>NZ_NSKE01000001.1 GCF_002287075.1 Fodinibius salipaludis
AGTCCTTTTAGGACTTTTAGATAAAATTATTTCTTTGCCATCGAGAGAATTGTAGTTACAAGGCTCCATTTTTTCAGGCTCTTCAACAGAGGATATGGAAGTTGAACCTGTATTGGGATCCACATAAGGAGAACTAAAACAACCAGTTAAAAATAGAACGAGAAAAATTGAACTAATGAGTTTTCTCATAAAATGGACTAAAAATATGACTTAAAATTTAGAATTTATTTTTGAAAGTATGCCTAACGACATTGCGCTTAAGCTGCAGGCGCTGGAATATCGAATTAGTTAACAAATGAAAGAGTAACTAATAAATAGGAAGCGAGCAAGAAAGGGCGAGGCCTGTCCGCTGATAGCGCCGGGTTAGTTTGGGGCTGAAGATGTAGAACCAGCAACGGCTTTGATAAAAACAACGGAAGAACACAGCGGACGTAAGATGATTTAGCCCCGACCGGCCAGGACAAAACGGGAAATAGGATTTTCGGAAAGGAAGATAGCTTTAAGGCAAATTGAATAGTGGAAAAGGCAACCCAGAAGCGGCTGAAAAATGGATATTTTTACAGCCGAAACAGCCTTTATTGACAAACCGCGAAGGCCGGCGGGCAAACTAACGACATGGCGCATAAGCTGCAGGCGACAAAGTTTTGAAATATTTTATAATTGAAATAAGTACTATAAAAATAAAAAGCGGACAAGACCTGGCGAGGCCTGTCCGCTTAATGCGCGGGTTAGGTTGCTGTATCTAATTTGGAAACAAATAATTTATTGGATTCCGATTACCAGCTTTTTTTTCATAGATCTTGTTTAAATATAATTTTTTAATTTCTTGATCTTCTACTTTAAACCCCTTGAAGTATTTCCTGCCTCTTTTCTCATTAACATACCATTCTTCAGGTTTAAAAATTGCTCTTATAATCCCTCTGTATTCACTTAATACAAAATCTACCTTTTTGACACGATTCATATTTAGTCGCCAATACTTTCTAGTTGCTTCATACAGTGACATTTCCCTATTGAAATTTTTATTGATATTTATGAGCAATAAATTATGCTCAACTGAGCTTAAATTTAGAGGACTTACAGAATAAATATTTTCGATCTCTCTTGCTTTTGAAATTCCATTTTCAAAACTGTAAAAACCTCTGTTGATGTTCGTAATATTAGATAAGTATTCAAACTCTTTATGAGTGAATACATCAATTAAAGCTGATTCAATTCTAAGTGCTGATTCTTCACTTAAACCTCTTCGTATGATGTAATGTTTTACATTATAACCTTCATTTTGAATTTCTTTAATTAAAGAAATTTTATCTGTTTCATCTCCCTCCAAATTGTTTATATGGCTAAAAATTCTATTGCCCCTACCTTTACCAACATAGAAAACCATGTTATTTCTTGGATCCATCAATATATAAACATAGTATTTTATTTTTTCTATTGTACTTTGTGAAAAGGTAGAAATACTCATAAAAAATGGTTTGTTGATTTAGATTATTTAACAATTCCTTTACTATCAGTTTGATAAATATAAATATCGCTATAACCTCTATTAGTTTTACTAAAATCGCCATCATTAGAAGAGGCACTACCTGTAAAAATAAGATTGTCATTTGATGAAATTACTGAGAGCCCGGTGTCATTTTTAGAACCACCAAATGTTTTAAGCCAACTCTTGCTCCCATTAGAATCTAATTTAGCAAGGAAAATATCAGATTCACCATTATTTATATCTTGAAAATCCCCACTGTTTGAATAGGTAATTCCTAGAATTATATAACCATTATCCATTATTTGGGTTACAGAATTTCCTACCTCATTATTTGACCCTTTATAAATATTTGTCCATTCTACCTTCCCGAAGGAATCAACTTTTAAAATATATGCTGACGAATTATCACTATTGTTATTAGAACTAAAAATCCCATCTATGGATTTAGTTCCCCCAGTCATAATGAACCCGTTATCATTTGTATTAGTAATAGTTTTTACTTCATCTGGGCCACTTCCTCCATATGTTTTTTTCCATTCAATATCCCCGGTGGAATTGATTTTGAGCAAAAATATATCAGAATAGGCATCATTCCCACTGTGATTCATCTCATCAAAAGTGCCATCATTTGAATATGTATTACCGGCTAACGCGACCCCTCCATCATCAGTTGCTACAATTGACGAACCAAAATCTCTCTGAATGCCACCATATGTTTTTTCCCAAATTACGTTTCCATTAATATCTATTTTAATTAGAATTATTTCAGGTTTATCATAAGAGGATGTTTGAATATCACCTGTGATATATAAGTTTCCATCGGTAGACTGGGTAATGGAACTTCCGAAATCGGAGGTAGGACCACCAAAAGTTTTAGTCCATTCTAGACTTCCTTTTGAAGTTAGTTTTATAACAAAAATATCACTACTACCTTTTTGCATTCCATAAAAATCTCCGTCATCTGAGTCAGTGCGTCCAGTTATTGCAAAACCTCCATCTGAAGTCTGGATAATTGAGGTGCCCATTTCGGCATCTTTACCTCCATAGGTTTTAACCCACTGTTTATTCCCTTCAGAATCAAATTTTATAACATAAATTTCATGGTATGAAACACTCAAATTACTAAAATCACCATCAGTTGATCCTGTATATCCTGTTATTACATACCCTCCATCTTGAGTATTAGCTATTGACAATGCATTTTCTCCTTCTGATCCGCCGAAAATTTTTGGATAATCTTTTTTTTCTTCAAAGACCGCTGTTACTTCTTTGGATGCATCGACAGTAATTTGAGTTGGATTTTCAGAACCAGATGTTGCCCCCGTCCACTCAATAAATTCCCAGCCTTCGGCAGAGTTTGCAGTTAACTCTACGACTGTACCATGTTCATAGTCTGTGGTTTTTTGTTGGACAACTTCCTCACTAACGGCACCCTCACCTTCAGTACTGACGGTTAATTCATAACTTTTCTTTTCAAAGACTGCAGTAACTTTTTTGGGATTATCAACGGTAATTTGGGCAGGATTTTCACTACCTGTAATATCACCTTCCCATTCGACAAATTTATACCCTTCGGATGGATTGGCAGTCAACTCAACAACGGTTCCATGTTCATAATCTTTAGATTTTTGCTCAAGTATTTCCTCGTTGACAGCACCTTCTCCCTTTTTAGTGATTGTCAATTCGTAAGTTTTGATCTCAAAGTTAGCTGTAATATCATAATCTCGATCAATAGTTAACGAATGTGGATTATTGGTAGATTCAATATCTCCTGACCACTCTGTAAACACATAGCCTTCATTAGGATTTGCTTGCAGTTCAACTTCTTCGCCTTCATCATAGGAGTCTTCTGCAGAAGGGGATATTGAGCCTGCATCAGATGGTGTAACGTTAACAGCTACAGAATAAGTGGTAACTTCTTCTTTGTTATCGTCTCCACTTCCATTATTTGGATCAGGACCTGTTCCACTGTCACTGCATGAAATAATTGATATGCTAAATAAAAAAATGAAGGCAAATAGTAGCTGTCTCATCAAATGATTTTTCTTTATTGAAATTTGTACCCGCCAGAAGGTAATCCTTGTGTAGTAGTTAAGCAACCTAACCTATACTTATTGATATAGTTTCTAAAGCACTCATTGTATGCATAATATAACAAAAGGTCTACTTGTCGATAGGGAAGTGTGAAGCTATGATATTATGGATACTATGAGGGCTATATCGTTTACAGATAACATTTACGCATAAAGTATATTATTTATCGAGATAAATATGCTCCAGGGAGGGAATCTATTGGCGAGCCAATTGTAATGAAATACGATGAGGTAAATTATTTTATTATGGTTGTCCGTTTTGATAAAAGCAGTTGTATCTCGATATCGATAACAAAGAATAACTACTTTCTTTACTTTACATAATACAAATTATACGACACTCGCACAGGGATAGTTTATTTACTCCATAATAACCCCGAACGGTGTTATATATCGTCAACCAATTTTATATCTATCGACAAACGATATAATATTAACCTATCAATGAGATTAACCCAATTACTATCAAATATAGATTCACTGATACGTATACTCAATTCAAAAATAAGCTCTTTAAAAGAAGTGCTTAGATTTATTGCTCATCTTTAGTACCTACTTTTCTATATTTTATTAAGTATTCATCTATATGTTTTAGAAATATTATCTTTCATAAAAAAAGTTAGCATCAATAGATTTTTGCTATATTGGCCTCTTTTTAAAAAATAAAAGCCCTAATCGGAATTTATTATGCCCAAAATCCCTCTATAAGTCCTATAAGTGGGTATAAAATACAAATTTGGATTCTAAGCGGCTAAAATGAATTTATAATGGTTAAGTATGTCTTAGTTGCAAAAAAATAAGGGTTCTCGTCTACTTTCTACCTTTCCCGAATAAATATGGAGCTAAAATGGTATTAATTGAGTACTCAAATCAATATAGAGTTTTATTTAGGTATTAATATTTGGATCCCGTAAAAAACACATTATAATATGATAGGTTTAAAGAAATTATCTGGTCACATTCATCAAGGCAATTTTATTAAATAATTATATAACTTAGCATATGAAGTATTTTCAAAAAATCTTCCGATTTGCTTTAACGCTTTCATTATTGATTGCTTTTTCTGACGTACATGCCCAATCTATTTTAGAAAAACTAAAATCCAACAGTCAAACATCCCAGTTTGCACAAGCACTGGAAAATACTGGTGTTGATAATCGCATAAACCAAGCGGGACCTTTTACGGTATTTGCACCAACAAATGCCGCTTTCGATAAGCTTAGTGTCGGACAAAAGTCGGATTCGAATCTACTTCTTAATCACATTTTAACCGGGATGGCTACCGAGCGTAGTTTGCGAGCAATGTCTGATATAACCTGCTTGAGTGGCAAAACGATATCTGTTCAAAATAAAAATAGTACTAACCTGACTATTGAATCGAACAGAATTAGTGTATCAAATATTAAGACAAGCAACGGAGTTATTCACATCATTGATGGAGTCATAAAATAACCCGATTTCACAAAGGGCATATCACTTCTAAAGCATGGGCAATCAGGGTGATATTAAATTTACCTGATCCTTGTTCTATTATTTCACCATCAGCATGAATATCTATATTATCAGTAAAAGAAAGGGAAAGTTCGTTAACTTCTGTGGATCTTACTTGAGGGATTAGCTGCGGGTTTTTAAATAAAAACAATGGCAGTAAAAAAGGGATTGCCCATTTCGCTATCGGTTTAACTAAAATAGTGTTTAATTTACCATCAGTAACGGATGCATTAGGCGCAATCCAGAAAGAACCACCCTCTACCCTTCCATTTGCCAACGAAAACATAATAGCCTCCTCTTTAGAAATCTCTCCATTTTTATGCTTAACGGTTACTTCAAAAAAGGAGTGATTTATGACTGCTCTAATAGCAGATATCGCATACGTTAAAACTGGATGCAAATGCTTTAGTTGCAATGCATAACGATTAGTTAGGCCGTCAAAGCCAAATCCCAATGTATTTAAAAAGATAAAATCATTGCATTGCCCGACATCAATAGAGACGGCCTCTTCTTGTTTTAACACAGATATGGATTGTCTCAATTTAACTGGAATATTAAGTGTCTTACAGAGATCATTGCCTGTTCCCAGTGGCACAATCCCCATCTGTTTTTGAGTATTCATAAGAGGTTTAGCGACTTCACGGACGGTTCCATCACCACCGCACGCTACAAATACATCAAAATCTTCAAAATTCTGATTGATAAAGTGGGTTATATCACCAATTTCCCGGGAGTAAAATAAGTATGCATCATTGAATTCAGAAATGAACGTCCGCAAGCGCTCTACTTTTATTTCCGAACTCCCTCCTTGTGCAGCCGGATTATATAAAAAAGCATAGCGTTTCACGTGCCAAAATTATTTAGATACGATTCTAAAATAACCAGACAGCGTTGAACATCATCAATAAATACCTGCTCACCCTTTTGATGATACGGATAAATGGAAGGCTCTAATGCTACTGAAACCGTAGTAAAGCCATTTTCTTTGTTAAACTCTTCTCCGTAATGCAGATAATCATTGGTGTTATTATCTACTTTAATATCAGGATCGATAGTCAAAAATCGATTCACGGCTTGTTGGGTCTTTTGGATGAGCTTTTCTGTGGGATCAAGATCATTTAGCTCCCAGTGATTGGCATATAAGGCTACCCCTTTATCTCCTTTAAATAGCGGAGTTGTATCCAATGTGATAACCTCATCAGGCACCGTTTCCAATGCTATACATTTCTGTGCAATGCGTCGAGCCCCCATCCCATTTGTGTATCCTTTGCCATTATTCTTTAATATCTCGGGATGCTCTTTAAGTCCCATTTTCTCCTCCATTTCAGAAAAGAAAAAAAGCATGTTCGGCCACTGACGACTCTCAGCCATTTCGGCCAATGTTACCACCATTCCCAAACCAGCACTATCGTCCATTGCTCCTTCAATTTGATCCTCGGAAACTTTGACCGGTAATGAATTGGGGTAATCAGCACCATAATGGTTAATTTTATCGAGATGAGCCGTTAATGCAATTGTCGGTAACTCATTACTATCACCAACCTTAAAAATCAAGTTATTGCCTTTAACATTAATTTCTTCAGCCGGGATATCATCAAATACCCGTCGAATATATGGATGGAGCCGTTCTTCGTAAGAACTAAACGAAGGAACATTCGCAATTTCGGTAATATGTATTATCGCCTGATCTAACATTATTAAGAAGTGGTAAATGCGATATCGAAATGACCATCATCTTCAGCTTTAATGGTAATTTTGTCAATAATGGCATTTGTATTAAGGGGGCTGTACAGATGCGGAAATTTTTCACCGGTATCTGCATCCTTTTCATACTTAATATCTTCGTGAAGTGTGGTGGCATCAATGACAAGCAGCAAAATTTCGTCTTTATCCCCAAAAATTCTATTTGCCGTATCTTCAACTTGTTCCCCTGTAGAGCAATGGATAAACCCCTCGCTATCAAGGGATTCCGGTTCAAAACTTCCACTATTATTAAAGGTTTTCCAATCCTCTTTGGTAGTTATATGAAATAAAAGATCGTCGCGCATAATATGATTAAAGTAATTTTGAAATTATTCGTAAGCTAAATGTAATAAGGCATCCCCTTTGTGAACCACAGGAGCATAGTTTAAGCCAATTACCTGTCCATCGTGCGGACACTTGAATTTAAACTGCTCATTCCCATATGGGTCGTTGACATGCCCCAAGACCTGGCGTTGTTTAACCTTATCACCAAGTTCAATTTGGGGGCGAAATAAACCGGCGTATTTAGCCCTAACCCACGTTGTCTTTCGATATATTTTGGTTTCCTGGATGGGATTGGGAGCCTCATCTCTAATCCCGAGATGTTTCATTAGTCTCAGTGTGCCATTGATTCCTTCCTGAATACCAAACTCATCAAAACGGGTAGATTCCCCGGTCTCATATACTAAAATATGTTTACCTTTTTTATGAGCCGCTTTTCGAAAAGATTTCTCGATAAGAGAAGAATGAATTACAAAGGGAGCTCCAAAGGCTTCTCCAAGCTCTTTATTCTTTTCGATATCAAGGGTACACCGTATTTGTGGATAATTCGACCGAGCTGCTCCACCGGTATGAAAGTCAATCCCGTAATCAATCTGTGGTACGATTTCATTCATTAAGGTGTGGGCCAACAGACGTGCCAGTGATCCTCCCTTTACGCCCGGAAAGCTGCGATTAATATCTTTACCGTCAGGTAATCCGCGTACATTTTGGATAAACCCGTACACATTAACCAACGGAAGCGCAATTATACTCCCCTTCTTTGGCATTAGCAGATCGTTAGAAATCATCCGGCGGATAATTTCTATGCCGTTCAACTCATCACCATGTAACCCGCCGGTAAGCAGCAGCGTAGGTCCGTCCTCTTCAGAACGGAAAACATGCACCGGAAGATCGATATTGGTATAGGTAGGTAGCCGGGCAATATTTAGCTGAATCTCCTTATGTTCTCCTGGTTCAATTGTATAGTCGTTAATTGTTATAGGATCAGGCATTTCTTGTCAGATTCTGACTCTTCCGGGGACTATTCTTTATTTCGGTCGCCTTACGCTCGACGAATGAGATAATACGTCCGGCAATATTCTTACCTGTTGCCGATTCAATGCCTTCCAATCCGGGTGAAGAGTTTACTTCGAGTACCAGCGGGCCTCTCTCGGATTGCAGCATATCTACCCCTGCAACCGACAATCCCATCGCACGAGCAGCGATAAGCGCGGCCCGACGTTCTTCTTTAGTTAACTTAACCAACTCCCCACTGCCCCCGCGGTGAATATTGGATCGAAATTCGCCTTCAACCCCTTTTCGCTTCATAGCTCCAACAACTTTACCGTCCACAATAAAGGCTCTGATATCTTCTCCTTTGGCCTCTTCGATATATTCTTGAACAATCACACGTGCCTTCATGCTGTGGAATGCCTGAATAATCGATTCAGCCGCTTTAAAAGTCGGTGCCAAAACAACACCAACGCCCTGTGTTCCTTCCAATAACTTAACGATTAGCGGTGGACCGCCAACCGATTCAATAATTTTCCGTACTTCGGTAGAATAGTTTGTAAATACTGTTTTAGGCATTCCAACACCCGCCCGAGCCATTATTTGCAGGCTTCGCAGCTTATCTCGAGAACGTACAAGCGCTTGAGATTCAACAGCGGTAAATACTTTCATCATCTCAAACTGTCGTACAACTGCAGATCCATAAAACGTTACAGAGGCTCCGATACGGGGAATTACAGCGTCAACACCTGTAACTTTGGTCCCTCGATAATAAATGCATGGATTGTCCTTTTCGCTAACAATATCGCATTTAAGATGATCTAAAACGGTAGCGTCATGACCGGCTTCCTCAATAGCTTCGGTAAGGCGAGAGGTAGAATAAAGTTTAGAATTTCGGGATAATACAACTATGTGCATGTATGATTATGTCTGTTCTTTGATTTCTTTTTCCGATAAATATTTTTGGGATACATCAACGAGAAACCGTCCATTAATTAGTTTCCGTCCAACCAAGACGGGATATCGCATCTCGGAACGGTCCGTAAGCGACAATTCAGCCGTTAAAAGCCTATCAAAAAGTTGAACCTTCGTTTTTACAATAAAACGCTCTTCCCTTGATCCATTGGAACTTTTAACCACTTTTTTACGGTGTATCGGCAGCTCAAAAAGTTTGTCGTTATAAGTTTCATGCGATGGATCTAATAAGTTGAACCGCACATATTCCCCCTCATCCTTTTGAACCGGTTTTATATGATGACAGTGCAAGCTGGAGGTATAAGCTCCGGTATCAATCTTTGCATCGATGCCATATAAATCCCACTCGGGAAAATTGATTGGTTCTAACCTGCCAATAACTTTAAGATCTCTTTTTTTAGCAGCCATTTTACCAATACATTAATCATTAATGTAATCCACCCCAAGTATACAAGTTATTCGGCTTTGTATCATCTGTTAACTTTCAAATTCATTTCTTCTAAATTTATTTCTTTTTAATACTTTACTACTGTAAAATTTAACTCAACCATCAACTTATTATGCACCGTTCATTTCAAAAATTATTCCCCCTAAGCGTTCTGCTTTTGGGACTTCTTTTTACCTCTTGCAGTAGTTCCTCAACACTTCAGCACCCAACTACTTCGGCCACGCTCTGGGCACAAAATGCAGCTGAATATAAAGCACTTACAACATCCGTTTATAATACTGCTCTTTCAAATCTGGGGATGGCTATTGAAGATTCCTATTGGACTGCCTACCCCAAACAAGAAGACCAGAAAATGCGTAAGCTCCCTGCTGCGGTTATTTTGGATGTGGATGAAACCGTGCTGGACAATTCCCCTTTTCAGGCTCGGATGATCAAGCAGAAAAGTAGCTTTGACCCGGAACAGTGGAATGATTGGGTAATGGAGGCAAAGGCAAACCCGATCGCCGGGGCTGTAGAATTTACGCAACGAGCGGCCGATCATGGCGTTGCTGTTTTTTATCTGACGAATCGCGAAACTAAGGTCGAAGAAGGAACCCGCCAAAACTTAAAAAAACTTGGGTTTCCACTTTCTGAGAACCAAGACCGGATTCTAAGTAATAATGAACGCGATAATTGGACATCGGCTAAAACAGAACGTCGTGCGTATGTTGCTAAAAACTATCGTATTATTATGATTTTTGGAGATGATCTAAATGATTTTGTGCCAGCTAAGGGTATTTCCCAGCAAGAGCGGTCCGAACTTGTTGAAAACAATAGTAGTAAATGGGGTAAATTTTGGTATGTATTACCAAACCCCTCTTACGGCTCGTGGGAGAATGCTCTGTACAACTTTGATGATTCTTTAAGTCCTACCCAAATTGACAGTGCGAGAAAAGCTCGTCTCAATACAAAGAAGAATTAATTTATTATGGCCAGGCAAAAAATTATTGAAGAGTTCTTTAAAGAAGAATTGCAAACCTCGGGTGGTTATTCTATTTACACCAATCTATTTCTTTATAAAGACAAACAACTGTTAAAAGAAAATCGACTGAAAGAATTTGCAGAACGTCAAATCGATAAAGCGAAAAACATATTTTGGGCGGTATCGTTTAGTGTTTTTATTGCTACATTTTATTCTTTCTGGCATCTTATCCAATTTGGGCAAGGTTGGCATTGGAGTGACTTAACTATAGGATTAGTATTGTGGGCTGGACTCATTTATATCCTAATAAAAGCCTGTAAAGAGTATTACACCATAACCAGCTCAATGACTTTGTTCATAAAATTATTAGATGAAGAACAAGCTGATGGGATTGAATGATTATATAATTCAATTAAATAAGGGATCCGTGTTTTTGGATCCCTTATAAAAAAAATACATACTCTTTAAGTGTGGTGAATCTTAAGCCGATCCATTGTTTTTCTTTTCGCGTATTAGCATTACGCCTAATACTACAGCCAGTAATACACTGCCACCGAGCAGATAAACAAGAATATTGTTAGACCGAGGCTGTGCAATCTGGGTCCATTCATCTACCTTCTGATTCAACTCTGAAGTCTGTTCCCTGCTTAATACATTGGCATGAGCTAAATTACTCGTCCACTGTACCTCTACACGATCCCAAAACTTCTTAAATTGCTGGAGATCCTTATAATTTTCTTCAGAAGGATTATCCCGGCTCTCCTTAATCTTTGAATCCAGATATGAATGTAAGGCTGTATTAAACTCACCAGCTGACTCAAAAGTACCAGCCTCAATATCCTGCTGAGCAAAATAATCTTTCATAGCCTCAACAGAATTTGTTTGTAGCAGGCTGTTCCATTTATCTATGTTTCCATTTATGTTCTTAGCCAGCATATTGGCATTATCCCCTTCATAGACTTCATGAATTTTATTGCCAAGTCTATCCCACATGGCCTGAAACTGATTATTTACTTCGGCCATACGCATATAATCGTCAATCTGTAACTTTGAGGCATTTTGCTGTAACACCTGGAGGTTTTGTTCTGAAATATCATGAATCAATTTCAGGGCATCATTTGTCTTAATCCTTGATTTTTGGTCGTAGTCCTCCATTTCTTGCAAGGCCTCCAAATCCATATCCTGATATGTTACAACCATTGAATCAATGAACGTTAAAATAAGTTCATCACGTTTTTCTAAGTTTTTCCGATACTGACGAACCATATTTGACAGCTCCTTTTCACTCTCGGTAGACTTACGAATAGCCGTTTTAAGAGAATCAGTCTGTTTATTGAGCTGGTTTAAATTATCCTCATAAGATGCAACTTGAGTCTCAAGTTTATTAAGCTGCTTTTGCTGTTCCGTAATAGTCTCAACCTTATTGAGCGTCTGAACGGATGATTTCTTCAGACTTTCCATCTGCTCATCGTAGTTATCCGGATATAGGGCTTCATCAAGCAGTTCTTTATGCTCGCTAAAATCTTGATCGAATTGTTTAATAGCTTCGATCAACTTCTCTGCACCGTTGGGTGATGATACGTTCTCTACCTGTTGTTCATAGTTAGCATATTGCTCCTTAAAAGTTTGTTGTATCTCATAATCCGACTGTGCTTGCTGAGCATACAGTGTTGATGACAAAAGCCCAATTACAACTGTTACTAATATTGTTATTCGAAGTTTCATAATTAGTTCACCTCTTGTTCAGCCATTTGTTATTCTTCTTTTTCAATACTTTCTTCATGTACTTTCCATACGTCTCCTGTTGATCGATTAACCAGCTGAATGTGCGTATTACGCTGATTAAACGCAGGTTCTGCTATGGCTTTATCGCCTATCTTCAGCGTTTCTTTTAATACCAGCTTCCCTTTTTCGGGAGCCATAACATATACGTTTTTATAATCGGGAGCAGTTATATAGTAGTACCCTTCATTACCTCGAATGTACCGTACTTGTTTAGTAGTTACAGAAGAAGTGTCTTGGGTTTCAGCGTATTGAATGGGTTTGATATTAAAAGTTATCCCGTGCTTGGGATCTTCAACTGTACCATCCTCATCAGGTTGTAATACTGATTCTATTGATTGCGAGTAATCTACTTGACTGATAACCATTGATTGCTTACAGCCTGTCAGAAGCACCACTGCAATCACAGATATCATCATAACCGTCTGTATAAGTGATTTCATGATACCATTTATTCTATTTTATTAGTTTAATTAAACTATAATTTTGCTATTCAACTTTTTATAGAGGGTATCACAAAAAAATGTTCCTTAAAAGAACTACGGTAGTCTCCAAATTGATGATTTTGAAAATAAATTATCGATATGAGTTCCAGAAGGTTGGCCAATCCCCCCCCCTCGGAAATTGGGATGCTGGAACTATTAAGAGATAAGTACAATATTCCTCTTACCCCTTCTTTAGGAATGCAATTAGTAGTTGTTAAACACCGTCCATTTACCGTATTTTCGGGTTCAAATTGTCAGGCTGAAAACAGTTATTGATCAACAAGGAAGTAAATTAAATGGATTCTGATATTTCCGGTGCCCAAAAACATCTTCGATTTATGCAACAGGCCTTTTTTCTGGCTGAACAGGCTTATGAAGAGAAGGAAGTACCTGTCGGTGCTATCGTAGTAAAAAATGATCGCATTATTGGGAAGGGATATAACCAAACGGAACGCTTAAACGATGCCACCGCTCATGCTGAGATGCTGGCCATTTCTGCGGCTTGCTCTACACTTGGACAAAAATACCTTCAGGATTGTACAATTTATGTGACACTTGAACCCTGTCCTATGTGTACAGGTGCACTCGTCTGGTCAAAAATTGATCAGGTAGTTATCGGTGCGCTGGATGCAAAAGCGGGAAGTTGTGGCAGTGTTTATAACCTTGCAGAAAGCAACAAATTAAATCATCAAGTTGATGTTATGCATGGATTTATGGAAGAAGACTGTGAGTGGATTCTAAAGAAATTCTTCCAAGAGCGTCGTTCAGAAGGAAATGGACGGCCCAACTTATGACGGCGTAATTTGTTGTTTCCTATTACTACTTCGGGATTGGTAGTCATGAGATGTGTGTCCTTTTATAAGCCCCTTTAATGATGATAACGGCTTGCCAATAACATGGCGATACAAAAATTGTATAGCTTCTTGAGCTTGGTTTTGGATAAAATCCGGAACATCCCTGTCAGTAACAAGATAATTCAGAAATTCAACCACCTCCTGCTCTCCCATATTATTGGGATGTTCCAGATTGTGATAATAGATAAAACGAGTAATCCAACCGATATATGTTTGCTCGGTGTAATAGCTCATTTCCTTTCTTCTTATTTCTGTACGAATCTTGCTAAGAAGTACTGACTTTCCCATAGATCTCTCCTTCTCTTTTATTGCCTTTATTAGTAAGACCACAGAGAAAGGAAATCCTTACATTTTTTTTGAAGACCGTATTAATAAAGTGAACTTCATATAGCCTTTTAGGAACACAATTTATTTACCTATAATTGGACTGATCAATATGGAATAAATTAAAGTCTCTTACCGTATATAAATTTTTTTGCTATGGCTGGATCATCAAAAAAAGTTATTTATGCTGCACTAATTGGAAATGGACTTATTGCTATAACAAAGTTTATAGCTTCAGTGTTAACGGGTAGTTCAGCAATGATGTCGGAAGGTATACACTCTTCAGTAGATACCGGGAACCAGCTGATGCTATTATTAGGATTGAAAAAAGCAAAAAAACCGGCCGACAAACACTTTCCTTTTGGACACGGTAAAGAAATTTACTTCTGGAGCTTTATTGTTGCTATAATGATATTTGCCGTGGGTGCTGGCATTTCTATTTATGAAGGTATTCACAACCTGATGGATCCCCATCCTGTTCAGAACCCGATGATAAACTATATCGTGTTAGGGATAGCTATGATCTTTGAAGGCTTTGCCTTGTATTTTGCATGGGGAGAGTTTGATAAAGCTCGCGGTGAACGCGGGTATTATGAAGCGGTTCGTAAAGAGAAAAACCCAACATTATTTGTCGTTCTATTTGAAGATTCCGCGGCTATGCTGGGATTAATTGTAGCATTTATTGGCATAGCATTAGGCCAATATACCGGGCTTCACATTTTTGATGGCATCGCTTCTATCATTATTGGAATTATTTTGGGAATCACAGCTGCCTGGCTTGCTTATGAAACAAAAGGACTGCTCATTGGTGAAAGCGCAGACCCTAAGATAGTAACAGGTATTACAAATTTAGCAAACGATTATCAATTTATTTCAGATGTTAACGAGGTCTTAACTATGCATATGGGACCAAATTATATCCTTCTAAACCTGAGTGTGAATTTTAAAGACAAAATGGATATATCGAATGTAGAGGAACATATCACGACCATGACCTCACAAATAAAAAAAGAGTATCCCCTTGTAAAACGTGTATTCGTAGAAGCAGAGAATAAATGACTTACAAATATTTTAGATTATTTGTATATAACTATATGTGACAGCAGTTTATTGGAATGGCAAACAAGTTATTAGTAGTACCCTTTTTTTTGTTATCGGTATATAGTATTGGTTTTGCCCAAACCACAGAACGGGTTGGCAATCAGGAAGCTGATTCTAATTTTACAGATCGACTTGCCTGGGTAACTAAAACGGATACAGATATCCATGAAATGAATTTTACCTTTGGCTATTCATTTGGATCTACAAAGGGATTCTGGGGCAAAATTCCGAAAGCTACTCTCAGTATTTATACCCTCCGGTACAATCGAAAGCTGGCAACATACAACAGCACACATCTGCTTGAATACACTGCTGAAGTTAATTTAGCAGCAAATTATACGCTCTCAAATACAGCTCGATATCGAGCTGGTTCGTACAGTGGATTTGGAATCACTCCCCTGGGATTTCAATTTAATTTCAATCAACATAATATTGTACAACCCTTTCTTAAGTCATCAACCGGCTTTATGTATTTTAAAAAGCCCTTTCCCGATAATCGTGGCGTTCAGTTTAATTTCACGCTCGAATTGGGTACAGGAGTAGAAATTATGGTCTTAGATAATATCTCTCTTTCATTGGGATATAAATACCATCACATGTCTAATGGTCAACTTGGCAAAATTAATCCCGGGATAGATTCAAATATCTTCTTTACCGGTGTTACTATTTTTTGATCTATTTAAACGACTATCCTATAAATTTGCTATAACAATTTTTGCTTGGTCTCGTAATATACCTGTAAAAATTCCAATAATAATTAGCGCATTTGTAGGCACCAATGGATAAAGTTAAATTTCTGCTTGCTACATTATTCACTTTCTTACTAATCTCTCCCCTATCAAGTCAAGCCCAAGACAGTACCAATTATCAGGACTGGGAAAAATACGATCTTACGTATCGTACCTATCGTATAACACTTTTACCTGGGTTAAGTACTAATGGTATTGATGCCGTTGATTATGTCGCAAAATATTCTTTCAACTTATTAGGCGGATACCACGGTGCACTACACGAGGGATTCGAACTTGGAACGCTGATTAATGCCAATAAATATTATGCCTCTGGTGTTCAGATAGCTGGTATTGGTAATTACTCAGGAGATAATACCTTGGGAGTACAAATTGCCGGAATAGGAAACTATAGCGGTAACAGCATGCAGGGAGTCCAGGTTTCAGGTATTGGAAACTGGGCTTCATCAGATATTCAAGGTGTGCAATTGGGCGGGGTATTTAACCTGTCAGGAGGTAACATTGAGGGATTACAATCTGCAGGAGTATTTAACGTAGCAAGAAATGACATACAAGGGCTACAATTTAGCGGAATATTAAATCTGTCGGGAGATAGTATTGAGGGAATGCAATATGCAGGGGCATTCAACATAGCAAAAAATGATATACAGGGACTTTTAGTCTCAGGAGTCGGTAATATCTCCGGTGGTAATATTCAAGGATTACTGGTGAGCGGATTTGCAAACATCGCCCGGCAGGATATGCAGGGTATTATTACATCAGGAGGAATAAACTACGCTAAAACGTTCCAGGGAATAAGTTTGAGCTCGGTAAATATCAGTCAAGATTTTCAGGGCATTCAACTGGGCTTGGCGAATATTGTGGATGAAGGCCAAGGTATTCAGGCGGGATTAATAAATTATGGAAACGAGTTTGAGGGCATTCCCGTCGGACTTATAAGCTACTACAGAGATGGCAGACAAAATCTTGATTTTTGGACTACCGAAACCGGGTTTACGAATATTGGGATTAAACTGGGAACAGAACAAGTTTACAACATGCTTTCAGTTGGATTTAACCCCCTGCTCAATCGGGATGTCTGGCAGGTTGGATGGAGTATTGGAAAATTACGAGAATATGAGAATCACGACCTCTATTCTGACTTCTCGTACTTTAAAATCAATGAAGGTAGTTGGACCAAGGATTTAAATTCGATATTAAAATATCGTCTTCTATTCGGAAAAGAAGTAAATGAAGATTTTAAGTTTTATAGCGGCCCCACCCTAAATATGCTCATTTCGCGATTGCAGGGTAGCGATGATTATGCTCCCTATCGACTATTTGATATTAAAGCCAAGGGCCGACAATATGTTTTCTGGATTGGAGCAACACTGGGAATAGAATTATTTTAGAAGATACCACCAGAGACATTTTCACCTTATATTCTTCTGATCACTAACTAAAGTCCTAACTATGACATCCAAAACACAGATATTACAATCGGCAGAGTTCAATCCCCGGATAAAAAGGTATTTACTGATATATGGGATGTTAATCTCTATTATTACTATTGTAGGGATTGTTCTGCTCCCCATTTACTTCATTATTGCACCTATCATAATTAACAAATACTTCAATCGATTGAGCGCGGAGTTAACAACACGAGCCCTTCGTTTCGAGAAAGGAATACTATTCCATGTAGAACGCACGATTCCACTGGATAAAATTCAGGATCTCACCTTCAAAGAAGGTCCCCTTCTCAAATTTTTTGGGTTAAGTATCCTCAAAGTAGAGACGGCTGGCGGTAGCGGACAGGGACAAGCCGATTTGACACTCATTGGCATCACAGATGCTTCCGACTTTCGCAGCAAGGTTTTGGATCAGCGTGATAAAGTGACAGATAACCAATACCAGTCCTCAACAAGTGAAACCGATGAATCTACCTTGGCTGTGCTCAAAGAAATCAGGGATTCGCTACAATCAATAGATCACAAAATGGATTCGAAATAGGTTTTTAGTCAAAACCTTGTGCTGTTTTTTCAGCAATCTTATCGTTGTACAAGTACAACAGTCCCATCGCTATGCCCCATTGTACGGCAATAGTGGCCACAGAAAATGCGCTGAGTGGGTTGTACCAACTGTCGGGGGCGTAAGATGTGATACTAAGGTATATCCACCAGACGAGTAGTGATATCACCTCTACCGGCACTACATATTTAATGATGACTGTCCACCATTTTCCCAATTCATACTTGTGTTCACTGGTATTTACGATAGTTGATCTAAATTTTTCGGGGTCAAATTTGATGATAGCAAATGATATAAACGCACCGGAAACCATCAGTCCTACTGCCCAAACAAAATCCTGATTGGCCAAGATGTCCGTTGAAAGTGCTGAAGGCATCCCTAACAGGAAACCGGTAATACAAATGGCAATTGTGGCATTTTTTCGGGGAAAGCCCATATCCACAAATACACGGCTGGCTAATTCAATCATTGAGATAAGCGAGCTAAAAGCTGCAAAGGTTAATCCTAAAAAGAAAAGGATAGCAAATATTTTTCCTCCGGCCATCTCATTAAAAAGCTGAGGCATCCACATAAAAGTTAATCCAGTGGAGGCCGGACCTGAAGTTTTCATAATATCCAGAATCTCTCCATTGCCCATATTGCTGCCAAGCGTACCGAATACGGTGGCGAAGATCGTCATTGCCGCCAGAAGCGATACAATATTATTACCAATACCTGTTTGAAAGGCGCTGATGGTAATATCATCTTTGGTACGCATATAGGCTCCATAAGTCAAGATGAGTCCCCATGCGGCACCGGTATCCCAGGCATTTTGAGTCAGCGCTTCCAGCCACAAACTTGGCTGTGTCAATGTAGCCCAATCGGGCGTAAAGAGGTATTCAAGCCCCTGAAAACTACCTGGAAGGGTTACTGCTCGTATAAGCGAAATTACTACGACTAACAGTAACGATGGAATAAGTATTTTGTTAATCCGCTCGATGGATGAAATCCCTTTTACGACAATGAGGCCCCCGAGCCCAATCATTATCGCGTGAAACACTGAAGGCCACATCGACCCTTGGAAACCATACCAAATAGTTTCTGCCTGACCCATATTGGCCGGCAAAGTCGAAAAGATGGACTCTATCAAATAGTAGAGACACCAACCGGCCACTACGCTGTAGTAAAACATTATTGCTGTAGATACAAAACCGATAAAGCTGCCCATCCAGGCATACTTTCGTCCGACCAGTTTTATAAATGACCCAATGATTCCTTTGCGGCCATTACGACCAATACCGTATTCGGCTATAATCAATGGAATCGAAAACAGGAACAAGCAGGTAATCCACGCAATAAGGAAAGCCCCGGCTCCCTCCTGTCCTCCATTTTGTGCGGCAATACGAGGGAACCGCCAAATATTACCTGTGCCAACAGCAATACCCAATACACTTAGAATAAGACCTAATTTCGTTGAAAAAAGATCTCCTGACCCATTTTTTTCGCTCATATAGCGTATTCCTCATTATCTGATTGATTTAGGATTTCCAGCCTCTATTTTTAATAATTATTTAGCGAAGTGGCAACCGCCACTTAAAATCGTTACTATTTTTAAAATAATATTGCTAATAATTAGTCGTTGAAAAATCTTTTTATGGGTGGATAGTCTTCATTATTCTCATTTTGATTCTATCATGCCTATGACTATTATTGCCTGCTAAAGAAATCCATTTAAACAGCATTTTAAGGTATTGGGTACGAATGTTTTCGAATCATAAGACGACCAACCGTACGTTAGCTTTAATTATATTTTTTGCCTCTCTTGTCTTGTACTTCATAACAATGGCCCCCACGGCCAGTTTTTGGGACGCCGGAGAATTTATTGCTGTTGGCCACGGCCTACAAGTAAATCACCCTCCCGGAGCGCCCTTTTATTCCCTTTTGGGACGCATCTTTTCCATGTTTATGCCCACGGCTTATGTAGCGGCCAGCATAAACTTTATCAGTGTGCTAAGTGCTGCTCTTACCGTCATGCTGTTATACCTTATTATCGTGCGATTGGTCAGAGAGTGGAAAGGTGCTCCTGACAATATGCTCACCATCGACAAAATTGGCATGTATGGCGGAGCAATTATCGGTGCCGCCACTTTTGCCGTTACTGATACCTTCTGGTTTAGCTCCGTCGAAGCTGAAGTTTATGCCCTTTCAATGCTATTTACAGCCTCGGTTGTTTGGTTAGCGCTGGTTTGGGCCGAAAATCACGACAGACCTTACAATGAACGCTGGCTTATCCTTATCGCCTATCTGTTTGGAATTGCACTGGGGATTCACCTGCTAAATCTGCTGGCACTGTTTTTCGTTGCCCTCATTATCTATTTCAAGAAGTATGAATTTAGTGTCCGTTCTTTCGGAGCACTTATGGCAGTCTCATCAGGGGCATTTTTACTAATTTATCCCGGAACTATACAAGGAATTCCAAGCCTCTTAGAAGGAGTTACCAATGCCAGCTATGGACTTATTGGGCCATTGGGCTTTATTGTCCTTGTTGTATTGGCAATGAGTTTTGGGCTTTACTATACCCATAAGAATGGTCATCGTATAGCAAATATCGTATTACTTTGCTATACAATGATTCTAATTGGCTACTCCTCGTATTCACTTATTTTTATCCGTTCTATTGCCGATCCTCCCATCGATGAAAACGATCCGGAAACCGTAGAGGCCTTCATTGATTATCTGGAGCGCGAACAGTACGGACAAACCCCCTTACTTACGGGTAACACCTATGATAACAGTCAGGGAACTATAAATCGGGACGAAGAAACGTTCTTTCCCCGTCGGTACTCAACAAATCCACAGCACATGCAACAGTATGGTCAATATTCAAGTGACCTGGATTACTTTTTGAGATATCAGGTTAACCACATGTACTTGCGGTATTTTGCATGGAATTTTATTGGTCGTGATGCCGATATACAGGATGCGGGATGGCAAGCTGGTTTTACAGATACCGAACATGAAGACAATCCCGCCCACAACAGTTACTTCTATATCCCATTTTTAATTGGGCTGTTTGGAATGTTATTTCACTTTCAAAATGATTGGAAGCGAGCGCTAACGGTATTGGCTTTATTTGTATTTACCGGGCTGGCCATCATCTTTTATCTCAACCAAACCCCCATGCAGCCACGTGAGCGGGACTACGCCTACGTGGGCTCATTCTTTGCCTTTGCCATATGGATTGGTATGGGTAGCATAGGATTAATAGAATTAGTTAAAGAGTATCTTAAGTCGAGCAAAATTGCATCTTATGCTATTTTGGGGATTTTATTTATTGCCAGTCCTGTATGGATGGGGATGGAGAATTTCCACGACCACGATCGCGGTGATAGATATGTTGCTCCTGATTATGCCTACAATCTACTTAACTCCACAGCGCCGAATTCCATATTATTTACAAACGGGGATAATGATACTTTTCCCCTCTGGTATCTGCAGGAAGTTGAGGGTATACGGACTGATGTACGTATTGTCTGTCTGAGCTTACTCAATACCGACTGGTATATCAAACAGTTACGAGATCAATGGTCTCACGAATCGGCCCCCCTCCCTATTTCTTTTGATGATGAGAAAGTAGCGCAATTAACTGGGGGACTCTCCATGCATAATCCCGATACCTTGAGAATTCCTGTTGAGAAAGACATGCTGAAAAATACCTTTAGCAGCATGGAAAGCTATAAACAAGCAATGGGCGTTGATACTGATAAAGATCTTGGATTTGATCTATCCAAAATACATTTCCAAATTCCAATAGATTCACTGGATAACGAAGTGGCCTGGTATTATGAAGGCCGTTCAGCCGGACAAGATCGCCAAGGAAATCAGCGATATTATACCCAAGTACAGGATGAAGTTATTTTAGATATTCTGCGTAATAACGATTGGGTACGGCCCGTGTACTTTGCAAATACGGTTTCCAGACAGAGCCAAATGAACCTACAGCCCTATTTCCGTTTCGAAGGGAAAGCGTTCCGCGTTGTACCCCAACGCCGCCAGTCGCAGGGATATGGCTGGATGGATCCAAGTATCCATGCTAAACGGCTTTCAAATTTCCAGTTTAGAGAATGGAATAAACCTGACAATTACTTTGATGAGAACATTCGTCGCATGTTGGGCAATTACCGTTTTAGTATTACCGAATTGGCTAATAAATACAATGAAATGGGCAAGCCCGACAGCGCCAGCTACTGGCTTGAGTGGGGCGAAGAAAAGCTGCCGTTTAACATCAATAATAATAACATCAACTCTACCGTCCTCTATGCATACAGTTATGCGGATGTTGGGGATACCCAAAATGCAGTTGAGTTAGCACGAAAGCTCGAAGAAAGGGTATTACAAAATCTTGAAACCACTATTGCTGAGTACGATGAAATCCAAAATGAGTTATCCCAGCTCAACCAAGAGGCTGAACAGGCCCGCAATAATGCCAATATGCAGGCCCAGCGGCGCTTAAAGCAGCGTATGCAAAGTATTGGTTCGGAACGTCAACAAATAGCCCGTGAAATTTCAAGATCTGTTAGTCACCTAACCATTATACAACGTATATACTTTATGAATGGTGATGATGAAAAAGCTACAGGACTGCATGAGCGTGTAAATGCTATTACCGGTGATCGTATTTCAGTTCCGGCAACAAAAGAAGAAAACAAGAAAGAATTTGATAGGTTCCAACTGTAAAAAGCTCTAATTTGTGATATGAACTACACAGCCAAAATTTCTAATTTAAAGCTGTGAATAGTATATTCCACAGAATCAAAATAATGATTGTATAAGATTGCGAACCAATGGTTCATCAGTTTACCAAAGAAAATATTGATGCTATTGCCAACGTGCTTGAAACCAAAGCCAAGCCCCTTGGTAATGATGTTTTTCGGCTTGAGGTTGTAAATGAAGAAGAAAACCGCCGTCTTGCCCTGGAAATACATCTCGGCCTCGAGGTAAAAGGCAAAAACTCAAATATGGTTTCGGTGTATGCGCAGAATACATTTTTGCAGCTACACAATTGTACAGCCTTTATTGCCAGTGACATGCTACAGCAGGTGACCTTTTTTGGGCGTCAAAATGAGCGTACATCAGGTCTTATTGTCGAAACCGGAGCCGGTTGCAGCTTATATGCCAACGTAAGTGAAATGATTTTGAACAGCGATTTCACAAAGCTGCCGGAAGATTTGATGATGAGTGCCATTGCCCTATCCCTTACTGAATCAGTGGATCTGGATGACTTTTCGTTTGATGAAGACTGATATCAATGGCTGATGAATTTCCTGATATCCAAGTATTTAATCAGACAAGTCTTTCTATTCCCCTCGAGCAACCTTTTTATCAAGCAGTAGCTAAACAGCTATCTGACGAGGAAAAGTGCAGCTTTAATTTTGTTGAAGTTGTCTATGTTGATGAAGAAAAGATTGTTCAGATCAACAGTGAGCACCTTAATCGGGATTATATAACCGATATCATTACCTTTCGATATGACGATACTAATCATAACCACGATATAGAAGGCACCATGTTTTGTTGTGGCCCTCGAATCGTCGAACAGGCACAAGAATTTAACGAATCCAATAAAAGAGAGTTTTTACGGATTTACATACATGGCCTGCTGCATTTGGCAGGTTACGAAGATCAATCCGAAAAAGAAAAAGAGCAGATGAGCCAAAAAGAAGAATTCTATCTTAACCTGGCAGAAAAGCAGTACGGATAATTTCCGTTTTGCAGGTTCTAAACTACTTATCCATATCTGCGTATAGCTTTCCGTCAACAGTTCAATAAATGCCAACGGTATGAGTGTAGACATTCCTGATAATAAATCTGACGACGCCTTGGATACGGCCAAAAATAAAACGCGCGAACACGCTCGAAATCTTTGGCAGATCGTCAGTCGATATACCCGCATTGACGATAACACCGAACCGACAACACAGCCCCACCAACAACCCAAACGAGAACAACACTACAGCAATACTCTCATATCGACTCTTTCGATTATCCCCTATTTATTAGTACTGCTTTTCGGACTTTCTTTTTTTTGGGATTTTGATGGATTATCGGGCACTGTTTTGGGACAAACACTCCAATTTGAGGGACTCCTAAAGATACTTAGCGTCAGTGGGTTAATCGGATTCTCAACCAACTGGCTGGCCATTACCATGCTCTTTAAACCGGCCGAAAAACGTCCCATTTTGGGACATGGACTCATCCCAGCACAAAAGAACCGTATTGCTTATCGCCTGGCACAAGCTGTTTCTGAGGATTTGATCAACCCCGAAATCATAAAGAAAAAGATATCAGAATCAAACATCATTAGCCGCTACCGGGAGCTTTCAACGCAATATATTAAAAACATTATTGATGACCCCAAGTTCAGAAAAGATATAAAACAGTGGGTGGTGCAATATGTTGATGAAATGATTGCCGATCCTGAAATCAGGGCTGCCCTTGCCAAACGTATTCTTATCCAAATCGAAGAGGCACTACATAATAAATCATTTGAAAAAATCGCTTTTAAAACATACACCTTTGTAAAGGGACAGGAAATGCAGGCTATTATTGAAGAAGCCTTGGTTCAAATACCAACCTCAGTAGAAAGCGGTCTCGATAAACTGGATGATCTGCTTGATCAGCTGCCGGAAAAGATTGATAAAAATAGTGACGCAATCGAAGAAATTGTTACCACACTGCTCTATAAGCTTATCAACCAGCTAAATGTACATGCTTTAGTCGAAGAGAATTTGCGGAGTTACGACGAGCAGCATATCTCGAATATTATCCGGTCGGCAACCAATGAGCAGCTGCGATATATTCAATATTTGGGAGCTATTTTGGGCGTAATTGGTGGATTTGTCATCTGGGAGCCGCTAATAAGTGTTATTGTGTTGGCAAGCCTCGCTGTTATTATGTTGCTCTTAGATCAACTGCTATATCAATACGTTTCAGACTCAAAAGACAAGTTTTAAAAGCTCACATTCTGCGATGCTTGAGTGAAGGAATCCGGCTGCGTACCTCCTGTACTTTTGCGGGATTAATCTCTGCAATAACAATACCCGGCTCTTGCCCCGCATCTGCGACGACACGGCCCCACGGATCGATAATCATAGCATGCCCCCATGTCTTTCTGTTTTTTCCGTGTAACCCAGTCTGGGCCGGAGCGAAAACATAGCTTGTATTCTCGATAGCACGTGCTCTCAATAACGGGAGCCAATGATCCTGTCCTGTTGTATATGTAAATGCCGATGGTATAGACAATATCTGGGATCCGTCGGCAACCATCTCTCGATAAAGCTCAGGGAAACGCAAGTCATAACATACGGAAAGCCCCCAGTTACCTATGTAATCACTTTCATAAATCACCGACTTCGGATCACCTGGTTCCACATAGTCGGACTCCCGATATGATTCGTCCTTATCCAAATCGACATCAAAAAGATGGATTTTATTATAGCTTTGTACTTCTTCGCCATCGGGGGTATAAAACGGAGAATGATTATATACTTTTCCGCTACCAGTCGGCACGGGATAACTCCCACCCATAATGTAAACCTCAAACTCTTTTGCCGTCCGAGAAAGAAATTTTGGGACTTTCCGAGCAATTTCATCTGCCTTATTCATCCGCATCGAAAGTCCGCCGAGGAAGGAAAAATTCTCGGGCAGTCCAACTACTTTAGCCCCTCTTTCAACAGATTCTTCAATATAATGATAGGTCGAATCCAAGTTGGACTGAAGATCTGTTTGGCTATTCATCTGAATAACAGCGGCTTTATAAGACTCAGAAAACATAAAGGGAAATGTATTTAGTTAACACGTCTTTACAACTATCCCTAAAATAAAAAAGGTGCGACACTATTCATGCCGCACCCTTAAGATTATGATATTCAATGAATATTAATTTGTTTTGGCTCCCCTGTCCAAATATTGCTGATAGAGTTGTATATGCCGACTTACCATCGGAATCTTATGTCCGCGAATAAATACATCGGTAATATGGTTCATCGGCTCAAAAGGATCACCGTCAGCTATAAACAAATTCGCCTGTTTTCCTTCTTCAATACTGCCGAGCTTATCATCCACCCCAAAAATTTCTGCAGCATTAATTGTTATGGCATTCAGTGCTTCCTGCTTTCCTAAGCCATAGCTGGCTGCAAAGCCGGCATGGTATGGAGCATTTCTCACGTTCTCAACTCCACCGGTGGCAATAGCTACCTTAACGCCTGCTGCATGCAACTTTGCAGGATTTTGATACGGGCGCTGATAATTATCGTAATCGCGTTCGGGAGTATAAAGCGTAGAAACCAGGCACGGAAGTCCGGCTTCAGCGATTTCATCAGCCACGCGCCAGCCATCCCTTACGCCCGCCAGCACAAACTGCATGTCCGGATAGTCTTTGGTCCAGTCGATAACATTAAGAATATCACTTTTGGCATCCACTGAAATAATGACCGGTATCTCCCCTTTTACAACCTCTCGCATGGCCTGCATTTTTTTATTCATATCAGGCTGCTCTTTGTTACTGGGATTGTTTTCAAAATCCGTCATCATTTTATTGTAGAATTGAGCCCGGGAAATGAAGTCATTGAGCTTTTTCAGGTCTTCTTTATACTCTTTATCAACTTCTTCATCGGTTCGGTCATCCCACCAGCCTCCTTTTTTGGATGTCGGCCAGTTTAAATGAACCCCTGCATTGGGCGTAACGGCCATAGAATCTGGAGAATAACCGTAGAGATCTATAAGTGTAGCCTTGCCTGCGAGTCGTCCGGAAACGGGCATTGAGATAACATGGGTAACGCCATTAACCCGTGTAACCGGAATACTGGCACTGCTTGGATTAATAGCAGTAAACGCCCGTACGTGGGGATTAAAATCGCCAAGCTCTGCCTGATCATTGGTTACCGCTACGGCACCGATTTCCTGAAGACCCAGTTGCGTGCCCGCATCAAAAAATCCTGGGTACACCTGTTTTCCGGAAGCGTCAATCTGCTCATACTCCGAAGGGATGTCAACGTCATTGCCGACCTCGACAATTTGCTCATTTTCAATCAATACCGTTCCATTCTCAATCACACCATTGGTAACGGTATAGATAGTAGCATTGGTAATAGCAAATTTTCCGATTTCAGCTTTTTGAGTAATCTGAGCTTCAACACTCATCCCCAACAAAAGTACCAATAGACAAGCTGATATTGTGCTTTTCAAATACTTCATAATAATTTCTGTGTCTTTCATCATTTAAATTAATTGCCTTGAAGTTTCATGCCTTGTTTGCTGAAACGGATCTCTGCTCCTCTCAGGCATGTTTCTGAATGACGGCCGTTCTCGTTGTACCACCGACCTGATGCCTCATCAAATTCCTGTTCAGCATCAACCTTCAATCGCATATCATCGGCATCTTCAGCACGGTCAAAATATTTCTTGCCGTCTACATACGTTTTTAACGTTTTACTGTAGATGCTCAATGGATGTCCATCCCAGATGGCAACATCTCCGTGTTTACCTACTTCGATGCTGCCCACTTTTTCATCAATACCTAATTGTACAGCAGGGTTTATCGTAATCATTTTAAGGGCATCCTGCTTAGATGTATTGCCATAATGAACAGTCTTTGCCGCCTCGTGATTAAGATGGCGAATCAGTTCACCGCTATCGGAGTTGATACTATTTTTGACGTCATTCGCATTCAGTATAGAGGCATTATAGGCCGTAGAATAGTAGACCTCAAACTTGTAAGCCCACCAGTCGGCAAAAACTGAGGTGTAAGCCCCGTTTTTCTTAAGTTCCGGTGCCACTTTGAAAGCCTCATTTGCGTGCTGGAACGTATAATCTTCAATTCTATAATCATTAAAAACGCGCATCAGCATGGTAATTTCATCCGCTCGGTACGAGTGCGTATGGACAAGCACTTCTCCTTCTAAGATATCCACCAGAACGTCGAGCCGTTCGTTTTCGGCAACGGGGACAGGCGGTGTTGAGCGATAACCATCTTCGTAAGCCTGTTTGGCATCTAAATATTCTTGGCGATTGCGCTTGTAATCGATTGCGGCATCAAAATGGTCGCGAATGACCTGCTCAACGCCCATACGAGTTCGCGGCTGCACGTCAAATCCCTGTCCATGTACTCGCGTTGGATTTTCTCCCAGCGCAAATTTAATCGTACGGGGGGCATCCTCAAATCGCATATCATCCATCTCTGTCCCATAGCGAAGCTTGAGCGTCTCATTCTGTCCGCCTATAACATTGGCAGAACCGTGCATTAAATGTATAGACGTTACACCGCCGGCCAGCGCCCAGTAAATGTTGATATCATTGGGATTGATCGACTCCTCCATCGAAACTTCTGCCGTAACGGGATTAGTCCATTCATTGATATCCACCCCTGCAATATGCGAGTGAGCATCAATAATACCCGGCATCACATATTTTCCGGAGGCATCAACGGTTTCCACTCCTCGCGGGGCAGAAATGTCTTCTCCAATTTCGGTGATAACACCATCTTCAATTAGCAGATCGGTGTTCGGCATATTACCATCAGTAATAGTAATCAGGGTTCCATCTTTGATAAGTACCGATCCCTTCTCCTGGGCAAAACCCGTCAGACTAAAACAAAACGTTAGTATTAATAAAAGTAACTTCTTCATAATGCTATTCCTCGGAAGATTCTTGTTCAAATTCTGTAAGATTTCCATCCGTAATGGAATAAAGTGCTTGAGCCTTTTCTTCCATAAATGGCTTATTAAATACGGTAAAGCTGGCAATACGACCTTCTGCTATATTTCCAAGCTGGTTGCTGTATCCCAGAATATCAGCCGTTGATTGCGTCAACATTCGTAATATGGCTTCTTTTCCAAGGTCGCTCTCCTCTTGCAAGACCGTAAGGTTTTTACTGATATCAGACAGTTCAAGTCCGTTCGAAGCAAAGCCAACTTTTACACCGCTATCGATAAGCTTTGCAATATTTTGAATGTCTGCTTTATAAGCTTCTTCCTGTCGATCTCTAAAGATGCGCATTTCTTCGGTTATCTCAGGCTGATCTTCATCCTCGTCATCTGATCGCCATTCAGGCTCTTCGGGCAAATCAATACTTGCCAATACCGGTATATTACGCTGCTTCAACTCATCGGACTTTTTATACGCTTCTTTTCCGGATACAATCACCACCTCAAAACCGAGTTCGTCTTGGAGTTCAAATACACGCTCAATATTTTCTTTAGTATCCACCACAAAATAGAACGGCTGCTGGTTATCCATCACCGGATACAGTGCTTCGAGTACCTTGTTCTGTTTAGGAGCGGGATAATTAGATGAAACCGAAGCAAAATAGTGTTCCTGTTGCTGTAGTGCTTCAGCATCATTAAAGAGTTGTCGTAACTGACTCATTACTCCCATTGTTGTTGAGGGATATGCTTGCCCCTGCGCTTCTTCAAGTTGGGCTGTTATTCCTACTCCCTGTTTTAAAAGCAAATCCTCAGTCTCTTTTTCATTGATAAAAAACAGGTCAACCTGACCGGGAAGCATCTGTCCCTTTAATCCCAGCGCAGCAGTTGTAAACCCTTTTTTAGGCGCCTCGGAAAGAGCCTTGCTGTCTGTTTGTAATAACTCTGAGGGCTTTCGTTCAGGCTGAATTCCCGCCCGCCCATAACCAGGATTGCCGGGTTCATCAGGGGTTTCTACATTTTCTTCCACATCCGGACTTCCCCAAAGTGCATGCCCATCAATAAACCCCGGATATACATGCAGGCTATCTCCACCGTCACGTACGTAGGCATCAAAAGGAATGGACACATCTTTACCAATATTAGTAATTACGCCATTTCTCCAGACGATAGTTCCACTTTTTATTGTGTTTCCATCAGCAGTATGAATCGTTACATTTTTAAAAGCCTCTGCCGGTGACGACTGAGCCCACCCGTGTAACGAGCATACCATCAAAAATGAAAAACAAAGAACAGTTATACGAGCTGTTTTCTTCATAAAAATTTGTTTTAGTGCAAATTTAAACCATTCTGAATATATGATTATGAATCTAATTTGAAAGTATATAAAGGAAAAAAGATGTAAAGCAGTAATAAATTGATACTTTTTATAACTGCTGCCCTATTCTTTAAGTTAAGAACAATATTCAACCAGTTATATTTAAGAGTCATCAGCTTGTACATTCAACAGATAAAAACCATGGAATAGAATTTGTTGCACAGTTCTAAGGATTGTAAATTTGCTGGTCATAATTTTGAGTATCAATAATATTTAAATTGTAAAAGATTACCCGATGAGTGAAGTACAACCAAGTGTCAGCTATAGTTTTACCATGCGTTTATATATCAAAAATAAACCAGGTATGCTGGCCAAGATTTTAAGTGAAATTGCAGATCATAAAGCAGATCCCGGGGCGGTTGATGTCGTCGAGGTTGAAGGAGAATATAAAGTTCGGGATTTGACCGTAAGTGCCCGCAATGAGGAACACTCCAAAGCTATTGTTGAAGCTGTTAAAGCAATTGACGGCGTCAAAGTCAGAAATGTCTCCGATCGTGTATTTCTACTCCATCTCGGAGGCAAAATCCGAATTGAAAACAAAGTTCCTGTTGATACCCGTGATTCCCTTTCAATGGCGTATACTCCGGGCGTAGGACGAGTCTGTGAAGCCATTGCCGATAATAAAGAGAAAGTTCACTCCCTTACCATTAAAGAAAATTCGGTAGCTGTTGTCAGCGATGGCTCTGCCGTATTAGGACTCGGCGATATCGGACCAGAAGCTGCCATGCCGGTGATGGAAGGAAAGGCTATGTTGTTTAAAGAGTTTGCCGATGTTGATGCCTATCCAATTTGTCTGCAAACACAGGAAGTGGATGAAATTGTCAATGCTGTTAAATGGATGTCACCCGGTTTTGGAGGAATCAACCTCGAAGACATCGGTGCTCCACGCTGCTTTGAAATTGAAGAAAAGCTTAAGGAAGAACTGGATATTCCTGTTTTTCATGATGATCAGCACGGTACAGCCGTTGTAACGCTGGCTGCTACCATTAATGCTTTAAAAGTTGTTGACAAAGATCTTTCTGATCTCCGGACCGTGATTGTTGGTGTTGGTGCGGCCGGTGTAGCCATCACAAAAATACTATTAGAAGCAGGAGCAGAAGAAATTTTGTGTTGTGACAGAAGCGGTATCATCAACAGAGACAACATAGATGAACTGAATTCAAGTAAAAAGTGGGTAGCTGAAAATACTAATCCCAATAACCTGTCCGGCTCTTTATTGGAAGCTACCAAAGACGCTGATCTCCTTATCGGAGTTAGCGGACCGGGAACCGTTCCCATCGAGGCAATCGAGCAGATGGCTGAAGATCCGATCGTCTTTGCGCTTGCAAACCCAGTTCCCGAGATCATGCCCGAAGAAATACAGGGAATTGCCCGGATTATTGCCACCGGACGAAGTGATTACCCTAACCAGATTAACAATGTATTGGCATTTCCGGGACTTTTCCGCGGTGCTTTAGATGCTCGTGCTACCGACATTAACGAGGAAATGAAACTGGCTGCAGCTCACGCAATTGCTGAATGTATCGATGAAGAGGGACTTAGCGAAGAATACATTGTACCAAGCGTATTTAACAAGGAAGTGGTACGCAGAGTGTCCAAAGATGTAAAAAATGCGGCCTACGATAGTGGAGTAGCCCAACGCCCGCAACCATAAAGAATCAGTTTAAAAAGATTTTCTTTCTCGTTTCGTACCTCCTGGTGCGAAACGGGTAACCCTTTTGCTAATCAGAATGCCTGCTGCCAACCTACAGCTTTACTATTATTGCTTACATTGGCGGCACACGTCCGTGTTGGGGCTTGACAAGTATTTCTTCAACAACCGTTCGGGGAGATAACTGAGTTAAATTTAGAATAATGTTAGCCACGTCATCGGGATCAATCAAAAGATCACGATCAATAAGCGAGCCTTCCCAGGATGTGGATTGTGTTTGTCCCAGGTTAATAGCCGTAACTCCGACTTCAGTTTCCATCAACTCCTGACGAAGTGAACGCGTATATCCCAGCAATGCATGTTTTGAAGCCGAATAGGCACCGCTGTCTTCAAGGCCCTCTACCGCCCCCACTGAGCAAATATTGATAACTAACCCATTCGATTTGCTTTTAAGGTCATCCAGAAAACGATTGGTAATATTGACTGCTGAAAATAGGTTCGCCTGTACCTGTTGAGTAAATTCTTCATGCGTTGTTTTTTGCAACGGCTTTAACAGAAAAGAACCGGCATTATTAATGATAATCTTTGGCGTCGGAAAATCCTCCGGCACCTTTATCTTCTGTACAGCCTTTGGGGCTGCAGCATCCAAAGCGGCAATAACAATATGATTATCACCGATATTACGGCAAATAGTTTGGGTGTCTTTTAGATCTGATTCCGTTCGGGCAACAAGCAGAAGAGCATAATCTGTTTCTCGTGCAAAAGCTTGGGCAATTCGTCGACCAATACCCCGGCTGGCACCGGTGATAACGACGGAATGGCTTTTCTGATCAGCCACTACCTAACCTCCATAAACTTATGGGTTTGAAGGCTGATACCCCACTGTGGATTCTCCTTCACGTAATCAATTATCAAATCCACGGCTCCCTCCTTTTCCCATTCTGGCTGTAAAAGCAGTTGCGTGCTATCAGGACATTTTTCGGCATTTTTCTCTGCCCATTCAAGATCTTTATTGGTCAATACAACCACCTTTAATTCGTCTACATAGGGAAATATATCATCCAGCGGTTCTTTAAAACGTTTAGGTGAAAGCGTAATCCAATCAAGGTAACCGGAAATAGGTGACGATCCGCTTGTTTCGATATGCACCTGTATTCCGGCCTGTTTTAGTTGGAAGGTAAGCGGATCAAGATCGTGCAATAGGGGTTCTCCACCAGTGATTACGGCAAATTCAGCGCCGCTTTCCTTCGCTCCCTCTACTATTTCTTCAACCGTCTTTGGAGGATGTTGGTCTTCATCCCAGCTCTCTTTTACATCGCACCACCAACAATTGACATCGCACCCTGCAGTACGGATAAAATACGCCGGACGTCCGCTATGAGCCCCTTCTCCCTGGATAGTATAAAAATCTTCGACCAGCGGATATTCCACCGAACACATTTCATCCTGGTCAATCAGCTCTTCTAATTTTTTCTGATCAAATTCGTTAAACATTGTCCTCTGTATATTCCACCCAGCTGTTTTCGGTTTCCCAAACGGTAACATTCAATGTAACGCCCTCGGGAATGCGCTGCTGAGTCTCTTTATAAATAAATTCTGCGATGCGTTCTGCAGTGGGATTTATCGGCATCTCTTCATTCAGTACCGAATGATCCAAACCACCCTTTTCTGAACCCTTGGAAGCCCACTTTAATTCCCTAAAATCGCAGACCATATCATCCGTATCAAGATATTTCGATGGATTCAGCTTATACGATTTTGCAGAAATATGCACTTTGTAACTGTGTCCGTGCATACGTCCGCATTTGCCGTCATATCCCTCTATTAAATGAGCGGCATCAAATTTAAATTCAGTATGTAAGGTCCAAGTAGGCATTTACTGTTATTTCATTGGGTTCCATAAGAAAAGGCTTGCCGTTACTGACAAGCCTCCAAAAATAAGGAAATATTGAGACAAATAGGAATTACTTGGGCCACTTAATAGTACATCCCAAAGCCTTGGTCGTTTGGGGATTGATTTCTTTGCCTGCTACCAGGTTTTGGATCGCATTCTTCAGAAACTGCTGATCCACATCTTGGGCAGATTTTGCATTATCATCAATAGCACCGGTATATACTAACTCCATATCGTTGTTAAAGAGAAATATGTCGGGGGTGCGAGTTGCTCCGAAAGCTTCGGCCAGCTTTGCTTTCTCATCAAGAGCGTAATAGAAATCGTAATTGCTTGATTTTGCCCGGGCTTGCATATCCTGCATTGACTCTCCATCGTCCCGAATAGCCGCATTGGGATTCAGCATAATAACCCCTATGTCATTTTTCTCAGCTAAGTTTGCAATAGGATTGTACCGATCTTCCCAGGCCTTAACCCATGGACAGGTGTTGCATGAAAAATTCACCAGCAAACCGTTTTCATCGGCTACTTCTGCAAGCGTTAATTTTTCTCCCGATACATCCGTCACCTCAACATCCGCAAGCGGGGCTTTATCACCAATATCCAACCGATCGGCAGGCTTATCCTCTACCGGCAGAAAAGCCAGTAATCCAGTAGCAATAAGTATAAGTAACACATAAACTAATTTACGTATTTTCATGGCATTCAGTTGTTTATTGCTTTTTTAGTGAAACGTTCAAACTTTTCATATCCGGCACCTTGTTCCCAGCTGGCAACGACTGCTCCATCGTTATTCAAGATTTTCGTAAATGGAAGTGCTCCGCTCCAGTCATCTGACAACGCCTCAATAAAAGGCTGATCTTTTCCCGTTTTAAAATAGGTTGGCCAGTCCACGTTTTGTGCTCGTAGAAACTCCAGTGCTTTCTCACGTTGTTTGGGAAAATCGGCCGAGACAAATACAACATGAAGATCATCCTCATATTTTTGCTGTAGTTCTACGATATGAGGAAACTCTTCGATGCAGGGCGCACACCAGGTAGCCCACACATTAATCAACACGGCCTTATCACCTTTATAAGAACTGATCACTTCTTGAATATCATTAGCAGAGACATCCTTTAATAATTCTTCGTCTTGCAAACCCTGTCCAATTGATTCATTTACAAAACCAAAGGCCAAAAGCACAACAAAAGGCCAAAAAGGTACTATGTGTTTATATTTTCTCATATTCAGCATCACCTATCCCATTTCTTCGTTAGGATCCCACAAATGTTGGTCGATATCAACCTGGTATTCATCGATAAATCTAATATTTTCCTGCTTTAAGCGTTCTCGCATGGTATCGTCGGGAAAATATGCACGTCCTGTCAGTTCACCATTTCTGTTAACAACACGATGAGCAGGAATGTTCGTTTCAGCTGCTTTATTGAGTGCATACCCCACCATACGTGCACCAGAAGCGATCCCCAAATAGCGAGCAATGCTACCATAAGTTGTCACCTTTCCCTTGGGAATTTGTTCTACGATCTTATAAACACGCTGATAATAATCCTCCACACCGTATTATTTCAACATCTTAATCATTTTTCGAGCGGTATCGTGGTCAATTTGTTGAGATTTTTTTGCCAATTCAACAGTCCTCTGCCCTAATATTTGGTATAATGCTAATAACTCTGGTTTATCTTTCAGTAAATCCAGATGATGCTCTACGGTTTGTAAGTCCCCCCGCTTAATAGGACCACTCAGGGCATCTTCAAAAGATTGATCCTCAATATTCTGGAGCGTTGTCTTAACCAGTGGCATCAGCGCTTTTTTAGCTTTTTTGGGAGCAAGCCCACTGGCCGAAGCCGTCTCTACTGCCGCGTCCAACAGCGTATTTAAATAATTTGATGCCAGCACCGCTGCGACGTGTAAGTGCGATTTCTGATCTTCCGTAACCTCCAGGGTCTCTGCCCCAAGCCTTTTTGCAACCTCTTTAAGCTGGGGGAAAGCAGATTTATTCCCCTGCAGACTAAAATAGATCTCCTCAAAATCTGACGGTTCAGAATACCCAGTAAAGGTCTGCAGTGGATGAAAAGAAGCAATACTCCCTCCTTTTGATTTTAAATCCGCAAGAATAATTGCAGATTCGTTACCCGAACAGTGTACGATTGTTTTTGCACTAAAATCCTCAGTAATATCAGCCAGCCGATGGGCAACCCCTTCAATAGCCCCGTCAGCTACCGTAATAAATATAAGATCTCCTAATTCATGGTCATCCGATGGAAAAGATCCTGACACATTGATATTAAGATCAGCAGCCAATTTTTGGGCTTTATTAGCGGTGCGATTATAAAGGCTTTTGATGGGAATACCTGCCGCTGACAATGCCTTTGCTAAAGAGTTACCCAATCTGCCTACACCAATTATTGTGATATCAGGCGCTTCCATAGCGGGTTATGAAAAGATTATCTTCTGGCGATCGGCATAACCGGTTATCAGACTGCCACTGTAATCCTCATATTTGCCACGTAAAAAGTGAAGATCAAGTCCCCACTTTTGAGCAACAATGATGCCCGCAATAAAAGCAGTTGTTCCCTCAATTTTAGACTCACCACTATTTAAATAGTTCATGAGCCCTGATTCATTCTGGGATTCGATCAGCTCAACAACCTTTTCAAATTCTTCTTTTCGTTCGTTGTCGAGCTCACAACTAAATATCAGCAGTGCACTGCGTGATGCCAACACTTCTTCGAGCACGTACCCAATTTCTTTTACAATAGCGGGATCGGGATCGGCAATTTGAACACTCAGCGCCTCAAAATCATCCGAAAGCGTCTGCAAAAACATCAGCTGTTGAAAGAGGCTAATGTCCTTGGTAAAGGCCTCATCGTGAATGAAAAAATCATCATCCTCATCACAAAACTCATTCCGCATATAATCATTGACCGGCACCTTGCCAAGCGACGTTTCAAAGAACGAATTTGATGCCATTGGCAGCTTTTTATCGAGCTTTTCGTCATATGACTCCACAATCACCACGGTTTCATAATTCGACATATCCAGCCGACTGTAAATATCGCATGCCCGTTCAAAATTATCCTCGTTAATTTCTTCCGGAGCGAAAAGTACCCGGATATGATCGTTGACTTCTCCATGGTGCTCCCGCGCTTTATCGAGTCCTTCCTGAATCTGTTTGCGGGAATACGAAGTGATATTCATAAAAACGGTTCTGCTTATTTTTAATTAATGATAAAAAGCGACTGCTAACCAGTTATTTTTCAATCGGAAACTACAAATTTTAGCTCTTTTGTCATTATTTATCTTGGCAAACATCCGGTCTGATTCTCGTGTTATTTGCACCTCATTCATATTCATCCGCAATCCCTGTCCGCGTAGTTTTATGTAGGCTTCTTTGATCGTCCATAAGCGGATAAGCGGTATCTCATTGGCCAAATCATTTTCTTTTGGATGGGTAATCCGAGGCCTTAGTTTGGTGGGCACTGTTCGATCAACTGGTTCTAAATCAACTCCCAGCGGATGGGCACCAGCTAACCCGCAAAGCACATAATCATCAGTATGGGCAATGCTGACAAAGAATTTTTGAGAACTCGTTTTCCCGAAAGGCTGACCCAGCTCATCCTTTCGAATTTTAAAATATGGGCTATCCCCTATTTTTTGGGACATCTCTTTTAACGTAATCCGGGAGGTTACAAACTCACGCTGACGCTTAAGGTTTTTGCAGAGTTCTAACTCGCGCTTTTCTTCGCTGCTGAGCCGGCTTATGGCTTCAGATGTAACCGAAGTGATTGCTGACAACGAAAACACTGCCTCAAAAGGCAACAGCTCTTTAATTTCTGAAAACGGATTACTCATTGCATTCTGTTATTCAATCTAAAACAACTGAAAATCTTTAATTTTACGCTCTTCTGAAACTATTAATTGTGCAAAACAAAAAGTATGATATCTGTTTTGGAGCTCCGGTTTAAGATTGATACATCCCTCACGCCTACGCCCACTACGCCGAAGTGGCTACGTAGGCCGTACTATGGAGCGTCAGCGACCTCCGAAGTGAGAATATACCTTACCTTCTTTTCGATTTAATACCAGGCATGAGAAGTTTGGCTTATAGTTCTTTTTATCGCATTACTACAGAAACAGAAAAAGGCAGCCTTTTGCATGTTAGGATTTAGATATCTACCATAGAATTTGAATGGATAAGTAGAGTTTAGATAAAAGCTAAATTCTAATTACTAAAATACCTTCACATGTTAAATAAAATCCAGGGTCGTCCTTTCTGGTATAAAGTTTGGACAATTAGCTTTGGAATTGCAGCTATTTATGTCTTGATAAAAGTTTTTACTGAGGAAGGTTTAGCAAAATTCGACTACTTTTTAATGTTTTATACCAACGCTTCGATATTATTAGATATATTTATTTCCAGATTCTCGAAAGGAAGAAAATTGGCAAACATTCGAATAGCCTGTTAAAAAATGAGAATCTGACCCGCCGCTCGTTATGTACAGCCTACGTAGCTTAGCTACTTCAGTGTAGTAGGTCGTATTATCGGTAGGTGTTTGACCCGCTAAGCTTAACTGAATACTCAAAAAATCATTGGACTCACTTCTATCAAAGATATTAATATTTCGACTAAAGCAACTTTGGCGATTATTTAAGCAGGTCGGATTTATCCGTATTTTTATATTAGCAATAATAATAGTCGGTTTTCTGATTTTTGAGTTGCCCGGATTGATTTCAGATAATTATTTCCTATCAGTACTCATCTATCCGCTGGTAATATTACCTATTCATCTGTTGCGAAAAGATCAAGGCTTTCTCAGGAAGTTAGATGTCTCGATAGAAGCTATTTTGGCAGGAGAATATCATTCCCTGGTACTCCCCTACTCCCTTTTTCTTGTTTACTTCCAACAATGGTCAGCTATACTTTTTGGACATCTATTAATTACAATAATGCTGTTTCTCCCTTCTGTCAAGATCGAAAAAAGCTATCAGGATAATAGTCGGCTTATCAAGTGGATCCCGGTTAATCTATTTGAATGGCGTAGCTATATGCGTCAACGAAAACTCTTTTTGCTGTTCGGATTTACCTTTACGGTTTTGGTAATCTCCTATGCTATTGCGATACCGGTAGCAATACTCATATTAGTTGCAAGCTTTTCAGAGGCTTTTACTGATCTGGAATGCAAAGAACTGATTGAATCATACCCCAGAAACTCAAGTTTTCTGTGGGCAAAATTGAAAGATCACTCAGTATTTATTCATTTATTTTTTCTACCATTTTATACTCTATTTTTACTTTTTCATATCGAGTTATGGTACATCTTAATACTATTACTGATTATAATTGAATGCTCAATATGTTTTTGTCTTCTGTATAAATACTCTCAGTTTGGGTTTTCTAAATCAGTAATTCACAACCAAATTCCTTTCACTATATTTTTTATAAGCACAATAATATTCTTTCCGATAGGAATAGTGTTCCTTTACTTCTATTGGCGAAAAGCTAATAAAGCACTACCTGAATATGCTAAAAATTAAAAACATAGATTTTTCTTATGGAGAGAAACAAGTTTTACGTGACCTTTCTCTTGAGTTAAAAGCCGGAAGTATTCATGGTATATTAGGAGCAAATGGAGCTGGGAAGACTACGTTTTTTAAAATTATATATGGGCTACTAACACCCTCAGTTGGAGAAGTCATCTTTCCAGATAACAGTTTCGGTACTTCACAGATAGGATATTTAGAAACCGAACCACGGTTCTATCCCTATATGAAAGGTGCCGAATATATTGATTTGCTATCTCATGGTAATTCTACATTTGATGTGGAGCTATGGAATGAGATTTTCAATCTCCCACTAAATAAACTTGTTGATACGTATTCCACAGGAATGAAAAAGAAACTCGCTTTACTTGGTATCATATCTCAAGATAAACCTATTATGCTTCTTGACGAACCTTTTAATGGTTTGGATCTCGAGACGGTCGAAAATCTCAATCTTATATTAAAAGAGTTAAAAAAGAAGAATAAAATTATAGTCCTAACCTCGCATATTCTCGAGGTTTTAAAAAGCAATTGTGATAAAATAAGCTATCTATATAAAGGGTCGGTACAACAAACATTTAGCAAGTCTGATTTTCAAAATATAAGTGAATACATAAAATCAGATATAACCCAACACTCAGAATCAGTAATTCAGAGTATTTTCAGTCAATAATTGAATAAAATTGTATTTAGATTCATATCGCAAATCACACCGATAATTCACCTGAGATTGTTTTAATTTGTGAGAAAACCCATAACATAAATTGTCCCGGCAAGCCTACACTCCCTTCTATTTATTGGTTAACCTTTCATTTGGTAGTTAACGCGATACGCCTGTGCCTATTGGTTAGGTACGATATTGTTATAAAACAATTTGTAATATAACTATCATTAAGTGTGATGAAGAAAGTCGGTATTTCAATACTTATAATAATTTTCTGCTTTTTAAATGGAAATGCGCAAGAGTTAATTGACCTGCCAATAGCCCCGCGAGTTGATACTACTGATGTCGAAGTCAAAAAGGTCTATAAATTATGGCAAAAACATTTAAGCAATCAGCCAAATAACATTTATGACAACCCATATTGGTCAGAGCAGCAAAAAGAGAAATGGAGTGATTACGATATTTCTCGAAGGTGGACCTATGGTTATGAACTATCCAATGGTATGAATGTACATAGTGCGTTTGGGTTAAAGCCAAGAGTACTAAGCATTGAAAAAAAGACGAATTCTATGCTATCAAAACACTATACGCTCCCAAAAATCTCAATAAATCCCAGGAAATTTATTCTATCCAACGAGTATACGCCGGCAAAGAAAATGGAGAATGGAGATTGTTTAGTGTTCTTCCCTACCTAACCAACGATTGGCAACGCAGGCAAATTGGGAATATTCAATATATCTACCCGCTAAATTTTGACTTTGATAAAGACAAAGCTCAAGACTCTGCTCAATTTGTCAAAGAGCTATCAAATAAATTTAATATTACTATAACAGAACCCATTAATTATTACTTAGCTCCAAGTTTTATGGAAATGGCAAAAATAAGTGGGCTGGATTATGCCTGGGATGGCAATGATGGCCGTGGCTATCCTAAAAATAATCAAGTATTTGTAGGTACAGGGTCAGAAGAGTACCCCCATGAATTGGTGCATACCATTTTTAAAGACTATGAATTAGATCCCTTTATTGACGAAGGACTTGCAACCTATTATGGTGGTATGGGACAAAAATCTTTTGAGCAACTAATTTAACCTGTTGCTCAAAAAATAAGCTCTAATAAATCTCTGTCGTTAAATAAAGTTGTGACCGGACAAAGAATTTCATCTCAAACATATTACGTCAGTAGTGCTGTATTGATTAAAGCAGCTGAGGAAAAAGGTGGGACTCAAGCAGTTGAAAATTTTCTTAAACAAACATCTAATGATGAAGGTATTTACAATGCTATGCGTCAAGTTTTAGGAGTTCAAAAGGATGAAGCCAATAGCTTTTGGCGTCAGAAGATTCAGGAATTTAGCACGAATAATTAATGGAAGTATACTACTACTAAATTCCGATCAAGAATCAATATCTGTTATTGTTCGGTTACGACCAGTACTGGACTCCCAGCATACAGAATGTATTAAAGAGATATCGAGGAGAAGAGTCCTAAAACAAATAGGAATTAAAAGTTCAAAGTTGTAAAGATTTTCATCACATTAGTAGATAAACAAAAATCTATTCCTTCCTCTCTTCAATGTTGTTATTCTTTATTACATATAGTAAAATGAGATTAAAGAAGCATTATGAGATACATCCGATTACAGAAAACCCAATATAGATTAACTCATCAAATTGAATTGATATAATGAATTTGATACGACAAGCTCTGATACTCATTCTTTCTCTCATCATAGTTGGTTGCAGTGATAGCCCCACCGATAACAACCCAAGGAAAATATCCAATCAAGGTACATTAACCTATAAAATTATTGAATACGGAAACTCCCCTAACTACAACCAGCCGGCTACCGTGATATATAAAAACCTCGACAAGGAAATGGTTATAGAAACTATTAAAACTCCCTGGGAAAAATCATTTGAATACGAGTACACCGTTGCCAAGGATTCTCTTGTAGACTTTGATTCCCATCTAATTATACAATATGAAGGAGAAGATATAGCTATTAAAGGAATTATTGAGGCAGAAGATCGAGAGGAAGCAACTGAGATTGGGAGTTCATTTACAATTAATCTTAAAAATGTATTCAAGCTTCCTAAATAGTTGCTTGTAGCCCATGAAACCGCCCCCCTTCGATAAAGCAAAATAGGTACGTTCATACCTACAATCATAATACTAAGTCACAAAAATAAGCACGAATTAATAGTTTATATAGAACTTCCATCCAGCCATTTATCAGCTACAACAGAATAATTTGAAAAAGCTTGGGATGATGTTTTGAAGACTATGGAGGCAAATACACTGTGTTTTCAAAAATCGAGTTTGGAAAGTATATAAAAAAAAACTCCCAATAACTGTTAAAAGGCCTATAGTGAAAAGCCATTGCCTCCCTTTCTTGTCAACCTGTCACATATTAGTTAATATTTCATCTATAGATTCAACTTAATCACAAGGTGTTGAACAGTTTTAAAAAGGAAGAATTATGAATACCGGAGAAGAACTTTCAAATACCTTTTTAATTCATGGTTTTATTCTCATTGTATTTTTGATAATAATTTTTGGAGCAGTTTCTGCCGTATTTCTAATTAAAGCATTAGGGCATATTATTAGTTCTGGAAGCATATCAATCTCACCAACCTTTGTAGCCGTTGGAGTACTATGTGTAGTTTTGATGCCCTATTGTTTCCACATTGTTAAAACGCTTCAGATTATGGAAATATCCGATTTCGAAGCGAATAAACAGAAGATACTCCTCCACCGTCCCATATTTGTGAATGATATGAACCATCCCGATGAAATTGAGCTGAATCAAATTACGAGTATGACCCAAGGCAGTCTCTTTGCAAATTTAATGGAGTTTACTTTTGTAGAAAATGAAAAAAAAGAAAATTCATAGCTTTATTAAGAAAGATAAATTGAATGCTATCCAAGACCTAATAAATCAATAGATTGCTTCAGCACTATATTTAAAATTGTTAGATTAACAAAGTTATGAGCCACAAATACTTAGCATTTGATATAGAAACAGCCAAGGTACTGCCCGAAAATGTGAGCGACCTAAATAGTTTCAGGCCGCTGGGAATTACTTGTGCTGCAATTTGGTGTACCGAGAAAAATGAACCTGAAGTTTTCTATTCAGAAACACCAGACGGGTTCCCCGCTCCACAGATGTCAGAGCAGGATTTGGTTTCTCTCATTAAATATATTCAGCAAAAAGTTGATTCGGGATATACCATCATTACACATAATGGACTCGGGTTCGACTTTGATATCTTAGCCGAAGAATCCGGGCATTTCTCTGCTTGCCGTAAACTTGCACTACAGCATGTAGATATGATGTATCATTTCTTTTGTGGTAAAGGCTTTCCCATATCATTAAATGCTGCAGCCAAAGCAATTGGTCTTAGTAAACCTGCTGATATCGATGGTGCAGTAGCACCAACCCTCTGGAAAGAAAAAGAATATCAGAAAGTGCTTGAATATGTAGCTCAAGATTGTCGATTAACCTTAGATATTGCAGAGACAAGTGAGCAGAACGACCGTATTAGTTGGATAACCCAAAGAGGAAAACAGTCCTACTTCGAACTCCCCTCAGGATGGCTAACAGTTGAGCAAGCTTCAAAATTGCCGTTGCCCGATACCTCATGGATGGATAACCCGTGGCCAAGATCAAAATTCACACATTGGCTTGAGTAAACTGTTCAAGACCAATTGCTGGTTCGTGGTATTTTTAAACAAACCTCATAAAATGAGAATTTAATATGAAAATATTTAATTTACTCTCCATTCCAATTGTTCTCCTTTTCTTATTTAGTTGCAATAATACAACTGACCCACACATCAGTAAGGAAATAAAAAAGGTATCTATAAAAAGTTCCGAAGTTTTTGAATATCAAACTGATATTTCGGGCGATGAAGAGTTGGTCACCATAACAAAGCAACCTGACCATTACAAAATGAGTAGGATAGTTCGTAATTCAAGGGAGGCTGTCTATAAATATCAATCCAAAAATGGGTTTAAAGGTACTGCTCACATAGAATTAAAGCTGGAAACAGGAGCTAATGGCGCTGATTCAAACCCCAATATTGAATTAATTAAGTCGGAGATTACAGTAAATTAGAATTCACTGCTGCAGAGTAAATTAATCAAACCATCAAAGCCCCCCCTTGCACCCATTACCACTCCTTCCACAGTTTGGCAGGAAAAGTTAATACCTCATGGTGTGGACTTTCTGGCAGATCGCATAAGTCCTTGTAGCAATTCTTGGTACGACTCTATCTCTTGATTGGTTTGTTGTGTTTTTAACTCAATTGAACCGTTGAGAACCAACTTGCATTGTTGTCCCTTATAGCTAAATTCAAAGACTTTTAATTCATTTGGTGAATCATGATAGGGTTCACCAACATCGGTTACGAAAAAAACCTCATATTTCAACTGTTGAGTTAGCGAATGAAATAACCGCTTATTCATATCTTCTCCGATATTTTAAAAATATATTACTCTCAATCAAGATCTCCTTGAAGTCAACTTCATCTCTTAAGACTTGGAAACATTACTTTAATAAATACACAAAAAAAATACCACTATATAAAGGAATCTTAATGTAAATTTACTGAATTGTGAAAAACAGGCCAAAGGAAGCTATAGGAGGGACATTTTTTCTTTTACAAAACATATTAAATAAAAAAAGCATATCCCTTATTCAGCAGACTATTAAATTCTTTAAACAGATACTCTTGTAAAAGGATTAGTTAGAGTTGAGAAAAAAATCACACTTTTGTCATGAATTCTTTATTTTTAGCGACTTAATAAACCATAGTAAAAAGAAACAAACACGACTTTCTCATGAGCAATACTGAGTCCTCAGTAAGCGAACAACACGAAATACGTTTGGAAAAATTACAGGAACTCCGGGAGATGGGTTACGACCCCTATCCTTATGATTTTGAAGTAACCCATAAGAGTAAACAGATTTTAGATCGACCCGAGCTCATTAAACAGGACGATCAGGATGAAGAAGACGTTGAGAAAGTTGCAATTGCCGGTCGTGTAATGACGCGACGCATCATGGGAGGATCTACCTTCTTCAATTTACAAGACTCAGAAGGGGAAATACAGGTATACATCCGTAAGAATGATGTTGGCAAGGAAGAATATAATGAAGTATTCAAACGACTTACCGATATAGGAGACATCGTTGGTATCAAAGGTCATGTGTTTAAAACCGGCACTGGCGAAACCACGGTCTATGCCAAGGAATTTACACTGCTTAGTAAAACCCTTCGCCCTATTCCACTACCCAAAGAAGTGGAAGAAGACGGCGAAACAAAAGTGTATGACGCTTTTACCGACAAAGAACAGCGCTATCGCCAGCGTTATCTTGATTTGATTGTAAATCCTGAAGTACGCGATGTATTTCAGCAAAGAACAGATATGGTTCAGGCGATGCGCGACTATATGAATGACAAAGGGTATATGGAGGTTGAAACGCCTATCCTACAACCTATTTATGGCGGCGCTTCTGCAGAGCCTTTTGTAACGCACCACAATGCGCTGGATATGAAGCTCTATCTTCGTATTGCCAATGAGTTATATCTAAAGCGACTCATTGTAGGCGGATATGATGGTGTCTATGAGTTTTCGAAAGACTTCCGTAATGAGGGACTTTCCCGGTTCCACAATCCTGAATTCACCCAGGTAGAGCTCTACGTAGCCTATAAGGATTACAACTGGATGATGGAGTTTGTAGAAAATATGGTTGAATCGGTGGCAAAAGCGCTCCACGGCTCTGCAACTGTTACAGTTGGCGATAATGAGATCGACTTTTCTGCCCCCTGGCCTCGAACCCCCATGTTTGAAGCTATTGAAGATGAAACAGGTAAAGACTTATATGATAAAGACTTAGATGAACTAAAATCAATTGCAAAAGAACTGGATATCGATTTGGAGGACAGCTTCGGAAAAGGTAAGATTATTGATGAAATCTTCGGCGAATATGTCGAACCAAAACTTATTCAGCCTACTTTCATCACGGACTATCCCATTGAAATGAGTCCTCTTGCCAAGAAGCATCGCGAAAAAGAAGGGCTCGTTGAACGGTTTGAATGCATCTGTAACGGTAAGGAAATTGCCAATGCATTCTCCGAGCTTAATGATCCGGTAGATCAGCGTAAGCGTTTCGAAGAGCAGGCGCGACTGCGTGCCGAAGGTGATGAAGAAGCAATGGCTATCGATGAAGACTTCCTGCAGGCGCTTGAGTATGGTATGCCTCCTACGGCAGGACTTGGCATCGGCATCGACCGTTTGGCCATGATTATGACAGACTCTGACTCTATTCGGGACGTCCTGTTCTTCCCACAGATGAAACCTGAAAAGTAAACAACCCTATAAAAGTCATTTCGAACGCAGTGAGAAATCTTTGTTTTCGTTTTATATTATTAAGAGATCTTTCACTAACGTTCGAGGTGACAATATTTAATTTATCGCCATGAACTTCGAGTGGTATTTAGCCAAACGATATTTCAAGGGTAAACGGAAAGGATCCCGTTTTCTATCCTTCATAAAAGTAATGGCTATTACCGGTGTAGCGGTTGGTTCCGCCGGGCTTCTAATTGCATTATCGGTGGTTCACGGTTTTAAATCCGTTATCGACAACAAAGTTCTGGGTTTTGCTCCCCACGTCACCGTCAGTACTTTTAGTGGTGGAACAATAAATAGAGCTGATACCCTTTTAAAAGAAATTGACACCTATCCGGAAATTGGTAAAGCGCAAGCTGTCATCAATGGTCAAACCATGATTCAGGGAGCTGATGACGTTACAGGCACCCTTCTAAAAGGTGTAGACGAACAAGGAGACGTAACGGATATCGGGAATTATATAACAAGGGGTACCTACGATTTGAGTACCGATAGCACTGGTCGACCGGGAATAATTGTTGGCTCAAAGTTAGCCCAAACCCTTAATGTGGATATAAACTCAACCCTCACCGCTTACACTGTTGATGGGCTTCCTTCCCCGTTGAGTTCGCCAGAAATTGAGCAGTTCCGGCTCTCTGGTATTTATCAGACAGGTATAGGTCAATTTGATGATGTTCTGGCCTTAGCGGCCCGACCTCATGTTCAAAAGTTTTTTCTAAAATCATCTGAAGAAGCCTCTGCAATAGAAATTACACTCAAAGATCATTCACAAATAGAATCCTTTGGTGAAAAGCTGGATAGCGAACTCAGTTATCCCTACTTCGCAGAAACAATTTATGAGCGTTACAGCAATATCTTTGCCTGGGTAGATCTGCAGGAGCAGACCATTCCCTTTGTGATAGCAGTGATGATTATTGTAGCTGCTTTTAACCTGATCGGTACGGTATTGATGATGGTGCTCGAAAGAACGCGCGATATCGGCATCCTCAAAACCATTGGCGCCAGTGATAAAAGTATTCGAGGTATCTTTTTGCTCGAGGGATTATTCGTAGCTGTAGTTGGCTTGATAATCGGAATTTTCCTTTCTCTGACCTTTGCCTGGCTGCAGTCCACCTATCACATTATTCCGCTTTCCGAACAAAATTATTATATGGCTTATGCTCCTGTTGAGCCTCACATGCTCGACTTCGTATTGGTTACCGGTGTCACACTCTTTCTCTGTGCCCTTGCCTCTTGGCTTCCGGCCCGTATTGCATCCAAAACCGATCCGCTTAAAGTAATTGCTTACGGTCGGTGAGTTTTATTAATTCCGCAGCAGAGCAGCGGAATGAGATTACTTGTATAGAAATTTATACTGCTTTCTTACACCTGCATTACACCCGTTTTAAACTCTTCGATATCCGGGTTATGATCTGCACATTTTATAGCATGTGAAATACGGTCACGCGTATCAATAGGATTAATAATGCCATCAACCCACAAACGAGCGGCCGCATAACGAACGTCGGTCTGTTCCTCATAGCGTTCGCTGATCTCTTTCATGATCTCCTGCTGCTCCTCTTCGGTAATCTCCTTCCCTTTCTTCTCAAGCGTTGAGACTCGAATTTGGGTTAGCACCTTAGCGGCTTGTGTCCCTCCCATCACTGCAATCTGCGCCGACGGCCATGCATACATAAACCGCGGATCGTAAGCACGTCCACACATGGCATAGTTGCCAGCCCCATAACTGTTACCGACAACAATAGTAATTTTAGGTACGGTACTGTTGGATACGGCATTTACCATTTTGGCACCGTCTTTAATGATTCCGCCATGTTCTGCCCGTTTGCCAATCATAAATCCGGAAACATCCTGCAAAAAGACAATAGGTATTTTCTTTTGATTGCAATTCATAATAAACCGGGCTGCTTTATCAGCGGAATCAGAATAGATAACACCGCCCACCTGCATTTCTCCCTGTTTGGTGCGCGTTACTTTGCGCTGATTTGCCACAATACCCACGCTCCAGCCATCCACGCGAGCAAAACCGGTAATTAATGTCTGTCCATATCCTTTTTTGAATTCAGTAAATGAATCCTCATCCACAATACATTCCAGAACCTTATTCATATCATACGGCTTGGTACGATCATCCGGAAAAACGTCAAAGATTTCAGTCACATCGCGAGACGGTTTAACAGGATCTTTTCGGTTAAATCCAGCTTTATCAAACGGACCCAGCTTATCAACAAGATCGCGCACGGTAGAAAGGCATTCTTCATCGTCCTCCATCTTATAATCCGTTACTCCGCTTATCTCGGTATGAGTGGTTGCACCGCCCAAGGTCTCATTATCGACTTCTTCGCCAATAGCCGCTTTCACCAGATAGCTCCCCGCTAAAAAGACACTGCCCGTACCATCAACAATAAGGGCTTCATCGCTCATGATAGGAAGATAGGCCCCACCGGCCACACAGCTACCCATAATAGCCGCGATCTGCGGGATACCTTCGGCACTTAGCCGGGCATTATTCCGAAAAATGCGTCCAAAGTGTTCCTTGTCGGGAAAAATTTCGTCCTGCATGGGCAGGTAGACCCCGGCGGAATCTACCAAATAGAGAATAGGCAGATTATTTTCGAGCGCTATTTCCTGGGCTCGTAAATTCTTTTTTGCGGTGATGGGAAACCAGGCTCCCGCTTTTACCGTCGCATCGTTGGCTACAATTACACAATCACGTCCGGATACGGTTCCAATGCCTGTTACAACTCCGCCGGAAGGACATCCGCCCTCATCCTCGTACATCTCATAGCCGGCCCATAACCCCAACTCATAAAGGCGTGTATCGTCATCGATAAGCATGTAGATACGCTCACGAGCGGTGAGCTTTCCTTTATTATGCTGTTTTTCAATTCGCTTTTCTCCACCTCCCTTTTTAATCTCCTTTTCGGTTTCATTGATCTCTTGAATAAGTGATTTTAAATCCTGTTGAGACGTACCAGCTGAATCTTGGGAACTCATAGACGTGATTTATTATTTTGGATAATAGTTGGATTCATTGAAGCGTTTCAAAAATAACGAAAATTAGCAATCTCGAAAGTATTGTTTCTATCTATTCCACCAAAAGTTCTTTAGTTTATTTTCCTTGATATTTAAAACCCATAAAAATTTATCAGCTTGTGAAAACTTCAAAAAAGTATCTGACGATTCTGTTCGCTATTACTCTCTCAATAATATCAGCTACTGAACTTTATGGGCAGCGTAATATCAGCTATCAAGATCTGGTTATGCGTCAGCAACAACAGCAGACATCATTCGACAACCTAATACTGCCAGCAAATGATGGCGAGGCCGTACAATTTGTCGTCACCTTCCATGTGCCCTATAGTTCGTTGCCTTTTAAGAAAAGCCAAGACCGTTCTTCCCGCAATAAATATTTCAGCACTATGGATTTAATGCTGGAAGTTTTTAAAGCAGATAAAACAAATTTTGACAAAAAGAAAAAAGAAAATATTTCCCTTGAGGGACTTGAGCCCGCAGGACGTGCTTCCTGGGCCGATACCGCCTATGCAAAAGATTATGAAAGTAGTCAGTCCGATGATCAGTTTTTAAGCGGTTATATCAAAGTGGATCTTAATCCAGGATCATATAACTATGTGTTGCAAATGAAGCGAGGCGCCCAGACTGATAGCCGGATTTCACGGACGCAAAAGATCAACATTAAATCTTTCAGAGAAAAAAAGACGGGAAATATCCTTGTTAGTCCAACACTTGCGAAACAATCCGAATCTTCCCGGTTCATCCTAAATACGACGGGAAATACTGTTGAGTATACTAAGGATTTTTTCGCCATAGCCTATTTGCCGCAGTATCAGGAGGAAGAATCTTACACTCTGGATATAACTAAACTTGGCACTTTACAAGAAGATACCACCCAAAAAAGCAATGTATTTACTGAAACGTTGACAGAAAAAAACATCAAAACAGATGTCCACCCTCAGTTGCTATATACAGAAGGAAAACCCTACCTGAACCTCAGCGATACAAATAATGGATACACTTACGCTGTTATCGATATCCCAAATAGCGAATTTGAAAATTCATTGTATCAAATAACCGTAAAAAATAGTTCGGGGGATATTGTAGCCCGAGACAACTTTCGTTCCAAATGGAAAGATATGCCTACCAGTTTGTTAAATCTGGATACGGCTATAGAAATGCTTCGATTTATTGTCGATAAGGAAACCATTAAAAGAATTAACCGCGGTACCACTGCAGAACGGGAGGAAAAATTTCGCTCATTCTGGAAAGAGCGTGATCCTACCCCGGATACTCAGTTTAATGAATTAATGGCCGAATATTATCAACGCATCGATTATACCTATGAGAATTACTCTACCGAAAACACAATCGGCTATAACAGTGACCGAGGTGAAGTGTATATAAAATATGGTAAACCAAAAGATATTAACCGCAAATTTCCCAAAGAAGGAGCTACAACCGAAATATGGACCTACCCAGACAGACGATTTATTTTCAAAGCAACAACAGGCTTTGGGGATTTCAAACTGGTATCCAATCAATCAAGATAAGTTCTTAAATTATTACAATGCAGAAACGTATCGCTATAAGCATTGGAGACGTAAATGGGATCGGACCGGAAGTAGTTATAAAGTCACTGCTTGAACTCCCTTTGGAAGGTATAACGCCCGTTATTCTAAGCTCAAAAGAAGTATTGGATTGGTGGCTCAGTAATCTATCCGAATCGCTGGATTACCATTATGCCCAATCCATTGATGATGTTGCCAAACAACAAATTAATCTCTTAGAAACCTATACTGAAGAAACCCCTTCAGTTAACCCCGGCGATTTTTCTAAAGGATCCGGGAAATGTGCTATGTTGGCAGTTGAAAAGGGAATCTCCTTATGCAAATCGCAACAAGCCGATGCTCTTGTCACGGCCCCGATATCAAAAGAGGCCGTAAACTTAGCAGGATACCACATCCCCGGACATACCGAATTCCTGGCTGAGAAAACCAACACTTCTGATTACATGATGATGTTGGTACACAAAGGTTTACGCGTTGGACTTGTGACCGGGCATATCCCTGTTTCCGATATTGCCCCTGCCCTCTCAACCAACTCGATTAAAAAATATATCCGAGTCATGCACAATGCTTTGCAAAATGATTTCAATCTTTCGTCGCCCAATATTGCTGTGCTCGGACTAAATCCACATGCCGGCGACGGCGGTATCATCGGCACCGAGGAAATAGACATTATTACCCCGGCTATTGAAGATTCGCGATCTAAAGGATTATCGGTTTCGGGCCCTCATCCCGCTGATGGATTTTTCGGAAATAGGAAATATGAACAATACGATGGCATTGTTGCTATGTATCACGACCAGGGGCTGATCCCCTTTAAAACCCTTTCTTTTGGCGGTGGTGTTAACTTCACGGCCGGACTTCCGATTATTCGTACCTCTCCCGATCACGGCACAGCCTTCGATATTGCCGGCCAAAATAAGGCAACCCCGTCATCATTCATCGAAGCTTTTAGACTTGCTTCAGAACTCATTGAACATCGAAGTAAACAGATGGCAAAGGGATGAACACCAATAACACCGGACAACATCCGCAATACTCCAAGCTGGCCGATATTTATGATGCCGTTATGGAGGATGTTGATTACGAGCTGTGGGCGGATTTTATCGATGCCATCATGCTCGAACACCATCTCAACCCCGTTGATATTCTGGAGCTGGCCTGCGGTACGGGTTCTGTTTCACTATTCTTGGATGAGCTGGAGTGCTACAATGTTGTGGGAACCGATAAATCATCGCAGATGATCCATAAAGCTCGTCAAAAAAATAAGGATATGCTGTGCAACGTGAAGTTTGAGGTTATGGATTTTCTTGATCTGCAGCTCGATCGTACTTTTGATGCCGCATTTAGCGTTTTTGACAGTGTCAACTATCTGCAAAATGCCGATGAGGTACTCACGTTTTTAAACGAGACAAAATCAGTGCTGCGACCCGGTGGTCTTCTTATCTTTGATTTTACTACCCCAAAGAATTCTATACAAGCTATTGACTATCTAAACAATGAAGAGGGATACACCGAAGATAATTATCGTTATTTTCGAAAAAGCAGTTATGATGCCGATAATCAGCTTCATGAAAATACATTCCGCATAGAAAAACTGGCCGACGATCAGGAAACAGTTGTGCAGGAATTCAGCGAAGTCCATCAGCAGCGAATTTATACTCTGCAACAAATGCTTGATATTATCGATCAAACAACGTATAACATACGAGCAAAATACAGCGGTTTCGACTTTGAGGAGGCCGATGACCACAGTTTACGAATCACAATGGTATTACAATGTCCCAGCAATCAGTAATAAAATTTTCGAACGTTACGGTATCATTCGACCACCGGCCGGTGCTCGACAATATTGACTTCACACTTGAAAACGGTGAGTTTGCCTACCTAATAGGTCAAACCGGAGCCGGTAAAAGCTCATTTCTGCGACTAATATATCGAGACCTGCTGCCCGATTCCGGCCGTGTTCAGGTAGCCGATTTGGATATAACATCCCTTCCCGATAAAAAAGTACCGTATCTCCGGCGCAGACTTGGTATAGTATTTCAGGATTTTCAGCTTCTGCCCGACCGATCGGTATACGACAATGTGGCTTTTTCTCTACAGGTAACCGGAGAAAAGAAAAGTTATATCAAGCAGCGAGTAGTTGAAGTGTTGGGAATGGTGGGATTAAGTCACAAACGAAAAAATATGCCCAATGATCTTTCGGGCGGTGAAAAACAACGTGTAGTAATTGCCCGGGCTTTAGCCAATGAGCCTCGTATTATGCTGGCTGACGAGCCGACCGGCAATCTTGATCCTGAAGCTTCGGCATCTATCATGGAGCTTCTCAAACAGATCAATAATCGCGGTATGGCCGTACTTATGGTAACTCATGATTATGATACCGTTAAACAATATCCCTATCGTACATTAAAACTGGAGAACGGAAAGATCGGGGATATAGCAATGGATGAGCTCTAACAATGGTCGTCATTTCTTGGTAAATCTCTTATTTTACACCTAATCAATCAGATCAAACTTTTGCTGAAATGAACATTCGTGAGCGTACGCAAAAAGTACGGGAATATGCCCTTCGATTAGGTTTTAACGCCTGCGGATTTGCCAAAGCCGGTCGACTCGAAAAGGAAGAACGTCGGCTGAGAGAATGGCTAAATCAAGACCGGAACGGAACAATGGGCTGGATGGAAAACCACTTTGAAAAAAGAGTGGATCCCACTAAGCTGGTCCCGGGATCAAAATCAGTTGTTTCTGTTATTGGCAGTTATTTCCATCCCGATCACGAACGCCAAATGGAACAAGATGGTACCCCTAAAATTGCCAAATATGCCCAGGGACGTGATTATCACAAAGTATATAAGAAAAAGTTGAAGAAACTTTTTGCGCAAACAAAAGAATTATTGGGCGGGTTAGAAGGACGCGTATTTGTTGATTCAGCCCCTGTTTTAGATAAGGCCTGGGCAGTAAAGTCAGGGCTTGGTTGGATGGGGAAAAACTCGAACATCCTAAACAAGAATATCGGCTCTTTCTTTTTTATTGGGGAAATGATCGTAGACGCTGAATTCAACTATGATACGCCGGTAACCGACCATTGCGGTAGTTGCACTCGCTGTATCGATGCCTGCCCCACAAACGCCATCTACGAGCCTTACAGGGTAGATGCCACGAAGTGCATCTCTTATCTAACCATCGAACTAAAAGACGAAATTCCTGAAGAATATCGTGATGACCTCGAAGGATGGATGTTTGGCTGCGATATCTGTCAGAACGTTTGTCCCTGGAACCGTGACGCCCCATACGGTGAGATGGAAGACCTGTTTCCACGGAAGAAAATATTGGACCATGATATCAACTATTGGGAAGAACTGGACATTCCCCAATACGATGCCCTTTTTGAAGGAAGTGCTATCAGACGTGCAAAATTTGAGAAATACAAAGATAATGTAGCGGCAGCAGCAGAAAACCTCAATAAAAGAGATTAGCCCGACCTTTACTTAAAACCGACCTCTTTTATCTTTAAGAGCTTTGTAAAGCAGCTCCCGGGCTCTAAAGATATGCGCCTTTACGGTGCCCAATGGCTTATCAAGGATATCAGATATTTCTTTATAGCTCTTCTCCTCCATATGCCGTAATTGAATTACCTTCCGATATTTTTCGGGCAGTTTCTCAATAGCATTTTGTACAATCTCCTTGCGCTGCTTTTTGATGATATCCCGATCTGTGCTGGCCGAATCGTCGGGCAGCTGCATCTGCATCTCTCCATCTCTGGTTTTCTTCGGTTTATCAATAGAAAGCGTTTTTAACTTCTTCTTACGCAGATAATCGATGGTATTGTTGGTAGCAATACGGTATAACCACGTTGAAAAAGCGTAATTGGTACTATAGGTGTTTAGGTTATCAAAGGCCTTTACAAACGCCTCTTGTACCAGATCTTCGACCTGTTCACGATCTTTTACCATCTTTAGGATGTGGAAATAGAGTGCCCGTTCATATTTGTCAACGAGCTTCTTGTAGGCTTTTTCATCTCCCCCTTTGGCCTTTTTGACAAGTACATCGTCCTCAAGACTGCTTTCGGATGCATTTTCTCGAGTCGAATCGGATGTTTGTGAATTCGTTGCGTTTGAATCAGACATTCCCACTTAAGACAGGAAAATTATTACTTGTTTAATTTCGGTTCAAACTTAGTAAAAGTGTCACTTTATTCCCATTTAATATAAAGGCTTTAAAACATCTTAAGAAAAATTGTAAGGTTTGCTTCTCTCAACGGTCATATAAATAGATCAATTCACATACCTTCATCATTTGCTAATGATGCTAATACAAAATGCAACTTAACAGTTACCGGATATAAAGGAGTGCCTTGGGATTAGTGCTCGTTGGCTTAAGATTCGCTGGGATTAAATTATTAATACAGATATAGTTTTAAGACTTTATAACAACTTAATTTGATAAAATAAATTTGTTTCAATTAATTTGATACAAATTTCAGAGGGATTACGTATATAATAACTAACCCAAAAAGGGATACTAATCATAAATCAAATAATAAATAATACTATGAAGAGAACAATTAAATTAGCATTAGTACTTTTCACATTAATCTTTGCTTACAGCACAAGTGCTCAAGCCCAAGATTTTAAAGTTGGAGCTGGTTTAGCATTTGGTTCTGGAGTCGGCTATTCTGGTGACTTAGATAATGACTTGGGATTACGTGTTGATGGATATTATGGTATAACACCTGAAATAAGAATCGGCGGCGATTTCACCTTTTACCTTCCTAAATCCGTGGAACAAACTACTTTTGGCGGAACTACTATAGAAACTACATCAACAGTTTGGGAACTAAACCTAAATGGCCACTATATTTTTTACGATGAGGATAATCTGTCAATTTATGGATTAGGTGGAATAAACATCACCGGATTGTCAACAGAATCAGAAGGTGGTGGAAGTTCTCAATCCAATTCAAATTCAGAAGCTGGACTCAATTTGGGTGGCGGCTTGGACTATGGAATGGATTTTGGAACTATCTTTGGTGAAGTAAAATTAGGGAACTTAGGAGGCGATGCCGATCAATTTGTTATTGGTGCAGGTTTGCGATTCGGTCTTTAATACAATTCGTACATTTCTTTATCTATTAATGGCGTTTCTCAAAAGGAAACGTCATTTTTTATTTCTCTTTATTCGCCAAGATAGCACCATGTCTTATACCGCCCGTTGATGTGATAAGTTCTTCAAAGTTATACTCATTCATGAATCCGTCCAGAATAAGAAGTCCCGCCATAAAAATATCAGCCCTCCCCTTCATCACGGACGGATATTTTTGTTCAAGTGCCTTGGATCTATAGCCGCTAAATATTTTAATATACTCCTGAAGCCCTTCATTTGTAATAATACGTCCTGATAATACTTCGGCATCATAAGAGCTTAGCCCTAAATCAATAAAGGTCAGTGAGGTTACCGTTCCGGCCACACCAATAAGAGTTGTCTGGTTTGGAATAGTAAATTCATATTCCTCCAACATTTCTTTTACGGCATCTTTACAATGCCGGATTTGTAATTCTGTGGGTGGATCATTTTTCAAAAACCGCTCAGTAAAACGGACACAACCCATGTCATATGAATAACGGTCCTGCAGTTGTTTTCCTCCATACGCTATCTCAGTACTTCCACCACCGATATCAATAACCATTTGTTGGCCTTCAAGATCACCCAGCATGCTTTTCGCCCCTAAGAAAGTATACTCAGCTTCCTCAACTCCACTTAATACTCTAATTTGCAGCCCCGTTTCGTGTTCTACCCGATCTATGAAAACAGCTTTATTTTTGGCATCCCGGACTGCGCTGGTTGCGGTCACATAAATATCATCTACTTCAGGATATTTATTATTAATGATCTCCAGGAATTCCCTTAGTGATTCAACAACCCGCTCCATAGCTGCTTTTGAAAGCGCTTTGCTATCATCAACGCCGGCTCCCAAACGCGGAATCCGCTGTTGCTCTTCAAGAATATTCAGGGAGGGGCCGTTCTTATCAGCAACCAACAAAAGTGTGGTATTCGTACCAATATCAATAGAAGCTTTCAAAGTATATTCTTTTTAGCTTGAATAGCAATCCACTCATTTTCTTTCGGAATATCAACAATTTGGTATTTGTCTTTCAAAACTGATAAAATAGACGATTTATCCTTCTCAAGTAGGCCTGAAAGCACCAAGGTCCCTCCTTTTTTGAGGGAAGCATCCAAATCAGAAAAAATCTCAAGAATGGTATTTCGTTCAATATTTGCCAATATCACATCGGCTTTATTTTCCGTCGATATAACCTCAGAAGAACCTTTTACTACATCAATATCTTTATCTACTTCATTCAGTAGAATATTCTCTTTTGTGTTGGATATACTCCATTCATCAATATCAAATGCAAAAGTATGGCGGGCTCCAAGTTTGATGACTGCAATAGAAAGAATTCCCGTTCCGGTACCTGCATCAATCACAAAATCATTATCAGCGATAACATCGGGTAACAAATTTAAAATCAGGCGTGTTGTCTCATGATATCCCGTCCCAAATGACATCTTGGGGTCGATCTCAAGCAGAATTTTATTCTCGGGAACGGACTCTTGAGACCATGTTGGTCTTATAAAAAAGTTACCAACCGTTTGCGCCTTAATCGTCTCTTCCCACTGCTTATTCCAATTTTGATCGGCTACTACTTCTTCCGATTCGATAAATCCATCGCCGGGATAAGCAGCAAGCAAGGTATCAATGCGTTCTCTGTCGCTAATTCCAAAATGTTCTTTTTGGATATAGGTGATGATCTGATCATCTCGCTGCTCGAATCCATCAAAATCCATGTCAAAAAGTTCGGCAATCAGGGGTTCTTGATACTTCTCAGCGATTTGTATGACCAGTTTTAAATACTTCATTTTATAATATTAATAGAAAACCTAATCCGAAACATTCACTCGATTATATATTAACTCCAGTACTGTTTCTCCTACTCCATTCAATGTTTTTTTACTGATAATGGATAGGTCATCATTATGAGTATGCCAGTATGGAGCAAATTCAGCACCCTTTTCCCCTACTTCGTGACGAATAATATCGATCGTTGGGATACCCAAAATTCTGTTAACAACCACATGGTCATCAGAAATTTTATTCCCTTTTTGAGATATAAATAACTCATCAAAGCCCTTTTCATCAGCAATTGCCCAAACCTCATTTACCAGCGCCGGGGCGAACTGCATCGAATAACCTTCCTTGGGAAACCGGGCGTTTTCGCCGCCGACCATATCGAGTAAGATACTAAAACGGGGGGAATAACCGTCTACCGGTGGATTTTCAGCCCAATGACGTGAGCCCAGAAAATATTTACTGAGATCTCCCTCATGCCCATAATCCTCTCCATCAAATAGCACAATATCAACGCCAATGGGCGGTGGATTTCCTTCAAACAGACGAGCAAATTCTAATAATACTCCTACTCCACTGGCGCCATCATCAGCCCCGAGAATGGGCTTATCTTTGTTAACAGAGTCTTGATCTGCACGGGGACGTGTATCCCAGTGGGCGCAAAGCATAATTCGATCACTGCTCTGAGGATTGAACGAAGCGATAATATTTGAGAGTGCAAGTGTATCCCCGTCATATCCTTCGGCGGTAAAGTCCTGGGAATACACATATCGGGTCCCCGCATATTGTTGTAATGTATTCAGAAAAAAATTCTTGGCTTGTTGATGTCCTTTTGAATTGGGATTTCTCGGACCAAAATCTAACTGACGTTCTATAAAGTGATAGGCGCTATCGGCATTGAATTCCGGGACTTCGCGTCCCTGATCTTCAAAATTTAATCGATCCTCTTCTCCTCCATCGCACGATAAAAGAATAAAAACAGTACCAAGAAGAAGTAATAAAAAACGAAAATTAGTCATTATCTCGATGAACCATCGTTGAGGATGATTGAGCAACGGGGAAAACGACCGTATCCATAATATTTACATGGGATGGCCGGTTTGCCATGAAATGGACAATTTCAGCGATATCTTCAGCTACCAACGGTTTTATATCCTCATAAACTTCTTCCGCCCGATCTTTATCTCCCTTGAAACGCACTTCGCTAAATTCTGTTTCCACGAGTCCCGGAGATACCATACTTACCCGAACATCGGTGCCATGCAGGTCTTTTTTAGTGGCTTCTGTAAATCCCTTTACAGCATGTTTGCTAGCACAGTATACCGATCCACCCGGATAGCTTTCATGTCCGGCAATAGATCCGACATTGATAATATGTCCCCTATTGCGCTCTTTCATCTGCGGTGATATCAAGCGGGTCATATTCAGAACCCCTTTAATATTGGTATCAACCATCGTATCCCAATCATCATATTCTGCATCAAAAACAGCATCAACCCCTTTGGCAAGGCCGGCATTATTAACCAAAATATCAATAGGCTCAGAAAAACTATCCAAAAACTGTTTTGCGGCTTCACGATCTCGTACATCAAATGGAGCCAAAGCAACTTTAATATCATGATGCTTCTCTAACTGCCGCTTTAACTCTTGAAGACGATTCTCTCGGCGTCCATTTATCACAAGGTTACTACCCGATTCGGCAAATATTTTTGCTATAGCTTTGCCGATTCCAGCCGTAGCCCCTGTAATTAGCGTCCATTTTCCCTCAATCCGATTTTTCATATAAATATTTATGAATTAATTCAGCTGTTCAACAAGTTTTGCTGCATTGAATAACTTACCCTCTTCAAACGCATCGGCCATCAGTTGCATACCGTATGGCAGGCCATTGGAATGCGTGCCTGCCGGGACGTTAATACCACAAATACCAGCCAAGTTGGCCGAGGTAGTGTAAATATCATTCAAATACATCTGCACCGGATTATCTTGGTTGGAATCCAAATCAAATGCTGTAGTTGGCGCCGTCGGGGATACGATAACATCGACCTCTTCAAAAGCCTCGGTAAAATCCTGCTTAATCAGGCGGCGAACTTTCTGTGCCTTTGCATAATATTCATCATAATAACCGGCACTGAGTACATAGGTGCCCAACATAATTCTACGCTTAACTTCGGGACCGAATCCCTCGGTACGACTTTTCTTGTATAGCCCGATGAGTGACGAATCCATCTCATTAAGCTGGTCAACCAACTCCTGCTTTGTATCACCCTTAGCCTGCTTAATCTGTTCTTCTAAAGCTTCCTTTTCCTCTTTGAGGTCTTTCTCCACATCTTCAATATCAGCTCGGTGACCATAACGTATGCCGTCGTAGCGAGCCAAGTTGCTCGATGCTTCGGCCGTAGCCAAGATATAGTAGGTGGCAATGCTGTATTTCATATGCGGCAGGTGAATGGGAACAAGCTCTGCTCCGGACTCTTCGAGCTCATTGAGCTTATTTTTGATCCCTTTATGGATCTCTTCGTCAAGTCCCTCACCAAAATATTCTTCAGGCACCCCAATTTTGATATTGGAGTCCAGATTTTCAGTAAACTTTGTATAGTTAGGTACTGTGCGGCTTGAAGAGGTATTGTCATTGGGATCAGGACCGGCAATAGTTTCAAGAATGCGCGCGGCATCGTCGACAGAATTTGTAAGCGGCCCGATGCAGTCAAACGAAGAAGCAAAAGCCACTAACCCATGGCGAGAAACCCGTCCATAAGTAGGTTTCAACCCCACGACTCCACAATACGAAGCCGGCTGGCGGATAGAACCTCCCGTATCAGAACCGAGTGAAGCTGTACAAAACTCAGCCGCCACTGCTGCTGCACTTCCACCTGAAGAGCCGCCGGGAACCTTGGAAGTATCGACAGGATTTTTAGTGGGACCATAAACAGAGTTTTCGGTAGAAGACCCCATGGCAAACTCATCCATATTCAAGCGTCCCAACAGAATAGCGTCTTCATTGCGTAATCGTTCGATTACTGTTGCATCATACACACTTTCAAAATTGGAAAGAATGTTTGATGCACATGTTACTTGTTTATCCTTCTCACAAATGAGGTCTTTAATACCGATAATCATACCGGCCAATTTACCGGCTGAGCCATCTTCAATACGTTGCTGTATCTCATCAGCTCGTTCAAGGGCTCCCTCCCTGTCAAAACTGATTACCGCATTAATTTCGTCATTTTTCTGTTCAATATTATTGATATAGGATTGTACAATATCAGAAAGTGAAACATCACCAGACTGAATTGACTGTTGTATCTGGCTAAAATTTGTAAAACTCAATGGATTAGAAATGGATTTGGTTAATCTTGCTGCTTTTTTTGTGTATTTTCTTCAGAGTTGGATGTGGAATCCATACCTTCTTTTTGGCCCTCTTCCAGCTCCTTTTTTATTTCATTCGATGCTTTTTTGAATTCCTTCATACCCTGTCCGAGTCCCCGGGCCAATTCTGGAATCCGCTTGGCACCAAAGAAAAGAAGAATAGCCAAGCCAATAATTAAAACCTCCATTCCACCGAAACTTCCCATAATAATTTTCTATTTTAAAAGTTTACAATTGTTACTCAGAAAGATAACAATAATTTATTAGACCTTTGAGTCATAAAAAGGAAAAAAATAATTGCATTTTCCTTAAAAATTGACTTGAATTTAATGTGTCGAACCTTTTTATAGATAGGTAAGATTCTATTTGAACTTTAAAAAACAAAACTGAAAGATATTTTATGATTTGGACTGTTGAATTAGCAGCCGTTTTAGATGAGGCACCCTTCCCCGCAACGCGAGATGAGCTCATTGAGTGGGCCGAACGTAATGGGAGTCCTCAGCAGGTACTCGATAATTTATATGAACTCGAAGAAATTGAACAAGGTGAAGACGTGGTGTATGAAGGCATAGAAGATATCTGGCCAGATTATATTGGGAAGGAGGATTTCTTCCACAATGAAGATGATGAAGGCTTCGATTACGATGATGTTTAAAAGTTGATCTGTAAAGAACGTATTTTTGCGGTTGCATGATCTCTTTCATGCAACCGTTTTTTTTGAATGATATAAGCCCCAAAATTTTTTGAAAGCTTTTTTTTCACGTGCTCTCATAGGCTCACTACTGTTCAGCGGTTTATTACTGGTCTGTGTAGAGAAAGGTATGTCACAAAATTTGGCCATCGAGAGCGATACAACCGATAACGTTGTTCGTATTGTTCGTTTTGTCGGCAACAATAATGTGAAAGACAATACCCTTGAAACATTAATCCGGACTCAAACAAACAGGGAGTTTTTAGGGATACCACGTTTTACCCCATGGTATTTCATCTGGCAACTCACAAAGAGTTGGGGAGAATCACCGTCGTATCTAAATCGGGCAACGGTAGCTAACGATATTGAGCGCATCAAACAATATTATAAAACGGTAGGTTTTTTAGAGGCCTCTGTGGATACAAATATCGTTGAGTTTAAGGAAGATAGGGTCGAAGTTTCTTTTTTGATTGAAGAAGGACCAGCTTTTACCATTAAAACATTAGGATATACCGGTCTTCCTGAATTCGATGAGCCTGAAAAGGTAAATCAGTTTTTGCATGACAGCCCACTTACCGATGAACAATTGAACGACTCTACATTTACCGTTAACGAACAGTATTCCCAAAATAAGCTTACTGTAGAGCGTAATAGGCTTATCAACTTTCTCAAAAACAATGGTTATGCTGCCGTTCAACGCGATTCGGTAAATTTGCTCGTCAAAAGGGATACGACCAATCCCCATCAACTTGATGCTCTCTTTACGATAAATCCCGGAAAGGAATACCGGTTTGGTGATCTTCATATTAACCTCAGTGGCCCGGGTGATAGCTTGCGTTATAACCAGCACGATACCCTTCGACATTCTCCTTTTACGATCAATAATAAATCTATTTTTCTTAAAAAAGGAGAATCTGCCCAAACAAAATTTAAGCTGTTAACAAACCAGGTATTATTTAAACCGGGTGATGTTTTTAATCATTCGCTTTATATACGAACGGTTAATGAGTTTCAAAACCTGGGGATGCTCGATATACGTCAGTTTGGATTGAGTGAAGACGGTTCTCTCCCCGATTATTCCAAGGATGAAATTCCTGTTATGTTTTCACTTCAAACCCGGCCCAAGCATTCGGTGAATGTAAACCTATTTGGGATGAAACGATATGGATTTGGGTCAGGAGCCGGTGTTACTTATACTAACAACAATCTTTTTGGGAAAGCTGAGAACTTTCAAATTGGTGTCAACGGTAGTTTTGAATATGTACGATCTGAGACTATGCGCGACATTGCCTCTGATGTCGATACAAGCTCGCAAAAATTTGATGGGCGGTTTTTTCAAAGTTTTGAAACCCATGCGGAATATTCCCTGCCTCGATTGATCTTCCCTTTTTCTTCACTTGATGATAATGTATTCTTCTCAAATGGACGTACCAGGTATTCGCTTTCCTTTTCACGCTCCAATCAGCTGCTTTTCGATATTAACTCTGATATTAGGTTTAATCTTCGTTACGAAGTACAACACAACCAGCGCTATTCAAGCTTCTTAGATCTCATCGAACTTGATCTGCTTGATACCGATCCTTCACCGGAATTCAGTGAAGCACTACGCAATCGTTTCGGGGAAAATTCTTTTCAACTTCAACAAATTGAAGAAGATTTCCGACCCCAGGTCTCATCTATTATTAGATATACATTTCGCAGTCAAAGAACTGATTTAATTAAAAGAGATCACGGCTATTTTAGTGAATATTCCATAGCTTCGGGGGGTAATATACCCTACCTGACAGATCGTTTGGTTGTGACTCCAGATTCCCTCGAAGGTAATTTACCTGCTATTTTTCCCGGCAGCCAAAACAGCTTGGCGTACAGCAGGTTCGTAAAAGGAACAGCCGACTACCGAAGGTATATTCCATTATCTAATAATACGGTTTTAGGATACCGTGGATTTTTTGGATTAGCCCTTCCCTATGGTCAAAGTAATACCATCCCATTGAATCAGCGCTTTTATGCCGGTGGTTCTAACGATATAAGAGGATGGGATATTTACAGCCTTGGCCCCGGTAGCATTCCCTTGGATGATGTAACCATCAACGGAGGGCAAATAAAGTTACTATCACAGATGGAAATACGGCAACAAATTGTAGGAAACTTTTTATCTGCTAATTGGATCGCAGCTTGGTTCGCTGATGCCGGCAACGTATGGTATGGTCCGCGGACAAAGTTATTTTCCGGTGCTCGATCAAATGGAGGACAACAGGAACAAATATCTAAAAATGACCGAGAACAGCTATTGGAATTAGGTAAATTCCGTTTTGATAATTTTTATAACCAAATCGCAGTAGGGTCAGGATTAGGACTGCGAATGGACTGGGAATATGTGGTCATCCGATTTGATTTTGCATTTCGAATCCACGATTTACAACAAGGATGGTTAGAAGATAAAACGCCCTATTTTACCTTTGGGATCGGTCATTCTTTTTAGCAATATCAATTGTTACCATCCTTACAGCTTAGTAGATTATGGATCGGGTAAAACAATAAACAAATTCTTAGCGTATGTTTGGTTCCAATAAATTTAACAATATGAAAAACAAGAGTGATCTTATCTTCAAGTCTCGTTTTCTAAAAAACCTGACGATGCTTGAGCGATCTGAGTTTTTCCAATATTGTCACCGGAGGCAATACAAAGAAAACGAATATATTTACTACCAGGGTGATCCTGGTACGGGCATGTACTTTGTTGAGGATGGAAAAGTAGAGCTTATTGTTCAACCGGAACCAGAAGCTGAAGATGAAGAAACGCATAGCTATGTCATTGAGTCGCCGGAAAGTTTTGGAGCCCTCTCGATCGGTTATGAGCTGCGTCGCATTTCAAATGCCAAATGTCTGACCGATTGTACACTGCTTGGATTCTTTAAGCCGGATTTCGAAACACTCAAAAAGCGACATCCCACCATTGCCGTTAAGTTCATGGAAACACTTGCAATGATTGCAATGAAACAGCTTGAGATAACGACTAAGGAACTCAAAAAAGCAAGTTCAACGGAACGTGCTTTTTCCCTGCAATTCAAGACTTATATGGAACCAGAACAAGAATAAAATTATTTTTAGTATTACTTTAGTATTACAAACATGGCTATAAACAAAGGTGACGACGTAGAGCTAACCATTGACTCAGCGGCTTATAAAGGCAAAGGAATAGGTAAAATTGATGGATTAGCAATTTTTGTACCCAATACCGCTCCCGGTGATCGTGTTAAGGCTCGTATTATAAAAAAGAAAAAAAGTTACCGCGAGGCCAAACTCCTTGAGGTTATTGAACCGGGTCCCGATCGTATTGAGCCAAAATGTCAACACGCTGAAAATTGCGGCGGATGCAACTGGCAGCATGTCTCCTACGAAAAACAGCTAAGATTTAAACGCGACCAGGTTGAAGACCATATGCACCGTATTGGTGGACTGACTGATATTGAGGTAAGTCCAACGATTGGTTGTGAGCAAGAGTTTTACTATCGCAACAAGATGGAATATTCCATGGGTCACAAACGCTGGTTAAGCCAAGAAGAAATTAATCGCGATGAGTTTGTAAGCGACCGCTGCTTTGCGGCCGGATTACATGCCCCCGGGCGTTTTGACAAGATTCTGAACCTCAATGAGTGTCATCTACAAGATCCTATATCGTACAAAATTTTAGATTTCGTACGTTCTTGGTGCATTGAATATGATATAGAGCCGTATAATCGTAATGACCATGAAGGATTTATGCGGAATTTAGTTGTTCGCAAAGCTCACTATACCGACGATCTTATGGTTAATGTAGTAACATACAAAGATGATGAAGATGTCGTTGAAGCTCTTACCCATGCACTCCTCGAGGAGTTCCCCGAAATTACTACAATTATCAATAATGTGAATGACACCCGTTCTCCTACAGCTGAGGGACGCTATGAAAAAGTACTCCACGGCCCGGGATATATAACTGACCACATTGGCCCCTATCATTTCACTATTGATGCCAATGCTTTTTTTCAAACAAATACAGCCCAAGCCGAGCGACTTTATGAAGTTGCCAAATCGTTTACCGATCTCAAGGAGGATGACATTTTATATGACCTTTACTGCGGTGTTGGAACACTTAGCCTTTTTCTAAGTAGATACTGCAAACATGTTATTGGCATAGAGTTAGAAGAAGTTACTATAAATAATGCCAAGAAAAATGCAGAAGAGAACGAGGTTTCGAATGTCTCTTTTATTGAAGGTGATATGAAGGATGTGTTCACCGAGGATATTACGGACGAATACGGTGAACCGGATTGTCTGGTCACCGATCCCCCTCGGGCCGGCATGCATCCTGATGTGGTTGAGCGACTCAAGAAGTTAAAAGTCCCCAAATTGGTATACGTAAGCTGTAACAGCTCAACAATGGCCCGGGACTTAAAAGAGCTCAATGAGGTTTATGATATTCAAGAAGTTCAACCGGTCGACATGTTTCCCCAGACTTATCATATAGAAACGGTAGCTAAGCTTCGTTTAAAAAATTAATGATATAGCCAAAAATTAGTTAGCCCACAGATTAATCTGTGGGCTAATGTCTCTAATGCTTTGTTTTAACGACAACAAAAAATCGTTTGAAATAATAGGACTTTTGTTAAGTACTTATCTAATACTTTGCAGGAGTTCCCTCCTCTGGGATAGATTCGCGAATAAACTTCCGGATATCCTCGTTAGAAGTACTTAAATCTTCTTTTCGTAGATACATCATGTGTCCGCTGCGGTATCCTTCAAACGAAATCCGGTCTTGCAGCTTACCACTGGGATCCATATTCCATATCGTATATTTTGCATCAAAATAAGGAGTACCGCCATCATAATAACCTGATTGTACCAATACATTAAGATAGGGGTTTTCGGCCATGGCTGAACGCAGGTTCTCTCCCGTATTATTTCTGTCACGATCCCAAGGATGTACCGGACCAAACATCCAGTATTGCAGGTCGGTATCATATCCTAAGTCAGCACGCAAATATTCATTAATTGCGGGTGTAAAAGCGTGATTCCATGCAGTAAGCGCCGGATCATGATCATAGCGTTCACCTGCATTACTGCGATCTTGCCCCCGGTATCGGGAATCTAAACGCCCCACAGTAAGTTCTTTTTCATCCCGCAATAACTCCTTCCAGAAAAAAGAAGTAGACATGCGCAAGTTGCGATCCAAAATCTTCTCCTCATCAATGCCGGAATAATAGGATACTTTCTCAGCAACTTCTTTTTTAGTGGCATCATCCAACACGCCCCCACGGGTGAGTGCCGGGATATACGTTTCAACGGTATAGTTCTCGACCTCTGGCAATATTTCATCCAGGTCCTGTTGCTGCAGTTCATCCGGTAAGGCATTATGATACCATGCCGTAGCCGTAAAATATGGGAGTGTTAACGCATCCTCTACCGGGCCATCACGATCGATTCCAAGTCCGGTTGGAGATACCAGGATAACCCCATTTAAGAACATCCACTGGGAGGATTGCAGCTCATTAGCCAATCCTGAAACACGTGTAGTCCCATAACTTTCGCCAATTAAAAACTTGGGGGATTTCCATCGGTCATTTCGTGAAATAAAAGTGTCAATCCAGTCGGCCAAATATTCAACATCCGTATTAACACCAAAAAACTTTTCCCGATCCACTTCTTCATCCAAAATACGTGAAAAACCCGTATTTACAGGGTTCACATATAAAATATCGGCTACATCCAGTATAGAATGCGGATTATCCTCTACCCCATAAGGTTGTACAGGAAAACCCTCATCACTTATTTTCACCTTCTTGGGACCGGTATATCCAATATGCATCCAAACTGATGCTGAACCCGGACCACCGTTAAAAGAAATAACAAGAGGCCGACGCTTTTCCTCATCGACATTCGTTCGTTTATAATAGGTATAAAAAAGCGTGGCAATCGGCTTTCCGTCATCGTCCCAAACCGGCTGATTTCCCACCGTAGCTGTGTAACGAACATCTTGCCCATTTATCGTTTGTTTATGCTGGGTGGTAATGGTTGTATCGACAGGCGCTTCCACAGACTGCCCGACTACAGAATTGGCCATCCCCATAAATAAAAAAACAAGTATTAGTATTGAACAATAGGTGTCTATATTGTTGATGCGTTGCATACCCAAATATTTTTAGTAGAGATTAAATATTCATCAGTCCATAAAATAGTTTTCAATAGTTCAGTTACAAACATCTATCGCCCTAAAAACGTGAAAATTTGTTAAAACGCCTGCCGGGCTGTAATGAATTAAAAGAATCTATAGTTACAATTGCACTTAGAATTCTTATAATCAAGCGATATGGATATTAAAATTATAGGTGCCGGTCTCGGTGGACTTGCGACCTCTTGCTTGTTGGCCCAAAAAGGTCATGATGTAACAATCTTAGAAAAGAACAGTACCCCCGGCGGAAAAATAAACGAGATATCAGCTCAGGGCTTTCGCTTTGATACCGGCCCCTCCCTACTTACAATGCCATTTATCCTCGAAAAACTATTTGAGTTTTGTGATGCAAAAGTAAATAACTTTCTGGATATCAAGCCGGTGGATCCCATTTGCCGGTACTTTTATCCCAACGGTATACAGTTTGATTGCTATCAGGATTCAGGACTTAATACCGCCCAAATTCAAGAATTTGCACCGGATGATGTTCAAGCGTATAAACAATTCATCACGTACGCAGAACAGCTTTTCGAACGTACCAAAGATGCTTTTCTCTATAATCCCCTGTATGGCCTATCAGATCTGAGCAACATCAATTTTACAGACTTTTTTAAAATCGATGCTTTTCGAACGGTAGCCGAACGTATTGACAAACAATTTGAATCGGAAGAATTACAGCAATTTTTTAAACGATTTGCAACTTACAACGGTTCTTCCCCTTATCAAGCCCCGGCTACCCTTAATATTATCCCTTACGTTGAGCTTTCCCTTGGCGGATATTACCTCGATGGAGGCATGTACTCGCTTATTAAAGCCCTCACTTCACTTGCAGAAAGTAAAGGTGTAAACATTCAATATGATACAGAGATAACAAAAATCAATACTACAGATAATCGAATTACTGGAACCACTGATATTTCTGGCAACTTCTACACAGCTGATATCGTGGTATCTAATTCGGATGCCTCCGCGACCTATCTCGACCTGGTAGGCAGAAAAGATATTTCCATACTGAAACGAAAAAAAGTTACCAATGTAGAGCCTTCTTGCTCTGGCTTCGTGCTTATGCTGGGTATTGACAAAACCTATAATACGCTATCGCATCATAATATTTTCTTCTCTGAGGATTATGAACATGAGTTTAGACAAATTTTTGAGGATAAAGTAATGCCCGAAGACCCCACTATCTATGTAGCGAATACCTCGCATACAAATCCCGAGCACGCTCCTGAAGGTGGTTCGAACCTCTTTATTTTGGTAAATGCACCTTATCTGAATGATAATGTTGATTGGGCAAACGAAAAAAACTGGTGCAAAGAACAGATCATTCGAAAGTTACAGGAACACGGATTAACCGACCTGCGTAATCATATCCAATATTCGAATATGATTACGCCCAAAGACTTCTATCAAAAATATCGCAGCAACAAGGGCAGTATTTACGGCACCTCGTCAAACAGCAAGCTGGCCGCTTTTATGCGTCCCAAGAATAAAAGTCGGTCGATAAAGGGCTTATACCTGGTGGGGGGAAGTACACATCCCGGCGGTGGGATACCACTGGTAACCCTTTCGGCTTTTCATGCCGTAGAATTGATCAGTCGTTTTGAAGAGTAGAGCTACCCTTCTCCCTTTTGACCCAGATTAATCACTTCCACATCCTGGATCTTCCCCTTATCAATAGCAAAACGAACGCAGGTTCGATACACCTGGAATCCATAACGTCCGGCAGCACCGGGGTTAATAAAAAGCATCTTATCCTTTTCCTGGTCGCGACCTATTTTAAGGATATGTGAGTGTCCGCAAATAAAAACATCCGGGGGATTTTTTTCCATCTCTTCTCGAATCGGAATACAGTACCGTCCCAATGTACCGCCGATATGGGTCATCCAAAAATCAATACCGTCGCGGGAAAATCGCTGATGTAGTGGGTACTCCTGACGAATATTCTGCCCATCGATATTGCCGTAAACACCAATTAGCGGAGCAATATCACTCAGAGTATCAGCGATTTCAATAGTACCAAAATCACCCGCATGCCAAATTTCATCCCGATCCTCAAAATACTCCAACACCTGTGGATCGAGATACGAATGGGTGTCCGAAATTAATCCAACTTTGATCATAGTCGATTCTTTATCATCTTCAGCTCCGTGATAACGTTTTTTCTTGCCTTTTTATGATTGCAGGAAAACATTAAGAAAAACAATTTCTTGGTCATTAAAAATCAAATATGCCCTATTTTAGCATTATAATTGTCTCATGGAATGCACTACATCATCTTAAAACCTATTTCCCGAGTGTAACTGCTACCGACTATCCCCATTACGAAATTATTCTGGCCGATAACGCCTCTACCGATGGATCAAAGCAATGGATAAGAGAGAATTATCCCGACGTAAAAATTGCCGAATTCGACCGAAATTATGGATACTGCGGTGGGAATAACAGGGCTGTATCTCATGCCGAGGGAGACATCCTCATTTTCCTGAATAACGATGTGCGGGTAGAGCCGGATTGGCTTGATGGACTCGCTACATCTTTCCAAGAAGATGATAGTATTGCCGCAGTACAGCCCAAAATGCTTTGGGACAAGGACCCCGAATATTTCGAGTACGCCGGGGCGGCGGGCGGATTTTCAGATCGGTTCGGATATCCATTTTGCCGGGGACGTATTTTCGATACGCTGGAAAAAGATCAGGGGCAATACAATTATGAATCTGATATCTTCTGGGCCAGCGGTGCTGCTTTGGCTATACGCAAGGAGCTATTTGAGGAGTTTGGTCCTTTCGATGAAGACTTTGTGTTTCACATGGAGGAAATCGATCTCTGCTGGCGCCTTTGGAATATGGGATATCGCGTTCGTTACTGTCCTGAAAGTACCGTTTATCACCTCGGCGGCGGATCACTACCCATGGACTCACCTCGAAAGCTCTACTACAATTATCGCAATAATCTCAGGATGATCTGGAAAAACAGCAGCATCCATTCCATTGCCTGGCAATTTCTTGGGCGGTACCTCCTCGATATTGCGGCAGCTTTTAAAACACTTAAAGATGGAGACACCCAATCTTTCAAAGCTATTTTCAGGGCTCACCTCGACTTTTGGAAAGGATTTCACAACACCTACCAAAAGCGTTATTATTTGCAACAGCAACGCAAGGTTCAAGACAATCCGCCCGTAATGCTTAACAAATCAATCGTTTGGGAATATTTTATAAGGGGTAAAAAGAAATTCAGCGAAATTTTTAGCCGGTAATGAAGTCCAAACAGATCAAAGAACAAACGATTACTTTTTTGAAAAAGTGGTGGGCTTCCCTCTTAATGCTCCCACTCATATTCTACTCTCTGCATCAGGTTTACTGGGCCATTAATTACAACATTTTCTTTGCAGTAAACTATAACTACCCTTTTCCCCTCGATATTGTTTACCTGTTTGTCGATACTTTTCTGCTAATCGTCCACGAGGCAGGACACACATTCTTTGGGCTGCTTGGCTTTCGCTTTCTCACCATTCTGGGAGGCTCTCTTTTTCAAATTCTGTTGCCACTGGTAATTCTCGGCTACTGCTGGATCAATAGAAAATACATTGGGCTGCAATTTTCTTATCTGCTGGTTGGTTTTAGCTGGTTAGATGTAGCCACTTACGTTGCCGATGGAAGTGCTCGGCAACTGCCCCTTATCGGCGGACTGGGAAAAGAATCGCACGACTGGTACAATTTGTTAGTCCGGATGAATGTATTGGAATACGATTTTACTATCGGAATATCCTTTGTTGTGATTGGTATTTTGTGCTACCTGATGGCACTTGCCATACCCCTGATTTATCAAAGACATGAGCAGGTAGATCTCGACCTGTCATTGAATTAAATGCCTCAAATATTCCGTATCCATAAAACGCTAATGCTCCTTTTTCTGTTTTATATTTGAGTTCTATTTGCAAACTATATTTTAAAATTATGATTAATTGGCATCATTTACTGGCAACTTTCATTGCTATTTTAGTTTTATCTATTGCAATCATCGGTTGTAACTCTGACCAGGAACAAACCGAGGCCGAACATGCCAAAGAAGTAAATAAGTGGCATCAAGTCCGAATAGACAACCTGTTAGGTCCCGAGGACTGGCTAAAGCTGGCGGGGCTTTATGAACTGGAAAATGGTACTCACAGTTTTGGTTCCGATTCCACCAACGATTTTGTATTTCCTCCAAAAGCTACTCCTTCAATCGGAACCATTATCAAAAAAGATACGACAATTACCGTGCAGGTAGATGATGATGTCGTAGTTACCCATGAACAGGATACTATCTCAGAAATCACCATGATACCCGGCAATGCCAGATCCGGCACCGTACTAAAACACGGTTCATTCGTTTGGTATCTCCTTGACCGCAGAGGGGATTACTACATCCGCCTGGTTGATGAGCAACACCCGAATCTTGCAGCCTTTGACGGTATTGATCGCTTCTCAATTGACAAGAAGTGGAAAGTCGAAGCCGAGTTTAAACCATTCAAAAAACCAAAGCCAATAACAGTGCCCGATATCTTAAACGAAGGCATGCAGGATACCCTTTACGGTATGCTGCAATTTTCTATTAACGGTGAAAAGTACAGTCTGGCCCCACTTAACCATCCCGATAAAGACGATAAGTTTTTCATCATTTTTGGGGATAAAACCAACGGGGAGTCGACGTACGGAGGTGGGCGCTATATCTATATACCAACGCCCAATGAGGATAACATTACCTATATCGACTTCAACAAATCATACAATCCACCCTGCGTGTTTACCGAATATGCAACATGCCCATTACCTCCAGCCCAAAACAAACTGGACATAGCCATTCCGGCCGGAGAAAAAATGTTTAAAGACGCCCAAACATATTAATATGTCAAAATCAGAAAAACGATTTTCCAAACAAGCAGATCTATATGCGAAATTTCGCCCTGATTATCCAGATAAGATGTATGAGTTTATTTTTAAGCATCTCAATCAACAAAGAATAGCTTGGGACTGCGCTACAGGATCGGGACAGGTAGCCGGTTATTTGTCTAATCATTTTGATCAGGTTTTTGCCAACGATATCAGCAAAGAGCAACTCAGCTATGCCCCGGAGAAAGCAAATATCACCTACCTGAATACACCTGCTGAACATTCCGGTTTGCCCGATGATACCTTCGACCTCATCACCATAGCACAAGCCATTCACTGGCTCAACTTCGATCAGTTTTATAATGAAGTACGCAGAACTGCTGCCCAAAATGGTCTTCTTGCTGTTATCGGATACGGTATGGTTCGCATATCCGAAAGGGTTAATCCTATTATTGATGAAATGTATGAAACAGCATTCAGCAAATATTTTAACGAAAATCGCAGGTATTTAGACAATCGCTATCAGAACATCCCTTTTCCCTTTGATGAGATTCCCACACCCTCTTTTGAAAAACATTACACTTGGTCATTAGATCAGCTGGAAGGGTACTTCAATTCGTGGTCGGCCATTCAGCGTATCAAAGCCGAAGAGGGGTACAATCCGGCTGATGAAACGATCAATGAACTCGAAAAAGCACTTTCGAACCCCAAAAAATTTGAAGCCACTTTCCCGATTTTTATGCGATTGGGAAAGATAGATTAATCAACCAAGCTATACAGCAGTTCAATCTCCTGTGGCCAGCGTTCGGTATTGGGCGTTTCAAGTATCATCGGGATATCATCAAAGCGTTCATCATTCATCAGCAGCTCAAAACCCTTAAGTCCAATTTTACCTTCTCCAATATTATCGTGGCGATCTACGCGGCTGCCGAGTTCTTTTTGGGAATCATTAAGGTGTATGCCTTTCAAATATTCGAATCCAACCGTTTTTTCAAACGCTTCACACATAGCCTTAAATCCGTCTTCTGTGGATAGATCATATCCGGCCGCAAATGCATGACAGGTATCGATACAAACACCAATCCTGCTTTTGTCTTCAACCCCATCAATAATTCGAGCCAGGTACTCAAACTTATATCCCACGCTGGTGCCCTGTCCCGCCGTATTTTCAATAACGGCCGTTACGCCTTCGGTTTTATTCAAAGCCCAATTCAATGATTCGGCATTCCGATCCAGGCATTCTTCTACATTAATTTTGTTAAGGTGATTCCCAGGATGAAAATTGAGAAGCTTGATTCCTAATTGCTCGCAGCGCTGCATTTCATCCAGAAATGCTTTGCGCGATTTCTCAAGCTTCTTTTGTTCCGGGTGACCGAGGTTAATCAAATAACTGTCATGGGGTATCACTTGGTCCATGGAATACCCATACTTTTCACATTCGGCTTTAAAACCCTCAATATTTTCTCCTGTAAGCGGCGTCCCCTCCCATCGACGTTGATTCTTGGTAAATAAGGCAAAGGCCTTAGCACCTATTTCATGAGCTCGTTTTGGGGTATTTTCAACGCCTCCCGCAGCACTTACATGGGCTCCTACAAATTTCATAACCAATTGAATTGTTGCTTGAGTTTGTTATTACAGAATAGGCGAAGGAAAAGAAAGATTCCTTAAAGAGCAACCCTCAGACTTTAAAAGTACTGTGAATTTGATAATAAACTACTGCTTTATTGCTAATATCAATCCCATAACCATAAAAGATTTCGTTCAATAGCCGCCGTTGATAAAAATGTAGTTCCAGAAATTTTGCTCATACATGCATTAACTATCTTCTATCCCTTTCGGAAAAGCTAATATAAAAGTAGCACCTTCTCCCTTACCCTCACTTACTACGCTTATGTTACCTCCCATTTCAGTCATATAGTTAGCGCATGTATGCAATCCGTATCCATGCCCCTTTTCTTTGGTCGTAAATCCGTGGTTAAATACTTTATTTATCTCATTATCAGGTATACCTTCTCCCGTATCCGACACAGAAAGAAAAACTTTTTCTGTATCCTGCCACGTGCTAATAGTAATTTTTTTCTTTTCGGATGGGAATTCCTCCATGGATTCTTTAGCATTCTTGAACAGATTTATCAAAATATGGATGACTTTACTCTTCTGAACGCTTACACTTTCCGTATCATTAAAATCTTTTTCTATATGGAGACCGTGACGTTCTATACTTCCTGACTGCATCTTTAAGGTATCATTGACAATGTCTTCAAGACGCATCTCTTCATTAATCAATCCCACTTTGGCATAGCTTTGCTGTGAATCAATCACTTCTTTAATCAGCTGCACTTTATCTACCAATCGTGATGTCTGTTCTTTCAACGTGTTATACTCCTTGTCCAAAGATTCTTCCAGCTTTAAATAATATTTGAGCAGACTTTTACCCTTTGGATTATTTAAGATGAATTCCTCAAGGTTGTCTTCATGTTCTTTTAGCAGTTTATTTGCACTTTTAAACTTTTCCAGCTTGGAATTCAAAACGGTCTCCCTAAGAATATCCGTGGATATATTTACGCTATTCAAGACATTACCTACATTATGCAATATTCCTGTTGCCAACTCTGCCATTCCTGCCTTATGGGCCTTCTCAACTAACTCATCTTGGGTGTGATGAAGTTTTTGGATCGTATCGTTTAGCTCTTGGTTTTTATCTTCCAATTCCACCCTTATTTCTGCCAATCGACGAGCCTGCTTGTAGAAAATTCCTGCAGCACCGACAATATATATTACCAGAGCTGCCATTGCCATGAACTCTATATAATGGGGAGCTTCCAACTCTAACCTGAAATTTGTCATAAAACCACCAATTACCGCACCAGCAATAAATAACGGCAAGGCTTTTAACAGTTGTCGATACCCTCCCACCATAGTGTGATTCAGAACTGTAGAAGCCAAAAAGGCGAATGCCATCCACATAAAAAAATGAATATTAGCCATCCAGACCCCAAGGATAAATACATCAAACATCATTGCCCCAATTTCGATGCTTTTTTTATCTGGGGCTAATTTTGATGCCAGTAAAACGAAATGGGGATAAACCAAAAAATACGGAATCATGAAAGCGAAGTACCAATACGACCATCCTCGTTCAAAAACGAGCAATAAAATAACCAGGAAAGAAAATATAAAACCGATTATGCGGGGCACATAGTTGGAACGGGCCAATCGATGAGCTTTGCCTAATTTTATTTCTTTGAAACTAAATAGCATACCATAAAATAAAAGATTAAAGGAGAGTGCTATGGTCCGTTGGGTATCTACTCAAAAGATCTAACTCCTACACAGGCAAAAAAAATAATCCTCTATGCCAAGCATATAGATTAGTGACAGTGTTTCAAAGATTTCTACCTAACTGTAATTGTTTTGTACTTACTTAAATGCCCTTCAGGATTTTTCATTATAGGAATTATTACCATTTGTACTACTTGGGAAAACTAATATAAATGTAGCCCCCCTCCCTTTCCCATTGCTCTCTACTTTTATTTTTCCACCCATACTTTGCATATAATTGGCACAACTGTGAAGACCGAAGCCATGTCCCTCATTCTTAGTCGTAAAGCCCTGGGTAAAAATTTTATCAATATTTTCCTTTTTTATCCCATGACCATTATCGGAAATAGACAAATGCACTTTATTATCTTCCTGCCATGTTTTAATACGGATGACTTTCTCCTCCGGTTCATTTTCTACCATAGCTTCTTTTGCATTTTTAAAAATATTAACCAGAATATGAATCAGCTGTGTCCGATGAGCGGTTATGGCTTCAATTGGTTGCAAATCTTTCTTAATTGTTAATCCATGGCGCTCGATAGAACCGGACTGTAAAGTCAATGCATCATTGACCATTTCATCAAGAGATGCCTGATCCGCTTCAATACTGGCCCCGGCATAACTCTGTTGAGCTGCTATAACCTCACTAATCAAATCAACCTTTTCTGAAAGACGTTGTGATTGTTTAAGCATTTTTTGCTGTTCCTTCTGAATCGGCTCTTCCAGCTTCAAATAATAATTAAGCAACTGCTTGCCTTTTGGGTTCTCCGCAATAAACTCTTCAACCCGATCAATATGCTCCCTTAATAACTCATTAGCCTGTGAGAGCCTTTCCACTTTGGATTGCCTCACGGTATCCTTAATCACTGTAGCAGATGTATTAACACTATTTAATATATTCCCGACATTATGCAACACTCCAGAGGCTATATCGGCCATACCAGCTTTATGCGCCTTTTCAACAAGCTCGTCTTTAGTCTCTTCGAGCTCCTTCAAGGTGCTTTTTAGATCCCTATTTTTCTTGTTTAGCTCATCAGTGCGATCGGCCACCTCTTTTTCAAGTCTTCTGCTATATTCTTTAATACTTCGTACCCGCAAGCGGTAGCCTGTAAATACTAATCCCACGATAAATAATGCTGAGATCAGATAAAACCATGTTGTTTGCCAAAAAGGCGGAGTAATCACAAGGGCCAACGAAGTTCCCTCTTCATTCCAAACCCCATCGTTGTTTGAGGCTTTGACACGAAAGGTGTAAGCCCCAGGAGGCAACTCGGTATACGTAACAAAATTCCGATTCCCGATATAGTTCCACTTTTCATCAAACCCCTCCAGTTTATATGCATATTGATTTTTTTCGGGGATGGTAAAGTTCAGTGCTGCAAATTCAAAAGAAATCACATTATCAGCATAAGAAAGTGTAAGGGTATCGGTATAAGTAATGGATTTATCCAAAAGTTTCCGACGCTCTCCATCTTCTTCAATACTATCCTTGATAGGAACTGATTCATTATATAACTGAAAATCAGTTATTACCACCGGTGGTGGGTTGGGATTACCCGTGAGATCTGAAGGCGAAAATTTATTAAATCCGTTTGTACCGCCCATATAAATTTCTCCTGATGAAGAAGTAAAAGCAGCCCCCGCGTTAAACTCATTGCCCTGCAATCCATCTCTTTTATCAAAATTATTAAAGGTCTTCGTTTCCGAATCCCAAACTGCGAGACCCAGGGTAGTACCCATATAGATATTCCCCCTTTCATCTTCGGTAATCCCCCAAATGATATCATCTGGAAGGCCATCTTTTAAGGATATATGTTTCAATACTTCATGACTTTCTATATCCAATACATTTGCACCCATAATGGTACCAACCCAAAGCCTTCCATTCGCATCCTCTTGAATATCTATAACAATACCTGTGTCAAGACTGTGAGGATTTTCAGAAGTATGAGGAAATTTTTTGAAGGTTTTTGTCTCCGGTTCATATAAGTTTAGTCCATTCTGTGTCCCCACCCATATCTGTCCCCTGCTGTCGATGAAAACATCAGAAACGTATGATGCTCCTAAACTTTCCGTATCATTAGGATCGTGGTTATAATGCACAAAGGTTTCGGTTTCCGGATTAAGCACATTAAGACCACGTCCTCTGGTCCCTATCCAGATATTGCCTGAGGAGTCAATATCAACTCCCCATAATATATTATAACTGATAGAATTTTTATCATCAGGATCATACAAATAACGCTCTGTGCGCTCTGTTTGCGGATCAAACTTGTTAAGTCCGTCTGCGGTGCTTATCCATAAATTTCTGTGACGATCAATTTCGATATTGTAAATACGATTGTTGCTAAGCGAATTGGGGTTATCGGGATCATGATAAAAATGATCAAACTGTTCATTATCCGGATCAAATCTATTTAAGCCCTCATCCGTACCTATCCAGATATTATCATTCTCATCCTCAACGAAATCCCAAATATTGTTGTCACTAATACTGTTTTCATCATCAGGATATGCAGAATAGTGCTTAATACCTTTCTGATGATAGCTAAATTTGCTTATTCCATTAGACTGGGTACCTATCCATAAGGTATTATGCCTGTCTTCGTAAATACTATTAATGCGATTGGACTTTAAGCTTTGATCGTCTTTGGGATCCGCCTTCAGCCGGATAAACTCATCCCGGTCGGGTTGGTATAAATTCAGGCCATTTTGGGTGCCTATCCATAAATTGGATTGACTATCCTGATAAATATCATTTACGTAATCATTACTAAGAGAAGCATGATCATCAACCGTATTTTGATAGATTATAACCTTGGTGCGGTTTTCATTTATACGAAACAAACCGGCTTCGGTACCAACCCATAGGTATCCGTGACCTTCATGAATTGAGGTAACTATTTTCTCATCCAACATTGGTAGTTCGCTACTGACAAATTGTTCTTCTTCCGGATCTAAATAATACAGACCAGCCCCAAAGGATCCGACCCACAAAATGCCTTTTTTGTCCCTGTAAAGTTCCCGAAAATTTTGTTGCTCACCTCTAATTTCCAAACTTTTAAATGTTCCTTTTTGCTTGTTTGTCAACTTATTTAGGCCCTGATCAGTTGCAAGCCATACCGTGCCATCCGAATCACAATGAACGCCATTTACAGAATTATCACTAATACTTTGCGGTCCATCTTTTTCATAAAAAAGCCTGAACTGCTCGGTTCTTATATTGAAAAAGGAAAGCCCATTTACCGTGCTAATCCAAAGATCACTATTTGTATCTATACAAATGTCGGTAACCTGTTTATCACTAAGGCTATTATTATCAATCAAATCACTTCGGTAGACAATCATCTGCCGGCCGTCATAGCGATTCAATCCACCGACGGTGCCAAACCACAAAAAACCTTTATCATCCTGGACAATCGAATTAACAGTTGCTTGGGATAATCCGTCCTCGAGTCCCAGATGGGCAAACTGATAAGAATCAACTTGAGAAAAAGCAGGCAGTGCTGCTATAAAAAAAAGAACTCCCTTTAAGAATAGTACCAAAACATATTTCTTCAATCGCTTCATATATATGCTATAAATTTAGTAGTAGAACATAATTTCATTGATAAAAACCATTGTTTCCAGTGGTTACTGTACCTGTTTGTATATGCAATGAAATCGCAAGAAATCTGTATAGTGAATCTGTCATAAATAAATCAAATGTTACTTTTACGGATGACTCCACACTTAAAAAGTGACAAATGTATCTGTGATATTAACGTTTTATTTACTTAATAAACTAAAATCCATTTCTATTACTTTTTTTATTGTTTTTATCAAATCCTGTTTATCTACTGGCTTTGCAATATAGTCATCCATCCCCGCCTGTAAACATAGTTCCCGATCTTTTTCCATCGCCGAGGCCGTCAGTGCTATAACTGGAATATGCTTGTTCGTCCTCTTTTCCATTGTTCTAATTTTTTTAGTCGCCTCATACCCATCCATTTCGGGCATCTGAACATCCATTAGGATAAGATCGTACTCATTCTGCTCCAGGTATTCTATGGCTTCAGTTCCTGTCTCAACGATATCTATAACAAAGCCTTCCTTTTCCAACATCTTGGTAGTGACCATTTGATTTACTTTATTATCCTCGGCTACAAGAATCCTTAGCGATTTCCCAATAGACTCTACCTGGTTCTCCTCACTTTGGCTATCAGAATCAGTTCTTTTATCAGCGGCGACTTTCTCTAAGGGTACCGTAAAATAAAAACTTGATCCCTTTCCTTCCTCACTCTCTAAACCGACCTCCGCATCCATCAAGTCTGCCAGCTGCCGGCAAATAGCCAATCCTAATCCAGTTCCTCCAAATTTTCTGGTTGTTGAGGAATCCCCTTGAGAAAAAGAGCTGAATATTTGAGATTGTTTTTCTTCAGGAATCCCGATTCCCGTATCGCTTACAGTAAATTTGATAAGTTGTTTGTCTCCATCTGACTCTAAAAGATCCACCTCAAATGAAACATATCCCTCCTCAGTAAATTTCACGGCATTACTACCATAATTTAGGAGTACTTGTCGCAACCGTGTTGGATCTCCTGACATCCTATTGGGAATATTATCATCAATGGAATATTTTATTGACAAGCCTTTCTCATCAGAGGATAATGAGATCATTTCTACAACTTCTTTGACAAGATTCCGAATATTAAAAGGAATATATTCGATTTCCATCTTTCCGGCTTCTACCTTTGAGAAGTTCAGGATATCGTTAATAACTCTTAATAAGGACTCTCCACTCCTTTTTGCCATTCGGGACAGCTCTTTCTGCTCTTCACTTAAATCAGTTTCCAGCAAAAGATCAGTCATCCCTATTACGCCGTTCATCGGGGTGCGTATTTCATGACTCATATTAGCAAGAAAAACACTTTTAGCAGCTGAAGCTTTCTCAGCCTTATCTTTCATTTCCTTATACTTTTCTACTAACTCATTCAACTCACTTGTACGCTCATCCACCTCTTCCTCAAGCTTTTCGGTATAAGAAATAGCTTCCTGCTGTAACTTCCATTTTGTAGTAAGCGTTAATGCTATCTGTTTCAAAGCCGTAGCATCAAAAGGCTTCTTCATAAACAATAGCTTATCGGTATTGCCTAAATTGGAAACGATTTTATCCCACGAGTAATCAGAATAAGCAGTACATATAACTATCTCTGTATAAGGATAATCTTCCCATATCTGTTTTATCGTTTGAATACCGTCTATACCCGGAGGCATCCTAACATCCATAAATATAAGAGCGTAGGGATCTCCTAACTCATAAGCTTCAGACACCATTTCAACAGCTTCCTTCCCCTGATAGGCATGATCAATTTCGTAATCAACCAAATTGTCAGTTTTTTCCTGCTCATTTGGAGAACTACCGAAAAGCTCGTCTTCTATCCCTTTTAGTTCTTCATCTTCTTTACTGACAGAGTTAGATAAAATTGATTCTATATCCTCATGGATAGATTCATTGTCATCTACAAGTAAAATATGATTGTATCCCATGAAACCTCATCCCGTTGTTACTGTAATATTAACCTAAATTTAGCCGCTCTGCTTTGGATTATTCCGTACTGATATAATATATGCCTATTAATATTTATTAAAAATTTTTAATAAATATGTTTAGATAGAGAAACCCAATGTTATTATCAGTGTTTATTTGATCATGATATGATTAAACCCTCCTCAGATCTGCCTGATAACATCCAATCATAATACATTAGTTATGTTATCAGATGAAAATTAACAGCTAATACGAACCGTCATAAAAACCTACCAAGTACTTTTTAATACATTTCTCTCTTTTGATGCTACGCTTCTGAGAATAGTTTCATCCTGTACTACAAAATGCTACATGCTATTCCTCTTTTCTCCTACAGACAAAAATTCCATAAACTATTATGTTATTCATAGATGAAAAACTGTGAGAGAGTTTGACATTCTGAAACTGCACAACCTTATGAATGCTTCGGCATAATATTAGGGTAAGTCTAAAATAATGACCGTGGACTTCTTCTTGAAAATTGGCCTTAATTGGTATTTCAAAGTTGTGTGCGGCGGTCTAATATTCATCGGTATATCAATACCGGTGGTGAAGCCAGCAGTTGAGGGTGCTTTGAGAAATCGAGGCTGAGATTACACCCCAATACTTACTTCGGTAATACGAAATAAGGAAACTGTTGGCTTTTTTATTTTTGCAGAACTTCCAGATCCGGTCCATACCCCTTCCACAGTTGTCCCACCAGAAGTGGAATTACACTCATGATAAAAACCACCCCCCAACCGGTTACCGTAGGTGGCGTAACTTTTAACACATCACTTATCACCGGCACATAAACAGCTACAAACAGTAAGCCGGTACATAGCAGCAGCGCGGCCCAGATATAGTTATTTGTTGTTATGGTGTTATTCCAAAACCCAGAATCACTGCTTCGCATATTAAATACATGCCACAACTGGGCAAAAGCAAGTGTTAAAAATGACAACGTAACGGCCTTATCAGCCGATAGAAGCAGGTACTCCATCCCAATAAAAAGTGAGCCGAGAACCGATAGCGTAATAATAAACGCATAACCAGCTATTCCTATCCATTCGCTACGGCCCAAGATAGGCTGTTCGGGACTGCGTGGCGACTTTTGCATAATTCCCGCTTCCCCTTCACCAACGCCCAGTGCCAAGGCCGGAAAAACATCGGTAACTAAATTCAAAAAGAGAATCTGCAGCGGTAAGATGGGTAACGCAGTGCCAATAATAGTCGCCATAGCCACCACCATAACCTCGCTTACATTGCACGACATCAGGTAGTAAATGAACCGCCGGATATTATTGAAAATTACGCGTCCCTGCTCTATTGCACTCACAATGGTAGAAAAAGCATCATCCAATAGCACCATATCCGAGGCCTCTTGTGCTACTTGAGTTCCCCGCTGCCCCATAGCAATACCAATATCAGCCTTTTTAAGAGCCGGAGCATCATTCACCCCATCGCCCGTCATCGCTACAATCTGACCTTTCTTTTGAAAGAGCTCGATAAGATCCAGTTTTTGACTGGGACTTACACGTGAAAAGACCGAGGTGTGATAGATCTCATTTGTCTCCGGGCTGTCCATTTCCAATCCTGCAATATCCGGTAAATCCCGACCATGTATGGCTTCCCGATTGTTCAGATCAATACCCACGGATTCAGCAATTGATTCAGCAGTTGCCTTTTGGTCGCCTGTTATCATAACCACTCGAATACCTGCTTGCTGACATCGAAAAATTGCAGGTTTCACGTCACTACGGGGTGGATCGCTCAGTGCCACAAGCCCTATCAGTGTTAACTCTTCGTAGGGATTCCCTTCGATCGTATCCACTGTTTTAACAGCAAACGCCAGCATGCGTAACCCCTCTCGTCCCAGCTCCAGGTTCAGTTCCTCCCATTGTTCGCGGTCCTTTTTTTGCAACGGTTGAACTTCTCCATCTACCATTACTGAACTGCAGACATCCAATACTGCCCCCGGTGCCCCTTTAACGCTAACCCGATACTCACCGTCCTTCTTTTTATTCCAGGTAGCCATCATCTTTACATCTGCGTCAAAGGCTTCCTCTCGAATTTCCGGATATTTAGATGGGAGCTCGTCAATAACTAATCCAGCCTTTTTAGCCGCTTCTAATAAGGCAATTTCCAATGGATCGCCTGTTCCGCCTTTTTCTTGATGATACAGCGATGCGTTATTACAGAGAACGCCGACTTCCAGAGCCAATCTAAGATCACTGTTATCTGACATCTTATGCTCAGACAAAGAAATGTCTCGATCCCCTGACAAATAAAAGCCGGTGACTGTCATTTTGTTTTCTGTCAACGTTCCGGTTTTATCCGTGCAAATAATACCGGTAGCCCCTAATGTTTCAACGGATGAGAGTCGGTTGACCAGTGCATTTTTTCTGGCCATTAACCGAATCCCTTTCGCCAGGGCAATAGTGGCTACAATAGGCAACCCTTCCGGTATTGCCGCTACCGCCAGCGCAATGCCTGTTTCGACCATCAGAAATAACTCTTTCCCTGCCCAGATCCCTGATCCTACCACAAATAGAGCTATTATTAGCGTTATTGTAATTAAGCGATAGCCAAGTTTATCGAGTCGTTCTTCGAGCGGTGTCTGCTCTTGGTCCGCTTCTTCTACCAGCGATGAAATCGCTCCCAGTTCGGTATCTAATCCCGTTGAAACAACCACGGCCTCTCCCGATCCGCGCGTCACGGCAGTTCCTTTATAAAGCATATTATCCCGTCCAGCCAATACCGTATCTTCTGCAACCGCATCTCCCTGTTTGGAGACCGGTAAACTTTCTCCCGTCAACGCTGACTCATCAGATTGCAGCTTGGATTGTTTAATGATGCGTAAATCAGCAGTAATAATATCACCGCCTTCGATTATAACCACGTCTCCGGGCACCAATTCTTCGGCATCAATTTCAATGATTTTGCCTGCACGACGGACTCTTGTGCTCACTTTTCCCAGTTTAAAAAGAGCTTCCATTGAACGAACGGCGCGCAGTTCGGTAAAAAATCCGATGACGGTATTAATTACAATTACGGCCACAATAGCCCAGCCGTCCACATATTCTCCCAACCAAAATGCAAAGAGTGCTGCAGTAGCCAAAAGTACAATGATGATACTTTTAAGCTGATTGATGAGGATCTCTACGATACCCCGCTTCTTATGCTTGCGAAGCTGGTTTGGGCCAAATTTTTGTTGGCGCTGCCTAACTTGTTTTGATGACAGTCCGTGTTTCGAATCAACCTCTAAGACGCCAAGAACATCTGCAATATCAAGCGCCCAAGGTTGTTTATCAAAGAAAGGATTGGTTTCTACCGGCCTGTCCATAGATGAATAAAATCATATTTTGCATGAAGCATCTATGGACAATCTAAAATAAATATTTGGTATTTATTGCATCTTTTTCGCGGCTAATATATTCGATATCACTACCAAGCTTGGAATATTTAATTAATTGATTCGTAATATCTTGCGGAGTGCAATATGTTTTTGTTATTCCTTTTGAAATAGTTGACAAAGGAAGATCAGGAATAATAGAAGACCGGGGATCCTGAACGATAACTTGTCCGGAGTGATTTTTAATTTCTTCAGCCCCACTTAATCCATCACTCCCACAACCGCTTAGCAATACTCCAAGAACCTTATTGCCACTTACTTTAGCTGCAGAACGAAATAATACATCAATAGATGGACGCATATTATTTTCTCGGGGACCGCGACATATCGAAGCCTCAATAGTTGAAGCAGACTTGGAAATTTCACACTGATATCCACCGGTTGCAATATATGCAGTACCGGCCTCCAAGGGTTCGCCGTTCTCTACTTCTTTGACAGATATTTTGCAAACTGAATCTAAAGAAGTAGCCAAATACTCAGTATACGTCCGTGGAAGATGTTGAACAATAACCAAAGGTATTGCCAAATCTTTGGGCAATTTACTCAATATTGAAAATAGTGTCAGCACTCCTCCGGTACATCCACCTATTACGGCAACTTCAATTGGCTGTGGCTCTTTAACTTCGGCACTAAAATCCCCAAAACTTTTCTGCGGCTGGGTTAACGACTCGAGCATCATATCATCTATATTCTGATGCTTTTTCATTTTGTAAACGGCCTTAAGTAAAGGCTCCAATCGTTTTTTAAGATGCCGTTCTGCAAATAGAATCAGATTATTTGATTCCGGTTTGGTTACAAAGTCAATGGCCCCCAGTCGTAGCGCTGTTATTGCCGCTTTTGCTCCACCTTCGTTGCGGGGACTTATGACAATTACCGGCAAGTTGCTGAATGAAGTCTGTACTTTCTGCAATATATCTAACCCTTCGCCCTCAATATCATCGATGCTCAACAGAACAATATCGGGTGCTACGTTACGAATAACTGTTTCTACCGTATCAAACGCGTCATTCAACCAAAACATACGGTACTCTTCACGCTGTTCAAGAATGGTTGTTATTGCTCTTCTGACAAGAATATTTTTATCGATGATTAATACATTTACGATATCCATAATAATTTTATTTCTGGGGTAATCATTTTAAAATACCTTGAAATAAATGTATGAAATTGTTTAGCGGATAGATGTACGTACTACTATATAATAGTTGTAAGAATTTCCACCATATAAACAATCCAAAAAAATATCTATTCCTCTATAATGATGCTTAAATGATAATCTCCTGAAGTATTCGGAATTGAACATGTCACGACGTCATTTTTTGAAGAAACCGGCGACCCATTCAACAAGGCAGTAATTGTTCCCTTGGATAATTTATTGGGATTCAATATTTCGATATGCAACTCAACATCATGTCCTTTATTACTAATCCAACACTCGTACTTTTTCCACGAGGAAATAACAGTGGGCTTAATCTCAATGTTAATTCCATCAACAAAAGTTATACCTAAAATGGATTCCAGTATCACGCGATACATCCATCCCGCCGAGCCGGTATACCAGGTCCAACCTCCCATTCCCACTAACGGATGTTCTCCATAGATATCAGCCGCAACAGCATAAGGCTCAACTTGATAACACTCTACATCTATATTATTTAAAGCATGATTGACAGGCAAAAGCATCTTCATATATGAGATAGCCTTTTCGACTTGTCCTGCTTCTGCAAATGCTTTGACCAACCACAACGCGGCATGAGTATATTGACCTCCATTTTCGCGAATGCCCGGGATATACCCTTTGATGTAACCGGGATTTTTCTCGGTTTGGTCAAAAGCCGGTGTCAGTAATTTTATTATACCATCCTGCTTCGATACCAAATGCTGTTCGGCAGCAAATAGTGCTTTTTCTGTTTTAGCAGGTGTTCCGGCTCCGGAAATAACCGACCATGCCTGGGCAATTGCATCTATGCGACACTCATCATTTTGGGATGACCCCAGTGGGGTGCCGTCATCATAATAAGCCCGCCGGTACCATTCTCCGTCCCATCCCTCCTCATTGAGATGTTTTTCCAGATCTTCTTTATAGGTGCTGTATCTATCCAGTCTCTCCTTGTCATTGTAAGTCTTAACAATCGGAATAAAATCGTTCAAGATAGTGTAAAGGAAAAATCCCAGCCAGATGCTTTCGCCCTTACCATCAACACCTACTTTATTCATGCCGTCATTCCAGTCCCCGCCACCAATTAAAGGCAACCCATGTGCTCCCTTTGTTAACGAGCGGTCAATAGCCCGACAGCAGTGCTCGTATAAGGATCCCTGTTGATCTGATACCTCCGGCTGCAAGTAAACCTCATGCTCTCCTTCATACAATTGACGCGCCTTTAAAAAAGCAACCTGTTCATCCAAAATAGCATTGTCGCCTGAATTTTTAATATAAAAAGCCGTTGTATAGGGCAGCCAAAGCAGATCATCGGTAATGATTGATCGAATACCCCGATCGGTCGGTGGATGCCACCAATGCAGTACATCTCCCTCCTCAAACTGATGAGCAGCATGCAATAGAATTTGTTTGCGGGTTAGCTTGGGATCCAAATAGCAAGCGGCCGTAGCATCCTGCAGCTGATCCCGAAATCCAAATGCCCCACCTGCTTGATAAAAACCGGTACGTCCCCACATTCGGCAGGCTATATTCTGATATTGCAGCCAGCCATTCATTAACACGTTTAATTCCGGTTCCGGAGTCTTAACTTGGATGCCACCGAGTTTCTCGCGCCAAAAAGTCTTGACCTCCCTAAGTGATTGTTCTATAGTTTCAATATCCTGATATTTGCTGATCAGCGTTACCCCCTCCTCATGATGCTGTACTTCTCCCAAATAAAAATAAATATCGGCAGTTTCGCCCGATTTTAGTTCCAGAGAAAACTGATGGGCCGCACATGATTCAAACCTCATCCCAAAACGTCCATTTAAGGCCATATCCCTTCTAACCGCTTTTGGATTTTGTAAATTTCGATTACGTCCAATAAATGCTTGTCGATCGGAGGAATAAGAAACCGAGTAGATATCATGCTCCGTTGTAAAGCCGGAGAATGCTACTCGTCCCGCAAATTCATTGTTGTAATGGTTGCGCGCAAAGATGGTTTGCATCTTTTCATCAATGGAGGTTATAATCTCACGGGTCGCATGCTCTCTGAATACCCCCAGAACCAAATCTTTATACTCTAACAACGTCAACTTTTTATCCATCAACCCTTCATTTGATAGCCTAAGTTTTACAAACTTAATTGGGTCGTCTTTGTCCACCCACGTACTTACCTCCTGCTCTATATTCATGGTTGTACTTCGATAGGTTGAATATCCGTGCCCATGCCTGACTTCATAATTAGTACTACCCGGTACCGGCTGTGGCATAGGCGACCAAAATAGTTTTTCGTCTTCATCCCGTATATAAATAGCCTCCCCGGATGGATCCAACACCGCATCATTAGACCAAGGAGTAAGCTTATTCTCTCGACTATTTTTACTCCAGGTGTATGCAGATCCCTTTTCGGTTGTCAAAAAACCAAAATGCGGATTGGCTATAACATTGATCCACGGCGCCGGTGGAAAGAGCAACTCTTTGGTATCCGGATCGGTCCGGAGGGTGATAATATACTCACGGCCGTTGGTAGAAAAACCACCGTAACTGTTATAAAACAATAAACCATCACCAATATCACTGGACTCATTCCCAGCCCCAACATGTTCAACCGGTTTGTATATTGATTTAAATTTTTCAGTTATTTCTATCTGATTCTGCTCTTTCAACTGCGTAAGATCGGGCAGTTTTCCTGTAAGGACTACATGAGCTACGGTATTAATAAGGATGTTATCTTCTCGGCTCAACTCATCACTTCGGAGGATAAAAACTCCACCTTTTTCTTGCTGCGTATGACGTTCAGTGGTTTGCTGTAACTGCTGTTGGATTAATTCCTGGAGTTCATTGACATACGATGGCGGATGATCGTTCATAAAAAATAAATCAACTTTCAAGCCACGTTGACGCCAAAAATGATGAGCTTTTAGTAGTAGTGTTACCTCCCGCATAAACTTTTTATCATCAATATGATATACTAAAATGGGTGCATCACCGGAAATTCCATGAGCCCAAAGACCCGACTGTGTTTTTCTGTTTTGCGTTAATGTATTTTCCTTAGCTCGCAAGGCTTCGCAATTATACACAAGATACCCCGTGAGATGCTGAATATACTGGGCTTGTTCACCGCTTAGTCCTACATGTTCCAACTCTACATTGCCATAGATAGAAGCAAGTTCAAAAACACGATCCGTAGCGTAGATATTATCATATTGATCCCCCATAGCCACCGCTTCATCACGGTTGGCAACCCTTCCTAATCCAAAGGTAATATTCTTTTTCTCCCCTGGATCAAGTGTTATTACCCTTCGAATACTCACAATAGGATCTTTCACATTACCAACCGAGCCGCTGAGTCTTTCTCCTTTATCCAAAACCCGAGGATTCTGCATGGAGCGGTTTCGCCCAATAAATTGACCACGATCTGTTTCAATCTGAAGCTCCTCGGAAAAACTGTCCGCATCTTCACTGGCGATAGTATGTACCAGCCAAATGGGATCCTCATCTTCTGCTCGCGGACGTCGTTTTGCCAATATTGAATGATGTTCTTGCAGGTATTCTGTTTGAACAAATAAATTTGAAAATGCTGGATGGGCCCGGTCGGCCTGTTGGGTATTTAAAACGACTTCAGCGTAACTGGTAATTTCAATCTGGCGTTTACGTTCCGAATAGTTTGTCAACGTTATTTTTCGCAGCTCTATGTTGTCTTCGGGCGAAACACAGACCTCCAAAAATGTTTCAATCCAGTCATCTACACGAGCAATCTGCACTTTCCCTGCATGAAACCATGTATCATATCGGTCAGCCTGGCGTTTAACCGGTTGATGCCCGGCCGACCAGTAATTACCACTTTCCAAATCTCGAATATAGAAAAACATGCCATAGTGATCGGTTACTACATCCGGTTGCCATCGGGTAAGCATGACATCATTGGTATAAGAGTAGCCCGTTCCCGAATGGGTTATCAACGTCGAATAACCTCCATTGGAAAGAACATGTGTTCGGGGCGGAGTATTATCCAGATCCTCTATACTGGCATGATCCACTACATTTTTAGCGCGCTCCTCTTCGGCCGGTTCAAGCTCCACATCAATAGGACGTGGCTCCTTAATGGGAATTCCTCGTGGAATTCGTTCTTGTAAAAGCAGCTCACAGGAACGAACCAAGGGGTGATCATGGAATAATTGTTGCACGCGGTTATTATCCAATACATTTAAGAGAGCCAATAGACTCATACCCTGGTGATGAGCCATATACATTTTCACTACGGCATTGTTATCATCCCCAGAAAGGTGACGAGGCGTATAGTCCAAAGCTTCATAAAAACCATTTGCCCCATAAACGCCCTCATCTCGCAATTTTCGAAGGTTTTTAAGCGCTTGTTTAGGATCCACCATCAGCGCGAGCATGCCAGCGTAAGGTGCCACCACATAATCCTCAGCCAATCCCCGGCGTAACCCAAGCCCCGGCACACCAAATGCGCGGTATTGGTAATGCAATTCCAAGTTACGCACGTTATATCCGCTTTCCGAAAATCCCCAGGGCTTATTCCGCAAAGAACCATAATTCCGCTGCCAAAGAACCACATTTTCGTAGGTGTTACTGAGCAGCGTATTTTCAAATTGGGACATAAACAGCAGCGGCATCAAATATTCAAACATGGTACCGCCCCAGGAAAGCAGAATTTCGTTGCGTTCAATACTTGTCAGTCTTCGACTTAGCCGAAACCAGTGTTTGGGTGGTACTTCGCCCTTTGCTATCGCAATAAACGATGCCAGACGGGCCTCACTGGCCAACAGATCATAATAACTATTATCCTGATGGGCCCGATCTACATTATAACCAATACTAAATAACTCACGGTCGGAATCATACACCAGCGAAAAGTCCATCTCTTCCACCATCTCCCGACAAGTACGGCTCAATTTGGAAGCCCTTAAAAGGAGATTAGCATACACACTGGTATTAAGCGTGTCTTTGTTAATTGATGCTTTGCTATTTACGGCCCCGAACTTCTCGATTTCATCCAGTTGGCCCTCGATCTGAATCAACGGACGTTGAAGCCAATCGCTCCATTCATGATTAAGCAGATCTTCCAATGAATATTCTAAGATGCCGGCTGAAAGTTGATCAAGCTTTTTAGCATCCTCACGTAACGCTATCAAGCTCTCCTTCCAAGTTTCGATGGATTCGGGAGCACTATCGGGAATTTCGTCGTTCATTCTCTTTGTAATAGCAATCACTTCATCTGCAACTCCTTTGTAATTGCCACTTTGCTTAAGCTCAGAAAACAGATCCTGCAAAACCTGTATAGTATCGTGTAAACCGACCCAAAACGCTGGATTTGGCCAAGTCCGTTTATCAAGTTGATGCAATGCCTGTTCAACGACCAACAGTGCTGCCGCCAAATTTCCCGAATCAACGGTGGATACATATTTGGGATTCAATACGTCTCCTAATCTCGTACTGTACCAGTTATAGAAATGTCCGCGATACCGATCGAGCTCCCCCATTGAGGTAAGCATTTTATCAAGAAGGTTAACCATTTCGGTTAGTGTTAGATAACCCATCTCAAAAGCCGAATAGACCGCTGTAAGTGCAAGCCCCATATTTGTCGGGGATGTACGTCCAACCGCCCCGATGTAGGGTTCTTCCTGCACGTTATCGGGAGGCAGCCAAGAGTGTTCTTCATTAACATATTGCTCAAAGAAATGCCATGTTCTGCGAGCATATTGCCGTAACTCTTGGTACTGTTTGGATGATAATACTCGCTTTTCAGTTTTAAGGGGACGACTCAAAAAGTACGTCACATAGGGCGCCAAAAACCAACCCAAACATATAGGAACGGCAATAAATAAAACGGAGGTGCTGAATATACTTACCAATGCTAAACAAAGCCCTCCCCATATAATATTCGGGGTCATCTTTAGCCAATAATCCCATTGTGATCCATCAGCATGTTCTTTCTCAACCTGTGTGGCGGTAGTCCATTCCAATAAATGGTTTTGAGTTTTAAACAGACGATAAAGTGTTCTTAAAATGGCATCCAGCGAAATAAAAGCCTGATGTGGGAGGTTTAAAAAGCTTGTTACCGCCTGAATGGTATTTACCTTAATATCAACACGAACGGTATCCAGATACAGGCGCCATCCTACCCGTTGTGGACGGCGAAAAATATCGGTTGAGAAACTGGAGTAAATAGGAAAGGCCACAATGCCAAAAACGGCGGCGGTCCATATCAACGCAGAACCGGGCAGAAAAATCCATCCGGCTAATAAAAAAAGTAACAATGCCACAGGATTTAGGGATCGGCGCAGATTATCAAATATTTTCCATCTTGATATACTGTTTATCGGGTTGTGTTCCTTTTTATTATCCCCTTTGGGCACCCTTCCAAACAACCAAAATAAAATTTGCCAATCGCCCCGGATCCACCGGTGTAGCCGCTTTGAAAAACTTAAATAGGTTGTGGGATAGTCATCAAAAAGTTCAATATCAGTCAATAAAGCCGCTCGCAGATATGTACTCTCCAACAAGTCATGCGATAAGATGCGATTCTCCGGAAAACGATCGCCAAGTACCTCTTCAAAAACATCCAGATCGTAAAGCCCCTTGCCGGTAAAAACCCCTTCACCAAAAACATCTTGATAGATATCAGAGACAGCAGTGGTATAGGGATCAAGGCCAACATTGCCAGAGTATATTTTAGTAAACATGGTTTTGTTGGCCGATTTGGGCGGGATGGAAATACGAGGCTGAAATATTCCGTATCCCTTAGTTACAATCTTTTTATCGGGATCTATTTCTGCTCGATTAAGTGGGTGGGCAGCAGTACCAATCAGCATTTGAGCACTACCCGGAGGCAGCTTCGTATCGGCATCGAGCGTAATTACATATTTAACCGGGAATTTTTGTGTTGATATTAAAAAGTCTTTCGGTTTTTCGATGAAGCTCGTTTGGGCATCCTTATTTTTTATAAGTCGATTAAATTCTTCGATTTTACCGCGCTTACGTTCCCAGCCCATCCACTTCTGCTCTGAATCATTCCATAAACGCTTTCGGTGGAAAAACAGGAACTTATGACCATATTTACTATGATACTGCAGGTTCAATCGATTAATCTGCTGACGTGCGGTTTTTAAAATGGCTTCATCCTTCTCTCTTGTCTCAGATTTGGCATCAAGAAAATCCGAAATAATAGCAAACTGGAGTGATTCGTTGGCATTAGCCAAGGCACGAATTTCGAGTAGCTCAAACTGCGCTTCCACATCAGCAGGTGATGAAAACATGGTTGGCACAATTACTACAGTTCGATACTGATCGGGAATATCTTCTTTGAATTCAAGTTTTGGCAAAATGCGGGGCGGAATTAGAAAAGACAACAATCGATTGGCAGAAACAATGGATAAATCGAAAGCTGGCAGCCAGGATATAACCAACGTGAGAATAATCATCCAGATTTCGCGAGCCAACAAATTGGTGACAAGTCCAATAGTGCCAAGTAAAACAATAAAATGGATCCCGATGAAGGAGTAATAAATTGCGGGATACTCTTCTGCCAGCTGGCGCAAGCGTTCATCAATAGGTTTTTGATAGGAGAGTTTTTGACACAAATCGGCATAACCATCATCAATAAGATAGTAGCCGATATGCATTTTTTTACTTCGCTGTTTCGTACCGTTCTGGGCAGCACTTTCAGCCATCATCAGCGCTCGTTCAGCCACCTTCTGTTCGCTGAAAGTTGAGTGGGAGCTGATCTTTTCTACTATTTTACGGTACCGATCGCGCGTGCTAAAATCCATGCGAGGATATATGTCGGCGGGATCAAGTCGTAGGATACGTTCGACAATAGAACAGCTCTCTACAAAAACGGACCAGTCGGTTTCTGAAACTTCGCGTAAAGATGATATGGCATTTTGAATACTTAAGTGCAGCCGAGAGGTCTGCTGGATTCGGCCCCGGAGCTGCTCCTCAAGATTAGTTTCCCAGCGTGAAAGTTTATAATCGAACCAGCGGCGTTCATTTTCGGTAAACATACCGCGCGACTGCAGACGCTGGGCTAAAATCACTAAATAGCGTATGGAGTCAGGCTGCTCATCAACAATTTCGGATAATTTACGTAACAAAAATCCAGGTTCCTCGATATTATCCGATATTTGATCGCTTAACACTGCATCAATGTCATCCTGAATTTTGCGATCTCGGAGAAGCTTTTTACTTCGCTCGGCCAACCGCACTATCAAAGTTAACCTATTCATAAGCGGTACCGACCACATCTCGGCCAGATTTAGAATATCTACTTCCTGGTAAGCCCGAATAGCAATGGTGGTATTCTTCTGATCAATGATATTATCACTAATTGATGCCAGCAGCTGTATAATCTCATATGTTCTTGGATACCCTTTAAATTCGCCTTGAGTCAATCGAGGCAATTTTTCGTAATACGACTTAGGTAAATCCGCCTGCAGCTGTACAATCTGCTCCTGGATAATATAAAAGTTGTCAATCAACCATTCCCCTGCCGAACTCAATTCCTGATTGAGCTTTGCCGCCCGCGCCAATACTTTATAGGTTTTAGTGAGGGTCTTTTTGGCCGTCAGTAATGTTTCACCAATAGATTGTATGGGGCCAGTATCACGCGTAATCTGTTGCAATTCAGCGAGTTGACGTATCTCTTCTTTCAGATATTGCTTATTAAAATGGACCTGTGTTTCTGTAGCCATAGGCGGGGGTAATTAATACAGACAGTCTATACTAAAATACATGTGGTCTTGTTCACACTTTTAATAACTGTTCCCGGTTGCAATTCTCCGTTAACGAATATCGATGATACTTTTCTCCCCGTCACGGCGAATCACCATCATTCCGGTAAGCCAGCCGTTATCCTCTTCATTTACGTATATCTCTTGGGGATGCGAGATAAGGTGATCCAATTTATCAATCTGTATTTCAAGAATATCACTTTTGGGGTCATAAGCGATGCCCTTTAAAGGCGTCCATGTAATTTCATTTTGTACTCCTATATCCTCTGAAAGCACTTGAATCTCAATATACTCCGGCTGTTCATCTTTCAGATATCTAATAGAAAAAGAGTCGAAATACTTTTGCCACTCTTGCTTGCTTATTTTCTTGGATTCCATAACGCCCCTCTGTACTAATGTGTTCAAAGAATTGAATTATAGATAGGTATAAAAAAACGACGATTATTACCTACAGGTAATACCCCACTTCACTGTCAGTTTTTTCACTACAAAGGACTGGTCGCTTGCTTATAATTTAATCTCTGTTACGGTTGGATTAGCAAAAGGGTTGAACTTGTGTTTTAAGAAATGCATAAGCCAAATTCGAAAAGCCAGATAAAATGCTTGTCAATAATAAAATCGAAGTTCTTCCAAAGTAAATATCAACCTCTCTTCTTGATATTATTGATCTTCAAGAGATTCCAAAGGGAGGGTACAAGTTACGCAAGTGCTGTAACCATCTTCTTTAGCATCTTTGATCCGCAGGGAACCACCTATTACTTCTGCCCGATGCTTCATAATCGTTATTCCCATACCACCACTGCCATTCTTCGAATCTAATCCACTGCCGTCATCTTTTACGTGTAAATATAACTGTTGCTCATGTTCAATAAGAACAATTTTAATATTATTAGCCTTTCCATGATTAATGGCATTTTTAATTGCTTCTTGGGTAATATGGTAAAGATTGGTTGCTACTTTTCTGCTATTTATCTTGTGAAGGATTTCATCAGTCTGTAATCTACACTTGATATTATGCTGATTTTCAACCTGTCTTTTTAAATGGTTTAAAGCCTTTTCGACGCCTTCCTTTTCTACATCCAAGGGAATGATATCATGCGATAAATCCCGAACCTCTCGGAGACTCTCATCAATTATATTGATTATTTCATTGCAGATTTCTGATAAGTTTTCTTTTGAGAGCTCATCCCTGAGAATACAAACAGAAATTTTTGCAGAGGCCAACTGCTGAGCCAGATCATCATGAAGATAGGTCCCGATCTTCCAGCGTTCTATAAGACTCTTATTTGCCAGTGCTTTTTTATATTTTCTATTTTTCTCTTCTTGTATTTTTAGCTTTTCCTTTAGCTTTTTATTCTTCTCTTTTAGCTTATCAAGATCATTATATTCATTATTGCTCTCTTTTGATATAACCATAACTACTCCCTTTTTGATGCAATCATATTTAATACAACCATAATAGTACCCTTCTATTAGGTTAGAATAGCTAAGTAATGTAATAATTTATCTTACAATACCAATAAGGGGATTGAAATGTTTGATAAGCTTTAAGTTAAACCTGGCCATAGAACTTCAAAAAAAACATGTGATGATATTTTTAAGATAATAGAGAAATTATAGTCACTGTTCATTATATAAATCACCTCTAAACAGAATATGTTCCGGCAACTATATAAATATAAAACAGGGGCTACGCTTTAACGCAGCCCCTGAAATAAATCCATTTACAGTATATGATTATTCAATGGGTACTGATTTTCGCTTGCTTTTTTCAGCTTTTGGAACGGTCACTCTCAAAATCCCCTCTTTAAACACCGCTTTAACTTTATCTTCTAAAATTGAGGTTGGCAAAATTATTGATCGCTTAAAAGCCCCAAATGAACGCTCACTCCGTAAATAGCCGGGGCGTTCTTCTTTATGCTCTTGCTTTCGCTCTCCTTCAATAGATAACACATTATCCTGACAGCTGATATTTAGGTTCTTTTTGCTAAGTCCCGGCAATTCAACTTCAACGATATATTCTCCATCCGTTTCAAACATATCGGTAGTGGGAGTCCATGCTGTCATTCCTGTTTCAGTTTCATCAAGCCGCCAGCTATAGGGAATAAGCTCATTAAAAATACGATCCATTTCTCTACGCAGATTGCTTACCGGAACAGTCGTTGGCTGATATCTGGTTAATTGTTTCATAATAACTCTTTTCTTTAATATTGTTTTATTTGGGAATAAAAAGCCCAGTGAAATTGAATATAAAACATGCAAGATAATAGATGTGCAATAGGTTCTATAGTAGAGTTGTAAGCATAAAAGAAATCTTGTGATAGGTATAATCCCTACGCAACAACTGATCAAATTTAGCTATTTGGTGAACAATTAATTACCCCCTCCAACCACATTCTAACGAGTGCCAGAATGCTCATTTTCTACCCATTTAACAGCATGAACCATCAATTCAGTGGCATTCTCCAGGTTCAGTTTGGTCTTAATACGGGCACGATATGATTCTACCGTCTTAACGGAGAGATGAAGTTTTTCGGCGATATCTCGGGTGCTATTTCCTTTACCGGTTAATTCAAAAACCTCGAGTTCACGATCACTCAGTTTTTCAATGGGTGATTCCATCACTTCTTTTTGACCCCGCGCCATTCCCAATAATAACCGTTCACTCACTTCTTCGCTCACGTAGATACCTCCCTTTAACACTTTTCTAACAGCTTTAAGCAAAACTTCACTCGCTTCCAGCTTCATTACATATCCATTTGCACCAGCCCGGATAACCCGTTCGGCATAGAGCGATTCATCATGTCGGGAGACGACCAATATCTTCTGGTTATCTTTCTGTGATTTAATATGCTTTACTAATTCAAGTCCCCCCATACCCGGCAGCGAAACATCTACAATTATCAGATCGGGACTGAGTTCATCAAGCCGTTGTATAAGTTCTTCGCCACGGTCAAGCTGCGCGATTACCTCATAAGCCGGATCAGAATCAATGGTTAGTGCAAGTCCCTTGCGCATCAAAGGATGATCATCAACCAAAACAATACTTTTCTTAAATTTGCTTGACATAAGAGTTTACCTTTTTGTCACTTATTAAAAGGAATGGTGCAAAGGACTTTTGTTTCTTCTTCAGTTTCAAAAATTTCTATACGGCCCGATAAGATATTGGCTCGATATCCCATAATATTTATGCCCATTCCGGCTTTCTTTGTTTGTTTTTGAGACTCAGAAAACCCGATACCATCATCTCTTATCAAAAGTTTTAAAAAACCATTCTCAGTTTTTATCTCAATGTTGATGTTATTGGCTTTGCCATGCTTAACTGCGTTACTAATAGATTCTTGAGCTATTCTGTATAAATGCATGCCCTGCATATTATTATGTAATTTTATATCGTCCTTAAAATCTACTGAGCAGTTTATATTAAAAAGCTTTTCCACCTGACGGGCCAACTGATTTAATACGGTATCAAGCCCCTCTTCTACAAAGTTAACTTGCACTAATCCATGGGCCAACGCTTTTGCATACTCATCGGCTTCCTTTATCAGGTCGGATATTTCCTTCACTTCATCGGAACAGGGAAATCCATTGGACTTTAACTTCTGAGCTAAATTTTTACTGATCAGGTGAATACCTGTCAACATTTGTCCGAGCCCATCATGTAGATCATGGCCCAAGTTTCTACGTTCCTCCTCCGAAATACGTAATATTTCCCGCTCAAGACGGCGCCGATCACTAATATTATTTACTACCCCTGTAAATATCCGGTTTCCCTGCCACTCAATTTCACTTACCGACAGTTCCAGAGGAAATGTTGAACCATTTTTGTGCCGACCTATCAACTCTCTGCGGTATCCGATAACACGTTTCTCACTTGTTTCGGAATACCAATTCACGAAATCATCATTATCGTGGAACCTGGGAATGAGAATATTTACACTTTTGCCAGTTATTTCATCTTCGCTGTATCCAAACATTCGAGAAGCAGAATGATTAAAATTCAATATCTGACCTTCGATATCAGTAGTAAAAATTCCATCTACTGTTGTTTCCAAGATGGCCTGTGCCCGAGCTTTATTTTCTTCCAACTCCCTTTCCACTCGCTTCAATTCTCCAATATCATGTGCTGATGCAATTATTGCCTGCGGGTCCCCCCCTTCATCCATCAGTGGTTTAGCATGTACATCAATCCAGATAATATCTCCTCCCTTGGTAATGCTTTTCCACTGTCCCTTCACCTCTTGCCCCGTTCTCAATTGTCGGATATGTTGATCATAACGTTCAGTTGCTACAGAGGGATATATCTTCTGCAGCGACTTATTAATCATTTCTGCATTTGAATAGCCAAATATTTGCTCACACGCACTATTCCAATAGTCTACGATTCCATTCAGATCGGTACTAATCACACACTGATTTATCTCTTCGAGTATTTCCCCGGAATTGGGAACCTCTGTTTTTTGATCATGCTTCACTTTTTTCCTTTTTTTACTCTCTTTCTACTGATACTCTTAATCTAAGTAAGTCAAAAGTCACTATTCGGTCAAGAACAGGAAATAGATAAATTCTAACCTAAAATGGCCCCAGACTAAACCGAAAGTTAGTCAATTAAGTTATAAATCATTCACAAAAAGAAATAACATTCAACTTCCCCTACATGGTGTAGGTAAATGCCCTACATAATAATTGGATACTTCGGTTTATAATCCCCTACAGGACATTTCGCGCATTTTTTTCCGGTATACCACTACAAGGTGTTTTGTAGAAATATATGAGAATGTTCACGAGTTAGCCTATCTCAACTATATACCAATAATATTATGACAAGTGTTGGTTCTCTTTTAATAGATCAAAAAAATATACCGTGCATAGCCCTGACAGCTATAAAAAAGCAATACTACAAAAAAGGGAGATGAGTATTATCCCATCTCCCTCTCGGCGTATACTTCAAAGCATCTCTCTTACATTTTAAACAAATAATTCTTCCTAAGCCTCTAACATTATGGTTATCAACCTTTTATATGCTGTTATCAGCATATATATCACCCTATTGAGTCGTTAGATTCTGAAGCCATTTATTTACCCATTCCCCCTCCAAAACCTGCATGGAATTATTCAAGAGACTTTTTTTCATCATAACATCAACTAATAGATGATCTTCTTTCATCCAGCGCTCCATCACCTGTTTCCCCTTCTCAGGGTTTGCAACAACTACAATGGCCCAGCATTGAGCGACCTCTTCCTGCAAAACCTCATAATCCTTATTCCAATCCACATCTCCCACAAATGTAACCGTAACCCATTCCAACAGTTCTAATGCTTCCAGAATAGACTTCCGATCTTTAAGCAGTTCCGGAGAACAAACTGCAGCTATACACGCACGTTGTTCCAAAGGAGTCCCGTTCTTCCAATCGGCTATATAATCAACCAGTCGGTGAGACTTCTGACGTCCGATATATTGCAGTGCTTTGACTACTGCCTGCCGAATAGGTAGCCTTGGGTCATTTGCCCGTTCTCGCAGCTGAATAAGTAAACCTTTATCGTAGTATTTTGATAGATACTTTCCTAAACCCAAAATGCCACAATAGGTCAAAAAAGACTTTTCTGATCCCTCTGGTGCATCAGTGTAGTCTATACGAATAAAGCGCTTAAAATCCATCACCGTACCAACCCGAGCAAATTCTTCTGCAAGTTCAATATTAATTTCATTGCCTGATACAAAAGCATTCTTCATTAGAAATGAAGGCCATTTTCTGGGCGAAATATTGATTAACACTTTCTCATAGCTCTCTATCTTATCCACGGAACCCTCTTCTTATAGGTTTAAGACATATAAAATACAAAATACTGACCCCTCATGGTATAAGGGAAAACACTACAATCTGCGTACCCGCAGCCAATCATTTTATCGAGTAATTGGTTCTTATATTTTGGGGGAATTGCAATCTATTCTTACCTTCAAAAGGATATGAAAGTACTTTTACATCCTACGTTTGACGCTCTAAAGTATTAACAAAGAACAATTTTATTTTGAAGATTTCTGAAATCACAAAAACGGTGCCTATCGATGAAGTAGGTGTTGAAGAACGAGTAGCACGACTCAACTCCAGAAGTATCAAAAAGGAATCAAAGGTACAAGCCCTTAAGTTGGCGCTCAGCATGATCGATCTCACCACGCTCGAGGGTATGGATACGCCCGGAAAGGTTATACAGCTCTGTCAAAAGGCTAAAGAACCTCATGTGGCACTTCCAAACCTGCCAACTGTGGCTGCCATTTGCGTCTATCCCAATATGGTACCTGTAGCAAAAAAAGCACTGCGTGGCACTGATATCAATGTTGCAAGTGTAGCCACGGCTTTCCCCAGCGGAATGAGTACCCTCGACGCTAAACTCAAAGAAACGAAACAAGTTGTCGAAGACGGCGCCGATGAGGTGGATATGGTAATATCGCGCGGCGAATTTTTAAAAGGGAATTACAGCTATGTATATGATGAAATTGTAGCTGTTAAAGAAGCCTGCGGCGATGCCCACCTCAAGGTGATATTAGAGACCGGTGAACTGCAAACCTATGAAAACGTCCGCAAGGCCAGTGACTTAGCTATGCACGCGGGTGCAGACTTTATTAAAACATCAACCGGAAAGGTAAAACCTGCCGCTACCCAGCCGGTTACATTAGTGATGCTGGAGGCTATACGCGATTACTTTTATGAAACCGGACGAATGGTGGGCATGAAGCCGGCAGGCGGCATACGCAAAGCTAAACAAGCCATTCAGTATTTGGTACTTGTTAAAGAAACGTTGGGCACCGACTGGCTGTCCCCCGAATATTTTCGCTTTGGTGCCAGCTCGCTGACCAATGATCTGCTAATGCAAATTGTAAAACAGCAAACAGGTGTTTACCAAGGCGCTGATTACTTTTCAAATGATTAATTAAGATTGTCATCTCGAGGCTTTATTGTATTGCTGAAAGTCGAAATGACCAATTAACCTTTTATAGATTTTATCGCCATGTCTGAAGATTCAAAAAAAGCTGAAACCGTTGAAGAAAAACCGTATAAACCCTCATCACCAAGTTCAAAGCTGGATTTTGACGGTTTTTGGGAATATGATGATGCTCCTCAAAATGCCGATCATGTGGAATATGAGGATCAGTACGATCTATTTATTGGTGGGGAGTTTATTGCTCCTGAAAAGGGTCGTTATTTTGATTCCCTAAATCCCGCAACGGAAAAAAAACTCACTTCTTTTGCAGAGGCCACTCAGCAGGATATCGACAAAGCAGTTAAAGCAGCGCGAAAAGCTTTCGATAAAAGCTGGTCAACCCTGGAGGCTAAAGAACGCGGTAAATACATATTTCGAATAGCACGCCTTATACAGGAACGAGCTCGTGAATTTTCCGTGCTCGAAAGTATGGACGGTGGTAAGCCGATTCGGGAGTCCCGTGATGTGGATGTACCTCTGGCGGCAGCGCATTTCTTTTATTACGCAGGATGGGCCGACAAACTTGATTATGCTTTTCCCGGCAAGAAAGCCGAACCACTCGGCGTAGCGGGACAGATTATCCCCTGGAATTTCCCTTTGCTGATGCTGGCCTGGAAAGTTGCTCCTGCCCTGGCGACCGGAAATACGGTTGTCCTTAAGCCGGCAGAAACAACATCGCTGACTGCCCTGAAATTCGCCGAGCTATGTAAGGATGCCGGCCTGCCCGATGGTGTAGTTAATATTGTAACAGGTGCGGGACAAACAGGTTCTGCAATTGTCAATCACGACGATATCGACAAAATTGCTTTTACCGGATCTACCGAGGTTGGAAAAATTATTAAAAAATCGCTGGCCGGAACAGACAAACGCTATACGCTTGAGCTTGGCGGCAAGGGGCCGAACATCATTTTTGAGGATGCTCCCCTGGATCAAGCCGTTGAAGGCGTCATAAACGCCATTTTCTTTAATCAGGGTCATGTGTGCTGTGCCGGTTCGCGCCTTTTTGTGCAAGAAGGTGTTGCTGATACGGTTATCCAAAAACTGCGAGATCGCATGGAAACGCTAATCGTTGGTGATCCGCTGGATAAAAATACGGATATAGGGGCTATTAATTCGGAGCAGCAGTACAACAAAATTAATGAATATCTTGAAGTTGGCGTTAATGAAGGAGCCAATATGTATCAAAGCTCCTGCCAAATTCCTGAAACAGGCTATTTCTGCCGCCCTACGATCTTTACCAATGTTGGACAGTCCAATCGCATTGTGCAGGAAGAAATTTTTGGTCCGGTGTTAACAGTTCAAACATTCCGAACGGCTGAGGAAGGAATCGAAAAGGCCAATAACACCCCTTACGGCCTGGCCGGTGGTGTATGGACCGATAAAGGATCCAAGATATTTAAAACAGGCAGTAAGATTCGTAATGGTGTGGTTTGGTCGAATACCTATAACAAATTTGATCCCACCTCACCGTTCGGCGGTTACAAAGAAAGCGGTGAAGGTCGTGAAGGTGGACTACATGGGTTGTATCCATATGTGAAACTACAATAAACAAACAGATTTTCTCGCATTACGCTCGAAATGACAACGATTTTAAAATAGAATACTATGTCAGATAGAATTGAAGTTTTGAAAACCTATAAAACATATGTCGGTGGCAATTTTCCACGGACAGAATCCGGACGCTATTACAAGGTGTACGACGCCAATGAAAATATTTTAGCCAATGCCTGTCAATGTTCTCGTAAAGATGTAAGAGATGCTGTTGTTGAAGCTCGGGAGGCCCAGCCAGACTGGAACAACCGGAGTGCATATAACCGCGGACAAATTTTATATCGCATTGCCGAAATGCTTGAAACACGCAAAGCCCAATTTATCGAAGAGCTCGAAACGATCGGTTATAAAACAAAAAAAGCAAAGGCTGAAGTTGAAGCCTCTATCGATCGTCTTATCTACTATGCCGGCTGGTCGGATAAATACCAGCAGGTTTTTGGAACGATAAACCCTGTTGCAAGCTCTCATTTTAACTTTTCTATGCCCGAACCGATGGGCGTAGTTAATATATGGGCGCCTGAAGACCGACCCCTGCTGGGGCTTGTATCTGTGATGGCCCCTGTTATCGTAGGCGGCAATACCTGCATCATTCTGGCATCCGAAAAATATCCGTTAAGTGCTATCAGTTTTGCGGAAGTACTCAACTCTTCTGATGTTCCTGATGGAGTGGTCAATATTTTGACTGGGTTCAGAGATGAACTTTTAGAACACATGACTACACACAAAGATGTAAATGCTTTCTTTTATACCGATCCGGACATTGATCAGGAGCAGAGGAAACAAATTGATGAGAATGCTACTTTAAACCTTAAGCGGGTACGACGTAAACCTGTTGAGGATTGGTTGTCAGAAAAAGCGCAATCCCCCTATTACATCACTGACTTTCAAGAAACAAAAACAACCTGGCATCCGGTTGGACTTTAATCTTATGAACAATTCTTTTCGCTACATTTTACTCACTATTATTGGGTTGCTGGTGGTAGGAATCATCGGTTGTAAAACAACCAAGCAAACATCTTCGGAACAAGAAGATCCTACAACTACTGACCGTAATGAGCCGTTATCTGAATTTATAAGGCTACTTGATCAAACCCGGAGTAGCTTGAGCGATGTATATCTTACCCAAAAACAGGATATCCCCGATATTTATCTGAAAGCTGATTCAGCGGGAGAGCAGATCAATAGAAATCCGTATGATGGGTTCCGCGTGCAGATTCTCTCCACCCGTAATGTTGAACGGGCTGATTCAGTTGCCAATTCATTCCGAATGTGGGCCGATTCCACCATAAAGGGTTATAAAGCAGATGCATATGTGTCATTCCGACAACCCCAATTCAAAGTACATGTAGGCGACTTCCAAATCAGAGAACAAGCCAATAAGTTTTCCCGCCTAATTAAAAAGCGCTATCCGGATGCATGGGTTGTTCATGATCGAATAGAACCTTCGGATGTTCCTGCCGATACCGCAAGTTTTGAGATCAAAAAGCCTGAACCTTTGAAGAAAGATACGCTTAGCAACGGAACAGACCAATGATCCTTTTAGATTTCTCGATTAAAATCAGGGCCCAGTGGAACAACAAGTTGCTCAGCATCCTCAACCCATTCTGATTTCTCTGCCTCTTTCCCCTGTTCATTTAATATAGAAAGCAATTCAATTCTTGCCTTCAGATGATAAGGATCTTTTGACAACGCAGTTTTAAATCTTTCTTCGGCCTCGTCAACATTACCCATTCCTTTCGCCAATATTGCCTTTGTAAAGTGCAATGAGGCCTGTTCTGCAGGTAACGTTGTTTCAATGGAATTGAGAATCTCCTTCGCATCCTCCATCCTATCTAATTCAACCAAAAGCTGTGCTTTCAGCAACTGATCTTCAACTTCAACACTATTTATTTCTACTTCATCCAATATTCCTTCGGCCTGATTTTCAGCTCCATTAAGAATAGAAATTTGAGCCCTTCTCAGTTTATAATCATCCCTTTCATTATCTGCTGAAGCCAAAATACGCTGCCCTTCTGCAATCACAGACACCGCTTTATCCAGCTGTTTAGCAATAATTAAGGCATCACTATATCTCAGGCGATACTCAAAATTTTGCGGGTTCTGATCCACCAGCGACTCATAGAAATCAACAGCCTCAGCAGAATAGCCAATATTGCTTCGCATTGCATAGTAATCAGCTTCGGCTTCTTCTACACGATCACGCAGATAGGTTGAAATCGTTGGCCCATCCTCAGCATATTGCTTTGCAACCCCCAGCGCCTTACCAATGTGTCCATACTGACGAAAGCGATTCCGCTGAATACGATTTAATTGAGCTTGTTCTGCCAAATCACCTTCCAACCTTTCCGCTTTATCAAATAATATAGCCTGCCGATCAATTGACTTATTATAAGATAATTCTCCGTTTAAGCTTTTGTGATGTAAAACTTCGGCTTCCGTTACATAAACGGGTGCATAGTTGGGATTGAGTTTTTTGGCTTTAGAAACTCGTTGATCAGCTTCTTCATAGTTCTTTTCATTAGCCTCAACTTCAGCATATTCCAAAATTACAGGTATATAATCAGAACTGTACGAAAGCGCAGTATCGAGATGAGCCTTGGCGGTAGCAACATCTGACGAATTTTTTGCCAGAGCCAAATGGGTTTGCGCCCAGTTATCATCGAAGACCTTCTCATCACCCGACAGATACGCTTTCTGTTTACTCAACAGAGAATCTAAAAACGCATACAAATGAGGATCTTTAGATCGGATATATTCACGGGTATTCATCGATTTGTGATTTAAGGGATGTACCTTCTCCTCGGATAGAAATCCCGCATATCCCTGCGCAAAATATTCGCTCTCATTGTTTGCCGCATAATAGTCGAGCGTATGATTATTTTTCATCGCATCGTGATACAAGGAACGAATGCGTCGGTCTTCGTGATCCGTTAGAATTCGTCCGTGATACAAATGGGCATACTCATGCGCCAGCACATTGCGCTCCAGATGGGCACCCCGCTCGAGATACTCAATACCTGTAGCTCCACTTCCAACACCGCGAATATCCATCCACTGGCGATTATCAAAGGTTGTACCATATCGGAAGTAGTTATTATCCATAGCCTCGGCCAAATCTATATGTAATGGTGGAATCGCAAAATCGGACCCAAACTTATTAATCATGGGCAGATAAGCTTTACTCGGTCCAATTTGCTGGGCAATCATTTTTGTTACCCGATCACCGGGGTAGTATTGCGCATCCGGAAACACATCATAAAAAACAGATCCTGAGGTCGGGACCGGCGTTTGAGCTATGGAATCCTCTAACGATTCAAATTCGTCCAGTTGTTCAAATTGTCGCTGTTTAATTACAGCCGCCAAACCATTATGAGCCGGACCATAATTTTGTTTTTCTTCTAAAACCGTTTCAAATATAGCTTGAGCGGAATCCAAGCGAGCATCACGGTCCATATCATAAGCCATATAATAAATTGATCCGCGTGCCATAGCCGGCAAAATGGATGCAGGATATTCGTTTCCAACAGAACGAGTTTCTTCTATTGCTTCTTCTATCTGATCTTCGGCGATAAGATCTTCACTTTTCTCCAATAAACTTTGAACGGTACTGTCGGTAGGATGGGCATAATCGGCATAGGTGAGATTCGTATGTCCATTGCCAAAATGCCAGTGCGTAAGGTAATGCAGCGGATTGACTTCCAAAGCCAAATTACATTGTGCAGCCATATCATCGAGTTGGGTCGCATCAACCCTGCGCCAAATCGCGTATCCATAGCTAAAGCGAGCATCGGCATCAAAAGGAGCAATAGATAATGCCTTCTGCAGGGGTGCTTCTGCCTGCTCAGGATTTTGAGACCAGAAATGTGCCTCTGATTCAAGCCAATATCCACCGGCAAAATTGGAATCCCATCGCTGTATCTTTTGCGCCCGTTCCAACACTTGGTCATAATTGCGATTCAGCAGTGCAATCCTTCCAAGGATTAATTCGGCTTTGGGATCCTCAGTATCAGAATCCAACAAATCTTCAGCTTTTTGTTCTGCTTGATCCAGCCGCCATGCCTGAATATCAAGTCTGGCCTGCAATAACATTGCCTCCCTATTGTCCGGTTGGTCTTGTAGAACGGATGATACAAGCTGCTCGGCCTTAGCATACTGGTGCTTCTTGATCAGCAGTCGAGCTTCCGCAAGCTGTAACGGAACTTTGGGCTGATCTATTTCAGAGAGGTATGTATCAGCTTCATCCCATAGGCCAAGCGATATTAGCTTTTCAATGTTTTGAGAAGTAACCTCTTGCTTTACCTGCTCCAACGCCTTATCTCGCTGCTGACCCAATAACTCACGGGCGGCATCTACATTATCGGCATATGGTTTGGGCTTGTCAGCACATCCAATAACAAATGTGATTATTATCACATAAAGTAACAGCTTCTGAAAATATTGCAGTACCATTTTTGATGTCTTTCATTCAAATATTAATAGAACAATATTAAAATAAAGACACCATCAGAAAGCAAATAATGTGCTGTAAAAGGGCGTAAATGATTAGGATATTATTTAAACATTAAAACGGAAAAGCATTACATCTCCATCCTGGACGATATAGTCTTTTCCCTCCTGACGCATTTCTCCGGCATTTTTAACAGCCTTTTCAGATCCCAGCTCTTTATATTTATCATAGCTTACCGTTTCGGCACGAATAAATCCGCGCTCAAAATCACTGTGGATTACGCCCGCTGCTTCCGGAGCTTTAGCTCCTTTGCGAACGGTCCAGGCTCGCGTCTCTTTCGGTCCTGTCGTGAAGTATGTAATCAGCCCCAACTCTTTGTAAGCGGCTCGAATTAAACGCTCCAGCCCAGCACTTTCTACCCCAAGTTCCTCAAGAAACATTGCGCGTTCCTCTTCATCGAGCTCGGCAATTTCTTCCTCAATTTTTGCACAAAAAGTAACAACCTCATCATCAAAACGGGAAGCAATTTCTTTAACCTCTTCCACCCATTCGTTGCCATCATCAAGGTCTTCTTCAGAAACGTTACAAGCGTAAAGTACCGGCTTGTCAGAAAGCAAAAATAACTCTTGGTAAGCTTTGCGCTCTTCTTCATCAGCGTCGAATGCACGAGCGGCATTCCCCAGTTCAAGATGCTCCTTTAACCGTTCGACAATTTCCAGCTTTTGAAGAGTTTCTTTTTCACCGCTCTTTGCCTCTTTCTTCAGTTTCTCATATCGCTTTTCAACCGTTTCAAGATCCTTCAGGATGAGTTCATCCTCGATAATGTGAATATCGCGTTTAGGGTTTACATCCCCCTCTACATGGACAACATTCTCATCATCAAAACAGCGAACCACATGCACAATAAGATCAACTTCTCGAATGTGCGATAGAAAAGCATTTCCCTTACCCTTGCCTTCCGATGCCCCTTTTACCAATCCGGCGATATCTACAAATTCAACGCTGGTTGGTATTTTTTCTTCTGATCCCACTATATCATACAGCGTATCCAGTCGTTCATCCGGTACGGGAACGACTCCAATATTGGGATCAATAGTACAAAACGGAAAATTTGCAGCATCGGCACCGGCATCACTTAACGCATTAAACAAAGTGGACTTTCCTACATTTGGAAGTCCTACAATTCCACATCGTAAACTCATGTATTACAATAAATTAAAAATGTTAATCAATTAGTTAGTAATTGCTTAGTCGATAGCAGTTTGTTGTATGAATTCTTCTTCGGGCAGCTTTACCGCGGTAAGTTGTCCATATCCCATTCTATCAAAAACACAGCCGGTATCTATTCCAATCATATTCTCTTTCTGGATTGGTTTGGAGCTGGGGGTATGTCCAAATACCACCGTTTTTTCCCATGGAGTTTCAAAAGCATTTAGATGGGAGCGCTCCCACAAAAATTCCTGAACTTCATTTTCATCTTCTATACTCGCTGCAATTGTCTTTGCAGGCGACAATCCGGCATGGACAAAAAAGTAGTCTTCCGTATCGTAGTACAGACGCGTATTTTCGTAGAATTCTTTGTGGCTGTCAGGTAATTTAACCTCTTCCCCTTCAGACCCATACGATGCTATGGTTGTCCTGCCTCCATTCATTAACCACATTTCTTTTTTATGGTTGTGAAAAGCATCCAATAACATCTGCTCATGATTGCCCCGCAAGAAAACACAATCAACCTTTTCTTTAAAATCCAATAGGTAATCTACGACTTGTTTAGATCCGGGTCCCCGATCGATATAATCCCCAACAAAAATAAATTTTCGATCGTAATAGGGCTTTATTTTTTCCAGGAGTGCTTTCATAGACTGGAAACAGCCGTGGATATCACCAATCGCTATATATTTCTGCTCACTCAAGATAATAGATCCTATGATTTAAAAGAGGATTCAATAAGTCCACGTCCCTTTTTATTTATCCGGTCATCATTATTGAGTTGTTCACGAGCAGAATCTAAAATGCCGTTGATAAAGTTTCCTGACTTCTTCGTTGAGTACTTTTTAGCGATCTCAATAGCCTCGTTAATAGATACCTTAGTGGGAATCTGCTCGTAATATAGAAATTCAGCAATAGCTATACGCAGCAACAATCGATCGATTGCATTGAGCCGGCCCAATCGCCAATTATTCAAATGCGCTTGGATAATATCATCTATCTCATCTTGGTTATTAACAATTTTTAGAAACAGTCGCTCGGCAAATTTAAAAATATCGGAATCATTCGATAGCTTCGGCTTTATCACCGAGTTAATGATATCCTCCCACTTTCCTTTGCCAATTTCATTGGCGTAAAGGGCCTGTAAAACTACTTCTCGTCCTTCTCTGCGTTGTGCCATTTCTTGCTGTCACCGTTTTATCCGTCAAAATGAAAAAGCCTGTCATACCCTATTGGGCAACAGGCTTTAGCTGTATGTGGGTGCTACTGGATTCGAACCAGTGACCTCTACCGTGTCGGGGTAGCGCTCTAAACCAACTGAGCTAAGCACCCAAAATTAATGGGCATTACATCAATTCAAGAGCGCTAAATATACGCATCTTTTACCTTTCATGACAACCCTTATTTATTGATAAAATGCACTGCTTTCTTTGCATCAGAATACATTCGAATTAAAACTAATTCAAAATATCACTATCAAGTATACAAGCCTGAAAAAGAAGTTGGTCATAATTAATCTCACTGAATTCGAGGCAATGGTAAATGATTCAAACTCTTAGATAAAAAAATGTATGTTACATAGTTACAATCAATCTTCTGCTTAACATAGATACATTTATATGACTGTAAAGAATGAATTAGGCCTTTTAACAACTGTAATTGTGTTGATCTTTTTTACTTCTGCTTGCCACATGGGCGATTCTTCACATATGAGTCAATCCCACCAGCAACAAATGCAATCTACCTTTGACTCATTACAGGAATCCCATAAAACAATGCTAAAAACATATAAACAGGATTCCGCCTCCCTGCCGAATGAGATGGATACGCTCTATTCTCAAATGAGAAGAATGCACCGGGAGATGGAGAAAAATCATCGTCACATGATGAACATTCAAAAACAGCAGTCTATGCATCAAGATGATGAAAGAGGAATGATGGGGAGCAAAATGCGGATGCAGATACAAAATAAAATGAGCGGTGAATGGTACAATCAGATGATGGGAATGCATCAGCAGATTGGTCTTATGCATCAAGATATGGGACACAGCGACCTGGCCGAAAAACACAAACAGTTAGCAGAACGGTTCAAAGAAATTTCCGGAATGGTTCCTGAATCTGATGGAGAAAATAATCAACCAAAAAACGAAGAAGCCGATCCCAACTTATTAAATGGAGCTAATTTATATACCACAAATTGTGCCTCATGTCACGGCCAAGATGCTCAAGGCATAGGCAATACCTTTCCTCCCCTTGTGAATACAAAATGGGTGACCGGTAAAAAATCGATCCCTGTGCGAATTATCAGAGATGGCTTGCAAGGTTCCATTGAAGTTAATAGAAAAAGATATGAGGGACATATGCCTGCTTTTAAAGCACGTTTGAGTATTGCCGAAATAGCAGCTATTGTAAATTATCTGAGAGAAAAAAGTGAAGGCGACAACGCTAAAATTACACAGGATGATGTTATTGAAATTGCTAATACCTACAGCAATCGCAATACACCATGGCAGCCCAAAGAACTATTAGGTGAATAGCTGAAAATTTATTTCATTTAAATGGTTCAAAAAGGAAAGCCGCACCTTTCACAGTGCGACTCTCGTTAGGGATTCACAATAGTTGGTTAGACTATTGTGCTTTAGGTTATAAGATAAAAAAAACACTTTGGGTTTAATTTTCTTCACTTTGTTGGATGGTGGATTTATTCCATCCACCGCCCAGAGCACGATAGAGATCTACCCCGGCTGTTAATTGCTGAAGCTTGTTGTTGATGTCGGATAACTGAGCCGACAGATAGTTCTGTTGGGCCGTCAACACTTCGGTGTAATTTGCTTCTCCGTATTGCAATAGCTCCCGAGAATATTCTACAGCATTTTGTAGTGCTTCAAGTTGTTTACGACTCAACTCTCTCTTCTCTTCCGCGTTATTAAACGAGCTTAACGCATTTGATACTTCGCTGCTGGCATTTATGATTGTGCTGCGAAGTTCCAGTTTTGCCTGTTCTTGTCGTGCCTTACTTCGTTTTAGTTGGGCTTTATTCTGTCCCCTGTTAAAAATTGGCTGCGTAACACCCGCAATCAAATTGTAAAACACCGAACCCGGTTGAAAAAGGTCATCCGTTTGCAGACTCTGGTATCCACCTTCGGCCGTGAGTCGAAACGAAGGATAAAATTGTGCACGTGCATTATTTGTCAGTTCAAAAGCAGAACGAAACGAATGCTCGGCAGCAATAATATCGGGACGGTTTCTCAGTAATTGCGCCGGTACTCCAGTTGCAAGTGAATCTATTGGTGACTGCTCTTCCAAGCTGCTTCGATCAATACTCCCGGGTGACCGACCAAGCAAAATACTAAGGCCGTGTTCTTGTTCAGTAATCTGTTGACGCAATTCCGGGATGGTCACTTCGGCCGCATACCGATTGGCAATACTCTGCTGTAGTGATACTCCTGTTACCAATCCACTTTCTTTCAAACTTCTAATAGCTTCCACATCCTGCCGGCGATTTTGGACCGTTTCTTTGGTAATTTCAAGTTGTTTATCAAGAGCCAGCAATCGGTAATAGGAATTTGCCACTTGGGCAATCAATCTCGTTTGTACGGCCCTACGAGTCGCTTCTGCCTGCAATAAGGCTGCAAAACTTGCCTGTTTGGCACTTGTCAATTTTCCCCAAACGTCAAGCTCCCAGCTTGAACTCATCGATACCGAATAGCGCTCACTGGCTGGAATAGATCCGCCACCAATACCACCCAAGCTGCTGGCATTATCGGATTGCTCATTATAAGAGGCATCTGCTCCCAGTGACAACGAAGGCAACATGCTCATCCGGCCTTGAAAAAAGTCGGCCTCTGCAACACGAATTTGCTGAATTGCACTCTGAAGTTGCAGGTTATTTTCCAGTGCTTCTTCTATGAGGTTATGCAGTTCAGGGTCTTTAAAAACTTCCTTCCACGGCATATCAGCCAGCGTAGTACTATCCATTTCTACCTGTTCAAAGGGATACAGTTCTTCGGTTTGCATTTCGGGCTGCTCATACGATTTTGTGGCTATACACGACGACAGCGAAACCGTAATTGCCAGCGCAGCTATCACTATTGAATAATGACGAAAAAACATAGATTCAGTTAAATAATTTTTTATTGCTTTGATCACGGCTTTAGAATTTTTTCTCTGCGCTCTTTAACAACTTCCGGTGGACCTGAAATTTTCTCCTGAAGTTTCTGAAAGATGATGAACAGTACTGGAATCACCAGCAAGCCAATGAAGGTTCCGATAAACATTCCACCCGCTGTACCAATACCAATGGATTGATTAGCGTTGGCATTAATTCCTGTTGCTAATGCCAGTGGAAGCAGTCCGGCGATAAAGGCAAAAGAAGTCATCAAAATGGGACGAAGTCGTGCCTCAGCCCCGTCAATGGCAGCTTTTACAATACTCAACCCTTCTTCGCGACGACGTTGCAAACCAAACTCTACCACCAGAATAGCGTTCTTGGCCAACAATCCCATTAACATAATGGCCGATATCTGTAAATAAATATTATTGGCCACGCCAAAAATATTGGCAAAGATAAATGATCCCATTAAACCAATCGGCAGCGGTAAAATGACCGCCCAGGGAATCAGGTAACTTTCGTATTGGGCACTCAACAAGAAGTAGACAAACAGCAGGCAGAGTCCAAAAACGACGATTTCTTGTCCACTCGACTGACTTTCTTCTCGCGTCAAGCCGGAATAGGCGTAGCTGTAATCATCAGATATATCTTCCTCAAAAATTTCTTCGATTGCCTGGATAGCATCCCCCGAACTATAACCCGGATTGGTAGCTCCGGTTACTTCTACGGAATTAAAGAGATTAAATCGAGATACATTTTGCGGACCGTATACGCGCTCAAGATCCACAAATGAGTTTAACGGCGCCATCTTTCCATTTTTATTGCGGACCGAAATCTGCTGTAAACTTTCTTCCGAGCCCCGAGCTTCGGCATCCGCCTGCACATAAACGCGATACAACTTACCAAAACGAGTAAAGTTTGATACATATAATCCACCGTAGTAAGCCTGCATCACACTCATAATCGATTGCACTGAAAAACCAGCTCGCTGCGCCTTTGCAACATCCACATTTACCATATACTGCGGATAATCAGTTTGGAAATATGAATTGGCATATTGTATTTCCGGACGCTGAAATAGTTTCTGTTGGACATTTTGGCTTACCTGATCCAACTGCTCCAGCGAACCACTTGCCCGATCCTGAATATTAACGGTAAATCCACTGGTGTTCCCAAAGCCTGAAATCACCGGCGGAGCAAAAAAGGCAATATCAGCCTCATTTATGCCTGAAGTTTTTTCCCGGAGTAATGCAATGGCATCGTTAACATCCTTTTCGCGATCATCCCAATGCTTAAGCTTGCCAACAATAAAACCGTACTGACTCCCGGAACCACTGATAATTCCAAATCCGGAAATTGCCAACCTCGAGTCGATGACCTCAGTATCCGCCATAATCTGATCGACCTCGGCCATAACCTCTTTGGTTCGTTCCAGTGATGCCGATGGTGGCAGACTTACATTCGCAAAAAATGTTCCCTGGTCTTCATCCGGAACAAAACCAGTTGGCGTTGTTTGAAACAGGACTCCAAAGATCCCAATTGCTGCTACTACCACAGCTACAGCCGCCCAGGCATTGCGGGTAAAAAAGCCAAGTACCTGCCGATATCGATATTTCCCTACATCAAAGACGCTATTGAAAGCGATGGCAAAACGATCAATATATGACTTGTCTTCTCCGATCTGTTTTTGTTCGGGCTTAAGAACCAAGGCGCATAAAGCCGGACTCAGGGTCAGTGCATTAACAGCGGATATGATAATGGCCGTGGCCAGGGTAATTCCAAATTGTTGAAAGAAAACACCCGTAGAACCCGTAATAAAGGTTACGGGAACAAAAATAGCTGCCATCACCAAGGTAATTGAAACAATGGCGCCGGCAATCTCATCCATTCCCTCAATGGCGGCCTGCATTCCCGATTCGGCACCCTCCTCGAGTTTGGCGTGAATAATTTCTACCACAATGATGGCATCGTCCACCACAATCCCAATGGCCAACACCAGCGCAAAAAGTGTTAATAGGTTTACGCTATATCCAAATAGATTGAGGAAAAAGAACGTACCAATAATTGATACAGGAACTGCTATGGCCGGTATCAAGGTTGAGCGCCAATCCTGTAAAAACACAAACACGACAATAAATACCAGGATAAAGGCCTCTAAAAAGGTTATAAACAGCTTGTCGATTGAAGCCGTAAGAAAACTATTGGCATCAAAAACAGTGGTGTATTCAATATCGTCGGGAAAGCTTTGGGATGCCGCTTCAATTTCCGCCTTCACATCTTCGACCACTTCCTGAGCATTGGCTCCCGCCGTTTTGGAGACAAACATCCCCACACTGGGTCCGCCGTTGGCCGTACTGTGCACGCTATAGGTTTGGGAACCCAGCTCTACATCGGCCACATCTTTAAGACGAAGGATCTCCCCGTTTTCCGATCCCTCACGAATGATAATATTCTCGTACTCCGGTGCCGTTGAAAGGCGTCCCTTGTACTTCATCGTATATTGAAAAGCCTGTCCGCTATTTTCACCAATGGTCCCGGGTGCTGCTACAAAACTCTGATCATTTAACGCTCCAATGACATCTGAGGGCACCAAGTTATATGACGCCATTTTATCCGGCTTCATCCATATACGCATCGAATAGGTATTGGCCCCAAATGCATCGGCCGTACCCACGCCATTCACTCGCTGCAGGCGTGGAATCAGGTTGATGCGGGCATAATTCTCTAAAAATGTGCCGTCATGAGTCCCATCGGGACTATACATCGTAAAAATTAACAGCCGGCTCGTCTGCTCTTTCTGCGTGGTAACTCCCGTCTGCGTCACTTCTTGAGGGAGCAAATTTGAAGCCTGTGAAACCCGGTTTTGTACATTCACAGCAGCAATATCAGGATCGGTACCCAGCTCAAAATAAACCTGAATTTGAGCACGTCCGTTGTTACTGGCCGTAGAACTCATGTATGTCATACCTTCAACCCCGTTTATCTGCTCCTCGAGTGGAGCAACAACACTATTCAATACCGTTTCAGCATTGGCCCCGGGATAGGTGGCCGATACTTGAATAGTTGGCGGAGCAATTTCGGGATATAGAGAAACAGGCAGCGCGTTGTAGCCAAGATATCCCAGAATCACAAGAATGATAGAAATAACCGTAGATAAAACCGGTCGCTGTATAAATCGTTTAATCATTATATCTCAATTCTAAACTAACAATACTTTAATTTCGTAAGCGATTACTCAGACTCCGTAAGGGATTGATACAAGCTGTCTGCATCGACGGTATTTGGCTTAATCTTAGTACCATCATCTAATTGACCGATTCCAGAACTAACAATACGTGCACCTTCTGCTATCCCCTCATTAACGACAAACAGCTGCTTGGTATCAACGGGTAAAAATGAGACTTCTCTACTTTCCACCGTATTGCTATCCGTCACAACGTACGCAAATCGCTTATTTTGAATTTCGTAGGTGGCTTTCTTTGGGATGACAAGAGCCGCATCTTGGTTAAAAGGGATTTCCACATTTCCCGATCCGCCGCTTCGCAGAATTTCCTGAGGATTTGGGAAAGTAGCCCGAAAAGAAGCTGATCCCGTTTCTTTGTCTATTAATCCGCTGGCCAGTTTAAGCGTACCTTGGTGCTCATATCTACTATTATCGGCAAGCAGCAGATTAACCTGCGGCATTTCTGCTACTCGCTGCTGAATGGTTTGATCTTCTCCATCACTGGATACCGTTCGTGCCATCTCTAACAGCTCGCGTTCGCTCATAGAAAAATAGGCATACACTTCAGAGATATCAGAAACAACAGTCATCGGCTGTGATATAGAGCTATTTACCAAACTCCCGATCCGGTATGGGATAGTTCCAATAATTCCGGTAACAGGGCTTTTAACCTCGGTATAGCCCAAGTTAACCTGCGCATTTTTCAGCCGGGATTCGGCTTGAGCCAACGCCGCCTGATTCGACTCCAATTCATTCTTGGCCGATTGAAGCTGATATTGACTCACAATCTCTTTATCAACAAGGCTTTGCTGACGCTCAACCTCATCTTCAGCGGTACTTACGCGGGCTTTTGCCGCTTGAATATCAGCTTTTGCCGACCGTACCTCCTGCTGATACTCCACATTATTAAGCGTAAACAGCACCTGATCTTTGGATACCCAATCGCCTTCATCTACATGCATCTCGATAATATATCCAGGTACCCGGGGACGAATTTCTACGGTTTGTTTCCCTTCCAGCGTAGCAGGATAACTACTTGTCAACTCAATACTTCGCGGTTGTAGCTCAAGAACAGGATACTCTTCAACCTGCTGTTGTCCCTGCTGCTGATTCGCATCCCCGCATGATAAGATAAAAAATGGCAGTACTGCTATGATAAATAAATAGGTAATCCCCGAACTGTACGACTTGTTCATTCTACTGTTACTAATTACAATTGATAATTCACACCCTTTAGTTGATAACATCAACTATTGATTACTTAAAAATTGATACATCTTTGCCAACGCATCTTCAAACTCTTTCGTTTCGATATTTTCAACTTCGGCGTTGATTTCCTTATCAAGCTGTTGATCTACAGCCCTTGCCTTTTCCAAGGTTTTCATACCGGGCTTGGTTATAAGCAATATTTTTTGGCGCTTATCAGACTCATCTTGTACCCGAGTCACGAAATGATTCTCTTCCAGACCATCAATATGCCGAAGTACTGCTGATTTATCTCTATCAACTATTTCTGCCAATTCTTGTAAAATAAGACCATCCTCATTATCCAAAATATTGAGAATAAAAAACTGCTCGACAGTCAAATCAATATCTTCTTCCACAAATCGTTTTTTTAAGCTCCGGATAATTTCTTTGACTACGTATGCCATCCGGCATCCCGTAGTTTCACAGTACAATTTCTGATGTAAATTCATAGAAATATTTCCTTTTGAATATAAGATTGGCAAAGATAATAAAAATTAGTTGTTGAGGTCAACTATTTATTATTAAAACAAAAGGCCCAGTTAGTTCTGGGCCTTCGAAAATATATTATGTATTAATAAGTGCTATTCTTTTTTGTAATGCACCTCAGACAACTCTTTTATAAGTCCCGCGCTGGCTTCGGGAGTAATATCCCGCTGGGGCGTTCCGAGCATTTCGTAGCCTACCCTAAACTTTTTAACCGTGGCCGAACGCAACAACGGCGGATAGAAGTGCATATGAAAATGCCATTCCGGATGCTCTTTCCCATCGGTCGGGGCCGGATGGAATCCAGCTGAATAAGGAAAAGAGATGTTGAAGATATTATCATACTTCACCGTAATCTGTTTTACGATATCAGCCAACCCGTCTTTTTCAGCTTCGGTCATATCGGTAAAGCGTCCAAATGGACGACGGCTTATGAGTAACGTCTCAAACGGCCAAAATGCCCAATAAGGGACCACAACTGCAAAATGTTCGTTGGAGACAACCACCCGTTCATCACGCTCCAATTCCAGATCCAAGTAATCCGAAAGCAATGTATTGCCATGTTTTTTATAATATTCGGATTGCCGGGTAAGTTCCTTGGCAGGCTCATCGGGGATGGTGTCCTGTGCCCAAATTTGTCCGTGCGGATGAGGATTACTGCATCCCATGATTTCCCCCTTGTTCTCAAAAATCTGCACGTAGTTTATATAGTCCCTTTCCCCCAGCTGAATATATTCTCTCGTCCATAAATCCACCACATCACGGATTTGCGAAACCTCCATCTCGGGCAGCGTTAAATCGTGTCGGGGCGAAAAGCAGATCACCCGACATATACCCTTCTCCCCTTTGGCTACAAGCAAATTATCCGTATTCATTTCCTCCGAAGGTACATCAGGCTTCAACGCACTAAAATCATTAGTAAAGACAAATGTCGACTCGTATTCCGGATTACTGGCATCGCCCGCACGATCGTTTCCGGGACACAAATAACATTGGGGATCATATTCAGGTTTCTCATCGCCCGGCGTTTCTTCCTCCTGTCCCTGCCACGGACGTTTGGCACGGTGCGGAGATACCTGCACCCACTCTCCGGTTAACGGATTCCAGCGACGATGTGAATGATTATCAAGATCAAGTGACATAGATTTACTTTTATCTATTGAAAGTTAGGACGAAGTTATCTTCTGACTGGATATCAAATGTGTGCCGGAAGATACTTTAGTTTGATAGATTTTTATTTCCTTATTCATCTGCTGCTGATATTTATCTTTAATCTGATTTGTAAATGAATCAACATGATCTTCCTGAACTATATTGATAGTACAACCGCCAAATCCACCGCCCATCATGCGGGCGCCAAATACGCCTTTCAGGTTACGGGCAATATCAACTAACACATCCAGCTCCTCACAGCTTACTTCATATTCGTAACGAAGTCCGGCATGGGACTGATACATACGCTGACCAAAGGAATCCATCGCCCCCTGGTGTAGATCACTGCAAGCCTGAATCACTCTTTTATTCTCTTCAACCACATATTTGCACCGCTTAAAAATAGTCGGATCCATATCATCCTCATGCCGTAACAGTAAAGAAAGCTCCAGATCACGCAAACTTTCAATTTCGGAATCCCACTGCTGCAAGATCTCCACACCCTGCTCACACTGTTCCCGGCGCACATTATATTCTGATGAAGCCAGCTCTCGGCGCACTTGCGTATCACACAATACTATCTGGATGTCATCCCGGTTAAACGGAAAATATTCATAGTCGAGATTGCGGCAATCCAATTTCAAAGCATTGCCTTCCTTACCGTTTAAACTTGCAAACTGATCCATGATTCCACACTGAACACCTACAAAATCGTTTTCTGCTTTCTGGGCGATCTGCGCCATTTCAACGGGCGGAATATCCCAGTTATTGAGCTCAGCCAGTCCAAAAAGCACTCCACCTTCAAGCGCTGCTGATGAAGACATTCCGGCTCCAATAGGCACATTCCCGCCAAATACGCAATCAAATCCTCCTACTTCGTAGCCGTGTTTTTGGAGCTGATCGACCACCCCCAACAGATAGTTCGGCCACCCTTGATCACTTTTCTGGAATTCTCCTATAATTTCAGTTTCAAACGATTCCTCTTTATCTATTGCATAAAACCGGCAGCTATTGGTACCGTTAACATTCATAGCTAAATAAATTCCTTTGTCCACCGCGGCTGGCAGAACAAATCCATCGTTATAATCGGTATGTTCGCCAATAAGATTTACCCGCCCCGGCGACTTTATAAGCTTATAATTGTCGCCAAAGCGGTTTTGAAATTCCTCTTCGACCTGTTGAATCAATTGCTCCATCTTTCAAAATTAAAAACATTAAACTTATTACCAGAAAACAGCGTATAGCACAGCGACAATCACCAGAATAATATATGCCCCAATATTAAATGCCGGACTGGTTTTAAACATCTCAGACGTGGTATGAATCGCTTTGGGATCTTCATCATGCGGATTCGTCGTCAAGCTTACGCCCATAATTATTACAATCGTCAGGATGAGCGTATATAACATCTGATCCAGAAATGGGAGCTGTACGGCCGGTGTTTTCAAAAATACCGCAATCACAATTGAAGAAAGTACTCCATAAATAGCACCTTTAGACGTTGTTTTCTTCCAGAATAATCCCATTAAAAAGACCGCTAATATACCCGGACTTACCATACCGGTGTATTCCTGGATGTACTGAAAAACCTGGGGTACATTATCGAGCTGCGGGGCTACAATAATGGCTGTTAAAAGCGCTACAGAAGCTGAAATTCGACCCATATTTACGGTTTGTTTATCCGTGGCATCTTTATTGAAATACGGGATATAAATATCCATCGTAAATATCGTGGCCACCGAGTTGAGCATTGACGCCATGGACGAAACAATAGCTGCAGCAAGAGCTGCAACTACTAATCCCAGAAAGCCGGGCGACAGAAATACCTTCATCAGCCATGGATAGGCATTATCATATTGAATACTTCCATCTGATTTCGTAAAGACATCCACGACCCCGGAAATTTGGGTGGTTCCCTCGGGCTGAGTAAACAAGGCGTACACAATAATTCCCGGGATAACCACAATAAGGGGAATAATCAGTTTCAAAAAACCGGCAAAAATAATTCCCTTTTGTGATTCCTTTAGTGACTTGGCGGCCAATGTCCGCTGAATAATATACTGATTGAATCCCCAGTAGTATAAATTGGCTACCCACATTCCTCCTATTAATACCGCGATACCCGGCAAGTTGCTAAACTCAGGGTTCGATTGATCAAGAATCATATCAAATTTGTCTCCCGCCACATCATACAGATGTGTTATTCCATTCAGAAGACCTCCTTCCGGAGTTAAATTGTAGAGTCCAGCAAAGGTAACGACAAAGCCTCCTAAAACAAGGAGTCCAACCTGTATAACATCCGTCCAGGCAACGGCCGAAAGCCCACCATACAGTGAATATGCAGCGGCAATGGCCGAGAGACCAATGAGAGCATACATCATCATGCTGCCATCCCCGGTACCCATAATGGTATCAAGTGCTAAGGCTCCTAAATAGAGCACAGTAGTAAGATTCACAAAGACAAATAAGGCAATCCAGAAAACGGCTAAAATCGTCTTTAGCGTAGTATTAAAACGTTTTTCTACAAATTCCGGAATCGTAAAAATTTCCTTCTCGATAAAGATCGGCAGCAGGTATTTACCCACAATAATAAGTGTAACTGCGGCCATCCATTCATAAGAAGCGATAGCCAATCCCACGGCAAAGCCCGAACCGGACATTCCGATAATCTGCTCAGCTGAGATGTTGGCGGCTATGAGTGATGCCCCAATTGCCCACCACGGCAATGATTTACCGGCCAGAAAATAATCCTCAGCAGTTTTTTGATGACCTTTCTCATCGCGCGACACCCAAAGGCCCAGCCCAACAATCATTAAGGCATAGGCACAAAAAACAATTGTATCAATTAAAGTAAATTCCATGTAAATAAACTTATTTATTTAATTATAATAGCTTACTTGCTGGTTGAAAGCCTATATAATGAAAATGAATGATAAACGCTATCCGGCTCCAATATTGTAGATGGAAAATTTTCTTGATTTGGTGAATCAGGGAAATGTTGTGGTTCTAAGCAAAAAGCCGTCCGATGTTCATAAGGTTCTCCCTCTTTTCCCACATCTGAACCGTCCATAAAATTGCCGCCATAAAATTGTATGCCCGGTTCTGTAGTATAAATCTCCATTACTCTCCCAGATTCAGGATCATGAACTTGAGCAGCCCGAGTCAGCTTATTATCATGCTCTTTGTTAAGTACAAAATTATGATCATATCCTTTTCCGTACTCAAGCTGTTTGCTCTCTTTATCAAGATCTTCACCTATCGACTTAAGATTTGCAAAGTCAAATGCCGTACCTTTAACTGATGCTATCTTCCCGGTGGGAATTAGTGTAGAATCAACAGGAGTATAATTATCAGCTTCAATCAATAGCTCGTGATTATTGATCGTACCGCTGGCCGCTCCTGCCAAATTAAAGAACGCATGATTGGTAAGATTTACAGGCGTTTCTTTATCTGATGATGCGGTGTAATCTATTTTAAGTTCATTATCATCAGTAAGAATATAGTGGACTTTTACTTTGAGATTTCCAGGGTACCCCTCTTCACCATCTTCGGAGAAATAAGTCAGAACCAAATGTTGGTCATCCAATTGCTTTGCATCCCAGACCACATTATGGAAACCGCCGGGTCCACCATGCAGGTGATTAGGTCCGTTATTGGTAGCCAGCTCATAATTCTGACCATTAAGACTAAATTCTCCATCGGCAATTCGGTTACCAAAACGGCCAATCAAAGCACCAAAGTAAATTTCATTGGCGTTTAGATATCCTTGAATACTGTCAAAGCCAAGCACGATATCGTCAAACTCTCCATTTTTATCGGGTGCCAGCCAGCTTACAATGCGTCCGCCGTAATTGGTAATGGCAACTTTCATCCCCTTTTCGTTTTGGAGGGTGAATAAATCAGTCTTTTTCCCATTAATAGTTTCTTGAAATTTTGTCGAATTTAAATCCACAGAAGATTGGTTTTGCAAATTAGTAGTTTCAGATTCTTTCATTTCGCAAGCTGATAAAGCAACAAGCAAACAAAGACATGTGCTTATTGTATAAATTGATTTGTTAATCATTTTGACAATTATTTTAAATGCAATTTCTTGGCTAAGCTATTTTTGTTTTTCAAAGTCTATGTAATCCCATCCAAAAAATGCTTGATCAGCATTGGGACTTATTCCTTCAAATGCTATTTCAAATTGATTTTTGCCTTCGTTTAAATCCAACGATCCTAATTCTAATTGACGGGTTGAAATCTCCTCACTTGAAGCGTCAAAACTTTCAACAATTTCTTTACCGTTAAATAAAATTTTCACTCTCCCATAATTTGGAGCTGTAACAAACTGAGCTTGAGCATTATACCTTTCTTTTTCATCTGCAATAAAAGAAATAACCAATTTATCTCCCACCTGCGCCTCATGCCACCACAATTGCTTATCGTTACTGATATTAGGTTCATATAAATACTGAAACCTCATTTTTCCGCCATCCATATCCTCAATCACCATATGTTCTGCTTCCAATCTTCCATTTTTGATTCGTGGTGGAATAATATCACTTCTTTTTAAGGATACTTTTTCTTTTGCATTCTCAACATCAGGCTGAACTAAAGTTTTGGAATCCGGTTTGAGATAGAAGAATGTAGTTGGAGCATAGTCTATCTTTGTTTTTGTCCAATGCCACATCTCCATATCAACAATGAGCTCTTGCTTAAAGGGGATGGCATCCAAAGACCTATAACGCTTATTAATTGTAAATCCGGGGGTTATATTACCACTTCCATCCGGCTGTGATATAAAAGGGTGATCTGCAAATTTCTCAGGCCTTACCCAGGCATATCCATAATAATCCTCTGTACCGGTACCGAAATGAGAAGGAAAATCTTCACCATCTATATAAATCTTTTCATCTCCTTCTCCCCACCAGTCGTAGGCAGTATTAAAAAGAGTTAGTGCATCTCCTACATATACCCCTTCTCCATCTAAACGAGTATAATTTATATCGAATGGATCTCCACCGCCCTCCATATTCTTTTGTTCTCCGGTATATAAATCTGTGTATTGATGCCATGAAGCCCCAAAGTGCATACTCTGATCATTCCAATTCCAGTCAGATAATGATACGACTCCTTTTAGAGTAACATCCTGATTTCCAAAATTTTTAAATGTTACCGTTGCCTTATCTTTAAAAGGCATTACCCAATAGACCGAAAGTTTATTGTCTTTCGTTATACTGCTGTACCAAGTTTCTGATTTTCTAAACTGATAACCGGTTCCAAAAAAATCGCCAATAGGCACCCAAATCGTACGTTTTCCGTCAAAAGATACGTCTAAAACCGTAGAACGAAGTGCTTGTGTTGCGTTCTTAGCCTTTAAGTTAGCTGTAAATTTCCTGATTGCTGAAGAGCCTTCTAAGGATAATGTATGTGAATCACCTGGAGAAAGAGTAGTGCTGTAATCCTTAGTGCTTAATACTAATTTTTTAAGCTTGTTTTCCCCGCTCTTATTTAATTGGTGCTGTACTTCATCAACAAGGTTTTCGAGTTCCCGAAGTTTATCTTTAGAAAACGTTTCAACTTTTGTTCCTTTTTCATACTCACGGTAATTGATGTTGTAGTAGACACTTTCTCCCTCATCATCCTTAGCCCCAACAGCTTTAACATTTTCACTTTCATAAGTAATTTTACAATGATTGGCATACGGTAAGGGCAAGTATAAATTATGACCTCTTATTTCATAATCCGATTTTTTTGAAACAGAAGTTGAAAGAGGTGCCCCCACCAACTGCCCACCACTCAAAACCTCAAATGCAGTCCCCTCAATAGTAACTTCCTTTTCGTTATCAAAGTAAAACCGGAGCGTTCCCTCTCCACTTCCTTCTCCTGCAAAGGTCATCCAGAAACGGACAATTGCACCCGGTTTATCCGTTTCCAACATGACATATTCTTTTCTTCCATTATTTACTTCGGAGCGAATAAACTGTGTTCGATCCCAATTGGCAAACCACGTTGAATCTCCCGGCTGGGTGGAATTCCGGTCATAACTACTAAACTGACGTGTGGTATAATAAGGTTCGGGATAAACAGCTAAACTTTTCCTGTCAACCATCTCCTCTAACAAGCTTTCCAATGTAATAACATTGGATTGTGAATAGCTCACATTCCAAGCGGAACACAGTAAAACACACAGGAGAATAAATTTAAAAGCTTTCATCAGTGGTATTATCTCAACCTTTTATAATTCGCTCGTATATTTTTTAATAAGTTCTACTTCGCTACTCTTATAAGGAGTTCCATCAGCCCTTAATACATCGTGGAACCAAGGGTCAGGCTCGGAGGTGTATTCTTTGTCCCAAGAATCCCAGGGATAGATCGTTTGCGTTTTGCCATTGACAAAACCCCAGTTGTATGCACCCACATTATGCTCCATTAATATTGGCAACTCGTTTTCAAAGGTACTTCCTCTTGGACGTGCCATATATTCAGTGACAAACATTGGCCGATCGTAACGTTTAAGCGCTTGAATGCGCTCCTTCATAATTTCCGGTCCCTCATAACAGTGGAATGTTATCACATCAGAATTTTCGACCATAAAGATATCCATTTCAGACATGGAATCAGTATCGGACCAATCACCGTGCCATAATCCAGATGTAATCGGCTGACTTGGATTGACTTCTCTGGCCCAGGCAAAACTTTTTTTCAATAGTCCCAGGGAGTGTTCAAATTTGTTATCAAGGTTTATATCTCCATAAGCTCTTTCATTGTCATTATCCGGTTCGTTGTAGATATCCCAGACTTGCACCCGTTCATCATCACTAAAATGCCCCATCACATCCTTGAGATAGTCTTCCAGATAGCCCCACTGGGTAGTATCACTTAGTACGTCGATTGAAGGACCTTGTACCCAGCCAGAATTATGAACATGGGGTTCGGGCTCGGGTTGTTCACCGATCTCCGGATACGGATGCCAAACGCCATCAAATAGTACGAACATAATGCCGATATCGTGACTTTCGGCAATATCCAGAAATTTTTCTACACGCTGGATAAACCCCTCGGGATCCGCTTTCCAAGCTAAATCGTGCAAATATACCCGCATTGAATTAAAGCCAAGGTCAGCTGCCCATCCCAACTCTTGATCTATCGTTTCGGGATCAAACGTTTCTTCTTGCCACATTTCGAGCTGATTAATAGCTGTCCGAGGTGTATAATTAGCTCCTATCAAGACTCCTTGATCTTCATACCACTCATTGGCTTTTTCCACCGACCATTGCTCTCCTGTTTCCGGTTTTTCAGCCGGCGCTGAGCAGGCAGAAAGCACAGCCGTTAATAATCCTATAACAAATAAACTCCATATATTTTTCATAGCTGATAGCTTAGTTTAGTAGTTGATTAAATTAAATTCTTTGATATTGACATAGTCAGAGGAATCTCCTTTTGCGATCATCCCGAGACGGAAACCCATACCCCATGGAACTAATGCTGAAGCATCGACTTGTTCGGCAATTATATTCCACGATCCGTTTTCTTTTACAGCTAAGTCAAGCAAATATCCTTCAGACACCTCTATTTTCAGCTCCTTGGATTCGTCAGGCTGGTCGACCGGAATTTTTTCGATGATCTCAGTTTCCTCTCTGACGGTTTTCCACACCTTTACCGAATTATTTCCAGCTGAGATCCCGATTCCCGCTACAGGAGCACCAAAGCTGTTGTCGGCTCCTCCTATCAAGGCAATACCAGCTTCTGCATCGCCCTCTGTTTGTTGGAGGTCAACAGTGGCAGTCATTTCATAATTTGGTGAAGTGGTAGGTTGAACCAACAGTGTTCCCAAGTCCTCGTTTTCGCGGGATGCTCGAACCTTCAACCCCTCGGAACCTGTCTCATAATCAATATCCTGTGTAACCCGCCATTGCCAAAGTGGATTCAAACCAGATTCAAAATTATCCGTAAAATCCCAAGCAGCACGCTCGCGGCTGTATTCGGCGTCGTTTTCAAAAACCGGCCAGTCGTCTTCGGTCCATTTAATTTTTTCGAGTACAGCTTCACGACCGACATATACGGTACCATCTCTGCTATATGCATGATAGAGAAAATAAAAGTCACCTTTATTTTCTACGACAGATCCGTGTCCTGCACATTTCCAATCATCATTATCAGTTATCACCGGATTTTCATCATATTTCTCCCAGGGCCCTAACAAGTTTTTGGATCGAGCAACCCCCGTTTTATAATCACAGGCTACATCACAGCATGAGCCAGCTGAATAGGTGGCATAGAAATAATCATTGGCTTGGAAAATGCTGATTCCCTCAACGAGATGTCCTTCCCAAGGCTCATCATTCCGAAATAGTTCATACTTTTTACCCACTAATTCCGTCCGATCCTCGGTTATCTCCTGAGCCCACATCGGAGTGGGTTCTCCCTGGCTATTTCCGTCCTCCTTCCACAACATATACAAGGTACCATCGCTGTCACGAGCTTCATACGCATCAATAGAACCAAGTTCTTGTGCCACGAGCGGACCATGATCTTCATATGGTCCTTCAGGGCTATCCGCACTTGCGACACCAACACTCAGGCGATCTGAATCTTCATCCCGGGCGGTGTAATAGGCATACACTTTATCATGTTCTTCATCATAAGTCAATTCAGGAGCCCAGAAATTTTTATAAGCCCAATCCGGAGCACCACCGGGAAATACATACGTTTCCAGCTCCCAATTCACCAGATCTTTCGATTTAAAAATTGGGAACAGTGGCGCCCACTCATTGGAAGTAGCTGATGCCCAATACGTATCTCCAACTTTTATAACAGTAGGATCAGGTCGATCCCCCGGCAAAACAGGATTGGTAATCTCAATTTTTTGTTCACCTTGTTCAGCACTGCTTTCGCATCCCGAAAACAAAAGCGGAATCATAATCATTATCGGGACTATCAGACTTGTCCATTTTCCAACCGTAGTGTTATATAAAAAGTATTTATCCATCGTTATTGCTTTAATTCTATTTTTGTCCACGTTGAAGGATGTTTAACTCGATTACCTGACAGTGTTTCTTTTTGCAGTGTGCCGTCTGATTCGCTACGGCTTTGCAGTTCGATATTAAATCCAATACCCTGATCATTCTCAGGTCTTCCACCAATTTCCGCCCATGGAATAGCTATTTCCAACTGATAACCGGTGGGATGTTCATTTGCTACTAACTCGATTTCCATTATATTTTCGGTCCATAACCCACTACTGCCCTGATGTGTTAACAGATCTTCAGATGGAGTGGCGAAAACTTTATACGTCCCTTCTACCAGTGAATTATCACTTAGCTTTTCCGGCGCTACCATCACAGCCACTCCGGGACTATTTTTGGTTGAATCGGAGGAATCGTAAGAATCAGAATCGTTTACCGAGGCCCACACATAGAGGTTGTTTTCGTCCCAAGCGCTTGAAATTTCAGCGTTGACCGGGCTATAAGCACCTATGAAATTGTCCGTCGATCGATTCCAGGCTTCCTCATCGCTCCTGCCATCTACCTCAACCTGACCATTAAAGGCTTCCATCTCTTCAATGAGATATCCATCAATTGTATAAAGCTGTGAGTGAGCAGCATTATATGCAGTCGTAGCTGATAGAGCTGTTACCGTAGTATCATTTTTAATGAAGAGGGAGCTCCAAAGCGCATAACGATCTTCGGCAACCTCAAATGGTTCCGACTTTCGGGAAAAATTCTTAGCCTGTTCATTACCAATGGCTACGGTCATTGTAGAATGATGCCATTCTACGTTCCTCCCTTCAGTGCTTTGAAAAGAAAGGATCGTTTCCCCGCTACTAAATTGCTGTAAATACGGAGCACCGCCATAATCCGAAGCCGGCAGTTGACTTTCGTCAGTCAAAGCACCCCATCGACGGTCCGACGTACCTCCTGCCGCGCCCTGTTCCCAGTTATCCTCCATAGATGTCCAGATTATAGAAGGTTTAAATTCACTTCCATGCAGTCCGTTGTCTTCTATAGCGACAGCTATTCCCTCTCCGTTATCCAATATAAGCGGAACGGGCATCCCATCGCGATGTCCCTCACGGTAGCTAATTGTTTCGGGATCTGTCCAGCTTTGACCTTTATCCGCGGAGCGGACCATACTGATCTCTTGGTCTTCGCTGTTTTTATATGGGTATTCATTGGCAAAGAAGAGTTGTATTTCACCAGACGAAAGCTGAATCATCGCAGGTTCCCAGACACCACGATTCCACTCATATCCTCCTTCAAATACATTTTGTTGGGATGACCAAGTCCCTCCGCCATCATTGCTGATTCGTAATTTTATTCCAAACCGTTTTTCGGGATCTTCATTATACTGTGGTGCACGTGTGTTATATGCTAAAAGGATATCTCCATTTTCAAGTTGGATGAGTTCTGGTACCGCCGAAATAATGTCTCCATCTCTTGGAGCAACCCGTTCAGCTTCCGTCCAACTTTTTCCATCATCAGAGCTCTGGCTCACATAAACCTCTCCCTGATGTTCAAAAGCCGTTAACAACTCACAGCTGGAAAGACGTATTATTCGCGGATAGGAAACCTGTTCTTCAAATACCTGAGTTAGCGTCCGATAATCCCAGGCAATGCGGACCCCCTCGGTATAAGGCACGACTGTCTTTTCTACTACGTCATTCTCCTCACGCTCGGAATCTGCAACCTCACAAGCGATAAAAAGAAAAGCAGCTGCAATGGAAAAGCTAAAAAAAACAATATACTTTATGAATTTTGTTAGTCGCATGAACCGGAAGGTTTTGAATTAGTTTCTCCGGCTGGAACGGGTGTCCCAAAATCAGGACTTCCATCCTCATTCCATTCAAAAGACTGCAGATGAATTACACGGTCCCATCCGGGTTCAGTACTCACTTTGGTGTGATAGGCAATCCAGTCCTCAGTGCCATCAGGAGAGGTGGTAAAACTTGCATGACCTACCCCATGAACTTCCTCAGTTCCCTGAAAAACCGGTCCGCTTTTCTCCCAGTTATCAGGATTCATGGGATCATCTCCCACCAACTGCAGCTGACCTAATTTATAGGCGGGTAACCAAGATTCACTGGCAGAATAAATAACAAACGTCTGCTCATCATTTTTTAGAACTTCCGGTCCTTCATTGATGGCTAATTCTGTACTCTTTTCCCAATCTTCATCCGGTGATGAAATTTGAACACGATTACTACTTATGGTCCAAGGGTTCTCCATTTCAGCGATATACAGATGCTGAGGAGTACGATCCGTATCCTCATTCTCTTCCCAGCCAGACCATATTGCATACAACTGTCCGTTATGCTCCAACGGAGTCATATCAATTGCCCATTTGTTATTCGATTGATCCTCGATATTGTCCCCAGTATAGAGCATTCCCTTATCCTCATACTCTCCCTGCGGATCGTCCGTTTTAGCTTCCAGTACTCCGCTTCGCTGCTTCAAAAAAGGTGATCCATCCGTATCCCCAGCCGTGTAAAAAACATACCACTTGCCATCGATATGATGAAGTTCAGGGGCCCATAAATTTGAGCGATTCCATCCTGTTGATGGCTGCGTCCATACCTTTTGCTCGTTTCTATCTAACTCGATAAGATCATCCGTTTCAGAAACAAAAATTTCTCCCCCTCTTGATTCAATAGAATAATAGGTATCATCTTGCTTTATGATCCAAGGATCCGCTCCATCAGCTACCGGGTTGGTAAACAAACATGGTTCAGGTTCATCATAACCATTTCCATCATCTTGAGATGTTGCACCACATCCAACAAGTAATAAGAAGCCCAAAGTTATTCCGATGCCGATAATTCGATACATAGTCATATTATTCCTTTGATTTATAATAGCAGCCAGCACAAAATACCAAGCCTATTCCTCGATCAATTTTTTATGGAGTCTCATTAATTCTTCCACATTAAATTTTATTACTTCTCGATCATATGTCATTAATCCGTTTACTTCGGATTCAACATCAGTAGTTTGGGTATATACTGCGGCAGAAAGTCCGTTATCTTTTAAATCGTATAGCTCCTGCATCATCTGACTATACGTTTCATGCAGTTGGGTCTCAGATTGTGAAGTTTCATAGTGATCCGGAGCGCGACTAAAATCCTGCACCCAGAGATGATCTTTGACCACTAAAGCCTCACCCCCATACTCACCTAATACCGCCGCTCGATTATCTTCTGTTTCCGGCATATCCGGACCGGGGTAGGCATGCATATCAATTACATCACCCACTCCACGATCAGTCCACCCACTGGCGTTATTGACTAATCGCGTGGGATCATATTCTTGAGTCCACTCCACTATTTCCCTGGTTTGAAATTGTCCCCAACCCTCATTGAAAGGCACCCACATCACAATTGAGGGATGATTGTAGAAAGTATCAATCATGTCTTTATATTCTTTTTTAAACTGCTTTGCAGTTTCTTTGGAGGGTTTACCAATTTCTCCCGGACGCATATCCCCATTTGGCATATCCTGCCAGACAAGAACACCCAGTTTGTCAGCCCAGTAATAAAACCGTTGGGGTTCAGTTTTCACATGCTTCCGAAGCATGTTATAACCCAGCTTTTTAGTTGCTTCAATATCGTATTTTAAGGCATCGTCAGTAGGGGCCGTGTACAATCCATCCGGCCACCACCCCTGGTCTAATGGACCAATATGAAAAAGCGGTTCGTTATTCAGAAATAGCCTCATATGACCGTCGTCGGCTTTGGCAATGTTAATTTTACGCATCCCGAAATAACTCGAAACTTCATCAACGGTATTGCCATTCTCACCAAGCAATTCAACTTCTAAATCATACAAAAATGGATTATCAGGAGTCCATAATTGCGGATCATCTAAGCTTATATAAAAATCCTGTTTGTGAAAGCCTGTAGACTCTCCAACTAACTTATCTTCCTCTTTCGCTTTTATATGAATCTGATAATCATCAGACAGATTCTTACCCTCAACTTCTACTTTGACCCTGCTATTATCAACATCAGGAGTAATCTTCAAATCCTTGATATATGATTCCGGCACATACTCAATCCATACTGTCTGCCAAATACCCGTAACTGCTGTGTACCAAATGCTATGCGGGTCATGCGTTTGCTTGCCCACCGGCTGACTTCCTAAATCAGTAGGATCCCAAACTGTTATTTCAATCTCCTGTTCACCACTACCTGATACCTGATCTGTTATATCAAAAGTAAATGGATCATATCCCCCGCGGTGTTTGCCCACGTACTTATCGTTAATACGAACATCCGTTTCCCAATCACTTGCACCAAAATGTAATAGTACTCTTCCATCTTCGTGGGGATTATCTATCTCGAATAAACGCTTATACCAAACCCGATTCTCTGCTCCCACCGTCTCTTTGATGCCAGACAGAGCCGACTCTACTGGGTAGGGAACCAAAATTTGATCATCATAATCCTCACCAGAATTTCCTTTGCCGGTAATTTTAAAATCCCACAATCCATTTAGATTCTTCCAGTGCTCTCGTTCCATCATAGGACGTGGATATTCGGGCAAAGCATTTTCTGGACTCACCTCGTCTGCCCATTTAGTCATTAAAGGTGATTCTTCTGCCTCCCAGCCATTCTGGCTAAATGCAATCGCTGGTAAAGCAAAGAAAAGGACAACGAATAAGGATTTACTAAGCAATTGTTTAATCATTTTTTCAATGAATTTAAATATTAAATAATAGCTCTGTTTACTTTTCCGATTGAACTTTTGGAATAATTTTTGGAGATAAAATTTGAGGAATAAGTATATCGCTTTCTTCTTGTTTAACAAGTTCAACTTCATTTATATAACCCTTTCGGGGATGCACTTCAGTTGTATCAAAATGAGCATGATAAACTATATGTAGTTTATCATTTTTATCCCGAAAAAAAGCACTGTGTCCAGTACCGACCAAACTATCCGGATTTTGAATAATGGGATTTTCATCACTTTTTGTCCAATCACCTAAGGGTTCACCAGCATAAGCCCAACCTATTCCATAATCTTGACTGGCATAATGGTTGGCCGAGTAACTCATATAATACCGACCATCTTTTTTGAGTACATAAGGACCTTCATTTACAGTTCCTACAGGCTTTTTTTTACTTTTTTCCCAATCTTGAGATTGAGAAAGCACCTTCGTTAATGTTTCCTCTTTAATTGCAGAAAAATCATCTTCTAATTCTGCGCCCCATATCTCTAATCCATCTTTGAAATTGGCAAAATAGATATACTTAGTTCCGTCTTCGTCTACAAAAAGATGATGATCGATTGATTTATGGTCTCTTAATACTGACGGATCTTCCTGTGTAAATGGACCCTCAGGATTATCACTTGTTGCAATAGCCATATGTTCTTCCACGCTGAAAAACATGTAGTATTTGCCATCAATATGATATACTTCTGGTGCCCAAAACCATTGTTCACCGTATACATCACTTTTATGAAGAGCAAAGCCGCCTGTAGCTCCAACTGGTCCCTCCCAGTTTTGCAAATCTTCAGACTTGTATGCCTCAATACCTGTATCACTACTAGTTCCATACATGTAATAGGTATCCCCAACTGTTAAAATATAGGGGTCGCCAAAGAACACGTTTATTTCAGGAGGTGCTTGATCAGCAAATTGACTGGTATTTTGTTCGGACTGACATCCAAACGCCACGAAAATAAAAGCAACAATGAGAATTTTATATTCCATTATTTCATCTATCTAATATTTTAATGAAGAGGCCGGCAGTACGAAACTAACCGGCCCTATCCACAATAATTATTTCGACTTTTTAGTATTCAGGATGTTGGTCAAGATTTGGGTTATTCTCAACCTCACTTTGTGGTATTGGCAGGCGATGATTCTTTCCTAAGTCAAAGTTTTCGAAATCTGGATCTCGCTGTATAAGGGTATTAATACCTTGTTGCGATTCGAGCATACCCCATCGCTTAAGATCCATCCATCGCACTCCTTCAAAAGAAAGTTCTAAGGTTCTTTCCATCTTTAATCTCTCACGGAAATCATCTTTTGAATTCAAAGCACTTGAATATTGACTACTTGCTAAAGGCGGTAAATTGGTTGATGGCCTCTGACGAACCCTGTCGACATATTGCGCCGCTTGTGTAGGTCCATTAATCTCATTGATGATTTCAGCGTAGCTTAGTAATACATCGGCGTATCTAATTACCCGAAAATTTGTTGGAATATAGTAATCAACATTATCCCGGTAATAATCAACTTGGTACTTGGCAATAAATGCCTCATCTCCCCAATCACCTTCTCTCCATGGTTCTCCGTACACCAAATCATTATTCTCAAAATCTTGTGACATTTCTCTATAAAAGATGCTATGTCTTAATCGAGAATCATAATCACCATCAAGATCAGTTTCTTCCTTAAACTGGTCAATCAACCATTTGCGGGCTTGACCATCTGACCAACCTATTCCTCTCGGTGCAAAGAACTGAGTTCTCTCAAGACCTAAAGAAGAATTGCTACCATCTCCTTTGTCACCACGATTCTCTTCAGAAAACTGTACCTCAAATACAGACTCAATATTATTTTCTGTAGTATGCTTAAAATTGTCGTGGTAGTTATCAACCAATCCATAATACTGGGCTCCATTGCCCTCTACCAGCCATTCCATTGCTGTTTGAGCTTGGTCCCACTCCTGATTTTGCATATGAGCTTTTCCCAAAAGAGCTAAAGCTGCACCTTTTGTAGCTCTTCCGACCTCTTCTGAAGGCCATTCCGGGGGTAAATTGTCAGCAGCATCTTGCAGGTCGGTTTTGATTTGGTTCCATACCTCTTCACGAGATTTTTGCTCGGGTTGATCATCTGGACTTGAGGGTTCAAGTACAAGTGGGACTTCCTCCCAAAGAACGGCCAAATTAAAGTAATGAAGACCTCGCAAAAACTTTGCCTCAGCAATTATTTGTTGCTTTCTATTTTGATCCTCAAATTCGATCTCAGGCACATTTGCAATTACTTGGTTAGCCCTAAATATGGCTTTATAATGATCTCTCCATATCTGGACTCCTCCTTCCCAAAAATTGTAGTTGACATAATTGAATCGAGTCCAATCGGCCAATTCTGTCCAAGGGCTTTGGCTATACCCTTCATCAGAAGCTAAATCATATCGGAAAAAGATCCATCTTGAATAATTTCCTATCTGATACAATTGATGATAGGTTGCTGTTAAACCGGCTTCTGCTTCACTAGGTGAATTCCAAAATGATTCTGTAGTTGGAACATTAGGATTTGTTTGTTCTAACATATCCTCACACCCTGCAACAAAAATCACTAACGATACTGATACGATAAAAAGTAGATATAAACGTTTCATAACAGAGTTGATTTCTTAAATTAAAATGACAATTGGAGATTGAACGTTACGTTTTTGGGAGTAGGATACATGTAATCATCATGTGTTCTCCTAAATATATTTGGCGCTGAAAACTCCGGATCTAATCCACTATAACCGGTAAAAGTAATCATATTTTGAGCAGTAACCGATACTCGGAGTCTATCAAACCAGTTTTCCACCCAGCTATTAGGCACCGTATAACCTAGTGTGATGTTTTTAATTTTGAAGTACGAACCATCTTCCAGCCAACGATCCTGGTCTCCTCGGGAGTTTCTTTGATCAGCATAAATAATTCGAGGGAAATCAGTATTGGTATTTTGTGGTGTCCATGGATCAATACCTTTACGATAGTTAGAATTATCATCGAATCGATCCATCACGCTTCTTGGGCCATTAAAAATATCGAACCCTTGAGCACCAAAACCTTGAATGCGTATATCAAAGTTTTTATATCCTGCTGTTACATTAAGCCCATATTCAAAATCTGGCCATGGACTACCAACAATTTGACGATCATTACTGGTAATTTGACCATCATCATTGGCATCAACATATCTTATATCACCAGGTTCAGCATCAGGTTGTATTACATCACCATTACTATCGGTATGATTTTGAACTTCCTGATCACTTTGAAATAATCCATTGGTTTCAATTAAGTAATACATACCAATAGGCTCACCCACTTCATTCTTTGTTTGCCAGGTATAAAATTCTACCTGATCAAAACCTAAACTTAAGATCTCATTCCTGGATCTATTAAAGTTAACACCTATCGAATAAGTGAAATCACTTTCTTCGAAATCTTCGGTCCACTTAGCTGATATCTCAACACCAGTATTCTTAAGACTTGCAGCATTGACAAGAGGGTTTCCACCATCGTTACCGGTTGTCATCAAAATGGGCATCTCAGTAAGTACATCCTCTGTCTCTGAGATATAGTAATTAGCAGAAGATGTTAAGCGGTTATCTAACAATCTTGCGTCAAAACCGATATTGGTCTGTGTTAGTGTTTCCCACCTCAGATCTTGGTTTACCAACTCTACCTGAGTAACACCATTTCTTATTTGTTGGTCTTCTCCAAAAACAGCTTGTGGGTTTATATTAAGTACCCCTTGATAATCATAATAACCAATATTTGAACTACCCAGCTGTCCCCAGCTTGCTTTCAGCTTCAAATCATCGATCCAATTAACATCGAAGAAACTCTCATTACTAACTCGCCAGGCACCCGATACAGATGGGAAACTGCCCCAACGATTATCTTCTGGTAAACGCGAGGTACCATCCCAACGCATTGTGAATTCAGCTATATACCTGTCATCAAAATTATAACTTAACCGACCAAAGAAGGAAGAAATAGCCGCCTCGTTAAGATAGCCACCGGTTCGATAATTCTCCGTAGCTGCGTCTAATACTGTAAAGTAATCATCCCCAACTCTTGTCAGATCAGTCCCCTCACCCCAAGAAAAATCTTCTCTGAAAGTTTGAAATGATTGACCCAAGACAGTATTCACCTTGTGATTACCAAAATCGTTATCAAATGTTAGGGTGTTTTCAATCAAATGAGATTGAAACTCACTCCTTTCATCATATAATCTTGAGGGATCGTACGGCTGATTTAGTGTCCAATTCCCTACTTTCCTCAAGTAATTATGAGAACCTGAATTATAATTCAATCCGTAGTTTAAGCGGTAATTTAAGTAGTCAGTAAAGTCTAACTCAGCAAAAATATTACCTCTTATTCGAACATTCTCAGTTTCTCTATTCTCAAGATTTTCTTTGGCAATGGGGTTTGTTGCAAAAGTTCGGGCTTGATCTTCATCACCATAACCATACCCGCCTGGATTATCCTCATCGTAAACAGGAATTGTTGGTAGCATTCTTGTCACATCTGCAATCGGATTTGTATCAAGCTCATCAACCTGAAAACTTGTAATTGCCAGATTTTCACCAAAAGTAAATATTCCTTGTGATCCCTCAGTATTAACTCTTACACCATATCTCCTGGAACCGCTACCTATGGTTGTACCAGTATTACGTAAGGTGTTTAAAGAAATTAAGTACGTACCGAGGTCACCTCCACCAGACAAGGTTAGATTCTGGTCATAACTCCATGCCGGCTCAAAAGTCTCATCTTGCCAATTAGTATTTCCGTCCATATGGTCTTGACGAGATGTTACCCCGGTCACACCTGCTTCAATAGCATTATCATAAGCTCTATTGTTGAAATCGATCCATTGTTCCCTATCCATCAAATCAAATCTTGGTAACCATTCTCTTCCGATTTGACTTGAGTATTCTACTTTCATTGGCCCCTCTTGACCACTTTTCGTAGTAATAATAACAACTCCATTAGCAGCACGAGAACCATATATTGCAGCTGCTGATGCATCCTTAAGAATCTGAACAGACTCGATATCATTTACATTAAAGTCTCGATTAGCAGAAGTGGGCACACCATCAATAATATATAAAGGCTCATTATTAGAGAAATTTCCCAAACCTCTGATTTCGACTGATGGCTCAGAACCTGGCGCACCTGTTGTACTAACATTTACACCTGGCACTAAACCCTGAATTGCATCACCAAAATTGGCCGTATTAACATCGTCAATATCATCAGGACTAACAGTCGATATTGCACCTGTTACATCTTGACTTCTCTGTTGACCATATCCAACCACAATAACCTCTTCACCAAGTAAAGTAGTCGGATTCATAGTGACGTTTATTGAGTTTCTGCCGTCAATTGGAATTTCCTGCACCTCATACCCAACAAAAGAAAAAACCAATGTATCCGATAAACTTTCTACAGATAACTGGTATTTCCCTTCAGCATTTGTTGTAGTTCCACGTGTGGTGCCCTTAACAGAAATGTTAACCCCTGGTAACGTTCCCTCAGTTTGGCCATCGAAAACAGTACCAGAAACTTCCATGTCTTGTGCTTGAACACTCATGAAACCGGTTACACAAAAAAAGAAAAGCATTAGGCTTATTATGTGGCTTACTTTCATAACATTGTATCCCTTATTTGTATTTATTTTTATTATAACTGACCATCCAAAATGTTATCGATAACACTAAGAACAAAAAAAATAAGCCTTCATGTTATCGATAACATTGATAATAATGTCAGGAATTATTTATCAAGTATCAAGTTTAAATTAACTTTCTTTATTCACGTTTCTTTAATTGATTGCAGGCCAATGTGATACCAAATAAATTGTTTCTTCTTTCAAACCTAGTCGGGTGTTCCTTCTTCCTTTTGATGTCCCAGCCAGTATTTGTCGAATACATCCATCACGGGCAGCATATTGCCCTCCTCATCGAAATAACTACGGGCCCCCAATCCACCCTCTACAGCTGGTTCCCACCAGAAAATCTCCTTTATTTTGAGGATGAGATATTAAGCAAAGTTTCATTTACGGATTCCAAAAACTCTCGCTGTCCGGCCGGGGTCTCTGGATACGGTGGAATCATATCTTCATATTCGGATGTCTGCCAGTGATAGGCTGTTTCTACCAGAATGATATCTTTAGTGAAATTTTCAACCAGTGACAGCAGATTTTCACGAAGCTCCAGCAGATTTCCGTGCCACCACGGATAGTACGACAGTCCGATAATATCGTAGGGAATATTATAGGAATTAAATTTGTCGTAATACTTTTTGGTGCCCTCCGCATCGGCGCCCTGATCATAGTGAATCATAATCAGCGGACGTGCGGCTTGTCCCCGTCCGGCATCTACCCCGTCGACCCCCGCTTTTACCAACTTGGCAAAATTATCCCAGTTATCGGGCAGTTTACCGGTCGGCCACAGCATGCCGTTACGTGTTTCATTGCCAATCTGGACCATTTGGGGCATTACTCCTGCTTCGCGAAAAGCTTGTATCGTATTCTTCGTATACTGGTAGACCGAATCAGCTAATACATCTACCGACAATCCTTTCCATGCGGCAGGTATTGGCTGCTTGCCGGGATCAGCCCAGCTGTCTGCATAGTGATAGTCAAGTAAAAATTTGTATCCCCGTTTTTCTGCTTCCTGCGCCAGTTCGATAGTATATTCCAAATCGTTGGGCAGCTCATCAGGGGAATGAAACAGGCGCAGGCGTATCCAATTGTAACCGTGAGCCTTAAAAATATCGAGACCGGGTTTTACTTCCCCATTGTCTTTAAACGCTCGGCCATTATCCTCAGCACTTTTTAGGAACGACATATCGGCACCTACAGCATAGGTGATGTCGACCGTGCCTTCGGATTTTGTGGAGTCTTGGGCAAAACTATGAGTAACAAAAATTGCCGAGACAAAAATGAGCCCTACAAATTTAATTAAAAATGTCTTCATCATATTTAGGTTTAACTAATCTTTTTGATTGATGTCCCATTTTTATCGTAACAAAATGGGTCGTTAAAGCCGCTAGAAAATTCTAATTCCAGTTAAGACTAACCATCTTTTATTAAAAACTTTTTGTGCACCCCTACCATGTCATGCTGAACTTGTTTTAGCATCCGTTACAATAGATCTTGAAATAGATTAAGGGTGACACGGGTTAGCAGAGGGCCATGTTAAATAATCATTGAATTTCTATCTGACTAGTTGACTGTTCTAAATCTTCATTTGTGGCGGTAATTAAAAGCATTCCTGGCTTATCCCCTGCACGGAGCAATATCGTGGCAATACCGGCTTCGGCACTTATAGGATTCTGCCCAACGAGTTCTGCATTGCCCTTAACTTCAAAATGAATCTCATGATAAGCATCAGGAACGACCGTTCCGTTTTCATCCACTAAAGAAGCATAGTACAAATACCACATCTTTTTGTCCGGCCTCCAGCGGTTTGTTACTTAAATCTACATCCAGTTCAATACTTTTCGCTTCCCCGGGCGTGGCCTGGGTGTGCTCGGCAACCTTTTTACCATCAATATATCCGAAGGCACGCAGGGATCCTGGTTCAAACTCATCTATTTCGAAAGTAAACGGCGGATGCTGCAAATGGGATGAAACGCGCCCACTGTCGGGGGATTTTCGTCCAAGCGATTCACCATTCAAAAACAGCTCTACTTCTTCCGTATTACTGTACACTTTGGCCGTTTTAAAAGTAGAATCAGACCAGAAGTTCGCCACATAAATCATCGGCTTGTTAAACCGAGCATCAGGCTCCAAATTAGGTTTGGCCTGGCTCCGATAGAAGTAATAGGCAAACTTGGGAACACGAAAAATATCGTGAATACCCGATGCTTCTAAGTTATCGGCATAGCCGCGATTGTAATCAAACATCACCCAGTTGGCATCCCCGAAAGAGTCCCCTTTTCGATTGCTATTATGTGCTTCCTGGAAATTGAGTGCCTGCTGGGCCAACCGTTTTTGACCGTCGCCACGCAGCTGACGAGAATTACGCGCATCTTCGGTCAGATCTTCAAATTCATCCTGATTGAATCCGGCATTATGCGCATAGTATTCCCAATCACCATATTCGGCGATGAAGTACGGCTTATCCTTAGAGTAATCGTTCCAATATTCCGGTGGATCAGCGTGCTGACGGGCAGGAATAAACACATCATAGGTATAATCCATCCATCCTGTGGAATAGGTATCGGTAAACGGAAGCTCGTCATGAACAATCGCATGTGCACTATCCATAAAAGCTTCCGGCATATCCGACTCGTTGAGTGATGCCTCCCAAAGTACAATGCTCGGATGATTACGGTCGCGGCGAATCATGTGACGGATATCACGGTAGGCAAGCTGCTGGAACTCCTCATCCCCGAAAAACTGCCAGCCGGGGATGGCGTTCATAAACAACAAGCCAATCTCATCGGCCGCATCCAGAAAAGCGGGCGACGGGGGATAGTGGGCCGTACGAATAAAGTTAAATCCGGCCTCTTTTATCTTGTAGGCATCGCGATACTGGGCATTATCCGAAAGAGCGTAGCCAATATACGGATACGACTGGTGACGATTGGTGCCCCGAAGATGCAGCACCTCCCCATTGAGTACAAACTGATTACCTTCATTAAAATGGAAGGTGCGAATGCCGATTTTCTCCCGCTTGGAATCGACCACTTCTCTATTCTTTTCCAGCTCTACGGTCATCGTGTAGAGATATGGATTATCAGGTGACCACAGATTAGGATTCTTTACCGTAAACTCTTGCTTAATTTTCTTATACGTTTCTGCTTCAATTTCTTCGGTGGATATTTCTCCTTCGGCAACAACATTTCCCTCCTGATCACAAAGGGTCGTTTTAAGCAAACCTTGTTGCGGAGCGTCATCCGAATTTAAAATATCTGTCTGCAGGCTAACAATCGCTGACTTATCAGACACGTCGGAGGTTCGAACCAGCAGTCCACCGCCGGCGACACGATCGGCCGCAATGGGATCAGAAATATGTAGTTTGTCATCAATTAACAGATGTACGTTCCGATAGAGTCCACTAAAGTAATTGAAATCCAAATTTTCTATCGGCTTTCCCGGCGGGATGGTAGGGTTGTCTTCATTGTTCAGCTTAACCAGCAGTACGTTTTCCTCATCGAATTGTACCTTATCTGTAATATCCACCACAAATGGCAAATAGCCTCCTTTGTGCTTCATCAGCTTTTCGCCGTTGAGATACACGTCTGCCTCATGCATGGCTGCTCCGAATTTCACGGCCAAACGTTTGTCGCTATTTTTGGATTTTACTTCAAAAAACTTGCGGTAAAATGCAGTGCCCTGCCACTGCTGGTCTTCAATAACCAGCGGCTCAATATGGGCGGTATGGGGCAACGAAATATTTTCCCATTCCACACTACTCTCCTTTTCAAAGTAATCTGCTACAACCGTAGTATCTATGCCCCGGGCAAACTGCCAATCTTTATTAAAGTTGAGGGTCGTCTTGTCCTGGAATCCTTTTTTTGAACGTTCAGAAGGTTCACAACCCCATCCCAAAACGGTTAAAATGAGGAGCAATGGTAGAAGTTTTTTCATAATCATCTGTTGATTAATTTTTGGCTTTTTCAATCCAAACCGATTCGATAGCAAAGCTGGTATTTTCTTTTACCACTTCATTTTCATCAGCCGGGACAAACATAAATTGTATTTCTTCAATATCAGTGGGATTAAGGGTACCATCGACCTCCGCCTTAAACCAAAGCGGTAAAAAGGTGGGATACGGTCGGGGCAACAGCATCATAGGATCCTGCTTAAATTCAGAAAACGGTACTTTAGATGTTTCAAATTCATTAGATGACTCTATCTCCGCACTATACGAAGTACCATCCTGCAGCACCACAATAGCTTTTAAATTTCCAGCTTCTTCACCGGTTTTGGCTTTTACAGCAAACAAGTCAGATTGATCAACCGACTGTGTCACGTGCTCCAATTTATCTCCCAGAATAAAATTCCATCCAAGCGTTTCATTGTCTTTGGTCAGATCGTCTCCGGCAAACACCTGCAATGCCCGTTGACCGGCTTGGTCTGAAGAAACCACCTCTACTCCGTTTTCACTATTCCACGTTTCAAAAGCATAATTTACTTCTGTTATGCCGTCAGTGGCATCAAAAAGAGCAATTGCGGCATCGGTTTCATAAACCTCCATACTGTATTGACGATCGTGATAATAATCCCAGTCGCCGGGATGACCTTCATGTCCGCCCGGAAAGGTGAGTGTTTTATTTTCCTGATCTATTGTTATCCAGTACGTCACTGTTCCGGGATATAGGTCATCGGCCGGAATTGTCGCCTCATAGGAATAGGCCGAAGCTTTCTCCATCGGAATATCTTTGGTCTGCCAGCCATTCTGCACCACTAAACTTACTTTGTCACCATCTTTTAGCGCAGCTGCTTTAGCTTTTATGGAGATGGATTTATCAGACCGGACACTGGTTGGGGAATCATGTCGAACCATCGGTTCACTGTCGGTTTCGGGCGGAGCTACAAATTCATTAATCCGGATACTGCCCATCTTATAATCATTAGCAGGAAGGTTTTCGGTTTGCTCGTCCCGATAGACTAAATAAGCCCCGGGCGAAACAGCAAAAGAACCATTGCTTGCCGTCATCTTTTGGTCGTTACCGGTATTAATCCCTTTTAAGTGAAATTGGTTACCGAGGTTAGGTAAGTCAATAATCATTTTATGACGTTTCCAGTCAATCCATGTCAGCCATTTATCGAGTGAAACTACATCAAAGGGATCGCGGATTTGAATAGCATCGGGCATTACTTCGAGCCGCCAAATACCATCACTTATTTTATCCAAGAAATAAGCGCCTGTCCCATCGTACGATACTACCGAAGAGTTGCCAACCCCAGCAATATGTTTTAAAGCCTGAGCGTCTTTTGGGGCAGTTTCTGTATCATTGGAATAGAAAAAAGCCGTATCAGCATTAAGCTGACTCAATCCCTTTTCGTGGTTCACCTCAAAATCCCCAAACATATTATTTTGCGGATACCGCCCATAACTTTTATTACGGTCAAGCTGGTGAAAAGCCGCCGAGGCAATTTTCATGCTAACTGCTTTAGCAGGCGTATAAGCCATATTCAAATAATGCGTGCGGTAATCCGTATTGACGTGCCCCATGGCCATGGGATCATAAGCGAACTGCGTAGCCCACTGGAAACCCGCCTCCCGGAAGCTACGCGCCATAGCAGGATAAGTGTAAGGCTTCAGAAAATCGGCCGAATCAAACTCATAGACCATCTGTGCCTTTGTTTTAAATGCTTCCTTATCCGCAAACGGAATGGAATATTCATCGATATACGGCAAATAATTTTTCGTGATCTCTTTCCCGCCTACCAACCCACCGGGATACCATTGAAAGGTCGTTCCGTCAATATTGGCATTCATAACGCCTTCAGCCATCGACGGATTCTGAGCAATATTATAAAAGATTGGCTTCTCCAGTCCATTGTCGCGCAGGTGATCCGTCAGCATATTTATATAGTTGGTCAACGAGTCCTGACTGCCGCTGTGCGTTGGTTCATTGTCGATTTCAATGGCAATGATATTGGGATCTTCCTGATACGTTAGTCCGGTATACGGATTTTTGTGACTCATAAACTCTTTGAGATACTGTTTGATCACCGGCCAAAAATCAGGATTCTCAGGTGCTTCTTCTTTGGAGATATAGTTAGCAAAGCCATCCGTCTCTGTCGGTGGCTCAGGATAGCCGTTGTCATAATAGGTGATGGGCGTAAGCACTACCTTAATGCCTCGCTGTTTTAATTTTGCCAGCTTGTAATCCAGCAAATCAAGGTGCTCGTTTTCGACCAAATGTCCGAGACTATCACTGATTTCGGTATCCCATGCATGCAGGCGGAATCCATCAAAACCAAGACGAGTAAAATGGTAAGTATCCTGATCTATAACTTTTTTATGTATTTCCCCTAACCGATTGGTAGTCCTATAACTATGCGCAAATGGTGGAGAGTAATTTACACCAAAGAAAGCAGCTTCTTCTCCCGATTTCAAAAGGCGCATTACGCCCTCTTTATCCACTTCAACCAACGATTGCTGCTGGGCCTCTACATGTTGTATAGCGCCAAGAACCAACAGAAAAACAAAGCCAACAGGAAGAATTTTTAATAATGAATTCCCAACTACATTCATAAAATCTGATCTATAATTTTTTATCCGCTAATTGCTTTCGTAATCATAATTGATGTATTCAATGCCCTGATGGACGTTCCCCTCAAAATCAAACAACGTATTGTTTTCCCATGATGAGCCCGTACCCCATTGATCCTTCATGTTCGATGTAATCCAGGCCGGCTCCCAGTACATCAGTCCACTACCGCCACCGCCCATGACTTCCTTCGTAAGATCAATCATAAAATCACGCTGCCCCTCTTTAGTAGCAGGGTATCCGTCCACAAGCGCATTTGACCCAAATTGATTGTTATAGTCATCAGCATAATCCATCGTCCACGGGTAGGCTGTCTCTACAATCATCACTTCTTTATCAAACGCATCCCGGAAATCAGAGACATGATCGCTAATTTGATTCAACGAAACATCCGACCACGGAGTGTAATAGGAAAACCCAATAATATCGAAGTCAGTCACATTCCCGGTTGTCGTTAAATTATCAAACCACCAGCTTACGTTTTCAGGTTGAGCGATATGCAGAATAATCTTTGTGTCCACATCCGAACTGGATGACACCTCTCGAACAGCTTCAATACCACTGTTGATTACTTCTCCGGTATTAGACCAATGACCATCACAGACGTTAAGTGACGGAAAATCCTGCGGGGCATTAGAATACATGAGTCCGCAATTCGTCTCATTGCCGATTTGTACATACTCAGGCATCAAGCCTTCACCTTCTAAATGCTGCAAGGTTTCTTTGGTATAGTTGTACACAACATCCTTCAGCTTCTCTAAATCAGTAATATCTCTCCACGCCTCAGGAATGTTTTGGTGATCGGGATCAGCCCAAGTATCCGAATAATGAAAATCAAGATTCACGCCCATGCCATGCTTCTTGGCCTGACGTATGGCACGCTTAACATCAGCAAGATCATTGTACATCGGATTATCCTCTCCTTCATAGACATTGGCCGTCCACTCAGGATCATGCCACAGGCGAAATCTGGCAACATCAGTCCCATAATCGCTAAATATTTTATAGGGATTTTCGACCGTGCCAGAATCGCGGTAAGTGCCTCCTTTATCCAAAATCTGGTTAACATACGACAGGTCCGCTCCCATAACGAAGTCACCGCTTGTTTCCTCTTGTTCTGGGGTAGAACCATGATCATCATTTCCATCACTGTCACCATTGGTAGGCGAATTATCCTGACAGGACAATATTGACAAGCTTAAAATAATGAGAAAAATATATTTCTGAGTCATGGAAATACTCACTAAATATTGGAACCGGTTACAGACCGACACCTACATTGTATGTTAACGATAACATTATCAATTAAAAATATAATACAATCGAAGAATTTATCAAACAGAATTAAACTTGATGTCCATTCTTTAGCAAAATTAATACCAAGAGGAAATTTAACAGCCGCAGGAAGAGCGTATTTTCAGCGTCGTGGGTACCTCGATCTTTTCTACCGTTGCATCTTCATCTTCAATAACATTAATGAGCTTCTCGGCAGCCTGTTCTCCCATTTCATAGGCTGGCTGACGTACTGTTGTCAATGGTACATCAAGTAAAGAAGAGCGAATATCATCCGTAAAACCAACAATAGCGATATCATCAGGAATTGTCAGCCCGTGCTCTTTAATGGCTTCAATAGCACCAATGGCAACAGGATCATTCACCGCAACAACCGCATCAGGATGCCCCTCCCTTCCCTTCTCCAGAAGTTTGATCATTGCGTCATAACCGGTATCCTCTTTAAATTCGGCCTGAATGACCCACTCTTCATTTAGTTCTAAATTATGAGCTTCGAGAGCATCTTTGTACCCCTGCAAGCGTTCTTTACCTATAGATACTTTCTGTGGTCCACTTAAATGGGCTATTTGGGTATAGCCATGCTCAGTGATTAAATGTTCCGTAATTTTCTGGCTGCTCTCCCGGTCATTTACACTAACGCAGCTGGCTCCGATATCTTCAATACAGCGGTCAAAAAATACTACTTTTGCTCCCCCCTCAATAATGCTCTCATAAAATGAATAATCTTCGTGAGTCAACGATGATGAAATAAGCAATCCATCAACGCGCTGGCTACGTAACGTCTCAATGGCCTCTTTCTCGCGACTGAATAGCTCATTGGCATTGGTTAGAAAAAGCTGATAATCTGATTTATAAGCAACCTCCTCAATACCACGAACTACTTCGGGGAAAAAGGCATGGGTAATTTCAGGGATAACGACTCCAAGCGTATGCGTTTTGCGTGACACCAAACTTTTGGCCACGCGATTAGGGGTATAACCCATACTTTCTGCTTTGTTACGGACGCGCTGCTTAGTCTTTTCATCCACATTATCACGATCATTTAAAGCGCGGGAAACGGTCATCGCTGAAACGCCCAGCGCCTCAGCTATTTGTTTAAGAGTAACTTCTGAGCTCAAGATATCAATATTATTTAGAGTTGATCGACCCGCTAATGTAAGCAGCTTTACGGATTAATCTTAATACCATGTGGATAAGTGTATTAATTAATATCCATTCCAGATAGATTTCCAACAGCCTTCGCTCTTGTATCTTCTCTTTTAAAAATAATTTCCGAGAATTCATTAATTGGGTATTACTGCAGAGCTATAACTTTTGGTCAGGAGAAGAGAATGAAGAGCTAATTTTTTAACTAAAAATTCCAGAAGAGCGTTAAGCGAGGAATAATGTCAGTATCTGGTGAAATACCCTGATTATTTTCGCCATATACTATCGTTTCAATATTGGGCATCAGGTGAACTTGATCAGAAAGAAAGAAGTCCGCTCCTGCCACCATAAAGGTCGATTCAACATCTTCAGAAAATGGTATATAAGAATTTTCACTACCTCCCATATATCCGCCAAAAAGGTGATCCGCCCGCAAAAATCCCTTAGTTTTATCACTAATTTTAAAATTAGCAAACACGGATACGAGATCCAGACTCCGCGCTGCTAAACCAAGCTGTCCCTCCTCATACTGATTAGAATAAAGAGCACCTATATTAATCTTTTCCGATTGGTATCCGCTAAAAAGTTGAGCAGTATAGCTGTTAGGATCATTGGTTTTGCTGTTTACATCCCCATATCCTTCAATCACAAAATGTTCAGTTAGGTAATACCCCAATGCCAGACTCACTTTTTTGCCTTTATCAACATCGGGCTTATTGCCGTTCCCATTGCCGACAAATAAGTGATAAGTGAGATTCCCTGCCTGACCAAGCTGTCCTTTAAAAGCCAATCCAAAATCGCGGGAACTGCCGAAATCGTATAAATCCTGTGGGGATTTTTCGACGGATCGATACCCCCATACATCCTCGCTCAATCCAAATAGAGGCGATCCTGATATACCTGCTAAAATCTGATGGTTTTCGTTCTCCCACTTTAAATATGCATCTTTCACGTTGGGTATCATTTCCGTGCCGGACTGAAAATCCCCTGCTGAATTCATCTCAAGGCGAATCCTTGTAGAAAAAGCTTCATTCAGATCCCGACTATAAGTCATATAAATACGACGAAACCAAAACCCGTTTTCCCCTTCTATATCTTCGTTGTGATGCTGGGCCATCCAATAGTAATCACTGTATACCCTTCCACTCAGACTTGCGTTATTATCCAGTGATATTTGTGCCCTGGATTCAGTAATTAAAAGACATAGAAATAATAAGCATAGTAGTGCTATCCGTTTCATAACTGATTTTTTAATTATGTGTGCTGATCAATTTTTGTGATAAATATAACTGCAGATAATAGTAAGGTACTTTGCGATAAAATTTGTAAAACTGCAGTTTAAATCCCTATTAAAATAAAGCTACGACTTATCTTATTTATCGTTTCCGTTATTATTTTTGGACTTCATTTTTTTGTGCTTTAGGACCTTTGCTTCAATATAGAAAATAAGTTCTTCGGCAATATTCTTGGTGAGATCTCCTACCCGTTCCAGCTTTCTGATGATAGAAAACAAATATAGATAATTTTGCGTCTGACTTATATCCGCTTCAATAAGTTCAGCCGTCGCCCCCGACACCTCTCGGTTAATTTTATTTAACGTCTTATCCAGCCGAAAAACTTTTCTGGCCAGATCGGTATCCTCAGTAATAAAGGCATTAAAAACATTACTCACCATCTCGTTAGCCGTATTATACATTTTGTCCAGCCGCATGGTTTCTAATGTATCCTCATCAATTTTACGACCAAAATCAGCAATATACTTGGCAATGCTGTTAGCGTGATCCCCGATGCGTTCCAGATCAGAATTTATCTTAAAAGCAGCCATTACAAAACGCAAATCTACAGCTACCGGGTTATAAAGCGCCAACAGGTTCTCACAATCCCGATCGATGGTAAGTTCAAGGCTATCCACCCTTTTCTCGTTGGCCATGATCTCGTGAGCCAACTCCTCATCAAAATCATCAAGCGCTTTTTGTCCCTTTTCGAGCTGATTTTTAACCAAAAACATCAGCTCCAAAACGTTATCTTTTAATAGCTTAAGTTCGCTGTCCAAGTGTTGTGGTGCCATTTTTACAGAATTTTAAATAGTTTACTTACTGATGAATTTTTATCCAAACCGTCCGGTAATATAGTTTTGCGTGCGATCTTTTTCCGGATTGGTAAATATTTTTTGGGTATCACCGTATTCAATCAATTTTCCCATATACAAGAACGCGGTATTATCACTTACGCGTGCCGCCTGCTGCATATTGTGAGTTACAATAACGATCGTGAATTCTTTTTTAAGCTCATGAATCAAATCTTCAATCTTACCTGATGAGATGGGATCAAGTGCCGAGGTAGGTTCGTCCATCAATAGTATCGACGGTTTTACAGCCAGTGCCCGGGCAATACAAAGCCGCTGCTGTTGTCCGCCCGAAAGGGCCAGCGCCTGTTTCTCCAGGTTTCCTTCAATCTCATTGTAAAGTGTTGCCTGCTTTAAGGATTCAACAACTCGGTTTTCAATATATTCTTCGTCCTTAATCCCTTGAATACGCAGACCATAAGCTACATTTTCATAAACTGATTTTGGAAACGGATTGGGTTTTTGAAAAACCATTCCCACCGTTTTACGTAGCTCTTCAACATTTATAGATGAATCATATATATCATTGCCATCCAATAATATACTTCCATTCATAAGAAATCCATCTATGTAATCATTCATACGGTTAAACAATCGCAAAAATGTTGACTTCCCGCATCCCGAAGGACCAATGAAAGCAGTGATGGATTGTTCTACAATATCCAAGCTGATATTTTCGATAGCCTGAAAATCATCATAGAAAACATCCACATTATTAGCCTGCAGCTTAAATGATTGATTCTTAGAATTAAGCTTCGGCTTGGTTTTCACTTGTGAAGTCTTCGGTTGGTTGCTTTTAGTTTGTGAATCCATTCTTAGTACTAACTGATTAATGAAAATTTTTGCCTACCACTGCATTTTATTTTGCCATTTATTACGAAAGTACACCGCTATCCCATTCATAATAAAGGTAATTCCTAACAGTACAATAATAGCTGCCGCCGCATTGATAACAAACTCTTCCTGTGGACGTGACACCCAATTATAAATTTGTACCGGCAATACTGTAAATTCATCCAGGGGACTTTGGGGAGCAAAAGGCACATATACCAAAGCTCCTACTACAATCAGAGGCGCCGTTTCTCCAATAGCCCGTGAAAGAGCCAGTATAACACCCGTTAGAATTCCCCCAAACGATGCCGGCAATACCTGATGCCATATCGTTTGCCATTTTGAGGCACCGAGCGCATTGGAAGCATCCCGAATAGAACTTGGAACTGCCTTAATGGCTTCTCGTGTAGAAACAATAATAATGGGTAATATCAACAGTGAAAGTGTTAAAGCACCAGCCAAAATACTATTCCCCATCTGCATCATCCTTACAAATACTCCCAATCCCAGCAGACCATAAATAATGGATGGCACACTGGCCAGATTGGAAATATTGATTTCAAGAAAAGAACTCCACCGGTTTTTCTTGCCATATTCTTCTAAATAAATTCCTGCCCCTACTCCCAGCGGAAAGGAGATTAATGTGGTAAAAACCATAATCCAAACCGTACCCATCCAGGCCGTATAGATACCTGAATTTTCGGCAAATCTTGATGGCAGTTCAACCATGAAATCCCAGCTGAGACGTTGAATACCCATATAGATGACAAAACCAATAAAAATAGCCAGGATTACAATTCCTATCACGCTGGCAAAGATCCCGAAGTATTTAAAAGCCTTGTCTTTTAACCTATTTATCTTTGCTCTATTCATATTTTTCCTGATACCTGTTTTTTATCCAAAAGCTGATGTTATTCAGAATGAATGTCACCACAAACAGGGTGATACCCGCCGCAAATATCGTTTTGTATGCAATAGTGCCCTGCGGAACATCTCCCGAACTTACTTTTACAATATAAGCGGTGATCGTTTCGATAGGCACAGTAGGATCAAATGTAAATACGGGCGTCTGTCCCGCAGCGATTGCTACAATCATGGTCTCCCCAATCGCCCGTGAAAGCGCTAATATTATGGAAACCATGATACCTGACGAGGCAGCGGGAACCATTACCCGAAAAGCTGTTTGAAATCGTGTTGAACCCATTCCGTATGACGCTTTTCGCAGCGAATCGGGGACAGCCGCCAACGCATCTTCGCTAAGTGAGGAGACAAATGGAATAATCATTATTCCCATCACAATACCTGGCGAAAGCGCATTAAATCCAGCCAAATCCGGTATGAACACTTTTAAAAAAGGAGTTACAATCATCAGAGCAAAAAAACCGTACACCACCGTAGGAACAACCGCCAAGACTTCCAGCAATGGCTTCAAAACCTTACGAAAGCGCTTGGGGGCGTATTCATTCAAATAGATTGCAATGGTAAGCCCAACGGGCAGTGCAACGGCAATGGCGATGAATGTGGTAAGCAGTGTTCCTGATACCAACGGCAGAATCCCATAGTTTTTATCTGCAAAAAGCGGGGTCCATTCGGTACCTGTCAGAAAATCGACAATAGATACTTCCCTGAAAAATCCGATCGCCTCAAACAATAGGACGGCAATAATACCAACAGTGGTCAGAATGGTTAGAAGAGCGCAGAAGGCCAGTACCTTCTCAATTATTTTCTCTTTAATATTCATGAAAGAGGATAATGGTAGTTTTCTCCACTTACCTATAATCATCCGGCAAGTGGAGAAAATAGGTTAGTTAATTAGCTTCTAACGTATCGAATGCAAAGCTGTGGAATGCGGATTTTTGCTCCTCATAATCCTCTTCGGGCATAGGCACATATCCCACATCCTTTGCCAGTTCACCGGCGTTATCAAAGTAAAATTCAACAAATTTTTGAACAGCAGAACGCTGTGCTGCCTTCTTGGTAACATAAATATAAAGTGATCGTGACAACGGTTTATATGAACCGTCTTTTACGGTTTCGAGAGAAGGTTCAACAACACCTTCCCCGGTATCAATACCTATGAGCTTCAGCTGATCAGCATTTTCTTCATAATAAGCCAATCCAAAATATCCGAGCGAATATTTATCTGACGAAATCCCTTGTACAGCTACGTTATAATCAGCCACCGCATTATAATCAGTCCGGCTGGCTCCCGATTCTCCATTTATTGTTTCGGTAAAAAAGTCATAGGTACCATGAGCAGTATTTGGACCATAAAGACGAATATCTTCATCCGGCCACCCTTCGCGTATATCACTCCACTGCTGCACCTCACTGTCGGCCTTCCAAATTTCATTAAGTTCTTCAGGGGTAAGTGTTTTAACCCAATCGTTATCAGGATGAGCAACGATTGAAATCCCATCTAATGCAATAGAAAATTGCTGATACTCAATGCCATTTTCTTCTGCCAACGCTTTTTCCTCTTCGGATATTTTCCGAGATGAGTTCGATATGTCAGTTTCTCCCCGTACAAACTTTTTGAAACCAGCACCTGATCCGGATGATCCTACCGAAACCCTGATATTCGGTTCTATCTTACGGAATTCCTCGGCTACGGCTTCGGTTATGGGATATACGGTACCGGATCCATCAATTTTTATTTCATTCTGAGATCCCCCTGAGCCACATGAATACAAGAAGACACCACTAAAAAGGAATAGTGCAAATATTTTTTTTACCATTATCTCAGTAATTTTGAATTGGTTGTTTCTATGTGATTAGTGTGCTGAAATTCGATGTATCAAGGTATTTTAAAAATCAGAGTCTTTTGTTAACTCAATGTTAATTCTTGAGTACCAATCCTTTCCCATTACTACAAATAAGCCTTTTGCTTTAATCGCATGATAAATTCCTGTGCTAATTTGGATTATCAAACCTCATATATTTTGTAAATCTGTATCCTCCCCTCTTTCTTGAAGTTATGCGTGAATATCGTAACTTATTATTTATCTTTTTTTAAGATTTGTATTAAACTTAATTCGAATTATTTCAATTTATGGATCAGGATACATCAAATAAATTAGCAGTCTTAATCGATGCTGATAACGCCCAACCTTCTATTGTGGAAGGTCTTTTGGCAGAGATAGCGAAGTATGGAACCGCCAACGTAAAGCGCATTTACGGCGACTGGACTTCCACAAAACTGCGCGGATGGAAAGATCATCTATTAGATCACTCTATCCAACCGATACAACAGTTTGGCTATACGACCGGTAAGAATGCTACTGACAGCGCCATGATTATCGATGCCATGGACCTGCTTTACACTGGCCAGTTTGATGGTTTTTGCATTGTCTCAAGCGACAGCGATTTTACTAAGTTAGCAGCCCGTATTCGTGAAGAGGGTTTATACGTTTATGGATTCGGAGAGCAAAAAACCCCGGACCCTTTTGTGGCGGCTTGTGACAAGTTTATCTATACGGAGGTACTGCGCAGCGAGGAAGAAGCGGACGAAGATTCCTCGATCCAACGTATGTCAACAAATGAGCTAAAGCAAGATACTAAGCTGGTCAATTTGACACGTAACGCCATAGAAGCCTCATCTGACGAAAGCGGCTGGGCACATCTCGGCCAGGTGGGCAGTTATATCGCCAAACAGTCCCCCGAATTTGATCCCCGAAATTACGGATACGGAAAACTGGGCAATCTCGTTAAAGCTATTGAACTGTTTGAGATTGAAGAACGCTCAACGGGCGAAGGACAATCAAAAGCTATTTATGTAAAAGATAAACGGAAATAGGACACTGGTTTTACTAATTATTATGAACTCAAATGATGTTACCTCAAGTAAAGTGAGTGACCATCGTTTTTATCCAACATCAAGCCATGTTTTCTCTCGGAGCTACGCTTGTTCGAAATGACATCCAAGTATCTAACGTAATCTCTTGTGACGATGCTCTGCGTCGTCCACTTTAGAACAGCTTTAGAGACCTACTTGTTTACCTATCTGATAACCCATTTAACATCCAAGTTGCGAAGGAGTTGTACTCCTGAGCAATCCAACCACCTGTTATTCAGGGGATTAACCCTCTCACAAGTTAAGGTCTAAGTTTTATCCATCAGATAGCCTACCTGCACGTAGCTTTTCATATTTGTACAATGCCCGCTTAAAAGTTTCGGCGAAGGCAGCCAACTACAGCTATACGATGGGGAAATTATTCAGATATGGATGTCTTCTTGATAAACTTGCGTGCGGCCCACTGGCTTCCCCAGAATCCCATAAATACAGCCAGCAATACCATCGCTCCAGAGAGATAATACCAACGACCGAATGGCCATTCCAAAATACCCAGTTCAGAAATATATTCAGGAAGTAAATAATGGAATGTAACAAACATCACCCCTACCGAGAGTAACCCGGCAATTAATCCCTGAATAATCCCCTCTACAACAAACGGGCGACGGATAAATCCATTGGTAGCTCCAACAAGTTTCATCGCTTTAATGAGGTCCCGCTTGGCGTAGATTGTCAGACGAATAGTATTAAATACCAGAATCATAGAAGCCAGCAAAATAAGAATACCCAATCCCCCGCCCATCATTGCCGCAGTCTCGAAATTAGCCTCTATTCGCTTCAACAGTTGCTGATTAAACCGTACTTCGTCTACCCCTCGATAAGATTGTATCTGATTAACCAGCGAATCAACCTGCGAAATCTGGGCATCGGGATCAATATTAAGTTTAAAAGAAGCGGGTAAAAATTTGAGATCTGCAAGTGAGCTTCCGGTAGAGCCAAACTCCTTTTCAAAAACAGCTGCCGCACTGTCTTTAGATATATAAGAAACCTCCTGAACAAGCTTCTCCTCTTTCAGCCGATCCGAAAGCTCATTCGTCGTCCGCTCATCCAAATCCATCAAAAACACTTCCACATCAATCGACTTTTTGAGAGATTGAGCCACCTCGTAACCGTTGTATCCCAAACGAGCCAGTAATCCCAACAGTAATACCGCAATAAACAATGAGAACATTGAGGTGAATGCAGCAAGTTTTGCTCGGCCGATTCCGGCCATACCTTCCTTAACGACGTAACCTAAACTCATCCTTTTCTTATTTTTTTAATTTCTAAAAAGTGCCCGCACGCTAAAAATAAACCGGCGCTGCGCCATGGGATACTGAGCAGTCTCAAAGTAGCCGAGTTGACTAACATCGTCAAGCACATTTTCCCATCGCAAAATAAACATAATCGAACGCACTCTTGCGGAAATATCCACATCCAGCCTGTTAAACCTCGGCAGCTGTTGATCAGCGCTCATTGGCTGCCAGTAATTTAGCTCGGGATTATAGTGATCAGGCTGATAACGAAACGGGGCCGCCATTCCTGAAACACCGGCCTTCACATAGGTTGCGCGATCAAACAGGTACCCCTTCCAATAGGCGCTTCCCTTAAGCCAAACCCGCTCCTGAGGCGACATCGGGATGGTGCCGGATGGAGATACATAACTATCTGCAAAACGATGAAATACAGCCGATCCCTCAAATTCGAAGTTTGTCAAATCCCATTCAAAAAAGGCGGTGGCGGATTGCGACGCATAATTATTTACATTGGTAAAAAGGCTGTCTGCCACCATAATGCCATCGGTCACCTCTTTGTGCTGCCCCCGAATTCCAATTTCTGTATCGGGATTAAAATGATAGCTCAGTGTTCCACGAATGTCCTGTACCTTTTCATTTTCGAGATCTGAGTTTCCTTTAAACTGGTCTGAATCCCAATACAGCTGTTGCGGTGTCGGCATAATAGTTCCTGACGATGCCCCCACCGTTACGCTAAAATCACCAATGGGAATTTTACCCTCGGCATTCATTTGATACGACTGAAATCCATCTGATCGCATCTGCAGTTCAGCATCTCCCATTAAATCGATAAGCGGTACAAAATCTATTACTATACTCCCGTCGGCTTTTGCAGTTGCCCAATTTTCAGCAGGCAAAGTGTTGTTCTCCGGCGTTTGATTGAATGAATATTCGGCCTTCGCCCCGGTCTCCAAATGCAGGCCTCCCCACTGCCACCATTTGCGGGCGTTGGCTCCTACTGACTTCAAACTATAACCCGTACTATCACTCGTAGATGTCATTAGTCGCTCATCGCTTCTTTGGAAAAGACCTGCCCTGAAATTGTCTTCTGTTTGTGTGCTGTCGGGATTACGCTGATAATAATTTAAAGTCAGTATATTATTCTTTTGCTCTGTTGTAGCCGAAGATTGAACGGGCGAAGCTGAATATCGATCAAAATTAAAGGCCAACATATTGTTCATGCTGTAACCAAAAGGCTGACCGATATCATAATTGTTCGTGATATAGTTGAGCTTCAGGTATTTGTTTTGGTCTAAATGATGACTGGCCTTTAGATAAATTTGGCGCCCAGTAATTTCAGAGTTCTTGTATTCTCCGCCGGAGCGCCGATCCCAGTAACTCAACTCTATATTCGTTCGCTGCGATAAATTATGGCTGATTTCAAATTCCAGGTTGCGATAGTTAAACTGACTTTCACTGTATATAAGCCTTGAAAGTGGCTTGTTTATGTAATATTGGTGATGGTAAAATCTTGACTCGTGCACCGTGCCCAAATCATCAGTATAAAAATCGGCAATTTTATTTTGAGGAATCAGCTCCCAGTTGACAATTCCGGATACCGGATCATTTAACGAAATATCCTCCCAGTACAGTTGCTGGTGACGCGGCTCGTGAGCATTTCGCTGTACGGCATTTGAACGGATGTTTGTCCCCAGCCGATAGCTGATAACACCCGGCTCTCGATTGAGTTTATAGGTCCAATCCGACCAATATTGCCATCGCAACGTGCTGTCGGTTGCCGTACGCTCAGCTCCCAGTGGCGCATGAAACTCCCAGGGATTCACTTTAAAAAGTTCCTTTTTCTTTTCTCCCCTGGCAGATTGAACAGTCGTATCTTGAAACGCAGTTAAACTCAATGAAAAACGAAAAAGCGTGTCTGTTGCCCCAGTATTTAACGAAGTGATATCAACAGCTACGTCCGGCAACTCCGGCGGATATAGAAAGAGCGTATCCGTTGTAGCAGAATCGAGGGCTACAGAATCGACTGTGGTTGAGTCAACCTGTGCAAGAGCCGCAGACTGACAAGCCGCAAACATTAGTAAAAGCAAGTATGTAATGCGTAATAATTTCAAGCCGGATATTTTTTGAGTCCGTATGGCATTTCTGCAATTCCCAGAATCGATCGTCTAACAATTTCTAAGGCAACGGCTGCCGAACGCTCTTTATTGATAAGGCGATCATTCGTAAAGCGAGCTTTCAGCGCAAAATGTTCATCCCGGCTCCAGAATCCAATCCAAACCGTACCCACTGGTTTTTCTTCAGTTCCCCCGCCCGGACCAGCAATCCCCGTTGTTGATACGCCGATGTCAGCTCCAAAATTATTTGCAACGCCCTTGGCCATTTGCAGCGCTACCGGTTTACTTACGGCACCATGGCCATTCAGATCATCCGGCAAAACCCCAAGCTGATTTTCTTTAACCTTATTTGCATACGCAATAAGGCCGCCCATCATATAGCGACTACTACCGGGGATGTCCGTGATCGCATTTGCCAGGTAACCGCCAGTACAACTTTCGGCAACACTTAATGATAAATCACGCTCGGCCAATAATTCTCCGACCGCTTTCGCCAGGTTGAGATCTTTACCTTCTCCGATAATATATGTTTCGGCCTTCCTTTTGATGTGATTTCGAACAAGATCTATTCGCTCATCAATTTCTTTATTCGAGCTGCCGTATGCACTAATTCTTATTTTGGTCCCCTGTGGACTCGGAAGATAGGCTACGCTTACGCCTTCAGGCAATATATTATCCAGTCGGCCAATCACTTCATCGCTGAGCGTACTTTCACCAATCCCAGCAGTGGTAATGTAGTACGAACGTCGAAATTCCGTGTCGCCATTAATAGCCTTCACTTTAGCCATTACCTTTTCGTTCATCAGGTGTTTCATCTCGTGTGGCACCCCCGGCAACACCGCCAGCTTAACCGATCCGCGATCAAACCACATGCCCGGGGCCGTACCCTGCGTATTAAATAGCACTTCGCAACAATCCGGCACCTCGGCTTGATGGTAATTGGACTTGCTAAAAGGGATATTACGCTTCTTAAATACCTTTTTGATAAACTCCAGCACCGAATCTTCGAGCACCAGTTCGCAATCAAAAATCTCGGTCACTGCTCGTTTTGTTATATCGTCGTGGGTGGGACCAAGTCCGCCGGTCGTTATAATAAGATCCGTTGATGACAAAGCTTCTGATAAAATCTCCTTCATCGTATCCAAATCATCGCCGATGGTATAAATATGGGTCACATCGATCCCCGCTTCGGTAAGCAAATCAGCCAACCAGCTGGCATTGGTGTTCACCGTATCACCAATAAGTAATTCATTTCCAATGGATATAACGCGGCACTGCATGTAGCATCGATATTTAATATTCAGCAAAAATAGTTGATCAAAATATCAAACTCTGGCAGCTTTTCGAAGCTATTTATTGAACTACAAAAAACATTTAATTCTCTTTAACAATTACTATCTTTGGGTCGTGAGTCAAATACCTAACATATTAAGTACTATCCGTATTATCCTGGCTCCCATCTTCTTAATCCTGTATGTGCAGGATGAAGTGGTATGGCGTGCCCTGAGCGTGGGGATTTTTGCCGTGGCAGTGGTTACCGATTTTTTTGACGGATACATCGCCCGTATGTACAGCGCCGAAACAGAATACGGGGTGTTTTTAGATCCCCTGGCCGACAAGTTTTTAACCTTTGCAGGTTTTATCTGTTTGCCCTTTATTGATCCCGCGCAATTCCCATGGTGGGCTATTGCTGTTGTCGTTTTCAGGGATATTTTAGTCACAGGAATGCGTATCCTGGCCGATTATCGTAATATCACAATGGATACCCGCCTGACAGCCAAGGCAAAAACCCTGAGCCAGATGTTTTTTCTTTATTTAGTACTTTTAGTCGGGGTTTTTATCGAAACCGATGTATGGCTCAGCAGCTACTGTATACAACTCCTTCAATCTGGAATTTTAGGCTGGCTGATGATGCTTATTGTAGCCATAACCGTTTACTCGGGAATAGAATACATTTTTATCAACAGAACAATATTTTCAAAACAGAAAAATGGCAAAACTGAAACCGATACTCGGTAGTTTCTTTAACGCCGGTTTTTTACCAAACGCCCCGGGAACATGGGGCAGCTTTTTTGCACTTTTCCCTATCTACTTTGTGGGATTATATAGCCCGTGGTACGGGATGGTCTTATTAGCAATACTATTTTCCTATATCACCGTCTGGGTATCCGAGGAGTGCGAAAAAGAATGGGGAGGCGACCCCTCTCCACTGGTAATGGATGAATTTGCCGGACAGGCCGTAACGTTCATTGCTATTCCCTTTAGCGGAATTCTTTCACAAGATCTGCTTTTGCTACTCGTTGGATTTATCTTCTTTCGGTTTTTTGATATACAAAAACCGCTTGGCGTTAATAAATTGCAGGAAATTCCCGGTGGGTGGGGAATTCTTGTTGATGACCTGCTGGCCGGGGTATACGCCCTGATATGTATGCAGGGACTTTTATATATTTTGGATATTATTTAACAATATGCTAATCAATCAGTAACTACATTTTTATTATTATTGACGTTGATCAGCACATGAACTATTAAATTGTTGTATATGATTATTGATCAAACATTCTCAAAAGAAATTGCACTCGACTTACTGGATATCAATGCAGTTATCCTCCGCCCCAACGACCCGTTTACATGGTCATCGGGTTGGAATTCACCTATCTATTGTGATAACCGCCTGACGATGCGATACCCTAAAATACGCAAGAAGATCGCCAAGAATTTTGTAGAATTTATTGCTAAGGAATATCCCAATACTGATGTTATTACGGGTACGGCCACAGCCGGTATTCCCCATGCTGCCTGGGTGGCCGAAAATATGGACAAACCCCTCTCGTACGTTCGCGCCAAAGCCAAAGCATACGGACTTGGAAACCAGATTGAGGGCGGCATCCAGAAAGGAGAAACAACAGTTGTAGTTGAGGATTTGATTTCTACCGGCGGTTCCGCTATTTCGGTAGTTGAAGCCCTTCAATTTATTGGCGCAGAAATAGAAGCCGTACTGAGTATTTTTACCTATGGGTTCGATAAAGCCAACAAGCGCTTTGACAAAGCGGGGGTCCCCATATTTACGCTCACTGATTATACTACGCTTATCGATGTAGCCAGTGAAAACGATTATGTGAATAAATCGGATCTCGAAACACTGGCCGAATGGCGCAAAACGCCTGATACCTGGCCTAATTAGGTTGGTTAAAGTTTGTAGGTTGAAAGTTGCAGGTTGTGGTTTTTGGGATGTTTAGCGGTACATCGTAAAATCGAATAATTGTCCTTTAGATTCATATCCAACTTTTAAACATTCAACTTGCAACTTCAAATCTTTCATAAAGAGCGAAACTCTCCTTATATTCATCAGTCTAAATAATCAGGAATAAAACATTGTCCACAGTGGATCTACGCAATTTTTACATTGAGACTTACGGCTGCCAGATGAACGTCTCTGATACAGAGATCGTCAACTCCATTTTGATGGAGGAAGGCATGCAACCGGTCAACGAGCCCGAAGAGGCCGAAGTTATTTTTATCAACACTTGTTCCATTCGTGAAAATGCCGAAGAACGCGTCTGGAATCGCCTTAAGGAATTTAAAGCACTCAAAAGAGAACGAAAGGATCGTGATATGACGGTAGGTGTGCTGGGCTGTATGGCTGAGCGTATCCGCGAGCAGATCATGGAAAAAGAAGAACTTGTTGATCTCGTTGTGGGACCTGATGCCTATCGTGATCTGCCCAAGTTACTTTCTGATGTTGATGATGGACAAAAGGCTGCAAACACTATTCTTTCACTCGAAGAAACATATGCCGACATCAAACCGGTGCGTCGTAATGACAACGGTGTTAGCGCATTTGTTACCATCATGCGGGGCTGCGACAATATGTGTGCGTTTTGTGTAGTACCATTTACCCGTGGACGTGAGCGAAGCCGAACGGCCGAAAGTATTATCGAAGAACTGCAAGAGCTCAGCGATCAGGGCTATAAAGAAGTTACCCTGCTGGGCCAAAATGTAAATTCTTATGATGACGGGGAACATTCATTTGCCGACCTGATGTATAAAGCCAGTCAGGTTGATCCGGAGATGCGTATTCGTTTCTCTTCTCCCCATCCCAAAGATTTCCCTGAAGAGCTGCTGGAAATCATTGCCGAGCAACCGAATCTCTGCAATTATATTCACATTCCTGCGCAATCGGGTAACAATGAGGTACTGGAACGCATGCGACGCCCCTATACCCGTGAGCAGTATTTAGAACTCGTTGAAAAGATGCGAGAGATCATTCCCGGTGTTACACTTTCGACTGATATTATTACCGGTTTCTGTGGCGAAACAGAAGAAGAACATGAGGATACGATGTCACTGATGGCTAAAGTGAAGTATGATCTGGCCTATATGTTCGCCTATTCCGAACGGGGACGTACGCTGGCACAGCGAAAATACGAAGACGATGTGCCGGAAGACGTAAAAAAACGTCGTCTTTCTGAGATCATTGAACAGCAGATGAATATACAGGAAGAACTCAACAAGAAAGAAATTGGGCGTCGCCACCTGGTACTCGTTGAAGGCACCAGCAAGCGGTCTGATGAGCAGCTGTGCGGACGTACCGATACCAATAAAATGGTTGTCTTTGATCGCGAAGAACATATCGAAAAAGGCGATTACGTTGAAGTAACAATCACCGATTGTACTTCTGCTACCTTGATGGGAGATCTCATCAAAAAAAGTAGCATTCAGGAGTATAGCCGGGAAACAGTTGCTGCATAGTTTTCTTGACCGAACCACTTTCAATTAACCGGGTCACATAGGTAGCATTACATAAACCCTGAGAAACACTTGTAAAGCTGCTCCCGTTATAATAATTACTGCTGAATCTTTATGTATCTAAAGCAGTAATTATTACCTTATACTTATATAAAACAGTTTTAACACAAATTTTTTTAACCGAGCTTCTCCCCTATGGATCGTGAAGCATTTCAAGAACGATTTGGACTTATTGGAGAATCTGCCGCGCTCAAGCAGGTTGTTGACAAAGTTATACAGGTGGCAGATACCGATATTACGGTGCTTTTGGAAGGCGAAAGCGGTGTAGGTAAAGATGTAACAGCCAAAGCCATCCACGAAATAAGCCATCGCAGCAAGAACAACATGGTGATCGTCAACTGCGGTGCCATCCCGGAAGGTATTATTGAAAGCGAACTTTTTGGACACGAAAGAGGAGCCTTTACTGGGGCCCACGAAGCGCGCGAAGGATATTTTGAGAAAGCCGACGGAGGCACTATTTTTCTGGATGAAATTGGCGATACCCCTCCTAACATCCAGGTAAAACTGCTTCGGGTGCTCGAAACGGGGGAATACTTTCGGGTAGGATCAAGTGATGTCCGGAAAACTGATGTTCGGGTGTTAGCTGCTACCAATAAAGATTTATGGCAGCTGGTTCAGGACGATGATTTTCGCGAGGATCTGTATTACCGGCTTGATACCGTAAAAGTTAAACTTCCTCCGCTCCGCGAGCGTCCCGATGACATCATCCCTATTTTCAGGAAGTTTGTTACTGAATTTTCAGCCAAATATGATTCTGTGTTCAAGGGGTTTTCTGATGATGCCAAAGAACTTTTGATTTCGTATCGCTGGCCGGGTAATGTTCGAGAACTCCGCAATGTTGCGGAGCAACTGGTAGTGCTCGAAAAATCTCAGTTTATCGATACCGAAAAGCTTCAGAAATATCTCAAGGGGCGACAACACGAAGGCTCGGCCGATAATCTGCCTGTACTTGCTGACCAGAATTCCCAAGGGGGCTCAAACGGAGCGTTCGGGAATGACGATCAACGACTTATTTACCGGGCTCTTGTTGAGCTGCAAAGCGATATCGGGGATTTAAAAAAGATGTTGGGGACCTTCCTCTATTCAACATTTTCGCAAAAAAACATGAAGGCCCTTCCCCAAAATATCCAGGATGAGTTTAGCCAGAGTAATATGTCTGACGTGGATATGGATGTCGATATCGGTAACGCTGCCGATGAGGAAATCGGCGGTGTAGAATCATTCGCTGAAGCCGATATTTCGGAAGAGGAATCCGATGATGACAATATCTTTTATCAATTTTTTAATGAGGATGAAGTTCCATCTATAGAAAAAGCAGAGCAGTTTCTAATTGAACAAGCACTCAGAAAGTTCGACGGCAATAGACGGAAGGCATCCGAAGCACTGGGCGTTAGTGAACGAACTCTTTATCGCAAGTTGGACCAATATGATCTGCAATAAAAAAAAGGGAATACTTGCTATACTGCTTATTGCTTTTGTCCTGAGCGGTTGCTTTCGATACAGCTTTACAGGTACTTCGATCCCCGATGATGTAAACTCCATTTATATCCCTTTCTTTGCCGATCAATCCTCGGGCGGTGTTGGAAATTTAAGTGATCACCTTAATACGGCCCTCGTTGACCGATTTATCAATCAAACAAGACTACAGCTTTCTAATTCCCGTACTGACGCCGATGCCGTTTTAGAAGGATCCATCGTCAATTATGCCAATGAACCGTTTAGTGTAACCGGCGAAGGGCAAAGCAGTTTAAATGAAGTGTCTATATCGGTACGGGCAACCTTTCAATATACCGATAAAGAGCAGGCCGAGTGGAGCAGTACTTTCAGCGGATCAGAAACATACGATACCAACGAAAACCCTATCGAAGGAGAAACAAACGCAGCTACCGCAGCACTCAGTCAAGTAGCCGACAACATGTTTAACGATGCGGTAAGTGGTTGGTAGTATTGAATAATATTTTGATGGGCAGCACAAATCTATTTATATAATAAGCGTAAAAAATTGGCCGGGAATCAGTAAAAATTAACAGATGCCTCAGTTACCGTTTAAAATTCCAAAATCGTTGGCTTCTTACGCCGAACATTTTGATAAGGAGCCGATCGAAGCTACCAAACGATTAAAAAAGCAACTCAAAAAACGCGGCCCCGATGCCGTGGGGCATTTTCTGCTCGCATGGTTTTATCACCTGGAGGATATGGATGACCAAGCTGTTGATGAAGCTCTCAAAGCCCGTATTTTTGCGCCCGGCAGCCCCTTTTTTGAGAAGCTGCATTATTATCTGAGCCATCCCAATACGCTTGAAGCCTGGACCCCCGAATCTGAAATGGGATCCTCTCAAAAAAGTACCCAGTCGATCGATGAACCCGGACCTGTTTTAAATCTGGATTCACTGATCCAAAAGCTTTCTTCGGTTGAATCAAAACGGATACGTCCCGACCAGAAAGAAGGATCCAAGGACCAAAAGAAAAAGAAGGTCTCGGCAGATAGTGTTGATGATATTGTATCTAAGACACTTGCAGAAATACACGAAAAACAGGGCAAGCTGGATGCTGCCATTCATACCTATGAACGACTTAAAGAATTGAGACCACAGAAAAGAGAAGAGTATCAGGACGAGATTATTCGACTCAAAGCCTTAAAGGAGCAAAACAACAGCGAAGAAGAGTAATTCCCTGCCTACCCCTTTACAAAAGGATTAGCCTTCTTTTCATGACCGACCGTTGTCTGTTCTCCGTGACCGGGATATACTATCGTATCATCAGGTAGCGAATATAACTGCTCCTGAATGGATTGTTCCAGCACCTTGAAATCTCCTTTATACAGATCAGTACGACCTATGCCCTCTCTAAAAAGTGCATCCCCCGCAATCACAATCCCATCAGATTTACTGTAGAGAGATATATGATCGGGCGCATGTCCCGGTGTGTATTGCACATCAAAAGAAAAATTACCAATGGTCCACTCATTGCTAACCGGCAAAACATCGGGATCAAAAGCAAAGCCATCGGACTGAAATCCAAACATAGCTGCTTGGGAACTAAAGTTATTCCATAAGTACCGATCTTTGTCGCTCAAATATACAGGAATATCAAAGTCATCAACAACCTTTTGTAATCCCAGCACATGATCTACATGAGCGTGCGTTAAAACAACAGCAATCAAATCTATATTCTGATTATCAATCTGTCTTTTCACTTTTTGATATTCCGGATCATCAAAGAAACCCGGATCGATAATCAAAGCTTGCCCTTCTTCGATAAGCAGATAAGTGTTTTCAGCGAACGGACCGACAGTATATTGATTAACCTGCATAAATAACTCTGTAATAATCAAAATTAGCAATCTCAGAAAATGACTCTTCAGCTATGTTATAAGCAAGGGTCATTCTGAACTTGTTTCAGAATGACACGAAGCTATAATTTAAATTAAAAACCTACCTGACGATTGGTTTCGCCATCAAGCGGGTCAGTCATACATCTAAACAAAAAAGGGATGCATCTCCTTACGAAATGCATCCCCAGATTCCTTAGCCTTCCAAAAAATGTTAGTCGTCTTGTTTTCCGTAACGCTTCTTAAAGCGATCGATACGACCAGCTTTCTTCTGGAAGTTCATATTGCCGGTATAGAAAGGATGATTTTTAGAATCAACCTCGCTGCGATACACACCGTCTTTGGTATCTATCGTGCTACGAGTTTTAAATTCCGTACCATCGCTCATTACAACCGTAATCTCTTCGTACTCTGGGTGAATTCCGTCTTTCATGGGATCTTTAAATTTCTTTATTGCTTAATTCGGTCGGTAAATATAAGGGCTTAGGAGCCTACTTGCAATCTAAATCATTACTCAAAATCCTCGAAATCGTCCAGATCATCGATAGAACCGAGCATACTTCCCAGCATATCGGAATAGCTGCGAGCATCATCTAAATCCTCTTTACCTACCATTGAATGTTGATGAAGGGCCTCAACAACAAAATCCATAACTACATATTGATCGTTATCTTCATCAAGCAACGAATTTTTCGCTACTAATGATGAGAGTCCGTCAACGTCATTAAGCAGTTTTTCATACTCCTCTTGACTCATTTCGTCACTGATATTCAAAGTATTACCATCAGCAAACCAATCAAGCACCGGTTGATATATATTTTCGTCACTTTTCTTTTGCTCGGCGGGATCGGGAAAATACTGAGCAAAGGTTTTCTTTATCCCCTGTCCAATAAGATGTTTTGCAACATTTGTAGCTCCCTCCTGTTCGCCTTCGTACACCAGCTCCAACTTGCCGGTTAGTGCAGGAACAATATGAAACAGATCTGTGATGCGAGCCACCGTATCCGATTCATTATTCACAAGCGCCCGACGTTCAGCAGCAGAGATGAGCTGCTCCATCGCTGTAATGGTCATCCGGGTAGAAACACCACTCTTTTGATCGATGTACTCTGATTCTCTGGCTTCAAAAGCAATCTGCTCCAGCAGCTCCTTAATTACCGGTGGAATCGTCACCTCCACAGCCCCATCGCGCGAAATCCAGGCTTCCTGCTGGGTTATTTTCATTCCCGTTTCCAACTCTTTGGGATAGTGCGTTAAAATTTGTGAATCGATACGATCTTTCAGCGGTGTAATAATACTTCCCCGGTTCGTATAATCCTCCGGGTTGGCAGAGAACACCATCAGCACGTCCAACGGAATGCGAATATTAAAGCCGCGAATCTGAATATCACGCTCCTGCATAATATTCAACAAAGCCACCTGAATACGTGGCTGCAGATCGGGCAGTTCGTTTATGGCAAAAACCCCTCTATTTGTACGTGGAATCAACCCGAAGTTTATCACATTCTCATCGGCCAGCGTAAGCTTTTTAGCTGCCGCCTTAATGGGATCAATATCTCCAATAAGATCAGCCACAGCCGTATCAGGCGTTGCCAGCTTTTCACCATACCGCTCACTTCGGTGCACCCATTGGATAGGAGTATCATCCCCCTTTTCTTCTACTAATTCTCTCGCGTGTTTTGATACGGGATTAAACGGATCATCATTAATTTCCGATCCCGCAATAACAGGCATATACTCATCCAGAAAAGAGCTCAGCTGACGCAGTATTTTGGTCTTTGCTTGTCCCCGCAAGCCCAACAATATAATATCGTGCTTAGCCAGCAAGGCATGCTGCAGCTGGGGAATCACCGATTTATCGTATCCCATGATGTCGGGAAAAAGTGTTTCACCAGACTTTATCTTCTCAATTACATTTTGTCGTAATTCCTCTTTAACTGGAATGGATTCCCAACCTGACTCCTTTAATGCGCCTAATGTGTGAACAGTATTTTTCAGCTTTTCCATTGATCTCATAAATAGTTTTTGCAATTCAGAATAATTAATAACCCATTCACAAGCAGAATCATTTCATTTCAACGACATAGAATATCATTTGTGTATACATACGTTGCTAAAACAAACAGCTCAACTATAGTATAAAAAAAATTCCGAAAGCAGTATGTATTTACTTGAATCTCTCCTCATAAATTGTTAGATATCAGGTGTGATGAAAGCGCTTACATACCCAACAGCGATCTAAATTTTTTAACACTCAATGTAAGCGCTTTCATCCACAAGAAAAGTAATGATCAACGCATTCTATTTTACTAAAAAAATGTTCAGACATACCCACAATAATCTAAACCAACCTCTATGATACCACTCAAAAAGATACTCATTACGTCATGTCTGGTACTGGGACTCTCGTTCCCGGGATTAGCACAGACTTCCGTATCGGGAACGGTAACGGACGCTCAAAGCGGAGAAACACTGCCGGGCGTTAATATTACTGTTAAAAACATGCCCGAACGCGGAACTGCTACCAATGCAAACGGAACCTATAATTTAAATGTACCCTCGTTGCAAGATACGTTGGTATTTTCTTTCGTAGGCTTCGTTAAACAAGAAGTTCCCATTAATGGACGCACAACAATCGATGTATCGCTCTCTCCCGATGTGCAACAACTTGAAGATGTAGTTGTAATCGGTTATGGAACGCAGCAGAGAGAAGATCAAACTGGCTCTATAACTTCTGTAAGTACAGAAGATTTTAATGAAGGTGCTATCACCTCTGCCCAAGAGTTGTTCCAAGGCAAGGCTTCGGGAGTTTCCGTCACCTCAGGAGACGGTGCACCCGGTAGCGGAGCTACTATCCGTATTCGCGGCGGTTCTTCCCTATCAGCCAGTAATGACCCATTATACGTAATAGATGGTGTACCGCTCGACGGTGGAGGCGTCGCAGGAATGAGAAACCCACTCAATACAATTAACCCGAATGACATTGAGTCAATCACTATCTTAAAAGATGCCTCTGCAACCGCAATATATGGTTCTCGAGCCTCCAACGGTGTAGTACTTATCGAAACAAAGACTGCCGAACAGGGGCAGGATTTACAAGTTAGCTATACAGGTAAAGCTTCCTATCAAACAATCCCTAAAATGTTAGATGTTTACTCGGCTGATGAATTCAAAAACATTATAGGGCAACAACACGGACAGAATGCTGTTGACTTACTTGGAGACTCAAATACTAAGTGGCAAGACCAAATCTATAATCCGGCCTTCAGTCAAGATCAAAATTTAAGCTTAGCGGGATCCACTGGATTCCTCCCATACAGAGTTTCATTAGGTTTTAGTGGCAATTCAGGTATTCTCAAGACTTCTGATATGGAACGTCTAACAGGGTCCGTAACACTTAACCCTTCCTTTTTTGATGACAATCTGGAAGTCAACCTAAATCTTAAGGGTATGCGTGTTGACAACTTCTTTGCCAACAGAGGTGCTATCGGTTCAGCCGTTTACTTCGATCCTACACAACCAGTTATGGTAGGAAATGAAGATGATCCGTGGGGCGGTTACTATACTTGGACAAATTCACAGGGAAATCCTATCCCAATTGCACCAGCAAATCCTGTAGCAATGCTTGAACAACAAAATGATATTTCTACGATTTACAGGTCTATCGGCAAGCTAAAACTGGACTATACTCCAGACTTTTTTTCCAATATAACTGCTACTCTAAATCTTGGCTATGACTATTCTGATACAGGAGAAGGCCAAGTAAGAGTACAGGAAAATGCAGCTTTCCAATATGATGGTAGTGGAATAGGTGGACTGTGGACTGATTATAATCAGCGAAAAGAAAATGAACTCTTAGATTTTTATGTCAAATATCAAAATGACTTTCCTTCAATTGAGAGTTCAATCGATTTCACAGCTGGATATTCGTGGGAGCATCATTTAGAGGAGAGTTCCAATTATTCCACCAACCGACTAAGACAAGACACAACCGTAGTTTATTCAGATACTGATTTCGCTACTGAAAATTATCTACTTTCTACCTTTGGGAGGTTAAATTACAGCTACAGAGATAAGTATCTTCTTACTGGTACCATCCGCTATGACGGAACTTCACGCTTTTCAGAAGACAATCGATGGGGGCTTTTCCCTTCTCTTGCTTTGGCATGGAAAGTCCATGAAGAACCGTTTCTTTCAGAGTTTGAAAAACTAAGTCAACTCAAGTTTCGAGTTGGATATGGTGTAACTGGGCAACAACGTATTAATCAAGGTGACTATCCTTATTTGGGAACATATACTCAAAGCCAGCCAAATGCAGCTTACTTATTCGGTGATGAGTATATCCAAACATTGAGACCTGAAGGATATAATCAAAACCTTAAGTGGGAAGAAACGACCACATATAATATTGGTTTAGATTATGGATTATACGATGGTAGACTTAGTGGTACAGTGGAAGGTTACTATCGTAAGACTACAGACCTTTTAAATCTTGTCACTCCACCTGCTGGTACTAACCTTACTAACAGTATACTTTCCAATATTGGATCTCTTGAAGTTAAAGGCCTTGAGTTTAATATAACAGGCATTCCACTATCTACTAAAGATTCCTATTGGGAGGTTAGCTTTAATGCTACTCACAGTGTTAATGAGATTACAAAATTAACTACTGGTAGTAACCCAGATTATCTTGGTGTAAGGCACGGTGGTATTTCCTTAGGTAATACTATCCAAGTTCATAGTGTCGGACATCCCCGAAGTTCATTCTTTGTTTATGAGCAAGTATATAATGAGAATGGAGAACCAATCGAGGGAGTGTATGTGGACCAAAACAATGATGGCGTTATTAATAGTAGTGATCTATACCGTCATAAAAATCCTGATCCAGATGTAAGTTTTGGGTTCTCATCTCGATATGAATATAAAAATTGGGATGCATCCTTCTCTGCTCGTGCAGAAATTGGGAATTATGTATTCAACAATGTTGCTGCAGGAGCCTCATATATAGGATTATACAACTCTACTGGGTATCTAAGTAATACTAGTACTCAACTCGAAAATACTGAGTTTTGGAGTTCTCGTTTCTTATCTGATCATTTTGTTGAAAATGCATCCTTCCTCCGTATGGATAACATCACAGTAGGATATACATTCAGCCAGCTGCCAGACATTGTAAAATCATTGCGTCTTGCAGCAACAGTTCAAAATGCTTTTGTAATCACAAATTATGATGGACTTGATCCAGAGATATTTGGGGGAATTGATAGTAATATCTATCCACGCCCACGAACATTTGTTCTGAGTGCAAGTCTCAATTTCTAATCGGAATTTCTTAAATGGTGAAGATTATGTTTAATATAAAAAACCAAATTCTATCAATACTTGTATTCACCTCTTTGATGGCTTTTATGTCATCATGTACAGGTGACTTAAGTACTACGCCGTTGGATAATGATGTACAAACTTCGGTATCAGTTTATGAAACCCAAGGAGACTATGAGCAAGTATTAGCAAAATTGTATGCTGGCCTTGCTCTCACTGGTCAGTCAGGAGGTTCAGGAGCTCCTGACATTCAAAGTGATGACGAGGGGTTTTCAAACTATATGCGACAATTATTTGCAGCACAAGTCGTGTCTACCGATGAGGTGGTTGTGGCTTGGGATAATCCAAACTTTCAACCCTACAATTTTCAAAGCTGGAGTGCTTCAAACAGCTTTGTGTTCATGATGTACAGTCGTGTATATTATGAGATTGCACTTGCCAATGAATTTATTCGCAATGCTAAAGGTAATAATGATCCAACCATTCAAACTTATAATGCCGAAGCACGGTTTTTAAGGGCCTTAAGTTATTGGCATGCACTTGACCTATATGGTGGTGGAGTACCTTTCGTAACTGAAAATGACGGTGTAGGAGCTTACAATCCTCCTTCAATTAGCAGTGATTCCTTATTTAATTATATCGAAAATGAATTACTTGCTATTGAAGATCAACTTTCAGCACCTGGTCAAGGTGAATATGGTCGTGCTAATCGTGCAGCAGCATGGACTCTCCTTACTAAGCTTTACTTAAATGCTGAAGTATATATTGGCGAACCCCACTACACTGAGGCTATTACTTATGCCAAGCGGGTCATTGACCAAGGTGGATACCAATTGGAAGATAATTACCAAGATTTATTCTTGGCAGACAACCATACTGCAAATGGTATAATTTTCGCGGTTCCTAGTGACGGTGAAAACATGCAATCATACGGTAATACTAACTACATTATACATGCTTCAGTAGGCGGTAATATGAGTGCAAGTAACTTCGGAATTGATGGCCCTTGGGCTGGCAATCGGGTTACTCCAGAATTTGTTAATAAGTTTGATCTGGATAATGATTCAAGAGCTATGTTCTTTACAGATGGTCAAACTTTGGATATCGAAGATCCTATTAACTTTCAGCATGGATATGCTGTAACCAAATGGCAGAATATAACTTCTAATGGCGAACCTGGTAGTCGCCCTGCATTTGTAGACACTGACTTTCCCATGTTCCGATTGGCGGATGTCTATCTCATGTATGCAGAAGCCATCGAAAGAGGTGGGCAAGGTGGTGATAATAGCGAAGCATTAAGCTTGGTTAATGATATCAGAGAAAGAGCTTATGGTGACGCTTCAGGAAATATTACATCTTCAGAGCTCGACCTCGAGTTTTTAATTAATGAGCGAGCTAGAGAACTCTATTGGGAAAATCACCGGAGAACAGACCTTATTAGATTCGGAATGTTTACTGGTTCTGACTATATCTGGTCCTGGAAAGGTGAACAAAAAGATGGTACCGCTACAGATGCAATATACAACCTCTACCCAATCCCATCTTCTGATATAAATGCAAATCCAAATTTAACACAGAATCCGGGTTACTAAATTAATACACAATTCGAATTTTAAAGGACTAAGACAATGAAGAATTTAACTATAATACTATCGATACTCGGTTTGTTCACCTTTGTATCCTGTGACAAAGGTGAATTGGGGCCAGTAGCAAATACAACTGATCCAGGGTCTCCCTCTATTACTGCCCCAGAATCTGGACAAAGTTATACGTTGCTGGAAGACAATGCAGCTGATACTCTTATGACAATGGAGTGGACAGCACCTGATTATGGAGTTTCAACTGTTACGACCTATGCTATTCAGTTGGATACTACGCAAGGTGGGAACTTTGCTAATCCAATGCAATTAGCTACCACTAATCAAACGAGCTGGTCAATAACTGTTCAAAACATGAACATAACACTTCTTGGGGCAAACTTGCCAGCGGACCAAGAAACTAGCCTAGATCTTCGAGTTGTAGCAACAATCGCTGACTCAGTAGAGGAGCAAGTATCCGAACCTATATCCCTTGGGTTCACTCCCTACTCACTATGTCAGTTCTGTCCTGCCATTTATGTGCCAGGAGGCTATCAATCGGGAAGTGGATATGGTAGCGACTGGACACCCGGAGATGCACCTGCTTTGGGCAGTGTGAGTGGAGGTGACATCTACGAAGGCTATGTCTATTTCAGTTCTGGAGCCGGATTCAAGCTAACAGGTACAAATACAGGTTGGGACAGCAACTGGGGAACACCAGATAATAGCGGTACCCTTGAGTTTGATGGAGGCAATATCAGCATCGGTCAGGCTGGCTACTATCAAATCTATGCGGATATTCCTAATCTCTCGTATTCACTTGTTAGAACAGAATGGGGAATTATTGGTACAGCTACTGCTGATGACTGGAATTCAGATCAGGATATGACTTTTGACTCAAGTTCAAAAACATGGTCTATAACAACAGATCTAACTTCAGGTGCTCTTAAATTTAGAGCAAATGATGCTTGGGATATCAATTATGGCCCTGCCAATGCTGACGCTCTTCAGGGAGATCTAATCCAAACTGACGGTGCTATAAATATACCAGAAGCTGGTAACTATACCATCGAGATAGATCTAAATGGCACTAATTACACCTATACAGTAACACAGAACTAATAAATAAATTGGGCTCATCTACGATTAGAGAAATAGGTGGGCCCTTTTTCTTAACCCTTGGTCTCCTAAAGTTAAAACATTCAGCCTAGGTAAAATTATCAACCAATGAAAAACTTCAAGAATACCAAAACTTTCTTTAATCTGTTCCTGCTCTTAGTCATATTTGTATTTAGCTCTGCCTGCTCTCAACAGTCAAAGTCACAGACCAACCAATTAACTACGGAGGCAAGTGAATTTCAACATCCTGAGTGGGCTAAAAATGCAACAATTTACGAAGTGAATGTTCGCCAGTATACACCTGAGGGTACTTTTGATGCTTTTGAAGAACATATTCCCCGGCTAAAAAAAATGGGGATAGAAGTTTTATGGTTAATGCCCATCCATCCTATTGGAGAAAAAAACCGGAAGGGTAAATTAGGGAGTTACTATTCTATAAAGGATTACAAGGCGGTTAACTCCGAATTCGGTACTATTCAAGACTTAAAAGAGTTAGTCAAAACAGCTCACGAAAATGATATGAAAGTTATCTTAGACTGGGTAGCTAATCATACTGCATGGGATCATATTTGGACTAAAAAACATCCTGGATGGTATACTAAAGATGAAAATGGGAATTTTCAGCCTCCTATCGAAGATTGGTCCGACGTTATTGAATTGGATTTTGACAATCACGAAATGCGTGATGCCATGGTAAATGCCATGGAATTCTGGGTAAAAGAAGCCAATATTGATGGTTATCGTGCTGATTATGCGATGGATGTACCTACGGAATTTTGGAACCGTGCACGTGAAGAGTTAGATCAGATCAAACCCGTTTTTATGTTGGCCGAAGCAGAACAATCTGATCATCATAATAAGGCTTTTGATATGAGCTATGCCTGGAAATTCCATGAACTGACCAATGAGATTGCACATGACAGTGCCGGTCCAAAAGATATCGACCAATACATGGCTTGGGAAGATTCTACTTTTCCAAACCACGCATATAGAATGTACTTTACTTCCAACCACGATGAAAACTCATGGAATGGTACAGCAGTAGAACGTTATGGGCCTGCATTAAAAGCTATGGCAGTATTAACCAGTACCATTGATGGTATGCCTCTTGTTTACAGTGGTCAAGAAACCCGTATCAATAAACGACTAGAATTCTTTCAAAGAGACACTATTCGTTGGGAAGGTTCTGAACTAGATGAGTTTTACACAAAACTTCTTCAATTAAATCAAAATAATTCTGCTCTTTGGAATGGAAAGGCCGGTGGAGATTTTGTAAGAGTAAACACTAACAATAAAAATGAAATTTATGCCTATAAACGTGTTAAAAATAATAATGAAGTTTTTGTACTACTTAATCTAAGTGATCAAAAACAAACTGTAACACTTAAGGATTTCCCTAACACCACTTACACCGATGTATTTTCTGAGAGTAATCTAGAAATTGGAGAGGAACCCATTGATATGGATCCGTGGGGCTATCGAGTTTTAAAGAAGTAGCACCAAAATTAAAAATTTACCTATATCTTGCTACGAGGTGATACCATGAAATTGAATAAGCCAATACTTCTTTTAGTATCGTTTTTAATTATTCTGGGTGGATGTAATACAAGCACAGAACCAACCCGATCTGATGATGACGATACCGAAGAACCTATCTCCTATTCACCAGTAGAACATCCGGAGTGGGCAAATAATGCTACCATCTATGAAGTAAATATTCGTCAATATTCACAGGAAGGAACCTTTGACGCTTTTACTGAAGATATCCCTCGTTTAAAAGAGATGGGAGTTGAAGTATTGTGGTTAATGCCTATTCATCCAATTGGTGAAGAGAACAGGCTAGGTGAACTCGGTAGCTACTACTCTGTTCAAGATTTCGGAGAAGTTAACCCTGAATTCGGTTCTAAAGAAGATCTTCGAGAACTGGTCCAAACAGCCCATAACAATGATATGAAAGTTATTTTAGACTGGGTAGCTAATCACACCGCGTGGGATCATGTATGGACTGAATCTAATCCTGATTGGTATACAAAGGATGAAAACGGGAATTTTGTTACTCCGCAAGATTGGTCTGATGTAATTGAGCTAAATTACAACATAGAAGACATGCGTGATGAAATGGTTGATGAAATGAGTTATTGGGTTGAAGAGTTTAATATTGATGGATTTCGTGCAGATTTTGCCAGCGGTGTACCTATGGATTTCTGGAACCGAGTAAGACATGACCTTAACGAAATCAAGCCAACCTTTTTACTTGCGGAAGCAGAGGAGCCTGAATTCCATGAGCATGCTTTCGATATGTCCTACGCTTGGAGTTTTCCCAATCTAACTCATCAAATTGCTGATGGGAATGCCGGTCCCAATGCAATCCATACCTACATGTTGAACGAGCAAGATCAGTTTGATAATTCTGATTATCGGATGTATTACACAAGTAATCACGACATAAATTCATGGGAAAATTCTGCAGTTGATCGATATGGTCCTGCTCTAGAAACGATGGCTGTATTAGCAAGTACCCTGAATGGCATGCCATTAGTGTATAATGGCCAAGAAGCACGTATAGACGAAGAACTTGCATTCTTCCAAAAAGACCAAATTGAATGGAGCGGTTATGAACTTGAAGAGTTTTACACTAAGCTTCTTCAGCTAAATCAAAATAATCCTGCTTTATGGAATGGAGAAGCTGGGGGGAACTATGAAAGAATAAGTACAAATAACAGTAATATTTTCGCTTTTAGACGTGTGAAAGAAGAAAATGAAGTTTTGGTTCTTCTAAATCTAAGTGACCAGAGTCAAACCGTCACTTTACAAGACATAGAATCAACAACCTATACAGATATTTTTGCAGAATCAGAATTCACCATAAATAGTGATCCTATTGAATTAAGTTCTTGGGATTATTTGGTACTGGAAAAATAAGTTAGCCAGTAAACTTCCAAAGCCCACTCATCCCATTGATGGGTGGGCTTTTTTATTAACTCTTTTTTATGCAACGTATAGCCACTACCCTCTTATTTATTCTGGGTCTATTTTCGATTGTTAACGCCCAGGTTATTACCACCACTCCCGAATTTCCCACGGCCGGTCAGTCGGTAACCATTACTTTTGATGCTACCGAAGGTACGGGCGGTCTGGAAGACCATACTGGCGATGTGTATGCTCATACCGGTGTAATTACTGATGAAAGTGCAGATAATTCAGACTGGCAATATGTTATAGCAGAATGGGATGAAAACATTGAAAAAGCCAAGCTGGAACGCGTTGGAGATAACTTATATGAGCTGGAAATCTCCCCTACTATTCGAGAATTTTATGGTGTACCGGATGGAGAAACAATCGAGCAGATGGCTTTTGTATTCCGCAATAGCGATGGATCCTTAGAAGGAAAAGCCACCGGTGGCGAGGATATTTTTGCTGAAGTTTATCAAAATCAGTTTAACGTAAAGTTTACCCAACCTACCAAAGATCCCGCTTTTTATGAACAAGGCAGCACGGTCGATATTGAAGGCGTCGCATCCTCTGAGGCCTCTGGCGTAGAGCTATCTCTCTCAATTGACGGGCAGCAAGTAACCCAAGTTAATAACGATACACTGCAATATGAATACACTCCCCAAAATGAGGGGAATTTTGAAATCAAGCTGGAAGGTACGGAGGGTTCCAATACTGATGAAGTTAATCAAAGCTTAGTTATCAATCCCGAAATTGTCGAACAAAATCGCCCGCAAAACCTTAAAGATGGTATCACCTATGTAGATGACTCCACTGTTCGCCTTTCCCTCTTTGCCCCCGATAAAGAATTTGTGTACGTACTTGGTGATTTTAACAGCTGGCAGCCACAGCCGGAGTATTTTATGAATCCTGAAACAGTGAATGCCGACAGTAGCTACTACTGGATCGAAATTGACGGGCTTAATCCGGGCCAAGAGTATGGATTTCAGTATTTAGTGGATGGTGAAATACGCGTTGCCGATCCCTATTCCGAAAAGGTATTGCAACCTGACGACCAACATATCAGCGAAGAAACCTATCCAAATTTAAAACCCTACCCCGGCGACCAAACGGATTTCGCAGTGGGTGTTCTGCAGCCCGGAAAAACGGAGTTCCAGTGGCAGCACCAAAACTATGATCGTCCCGATAAAGATGAGCTGGTTGTGTACGAATTGTTGGTTCGGGACTTCATCGAAAACCATGATTACCAAACCCTGACTGACACCCTCGATTACCTCGATCGGTTGGGCGTTAATGCTATTGAACTAATGCCGGTGATGGAATTTGAGGGCAATATCAGCTGGGGGTATAATTCCGCCTTCCTTTTTGCTACCGACAAATATTACGGACCCGCCGACGATCTTAAAGCCTTTATCGACGAGGCCCATTCCCGAGGTATGGCCGTTATTTTGGATATCGTGCTAAACCACGTGTATGGACAGTCACCTTTGGTACGGCTCTGGAACGAGGGCGATTACGGTCAGCCTACTACGGAGAATCCATACCTGAATGTCGAATCTCCCAATCAAACATATTCCTGGGGATACGATTTCAATCACGAATCCCAAGCTACCCAGTACTACGTAGATCGGGTAACGCGCTACTGGCTGGAGGAATTTAATGCCGACGGCTATCGGTTCGACTTTACCAAAGGCTTTACGCAAAATTCCGGTGATGGCTGGGCTCGGGATGAGGATCGCATCCGCATTTTAAAACGGATGGCCGACAGACAGTGGGCAGTGGATGATTCCTCTTATGTAATCCTGGAGCACCTTACTGATAACAGCGAAGAACAGGAATTAGCTGACTACGGCATGCTGCTCTGGGGTAACATGCACCACAATTACAAACAGGCCGCCATGGGATACCAGGATGAAAGTGATTTTTCGAGGGTCTACCATAAGAACCGTAACTGGAGTAATCCCAATTTAGTGGGATATATGGAGAGCCATGACGAACAGCGCCTCATGTACGAAAATCTCAATTATGGTAACAGTAATAGCAGCGGATCCTATGATATTACTGAGTTAAGTACGGCCTTAAATCGAATTAAGCTATCGTCAGCGTTCTTCTTTACCGTACCGGGCCCCAAGATGTTTTGGCAGTTCGGGGAACTGGGATACGAGGTGGATATCAATCAAAACGGCCGTACGGGAGAAAAGCCCATTCGCTGGGAGTATTTTGAGGATGAGGAACGCAAAAAACTTTACGACACCTACAAAGCGCTTATCCGACTCCGCAATTCGCATGAAGCTTTTACCTCTGAAACCTCCGATGTAACGATGGATGTTGATGATGCCACCAAACGCATCACAATAAGCCATCCGGAGCTGGAAGTTACTATTGCAGGTAATTTTGGTGTCACTGATAACGAAATACAGCCGCAATTCACCCAATCCGGGGACTGGTACAATTTCTTCTCCGGCGATACGCTCTCGGTAAATGATACTGATACAACAATAACTATGAAGCCCGGTGAATTTCATATTTATACTACTGAAAAGTTCGAGACACCGTCAGGTAATCCCGTTTCATTTGAAAATAACAATGGTGGCGGAGAAGGTGAATCCGTTGAGGAATTAAAGCTCCATCAAAATTATCCCAATCCATTTAATCCATCTACGACTATCCCCTTCGATTTGCACGAAAATACTGAAGTGCACTTAGAAGTTTTTAATATTTTGGGTCGAAAGGTATTTGAACAGGACTTGGGTCAACAGACAGCCGGAACTGGTAAAGAAATTTCCGTTGATCTATCCAATTTATCTTCCGGAGTATATATTTACCGCCTGTACGCCGGAGACCAGATCGAGGACCGAAAAATGATGATGATTAAGTAATTACTGTTCATGAAAGTATTACGGTAGAACTATTCAAATTAATTACTAATTAAAATAAACCTAAAGAATTAAGATATGATTACAATCAACTACCTATTCACGACTATACAACCGTGAAGCTGTACATTAAGTCAATACTGAGAAATTAGTACTTAATTCTTTAAGGCTCATTCAATCTCCCTAAATCCCTCTTTTCTAAGAGGGACTTTTAAGTGCTCCCATTTGATTGAAAGCTTATAATAAAAACAAAAAGTTCCTCCTTGGAGAAGGAGGACAGGAGAATTGACAGTAAATTCATAATAACTAAAACACTTAGCTAAATGATATTAGAAAGACGTTTATAGGTACAAATATCCTCCTTCCGAACACTGTATTTGTAGTCGGACGGTTTTACAAAGCATTCATCTGACAGTTCACAATAACCGGCAGACAGGTATTTCAAAGGCTTCAATCATTTATTATTTATAATTTCAACACTCATTAACATATCACTGTAAATATCCAGCCATGCAACGTATAACCCGCTTTCTATTATTAACTGCATTTGCCTTATTATTTGGATTCACCTCAAGCCATGCCCAGGATTATGCCATTGAGCGCGTCGAACCCCTCCACTGGTGGGTAGGGATGGAGAATCCCGAGCTGCAAGTCATGGTCTACGGTGATGATGTTGGGGACCTCTCTCCTGCTGTTGATTATGATGGAGTAACTATTAAGCGCATCCAAAAAGTAGAAAACGATAACTACCTGTTTGTGTATCTGAATATCTCCAAAGATACCAAGCCCGGAACCTTTGATATTGCCCTCTTAAAGGATGGAAAACAGGAGCTTAGCCACACTTATGAGCTCAAAGAACGGGAGCAACATTCAGCGCAGCGAGAAGGGTTCAACTCCTCAGACGTGATGTACCTGATTACCCCCGATCGTTTTGCGAACGGCAATCCCAGTAACGACAGCGTAGCGGGATATGCAGATAGCCTCGACAGAGATGACGACTATGGACGTCATGGCGGGGATATTCAGGGTATTATTGACCATCTCGATTATATTGAAGATATGGGTTTTACGGCCATCTGGCTCAATCCTGTGAAAGAGAATGCGATGGAAAGCTCCTCCTACCACGGTTATGCCACTACGGATTATTACAAAGTGGATCCGCGGTACGGCAGCAACGAGCTCTATAAAAAACTAAGCAAAGAAGCTGAAAAACGAGACATTAAGCTGATCATGGATATGATTATGAATCACTCGGGCTCTAACCACTGGTGGATGGATGATCTGCCAACCGAGGACTGGGTGCATTATCCGGATGAGTATCAGCAAACCAATCACCGCCGAACCACCCTGCATGATCCCTATGCCTCGGAAAAGGATAAGAACGTATTTACCGATGGATGGTTCGTCAAATCGATGCCGGATCTGAATCAGGATAATCCCCTGCTGGCTGACTACCTGATTTACAACAGTTTGTGGTGGATTGAATATGCCGGACTGCAAGGCATTCGTCACGATACACATCCTTACGCCGGACAGGAATTTATGGCTGAGTGGACGTGCCGTATCATGGAAGAATATCCCAACTTTAATATTGTGGGCGAAGAATGGTCCGTTGATCCGTTGGTATTATCTAAATGGCAGCGCGGAAGCGACAAACCCGAGAACTTTAGCTCTTGCCTGCCCAGCCTGATGGACTTCCCTATCCAGACTACCCTTGTCGATGCTCTAACCAGTGAAGAAAACTGGGGCAGCGGATTCGTTGATCTTTATGAGACCTTGAGCTTAGACTATGCATACGCAAATCCCTTTAACATGGTGATCTTTCCTGAAAATCACGATATGGATCGCTTTTATCGCCAGGTGAATCAGGACTTAGACCTGTATAAAATGGGATTGGCCTATATCATGACGATACGCGGTATTCCCCAGTTCTATTACGGTACTGAGCTGTTGATGAGCAATGAAAAAGAACACGATCACGGACAAATTCGGGAGGATTTTCCCGGCGGATGGGAAAGTGATACTAAAAATGGTTTTACCGGTAAAGGGCTATCTGATAAGCAAAGAGAAGCAAAAGCATTTGTAAAGAAGCTGGTCAACTGGCGTAAAGAAAATCCTGTTATTCATACCGGTGAACTGATGCAGTACGCCCCCAAACATGATGGCCTTTATGTATATTTTCGTTATAACGAAGAAAAATCAGTGATGGTGGCATTCAATAAAAGCGAAGAAGCAATGTCCTTAGATAGCGATTACTATTACGAGCGACTCGATGGTTATACAAAGGGAACGGACATCATTACAGATAAAACCTATATGTTAAATGATCTCGAGATTCCAGCTCGATCGGTACTCATCCTGGAATTAAAATAATCGTAGATTAGAGTGGTACTCTGATCAAGGCAGATCAAAGTTAAAGATTGAATGCCCGGCACTTTAAAAGTGCCGGGCATTTGTCTTTGGGATCAACTCATCCTTTCATAATCTACTTTTTACCGGTTTCGGCAGTAGGGGTACGGAAACGATGGAAGATATCTCGTTGCATAGCTCGACTATGGAACGAAAAGAGCCCTAACAACTATATCTCTCTTATTCTTTTGGTTCCGCACCAGAGGTACGGAACCAGATAAACCTATACTCTCGATAATCTCGAAATCCCGGCTCGATGGGTACTTATCTTAGAATTGGAATAAAGCTGTAGATCGGAGTGCCACTCCGATCAAGCCCGAATAAAATTAAAACATCCTGCACTTTTATAGTGCAGGATGTTTTTTGTTGATTCTCAAAAAAAAGAATATAAAACCTGTTGGCTCAAATATATAAATTATTCCGCTGGCTCAATGGCTTCACTTGATTCATTCATTTCCTGAGCAGCTTTATCATCCACAAAAATCATCATTAGTGCTGCAAAGGCCATTGCTCCGCCTCCTGCTATGAGGGCAAAAATTGCTTCGCCGTTAAAGAGATTTCTGAGCATCGTCCCTAAAATACTGGCAGCCACAATCTGGGGTATCACGATGAAGAAATTAAAAAGTCCCATATACACGCCCATCTTCTTTGAGGGAATAGCTCCGGAAAGAATTGCATACGGCATGGCTAAGATACTGCCCCAAGCTATACCGATTCCTAACATGGGAAGAATCAACATCATCGGATCACTTATCAGGTAGATACTCGCAAGGCTTATTCCTCCAATCAATAAAGAAATGGCATGTACAATCTTACGGCTTGTCAATTTAGCAAAGTACGGTAAGGCAAATGCAATAAGAGCTGCAAAACCATTGTAGATAGCAAATAGGATTCCCACCCAATCAGCACCTTCATTGTAAAGTACCGAGGTAGTATCGCTTGTCCCGTACACATGAGAAGTTACGGCCGCCGTGGTATAGATCCACATGGCAAATAGTGCAAACCATGAGAAAAACTGCACAGCCGAAAGCTGAACCATCGTTTTCGGCATATTTAAGAAATCAGAAACTACAACAACTAAACCGTGCTCGTCCTTATCCAGCACTTTTTGCATAAATCCGGCTACGCCCATTACCAGTCCAAACACAGCTACGCCAATACTGAATATATATAACTCTTGCTCAAAATTGGCTCCGTAAATATAATATGTTAAAGCTAATCCGACCCCTATTAGAATTGAGGCAGCCGTTAATTTCCGCTTGGCATTACCTGTATCAACAGCCTCCTTGGCAGCATCAATGATTGAACCTTCGCCCGGCTCGTTCTCTGAATACCGCTCCAACTCTTCGGGAGGATATTCTTCGGTCTTAAAGACTGTCCAAAGTACCGAGCCCAGAAATGTAATCCCACCAATGTAAAACGACCATTTAACTGCAGCGGGAATCTCTCCTGGCGCAGCGGTGTTCGACAATCCAATCCAATTTGTCATGATATAAGGTAATGCCGATGCAATAACAGCTCCCGTACCAATAAAGAAAGTCTGCATGGCAAAACCCTTGGTATGCTGTTCAGCGGGAAGCATATCCCCTACAAAAGCGCGAAACGGCTCCATCGAAATATTGATAGAGGCGTCCATAATCCAGAGCATACCGGCCGCCACCCAGAGAACGGGCGAATTAGGCATAATAATCAGCGCCAATGAGGCAAAAATAGCTCCAACCAAGAAATACGGCCTTCTACGTCCGAAACTATTCCAGGTTTTGTCGCTAAGGTGACCAATAATGGGTTGCACAACCAAACCTGTGACGGGAGCGGCAATCCAAAGGATGGGAATATCATCAACGCTGGCGCCGAGCGTTTCGAAGATACGGCTGACGTTTGCGTTTTGGAGAGCAAATCCAAATTGGATGCCCAAAAACCCAAAACTCATATTCCATATTTCCCAAAAACTTAATCTCGGCTTTTCATTTTTCTTATTCATAGCGTCACTTTTTGCATATCAGATTTGAGTATTTGCAAGCGGAATCACTTTTCAAGCACTAAATAGTTATGACCTTCGAGCGTCACTCCTTCACTGTCCACTGTAACATCTTCTCCGCCAAATACATCGGTATAACTGGCAGAGTCCTCAAGGTTCGGAAAAGAAATATCCTGTTCGTTATCTTCGAAATTAAGGATCACAAAAACTTCATGGTCGCCTTTTACTCGCTTATAAGCGTATGTTTGTCCCGCTGATTCTGTAGGAACCGCAACAAAATCACCGCCGTACTGACCGTTCCAGAGTGCTTCATTACGATCTTTTAACTCAAACAAGGTTCGGTAAAAATCCTCGTATTCAAATCCGTCCCACTCAATGGGATCTTTTTCAAAAAACTCCAGGCGCTTATCAAGACCGGTCTCCTGTCCGCTGTACACCAGCGGCATACCATCAATGGTTGCAGCCATCACAGTAAAGTTTTCGAAATTATCACCAAAGAGTTCCTCGTCGGTACCGTTCCAGGAGTTTTCATCATGATTGGAAGTAAAATAAAGTCGCATGGCATGCTCCGGAAAACGCTCCTCTTCCTGGGCCATGTACTCCGTAATTGTACCAACCGAGGTATCGCCCTGGGCTATCTCAGTTGACAGATGAAAGTATTCCCAGGTGTATGTTGCATCAAACCAAGGGTGCATATCGGGGGTGTTCCACTCTGCCAGCCAGAAGAAATCTTCTTTTGCCTCATTAACCTCGGGAATAGCCTTCTTCCAGAAATCCAGCGGAATATCATGTCCCGCATGATCCACGCGATAACCATCAATATTGGTCTCCTCAATCCAGAACTTCATTTTATCGATCATTTTATCCCAAAGCTCTTTGTTTTCATAATTGAGCTGAGCAATATCGGTCCAATCGGCTTCATACGTAATTGCTCCAGTAGAATCCTTCATGTAATATTCAGGATGCTCTTCCGTCCACGGATGATCCCACGCCGTATGATTCGGAACCCAATCCAAAAAGAGTTTCATATCATGCTTATGCGCTGCTTTGACAAGAGCCTTAAAATCTTGCATCGTGCCGAAGTTAGGATTGACGGCCGTATAATCCTGAATCGAATAATAACTGCCCAGCTCGCCTTTACGCTTTTTTTCTCCAATAGGATGAATCGGCATCAGCCACAGGATATCAACGCCCATCTCCTTTAAACGTGGCAGGTGTTTCTGAAAAGCTTCAAAAGTGCCCTCCTCGGTATATTGACGGATGTTTACTTCGTACATGTTGGCACTTTTCGACCATTCCGGATGCTCAATATGATCTCGGGCCTGAACATCCTCTTCTATCGATTCAGTGCATCCCAACGTCAGTAACGATACGGAAAGCAGTAAAACGAGCGGGACTATTCTGGTATAAAATGGGGAACGATTATTCATAGCGGTATTATTTTAGTTGATCTTAAAATATGTTATTTGCTCAGTACAGGCGCTGATATTATAACTTCTTTATCTTGAGAAATCTCGTATTTTTCTCCATAAACATAACAGGTTGAACCACTGCCCTTTTCACAGGTTATGATAACCTGTTCCGGTTCAAGCCGAACATTCAGTCGATTGCCTTTGTGCAGTATTTTAAAAGAATAGGCTTGCCATTCGTCAGGCAGCGACGGTGAAAAATGCAGTTTTCCTTCCTTGGCCCGTTTTCCGGCAAAGCCTTCTACAATCGACATCCATGTACCGGCCATACTCGTGATATGTAATCCCTGGTGTACCTCTTTGTTGTAATCATCGAGATCGAGGCGTGCCGTACGCAAATACAGCTGATAGGCCTTATCACTATAACCCAGCTTTGAAGCAACTATAGCGTGAATACAGGGCGAAAGTGACGACTCGTGCACCGTCCTCGGTTCGTAGAAATCAAAATTGCGGCGGATAGTATCTTCATCAAAATGATCCTCAAAAAAGTACAGCCCCTGCACCACATCACCTTGCTTGATAAAACAGGAGCGTAGAATTCGATCCCAAGACCAGTGCTGATTAATAGGTCGTTCGCTCTTGTCTAACTCGCTGGCCGTACGCTGAACTTTATCCAGATAATTATCTTGCTGCAAAAAGATCCCCAAGTCCTCATCTTCACCAAGATAAACACGATCTAAAATATCATTCCAGTGCTCTGTCTCAGCATCATCATAAGAGGTTTTTTGGCGAATTTCCTCAAACTGTTCCGGGGACTCATCGCGCACTTTTTCAATGGCTTCCATCGTATAGCGCATACACCAGCAGGCGATATACGAAGTATACCAGTTGTTATTGATGTTATTCTCGTACTCATTCGGCCCCGTTACTCCCAGCATTACATACTTCTGACGTTTTTCAGAAAAGTTAAACCGTTGACTCCAAAATCTTGAGATAGCAATCAGAACTTCCAAGCCGGCTTCTTCGAGGTACGATTCGTCGCCCGTATGACGGATATAATTGTAAATCGCATAAGCGATAGCACCGTTGCGGTGAACTTCCTCAAACGTGATTTCCCACTCGTTATGACACTCCTCCCCGTTCATTGTCACCATGGGATACAATGCTGCCCCATCGGTAAACCCAAGCTTTTGGGCATTTTCTATTGCCTTGGGCAGGTGTCGGTAACGATACCACAACAGTTGTCGGGCTACCTTGTCGGGAGCAGTATTCAAATAAAACGGCAAGCAATACGCTTCGGTATCCCAGTATGTACAACCGCCGTATTTTTCACCTGTAAACCCTTTGGGACCAATATTTAGGCGTTCATCTTCACCGGTATATGTTTGGTACAGCTGAAAAATGTTAAATCGAATACCCTGTTGGGCCTCGTCATCCCCCTCGATATGCACGTCACTCCCCTTCCAAATATTGAGCCAGCGATCGGTATGCTCCTTCTTTAATTGCTTAAAACCGACCTTCGCTATATCGTCTACTGATTGCTTAGTATGGGAATGTAAGCGCTTACGAGCATGGTTCAAAGAAGAAGAAACTACGGCATATTTCTGAAGTTGAACTTCGTCATTTTCCTCAACTGAGATCTCATAGGCCTGATCAACATACATTGAGGAAACGGAAGCGGTCGCTTCAAGATCCAGTGACTTTCCATTTTTTTGGACGGTATTTTTCATTGCTGCTGCGACATGGAAAGCAAGCTTTTTCGTTTTCGTTGTTACCACACCGCCATCATCAAAAGAATCCTGTGTTCCCTCATCCCAAAAAATCTCATCATAGTTGGCGTCTTCATTATACACTTCCCCGTTTATGTAGGGCGCAAGTTTAACAGTACCGGAAAAATTCAGCGCCTTAATTTTATATTCTATGACTCCCACCTCGGTTCGTTCCATGCTTACAAATCGGCACGCTTCCACCGCAATTTTATTGCCGCTTTGCAGCTCGGCAACAAAACTGCGCTGTAGCAATCCCTGTTTCATATCGAGGGTGCGCGTAAAATCCGTGACCGAACATTCAGCCAAATCTAACTGTTCTCCGTTCACATAGACATCAATGCCAATCCAATTTACTGAGTTAAGTACCTTGGCAAAATAGTCGGGGTAACCGTTTTTCCACCACCCTACTTTAGTAGGATCAGGATAATAAATGCCCCCAATATAGCTGCCTTGTAGCGAATCGCCGCTGTAATGCTCTTCAAAATTGGCCCGCTGCCCCATATGTCCGTTACCAATGCTAAAAATACTCTCCGATGAGCGTTGGCGCTGGGGATCAAAACCTTCTTCAATAATTTTCCATTCATCAGTTTCCAGATACTTGTCCATATATCGAAAATTTTAGATCAAAATATTGTTACTTACCTGTTACTCGTCGCTAAGTTTTTCAAACAATTCTTTAGGCGTCAGTCCAATAAAATTCGGGACAACCAAATCAGCATCCCCCAAATACTCTTCGGAACCAACACCTACGCTCATAAATCCACCATTATTGGCTGCCTCCACTCCGGAAACAGCATCTTCAAAGACGATTGTTTTTGACGGATCGGCATTCATTGCTTTTACTCCTTTCAGAAATACTTCTGGATCAGGCTTGGTATTTTCTACTTTTGTACCGTCAATAATAACCTCAAAAGTATCATTAAGCTGCAGATAGTCAATAATGTAGGGTGCATTTTTGCTGGATGATCCGATACCCAGCGGAATATTCATCCCTTGCAATGATTCTATAAAACTGGGCACACCTTCCAAGATATCATCGGGCGTTAATTCAGCGATAGCATCCTGATACCAACCATTCTTTTTATCCATCAGTTGTTGAATCTCCTCCTCGGGCAATTCACGATCGTCAAGAGCTAAAATTTTCTCAATGGATTTTCGTCGACTTACTCCTTTTAACTGTTCATTAAATTCTTCACCAAATGAAATTCCCAAGGATTTAGCAAGTCGCTGCCAAGCTTTAAAATGGGCATCTGATGTTTCAACAATAACGCCGTCTAAATCAAAAATACATGCATCAACTTTAACCATAAATCACAAAATAATTTGAACTTCTATTTCCTTACTACAGACCAATATATTTATCACGCCTTTTCCTTTATTTCTTTTTCGGTAGAGGAGCGCAGAATAAGCTCCGGTGCAAAAACCTTATGCTCGGGCTCTGCTTCTCTATTTTTCATTCTTTTCATCAGTTTCTTAGTAGCCAGCGTACCCATATCATACATTGGCTGACGAATGGTTGACAAACCTATATAATTCGAAATCGTTATATCATCATAGCCTATGATGGGTATTTCCATCCCTTTTTCTTCCATTGCTTTCATCGCACCTACGGCCTGTATATCGGAAGTACAAAAACAGGCTTGCGGAGGATTCGGCAATTCCAGTAACTTAATCATTGCTTCGTAACCGTTCTGTTCCGAAAAGCCATCTCGATACATAGAATCTCCCGTAACAATAAGATCTTCCTCAACAGTAACTCCTGCTTCATTAAGTGCCTTCTCATATCCCTCTATACGCTTTCTGCCGGGTTTTGAGGTCTTCATTGCACTGATTATGGCTATGCGGGTCAACCCATTTTCCAAGAAATAATTCATTGCTTTTTCGATACCCTCCTCATTATCGACAGAAACAGAATCCATCCCGGGATAAGACTCATCGATAAGCGTAATCGGCATGTCATAATCTTGCAACTGCTCGAGTTCTGTATCTCGCAAATGTGTTGAAATAAAAAGATACCCGTCGGCCCACTGGCGCTTTATAATATTCTTTACCTGGGGAAACATGTTATCTTTCCCATTGCTCTGTACATTAAAAATATTCAGATCATAATTGTAATTGGAAATCTCATCCTGAATACCTGCCAACACTTCCATAAAAAAGTAATTGGACAGCACCGGCACTACTACCATAATTATATTCTTTTTCTTACGCGCAAGTCCCTGTGCATAGGCCTGCGGATAATATCCCAGCTCATCAGCCACTTTTAATACTTTCTCTCTTGTTTTATCCGCAATTCCATCACTGTTATTAACAACACGAGAAACGGTGGCAATACTTACACCCGCTTTTTTTGCAATGTCATATATTGTACTTCCAGCCAATTGTCTATCCCTCTAAATATCCTGATTAAAATGACAGTTTATGTAAAAAATGTAAGGGCTTACATTTCTAATAACAACTAATTTTAAGGATTTCGCAACTACTCATTTATATCCCTAAAATAGACCTTCATAGCTATATAACAGCATTTTATTAAAGTAATTACTTTTCTTCACAGTTCTCAAATACATCCGAAAGCGCGCGAGCCTTAATCTGTGTTTCTTCCCATTCTTTCTGGGGATCAGAATCACCGGTGATTGCGCCCCCTACTCCATAATATAAATAATTATTTTTGATGATCGCTGTTCTAATAACCACATTAAAATCAAAATCTCCGCCAGGGGTTATATATCCAATTGCACCAGAGTATATCCCCCTCTTATAATCTTCAAGTTCTTCAATAGTTTCCATGGCACTTATTTTAGGAGCTCCTGTCATTGATCCCATCGGGAAACAAGCCCGGAGAATATTTACCGGATCTTCCTCCTTCGCTTCGGCTGTAACGGTAGATACCATCTGATGTACCGTTCCAAATGACTGTATATCAAAAAGCTCAGGGACTTTAACCGTACCCTCCTTTGCAATCCGACTTAAGTCATTCCGAACCAAATCAACAATCATCAGGTTTTCGGCCTGCTCCTTCTTTGATGAAAGTAATTCTTTTCTTAAAATATCATCTTCGTTAATTGATGCTCCCCGTTTAGTTGTTCCCTTAATAGGTTGCGAATAAACGGTACTTCCCTTCTTCCTAAGAAATCGCTCAGGCGACTGGCAACAAACCGATAGTTCATCAAATTGCAAAAAGCTTCCGAATGGTACGGGACCTATTTCACGCATCCTTTGATATAATTGCAGTGCAGAACCTTTAAAAGGGGCTATCATTTGATGTGAAAGATTGATTTCGTAAAAATCTCCCTCTGTAATCAAAAACTGCGACTTTTCAATTTTTTGAATATAACGCTGCCGGCTTGTCTGAGGTTTCAGCCTTCCAAGTTCACATTCTTCCTTCAAAGAAATAACCGAATCAATAATTTCATCTTTTGATGGCATATCTCCTATAATCAACTCCTCCTTTTGGGATTTGTGATCGTACCGAAGTAAAAAGCCGGGCTCCATGAAGTACATATCCCCGGCTCCTACCGGATCAGGGTTGGAAGAGTCTAACTGCTCGATATTATTTTTTAAATCATATCCCAAATAGCCAAATAACCAGCTATCCACTCGGTTTCGAAAACTCTGTAAGGCGTCCCACGGATTTTGATTATACTGCTGTTCTTCGACACCCGTAATTTCAATTATTTGATTGCCATGCGCCTTAATAATAGACTCAGGCTGCGCCGCCAAATAAGATACATTGGATGAAGGGTGGTCTTCAGACTGTGACTGTAATAAAATCACATCACCCCGGGAGGCAAAATACTGCGTCAATGTAAGCAGATCGACCATCCCTAATTACGTTTTAGTAGGTTTCCGTTATCTCTGCGAAATTGAGTATATCGGTTTTGCAATTCGCCTATTACAGGGTGATCAACAGCAAAGTCTTGATTATTAACTGTTTCTACAGCTAATACCTCTCGGACTGAATTACAAATCCACACAGCATCGGCATCCAAAAGATGATCAAGATAATATTTTCCTTCTTTATATTTCCACCGATTACTTTTTTCTATTATTTCTAAAACGATATTTCGGGTGATTCCGGGAATAAGATCACATTCTTCATCAGGTGTAAAAATGGTATTCCCCTTGACCCAAAAAATATTAGCAATGGTGGTTTCTGAAATAAACCCGTCAATTGTTTGCATCAGGGCATCATCCCCTCCTCTTTCCGCAGCCTCCTGAGCAGCCAGGATATAGTTAATCCCGTTCGTAAACTTAACTGATGATGGTATCGACCGGGAAGGAACGCGCCTTCTATCAACAGTAGCCAATGTGGGAGTAGAAAAATTATCGGGACAGACCGAAGCAGTTATTGAATAATGTATATCGCTCTTATCTTGCGGATGATACCCCCGTTGACCGTCTCTCCATACTTGCATACGAACAATAGCATCAGTGCTTAATAACTGCTGCTTTTTCAACAGTTTCCTTAGCTGTTCTTTAATTGCTCCAATTTTTAATTCAGGATCAACTTTCATTCCCAAAATACACATTCCGGAATGTAAGCGAGCGATATGATCTTCAAAAAGAACGGTTTTGCCTTTATAAGTTCTTAAGGTTTCAAAAATACCGTCCCCGTACATCAGTCCTCGAGAAACCACCGGCACCACCGGCCGGTTTGCCGGAGTAATATTGCCATCAAAAATAACCCAGTTATTGCTGGTTTTCATTTTTTTATAAGTACCCGTAAGCTATCGTATTGACGGTCATCCGAATATCCCAAGAACACATGTTTAAGGTCAAGTTTTTGATCATACACAAATTGAACGGGTAATCCGGGCATATTGAACTCAGAAAACTGTTTTGAACCTGCAACAAAATGAAAAGGGAACTGATGTTTCTGGATATACCGCTCCACCTCCTGCTTTTGAAGTCCCACAGCAGCGGCCAAAACCTCTACTTCATCTGGATGTTTCTGTTTAATTTTTGCCAATTCCGTATGTGATTTCAGTGAAGCATCCGACCAGTTTGACCATAAATCCAACACAACATATGCACCTTCAAAATCGGCTACTTTAACACTATCGTCTGATTGAACATTATTCCACCAAGTTGTTTGAAGGGAATCCTGTGCAAACATACGCTGCTTAAAATCAGCTTTTTCAGCAGTACGGTTACTAACGATAAAATAAGAAATCAGGGAAACGGCTACGACCGCTACAATGAGTAAAAAAGTATTAAAATGTTTGGGATCTATACGCATAATTAATTCTTCTCGGGGGATAACACAGCACCAGAAATTGGCGGGAGGGTAATTGATGTTTTGCTGTTGTATACCTCCACACGATTCCCGGTAATCATATTCTCAAGATGCTTCCCTTCTTCAACTTCAAAATGATTAAGTGGTATTCTAATTTTTTGTGTCTGTTCTGAACGATTAACAACCACTAAGCAAAACATCTTCTTATTTAGAAATCGAACAAACGCAAATACATTCGCATCATTTTCAATGAGCAGTTCCTGAAACTCTCCTTTTCGCAGTGCTAAATGCTGATTCCTGATCACCCCCAATTTCTTATACCAGTTAAATAACCCCTCATCAAAATAATTTTCATCAGCAGGGCGGTCTTTGTCCAACGGATGGGTAGCCTCCGGCTCATAATCGAGATCCGGCCACACCATCGGCTTCCGGTCATCGGGATCGTCAGCCCCCCACATTCCGGCTTCCGTACCGTAAAATATCATGGGAGCTCCCACATAGGTATATTGAAATAACGCAATGAGTCTTTGCAGGCGACGTTCTTCGGGATTTGGTTTACGGACGTCAAAACCCTCTTTTGGCTTGGTCTTCGTATCAAATTCACGACCTGGATTTACAATCATCGAAGCCACACGCGGTGTATCGTGACTATCCATCAGATTTTGCTGCACCAGTTTAGCTTCATCAGGTACTCCTTCTCTAATTGATCGCAGGCGTTTTATAAAATCAGTAGCCGACACCGATTGATCAATCATATAATCTTGAACTGCTTCGGTAAATGGATAATTCATAGCTGCGGTAAAGAGCTCACCGTTCACCCATTCCCTGCCCTTCTCTGTCCATATTTCTCCCACGGTATAAGCATTGGGGTTAACACGTCTAACCAATGCATTCCATTCCTTCCAAAACTTTTGTCCAACTTCTTCGGGGACATCCAGCCGCCAGCCATCGATGCCATCCGACGGGTTACCATCCCCATCAGGATCCATCCACCGACGCGTGATAGCAAAAATATGCTCTCGTACGGGCTTTACCAGTGTCTCATCTACTTCCTTTAATTCAGGCAGGCTTTTCACGCCCCACCAGCCGTCATAATCAAACTTCTGGCCGTTGTCATCCGCAAACGAATTGACAGAATACCAGTCTTTATACCGAGATTTGGACTGGTTCTTCATTACATCCCTAAAAGCCCAAAAATCAGTTCCCGTATGATTAAAGACTCCGTCAATGATGATTCTCATCTCCCGTTTATGAACCTCTTCAATAAGCTTCAAAAATAGCTTATCCGCTGATGTCCACTGCCAGGTATCCGGATCTTCGGGATCTTCCTGCTTCATAATTTCCACATCCCCCTCGGGATCGGGACCAAAAAAACGATCAATATGGTGATAGTGGCTGGTATCATATTTATGGAGAGACACTGCGTCAAATACAGGATTTAAATAGATCCCTCCAATTCCCAACTCCTGTAAATAATCAAGCTTATCAATAATACCCTGCAGGTCACCGCCGTAACGACGTTTAAAAACGCCATTACGAAAAGAATCTCCCAATGATTTCTCCCAATCAGCCTGTTTATACCAGTCACCGGTCCACGGTGATATTTTCCATCCCTTAGGTCCGCCTACTCTTTCACGTATAGGATCGTTGAATGGATCTCCATTCCGAAACCGCTCTGGAAAAATCTGATACCAAACCACATGCTTCGCCCATTCCGGAGCATGGTAAGAAGTATCAACCGGATTTCCATTATGGGATGTATTTTCGAGATCGTTTTCCATTACATTATATCGGCATACACACTTTTAAATCGAAATAATATCAGCAATACGAAGCAGCTCTTTATCCATTTTAGGATTTTGCTTGGTCGCCTTTTCAAAGTCGGTATAGCGAATCTCCCGATCACGAATACCAACCATCATATCCCGTTTGCCATCTTGTAAAGCTTCAACAGCAATAACACCAAGCCGGCTTGCCAACACGCGATCGGCACAACTCGGCCGCCCCCCCCGTTGTACGTGTCCCAAAATCGTTACTTTGGTTTCGTAGCGATCCCCAAACTCATCCTTCACTTTTTCTTCGAGATCATAGACACTGCCGTTATTATCTCCTTCAGCCACAATAACAAGTCGTGATGACTTATTTCGTTTCGAGGTTCTTGCCAGCGACTCAAAAAGCTTTTCAACTCCCCGATCTTCTTCGGGAATAAGGATCTCCTCGGACCCGGCTGCAATACCCGAATAGACTGCAATGAATCCGGCATCGCGTCCCATTACCTCTATAAAAAACAATCGATTGTGAGACGTTGCCGTATCGCGAATTTTATCCACTGCTTCCACAACCGTATTGACAGCCGTGTCAAATCCCACGGTAAAATCAGTACCATAGATATCATTATCAATCGTTCCGGGTATTCCAACAATGGGTAAATCAAACTTCTCCCCAAACTCCATGGCACCGGTAAAGGTTCCGTCCCCTCCGATCACTACAAGGCCGTCAAGGTTATGCTTCTGGATATTTTCCCAGGCTTTCTGCATCCCTTCATCGGTTTTAAAATCGAGACTGCGAGCAGATTTTAAAACCGTTCCGCCCTGGTGAATAATATGCTTTACTGACCCGGCGTCCATTTTTTTGATATCATTCTGGATCAATCCCTCATATCCCTGATAAATTCCATAGGGTGTTATGTTGTAATATACGCAAGTTCGTACCACCGCACGTATGGCGGCATTCATCCCCGGCGCATCTCCGCCGGAGGTTAATACACCTATTCGTTCCATTATTTACTGTAGGATTGAAATTCTTAATTATTCAGATAAGCTAAATACCGCTATCAACGGTCTAATTTTGAGCGCTAAATATAACAATTATTGAAGATCATAAATAAGTTTTCTGCACTGTTCTTTTAGCATGGGATCGTCGGGCGTTCGACTTTTCAGCTCTACCGCCCTTTCGCAAGTTTCAACTGCTTGCTGATCCTGCCCCATCTCTTCATATACCTTGGCAAGATCATAGTAATACAGAATATTATTATCGTTAAAATCGATTGCTTTTTGGATAGCATCCGCAGCTTTTTGGTTACTTGCATCTCCAGGAATACCACCAAATAACGTATTTGCTGCTGCCCGTTCCACCCAGCTCAAGTTCACTACCTTAAAATGCCAGCGTCCGAGTACATGCCAGGCACCTGCATGATTTTCATCATATTTCAGGGCCTTATCCACATGTTTCTTAATAGATCTGGATGCCGCAACACGATCACGAGCCCCCGAAATAAGCGCTTTACGCCCCATGGCAACCGACATCACAAAATGGGATTGAGCATCAGTAGAATCTACTTGAAGAGCCCGTTCGGCAAGATCAATGCCATGATTAAAATATTCTTTCTGATCATCCTCGTCACTCAACCTGTTGCCAACCCGGGAATACAAGAAACTGCCTCGCCACAGTGACTTGTAATTTTTAGGTTCTTCTTCCAGAATATCGCGGTATAATTTTAGCGCCTCTTCTTCCTGAAAAGATTCATAAAGAGAATCGGCCCGTTGTTTTTTATCCACAAGATCTTGCTGGGCAAAAAGCAGTAATGGAAAAACAAAAATAGCAAGAGCAACAATAATACCTTTTCTAAATAAATTCATAACGTAAAATTATATCAAAGCTATTGTTAAACGATATTAATCAGGATAATATATTTATCACAACTCATTGATACTACCCTTGGCATTAATTTTATATTCGACTGTGATGGTGTTTTTCTGCTCCACCGGATACTTGATGTCCCGAATGGTCTCCGATCGAATTAACATCGAATTCCCTTCCCCGTTTACCGTAATCGTTGTCTGGATATTGTGAGCCGGAATTTTCTCATACATTCCAACAGTGCTAAAGCTTCGTAATTCATTATCACTAAACGTAGCAACAATAACTTCTGCATTCGTATAAACTGACTGGTAATCCAGCAAAAACCAACGCACAGTCTGAGCCTCCAAAGTTTGTTCAGCCACCAGTGTTAACGTCTGATGTTCTTCTTCTACATTGCACGGATCTGCCTTCAATGATAGGTTTTTCAAGACCTCCCAATTAAGTGAAAAAGGCATTTCTAAAGTTGAAACAGAAGCACAATCTGATACTTCAACTAAATTATCCGCTAAATTCTCCGAATTGCTACTCTCTTTTAATTCCTGATCTGTATTCTCTTTAAAGGTGGAATAGTCTTGAGCATCAAGATACTGTTTATCAACCTTTTGCTCTTTCTCCTCAGAACATGAAATAAAACTAACAGCTACTGCAAAAATAATGAATACATAAAATACCTTCCTTTTAACCATAGCAGCATATTAATTGCAATTATTTATGATGCACTTTCTTCAACAGCTTCGCTTTCCTCTTCTCCATTGGTATTGCCATAATTCCGCATTACATAATCATCCAGGATATTGCGAAACTCTTCACCAATACCGTCACCACGAAGGGTCGTATAATGATCACCATCCATATAAACGGGAGCTTTGGGCTCTTCAAAGGTTCCGGGCAAAGAAATACCAATATTAGCATTACGCGATTCCCCGGGACCGTTAACCACGCATCCCATAACCGCAACGTTCATTTCCTCAACCCCGGGATAAACATCGCGCCAGATCGGCATCATTTCGCGCAGATAATCCTGAATTTCATCAGCAAGCTCCTGAAAATACGTACTGTTTGTACGTCCACATCCGGGGCAAGCCGTTACTTGAGGTACAAAACTACGGATGCCGAGCGATTGTAAAACCTGCTGACATATTCGTACTTCCTCAGCCCGATCACCTCCCGGCTTTGGTGTCAGCGAAACGCGAATGGTATCTCCAATGCCCTGCTGCAATAACACAGACAGTGCTGCTGTACTGGCAACCGTTCCTTTCATGCCCATTCCCGCTTCGGTAAGCCCCACATGCAGCGGATAGTCGAGCAGTTCAGCAATACGTTCATACACATGCACAACATCCTGCACATGAGACATTTTACAGCTGATGATAATTTTATTGGAGGCAAGTCCTACACTTTCAGCCAGCTCCGCAGAACGACGGGCACTTTCAACCATTGTATCCAACATCACCTGCTTGGACGACTTGGGATTTTCGAGTTCACTATTGGCATCCATTTTCTTAGCCAACAACTTTTGATCCAGCGAACCCCAGTTTACTCCAATACGTACCGGCTTGTCATGTTTTATCGCCTGCTCTACAATAGTACAAAAGTTCTCATCCCGTGTTTTGGTACCGGTATTACCGGGATTGATACGAAACTTCGACAGAGCTTGTCCCGCTTCCGGATAATCAACCAGAAGCTTGTGCCCGTTATAGTGAAAGTCGCCAACGATGGGTACCGTCACATCATCCGCAAGCAGCTTTTCCTTAATTTTGGGAACCGCCTTTGCCGCCGCATCATTATTTACGGTAATACGGACGATCTCCGAACCGGACCTATGCAAGTGCTTAATCTGTTCTACCGTCGCGTCAACATCCGACGTATCAGTATTCGTCATTGACTGTACCACAATTGGTGCTCCACCGCCTACCGGAACATCACCAACCATTACTTGAATAGAATCTCGCCGTTTAATGTGAGACATAATATCGTTGTTTCTTTTTCTGATCGTACCTTAATGAACCACAGGTACGATAAAAATCATTCAAAATTTTGCAATTAATTCTTATTACTAAGCTCAAAAAGTTTTTGCTTTTCCTCATCAGTCAGACCATCATATCCTTTTTGAGAAATCTTCTCCAGGATCGCATCAAGTTCAGATTGATCCGTTTCTTCAACAATTTCCACATCAGAAACAGAATACATATTATCGTTTTTAGGGCGGGACTTCTTCTTTTGGTACGTTCCCTTCAACCGATACCAAAGCTGTTCAATAGGTAACACCCAGCGACTCAGATCGTTCCCCTGAGCATGGTATTTCATCAATAAATAACCAACACCGGCTCCGGCCAAGTGGACAATTCGCGCCGTACCGTCCGATGATCCCAATAATAAAGCATCAATAGCAATAAGTCCGGCTACGACGTAGCGCGCCTGGATAGGTGGAAAGAAAATAAGCATAATGGGCATGGTAGGATACAGCATCGCAAAGGCAACCATGATACCATAGACAGCTCCCGACGCCCCAATTACGGGATTAAATCCCAATACCGGGGCTGCAATAATATTGAATAACGCTCCACCGATGCCAGCACCAAAAAACAGAACAGAAAATGTCCGAGGCCCCATCGACTCTTCAACTGAACGCCCCAGCCACCAGAGCCAAAGCATATTAAAAAGTAAATGAAAAGCGCCCCCATGCAAAAACATATAGGTAACCGCTCTCCACGGCTGAAAAAGAGCCATCTGCCACTCCGGATAAAAGGCAAATGCATTAACAAATAGATTGCTATAGGCGGGACTGAAGATGCTCAGTACTGTTTGGAAGATAAAAACGGCTACATTGATCGTAACAATCACACGGATTGCCGCCGGCAATCCCCAATAACCGCGTTTTACTGAGTTACCAAAAGAGTCGTTATACATGTTGGTAGTTCGCCATTAATACTATTGCTGTATTGCGTAAAGTTAAAAAAATCCCCTGTTAGTAGTAAGAGTCTTCACTTTTTAATCCCCAATATTTTATCAGGATAAAACCTACGAGCATCCCCCCCAAGTGTGCAAAATGTGCTACCCCAGAGTTTGTTCTCGTTAGCCCACTGACGAGTTCAATTGCTCCAAATATAGCTACGAAATACTTTGCTTTAATGGGGATTGGTGGAAAAAGAAGCATAATCGGGCGGTTGGGAAACATCATTCCAAATGCCAACAGAATTCCATAAACGGCTCCCGAAGCACCCAACGTAGGTGCACCACCTCCGCCAATAAGCATGTGCAGCAAAGCCGCACCAATACCGGTTAAAAAGTAGTACAGTACAAAACGGTTGGTTCCCCAAAAGTTTTCGATAGCCTGACCAAACATCCAGAGGGCAAACAAGTTAAAAAAGATATGCCCAAATCCAGCGTGTAGAAACATGTAAGAGATCAATTGCCAAACCCCGAAACGTCCGGAGTCGATTGGCCAAAGTGCTCCGTAGGTAAATAAATACTCCGAAACCACAGGCGTACTCAATGCTACAAAAGCCAGCAAATTAATAATCAACAGATGTTTAACAGCCGGCGGAAATATCGAAAATTGCGTATTGGGACTATATTGTGGGGATTGATAATTCAAGAATAAATGATATTTGTTAGCAATTTATTTTGATGGAATATACGGTTCCTAAGCGTCAATTCTAATAGCTTATAACACTCGTACATCGACTATTATAGATACGAATTCAAATGCTTTTTGTTGTTAGTCACCCGAAAAGTATTAATATAACAATAACCACTAAGACCGCTGTGTGTTATCTTTATATAAAACTCTAAAATGATTTGAAAAAGATATGGAGCTAAAATTTATAACTACTGGCTACTGTGTTGATTCATGTAATCAACAGTAAGTCCGACCATCGATTTTACACCCAGCTTCATTCCTTCTTCTTTAATATAAAAATCAGGTGTATGATGAGGCGCAGCCTCGGCAGGATCCATTCCCTTGGGCATGCCGCCGACAAACCAATACAAGCCGGGTACTTCTTTTTGGAAGAATGAAAAATCCTCGGCCCCGGTAATAGCATCCGATAAAATAACATCTTCTGAACCGGCAACTCCTTGTAGCGTAGGCAACATCTTCTCGGTAAGGTCTGGATCGTTATACGTCACCGGATATCCTTCTTCAATTTCAACCTCCGCCGTTGCTCCCATGCTTTCTGCCGTCTTTGTTGCTACATGACGTATTTTTTTGTGGATGATATCCTGCATCTCAGTATCGAGCGTGCGAATGGTACCGATCATCTCCGCTTCTTCCGGGATAATATTATTGCGAACACCGGACTCAATCTTTCCAACTGAAATGACCGCGGCAGCTTTTGTAAGTTCAGTTTGGCGGCTGATGATGGATTGTAATCCCTCAATTATTTTTGCCGAAGTTACGATGGGGTCAACCCCAGTCCACGGTGTAGATCCATGAGTCTGTTTCCCCTTTACGGTAATTACAAAACGATCAGATGCGGCCATAGTGCCCTTAGGTCGGTATCGAATTTTACCCACTTCGGTTTGTGAATTGATGTGCTGACCAAAAATCACATCTACATTAGGATCTTCCAACACTCCTTCCTCCACCATCAATTCGGCTCCGCCTTCCTCACCCGGAGGGGCACCCTCTTCAGCCGGCTGAAAGATGAATTTTACCGTACCTTGCAGCTCATCCTTCATGTCGGTAAGAATTTTTGCCGCGCCCATCAGCATAGCAATATGGGTATCATGCCCACAGGCATGACTTACGCCCACTTCTTTACCCAGATAGGTCGTTGTTTTCGTTGATTTAGAGGGGACATCTGTCCGTTCCTTAACCGGCAACGCATCAATATCAGCTCGCAAGCCTACAACAGGCCCTTCTTTACCTCCTTCCAAAATTCCGACCACCCCCGTGTGTGCAACGCCCGTTTCAACTTTCATTCCCAGATCCCGTAAATAATCCGCTATATATTCAGCGGTTTCCTCTTCCCGATTCGAAAGCTCCGGATTTTGGTGAAAATGGCGCCGCCATTCTAAAACCTGCTCAAAGATTTCTTCGGTCTGCTCGTTAATCTGTTGATACCGTTCTTCGGAATCTTGTTGCTGTGCCAGTGCCGGCCATTGTAATCCCAATAACAGTACTGTAATGAGTATTCCGAATCCTATTCTGTTCATAATATCAAAATTAATTAAACCCGTAGTTATCGATCCTTTTTATTTTGTTGAAATAATTACAGATCTGCAAAAATCATTCTTCAATAACTAAAAATGCAGTGAGCCATTCATTTGTAACAGATCCTAAATATAAAACCCCCAGGAATTTATATATCCTGAGGGTTCAAATAGTTAACTGTTTACAAATACTATTATTTAACAAACAGCATCTCCCGATAAATGGGTAACGGCCAATAATCATCGGCTACATGACGCTCAAGATAATCGACTGAGTCACGTATCTTTGTCATCGCCGGCCGTACATTATCCTTTACATATGCTGCATTTCCCAGGATCGACTCATCATCACTATGAAGGACAATCTCTCGAAGTTCCTCCAAAGCATCGTTGAGATCATTCAATCCATTATTAACCTTTTTGAGCATCTCCATTGATCCCCTGTTTTCAAGACCGAGACCATCAATACGCTCCACATTATCGGCAAGCTCATTCATGTATCGTACCGCAGCAGGATAAATCATGGTTTTGGCCATCGATTCGGTAGTATCTGCCTCGATATTGAGCGTTGTTAAATATTGCTCGGCCCAAATTTCCTGTCGTGAGTGTATTTCACGCTTATTCAGCACCTGATGCTTCTCAAACAGATCGATATTTTTATCATCTGTCAACTTAGGTAATGCATCCATGGTAGTGGGAAGATTAAGCAATCCGCGCTCTTCCGCTTCTTTCTCCCATTCTTCAGAATATCCGTCACCGTTAAATATGATATCCTCGGAATCGGAAAGTGCTTCTCGAATCACTTCACCCAGCGATTCTTCCAGCGATTCCCCATTTTCGACCTTTTCCTCAAGATCAGTACAAAGCTGATCGATAGCATCAGCCACAATGGTATTTAAAACAACAATGGGAAACGAAATAGACTGACTGGAACCCACAGCACGGAATTCAAACTTATTGCCAGTAAAAGCAAACGGAGACGTTCGGTTACGATCACCTGCATGCTTCGGCAGCGAAGGCAGTACAGGAGTTCCCAATCCCAGTAGGCCTCCCTGTTTTGATTTCTTAGCCCCGCCATTTAAGAGTTGATCAATCACATCTGCCAACTGATCACCAATATAAGCAGATATAATAGCCGGAGGTGCCTCATTAGCTCCAAGACGATGATCGTTGCCCGCATGCGCAATACTAATACGAAGCAGATCCTGATGTTCATAAACAGCCTTTAAAATAGCCGTGAAGAAAAACAGAAACTGCATATTGTCATGCGGATTATCACCCGGTTCAAGCAGATTCATCCCTTCGCTGGTGCTAAGCGACCAATTAAGGTGCTTGCCGCTCCCATTTACGCCGTCAAATGGTTTTTCATGTAGCAGGCATTCAAAACCATAGTTGCGTGCTATCCGTTTTAACGTAATCATCATCAACTGCTGATGATCGGCTGCAATATTACACCTTTCAAAAATGGGTGCAATTTCAAATTGTCCCGGCGCCACCTCATTATGACGTGTTTTAACAGGTATTCCCAGCTTGTAAAGTTCTTTTTCGGCATCCAGCATAAACGAGAGTACCCGCTCTTGGATAGTGCCAAAATAATGGTCATCAAGTTCTTGGCCACGTGGAGGTTTAGCCCCAACAAGTGTTCTTCCTGACGTCATTAAATCAGGACGACGGTAGAAAAACTCCTGATCAATTAGAAAATACTCTTGCTCACAACCTACAGTTGATGAAACCCTCTTGGCGTCAACATCAAAAAGCTTAAGTGCTCTTTTCGCTTGTTTATCAAGTGTTTCATTGGAACGCAAAATAGGCGTCTTATGGTCAAGCGCTTCGCCAGACCATGAAGCAAAAGCGGTGGGAATACACAGGTAACAACCATTATCATTCTCCATAATAAAGGCCGGTGATGTCGGATCCCAAGCGGTATAGCCTCGGGCTTCAAATGTCTGCCGTAACCCTCCACTCGGGAAGCTGGAAGCATCTGGCTCACCCTGAATAAGATCTGATCCCGAAAATTCGGCAATTGCTCCTCCTCCCTGGTTAGGAGTTATAAAGCTGTCATGCTTTTCAGCAGTTAATCCTGTTAACGGTTGAAACCAGTGCGTAAAGTGAGTAGCACCCTTTTCAGTAGCCCAATCTTTCATAGCCACAGCAACAGCATCAGCCACTTCAGAATTTAGCTGCTCTCCTTCTTCGATTGTTTTTTCCAGATCCTTCCAAATAGCCTGGGGCAGCCGTTCTTCAAGATCTTCCTGCTGAAAGGTGTTCTCACCGAATATCTCGGTAATATTCATAGACTCTCGTTCTGAACCATTAGATTTTGGCGACCAGTTCCGAGCAGCCGCCAAAGGATCGTATCGTCGCATTAATTTTGTCATTGGAAAAGTATGTGTGGATAGTTTGTTAGAATTTAAACTGCCCTAAATATAATTGAAACTCAGACTACAACACAAATTATTTAATTAAAAATTTATTAACATATTATTTTTAAAGGTCTAATTGGCAATTATATTTAATATTTTAATTTATGATGATCTTATTTCCATTCTCAGTTAAATTAGTTTACTACAAATTAAAAATAGCTTGTTTTTTTAAGCGAGAAATTTATTGCTATAATTGGAGCCAAACTTTTTCCACAATTTTTCCCACATTTTACACATGACTAATTCAAAAACGCTGAGCATTTGGATCAAAGCTGCGCGTCCACAAACCCTGCCCGCCGCCTTTGTTCCTGTTTGCGTTGGAGCCGCCTTAGCATATCACGACCAACTACTTTTATGGGATGCTACAATCGTTGCCCTGCTGTGTGCTTTCCTCATTCAAATAGGAACCAATTTTGCCAACGACTATTTTGATTTCAAAAAAGGAGCCGATACTGAAGAACGCATCGGCTTCGAACGCGCTACAGCAAATGGACTTATTTCTGCCGAAGCGATGCGCAATGCTGCTATCATTACAATGGGACTGGCTTTTCTTTTAGGATTGTACCTTGTTTGGCATGCCGGGTGGGCAATTTTCTGGATCGGTGTAGCCTCCCTCGTCTTTGGAGTCCTTTACACCGGCGGCCCTTTTCCCCTCGGTTATAATGGACTTGGTGATATATTTGTATTTATTTTTTTTGGGATCGTTGCCGTCATGGGCACCTATTATGTTAATGCCCTCGAATGGAGTAACGCTTCTTTTTGGGCCTCGCTGGCCGTAGGAGCACTGGCTACTAACATTTTAGTTATTAATAACCTGCGCGACGTTGAACAGGACAAGAATGCCGGAAAAAACACGCTTGGAGTCCTTTTAGGAGAAGATGCCCTGCGCTGGGAATATCTGCTAATGTTGTTGTTGGCATTAGCCATACCTCCTCACTTTTATTTTCAACTGGGATATGGTACAATCATATTCCTTCCCTTTATAATCTGCCCTTATGGATTCGCCCAACTTTATAAAGTGTGGTTCTGGGATGATAAACATAAATTCAATAAAGTATTGGAACACACCGCTCGTTTCATGACCTTTTATGGAATCTTGTTTAGTATCGGAATTATTGTGGATCATCTATGAAATTAGCCTGTTACTCATATAAACTCCCGTTTTCTACACCACTGCAAACAAGTAGCCAAAGGTTTCAGCATCGCGAAGGATTTATTTTGTCATACACAACTGAAGGACGGCAAATTTATGGCGAAGCAGCGCCCTTGCCCGGATTTTCCACCGAATCCCATAAATCAGTTCAAAATCTCCTGACCTCTTATCAAGAAACCATCAGCAAAAAGTTGATCGGCTCACACCCGGTTAAAGAGCTTCAACAATTTTATCAGGATAATGAAGTTCCTCCCTCTTTACAATTTGGCCTGGATACACTTGCTTACCAGATTGAAGCCCACAAAAATGAACAACCGCTACTCCCCTATTTATTTGCTGATGCATCTCCAAAAGTAGGTGTCAACGGGTTAGTTTCGCTTCAAGCTGATGATGTCCTGAAAGATGTAGCACGCAAAATCACATCGGGCTTCAGGACTATTAAATTTAAAATCGGGCTCCACTTTGAAAACGAACTTGCGTTGCTTCATAAAGTAAGACATAAGCATCCCGAACTAACCATTAGGGTCGATGCCAATCAAGCCTGGGATCTGGACGTAGCAGTTCACCATTGCAAGCAACTCAACAAACTGGGTATAGAATATTGTGAGGAACCGCTAAAAAATATTACTCCGGCAAATATTGAGCAGTTATATCAAGAAACTTCTTTGCCTTTTGCTCTGGATGAATCGATGACTCAACATTCTTACTGGCCAAACTTACTTTCCTTTACAGAATACCTTATTATGAAGCCGATGATTGTCGGTAGTTTCCAGAGAAATATTAAAACAAAACGTCTTGCAAACACTCATAACAATAAAGTAGTGGTTACAACCAGCCTTGAAAGTGGCGTTGGTCGATATTTTACAAGTTTGTTGGCAGCGGGATTGGGATCACCAAACACAGCACATGGACTTTCAACCGGTTTTATATTAGCCAAGGATATTATTACTGAGAAAAATGTTATTTCAGAGGGATATATGGATCTATCTTCCCAACGTTTACCAATGATCAATTTTGATCAACAGTTTTTTACCAAAGTATTTTAGCAGTGACTAACTCAGATCAAATACCAATATTTTCAGCCCCCAGAGAAGATGACTTGTTCTTGGGGTCCAGCTTTGGTCTGCACTCCTATGGCGACCTCAAGCAATTTGAACGTTTTTTCTTACAATTCCTTTTTGATTTTGATCATAACTTTGAGAAACCGGTAGGATTTCTTGCCCCCTCTTCTGATACTCTAATTTTTGCGATTGCTGCCTGCTGGAATCTTGGTATCCCGTTTGTTTCGTTTGATACGAAAGCCACTTCTACTGAGCTCAATCGTCAATTTGAACAGGTTGATCCCGGGTTGATTTTTGCTAATCAGGCACTGCAGTCAAAAATTGATCATCGCGATACCATTGATATCAAGCAGCTTGATTTAACGCGATCGCTTGATATTGATGTTGTGCTCGGCTTCGAAGCCAAAAACTACAGCCCGACCACTGAACCGGATAACATTTTTGGATATTTTTTCACTTCGGGCACAACAACCGGAACACCAAAGATTGTCCCGCTCAAACGCCGCCAAATGCTTTTTGCCGCAAAATCCTCAGCCAAAAACTTCAAACCTCGTAAGAATCACTTCTGGCTACTCTGTATGCCCTTAAATCATATTGGCGGCATATCAATTATTTTACGATCTCTTCTCTACGGATCAGCAATATTCCGGATGAAAAGCTTTCATCCCAAAATGATTGCTACCTTCTTAACCGAAAATAAGCTTTTCCAAGCGGCCTCATTGGTCCCAACAATGCTAAGACGTTTGTTGGAGCGATCCGATTTTTTTGTCCATCAGAACTTCAAAGCCATTTTACTTGGTGGCGGTCCCGTAAATACAGACCTCATTAAAGAATGCAGAAATAAAGGCATACCATTGGTTCCAAGTTATGGTATGACCGAAACCTGTGCACAAATTGCAGCCAACCCTATTCTTAAACCCAGCGGCACCTATGGACCATTAAAAAGTGTGGGCACCGTATTTGAACCCAATCACATTCAAATTCGAGATGAGAATGATAAAGCTGCCAGCATCAATACAACAGGGGAAATATGGATTAAGGGGCCGCAGGTTTTTGATGGGTATTTGAACCTGGACAATAAAAACTTTTTTGATGAGGACGGGTGGTTTAGAACGGGTGATTTCGGATACTTTAATGCCAAGAATCAGCTTTTTATTGATTCCCGTCGTTCCGACCGCATTGTCACAGGAGGAGAAAATGTATCTCCTTTCGAAGTTGAATCTAAACTCAACAAACTAACCCATGTTAAAGAAGCTGCGGTATTTGGGATAACAGACAATGAGTGGGGACAAAAGGTTGCAGCCGTTGTGGTTACCAAAAATGGGGAGCCAATCAACTCTGCATCTATTAAAGAGAGTTTAAAACAGAGCCTTGCAGATTATAAAGTGCCCAAAGAGATTATTCAGGTAGATACACTACCCAAAACAAGGACAGATAAAGTTATCCGCAGCAAGTTACCTGAATTATTTTTAGATCAGGCAGAACAAAAAGGGAACTCTTAATAAACCGGTTCTCCTTTTAGCCGATAAATTTCAATCCTTTTGTACCAATATCCGATCGGTAATATTTATTGTCAAAATCGATTTTCTTTACTTCTGCATAAGTGTTTTTGATGGAATCCTGCAAAGAATCCCCAGCGCCAACTACACTTAAAACACGGCCCCCGTCGCTATATATCTTACCATCCTCAGCCTTGGTACCGGCATGGAAAACGAGTGACCCCTCAGCAACATCATCAATCCCTGTAATTTCTTTTCCTTTCTCGTAGTCCAGCGGATACCCTTCCGAAGCCATAACAACACAGCAGCGATACTTACCATCAATTTTAACCTCTTTGGTATTCAACTTCTCATTTACAGCAGCATCCATTAAATCCAAAAGGTCAGATTCCAGCGAAGGCAATATTGCCTGTGCTTCCGGATCACCCAATCGACAGTTAAATTCAACGACCTTGGGCCCTTCTTCCGTGATCATTAATCCACAATACAAAATGCCTTTATATGGATTCTCATCCAACAGCATAGCCGATATTGTAGGCAGGATAATCTCTTTCTCTACCCGTTGCAGCATTCGATCGCCTATTATGGGAGTAGGACAATAAGCGCCCATCCCACCCGTATTCAACCCCGTATCGCCTTCTCCAATGCGTTTATGATCCTGAGCATAGTGTAAAATCTTGGCCGTTTTCCCATCGGATATAACAAATACAGAGGCCTCATCTCCTTTCAAAAACTCTTCGACAACCAGCTTTTGAGCAGCTTCCTCAAAACGATCATTCTTTTTTAATTCATTCAATCGTTTTTCGACCTCCTCGGCTGATTCACAAATAAAAACGCCTTTTCCTCCGGCCAAACCATCAGCTTTCAAGACAACGGGATACTCCCCCTTGCTTTTAATCACTTTCAGCGCTTTATCAAATTCGTCGCGGGAATATGTTTGGAAGTCAGCCGTAGGAATTCGGTTCTCCTTCATGAATTCATTGGCAAACTTTTTACTGCCTTCGAGCTGTGCTGCTACCTTGGATGGGCCAAAAACCTTGTGTCCCTTTTCTTCTAAAAAGTTAGTAATACCATCAACCAGCGGTTTTTCCGGTCCTACAATGGTTAACTCAATATCATTCTCTTCTATAAAAACAAGAATAGCTTCAAAGTCTGAAAGATTAAGATCTACATTTGTACCTACCTGATCCGTACCCGGATTCCCCGGTGCTATAAACAGTTCATCCAGCCTATCTGACTTAGCAATACTCCACGCCATCGCATGTTCACGTCCACCACTGCCCAGTAGTAATACATTCATAAGTTGTCAGCTATTATTGATTCAAAAACTTTTCTGTTGAAGATAAATGCTCAAATACTAAAGTACCTAATTACTTTTTGCAAGTTCCTCAGCTATATGGATAATATCGGTAAAACTATCGGCTTTTAGCGATGCCCCGCCAATAAGTCCACCGTCAACATCAGGCTGCTCCAGAAGTTCTTCAGCATTATGCGGTTTCATGCTGCCACCATATAAAATGCGAATCTGATTTGCGGCGTCATCGGAATAAAGATCTGCTATTTCCTTCCGAATCATCTTATGCATCTCCTGTGCCTGGTCAGGAGTTGCTGTTTCTCCCGTTCCGATTGCCCAAATGGGTTCATAGGCAATAACAAGGTTAGAAGCATCCTCGTCCTCAACACCAATTAAAGCAGCCTGTATCTGTTTCTTGACACGCAATTTATGTTCATCGGCTTTCCGCTGTTCCAAAGACTCTCCAACACAGATCACCGGTTTTAATCCATCATTCAATGCCTTGTTGACCTTGGCATTCACCGTTTTATCGGTTTCTCCAAAATACTGGCGACGTTCGGAATGACCCAGTATTACATACTCACAATTTACTTCATTAAGCATCTCAGTGCTTACTTCGCCCGTAAAAGCACCATTATCTTCGGAGTGGACATTTTGGGCTCCCAGTGCAAGGCCCTCTATATTTTGCAATTCAACCGAGGCCGTTGTCAGCGAAATAGTAGGCGGACATACCAATCCATCAACAGCTTCCGGCATATTTCCAATAATATTTTCTATCTCTTGCAGAAGTGTTGAAGTCTCCTGAGGTCCACAATTCATTTTCCAGTTTCCGGCTATTAAAAATCGTCTCATAATGCAGGTTCCTCGCTATTATCTTTATTAATAATTTTCTGAATGCCTTGAATTACATCTTCAAACTCATTGCCCACATACTTCCTGATAATTTGTCCATTTTTGTCTACAAGAAAGCGCGTGGGTAGTAAACGGATATTAAATTTTTCAAGTAGTTCTTCCCGGTCAAATGCCTGCGCATCAGCTACCGGCCACGGTTTTACACGACCTTCAAAAAAGGCATCAACCGTAACCTGGCTTTCATCCAGAGGTAATGTTATAACCTCCAAACCATAATTTTTGTAAATGCTGTGAATTACTACCGTCCGGTCAAACTGTTCCTGATACAACCGATTACTCAGCTGGGTAACTTCCAGAATATAAGGAGTTCCTGAAAGCGAATCACGGCTTATAGTTTTCCCATTTTGCGAAAATTGAAATTCAGGAATGGTATCACCCGGCGACAGATAGTTAATATCATAGCTCATAGACTCAACCCACTCACTTGTTGAGTCTTGGGGATAAGCCTTTTTAAATGTAGTCAGTTCTTTCTGGGCCTGATCTACTCGAGCACTATCGTAAAGCAGTTTTATTCTTTGGCGGGCAATCTGTTTCGAACTGTTGGGTGATTCTGTTATTTGTGATAACGAATCCAAATATACCAGCGCCGAATCGAGCCCCTTGTTCTCGGCCATATATCGCTTACCAAACGTAGCCCCAAGATCACTTAAATCATCCTGGTTATCAACACTACGAATGCGATTCATCATTTGGGGCTTGTCAAATCCTTCCAGAATTTTTATTGCCTCTCGAGCAGCAAAATTTGATGCAAAGGTCCCCTCTTCTTCCTCATAAACATCCCAATATAGGTTAGTCCACTTTTGGAGCTCATCGCGCAGGGTGTCCCCTTTAAGCTGTCCGGCTCGGGCCAGCTGCATTACCCTATTAAAATTCTTACCCAAACGTTGAAAGGTTTGCATCGCGTTATGCTCGCGTGATGCAATCTTCAGTGTTTCCCTGACATTTGGAAGTTGCCCCGTGATAAAAACGGAATCATCCTCGGCCAGTATAACACCACTGCGCGCCAAGTTTCTGTTATTGCGGCTGATAATTAAGGGATACCGACGTTTTTCCTGAAACGTTGCCATTCCTGAAAAACTGCCATTAGAGTCAGATACCGCATGGTACAGTGTGTCTGCATCCGCGTTGGCAGAATCTTTTTTTATGATAGTGAATCCAATACCCGAATAATCTCCACTTGAGTCTATAGAATCTGAGACGGTAAAGTTGCCTGAGATATGTGCCGTTTTATTTTCTGATTCATTTGAACATCCCCAACTGATTACCCCTACTGCCAGAACAACAAAAAGATACTTTAACTTGGTTAGCATAAATTTCTACTGGAATAAAACGTTGTATTTTCTGATAACTTTATTACTCCTGCTCCAGACGATCTGAAATCATTTCACGTACCATTTCCGGATTAGCCTTGCCTTGCGAACGCTGCATAACCTGTCCGATAAAGAAGCCAATTAATCCCTTTTTACCATTTCTGTAGCGCTCTACTTCATCCGGATGTTGTTCAATAACTTCATCAACTATCGGTTCTAAGAAGTCGGTATCTGAAACCTGTACCAAATTCATTTCTTTTGCCAGCTCTTCGGCGGTTTTCTCTTCCTCAAGCATAGCGTTATAAATCTCAGTCATTGCTGATGAATTGATTTTATCATCCTCTCTCAGCTGTACCAATCCAGCCAACCGCTCCTCGGAAATAGGAAATTCCTTAATGCCAATACTACGATCATTTAACGTGCGCAAGACCTCGGTTAAAATCAAATTAGACACCGCTTTTGGATTACCTGCATGGAGCAGTACCTCCTCATAGAAGTCGGCCAAATACCGATCTTCAGTCAGCGTTTGCGCATCATCATCACTCATATCAAACTCATCAATAAAGCGCTGCTTGCGCACATCGGGCATCTCGGGCAGCTCTTCCTTAATATCTTCGAGCATTTCATCAGTCACGACCACCGGCGGTATATCCGGTTCGGGGAAATAGCGATAATCATGGGCTTCTTCCTTAGAACGCATCATCCGCGTCTCCATCTTATTGGCATCCCAGAGCAATGTCTGCTGCACAACTTTGCCACCCGATTCGATGAGTTCAATCTGGCGCTCGATTTCGAAATCTATTGCTCGCTCCACATTACGGAACGAGTTCATGTTTTTGAGCTCCGTTCGTGTACCAAATTCCTCTCGCCCTTTTGGTCGTACCGAGACGTTGGCATCACAACGCAGGCTCCCTTCTTCCATATTTCCGTCACAGATCTCCAAATACTGTACTATCTGCTTGATGCGCTTCAAATACTCGTAAGCTTCTTTTGCTGATCGGATATCTGGTTCCGATACAATCTCAATAAGCGGAACGCCCGCCCTATTAAGATCGATCAACGTATTAAAGGGATCCTGATCGTGAATAGACTTACCGGCATCTTCTTCCATGTGGATACGCGTAATACCGATCTTCTTATCCACTCCATCCGTCGTAATATCAATATGTCCGTCGTGACAAATGGGGGTATCATATTGCGAAATCTGGTATCCTTTGGGAAGATCCGGGTAAAAATAATTTTTTCGAGCAAAAATAGATTTTCGGGCGATATCACAGTTTGTAGCCAGTCCCATTTTTATGATATAACGTACCAGGTTTTCGTTGAGGACCGGCAGCGTTCCGGGATGTCCCAAACAAAGCGGTGAAACCTGTGTGTTGGGCGATCCGCCAAATTCTGTTGAAACCGGGGCAAAAGCTTTACTTTCTGTTAATAACTGGGCATGAACTTCAAGCCCAATAACTGCTTCGTAATTATCGTTAACCGAACTGCTCATTACTTATTATTTATATTACTCTTTATGGAATGTTCTCAATACACGATGTTAATCCGAATTAAGTTCCGAACAACATCGTACCTAAATTAACTTTTGTAAACTCATTTTGATGGCGAAAGATATTAAACGTCTGGGACTTTTATTAATCATTCTGATATAAATTCGGCGCATCATAACGAAAATACAATGAGACATAATGAACTGCATGTATTTGAGGAAAGCAACCATCTTTTCTGGGGTTTGATAATTCTGGTTTCCACCGCGTTAGGTACTTATCTGCTGGTCGGCTCTTTTGTGACGATGGAGTGGTACCCTTTTAATATCAGACAGTTGCTGGCACTGGCATTTTTTGGGATTAGCTTTTCGGGTATTATCAAACTATCGGAACCGCTGTACCATTTTATTCTTTATTTTGAAGGAGATATACTCGTCATCGATATCAAGAAAGGAGATGTTAAAACCAATACACTACAAATTCGTGTCGATCATATTCAACACCTGAAATTTGCCCCACATGACCCGCGCGATGCTGATGAAGCCCTGTTCGATTTTTCCACAAATTATCACCTGCTCTATAAGAAAAAGGATGATGCCACTTTTCATAAACTTCTTGGAGACCAATCTGCATCCATTACCCTAAAAGTAGATGATATAGCTGATATTATGCGATTTATCAGTAAGCGGAATCCCGACGTTCAAATTCCGTCTGAACAAGCCGAATATTTTAACCTATAAAACGGTATAGAATAACATTGGTCAATTAAATGCAGGGTCATATCCTTAGGAAATCCTAAAATAAAAAATGCCACCGCCCGAAAGCGATGGCACCCAAGGTATCTATCTCTATCAGAGTAGTTTTGCTCTATTTATAAAAACCATAATACTCGGCTACTTCATTATAATTTGAAGTATTCAAATCGTTATATATCGTGGCATTATTTCCTGATCGCTTAGAGCGGTCTTCAGTTGAGCTAGTTTCGATACGAACAACCTCAAGCCCACTGTATTCATCTCCGTTTCCATCTGTGAGCTCAACGATAATACGTATCCCACTTCCATTCCACTCATGACTAATTGCATAACGATTGTACGTACCAGCACCCCCAGATATCTCTCCTGGCAAATGATGGTAAGTACCAATATTGTCTATCACATAAACCAACCAAATATTTTCTCTCATCTCGCTTGCACTTTCTACAATACCATTTGTATTCAATATATAACGGTAATCCTGTTCAAAATTGTGTCCCGGAAAGATATACCGTGTCACATTCGCATTGCCATCAGCCCCTTTCAAATTCAGCGGACTCCCCCATCCGGTGCTGGTTTTCGGCCCATACAGCTCATAGCTGTCTTTATCCAGATAATAATCCCCTTCAACTCCCAGGGAAGCATCCGGCGCCCCAGTGCCCGAATAAATCTGGCTGCCATCTTCACCATCTTGTCCGTCTTCGCCCATCAATATAATAATCGGATTGCCCCAACCATTGCTGTCTTTCAGACCATAATATTCTCCGGTGTTGGAATTCAGGTAATAATCGCCCTCGTTACCAATATCTGCAGTTGGGGCGTCCGGTCCGGCATACATAACACTCCCGTCTTCACCTGCGGGTCCAATTGGCCCTGCTTCTCCCTGCGGGCCTTGAGGTCCTTCTGATCCGGAGGGGCCTTCGCAGGCTAATGCAATTAGACTTACCAAAAGAATACTTAATACGATTCGACTTATTTTATACATAACTCTCTTTTTAAATTATTTAAGATTATAGCTAACCATTAATACATACGACAGAAAAAAGTCAAAAAGCTCAAAAAAAATAGTGCCACCACAATTAAGTGTTGACACCAACAGCTATATCTACCCTGCTATATTTTATTTTCCAAGGATATTTCATTTATAGAATCCGTAATACTCGGCTACTTCCGCGTAACTTGATGTATCTAAATAATTGGGCATTATCTTTGCCTGATTGGTATTTATTGTATCATTAGATTCAATACGTACAATCTCAATCTGGATATATTCTTCACCCGAGCCTTCTGCTGTTACGAAATAAAAACCTACTCGCTCACTGTTATCCATCCAGCTAAAAGAAAATGCATATTGGGAAAGAGTGCCATATGCGTATCCCGGAATAGAATAATATTGTGGGCCATTATTAGTGTCAAATACCAAGTATGGAAGCCATGCACTTTGCTTCATCTCCGATTCGCTTTCTAAGCCATCAAGAAATCGAAAAACATTATTCATACTACCAAAATTATGACCCGGAAAGATATACCGCGTCACATTCGCGTTTCCATCAGCCCCTTTCAAATTCAGCGGACTCCCCCATCCACTGCTGGTTTTCGGCCCATATAGTTCATAGCTGTCTTTATCCAGATAATAATCTCCTTCAACTCCCAGGGAAGCATCAGGGGCTCCGTTGCCCGAATAAATCTGGCTGCCATCCTCCCCATCCTGTCCGTCAGCCCCGTCTTGACCGTCTTCGCCCATCAATACAATAATCGGATTGCCCCAACCATTGCTGTCTTTCGGACCATAATATTCTCCGGTGTTGGAATTCAGGTAATAATCGCCCTCGTTACCAATATCTTCAGTTGGGGCGTCTGGACCAGCATACATAACACTGCCATCTTCACCGGCCGGACCAATCGGTCCAGCCTCTCCCTGCGGACCTTGAGGCCCTTCTGATCCGGAGGGACCTTCGCACGCTAATGCAATTAGACTTACCAAAAGAATACTTAATATGATTCGACTTATTTTATACATAACTCTCCAATTTTTTATTTAGATATAATTAGTTGCAGGGGTTTCCATAGGTATCTACGAAATGCAGAACAGAATAAGCTCAAAAGAAAAAAAGCGAGACGCTCTCAACGTCCCACTTTTATAGGCTATTTGAATGTAAATTCATCCTACTACTTTAGTAGGTGTACAAATTGTCATTGTTGTTATCAAAATAGGTAACGTTACTTCCCATATTGAGCTGAGCGCCCCGGCTTTCTCTGACAATGATGCCATAGTTAGCACTATTCTCAATGGCTGCATTAGATAAATCCAGATATGCGTCACTGTGCACTCCTAAATTCCCGGAACTCATATAAATATCCAGATCTTTGCCGCCGCCATATTCTATCACTATATGGTCCATTTCATTCTCCAGTGAGCCCGAAGAAATCCATATGCCGCCCCAAGCACCTTTAGCCTTAGATCGGCCGCTGAACACAATAGGATCATTGGATGTTCCTATCGCTTTAATATGTCCGGGACTGTTTCCACCGGGTACTTTTAAAACCACATCAGTTCCCATTTCAAAAAGTGCTCCAGCTTCAACAGATACTCCCTTTTCGATAGAGACGGTAGAAGTAAAATAGTAGGTTCCGTTATTCAGATTACTCCAAGTCTCAGACCCGGTAGACTCTGTATCTCCTCCATAAACCTCCACATCTCCTCCATTGAAATCAGTTTGATTATCAATGAAATCAACCTGTGTTGGATGAATACGCATATCGTGATTAGCATTATTTTCGAAATAACTGTTCTCTATGCTAAACTCGGAACCGGAGCGTCGGGTTTGGATTCCATAACCGGCACTACCCGTAAGAGAAACATTGCGGAGAGTGATTTTAGCATTGTCAATCACCATATTGGTTTTGCCAAAATAGGTGGCCATATTCGTACTTCCGCCGTAAGTAATATCTACGTGCTCCATAATATTATCTACAGAAGCAGAAACGATTCGTATACCGCGCCATGCCCCTGCAGTTTTACTGGTACCTGTAAATACAATTTTATTGGATGCTGTTCCGATGGCTTCTATAACAGCACCGTTGCGAACAACAATACCGGCATCAGCCGCAAATTCAAACTCAGCGCCTTCATCAATTGTAATATGATGTTCAAAGTCCACATTATTCACGATTTGGTATTTAGCACCGTCAAGAGCTGATACATTCATATCTCCCGTTGTGCCACCGCCGAAGGCTGTCACATATCCACCGTCAAAGGTACTTCCCGCATCTACATAACCTAATTGACTAATATGTATGTAGGCATGATAATTATTATTGTTAGCAAAGGTCATGTTTTGCATGGGAAATTCGGACCCGTCCCTTCGGGTTTGGATTCCATGTCCCCCACTCTTGGTGATGGTAACGTTAGCCAGCTGTACTTTGGCCTGATCAATTGTTAGAGCAGCCGCATCGAAATAGGTTCCGGCAGAAACACTACCAGCATACTCTATAGTAGTATGGCTTATTTCATTCTCTACGGTATTCGAGGAGATAAAAATTCCACTCCAGTATCCATTTGATTTTTCTTCTCCTGTTAAAGTAATAGGCTCTTCCTCGGTTCCTGCTGAAACAAGCACTGAGTTATCTGAATTGATATGAATGCCGGCATCTGAGGCAAATTCTACCGTTACGCCCGGCTCAATAGTCAATTTAGCACCAGATCTAACATCAATATAGTTTGTTACACGATACAAATTATCTGCGGTCCATGTATCATCTTCGGTAATATCTTCAGTAATTACTACAACATCTGATTCTGCAGTTATGGTAACATCATCCTGATCAGATTCACCATTCCCATCACTAACCGTTACGGTAGCAACATAATCGCCGGCCACATCGGGCGTAAAAGTGGGACTTTCAGCCTGATCATCAGACAGCTGTGAACTACTTCCAGACGGCCCATTCAAACTCCAGACGAAAGAAAGATTATCACCATCGGGATCTGAAGAACTTGACGCATCTAAAGTCACCTGTTGACCTACATCAATAGTTTGCGCATCTGCATCAGCCACTGCAGTAGGTGCCCCATTGGTTGGCTGATTACTGTTATTCCCGGAATTGTTAGAACTCGAAGGACTGTTGCTGCAAGAACTGAATACCATCAATGCTATGATCGATATTCCAAGTAGCGTTCGTATCATCTTCATAAGTCGTATATTTTTAATTAACAGTTTTTTTTAAGCTATTCATCGGGAATAATCCCCGCTACTAATGGAATACGCAGTCAACAAGTAAAAGAGCTCAAATAGGGCAAAGTTTTTTCGATTGATTCGGATTAACTGTTTTCATGAATGGGAAAGATGTATTAGTAAACTGGCGTGTAATGAAAAATTTATGTTAATTAGCTCTAACTAATTCATAGAGAAATAATGAGGCGCAAATATTAGGGATATGCCGTTAGGCACGATTAACAAATATACTACAGACAAAATGGGTACCGGTTCAAAAGTTACACAGCTACTTGTTCGTCTTAGGGAAGGTGAAGAAGGCGTATTTGACAAAATTTATCCTCTTATCTACCAGAAATTACATCAGATGGCCCACTCTCATATGGTCCGGCAAAGCCCTGATCATACACTGTCCAAAACAGAACTGGTGCATGAGGCCTACCTCAAAATGATTGACCAAACCCAGATTGAGTTCAACGATAAATCTCACTTTTTGGCAATTGCATCGCGATGTATGCGACAAATTCTTATTGACCATGCAAGAAAAAAACACGCCCAAAAGCGGGGTGGCCAAGATAAAGATCTGACCTATATTGATGGCATCCTGAATGCTCAAAAACAAAAAGCGGAAGAATTTATAAATATTGACGAAGCGTTAAAGGAACTGGAAACACTAAATGAGAGGCTCGTCAGAGTTGTTGAAATGCGTTTTTTTGGAGAGATGACTATTGCTGAAACGGCCAGTGCTCTTGACATTTCTGAAAGTACCGTAAAGAGAGATTGGATGAAGGCACGGGGATGGCTTTATAAAAAGTTAAAGCAAAGATTTGAAGTAGAGTAAGTGAACTGATTCATGCATTACACTTCGTACATCTAAATAGGTAGCACAAATTTAATACACTGCATTCTCAGACAACAATAACTTATACAGGTTTATGACATGGATGATCTAAACTGGGATAAAGTAGAAACGATTATTGACGAAGTTTTAAGTCTTCCCGAGGAAAAACGATATACCTATATAGAAGAAACATGTGGCCATAATCAGCGCTTGAAGGATGAGGTTACACAATTAGTTGAATCAATTTTTGATTCAGAAGGATGGCTGAAAGACCTTAAAGATCATAAACATGAATTTTATGATGACGTCTCGGAAGACTTAAAATCTCTTAGTTCCACTCAAGATTTTGTTGGCCAGCAAGTTGGATCCTATACGATCAAGGAAAAAATCGGTCAGGGAGGGATGGGACTTATATATTTGGCAGAGCATACGGATGACAATTTCAGTCATCAAGTCGCCATCAAAATTATACGCGACGGTCAGGCTACTAAGACAAATATCCAACGATTCCGTAGAGAACAACGCATTTTAGCCAGTCTAAATCATCCAGGTATAGCGCAACTCTATGATGGTGGGATCATAGATAAAGAAACTCCCTATATCATCATGGAGTACGTTTGTGGAATACCCATTACCAAATACTGCCGCAAACACAACTGTTCAATTGAAAAGCGGATCGACCTATTCAAACAAGTGTTAGAAGCTGTTCGCTATGCTCATGAAAATTTGGTCATACACAGAGATTTAAAACCCGATAATATTTTAGTTGATGAAAGCGGCCAGATTAAGATTCTCGACTTTGGAATCTCCAAACTATTAGAGGATGAGCATAATCTTTCTCTTACCAAGACAGGAGCACGGCTTTTGACTCCCAAATATGCAGCTCCCGAACAGATTAAAGAAACCAATATTACCACCGCCACTGATTTGTATTCACTGGGTGTTATTTTTTATGAACTTTTATCTAATAGGCCACCTTTTGATTTAGATGATTGCACCACCTATCAAGCCGAACAGATTATATTAAACCAAGCTCCTACCAAGCCCAGCAGCAGATGTTCTGATAACCATTTATCAGAAGCGTTACGGGGGGATTTAAATGCGATAGCTTTAAAAGCAATCAGAAAAGAACCTAACCAGCGATACCGGGTAGCAACAGAATTTCTGGAAGATTTGAACAATTATTTAAAGGGATTGCCAATTTCAGCCCGGACCGATTCTTTTCAATATCGTTCATATAAATTCATAGGACGCCATAAACAAAGTCTAACGGCTGCTGCCTTTATTTTTATACTGATTATTGGTCTAACCGGATTTTATACCTGGAAAATTGCAGAAGAACGTAACCATGCCCGCGTAGAGGCACAAAAGGCCGAGAATATTTCCAACTTCTTGTTAACCCTGTTTGAATCAAGTCATCCGTCAAATTCAGGGCCGGAAGACATCACCGCACGCGAACTCCTACAAGAAGGTCGACAGAAAGCCGATCAAATAATAGATGAGGCTATGCAGGCAAATATGCTTTCTGTCATTGGTCAGGCCTATGCCAAACTTGGATATAGAGACAGCGCCCTTACAATTTTAAACCAATCCAAAGATTTAATTAAACGTACGCATGGGCAAGAAAGCCTTGAATATGCAACCATTAATTTTGACATAGGCAACACTTATGATGTTTATGCTGATTTGGCTCTGCCGTTTTATCAAAAATCATATAACATCCGGTCCGAACTGCTTGGCAAAAATCATTTGAGATCAGCAGAATCTTTGCTTCAAATTGGGAAAACACATAATAACCTCGGAAATACCGATTCAGCCCGATATTATCTTGAAAGATCAGAAGATATTATTGCCAAATCTACAACTCCTAATCCCTCAATAGAATTGGAAGTTGATCAGGAGATAGCACGCCTATACTACTATTCAAAGGACTATCAAAAAGCCGAAGAAGCCTATCTTGAACTGCTTTCACGACCGAAAGATAATCTCCAAACTGATTCATTAGCTATCAGCCGATGGAATCAAAATCTGGCATGGGTCTATATCCGGCAGCAACAGTTTGATAAAGCCGTGCCCTATCTGGAAAAGGCCCTGTTAATTACAGAATCACTTTTAGGAAAAGGACATGAAAAAACCCTGAAGGCGAGAAATGATTTAGCAGGCGTTAACAGCGATCTTGGTAACTTGGAAAGATTTCAAAGTTTAAGCGAAGAGAACATTGAGTATACTATTGAACAATACGGTAATACACATAAAATGACCTGCCAGGCAAATTCTGCCTATGGCCTGCAGCTAACACTCTACAAGATCTTTGATAAAGGAGAAAAATATTTGCGTCAAGCCCTCGAAATTTGTTCCAGTGCCATGGGCAGCAACCATATTTGGACTGCTTTTGCAAATGCAGCGCTATCTGCCAACCTTGAGTTCAACAATAAACCCGAGGCTTCTCTTAAATATTTTAACGAGGGCCAAAAAATATTTAAAAATAACTCAGCCAAGCTCAACAGAGTTAATAAACGTCAGATTTCTATTCTGTTGAGATTATATAATGAAGTTGACCCATCAAGTAAAGATAGAATAGAAAGCTATTCAAACTTGCTTGCAGAAGATGATTCCTAACGTCCATTAGCAGAGTGATAGTTATATAATTTTTTAAACAGACATAGCCTGAATTATATCTCCTTCCTTACCATATAATCCTTTTTGAAATATATTTGTCACTTTACTTAGTTTTTGATCTATATATTGATTGGTAATAAAATTAACACAAGTTCTTATTGATCTTTATTTATTTTAGGCTGTAAGCGCTTACGGTTATCAAAGAATTCACATTCTTTAAAGCCACAACACATTCATCATAAAAATCCTTATACTTAGCACTTGAAATTGGCGGTGATGGTAACTGTCAATTTTTATTTTTTCGAGCTGTTATAATAAAAACGCTAAAGGAATCTAAATTCACTTATCAATGAGTAAGCATTCACATCCCCGAAGTAAAATCGGACTTGATTATTTAGGGTTAGAGAACAACGAAGAGACTCTCTGGAACCTCACGGCCCCCGAACTTTACGAAGAGGCTATTGAAAATGGAGAAGCGGTCCTTACAAAGGATTATGCACTTCGTGTTTTAACAGGCAAGTACACCGGACGATCGCCCAAAGATAAATTTATCGTCGATCAGCCTTCCATTCATGACGATATTGATTGGGGCGAAATAAATCAGCCTACAAATGAGGAAGTTTTTGAAAATTTGTTTGAAAAAGTAACCGGTTACATGCAGGATAAGAAGTTGTATGTAAAAGATTGCTATGCCGGTGCTGATGAAAAATACCAGTTGAATGTACGAGTAGTAAGTGAAGCAGCTTATCACGGGTTGTTCTCACACAACATGTTTATCCGTCCTACGAATGACCAGCTCAAAAATCATGATCCGGATTTTACCGTAGTAGCGGCTCCCAACTTTAAAGCTGATCCCGAAGAAGATGGAACACGCAGTGAAGCTTTCGTACTCGTAAATTTTGATAAGAAGATCATCCTTATCGGTGGAACATTGTATTCCGGAGAAGTAAAAAAGGGGATTTTTTCTGTGATGAATTACCTGCTTCCCAAGCAGAATGTAATGGCTATGCACTGCTCAGCCAATATGAGTCAAGACGGAGACACCGCTGTATTCTTTGGGTTATCTGGAACAGGAAAAACGACCCTGTCATCTGATCAAAGTCGGGTACTTATTGGTGATGACGAGCACGGATGGAGTGAAGACGGCGTCTTTAATATCGAAGGCGGATGTTATGCTAAAACCATCAACCTTTCTGAAGAAGGTGAACCGCTCATTTATGCGACCACCAAAATGCCCGGAACCATCCTTGAAAACGTAGTACTCCATGGAAATCGAGAACCAGACTTTGACGACACCAGCTATACCCAAAACACGCGCTGCTCGTATCCTATTCATTACATTCCCAATGCGGCAGATAATGGACAAGGAAACCATCCAAGTAATGTAATTTTCCTAACTTGTGATGCATTTGGAGTCCTCCCTCCCATTTCCAAACTAACACCGGAACAGGCAATGTATCACTTTATCAGTGGATATACGGCTAAGGTAGCGGGGACTGAACGTGGAGTCACTGAACCCCAGGCAACATTTTCAGCTTGTTTTGGAGCACCTTTTATGCCCTTGCATCCCACGGTATATGCCGAGCTGTTGGCGGATAAAATCCGTAAGCACAACTCAACCGTTTGGTTACTCAATACCGGCTGGACCGGCGGACCGTACGGCGAAGGACATCGCATGAAACTGGGTCATACTCGTCAAATGTTGAGCGTAGCTCTTGAAGGCAATCTCGATGAAGCCACTTTCGATATCGATCCGGTATTCGGGTTAGCTATTCCCAATAAAGTGGATGGCATTCCTTCAGAGATACTTACTCCACGAAATACCTGGAGTGACAAGGATGCCTATGATGAAAAAGCAGAGGAATTAGCTGCCATGTTTGCCGAAAACTTCCAGCAGTTCGAAGATGAAGCAAGCAAAGAACTCATCAAAGCCGGACCTAAAGTATAATTAGTTATTGGTTAAGTGTTATTAGTTATTGGGGAGCTCCCTAATAACTAATAACCAATAACTACTATCCTTCCTCCATCACTGCATTCAACTTATCCAGGTTATCCTGTACGCGTAGCGCTTCTATAACCTCTTCAATTTCTCCCTTCATAATATCTTCGAGATTATACAGCGTTAAGTTAATGCGATGATCTGTCAATCTACTTTGCGGGAAGTTATATGTTCGAATTTTAGCACTTCGATCACCTGTTGAAATCTGGCTATTCCGCTCTTCTTCACGTTCCTTGCGTAATTTTTCCTCCTCTTTTTCATACAGCTTTGAACGCAGCATTTTCATTGCTTTATCCTTGTTCTGATGCTGTGACCGCTCCTGCTGACATTCTACTACCACACCACTGGGCTCATGCGTTAACCGTACAGCCGAATCCGTCTTGTTTACGTGCTGTCCCCCCGCCCCACTGGCGCGAAAAGTATCTACCCGGATATCCGACATATTTACATCTATATCCACCTCCTCGGCTTCGGGCAATACGGCGACAGTCGCAGCAGACGTGTGAACACGTCCCTGTGTCTCGGTCTCCGGCACTCTTTGAACACGATGAACACCACTTTCATACTTCATCTTGCCATAAACCTCATCGCCCTCAAGACCAAACGTAAGCTCCTTATATCCTCCTTTTGTAGATTCGCTAAGACTCAGCAGATTTAACTTCCAACCTTTTTTGTCGGCATAGCGACGATACATATCAAAAAGATCGCCCACAAAAATAGCCGCTTCATCACCACCGGTACCGGCACGTAATTCGACAATTACGTTCTTCGAATCATCCGGATCCTTGGGAATAAGCTTAAACTTGATAGCTTCTTCCAACTCTTCGAGCTGTGGTTTGAGCTCTTCCAGTTCAAGTTCGGCCATCTCTGTAATTTCCTCGTCATCTCCCTCTTCAATCAGTTCTTTATTACCGGAAATCTGATTTTTAGTTTCTTTCCATTTGTCATATAGCTCCACCAATTCCTTCAAATCACTGTGCTCTTTGGTAAGCTCGGTATAGCGGTCAGGATCGTCATACACCGACGGATCACTCATTGCCGCAGTCACTTCTTCAAACCGTTCTCTTACCTGCTCTAACTTTGCTTCAATATCCATATACCTACTTCTTTTGGAAGTGTTTTTCTATTTTACCGCCATTAAAATACGATACTTTCCGCAAAATTAAGAATAGATAACCTATTCAAATTACCGGATCTATTTTCTTAATTCCCAATCGAATAATTATTAAGTTCGGGACAAATTTGAAACTATTAAAACAACAGATTAATGGATAAAAATTCGTTATCGGCAACGTTTAAACTCGGCTTTCTGGGTGCGGGACAATTAGCCCGAATGTCGGGATTGCAAGCCTTTAGATACGGTATTCAACTTGCTGTTTTTTCTGACCGGGAGGAACATGAGCCTGTACAATTTATGACTCCGCATTCCATGACCGGCTCCTATGATTCTGCGGACGATCTTGCCAATTTTGCTAAAGAGTGTGATGTTCTTACGCTCGAAAATGAATTTATTGATTCTTCAATTCTCAGGGAGGCCCAGGAACAAAGCGGCACCAATATATTTCCCTCCCCCAATACATTCGCAAAAATTGAAAATAAGCTGATCGAAAAGCGTACTTTTGAAGACGCCGGAATTCCGGTTACTCCCTACGAAATTGTGAAAACCGTGACAGACCTAAAGGACTTTGGACAAAATTACGGCTGGCCTTATGTTCTCAAATCATCCAAAGGCGGATATGACGGCTATGGTAATGAGACAGTCCGAAACATTGAAGAAGCTAAAAAAGCATTTCGTGAATTGGGCGGTCATAACAATCATGACATTGTAGCTGAAGCTTTTGTAGATTTCACTCACGAATTGGCAGTACAAGTTGCCCGAAATGAGACTGGACATGTGGTTTATCCCTGTTGTGAAACGGTACAGGAGAACCACATCTGTGTAGGGGTTAAGTCTCCGGCTCCTGTTTCACAATCCATCCAGCAAAAGGCACAAGAGATGGCCCTAAAAGCTACAGAAGCCATCGATGGAAAAGGCATTTTTGCCTACGAGTTTTTCTTGACGAAAGAAGGAAACCTCCTTCTCAACGAATCTGCCCCCCGTCCCCACAATTCAGGTCACTACACCATTGAGGGATGTGTTACATCGCAATTTGAAAATCACGTCCGCGCTGTCATGGGACTTCCACTGGGTTCATCAGAATTACGTACCCCTTCCGTGGCAATGATCAACCTTTTGGGCACCGATGAGCGCGATGCGCAAGTTGATAATGCATTAGAGGCACTGGCAGGAAGCGACGGCCATCTTCATGTTTACGGCAAGCTCGACAGTCGTGTGGGACGAAAAATGGCGCACTATACACTGCTTGGAAACGATATGGATAAGACCTATGAAACGGCACAAAAAGTCACAGAAAAGATCAGAATATAATTTCAGTTACAGAATTCAGGATTCAGTTGTCAGAATTAGTTGATTCTGAATTGTGAATTCTGACTACTATATTCAAAGCACAATTTCTAATCTATATTTCTAACAAAGTATGAGTAAAACTACTCCTAAAGTCGGTGTAATCATGGGCAGCGACAGTGACTGGCCTACAATGAAAGCTACCTGCGAAATATTAGACGAATTTGATATCCCCTACGAGAAAAAAGTGGTTTCAGCACACCGTACTCCCGATGATATGGCTGAATACGGAAAAACTGCCCGGGAACGTGGTATTCAAGTCATCATTGCAGGTGCAGGCGGTGCAGCACATCTTCCCGGAATGACAGCCGCTCATACCACACTGCCGGTTATTGGCGTTCCTGTTAAAACGAGCACGTTAAGCGGACTTGACAGCCTCTACTCCATCGTTCAAATGCCACCTGGCGTCCCCGTAGCTACAGTAGCTATTGGCAAAGCGGGTAATGCAGCCCTTCTTGCAATTCGCATGCTTAGTACCAAAAACAGCGAACTTGCCGATAAACTGTCTGATTATCATAAAGAGATGGCTGAAGCTTCGCGGGCAAAAACGCAGAACCTAAAATAGGTTGTTATGCATCTGCATGAACAGGATTTCTTAATGCGGCAAATTCAATTCCTCACCCAATTGCTGCAGCAGATTATTTTCAAAAAGAATCAAGATAAGTATCAAGAGGCTATAGAAGAAATCCAAAATGCTTTAACCAAACTTACCAAAGATCATCCCAAGGCATTCCACCAACTTGACTTTGAGGAAACACTTGAGCTTTTTACTAAAGATAAGACCTTTGAATCTGAGTTGGCTTTAGCAGTTGCAGATCTCCTTGTAGAACAAGGGAAACTTTTATATGATGAGTCATTTAAGCGTTCTCAAAAGTCAATGGGGCAGGCGCTCATTTTATATAAACGATCGTTGAAAAATCCCAATGCCTCTGTTCCATTGGATATCGAACACAAAATTAAAAACCTTGAAAAGAAAGTGTCAGCGAACCATCTTGAGCAAATAAATAACATTCTCAACTAAACTGGTTATTGTGGCTGAGTATAATGAGAGACTCGAAGATTTACTGGATCACCATCTGATTGCTAATGAAGAGCTGGAAAAAAAGAAAGCAAGAGGCGGAATTGGCTATCTCATCAACGGGAATATGTGCTTGGGGATTTATGAGGACTTGCTCATAGCCCGAATTGGAGATAAGTTGGCATCATCATTGGTAGATCGTCCCGGTATAAGAAAATATTTACCGGATCAGGGGCTATATGATGACTTTATCATGATTGAAAAAAAGGTGTATTCTCATACAAAAGCTCTTCAAAAGTTTATCGATCAAAGTATCTCCTACACCGGAAGTTTGCCAGAAAAAGACCACGGCAAAACACGACAAGATTCTTAGTTAATTGCAAACATCACAGAGGATATTATAAATACATCCGTAATATCATCTGAGCTATTAGCTTTCTTATACAGCTCATATAAGTTTTATAATTACTCTGGCAGAAGGTCTTTAATCCTGGGTTCTAGCTCTTTATTCGTAAGCGCACCAACGGCAAAATACTCCAAGTTTCCTTTCTTATTGATAACATACGTTGTTGGAATTCCCATCGTAGGACCATATTTATCCATGATAGTGCCGTCATCAATTACTATTGGATAGGATACCTCGTACTTCTCAATAAATGGTCGTACTACCGACTCTCCCTGCTCATCAATGGATACTCCTAAAATCATCAATCCCTTATCTTTATACTTTTCGTACAGCTCTTGTAAATCAGGAGTCTCTTCCCTGCACGGCGCACACCAGGTAGCCCAGATATTCAGCAGTACCACCTGTCCTTCATAATCCGAAAGTTTAAACGCCTCATCACTAAGTAATGTAACTTCAAAATCACGAGCTTTTGCCTCACGCTGAGCAGGATATAATTGTGCCGATCCGGAATCAAGTTGTTCGAGTGGCTTGGTGGGACCTTCTTTTTGGGATTGGTTATCCGACTCACATCCCCAAAACAAAAAGGCAGTTATCAATAGTAACAACTCGAAAAAATAGAATGATTTCTTCATTATCAGATCTTTACCCTCATAATTGATCAATGCTGAGCAAATACTTCAGTACTACCATCATTCTTAAGTAAATACACTTTAAAGGGCTCATTTATTTTTGTATTCATTCCCGGAGAACTGGCGGGCATCCCGGGTACTACTAAACCACGAGCATCGGGCTTTTCTGCTAACAACCGTTGGATATCCTCGGCTGGCACATGTCCCTCTACCACATAATCACCAACCACAGCAGTGTGACAAGCTCCCATATCTTGTGGCACCCCTTGATCGGCTTTGACGCCGTACAGATTATGCGAATTCACTGATTTAACACTATAACCATTACCCTGCATGTAAACAGCCCATTTATCACAGCATTGGCAACCTTCATTTTTATACATAACAACCTCAGCCGTCGAGTCGTTATCCTGGTGCTCATAATAGTTATCAACAATATACCAGATGGCACCACCGGCAATAAGAAGTATTAGTGCGGCGTAAGAAAAAAATTTTTGGGGCTTCATAATCAGAATATTTGCCGTTTTAGAAATGAAAAGTACCTGAGGGGGGACTCGAACCCCCACGACCGCAATGGCCACCGGATTTTGAATCCGGCGCGTCTACCAATTCCGCCACTCAGGCAATTAATTTAAGAAACAGAATATAAGAGATACACTGCTATTTCTACAACCCAAATTGTACTTTTTTTGGTGCCCCACCAATTCAAATAGCCCCTTCCCATAATGTTATTATTCTCATCAACCTTTATTCATTTTTATCTCAAGATCCCAAGAGGTCTCCCGTCTGAAAATTCTCCCTATATAAAGCGGTAAACCACGATTGTTACGAAATCAAATTAGTACCTCTCTACTTTTACATATTCAGACTTTATTTGTTCACTCAGTCCATAGCAAAATATGAGTTCAACACTTTTCTAATCAAGGCACCATTTTCTCCTCGAGTTGAAAAATTGCAGCAACTGGTACCTGGCAATCATGTCCCGATTACAATTTGAAGACCTACCTATAACATCAAATTGAAATCTCAAAATCAGCTGGATTCCAAAACAGTATCTTTGTCTCGTAAGAGATCATCAATAATTCCCAGTAGAGATTGATATTCAAAAGGCTTTTTAATAAATCTATCTACTCCTATTGTACGTGCTTGTTTTCGAATAGCATCATCAGCTTTCGAGGAAACCAAAAAACATGGGATGTTCTCTCCTTTTGAGAAACCCCTCACCTTTTCAATCAGTTCAAAACCGTTGAGTTCAGGCATATGGATATCTGAAATAATCAAGTACGGCGTATCAACTGACAGGGCTTTAATCAAATCGGCCCCTTTGCTAAACGCCTCAACAGAAAAGCCCTCTTTTAGTAACACTTTCTCCAAGAGTACTAACTGTATAGGAGAATCATCTACTATGAAAATTTTTAAATTATCCATGTCCTAATTGCTATAGTAATACCTTAAAACCATATTTCATTTTATACTAATTTTGGAAGGGGGCTAAACTAATTATTTTATCCTCTTTTTTCGCTTAAGTTTTATTAATTAAACATTTTCTAATCCGCTTAAGCCATATAAAAACAAGGATCCTCTATTCAAAGAACTTTATGTATTTATTACCTAATTGTCGAAACCCATTAATTAAAATTTGCTTTGAGAATTGTAAAATTAGTGCGAAATTAGCATACTAACCCAACTAAATATCATTTTACTTTGTAATAGTTTTATACAGAATTATGGCTCAAGATACACAGTTACAATCAAAAAAAGTGCTGATTGTAGAAGATGACAGTATTCAACAACTATTCCTTGAGCGTATTATTAATCAAATGGGACATACCGTCATTGGTTCCAGTTCAAAAGGCTCTCAAGCCATAGAATCGGCCCTACGTATTGGAGCGGTTGATCTTATTTTAATGGATATCAATCTTGCCGATGATGTTGACGGTATTGAGGCAGCTAAAGAAATTAACAAGCACCGCGATGTAAAATTAGTCTATATCACTTCTTCTGAAGACCCAAAAGATCTGGAACGAGCCCAAAAAACGGATTATGTGGCGTACCTAACGAAACCATTATCAAAAGAGAGTTTAGAGAATGCTTTTGCTAAGGCATTTTCCACAACCCCAATATAACCCCACACCAAGGGTTCTAAAGTTTTAGTTCTAAAAAGACTTTTATTAATAGTTTTTAATTAGAAATTTTGCTGTGAATTTTAGAAAATACGTTTCATACAAAACAAACTATTCATGCTATGAAGGTATCAGAAGCTTTTTTAGTAAACACAGAAAACTTTGTACCAATCATTGAGTCATTGGTTCACTACGATGCGGATGACATCGTAATTAACAGCGATCTCTTGGAACACCTCTCCTATTCTGATCCCAATGATCTTTTGGTCATTAGAATTCTAAAAGATTTTGCCATTATCGACAACAATGGTGAGCCTGGCAAATACTTTGAGGAGTTCCAAAATCCTGAGACGACCAAAATAGCATTAGCCAAGGGACTTGTTACTGCTTATAAAGGTATTTTTGATCAGCACCCAAACATCCATCAACGGTCGCCCGAAAAAATTAAAGAGGTCTTTCAAGAACATTTTAAAGACAAAAAAACAGATCTCATCATTAAATACATTTTGGGAACGTTCCAAAAAATTGTTTCTCATATTGGCGTTTCTACTATCGATGCGGTGTTAAATGACGAAGCAAACAAAGAAAAAGTAACGGCAGAAGTTAGTGCTTCTGAAAGAAATGAAAATAGCAGTAGTAATAATGGCAGGGATCAGAGAACTAATAGCAACGAGGGTCAAGAAGTAAAAAAAGAAGAAATCAGTGACAATAGTATTGATGATTTTCTGAATGGTTTTGAAACATCATCTCCTAAAAATAGGGGCTCAGACACTAATAATGAACAATCAGAATTTACCCCCAATCCCGAGACGCACCAGACTGATGATCCCCCCATCCAAGAATTTGTAAATAGTATCGAGGAATCAACCGAGGAACCTATTGAAACAGCAGAAGAAAAAGAGAAGAAGACCAAGTCAGAAGAACTTTCTGGTACTCTTGACGAAATAGAAGAAAATAATATTGAAAAAACAGAGGATCAGGACGAAAATGAGGATGATGCTTTCGACCTTGGAACAAACGGACAGCCTGAACAAGAATCAAACTCTTCTGAATCAAACAAAAAACAAGAACCCGGAGATATCGATCCTATTGATCTGGAACTTCCAATGTCACAGGCAACGAAACCTAATAACGCTATGCAAAATGTAACCGAAGAGCATCAATTCGTAAAAAAAGCGTTACTTCGTAAGTCTGATCTGCTTCATAAAATGAAGCGGTGGGAAGAACTTGTTCCAACCCTTGAGGAGATCATTAATCGCTACGATAATCAGGAACACACTGATCTCAAAAATGCTATAGAACGTGCAGTTATTCGCCGAGCTATAGCTCTGCTTAAACTTGGTAAAAGCGAGGAAGCTCTCCCGGCCTTAAATTCTGTCATTGATCGTTTCAAAGACTCGGATAATGAGGAGTTTTATGAACAGGCATCACGAGCAATGCTTTTTAAAATTGATATCTTAGAAAAGAAAAATATTCCATCCGACGAACTGCTACCTCTTTATAACACTATCATTAACAGGCTGGACTCAAATTCCCAGCTTCTGCTTGAAGAGAAGCTCGATGCGATCCATTGTAAACGATTTGATTTGATTGTTGATGAGAACAATACTTCTATGCTATTAGATGCCAGCTCAAAGCTTATTAGCAGATTTAAAGACTCTGGAAAGCATCAAGAATATCTGCAGAAAGCCATGATCGTTCGGGCTGAAGCTCTTGATGAAATGGGTGAAGACGAGGCTGCATTAAAAGCTTATGATGAGTTTCTCAAGCGATTTGGAAACTAAAGAACTTTAACAATTCATACTTTAAAAGGCGATGTGTTAACTTACATCGCCTTTTTTATTTGCCTCTATTTTAGATATCCTTCCCTTTCTGCTCTTAACAGTATTTTTTAAATGACAACCTAAAAAAGTATATCAACAGAACTATATTCTGTTATGAATATTAACACACTGAGAGACGATACCCCGGGCACTAAAAATGTCATACATTTTAATAACGCCGGTGCATCACTAATGCCAAAGAATGTTTCAGAAAGCGTTATAAATTACCTTCGCGAGGAGTCGCTGTATGGAGGATATGAAACGGCGGATAAAAACAGAGACTCGATAAATAAGGCTTATTCATCAATCGCAGAATTTATCAACGCTCGGCCCAACGAGATTGCTCTTCTTGAAAATGCGACTGCAGCGTGGAATATGGCATTCTTTTCAATTGATTTTAGTGATGGAGATCGTATTCTAACCTCAATATCTGAATATGCAAGTAATTTTATCTCTTATTTGAGGCTTCAGGAAAAAGCAGATGTTAATTTAGAAATCATTCCAAATGATGAACATGGTCAAACTTCTGTATCATCGCTCAAAAAAATGATGGATAAAAATGTCAAATTAATCAGCATCACTCACATACCTACTAACAGCGGACTTGTTAATCCTGTTGAAAAAATTGGTGATATTACCCAAGAGTACGACTGTTTTTATTTAGTTGATGCTTGCCAGTCGATAGGCCAATATCCTGTTGATGTCCAAAAAATAGGTTGCGACATGCTCTCCGCGACAGGACGAAAATATCTGCGCGGGCCACGAGGTACCGGATTTTTATATACCAAAAAGGATCAAATTGAAAACCTCATCCCTCCTTTTATTGATTTACATGCTGCTGAATGGTCGTCAAAGCAAAAATATGAACTCCGTAACGATGCCCGTAGATTTGAAAATTGGGAAATGAACTATGCCGGAATTATGGGTTTGCAAACAGCTGTGGAATATGCCAGCGATATTGGAATCAATCAAATCTGGAAACGCATTACCAAGCTGGCAGAAAAACTACGCTGGGAACTGGCCAAATTACCTCGCGTCTCCGTCCACGATATTGGAGAGATAAAGGGAGGGATTATCACTTTTACGATAGATTCTATATCATCCCGAGAAATAAAAAATCATCTTTCCGGAAAAGGCATTAACGTAAGTACCTCCTCTAAAAGCAGTACGCTGTTGGATATGGAAGAAAGAAATCTCTCCAACCTTGTCAGAGCTTCAATTCACTATTACAACACCTTAACTGAAATCGACCAGTTCATACGTGTTGTTAAAAAAATTGCAGATCGGTAACTACTATTCTGATTCTACCGTCGGAAGCAGTTCATCTTTATACTGCAATTCATAAAGTTTGCGATAAATACCTTCGTCCTTTTCGATAAGTTGTTGGTGCGTTCCACGTTCCCGGATCTTTCCTTTGTGCATGACCAATATCTTGTCTGCTCCCTGGATGGTTGATAAGCGATGAGCAATTACGATAGAGGTTCGTCCTTCCATCAACTTTTTGAAGGCTTTATTTACCGTTTCTTCCGTTTCAGAATCTACACTGGATGTTGCCTCATCAAGAATTAAGATATTGGGATCATAGACCATCGCACGTATAAAGCAAATAAGTTGCCGCTGCCCCATCGAAATAGATTGTCCCCGTTCGCTAAGCTCATAACTATATCCACCCGGCAATTTATTGATAAAAGCATCAGCCCCAATTTTCCGGGAGGTTGCAATAACTTCTTCTTTGGAAATCTCAGGATTTCCGAGGGTGATATTTTCCATAATACTGCCCGAAAAAAGCGCATTATCCTGCAGTACCAGCGCAAAATTAGAGCGTAATTCATTAAGGGGCAATTCCCTTATATCTTTCCCATCAATTTTTATAGCCCCTTTGTCAATATCATAATAACGGAGCAATAAATTGATAATCGTTGATTTTCCGGCTCCGGTAGCTCCTACAAATGCTATTGATTTTCCCGGTTGGGCTTTAAAAGAGACATCCTTTAATACCGTCTCTTCTTTATTATAGCTGAACCATACATTCTCAAACTCTATTTCACCCTTAACCTCATCAATATGTTGAGGCTCTTGGGGATCGGTAATTTCATTTTCGGTATCCAGTACATTAAAAATCCGTTCTGATGACGCCAGCGCCGACTGTAGGGTATTGAACTTCTCTGAAAGTCCCTGTATGGGTCGAAAGAAATCTCGAACATACTGAACGAAGGCTAACAATATCCCAAACGTTACTTGTCCCATTAAAGCACGTCCGCCACCGTACCAAATAACCAAGGCCATAGCCAAACTGGCAATAATTTCAACCAGCGGCCAAAAGATGGCAAAGTAAAAAATTGTTTCTATATACGCTTCGCGATGGGCCGCATTAATATCTTTGAATTTCTCCCGTTCCCGCTCCTCTTTACTAAAAAGCTGAACAATGGCCATACCGTTTATATGCTCCTGCACAAAAGAGTTAAGACGGGCTATTTGATCTCGGACGTTAAGAAATGAAACCCGGACTTTTGCTTTAAAAACGAAGGTGGCATAAAATAAGATGGGTAATACTGATATCGCTACCAGCGATAGTTCCCAACTCATACTGAACATGAAATACAAAATGAAGAAAATCCGAAACATATCTCCAATGATATTGACCACCCCGTCACTTAAAAGATCACTCAGCGCTTCAATATCACTGGTAGTTCGGGTAATTAGACGACCAATGGGATTTTTATCAAAAAATTGTACATGCAGCGACTGTATCTTTTGAAATACCGCATTACGCAAATTAAAGAGTGTGCCCTGCCCAAACCAGCGGGTTAAATAGGTATTGGCAACGAGCAGTAAGAATTCACCGACCAATGCACCGACAAGCAGTAAAACAATCCAAAGCAGTCCCTGGAAGTCTTTATTTCGGATGTATTCATCAACGGCTATTTGCGTCAATTTAGGGCGTACCGTACCCATAAAGGCCGCACTTAGGGTTAGTGCAATGCCCAGCAATACATACCATCGATAAGGTCGAATAAATTGATAAAGCCGCCGAAGTAGATCCGAATCGACGGCCTTATCAGTTGTTGAGTTGCTCACACTTAGAGTTATTTAGAAACGGTCGAAGTCATCGAATGGGGTACGCGGGGTAATCTGCTTGGGTTGGCGCTGATCACCGTTGTTACCACCATTATTATTCTTGTTGTTATCTTTTTTGCTGTTACTTTTGCTTCTTCGCTTTCTTTTTCTTCCGGAATCGCTGTCGTTGCTTTTGTTATACTTTTTCCGGGATTTTTTACCTTTTCCTGAATAGTTCTTCCGTTTTCGAAACCGCTTTTTCTTTTTCCGGCTACGTTTATTCTTACCGGACGAGGAAGATCCCCCATTGTTATTATTGTTGCCTTTATTCTTGTCTTGGTTGATCTCTTTCAGATAAACCTTCGGCTGGATAATGCCTTTTTCATGAGCCGGATCAGTAAAGATCGGACGCAATTCGGTAGCAACCCATGTCGGAAAGAAATCGTCTCGAGCTTCGCGGAGCAATACATACTCGTTTGTATAACGAGCCGAGAAGTGTGTAATCACCAACAGCTTAGTTTTGGCTTCGTTAGCTACACGTGCTGCATCTTTGGCGGTAGAATGTCCTGTTTCTTCGGCTTTATCAGATAGGCTTTCACTAAATGTAGCCTCATGGAAAAGCACATTTGTATTCATCGCAAGTTTCACTGAATTCGGGCAATACTTAGTATCCGTAATGTAGGCAAAACTATCACCTGGACGTGGATGCCCGACAATATCTGCTGATTTTACAACAGTACCATCATCAAGCTCAACATCGTTGCCGGCTTTCAATTCTTTGTATTGCCAGTCCTCGCTGATACCCTGTTCCTGTGCTTTTTCCGCATCAACTTTTCCAGGTTGATCTTTTTCCTGGAAACGATATCCGATACAAAACTTAGTATGATTTAACGGACGTGCCTCAATATAAAATTCATCCTCATCAACAACACGTTCCTCTTCAAAACCTTCTTCAACCTCAACAAAATTGAGTTCGTAATTGAGATCTATATTCGCAAAATCAAAATTCCATTCTACAAATTTCTTTATTCCTTCCGGACCAACAATGGTTAATTCTCTGTCTCTTCGCTGAAGCTGAAGAGTCGAGAGTAATCCGATTAGTCCCGAATAGTGATCTGTATCAAAGTGCGAAATAAAGATACAGTCGATTTGTGAACGCTTTAAGCCTCCTTGCAGCATTCTCATTTGTGCGTTTTCTCCGCAGTCAAATAAGTAAACGCTGCCTTCTCTCCATACAGCTACTGATGAAAGGTGACGTGTAGCCGTTGGTGTAGCAGAACCGACACCTAATGGTACAATAATCATTATGATACCTCTTTTGTTTTTAGATTAGATTGCGGTCAGACAATCAACCTTAGTTCGTTAGTGATTCTATTTCCTATTTGTTCGTTAAATTTCAGCCAACTCTTGTTCGATGAGCTGTTTGTTATACATCACTGAATATCGGCCATCTTTTTCAAGTAACTCTTCGTGAGTCCCTTGTTCTACAACTGTGCCATCTTCCAGATAGTATATAATATCTGCATCTTTTATTGTTGAGATGCGATGGCTTATCATCAAGGTTGTCCTTCCTTTAAGTTCTTTTCTGAGATGTTGTAGAATGGCCTCTTCAGTTTTAGTATCTACTGCACTTAACGAATCATCGAGTATTATAATTTTAGGATCTCGAATTAAGGCCCTTGCGATGGCGGTTCTTTGTTTTTGCCCGCCCGACAAGGTTATACCTCGTTCTCCTAATATGGTCTCAAATTTTTTATCAAATTCCAAAATATTGTCGCGTACCTGGGCCTTCTCAGCTGCTTCTTCAATTTCTTGTTGTGTGGCATTATTCGTGCCAAATGCAATATTTTCTCCAATGGTATCAGAAAACAAGAACGTATCCTGAGGCACAAGCCCAATACTTTCCCTAAGTAATTGCAGCGGAATGGATTCAATATTCTTTCCGTCAACTAAAATTTCTCCTTCCGTAGTATCAAATAGGCGTGGAACTAATTCTATTAACGTTGTTTTTCCACTTCCCGTTCGACCAACAATAGCTGCATTTTGCCCGGCCTCCACTTTTAAATTTACATCTTTTAATGCAAATTCCTCCGCTCCGGGATATTTAAAAGAAACATTTTTAAACTCTATTGCACCTTGTATCTCATCTATCTCCTGATCGGTATGTGATTTATCTTCAATATTCACTTCTTCTGTCAACACCTGATCAATTCTTTTCCATGATGCCATTGATTGTTGAAAGCGATTAACGGTATATCCCAATGAAGCTACGGGCCACGTTAAATATGCAACATACACGATAAATTCCAGAATATTTCCAACGGTAAGTTGACCTTCAATCACAAGTTGTCCCGCCTTCCAGACTACAATAACAACCGATAATCCAATCAGTAAGTTTAATGTGGGATGAAAAAGCGATTCAACAAGATCGAGGCGCAACTTTTTCTTTCTATACGATTCACTTTCATCCTCAAAGCGCTGCATTTCATAATCTTCACGATTGTAAGCTTTTATCAGCCTAATACTGGAAAATGACTCTTTTGCCCGTCCCGCTATGGTTGAATATTGTTCCTGAATAATCCGTGAGTAATCGTTGATATAGCCGCTTACCCAATAGGCAAAAGCTGACAGAAATGGAAGCGGTAGCAACGCCCACATCGTCAATTCAGGGCTCACAATAATCATCATTGTGATAATAAAACCCATACGCGTTAAGGTATTAATGGTATACATATAAGCCGGACCAAAATATTCACGCACTTTTGAAACATCTTCTGTAGCGCGAACATATACTTCTCCGGAATCATAATTACTGTAAAAACGCTGGGGCAGTTTCAGAAGTTTATCAAAAATATCGTTACGCAGATCAAACTCAATTTTGCGTGAGGCAACAATTAAGGTTTGACGTGTGGCAAACAATAAAAACCCGGAAAGTAGAACGGCACCAACAAGTAACAGGGCATTTTTGACAAGCACCCAACTTGCACTGCTCGTAAAAAGTACTTCAAAAATGGTGTCAAAAGACTCGGGAGATTTTTCAATATCAATACTGGAAACCTCATCCACCGTACGGCGCAGATATACCGGTATCCAAATCAAAAAGAAATTTGAAGCGGTTAGAAAAAGAGAACCAAGGATAATGGTTCCCTTATATTTTTTAAAATATTGATTGAGCTTATGTAGCGATCCCACGGGGACCTTCCTATTTTCTATCTGACTCTCTCAGATTATTAAGCAGTAATTTCTGTGTATTTCTTTATCCAATATTCTGACAGGTTATACCCTGATACAAAGGCGCTTTCCAGAGAAGAGCCACCTAAGTAGTCTCCTATTAACGCAAGAGGAGCGTCTTCGAGTTCCAACTCCATAAAATATTCATTAATAGGATTTTTCGTTTTAAAATACTTCCAACCCTGTAGATAGGTCGATTTTGATCGATGAACCCACGTCCCCACTATATCGGAGGCTTCCTCAAAAAGCAACTCTTTAATCTCATCATCGCTCTTTTGTGCGTGCTTTCGGTAAAATTCAGGAGTAGACTGTATCACAAGAGCCGTTTTATCAGTATTCAACTTTGACGACTCATTGCAAATCCAGCTAATAGAATTGTTTTCACATTCAATTCCCTTCCAATCCGGCACCTCTTGGTTATCGAAGGTTGCCGCCAACGAAAAGCACCCGTCATATCGTACTTCATCCACGTGTCGAATAATCCGGCGGGATTCCGTTTTATTTTGTGCCGTTTGCATAAGACCATAAGCTTCAACAGCCGAAGTGGCAATAATAACGGCATCACACTCAAAAACACTAATATCAGTTAGGTTGATCATCCAGGATCGTTTCTTACTACGATCAGGACCGATATAGGTCAATCCCCCAGCCTGCTCTTCCGATTTAATATCTACCCAGCGGCTCATACTTTCCGCGAACGGCTGCAGACCATTTGTCCCTGTATAATATTGCCGGGAATCAGAATTCGGATCATCATTGATAACTTCTAATCCATCGTAATAACTAAATTCTTTAGCCCACTTTTGCACAATGCCTTCTTCTTCCTGGGTTTTTACAAAAGAATCAAATGTATTGGTAGTTACATCAAAGCGGGAAAGTCCAACATCTAAATTCAAGCTATCCAACTCCACAGTTTTGAGGCGTCCACCAAGGGAACGATTTTTTTCGATAATAGTAACATCATGCCCGGCTTTAGCCAATCGCTTGCCGGCTATAAGTCCCGAAATACTTGAGCCAATAATTCCAATAACCATTTTTATGAGGTACTCTTATTTACTGTTTTATTTTCAGTACCGTAAAATCCGAAATATTACACCAAAATTCTAAGTTAATTCACAATTAACCTTAAAAGATGCGAACTTTGGGAGAAACCGCTGACTTGGCTAAAAGAGCCGGCCAATAAGCTACAATGCCGCTTGCTTTGGGACGTCCGCCGGCAAATCCCGTGACTCCGCTTGGACCGGTTAAAATAAGAGGAGCAACTTCTTTACCGAAACGATTTAAATCTTCTTTACTGCTTCCGGAAAGAGAAACACGCATCTGTATCTCTTCATGCTCCTCTTCTAAGAGCTCATCAGTAATAGGTTGCTCGCTGCATCCGTTAACGCCAATATATTCTACTCTGAAATCATCGTATTCAAGTCCCAAAGCATCAGCCCTGCCCTGCAATATTTCTCCGGCCCTTTTTGCTTTTTTCAAAGCTCCCGGCCAGGAATATACCAGGGTTGAAGATAACTTATAACCATCATTATAGCTGGCTGAAATCTTATAGGTATCTGTTTCAGGCCGACCTTTTATTCCGGATACTTTAACTCGATCAGGACCCGCTTTTTCCAAATTGACCGACGTAAAATCAGCGATACAGTCGGGTGTAATATATTCGGTGGGATCGCCGATTTCATAGAGTAACTGCTCTTTTACGGTCTGTTTACTAATTAGTCCACCGGTATCCTCGTGTTTCGTCACATAAAAACTACCATCGGGATTAGCTTCAATAATGGGAAAACCGATATCTACAAAGTCATCAATCTTTTCCCAATCAGTAAAATTCCCGCCGGATACCTGACCACCACATTCTATTATATGCCCTGCAATTGTTCCAGCCGACATTTTATCGTAATCATCAAACGACCAGTCAAATTCGTGAATCATCGGCGCCAAAGTTAATCCTGTATCTGTCACCCTCCCGGTAACCACGATATCAGCTCCCCTGTTGAGGGCTTCCACAATGGGACGCGATCCAAAATAGACATTAGCGCTAAGCAGCTCATCCTTAACCGTCGTAATGGGTTCGCCGGTTTCCATATTATTAAGGGGATGCCCATCCTCAATAAGGGTATCGAGGTCATCCAAAATATTATCGCCGTCCACCACTGCTACTTTGATATCATCATACCCTTGCTCCTCAATTGCCCCAAGAATTTGCTCTTTACATGCCTCGGGATTTACACCACCTGCATTGGAAATTACTTTTATTCCTTTTTCTGCAATATCAGGAAGGATTTCACTTACTACTCCCACAAAATCCCGGGCATATCCATAGTCAGGATTGCGTAACTTCTGCTTTTGCATGATTGACATGGTCACCTCGGCCAAATAGTCCATTACCAAATAGTCAATAGGTCCCTTGCGCACCTGGTTGATGGGAGCGTTTGGCAGATCTCCCCAAAAACCTTGTCCTGATGCAATCCTGATCGAATCTTTCACGGTCGGTATTTTTTTTAGTTAAATTTTGTATCTATGCGAAGATAAGATTTGCATTAACACTATAAAAATAATTACTCACTTCTATGTTATTCTTCAATTGCCAACCTTAACAACAGATAAATATTATTACTGTTGCAATTTGGGTATCACTTTATGACTTTTAGCATACTTTTTGAAAGTAGAAGGAGTAAGATTTGAAAATAGTTATTATTGGTGCCAGCGAAATTGGCTATGATCTTACCAGCGTACTGTCGCAATAAAACACGACGTTATTGTACTTGATCGGGCCCCCTGAATGTCCGAATAAGGTCTCTGATAATTTAGATATTCTCACCCCGAGGGGAATGCCACTTCGGCCGAAGACCTTGTAGATACCGGGGTAAAAGACGCAGATATTTTAATTGCTGTAACCAGTATTGACGAGGTGAATATGATTGCCTCCATGATGAGTAAACAGCTCGGTGCCCAAAAAGTTATTGCCCGCATCCGAAGTGATGAGCTTTTACGTCCCAATGCCCCACTAAAGCCCACCGACTTAGGTATCGACGTACTTATCCACCCAGAATTAAGTGTGGCGCATGAAATTGTTCGTCTTATGAAACGGGCATCTGCCAACAACCAGGTAACCCTTGCAGATGGGAAAATGCAGATAATTGGACGACTCGAAATTTTTACGGTGCTGCTAATCTTTACTCTCACCTTCTGGAAACAGTAATACTCGGATGTCAGATCTTAGACGATAAAGATTTGAAGTTGGGGGTAGAAAAAAACTGGGAGTTAGCAGTTAGAAGTTTGAGTCAGGAATTTTTACCAATAAATAATCCAATCACTAAAATCGAATCCAACCAGTATCCTCAAGCCACTGTATTAAGGCAGGTAAAAAGGTAAGTCCAGCAACCAGCGTCATACCAATTCCAATAACAGCCATCATTCCCAGCGATTGCAAGCCCGGATGATTCGTAAACAACAGACCCGAAAACCCAAGCATTGTTGTTAAGGAACCCACTGTTACATGCTGACCCGTGCTCGACAGGACATCCCACATGCTGTTTTTGCCCTCTTCTCGATATCGACTGGCCAAATGAACTCCATTATCCTCTCCTATTCCTAAAATAGCCGGTAGAACAACCAAGTTGTAGAAGTTGAACATCATGCCGGTAAACATCATAATAGCAAATAGTAGCAATAGCCCTACCAATAGCGGAAGCATAGCAATAATAGCCCAACGAAGGGATCTAAATGAAATCAACATCAATAAAAATACCATTACAAATGTGGCGGCAACCATGTACGGACTCTCCTCACGCATAAGCTCCAGCATTTCGGCAGCTATAATCGAAGTACTGGCAGCATAAAACACATCTCCACTATCGAGCTCTACTTTGCCTACATCATTTTTAAAGGCTATCGATTTTTCTCCGTCCGATAATCCTACGCTGGGATATACCATTACAAAATTACCAATATCCCCATCTTGGGTTACAAACTGACTTTTAAAATAGTCGGGCACCTGATTTATGTTGAGTTTTTGCCTGGTCTGGGCAGCTCTTCGCAGTTTATCGAGCTGTTCATCTTCCTGGTCAACAAGGAACGGATCGTTTAACAGTTCACGGACTTCGGCAATCTCCTGTAGTTTAGCCTTGGCCGCCGTATCAGAAGGCGGGAAGCGCTCAGGCAGAGCCTCTACATCCAAAATGGTAGGACTTGTTGTATCAGTCTTCATCCGATGGCGAAGCTTCTCTAAAATCTCAATAACCTGATCCTCATTATCGGCTAAAATATAGGCGGGATTTCGCTTATCAGAGCTGGAAACCTGGTTTTCAAGCTTATTGAACTCGGCATATTCAGGAAATTCCGGTTCCAGATCTCCAAAATCATACTGAAACTGCAAGTGCTGATAATTGAAACCCACGGCAACGGAAATTAACAGTCCCATTACAACGATGGAACGAGCAAACGGGAAGCGATGAAACAGGCTGTCTGAACGATCCTGGGGAGTTTCACTCTCATTAAATAAAATCCAGTTAAAGCGTTCAAAAACAACCAGCAACGAGGGAATAATGAATAGCATGCATAACAGCGCCAAGATGATGCCTGATCCTGCGATAAACCCAAATTCAGAAAAGCCTCTAAACTGAGCCAAAATTAATACGTAAAGGGAAAAAGCTGTAGTCAGACCACTAACTAAAATTGCTGAACCTGTATTTTCATAGGTATCTAAAAGTGAATCCATGATGGGTTTTCCACCAGCACGAAACTCAATATATCGGGCATAATAGTGAATACCGTAGTCGATGCCCATCCCAAAAAGAATCACAAAAAGTACCGACGTCATAGTATTTAGGGTACCGAGCACGAAATAGGTAATCCCAAATGTCCATGCAAGACTAATAACCAGCGGTATGCCAATAACTAAAATAGGTACGGGCAGTCGCAGAAGATGCTCCCAAAAGCTGTGCTCTTTGCCCTCTTTACCCCCGCGCTGATAATTAATATACTTTTTAAAGGAGAAATAGAACATTACTAACAACAGTACGCTTGAAATCCCCGAAGCGAAACTATTGAGCACATCGCTCATGATAGAGTCTATTTCTGAAAGATGTCGCTTCAGACGTCCCCCGTACTCCACTTCCATTTCAGCATTATATTTTTGCGGATTCATCTCTGTAAGCAAAGAATCGTATGACGCAAAGGTCCGGCGCAAGTAACTCAAATCACTCTTGGAGCCGGTTGGATATAATTTAAAAACAGCAACAGTACTATCGGCACTAATGGGATATTCTGAAGGAATCAATGCATCGTAGCTTTCCTCGAAATCTCCTATTTCCGCAGATTCCCCTTCTTCATCCTCATCAAAATCCACCAGAAAAGGGTTAGCATCTTCTTTGGCTTTTTGAATTTCATCCCTCAGGTAGGATTTAATATCATCCAGCTCATTGGGGGTAGCAAAATAAAGAGCATTATCCTCTAAAAAGTCGGTCTCCTTACGAAACTGGGCTCTTTTAAAAAAGTACCGTTCTGCTTCATTATCGTAGAGCTTTAAACTTTCACGAACCAGATCCTCAATAAAGCGCTTGTTATCTTCAAAACTGGGCGACTTTACCGCTACTTCCATAGCTGTTTCCCCTCCCACAGTCTCTTGTAATTCATCCAGCGCCGTTACATGGGGATTCTTATCCGGTAGAAGATTGGCCAAGTCAGTATCTATTTTTAGCTGTAGCGCATAACTACCTAAAAATATTGCGGATAGTATAGTAATTCCTAATACCCAAAATGGATGTGAGGCATTAAATTTTATAAGGGGTCGAAAAAAATGGAGAATCTTTTCCATTAAAATGAGATTGTTCTTTTTTAAGCCGTGAAGTTAACCATTTTAAAAACATATCTACAATGAAGTAGGTGAGATTACTTCTCCGGTTTCAACAGGATATCATCGTAATCAGCCTTAACATAACTATTTGTACTGTCACCGTCGCTGAGTATCAGAATAGCTATTGGATTCTTAGGCGGATCATCCCCAAACATTCGTCGATAATCTTCCACTAAGTTTCGCTCAAAAGTAACCCACTTACCTTTATCCTGTTCCCCCGAATTGACAACAATGATCTGTTGATTGCCAAATAGTTTTGATCCGGTCTCTCCTTCCGGTAGCGTAGTACTCCACGTATAACGGATCGATTTGGGTACTTTTTTTACCAATGCTACGCGCCCCATATCAAATACCACATAAATACTTGCTACCGAATCATTGCGATCACTTGATTTCTCATTTGCCCCTTTAGGAAGTTTATGTGCCCTCACCTTCCACGAAAGTATGGGGGTCTCGTAAAGATTAATGTCATAAATATTTTCCTTTTCCTCATTGATCAATGGAAAACTAATGTGCTTGGCTCGAGTACCTTTGTAACGAAGGAATTTATTTTTTCCTTCGTTCTGTATTTTATATTTATAAGTTTTTTGTTCTCCGATACTATGTTGATATAATAGTTTATTCCCATCACGATCATACCAGTCACCAGGCAATTCCCCTACCTGGTTATCTTCAAAATTTTCCAACAAAATTGCCTCATTTTCTAACTTTTTAACATGAGACTGTCCCAAACTTAATGAATGAGGTATTGTAACCATCAAAATTAATAATAGAACTCTTGAGTAGATAATTTTCAAAATTAAGTACCGGTTATTAAAATTAAATCTTATAACTACGTATAATGTTACTTAAACTCTAAAACCCAAAAGATATTATACCATACCATTTAAAATACGTTGCGCTGAGGTATCCCAATTAATTTCTGATAAAATTCGTTTCCTTCCGGCTTCTCCCATCTTGTGTGCCAAATCTGTATTAGTAATCAATTTTGATATAGCTATTTTGAGCTCTTCAATATTATTTTCATCTACCAGTAATCCTGTTTCACCGTCAACTATGGCATCAGGAATGCCCCCCGTTTTACTTCCAATAACCGGAGTTCCACAGGCATTAGCCTCTAAAAATACAATTCCAAATCCTTCTACATCCGGAGGATTATTTTTAGCAGGCATCACAAATACATCAGCTAAACTGTAATAGTAGGGTAACTCCTGTTCTGCAATTCGTCCTAAAAACTTGACATGGTCTTTTAGTCCCAAATTATTGCACAATGCTTTTAGACGACTGGCATCAGGCCCACTTCCACCAAGAAGATAAATCACATTGGGATCCTGTTGAACAATTTCTTTCAATGCCTTAAGTACCACATCCATTCCTTTTCGGGGAACTAAGCGACAAACAGAAAAAATAATTTTCTTATTTTCTACTTCGAGTTTTTTAGCCAATGCATTGGCGTTCTTAGGCGTAAAAAATAGTGGATTAGTCCCATTTTCAACTACTCGAATATTATCTTTCCGTACTCCCTCTTTTTCAAGTAATTTGGCAGTATACCGACTGACCGGGAAAAATCCATCTATTTGGGATAACAGCTTCCTCCTTAAGGCGTGTAACTGTTTTGATAAAAAACCTCCCTGACCTGCAAAAGGTTCAATCAACAGTTCTCTGGCATGAGCCGAAACATAAATTTTCTTGGGATAACCGATAAGTTTTCTTGTAATAACCGATGCAATAGCGGTTTGCCACTGGGCATGTAAGACAGTGTCGATAAGCCTATTTCCAATCAAACTAAGTAATGTTATGGGAGCCGCAACGGGAAGAAGGCTATCCTTGATAGGAACTCGAACAACTTCAAAAGGCATTTCGCTATCTGTACCCGATGCATGAGGATGTGAAGGGGCAACTACACCAAACTTATCAACACGGTTTTGGAATCGTTTCGCCAATTCAAAAGAATAGGTTTCGATTCCTCCTGTTTTCGGTGGAAAATCCTGAGTTATAAACAGTAAATTCATCGGAATTAATTTGCCGCAGTTTGTTTTATTGGTAGGTCAAAAGTACATATATTTAGCCTGAAACTTTAACCATTCAAGAGCTTATTTTGGAGAGACAAAACTCACTAAAAAAATCAATAAAAGTAACCCTTGCTACATTAGTTATTTATGGGATTCTCGTTGCTACACACCTTGGAGAATTTTGGCCGTTTAGTATTTATCCGATGTTTTCTCAGGCTGGAAATCCATGGAAGAGAGCTATTGTACAGGATATTAGTCAAGCAGAGATAGATTCGCTTTGGAAAGTAACTGATAAAAGTGGCCTACCCGGGAAAACTATTGCTCTTAATGAGCTTAATGTTAATACGAATGACATTGCCAATTATCTATCTAAAACAGAGATTTGGACCCCTAAAAAACAGTCAGGAGTGCGTAAGTTATTGCAAAAAAAATTGAATCAAAGCAACTTATTAGTTTATCAGGCCAAAGGATCGCTAAGCGAAAATGACGAACCTAAGGTAGAATTCATTCCCTACCTCTACCTTTCTGCAGACACTACACTTTTAAATAAAAATCTAAGAATCAAGTAGACGTGAATTTTTGGAATAACATTTTTAAACCAGATAAAAAGCCAACAAAAGGAGAAGCTTTATTTTTTAAGATATTTGAGCTTTTTATTATCGTATTTGTATTAAAATATGCTTGGCAGTGGGGGCCATATATTCAACAAGTTGGGGAAGTCGTACTCCCCTTGGGTATTGCTCAATATATCGATGTTTCTTTTATGTTTGAGCATAATATCTCCCTAATAAATGCTTTTCTTATCTCACTTTTTGCAGTTTTGGGCTTTTTTCGAATCTTACCTAAATATTCATACCTCCTTTCGTTAGTTCTTTTTCATTTACATTATGTATCAAGGTTTTCATTAGGAGAAATATCACATGGTTCCAATTTTATTGGGATGAGTTTACTAGCATTAGGTCTTGGCTTGTTTTTCTTTGGAAAACATCCCGTTCAATATCGTCGATTTACGATGGGGGTCATCTTTTTCTTTTTTGGCTTGGGTTATACCTCGGCAGCTGTGAGCAAATTAATCGGGACTGGACTCACATGGCCTGCAGGAGAGCACCTTTGGCTTTGGATCGCTGAACGAAGTGTCGACGTAGCTTCTGCTACGGGGCAGTTTTCTCCAAACATCATCCAAGAATGGATTATGGAGTATCGATTTCTCGGCACTTTATCTCTCGTATTTGGACTCTTGGCTGAATTTTTCGGCTTTCTCTTCTGGTTTGAAAAAACGCGTCCATATATCGCCACGGCTCTAATAATGATGCACTTTGGGGTGTATTTAACGATGAGCATTATGTTTGATGTATATATCTATGAACTACTCATTATTGGATATCCCTGGGCTAACCTTTTTGACCGCTATCTAAATTTTGAAAATAATCCAATCTTGAGTAAAATCTATCAATGGAGTATCCAAATCTCGTAATTCTACTATCTAATCACCTTCTCTTTTAGTCATTATTTTCCAGTACTTTCTCTTGGGATCATTGTTTTAAAGATGAACTATACAGCTTCGCAATTGCCTGCCCATATTGATATATTTACATCCATATTTTTAAAATATCTAAAATTGTATTTAGTTGATGAGTTTTAAAAAACTGTCATGCTTTGTAGTTCTTAGTACCCTGATTATAATAGGAATACATTCTATAGCTTTTGGGCAAGATCAGGGAGACGATCTAAATCCTGACCTCAACATCGATTTGGAATTTGGAACAGCCATTAGCGAGGAGCATGAACTTCCGTTCTGGCTGCAAAGCAATCGTTGGGGAATCATTGATCGGAACCAGACCAACGGCTTTGTTAGAGTGGCCCCAACACTCGACTTAGGATCAGCTGGTCCAGTTGAATTGCAGGCAGGGGGCGAAATTATTAGTCGTATCGCCGAGGATAATGCCATCTTTTTTAACGAAGCCTACCTACAAGCGAACTGGGAGATATTTAAGTTTGTGGGGGGACGTAAAAAAGAAAGAATCGGTATAACCGACAGCAGTCTTACAAATGGATCCATGATTCAAAGCGGAAACACCTCCCCTATTCCTAAGATTCGTATTTATACTCCTAAATTTGTAGGAGTACCTGGAACTCAAAACTGGCTTAGCTTTAAAGGATATTTTGGACACGGCTGGATGGGAAATGGTCGTTATATAGATGATCCCTGGCTTCATCAGAAATATTTCTATTTGAAAGCCCTTCCCAAAAGATATCCCCTACAATTATTTGGAGGGATTGTGCAAAGTACCCTCTGGGCAGGCACGCATCCAACATATGGTGATTTGCCCGATGGATTAGGAGATTTCTGGAATGTATTTACAGCACAAGAAAGTGATGCTGAAAATGCGGAACCCTCAGCAACCGGAGAAGCGGTGGGCAGCTCTATAGGTATTTATGACTTTGGTGCCAGCTATGATTACAAAGAATTTAGTGGAATCATACATCGCCAGTTCTACATGGAAACTGGCGCCGGGGCGAAGTTCCGAAATTTATGGGACGGCCTCTGGGGGGCGTCAATTAGGTGGGATAAGAAATTTCAGCTCATAAACCGAATTTCATGGAGTCACCTTTATACCAAACGGCAGAGTTCCCAGGAACACCGGGGTGATCCTCCTTACGGTGCAGATGGTTATTATGGCAATAGTACCTACCGTAGCGGATGGACTTACCATGGCCGAACCATCGGAAACCCGTTAATGTTTACAGATGGCATTGGCATAGGAATAGATAATAATATCGTTATTGCTCACCAGTTTGACTTGGGGGGAGAAATCGGAAAAGTTGACTATTCTTTTACTGGAACATATAGCAGGAATTATGGATCAAGAAACACAGTAGGTTTTACCGGCCGTCGAGACCAGTATTCTTTACTGTTGCAAACTTCAGTGAATATAAAGACCAATATGAATTTAAAACTGGATTTGGCCTATGACACTGGTGAGCTATATCCTGACCAAATAGGTGGGATGGTTAGTTTATTCTATAAAATTCGATAATTATTGGTTGTGTTTTTTTGCTTATCTACCCTACTACATTATCAATAAACTTCCCTATCCGATTGGCAACTCAGAGACATCTATCCAATGAATAAACTTACCCACTTATCCCGAGTCGCCTTAAGATGTAGCCTTCTGGGTAGAATCTGTCTCTTCTTTTTTTATCAAACTTCCTTTAAATGCTAAAAAAGAATAGAGTCCCAAGTTCATTAGTTTTGTTAACACATTGCTTGCCAATAATATTCCAGCAATTCCTGCTCCCGAAATGTTCAAGAATTGGGATATCTCCAAACTTGCGCCAATAAATAATAAATCTCTACTCGGTAAGAACGGTATACGTGTGGAAATAATCTTAATACCCATATAAGTAAACCAAATATATAAAGGTACTTCAGGCATAACTACCATCCACTGAATAATCTCTACACTATAGACAAACAGTAATCGAGCTAAGTGTATGCCAAATATTTTGGATGCCATCCCCGAGGACATTGTGATGATATAATGCCTAAAGTAAATTAGTGAGGCTAATATTAATACAACAGCTATTGCACCATAATAAAAATACTCTCGGTTAACTTCGATAATCTGCTGCAAATTTAACTGACTAACATATAAGAAAATAGATAACAATACCGCTGCAACCAACGTCGAAGTAACTGAAGAAATAATATTATTGTCTTTAATTACTCCAAAAATATACCCTGAAGATTCTTTAAGATTCTTTTTTGCCCAGATAAAAAAGTAAGCCTCTCCTGAATAACCAAGCACATCTGCATTATAGATTTTCTTCTGTATGAAGACTGGTAATCCTTTTTTAAAAGAAAAATTGAGGGACGTGCCATATATAAATTGTTCAGACACTGGTAAAGCGAAATACAAGAATAAAAATAACACATAGAACCACGGTGTCACAGGTAGGGATTCCCAAACCCGCTGCCATCCAATTTCAGTAAGCTGATAAATCAGATATCCAATAACTATCGCAATAAAAACATACTGCAATGTTTTAGATATTCGTTTACCTGTCTTTGTCCTCCAAAAAGACAGCCATCTTTTTTTAAGTTTAGAAAAGGTCAATATATCTGTCTAACGGAATTTAGATAAAGCAGTTTTTACTGCGATTATTTTTATATGAGAAGATATTTGGCAGGACATAAAGAAGTTCATCAATAAAAGAATGTGAACATTTGGATTTTAGGTAAAACCTTATGGAAGATTCTTTAGTCGGCTTTGACTATCTCCTAAATTTGGGAGTTGTTTCTTAACCAACCGATTCCACGTCCGCTCGGAAAATTCAAAAAACGGCTGTTTTTCATGATACCACCCAAAGTGCAAGCAATATGGAGTGGTTTTTAAGTAATCGCCTTTTCCGGGGATGAGTGAAAATAAATTAATCAGTAACTTGCGGAGTAAGTTGCTCTTTAATCCCCTAAAACTATACACAAATCGGTCGCTGTAATATTTGCAGACTACATACTCGAAATCTGCATCGTGGGACGTCAAATCCGAAATATAGTCTAATTGCGGACTGGTATGCCCCTGCAGCCAAGGATATACGGGCAAATCGAGCTTGGACATGGCCATAGCCATGCTCCACTCACAGGATTCTTCACTGCGCCCCTGCTCCAAAGTGCGACTGCGAAAATGAGTTTCATCTTTGCGGTCCAGCATTTTTTGAGCCAATTCACACACTTTTTTGGTCAAGCTGTAATCCTGAGCGTAGACCATTCCTGTTTGTACGCGGCTCAAATAAGTAAGTCCAAAATGGTCCAAGGTACGCTTTCGACGCCGAAATAAAATATCAGCGACGATACCGATATTCTTGGGCCCACCAAAGAAATTATCCGAAATTTGTGTTCCCGTTATGGTAAACGGATAGGGTTCAAAAGACTTCCACAAATTTTCGGGTTCTTTGCACCAAATAATATCGCTGTCGAGAAAAATATTTTTCTCAAAAAACATAAATTCATGCAGATGATGCTTAAAACCGACAATAGAAGCATGCTTTTCGGACAAAGTATGGATATAATCAAACACCCCTGTTAGCCCGTGCTCTTCGAGAATATTTTCGTGCTTTTCTGTACAAGCTAATGCCACAGGCCGATCTTCATCATACCGGCGTAGTGATACTACAGAAGCCACGGCATGCTTTAAGTAGCGTGGATGGCCATAGGTAGCATATACGTATCCCTCCGGGGCTAACCGCTTTTGTTGTACTGATTTTAACATACAAGTAAATTAGTTTGATACGAATATAATGGGATGACACCTCTTTATTAAACCTTATTTAGCCGCTCTCTTACGGAGAGTTTCCAAAAGGGAATCGTATCCTTTTTTACGAATCACATTTTGAAATTGACGCTTGTAAGATCCGGCTGTTGAGACATCATCAATAATCATATCTGTAACTACCCATTGATTGCTTTGCCCATCGTATTTCATCTCATAACTAACGGGAGTCCGTACCTTTTCGAGCTGGGCTAAGGTTTTAACCGTGGCAGAACTGTCCTGTACTTTAATCTGCTCATATTTTACATCAGCCCGATAAATATCCAGCTTATTCAATGATTGGTCACGAATTATAGTCGAAAAGAGATCAACAAATTCAGTTCGCTGCTCTTCCGACAATGTATCATAAGTAGCTTGCAATGCCTGCTGTGCCATAGTCCGATAATCAATAACTCCGTTGATAATATCTTTCAATGTATCACGCTGCTCCTGTGTATATTCTGTCCCTTTAGGACCAAGCAAATCTTTAATTTCCTCATCACGCTCTTCGAGCAAGTTACGTACCGTGGAACTATCTAATTGGGCAAAACCGTCTGTAGGATTTAAAAACACAAATCCCAAAAAGATGGATAGAAATACTATGGAAAGTTTATTTAGTGAAGTAATCATATTAATTCTCATTCGAAAGTTCTAAAATTGGCAGACCGGATTTACGATATAATTCAGCAATATTATTATTGAAATTAAAAACTTCTCGTTTCAGCTGAACCCGAAGCTCCAGTTCTTTTTTCATTGCATCGATCAGGTCCTTTGTATCTCCCATACCAAAATCATAATCAAGTTGTTCCTGGCGAAGCCATTTCTTACTGGTTCTGTGGGCCTCATCTGTCTTGTCAACTTTAACTTTAGAGAGTGAAGTCTCTTTATAAGCCTGATTAATCCCTAAAACTATACCATCAACGGCAGCGTCTTTTAAATATTTTGCCTGGCGATACTGTATTCTTCCTTTTTCAATATCTGCCTTAATACTTAAAAAATCGAGATTCTGTCGGATACCAAATCCAAATGAACCCGAAGCATAGTTTGAATTATTAATAATGAAAGGATTGCTCTGCCGCGGACGGTTAGGAGTATTTGCATAACTTCCGTTTAGTCCTATATAAAGGGATGGATAATTCTTCTGCTTCTGTGCTTTCATACCGTATTCAGCAGCATCAATACCCGCTTCGATGGCATCAATCTCAGATCGGTTAGCCAGAGCATATGACCGATAATAATCTATTTCTCTGAGCTCTCCTGCAACGGGATCTAAAAAATTACTATCGGGCATATAAACCGTATTTTCATCAGCATTAAGTACATAATTCCAAATACGTTGGGTTGTTTCTGCTTCTTCACGCACTTCGGCTGCCCGAATATCAAACTCTGACTTGAATATCTTGAATTTGAATAACTCTGATTCATCAAATTCAGTATCGCCATCCTCCTGTTTTTCCTCAATTTGTCGCTCAATCTTATCAATCTGGTTTTGCGCCTCATCAAGCAATACCAAAATTTCATTCGTCAATAAATAGCTTTGATAAAGCTCAAACAAACGAAGACGCACATTAGCCTTTTCCTTTTCAAACTGCTTTTGAGCAGAAACAGCAGCAGATTTAGCAGCTTTAACAGCATTTTTAAGAGCTCCCCAGGCAAAAATAGGTTGAACGGCAGATACTTCTGCCCGGGTAAATACAGCCCAGTTTTCCCAATCATTTTCAAGATTCGGATCAAGATAGTACTGATCCTCAGGTAAATTCGTCTGGCTAATTACCCCGGGGACAATTCCATGCTGGGTGCTAAGTTCAAAACGCGGAAGGTATCGTTGAGACTGTGCCTGATTAATCTGATTATTTGCAAGATCTACTTTTCGCTGCTCGAACTCAATTTGTCCCGAATTTTCAATTCCTCTCTCGATAAATGATTCAAGCGACACTTTTACAGTATCCTGCCCAACTGTTATCATTGGAAGCAAAAAAAAACAGAAAAGTAATGCCGGTATATATTGTTTCATGGTCATAATGTTAGAATAGAAATATTATATCTATCAACGAATAACCTGCAAATTTATTTAAATAAAAAGCCCCTCCCATTGGGAAGGGGCTTTTATTAGAGCGGAGGGAGAGGGATTCGAACCCCCGAGACCCATAAGGGCCTGCCGGTTTTCAAGACCGGTGCATTCAACCGCTCTGCCATCCCTCCAAGTATTAAAAAACTACTTATGCTTCTTCAAGAGCCTGTGCACCCGAAATAATTTCAGAAATTTCGGTCGTAATTGCACTCTGTCGTGCCCTGTTGTACTCAAGCTGAAGATCTTCCTTCATTTCCTGAGCATTTTCTGTAGCATTATCCATCGCAGTCATCCGTGCGCCCTGTTCTGCAGCATTCGACTCCAGAATAGCTCTCCAAAGTTGTAAATTCAAGTGCAAAGGTAACAGTTTTTGGAGAATATTTTCTACATCCGGCTCAAAAATATATTCGGTAGAAGACATATCTTCTTCCTCATCCTCATCTACCAATTTTGTCGGATCAATAGGTAAAACAGACTCGACAATCCTGTTTTGAGCAATTACAGACTTAAACTCATTATAGGCCACCTTAACTTTGTCAAAGGTCCCTGATTTAAAATCATTAACAACTGATTTCATAATGTCAGTTGCTTTACTAAAAACAATTTCATCCCAAAAACCGGGATATTCCGCTATAACATTATAATTACGCTTACCGAAATATTTGATCGCCTGTCGGCCAATACACATTAGTGACAAGGTGCCACTTTCATGATACTCACTGTACTCATTGCTAATTGTATCTTCAACAGCTTTAAACAAGTTGTTATTAAAAGCACCGCAAAGACCCCGATCAGAACCAACAACAATAAATAAAACATTATCTGTCGATTCAGGCGTACGTAGCAGTACATTATCTTCACTGGAATTTTCGACCAGACGTCCCACGACTTCTTTCATTTTGGAAGCATAGGGACGCGTTTCAACAATGCGATCTTGCGCTTTGCGCAACTTAGCAGCAGCCACCATCTTCATGGCACGGGTAATCTGCTGCGTATTTTTAATCGATTCTATCCGGTTTCGTATGTCGCGAAGATTAGCCATGAATTATGCTTCCTCTTCTTGTGCAGCGTTAAGTTGATCGATTACCGTTTTGGCAACTTCCATTAACTTATCACCAAAATCTTCATCAAGATTTCCTGATTCAGCAAGCTCAGCCATCTCATCATCATATTTGACGTGGACCGTCTCGATGTATTCTTCCTCAAACTCCTGGATTTGATCGACATCCAGTTCGTCAAGAAGACCTTCACTGTTTATTTTAAGCAGTGCTATTTGATCTTCGACCGGACGCGGCTGATAAATATCCTGCTTCAAGAGTTCAACAGTGCGCTCACCACGTTTGAGCTGTCGCTGTGTAGCGGGATCAAGATCGGAACCAAACTTTGCAAAAGCTTCAAGCTCTCGGTACTGAGCTAAGTCAAGTTTCATCGTTCCTGAAAGCTTCTTCATTGATTTTACCTGAGCAGAACCACCAACACGAGATACCGAAGTACCAACGTCAATAGCGGGACGTACCCCGGAATTAAACAGATCTGTGTCAAGGAAAATCTGTCCGTCAGTAATTGAAATCACATTTGTTGGAATGTATGCTGATACGTCACCGGCCTGAGTCTCAATAATTGGCAATGCAGTCAATGACCCTCCCCCCTTCATCATGGGTTTTAACTCTTCAGGCACATTATTCATCTGCTTGGCAATTTTATCATCATCAATAATCTTTGCAGCACGCTCCAACAGACGACTGTGTAGATAGAATACATCACCGGGATATGCTTCACGCCCTGGAGGTCGCTTAAGTAGAAGCGAAAGCTCACGATAAGCAACGGCCTGCTTTGATAAGTCATCAAAGACTACCAAGGCATGACGGCCTGTATCACGGAAATATTCACCAATAGCCGCCCCTGCGAAAGGTGCAATGTAACGCATTGGAGCAGATACACTTGCCGGAGCAGAAACTATGGTTGAGTAGTCAATAGCGTCATTATCTTCCAACGCCTTTGCAATACCCGCAACCGTAGAACCCTTTTGACCAACGGCCACATAAATGCAGTGTACCGGCTTATCGGTGTCTTGTGTTTCTTTTTGGTTGATAATCGTGTCAATAGCAACAGATGTTTTACCCGTTTGGCGGTCACCAATAATTAGCTCACGCTGTCCTCGACCAATGGGGATCAACGAGTCAATGGCCTTAATTCCTGTTTGTAGCGGTTCTTTTACCGGTTCACGATAAATTACACCGGGAGCTTTACGCTCAAGTGGAATTTGAATAGTATCACCGGAAATAGGTCCCTTACCATCGAGTGGACGTCCAAGAGGATCTATAACGCGTCCGAGAAGTCCATCCCCAACATTTATAGAAGCAATACTCTTGGTTCGTCGAACAGTATCCCCTTCTTCAACCACGCTGGTTCCTCCAAAGAGAACTACACCAACATTGTCTTCCTCAAGGTTAAGTACCATTCCACGAATCGAGTTACCATCCTCATCTATGGAATCAGGCAAATCAACAAGTTCACCGGCTTGTACTTTGGATAACCCATACACACGGGCAATACCATCCCCTACCTCGAGGACTGTTCCCACATCATAGGTGTCTGCCTCATCGTCGAAGCCGGATAGTTGTTTACGTAATATTGCTGATACTTCGTCTGGTCTAACTTGACTCATTGGTTCAAATGTTATTTAAAACGTCTTTAATTTCTATTCTACAGTTGTTGACAATAACGATTCTTCAAGCTCTTTAAGCTTGTGCTTAACCGTTCCGTCTATTACTGTGTCCTCAATACGGATAGCCATACCACCTTTTAAATCTTCATCAACAGTGATATTCATATCCACATTTTTTTGTGTTTTTTGCTCCAGGTTTTTGTGAAGCAGTTCTTGCTGCTCATTGCTTAATTCCCGAGCGACAAATACCTCCACAGTAATGATGCCGGCATGCTCTTTATACTTCTCAATAAAAGCCTCAGTAACCTGATCTAACAGATTTATGCGATCTTTACGAGATAACAACTTCAGAAACAGCTTAGTTGGCTCTTCAAGCTCATCAAAAAAGATTTTTTCCAAAGCCTGTATCTTGTCATCAAAATTAATAACAGGACTTCGCAAAAATAGAACTAAATCCCGCGATTCTTCCAACGTATTATGGATGTACTCGATATCATTTAGTAATTCATCGACCTCATCCCGTTCCTTGCCCAACTCAAGAAGGGCGGTCGCATATCTTCGGGCTGCTTTTGTTATAGGCATCTAACTTTAGTTTTTTGAGATGTCTTTTATAAAGCTATCTACCAGCTTATTATTCTTTTTCTCATCCAATTCAGCATCAATGATCTTTGATGCTGACTGTATGGCCAAATGTGCAACCTCATCACGAAGCTCCATCATAGCACGTTTCTTTTCTTGCTCGATCGTTTCACGAGCTTGTTCAAGAATTTGCTCAGCCTCTTCCTTGGATTTTTCTATACGTTCTGCACGGAGCATTTCAGCTTCTTCGATAGCTTCTTTGCGGATTTCTTTTGCTTTTTTCTCAGCTTCCCGCAATGCTTTTTCATTATCCTTTGAAATCTTTTCGGCACGTTCTAATGCCTGTTCAGCTGATTCCAAAGAGTCCTTGATGCGTGTTTCACGCTCTTGAAGCGCGTCCATAATTAATGGCACCGCATACTTACTCATTAGGACAAGAAATAATATCAGCGAAATTGCTACCCAAATAGCGAAACCGCTACTAAAGGAGAGTATTCCTCCTCCGCCTGCTAAAAATAGCATCATAGTTTATAGTTGAATAATTATTATTAACCGATTCCAAGAGCAAGGAGAATACAAACAATAGCGCCGATAAGTGCGACACCCTCAATAAGAGCAGCTGTCAAGATCATAGCACCGCGAATATCATCAGATGCTTCAGGTTGACGAGCGATGCTTTCCACAGAACTTTTACCGATCATACCGATTCCAATTCCAGCACCAACTGCTACGATTCCTGCTCCGATTCCTGCTGCTAATAAACCCATATTTTTACCTGTTGTTTTAGTTTTAAGTTTAGGTTTAGATTATGTGATAAAAATAAATTGTTGTTATGCGTGCGCTTCAATTCCTTCATCATGCGCATGCTCTTCGGCCGCCATTCCAATAAATACTGCCGAAAGAAGTGTAAAAATATATGCCTGCAAAACACCCACAAAAGCCTTAAGTGCATAGAGCGCAACGGTAAGTGGTACAGAGAATAAGCTCATACCAACTCCGGCCGCAGCTCCGAAAATATCAGTAAAGATAAAAATCAATCCCAGAATACAAATGATCATAATCTTACCGGAGAGCATATTTGCAAACAAACGTACTGCGAGCGCAAAGGGCTTAGTGAAGAGTCCAATAATTTCAATAGGTGTTAGAATGATACGCATCCAGCCGGGAACGCCGGGAAACCAAAAAACATGCTCCCAGTGATCCTTTGTACCATTCCACTGAGTAATAAAGAATGTAAATGCCGCTAATACACCGGTAACCGTAATATCAGCAGTTGCTGTTGCTCCCCAGGGCAACAATCCAAAAAGATTCATAAATGATATCCCGATAAATACAGTAAACAAATAGGGGACAAATTTCTGATATTTATTATCAGGGATATTTTTCTTTGCAATATCATCGCGGACAAATACAAAAACAATCTCAAACAAATTCTGAAACCAGCCTTTCGGCTCAGTCTTACGCCCTACTCCCTGCCGGTATCTGCGAGCCATTGCAATGGTTATCCAAACTGTTAATATCAGCCCGAACCAAACATACATCAAATGCGAAGTGATAGATAAATCCAACGTAATTTCCGCCCCATTAGCGGGCATTAATGCACCATCCTTCTCAACAAACTCACCGGACTCAACAGCACTTTCTGTGCTGCTATAGACAAATAAATCACCTTCAACCAAAAAGATACGAGGCAGGGGAACATAATATCCCAAAACCGCCAACTCATGATGGTCGACGACTTTTCCTACAACGTCAATAGGAGCACTATCGGAATCTTGTGCAGCTTTATCCGAGGCTTCTGTTAATGGGGTGAAGAAGAGAACCAGTAAGAGTGTTACGAACAGTCGGCGGAAGGCCCTTAGCATTAAATTCTAATTATCAGTTTCAAGTAGTTTGTTGATTGAAATAATCTCGATTACAGAGTGGAAAATATAAGAAATTATGAAGCTAACTGTAAAGTAAATTTGATGAATTTTTGTAGTCTTCAAAATCACCACCAAAGCAACTAAAACCAAGAGAAATCGAAGGCCCAGAGATATATAATATCGGGTAATAAATTTTGCGCTTTTTTCTGTCTTAACTCCTTTTATGACAAAAAAATTACTACCAACAAAAACAAAACTTAACAAAAAACCGGTGCTCACAGCTAAGTAATATTGTAACCCCGAAAGAAAAGTAACTCCCAATATTATTAGAAAAGCAACGAGTGAATTCAATAAAAATCTGTGCGCCAACTTTTGCACCTTCCGATCCAATACGCCTCTTCTATTTTATTTCTTATTTAATCGATTGCTTAGCCTGAATATCAGTATGAAAATATTTGTAATACCCACAAGGCAACCGATCAATAGCAGCCAAGGGCTGAGACCGAAATAACCGTCCAGCCAGTATCCCAAAAATATAGGAATCGATAGTGCGGCTGCTATTTCCCCCCCCAACGAAACATATTCTAAGTAATCAGTCGGTTTTTTACTCGTCAATCCTTTTTAACCTTAGATTTTCCTTTAGAAACAGATTTGTCTGACTTATCATCTTTTGACTTAGAGCTTCCCAGCTTTGAAGATAGACCACTACCGTTTTTCTTGATCTCTTCTTTTATATCTTCGCTCATATGGAACGAACCGTTTATCTGTGATCCTTCTTCAGCCAAAATTGTTTTCGTATAAATATCTCCTTCAATAGTAGCTGACTTGCGAAGAATGAGCTTGTTGGTAACACGTACTTCGCCATCAATATTGCCGGCGATATCAGCATCAACTGCTTCAATATTACCCTTAACTTTACCTGTTGATGAAACAATAACTTTGCCTTCCGCTTTTGCCTCTCCATCAAGGGTACCAGCAATGCGAACATCATTTTTGGTTTCCAAGGTACCTTTAAGTTCGGTGCCTTCACTTATCATATTTACTGAGGGTAAATTCTTACCGGATTTATTAGCACTCATAGATTCGTTTTCTTTCTTATTATTAAACATAAATTTCTTAAGATTTTATTAAATACGTATTCGGATTCTGGGGTACTCCATTTTTCCAAATTTCCAGATGTAAATGAGGACCGGAGCTTAATACCCCTACATCACCTGCTGTTCCCAAGATATCACCTTTTAAAACAATATCACCGATAGATTTTGAAACGCTTGCCGCATGCTTATACACCGTAATAATACCATTACTATGCTGAACATGCAGCACATAACCATAATTGACTGTCCAATCCTGGTTAATAATTGCTCCATCGGCTATTGCTTTAAAAGATGTTCCCTGCTTTGTAGCAATATCAATACCGTAATGTCCATTTTCGGGCTTAAATCCCCGGGTAAATGTACCGTCAACAGGGTAATCTGTCGGGAATTCAGGTGCCTGCTCAAATATGTTCGAGAAAATTATCTCGTTTTGAGACAGCACTCCCTTATTACTTACTTCAGATGTAAAGTCAAGTTCCGACTTTTTTTGATTCCCTGATTGCATTGCCACGGAACTTCCTTCGTTAATAGAAAAAGCAGTATCATCACCTGTAGTAATAACTTCCTGCATCTCTGCCAGCTGCGTATCACGTGCTTCTAACGAATCCCTGAGAGCCTGTACTTTTTGGGATACCTCAATAACTCGCTCACGCAGCTGAGCATCCTGCCTATTATAAAGCAGACCACTAACAGGCGTAAACATCACAAATAGTAGTACAATAATGGTAACTGTCAGCAACGAGATATAAAACAGATTCCACAGCCTTGAAGGTTTAAAATTGTAGGATGTGGAAGATTCCGGATCATCATCAAAAATAACGAAAGTCAGATCCTGATCTTGGTTTTTAAATAACCTTTTCAGAAATTCAAGCATGGAACCTGTGGTTTATGCTTCGGGTGTTGGTCCGCGATAGTTAAATGGAACATCTATATCATCATTACTATTTGATATCGCCCCATTTTCATTCTCATAACGCTTAATGTTTTCAGAAAGAGCATTCATCAATCGCTTTGCATGATCCGGGGTAAGCACCATTCTTTTTACCACCTTTGCTTTGGGGGCACCCGGCATAACGGAAATAAAATCAAGAATGAATTCAGAAGGCGAATGCGATATCATTACCAAATTGGAATACGTGCCGGAGGCTTCTTCCTCGGGCAGTTCAATTTGAATCTGTCCCTGCTCAAAATCTTTTGTTTGATCGGCCATAATAAAGAGGTTACAAATTAGATTTGCCGTTTATTATTCACTGGAATCTAAAAATCCGTGTTTGTCCATCCATTCATCGTTATAAATCTTTGAAACATAACGCGTACCACTATCCGGCAGAATGATAACCATGACATCATCTTCACCAAAGTCATTGTTTCGGGCGTATTCAAGAGCCCCGTACACAGCAGCGCCACACGATCCACCAACAAACAGGCCTTCCTTCTTGGCCAGCTTCCGCGTCATTTGAAAAGCATTTTTATCATTCACTTGGACAACCTCATCCAGCAGATCAAAATCCATATTTTCAGGGATAATATCTTCTCCTATCCCCTCTGTCAGGTAGGGATGAATTTCATCTTTATCAAATTCACCAGTTTCAAAATAATGTTTGTAAACTGAGCCCTCGCTGTCAACACCAATAGTTTTAATATCAGCGTTCTGTTCTTTCAGATATTTTGAAGTCCCCGATACGGTTCCACCGGTACCCATTCCCGCCACATAGTGTGTTACGTTACCTTCGGTTTGCTCCCAAATTTCAGGACCTGTGGTTTCGTAATGAGCCTGGGTATTACTCGGATTATCGTATTGATTGGGATAATATGAATTGGGTATTTCTTTGCTCAAACGTTTCGCAACGGAATAGTAGCTTTGAGGATCGTCGGGTTCCACATCCGTAGGACAAATCTTGACTTCGGCCCCCAGAGCACGTAAGAGATCTATTTTGGACTTACTCTGTTTGTCAGTGGTCGTAAAAATACAGTCGTACCCTTTAATAGTAGCAGCAAGCGCCAATCCCATACCAGTATTTCCGGATGTTCCTTCAATAATCGTCCCCCCCGGTTCTATAAGGCCTTGCTCCTCGGCATCTTCAATCATTTTGAGCCCTATCCGGTCTTTCACACTTTGTCCCGGATTAAAATATTCTACCTTTGCCAGTATAGTTCCTTCAAATTCTTTTGCGACCTTATTTAGTTTTACCAGCGGTGTATTGCCGATGGTATCTAATATGGAATTGTAATACATCTTATAATTCGTATGGTTGCTATTTCGATAAAAGTTGAAAAAGTGTAAGCGTCGGAATATAGGAATTTTGAATTGTCTACTCGAAAAAAGATTTAAATTACATTGTTGATTCAGACTAATTAGTTTAAAAAGTTCTTTATTCGAAGGAACAACTCTGTTATCTTCCTCAAAAATTAACGTCTAAGAAAACTATATATGTTTGTAGAACAGAGAAAGCCAAAAGATTTTGACTGTGGATACAATCTCGATCGGATGATTGATTCACTGCCGCGCATTGAAGATGAAGAAGAACGGATAGAATATGCCGAACGTGCAGTAGGACTCATAAAACAAAGTCATCCAAACTGGGTTGATGAAGACGGGAACAGCAAAGCCGCCTGGGATCACTTTTTTGAATTAGCGGATTATGATCCTAATGAATACGGCATTTATAATCCCTATAATAATTCTGAGAACAGCTAAGACGCCCAATAGTTATACAAACTACTATTCGGCAACAACAGCTTCTACCTCGTTGAAGTGAAAATCGTTTTCCAGTAAACCAAAAAAGAGTTTATCACAATACTCATCATTTTTGATGACGTGCTCTCGCAGTTGCCCTTCTTGCTGGAATCCAAGTTTTTCAACACTTTCTATCCATGTGGTGTTAAAATCAAAGGCTGCTGTTCCAACCTTGTGCATTCCTTTCTCATTAAAACAGTGAGACAGTACAATTTTCAAAGCTTCCACATCATAACCCATGCCGGCATACTTGCGATCACCAATTGTGCAGTTCACGAAACAACGCTTGTTGTATTGATCGATAGCATGAATATCTACGATACCGATAAGCTTATTATTTTCAGTTAAATGTATCTCGAACAATTCATTGGTTTCATTTCGCTCATCCAAAACGGACTTTATTCGTTTTAAAAACGCTTCAAAACTCTCATACTGATGGGGATAATCAGAATCGTAATAATTTAACTCCCTATCATTATTCCATTTATAGTGGATGGATACATTCTGAAGGTCAAACTCCTTTATTTCTACCATAGACATCTGGATCTAAATGATTTTAGACTTTATATGAAATATTATCGGTTGGATTTCCTTAATCTTAATGCAGACAGGCAAACTCATTAATGAATTATATAAAAACGCTTTTATCTACATAAACTGACCCAACAACAGTTAATTATCATTATGGAAATATCAATTTTCAATTTATATTGAAACTTATGAAAGCTGATATTGAATAACTGTAATTACTCCATGAATGATAATCCTTTATCAGATTTAAAAGATCATTTACCATCTTCGGTTACCCGTTTTAATAAGTCGGAGTACAATGATTTTTTAGACAATCTCTTCAAAAGCTCCACTGCAAGATACGCTACATTCAGTTTTCCAATCCATTCTATTGATCCCCTGGCCTATCTGGAAATGTGCTGGAAGGAAGATGACTTTCAGTATTACTGGGAAAAGCCAAATGATGAATTTGCTATTGCTGCAGGTGGTGAAATTACGTCGGTTACAGCCTCCGGTCCAAATCGATTTAACGGAATCAATAACAAGGTTAGCACTCTTGGTCAACAAACAGCTGAGTTTTCGACAATATCTCACCCTTATTCAGGAATGTTTCTGCTTGGCGGTTTTTCCTTTTTTGATCAAAATAACGACGATCTCTGGGAAGACTTCCCTCCGGCTTCGTTTTACCTTCCAAGATGGATGATTATAAAGGATGGAAAATTTACGCTGGCTACATTCTCGATTGATGTAAATGCATTTAGTGCAGCCCATGAACTAAATAATTATATCACTGATCAGCTTGATCAACTTAATGCTACCTTAGAGCAAAAAAAGTCGGACGGCAATACGCATCAAAATGGAGAAGCTTCACCAACACTCCTGCCCAAGCAAGAATCCGATTACCAGAAATGGACTGATTCGGTTATAAAGGCTAAAGAACTCATTAGAAAAAACACCTTTGAAAAAATTGTTTTAGCACGTAGTATAAAAGTCCCTAAGAGTACTGCAATTCCACCAACCCAAGTTGTTAACAGCCTCCGCAAACAGTATACAAACTGCTATAATTTTTTAATCCACAAGCCATCCGGTAACACATTTTTAGGATCTACTCCTGAGAGATTGATGTCTGCCCGAAATAAGTTACTCCTCACCGAAGCACTGGCGGGAAGTATAGGACGAGGGAATACAGCCACAGAGGATGCTTTCTTAGAAAATAAATTATCTGGAAATGGTAAAGACCAAAACGAACATAATTTTGTAGTTCAAGATATCGAAGAACGACTGGAGCCTTTTGTAAAAGAATTGAGCCGGAATACAACACCCGAGGTCAAAAAATTATCGAACGTACAACATCTTTATACCCCTATCCGGGCACAATTAAATGAGAAATCAACCATTCTGGAGGTGCTCGGTCAGCTGCATCCTACACCGGCCGTGGGCGGATATCCCTGGGAAAAAGCGGCTCCCTTTATTAAAGATCTTGAACATTTTGAACGCGGAAGATATGCCGGCCCTATTGGATGGATAAACAGCAAGGGGAATATGGAATTTGCTGTTGCTATCCGCAGTGCTTTATGTACTAAAAACCATGCACACTTATTTGCGGGATGCGGAATTGTTAAGGATTCTGATCCAGCAACCGAATGGGAAGAAACAAATCTCAAGTTGAAGCCAATGCTTTCGGCCCTGCAATATGACTGACCGACACCACGGTAATATAGCTTTACAATGGACCAACATTTTTTTTCAAGCACTTTCTAAGTATGGTGTTAAACATATTGTGGTATCTCCCGGCTCCCGCTCTACCCCGTTAACACTGGCGGTAGCTTCAAATCCACACCTCCAGAAGCATGTTATATTGGATGAGCGATCCGCAGCTTTTACAGCGCTGGGCATTGGCAAAGCTACCGATACTCCTGCCGTTTTAATCTGTACTTCAGGAACTGCTTTAGCCAATTATTATCCGGCCGTCATTGAAGCCCGGCAATCAGGCGTACCCATGATTTTAGTCACCGCCGATCGCCCCCCACACCTGCGAGCCACCGGAGCCAATCAAGCTATCGACCAGCTCAAAATTTTTGGAGATTACCCGGTCTTTTTTCATGAGGTTGGCGAACCCGAATCTGGTACAAAAGATCTGCAGCGATTAAACATATTGGCAAAGCAATCGGTATCCTTATCCCGAGAAAAACGGGGACCTGTACACTTGAATTTCCCATTTCGCAAGTCGCTGGAACCGACGGATGAAATGCTGAAGAAAATTGAAAAGGAAAATAAGAATCTACCAAATTCAACTGCTGAAAATAAAAATACTTCTACTGCTCTTAGCCTGAGTACTTCACTACAAAAAATACTTTCATCCGTCCGAAAACCGCTCATTATTATCGGTCCCACAGCACCCTCTGATGATGTGGATTCTATTTCTAAACTTGGGGATAAACTTGATGCTCCTGTCCTCACTGAATCTTCCATTGACAGTCCCAATACCATCCGTGGCTTTGCAGGAATTTTACGCAACAAGGATAGACGTAACCAACTTGAACCGGATGTAATTTTACGCTTTGGATTTCAGCCTACAAGTAAAAGTCTGGCTACCGCTTTAGAAGAGTGGAATCCCCAGCACCATTTTCATTTTTCAAGTACGAATGCCTGGCAGGATGCCACCTTTTCGGGCGCAGAACGCATTGCCTGGATGGGGCAAAAAATTCATATTGAAAATATTACAACGAATACTGGCACAACCTGGATAGAAAATTGGAAGCAAACCGAACATGAGTTTGCCAATTATTATCAAAAAACAATTAACCGGTACGCACAATTAACTGATGGCAGTATATATCATCAGTTAACACCACAAATCCCGGAAGATCACTTTATCGCCGTTTCTAATTCTTTTCCCGCCCGCGATGTTAACCTTTTTGGTCAACATACAACGAACTTGCCGCTCTTTGTAAATCGCGGAGCCAGCGGTATCGATGGCATCACGTCAACAGCTTTAGGAGTATCAAAGGGATTAGAAAAATCAGGCGTGCTTTTTACCGGCGACCTGGCCTTCTTGCACGATACTAACGCCCTGCTTAACCATAAAAACTTAGCTCAATCCTTAGTTGTCGTAGTTATTAATAATGGCGGAGGATCCATTTTCAGGATGCTGCCTATCCATAACAATAAACAACATTTTGAGCCCTATTTTGAAACCCCTCAAAACGCTAATATCAGAACGCTCGTCAGTGCTTATGATATCCCACATTATTTGATAAGTTCGCTCTCTGAGCTTAAAAAAATGGACCTCGCATCCATTACAGATCAAAATAAGGGCCTCTCTGTTATCGAGTGCCAAACCGACGCAGAGGCCTCTATGGAATTACGAAATCAACTCTGGAATTTCTGAAAATGGAACAGATTTCGGTCAACAATCAAGAATATGCAGTGTATGTTCACCAACACAATGATACGCTACCCTACCTATTGATGCTACACGGCTTTATGGGTGATCATCGTGTTTTTGATCATCTTATTGATGAGCTTTGCGAATTATATAATCCAGTAACTATAGACTTGCTCGGACATGGAGCATCTTCAAACCCCAGCGACCCTTCGAGATATAATGAGGATAATCAAATTAAAGATATTGTAAGCATTATCCAGACGAAAAATCTTTCTCCGCTTTTTTTATACGGTTACAGCATGGGCGGACGATTGGCTCTCAAAGTAACTTTAAATAGTCCATCGTTATTTAATGGATTAATTTTGGAAAGCACCAATTGTGGCATTTCAGATTCCCAAAAAAGAAAGGAGCGACAAAAGGCAGATGGAGCGAGAGCCCGACAAATCAAAGAAGACTTTGAACAATTTTTAGCAGATTGGAGTAAGCTCAATCTATTTAAATCACCGCTCCCTGTGGACAAATCTCTTGCCAGAAAATATCAACACATTCAACACGATCAGTCACCCGGTGCCCTCGCAGCTTCTCTAAACGGATTCGGAACCGGAAGCATGTCTCCTGTCTGTCATAAACTATCAGAATTGAATTTACCCACTCTCTTACTGGGAGGCTCGGCCGATGAAAAATACCAAGGGATCAATCAGTATTTGGCAGACCAACTTCCAAATGCTACTTTCTGGTCTATTAAGGCAGGACATCGTATCCATCTAAATAACCCATCAATATTGACTAACAGGGTAAATGATTTTTTAAGAAGTCTATAAACAGAATTTCTCAATACTCATTACTCAACACTCACTACTACCATGAATTGGAAAACTGTCAGCGAATATGAAGATATCACATTCAAAAAATCAAATGGCGTAGCGCGCATTGCCATCAACCGACCTGATCTTCGCAATGCTTTTCGTCCCAAAACCTTATTCGAGCTTCAGGATGCTTTTCTGGACGTCCGCGAAGATTCAAACATCGGCGTAGTACTGCTTACGGGCGAAGGACCTTCCCCGAAAGATGGCAAGTGGGCATTCTGTTCCGGTGGCGATCAGAACGTACGCGGCAAGGCCGGATACAAAGATGACACCGGAACGCCTCGGTTAAATGTGTTGGACTTACAACGCCTGATTCGCTTTATGGGTAAAGTTGTTATTTGTGTTGTTCCCGGCTGGGCCGTGGGCGGCGGACACAGTCTGCATGTGGTCTGTGATCTTACTATTGCCAGTAAAGAAAACGCGATATTCAAACAAACTGACGCCGACGTGGCCAGCTTTGACGGGGGGTTCGGCTCTGCCCTGTTGGCGCGCCAAGTGGGACAAAAGAAAGCGCGCGAAATCTTTTTCCTCGGCCGTAATTACTCTGCTCAAGAGGCTTACGATATGGGGATGGTCAATGCCGTAGTTCCACACGATGAACTCGAAGAAACGGCCTACCAGTGGGCACAGGAAATTCTTGAAAAAAGTCCCACAGCTATTCGCATGATTAAATATGCCTTTAACCTGGTGGATGATGGTATGGTTGGTCAGCAGGTATTCTCCGGTGAGGCGACGCGTCTGGCCTACATGACCGACGAGGCCGCCGAAGGACGCGACGCTTTCCTCGAGAAACGTAAACCTAACTGGGATGATTATCCTTGGATTGGATAACGAAGTTAACACTTAGAGACAGTATTCACTAAGTTTTTCTCACAACAGTAGCTCACATGCGAATGATAAAACGGTGAATTAGGTTCACTATATAAGTGAGGACTATAATCACTAAAAATTGCGACCATGTTATCATCAAGAGTATTTGTTGTTATAATTTGTGCCACTGCATTGTTCTTCTGTCATTCAGAAACTAAAGCACAAGCTAATCCTGATAGCGAAAACAATTTTGGGCTCGGCCTTATCTTAGGAGAACCGACGGGACTCTCAATCAAATCCTGGAATGGCGATCAATCCGCTTTTAGCATCGGTGCTGCCTGGTCACTTTCGGAAGATGAAGCCCTTCACTTGCATGCCGATTTTCAGCTGCATTCCTGGTTTGAGAATATCGAACGCGGAAGACTTGCCTTTTACTATGGTATTGGCGGACGTGTTATTTTTACAGATGACGCAAAAATTGGAGTCCGGGTTCCACTTGGATTGAACTATATCTTTGATACCCTCCCTTTTGATCTGTTTGTAGAAGCAACTCCTATCCTTGATTTTACTCCTAATCTCGAACTTGCCGGCAATGGTGGAGTTGGAATACGGTATTATTTTAATTGATCGAAATAAAATCAGATAGCAATAAAAAAAGCCCGCTACATAACGCATAATTAAATATTCCTTTAATCATCTTGTGGACGATGGCATGGGTTTCAGCAGATGTTCACTGGTGAAGCCACGCGACTGTACTACATGACCAACGAGGCTGTTAAAGAACGTGATGCCTTCCTTGAAAAAACACAAACCAAATTGGGATGATTATTCTCAGATTGGCTAACTCGATAAATAGTTTTTGATTTAAAAAAATATTGGTGTTATTTAATGCATAGAAAACAACCCAGTAGTTTGGGCTACTGGGTTGTTGGATAATTTAAAGGTTAAAATTAGTGATTATTCTGGTGTTGACCGATAATGGGCAGGAATAGTCTTGCCATTTCGCTTATGCTTTTTGACATAGACTTTTTTCTTCCCATTGCTAGTTTTAGCCATTTTTAACACCTCCTTTCTATTTTTAGTTAGGATTTATTAACAACAAAAGCCCGTTAAAGCGGGCTTTTGTTGTTTTTAATTATTTGCTTTAGTAATTACGAGCAACCGGTGGTTGATCCACAGGTAATGCACTTCTGACAGGTTCCATTACGGACCATCGTCATACTACCGCACTCAGGACAAGAATCACCGGTATAACCCAGCTCCTTGGCCTTTTCATAATCGCTCTGATAACTGTCGTCATCAGCTGCGGATTGTGCCTGTTTCGTGGGTTGTGATTCCACCACAGTTTCGGGCTGATCAGAACTCCCATTGTTATCAGGTTGCTTAGGAGTATCAACCTTATTTGCTTTTCCCCTAGCTTGTTTTTCCTCTTCAGAAGGACGCATCTTGCGCGTCATCACTTCTTCCGCAGGAACATGCGCCAGATCATCGCGACCGAGATACGTAACGGCAAGCTCACGGAAAATATAGTCAATCACAGAAGTCGTCATTTTCACATGTGGACTTCCACTAACCGTTCCACTTGGCTCGAACTTTGTAAATGTAAAGGCATCCACAAACTCTTCGAGCGGTACGCCGTGCTGCAGGCCAAGAGAAATTGCAATCGCAAAACAGTTGGTCAGGCTTCTAAATGCCGCTCCTTCTCGGTGCATGTCAAGGAATATTTCACCAAGCTGGCCATTTTCATATTCACCGGTTCGCAAGTACACGCTCTGCCCACCAATTTTCACCTTCTGGGTATATCCATTTCGGCGGCTGGGCAAGCGTTTACGCTCAGCCACATATTTATGAACAATCCGCTCAGCAGTTTCTACTACCTTATCTTGTTCTGCCTTCGTTTCCTCATCCAGATCTTCTTCATCCAGATCCTCAAAGACATCACTGAGACTATTCAGCGGCTGACTCAACTTGGAGCCATCACGATACAAGGCATTGGCCTTCAGCATCAGCTCCCATGAGTCCATGTACGCTTCCTTAAAGTCTTCAACCGTTGCCTCATTCGGCAAGTTAATCGTCTTCGAAATGGCGCCCGAAACAAACGGTTGCGCAGCTGCCATCATGCGGATGTGCCCTTTGGGTTTAATGTATCGCGTTCCGATACGTCCACAGCGGTTAGCACAATCGAAGACCGGCAGGTGCTCATCTTTCAAGTGTGGAGCCCCTTCAACGGTCATTGTACCGCAGACGTAGTCGTTGGCTTCCTGAATTTCTTCTTTGGTAAATCCAAGATGCTTGAGGACATCAAACTGAGGATTCGCCAACTGCTCATCAGAAAGACCAAGCTCTTCTTTACAGAAGTCTTCGCCCAAGGTCCACTGATTAAAGGCAAATTGAATCTCAAAACTGCTTGGCAGCGCTTCTTCAATAGCGTCAAGCTGTTTGTCATCGAATCCTTTTTCACGGAGACTTTCCTCATTAATATGCGGACAGCCATCCAGCGATCCATGTCCCTTGGCATAGTTAATAATTTCTTCACGCTCTTTGGGACTGTATCCAAGATTCTCCAGCGCTTTGGGCACACATTGATTAATAATCTTAAAGTGTCCACCGCCGGCAAGTTTCTTGAATTTCACCAGCGCAAAGTCAGGCTCAATTCCGGTGGTATCACAATCCATTACCAGACCAATTGTTCCGGTCGGTGCAATTACGGTAACCTGCGCATTACGATAGCCGTGCTTCTCACCCATTTTAACAGCTTCATCGGAATCTTCGCGAGCAGCCTTAAGAAGATTTTCGGGACATTCATTCGCATCAATGCCCATTGGCTTTACGGTTAGATCCTCGTACTCATCGGGATCCACATTATAGGCCGCGCGTTTGTGATTTCGGACTACTTTGAGCATCGGCTCTTTATTAGCTTCAAAACGCTCGAAAGTACCGAGCTCTTTAGCCATTTCTGCACTCGTTTTATAAGCATTCATATGGATGATGCTCATCAATCCACCCGCAATAGCACATCCTTCATCACTGTCATACGGCACGCCTTGCACCATCAGTGCTGCGCCTAAGTTGGCAAATCCAAGACCAAGCGTACGATATTTGTACGATAGATCTGCAATTTCTTTAGATGGGAACTGTGCCATCAGTACAGAAATCTCCAGTACGACCGTCCACAAGCGAGAAGCATTACGGAGTGACTCAACATCAAATTCCTTGCACTCATCCGTTTTAAAATATTTCATCAGGTTCAATGACGCCAGATTACAGGCCGTGTTATCAAGGAACATATATTCCGAACACGGATTACTTCCATTAATCGGTCCGTCATTGGGACATGTGTGCCACTCATTAATAGTATCGTGATACTGTGCTCCCGGATCGGCGCATGCCCAGGCAGCATTCGAGATCTGATCCCAAAGTTCACGGGCCGGCATCGTTTTATGCGGTTCTGGCTCGCGTCCTTCTTCGGCGGCCTTCCGCTTTTCGGTTCTCCAATAAAGGTTCCAGTCGTCGTCATTTTTGACGGCTCGCATAAACTTATTGGGGATGCGTACGGAGTTGTTTGAATTTTGTCCGCTTACCGTGCGATACGCTTCAGAATCCCAATCCGTATCATAAGTATCAAATTCCAGATCGGTATATCCTTGTGCAGCCAACTGAACAACCCGTTCAATATAATTGAGCGGTACCTGATCTTCCTTCGCTTCCTTAATAGCTTTACCAAGCTCTTTGTTTTTAACGGGATCGCGACTTACCGCCCCATTAAAAGTACGTCCATCAATTTCAACCGGTTCGTTACAAAGCTTAATGATTTTCTTGAGATGCTTCTCCAAAATCTTGGAGCCGGCAACCATAGAAGCAACTTTTTGCTCTTCCCGAACTTTCCAATTTACATATTCTTCGATATCGGGATGATCAAGATCCAGCGTTACCATCTTGGCTGCGCGCCGTGTGGTTCCACCAGACTTAATAGCACCGGCAGCCTTGTCGCCAATCTTCAGAAAGCTCATCAATCCGGATGACCTGCCACCACCGCTCAAGGGCTCTCCCTCACCGCGAATTTTTGAGAAGTTACTTCCCGTTCCGGAACCATACTTAAAGAGTCGCGCTTCGCGAACCCACAAGTCCATAATGCCTCCCTCATTGACGAGGTTGTCATCGATACTCTGGATAAAACAAGCATGCGGCTGTGGATGCGTATAAGCATCTTCTGACTTTGTCAGTTCTCCTGTTTTTCCATCTACATAATAATGACCTTGTGACGGACCATTAATGCCATATGCCCAATGTAAACCGGTATTAAACCATTGGGGACTGTTAGGTGCCGCCATTTGATTGGCCAGCATATAGCTTAATTCGTCATAAAAAACCTTGGCTTCTTTTTCAGAATCAAAATAATCGTGTTTCCATCCCCAATACGTCCAACAACCGGCAAGACGATGAAATACTTGGCGGCTGTCATACTCTCCGCCATAATAATCATCTTCATCAATCCCTTCCTTTTTCATCGCTTTCTCATCGGCTTCTGATCGCTGCAACCACTCCGGTACTCCTTTTTCTTTTACTTTCTTTGTGATTTGTGGGACGCCCGCCTTGCGAAAATATTTTTGGGCAATTACATCTGTTGAAACCTGTGACCAGGTTTCAGGTACAATCAATTCTTCCATTGAAAAAACAATGGATCCATCGGGATTTTTTATCTCCGATTTGCGGCTCTCAAAATTCATATCTCCAAATGGACTGTCCCACTCCTCTTGTGTATAAAATCGTGTAAATTTCATATTACTAACTCCGGTTTACTTTAATAGTTTTTTACTTAACTGGAAGGCTCTGAAAAAGCACAAAATCATGTCGTTTTCTTCTAATTAAATATAAAGGAATGCGACGATGGAACAAGTCAAAAAGCCCAAAACTTTTCCACAAAATGCAGAAGTTATCCACAATAGATCATGATATTTGACGTAATTTTTTCAGACTTTTTTATCCGGTATAAGAAAAATTGTGGATAACTTTCATGAATCCTATTACTGGGGAGCCAAAGCTCACCTAAGGTGCTTTTCAAGTCCAACTTCTATTGGTCAGCAAATAGTTATTCATCCCAATAAAAAAAGCCTCCTTTCATCAGAATTTATGAAAGGAGGCTAAAATAAGCTGAGGGATTTTTTTCTATAATTGATACTGCAACTTGATAAAGTATCCTCGACCTCGGGTATTATAACCGTTAATCTCTTGATAATCAGTATTAAAAAGATTCTCTACTTTTAGTAGTGTAGATAGATTTTCTGTAACTGAATAGCCCACCGTGGCATTTGTTACATTATAACCCGAAACATCACTACGATCCAGGGCTCCATTCGGACCTAAGCTTGCACTGTAATACACATCATCTCTGGATCCAACATATCGGGAATCAATTTTAAATCGCAGTTTATCAGTAGCTAAATACGATGCACTGACAAAGGCATTCACCGATGGACGCCGAGTTAAGCCTTCAATCTCTTTTTCTTCGGTTACATAGGCTCCGCTCTCATATATTTGTACGTGATTTCCTCCCGTATATGCTGCATCAATGTCATCTGGTGAAAACGTTATTGTTGATCTGGTGAGAGATACGTTTCCTCGTAGAGTAAGTTTGGGAGTTATTCTCGCTGAGGCTGATGCTTCAAGTCCTGATACCTGCTGCTCAGAAGCATTAATATACGTATCTCCGAGATAGTCTGAATCCGGAAAGCTTGCACTTAAATTTTCGATCGCGGTATCGCCATTCCATAAGTACACGTATTCAATGACATCATCTACTACTGTTTTAAAAGCAGACAATTCAAAAGAAAACTGATTGCCTACCTCTTGCTTCCATCCAAGCTCGTAAGATACCGATGACTCGGGGTCCAGATTTTCATTGCCCCGGTTTGTATAACTTCCCGCGCTTTGTGACGGTGAATAAAGTTGGTAGAGTGAAGGGGCGTTAAATCCACTGGTTATTGCACCATATAAAAGCGTGGATTCGGTCACCTGAAGTTTGGGATTCACTTCATACGTAAAGTGAGATCCAAACTCATCGTGATGGACCAATCGTCCTCCCAATCCTAATGAAAATAACTCTAACTGATCGGCAATTAATCCTCCATTAAGATTGGACTGGGCATACCCGTTATAAATAATTTCCTTCAATCCTAATGAATCTAAATCGGTTGTCGATTCATACACTCCAAATTGCGACCGACTATACACATAATTTCGAGTAGACATCGTTTGTCGCGATGCGGAAGCACCGGCAACAAATCGAATATGATTCCCATCTATTACGGCCTTCAATTCATTTTCCCAGAGTGATCCTTCGGCATTAAGCTCTGTATAAATCCCGTCATACGTATCATTGGGACTCACAAGGGACGAATCGTTTACAAAATCTCTGTTTAAATCTGAATAGGCACCCTGGAACTCTAAAGCTACCTGATCTGATAATTCCATGCCACCCCCAAAATTAAACAGATCGCGCTGAAATTCGGTGTAGGCATTACTATCATCCTGATAAGCACCCTGATCAACGTCACTGCGCTGATCTACACGTCTATAAGATGCATATAAATCATACTGATCAGTCGAATACCCAAGCTTACCCACTAAATCAAGTTTATTAAAATCATCCTGATCCTGTGGATTAAACGTATTGGTGCCGGATGTCGTATCAATGGTTGCATCAAACCCGTTGGTCAGCCGAAAGTTGGCACCCAAATTCGCGTACCATCCCCCATCAGTAGTATAATTAGCAAAAAGGCTGTTTGTAGTGGAATACGTTCCTTCGCCAAATCGCCCGTGTTTGGTTTCTGCATTTACATTAAATCCTTCTGCTCCTTCCTTTTTTGTAATAATATTAACAACTCCGCCAATAGCCGAGGAACCATAGAGCGTGCTATGTGATCCGCGGACAATTTCGATGCGCTTTATTCCGGTAAGTGAAAGCTCCGAAAGATCAATAGAATTATTATTGGTAGAAGGATCACTGATTCGAACGCCGTCAATCAATACAACTGAATGATTGGAATTGGCATTGCGGATAAATCCCTGCTGCAGCGAGCCCGGCGTTTGTCCCGCTCCTATCATATGTACACTTTGCTGTTGCGCCAACAGCTCACTGACATTTGCATATGCAGCATTCTGAATATCCTCCTGTGAAATAACAGTAACATTGCGCCCTACCGACTGCGGGGACTGCTCGTATTTACTGGCACTGATTATAATTTCGTCCAGCTCATAGATTGTAGAGTCGGTTTCTACATCGTTTTGTTGAGCCAGCGTTGGCACAGATATCCAAAGAAAAGCCACCAAGGCACAAAGCCCTGAAAGTAATCGTTTAGTTATGGTCATAATTTAAAATTGTAGGTTACAAATGATGATTAATTCATCACTCGTACCTTTGGGTATAAAACTTGGAAGGTATAAATACGTTCTGATAGCCAGAAACGATATTTACTCTTCGCTTTTCTCCCGAAAGCTACGAATGCTGTGCGTTGGCAGGTCTTCTGGCTTGTTCCGCTTCTGACAACCTTCCCGTCCCATCCCGGTTAAACCGAGAGAAACAGTGGTTCAAGAAAGATCAAAAGGTTATGGAACTCACAGCATCGGGGAATGCTCCGGATTTTCCCGAAAATTATCGAGAGCACCGGATTCCCTTTTAATCCCATCCCAAAACATTTTTAGGATGGGAACCAATGCACGAGCCGAAAATACGAGGTGCGCTGAATAAATCAAAACCTATTGCGGTAATTTCTGATTTTTCTTCAATGCTTTTAGCAGCTCTTTTATAGATGTAAAACAATTTTTATTCTCTTTTGAAATGATTTCCCATTCAAACGCTTCTTGTTTTGTACGGGCCTCAACCTGAAGAGCTGTTCCGTTGTTTTCGACTACCTTATATCCCTCGCGCTCAAGGGCGCGGCGCGTCCAAAATACAGGTACGGCATCACCGGTTAAATAAACAGCCTCTTTATTTGGATTATGCAGCGTAAAAGAGCCGGTACTGCGATCAAAATCAAAACTGTCTTTTTCAAAAACAGATTCAAAGGTGCCATCCAAAACAAGATCTTCGGGCGTACCGGTAATAACTTCTCCCTCCCTGTTAATGAGCCACAAGCTGTCGGCCGCTTTCAGGGCCAGATCCAACTCATGAGTAGACAACAAAATACCCTTTTGGGTATCATGAGTTAGCTTTCGCAGCAACCGAATAATTTCTACCCGGTTCGGGAGATCTAAATGCGCCGTAGGCTCGTCGAGCAATACCGCCGAAGTATCCTGTGCCAATGCCCTGGCAATCATCACCTTTTGCCGTTCTCCATCACTGAGATGCAACACATCTCTGTCGACAAACTGCTCAATCCCTGCGGACGCAATTGCCCATTCTACTATTTCTTCATCTTTTTTATTAAGGGATCCAAACCAACCGGTATAGGGCGACCGTCCGAATGCCACCAACTCATAAACACTAATATTCCCGATCGTAATACGGTCGGTCAAAACGGTACTTACTTTTTGCGCAATTTCTTTTACTGCAAGTTGATTTAAATTCTTTCCATTAAGTAATACATCTCCATCCAATGGATTATGCAGGTTAGCTAACGTTCTAATTAGCGTAGATTTTCCCGATCCATTAGGACCCAACAGACATACAACCTCTCCACCATGCAGCGCCACATTTATATCAGATGCCACAACCGTAGCAGACTTACGCCCTTTTCCGGGAAATCCTATATCCAATTCATTTGTCGATATGATGGAAGACTGTTTACTCATCAAAATGAAGCCTGCAGGTTTTTGCGCTGGATGATTACCCAGATAACAACGGGCGATCCTACCATCGATGTAACAGCACTAATGGGCAGCGTTGTTGTTGAGCCCGGCACTTGAGCAATGATATCACAGCCAAGCAATAGTATAGCTCCCATCAATAATGTGGCCGGAATGAGTACCCGGTGATCATTCGTTCCCATCAAGGATCGAGTAAGATGAGGAACAGCGATGCCCACAAATCCAATGGGACCACAAAATGCGGTGATTCCACCCGCCAACAAACTGGTACTCACGATAATCCAGATACGAGAACCAGAAACCGACAGCCCCATACTTCGGGCATAATTTTCCCCCAGCAAGAGTCCATTCAACGGTTTTGAAAGTGCCATCGCAATTCCAATCCCAACAAATGCAACAACGGCCAATATCCACAACTGATCTAAAGGCACACCGCCAAGACTCCCGAACGTCCAGATGAGATAATCCTGAATCTGCTCGGGTCGGCTAAAGTACTGCCAGATACTTACCAACGCGATCGTCAGGTTCCCAATCATCAATCCGATAATCAACAGTGTTACATTATCGCGAACTTTAATAGAAATAAGAAGAATCAACAGTAACACAGCAGCCGATCCCAAACTGGCGGCAATCACAATAATCCAACTGCCGAATGCCGACAGTTGCTGAATGGCAAAAATACTGGTAATAGTTCCACCTGCCAGCATTACAATAGCAACACCAAGACTTGCTCCTGCAGTAATACCCAGTACCGACGGACCTGCCAGCGGATTGCGAAAAAGTGTTTGCATGAGCAACCCACCTATTGACAATGCACTGCCGGCTAAAACGGCCGTTATGGCCCGGGGAATGCGGATGTTAATGATAATTTTATTCCAAACCTCACTTGCGGCCTCTCCCCCAACCAAAATTTGGACAATATCCCCAAGAGGAATATCAACTGATCCCAGTACTAAGTTAACCAGCAGAAGTACTAAAAGAATGACAATCAACAGTCCAAAATAAAGCGGACGAATACCTGTCTTATGTTTTGGCGTTATATCTGCAGTTTCGTTGGCCATCAATCAATTTTCTGATAGTAATAAAGCTGGTGATCGGGCAGCTGCTGCGGATGGAATATTTTGATTAAATCGGCCAGTACCATTTCGGGATGTACTACACCCGACTCCCAAAAATCATTGCCGCCGGACGGGCTCATCCGCTTGTTATTATTATATATTTGCCCCGTTTGGAATGGTTTAAAGTCCTTAAACCGAGAATCTTTTGCCAGAATATCCTCTTTTGAGTTTACTGCTCCGGGATTAATCCACATATCGGCCTGCAATCCAATTTCATAAACCACTTCAAAACTCTTACGCAATCCTCCGGCCTCATCCGAATCGAACCATGAATAATCCGCTCCGGCATCCCTCAAAAACTGAGCGGTATAGCTTTCTCCACCCGACACAAACCACGCTCCTTTATAAGGCATATTATTGATAACCAATGGCTTATCATTTATGCCCTTCACCTTGGATTTTAAACTGTTATATTGTTTTGCGACCGCACTAAATTTTTCGTTAGCCTGATTCTCCATGTTCAGCAGCGCAGCCAGTACTTTAACCCATTCTGCCTTGCCAAGTGGCGTTGTTTCCAACCACTCTGAGTTAACCATCACATCAATATCAGATTCCATCAAAATTTTTACATTATCGAACTGTGAGGACTGTCCGCCGGAAATCATCAACAAATCAGGATTCATCGACAGTATCTTTTCCTTGTTTAGTTCCCCTTGCGGCAGGCTCACCATTTTACCCTCCTCCAGCTGGCTTCGAATATCCTCACTATAAACATAGTCCCCACCTACCATTCCGGTCATGATATCCGTTGCATCAAGCATTTCTGCCAACCCGATATGCGTCGTAGAAGTGGCCAAAAGACTTGTTATTGGGATGGGAATCTCCGTCGTATTCTCAACCTCTACTTCATCAGTAAGGTCGCGCGGCACTAACGAATATCGCAGCGTATCAACCTGGTTTTGAAAGGGTTTTAGAATCTCCAGCAACTTATAGTTATGGTGATACGTAATCCGAAATCCTTCTGCATATTCTGCATGCACAGAATCAGCGAAATGTACCTGTTCAATGTTATTAGAATGAGATTCCGGATCGGCATTTTTTTCAGGGCCACATCCACCAATCAGTAGGAACGAAATTACCCATACAAATAAAAGTATAGGGGGGTAAAAAAAGCGTAAGTGTGATCTATCCATGGATTTGGCTTTTCTCCCGAAAGCTTGTTTCCGTCATCAATACCGGCAGGTCTTCTGGCTTACTCCACTTTTAACAACCTTCCCATCCAATAATTATCAGGACAGTGGTTTATGAAGGATCAAAAGCTGTCGGAGCTTACAGCAGCGGGGACTGCTCCGGACTTTCCCAAATTAGGGTACACCGGATTCCCGTTTTAACTGTATTTCAAACGAAATACAGACCTGTATTGAATCAGTAAGTAAAATTAATTTCTGCTCTTGATAATAACGGTATTAATATTGAGAAGCCAATTTAGAATGAACTTGATAATGAACTTATCTTTAAAGATTAAAGCATGTAATAACACTTCCATTTCTGTATCACTCTTTTATATTACCATTCTAAACATTTCACCAATTTAACAACTATTATGATCAAACGATTGGGTACGCTCTTTTTAGGCTTATTTCTTGGATTTTTACTGGCTTTCACCTCCGTACACTTTATAAATGATGATATTACGCCCAAGGTGGTTTCGGAGGCCTCGAAATTAATCGGTATTGACTTTACCGCGGCAGAGCGGGATTCAATGATCGCTGAACTCGAATCCAATAGAGACTCATATCAAAGCATTCGAGATCTCAAACTCGATAATGGTATTCCTCCGGCACTGAATTTTAATCCCATTCCACCGGGAAAAATTATCAATAAAACAGATCAACCGATCGACTGGAATTTGCCGGAGGATGTGAACCTTCCGGATAACCGATCTGATCTCGCTTTTTACACCGTTGAAGAGCTCGCATCGTTAATTAAACAACAGAAAATATCTTCAGTTGAACTGACAAAATTCTTTCTCAAGCGTATCACCCAACATGGCGATACGCTTGAGGCCATCATTACTGTTACTGAAGAAATGGCTCTGGAGCAGGCCAAAAAGATGGATCAGGAACTTGCTAATGGAAACTATCGAGGGCCGCTTCATGGTATTCCGTACGGACTTAAAGATTTATTTGCTGTTGAGGGATATAAAACCACGTGGGGAGCAATCCCTTACAAAGATCAACAAATAAATGAAACAGCAACAGTAGCCAAAAAACTGGAAGAGGCCGGAGCAGTTTTAGTAGCAAAGACAACCTTGGGTGCTCTGGCTTTTGGAGATGTTTGGTTTGATGGCAAAACCCGAAATCCCTGGAATCTTGAGCAAGGATCAAGCGGATCATCAGCAGGTTCTGCAGCAGGTACCTCGGCGGGACTCTTTCCCTTCGCTATCGGAACCGAAACCTGGGGATCTATTATTTCTCCATCCAACAGAACCGGAACAACCGGATTGCGCCCTACCTTTGGACGCGTAAGTCGACACGGAGCTATGGCATTGAGCTGGAGCATGGATAAAGTTGGTCCCATTACTCGTTCTGTCAAAGACGCCGCTCTCGTTTTTGATGCTATTCACGGCCCGGATGGAAAAGACCAAACGGTGTTTGATCTTCCCTTTAACTACAAATCAGATATTGATGTCAGTGATTTAAAAATCGGATACTTGGAATCTGCATTAAAAAGTGATTATGACAATAGGCAGCGAGACAGTCTTACACTGGCAAAACTGGAAGAGCTTGGCGCCGAACTCATTCCCATTCAGTTGCCGGACTATCCTGTCTCGGATCTCAGTTTTATTTTAACAGCTGAAGGGGCAACCGCTTTTGATCAGCTTACTCTCAGCAACAAAGATGATGAGATGGTTCGACAAGGAAAATCAGCCTGGCCGAACCTATTTCGATCCGCACGTTTTATCCCGGCGATAGAATATATTCAAGCAAACCGAGCCCGCCAAGTACTCATCCAAAAAATGGATTCGGTGATGCAGCAAGTGGATATGTACGTCTCTCCCACCTACGGGGGCAACAACCTCTTGCTTACTAATTTAACGGGACATCCCTCAGTCATTGTCCCCAACGGCTTTACGGATGAAGGACAGCCCACAAGTATTACATTTATTGGGGATCTATTTGATGAGGGACGCATTTTAGGTGTTTCGCAGAAATATCAGCAGGCGACAGATTTCCATACCAAGCATCCCAAAATGTTTACTCAATAATTATTCACAAAACCTATTTCTTCAAAGGCTGCATGATTAACATTCATGCAGCCTTCTTTATTCATCATTCCTAAAAATTGCCCCCCCCCTCTTAAAAACCCTGTAACTTTTTTTCTGATCTGTCCGTAATGTAAAGCAGATCGTTCTTAATTGAAAAATCTTTCAAAACCAGAAAAAATTACATGAAGACGTTAATAAATTGGGTTGTTTTAGGATCACTGTTTTGCCTGTCAATTACTGCAAGTTCTTGTAGTTCAGAATCACAGTCAAAAAATGTAAGTGACGAGGATTCCACTTCTGCCATTCCGGTTGAAATTGCCAAGGCTACCAACGGCGATATTTCAGCTTACTACTCAAGCACGGCTACACTTGAAGCTGAAAATAAATCAACGGTAGTATCGAAAGTCAGGGGAATGGTAAAAGAAATAAGGGTTGAGGAAGGCGATTTTGTAAATGCTGATGAGGTACTTGCTCAATTAGAGGATGAGCAGTTAGAATTAGAAGCTGAGCGGGCTAAGGCTACCATGGATCGCCTGCAGAATGAGCTCAACCGAAAAGAAGAACTATTTAAGAAAAATCTTATCAGTGCCCAGGAATTTGAAAACGCCAAATTTGAGTACCAGGCTCAAAAATCAGAATACCAATTGGCCCAACTAAAGATTAAGAACTCAAAAATTCGAGCTCCCATAAGCGGGGTTGTATCAGATCGACTTATCAAGGTTGGCAATATGATTAACACTGATCAAGAAGTATTCGAGATTACTGATTTCGATCCCATTTTGGCTGTTCTAAAAGTTCCGGAACATGAAATGTCAAAAATCCAGAAAGGTCAACAAGCTCTACTTCAAGTCGATGCCATTAAAAACGAATCGTTCGAAGGCAAAGTCTTGCGCGTAAGTCCCACAGTAGATCCCCAAACAGGTACTTTTGAAGTCACCGTATCTATCAAGGATGAATCAAAACAACTAAAGCCGGGCATGTTCGGGCGCGTGCGTATTGTGTACGACACCCATCAAAATGCCCTAATGATACCCAAGAATGCTGTTATCGAAGAAGATGGTATGAGCAGTGTATATGTTATTAAAAACAACCTGGCTCACCGAAGAACTATCAATACCGGTTATTCCAACGGAGACAATATCGAAGTGCTCGATGGTTTAGCACCTTCTGATACTGTAGTCACTATTGGACAAAGCAGTCTCCAGGATAGCGCTTTGGTTGATATTGTATCCTTATAACTAACATTAGCTTATCATTATCTAAAAGGGATTCACTATGAAATTGATTGACTTTTCTATCCGCCGCAAGGTAACCATTGCCATGTTTACCATAGGTATTATCCTTTTTGGGATGGTTTCACTCAGCCGATTGAATATCAACCTGCTTCCAGAACTCAGCTATCCGACACTTACTGTGCGAACTGATTTTGAAGGTGCTGCTCCTGCGGAAGTCGAAAACCTGGTGAGCAAACCTATTGAGGAAGCATTAGGAGTTGTAAAGAATGTACAGCAGGTCCGCTCTATTTCTCGATCCGGCCAGTCTGACGTTACCCTGGAATTTGCCTGGGGTACCGACATGGATTTCGCCAGTATCGACGTGCGCGAAAAGCTCGATGCCTTGCAGCTTCCGCTGGAGGTAGATCGCCCGGTTATACTTCGTTTTGATCCCTCTCTGGATCCCATTATGCGGTATGCTTTTTATATCAAGGATAAAAACCCCGACCAGCCCAAAAATGTTGACTATGCAAGTTATCAGGCAGAGGAATCGGTTGAACAAATAAGCAAACTCAAACAACTGCGTCGATACGCCGATGAACAGATAAAGAAGGATTTGCAGTCTGCACTTGGAGTTGCCTCCATTAAAATAAGCGGCGGATTAGAGGAAGAAATAGAGGTGGCTGTCAATCAGGATCGGATGTCACACCTTGGAATTTCGATCGACCAAATTACACAGGTGCTCGGAGCTGAGAATGTCAATTTATCCGGGGGACGACTGGAAGAAGGTACGCAACAATATCTTGTGCGGACGCTCAACCAGTTTCAGTCTGTCGAGAATATCAAAGATGTTGTCATTAGCAGTCAGGATGGCAATCCCATTTATTTAAAAGACCTTGCCGAAATCAGCCAAAGCTATAAAGAACGAGAAGCTATTACCCGGCTCAATGGCCAAGAAGCAGTAGAAATAGCCATTTATAAAGAGGGTGACGCCAATACGGTCAATGTTGCCAAGAATGTAGAAGCTCAGATGCAAAATCTGTCTGAGCGTCTTCCCGAAGGAATGGAAATGACTAAAGTGTTTGATCAATCTACGTTTATTTCTTCTGCGGTCAGCGAAGTTGTTGATGCCGGAATAATTGGCGGGATTTTGGCCATCATTATCCTGTACCTGTTTCTTCGCAACCTCTGGGCTACCGTTATTATTTCTTTGTCGATACCGGTGTCGGTCATTGCCACTTTTAACCTGATGTACGGTAATGATATTACTCTTAATATTATGTCACTCGGTGGTATTGCACTGGGTATCGGCTTGCTGGTTGATAACTCCATTGTGGTGCTTGAAAATATTGCACGTCACCGTGAAATGGGGAAAAACCCTCTAAAAGCTGCCAGTGATGGTGCGGGAGAAGTAGGGATGGCCGTAGTTGCTTCTACCCTCACAACCATTGCTGTATTCTTTCCCCTTGTTTTTGTTCACGGTATAGCGGGGCAGCTTTTCCGTGATCAGGCGCTGACGGTAACGTTTTCTCTGCTGGCTTCATTAGTCGTTGCGATAACATTAATCCCGATGCTTTCTTCACTGGCAGGACGAGAAAAATCAGAAGTTGAAAAGCCAAAGCTGAAAGAGCCTAAAACAAAAGTAGGCAGCTGGATGCGGACAGCCCGGATATTCACTTTTGAGACCGTCCCAAGCTATATCGTAAAGGGTGGGTCTAAAGTTATTAGCGTTATCAGCAAGGGGGCTATGTTTATTTTAAATCCCATGTTAAACGCTTTTGAAAAGTGGTTTGACTCGCTGGAAGATAAATATCCCACTGTTTTACGATGGTCATTACGCCACCGCTTCGTGGTTATTTCCTTCGCCTTTTTAAGTCTTTTGGGTTCACTAATGCTGGTACCACAGCTGGGTATGGAACTTATTCCCTCCCTTTCACAAGGGGAATTTAATGTAGAGTTTAATCTTCCTCCGGGAACTCCTATTGAACAGACCGACCGAGCCCTCCAGAAAGTTCAGCAGGCTGCTCGTGATATTGACCCCATACGAACCACTTTTGCCGTGGCGGGAACCGGTAACCAGATGGATGCTAATCCCAACCAGGGAGGCGAAAACTGGGGCGAACTGAATGTTACTTTAGCCAGCGGTGCGGGTCGTTCTCTGGAGGAAACCACCATGGATGAACTGCGGACCGATTTACAGCGTATTCCAGGTTTAAACTACAAGTTTTCACGACCCGCTCTGTTTACCTTTAAAACCCCGGTTGAGGTAGAAGTATCCGGTTATAACTTGGATGATCTGAAAAAGGTCAGTGACCATATTCTCGAGAAACTGTCTTCTAATGGACGTTTTGCCGACGTAAAATCTACCATGGAGCAAGGCAATCCCGAAATTCAAATTACCTTTGATCGTCCAAAGGCAGCATCTCTTGGTTTGCAAGTGCATGAAGTTGCTGATCTTATCGTCAGTAAAGTACGCGGAGACGTGGCAACACGCTATTCCTGGCGAAATCAAAAAATTGATGTGCTGGTCCGTGCAAAAAAACAGGATCGCTCATCAATCGAGGATATTGAAAATATCATCGTTAACCCTAACAGCGGATCCCCAGTTCCACTATCGAGTATTGCAAATGTAGAAGTTGCCACCGGGCCGAGCGAAATCCGCCGGGCAGCACAACAGCGCGTAGCTCTCGTATCCGCTAATTTAAACTACGGTGATCTTGCCACTGCTGCGGAAGAAATTCGCAATATTATTGATGAAACAGCAATTCCAATGGGAATACAGGCACAAGTAACCGGTCAAAACGAGGAGATGGCTGATTCATTCCGGTCCCTCCTTTTTGCCCTATCACTGGCAATATTCTTGGTCTATCTGGTGATGGCTTCACAATTTGAATCCCTGCTTCACCCCTTTATAATTCTGTTCACTATTCCACTGGCACTGGTTGGGGCTATTCTTGGTCTGTGGATTACGGGATCAACCATCAGCGTCGTCGTATTTATCGGATTAATTCTGCTGGCCGGAATTGTGGTAAATAATGCCATTGTGCTGGTAGATCTGATCAACCAATACCGCGAGCGAGGGATGAATAAAATAAAGGCCATCCTTGAGGGCGGTAAATCACGGCTGCGCCCTATTATCATGACGACACTAACAACGACGCTCGGACTTTTACCATTAGCAATAGGATTCGGGGATGGCGCCGAGCTAAGAGCACCGATGGCCATTACGGTTATTGCGGGGCTCATCATCTCGACCCTGCTTACCCTCATCATAATACCAACGATGTACGCAATTATGGATCGCAAAGTGTATAAGAAGCAACCGGCAATAGAACAATCAGAAAATTAAAACGGGGGAACTGCTATTATGAAATTCACTGATCTTTCGTTACGGCGGCCGGTAACTACGATGATGATTTTTATCAGCTTTGTAATTATCGGAATCATTGCCAGCCGGATGGTGCCGCTGGAATATTTTCCCGATATCTCTTTTCCCGGAGCGTATGTTTCTGTTCCCTATCAAAACTCTACCCCCGAAGAGATCGATCGCAATATTACCCGGCCGATCGAAGAAGCTATTGCAACCATTAGCGGTATCGAGCGGATAAGCTCAACCTCCAGTGAAAACCAGGCCGGTATTTTTGTACAGTTTAAGATGGGATCGGATATCAGCCTTAAAGCTATGGAGCTCAAAGAAAAGATTGATGGTATTCGAAACCAACTCCCGGACGATTTAGAACGCTTTACCGTCAATAAATTTTCCGCGCAGGATAATCCGATGATGAACCTGCGGATTTCCAGTGAGCGGGATCTTTCAAACGCCTATGAACTCTTAAATCGTAATCTCAAACAACGTATCGAACGCATTCAGGGCGTAGCCCAAGTAGATCTGTACGGAGTTGAACAAAGACAAATCAGAATTGAGCTGATTCCCGATCGACTCAAATCACACAACATCAATCTTAATGAACTTGCTCAAAGGTTGCGGCAAAGTAACTTTTCGGTAACCGCCGGAAAAGTCGAAGATGCCGGTAAACGTTACCTGGTACGTCCAACGGGAGAACTTACCAAACCCGCAGAATTTGCCAATCTTGTTGTCGGACCCGATAATCTGAAGCTACGAGATATCGCAACGGTTGGCTATGGAAGCCCCGAACGCGATTACGGTCGCCACCTTGATCAAAAATATGCCATCGGGCTGGATGTCTTTAAAGAATCAGGTGCCAATACAGTGGAAGTTGGCGATCGCGTGATAGCTGAAATTGATGAAGTCAACAAACTGCCCGAAATGCAGGGTATCAATATTTTTGAGATGCATAACCAGGCGACGGGTATAATCAGTTCGCTTACCGAGCTCTTCAAAGCCGGGTTGTTAGGGGCCCTATTTTCTGTCATCATCCTTTACCTGTTTTTGCGACGCATCAGTACAACGTTAATTGTAGCCTTGGCCGTCCCCTTCTCACTTGTCGTTACACTCGGACTGCTTTACTTCATGGAACTTTCGCTCAATATCCTATCCATGATGGGGCTGATGCTCGCCGTTGGTATGCTGGTTGATAATGCGGTAGTAGTAACTGAAAACATTCATCGCAACCAAAATCTGATGGATGACAAAACTGAAGCCGTAAAACGTGGCGTTAAACAGGTGGGAATGGCTGTTACCGCAGGTACATTAACTACAATTATTGTATTTCTGCCCAATATTATCAGTGAAGATTCAATGATCGCTATTCAGCTCTATCATGTTGCTATAACGATTATTTTAGCGCTTTCAGCATCACTCTTGATTTCGCTCACTGTTATCCCCCTGTTGACTTCTAAAATAGCACCACCCGAAAAGAAAGAACAAACAGATTGGGTTGATAGTCTGCAGGATTGGTACGGTGGCATGCTCAGCTGGTTACTCAAGCGCAGATACCTCTCTGTAGCCCTCATATTAGGCACACTTTTAAGCGTTGCTGTACCGATGAATGCCGTTAATGTAGAAATGTTTGGATCCTCAGAATCCCGGGAACTTCGGTTACACTATAACCTTAATGATACCTATACCCTCGAAACCGTAGAGAAATCCGTAAGCCATGTCGAAGAATTTCTCTACGCCCACAAAGAAGATCTCGAAATTGATGCCGTCTATTCCTATTTTGAAACCGGTTCTGCAACTTCAACTATCCTGTTAACGGATGAGGACGATGCTCAAAAAGATGTTACGATTATCAAAGAAGAAATCGAAGAACAAATGCCAAAAATTGCCATCGGCGATCCCTCTTTTGAATACCAAGATCGTACCGGCGGTGAGCAACTGCGTGTTTTTGTAATTGGCGAATCAACTGAAGTACTTGCGGATCTTGCAGAGGAGGTCGAACGACGCTTGCAAGACGTACCGGGCCTTGCTGATGTTCGATCAGAGGCCGAAACCGGGACCGAAGAAGTTCAGGTTCAAGTAAATAGAGAACGGGCGCGTAATATGGGAGTATCCTCTCAACAAGTGGCCAACCTGGTTTCCAATTCCATGCGTGGGATGAATTTACGCCGAGTCCGTGGCGAACATGGAGAAACAGATGTCGTACTGGCCATTCAGGAATCTGACCGAAAGACGATTGAAGACCTTATGCAACTGCCGGTAAATATTGACAATGGGGAATCGGTACAGCTGGCATCATTGGCTGATTATAAGATGGATCGTGGTCCGAGAACAATACAACGAGAAAATCGCCAAACATCACTTGGGATTACCATCAACCTTGACGATATAACAATGGATAAGGCCCAAGAGCGTATATTTCCTGTTTTAGACCAAATCAATTATCCTTCCGGCTACGGATGGAGCAAAGGGCGAAGTTTTCAGCAGGATCAGGAAGCAATGGACGAGATGATCGTTAATATACTGTTAGCGATGTTTTTGATCTATTTAGTGATGGCTTCGCTTTTTGAATCGGTTCTATTTCCCTCCAGCATTATCACCTCCATATTTTTTGGAATCGTTGGGGTCTTCTGGTTTTTCTTTATTACCGGGACAACCTTCTCCTTTATGGCAATGATTGGTATTCTCATTCTGATGGGTATTGTCGTCAACAACGGTATTGTTTTGATAGATCACATTCACCAGCTGCGAGAGATGGGATCATCCAGGTTTGAAGCCATCATACAGGGCTGTAAAGATCGAATGAGACCTATATTAATGACGGCCGGAACAACCGTTCTTGGGCTGGTTCCGCTCTGCTTTGGTACTACTCAAATTGGCGGTGATGGTCCACCCTACTTTCCCATGGCACGAGCGATCGTCGGCGGACTCACCTTTTCTACGGTGGTTACTCTCGTCATTTTACCAGCAATCTATCTTATCCTCGATGATGTAAAACTATGGGGAAATCGTGTTTGGCAAAAAGGGCGAAGTAAATAATCCTGTAACCATACTCCGAGTAACAGGTAAGATTCCCGGTATCTTATAAATATCGGGGATTTTCTTTATTTCAGATACCAGTCAGATTGTTTACTTTCCTTTTTTTAATAAAAAGTAATATTGTGAGCAATATAACCTTTCAGGAGACCTTCAAAATAAGGGCATCAGAAATTAACTTTAATCAGCGGGCAACGTTACCTGCCATCTGTAATTTACTCCAGGAAGTTGCCGGAAATCATGCCCGCGAGCTTGAATTTGATATCACCGACCTTCAAAAAGATGAACTTACCTGGGTATTGCATCGACTTCATGTAAAAATGGATCGCTTCCCTGAGTGGAGAGAAACGATTACGATAAAAACCTGGCCATCGAGCGGTGATGGCCTACGCGCTTATCGTGACTTTTTAATTAAGGGAGAAAACAACAACGTTATCGGCAGATCATTGAGCTATTGGCTCATCATGAATATCCAAAGTCGTCGCCCTGCTCGAATCCCGAAAAAGATTCTTGAGATGGCCCCTGATAATACTGATCACGTCCTTCCTGTCAATGACCCCAATTATTCCGAATTAGATCATCCGGATTATTCACAACAATTTAAAGTTCGAAAAACAGATCTTGATCTCAATCGCCACGTGAATAATGTTCATTTTATTGAATGGGCCCTTTCATGTTTACCGGAAGTTTCGTCTGTCAATGAAATCGATATTCGGTTTATGGCAGAGTCGGTTGCGGGAGATGTTGATATTGCTGAGGCAAAAAAACATTCTTCCGATTCAAGTAACCAATATTATCATCAGATTCGAAGAGCATCTGACAATAAAATTTTAGCCAAGGCAATATCCAATTAAAATGCCCAACACTTTCAAAGTATCGGGCACTTAAAAATATATTTGCACTTCTCTAAGTAACGTTTAGCCCCAGTTAGGTGCAAAACTTGGATCAACAAGACGCATCGACTTCTCAAGCTGATCAATACGTTCAAAATCCTCGTCTTCGAGAAAGAAATCGAAAACATCAAAGTTTTCACGCAGATGCTTTTCACTTGAAGCTTTTGGAATAGCTACAACATTTTCCTGCTCAATTAACCAGCGCAAAGAAATTTGTGCGGGAGATTTTCCATACTTTTCAGCAATCTCCTGCAATTCTTCATTTTCCATCACTTTGCCTTGTGCCAATGGACTGTATGCAGTAATCATGATGTCATTTTCGATTCCATAATCAAGCAGATCAAGCTGATCTATAAAAGGATGAAACTCAACCTGATTACAAAATATTGGGGCACGAATTTCTTCTTTTACTTTGGTAAGCAAATGCAGGGGAAAATTACTGACTCCAATATTCATCGCTTTTCCCTGGTCACGAAGCACCAGCATGGATTCAATCGTGGCACGCAGATCATACTGATCATTCGGCCAGTGAATCATAAGCAAATCAACATAGGGAGTATCTAACTGTCGCAGCGTCTCCTCTGTAGATTGAAGCACATCATCAGCTTCGAGATTCGTATGCCAAATTTTTGTACTTAAAAAGATATCTTCGCGAGGCACATTTGAAACGTTCAGCGCCTCAGCTATCGCTCGCTCATTTTTATACATTTGTGCGGTATCGATATGTCGATAACCAATTTCAAGTGCTTTCCGTACAATTTGTGAACACTCTCTATCGTGAAGTTTGTACGTTCCAAGACCAATTTCGGGCACTTCAAGACCCTGAATATTTTTGTATTGCATTTGTATTAAAAGGAGTACTCCATTCTTGTTAGGATTAAAATCACTGTTTCAACAGTTTAAAATACATTATGATTCATTGAAAATAGAGAAAGTAGATTAGATCAAAAAATCTATTATTTATTATGCGGTTTTCATAACATATTTACCTCTAAAAAAACACTACAATTCCCTTCCTGCAGCCTATGAGGTGTATTCTGGCCCCACGGGTAATATAAGCTGTGCAAAAATATAATTCGGCATAACAAATAATCATTCAACTAATACTACTGCGAAATACTAAAAAGAGTTTTTCTACTTAATCAAAGTCATTTTTCGGGTAAACACCTCATTACCCACTTCAAAACGGGCAATATAAATACCACTCGGCATGTTACTGGCATTCCAGGTTTCTTCGTGTGTTCCCGCTTCCACCATTCCATCAACTAATGTAGCTACTTTTTGACCAATCATATTCCAGATTGTCAATTTCACTTCCATATCCTCGGTTATTTCGTATGGAATTGTGGTCGTAGGATTAAATGGATTGGGATAATTAGGATTCAACTTAACAGATTCAGGCAGATCTGTTCCATTTGATGTTTCAAAATTTGGACTCATCGAGAGTACAAACCGGGGATCTTTTTCACTGGCTTTTCTTTTATTCAAGAGCTCTTGGTTCTCAATGGTTTCTTTTTGTCCGGTTGATAAAAGTGTAAACTGATATTCCCGAGCAGTACGAAGATCAATTTCTCTATCTGTTTCCTTATCAATAAGCTTGACATCCCATTCATCGGGAAGATTATCAATATCATCCCATCGAAAGGTCAATTTCGTACGCCCATTGGCATCAAAAGAAAGTGGAATCTCCAAATTACTTTCTAAATCCTCAGGCAACACATTTTTCTGAAGTCGTGTATTACCATGAGTACTGAATAGGTTAATTGAATTGGGATTCAAAGACAACAACTTATAGGCATCAAAACGATCTAACTCTACAGTGCCGTTATCACTGAATTCGAGCGTATAGGTGTCAAAATATTCTTCTCCATGCAATCGTACATCAAATGCAAAAGAATCATCAGTGCTATTCTTGTATAATTCAGTACCAGTATTTGATTCTAATACACTTTTATCAAAAGTAAATGTTTCTTCATTCATTTCATTGGTAAAACGCACAAAGAATGCCTGAAAAGGAGCGATCAGACCATCATCAGATAACGTAATATATTTACCGTTCCCACCATCTGCTTCGTGATCCCAAACATATATATTCGCATTCACATCAGGATCAACATCTTCCAAAGCATCAATTAAGGCTCCAACAGAAATATCTGTCCCAAATGGATTACCCAATAGATTCCAACCTTCATCACCATCTATTCCACGCTCTCCGTCGAAGTCACGCGCTGACACCGTTACATTAACCCTATTGCTGTTCTCAACTCCATCAGTAGTAATAACTTTTGAAAACCCACCTTGTATACCCGGAGAATTAGACTCTTTATCTTCAGGTACATATACGATATATCCTTTCCCCGGTGACATATTATTTGACATATCAGAAGGAACCGTAAATGACCGCTGGTCCTCAGACCAACCTGCTAAGGTTAGATTACCTGAAGGATCATCCGAGCCCGGAACACCCTGTATCCGTAAGTTACCGAACAGATCAGCAAAAGAAGTATTTTCGGTAGGCGTTGAAATCATTCGCCATCCCGCCGAACCTCGAATACCCTTTGCATATTTTGAGCCAAAGGCCTTTCCATCAACTTTAGTACCGGGAGATAATAATATACTTTTATCACTAACAGTGGAATGATCTACAAAATCACCTGTAATCTCCGGATCCCTGACAATTGACTCGTTATTATTTGCAGAAGGATAATCTAAGTTTATCACATCATTACCTTCTGAATCTTCAAGTCTTATAATATCCCCACCGTTATCCAAACTTAGTGTTGCGGATTCACTACTACGTTGAATCAATGCACCACCATAATTACCTTCGGTATTTACGTCATCATCACCGCTAAAAAGAACTAAAGCACGGTTGCCCGGTAATACCGTACCGTCAGGAAAAGTATGCTTTAGATCCGATTCCTGAAAAACTTTCCATCCACTAATATCTATATCCGAATCCTGATTATTTACAAACTCAATAAATTCACCAGTACGAGCACCACTACCATCAGCAGGATTAGCATATATCTCATTAATCACGATATCAGGGATATCATCATCTTTAATGGTAAGCGTCAATACATCCGGACCAATGATAGTACCATCAGAAATATTTTGGAGCTGAAAAACGGCCTTTTCAGGGCCCTCAAACTCACTGTCATTTTCTAAGTTTAGTGTAACAGTTTTGGTTGTCCCATCTCCTTCACTACTTCCAAAGCTGATAGTTTCTGTACTGAATTCGCTTCCCGTCTCATTATAAAAATCATCACCACTTTCGGCTGTACCGGAACCACTCAGATAAGCTATATCTACATCGACAGCTTGATTATTGGACTCCACCAATTCGACCGTAAGTTCTGCAGTAGCACTATTCTCCAATACATCTATAGCTGAAGTATTAAATGCAACAGTGGGGAGATCAACTAATGAAAAAGAAGATGTATTAAAAGCTATACTTTGATCACCTGTCCCCTCTGTAGTTAACCAATTATTTTCAACTTTTCGAATTTCTTCTTTCAGGGTCGAAAGGGTTGCTTCCCTTGGACCTACATATTCTCCATTCTCATTAATGTTAGAAAGAGCTGTAGTACCATCATTTAACCCCATATTATTTAATTCACTGTCATCCCAAGCATCATCATTTGTAATAGCAAACAAAAAAGAAGAAGGGTTGTCGTCAGACGTGCTCAAATAAAAATATAACTCGTCATCTCCATTCGTTAAATTAAAATTACCTGATATATGAGAAACCGTTCCGTCGTCTGAAGCCGTTTCAGAATCAGGATTAATTACAACTACTTTTCCGGCATTAAAACCTCCTTGCGGTACTGTATAAGAATATACGCCTTCATTTCCACTGAAACTTTCAGATCTGCCATCCCAAGAACGGTCGGTAAAATAAATGGTGGTTCCGGATGGAATATCAACAAAAGTAGTTATTGCAAAGTTATCATCCCCATCAGAATTAACACCAATAACAGCTAAATCTCCTGTTGACTGGCCATACCCCTCCTGTAGGGCAACGCCCAAAAGAAGTATAACTACAAGAAATATTTTTAGAAAAGGATTACTCGGTAGCCCTATTCCCATACACTATTTTTTAGAAAATGGACAATTATGCAATTGTATATCATTAACTAATTACGTGTTTTTCGTAATCTTTTTCAAAAAATTAGAACACTATATACAGACTTATACATTTTTTAATGAAAAAGATTACAATTTTTGCAACCTGTTTCTACTTTTCTGTTTCAAAACACCCAGTGTGTTGGTATTCATTTTTGTAATCATCTCATATTTTTCCCGGGCCAGAGTAAGTTGATCTGTCTTTTCCAATAGTCGTGCTCTATTATATTGGAATATGATGTTCTCCGGATAACGAGCAGATAATGCTTCTAAATGCTTCAATGCCTTTTTATCCTGTCCCTCCCGTTCATACAAATATGCCAATATCATTTGGGCGTCATTCCTCACGTAGCTATCCGACTTTGCCGCTTTTTCCAAAGCATCAAATCCCTCCTGCATATCGGCTGACATTCCTATCATGTTAGCAGCCCATTTCAATCCATTAGGTACGCTGCCTGCCATGTAGTAAAACATGCCTTTGCCAATTAATGCTTTGGGATCGTCGGCATTAAGTTCCAAGAGCTGTCGCGTATATTTAAATCCTGTCATTCCACTTTCCAGGGCCTCCTTGTAGTTCTGCTCCGCAGCGGCTACTAAACTACGATATCCATACAAACCACTCAGCATTAATACCATTGTGGTATCACTGGAGTTTTTATTGAGCTGATTTTTGCTAATCTCAATGGCCTGCTGGGATCGTTTCAGAAACTGATCGGCCGCTTGAGACGAATTATTACCAAAATAATACTCCCAGAAAGGAATCATTGCCTCAAAAAAATAAGCCCTTGAATCACCGGGCTTTTTCTGTTGAAGCTCCCTAAAAACAGAACTGGCTTCTATCCAGTCAGTCCGATAAAAAGCATCAATCCCATTCTCCAGTTTTTGCTCATAGGATAAAGAATCCGCTTTAATACCGGTGGGAGCAGCAACTAAATTACTCGAGATAATGCTGCATAAAATTAAAAACCACAATAGCTGAATCAATTTCATATACTCGGGACTTCTGTTTTTATATCACATCATTAGGTAAAGCTAAAAATCTATATGATCTTATATATCAGAAGCCAAACAATATATTGAGATAGAAGCGTTCGGGCTACCTGTTTATTCATCATCAAAATGCATTTCGCCCAACAAACCTTCGGTATGGGCAACAGCTACTGCAACCGCAGCATCACCGGTTATATTCACCGCCGTTCTGCACATATCCAAGATTCTGTCAACTCCCAAGATGAGGGCAATACCTTCGACGGGAACCTGTATAGCCTGTAAAACAATAACGAGCATAATAATCCCCGCACCGGGTACTCCTGCAGCACCTATGGATGCCAATGTAGCGGTGAGCACAATTGTTATCTGCTGAGCGATTCCCAAATCCATCCCCAATGCCTGCGCAATAAATACCGCAGCTACAGCTTGGTAGAGACTGGTTCCGTCCATATTAATAGTCGCTCCTATGGGTAGAACAAAGCTGGAAACCTCTTCATCCACACCTACATTTTTTTCGACGCGCTCCATTGTTACGGGTAGCGTAGCTGCACTGGAGCTGGTACTGAATCCCAAAAGCATTGCGGGACGAATAGCTTTAAAAAAGTCACGCAACTTCATCTTGCTAAAGAGCTTAAACAGTCCGGAATATACGATCATCAAATGCAAGAATAATCCTAAGATAACAACGAAGGTATACCAGAACAGTGCTCCCAGCAGGTCCAGTGCCTGACCAATGTCATCACCCGCAAGATCTACAATCACTCCCGCCATGAGGGCAAAAACGCCATAGGGAGCAACTTTCATTATTAAGTCTACTATTTTGATAATGACCTCATTCAGGGAATCAAAAAAGTTGATTAGCGACTTACTTTTCTCGGATGGTATCTGCATGAGACCAATCCCCATTAGAAGTGCTACAAAAACAACCTGAAGCATATTGCCATTGTCAGAAGCGGCCTGGAAAAAGTTTTCAGGAACAATATCTACCAAAAACGACATTGGGCTTCGATCCAATACTTCCTGAGCGGATTGATCGGCTCCCTCAATATTTTCCTGATAACCTGACATCAGTTGTTCCTGAGTCTCAACCGGTAAAAAGTTTCCGGGCTGAATAACATTTACTACGGTCAATCCAATTGTAATCGCCAGCATAGTAGTAACAATATAGATGCCAATAGTTTTACCGCCCATTCGTGAAAGCTTGGCAATATCGTTCAGGCTAGTCACCCCTACAATAAGAGAAGCTAAAATCAGCGGTACGGCAATAAGTTTCAACAGATTTATAAATATCGTACCGAAGGGTTGTATATAGTCAACCGTAAAGTCAGAAAAGCCCCCAACACTGGCCACCAATCCCCATATTAATCCCAGTACAAGTCCAATTATTATTTGCCAGTGCAGTCGTTTATACCATACTTTTTTCATGCAAAAAACAATTTTGAAATTATTGCCAGTAAGCCGCCGAAACCTGTCGAAATTGTATTTACTAAATTATTCGAAAAATCAATTTCTACATCGACAGCCGGTAACATTACCGAACGTTTATTCTGTTGAAAAAGAGCACCAAGATAAGAATCAATAAGACATCCCAAAACGGCAGCTATAAAAATGCAAATAAAAACGGAAAAATGAAGTGAAAAAACGTAAACACTAATACCCGAAATCATTACAGCAGCAAAAAAAGCCGCTGTTGTCCCTTTTATACTTACGCCCCCATCCGTCCCGGGCTTTACCTGTTCAAAAGTTGTTATCAAATAGGTACTATTCGAAGTTCTGCTGCCAATCTCTGTAGCCCAAGTATCAGCTGCAGCTGTAGCAATTGCAGCTATGGCTCCAATCAAAAAAATCGGGGCATTAAAAATGGTAACAAATATCAGGAAAGTAACCAGCCAAAATCCATTTGCCCAAACTTGTAACCCATCTCTTCTAACACTTTGTGAAATATTTTCTGCACGCCACTTTGATCGATTTGAAATAACAGTGCTACTTACAAAAAACAGTAATAACACTATAGCCAACTTCCATCCACCGAGTCCAAAAGCAAAAGTGCCAATAACAGTTGCTGCAAACATACCATCGAGTGACAGGCTGCGAAAGAAAAAGGCTGCGAAAGAAAAAGGGGCGGCTAACAAAACCCCAAGCAGTATATTCCACTGCTGTGTGGTATTAGCTGCAGTTATAAATACGACAACCGCTACAAATAAGAATAAAGCATTCAGCTTGCGATCCATCGGGCCAATTCAAAAGATTGTCAGGATTTTTTTGAGGAGCCCCAATCGTGTTTAAGGATAGCAACAATAACGGCTGCATAACCGCTCATAATAACAATCGGAGAAACATAAAGTGATATAAAACCTTCTACTTCATTTTCAAGATACATCGCAGAAAAGCCGATAACAACCAGCAACAATCCCAAAGCCAGAACTTTATAATTCCAGGCATCGAAAATCATCGGTTGCTTAGAACTACTGCGTCCGTGTTTTTGTGATCCCATTGTGAATAAACATTTTTAAAATACGTTATCAATGAATGAACAGTGTAACGAAAGAAGTTCTATTTTCTTTCATCTCAATTCAGCGGCTAAAGTAACGATTGATTTATTGAGCTACAAAAATACTGTAAAAGTATAGAAGTTACCATGATCAATATCGCCCCCCCCCATTTTACCAGATAGTTCTTATTTTAAATGACTCATTTAAGATGTATCCTCTTTTAATATGGAAATATTGATTTAATTATTTAATTAAACTCCCCCTTTCATTTTGGAAACCATTATCCTTGCCTCCGGAAGTCCCCGACGAAAAGAGCTTCTGCAAAAAATAGGTATTACTTTTAAGGTACACGCCAGCAAAGTTAACGAAGACTATGAGTCCCATTGGTCCCCAAACCAAATTGCAGAAACTCTTGCTGAACGAAAAGCCCGAGACATCGCTCCCAAATATGGTAATGCATTGATTATAGGTGCTGATACAATTGTGACCCATAACGGTAAAATCCTTGAAAAGCCTGCTACTCCATCAGAGGCAAACACAATGCTGCGGCAGTTAAGTGGGCATTCACATAAGGTGTTAACGGGCGTATCGTTATTAAAAACAGATGCCTCAAATAACATAACTGACCACAGAACGTTTGTTGAGACAACAAATGTGATATTTGGGGAATTAAACCCAACACTCGTCAACGCTTACGTGGCAACAACAAATCCGATGGACAAAGCCGGAGCGTACGGAATTCAAGATCCACACGGCACCCTATTCGTTGAAGCAATAGAAGGAGATTATTACAATGTAGTGGGATTTCCGCTTCACAGATTTTATAATATATTGACATCATTTGCACCAAAGCTCCTGTCGCAGCAAAACCTTTATCAGTATTCCGATGACTCTTAAATCCTTTTTGAAAAGAACCTTGCTTTTGGCTTTCCTTTCGGTGGGAATACTTTGCCATCAACCGGGATTTGCCCAAGATAACGAAAGGTATTTTAATGCCGACCAACTGCTCAAGGAGCAAAAATACGAGGAAGCGGCTAAACAATTTGAACAGCTCTATAATAAAGAGCCACAACGCTACTTGTATCTAAATAAACTTATCGAGAGTCTCATCAATCTCAAGAAGTATAAGAAAGCTATAACAATATTAGAAGAAGCCGTTCAAGATGGCCGGCATCGTCCGCAAGCAAAAATTCAATTGGGAGAGATATATCACACCAGCGGCAATATTGAGCGTGGAATACAGATCTGGAACGATATCCTTAAAAATTACCCGGACAACCAACAAGTATATTTGAATGTTGCCCGTAAGGCCAGCGATCGGAGAGAATACGATAAAGCCATTGATATTTATAAGGAGTTGCAATCCTTCTCGGGGCAATCAAATCTTATTTCCTCGGAACTGGGAGAAACCTATATGCAGGCAGGCAACTATGAAAAAGCAATGCGTGAATTTCTCGAATTAGTACAAGAAAATCCCAAACAGCTTAGTTATGTACAGCGTTGGCTCATGCGCTTCCGGGATGATCATATTTATGATGTGGCAATCCTCGAGATCTCTGACTTTTTGGATGAGCTTTCCCCCTCTCATCCCAGCTATAATAATCTTCAACAGCTGGAAATATGGTTGCTGATGGAGCGTAAGCTTTTTAAACGAGCAGTAGCAACGGCAAAAAATATTGAGCAGGAATCATCAAATCTTACCTATAGCCTCTACAATATTGGATCTAAATTACTGGCTGAGCAAAAGTTTGAGCTCGCCGGAGAAGCTTACTCTTATTACATAGACAATAATGTAGCATCTCTGGCAAACAGAAGCCGCGAAGAGCTGGCCAACGTATATATGCAGTGGGCGCAATACCTCGAAAATCATAATTTGGACCTTAATTCAACTCCCTCATCTCTTTATCAGAAAGCTTTTTCTACCCTTAATACCCTTCGTACTAACGCCCCTAATTATCATCGCATGGATAAGGTATTGACCACGCTAAGTGAATTATCGCTGGATGTCCTCCATGCACCTGACAAAGTCGAAAAGTTCCTTAGTGAGCTACAAAATTTATCCGGCGGAGAACAAAAAAAGTCCAGACAAGCATATTTAGAAGGACGCTTACATCTTTATGATGAAGAATATACACGCGCACGAGTTTCTTTCTCAAAAAGTAATAAACAGGAACGCATTGGAAATTTGGCTGAAAAAAATCGCTATTACCTGGCATTAACCGACTTTTTTGCCGGGGATTACGAGTTTGCCAAAATCCAACTGAATGCACTCGAACGGCAAACCACCTCCTATTATGCCAACGATGCCGTTCAGCTGCGACTGTGGATTCAAAAAGGCTTACAGGCCGATAGCACAGGATCAAAAATTGAACCTTTCGCTAAGCTCATTGAACACCTTTCTCGCGGCGAACAACAGCAAAGTATCGCTACCCTGGAACAGCTATTTCAAAAAGACCGCCAAAATCCATTAATTGGATACGCCCTACTTGAATTAACGACCAAAAAAAAGAAACAGAATGCCGCATTTATCTATCGTGCCTTGACCACTCATTTAGAAACGCAGGGCGATAATACTGCACTTCGAGAACAACTTCTGTGGGTAAAAACACGGATGGCCGATCAGCTGATAACAAATAGTAATATAAATATTGGGCAGTTACAGTTAACCGATAAACAAACTCAAATATTGGGCGATAACAATCTTGAAATTCCACAAACAGTAGATCAATTGCTATCCCTTTACGAAAAGCTTTTACTACAATTTCCCAATGGATTTTATGCCACATTTGCACGCGACCGCATTCAGGAACTTGAAGAAATACAGGTCTAATATGATGCTACGCTCCTTTTTGATATCGCTAATGTTTGTTCTCTTTGCAAGCCTGCCGGGATTGGCTCAGGACAAGCTTTTTATTCCGATGGATGCCTCCCAAACCAACCATATTAAAGCCTATGGGATCATTTTCAATAATCTACAGGATGGTAATTCGTCACAGTGGCTGCTCAATTATAAGGGAGGTAGTTTTATAACAAATTATTCTGAGGACCTGGTCAAAAAATCCCATCTCAGAAATGTAAAAATCGAGGTGATATCAAATTCCGAGGCTGCCCAAATCATCAGTCAGGTAGAACAGCCCGATGCCAATACTTCTGTCATACAGCTGGATAAGGCTCCCAAAATTGCCGTATATACGCCCAAGCAAGCGCTGCCCTGGGATGATGCTGTTACTATGGCCTTGAACTATGCAGAGGTTGAATATGATAAAGTCTGGGATCCCGAAGTGTTGAATGGAAAACTTTCGGAGTATGATTGGCTGCACCTGCATCACGAAGATTTTACCGGACAGTATGGTAAATTCTGGGTCTCATCGCGTAATCAGCCATGGTACATTAAACAGGTACGCAAAATGGAAGCTATGGCTCAGGAATTAGGATTCAATAAAGTAAGCAATGAAAAAAAAGCAGTGGCAGCAAAAATCAAAGAGTATGTCGGCAACGGTGGATTTATGTTTGCCATGTGCTCAGGCACTGATACTTTCGACATCGCACTGGCAGCACAGGAAGTTGACATCGTGCCCACCCAGTTTGACGGCGATCCCATGGATCCCAATGCACAACAGAAACTTAACTTTGAGAACACTCTGGCATTCACTGATTTTATACTCAGTTCTGATCCCGCAGAATACGAACATGCAGATATCGATGTTCCTGTTCAAATTGATGAGGTAGATCAATCAATCGACTTTTTTACACTTTTTGAATTTTCGGCTAAGTGGGATCCGGTACCCACCATGCTAACTCAAAACCATGTTAGCAGCATTCGCGGGTTTTACGGACAAACAACGGCGTTCCAGAAGGATAAAATCAAAGAATCGGTTGTCATTTTAGGTGAAAGTCCGGGCCGGAATATGGTCAAATACATCCACGGTAATTACGGACAGGGAACTTTTACCTTTTATGCCGGTCACGATCCCGAGGATTATACGCACCGCGTGAATGATCCGCCCACAGATTTGAGCCTACACACCAGCAGTCCCGGCTATCGGTTGATTTTAAATAACATCCTGTTCCCCGCCGCTAAAAAGAAAAAACGAAAAACGTGATTCAGAGCTCAGCAGAAAATTAGCAATAGACCATAATTTTTAATTCCTAATTCTTCATTTTTAATTCACAATGGCAGACAGCAGAAAACCGACCCAAAATTTTGATGACCTTGTTGAAATCGTCCAGATTCTCCGTGACGAATGTCCGTGGGACCGTAAACAAACTCACCAAAGTATTAAGGATAACCTCATTGAAGAAGCGTATGAGACCATTGAAGCCATTGACAATGAAGAGTTTGAAGAGCTCGAAAAAGAGTTGGGGGATGTTTTATTACACGTCGTTTTCCACAGCCGCATGGCTGAGCAAACCGATACGTTCTCTATCAGCAATGTGATTTATTCAATTCAGGAAAAACTCATACGCCGCCACCCGCATGTTTTCGGGGATGAAGTAGCCGAAGATGAAGAGCAAGTGGCCGAAAACTGGGAAAACATCAAAATGAAAGAAGGCAAAAAATCGGTACTGGATGGAATCCCCAAACCGCTTCCCGCCCTCATCCGTGCCCAGCGTATGCAGGAAAAAGCAGCAAATGTGGGATTCGACTGGCCGGAGTTCTCCCAGGTTTGGGAAAAACTCGAAGAAGAGCTCCAGGAATTTAAAGAAGTATTAGAAGAAGGCGACTCACAAAAAAGTCGGGAAGAGTTTGGCGATCTGCTTTTCTCTTTAGTAAATGCCGGACGCTTTTTCGATCTCAATGCCGAAGACAGCCTTCGGTCAACGAACAAAAAATTCATCCGGCGATTCCAATACATCGAAAAACAACTTGATCAAGAAAATAAAACGCTGTCTGATGCTTCGTTGAAAGATATGGACAGCTATTGGAACGAAGCAAAAAAATAAAATATCCATTAGCAGGTCTTCGATTTAAGACTAAAAAGTATTAAATTAAATAGCTACAGGTAAACGCTGTTAACCTAACTTTCGTTAAGTAATATAATTATTGGGTTTATTGGTTGATAGCATTCAACTTATCCCTGATTTTTAGATCTGTTTTTATTACATTTAACCGAAACAAAAAGTATATATTCAATCCAAAATTTCGGAGTATAGAATGGCTGAGAGTACAAATACAGAAATTGATTTAAGTCAGTATCCGCACATAAATAAAGGACTTGCAGGCATCGTTGCCTTTAGCAGTACTAAAAGTTTTATCGACGGAGAAAAAGGAGAACTTATCTATGCCGGGTACGACATCGATACGTTGGCAGAAAATGCGAGCTTTGAAGAGGTTTGCTTCCTTTTATGGAATGACCGTCTTCCTAACCAGGAAGAACTGGATGGATTAAATACTAAGCTCCAAAATAATCGTGAGTTACCCGAGCCGGTTTTAAATTATATTAAAAGCACTTCCAAGAATGCTGAACCTATGGCCGTGCTTCGGACAGCCGTTTCTATGCTCGGTGATTTCCATGAAGTGCAAACCGACGATGATAAGGAATTCCGTCTTAACCAAGCTATTTCCATAACAGCTAAAATTCCAACGGTAATTGCTGCTTTTGATCGTGCCCGAAACGGTAAAAATATTGTAGCCCCTCTCGATGAAAAGAGTACGGCTTATAATTTTCTTTACATGCTCAATGATGAAGAACCGGGCGAAAAGGCGGAACAAACAATGAATCTCTGCCTTATTTTGCACGCTGAGCATGGTATGAATGCTTCAACTTTTACAAACCGAGCTATCTGTTCAACCGAATCAGATATGTATTCTTCGGTAACAGGTGCTATCGGTGCTCTTAAAGGCCCCTTGCATGGCGGAGCCAATCAACAGGTTATGAACATGTTGATGGATATTGAGGAAAAAGATGCTGATCCTGTTGAATACGTGCACGGACGATTGGAGCGCAAAGAAAAAATCATGGGCTTTGGTCATCGTGTGTATAAAACCATGGATCCCCGAGCTCGAATTTTGCGTGGTATGTCAAAAGAACTTTCCGAAGAGACCGGTCACGAAAATCTTTATGAATGGTCAGAGGCTATTCTGAAGACAATGAAGGATGAAAAGGATATTGATCCCAACGTTGATTTCTTCTCAGCCACCGTATATTACTCTATGGGCATTAAGCCTGATCTTTATACTTGTATCTTCGCTATGAGTCGCGTATCCGGCTGGACGGGGCACTACATTGAACAAGCCGAGAACAACCGTCTTGTTCGTCCCCGTGCCATGTATGTTGGCGAAAAGAATAAAGACTGGGTCCCGGTTGAAAATCGATAATCCATTGGATTCTTTGTCTTAAATATTCAGCCCCGAACTTTTTCGGGGCTTTTTTATTTTCTTTTTAAAACGTTATTAGTCCAAATTCCTCTGCCTTGAGTATTAAAGAAATACAACAGCAACAGCTTATACGTTTATTAAAAACTGCCCAAAATACAGAATTTGGTCAGCAGTACGATTTGCAATCCATCAATGCCTTTGATGAATTCACTGACCGTATTCCCATATCATTTTATGATGATATTAAGTTGCAAATAAAAGAGCTTAAACAGGGAAAGAGTAATATTTTTTGGCCCGGGAAAGTGAATAAATATGCCGTATCGGCCGGTACCTCAGGCGAAGGAAAACACCTGCCCTTAACAGATGCAAGACTTGAAAGCGATCGGAATTTTATGCAGAAGGTCGTGTTAAATTATCTTAAAAAAAACCCCAATATTTTCGATCTTTGGGGCAAACATATAAGCATCCCGGGAACGCTGGAAGAAAAAGATGGTTTCCAAATTGGGGAGATCAGCGCTTATACTGCGCAACAAGCGCCATGGTGGTTAACCCCGTTCCAGCTTATTGATCCTATAAAGCTCAGTCAACTTCCGTTCAATCAAAAAGTAAACCAAACTGTTGATGAAGCGTTAGACAGTGATATACGCGTAATTACTGCCGTACCAAGCTGGATATTGACTATGTTTAAGGAGGTGCTCGATAGAACTGGAGCATCAAGTATTCGTGAAGTCTGGCCGAACCTTACCCTGCTCGTCTGCGGCGGTGTAAAACTGGCAAACTATAAGCCCCATCTCGAGAAACTTATGGACAAACCTGATGTCAGTTTTGTAGAAACATATGGTGCTTCGGAGGGCTACTTTTCATTTACTGATGACTGGAATAGAACAGATATGAAACTCGTTGCCGATAATGGCATCTTTTATGAGTTCATTCCCAATCCCCTCCCCGACCAAGACGCAATGGCCGTGCAAGAAACGGTACCACTTTGGGAGGTAGAACCCAACACCCCCTATGCCATGCTGGTTACCACTAACTCGGGACTATGGCGATACACCTTAAACGATATAGTAGAGTTTACACAGACCGATCCACCACGGATTAAGGTAATGGGACGCGTAAGTGAAATGCTCGATGACTATGGCGAAGCCTTGTACGCTTATGAAGCCGAAGAAGCGTTAAAAAACATATCACAAGAAATGGATATTGAAATTGGCAATTTCACTATTGGTGCCACTCTTCAAGAAGGAGCAGCTGCTCCACAACACTTTTGGTTCATCCGTACACCGGAACAACTTCACCGTGATACATTAGATCGACTTGCCCAAAACATTGACCGAGAAGTACGAGAAATCAATCGTCACTATGCCATTCGCAGAGAAAGTAATGCTCTCGGCCTTCCCAAAGTCTATTCCATCTCACAACAACAGATTAACAATTGGCTGGCCAGCAAAGGAAAAGATAAAGCGCAGGGTAAATTACCGGCTATTTTACGGGATGAGGAAGATATCGATTTTTTTAAGTAACAATTTAATTTTCCAATGATCACGAGGGGAATTTTTATAAAAGGTTCTAAAATTATCCCCTCCTATTTTTTGAGCATAGGGTATTACGTTACCGTAACCTTTACCATAAATATCCCCTAATAAAAAACAGCAGATATACCAGAACTAAAACCATTCCACCCCACCGGGGAATAGATTTTTGGATCATCAAAAAAGCCACAAATAATACCGCCGCCAGTGATAGTGGCAGATAAAAGCTAAATACTTCAAAGCTTATAGGTACCGGACGAATTATCGCAATCACTCCGGCATTGCATAAGAAAAACGCCAGTACCGATCCCACCACATTGCCAAATGCAATTTCAGGACGTCCTTTCAGAGCTGCCGGCAGCTCTCGTGCAACCTCTTCGATACTTACTAAAAGCGCTACAATTGTTATTCCAAATAACGTGTCTGATAATTCAAATCCATCCATAAGTTCCCTGGATGCCCATACGATCCATTCACTGCCCACTATAATTGCAACCAACGATCCTGCGAGCATAATAATCGATTGCCACTGACTTAGATTTGTCCCTTCCTCTACAGCCTCGGCTGCCTCACCGGTGGGCTGAACGTCTAATCCTCTTCGCGCCAGATAAATCAAATACCAGACAGCAGTACAGTATGCCAATAATAATATAATTCCGTCAAAACGAGACAGTTGCCCGTCAAAGCTGAGTAATCCAAACAATACCACAGCAGCAACTGTTACAAGCGGAATCTGCATCGGAACTTCTTTGAATTCCATAGGAGCAAAAAGCGCAGTAATCCCCAGTGCTAAAGCCACTGCAACCATTGCCGAACCTATTATAGTACCGACAGCAATACCGGTAACTCCCTCATAAGATGCTACTGCTCCCAATCCCAAATTTTCCGGATCAAATCCAATTACAATAACGCTGATTAAAAAAGTAGAAATCCCAAATCCAACAGAAGTACCAACCGTTGCCTCTACCAACTTTTCAGAAAAAAAGACGATCATTAGTAATCCGGCAACAAAAACGAATAAGGGAAATATCACGATATGCTATATAACTCGCTTTATATTTTTATTCCAAAAAAAGAATTTTCTGAGTTAAAGGGAAATTGCTAACACAACCTGATAGTCAACAATATGGTAAGCTAACATAGAAAAGGCCGGCAATCTACAAGATCACCGGCCCTTTTATAAATTAGGTTTATCGAATTTTCAAACTTACTTTACCACCAAATTTACAATACGTTCGGGGACAAAAATCTCTTTCACGAGGTTTCCGTCCTCTAAATATTTCTTCACATTCTCTTCAGCCTTTGCCTCAGAAAGTACAAACTCCTTATCCTTGGCCTTCTCACGAGGTACATGAATCTCTCCACGCACTTTCCCATTTACCTGGATGGGATAAAGCTGCGTATCAGAAATCAAATACTCCTCGTTAAACTCCGGCCATTCGGCATAGGTGATAGACTCATCATGACCGAGTTTGCTCCATAACTCTTCAGCGATATGCGGCGCAAAGGGAGACAACAGCTTAATAAAAGGCTCTAAAACAGCCTTTGGATGTTGGTCCCATTTATTTGCTTCATTTACAAAAATCATCATCGCAGAAATAGCTGTGTTAAACGAAAGCTCCTCAATATCTCCGGTTACTTTCTGGATGCATTCATGCAGTACCTTCAGCTGCTCTTTAGATGGATCACTATCTATAACAGATTCTTTCAATCCTCCACTGTCTTCATCAATCATCAATCGCCAAACACGTCCCAGAAAACGATAAACGCCATCCACATCTTGGGTGCTCCATGGCTTAACCTGCTCTAATGGCCCCATAAACATCTCGTACAGTCGCATAGAGTCCGCACCGTACTGATCCACAATGTCATCGGGATTGACGACATTACCGCGTGATTTCGACATCTTGTGCGCTTTGGCATCTACGGTGATTTCTGTGTCTTTAATCACAAAATTATCACCTTCTTTCTCTACCTGATCTTCACTGAGCTTTACGCGTTCGACCTCCGCTACCTCATCGGCAGCATCAGCAGAAATCCAGTTACCGTCTTTTTTAAAACCGGTAAACTCCATCTCACCTAAAATCATCCCCTGATGTACCAATCGCTGGAACGGTTCTTTAGTGGATACCACGCTGCAATCATACAACACCTTGTGCCAAAATCGTGCATATAACAGGTGCAACACGCTGTGCTCGGCCCCACCGACATACATATCCACCGGCATCCAATAGTTTTCTTCATCCGGATCTACGGGACCTTCACTAAATTCAGGGCTACAATATCGCAGATAATACCAGCATGAGCCCGCCCACTGCGGCATGGTATTCGTTTCCCGCTTGGCCGGCTTACCGGTTTCGGGATCTTTGGTATTGACCCAGTCGGTCGCCTTAGCCAGTGGTGGCTCACCGTCCTCGGTAGGTTCAAAGTCATCCATTTCGGGCAACGTTACCGGTAAATTGTCTTCGCCAACCGGTTTGGGTTCGCCATCAACATGAATAATGGGAAACGGTTCGCCCCAATAACGCTGACGCGAAAATAGCCAATCGCGCAGTTTATAATTGACGGCCTTTTCTCCACGATCAACTTTCTCAAGCCAATTCGTAATTTCTTCAATTGCCTCATCAACAGGCAAACCATTTAATGAAATCTCATCATTCTCAGAGTTAACGAGGGTCCCCTCTTCGGTATCAGTATAAGCCCCTTCAGAGACATCGCCACCTTTAACCACTTCGATAATATCCAGATCAAACTTTTGGGCAAATTCCCAATCCCGGTCATCATGTCCCGGCACCGCCATAATTGCTCCGGTTCCGTAAGTTACCAACACATAGTCGGCAACCAGGATGGGGATTTCTTCTCCTGTAGCGGGATTAATAGCACTGGCTCCGGTAAAGACACCCGTTTTTTCATCACTAAGCTCGGTGCGTTCCAAATCTGATTTTCGCGCCGCCTCTTCCTGGTATGCTTGAACGGCCTCTTTCTGATCGTCGGTCGTAATTTTATCCACTAAATCATGCTCAGGCGCCAATACCATGTACGTAGCACCAAAAATAGTATCGGGACGCGTAGTAAATACCCTAATCTCTTCATCATAATTAGCCACCTCAAAATCAATATTGGCTCCGATGGATTTTCCAATCCAGTCGCGCTGCATCTTTTTAGTCGATTCCGGCCAATCCAAATCATCAAGTCCCTCAAGCAAACGATCAGCATATTCAGTTATTTTCAATACCCACTGACGCATCGGCTTTTTGACTACCGGAAAGCCACCAACTTCACTTTTACCATCAATCACTTCCTCATTGGCCAATACCGTTCCCAACTCAGGACACCAATTTACCGGCACATCGTCTTCATAGGCTAACCCTTTTTCATAGAGCTTCAGAAAAATCCATTGGGTCCATTTGTAATAATCCGGATCGGTAGTGTTAACTTCACGATCCCAATCATAACTAAACCCCAAATCCTGTAGCTGCTCGCGGAAACGATTTACGTTTTGCTGAGTTGTATCTCTGGGATGAGTTCCTGTCTTCACCGCATATTGCTCTGCTGGCAATCCAAAAGCGTCCCATCCAATGGGATGTAAGACATTAAAACCGTTCATCCGCTTGTAACGCGCCAGTATATCAGTAGCGGTATACCCCTCCGGATGACCTACGTGCAGCCCTGAACCACTGGGATATGGAAACATATCCAGTACATAATACTTGGGCTTGTCGTGATCTTCCGGCGTTTTAAAGGTCTTATTTTCCTGCCAATATTCCTGCCACTTAGATTCAATATCTTCCGGCTTGTACGAACTCATTCAGTTACTGATTATAAATTTATTATTGGTTGATTATGTAATAGAACGCGGATAGCGCTATTGCAATAAAATTTCTTTAACTGCTATATGTCATCTTGAATTTAGTTCAGGATCTACTTCACCCATTTCCGAATTCCATATTCTGAAAGAAGTTCAGAATGACATGATTGTTGATATTCAATTATTCAATAACAATCTGCCAGATCCGTTTCACCTGCATTCTATTGTCCAATTCATTAGTCGCCAAAAATAAGCAAAATTTGGACTGGTTTGAAGAAAGTATTATCCCCTCTCCTCAATCACTCTTTCATAGGCAGCCTTCACCTTAACACCCGCAAGAGCTTCATTTACGTTAAAGAGATGATCACCAATTTTCTCCAATCGATTCAGATAATCCAAGAATACAAATCCTACCTCATTTGAGTAGGTGTTTTTCTCAAGCTGGGCGTAGTGGAACTCTAATAAATCATCGCGACAATCATCAATAGCATCTTCGATTGCAATAGATTTATCAAGATTGATTTCCCCATTATCTTTGTCCAGATTTTCCCGGACATTTCGAACGGCATCGTGTACTAAATCAAGCAGCTCATTTAATTTTTTCATTGCAGGATCGGGGAGTTCTCGTCCCTCATTTTGCATTCGCTCAAAAGTTTTAGACATCTGGAAATAGATATCCGCTACACGCTCAAGATCATTAATCATACTGTGCATTCCTCGTATGCGACGTGTAGCATCTTCAGTGAGGTTATAACTGGAAATCTTAGTGAGGTACTCAGCAATTTCCAATTCAATATTATCTGTTATCCCCTCCCTTTTTTCAATCTTATCTAAGAATTGATCCTGCCGGTTCTGTTTGTTAAACAACAATCCTTGCATGCTAAAGTGCATTTTTTCAATCAGCTTAGCGAATAATTGAATTTCTTTATGTGCTTGAGACATCGACAACTCGGGAGAAGACATCATACCCGAAGAGATATACTGTAACCGATGCTGTGTATCCTCTTTTTCTTTCTGATATTTTTCAATAATTCGAACAATATAAGGCACAAAACCAACCAACAATAACACATTAAGCACATTAAACACCGAATGGAACAGTGAAAGAGCCAGCGTGGCATTAGCACGCCCAATTTCGCTTGTTGCATGAAGAATAGACCCTGACTCAGGCACAAAATAGCTCATCAAAGAATCAACCCCCATTAAAAAGGGATCAATTAAAATCATCATCCAGATCACTCCAAACATATTAAAGACGAAGTGAAAACGGGCGGCCCGTTTGGCATACACATTCCCTACCACGGCGGCAATATTCGCAGTTACTGTAGTTCCGATATTTTCACCCAATACCATCGCGGCTGCTATTGGGAAATCAATCCATCCCTCAAATAACATAACAAGGGTAATTGCCATAGCTGCTGAGGATGACTGGGTAACCAGGGTGAGTATTGTACCGGCAATCACAAAAATAACGATGGACGCAAAGCCAAACTCCGTAAACTGATCCAAAAACATAAACATCTCTGGATTCTCCTGAATATTGGGCACCCCATTTTTAATAAAATCAAGACCAATAAACAGAATACCGAATCCGATCATCGCTTCGGCAAGGTTGCGCAGCTTCTCGCGGCCGAAAAAGATGAAAGGAAAAAAGACACCGATTAACATCATGGCAACTGAAGTAATCTGCATCTTAAACCCAAAAATAGAAATCATCCAGGCGGTAACCGTTGTACCTATATTGGCTCCCATTATAACCCCTGTGGATTCCATAAAAGTAATCAAACCAGCATTCACAAAACTCACCACCATCACCGTTGTGGTAGAAGATGATTGTGTGATTGATGTAGTAGCAAACCCGGTGAGAATACCCCGAAACCGAGTGCTGGTCATTCCTTTGAGAATAGCCCGAAGCTTATTACCTGCAACTTTCTGAAGACCATCACTAAAAACCTTCATGCCGTAGATGAAAATTCCCAATGCCCCGATAAGCTGCAGAAAATCCCAAAACGTATACGTCATTATTCGTTTGTTTATATGCTAATCTAAATTAAATGGGATTGTATCCCGAAAAAACAGCGCGGGTAAATATAACAGATATCAGCATTTTTTAACAGAAATAAAAGAACAGAAATCAATCCCATTAGTATTAAACAACACATTACTTTATACTACTTTTATAAGGCAGATTAAACTTCGCAAATAATGGTGTTCTTCAGTTTCAACAAGTTTAGAAAGTATATATCTACTATTTTTCTGGTGCTTCTGGTAACCGTCTCCATTTCCTGTGCCCAAGCTCCGGGTAATCAATCAGACGTAGACTGGCTTATTGAAGCTCTTGAAATCGAAAGTGAATCGACCATCGCTGATATCGGAGCGGGAGACGGCGACCAAACACTGGCGATTGCCAAGCATCTCGCTGCTAAAGGTACTATTTACAGTACTGAGCTGGGAGCCGACAGACTTGAGGAGCTAAAAGAAAAGGTCCAGAATTCCAATTTCGATAATATATCCGTTCTCGAAGGACACCCCGATAAAACAAACCTCCCCGAGCAGTGCTGTGACGCCATATTTTTGCGACGCGTTTACCATCATATCACAAATCCCAAAACCTTTAACGCCAGCCTGTTCAAATCTCTTAAACCCGGTGGACGCTTGGCCATTATTGATTTTGAACCTCGTGGATCTGAAGCTGATCCTGAAGGAAGATCATCCGGCAGTCAACATGGCGTAACAGCCGAAACTGTAGTAGAAGAACTAAAAAAAGCAGGATTTTCGCTTATTGACTCTAAAAAAGGTTCGGGAAGAGATATCTACGTAGTAATGCAAAAACCAAACAGGAATTCCTGAGTTTTATCAACTGAGGATTAGTTCCTAAATCTGACCTCATATTTCTTTATCCGTTCAATAATTCTAAGTAGATTGTTTGTATCAATTCCTACCAAACGAACGGAGGTTGACTATGAGTTACGGACACGTGAAATCGGGTGATCGTATCAACCTGCAAACACTACGCGAAGAACTGGAAGTAGACACCACCTACGCCTTGGTCAAGACGGACAAAATGGAGGTTATTCGTATGGCATTGCATAAGGGAAAAGTTGTTGATCGACATACTGTTGACAGCGAAATATCTGTATTATGTCTGGATGGAGAAATCTTATTCCATATTGACAGTACAGCGGAAACACTTACCAAGGATGACTGGCTCTATTTAAAGGAGGGCCAACCCTTCTCGTACAGTGTAAAAGAAGATACTATCCTTTTGGTCACCATTGTTTTTGGAGAACGAGAGTCAAATTAACCTATGGCCAGATATTATGGCTCCAGTTTATTCTGTTTGATCGCCGAAAAGGACTGAGTAATTTATTTTTCTGTTCTAATTGAGCCCCCTATATAAAATATGCAACCCAAAAATATTATCATTATTGGCGGCGGACTTTGCGGTTTTACATCAGCCTATCTGCTTGCCAAAAAAGGAATCAAAACAACAATTCTCGAAGCACGTGATCGACTCGGGGGACGTATTCATACCCTGCGCAACGATGGCGAAGCTCCTATTGAAATGGGGGCCACCTGGCTGGGTAATAAGCATCATCACTTGCTGGAGCTTCTGGATGAATTGAATATCGACACCCATGAACAGTTCATGGGTGACAAAGGATATTATGAGCCCATGTCGGTTTCGCCACCCCAACTTGTTAATCTACCGCCCAACGAAGAACCCAGCTACCGCATCGAAGGAGGCAGTGATAATCTCATTTACTCGCTGGCAAATCACCTGGATGACAACCAAATTTTGTTGGGTCAGCCTGTAAGTTCCCTCCGAAAACAAAAAAATAAGTTGGAAGTAGAAACCGATAACGACCTTTTTGAAGCTGATGCAATCATTAGCACACTGCCGCCCAAGCTACTTGTAGATTCTGTCGCTTTCACTCCAACACTGCCCAACGAGCTTCATGAAACAGCTCGTCAAACACACACCTGGATGGCTGAATCCATCAAGGTAGCCCTGACTTTTCAAGAACCGTTCTGGAGAAAACCTAACTCCAGCGGCACTATTTTCAGTAATGTGGGTCCACTTAACGAGATGTACGACCATTCCAATGAGCATCAATCCCAATACGCGCTGAAAGGATTTATGAATGAGGCCTATCACTCAGTATCTTATAACGACCGAAAGAAGTTGGTACTTAAGCAATTACATCGATTTTACGGGGATAAAACCGATAGCTACCACTCCTATCACGAGGCAGTATGGAAGGATGAACCATACAGCTTTGTAAAATATGACAACGATCTAATTCCTCACCAAAACAACGGGAATCGCATATTTCAAAAACCCTATTGGGATGATCAGCTCTTTATCTCAGGATCAGAAACGGCAAGCTCTTTCCCGGGCTATATGGACGGTGCTGTAGAAAGTGCACACCGAACTGTTGATCAAATAATGGAAAATTTAGCATAGTTATTTGGTTAATTAGGCATTCTACCGCATTGATTCCTGCTGATCGGGACTGATAAAAGAAACCTAAATTACCGATTAAATTTACATGGATAGACTCATGTTCCTGTCCGTAAATTGAAGCAAGACTTTTAAAAAGAACATTTTTTAGAAATCTGTTTACGTAAATCGTCCAACAAATCTTGAAGAGACTTTAACTGTTTGAACTATGCCTTCAAAAATTTTATAGTCTTAAGTAATCATTTCTTTAACAAATTTTATCAGTATGAAAGTTAAACTCACCTCTCTCCTATTACTCATCTTTCTCGTGCTGGGCGGAACTCCGCTTGCGGCACAAGACGATGCCAGAAGTGTTTCAGAAGCCAATTATAGCGGACTTGAGCTCCGCAATATCGGTCCGGCATTAACATCCGGTCGAATAGCCGATATTGCTATTCATCCCAATGACGAAAATACATGGTACGTAGCTGTAGGTTCCGGCGGTGTATGGAAAACCACTAATGCTGGTACCTCTTGGGATACAATATTTGATAACCAGTCTTCCTATTCAATCGGGTCGGTAACTATTGATCCGAATAATCCCAATACTATTTGGGTTGGAAGCGGAGAAAATGTTGGCGGACGTCATGTAGGTTACGGCGACGGCGTTTATAAAAGCACTGACGGCGGCGACAGCTGGCAGAATATGGGACTCAAAAATTCCGAACATATTTCCAAGGTCATTGTCCATCCCAAAGATTCGGACATAATCTGGGTTGCAGCTCAGGGCCCCCTTTGGGATAGCGGAGGTGATCGCGGCTTGTATAAATCCACCGACGGCGGCGATAACTGGAATAAAGTTCTCGGCGATGATGAATGGGTCGGGGTAACAGATATTGTCATGGACCCTCGAAATCCTGACCGGCTCTATGCTGCTACCTGGCAACGACATCGAACAGCGGCAGCCTACATGGGCGGCGGTCCGGGTACCGGCATCCACAAAAGTACCGATGGCGGCGATAGCTGGAAAGAATTAGAAAGTGGACTTCCGAGTTCAAATATGGGTAAAATTGGGCTGGCTATATCCCCACAAAAACCCGACATCGTTTATGCTGCCATCACGCTTGATCGAACAACCGGCGGTGTATTCAAATCCGAAGATCGCGGCGCATCCTGGAAAAAGATGTCCAATACGGTTGCCGGTGGAACTGGGCCGCACTACTACCAGGAACTGTATGCTTCGCCCCATCACTTCGGTACTCTCTATTTGATGGATGTTCAAACCGAGGTTTCTACTGATCACGGCGCTACCTTTGAGGAAATGGATACCGATTCCCGACATGTAGATGATCATGCGATAGCTTTTCGAGAAGATGATCCGAATTATATCCTAATAGGAACGGATGGTGGGATCTATGAAAGTTTTGACCAAGGAAAATCTTGGCATTTTATTAATAACATGCCGATTACCCAGTTCTACAAAGTAGCTGTCGACGATGCCAAACCGTTTTATAACGTGTATGGGGGAACTCAAGATAATGGATCACAAATGGGTCCTTCACGCACAGATAACGAAGACGGTATCCGTAATGCCGACTGGCAGAAAACACTCTTTGCCGACGGTCATGATACAGCTACCGAACCCGGAAATCCGGAGATCTTCTATGCTGAAACCCAGCAGGGCGGCCTTCACCGAATTGATCGAACCACCGGTGATCAAGTTATGATCCAGCCTCAAGCCGGCAAAGATGAAAAGTCTGAACGTTTTAACTGGGACGCACCCATTGAGGTAAGTCCACATAGCCCAACAAAACTACTATTTGCTTCACAACGGGTATGGATTTCTGAAAATCGTGGCAACAGCTGGACCGCCATATCTGGGGATCTCACGCTCGACCAAAATCGGCTTAAGCTACCCATTATGGGTAAACAACGCAGCTGGGACAATCCCTGGGATATGAATGCTATGTCAAACTACAATACGATTACCTCACTCGCAGAATCGCCCCGGCAGGAAGGCCTTATTTATGCAGGTACTGATGACGGCCGTATCCAAGTTACCGAAAATGGCGGCGACAGCTGGCGTGAGATTAAGCTGTCTGACATTGATGGCGTCCCCGAGAAAGCTTTTATCAATGATATAAAGGCAGATCGTTTTGACGCTAATACCGTGTATGTGGCTATGGATGATCACAAAAACGGAGATTTTTCTCCCTACTTAATTAAAAGCACCGATCGTGGGGAATCATGGTCATTAATTAGCAATGATCTCCCCGATCGTCACTTAGTATGGCGTGTCATCCAGGATCATAAAAAACAAGATCTCCTATTTGCCGGTACAGAATTCGGCGTATTCTTCACCGTCGACGGTGGTGAAAACTGGCAAGAACTAAATGGTGGTGTTCCAACTATCCCTTTCCGTGATCTTGAAATTCAGCGCGACCACAACGACTTGGTAGGTGCGACGTTTGGACGGGGATTCTATATCCTCGACGACTATAGCCCACTTCGTGAAGTTGACAACCAGACTCTCAATCAAGAAGCGAAACTATTTACGCCGCGAGAGACTTTCTGGTATATAGAAAACAGTGTAGTTGGTTCTATGGGTGATAACTATTTTAAAGCAGAGAATCCCCCCTTTGGAACGGTATTCACTTACTATCTCAAAGACAGCTATAAATCGATGAAAGCTCAGCGGCAGGAACGAGAAGCCGAACTGGATAGAGACGAAGACGTTCCTTTCCCCGGTTGGGATAATCTTGAAGCTGAGATGTGCGAAGAAGAACCCAAAGTTGTAGTTACCATCAAAAATGAAAGCGGTAATGTAGTAAACCGAATTGAAGGACCTACCTCCGAAGGATTTCATCGGATCAATTGGGAACTCAATTACCCATCGAAAGATGTGGTTGAGCTGGATGAGTCCAGCAGCATTTTTGATGACGGATTTATGGCGACTCCCGGCACTTATACTGCCACCCTATCAAAAGTTGTCCGTGGCGAAGTAACCCAACTTTCAGAACCGGTAACGTTTGATGTCGTACCTCTTCGCGATGGTGCACTTGAAGGTGCTTCAAATGAAGAGTTTGCTGAATTCAGGGAAACCCTTGAAAACTTCCAGCAAGATCTTACTCGCACGACAAATACCCTGCAGGATCAAATCACAAAGGTCAATACCCTGCAACGAGCTTTATCTCGGGCAGATCAAGAAGCTCCTGACTTAGTTACCAAGCTTAATAACGTACGACTCCGTCTACAAGAGCTGAACGAACGAATGAACGGCAGTGAGGCCAAACAGGAAGTCGGTCAACTTGCTGATAGCACTTCTCCCCGATCGAGATTATTCGTAGGATACCGGGCGTTAAATACAACTTACGGACCTACTCAGCTGCATCGGGAAACTATTGAAACTGGTAAAGAAGAGTTATCGGAATTTCAAAAGGATCTTAGTGACTTCACTGAAAATGTAATGCCGGAGCTCGAAAAGGCGGTCCAAAATGCAGGAGCTCCTCCTATCGAGGATAATTAATCAAAAAATCAATCTTAGCTAATAGGCAAAAAAGGGACGCCCATGCGTCCCTTTTTGCTTTTTACCTAATTTATATACCCCAAAACTATTTCTCTTGGATTAACCATTCCACTGTATCCACCCCATCGGGTTTCCAATCTATAGCAGGCTGCTGAGCATTTGATAGATGCTCTACTTCCAAATCCCGATCAGCCAGATCAATCTCGGAGTCTGTTACGTAAATACTCTGTAGCTGATCACGATAGGTTGTAGCCAGCTCTTTGAGTTTTGACTCGTCACCCTCTATCCAGTAGCAGACAAAATCCTGATCCAATTCCAAGCCTCCCTCCTGCAGTAAAAAATACTCCAACCATAACTGCGAGCGTTCAACAGCTTCGTTATAGGCAAACTGCTGTTTTATCTTTGGGGATGGATATTCGTGCTGGGGATTTTCGAGCCAGAAACTTTTTGCGTGATTTGTCAGCTCCGCTTTAAGTTCAGCCAGTGAAAAAGGAGAAACTATAATAGCCGCCGATCGGCAGCCTTTCCCGCCATATCGAAATATTGCCTCCGTCAATGCTTGCAGGGCCTCCTCGTCTTTTCTATCGAGATAAGCCATTGAAAAATGAGCTGTACGAATCAAAAACCGGGCATCGGGCTTGGCTAAATCCAGCTTTTGAATGGAGTTTTTCACGCCCGACACGGATGATTCTGATCCAGCAAAGATAATGGCATCATGAGGCATTCCTTCAAAATCATCCAGGCGGTGGGTCCACTGTACATCGCGGTCGGACCATAAATCCGTCTTCTTTACTTCATTCAGAAAAGTCGGCAGCAGGTACGGGTCTTTACGAGAAATTTTACCCGTATAACGTGCACCGCTCAACAATGTGGCAAGGGCATCCTGAAAACCAACCAATGGCAAATTTCCGGCATGCAGACACAGTACATTTTGGTCGGATGCATCATGCTTGTCATTCAATCCAGCCTGTTCGACCCACTCCTCTATTGCTAATATGCTAATACTTTTCTTTATAGCCTCAATAGCATAGTTAATATCCTCAAAACTGAAATAGCCCTCTCTTACTGTTCGGTCGATGGCATCTTTTAAATATAGATTATCATCTGACAGCCAGTTTTCAGTAGCTTTAATTAAGGTATCTATTCGTTGTTGAGTGTCTGTCATAAAAATATTTATCTAAAACCCTACGGGTCTAACAGATGTTGAAAAAGTAAGATATAAAACCCCTTTGAGAGACCCGCAGGGTTTATAATTCTATGTATATTTAATCTTCATCAATTAAAAAATTACAGCCTCGCAGGTCTCGAGGATTCCAACGTCCCAGTACTTTAAAACGCCCGTCTTTATCCATAACACCTTTATCACCCGTCAAAAGAAAAGAGCAACTATGCACATTTGCGAGATCAATGACGCCAATTAATCCTTCCTCATATGGCGGCAGAATTTCATTCGGGTTCTCAGGGTTACGGATGGTAACCTGCATCCACGGGACCGTAGAAAACCATTTTCCCGTAGCATAGGCCTGACTCAATAACTCGGCCATACCATACTCAGAATGAATGCGACTACCGTCCAATCTAAACCCCTTTGCCAGTCGGCGATGTAACTCACTGCGAGAAATTTCTCTTCGATGAGTTTTCATTCCCCCCGTCTCAATTACAATGCTGTTGGATGGCAAATTAATATCATCCATCTCTAACAAATCCAACAATCCAAAGGCAGCCCCGAATAATATTAACTGTTTCCCCTGCCGCTGCACTTCTTTAATCGCACCGGGATTCACCGGCTCACCCAGTGGCAAGAAGCGACTCAACCCACTGTTATCCTGATCAATAAGCTTCTGGATCATATAGATCAGCGACGAATGCGGATTGTCCGCATACCCGGGTGTATAGCCCCAGATAACGGCATTATCAAGATTGTAAAAATGCCGAAACCCTTTTAACAGCGATTTATCGTAAAGTTCAGGATTATGCACCCGATGGATACTCCGCTGCATATCTGAGGTACCGCTGCTTTTAAAAATAAGTTCAGCCTCTGCATCAGTCCTGGTCGTCACATCCGCGTCCTTGAATGCCTTTATAGGTAACAGTGGAATACTTTCCCTGTCATCCTGAACTCGTTTCAGGATCTCCGAATCATTATTTTGAGTCGCATGAGATTCCGAAACAAGTTCGGAATGACGCGAAGTTTTTATTTCATCCAGTGCCTCACAATATCTCCGATACACAGGATTCTGCTCGAACTGGTATTCAAAAACCTGTTTGGCTTTCTCTTTAAATGAAAGCGTATCCGAAAAAATAATATTTGCCCAATCTTTCATAACTAATTCTATTATAACACTGATGACACAGGTCATTACGAGTAATCACAGATATTTATCTGTGAAGTTATGTCGTATCTGCTAAAGTCAGCCTTCTATTCTAATCCTACGCGCTCAAAGATACGCTCGACATTTCGAGTGTGGTGATCCAGGTCAAAAGCTTCCTCGATCTCCTCATCAGTGAGATTTTTCTGCACCGTATCATCGGCTTCTACCAAATCACGGAACATCGTCTTTTCTTCCCACGCCTGCATTGCCAGCGGTTGAACCGTATCGTATGCTTTTTCACGCGACATACCGGTATCGATCAGCTTATGCAGTACGCGCTGAGAAAACGTCAACCCAAACGTCTTATAAATATTATCGTGCATATTGTCTTCGAAAATGGTCAGCTTTTCGACCACACCGGAGAAACGATTGAGCATGTAATCCATTAAAATAGTAGCATCGGGCAGGATAATGCGTTCGACTGATGAATGCGAAATATCGCGCTCATGCCAGAGCGGAATATTTTCATAGGCCGACATCATATAACCGCGGAGCACACGAGAGCAGCCCGAAATATTCTCTGAGCTCACCGGATTTCGTTTGTGCGGCATCGAGGAAGACCCCTTTTGTCCCTTCCGGAAAAACTCTTCCGCTTCTCGGACTTCGCTGCGCTGGAGATGTCGTATTTCTACGGCCATTTTTTCCATCGTTGATCCGATCAATGCCAACGTTGAAATATAGTCGGCATGGCGATCACGCTGAAGCGTTTGGGTAGATATCGGTGCGGGTGAGAGTCCCAATTCTTCACAAACAGAAGCTTCTACTTCCGGCGGAATATTCGCAAACGTTCCCACCGATCCGCTCATTTTTCCAAACTCCACATTCTCAGCAGCTTTCTCAAAACGTTCCAGATTTCGTTTCATCTCCGCATACCAGAGCGCACATTTAAGTCCGAAGGTCGTTGGCTCTGCATGTACCCCGTGCGTACGTCCCATCATCACGGTGTACTTGTGCTTTTTTGCCTTTTCCGCCAACACATCAATAATATGCTGTATGTCTTTCCGCAGGATCTCATTAGCCTGCTTCAAGCGATAACCGTTGGCCGTATCCACTACGTCAGTCGAAGTAAGTCCGTAGTGCACCCACTTCTTCTCTTCACCGAGCGACTCTGAAACCGACCGGGTAAAAGCCACAACATCGTGACGGGTCTGTTTTTCGATCTCTTTAATCCGGTCGACATCAAACGACGCATTTTCGTAGAGCTTCTCGACATCTTCTTTTGGGATTTTACCAAGTTTGCTCCACGCGTTACAGGCGGCCAGCTCGACCTCCAACCAGGCTTGAAATTGGTTCTCCAGCGACCATATCTCGGCCATCTCCTTACGGGAATATCGCTCAATCATTGCTTATAAATTTGGGCTGTAATTAAAATGTAGGTTCGCCCAAAGATATTGGATTTATTGATAAAGGAGAAAGGCAAAACATGAAATATAAGACAGCAGATATAAAGTGATCTGCCATTTATTACTGACGGGGTATCTTAATCCAATTGCCCTGTTCAATTGTAGCATCCACATCAATCTGATTGAGGATCGCCACATCTTCAGCCGTAATATCCATGGGTAAATTATCGGTAAATCTCGATAAGGACTGTGATCGATCCACCTTTTGTGCTTGCAAGCGAACAGGCTCTCGATTTAGCTTATCCTGATCATTTAATTCCGAAAATGAGTAGCTGGTTTGCTCAAAGTTTGTGCGATAGCTGTCAAATTTTTCAGCTAAACTATAATTTGTAAAGCGATAAATATTGCCGTCATAATCAACCGCATAAACCAAAAACCGATATTCTGTCCCATCTTCGGTAGTTGCTATAGCCAATGCCTGGTAACTATTCAATCCATTTTGCTGAGTTGTATTCTGGGATTGTACTGAAAACCCCTCTTGGCTAACATAATTCATTACCGATGATTCTGGCGAATCAGTCTCACTGTCAATTTCCATTAGAGAAATAGCATCCTGATCTTCATTCACTGCTGCAACTAAGGTTGGCTGATTCACGATCTCCCAGTTATCAGGATAATCAAACTGAAACTTCAAATCCGGATGGTAAAAGTTACCATCTTCGCTAAATCCTTCGCGCGGATTTTCTCCGTAAATAATGCCGTCGATTGTACTCATATATTCATCCGTATTCTCAATATTCTGCTCATATCCTTTTTCGCGCCACTGATCGGCCAATTCAGGAATCCGGGTAGCACGCTCAGATGGGTCAGGGTGCGACGACTGCCAGCTGGGGATACTCTGCCCCGATTGTTCAGATATACGTTCAAGCGCCGAAAAGAATCCTGCTCCATCTTCGGCTTCATAGCTTTTCATAGCTGCATATTCGACTCCCAGCTGATCCGATTCCCGCTCATCATCTCGTCCGTAACTCAAAAACAAAAACTGTGCAGCCTGACTGCCTAACTGTAATACGCTTTGTCCCGGTATCCCTAACAGCTCCTCACCGGCAACCGCGCCCCCAATAAGTGCGATCTGTCCTAACTGCTGTTCAAAAGCACGTTGAGAAGCATGTCGTGCTGCCACGTGCGCAATTTCGTGTCCCAGTACCATCGCAAGCTGAGCTTCGTTTTTAAGGTGTGCCAGCAAACCTCGTGTTACGTAAATATACCCGCCAGGCAATGCAAAAGCGTTCACCACCGGACTATTAAGCACTCTGAAATGAAATTCTGTCTCCCGATATTTGGGGTCGGTATCTTCGCGCCGCATATGGCTTACTTCCAACACTTCTTGCCCAATACGGTCTACGTATTGTTGAACTTCTTCATCATCATAAACTCCATATTGTTGCTGTATTTGCTGGTCAGCCTCCTTTCCAATTTTTACCTCCTGCTGCCAGCTATATCCGTATGCTCTTTTAGAACCGGTAATCGGACTTTTCTGAACAGTACAAGCACTTACAAAAAATGCCAATAATATGGCTGTGACAAATACTCTTAGTGAAGACATAATTCCTTTGTTTTATTGGTTCATTGATCAGTATTTATAAATGTACGCAACTCCCAAAATGTTCCTGCTAAAAACTTCAGACTACCCCATCTTTTCCTGCCAGTGCTGAAATATCATCATCATAGCCAAGGTATCCAACTCACAGTATTTCAGCAATGCATTTTGATAGGCTTGCTTTTTTTTAGGATCTAACTTTTGAGCAATCATTTTGCCATATACCACCATGGCCTCAGTACCGCGTCGAATTGGTGAATCACCACTTTCCGTTAGTACGGCATAAGGATTTTTTGCCCCACCCTTTCCATCCGGCTGCCACCAAATAATATCTCTGAAATTACTACTGGAATAAGGCCTCGAGTAAATTTCTTTAAGATAAGAACTGTGACTCATTACCGACCGAAGCACATCTTTTATACTCAGTGAACTCTCCATCTCCCGGTTATAATAAAAATTCTTTACTAAGCGACTTATATCAGCGATATAAGGCGGCTGCGAATGAGAGGAGTCGTGGCGATTAATGAGCTGTTCAATCCAGCTAACAAGCTGAATAGCATCTGAAATTTCATCATGTTCCTTTAATAATTCTGAACGAATCGTTTTTAACGCATGTCGTTCAAAGTTGGAATACTGAACAATAGTACCTTCTTCGATATCCGAAATATCCTTTAGCCTTCGAACCAGTTCATAGTTAGAATATCCACTATTCAAATCGTCAATCCACTCCCGATGTTTCCAAGTTCCATCTTGATACAGCGTGTGACATGAAAACTGGAAAACGACTAAATGATAAGGGGTACGATTTTTTCGGATCGGTACCGCAAAATTTCCTGCTTCAAAATCAAGGAAATGCAATGGAAATTCCCATCGATCGAGCTCTTCAAATAATACAGGTCGAATAATCTCCTCGGGCACATCCTCATTCTTCCTTTTGTGAACTTGCAATGCTTGACGCATCTCCTGAGAAATCCGTCCCTCCGATTTGATAACACTTGCAGAACTAAATATGGAATCGAGGGGAATATCTCCCTGATCATAATTTCCGTTGGCAAGCCGCCGATTGGTTCCCGGACCAATTAAATCAAAAATGTGATTCTTTGATGGGCTTCCCTCCGACATCACCGGCGACCAACACTCGTTAAATCCACTTTTTTCTCCCTCACCAACCCTGTTTTCTTCGATACGGAATTCACAATTCTTGCACTTCAGACCAACCTCGGGCTCAGGTTTATCATCCCCAGAATACACGGCTGAAAAGTATTTTAACGTCTCTTTTAAGGTGGGTTTCGGAAGATAATTTTCAGCAAAAACCGGTTGGCTCACTAATTTTTCAACCACCTCTGTTACATCCAGTTTAGCCAACAATTCCTGATTGGAAAAATCGACATCCACTACCTTTTGGCTGTTATCTAAAGGATGTAATAACAAAGGAAGATTATCGGTATACGCACTGCTCGATTTCTCCGGCATTACCAGCATCGCCTGAATATCCAAACCGGGAAAATTGTTCTGAATCAAATACACCTGGTAAGCAAAATCCAGAATATACTTTTCCCATTTACTGTTGATAAAACCGTTAGCGTCTGTAATTCTATGCTTACGAGAATCAAAGGCCTTAGTGCGGATATAGAAAGCCGTCAGCTTATTACCGGTTTTATGCACAATGGGTAACCGGGCCATCATACTCTTATGCTCAAAAACGGCATCAAAAAGTACAACATTAGCGCTTTGCAATAACTGATGCGTTTTATCAGCTGCTTTTGGCACCTGTTTCTCATCTACCAATATTCCATCAGGATAAACCGAGCGGACTAATGCCGTTAGTAATCTTTTATTATAGATAGCATGTTCAATAAAGGGTCGTGACTGCTTATTTTGGGGATACCCCTGCCGGTAGTAATAAAGCTTAACCGGACATTCCAAACCGGCACCAAAGAGGTGTCTGGTCAAATATTTATCGCGATCGTTAAACCTTGCCATCCGAACTCACAATATTAACTTCCGGGACGAGCGCAATACCAAACTGTTCTTCAACTGATTCTTTGATCTGATCAGCTAAATTTAAAATCTCACCACCTGTGGCTCCCCCATGGTTAACAATCACCAACGCCTGCTGTTTATAAGTCCCGGTATTCCCAACTACTTTTCCTTTCCACCCCGCCTCTTCAATCAGCCAACCTGCCGGCACTTTCATTTTTTGATCCCCCATCTCATAACCCGGAGCCTCGGGGTACTCCATTTTGATACGTTCAAACACATCATTTTCCACAATGGAATTTTTAAAGAAACTCCCCGCATTGCCGAGCAAATCGGGGTTGGGCAGCTTGCTATTTCTGATATCAATTACAATATCACTGATATCACGAATAGTTAGTTCATCGATATTTCGCTTTTCAATTTCTGACTGGATAGCTCCATATGATGTATTCAATTCCGGATTTTTAGAGAGTTTCAAAACCACATTCGTGACAATCACAACACCTTTTAGCTCCCCTTTAAAGATGCTGTCACGATAACCAAAATTGCAATCCCCTTTTTCATATCGACGTGTTTCCCTTCCCTCAATATCCACAGCTTCGAGCCATTCAAAAACTTCTTCCAGCTCAACGCCGTAAGCCCCTATATTTTGTATGGGCGCCGCACCTACCGTCCCCGGAATAAGCGACAGGTTTTCAATTCCGCCCCATCCCTTCTCAACACAGTATCTGACGGCCTGATGCCAATTTTCACCCGCACCAATTTTCAACCACACATACTCATCGTTTTCCTTAACCACTTCCCGTCCTTTTATCTCGATATGCAGTATTAAACCGTCAAAATCATCCGCAAAAAGAACATTACTGCCACCGCCCAACACCATAATTTTGAGCCCCTCAGTCTTAGGATGTCGTAATACTTCTTTTAACTGAGATTCCGATTCTATTGTGGCAAAATAACGTGCCCTTGCGGAAATATTCAGCGTATTATAGGGCTTTAAATCAACATCGGTTTCAACTAATGATTTAAAATCGGTGCTCATCTATATAAATATGCTGTTTTTACAGATTTTTTATGATTTGGGGCGTTCCTGAACTTTGACACGAAGTTTTTTTACACGGTTATTTTTAACTGAGTGAATTGTAAGCTCTAACCCTTCATAGTAGACACGTTCCCCTACATTGGGTATACGCTCTGTGAGATGATAAACGAGTCCACCAAGTGTTTCATATTCATCATCTTCAGCGGTAAGCTCTGTATGGAGGATATCCTCCATATCATCAAGGTCAATCTTGGCATCAAAAATATATACGCCGCTTTTAAATTTTGTATAGAGACTTTCTTCTACCTCATCATACTCATCAGATATTTCCCCGACAATTTCTTCAAGAATATCATCCAGCGTAATGAGTCCCTCGGTACCGCCGTATTCATCAACTACAAGAGCGATATGTGTTTTTTCTTGCTGAAAATCACGAAGTAGATCATCTACTTTTTTAGTAGAAGGCACAAAAAGAGCTTTACGGGCAATAGTTCGCCAATTTATTGTTGTCCGTTCGATATCAGAGTTGATATAAGGCAGTACATCTTTAGAATGTATTACGCCCAAAATATTATCAAGATCGCCATCATATATCGGCATACGCGATAGCCCCTTTTCTCGAATCAGCTGTAAAACTTCATTGAGAGAATCATCAGTAGAAATGGCAACGATATTAACACGTGATGTCATTATCTCACGAACTGTGGTAGTGCCAAATTCAATCACATTCTCAATAATCTCTCGCTCATCACTTCTGATGGATCCCTCCTGTTCACTCACCTCGGCCATCGTCATAATATCTTCGGAGGTCATCTTGCTGTCGGGTTTGGGGAGCCGTTCTTCCAAACTAAGTGTGCTATTGGCAATAAGACTTGAAAGTGGGGTAAGCAGCTTAAATAATACGTAGATGAAAGAGCTTATCTGTCGCGCACTTTTCAGCGGATTATTAATGGCAATAACTTTGGGCGTAATTTCGCTGAGAATTAAAATCATAAAGGTCAAGACCACCACTTCCAGCGTGTAAATAAAAACCTCTGAAAGTCCAAAAGAGGCCACAATATTACCGGCTACCACGGCAGCCAGTACGGATGCCACGATATTCGCAAAGGTATTGCAAATTAGAATGGTAGCCAGCAATCGCCTTGGATATGCTAACATCTTTGCAATCATTCGATCTTTGGAACCCTTTGTATCCTGATCTATGAGCAGATCTTGTTGATTAATAACAGAAAAAAAGGCTACCTCAGCGCCTGAAAAAAGAGCAGAAAAAACAAGTCCCAAAACAATGATTATAAGCTGTATCGTCAACGCTACAGGATCTATTGTAGAATCGATAAGAACAGATTCCCCTTGCCGGGAAATAAAATCGAAAATAAACAGTAAACTACTCGGGTCTTTCAACTACCTATTTTTAATTTTGGGTTGTCTTAAAGCTATTGACTGTACTCATGCGGTGCAAGAAAAGTAAAAGCGGCAAGGGATTACCTCACCGCTTTTAAATGTATGCTAAAAATGGAACGGATACCATTAAAATGGCAAGTCGTCGTCAATATCGTCAAAATCTTCATTTAAGTCGACATTGCTCGATACCGGCTGAGAGTTATCCGGCTTCGGAGGTACATCACCACTACTTTCACCTTTGCTGTCAAGCATCGTCATAGTCAATGCTTTTATCTCAGTAGAGTACCGTGTTTGGCCTTCTTTATCTTCCCACTTACGGGTTTGGATAGGACCTTCAATATAAACTTGTGATCCCTTCTTTAGATATTCCTGGCAAATTTCGGCCAAACGCCCCCATGCCACCACGCGGTGCCATTCGGTGTTCTCTTTCCATTCGCCCTGCTTATCCTTATAACGTTCGGATGTCGCAACTGATAAGTTTGCAACAGCTGTATTAGACTGCGTATAACGTACGTCGGGATCTTGACCCAACCGGCCAATAATCATTGCTTTATTGAGTGAACTCATAATATTTCCTCATTTATTTTTTATCGTTTCGTTCTAAAGGTAAGATATATTTCGGAGGAAATCCTTACAGAAAAAATCTTGGCATTATCCTTACCTATTGTTAAATAGGTAAAAAATTTAACTAATTTTAAACTCCTGTTGAATAGTCAAAATGATACACAAATAAACTTGAATATCATTATAACGTAACTTTCTCATGTGGATTAGAACACTCATACTCTCAATCATACTAATCGGTAGTAGTTTTCTTTCTACTTCTGCAAAGTCGTATGAAATACCTGATGTTCGAGTTGAAATCACTATCGATGCAGATGGTACTGTTCACGTTACCGAACACTTAACATACGTTTTTGATGGTTCTTTTTCCTGGGCAGAATATGAAATTCCCCGACAGGGTTTTTCCGCTCTCACCAATATCCAGATTCAGGAAAACGGGAAGTCCTATATCAACGAAAATACAGAATCTTCCGGGACGTTCAGCGTGGCAGAAAATAAAGAGGCCATTAAGCTAACGTGGTATTATTCTGCGGAGGATGAAAAACGAACGTTTACCGTTTCGTACACTTTGCAGGAAGCATTAACCGTCGGCCCCAAATGGTCGCAATTTTTCTGGAACTATTTATCGAATGAACGAGACAAATCCACCAGCCAGCTAAAAATCAGTATTCAGCTACCCGAATCAGTTTCAGGGGATTCACTTTACGGCTGGACAAGAGGTCCTAAAGGACAATTTGACCTACAAAAGTCAGCCGGAATGTTTACCATCAATGCTTCCAATATTGATGATGACGAATTTGCAAAAGTAAGAGCGATATTCCCCACTGCAGTTCTAAATAAGTCGCCAATCTCTGTTACTGATGAGGATTTCTCACTCAGTCAGGCTCAAAAGGAAGAGCAAACATACCAAGAGAAACGTGACCAACAGATAAAACGCCAGGAGTATCTTTCCGATCTTTGGGAAACACTGAACTATATGATCATTCTGTTTAGTATTGCAGGATTTTATTTCCTTTACCGTAAGTATGGAAAACGACACTCCACCTCCCGTTTTTCATCCAAAGAAACAATTATGGCCCCGGGTGAAATTCGTCCGGCAGCTATTGGCTGGCTTCTGCAGGGACAAAATATCACCAGTAACTTGCTTATGGCTACGGTTCTTGATCTGGCACGAGAAGGATATTTCAAAATACAGGAAGAACCGCCTGAAGAAGGGTTTTTGGCAGATGATAAACCGACGTTTTCTATCGAGCGAACGGAGAAACAATTGGATGAGAATTTACAGGAATGGGAAAACCAAATCATCACCTTTGTGGAGCAGCGCCTCAAAGATGGTCACCAGAAATTACACAACATCTTTGGGGGAACTAATTCTGAGGTATCCTCATGGTTTACCAAATGGAGAAAAAATTTAAAAGAGTATGCATTTGATCAAAATTGGGTTGATGAAAAAAGCTACACCGGCTGCTACTGGAATATCGCGGTACAATCGTTACTTGTTATAGCAAGCATTCCCGCACTCATTTATGCAGGTCCGGTTGGATTAATGTCCCTCTTTGTTTCCGCCTTTGCATTGATATTTTCTTTCCTGATTATTCGGCGTACTCCCGAAGGAGAAGAAGTATATCATCAATGGAGCAACTATAAAGAAGGACTTAAAAATGCCAAGGAACACAGTATCTCGTCCGATAAACTAGACAAACATTTTATCTATGGACTTGCTTTCGGCCTGGGAGAAAAAGAGCTCGAGAGCATTATTGCTACCAATGCCAATGCTGTACCAGTTATTGCCTGGATTGCCTTCAGCTCAAATACTAGCTCAGTAGCAAGTGTTGCCAGTAGTTTCTCAACCCTCGGGGCAACGGGTGCAACCTCCTTTCCCGGCACAGCCGGAGGTGCAGGAGCTTCTGCCGGCGCTGCGGGCGGCGGCGCTTCAGCAAGTGCAGGCTAATACTCCCAGCCAATCAGCATTTCAATTTGTTCAATATCCAGCGGGGTATGTGTACTTAGCGTGCTGTCAAAAGTATCTGCCAAGTAATTAAGGGCTATGGCATATCGCTTGCTGCCATCTGATTGTGCCTCTTCAATAAGAAGTGCCATCTGAAAGAGTCTGATCAACTGTTTGAACATCGGCTTGGCAGAGGCTTCCATTCGATCGCGATCATCCAGTTCTCGAATGTCCTTCCATACTAATTTCATTTCGGTCAGTTTCTCTGCTAAAATTCCCCCGTAATCCGATGATCTATCAGCTGCTTGTTCAATCATCTCAAAAATAATATCCAGTCCGCGTGATTTTTCAGTGGCGCGAAGCATATCCAATACAATAATATTGCCGGATCCCTCCCAAATTGGCAGCACATTGATGTCCCGAAGTAATTTGGGCATTACAAAATCTTCTATATAACCGTTGCCCCCCATCAGCTCCATGCATTCACGAACACTATAAACAGCATTTTCGGCCGACCACCACTTGGCCATGGGAGTAATCATGCGCAGCAAGTGTTGCTCTTCTTCGTCTCCTTTTTCAGCAGCATCCATCGCCCGCAACCCGCGCCAAACCAGTAGAAAATCGGCCAAATATTTCGATCCCAGCTCCAGAAGTTTCTCCCTGATCAATGCATGGTCAACGGCTCGTTTTCCAAAAGTTCTCCGGTGATTCAGATACTGCCATACCTCAATTATTGCCCGACGATTGCCAGCCAGAGCAGCCACAGAATTATAATTTCGAGAAATATTAATCATCTGGGCCATGATTTTGAATCCTTCACCCTCATCGCCCAATCGTTTGCCCTCGGTATCCTGAAAACGAACTTCTGCCGAAGCCATTGAGCGTACGCCCAGCTTATCTTTAAGGCGAATAATTTCCATGGGGTTTCGCTCGCCATTGGATAACACTTTTTCTACCAAAAATAGCGACAATCCTCTTGTGCCCTTTTCTACCGGACCTGTTCTGGCCAATGCCATAATCACCTCGGCATTGACGTTACTACAAAACCACTTTTCACCATTTAATCGGTAACGATCTCCCTCTACCTTATCAGCTATGCACAAATTTGCCCCCACATCCGATCCGCCGGACTTCTCCGTCAAAAACATGGCACCTGAATAAAGCTCCGCTCCCTCTTTAGCTGTCAACCGAGACAAAAGCCGTTTTTTATCTTTCTCATCCGCAAACTGTTCAATTAAGTAGGCTGCACCGTCAGTCATGCAATGCGGACAGTATTGTCCCAACTCGCTCATCGCATACAGTTGCCCCAGCGCAAAACCCATTTGGTGCCGACTTCCTGTGAATTCCCCCTTTCTGTCAGGATGATATTTCAAATAAAACATCTCTGACTCGGCTGCGATATCCATTAGCTCCCAATAGGCAGGGTGAAACTCAATCTCATCAATATCTTCACCGAACTTGTTGCGCTTTTCTAACACTGGCCCGTTTTTATCTGCCTTTTGAGAGAGCTCATCCATCTGCGTTGCCGCAACTTTCCCCAACTGATCTAATTTTTCATCCAGAATTTTTTTGGCGTACTCCGAAAGATACCGATTAACATACTCACGGAGAATAAGGTCAGATTCATAAAAATTTTTGCTGACGTTGTAATCATCGGTAAGCACTTGGTTTTTAGGATGTGACATAACAAATCTCTCTATTTGAAATTTTAGGACTGATTAATAAAGAAGTATAAATAAAAAAAGGACGGGATTTTATCCCGTCCTTACATTAAACTAAAAGAGTCCCCGGCACTTCAGAAGTGCGGGGGATCTTCATAAAATTAATCTCTATTTATCCGTCAGTGCAACCACACCGGGCAGATCTTTGCCTTCAAGGAACATCAGACTGGCTCCACCACCGGTCGAAACGTGGGAAACGGCTTCTTCAAGTCCGGCCTGTTTAATAGCTGATGCCGAATCACCACCGCCAATAATCGTCGTTCCACCGAGTTTTGTTGATTCAGCCAGAGCTTCTGCAACAGCATTGGTACCGTCGGCAAAATTTTCCATCTCAAAAACCCCCATGGGCCCGTTCCATACCACAGTCCTTGCATTTTTGATGATGTTCCCGAACGAAATAGCGGTCTGCGGACCGATATCTACGCCCATCCAACCATCTTCAATACCATCCTCGTCAACAACTTTGTGCTCGGCATCATTTTTAAACTCTTTGGCAGCAACCGAATCCACAGGTAATACAACATTGACACCTTTTTCATCGGCTTTCATCATTAATTCTTTGGCTAAATCAACTTTATCATCTTCAACCAGCGAATCACCAATGGGCAGTCCTTTAGCTTTATAAAACGTGTAGGTCATACCCCCGCCAACGAGAATGCTGTCTACCTTATCAAGCAGGTTTTCAATTACTCCAATCTTATCAGATACTTTGGCTCCACCCAATATCGCTACAAACGGTCGACTGGGATTGTTTATAGAGTCATTCAAATACTTAATCTCTTTTTCCAACAAGTATCCCGATACCGCCGGCTGAAGGAAACGCGTAACCCCTGCTACAGAAGAATGCGCACGGTGACTACTTCCAAATGCATCGTTACAAAACAGGTCGCCATGTTTGGCCAACTGCTTGCAGAACTCTTCGTCATTAGCTTTTTCCCCCTTATGAAAGCGAACGTTTTCCAGCAGTACAATTTCACCGTCTTTGGCCTGATTGATCACTGTTTTTGCCTTCTCTCCGATACAGTCCTCTGCAAAATGGACTTTTGTATCAACCAGCGTCTGCAGGTGCTTGGCTACCGGTTTGAGGCTCAGCGACTTATCAACCTCTCCACCGGGACGTCCTAAGTGACTCATGAGAATGAGTTTGCCACCGTGCTTCGTAACATAATTTATAGACGGCAGTGCCTGTACCATGCGATTGTCATCACCAATTTGTCCATCTTTAATCGGCACGTTAAAATCCACGCGCATTAATACTTTCTTGCCTTCAATTTGTACATCCTCAAGCGTCATCTTATCCATAAGTAGCTGTAATTTTTAGCTGATTAACTAATGATTTCATAGCTGAATTTACCAGCTTATTGAAAGCCGTCCAAACCCACCATCGAACCATGTGGTATCATCAATTACTTTATATGTTCCCCGTCCCGTCTGCTTATCCCCATCCAGGTCGTATGATATTCCGGCAAGGAAATAAAAATGTTGGCTATACCTGTATCCAATTGTGTACGTAACCCGAGCGTTATAATCTCTTACTATGCTGTAGTTTCGTCTAAAATCAAAGCTTCGTATACCATTTTGAGCTTTAGGTCCTTGGGGACGACTATATTCTGCGTGAAATTCCAACCCCGTTTTAAATCCAGAAATGATGGGATCATACAATATCCTACTCTTTATACTAATAGGCTCCTCCAAATAATCAAACGGATCCCCATGTCGTATAATTTTTTTAGGGACTTTTTTGCCCTTTATTCGATCTCTGTCATATCCATACCATAGCCATTGTTCAAACCGAAAGGCTTGTAACCGCCCCATAGCATATAAACCTAACTGATTTGTTATCTGCCAATTGTTAAAATTATAATTAGAATCCAAAGTGGGATTTCTTTTTAATTTTGAAAAAGTACGCTGATACGTTAACCCCACTGTAAAAAGAGGGTGGTCATACTCAACCAATGCTCCCAAATAATGGGCCCACTCTTCATCAATATAATTACTGGTATCGGCATGCACTTCTATTCTCTTACGCGTATACGTTTGTAAACCACCCAATAATTCAACTTTTAATCTATTATATTGGGAACTGGTATATTTCATTGAAAGCAGTTCCGGCCTATTGGAATATTGGTGAGTAATATCGTACCGTTCATTCCAGGAGTTTCGACCGTCTTTAGCTAAATCCTGAACAACATTACTGCCCCAATCCAAAATGCTTGCACTAATTTGCACCATTCCATCATCAAAATCTCCATATCTGTAAAAAAATGTGGCATCAAGATCAGCCTTATATTGGCTAAGGGTATGGCTTACCCCCAAAAAATGTTTACCAGTAAGATTTCGAGTATAACCCAGATGAAATAAAAAACGATTTGCGCGAATGTTTTCTGCATGATATCCATCAATGGAAATCTGATTCTTATCACTAATAGCAATATCACTTTTAATAGTATTTTCAATCGCAAATTCTGTGGCATTTAAACTACCTGTCGACATCCGATATACATTTTTAGCCTGTTCAAAATCATAATCCTGAAATAATGTAAATTGATAAGTAATTAAATCCAGGTTATGCTCGGGACTCATTTCATTGAGATGCTCCCGAAACAATCCCCGATTAAAATGAGTACCACCATGATTATGAGAGCGATCCAACATAAAATTTCGGGTCCGTTGCTCCCATCCCAATAGTGTTGCCGTTGAAGTAGAATCCTGACCATTGGCTGTATGAACAGAAGAAAGTTGAAAAATGAATACTAAGACACTCAAAATTAATAGTCGGGGAGAAAACAGATTGTCCATTGATGATAGCTGATATTTAATATTGCTCAATTATTCTACAAACAGGATGTTCGAATGTTTCTATGGTACTGCAAACTATCAGTACAGTCAAACCCTGTTTTTTTACCCAAAATTAAATATCTTTGACTAATAAATTTCAATGCTAAAAACAGGAGACATGGATACCGTCTATTTCGATCACGCCGCTACCACACCGGTTGATGAGCGTGTGCTTGAAGCAATGATCCCTTACTTTACCGAACATTATGGAAATGCAAACTCTCCCCATGGATTAGGTAACAATGCCAAAGTCGCAGTTGAAGAAGCAAGGGAAAATATTGCCGAAATGATCGGTGCCGAACCGGCTGAAATTGTCTTTACCAGCGGCGGGACGGAAAGTGACAACTGTGTCATCAAGGGTGTTGTGAATGCCACGGGCAAAACAGAAGTCATTACCTCCCCGCTTGAACACCATGCCGTTCTGCATACGGCAGAGGCTTTAAAACGTCATGGAGCTAAACCGGTATACCTGGAACCAAACTCCAAAGGGATTATCACTGCTGAAAAAGTAGAAGAAGCAATCAACGATAATACAGCGATGGTTTCGCTGATGCATGTTAATAATGAAATCGGTTCTATAAATCCGCTTGCGGAAATTAGCGAAGTTTGCAGCAAGCACAACATACCCTTCCATTCTGATACTGTTCAAAGCGTGGGTAAAATTCCGGTGGATGTGGATGAACTCGGACTCGATTTTCTGAGTATCAGTGGACATAAAATATACGGCCCAAAAGGTATTGGTGTAATGTATATGCGTCATGCAACCCCATGGCTTCCCTGGATGCACGGGGGTTCGCAAGAACGACGCCGACGCGGGGGTACGCTGAACGTGCCCGGGATTATTGGATTAGCCAAAGCGATGGAACTCACTCAAAAAGAGATGGATGACCATCGTAAACATTTTATCAAACTCCGCAAACGGCTTATTAACGGACTTGATAAAACATTCGGTGATCGCTACCAAATTAACGGCGATACCGAAAACGGAGTCCCCCATATCATCAATATTTCTTTCTTAGATCCCAATGGGGATGGCCTTGACGGAGAAATGCTGCTCCTGAATCTGGATGTGGAAGGCATCTGCTGTTCCAACGGATCGGCCTGTACTTCAGGCGCTATGGAACCTTCTCACGTGCTTGAAGGCATCGGCTTGGATGAGAAGACAGCAAACTCCAGCCTCCGTGTAAGCCTTGGCAAACAAAATACCGCAGAAGAAATCGATTACTTTGTAAATAAGTTAAAAGAAGTTGTAGAAAGAATGATGGGAACTGTTAAAGCATGAGTTTTAAAAATCGAGTTTGTGTTTATTGCGGATCAAAAACCGGTAATAACTCTTCCTTTATTCCTCAAACCAAAGCATTGGGACACGCCCTTGCATCCAACGAAATTGGGTTGGTGTATGGCGGCGGTTCAGTGGGATTGATGAATGAGATCGCAAATGCTACTCTTTCGCGTGGCGGACAGGTTCACGGCGTCATCCCCCAGCATTTGTATGATATGGAGGTTGCCCACAAAAATCTTACCGCCCTGCATATCACCGATACCATGCACGAACGAAAAGCGATGATGGCCGAACTTTCGGATGCGTTTATTGCCCTGCCCGGTGGATTCGGAACGTTCGAGGAGCTGATGGAAGCCATCACCTGGCTGCAGCTGGGCATCCACGAGAAAACAGTAATCATATTTAATATCGATGGGTACTACGATAAACTGATCGAGTTTATCGATGAAGCAGTCAAAAACAAATTTATCACTAAGGATAATAGAACACTGCTAAAAACCGGAAATACTATCGAAGAATGCTTAAATCACTTACCGTTTTACGACTCTAATTGATAGGATTAGCCAAAGGTTGTTAGTCCCGGTTTATACCATCCCAGCAACGTACTGATAACAACAAGAATGTATACAGCAACAGTATAACGGTAAGCCGCACTCCACTTTTCTACCGATTGTTTTCCTACAAAGTCACCTGCTTGTAATCGTTTGTTAAGTTCTTTACTCCTGTTAAGGTCTATAACAATAAACACAAGAATGATTACAAAAAGCAGTTGTTTCAATGCCAGCCAGGGATAGAGCTGAATATCGAACCATCCCCACTGCGGACCTTGTGCAATACTCGATAATGCCCAGCCAGAAACAATTATTCCTCCGGCGCCAACTATAGTCCCCCACTTTGCCAATAACCGCTCGGTCTGTATTAAGTTATCTGTAGAAGATGATTTTTTTGTCCGATAAATTCTAATACCGTACAGCAAGCTTCCGACAAATGCACACAACCATATTAAATTTGAAAGAATGTGAATCCACCGAGAGAGTTCATACAACATCCAAATCCAGCTTAATTTGAAAAAATGTCATCAATAAGATGACCGTATTTATCCTCAACTATACGGCGCTTAATTTTTAACGTAGGGGTTAACTCACCCGACTCAACCGTAAATTCATTAGACACAATGCGGAAATCTCTGATCTTTTCATGGGAGGCCAAGTCTTTAGAGTAGCTTCGCACCTCGTTATTATAAATTTTCTGAATCTCATCTTTTTGGATCAGATCCTCGATAGAACCATATTCAATGCCCTCCTCCTCAGCATGAGCTTCAAGCGCCTCAAAATCCGGTACTATCAAGGCAGCCATATAGGGCTGGCGTTCCCCGACAACAACCAGTTGATCAATCCATTTACTGGTTTTAAACAGGTCTTCAATGGGGCCGGGATAAATATTTTTACCACCGGCGTTTAAAATCATGTGCTTAATACGGTCGGTGATCTGCAGCTTCCCATCCACAAATTTACCCACATCTCCGGTATGCAGATAACCGTCATCATCGATCATTTCACGAGTTGCTTCTTTATTTTTCCAGTATCCCTCCATCACATTGGGACCTTTGCACAAAATTTCTCCCTGCTCAGAATCATGATCCGTCGGATAATCTTCACCACTGATCTCAGCAATAATTTTACTATCCTCTAATCGCTGAATAGCAACGGTTACACCTGGCAACACCTTACCAACCGTACCCATCTGCTCATCGCCGTAGGTATTACAACACATAACGGGTGATGTTTCTGTTAATCCATAGCCCTCAATGATATGGAGCCCTGCTCCCATAAAGAAATGGCCAATCTCTGCCGGCAATGCGGCTCCCCCCGAAACAAAAAATCGAATACGTCCACCGGTTCGTTCTTTCAGTTTGTCAAATACCAGCTTATCAGCCAGTTTTTTCTGCATCGAAACGATTCCACGTTCCCCGTCAGCATACTTACGACCTACTTTCTGGGCCCAATTGAAAATTTTCTGCTTAACAGCACTCCCCTCTTCCACGCTTTTGGAAACAAGATTATAGATCTTTTCAAACAGTCTCGGAACACTCATAATAATAGTGGGATGGGCTTCTGTCATATTTTTTGCCACCGTATCCACACTTTCAGCATAATAAATTTCTGCACCGCCGGCCATCATCGCATAATAACCCGCCGTACGCTCAAAAGAGTGACAAAGCGGCAAAAAGGAAAGGCAACGATCATCATCCATAATTTCAATCTGTTGATGGGCAGCCTTAATATTACTGACGATATTTCGATGAGTCAACATAACTCCCTTTGGCTTGCCGGTTGTTCCCGAAGTGTAAATCAGTGTTGCCAAATCCTCCGGCTCGATTGTCTTACTGCGACGAGCAATTTCATCTTTCTGTTTGGGCAACTCTTTCATTCCCTCAGCCATTGCCTTATCAAAAAGTGATACATACTCATCATCCAAATAGCTCGAGATGTTGGGTTCATCGAATGCAATCACCCGATTCAAATCCTCACAATTATCAAACACTTCGCGCGCCTTCTTAAGTTGAATACCCGTGGAGACAAAAAACATTTTTGCCCCCGAATCTTTCAAAATATATTCACACTGTTTGGGTGGCAATGAGGTATAAATGGATACATTAACAGCCCCAATTAGTTGTAAAGCCAAATCAACAACAGCCCACTCGTAGCGGTTTTCGCTAAGGATAGCTACTCGGTCACCGGCTTCAATACCATGGGTAACCATATAGGCAGCCAGCGTATGTGTATCTTCATGAACTTGATCCCATGTGATCGTTTCATAAGGCTCATCCGTTTGCGGCTTTCGTGCAAAAGCCGTCTTTTCAGTTCCCTTATATTTTTTGGATAAATTAAGGAACAGCTCAGTCAACGTTTCAAAAGCTACAACTGTAGGCATAAAACTAAAATTAGTTACTGTTAAAAACCCTGATCACAAACTATTTGTATATGCTCGAATATAACATTCTGAATTGAAAATTCAGTACAGGTCAACATTCCGGGTTTTCCCCATTCGTTTCAGACATTACGATTGAATTTTTTTAGGAAGTCCAATTCCTTATATTAAAAGAAAAATTTGACCCTCTTTTTATGGCTCATCCGGCAAGTGAAGAAACAATTGATTTAGTTAAAGAGATTTTCAGCTCATACCTAAAGGAGCACAACCAACGGCAAACCCCGGAGCGGTTCATGGTTTTGGAAGAAATTTACCGTGCCGACGGACATTTTGATGCCGATGATATCTTTTTCAATATGAAAGAAGGCGGCACTCGCGTATCCAGGGCAACGGTGTATAACACACTCGATCTTTTGGTGGAATGTGGATTGGTACAACGCCAGCAATTCGGAGAAAACCAATATTATTACGAGCGTGCCTACGCCTACCAACAACACGATCACATCATCTGTAAAAAATGCGGTAAGGTTTTAGAGTTCTGTGATCCGCGTATTCAAGAGATCAAAACGATGATGGAGAAAATTCACAAGTTCGATATCTCAGGCCACTCCCTCCACTTTTTTGGCACTTGTCAAGATAAGGAAGCCTGCGAAAAGCGTCAGAAAGAACAATCCGGCACCAAAAAATCGAAAGTGAAGTCATAATATAACTATTAGGGTTTGGCTGATGATTATCCCCGCCCGTTCTCACCATCTTCCAGCCATTAATAACATCTATAACCAAGCGGTAGCGGATAGTTTTAGAACGGCTCATACCAATCCGGTTTCTCCGGATGAGCGTAAACAGTGGTTTGCTGACCATTCTCCCAGTACCTACCCCGTTTTTGTCTATTTGGATGATGAGACCGTACTCGGTTGGCTTTCAATTTCTTCCTATAGCAAAAATCGTCAAGCTCTTGCCGACGTAGTTGAAGTAAGCTACTATATTGACTACAACCATCACAACCAGGGTATTGCTTCGGCATTAATGGAACACAGTCTGCAATTTTGCCGGGAATATGGCTATCGTATTGCTGTTGCTATTTTAGTCAGTGATAATAAACCAAGTATTGCCCTTCTCGAGAAGTTTGGATTCAGTGAAGCGGGACGTATTCCCGACGGACTTAATTTTGACGGTGAGTTTCGGGATCATCTTTATATGTACAAAAAGTTGTAAGGACTAACCTCTTTTTTTATCAGTATAACTAATGGGAAAAACCGAATAAGTTAATCCGCTTTTCATACCAAAAAGTTAATTTCTTTTCTATTTGAAAACGTCGTAATATCCTAATTGTGGGATGTATCACGAGTCCCGCAATAACCTATAATTAAACTGATATTAGACGAATGAATATTTACGTAGGAAACCTTTCTTATAAGGTTTCAGATCGGGAACTGGAAGAAATTTTCGAAGAGCTTGGTGATGTAATTTCAGCCAAGGTTATCAAAGATCGTGAAACCGGCCGATCAAAAGGATTCGGTTTTGTAGAAATGCAAAATGACCAAGAAGCCCAAGCCGCTATTGATAAACTTGATGGCGCCGAAATCAAGGGCCGAACTGTTAAAATAAATAAGGCCCGTCCCAAAGAAACAGCCGGCAGCCGACGGTAAAATTTACTTTTTGATTTATTAAAAAGCCTCAGAATCCTTTCTGAGGCTTTTTTTGTTTAATAGACATTTCACTATCGACAATAAAGTTCCAATTGGCCTTAAAACCTTGTATTTTATATCATTGTATAATGATATATTAATAGACTATGGATACCGAACAATTATTGATCGATGAACAAGCCATTCAAATAAAAGCAAAGTTATTTCGTGGATTTGCTGACCCCTCGCGACTAATGCTCATTGAAGTACTTCGCAACGGGAAGAGAAGTGTAGGAGAATTAGTTGAAATTACCGGACTTTCTCAACCAAATGTTTCGAATCACCTGCGGTGTCTCGCTGATTGCGATCTGGTTAAAAAAGAACGAGACGGGCGTTATATCTATTATAGACTAAGTGATACGCGCATAACAATGATCCTACAGAAGTCTGAACAGCTTCTCTCAGAAGTTGCTAAAGGGGTCTACGATTGTACGCGATACGAATCAAAAAAATGAATCAGCAAATAATGAATAAGAAAGAAGTTCAACTCACGGTTAAAGGCATGGATTGCTCGGGCTGTGCCAACAATGTAAAAACTGCACTCGAACAACTTGAGGAAGTAGAATCTGCCGAGGTTCTGCTATCAGCCGAAAAAGCCCGAATTAATACCAAAACTGACCAGCCTGATCTCGATAGTATCAAAAAAGCCGTTGAGGATATTGGCTATCATATTCCTGATAACACATCAGATCAATATCGAGAGGAAAACGAATCACTGAAAGAAAAAGCTCAAAAATCCTTTCGATTATTCGGACTTGTGTTTGGGGCCATATTGCTCATCGTCATTGCAGGAGAATGGCTCGGACTCTTTCAAACGCTTACCCAGTGGATTCCCTTCTGGTTGGGAGCCCTTCTCGTACTTTTTATGGGATATCCCGTTTTTAAACAGGTTATCGTAGCTGCTAAAAAGGGACTGGTTACTCCACACGCTCTCATGGCTCTGGGATCAATTACAGCACTGGCCGCGGGAGAATGGGTAACGGCCGGTATCGTCGTATTTTTTATGCGAACCGGCGATTACATCGAAAGTTACACCACCGAAAAGGCTCGGGATTCTCTTCGCTCATTGACAAAACACGCACCGCAGACCGCTACTGTATTACGGGACGATACTGAGCAAGAAATTCCCATTGACCAAGTAAAACAGGGTGATAAAATCCTTGTCCGCCCCGGCGGTAAAATCCCCGTCGATGGTACTGTAATCGACGGACAGGCTACCATTGATGAATCACCTATTACCGGTGAATCAATGCCGGTTGAAAAGACAGAAGGATCCAATGTTTTTGCATCTACCATTGCACAAGGAGGATTTCTAACGTTACGCGCAGAAGCTATTGGTCGGGATTCCACCTTCGGGAAAATCATAAGCATGGTCGAAGAAGCTGAATCTCAAAAGGGAGCGATACAGCGCTATGCCGATAAATTCTCGGCGTGGTATCTGCCGGTAGTAACGTTCATTGCAGTACTTACCTATCTACTGTCCGGTGACCTCATGGCAACCGTGGCCGTGATGGTAGTGGCGTGTGCCTGTGCCTTTGCTCTCGCAACCCCGGTAGCCCTGCTCGCTTCTGTAGGATCCAACGCCAAACGTGGAGTACTTATCAAGGGCGGTAAATATATTGAAGCACTGGATCGCGCCGATGTGTTGTTGATTGATAAGACGGGGACGCTAACATTCGGTCGACCGGAAATTTCGGATATCATACCGTTCAACGGAACTACCGAAGGTGATCTTCTTGCCATGGCTGCAAGTGCCGAACAGTATTCTGACCATCCCATCGGTAAAGCAGTGGTTGAAGCAGCTCAAAAACGTTACCTGACTCTCTCAAAACCGGATAACTTTAAAGAAATCACTGCAAACGGAGTTCGCGCCTCAGTGGATGGGCACACCATTACCGTCGGGAACCAGCGTCTGCTCGACGATGAAACCCAGGAAATTAAATCGGCGGTTGATACCCTCAAAAAAGAAGGTAAAACAGCTATTATTGTACAGAAAAACGGTCTGCCTGTTGGTGTGTTAGCAGCCCGGGATACTGAACGATCCGAAGCTGGAGCAGCTCTTGAAAATCTCCGTGAACAACATTCGTTTGATACCGTTGAACTTTTGACGGGAGATAATATCGAAACTGCCCGCCATTTGGCAAAGAAATTAAATATCGATTTCAGGGGTGAACTGTTGCCCGAAGATAAAATTGATATCGTCAAAAAATATCAGTCAGAAGGTCACACAGTAGTCATGATTGGCGACGGCATCAATGACGCTCCTGCTCTTGCTCAAGCCGATGTTGGTATCGCAATGGGAACAACCGGTACCGATGTTGCTATCGAAACAGCTGATATCACCCTGATGCGCGACGATTGGTATCTCGTGCCCGATCTTTTTGCTTCGGCAGATAAAACCATGCGTGTTATCAAATGGAATTTCGGGTTTACAACGGCTTATAACCTGGTGGGACTGTCACTGGCGGCCTTTGGAATCCTTCCCCCTGTTCTGGCTGCCGCGGCACAATCTCTGCCTGATGTAGGGATATTGCTTAATTCCTCACGCCTGCTAACAAAATAATATTTGTTTTGTCTGACTCAACGATCCACCGCTATAACCGAAAAGCAAAAATGTATGAGCAAAAATGGGGGGCATATCTCGACCACACCCACCAAAGGCTGCTCAAATATATCGAAGTTGATCCATCAGATGTCATTTTAGATCCCAGCGCTGGCACGGGATTACTTGCTAAAAAACTTATAGACCGAAAGTCTTCTTTTGACCATTTGGTCGTTAATGATCCTTCTGATGAAATGCTCACAATTGCCCGGCAACGACTATCCAGCAATCCCTCAATTAGCTTTGCCAATCACAAAGTTCAACACCTCTCCTACCCGCCAAATTATTTCACCAAAATTATCTGCCTGAATTCTTTTCACTTTTATAAAAATCAGCAGCAGGTTTTAGGTCAGTTTTATAATATCCTAAAGCCGGGCGGAAAACTTTATATCCTGGATTGGAATCGAGAAGGTTTCTTCCAGATTTTTAATCAGCTTATACGTTGGACTAATTCAGAATATATAAATACTTGTTCCCTGGGGGAGTTAAAACAAATGATGAGCGCTCAAAAATTTAATATCAAAATATCGCACAGCTGGAACTGGCGATACTGGAAACTTCTGCTTCTGGAAGGAATTAAGTAGATATCAACTTGTTGCTGTTACATTCGAATCCTATCTTTAGCGCGAACTAAATTCCAAATATTTAATGGCATAATGAAGTATTGCGCCTTTCTTTCAATGGACAATCTCGATGATTTTGAAGTGTATGATCATCTGCTTTTTAAACCACTCAAAGAATTAGGATGGCAAGCTGAAGAGGTTTCGTGGCGTAATGAAAACATAGACTGGGATAGCTATGATGCCGTCATTATTCGAAGTCCGTGGGATTATCAAGACGACCCACAGACTTTTTTAAAGGTACTGGAAGAAATTGAACAATCTGAGGCAGTACTCGAAAACAGCCTCGAAATTGTTAAATGGAATATTGACAAAACCTACCTTCGGGATCTGGAATCACGGGGCCTTGAAATCGTCCCCAGCCTGTGGTATCAAAAATTTAATTCGGATCTATTCCCCTCCATTTTTACTGATTTAAAATCAGCAGAGATTGTTATCAAGCCAACCATTAGTGCCGGAGCTGATAATACGTTCCGTATTCACAAATCAAACTATGGTATTTTTGTTAATGATCTTAAATCCGTGTTCAAAAACCGGCCCTTTTTGGTACAGCCCTTCATGGATAATATAACAGCAGAAGGCGAATTTTCGGTCTTCTTTTTTGGAGACATCTACAGTCATACCATCCTAAAAACACCTAAAACCAATGATTTTCGCGTACAGGAAGAACACGGCGGAAGGTTAACGCTGGTTGAACCTGAAGAAGATCTCCTAAAAACGGCCCGAGCCATGCGGGATCTGATTGATCCTGAACCGTTATATACCCGTGCCGACTACGTCCGTACGGCCGAGAATACCTTCGCGCTGATGGAGCTGGAGCTCATCGAACCCTCACTATATTTCAACATGGATCCGGAATCTCCAAAAAGATTTGCAAAAGTATTTGACGAGTGGATGGAGAAAAAGCTCTCGATCCAGGATTAAAATAAAAAGGTCACACTGCAGAGCAGTGTGACCAAATAAAATATTTAGTTGGTGTCTTAGTAGTTTTCAACTCAATACTAACTACTCATCACTAAAGACACTACGTAAACACATCTTTTATTTTAGAGAAGAATCCTTTTCCATCATCTTCTTTATTTGTAGCACTAAAATGCTCATTACCTCTCAGAGCCTCCACATGTTCACGTTCCTCATCGGATAGATCTTTAGGCATATACACATTCACCCGCACAAATTGGTCACCGATACCCGAACGGTTTAACCCATGAATACCTTTGTCCTTCATCCGAAGCAGTCTGCCGGGCTGTGTGCCCTCTTCTATTTTTATTTTAGCTTTTCCTTTGAGAGTGGGCACTTCCACTTCGGTACCCAAAATAGCATCGGGCATGCTAAGCACAAGATCGTAATAAATATCGTTACCATCGCGCTCGAAATGCTCGTGCTCTTTCTCTTCTATCAGCACAACCAACGAACCCGCATCACCGCCGCGCTTACCGGCATTCCCTTTTCCACGCAGGGTTATATAGTTACCTTCTGATACACCTGAAGGAACATTTACTTTAACCGTCTCTTCACCCCGATAGCGTCCTTCTCCACTACATTTTGAGCATTTATTGCGGATGATACGACCTTCGCCACGACACTCTGGGCACGGCTGTACATTTACCATCTGGCCAAGCATCGTTTTGCGAACCTGTCTCACTTCACCGGTACCATTGCAGGTACCGCACATTTCGAAATCTTCTTCCGATTCCGCACCGGTACCGTTACATTCGTCGCATTTGATCTGCTTTTTAACTTTAAGCTTTTTCTCGGTGCCAAAAGCTATCTCCTCAAGTGAAAGCTCAATTCGGAGTTTCATGTCCGAACCGGGTTGTCCCGAAGAGCGACGACCACGTGAGCGGCTTCGTCCACCGGCAAAATCACCACCGAATATATCACTGAAACGACTAAAAATATCATCAAATCCGATATCCTCGAATCCGGCAGCACCGCCGCCAAATCCACCACCGCCATTTACACCACGATGGCCAAATTGATCATATCGCTGACGTTTCTGCTCATCTCCCAATACTTCATAAGCTTCCGAAGCTTCCTTGAACTTCCGCTCCGCTTCCGGATCATCAGAATTACGATCCGGATGAAACTTCATCGCTTTCTTTCGGTAAGCTTTTTTAATTTCATCTTCAGATGCATCTTTACTTACGCCGAGTACGTCGTAATAATCTGGTTTAGACATGTATTGAACTAACTAACCTTATAAATTTTATTCGCTTACAATTACTTTTGCGTGACGGATGGTACGATCGCCCATGCGGTAACCGCTCTCCACAACATTGAGAACAACATCACTTCCAATGCTGTCATCTTCGGGTTTCTGGCGCATCATGGCATCGTGTAGATCTACATTAAACGGAACGCCCTCCTCATCAATGCGTTCTACACCGTATTTGCTGAGTACTTCTTTAAATTTACTGGCTACAAGGTTTACACCATCCATCAGGGTATCATTCACCTCGAGTTCTTCAGCCGCCTTCAGCGTGCGCTGCAGATCGTCGTTGATCTCCAGAAAATCCTCCAATGCATTGGCTTTAGCCGTCTCATACACCTGGGAACGCTCCCGCTGTACCCGCTTGCGATAATTCTCCAGCTCAGCAGCTTTTCGCAAGTGATTATCTTTTGCTTCGGCAAGTTCCTCTTCTAATTTCTGTACTTCCTGATCACGCGAAACAAGCAATTCACGAAGCTCATCCGTTTCAAAATCTTCGTATTGGGAATAAAGCTCCTCAGCTTCGTTTTGTTCTTCAGCCGACTGCTGCTCTTTTTCGGCTGCTTGTTCTTCAGTTACCTTTTCGTTGGATTCGCTCATGTGAAACTAAATTGACAATTAAATTCTATTTTTGATTCTTTAGGGTGCAAGAATGCAAATAACATGCCATTACCCTGTGCCTCTATATCTGCTGACAAAGTTACGGAAGTTCTGTTCCTGAATAAAAGCAAAGATTCAGAGTGTCAGCTTTTTGTATCAGTATCTAACGCACCAATACTAAAATTATTCATCATCTTCCTCATAGAAAAACTCCAGCATATTTCCGTCGGGATCAGATATAAACACAAATCGTCCCCGCTTGCGATTCGCCGGCCCACTCAAAATAGAAACTTCCTTTTTACGAAAATAGTCTGCCATCTCGTCAACTTCTTCCTCGGAATCCAGGTAAAATCCGAAATGATCTACCCGGTAATCCCGTGACTCAGGATCATAGCTTGTTTCCGCCTCAACCAATACCAGCGTATCCTCTTCACCAACCCGATATACGGCCATGCTTTTCCCCATTTTACGAACCAGTTCAAATCCCAAAACATCCCCGTAAAACTCTTCCGCTCGCTCAATATCGTTTACTCGAATCGTAATGTGATTAATACCTGATGGACTAAAATCTGCCATAATAATTTTGTTTATCTATTTATTTAATAAATTCTGAAAGTGTTGATAACACAAAAATCTCCAATCATCATTCATTTTCTAACGCAGCTAAATATAGCCTTTTTCCGCCTTAATTTCAGCCTGCCCAATTACCATCATAAGTCGAAATAGTTAATAAGTTTTTGTTACTTTTGGTGGGATTTAAACCAAAAACCTTAAACTCAGAAACTGTTGAGTACACTCTATATTATTGCCACGCCTATTGGAAATCTTGAGGATATCTCCGAGCGAGCCATCAAAACCCTCAAATCGGTTTCCTACATCGCCTGTGAAGATACCCGCACCTCAGGCGTGCTGCTGAAAAAGCTTGATATTAATGCAAACACCTTTGCTTTTCATGCACATAACGAACATCAAAAGGTAGAGCATCTACTCAACATTTTAGATGCGCGACAAAATGTAGCCATCATTTCAGATGCAGGAATGCCGGGCATTTCTGATCCGGGATTTCTGGCCGTTCGTGCTGCTCATAAGGCCGGGCATTCGGTTTCGGTAATTCCCGGTCCCGATGCTGCCACAACAGCTCTTGTAGCCAGCGGACTACCGTGCGACAAATATGTGTTCGAGGGATTTCTACCGCAGAAAAAGGGGCGTCAAAAACAGCTCAAACAATTGGTAGACGAAGGGCGCAGTATTGTGCTGTATGAAAGTCCACATCGCCTGATGAAACTCCTTGAAGAGCTGCGAAAATATATGGGGGATCAGCGCATGATGGCGGTCTGTCGCGAACTTACTAAAAAGTTTGAGGAAGTGGTGCGCGGATCCATAAAATCGGTGTACGACACTTTTCAACTGCGGGATGACATTAAAGGAGAAATAGTCGTTATTATTGCCCCAAAAGATTATAGCGAATGAAAAACTCAATACAACAATTCTGGAATAGTAGCTGGGTGTTAAGCATTACGGCAGGAGTCCTGCTGGGTTTGAGCTATCCCCCGGTACCTCTGCCCTTTCTTATTTTTCCGGCATTCTTGCTCGTCTTTCGCATTATAGATCTGTCTGATTCTGCCCGTGAAGCAGCCTATAAAATCTATCCGGCATTTCTCATTTGGAATATTATTACCACCTACTGGCTGGTAATGGCAACCGTTGCCGGTGGTGTGGCCGCGATTCTGGCCAATGCGGCAGTGATGACTATTCCCGTAATGCTCCAGTACAAAGTACAACAGCTAAAAATAAGTCCTTGGCTTATCGCCCTGCTGCAAACAGCCTTCTGGCTGACGTACGAATTTCTACACCACCAGTGGGATCTGGCCTGGCCGTGGCTCGGGGTTGGAAACGCATGGGCTAACGTGCCCCAGTTAGTACAGTATATTTCCGTAACCGGCTACTGGGGAATCTCATTGTGGGTTATTTTCACCACCGCATTGGCCTATCAGTACCTGAAAAAGCACAAGCAGAAAACAAAAATTGCACTTATTTCGATACTGCTGGTATTTCCTGCTTGGTCCATTTCAATTTCCGCTTTTGAAAGTGAAACTAAACACGAACAAACCCATGAAGTTGTCGTCGTCCAGCCCAACTTCGATTCCTACGAACCCAATGGCGGATTTGACAGTGCCCAACAAGCCAACGATCACCTTCTGTCTCTGACTGACTCCGTAATTACCGAAAATACCCAACTTATCGCCTGGCCGGAAAATGCCGTACAGAATCAAATTTTAAATATTGATGGGTATCGAAATTTCTCAGACCGGACGAAAAAGCAGCTCAAAAAATATACTGAGAAACAGGACGCTACACTCATCACCGGGGCTACTTTTTTCGAATTCTATAAAGACGATATTCCTGCCCTACCTTACAAAGGTCAGCGTGGAGCATATCTGCCATTTAATGCTGCCCTCGGATTCTATCCCGATAAACCGATGGAGGCCTACCGTAAGCACAACCTGGTGCCCATTGTAGAGCGCATTCCATTCGTCCACTTTTTAAATGCCATCGATGTCTTCGGATGGGTAAGCTGGAATCAAATTCAAGGGTACGGAAAGGGGCACCACCCTGACCAGTTTTCGGTGAACGGTACTGCAACCCCGGCACTTATTTGCTATGACTCAGTTTTTCCAAGCTGGGTTCGGAATTACGTAGAGAACGGATCGGGATACCTGACTATTATTACCAACGATGGCTGGTGGGGCAATACCAGCGGACACGAGCAGCACTTTGCTTATGCACGTCTGCGAGCCATCGAATTTGACCGCTGGATCGTTCGCAGTGCCAACAACGGCATCTCGGGTATAATCGCGCCGGACGGCTCTATAAAAATAGAAACTCCTTATTGGAAATCGACCGCTTTTAATTATAAAGTGCCGGTACTCACATCCAAAACCTTATACGCTCGATTTGGTGACTGGCTACCCTATTTGATGATGATTCTCTCAATATTTGGAATAGGATTTTCCTTCTTTGATAAGAAAAGTAACTCAACCTAATTAGACCGAATTGACACCACAATATTAAACCTAATGTCGTGATCTGTTCGTCCGTACACTCCTGATGTTTTGGGAAGCAATTTATTGTAGTTGTATTCAAAATTGGCCTGTATCATCTGTGAAAACTGGTATCCAATAACGGCCGATCCGTTTATCCGTGCTTGTCCCCCGGTCGTTGTACCCGAAAATTCCGCCCGATCGGGATCTTTAATAATGTCATCTGGTCCGGCGGTAAGCGCCTCATCAAGATCGGAGTCGAGCTCAAATTTCTTTTCTTCATCTTCGATATAACTTCCGTTCAAGGTAATATCAACGGCGTTATCCAAACGATTGAAAAATGGAATTTTGAAATTACGAATGGTATAGGCAAACGTCAGTTTCAACCCCTTGGACATACGTTCAATTACCGTGGAGTTTGACAGCGCCAGGCTCATTACCTTACTCTGTTCATATTGGATATTCGTCCGAAGGTTTGATTCCCAAGTCAAATTTAATCCCACCAGTGGACTAAATCGCTTCTCAATATTAATGCTGTTGGGCTCAAATTCGGGTCGCCGATTGGTAACTGAATAAGCACCCAGCGAAATATCCGGCAACAAGCTTTGATCCTCATTAAATATCCATCCCAGGCGGTAGGTACCGCTGTAATTATGCGATATGGAAGCCCGTGACATCAGATCGCCAAAATATGGGATAAATCTTTCTAAGCCTGTCCACGTAATACGCCAGCCGGGCAAAGGAAATGGCGTAAAATTACGATTGCCAATAGCTCCTTGACTAAAAGTGAGATACGAATCTCTGAAATCTTCCTGCAGGGCTGTTCGACCCAACACCGTTCGTCCATCCGAATTACCGGTAGAGTCGATAATCACACTATTATTGCCAATATCATCAAAAGCAGTACTTAGCTGCTGCTTGAAAAAGTCTTCATAACCACTACCAAAAGCCCAGATACTTGAAGAAATAGAGCCATTCTGCGAACGTACCGTACTCTTATTTTGATTGGGATCTATAGTAATCGATTGGGAATTCATCTCGCTCCATTTTGAATTCCAGGACAAATCAATGTTCAAGTTATTAAAGGGTTGCAACCGCGACCGTACGGTAATATCATCAGTTAAATTATGATTGGATGGCAATTGCAGCGACGAAGTTTCGCTCGGATTGTTAATCAGCCGATCGAGCCCAACTTCATTTGTAAATCCCGTGCGATACGAAAATGGAGGCGAATAATCTTCACCACTTCTCCCAAACATATCGTAGATAGGCGATGTGCCTGCATATCCACTTTGGAGCGAACTCTGTGAAATGTTAAAAGAGAAATCCAGAGATTGTATGCTCAATATCGCTCCGGCTGCTTTCTTCCCAATATTGCCAAGCGTTTTACCCAACTGATCTTCGGTTAATCCTTCTGTTGTATCAGCTGAAGTAGTGTTATTTCTCCCTCCATTGTTTTGCAGGTTCCGATACCAATCCATTTCGTTCAGCAGACTCCGAATATTGAAATCCAGCGTCTGGTTCAGCGAAAAGTTATTTGATACGTTTGCCCCTAAATCTGATCCTCTGGGACTGTTTCTCCACTGATATCCGCCGCTGTAATTTGCTGAATAATTGATCCAGTCCAACGCACTTACCCTGTTTAACCTGGGCTGCCAGCCGGCAGTATACGACTCCTGATAGTTACTACGCCTGGACGAAAGGCTATCAAAAACAAGATCGCTGAGCACATCAAAAGAAGGACGTACCGAATACTGAGTAGAATCGGCTATAGGATTACTCGGTCCGGCCTCTTCTATTCCTGCTCGGGATAAATCAAACACCGTCCGAGAACGGAAAGTCGTTTTAATGCTCGGCGTAATATTATATCCAAAGCCAAATTCAGTGTCGTAGGTAAAACTATGTGACTGGCGTAATGCATTTTCCAAATTGGGATCAACAACCCTGCGAAGCTGTTCGTCGTATTCCCGATCGATACCCATTGAAGTATTAATTGAGGCCGGAGTATATCCCAACTGTATTCCGGCTAAGGGATGTATTAACGGCACGTCTCCCAAAAACCCGAGTGGTCGAAATACCTTTGTTTGTGGAAAACTGTAATTGTACCGTATTGAACCGCTGTAATTCCAGTTATCCTGTCGCAGATACTGTGGATTTCTTCTTTCTGTAACGTTGTACACATAATTTACTGTTGTTTTATCGAGCGTATATTCGGCCAAGTTTGATTGCGATCTCGACTTTGAAAGGTTCGAGACATTGATTGAATAACTTTCAGTTACCGTCTGACTTTCCCGAATACGCTGATCAATAATTTGTTCTTTCTCAGACTCGGTAATATCGTTACGTGCATTAACCGCATTTTCGAACTCTGAAAGCCGAACATCCCCCTGGTTGGGTAAATACCGGGGCGTGGATGAGGAACGACGCGTAGAGAGTGATACCGGAATATTCCAGCCAAAACGATCGGGGACAAACTTATGCATGTTAACAGTGGAATTAAGATCGTACGCCTGCACATTAGACATGCGACGCTGACCCAGTCGAGAGTTTAGAGCTCCGAACCCATCCGTTTCTCTGTTGAAGTTTGCATTAATGGTAGCAAAATCAGCCATCTTCATTTCGGCTTTAGCATTGGCCGCCCAACCCGACTTATTATCAAAACCCGATACGCGTAATTCATTGAACCAGAACTGACCATCCAAAGAAGCAATTCCACCGTCATCCGGATTTTGTGGATCAAAGGGGTTTTGGATTCCCATCCCAATTTCTCCCACTCTGTCGAGCGAGGGATTTCCTTTGACTGCAATAATTGCCCCGGAAGGGGCCTCCTGCAACAAATCACTGCGCTCAAAAACCGTATTTCCTTCAACCCCCTGTTGGTCGCGCAGCTGTTTTAACTCATTGAACGCCCGCATCAAAATATTCATGCTGTTTTTTTTGTACAGCCAGACCTCCTCGGCCTCCATCTCACGCTCGGCATCACTCATTTCACTAAGGGGTTCAGCGCTGTATGGATAATTCGGATCGGAGGGCGAAATGGGTTGGCGATACTCGTAATAGTTATTCGTCAAATCCGTACCAAAACGTACGACCAGCTCAGCATCGCCGCGGTTATCATAACCCTCACCGTGCACAAACATTCGCACATTTGAGTAGTTAATCATATTTAATCCCCCGGGATATATCCGCTTCATCATCTTCAGTTCTCCGGGGCCCAGGTTTTCCACATTCATAGTGATCGACTGCTCGTTGGCAATGGTCTGGCGCTGTCGATCCCGATTAATGGCTCGTATGGCTCCCTCGGGCTGCCGGTATGGGATAGGCTGGCGCTGGCTATTTTCTTCAATATTCACAGATGAAATATTAAATTCCCCCTGCGTTGTACCCTGCTGCTCATCCACATTTTCAGCCGGACGCCATTGACTACCTACCAACTCAAACGTAGCGAAACGTAGTGTAAATGGCTTTTCATATCCCGACAGCCAAACCCTGATGTACGAAATATTTTGAAAGTTTTCGATCCCCCCTACTTTGCGTACCCACTCTTCAAGTGGAAGACGTACCTGGTACCACCGATCTTCCTGATTGGGACCGTCTACTTTATCCACAATAAACGTGCCCTCAGATCCCGGTTCTAATTCAGAAAAATCGGCGGGATTCCAGTCAATTTCATACTGGAAATAAGCATTATTCTGCTCGACAATCGATGGGGTTATTAATCCCTCTGTATCGGGCTTATTCGTTACGGCCCGCTTTTCACCCTCGTTTGGTGGTGTGTTGCCATCATGATAACCATACATGCGCGAAAACCGCTCTTGGAGATCACCGTTGGCCGCTTCACTTTCTCCATAATAAACGTAATCGTCGTTAGAAGGATCATCTTCAATCTGCTGGTATTGATCACTTGCGGCCCCATACTCCGAAGCCATCTCCTCAAGAAATCCTGAGAATAAATTCTGTTCATTCTTGTTATCAATACCCCCTTCATTCGGGGCTCCATCCAATCCCACATCCGCTAATTCACGCGTATCATTCGAAAACTGTCCCTCGGGAGCTGGCAACGGCGTAGGAATATACGACCGCGATTGGCCGCTAATATTATCTTCCTGCAAATCCTGGGGACGACGAACCAATCCATCCTCGGTATTCGTTTTAAAGTTCGGAATCACATCTTCTGAGACGACTCCGATATCAATATAAATTTTACCCTCATAATCCTGAAGATCCTGGGCAGATGGAGCCTGACCGTTAGGCAATACGGTTTGCATCCAAAATTCCAGAAATTCAATATTATTCTGAGTCAGGTCTTCCTGCCCCGAAGGCAGCGTGGTCGTCATCCCGCTCCAGGTACGTTCCGGCTCATTTTCAAACAAGGTTCTCAGATCATCGTTATAGTTATACGGTCCTCGCTTGGTAGGATCAAAATAGACATCCAATGTGCTAATAAAGTTTTCTTCCGTAAGCACATCCCGATTAGGAAAAACATCGGTCACCTTAACCTGCTCGGTTTCCGGCATAAAATTAACTCCTCCCAATATCTGATCAATATTTTGTGGGATACTGTACCAAGAAAAGGTTCCCCGAAGATCCGAACGAGCAATTTTATCTGCGATATTTGAGGATGGATTGTCCGGTGGATTATCCTCAAAAAACACCTCATCCGGTCCATAACCCGGTACAGCTGCCGGTGCTGCAGCAAGATTCCACCGACCGGGATTCATAAAGCTCAACCCAATATCTGAACCTTCAAAATCATCAATAAATGACAGTCCGTTTTCTTCATCTTCAAATAAGCGGTTATCATCAATTGCATCACTCACTGCACTTGTTTGTGAGACACCCGGACGTAAATGGGCAAACTCTCCACTTAATGTTAGGTTCGAATTTTCTTTGGTCTGTAGCAAAGGAACCTGATCAATCAAACGCGTAAGCCAAGGAGTATCGAAATGAGCATTGGCATCAAATCCCACGACTGAATTATTCACCGGTTCATCACCAATGCGAATTTTATCTTGCAGGGGACGTTCTTTGAGATTAAAATAAGTGCTTCCCAGTGAAATATTATCCGTAAACTCATACTCAGCCCTAAGCCCGGTAAAGCTCTTCTTACCTATCTGCATGAGCTGATTATTTTCGTATTCAATTTTTATTTCTTGTCCACGACGAAGATACCGCTCATTTAAGATGGTGATACTTCCAATCGAATAATCTACAGCATAATCGGTCCCTTCCTGCAACTCGCGTCCGTTTGCAAAAACTTTTACTGAGCCTTCAACCAACGAATATCCCAACGAATAACTGGAGGAAATACTCCCCTGTGAGCTTCCCTGAATACGATAAAAGCTATTTTTTGAACTTTGATTCGCATTTACCTTCTTCTCATTATAAAGTTCATCAAAAGTAAGATCACTGATACGATCGGGCGGAGTTCCGGATTCAGTAAGCAGCTGCTCAATGCGCGAACCGAAAGGTTCCAGATAGGGAAAAACAAGCGTGCCGGTCGAGGGCTCCAATACTGTTGTGCTGAAATCAATTTTGTTATCCGGATTTAACGCCCCCTGTTGGTCAACTCGGTCAAGCCCTAAATCCTGCAGTAAAATTTGATCGCGTTGTGGCAACGAGCTGCTGGGTACATTTTGCTCGGTGTATTTGATATCCAGATCCAACCCTTCCTGCGTTATATTATTCGCTCCCAGTGAGTACACATTTTTCATCATCAGATCCCACAAAACATTCGAGGTTGTCACTGTTTGTGGACGTAATAATTTTAAATACATACGTTCATTCCCGCCCTGGCTTATATCTCCAACGCTTATTGTTTCTCCTGTTTGTGAATCGCGATACTTAAAAGAAACCGCCAAAGCCTGTCGCGATCCTAAATTCCTTTTAATGGATATATAACCCAAGTTTCGATCTAAACTATAATCACCCCCTTCCTGTAATGGCACAAAGTATCCCTCCACAAATGAGGTAGCCTCAACTCCAAAACTTTCAGCTGATACCCCTTGTGCAGGATCCCGATATTGATCCAATGTCGCCTCATTAAAAATATCCTGATCCTCATCGGGCGGAGAAAATGTACTATCCGGATTTTGCACTACCCCCAAGTCTCCCAGTGCAATCGCCTGACGTTCCCCCTCTTGTGACTGTGAGGACTCCCTAAGCACCCACACATTAACCTCTGTTAACTGTAACGCCTGTCCCTGCTGCTGGGGATTCGAAACATTATTTTCAAACTCCTGACGAGGAAAGAAGTCCAAGAAAAAATGTTTGTCGGATTCATAATCGCCCGGACGAATAGAAATTTTCTGCTCTTTCGCACCGCCCGTTATTGTTTCCGTTTTACTATCTCCCTCTTGTTGAGAGAGTACCGACGTCAGCTTCAGCGAACCAATCTGGGCGACAGATTTAATACCAAAAAGAGCGCTACCGCCACGAATAAGCGAGTTTCCCGTCTGCATGGACACATTACCCAATTCCAGACGCTGCAAGATCTCATCCTCATAACCATCATATACAATGCTCAGACGATTCATAAAGTCAAAATCGCGCTCGGTATCCCAATCGGTTTGGATAGACAATTTATCCCCAATAGTACCCTGAATATTCAGCTTCAAACTTTGTTCAAAAGTGGGATCTATCTGCCGGCGTTGGTCTTCCGGAACCTCAGGATTTTCGGTCTTTTGGATAGAAGCCCCGACATTCATATTGGCCGTACCGTTGATACTTAAGTTAACTTCCGGCTTGCCAAAGATAGTCGTAAAAGTGGACTCTTCTCCGCCGGGAATATCAAGATTAAAGTCGAGTAACCCCTCTTGGCGCTGTCCCTCTGTTTGTTGCTCTTGAACAAGGGTTTGCCAGTTATCTTTGAGATGACGGCGTTTCGATTCTTCCGCATACTGCTCAAAGCTCATCTGGAAACTGGAAGCAACCGGCATCTCATACAACAATCGCTGACTCCGGTATGATCCCAGAGAATCACGCTGCACATACGTCTCTTCTTGAGACAACTGTATATAAAAAAGTTTGGGAGGAACATCCGGAAAAGGATCCGAAATAGAGGGAAGCTTATGCAACCGGGGCAATGTATCAGCCTGGACAGGCGTTATACGAAGTGAGTCCTGTCCGGTCTGAGCCATACTTTGCCCGGGGCCTGCTACCATAGCTGCCAAACAAAAAAATAGAACAAACGTTGGAAAGTTAAATGGCTTGAGCTGCACGAAACCGTTGTAGAATATATTTACATATTATTTCTATCAGCAAATCTATGGTAGCAATCCTCTATATACAGCTCCTTATATTTTATTGAAATGGTCGTGTCCCCATGCACTCTGCAGAATTATAACGGATTCCTGCTTGTCATAAAAATACAAACTCTGATTTTGTAGTCATAATAAATATCCATTTTGTAAAGAACCCATATAGACCTAATTTTAGGCTCCTAATTAAACATCAATATGCAATTACTACCCAACAAACTACAATTAGATATTCTTAAGCGGCATATAGGGCCCTTCATCTTCTGTTTCTGTACCCTGATGTTCCTGCTGCTTATGCAATTTCTAATTCTTTATATTGATCTTCTTATCGGCAAGGGATTACCGTTAGGAATTATTTTGGAGCTTATCATTACAAATTTGGCTTCGATGGTAGTGCTTGCAGTGCCGATGGCCGTACTGGTAGCTTCGCTGATGGCTTATGGTAAAATTACGGAACTAAATGAACTGACAGCTATCCGCGCTGCAGGCATCAATCCTATCCATGTTATAAATCCCGTTCTGGTTGCATCCATCCTGCTTTCTGTTTTTCTGATGTGGTTTTCCAACGATATTCTGCCCGATGCCAACCAGCGAGCTCGGTCCCTGTTTATTGATATCCGCCTTAAAAAGCCCGGCTTTGATCTAAAAGAAAATGAGTTTTACGAAGGGATCGACAACTACACCTTTTTGGTTAAGGAGATCACCAACGAATCTGATTCACTTCGTGACGTAACCATTTATCAGCATCCCACACGTGATCGTAAAGAAGCCTATATAAAAGCCCAAAAGGGGCGGCTCGCGAGTAAGCAGAGCGGACAAACACTCACCCTTTTTCTGAATGATGGATCGGTGCTTCGCAAACTCGATCGCAGACAAAAAGGAAAACTGGTTGCTGTCTTTGAAGAGACTAAATTTGAGCGGTATCGCATCAGCTTTGATCTTTCAGATTTAGCCTTCTCGCGCTCCAATCCCGCAGACCGTTCCCGCAATGATCGAACCATGAATATTCAGGCAATGAGCAGTGTCGTTGATTCCCTGGACAATCAGATTGAAAAACAAAAAAAACACATCTTAAAAAATACAAATTACATATACCCTACGCTTACCAATCTCAATACTGGCAAAAAAGAAGAGTCCAAATTAAAGCAATCGAAGATCGATACTACTGATCCACCTTATGAAAGCCAATATTTGGCACTCCAACAGTTTCAATCAAAACCCAACCAGTTACGGTTACACGATATTGGACTAATGAAACTGCGCAACTATAAATCCTTTATCGAAGATGTAGTATCAGATACTGAGTGGCGCCTTGAAAGAATTGCCCAGTACCTGGTTGAAATCCACAAAAAATTTTCCATCCCCATCGCCTGTATTGTATTTGTTCTCCTTGGTGCCCCAATCGGCATGTATACCAAGAAAGGGAACCTGGGATACGCAGCTCTCATTGGTACGGTATTTTTAACCTTCTACTGGATTTCCATTATTCAGGGCGAAAAAATGGCCGACCGACTATTTATTTCACCTTTTACCGGCATGTGGTTATCAGATATTGTACTCGGTGCCGTGGGACTTATAATGGTAATTAGTATTAGCACTCCTTTTAAACTATCAAAGCTATGGAAACATCGTGACTAAAAAAATTGATCGCTATATCTTTTTTAAGATGTTGACCATCACATTATTTGTGATGATGGTGCTGATATTTATTTTTATCGTTATCGATTTTTCAGAAAACAGTGAAGATTTTACGGACAAAGGAGCCACCTTTGCCCAAGTATTCGGAGTATATTATCTCAACTACATTCCCGAAATAGCACGCTTAATCATACCTGTTGCCGTATTTATTGCCTGCCTATATCTGACGGGACAAATGGCTGAACGACTCGAAATTACTGCTCTTAAAGCGGCCGGTGTTAGTTTGTACCGAATTCTTTTACCCTATCTGGCTTTCGCCTTTTTAATGACAGCTACCATGAGCTATCTGGATGCTTATGTAATTCCCAATGCCAATGAAACACGCCTCGCATTCGAGTCTGAATATCTTTCCAGTAAATCGGATAAAGTGGATACAAACCGCATTTTTCGGCAGGAATCCGAAAACTCCATCTTTAAAATAAATTATTTCAATCCCGATAAAGGAACCGGATACCGGGTAGATGTTATAAATTTTGAAGGCGACAGAATCAGTAAGAAATTGTTTATTCAGCGAATGATATGGCAGGAAGAACAACAACACTGGAAGCTTGAAAATGTACGAAAACAAACTTTTACCGAAATGGGATATTCCGAGGTACATGTCGATTCCATGGACACAACGCTGAATATATATCCGCGGGATCTAACGCGCAAAACCTCGGATATCTATCAGCTTACCTATCCCGAAGCTCAAAATTATATTCAATCTATCGAACGCAGTGGTGCCGGAGGGGTGGAGTTACCAAAAGTGCAACTCTACGGTCGATATGCTTATCCCTTTTCAATTATTGTTGTTACTATCGTCGGATTTGCCCTGGCTTCGGTTCGACGGGAAGGCGGCAAAGGGTTCTATATCGCAGCTGGGTTGGCCGTAAGCTTTCTATACTTGGTAATGATGAAAGTGATTGAGCCATTCGGTGGTCAGGGAGAAATTGATCCCATGCTGGCAGCAACACTTCCTCATTTGATCTTTCTGGTAATTGGGGTAAGTATCCTCGTCAACGCCCGAAAATAATCCCCGGGTCGTGTTTAGCTTACCGAATAGTTTGGAGCTTCTTTGGTAATTTCTACAGTATGAGGATGGCTTTCCTTATAAGCTGCCGCAGAAATTTGTACAAACTCAGCCTGCTGTAGCCTTGCAATGTCAGGTGCTCCGCAATAACCCATAGCTGCACGCAATCCGCCGGTCATTTGATGGACGACTTCGCTCAAATATCCTTTATATGGAACCCGTCCTTCAATACCTTCGGGCACAAGCTTGTTAATGTTATCCTCGACATCTTGGAAGTAACGGTCCTTAGAACCTTGTTCCATGGCCCCCAAGCTTCCCATTCCACGGTACGACTTGTATTTGCGTGACTCATAGATAACAGTCTCACCGGGTGCCTCATCAACTCCTGCAAACATCGATCCCATCATAACTGCGTGTGCACCTCCTGCCAGCGCTTTGGGAATATCACCAGTTTGCTTAATTCCACCATCGGCAATGACACTAACACCGGCTTCATGAGCATATTCGGCAACTTCCATCACTGCACTCATTTGTGGTACTCCAACACCGGTTACCACGCGCGTTGTACAGATAGATCCCGGTCCAACTCCTACTTTTAAAATATCTGCTCCCGCATCAACAAGAGCTTTTGCAGCATTCTTGGTTGCAATATTTCCAGCAATCAGATTCAGCTCGGGATATGTTTTTTTAACCTCTTTGACCATATTCAACACCCCTTGAGAATGGCCGTGCGCGGTATCAATGGTGATAACATCAACACCGGAATCAACCAGTGCCTCAACGCGATCCAGTGTATCTGCTGTAACGCCAACCGCGGCACCCACTCGCAGGCGTCCCATATCGTCCTTACAGGCATTAGGAAAGTTCATTTTCTTCTCAATATCCTTAAAGGTAATAAGCCCCACCAGTTTCATATTGTTATCTACAATAGGCAGCTTTTCAACCTTGTGTTCCTGCAGCAACTTTTCTGCTTCTTCGAGCGTGGTACCTTCGCGCGCCGTGATAAGATTTTCAGTCGTCATTATAGTACTCAGTTTCTTATCTACATAATGCTCAAAACGCAAATCCCTGTTCGTAACAATACCAATAAGTGTATTATCATCTTTTACAATAGGGATTCCGCCGATCTTATGTTTTTTCATAAGTCCGCGCGCTTTGCGAACAGTCTCATTCTTACCCAATGTAACCGGATCAACTATCATCCCGCTTTCACTGCGCTTCACCATGCGTACCTGGTCGGCCTGATCCTCAATCGACATGTTTTTGTGCAGCATAGCAATCCCTCCTTCGCGCGCAAGGGCAATGGCCAGCCGATACTCCGAAACAGTATCCATAGCCGCACTAATGATGGGAGTATTGAGCGTAAGTTCAGAAGTTAAATCCACGCTTGTATCCACATCACGGGGGACAACTTCAGAGTGGGCAGGGACTAAGAGTAAATCATCATAGGTTAAACCCTGGCGTGAAATTCGGTCGAAAGGAGAGGAATTTTCCATGGTAAAAAGGATCTGCGCATCTTATAGTTCCAGTTTGAGCAAAGATAAAAAAAATGTGAGCGACCTGCTTAACAGAATTTCCTTAAAAATTGCTAAGCAAGACCGCTCACATGCGCATGCCGCCAGGCGGCTCTCCCTAATACTCATAAACTTTTAATATGCAAAGCATCAATAGCCGTATCCAACGAGCAAATGCCATCACGATAACATTCTACCCAGTAAGATACACGCTTACGTCGTCGAGCTACATAGGGATCACAACTGGAATATTGACCTTTCAATTCATTAACCATAGCCGATACGTCATCCTTGATTTCCATCTTAAGCGCATCGGGAATATCACCCCATCCCATAAGCTTAAACATATCCTGAAGCTCACGGTGTTCTTTTTCAGCCTCTTTTAAAACTTTGCGAAGGACGGGCTCTAAATTAGTGTCAAGACTTTTTTGACTGGCTTTAATCGCGGTATTCATAATGAGTTCCTTTGTTTAATTGATGTTCAGTTCTAACGTAATAATTATGTGTGACACCAGTATGTCACCCCTATTTGAATGAATATTACTGCATAGATATTTCATCCCCCATTTTCTTTCAGCAGAGAGTTGTTTTTTATTCCAAAACCATGAATTTTAGACCCTGCTACAAATTTCTTTTACACCAACTCTTCACTTATGATGCATTATTTGAAAGCGCTTACGTTCGCAATTATTAGTTCTCTTTTAATTTTTAGTTGCGATATGATGAATAAATTATCAACTGTTTCTTCTCCGGATGGAAACCTCGCGGTTACGTTTTCTCTTTCTAATTCTGGGAGCCCTCAATACACTGTGCAGTATGGGGATGATCAAGTTATTGACACCTCAGGTTTGGGAATTGAATTCCAAAGCCTCCCTCCTTTAAAAGACGGGGTACAAATATCGAGCATTGAACGAAGGTCTGTTAATGAAACCTGGCAACCGGTATGGGGTGAACAAAAGGAAGTTCGTAGTCACTACAATGAGCTGCTGGTATCACTCAAAGAAACGAATAACCAAGAACGAGTGGTAAAACTAAGATTTAGAGTTTTTAATGATGGCGTTGGATTTCGGTATGAAGTTCCGGCTCAGAAATCGATGGCCGATAGCCTGTTTGTTATGAACGAGCAAACTGAATTTGCCCTTACCGGTGACCATACCAGCTGGTGGATTCCCGCCGACTATGACAGTTATGAGTATAATTACAAGCAAACAAAAGTAAGTGAAATAGATGCCTCAGAATTTGCCGGCGAAAACGAACGGGTTGATCGTCAGATTGATAACTTTAATGCGGCTAATACTCCGATCACGATGAAAACAGAAGATGGGATTTACCTGAGCTTTCACGAAGCAAATCTGACCGACTATGCCGGAATGACGCTTGGTGTAACTGAGGATTTAAAGTTAGTTAGCGAGCTCGTCCCCTGGGCCGATGGTACCAAAGTAAAAACCAAGGCTCCTTTTTCTACTCCATGGAGAACTATTCAAGTCGGCAAATCACCGGCTGCTCTTGCAGAATCGTTTTTACTTCAAAATCTAAATGATCCCAACAAGCTCGATGACACCTCATGGATAGAGCCCATGAAGTACACCGGCATTTGGTGGGAGATGCATATCGGAAAGTCGACCTGGGGCATGGAAGATGCAGCGGATGGTTCTTTTGATGATCAAGGAGGATCAACCCATGGAGCTACCACCCAAAACGCAAAACAGTATGTGGATTTTAACAACAAAGCAGGTATTAAAGGACTGCTTATTGAAGGTTGGAATACCGGTTGGGAATATTGGGGAACCGATTCATTGGGCTTTTTCGACTTTACCACCCCCTACCCTGATTTTGATCTGCAGGAAGTCGTTGATTATGCGCAAGCCAATAATGTTGCACTGGTCGGTCATCATGAGACATCGGGACAGGCAGCCCATTACGAAACCAGGCTCGATACGGCTTTCCAACTCTATCACGATCTGGGTATTCATCATGTTAAAACGGGCTATGCCGGTGGTGTTATTCCAAAAGGAGAATATCATCACGGACAATGGATGGTGCGTCACTATCGAAAGGTGCTCGAAAAAGCTGCTGAATATCAGATCGGTATTAATGCCCATGAACCGATTAAAGCCACCGGCTTACGAAGAACCTATCCCAATATGATGACTCGCGAAGGAGTCCGAGGCATGGAATACAACGCCTGGAGTGAAGGGATGCCACCTGAACACACAACTATTCTGCCATTCACTCGCGCGCTTAGTGGTCCCATCGATTATACTCCCGGTATTTTTGATATCACTTTTAATGAATATTCTGATCAAGAACAGGTAAAGTCGACGCTGGCCAATCAGTTAGCCCTGTATGTAGTGCTTTACAGTCCCATGCAGATGGCTGCTGATCTGCCCGAAAATTATTTAATGGATAACGGAGACTTTCACCCCATGTTCCAATTTATTCGTGATGTCCCCGTAGATTGGGACGCCTCACACATTATCGATGCCCAAATTGGGGATTACGTTATTACAGCCAGAAAGGAAAAAGATAACAGCACTTGGTTTTTAGGTGCTGTGACAGATGAAAATGATCGCACGGTAGAAGTACCGCTCAATTTTCTGGATGATGATGAAACCTATGAAGCTACAATCTATAAAGACGGAAAAACGGCCCATTGGGAAGATAATCCGACCGACTATACAATCGATACACAAGAAGTTAACAGTGATACAGTGCTGGAGCTTTGGATGGCACCGGGTGGAGGAACGGCCATCAGTTTTGAGGCGTTATAAAAATACTGTTGCCACTAAAAGTAAAATCATGTTTACCTTTTATCATCAAAAATCTGATACATTTACAAGATGGGTTAAAGACAAGTTAGATGAGATGGTCGTAGCCCACAAGATCATTGATGTAGCCGAATATGATTCCGGCTCACTGCCTAATAGTACGTCCCCCAACGACTTGCCGCTGTTAAGTGATGAACATGAATATTGGACATCCCAAGAGGAGATCGAAGATATTCTCGAGGATTTGCAAAGAGATATTGAGTTTAGCCGAAGCCTGACGTCAGATGTCTGCTATGTAGATCCGGCAAACCCAAACGAGTGTCTTTAAATCGGACAATTACAACTGCTAAATTAGTTTAAAATAAATAAGCCTTATTCAGGATAAATAGACTTTTTGGCGGCAAGTAAGGTATTTTTCATCAGCATGGCTACGGTCATCGGCCCCACGCCGCCGGGAACAGGCGTAATCCAGCTTGCCTTATCCTCTACGCTTTCAAAATCACAGTCACCAACCAAGGTATAACCTTTTTCCTTAGTTTCATCCGCTACGCGATTTATACCTACATCAATAACTACAACCCCTTCTTTCACCATCTCTCCTTTAATAAATTCGGGCTGGCCCGCAGCAACAACCAAGATATCGGCATCAATAGTGTGTTTTGTTAAATCTTTGGTAAACTTGTGACAAACCGTTGTTGTCGCTTTACCCTGCTCACCGCTTTCTTTGTTCAACAAAATTGAAATCGGCCGCCCTACAATATTGCTGGCCCCTACTACTACGGCATGTTTTCCTTTGGTTGGAATACTGTAATGTTTTAGCAGTTCGATAATACCAGCCGGCGTACATGATCGAAAACTGGGCTCTCCTACTGTCAGTCGTCCTACATTCATGGGGTGAAAACCGTCCACATCTTTTCGATAATCTATAGATTCAATAACATCATGTGCAGATAAATGATTAGGCAGCGGAAGCTGAACTAAAATACCATCTACAGAGTCGTCATTGTTTAAATCATAAACGGTCTGTTTTAAGGCTTTGGCAGAAACCGTATCGGGCAGACGCATAGTGTCGGTTTCAATCCCAACTTCTTTGCACGCTTTGGTTTTAGCTCCTACATACACATCCGAGGCAGGATTATTGCCAACAAGCACCACCTGTAAAAATGGCGGGCGATTCCCTGCTTTCATCCAATCGTCCACATCCTTTCGGACCTCGTCTCGTGTTAATTGTGCAACTTTTTTACCGTCAATTATTTTCGCTGACATCAGTAATTGTTATTAGATACTAAAATTATGATTTGATCATTGTACGCTACAATGATCTTCATTAAGAAGCATACCTGTCCGTATCGAGTGCCATCAACGCTCAATATTATACTTTTTCATCTTGTTATACATATGGCTGCGCTGGATATCAATTGCTTCGGCCGTTTGGGAAATATTCCAATCGTTTTCTTTCAGCTTACGAAGCAAAAATAATCTTTCGGCTGACTCCTTAAATTTCTGAAAACTCTCCATATTATCGGCTAAATCCGTGAATGTATTGCTCTTTTTTCCTCCGGAAAGTGTCAACGCCTGCACATCTTCTTTACTTATCTCGGAATCATCTGCCAGCAACCCCAACCGCTCGATGCCATTTTGGAGCTCACGAACATTACCGGACCAATTCTGTTGTTTAAGTTCCTCCAGTGCTTTATCCGTAAAACTGATTCCAGAAAACATGATATCTTTTTCGGCTAATTTCTGTAACCAGTCTTCAGCTAACAGTGGTATATCTTTTCGTCGTTTTCTCAATGGCGGCACATGAATGGGAATAACATTTAACCGATGATATAAATCCTCCCGGAATTCACCGGTTTCTATTTCGTCAAGAAGATTCTTGTTAGTCGCTGAAATTACACGGACATCAACTGATATCTTTTCTGTACCCCCAACGCGGACGATCGCATTTTCCTGTAAGGCACGCAGCACTTTTGCCTGGGCAGCGGGACTCATATCCCCTACTTCATCCAGAAAAAGTGTCCCCCCATCGGCCTGTTCAAACTTACCAATGCGCTGGCTGCTGGCACCGGTAAATGCTCCTTTTTCATGGCCAAAAAGCTCACTTTCCAACAAATCAGCAGGGATAGCTGCGCAATTCACATCCACAAAAGTTTCACTGCTGCGATCGCTTTTTTCGTGAATCCAGCGAGCCACGAGTTCCTTTCCCGTTCCATTTTCACCGGTAATCATTACCCGCGAACTGGTCTGCGCAACTTTATCAATCGTCTTTTTAATCTTTTTAATCGCATCACTTTCGCCAATGATCTCGGGTACATCAGGCAGTCGCGATTTTATCGACTTGTTTTCTTTGGAAAGACGTTGCTTATCCAGCGCATTGCGTACACTCACCAGCAATCGGTTTAAATCCGGGGGTTTTTCGATAAAATCAAATGCACCTTTTTTCGTAGCCTCTACAGCAATTTCAATATTGCCATGACCCGAAATCATAATCACCGGGAACTGATAGTTTTCGTCCTTCAATTTCGACAGGATCTCAATCCCATCCATACCATGCATTTTAATATCCAACAGCATCAGATCCACACGGTTTTTATCCAGAAGATCAAAAACCTCCTCACCACTTTCTGCTTCAAGTACAGCATAATCTTCAAACTCGAGGATGTCTCGCAGTGAGTTTCGGATGCTCTTTTCGTCATCCGTTATTAAAATGGTTGGTTTTCTATCAGACATCGAATGCTTAATACTTTACGTATATATTTTCTAAAATCTGTTCGTGGATGGTATCAATATAAGATGTCTTTTCGGTATAGTTATTTGTTACTACCGAAAATATTAGCGGCTCACCCGAAATTCCTTCCATATAACCACTTAAGCTGCGTACGCCGGAAACATAGCCCGTCTTACCGTATACCTTCCCTTCGAGCGGCGAATTGGTAAACCGATTTTCTAACGAGCCATCCTGTCCCGCTACGGGCAAACTCTCTTTATAGACATCAAAGTGTGGATGGTTTCTCATCTCTACCAACAGTTGATTTAAATCCTCTGTTTTCAACAGTGTAGAAGCAGCCATACCGGAAGCATCCTCTATTTCAAGATTTGTAGTGTCCATCTTCATGGATTTGGCAAAATCTTTTACCAGACTTAATCCCAATTCTGTGCTTCCTTCAGTATCAAAGTGCTCGGCAGCAGCTGTTTTAAGCAGCATTTCAGCATAAAAATTATCACTATCTTTATTCAACTGCGAAAACATAGAATCCAAGGGAACCGATACATGCTCCGCCAACAATTGATATCTATTTTCATTCCAATCATGTGATTTACTGTCTACAATAATACCACCGCTAAGATCAATATCTCCATCTTCGAGATACTTTTTGAAGGTGTCCATAAAAAATAGCGGGGCATCATCTATCGAAAGCGATTCCTTTTCCACATATCCCTTGGGCAATTTACTCCCCAATACAATGGTATTGGTACCAGGTTTACGACGATAATACTCATCATATTCTGTATCAGCAGGCGTAATTACCTGATCATTAATAAATTCTACATAATCCGTATCAAACGGGAACCACTCAATCTCAGGCTTTTCACCCACATTTCCCCGAGCGTAAACGGTCAGATCTACGGCATTATTATTAAATGACAACGCATTGATCTCCACTCCATAATAGAAGGACAGGTCTTCCCAACTCCACCCCTTGGGATATGGCTGCTGGTCAAAAAAAGAATCGTTACCAATTAAGTTGCCGTCAATTTTTCGAATACCTTTGTCATAAAGCGCTGAAAAAAACTTATCAAACACATAAAAACGGTCATCCCGATAAAAGTCTCCACTTATAGATGGGTCACCAACGCCACGAATAATGATATCGCCCTGCCAAGTATCCTCTACCTGTTCGCCAATACCGTACATCTTTGTTCGGAACTGATAATCGGGGCCCAATTCATCTAAAATTGCTGCGGATGTTAACAACTTCAAATTTGATGCTGGACGTATCCGTTTCTCAAAATTGTATCCCTCTAAAATCTTACCCGTAGTATCGCGGACAATGACTGACCAAAAAGCATTATTGGCTCGGCTGTTTTCAATAGTATTAACAACCTCCGGCGAAAATATGATTTGTTGTGCCTGTACAGTACTGATCGTAAATAGAAGTGCGAAAAGTACCCCTGCACCCAGATAAATAGATTTTTTATGAGGCATAAATCTCTACTTAATTACTTTGTATACGTTTTAACTATTCAGCGAAACATGCTCTTCTTTTTTAAAAGCCTCAATAATTTCTTTGGCCGTAGAACAGCTGCGAAGCCGCTCTCTAAATTCACTGTTATTCATCAGACGTGATATGCGGCTCAGCATTTTTATATGCAAATTATTACTGGCTTGTGGGCCAACCAAAAGGAAAACCATATTCACAGGCTCACTGTCAATAGCCTCATAATCAACCGGTTCATTTAAAATGGCAAATGCTGCATAAGTCTGTGTAATACCTGATGCTTTACCGTGCGGAATGGCCAACCCTTTGCCAACCCCCGTAGACATTATTCGTTCCCGCTCAAATACAGCCTCTCTTATTTCTTTCAGTTCGTTATCAGATACCATATCCTCTAATGAAGATATCATCCTGTCCAATATCTCAGCTTTATTTTTGGCTTTTAAATCTGGTAATACCGTTTTTTCATTCAATAAGCTGAAAATATTCATGCGGAAAAATCTAAATTAAGTATTTCATATGCAGTTCAAATATACTCATCGTTTTTCATCTGTTACAACTTAATTACACCATCAATTTATAACCCTGAATTTTATATTTTGGTTTAATTGTTGGGAGCAAATTTTGTAAACTTTGCTGATGGATTTTTTACAAGGAATATCGGCCGTTTTAGCTAAGGATTTACAAACAGAGCTTCGCTCAAGGTATGCCATTAACACCGTACTGGCGTTTGTCGGGGCCGCCCTGTTGCTCATTCTCTTTGCTCTTAATGCTGAGCAACTGGCTCCCACGCCTAAAAGTGCTCTCGTTTGGATCGTCATTCTCTTTGCCGCACTCTCAAGCCTCTCGCGTTCTTTTGTGATGGAAACTGACCGTAAAACCTTTGACCTGCTTCGCATCCACAGCAATGCATCAGAAGTTTTTGTAGGTAAATTGTGCTATAATTTTCTGTTCACTCTGGCCGTAAATCTGGTTACCTTTTTACTTTATATATTTCTGCTGGGGATGCCTATCGCTGATCTGCTCGCATTTATTTTAGTTCTGCTTTTCGGCACCGCGGGATTATCTGGGGTATCCACCATGCTCGGTGCCATTGTCTCGCAGGCCGATCGAAAAGGAGCTATTTTTTCTGTCCTTAGTATACCGTTACTTTTCCCGTTAATTCTCATTCTCGTGCGAACAACCAAAGCAGCACTTATCGATGGATTTACCGATAATTATCTCAATGATTTTTGGGCTCTCGTGGGTTACGCAGGTGTAACAATTACGGCAGGAATTTTACTTTTTGACTATATTTTTGAAGAATAAAACGCCATGATCGACTACAAGGATCTTACATTTAATTTTGGTGATCGTCGCCTGGTAGGGCAATCTTTTGCCCGTGAGCAAATCAAGCGCATCATCCACTCGGGACGTATTAGTCACTCCTACCTTTTTTCTGGTCCCCCGGGCATTGGTAAAACGGCTTTCGCCCTGGCTTTTGCTGAACTCATAAACGGTGTTGATCATCTAACCAATTTGGGCGACCAAGCTTTTTCAAAGAAATCAACATGGTTTACACACCCCGATATCCACGTATTTTTACCGGTACCTACCGGTGTATCGGTCGAGGAATTGCGCGAACGATTGGAACTCCTGCGCGAAGACCCTTATGAAATTGTGGATTTTAGCCTACGTCCATCACTGAGCAATGAAGAAAGCACAAAGAACAAACGCGCTTTTTATCCCATCGATTATTTTAGGGAAGAAATCCGTCCCGCTGCTTATTATAAACCCAACGAAGGGCAAAAGACGGTCATCATCATGACCGGTATTGAGAGCATGAAAAAAGAAGCAGCTAACTCCTTTTTAAAGCTGCTTGAGGAGCCGGCTGAAGATCTCATTTTTCTGCTTACGACCGATAATACCGAAGCATTGCTACCTACCATTATCTCGCGTTGTCAACACATTCAGCTCTCATCATTAAAGACAAAAGAGATTGAACAGGCTCTTATTGAGCAAGATGGGGTAGATGAAAATGAAGCCGGGTATCTGGCACGCGTTTCGGGCGGTAACTATGCGATGACCCGCTTTTTTGATGTTGATACTCTTAAAAACACCCGTGAAGCTATTATCGAATATTTACGGTACTCATATTCACAGGATGCCGTCAATATTACGCAAACGGCCCAAGATTGGCAGAGTCAGGAGAATCTTGAGGGTCAGATTGCTATCCTAAATGTAATGGAAGTTTTTCTGCGCGACTTACTTGTCTATCGATCGACACAGAATAAAGAATTAATTACGAATGCCGACCAACTCGATGTCATTCAAAAGTTTTGCGAAACAATGAATGATGCTCGGCTTGAGGATATGATTGAGCAGGTTAATGAATGCAAGCCAATGGTTTATCGAAACGTACAACCGAAACTCATTTTCACTTCCCTGGCCTTTCGATTTTCGAGCCTGATGCGTGGCAATGATCCCATCATCAACAAACAAGATTCCTGGAAACACTTACCCGCTTTCTCTGAATAATGGATACGCCAAATTATGACATACCATTCACAAAAATGCAGGCGGCTGGCAACGACTTTGTCGTGCTTGATAACCGTTCAAATTCATTCACAAAAAATGAACTAATTTCACTGGCGCCCAGTATTTGTGACCGCAAGTTTGGCGTGGGTTCTGACGGTATTTTAGCGCTGTTCCCTCCGGAGCATAACAATGTTGACTATACAATGTTTTATCGTAATCCCGATGGCAGCAACGCCGGCATGTGCGGCAACGGGGCCCGGTGTATAGCACTATTTGCACACTCCCTGGGGTTTGATAAGCAACATCGATTTAATGTGCATGATAATACTTACATAGCTGATGTTCTGGATTCCAAATCGGTTAGTATCTCTTTCCCAATGGAAGCATCAGTCAACAAAAAAACTGCAGGCGGAGAAACTCTGTATGCTATCCATACCGGTACCGAACATGTAGTAAAAAAGATTTCCAAAGGGCAGTTGAAAGATGAGGAGCAACTTACGGCCGAAGGGAGAAAGCTTCGTTATCATAAACTCTTTGAGCCAAAAGGAACAAACGTTAATTTTATTACAGGTATTGATTCAACCACCCTTAAACTCCAAACCTATGAACGAGGGGTAGAAGATTTAACACTGGCGTGTGGAACCGGAGCCATTGCCTCTGCCCTTGTTTGGCATCACCTGCAAGGTAGCAGTTCATCAGCCCAAGAATATTCAGTTGAAACTAAAGGGGGAATATTATCAGTTCATTTTACATTTGATCCCAAATCAAGAAAGTATCACAACATTAAACTCGAAGGTCCCGCCCATTTTGTATTTAAAGGCACTTTTTTACAGTAAACTTTTCCCAATACTGCTGGCATTTATTGTTGTGGGATGTGCTACTTCAGGTTCCTCTGAAAAGCGAGAATCTTCTGCCTCAGAAAGTTATTTGGAAGGAACCTTTGCGCTTGACCAACAAAAAGCCCCCCCGAATGATATTCAAAGTATCCGGCTCCATCCCAAAGGACAGCCGGGACAAGCTCCCATCATGGAACTAAACACTTCCCAAAAGCTGCTGCTTTCCTTTGATTACTTGGGGACACAAAACCGGCAATTTCGAGTAACGGTCGATCATTATAGCAAAAGCTGGAATCGGAGCGGTATTGGACCAAATACGTATCTCGACAGCTTTTCTGAAACAACCATTCAAGCATCAAAAATTAGCTTTGGGCAGCGCCCCTCCTATCATCACGTAGAATTTTCTTTTCCTAATAATGAGCTGCGACCCGCAGTAAGCGGAAATTATCTCATCAAGGTATATTCAACTGATGACAATAGCCTACTGTTCTCGATGCCATTTTTTGTCACTGAAAACGAGGGGCAAATAGAAACAACGGTGGAACGACTTTTTGCCCAGCGCAACGATGGGCGCCCCCTCGACCAGCTTTTTAGCACCTATCATTATCCTAACTTTGTAGAATATCCCCAGTTTGATTTATCGATGTCATTTGTACCAAACCAGTTCTGGGGACGCACAAAACAGGTCGAATTTCTCGATACCATCACACCGAGTCAACTGCGGGGATATATTGAGCACGACAATGCTTTTGTTGGAAATTACGAGTTCAAGCACCTGGACCTTCAAAATTTTGACGGCAACGGCCAACAAATTCTGGAACATCAGCCCGGGGTTACGCCGCCCAGAGTTACTTTACGACGGGATGTTCAAAACCTGGATCCTTCCCCTAACCTGTCCGAGGCAACTGTGAACATGGGAATGCCTGATGATGATCGCAATAGTAACTACGCGCAAGTAGAATTCAGGCTACAAACAGATGATAGCATTCCACCCTCTTCGAAAATTTATATCGTGGGTCACTTTAATAATTGGATGATTAACGACCTCAATAGAATGAGTTTTGATTCCGATAAGCAAATGTGGACGGGACGAGCGTTAATTAAGCAGGGTTCCTACGCTTACAAATATGTGCTCGTACGAGATAATCAGATAGATGACCTTACTTTGGATCAGGGATTTTTATCGGCTCAGCAGGAGTATTTAACCTTCATTTATTTTAAGGATCCTCATCAAAATTTTGATCGGCTTCTCAAAGTAGATGGGATTATTCAGCGATGAACCTTATAACAAAGAAATAAAAGAGAGCCTGATGGTTAAATCATCAGGCTGATAACAATAAGCTTGCTGCTTAAAAATCCACACCAATCGTAATATAGTGGATAGGATCTCCTCCAAAGCCATCACGATAATACGGCCAACCTACGTCGTAACGGAGCGGGAATCCAAAAAGTATTGTGCGTAATCCAAATCCGGCTCCCATCAAAACATCACCATCATTGACTGGCACATTAAATGTACCGTTACCGGTATCCACTTGACGCTGCGTTCTTTCACTCACTCTAAAATCAAGTTCATCATCATTTAAAACTATTCCATCGCGATTTCCTGCTTGATTACGATATTCAAAAACAACGTCCTGTCCCCAAGCCATACCGGCATCCCAAAAAGCGACACCTGATAAGTTATATAAGGGTAATATTGGGATTGGCCCCGGTAGAATTGCTGCAAATAATGGAAATCGAAACTCTGCGTTAATTAGCGAGAATCTATCTCCGTAAATTGAATTATAAGGGTGCCCGCGCAGTGGAAGTGCAGGCAAGGTAAAGAAAGTACTTCCAAAGCGATCAGAGGGAATACTACGCCCTGAATATTTTGCATTAATCCACCCAAGCATACCCCCCATAAAAAATGTCTGTGAATCTCTTCCAAACGAAGCCGCACCTGAACCTCTTAATGCAAAAGAGTAGCGCGATCCCAAGTTAAAATATTTGCGATAATCGCCCAATATCGAAGCAAATTGCAAGGTTTCGTTTGTTATGGGAGGGCTTCCCGTAAGGCTAATCGAATAACGTGATCCGCCGGCGGGAGTAATATATCCGGGAAGCGTTTTGTCACTGGTATAAATAATTTGAGGATAAGCAAAAGAAGTCGCCTCATTCTCGCTGATATCGGCATAAGCAACGCTATAATCCTGTGATATCCCAATGGCCGATAATCCCACATCAATACGGCGGAATTTGTCGAATGGATACCGCATATTTATTCCACCGCCATATGATCGGAATCGATAAAGCTGACCGGAAAAATCCTGGAAATTACTGGCGTTGTGAAAGAACGTAAATTGCCAATTAGCCCTATTTTTCAGGTAGGAATACTGCAAAAAGTACGTACTATTTCGTAAGTCCAAGTTTAGGTTCGTACCAAAAGAAATCTGGTGGTCCCCTAACAGATCACTAAACTGAATCTGTGTTATACCATAGGTACCATAAGCCGTAGAAAAGTTACCACCCGCATAAATAATATCAGTACTAAAACGCAATCGGTACTCCCGCGGAATATAACGGCCGTCGTGGGTTTGATTCCCTTCGAGGTTAAATTTTGACTCATCCATATATTCTTCAACAAAGGAGGTATCTTCTTCTACCGAAGAATCAAACACGTAATTTCGAAAATCAAAGTTATCTGTTTCCTCTTCTTGCTCCTCAGTGGTATCTTGTTTAGTGGTATCCGACTGGATTGCATTGGTATCTACAAACGCCTCCTTCGGTTCTGGGTCTATTTGAGCGGCAACAGCATCTGTCAAACTGGTTGAATCTACCGATTGTGTGGCAAGCATTTCACGTACATATTTAGTAGCCGGTACACGTTCGCCCTGAGATTCTGCAGCTCTTCTCTTGGCCCATTCATTACGTTCCAACGGCTGACCTTTAACACGCGATAGCGGCGACTGAACCATAAAGATATCCAGATTACCCTCATTGATAGAGTTTACGGCCAATCGGCTGGCATCAGCGCTGATAGACATCTGCATAACACCCGTCTGCAGATCCGTGACCGGTGATGATGTGCGATCTTGAAGATCCATCAAATAAATATTTGGGATACCATTTTCATCAGAGATATAAAACAATCTCCCGTCTCTGCTTGTTGCCGGTTGGCGTTCACTCCAGTCAGGAGTCTTCGTAAGTCGTTGTGCCGTTGAAGATCCAATCTTCACAGAATAAATATCAGAAGTGTATAAATCTTCATCCATCAACAAGCGAGAAGTATTCTGGACATTATTCAAGCGAACCTCATTGCCTCTGTGCGAAACAAAATAGAGGGTTTCTGAATCGGAAGCCCAGGCAGGCTCATAATCCGAAAACACATCGTTGGTTACATTATTAAATTCCTGTGTTTGTAAGTTATACACATAAATATCCTGATTGGGGCCGATATTACCGTCGAAGGCAACTTTGTTACCATCGGGAGACCAGTCGACCGAACCGATAGCATCCAGCTTAGGGAACTGAACCATTCTCACCTTGCCAGTTTCATAATCGACAATAGCCAAGTTATCTGATCCTTTGGATTTGCTGGATAACGCAATTTTCTGGCCGTCCGGCGACCACGTCAGGTTCGGATTAAGAATATTAAGTTCTTCAAAGTTAACATTGTCCTGACCTTTGATAAGTGTCTTTATTTTATCCCCGGTAATAGCACTAATCACCACAACATCAAAATAGCCCCGATCATTAGTAATCATCGCTATTTTATCGCCCTGAGGTGATACGGCGGGACTGGTGTCATAGCTTTGGGATCTATCACGCTCGGTTAACAGTTCAGCAAATGATGCTATATCTTCGCGATTGGCCACTTCCGGCAGATACCGCTTTCGGTAAAAATCCTGCCAACGCTTCGAGAGTTCCTCGAGACTTAACCCAAGGGTTCTATTTAGTGTCACTTTCAGATTTCGCTGGTTATGCAAAGTCTGCATAATTTCACTAATCTTTGGACGACCGTATTCTTCAGCAATATAGTTCCAAACCGACTGCCCCCCACGGTAGGCAAAATACCCGCCAAGTCGGGAGATAGGCGGCAGATAGTTATTGATTGTTGCATCACGTATCCACATATCAGTATTAGTATCCCAACCGAGAGAGGTATACTCTGCCATCCCCTCATTAAACCACAACGGAATTTGAAGGGCATTTCCACTTAACCGAGATTGTACGTTGCCCCCATAAAACATGTCGTTTATAACAGCGTGTTCAAGCTCATGATGCAGCGTACTTCTGAACTCAGCATAATTACCCGTAAATGGCATTGTAATACGGTTTTTATACGCATCAGTAACCCCACCAATACCCTCAGAATTAGCCGGCAACGGTACCACATTGGTCTGAGAGAAATCATTATGAGAATCATATATGATAACTTGGATGCGATCGGCAATTTCATGGTCAAAATCCTCACTCAGCTGCCTATAGGCCGACTCCATAGAATACACCGTGAAATTGGCCAAATCATAATTCTTTGTCTGATAATAGTACACATCGAAATGCTCCGACTGTACATATCGCCAGTCGAAATCATTATACTGTACCCTATTCTTTCCAAACGAAAAGTATTGGGCTTGCGCCTCTTGTACGATCCCACCAACAAAAGCGGTAAGAAATAGAACTACCAGAGATTGCCGAAGAAGTTGAGATAATTTCATATGTGGATACGCATTAAAATTAGCTACCGTCATCTACCAGTTTTAAATCTATTTGCCGTGCCTTTATATCTGTTCTAACAACTTTAACACGAATTTCTTTCCCTAATTGATATTTTTTACCGTGATTTCTACCAATCAGGCAATGCTGTTTTTCATCATATTCGTAATAATCATCATCAAGATCACTAACACGAACCATTCCTTCACAATGAATATCTTTTAAATCGACGAAAATACCACCGTCCATAACACCGCTGATAACACCGTCAAAATCTTCACCCAAGTGTTCACTCAGGTATTCTACCTGCTTCAATTTAACAGAATCACGTTCGGCCTCAATAGCAGAACGTTCTCTATCACTACAATGCGATCCCAGCTGTTTAAGTTCATTATGCGAATAACTGGGTTTGCCGGCCAGATAGCTTTTCAATAAGCGGTGCACCAGCACATCGGGATAACGCCGAATAGGACTGGTAAAGTGCGCATAATTTTCAAAGCCCAGCCCGAAGTGACCGATATTATCGGGACTGTATTCTGCTTTTGACATGGCACGGAGCATTAAATCATTAATCGTCAGCTCCAGTGAAGTGTCCTCAATCTGTTCCAACAAAACATTTATAGCTTTGGAACTCACCGTCGGGCTGTCAATATGGAAGTTAATCCCAATAGGCTTCACATTTTCCTCAATATTCTTGAGCTTATCAAGGTCGGGTTGGTCGTGAATACGATATAAAAATGGATATAAATCTTTTGACTCTTCCTTGTTGGATTGCTTTCGCAGATCATCAATATACTTGGCAACCGTTCGGTTAGCCATCAACATACATTCCTCAATTAGCCGGTGAGCAAACAGTCGTTCTTTCAGTTTTACATCAATAGGCTTGCCATTTTCATCCAGTACGAATTTTGGCTCGGGGGTTTCAAAATTAATGCTACCCTCACGAAATCGTTTATCCAACAGTACCTGCGCTAAGTCAGCAGCCATTCGTATTTCATCGGCATATGCACTGGTCTTACCGTCAATAATTTCCTGTGCCTGTTCATAGGTCAAACGCTGATTGGAATGAATGACCGTTTCCTCGATAGAATAATCCACCCGTTTACCATTGGGAGTTATTTCCATAAAGCAACTGAAAGCCAGCTTATCTTCCCGTGGATTCAAACTGCAGACATCATTACTTAAAACCTCGGGCAACATGGGAATTACACGATCCACCAAATACACACTGGTAGCACGATCTACGGCCTCATCATCGAGCACCGTATTTCGCGGCATATAATGGGTTACATCGGCAATATGTACACCCAGATAGTAATTACCGTTGTCAAGCTTTTTAATACTCAGTCCGTCATCAAAATCTTTGGCCGTATCGGGATCAATGGTTAGCACAACCTCATCGCGCATATCGCGGCGACGTTCTATTTCCTTCTCGGTAATCTCCCGATTGATATCTTCGGCATATTCTTCAACTTCTTCGGGAAATCCGGCCTTAATTTGATTTTCTGCCAATATCGAAAGTACGTTGGCGTCATTCGTCCCTTCCTGACCAAGCACTTCCACAATTTTTGCTTCCGGTAGTGATTTGGGATGCACCCAGTCTACTAATTCAAAAACCACTTTTTCCCCGGGTTGGGCTTCACCAATATTATTGGGCAGCACAAAGAAATCAGTATGAGCCGACTTTTCGTCAGGCTCAATAATGTAATTCTGCTTCCCCTGCTTTTTGAGTATCCCTACAAAAATACTTCTCCCGCGCTCTATAATATCAACAACTTTTCCTTCCTGACGACTTTTTCTACCCTTTTTGCCTGATAGTTTTACCTTAACGGTGTCGTCCTGCAGGGCCGTACCAAGGTGTTTCGATGGCACGCGGATATCTTCATCATACCCTTCGGCAATCAGATATCCTGTACCACGCCGGCTGATATCCATTTTGCCAACTACTGTATTTCGATCTTTCTTCTCATTGTGACTGCCATTGGAAGAAAGCTGTACTGCCCCACCCTTTCGCTTTACAATTAAATTGCGATCGTATAAACTGTTAATAGCATCTTTCAGATCTTGATTGTCTTTCTTGCCATCTACCCGTAAAATATTTTGCAAAACATCGAATGGCAGATGTGCCTCCGGATTATTTTGCAAAATATCCAGAATAATATCTTCAAATGTCTCTTTCTTACTTTTCTTCATTTAATTATTAGAATAAAACTTTTTAAAATTTCTTACTTCTTTTCTCAGGTTGCTTCTATCTAAGCAACACAAATTTACTATTCATTGTTTGCGGAATCTTTGTTCAATCCAAAAATTCCTTTAATTCGATTCATTAATTCTTTCCAGGTATTAAATTGTACCTTCGATTCAACCCCTAATCCATCTACATACGGAGTCACATCACCGGCTTGCGGACTTGCCTGTATACTATTTAAGGCCTGATCTTGCCGGTGAAATGCCGTCAGTGATAATCCCTTTCTGATACGATACGTAGCATTTAAATCACCAATACGATCTCCGGGGGTACTTTGTGGTCCGCCTCCCGTTATTTGTCCTTCACGACGAAAAATCAAACGATCATTATACAATCGCAAAGCAATTCCTAAATCCACTTCATTATAAGCATTCAAGTTAAAATCAATATCCAGGCGACTTACATCACTATTCAGTAAGGTATTTATTTGATTTGACAGTAGCGAACTCACTTGGTTAGACAAAAATGGATTTACATAGGTAGATCCACGCGTCAGGTTTTGGCTAAGCGTTGCAGTGCCGCTGCCCATACCTTGTGTGGGGATAAACTGTCCCGTAAAAAGTATGCTGGTGGCTTGCAGCAATTTTTGCTGCTCATCTCGATTGATTTGATTAAGTGTATATTGCAAAGTTGAATTTGAGGAAAGCTCCATCGTAGACGGGAGTCTAAAATAGTAATTATTTTCAACACTATTAAGCGTTCCGTTTATTTCTACAATAAGATCTACCGGTACCTGCTGACTCCCATTTTGATTTTGGTCGCTCAGACCATCCCCATTTAGTAATGTTGATACATTGGGACGAGCATTATAAACCGCACTAATATCCAATCGGGCATTATCAGGCGGACCTTCCCACACAATAGTACCGCCAGATTCCAACTGAAGACGCCGGCTAATAATCTCCCCGGTTACAAACTGATAATTCCCGCCATTTATATTGTATTGACCAAACATTTGCACATCCTGATCCTGCATGGTAATACGAAGTTGCCCCGTTCCTTGTGCGGTAAGTACTTCTCCCGTAACGGGATCAAAGATGAGGTTTACACTAAGATTCTCGGATGCGTTAAATCGCAGATCCAGATCAAAACGTTCGGTGAAAGTCAAATTTTCAAGAGCTTGTTCCAATGCCTCTTCTGCCATTTCAGATTCTCGTGTTGTGCGTTCAACGGCTGACTCCGACTTTTTATCTACCTCATTAAAAGAATCTACAAATCGGATAAACTTACCGCTCTCCTGCAGTTCTGTCTCTTCAAGCAGTGGAATGGACACTTCAGAATCGCTGGTGACCTGTACCGGGTTTTCCGTCCGCATATACATATCAGTATTGGATCCTGAAAGCCTTACAAGCCCCGTGCCGGATACATTGCCATAAAATGGCACATCCGGATCCATGTTACTATTAAGAAACTGCAAGCGATTCATATCAAGCGATAAATCGAGATAAGTAATAGGATCAAAGTCATTCAGATCCACCGTTCCCCAAATTGTTCCCGTCCCTCCCTTGGTATCCATCACGTTCAGCGAGTCAAGCACTACACCTTCATCCTTATTAAACTGTACCGGACCGCTTAAAAAGTAATTGGTATTCAAAAACTCTGGTCGCGCAAATACGTTCTTCGTTTCAAATTGAGACTGAAAATCATAGTCCTCTAAATTACCGGTAATTGAGCCCGTTCCTGAAGCCTGTCCCTCTACCTCGGCAAAAACATTATCGGCTATTACCGCCAAAAACCACAAGTCAACCTCATTAAAATTTGCATCAAAATGATATACCGTATCCTGCCGGACCTCTGGATTAGGAGTTACAAAATATCCATCCAATCGAATATCCTGACCTATTCCATCATTAGACTCAAGATAATCCTCGTATTTAGTACTGTCCGTTAAAATATCAATACGAGTATCAAACTGCTCTTCATCCGGATTATATTTACTGTTAAAACGCACATCACCAACCAGACGATTATTCATTCGAAACCGATTCACGTTTAAATCACCCTGTATAGTGGGTTGCCGAGTAAGTGATTTTGTGACCAAGCTACCATTTAATACCCCGGCAAAGTCAATTTTTCCTTTAATCAGATCCGAAATCCGTTTCAGATTTATATCACGAAGTGTGTATGTCAGAGAATCACTGCGATCGGGACTCAATCTACCCTGCAACCTGAAGTACTCGTTCCGGTTCTGAAAACTAAAATCATCAAAATCGACTTCACCACTGCGAAAGAACTGTAATTGGGGCGTCTGTTCGTTAACCCAAGAATATAAATCATTTCCCACAAAAAACTCTTGTACCGATACAGTAATAGCAGAATCAGAGATTTGTGACCGTAAGTCCATATCAAATTGTGCATCATCTGATATAGCCCCGACATGTTGCGTAAAGTAAACTGAGTCTTGCTTTACTGACAAGTCAAAAGTCGTTGAATCTAAATTGACCGATTCCGTTTCAATCCTCGATATATCGGCTTCCCAGTCGATCGATGAAAATTCACTGAGCGTACGATCACTCCTAAAACTTGCAGTAAATTGCGTATTGGCGTCGCGGAAATTGAAATTATTGTAAGCAAGCGTATCTGAGGTCATTTCCGCTGAAAAAAGCAGGCGCGTTCCGTCTGTATTTACATTAAAAGTCACATCCGATTCTGCATATAGAGAGGGAAATTGGGGAAGATATTTTTTTAGTAATCCCAAATCCTTTGTCTGCATATTCCCATCTACAACCACATTCTTATCTTGTGGTGAATCTTTTAAAGAATCAGCAAGAATCGGTTGAATCATCAATATTTCAGAGTCAAACCTATTTTTAAGATATGAACTCCAAAATCTTGTTTGCGAAATAACATCAGCCGGTGTAACCTCACCGCTTATATTCAGATCAAGCAGCGAGCTGGTAAGTCGAAACTGCCGGGTTGAGGCATCCGGCGAATTTAAATCCATGTAGAGCTGGTGGGCACGCACGGTATCTCCATCAATAACTGAAGGAGCTATATCAAGATTTGCTTTGCCTTGGATACGGTCTGGGTCAAACCCTTGTACCTCTACACTATAATCAAAATTTAGGGCAGTCTCTGCGACCATATTTTCGGTAAAAAAATCAGCCAGATTGATATTGCCCGCATTCCCCTCTATGGCTAACGTTTGCTCATCATCACTAAAGTTTACTGATGATGAGCCCTGAAGTAACTCATCCTTATTGCGGTATTCATACTTCTGATTCCAAACTTGACTATCCAAATTCGACGAGTAATTTAACCGCTCAAATTGATGGGATCCTACTCTACTGTTCGTAAAAGTTGCATTCAGATCAGAAACCGCTTCATCCAACCTAAACCCTTTTCCTTCCAGTCGGGCGTCAAAATTAAGAGCAGTAGTATCAACGCGTTCAGCAAAGAAAGGTGCTATATCCAATTCTTTTCCAACTAATGTTCCCTTGTAGTTAAAAGGTTCCACAAGCTGCGTTTCGCCTTCAACTTCAAGCGTTCCAAGTGTGCTCGAAAGAGAAAAATCACCTGTAACACTTTGTAAACTACCGTTAGCCTGACCAGAAATAGCCAAACTTTGGAGCTCTTTATTATTGGGAATAGCCAGCGAATCTAACAGCTGTGTAAGATCTTCGTTTCGCAGATTCACCCCCTCAAAACGGAGTTCATACGATAAGTTTTGCCGGTCAATTACATTCTTAATAATTCCATTCAAATTCACATAACTTTCGCCAATTCCCAGCTCGGCACGATCAATCCAAAGGGAGTCTGCAGATCCTTCTGTCCTAAAATCTATACTCAGAGGTTTTTCAAGTTCCGGTGTGTTTGCCACAAAATCTGCGATATCTTTAAGGTCAATTTCCTCAGAACGCACATCCAGATCATACTGCGCGGCCTTAAGTTGTTCAGTCACATTGGGATCTAACAGGTTGACGCCGTCGATTTCACCATTTAAAACAAACTGTGAACTGCCCAGCGTTAAATAAAAAGAGTTAAACTCCAGAAATCGATTATCGTTATAGAGTTGACCTGATGCAGAAATATTTTCAACCTGCAAGTTATCCGACTCAGCAAAAAAGGATTCTATATCCAAATACCGCTGCATCTCGCTCCAATCCACAAAAAGCGAAGCATTAATATTCTTAAGCGAAAAGGAAGTCGGCAAATTCCCAATTTGATGTCTATCCGTTTCCGCTTCCAGATGGACATTGCCATTTTCGATACTCACATTGGGAGCAATAATTTCAATTCTACCCAACCAGGGCTCTCCCTCCAAACGCCGGCGCTTTTCCGCTTCCGGCCTGCGTTCCAGCAAAACCAATCTTCCCTTTTCATTCGACCGAAGGTTTACTTCTGGAGACTGTAAAGAAAAACCAACAATCGTCAGCTTATTTTGCAGTAGACCCCACACGTCAATTTTGCTGTCAATTTGCTTAACCGATACCAACGTATCACCGTCAGCCTCACCACTGTGTAGTAAAGCAACATCATACAAACTCATCTGGAAAGGCAGAAACCCATCAATATCCCCAATATTGAGCTCTGCTTTATAAGTTTGGCCTATCTGTCGTTCTATACGGCCCTCCAGATAGTTTTGGGTTACATCAAGCTGTAAAACACCAATGACAATACCCGAAAGGACAACAGCCACAAACAATAGTACAAAGACTATTCTCCAAAAGTATTTCCAGCTTTTATGTAACCAGCGATAAAACACGTACGCTCAATAATTATTTATTCAATTTATCCAAAGTATATCTCCAACTTTTATGGAGTAACGAATGGTCTTCACAACTATAAAGATACGGCGATCCCCAATCATTCAACAACACTAAACGAATAGTATTATCTTTTACTTTTTTATCAGATTTCATTGCATCCAAGAGCTCTTCGGTATCTACTGTTAACGGTGCCATCTGCTTTTTATACAACGATAGAAAAGGGGAAAAACGTACATCGCTTACGGGATGTCCCAGCTCTTGCGAAAAGTGACAGGCTGCAATCATTCCCACGAAAACAGCTTCTCCATGGGTAATTTCTCCATAGCCTGATACCTTCTCAAGGGCATGACCAAAAGTATGCCCAAAATTCAAATACGCTCGCGTACCCGCCTCAAGAGTATCCTTCTGTACAATATCAATTTTGATGCGTGCACTTTCTTCAACAACCTCACTCCACCTCTTCTTTGGTGTTAACGGCTGATGGATGAGCTCCTCCATCACTTCAAATAGGTCAGGATTTCTGATAGCAGCGTATTTCAATATTTCTGCCATCCCCGTAACCCACTCCTTTTGTTCGAGCGTTTCCAAAAATGCAATATCCGAAAACACCGCATCAGGCTGATAAAAACTACCAATCAGGTTTTTACCCGTAGTATGATTTACACCTGTCTTGCCACCAATTGAGCTATCGACCATCGCAAGCAACGTAGTTGGCACGTGGATAAGCGGTACGCCCCGCAACACTGTTGCAGCGACGAAGCCTGCCAGATCACCGGTTACTCCTCCTCCAATAGCTAAGATCGGTGTCGAACGCTCTATCCCTGTTTCTAATATCTTATTTGTGATGTTGTTCCATTGCTTGACGGATTTGGAGGATTCCCCCTCCGGAATTTCAATAACGTGAGTATTCTCAAAACCACTGACCATTGTTGCTACCTTTTCCCCATGCAATCGGTTTACATTCTCATCAATCAGAACAAAAATTTTATTCCGATTGTAGTGAGCTTGGCAATACGCTTTAAAGGATTGGGGCAACTGCTGACCAACAGTAATTTGATACTTCTGGTCCAGCGAAATGCCAACATCAATAATCTTCGACATGGTTTCTAATCTTTTTCAATAATATTTTTACAATATCCTCAACGTCTTTCCTTCCGTCATTTTCTATCTGGATCACCGCTTGCCGATACAGAGGAAGCCGTTTTTCATACAAAGCCGTCAATTCATTTCGAAGTTGTTTTTTGCTTTTCGGATTTCCCTGCTTATCCAACAAAAGTGGCCGGTTTTTATCCTGCGATATGCGGTCTAAGATAACAGAAATCGGCGTTTCTATAAAAACAAGCATTCCATTTATTTTCAGGTGATCAACCACCTGCTGATTCTGCAAACTCCCTCCGCCAAGTGATACCACACCATCAAACCTTTCAATCACTTTCAGCAACGCTCGTCGTTCTGCAGCCCGAAAAAAGGATTCACCGGATTTCTCAAAAATTTCAGGGGTCGTTTGGCCGGTCTGTTCTTCGATTTTATCATCCAGATCTATAAATGCGCATTCCAACTCCTTGGCTAACTTCCTGCCAATCACCGATTTTCCGGCGCCCATAAATCCACATAAAAAAATACGTTCGGGTAATTCAGGCATCGTCACTAAATATTTTCAGGTTTCATTGGAGGTACCATTTCTACTTGTTCATCGCGTTCTATTACTACCGCTCCGGGGGCCGCCCCTTTGGGTTTGCGAACATATTTAACTTTTGTGTACATAACGGGAGCGGATTTCATGCCGCGCGCCTTCGAAAAATAAGCCGCATAGCTGGCCGCTTTCAACAATACGTGCTGCGGCGGATAATCCTTTCTGTTCCCCATCCGAATAACCACATGCGACCCTCCAACGCCTCGGGCATGCAACCAAATATCCTCCTTATGAGCATGGCTGGTAAGCTGATCATTGCTCTTGGCGCTTTTGCCAATCCAGATTTCAAACTTTCCTTCCTTGAATTTTCTAAAAGGAGAGGTCGCCTGTTTGTCATCACCACTGCCAAAACCAAAATCTTCGAGCTTTTGCTTATTGTCTTTCACCCAGCTATTTAAATCCGGCAAGTGATCAATTTCCTCGATCTCATCCAACAGTTCCTTAACCTGTTCAAGTTCTTTTTTTACTTTTGGCAGGCGCCGCCTCGCATTCTGATACGATTTTTTGGCATCTTTTGACTTTTCGTAATAATATTCGGCGTTCTCAGCTATTGACTTATCCTCTTTCAGTGGAATCGTAATTTGCTCATTATTCTCATAAAAATCGTCGATCGTAATTTCGGTTGTCCCCTCTGTAACCTGTTCGTGAGCGTGTGCCATCAGCAGGTGTCCGTATTTTTCATACTCTTCAGCCCGCTTTAGACTTTTCTCGGCCTGCTGCAACTGTGTTATCAAACTTTCTTTTTGGGATTTACTTCGCTCTAAAAACTGAAGGATATCCTCTTTGTTTTCATGCAGCCGACGCAGATGTACCGCATTTTTATAGGCAAAAGCGACACAATCATTAACCTCTTCACACTCTTTTTCACTGGGAATATCCAGCCACTCCTTCGACCAAAGGCAAAAATCACCCGTTTTAAGTACCCGTGGATGCGGGTCATCCAGCAATGCTTGGGTAGCCTTATTTGTAAATTCTTTTACTTTTTCTGGAGACATCTCATCAACATCGTGCTCCTTAATCAAGTACGGTAACAAATTGCGCGGCAGAAGCGGATTAACCTCTGTCATCTGATTTTTGGCTGAACGCCGGGGACTCACCTCCTCCAAAAATGTTGGAGCCTCCGGCCTGGGGGGAGCCTCTCCCGTTACTTCATCAGGATTTTTAAAAGCATCTGCAATTACATCATTCTCGACCAAAAACACATTTGGGTTTCCACTGAAAAGCTTAAAAAGCAGGTATTGGCCATTCTCAAAATAAATGGATATTAAACGATCTTTATCCGCTAATTTAATATCGATGATCTTTTCTCCTTCAAGAGACTCAAAAAAATCGATTACATTACTTTTTTTGGGCGGGCGATAGAAATCTAAAAATAGAGCGGTCTCTCTCGGATTCGCACTAAATATTAGCCGCGAAGTTTCGTTACCATCATCAATATATAAATGGAGTACATCTTTATGCGGAGAAATAGCAAAACTAAAAAATGCGTCTTCTATTTTTTCTTTTATCTCGCGGTTTAAATATATTAGCGTATAAAAGTTGTTCATGCTTTATAGAGACGTTCAGTAACGTAGAATTTTGAACTTAATAGGTTGAAATAATGACATATCCGATATTCAACTCAGTAGTGAACCGGATAGAAAGTGACTTAAATAAGAGAGATTTCACAATTAACACCTTTCGCACTTGGAATGAAGATAGAATAAATGCAACGGGACTGGAAATCGAATTTGACCTCAAACCCAAATCTGATTTTCTAAAAGCACTATCAATTAATTTCGACTGGGATCGGTTCCGGGAAACAGTATTAGCCAAACAGCTGCAAGGTATGGAAGAACACCCCTTTTTACAGGAAGATAAAATGGTAAGCACATCTATTTCACCAGCTATCGATATTGAAATTACCTGGCTGTTTGATGAAAAAACACCTAATCCTACATTGGCAGCACAAAACGGTCACCACCGGTTAGAAGATGCCAGCCAGTGGATGGAGCAAATAAGTAAGGAGGTCAATGAGCTGTTGGCTGATGACGACATCATCACGCGCTGGCATATCGAAGTTGAGGGCTCTGAAAGCGGCAAATATTTATCCGCTGTTAATCTAATCTCATATTTTCAATATACATTGGAAGATATGAACAGCCTTAACGATGTTCACGATTTTGTAAGTCGTAGCTTGCAAGAACTGTTGGTAAAAGCAAACCGGGTGTTGCGAATTGCAGATCAAACGCTGGAATCACAAGCTGCATAGTCTCAGCTACATGATATAAAATAAGCCTTCAGAAAAATATGAAGGCTTATTTGCAAATTCTTATCCAAACGCTACTTCCGTTTGTGTCGATTTTTGCGCAATCGCTTTTTACGTTTGTGCTTAGCAATTTTTGAACGCTTTCTTTTCTTTCCACTTGGCATAAGAGTCACCTAATTTTTTTATTCGTCGATACCAACAGGTATATAGTATATAACTCGTAAAGATACGAAGATCCCACAACTAAAACCTGAAATTTTTAGGCTTGAATTTCGGAAGAATTACTCTCCCTCATCCTCCATAACGGATTCATTGACAGCCTCTTTGAAATCTTTAGACATTTTTAGCACCGGTACATATTGTTCCGGTACTATAACTTCTTCATTTGTCTTCGGATTCCGGGCTACCCGTTGAGCTCGTTTAACCACTTTAAACGTTCCAAACCCTCTCAACTCTATATGTTCGCCTCTCTTCATTGCATCAATAACCGTTTCCATAAAGCCGTTGACAACAGCTTCGGTTTCAACTTTTGTAAGCCCTGTTGAAGATGCAATTACATCAACTATATCTGCTTTAGTCATAACTCCTCACCTTTTGTAATCACAATTAACTACTGCTCCTGTTAAATAAAAGTACTTATATATAATCCGCACTGATTTATTTATACCATTTTAACGTTTTTTAATGGTTTGTCATAGCAGATTATCAATTAAACTTAAAAAATTCGAAAATCTTTTTATACCTTCCGCTTGATTGGTTCTCAAATATAACCCAAGAATATTTATTAACATATGGAGACATTTGATCAAATTATTAGTTGGCTTGTAGATCTTATCTGGAATACACCCGAAGCCATGCCTGCCATGGTTGTAATTTTATTGGCCTTCGGAATCTATATAACAGTACGTTTAGGCTTTATTCAAATTAGAAGATTCGGTCACGGACTTAAAGTAGTAACCGGCTTTTATGATGATCCTGAAGATGAAGGAGACATCAATCACTTTCAAGCTCTTACTACCGCCCTGTCAGCAACGGTGGGAATTGGTAATATTGCCGGTGTGGCACTTGCTATCCACTATGGTGGGCCGGGTGCATTATTCTGGATGTGGGTTACAGCCATTTTTGGGATGGCAATAAAATTTACCGAGGTGACTCTGGCTCAAGAATACCGCGGCACCAATCCTGATGGCACGGTCTCCGGCGGACCGATGTACTATATTGAAAAAGGACTTGGAGAAAACTGGAAATGGCTGGCGGTATCGTTTGCTATTACTGCTGCTATTTGTGCATTTCTAACCGGTAATGCTGTACAGGCCAATACGGTTGCCGACGTCATGAAAACGGATTTTCAAATTCCCGTTTGGATTACGGGACTTATTACAGCGAGTTTAGTAGCGGCTGTTGTTCTTGGAGGTATTAAGCGGATCGGAAAAGTTACCTCGCGCCTGGTCCCGTTTATGGGCATTCTCTATGTATTGGGTGCACTCGTAATTCTGCTGATCCACTACGATGCTGTTATTCCTTCATTTATAGCTATTGTCAGTAATGCTTTTAACCCAACAGCCGGTGCACTGGGTGTTGGATCCGGAGCGCTAATATTTACATTAAGCTACGGTGTACAGCGAGGTTTGTTCTCTAACGAGGCGGGACAGGGATCAGCCCCTATCGCCCACTCTGCTGCCAAAACTGACCAGCCTGTTCGTGAAGGTGTTGTTGCACTGCTCGAACCTTTTATTGATACACTTGTCATTTGTACCATGACCGGCTTAGTTATTATTTCTACCGGTGCCTGGGATATGCAGCACAAATCATCTATCGACCCCACTGCAGATACTGTCTCCTACACGTATACTGAAACTACTGATAACACAGAACAAACTGGAGATGCTCCCGTGCTTTATTTCGAAGATGGAATACCAACAAATGGAGAAATGACGCACTACAAAGCTCCCGTTGATACAATGTTTGCTGATGAAGCATACAACACGCCATTTAACGGTCGTATTGAATTATCGCCACGACAAAACGAGGACGGATATCGAGGAGTAGCTGTTTACTCTTCTGATGATGCTCAGTTAAGCAACCTCCACGGTGGCGTCGTACAAAACGGTGCTCCATTAACCGCAGCTGCTTTTGAACGGGGATTAGCACCCATTATGCCAGGGGGCGGATATCTGGTAACCTTTGCAGTACTACTGTTTGCTATATCAACCTCCATCAGCTGGAGCTACTACGGCGACCGCGCTGCGCAGTACCTGTTCGGCTTTGAATCTATTTTCTGGTACCGATTAGCCTTTGTTGGTATGCACTTTTTCGGTGCTGTTGTTACGCTCACTACCATCTGGGCATTTGGCGATGTGATGCTTGGTCTAATGGCCTTCTTCAATATTATTGCACTGTTTGCCCTCTCAGGAGTTGCCTACAAAATCACTCAAAAATACTTTGAAAATCCAGATGTATAACCACAGCTATTATGTCTGATTTCAAAAACGTAACACTTATAAAGCATCCCGTAGTAAATCGCGATTTGACCATCCTGCGGGATGTCAATACCAATATTTCTGAATTCCGAGCAGCTATTAAGCGTATCGCTATGATATTAGCCTATCATGCGCTTAAAGAACTGCCCCAAACAACATTTGAGGTTGAAACACCTATCCAAAAAACAACCGGTTACGATATCGATCAAGGGGTGATGGTTGTTCCAATATTACGTGCCGGACTTAGCCTGTCGGACGCTCTGCTTCAATTTATTCCCGATGCACGAGTTGGTCATCTGGGAATGGAGCGTAATGAAACAACACACCAGCCTGAAGACTACTACTCCAATATCCCGGATGGCGTTGAAGATGATATGGTGCTTGTGGTAGATCCCATGCTTGCAACGGGTGGAAGTGCCCACGATGCGCTTTCATTTTTAGAGGATAAAGGGGCACAACATCTTCGTTTTGTATCGTTAATTTGTGCACCCGAGGGGTTACAAAAACTCGAAGAAGAACATCCTAATGTACATACCATAACAGCAGCCATCGACGACCACTTGAATGATGATGCCTTTATCGTACCCGGATTAGGTGATGCAGGTGACCGATATTTTGGAACAACATAACAACCTTTTCTTTCTTGTCTTATGCCTGCTTATTATAGCGGGCATTTCTTCGTGTGGAGATCTTTCGCAGGAGGAATCGCAACAGGTTAATGACGCCCTGAAAGATTCTCTCACCTCCTCCACAGAAACTTGGGATATGGATATGGAAATTATGGAAGATGGGCAAAAGAAGGTCCGGATATGGGGTTCTTATGCAGCAACTTATGCTAATGATGATCAAAAGGAAACTCGTATTAAAGGGCCGGTTACTGTTCACGTTTTTGATTCAGTGGGAACTGTAAAAACAAAAGTATTTTCAAACAGGGCTGTATATAAGCCTGAAGATACGATCTTTGAACTATTTGGAGATGTCCAGGTAGAAACAAGAGATAATCGTCATCTCGACTCAGAGTATTTGGAATGGAATCAATCCAGTAATAACATCAGTACACCTAAATTTGTCATCATTAAAACCCCTACCGACAGCATTGCAGGAACCGGCTTCGAAGGCGATACTGACTTGGTGGACTATACCATAAAAGAACCAAAGGGGCGCGTAACCGTTGATTAAATGATCCACAAAACTATCCGGATATCACATAAAATCATTCTACTGCTTTCATTCTTAGCAGTTCATTTAATTGGATGGAATCAGGATATCCAAGCACAAAACCAGGTTAATATCTTGGAAGCTGATAGTATTCAAGGTGGACAGTACGAAGGTGAACGAGTGCAAAAAATCCTGGGTGATGTACATCTGAAAAGCGAACACATGGAGATGTACTGTGACAGTGCCTACCAATTTGTCAATAAAAATGAGATTCGTGCTTTCGGTAATATCCAGATCGAAACCGAGACCGAAAAAATTTGGGCAGATACCCTAAGATACTATACCAACGTTGATTTTAGTCAGCTGCGCGGACGGGTTATTATTGAAGCGGAAAGCAGTACCCTCTTTGGAAACAGCGTTGATTACCGCTTTACAACCAAAGTGGCCAATTTTCTTGATGAGATCCGGCTCGAAGATCAACGGGGTACCTTAGTGGCAGATTCGGGATTCTACTATCGAGAACCCGACAGTGCAAAATTCTATGGCAAAGTCCAGCTATCCGATTCTCTACAGTATCTTGAAGGGGACTCCCTGTTCAGCAATCGAGAGACTAAATATTACGAACTCTACGGCGATATTTTTGGAGATGACCGTGAAAACGATTCCATGATCAAGGGACAGTATCTGGAAGCTGATTCTACCGGACGAAGACTCCTCGAAGGTAATGCCTGGCTCAAAAGTTTTCAACAAGATACGGCCGACACTGCTCAAACCGATACTACACACATCAGGGCTAAAACTATTTTATCGAAGGAACAGCGTACCCCAACCGATACCACAGCCATCGTATTTGGATACGACAGCGTGCGCATCTGGTCCCCTTCTTTTGCCTCCGTTTCAGACACTTCAAAATATACCGACAGCACCGAAACGTTTGAACTCTGGTCCAATGCAAAGTCTTGGCATAAGCAAGTGCAACTAACCGGACCGTATATCAGAGCTAAAATTATCAATGGCGATATTGACAGTTTAATTTCTCACCCGCGGCCCTTTTCGGTTCAGCAAGACACCTCCATCGATCGGCTCAATCAAATTACCGGTGATACCCTCCACGCTGATTTTAAAGATGGTGCATTGAGTGAAATTTATGTCTTTGGAAACTCCAAACTGCTCCGCTTTACGAAAAATGATCAGGATGAACCTGATGGGGCCGTGGATTTATCGGCACCAAATATTCGCATCTTTTTTGAGGATGGAGAGCTTGCAAGGATGAAAGCTATCGGTACCGTCAACGGTTCGTATCTGCCTGAAAGTGAACAAACAAAAACACGTCGACTGGATGGCTTTAGCTGGAATCCCGAACAACGACCTCAGCGCCCAAAGGAAAAAATGAAGCGACGTTTTCAGCCCATTCGAGAAGAACTCTTTTTTGAATTGCCGCCTCGATTTATCCGACATCTCAAAAAAAGCCATCCCGATAGTAAATGGCTGAAAAAGGACTAAGATGTACAGTACTTTCGAAGTGCTGTACATCTTTTGAGTATCCTGTCAGTTAAGCTTCCTGCATGTCCATCGTCTCTTCCATAACGCGCTGCTGGATATCATGCGGCACCTGATCGTAATGCGAAAACTCCCGACTATACCGGGCACTGCCTTGGGTTATGGATTTAAGCCGAGTAGCGTAGTGATCGAGCTCCTCCAGCGGGACCTGGGCTTTAATTTTCTGTATCGACCCCTCCGAATCCATTCCCATAATCTGTCCGCGCCGAGTACTGATATCGCTCATCACATCTCCCATATAATTAGCCGGAACCGTAACCTCAATATCATAGATAGGTTCCATTAGCTTGGGTTTTGCATCCAAAAATCCCTTCCTGAAAGCCATCAGCGCCGCTGTACGGAATGCCGCATCATTGGAATCCACGGAGTGCATATCCCCATCATACACCGAAATTCGCAGATCCCGAACGCGACAGTTACTTAGCGGACCGGCTTCCATTTTCTCCATGATCCCCTTGAGGATGGCTGGCATAAAACGGTTATCAATCACACCGCCTACGATACAATTTCGAAAGATGAGTTTACCGCCCCATTCCAACTCTATTTCTTGCGTATCGCGTACCTTTAGATCGTTGTGCTCAGGCATGTTATCCGTCAACGGTTCCATCAGCATCGACACGGCAGCATATTGTCCCGCCCCACCTGATTGCTTCTTGTGTTTGTATTCCGTCCGAACGGTTTTAGTAATCGTCTCACGATACGGAATTTTCGGCTGTATATATTCCAGTTCGAGATTAAACCTCGTTTCCAGTGCATATTTGATCACTGCCAAATGCTCTTCCCCCTGTCCATGAACAATGACCTGCTTCAATTCCTGGCTGTGCTCGATCTTCATGGAAGGATCTTCACGCTGCAGCTGATGCAGAGCATTACCCAGCTTATCTTCCTCTCCTTCCTGTTTTAATTCAATAGCCGTACGTATTACCGGCTCGGGAAAATGAATCGGCTCAATAGCTACTTCACCATCTTTGGGATGCAGTGTATCATTAACGCCGGTATTCTTCAATTTCACAGCCGCTGCCAAATCTCCGGTTGGTATCTTATTAGCTTCCACCCGCTTATTGCCATTTATCCAGTAAAGTCCCGACACACGCACACCGTTTCCCGTAGTATGATTGACAAGATCTTGTCCCGATTTTACCGTGCCACCGTAGGATTTGAAATAGAGCATATCTCCCACGTGCGATTCTGAACTATTCTTCCAGATAAACATCAACGGATCGGCATTTGTATCCAGCTTAATATCTTCACCCTCAACAGATTTGGGAAGATTGGCCTCAAGGGGGTCCGGAGCCACATTTCCCAAAAATCCCATAACGCGTCCCGTGCCCATATTTCGTTTGGCACAGCAACAGAACAGCGGAAATATATCCCGATTCAACAACGACTGATGGAGCCCTTCCCGCATCTGGCTTTCCGTAAGCTCTCCCTGCTCCAGGTACAAATCCAACAGCGTTTCATCATTTTCTGCCACCGTCTCCACCAATTCGTTGTGCAATAGCTCGGCTTGTGATTTATGCGAATCAGGGATTGGTAACTTGTCGGGCTTGCCCCCATCCTCCGGAAATTCATACATCGTCATTTTTAACACATCAATAATAGCATGAAAATCTTCGCCCTCACTGTAGGGATACTGAACCACAACTACTCCACGACCAAATCGCTCCTTGGCCATATCTACCGTCTTCTGGAAATCAGAATATTCGTTATCTGGTTTATTTACAATAATGAGCGAAGGAATGTTATACTTTTCGGTATATTTCCAATGCAGTTCTGTGCCCACTTCCACCCCATATTCGGCATTTAATGCAAATATTGCCGTATCGGCCACTCGTAACGCCCCAACAACTTCTCCGATATAATCGGCCGTGCCCGGCGTATCAATTAGATTTATTTTGCTCCCTCTCCAATCCAGATTTAATAGGCTTGAAAACACAGACTTTCCTTTTTCGTGCTCAACTTCATGATAATCTGAGGAAGTATTTTTTTGCTCAATGGAACCGCGTCTCTTCTTACTACCGGATTCAAACAGCATCGTTTCTGCAAGTGTAGTCTTGCCCGACCCGGCATGTCCCAACAGTACAATGTTTCTGATTTTTGATGGCTTGTAAACATTCATAGGCTACCTCCGTTTTTAGGGATGTGGGAAATCACCAGAGCACTCTTTCATAATACCATAGTAGTGATATTTTTTAGAAATGTTGATATGTAACATGGCTTTTTTAACCATTGCTCACTCCGGTGCGTTGTATTGTCTTTAGACAAGTAAGGCAAAAAAAGATTTGAACTCAATACTTTGTGTTAAATTTGGTAACATTAGCTGCGGATTCCATCAAAACACAAAAACCATTCATGAAAAGTATTCTACTTATACAAACGGGCGGCACTATTGCCATGGATGCCAGCGAGGATCAAAAGCCAACGCTAAATCCCCAAAAATGGACGGAGCTGATGTACCAAGCCATCCCCGAACTTTCAGAAATTGCTGATATAAAAATGGAGCGTCTCTTTTTCGAAGACAGTTCTGACATCAACAAAAAACATTGGGCAGCTATAGCAGAATTCATCCGCAGCAACTATGAGGATTACGATGGGTTTGTAATTCTACACGGCACCGATACTATGGCTTATACGGCATCGGCACTTTCATTTGCCTTACAGGGATTGGATAAACCGATCATTCTGACCGGCAGCCAGGTTCCCATGAGCAACATCCGCAGCGACGCTCGGCGAAATCTGGTTAACGCTATTGAAATGGCAACAATGTCACTCCCAGAAGTGGCCATCTGTTTTAATGATTTTGTCTACCGCGGCAATCGGGCGACCAAAATGAGTATCGGTGATTTTGATGCCTTCGCATCCCCCAACTATCCGCCCTTGGCAGAAATCGGACTCAATATTGATATACGCGATCACGTGCACACTCCTTCAGAGTCGTTAGAGGTAGCAACTGGTTTTTCTGAACAGGTTTTTCTCCTTAAAATCTATCCCAATTTAAATCCCGATTTTCTGAGCCAAATTAATTTTGGTGACAATCGTGCACTCATTATCGAGGCGTTCGGGAGCGGAAACTTTCCCATTCACGGTGACCAAAGCCTGTTACCGTTCTTCAAAAAATGTCTTCAAAATGATATTCTATTAATTATTACTTCCCAGGCTGCGTATGATGCTGTAGATCTGAACAATTATGAAAGTGGACGCAAAGCCCTGGAGATTGGAGCACTCAGTGCTAAAGATATGACAACCGAAGCAACCCTCACAAAAATAATGTATCTTCTTGCCAAGCATGACGATAATACAACAGTAGGCCAGCAGTTTAACAGGAATTTAGTTGGAGAAATGACGGAGTAATTATGTTTTTTGTTTTTGATGTTGAAACCATCCCCGATTTTGAATTTGTTCGCCAGGTTATTGAAAATCCCGAGACAGATGATGATGAACTACTAATACAGGCCAGCGAAGACTTAGCGCGGAACTCATCGGGATTTCTACCGCCAATGTACCACAAAATGATCTCATGGGTAGGTCTTTGGATTGAAAATAACGGCATGCCGAAACAAAAAGTGGGCTGGCACGGCACCGATGAAAAAGAGGGGTTAAAAAAACTATTCGACGCCCTCAGCACCTATAAAGACTTCGGGTTGGTGCATCACAACGGCCGCGGCTTTGACCTCCCGTTGCTCACTTATCGTGCCCTTAAACACGGGCTACAGATGCCGAAACGCCTGAATCACTACGATATTAAATATCGTTACAGTAACGACAATGTCGATCTGCTTGATGAGTTTAGCAACTACGGAGCCAGCTCGTGGCCCAAGCTTAAGCACCTGGGCTATCTTATTGATATCCCCTTTAAACAAACCGGTGAAGGCAATGAAGTACTTAAAATGTTCCGTGAAGATCAGCTGGCTGAAATTGAGCACTATTGCTATGAGGATGTAATGGCAACCTATGTTGTTTGGCTACACCTGAAATATACTGTCGGTGATATTGACAAGGAGTTGTTCGATAATCTCAATGACCGCGCAATGAATAAGCTTAAAGAAATACAGGATGGAGAATAAACTATTTACCTGTCCATCCGATATTAAGTTCAGTCATTGGATAGCACTTTTCCTAAAATAGGACAGGGACTACAAAGTAAACGATCCGTAGCAAAGCCTACCTTCGCCGAACCTTTTCAACAGAAAGTAAAAATTATAGCAAATGGCTACGTGCAGCCATGCTACGGATCGAGATGAGATTGAGTTGAATATTTCTACTCAATACTCACCTCTCACTACTCAAAACTATTCATTCTATATCTTTGTCCCGTCTTCAATTATTTCACCTTTTGGAATAATCACAATTCCATCAACTACGTGGTAGTGTTCGTATTCCCCGTCTTCGAGATGATCTCCGCCAGCAATTCGTACATCATCCCCGATTTTAACATTCTTATCAATAATGGCATTACTGATAAAACAGCGCTGTCCAATACCCATGGGAGGATTATCATCCGTGCTTTGCTCGATCTCTTCCTGCGATTGAAAGAAATCGTTCCCCATAATTATGGAGTGTTCGATGGTAGTACCCTTTCCTACTCGTGATCTGATACCAATGATCGATCGCTCAATTCGGCTGGCCTCAACTAAACAACCCTCTGCTAATACTGAATGATCAAAAGTAGTTCCCGACAGTTTAGATGCGGGAAGCATGCGAGCATGGGTGTAAATAAAATCCTCATTGTCGTACAGGTTAAATTGAGGCAGATCGTCGGTAAGTGCCAAGTTTGCTTCAAAAAATGATTTTATCGTTCCAATATCAGTCCAGTAACCGTCAAACTCATAACTTTGCACCTGATAATCCTCTTTAATGGCCTCGGGAATAATCTCTTTACCGAAATCGGTTGCATCTTCGTACTCAGCAAACAAATCGTTGAGGATATCTTTTTTAAAGATATAAATCCCCATCGAAGCCAAATATACTCGACCATCTTTCTTAAATTTCTCCGGGGTTTCAGATTTCCACTGGTCAAGGTCATCATAATCCGGTTTTTCGACAAAGCTTTCAATAAAGCCTTCTTTATTTGTTTTCATTATGCCAAATCCGGTTGCGTCTTCAGCAACAACGGGAATAGTACCAATCGTAATATCGGCATCATTATCTTCGTGCTTTTTCATCATCTTGCGATAGTCCATTTGGTAGAGCTGATCACCGGATAAAATTAGCACGTGTTCATGGCTGTGGTTTTCCATGTGATGAATGGATTGCCGAACTGCATCGGCCGTACCCTGATACCAGTTTTTACTTTCAGGAGTCTGCTCAGCTGCCAAAATGTCCACAAAACCCCTACTGAATACATCAAAATTATAGGAATTTTTGATATGACGGTTTAATGAGGCAGAATTAAATTGGGTGAGCACATATATACGACGTACACCAGAGTTAATGCAGTTCGAGATGGGAATATCCACCAGCCGGTACTTACCAGCTACCGGTACCGCCGGCTTCGACCGCATCTTGGTTAATGGAAATAAGCGAGTTCCCTGTCCACCACCTAAAATAACCGCAATTACTTTTCTACGCATAAATACTTTTGTCTATAAGTTGATTATTGTTCAATCAGCTCGGTATACATTTTAATATATTCTTTGGCCGAGGCATTCCAAGAAAAATCAAGATTCATAATTCTTTTTCGAACCCCCGCCATTTTTCGCCCATCTTTAAACAGATCTATCGCTCGTTGAACGGCATCCTGCGCCGCATGAAAGGTAAAATCGTTAAAGGTAATTCCGTACCCTTCATCTTTGCTAATATCAACGACGGTATCTTTTAAGCCACCAACATTACGCACAATAGGTACAGTTCCATAACGCATACAGTACATTTGGTTGAGTCCGCACGGTTCCACGCGTGAGGGCATAATCATAAAGTCACTGCCAGCATAAATCTGATGCGCCAGTGGCTCGTTATAATCCAAAGCAGCATCAAAATAACCGATAAAACGATTACTCATCGATTCAAACTGATGGTGCAGCTCACGATCGCCCGTACCCAGAACAATAAAATTGACAGATTGCTCAGACTCTAATAACGAACGGAATAGATCTGGCAACAGATCGGCTCCCTTCTCATAGACTAGTCGACCAATAAATGATATCGTTGGATACTGTGGATCCAGACCAAACTCTTCGCAAAGCACTTTCTTGTTTTTACGCTTACCGGCTGCCGTTTTTCGTTTGTTAAATGAATGCGCAATCATCGGGTCGGTTTCCGGATCCCAGACATTGGTATCTATGCCGTTGATAATGCCGCGAGACTTCTGTTCTTCGTTCTGAAATAACCATTCCAAGCCGTTACTGTTATACGATAGCTCTTTCATATATGACTCTGAAACGGTTGTTATTTGCCAGCATGTTTTAAGTCCGGCAGCCAAACAGTTCAATTTGCCATCCCAATCAAGCAAGCCAAAGTTCTGATCATCAAAATTGGGTAACAAATGAGCTTTACCTCGATCATAGTCACCATGGTATTCCGCATTATGCACCGTAAGTACAGTGGGAATATGTTTTAAATCATTATAACGATAACATTGGGTGAGCATAAAGGGCATCAGTCCGGTATGGTGGTCGTGGCAATGCAGCAGATCGGGCTTTTCCTTGATCCCGTTAAACCAGTCTAACACCGCAATTTGAAAACTGGCAAATCGCTCAAAATCATCCCAATAGCTATTCCCCGTGTCAGCATCAGTATAAATACCGGGACGATCGAACCGACCGGGAATATCTACCACATACAATGGAAAGCCCAGCGTATCTTTTGCCTCTCGCTGTATCGAAAACTCAAACTGCCAGTCCCCCAGCGGCGCACTACCCTGCAACACTGTCTCAAAGGTATGCTCCTTCATCCATTCATTAGCATATTTAGGCATCACAACCGACGCCTCGGCCAGCTCATCATTAAGATACTTTGGCAGCGCCCCAACTACATCTGCCAATCCACCTACTTTTGCAACGGGATAACATTCGGCACTTAGATGGAATATTTTCATTTTTGAAATAATGTTAGAAATAACTTTTTTGCAGATCAATATTTTGCTACAGTTAGATTATGTTGAAATAATCAAAACTTTATGGTTCAATCAAAATCTTTCTTTATAAGTAACTTTATCCTACCTTCAGTGAAAAATAATCATCAATCACACATATGGCAGTAATTGAAGTAGATAATATTTCGAAATCGTTTGGGGATACGCGAGCTGTAAAAAATGTAAGTTTTGAAATTCCAAAAGGCCGCATTTTTGGATTACTTGGTCCAAATGGTGCCGGTAAAACAACAGCTATCCGTATTATCAACCACATTCTTATTGCTGACAGTGGTACCGTAACCATCAACGGTTATCCCGTAAGTTCGAAAACGCAGCGCATGATCGGCTACATGCCCGAAGAGCGTGGGTTGTACAAAAAAATGAAGGTGGGTGAACAACTCATTTATCTCGCACAACTCAAGGGATTGTCACACGAAGAAGCCCAAAAGAAAATCCGTTACTGGCTCGACCGCTTCGAAGCAAGCGCCTGGTTCGACAAAAAGGTCGGGGAGCTCTCTAAAGGCATGTCCCAAAAAATACAGTTTATCGCTACGATAGCGCATAATCCCGACATCTATATCTTTGACGAACCGTTCAGCGGTCTTGATCCCATCAACAGCGAAATGCTTAAAGAGATCGTCATTGAACTGCGTGACAAAAGTAATACCATTCTATTTTCGACCCACCGAATGGAACAGGTTGAACAGATGTGTGATGATATCTGCCTATTTAATAACGGCAAGGCCGTATTGAACGGAAATCTGCGCGAGATAAAACAGCGTTATGGCAAAAACACCATCAATATAGAATTTGAAGGTGATGATGCTTTTCTGGATGAACTCCAGGAAGTACGCATTAACAACCGATCAACCAATTATGCTGAAATCCGCGTCCTCGACGGGCAATCCATGCAGAATATCCTCAAAAAAGCGATGAATCACGCCCAAATTTATAAGTTTGAACGTGTCGAACCCTCGCTTACCGAAATTTTTATCTCCACCGTTGGTGAAGATAATATTAATCCAAAAGAATTGAGCTAATTCATGAGTTTGCGTCAGATTTTACTCGTACTAAAGCGGGAATACGTAACCCGCATACGTTCTAAAGCATTTATCCTTGCTACTGTTTTAATTCCACTGGGGATGATTGCTTTTGTCGGTATCGTTATCGGTATCTCGGTATGGGACTCCGATACCCAGCAAACGATTGGTATTGCAGATCAAACCGAAGTGCTTTATCCCCGGCTGGAGGAAATGGCTCCTGACCGTTATCAAAACTTATCTGAGCTAACCGAAGACTCGTTAAGAACACTTGTTCAGCAAGAAGAAATTGACGGATTCATCGTTTTGGGCGAATCCCATGTTGAGGGGCAGGAAGATCCGGAATTTGTATCCAGCGGTAGCGGAGGACTCAGTCTCCAAAATACGCTGCGCACTGATTTACGCGAAGTTATACGCAATGAGCGACTCAAACGAGCCAATGTATCAGAAGATGTGCAAGAAATTTATGCAAGTGATATTGCCTTAACAACAACAAAACTCACCGAAACAGGCAAGGAAACCGAAGATGATACTGGATTTCTTACTATTGTAGGAGTTATTATGGGGGCTATCATTTTTGGAGCTATTTCCGGATATGGGGGACTCATTACCCGAAGTGTAATCGAAGAAAAAACCAATCGTATTATTGAAGTTATTGCGTCCTCAGTAAAACCCATCGAACTCCTTTTTGGAAAATTAGCGGGCATAGGAGCGTTAGCTCTTACCCAAATGACTTTTTGGGTTGCTTCTCTACTGGGACTTGCCGCTGCGACAGGCCCGTTAGCCGGAATGTTTCTTAGCGAGCAGATGTCGAATATGCCCGAAACATCCCAAACAGCGTCGGCCCAACAAGGCATCAATCCCGAAATGTTCTCGATTCCCACCATTGAACCTTCGCTGATCATCTACTTTGCCATCTTTTTTATCCTCGGGTACCTGATCTACGCTTCCATTTTTGCGGCCATCGGTTCAGCCGTAGATTCTGAAGCCGACACCCAACAGTATATGTTTCCCGTCATGGTTCCTATTTTTGTGGCCTATATTATTATGTTCCAAACGATGAACAATCCTGATGGTACCCTTTCAGTTGTTGGCTCACTAATACCTCTCTGCACTCCCATCGTTATGATTACCCGTATCGCCATAACGGATGTTCCGTTCTGGCAAATTGGACTCTCAATGTTATTGATGATCGGCACTTTTATCGGAACAATGTGGCTGAGTGCAAAAATTTATAGTGTAGGTATTCTCAGCTACGGCAAGAGTACCAATTGGAAAGAACTGTTAAAATGGGTTAAACAGGGATAATAAATTTTACTTAAATCCTCAGGAATTCTTCAATTAATATTTTTCTGCATTTAAAATGCTTAAACAAGTTTACTATAAATTAGACCCTGAGAATTTTTGACCTTTAGTTATAGAATATCCTTTATTTTTTGATGGACACGAGCATCATATTCATCCTGCCTGTAATCCATTAAAAACTGCCGGATTTCATCATTCATATTCTGCCCCATTCCCCGTACGATCAAAAACCGAATGCGCGGATCGGCCTCTTCAGCTAACTCTTGACCACGGTTCAACCAATTGGAAGCCGCATGGTCATGCTGTATTAAAAGCTGCAGCGCAGCACTACGAATATCATACGAATATTCACTTTCTGTAAAAAGATTGGCTTGGTCTACAGCATCTTCAACTTGTCCCATGTTGGCCAACTCTTTAATGGCAAATATAGATTGATGTCCCACCGTATCTGCCTGAACAATTGACTCCACAAATCCGCTAAATGATTCCTCATCCATCACAGCCGTCAATACTTGCATCGATTTTTTGAACATTGGCATTTCATTAGCTTGTTGAGCCATCGCCTGTACCGTATTAACGACCGTACTGTTTTGGGGATAATTTTGCAGGGCCATCAATCCTGCCTCACGAATAACTTGATGATCACTCTTCAGCGCATCCAAAAATGCTTGTTCCGTACCGGATGCACCATCCGTGATATCCGCCATGGAGAGCAACAGTCCCGCCTCTACTTTAGGCTCCAGATCCTGTTTCATAAAATCCTGTATAGCCAGCTGCAGGTCGGGATTTTCGGTATGATACCCCAATTTACGTGCTGCTTTGGCACGCTCCTCGACCGTTTCTCCGTTACGAAGTTCACTAATTAAAAATGAGGAGGGCTTAAACTCGTCGAGTGTCAGTGTCGGATAATCTTCATAAGACAATTGCAGCGTATTAATCGTCGGCTGTACCTGCAGTACAATAGAATCTTCCTTACCCGTAAATGTCACTTCCGAAGTATCCACTTTCCCGGGATATATCTCATACGCTTCTATTGTGGTGAGTTCTCCAAAATAACCTTGAGTAGCTTCAAATTGCAGCTTAAGCTCCCCTTCCGCTTCGTTAAAATCGTAATAAACTTCGTAAGCTACTGAATCTCTTTGGGATGATTCCGCACTATCAAAGGAAAATTGCGGACGTTCAAATAATGGTTGACCAATATGATCATACCAAAAGTTTGCATACTCTTCCCAGCTGATCACGGCACTGAGTTCCAGCATTTTTGTTATCGAATCCCGCATAAATACTGTCACAGATTCATTCTGCCATTCACCAATGCCCTTTTGCCAGCTATTCCATTGCTCTGATCCAAACTGCGAATACAACGAATGGCCAAATCCTTTGGGCTGGTCTTTACTGCTCAAAATGCTGCTATCCGGCAACAACTCTTTGAAAAGAAGTGTCTGACTCAGCGTAATGGCATCGGCCTGGTTCCACTGCCGCTCACGCTGCTGTACTCCAAACCACTGACCGATTATTCCACGCATCAATTGGGTATCCAAATCTCCGCGATTCTTATACAAAAATATAGTTGTGGCACCCCATGATTTTTTCTCTCCGTTGTGATCTTCTAATACTACAATCTGCAGTTGTTTAAAAGGATATTCTCGCTGCAATTTCTCCTCTACTGATGCCAGATAATCTTGTGCATTCTGTAATACTGCCTGCGGATCAATTTTACTGTCGAGTGACTTTGCAACAGCTAAATTTATTTTCTTTTCACCGTAACCGGTTGATTGGTTATCAAAACCTCCGATAGCAAAAGATAAACCGGAAGCCGGCACTTCTTTTTGTGATGCAAACTGATAACGCATAGCATCCACCGAAAGCACCTCTTCACCTACTTTTTCTCCCGTAGCCCATACCTGTATTCCTGATGGAACGGAAATATTAAATATCGTTTTAAACGTTACCTGCGGATGATCTACAATGGGAACCCAATGGCGTTGTGCCTTTGGCAGCTGAGAACTCCATATCGTTTCGTTGCGATTTTGGAGTACCCCAAACTGCGGACGACCTGAATATCTGATATTTACCTCATACTGCGATCCCACTTCCGCAGAATCATTCACAGGGATAAACAGCGAATCATTCTGGAGCGAAAAATCTGCTGCCTCTCCATCCACCGAAACATTGCTTATATCCAGATGGGAAGCATAAAGCGTCAGTGTATCGGCGCCACTTATATTCGCCTCAACCTGATATACAGCCTCTCCATCGATGCGTAAGTTCTGGGGCTGTACCCCCAAACTAAGTTCTAAATTGACGAAGTTAAAATCCAATTTTGGATAAGGTTCATGATCAAATGACTGCGCCTTCAAATCTGAGACCATCAACATTATCAAACCGGCCAAAAAGAGAACGCGAGGTAGGAAAGCAATACGATTTCTACACATGAGCAATATCAAATTAAGTATTTAAAAGTCACTTCTAATTTTTGGTTACGTAATATAACGCAGGAATATAAGGAGTCTTATACTTTCCGATAAATCTAAGTGGAGCTTTTTTAATTTGTTCCCCATATCGGCAAATGATTAGCCATGAATTTCTGTTAAACTGATGTGCAAAAAGTTTAACACTAAAATATTTTTTTATGGGCTCTATGAAAGCAATGCAAGTATCAGAACCGGGTTCGGATTTTGAACTCGTTGAGAAAGACATCCCCACACCTTCTGCGGATGAAGTATTAATCAAAGTTCAAGCATGCGGTATCTGTCACAGCGATGCCTTTGTGAAGGACGGAACCATGCCGGGTATTGAATATCCCCGCGTGCCGGGACACGAAGTGATTGGTACTATTGAATCAGTCGGCAACAACATCACTGAATGGAATGAAGGTCAGCGTGTTGGCGTAGGTTGGCACGGTGGACATTGCCACGAATGTGAAGCCTGTCGCAAAGGTGATTTCATCAACTGTGAAAACGCCAAAGTCACGGGACTCAGCTTCGACGGCGGCTATGCCGAATACATGACAGCTCCACAAAACGCACTTGCGGACGTACCCGAATCACTTAATTCTGCCGAAGCAGCTCCACTGCTATGCGCCGGCATCACTACCTTTAACGCTCTGCGCAATAGCGACCTTAATCCGGGAGATTTAGTGGCCGTTCAAGGTATTGGCGGACTCGGTCACCTGGGCGTCCAATATGCTCACAAGTTCGGATGTGAAGTAGTGGCACTTTCGCGCGGAACCGACAAACAAGAACTGGCCTATGGGCTCGGTGCCGATCACTTTGTCGATACTGAAGCCAACGACGCCGCTGAAGAACTTCAAAAGCTGGGCGGAGCAAAAGTTATTTTAGCTACCGCTCCAAACAGTGACGCTATCACTTCAGTTATTGACGGTCTCGGAACTGACGGCACGCTGATGATTGTGGCAGCTACCGGTGAACCGATTAAAGTGAGTCCTTTTCAGCTGATCATGGGACGAAAATCTGTTCGCGGATGGCCCAGTGGCACAGCTAAAGATTCCGAAGATACGCTGGACTTTAGTGCACTCACCGACATCACACCCACTATTGAAACCTATCCGCTCGAAGAAGCCAATGAAGCTTACGATCGGATGATCAATAATGAAGCGCGGTTCAGAGTAGTTCTGGAAATGTAATTCGCACTTCGTTATCGGTTAATTATCATTTCGTTACAATGTTTTTGCATCATAATCCACTTCAATTTTTCCTCGTTCCGTAGCTCCACTGCGGAACGTTTTTTTCAAACCCGCAGGGTTTTCTTGAAGAGGTGTTTCTGCTTATAACACTGTTAACTCTTCAGGAAAAGAAACCCTGCGGGTTTAATTTTTAAATTCTAATTTCCCTCAAACACCTCTAACACTTCCGGAAGTAATTCCCGGCTGCAGGAAAAACCGTTGCCCGATTCAATTGTTTCGTTTCCCTCTGTATCACAAAAAACACCGCCTGATTCCTGAAGCACCGTTAGCAACGGCGCCGCATCCCAAATATTCAAAATGGGATCGAACATTAAATCAGCCCGTCCCGTGGCTACGAGCATATGTCCATAGGCATCGCCCCAGGTGCGGTGAATGCGCGTTTTTTCAATCAGGGCATCAAACGCATCTCCATACCCGTACTTCGCCGAAGTATAAGCATCCGTGCTCATAAAGCTGGCTTCGGACAGATTATCACAGGAACGCACACTGCACAAATCGCCATTAAGGCGCGTCCCCTTGCCTTTGGCAGCATCGCAAAGTTCATCAAGCGCCGGGGCATAAATGATGCCGATCACCGGCTCGTCTTCAACCACAACACCAATCAGCGTCGTATAAAGCGGCACACCGTGGATGAATGACTTTGTTCCGTCAATAGGATCCAAAATCCACTGCACAATGCTCTCAGGGTTATGATCGTCATGCTCCTCTCCCACGATACCGTGCTTGGGAAAATGACTTATAATCTCCTCCCGCATAACCATTTCTGCCTCGCGATCAGCGACCGTTACCGGAGAATCATCTGACTTGCGCTCTACATCAAATGATTTGTTAAAATAGTTAAGCGTATGATTACCGCCCTTTTTTGCGATTTCAATAGCCGCCTCGTGTACATTATCAAAGTCAAAATTCATGTGTACTTAAGTCTTTTCTCAAATTTCTCACAACAAATTATAGTAGTTGATTATAAATTTAATCAGAAACTGGATCTTTAAATCTATTTATCAGACATAAAAAATTAATTAACTGTCTTCGATTTTTGATTGTGCGGTTTTGTTGGAACTTGAAAATATCTTGTTCAGATCCTTTAGGATTCTTCACTTCGATATTTCAGTTCCGCCTCACACATCAACCAAAACTCTTGGTGAGAAATTCGAGTCAGTTAGTTATTTTCAGCAGACGAAATATAGGAGTCAGCACACAAAAATCAGAATGGTAGAGCTGACTCTCTTATCATAAGAAATTTGCTCGCTGGATTTTTTATCTTGTAAGACATATCCAGCATCTAATCTCTAATTTTCAATTTCCAGAATGACCGATTCACAGATTTTTAGCAGTATAGCACAGGAATTGAACTTTAAAACCAAGCAGGTTAAAAGCGTCGCTGACTTTTTGGATGACGGGGCCACTGTTCCCTTTTTGGCTCGTTATCGTCAGGAGGCTACCGGCGGACTCGATGAGGAGGATATCCGAAGTGTTCGCGACAAGTTGGAGTTCCACCGCACGCTCGAGGATCGCAAGAAAACTATTCTCAAAACCATCGATGAGCAGGATAAACTTACCGATGAGCTCGAAGAAAAAATCATGTCGTGTACTGATCTGAATACCCTCGAGGACCTCTATCTACCCTACAAACCGAAACGTCGCACCAAGGGCGATATGGCCAAAGAGAAAGGTTTAGAGCCGTTGGCTGAGCTTATCTGGGCGCAAGAGATTGAGAAAGGTGATCCCATGGAGCACGCTGCAAAATTTGTGGATGAGGAGCAGGAAGTCGAATCCGCAGAAGATGCTATGGACGGGGCCCTCGATATCGTCGCCGAGTGGATTAATGAGTCGGCCGACGTGCGCGAAAAGCTACGCGATATCTTTCAGGAGCATGCGGTGATTAAAACGGAGAAAAATCCCGCCGTTGAGGAACGCACCAACTTTGAAGACTACTACGAATTTTCTCAAAAGGCCAAACACCTGAAACCATACCAGATATTGGCCATTAATCGCGGGGAGCGAGAAAACGTACTATTTGTGAACGTGGAATTATGGGATGAGATCACACTCGGAAATATTGACGATGTGGTAATTAACAACGATATGAGCATTTTTGTCCCCCATATCCAAGATGCGGTAGAAGATGCCTACAAGCGCCTGCTGTTTCCTTCTCTGGAACGTGAGTTGCGCAATCAGCTCACCGAAAAAGCTGACCAGCACGCTATACAAACTTTCGCTACGAATTTATCCAATTTGCTCATGCAGCCGCCGCTCGATCACAAGGTGGTCATGGGTATCGACCCCGCCTATCGGAGCGGATGCAAGGTGGCCGTGGTGGACGAGACGGGGAAGTATCTTGAAGGAACGACCACTTATCCCACCCCGCCACAAAAGAAAGTAGCCGAAGCTGAAGAAGTTTTTGACAAACTCATAGATAAATATGATGTGAACCTTATTGCCATCGGCAACGGAACGGCCAGCCGCGAAACCGAACAGATTGTGGCAAACTTCATCCAGAAAAGAAAAGAGAAACATCCCAATGAAGAGCTTAACTACATGATCGTGAATGAAGCCGGCGCTTCGGTCTATTCGGCATCAAAAGTGGCAGCCGAGGAATTCCCGAATCTGGATGCTCCGCAGCGCGGTAATATTTCTATTGCGCGACGTGTACAGGATCCACTGGCCGAACTCGTAAAAATCGATCCGAAATCGATAGGCGTAGGACTATATCAGCATGATGTCAATCAAAATCAGCTGGCACAGTCCCTCGATGATGTAGTCGAAAGCTGTGTAAATCAGGTGGGCGTGAACCTAAATACGGCCAGTGCTCCGCTATTATCCCATATTTCCGGTTTAAGCAGTCGAGTAGCTAAACGCATAGTAGAACATAGAGAAACCGATGGAACCTTCTCAAATCGCGAGCAAATCAAAGATATTAAGGGAGTCGGCGAATTTCGCTTCCAGCAGGCGGCCGGATTTATGCGTATTCCCGAATCTCACAACCCACTCGACAATACGGCCATTCACCCGGAAAGCTACGAGGCAACCGAAAAACTATGCAACCTTTTCGGTATTGATTTGGAGAAACTTAACGAGCAGACAAAAGCTATTGCAGAAAAGCTCAAAAATATTGACAAGGAGCAGGTTGCCAATCAAATTGACGTTGGCGTTCCGACGCTCGAACTGATTATCGAAAACCTCCAAAAACCGGGACGCGATCCGCGGGAATCTCTGCCCAAGCCGGTGCTTCGAAATGACATCATGAAGATGGAAGATCTGAGCGAAGGACAGGTGCTCGAAGGCACGGTTCGCAACGTCGTTGACTTCGGTGCCTTTGTGGATATCGGAGTGAAACAAGACGGCCTTTTACACATCTCAAAAATGGCCGATCAAAAGGTCGAAGATCCACATGATATTGTGGCTGTTGGGGACATCCTAAAACTTACCATTGTGTCGCTCGATTTGGAGCGCGGACGCATCGGATTATCACTCGTAGAATAGTCTGATTTTAAACTTAAATATTTAGCTAACTTGGGGTAGAAATCGAGTTCCCCATCCAGCACTTAAACCAATTCATTTTAGGGGCTAAATAGTCGTCCAATATCTGACTGTTTAGCCCCTTACTTTTTGCCAAGTTTTTCCATTTCGTATTAGCAATTTCTCTCCCTGATATAACAAAATATTGTCTGTAGACATCTATCCATTTCCTTTCTCTAAATAAATTTTCTGCCTATAGTCCCGAAAAATTTTCATAATTCTATTACAGAAAATAGACTCTGAATTACAGATTCAGCATTTATTTGAGCTAATAAAAAGCTATTTCTGCACTTTTTTAATTTATTTCACATTAATTATGTACTGTAATTTGTTGCTATTCATACATTTATACATTTTTAATATTGTACTGAAAAATTGTCTCCCAGCTGATATGAGGCCTAAACTTAAATTATTTAGGCGAATATTATCGATACAAACCTGGCAACACATCTCTCTATTTTTATCCCATAAACCCTTGATATAATTAATCTTACCCCACAAATTATCATTTTGATATACTAATCTTCAATAAACCGCATATTTTCCGCCTAAATAATTTAAGTCCCGCACAGTATTAACGTAGTACTATACTTAAAGTATTTTATAGGTATTTATCGCAACTATTTGCAAAGCATTATATAATATTTGTATTCGCTTGAAATTAGAGCGCTCTTGACAATTTTGTTTTATGGTTTTTTTGCGTGTAATGACGTAAAGAGTAAACCCAGTTACATCAATCACTCTAACTTGTTGCAAGCCAACACAGTATTGGCTCTCTTTCTATACCCCACTCTATATATATCCATTTTATATGTCAAATTGCCACACTGTTCATCAAAAAGGAAATGCTGACTAAAATTTGTTTACAATTACATTTTCTATTCTGCTAATTCATGAACATACCGGACCTTAGTATTACTCCCCAATGAGATCGGTTTGATAATTAAAATCCTTTCCCGAATAACACCATCCTGTTCAAATAGAATCGAGATTAATACCCCTTAATACCTTCCACTTTTACTCCATAGTAGTTGCATTTTTTCCACTCAAATATTCGATAAAAAATTGTTCTTTACCTCTACCCTTTTTGGTCATCAATACATGCCAAAAAACGACTCAAATACTGAATAAAATTATCGCTACTTACGATCTACTTGACCGGTGATACTATGGGTTCCGCAGGTCTTGTATTTGGTATAAAAAAGGCAGCATCAAATGCCCATAAAAAAGCTTCCAAATCTTCCGAAATATTGAGACTTCCATCATGCATTTTTGCATATAAAGAGGAGAAATCAAACAAGGCCGGTTGCTCTTTTATAAGTGAACGAAACTCGTCATTCAGATAAGGATTTTGACACTCCACACTACGCGCTGGGAAGGTCATATTTTTAGAACCTGGTCCACACAAGACTGCAATATTTAGTGCCTCTCCATCCATCAATTCAGCAAGAGATACCGCTAAGTTTCCCACATCCAATGCATGGTTTTGAGTCATCCCTCGGTACGCATGTCGGGCTCCTATCTTTATCATAACCCGCTGATTTTCTGCAGAATATTTTTGAAATGAACTCCATAAATTTTCTCGCAGATATTTTGCCCGCATCTTATTCGATGTATAATTATTATCATCGTTGAGTCGGTATATTTCTATGCTTTTTATCAACTCGGTCAATATCTGCTGAGCTTCAGGCATACCCTCAAAATGGGGCTTTAACTTCATTATTGTGCCCGGATCATATATAGATATAGGGTTAGGAGTATCATCAGGCAATTTTTTAAGACGCGGATCATCAACAGAACCGGTTTCTGCACGTACTTCCCGAACTAATTTTTGAGTTGATGAATCCGGTGCTAATGCTTCAAGTCGGTCAAAAGCCATATCCGTAGTAAAGGCAAATACCTGATCTAATCCCCATAACGGGCTTTCTGCATCGCTGTGCGCCATAAATTCGTAAACCAGATCCCGTTCGGCTTTAAAATTGTAAAAAGGAATGGCATTTGGGTATTTAGCAATGAGCCGATTATAAGCTTCTTTGCTTTTCTTAAGGCTGTCTGTCACTCTACCTGCGGTCCACGGACTTGCTTCCAGGACCATGTGATCAAACTTTTTCTCTTGTCCCATACTTTGAATCATTGACTGTACCAAAGCTGGTACTTCCTGTGTGCCATGCATCTCCCCTATCGTGACAACCGATGCATTTTGGGATTGTTTGATGAGCCACTCTCCTCCCCCTCCCTTGAGCTTGCCATTTTCTAAGGACAACTCATATATATTTTCTTCCTGTGCTTCTTTTAATGATTTCGGTGGTTCTGTATCCTCTTTATCCTTACCGAAACCCTGTGAAACTCCTAAAATCAATATTATCATTACCACACTTAGCAAGTCTGTTTTATTCATAGTTTCGGTAAAATTTTATTACTATTGATCTTATTTTTGGAAGCATTATTACTTCGTATAAAGCATTCAATTGTTACAACTTTTAATTGACAACAGCGTTCACCGATCATTTTATGGATTACCAGCAACTTACCGAGCAGTATCATTTGTCCGTTTACAACCGCTATCCCATCACCCTTGCCAAAGGTAAAGGAGCATTTGTTTGGGATGACGAAGGCAACAAATACCTGGATGCCCTGGCCGGCATTGCGGTTAACAGTTTGGGACATTGCCATCCCAATGTTGTGGAAGCGGTACGTAAGCAAGTTGGGCAGTTGATGCATATTTCCAACTTCTATTACAGCAAACCACAGGCAGAGCTGCTGCAATTACTTTCAGAAATTACCGGCTTAGATAAAGGCTTTATCTGCAACAGCGGTGGAGAAGCAATGGAAGCCGCTCTTAAAGCTGCTCGAAAATTTGGGAAGGCCCATCAAAAGAAAGGTCCGCTGTTGACTGTTAGCAATGCCTTTCACGGTCGAACAGTCGGGACCATTTCTATGGGTATGGATAAGTATGCCAAGGGCTACGATCCCCTCTTAAGCGGTTTTCAGCAGATCCCAATGGATAATATTGAAGCACTTAATACTCATTTTGATGAACAAACGCTCGGCATTGTAATTGAGACCATTCAGGGTTCGGGAGGGCTACATATGGCTTCCCGGAAGTTTATGGATGCTATTAAGGAGCTTTGCAACCGGCACAATGCCCTTTTAATTGTCGATGAAGTGCAAACTGGTGTCGCCCGAACCGGCAAGATGTTTGGTTTTGAACACTATGGCGTTCAGCCCGATATCATCGGTATGGCTAAAGCAATGGGCGGGGGATTTCCTATTGGAGCAATGGTCTGCCGTAATAAGGTTGCTGAAACGATGAATTTTGGCGATCACGGTAGTACCTATGGTGGTAATCCGTTGGCTTGTACGGCATCCTTAGCCGCTTTAAAAACAGTTATTACTGAAGACCTTGTTGATCAAGCTGCTCAAAAAGGAGCTTTTCTAAAGCAGGAAATTACCGATCGCACTTCTGACATGGATGAGGTTCTTGATATTCGCGGCCGAGGACTTATGATTGGCGTAGAGCTTTCGTTTGAAGGACGTCCGGTGGTGGAAGAGATGATGTCTCAAGGAGTACTATCGAACTGTACGCAGGGGAATGTTATGAGACTGGTGCCACCGCTGGTGACCAAGAAACAAGGTTTATCCACCTTGGCTGAGGTATTGGTATCAGCAATCAAAAAAACATCTCCCTAAGGAAAACAAAATGCCCGTATTTTTGTTGTAGTTAGTGAACTTAAAATGATTAATACATGGGGATATCTTTGAATCGTCTTTTAGTTATAATGCTGGCCGGTGGTTTCCTATTGCTTGGCGTATGTGACCGGGGAGTTGCACAGGAAAGGGATACTACGAGTACGACTATTGAGCAGGATGAGGAGGACGATACGTCCATACAACTTGACCAGCAATACAATCGGTCCGTTTCGGGTGGGGCGCTGACCGACATGGGCACGTATGATGTGCCGTCATCCAAGCAGTATTACCAAGCTCCTTTTGAGGCGCAAAAAGAGCTTGACCAATTCATGGAAGAGTACCGAAAAGAGATGGAGGAAAGTAACTATTGGCACTTTCTCAGAGCCATAAGTCCTTATATTCGATTACATCTGGGTGTCAGTGATTTTAATCAATTACAGATTGTAGGGCGTGATAATCCGCTGTGGCAGTCGTACAGCAATGATAAAGAGCTGGAGTAAGTTTTTACTTAGATATAAAACTGCCATTCCTTCAAACAGCTAAAAATCTACTTGTCATCCTGAATTTATTTAAGGATCTGAATTTCATTTCTACAACAGTTTTTTAGATTCTGAAACAGGTTCAGAATGACACAGAATGGCAGTTTAAATAAAGACTCTTTTTTGAAGTTCTCTTGTATTCTTAGTCATTAAGCAGCACTATCATTAATTAAAAATAATACGAAAAGCTTCCTTCACTTTTTGCAAATCCTTATCCATAATCTGAAAATGAAAAGTTGCACGCAGTGTTCTGGGGCCGAACGGTACCACTTGTATGCCCTCTCCTGCCAATTGTTGTACGGCTTCTTCGGCCGTGGTGTTTATAACATCAAAAATTAAAATATTGGTCTCTACTGAATCCAAATCTATCAAAAGATCAGAGCATTCATCAATAATCTCTGCTATCTCTCGAGCCTTTCGATGATCATCTTTAAGCAATGGATAGTGATAATCTAAGGCATAATCAGCGGCTGCGGCCAATATCCCAATCTGACGCATTCCTCCGCCCCACATTTTACGCATACGCCGGGCATCAGTTATATTTTCTTGGGATGAAAGAATCATCGATCCTACCGGTGCGCCGAGTCCTTTACTAAAGCACACCGACAAGGTATCGGCTATACGACTGTAGAATGTGGGCTCTGTTTCTGTCGCAGTCATCGCATTCCATATCCGGGCACCGTCAAGATGAACTGACAAATTATTTTGAGTGGCAAATGAGCTTATTGCCGCCAGTTCTTGCTCGGTATAGCAGCATCCTCCCCCTTTATTAGTTGAGTTTTCTAACGCAATCACTTTTGTTCGGGGTTCCCAATCTTGCTGTCCGCGGATCGTATCTTTTAGCAGATCAGCAGAGAGTTTGCCCTTCGTTCCCTGCAGCGGACGTAATAGTACTGATGAAAGGTGCGATGCCGCTGTGGATTCATAATTAAAAATATGGCCTGTTTCTTCGATGAGCACTTCATCTCCTTGATCCGTAAGCACATTTACGGCCAGCTGATTAGCCATGGTACCGCTGGGCGTAAAGAGTCCGGCTTCAAAGCCGAACATCTTGGCTACCTTATCTTCAAGCGCATTCACGGTGGCATCTTCTCCAAAAACATCGTCCCCTACTTGGGCTTCAGCCATTACTTTTCGCATTTCGGAAGTAGGCTTCGTTACGGTATCACTTCGTAGATCAATCATTAAAAAATAGCAACTTAAAATTAGTTAGTAGATCCTTAAACAAGTTCAGGATGACACTTTGCTTTTTATTTTACCTTATCTCATTAAGAATTGTTTGAAAACTCTCATTGTCAATGTTGGTGCCACAGACGATAATCCCCACATTTTTATTCATCACCTCATCGGAAAGTGGTCCTGTTGCCGCCGCCAGTGCTGAGGCACCGGCCGGCTCTACGGCCAGTTTTAGTTCTTCAAACATCATTCGCATGGTCTGTGCCATCTTTAAATCAGTTATGGTAACAACTTCATCCACGAAACGCTTGCACAAACCAAAGCTATAGGGCGCCGCATGAGGTGCGCCCAAACTGTCGGCGATAGTATCAACTTCATCAATTTCAGCCGGTTCTCCTGCTTCAAGACTTTTACTCATGCTATCAGCTCCTACCGGTTCTACCCCGTATACTTTACAGTCGGTAATCATCTGTTTAACTGCTGCAGCAATGCCCGCGCATAGTCCTCCGCCGCCTATAGGTACAATAACGGCATCCAATTCCGGGATATCCTGAGCAAACTCAAGTCCAACCGTTGCAGTTCCCAGTGCGGTTTGCTCTCCTTCAAAGGGATGGATAAATGCTCGATTCTCTTCTTTTTCAATCTCTTTTACTCGACGAAAAGCCTCATGCACATCATCTACCAGCTCAACAGTAGCTCCATGTGATTTACATTTCTCAACTCGGAATGAATTAGCAGTCTTAGGCATAACGACCTTGGCGGTAGTGCCAAGTGATTTTGCCGCATAAGCAACAGCAATGGCATGATTTCCTGCACTAACGGCAGTCACCCCATTTTTGAGCTGCTCTTCCGTAAGATCCAGCATATTCATCAGCGCGCCGCGCGGTTTAAAACTCCCGGCATATTGGAAAAGCTCAAGCTTTAAAAACACATTTGTTTTTGCACTCAACAACTGATCTTTGACATCGCTTTTCCACTGCCAGGCGGGGGTCCGTCGAACTTTGTTACCCAATTTTTCTCGTGCCTGTTCAACCTGTCTCGGAGTTGGAATTTTAATCGTTTCCATATCGCCTTTTAATCCCTTTTAATAAAAGTTTAGCCATCAACAAATAACAAGAATATGATAAAAATGGAAACGAGAAATATTTTTTTACAGTGCAGTGCTTTTCATTTCTCTCCCAACTTTTAGACCTTACCAAAGATCAAGAACGAGCAAAACACTATTGAGTGAAGACCCATTACATATCGATAAACGTACCCACGAGCGGGTTCCTTCGCTCGGCGAACGCATCATCCATGCGCTGCTCAGTGCTTTTCTGGGTTTTCTGCTGCTCAATATCATCATCTTTTGGATGTTTCCCGGGGCCGGTATCGGGGCGCTCTACATGTTCGCCGGCTACCACAAGGTGGGAACTATTGCCAGCGAAATGACCACCGTACTCATTTATACCGTTCTGGCCCTATGCTTTGTATTCGGATGGTTCCGCGGCAAGTCTTTTATCCATCGCCTGAAGGACTATATCAAGTACTGGAGGTTTTGGTGAAGGAGTAAAATTAATCAGCCATAATATCTGTAACCAATTATATCTCCTTCTAACGATAATTATGGTTTTTCGTCTCCCGGCCTCTGCACATAATTCGCAGGACTACCCCCTTAATGTGATTAGTTAACATAACCGGCTTCACAATTTTTACTCAGAGGTCCAGAACTATTTGGGGCAACAAAATAAATACTACCATGTCCTTCAATAAAAAGGCCCTCAGAATAATCGAAATCCTGAGGGCCTAATTGCAACTTATAGATGCTGAAACCCCGATTGGTCGGGGCACGCAGAGTTCAGCATGACACCAATTAAACTTTTAATCGTGCTTATAAAATCCTTCGCCGGACTTATCACCGAGCTTGCCGGCATCCACCATCTTAACCAACAGCGGGCACGGTCGATATTTGGAGTCTTTAAATCCTTCGTAAAGTACATTGAGGATATCCAGACACACATCCAAACCAATGAAATCAGCCAATCGCAACGGCCCCATCGGGTGCGCCATACCAAGCTTCATTACCTGGTCTACATCTTCGGGCTCAGCCACGCCTTCATATACACAATAGATCGCTTCGTTGATCATCGGCATTAACACTCGGTTGGATACAAAGCCCGGATAATCAGCCACTTCAACGGGATTTTTCTCTAAGAGTTCGGCCGTCTCTTCGATTGTTTCCACAACTTCCGAGTCGGTATCAAGTCCGCGCACTACTTCTACCAATTTCATTATCGGCACGGGATTAAAAAAGTGCATTCCAATAAATCGTTCGGGGCGCGAAGTCGTTGCTGCCAACTTTGTAATAGAAATTGAAGAAGTATTGGATGCTAATATCGCCTTCTCCGGCGCTGCTTCATCTACTTCAGCAAATACCTTTTTCTTGAGTTCAAAATTCTCCGGAACGGCCTCAACTATCAGGTCCACATCATTTACAGCCTTAGTCGTATCGGTATGCGTTTCAATATTTTCGAGCGTCTGTACTTTCTGATCCGCATCGATTTTTTCTTTTTTAACCATGCGCTCCAGGTTATTATCGATGGTCGCCAAGGCCTCGTCAGCCAGCTCTTGATTCATCTCTACCAGGTTCACCGGAATGCCATTCATGGCAAAAACATGACAAATGCCATTGCCCATGGTACCGCCGCCAATGACTGCTACTTTTTTAATATCCATATTACAAAAACTTTATTGCGATTAGATGTTGATTATTGATAAAAGAGGGTATCGATTTTCTGAGGCATTTTCAACGATTTCACAGCTAAAATACTTCGTTGAATAATCTCATCTTTGAAGTAAGAGCAATCTGATATTAACAAATGGAATGTACCCTTTTTCCGGTTACTCATTAATTGGTATGTTTGCTACATTCCTGACTGTACAAAAATTATTTTACACTATTTATGAACAAGTTCTTACGTATTGCTCTTTTTCTGCTCATCTTAATCGTCGGGATCGGCAGCCTGGCCATCTACTGGACGTTCTATCGTCCCCTGCCCGACTACCAAGCTACACAAGAGCACTCAGAAATAAATCAACAGGTTGATATCCACTGGGATACTCACGGGATACCGCACATTTATGCTGATAACAAGAACGATCTGTATTACGCGCTGGGATACATGCACGCCCAAGATCGCCTTTGGCAGATGACCTTGAGTCAGATGGCGGCCGAAGGACGTTTTGCCGAATTTTTAGGAAAAGATCTCCTCCCCTACGATAAACTGCAGCGTACACTTGGCTTTTGGGAAATCGCTCAACGAATTGCTCCCACTATATCCGACTCTACCCAAAATTTACTCCAGGCTTATTCCGCCGGTGTGAACTCCTATGTCAAAAACAATCCCAAAAGTCTGCCTATACAATTTACGCTGGCCGATATGGAACCTATCCCATGGACGCCAACCCATTCTATCGCTCTGGCACGGATGATGGCCTGGGAGTTAAACTTAGCCTGGAAATCGGAACTGAACTATGCCTATTTTGCTGAACACCTCTCTGAAGAAAAGTTCGCGCAACTGCTTCCCGACAACAGATTTCTTTCTTCAAATCTGTCAACAGACTCCAGCTGGGCTCAAACGCTAATGCCGTTGGTCGAAAAAAACGAACGTTTGAATAAAATTATGGGTCGGCAGGGTTCGCATGTAGGCAGTAATGCCTGGGCGGTCAGCGCTGAAAAATCATCTACAGAATCACCTCTGTTAGCCGGCGATCCCCACCTCGGCTTGAATATGCCCGGCAAGTGGTACGAAACACATTTGAATGTCAATAGCCGTAATCTATCAGGCGCTACGCTTGCCGGTGCTCCCATCGTTATTTTGGGCCAAAACGATCACCTCGCATGGTCATTAACGAACATCATGCTCGACGAAACCGACTTTTTTGTAGAGGCTGTTAACACCAAAAACCCCAACGAATATGTTATCGATTCACTCGCAAACGAAGCGGTTTATGATGAGTTTCAAATCCAAAAAGAGGTTATAAAAATAAAAGGAGCCGACGATACCCTTTTTACTCGGAAGCTTACCAATCACGGTCCTGTTATCTCTGATGTATATCCCGAACAAGAGTATACTAAAGATCGCGTTATTTCCATGCAATGGACCGGCTACGAAGTAAGTAATGAGATCGAAGCCCTGTTAACCATGAACTGGGCACAATCTTTTGACGAGTTTCGAAAAGGGGCCTATAATTTTAAAGTACCGGGCCAGAATTTCATCTATGCTGATAAAGCCGGCAATATCGCCCAGCTGTCGATGGCCAATATTCCCATTCGGGATGAAAATCCGATCTTGTTGAGAGAAGGCTGGAATACCGAACACGACTGGCAGGGTTATGTACCTGATGAACAGTTGCCAACAGTCATTAATCCCGAGCGCGGCTGGGTGGCCAATGCCAATACCTCACCTGCCGACGACGATTATCCCTACTATATTTCGGTGTACTGGGAGCCGGGGTCCCGGATCGATCGCATTGAGCAATACTTGACGGAAAATGAACAACTTTCCCCACAGCTGTTCCAACAGATGCAAAATGATTCCTATTCCAGGTTCTCACAGGAGCTTTCGCAGCTCATTCTTCCGGTTTTGAAAAATAGCAGTCAACAAGAATTTGATACCGCCATTTCGTACCTGGAAAACTGGGATTTCAGTTATGATAAATCTGAAACAGCGGCCTCTATTATGGATGTATTTCTAATACATCTTGCTAAAAACACTTTTGTTGATGAAATGGGCGAAACCGGCTATGAAAACTTCGTACGATTCTCTTCGATGCCCATTCGTGCGCTTAACCGATTTTTGATCAACGGAAGTACCTTTTTCGATAATATTAATACCGAAGATACAACCGAAACCCGGGATGATATGATCAGGAAAAGTATGGCCGAAGCCATCGACTTTTTGCAAAGAAACTACGGCGACGAGCCGTTTGAGTGGCGCTGGGAACAACTACACACCATCACCTTCAAACCTCAGCTATTTGGAGAAGCCGCCGAAGACCCCAATGCCCCGCAAGCATTACAACTCATTGTCAACAACTTGCTCAATAATGGCCCGCATCCCGTAAGTGGTCACGATATGAGTATCAATAATGGGGAGTATAGCTGGAACGATCCCTACGAAATGGTACTGGGCCCGTCAATCCGCCGTATTGTTGATTTTTCTGATCTAAGCAAAACCTGGTCTATTAACCCTACCGGCCAATCCGGAAATCCCCTTTCGCAATATTACGGTGATCAAACCGAAAGCTGGCTCAACGGCCAATATAAATTTTTATATCAGGACAGTACTTTTTTTGATGAAAATCAGTTTAAGACTATGACCTTCATACCTGGGAACCAATAATTTTTAACCCATAAGGGTATCGTTGATGTTGATTCCGCATCGGCATTCAACTATGTTGTCATAAATTTAGGATCAGCATATATCATCTTAAAAAAATCCATGACTACACATTTGAAAGTTTTAGCTAACAATATATTCCTGCTGATTGTATCCAGTGCGGTATTTCTTTTTTCAACTCAATCGTGCTCGGCTTCCCAAAAAGCGACGTCCACATCACCGGCAGTGGGGAGCATACAGCAAGAAAGTGTGCTAAATAATATTGCTAAAAAAGACCTCAAGTCGACAGACGCCTCAACAGCAGCAGACCAACCCAACCAAATTGCTGACTCTGTAAATGTGGATTCACTGCTTGCCGAAATGTCGCTGAAAGAAAAGATTGGTCAGCTATTTTTCGTTCGTGCCTATGGAAATTATAAAAGCGACGACAATGAATCCTACCAAAAACTATTACGGCAGATACAGAATTATCATATCGGTGGACTGGTCTTCTTTAACGGAACGGTTTACGGTCAGGCAATTTTAACAAACAAACTCCAACGCGCCGCAACAATTCCCCTGTGGATTAGCCAGGATATGGAGTACGGCGCCGCCATGCGCGTTGAAGGTACAACGAGGTTTGTGCCTGCCATGGGCGTTGCCGCTACTCAAAAACCTGAGTACGCTTACTGGATGGGGAAAGTTACCGGACAAGAAGCCAAGGCGCTGGGGGTAAATCAGGTTTTTGCTCCGGTATTAGATGTAAACAACAATCCACTAAATCCTGTGATCAATGTGCGATCCTTTTCGGGTGATCCCGACATTGTTTCGGAGTTCGGCAACAAATTTATTGAAGGTGTGGAATCAGAAAACGTACTCTCCACAGCCAAACACTTTCCCGGCCATGGTGATACCGATATGGACTCTCACCTGTCGCTACCGGTAATTAAGTACGATTTTGCTCGCCTCGACTCTGTCGAACTCGTTCCATTCCGATCGGCTATTAACAATGGCTTAAACAGCGTTATGAGTGCCCATATTTCATTCCCTGCCATCAGCCCCGACTCTTCACTTCCTGCTACGATGGATCCTTCCATCCTTGATGGTATTCTGGCTGACAGCCTAAATTTTGACGGGCTCGTAGTCAGCGATGGGTTGGAAATGCGAGGCATCTCGTCTCACTATTCGCCCGGGCGGGCCGTCATCCAAGCGCTTAAAGCCGGTGTTGACCTTATGCTTCTAAGTCCGGATGAACTGACAGCTCTTCACGAAATTGAGCAGGCTGTTCATACCGGCAAAATATCAGAAGAACGTATTGACAATTCCGTACGCAAACTTCTTAAATGGAAGAAACAGCAAGGACTTTTCGAAAATAAAGAAGTAGATATTGAGTCTCTAAGCGCCAATATCAGCACTCGAAAAAATCGCTTAATTGCCGATGAAATCAGTCGAAAATCACTGACACTGCTCAAAAACAATAATGATATTTTACCTATCCGGGCATCCGAATATCCCAAGGTAATGGTTGTATCAGTCTCGGATGGTAAAAGCGGCTATACCGGTTCATCCTTTGTTTCACAACTAAGAGATTACCATCCCGACGTAAGCTCTCACCTGTTGGATCAGCGTACAAGTAAAGAAGAAAAAAAGAAGATGATCCAAGATGCCCGCAAAGCGGATCTCATTATCATCGGATCATTTATTTACGTTAAATCAGGTCAGAAAGTACAGCTCAAAAATGAACAATTATCATTTTTAAAAGAATTAACTCAGAATAAACCCTCTGTTTTAACCGCTTTTGGAAATCCCTATGTGGTTCAGGATCTGCCATATACCGATGTACAACTTTTGGCGTGGTCGGCCAACGGAGGGCAAGTTAAAAGTACGGTACCCGCACTGTTCGGCGGATCCGAAATAAGCGGACGACTTCCCATCAGTATTCCCGGCCTGTACTCTATCAATCATGGGTTGTACTTGCCACAAACAGCAGTGCGTTACGACGAACCCGAAGTTTCGGGATTATCAAGCGATTCGCTTCACAATATCGATCAAATTATGAACGAAGCCATATTTGATTCTACCTTTCCCGGCGGCGTGGTTACCGTCGTTAAGGATGGAAATATTGCTTACCAAGAAGGATTTGGATATGAAACTTACGAAAAGCTTAATCCAATCAAAGAGAATGCGGTTTATGACTTGGCTTCACTCACAAAAGTAACGGCTACTACAGCTGCTGTGATGAAGCTGGTCGAAGAAGACAAAATCGGCCTTGATGATAAAATTGGAAAATATATCCCTGAATTTTCAGAGGATGAAAAACAAAATATCACCGTAGAAAACTTTCTGCTTCACAATTCGGGCCTTCCTCCCTTTCGGGTCTATGTTGACTCCCTTAAATCGGAAGAGGAAATTATTGAGGCTATCAAAAATGAGCCACTGACGTATGAGACCGGTACCGACTATCGATACAGTGATCTTGGATTTATTCTTCTCGGTGAAATTATTGAGGAAGTTTCCGGCAAGTCGCTGGATCAGTATGTGAGAGAAAAATTCTACTATCCCCTTGGGATGTCGTCCACCTTTTTCAATCCCAAGCAGATCGGTTATCGCATGACAAATCGTATTCCACCCACCGAAATTGATACTGTCTACAGAGACACCACAATCCATGCTGAAGCACATGATGAACGGGCCTATTTCCTCAACGGTGTTGCTGGTCATGCGGGATTATTTTCGAGCGGGAAAGACCTGGCTATCTTTTGTCAGATGCTGCTGAATGAAGGCTGGTATGCCGGGCAGCGCTATCTGGAACCTTCAACAATACAGAAATTTACCAAGCGACAAGCAACACATTCAAATCGGGGCTACGGATTCGACCGTAAAAGCGGAAAAAACAGCACAGCCGGATCTTTGACCAGTGAAAAAACGTTTGGTCACCTCGGCTTTACCGGTACCAGCTACTGGATTGATCCCGAGCGTGATCTGGCAATTATCATTTTAACAAACCGAACGTATCCGTACCGATCATACGGTGAAAATATCAGCGATATACGAGCAAAAGTAGCGGATGCGGTTGTTTCATCAATCATAGAGTAATGGATATTAATGACCTTTACGAGCAAAATTACGTACCCTATTCCAAAAAGGCCTCGGTGGCCGTTGTTCGCAGCAAGAACGGCAAGTGGTTCCCCGGCGTACGTATCGAAAATATTTGTTATCCGCTGAGTATCAGTGCCACGCAAAATGCACTCTTCTATTGCCTTAGCGAAGGACATGAACCCGCTGAGCTTTTTACGGATGAAATACATGCAACCATGATTCCAAGCTGGGAAAAAGAATTGGGGATTACGTCCAACCCGCTGGAAAAAGATGAGTTGCACAATATTACGTTCGATAATCCGGTTTTAGAAGCTGATCTCAACAAAATAGATAAGCTTAAAGAACTATTAGATATGGCCGTTGTCGGGGAATCGGATTTTCCGGTTTCCGCAATCGTAGAAACAGAACAGGGATATTTTACGGGGGTAAATATTGAATGTACTTCGTGGAATATGGGACTTTGCGCCGAACGTGTTGCCATTGCAAAAGCGCTGACTTTTAGCAGTAAAAATTTAATCAGCCTTGAAATACACACCCGAAAAGGAGAATTCAGCAGCCCCTGCGGTGCCTGTCGACAGGTTATCAAAGAACACCTGCCAAAGAAACAAATTCATCTGCACCATGCCGACGATTCTGAATCCATTCATTTTAGCGAAGACCTTCTTCCCCATAGTTTTAGTTCTTCTTCACTTTCAAACAGATAATTTTCTGATTTATATATGAAATACATAGCAGCAGTCGATTATGATCATTTAGATAACGGAGTTTTTCTAACCAGTCTGGCTCGGTCGCTTTCACAACAGCAAGGCAATGCCGACCTGCGCCCCATTATTATTCATTCCGACAGCGAATACACAGAGCGTATTATCCAGACCGGTGTTATGCGCGATGAGGCGACCATCCGCAGTATCAAGGATCTTAATAACCGGCTGGTTGCTCTTTTTGCTGATGAGGGCGTATCCGCGATAGGCATCAATCCCTACCAGCGGAACCTGATCACCCTGCAAAATGGAACGCTAAAGCTCGATCATTCTTTTTTTGATACACTACCCAGCCAATCAACGTTACTGCTCTCCACGCTTATTCAAAACGATGACAAAGATCAAATAGAGTCATTATCTCTACCACGTCTTGTAACTTTTTTACAAAAAGAGTTAGAGACCGATGAGCTATTTCTTTTTTCAAAGTCCGACGAATCGGAAATATTTACGGATAAAAAAACAGAAACAGATATAAGCTGGGATACAATGGATTCCGAATTCAGGAAACAGCAGATTCCAGATGAGTTCAACAATTTTAACCATCCCGTAAAAATTGCGACTGCCCGCGACTTTAACCAATTACCAAATTTAGAACAAACTATTGCTATCAACAGCAGTTAAAAATGAGCTTTTTCCCGAAAATCGATTATAAATCGCCACATTTTTGGCAAAAAGTCCATTTAATCAATTAAAATGCCCTTTTTTACTTGACACGACAGTTCCATATACATAGATTCGACCATTCGATGTATTCATAGAAAAACATCGAGCGATTTTTTTAATTATTAACACTAATCAAACGGAGTCATATAATGAGCCGATACGATGAAATGAGTGAATTGTTAGATCAACTGGAACCTGACATTAATAAGTTCTACAACAAAGGAAACAAAGCTGCAGGTACCCGCGCTCGTAAAACTCTTCAAGCAATGAAGAAGAAGGCGCAAGAAATTCGAATGGAAATTCAAGAGTGGAAAAACACTGGAAAAGTCGACGAACTCTAATTTCGTCTTTCCACTTATCTAATTTCTAAAGGCCGCTTTTAGCGGCCTTTTTTATTTACTTACCATATTATTGGATAGATATTAGTGCAGATAAAAAAAGCCGCAAGAGTTCATCCTGCGGCAGCTTAAAAAATAACTATTCAATCAATTTATTCCTCTTCTCCTACAGGCTCTTCTTCGTATGATTCAACAGCTTCTTCAACCGTTCTGTAACTTTTAAATACGGTTATCAGCTTAGTAACCATTAACAAACTTTCAATACGTTTGTCAGCCCCGGCAATACGCAGATCGCCGCCTGCATTACGCATGGTAGTAAGTCCGCCAATTAAAATTCCCAACCCCGAAGAATTCATAAACTTAACATCGCTCACATCTGCTATTACTTCCTTTTTACCCTCGTCGATTAAATCATGCAGATCTTCATTAAATTTATTGGCATCCGGACCTCCCATCAGGTTACCACTAAACTCTATCACAATGCAGTTATAACGCTCGTTTATCGAATAATTCATAAGCTGTTTTTTCTTTTAAGTTGTCCCTCTAATTAAATATAGAGATCATAATATACAAGACTTAGCTAAGTATGCGAATTTGATCGATAAAACTAAAATTGGCATCCTCTTAAACACAAAAATCTTTGAGATAAAACATAAATTCAACTACTCACATTTGTAAATTCCTGCCATGTACAAATTTGAAAGGAAAACTGTGGAAAAAGACACATCCTACAAGTATCAACTTTACCGGCAAGAACGTCCGCTCAGCTTTACAAAGTTTTTAGAATTATTAGATCAAGAAGAAGAGTTTCGACAGTTTTATATAGATTTGTTAGCGAATATACCACTTCGCGCCTATCATTGGGAAACACCACCCGTTACAAAAAATACTGTCAATAAACCCTTTGAGTTTGTGTGTAGCCGTGCTCCCAGGATTGATTTACCTCCCGATCCGGGACCATTTCGGCAATACTTTGAGGCCGGGAAAGAGGTTGCTGTCTTTGATAATCTGGGTGGTGATGCCAAATTAATTGCGCCTACACCAACTGATAAACAGCTGAACTATTCGCACATTGGCGTGTTTACTGAGAATGCCCCAAAAGAACAACAGCTGGCGCTTTGGCAAACAGTGGGAGGCATAACTAAAACCCTTATTTCGAATCAACCGATCTGGCTCAACACCGCTGGCGGCGGAGTAGCATGGCTTCATGTTCGGCTGGATTCAAATCCCAAATACTACCGGCATCATCCCTATGCCTCGACAGCTTAATTTATTGTCCAATCCATTGGTAGTAGATAAGCCCCCCGCCGCGACCGCCTGAAATAAAGTCTGCTACACCGTCACCAGCAAAATCGACAAATTTAGGAGCAGCCAATCGTGGTGCTGTAATAGAAATCGGGAGCGACTCCTTTTCAAATTCAGCCTTATTCTCGGTACCGGTATTCCGATAAAATAAAAGCCCTTCGGTTTTACTTCCGACAAACAGATCCAGATCACCATCACCGTCGATATCAAACAACATAGGAGTACTTCGATGACCAACCTTAACATTGGTAAACGAATCTTTTTCGAGAACAAAATCGGTTTGCTCCCCTGTTCCCTTATTCCGATAAAAATGGATACGTCCACCTGATTCTCCCACAAAAAGATCGAGGTCACCGTCGTTATCAATGTCAGCAAGTGCAGGAGTACTGTTACTGCCCCGCTCCAACTCTACAAATGAATCCTCCACTTTCTCAAATCCATCACCGGTATTCTGATAATAAGCAATTCGCCCTTTCCAGGTCCCCAGCAGCAGATCATCAAGACCATCGCCATTCAGATCACCCAATGCCGGCGCATAATGATAGGCACTCGGTAAATTTAACGTTCCAGACTGATGCAGAGATGGATCTTCTTTCGTACCACGATTTTCAAACTTATATACGATCGATGATTTACGTCCACCAGGATCAATTTTATTCGCCAGCAGCAAATCAATATCACCATCGCCATCAATATCACCGGCTGCAGGAATGCTTTCATTTCCAATATCAATACTGTGCAAAAACTGTTTGCTCTGCCGATTGAATTGTCCGTTGTCATTCTGCTTATAGAAATAGAGATTCTCGGCCAGCGTCCTGCTTGCATTGTAAGCTCCGCCCAATACCCCAATCAGGAAATCCTTTTTACCGTCTTGTCCCCAATCGGCAAAAGTAGGAGCATTATATCCGCTGGACTCTACGGGGTTGGAAGACGGAAATGGTTGTGGCTCCCCCTGAAGCTCGGGATTACTGCATGACCCCCTATTCTCGATGAGCAAAAGACTGGGCTCAAAAAAGTCGCCCCAGAAAAGATCCTGATCACCGTCGTCATCAATATCCACAAAGGTAAGCGTATTGGCCCCGTGCATGGTCCCTACTTGTTTGACGATCTCAATCCCTTCAAATTTCCTGTTAACCAACTCAAATTGGGGTACACCACGCCCATCACGCCCTACCGATTCATAGCGGGTGATGGTGCCGTCCAGCCGGCCTACAAATAGATCCAGCTTACCATCGCAATCAATATCCGTAACATTCGGGATATTCTGCCGATCCGAAAAGATAGGCTCCCCATCAGCATCCTTTAATGTATCTGTCACTAATGTAAAATCGGGTTGCTCGGAATTGCCATCATTGCGGTAATACCGAATATAGCTGTACGGCTGCTCGGCCAGCAGATCCATGTCGCCATCCTGATCTAAATCCGCAAAACGATACCATTCCCCAATATCGAGGTCGTGAAAACGGTCGGTTTGCCAACGCAGCTCCGAGCCCTTGTTCTCAAAAAACATGAGATCATTCGAATTCTCCTGCAAAAAGAGATCGGGGTTGCCATCATCGTTGATATCCACAAACTGTGGACGCGGAGCATTAAATCCACCTAAAAAAGGATGCTCCATCGCAGTTCCTGAACTATCATAAACCGAAAATGGAACAACTCTTCTTTCGAATTTTTCTGATTCTCCCTCCCGGCTTAACGAAGCCGTTCCGCTGCATCCACTTATCAACATAGCAATGGATACGAGTGCAAAACATAAAAATCGAGCAGCCATTATCTCTTTGTCAGTTAAATTGGGTTCAGCCGTCAGTTCTTCACCAAAAACAAACTTACCAACGAGCATTCGTTCCTATTCCGGATGGATATGCACCAACCTCAATCACTTTCTCAATTTCATTCGTTTTGGTATCAATCACAGTGACTGTCCCGTTGGGATCGCCTGACGCTGACGTGCCTTCTGATTCAAATGTTCCCTTTCTATTATTATTCGAGATGTAGAGGTATCTTCCATCAGCTGACATCGCACTTCCATGGGGCTGAGCCAACCCATTTCCTTTAATAACCGCATAAACGGAACGCGATTTCATATCTACCACTGTAATGGTATGGGCCCCCTTATTACCGAAATAGACGTAGTTGCCGTCGGGTGTAAAAACCGGGTGCCAGGGCTGTGCATTTACACCAATACTTTCAGTGAGTTTAGGGGATTCTGGATTACTGATATCAAAAAACAGCAACTTACTTGAGATCTGTCCCGTTACCACCATGGTATCGCCATCTGGCGAAATTGCAAAATTAACAAATACGTGCGTATCTCCATCCACCGTAGTGAGCTCCGTTTCTTCAGTCTCGTTGTTAAGTGAAAGGATCTGATTCTCAGCTAAACTTGCAATAAAAGTCCAGCTGCCGTCTGATGCCGCAGCAATCGCATGGGGACGTGCAAAAAAGGTAGGCACTTTTTTCTGCATCGTCATATCCGATCGGTTAATGATTCCGATACTTTGCGGGGGATTTACAGCACTCATCGATCGTCCGACAATCAATTGGTCACGAGTGGGATGCAAAGCCAGCAATCCGGGCACCTCCATCTCCGCCTGACCGACCAGTTCATTATCCCGATTAAATTTTAGCACTCGATTTTCACCAATCAACGTAACATACCAGAACGAGCCGTCCGGCTCGGCAACGGTATGATGCGGTTTGGCATTAGCCGAAAACCCTAATTCCTGGAGATCAATGTGGTCTACAATTTCATTGCTTTCAACATTGATCACGGATAACATTGCTTCTCCCTGATTACAAACATAGATCCGCTGGTTTTCTTCGCTCGTATCACTTTGGCCAAAGGTAGATATGGCAGAAAATCCAACAAAAAGCAGAGAAACAAACAGAATCTTTAGCGAAAAAACGATCTTATTTCGCATTACAATATAATTTTTTGAGTTATAAAAGATTACTGGCTACTTGCAGGCGTTACCGGCTGTTCAGGATTTTCAAGAATGAAAAGCCCTTCAGTGGAGCTGGTCATAATAATAATATTACTTTCAAAATACGGGTAGTTGCTCCACGTTCCGGCAAACCCTGGCTCATCTTCCCCAAAAGGCTCGGTATCAAAGTATCCGATTTTCTTAGGATTTTCGGGATCACTAATGTCAAGCACTTGTAATCCGCTCACGTAGTTCGACTGGTACATCATATTACCTTTGATGTAAAGGTTGTGATCCGAAGCAGAATTATCGAACAGATATTCATCAACAAATTGCGGATCATCCAGATCAGAAACATCCCAGATAAGCGTACGCGTGTGATCTACATTCCCAGTTAGCTCATCCAGCTCATCATTCTGGAAGAAATAGCGCTGATCTTCCGTCAACCAGCCCTGATGCACATAAGCGTAGTCGGGATATGAAACGGTTGAAAGTGCTTGCGGATTTTCTTTATCCGAGACATTAGCAAAACTGATAGCAGTTTCGTTGGCACCAATACAAATTTCTTCTCCCTGGTACTCTTTATCAGGACCTTCATACGTTACACATTGCGCATCGTGAGTGTATCCCGTTCCGCTGCGTCCCGTTGATGGATCCGCAAAGCAGCCGGCAAACTCAGGATTTTTAGGATCCTGAATATTGACCATGTGGAGTCCTCCGCCACAGGTTTGTCCGCCTCCACTGCTTCCCACAACATAAGCAAAACCAGTATCTTCATTAATTACAATATTGTGGACACTGTTCACCTTGTCATAAACCGTGTCCTCTTCCAAGGTCATCGGCGTACCATCAAAATCTCTCAACTTGGTTAAATCAACTACCTGCATACCATGTTCTCCGGCATTATCAGCCACTACATATGCGTGATTTTTATAAACCTTAACATCACGCCAAGCATTAGCTCGCGAACCTTCGGTCATGGGCAAGTTAGCTACATAAACCGGATTAGACGGATCACTTACATCCACAAAAGAGGTTCCGTTTATACGGCCGACTAATGCATACTCTTTCCCGGTTTTGGGATCGGTCCATCCCCAAATATCGTTCATACGAACGCCGCGATCGCCACCTATTTCTTCAATAGGAAGGAATGAGAGAAGATTCATATTATTACATCCAAAATGGGAAGCACTACCGTCATTGCATTCCACTTTATTACCGGTGATGGGTTCAAGAACAGAACTACTTTCGCTAACTATCCTTGAGACCACTGACCAGTTTCCGGCATCATCCATTTCTAATATAGCAGCCGTTCCCGCTCCATAATCCGCGCCGGTAAGTCCGGCAACTGCAATATCTTTATCAACGGCAACAGTACTTGCAAACTGATCTCCCTCCTTCCGATCAGGGCCGCCTATCTTACTGACGCCAACCCATTCGCCGCTGTCTTTATTCTGTTCAAACTGATACAAAGCTCCTTTTCTATCATCGGCACCGGGCGTACCTACCCAGAGCTTGTCATTAGCTATTGCCAGTGAAGAACCGAAACCGTAGCGCGGCTGGCCATTAAAAGCCACCAACTTGCCCGTCTCGTTCCAAGAACTATCAGCCTTAGACTCAAATATAAACACTGCTCCTGATCCGGAAGCATCACGGGGTGCTCCTACAAGTACCTTGTCATTAAAAGTTTTCAGTGTAGACCCAAACTGTGCATTATCAGCCGCCTGGTCACTGCTCAGGGTAGTTTCTTTGGTCCACGACCCTTCATCACCGGATCGGTACACGTGTACTGCCCCACCTTCTTCCGGAGCTCCAACAAGCAGTTTTGATCCATCTACTTCAAGAGCTGACCCAAAACCAATTCCCTGTGCCGTATCGGGATTGGCCAAACGCTGCTGCTGGCCCCAGGATCCCGATTCTGTTTTACGAAACACATATACAGCTCCGCTGCCATCCTTTTCTCCAGGCGCACCCAGAAAAGCAAGGTCACCGCTAAGCGCTACACTGGTGCCCAAGCTACCCTTTTTACTTGTATCCGACAGTGCTAACTGTACCCTCTGGCTCCAGGATCCGTCACCAGACTTTGTAAACAGATAAGCCGCGCCTCGTTCATCATCGCGGGCCGGTGCACCGATAAGAACTGCATTTCCGTCGGTTGTCAACGAAGCGCCAAAACCGTTACCAATTTTTCCGTCAGTTGCTGATAGTTCAAGTTGTTCAGACCACTCCTCATCAGTACGCTGGTAAACATATACAAGTCCCGGCTGATGGGGATTGGCCGCCTCACCAATGAAAACTGTTCCGTCATTCACCGAAACGGCCCGGGCAAAACCTGCCATACCTTCCATTTCACCTGAACTTGTGGTCTGGGCATCCGCCGAATTAAAAGTTGCTGAAAGAAAAAGAGCAAAAAAGAATATCAGTAAACGTTTCATTGAGATCGTAGTTTAGGACTGGTTTTTATTTGCTTTTCTAACTATTAAAATACTTGGTGACAATCAAAATTGAAAAGTAAAAAAGCGTTAAGATAAAGGAGATCTTCCCTACTCCATCAAGTACCACTTATAGAACTACCGGCCCCACGTACATTTTCCTGCTCAAACGAAAAGATGAAAATTGCTCCGTCATCACGTCTAATATCCAGCGTAGCCCCAAGCTGATCGATAAGTGAACTAACCAACGAAAACCCAAGCGAGTTTTGCTCATCAATCGAAAAATCATCCGGCAAACCCCTTCCGTTATCCTCAATTACAAAAGTGATGCTCGAACCCACCTTGTTACCATTTATTTCTATTCTGCCATCCTGATGATTTGGAAAAGCATGTTTATATGCATTCGTAACCAGCTCGTTAATGATTAATCCGCATGGAACTGCTTGATTGATATTCAAATTTATAGCATCGATACTAATGTCAAAACTGATATCGTTATTACCTGCTGTATTGTACACCTCTCTGACTGATGAAGTAACTTGTTCTACAAAACTATCAAACGAAAGATCGTTAAAGTTCTCGGCTTCGTATAACATTTCGTGAATGGTAGCCATTGATTGTATCCGCATCTGGCTGTTTTTCAAAATATTTTTGGTATGGTCATTTTCTGCCGAAAAAGCCTCTAACTGCAAAAGTCCGGAAATAATCGCAAGGTTATTTTTTACACGATGATGAATCTCAGTAAGCAATACCTCTTTTTCTTTGAGCGACTGGTCCAGCTCATTCTGATATTCTTTTATCTCCGAAATATCTTGTCCGGTACCAATCAAATATGTTATTTGATCCCCCTGGAACCGTGAAGCGCTATATAAATATGGAACCAATTCTCCGCTACTTGTTAAGAACTCAGCCTGTATCGACGCTTTCCCCTCTTCAAAAACCCTCTCTATAGCCTGGGAAACACGTTCTTTATGCTTTTCGGGGAAATAATCCAGCGGATCCATGTACGATATTTGCATATCGTTGAAGCCTGTTGCCTTTCGAAAATAGTCATTCCAGCGAATTGCATTACCATGCTGATCGAACATAAAAAACGAAATAGGAAGACTGTTAATAATTTTATCACTCAGGGCTTTCTCTTTCTCAAGCTTCTGTTTGGCTTTTACCTGACTGGTAATATCCTGTACGGCGCCAATAACATGTGATATAGATCCGTCATCTTCATACATGATCTTTCCTGAGTGACGAACCCAGCGTACCTTATCATCAGATATAAGCAACCGATGTTCAAAATCCTGAAAAGGTTCTCCCGATTTAATACGATTTGTAATATCGTCGATAATAGAAATATCTTCGGGATGTACTCTTTCCTTAAAAAGTTCTACCGAAGGCTTCTGAGCCACATTATCAATATCATAGATATCGTACACTTTCGGCGACCACAGGAGCGAATTATTCTTGAGATCCCAGCGCCAACTACCCAAGTCAGCAAGCTCCTGACCTATCCGCATATTGGTTAAGGTATGTCTCAATTTATCTTGTGTCTCACGCAGGTCAGAAATATCAACTCCAATGCAGGCAATATAATTACGGTCATCCATCGTAAATTGAAAACTCGTCAGTGCATAAGGTATCAGTCCCTGCTCTTTTGTTTTTAGATTTCCTTCGGCTTCTCCCTCTCCTGTAGCCAATACCTGCTTAAAAGCTATTTCAAGCAGTTCTGAGTCATCTTCAGCAAAATGATCAAACAAAGCTGAATCCTCAATTTCTGAGTTAGACTTACCTACCAATTGTTTGAAGTTTTTATTCCACCGCTGCAAGATTCCGTCTTCATCTGTCAAACAAAATAGACCGGGCAAATTGTTGATAATATTATCTGAAAATAGCTTTTCAGACTCCAGTTCTTGCAGTACTTTGTCACGACGACTAATGTCTCTACCCGTCATATACCATCGATTCTGATAAAAGGTAAAGCTCAATTTTAATTTCACTACTTCTTCCTCTTTGGACAAGAAGCGTACAACAAATGACCCTTCGACGTTTTTAGGCTCGCTTAAAAATGTTCTCACTTCATCTCTCAGGTCCTCATCAACAATACGCTCTCCAAACCGCTTACCATCCAATTCTGATTTTGAACAACTTAACAAAGATAAAGTCTCATTATTAACTTCGAGATATTTTAGACTGTCGGGATCGATAATCGCCTGAATATCAGAAGAGTTTTGTAAAAGAATATCAGCCTTTTTAAGCTGGGCATTCTTTTTGATCAGCTCAAACCTAGAAACCACCTCTTTGCTAATCATTTTAAGACTCTCTTTCTGCTGTGAGGTTAGTGACCGCTCTTCTCTATCAATAACACAGATCGCACCAATATTATGCCCCTCGTTAGTTTTCAGCGGGACCCCAGCATAAAACCGGATATGTGGCTCTCCCTCTACCAAGGGGCTTTCAGTAAATCGTTCATCCTCAATCGCATTTTCGACGATCATAATATCATGATCCTGAATCGTATGATGGCAAAAACTTTCTTCTCTCGATATTTTCGTTATATCCCAGCCCACACTTGCTTTGGTAAACTGTGTGTTTGCCCCTAATACGTTGATTAACGAAATGGGCGTTTCGCAAATCTTTGAAGCAAGAGTAACTAAATTGTTTAACTCCTCCTCGATATCTCTATCGGTTAGATTATACTCTGCTAATTTCCCAAGGCGTTCTTTTTCACCCATATCGGAGATATTAGATTGTGACATAACTAATTATTGAACTGTAGATAATTATATTTTGAACAGCAATAGAGAAGGCTCTTCGGATTTCCTAAACCAACATTACCATACGTCTCCCTCCATAACACAACTTGCTCAAAACTATTTTGAAATCCCTAATCTCTCCTTATCCAACTATTCTGAATGAAAAAAAGCAAGAAATGAATATCATAGAGAAGCAAATGGGGGCCACTGCTGATATAAATATAGAAAGAATTTTACTTTAACGCACCTTACATCAATTAAAACACATATAATGATATTCTCTAAAAACCCACTTATAAATTAAAGTAATAAATAATTTAATGATCAATTGAAATATAAATCCGCTCTAAAAATAAATGACTGGTTAGGGGCATTAGGGCCAAACTTGCAGATATTGATGTAAGAAATGCAGCAATAGCTTCCTTAACACTCCCAACTATTCAATAGTCAGCAAGTCTGAAGGCCAGAAAAATAGTCAAGAGCAATTGTTCTACAGAAAAAAACTACTAATGTTTATGTTATTTCAACCTGTTTCTAATTGATTTTTCCATATCAAAATAAGGTTGGTATTCCATGTAATTTTTATTCAATTGCAATAGTGAGGTTCTCTTTATAAGTGTTATTTAAAATATATATTTGTATGCCAAAGTATTTCGCAACTATTCTATTGTCATTGGCTTTGCTTTCATGCAGTGATCCCCCAACAGAAATACATGTGGGCACCACTCCCTTTTTTGGGGAAACTGCTTTTTATATTGCTCAATCGAAAGGTTTCTTTGAAGATCAGGGACTGAAAGTCATATCCCACTCAAATTCGGCAGGAAAAGAATCGTTAGAGGAGTTATTCAAGGGAACCCTTGACATTGCTCACGTCGCTGAATTACCCATAGTATACGCTTTAGCAGGGTCAGAAGAGTATAAAACAGGCGAAGACATCGACCTTAAAATCTTTGCCAATATGATCCATGTTAATAACATTCAAAAAATTATTGCCCGTAAAAGTAGCGACATTAAGAATCCTAAAGATCTGATAAACAAAAACATTGGTTTTTATGAAGGAACTACATCCGAGTTCTTTTTAGATACCTTCCTGTTAGAACACAACATTGAGGATAGTTTAATTACAAAAGTGAATATTAATGTAGCAGAACAACTCAATACTTTGAAAGAAGGGAAAGTTGATGCCGTTGTCAGCTGGGAACCCCATGCCTCAAAAATGTTAGTAGAGATGGGCAATAAGGTACATGCACTTGATACCATGATAGATCATTCAACACTGTGGTTAGCGGTAACCTCTGCCTCATATACCAACCAAAGTCCAGAAACTCTTGAGACATATCTGCACGCTATAAAAAAAGCGCAACGGTATATCCAAAACAATCCACAAGAGGCACAAAAAATATTAGCCAATAAAACCAATACCTCGCAAAAAGTAATCCAAAAGATATGGGGTTCAATTACGTATGATCTTTCATTGGGAGAGCAAATGCTCATCCTATTAGAAGATCAGCATCGGTGGTTGCGTAATAATGAGCTTGTTAAGAAAAGATCTAAACCGATAAGTATTAAGGATGCCATCTATTTGGAAGCAATGGAGAGGGTTCATCCGCAAGGAATATCAATTATACGATAATCCTAATAACCCGAGCATCACTTGTATCTAATTGAGATGATGAGCTCCAATACCTTTGACCTGTACATTTTCAAAGGTAATTGAGAAATTGGTCCCTTCATCTCCGGAAGCAAAATCTATAGAAGCTTCAAGTTGTTCGATTAGCGATTGTATAATGCGCATTCCCAAGGTGTTTGCATTATCAAAGCCAAAGCTTTCTGGTAATCCAACACCGTTATCTTTGATATTTAAATGGACTATTTCATTCTTTTCTTCAAGGGAAATAGAAATTTTTCCCTTCTTGGCATTTACAAACGCATGTTTCATGGCATTGGTTACTAATTCGTTAATGATCAAAGCACAGGGAATAGCCTGATTGATATTGAGCATTACATTTTCCAGATCATAATCAATCTTAACTGAAGCAGTGGCATTTATCGTTTGTACAATCGTTTTGACTAACTTACTGACATGCTCCTTAAAGTTAAGTTTTGAAAAATTATCACTTTCATATAATAACTCATGGACTAAGGCCATGGATTGAATTCTCAGTTGACTGTCGCTTAACTTGTCTTTTAGGACTTCATTTGTGCTCTCCATCGCCTGTAATTCCATCATCCCGGAAATAATAGCTAAATTATTTTTCACTCTATGATGAATTTCTTGCAATAAAACTGACTTTTCTTCTAACGATTCCTGTAGCTCTTCCTCATAGGTAACATAGTCTGTAATATCTATGCCAACGAGCTGTGCAGCCAGTTCTTCTCCATATTTAATAGGCATTGCCTGAACCTGCAGGTATCGCTGTTCTCCATCTAACCTTTGCACTTTATAAACGGTGGGTACCGTTTTCTTACCTTCTTCATGTACCTCTTTTACTTGATCAATGGCCTGATCTGTTTGTGCTTCTTCAATAAACTCATAAATTGACTTTCCGATAAGATCTTCGGAACTCTCTGCTCCAATAATATCGACCCCTCCCGAGTTTATAAATTGTACTTTGCCTTGAATATGAATCACAATTAGGCTGGGATCTTGTTCAACTAATGTTTCCCATCTTTTTTGATTTTCCTCTGCTTTCTTCCGGAGTTGTTTTTCATTTTTAATGTGATCCTTCAATTTTTTAGCCATGGCGTTAAATTTATCAGCCAACTGGCTATGCTCATCTGCCCCCTCAATCGTAATTCGACTTTCAAGATTTCCTTCCCCAATTAATTGTGTACCTTCAAGAAGTGACGACAGTGAATTAATAATTCGTTTGCGGACACTGATAATAAGGTATACGAAATATCCAACAATCGGAATTAGGATAAAAAGCTCGAATCGCTGATCATTTTGGAGATCCCGTATCTCTTGCCGCCGGTTCTCCTCCAACCTGTTGGAGACCGAAAGTAACAATTGAATATCCGATCTAATCCGGGCACGAGCTCGTTCTAAAAGAACCTCCTTGTTCTCTTGATCTTGATAATATTCAGGATCCTCCTTCACTTTTTGAATGAGTGTAAAAGCTCGCTTTATTGCGGGAAGCGAATTTGATATAACGTTTCGATCAGGAAGATCCTGAATTTTGGTTCTGGATTTTTCTAACTCATCGTACAAGTCGTTCCAGGTAGTCAGATACCGTGTTTCCTCATAAGCCAAATATTGCTCCGTAATAATATTCAATTCTGAAGCCGTTTTAGCAAAGCTGCTAACTCTTTCAAGAGTATCAAGTTGATCATTTATTTGCACAGTCGTATAAAACAGAAAGCCGAAAAGGATAAAGAATGCTCCTATTGCCAGCAGTGCAATAATATTTAAGCGTGATTTTATCGTCATTATATAACCGTTATACCATTAAGATATATGTTGCGAATCGGCTCAAAATTGACAGTCGGCGTAAAGAAAACCCTCTTCATTAACAAGTTCCTGAAAGATTGGCTCCTGGAGTCATTGTTTTTTAAGGAAACATTTATCCCAACAGAGCTTTTAAAAACTGCTCCTTGGCCGTGAAGACTGCCTGATCACCAAAAAAGCGTTTGTAGTCCTCACTGTAACACCTCTTAATTTTTCCGACCTCTTCTCATTGTTACATGCCGCTAAAATTAATAAACGAATAAAAGCAACTAATAAGAAGCCTAAAAGATTGGGCATTCTTAATAGCATGGAAAAATATCCTCTGTGTCATCCCGGTTATATTTACAGTATTTAATATACATCAATAGAGGGTAATTTCATTATCAACTATAATCAGGGATCTTGGACAAGGAGCATAATTTAAAATTGGCACGGATCCGTAATGAATGCACCTATTTCCATTAAAAAAATATTTGCCCTTTTAATGATTAATAGGGTAGCTTAACAGCGCTAATCAATTTGTTCAATTTTACAACTGTCATTCAACTTGTAAACTATGGCTAAATGCAATTTTGACATTGCTTATGAACATGAAGTTCATGAGGCAAAAAAAATTATTACCGAAGAAATCACCGAAAATAACGGCGAAATTCGAATTAATGACAATTCAGGGGAGTTTACCATCACAGTACCGGGCGGTGAAATTACCGGAAATGTGACATTTAAAAACAATGCGTTATCAATTAGTATTACAGATAAGCCAACTTTGATTCCCTGCAATATTATTGAATCAGTGATACAGAGTTATCTGGAATAATTTATAGTACTTTTAATAAACCCGTTCGCTATGTATAAAACCGGGCTGCCTTTTAAAATTTCCTGACCAAAAGAAAAGGCCCAAAAAAAATCGGGCCTCTAAGAATGTATAACAATATGAGATGACTATTGATCACTCTCATCTTTATTGCCCTCACTTTTATTACTCTCCTCATCTTCGTTCTCGTTTTCATCCTCTGACTTGTCTGTATTAGGCTTATCACCTTTTATTTTCTCAAGCTTTTTACGAGCATTTTGCAGGTTCGCTTTTTCATTTTTGATAGTCTCTTCCAATCCGGAAAGTTGCTGTTTGGCTTTTTCTATCTGTTCCCTTTTCTCACGTTTTTCTGCTTCATCCACATCGTCTTCTTCCAGCTTTTCTTCTGCCCTTTCTATATCTTCTTCGGCCTTCTCAGCTACAACTTCTGCAGAATCAACCTTCTGATCTAAACTATCGATCTGACTTTCCAATTTTTGAGCCGCTGCAGCACGGGCTTGTCCAAATTCACGGCCTGACATATCTCCTTTATTTTTTCCGTAGGCATTGCCTTGTCCATCACTTTTCTTCTGCCCTTTTGCTTTTTCTTGATTGCCTTTGTTTTGCTTCTTACCCTTTGCTTTCCGGTCCACCGAATCAGGTTTGGACTGTTGTGCTTTAAGACTATCTGCAACACCTCCCGCTTTTTCAGATTTTCCTTTATTACCCTTATTACCTTTGTTATTGTTTTGTGAAAAAACAGTACCTACTCCTAAGAATAGCACCAAAATTGTTAGCAGACTTATCTGTGATAATCGTTTCATGATAATATCATCTCGTATTGTAATTAATTATTTATATCGTCTAAGGTCGCTTGTAAATCCTTCATCTTTTTATCAACAGAGTCACTGGCCGTCGAAAGTTCATTAGATAGCGAATCTGATTCATTAACCATTTGGATTTCCACACCACCCTCAGCACTTCCATGTTGGTCTGGTCCATCACATCCGGTAATGAGAAGAAAAGAAAGCAAGACAAACCCTAATTTTAATTTGATCATAATACCCCAAGTTTAATTGAAAAATGTATTACTTATATAAGAATACCTATTCATTGTTCCGATACTTTTTAGCAAAAAATCTGACCGGACGTATATTGTTGGAATGAGTTGAGATCCGATATTTGCTGACATACAACTGGAGTCAGCCTGACACAAATAAAAAATGCGAACCTGAAAGGACCAATTTTGTAATCTATTATGCCTTCCCTTAAATGAAAACCTTTACTCAAAAGTACCTATTTTAGAGGATTTTCACTCTTCGATAAACTGTTTGTTAAGCCCATAGAGATAGCGACGGTTATCATCGGGATCTTTTTTCCGAAGAATTATACTGCCCACGCCGGGATAGTGCTTCTTGAACTTTCTATTGATCTCTTTGAGAATATCGTTCCGAAGCCTCCGTCGATAGTCATACGATTCGATGTCACTCCACAGTAGCTCTTCGATTTCTTGGGAACCCAAAAATCGATCCTGTTGATGCATATACTCTAATAATTTTTTCTCCTTACTGTTATACCAGCTGGCCTGTAGAAGTGAGTGATACGATATATTTTTACTTTCCTGCTCTTCCACCTTTCCACCATTAGGTTCTTTTCTGTAGAACCAAAACAGGAACCCTCCGATTACCACTAACCCAATCAGATAGTAGTATAATTTAGTAGAGAGATAAAAAGGAGGATTACTGATGTTAGCCATCAGCGAATCAGCGGGCATCCGGTGAACATGTACGGGATAGGTAGTAGTATTTGTAAGATTATCGATTCCTACAAACACCGCTTCATCCTCATTGGGGTTGTAAAAATAATTTGTGGGCATAAATTTATTAGAACGGTCAAAGTCCGGAGATACAAGTCCCGTTGCATGGTGCGAAGGCAAGTGCACGGCCCTAAAATAGAAAGCATCATCCAACGGTTCCGGGTCAAATGTGGGGATAAACCACATCTGCTCATCCGGGAGATATAATGAAGATGATTGCTTGTTGATTTCTCCTATCTTAGAGGGATGTATAACACTGCCCGATCCATTCTCGCGCTGCTCAAGCGTCATTATTTTCTTCCACTTCTGACTGCCGAAAGAAAAGCTCCAGATATCTTGAAATTCCTGTGACCTTGAATTCCGATCCTCGGAATATCCCGAGTCAGTGCCCCACCCTCCGAAGATATACAACCGATCCTGCTGCTGATCAAAAATACCGGTTCTGGGAATCCGTCGGCTGGGGTATGGTGAATTTTGGTCAACGGCCTGTAATCTCCACTCATTCCGTGGATGATTAAAATGAATCATCATATTGTGATAATCCCAAAAACCATATCCTCCGAAAGCATAAAGGGTGCTATCCCGATAAAAAGGAAAATGTCCAAACTGGTTCCGGTGTTCAGATGACTGGTCTACTCTTTCAATTTCATAAGTCTTGGGATCAATATTAAATAACTTACCCATACCCCTCGACCAAAGCTGGATCAAATTGGTGCGTGCATTAAAACCAAATTCATAGGTGCTGAACGCTCCTTCAAAATCCGCGAGGGCATCAAGGAAACGCCATTTTTTACCAGAAAGATTATACCCCCAAAGACCACTTTGGAGTAACATATAAATAGTCCCTGATGTGGTATCAATATCTGCATAGATAAATGCCCCCTCTTCCAGCATCGGCTGGAGATTATTTATAGTGAGATCATCTCGCCTCCGAGGCAAAACCTGGTAATACATTTCCCCGTTGTAATCAGAGATATAACGGATAAGAATGCCACGGATATGAATCCGTTCTCCGGCTCCAAGTGTATTAAAGTTAAAGTCTTCATAATCAACATTGGAACGGGACACGAAAATATGAAGAGAGTCATCGGAACCGGTCGTTGGAGCTATTCGAAGCATCTTAATGTCTTTAGGAGTGCTTCCTCTTTGTATAACAGCTTCACCACTCACCAACAGTCCTCTATAATCATCCGGATTCTTAAAAACACGGCTCAACGGTTTTGCTTCGGGAACACGATTGCCTGATTTTAAGATTTTTAGATCTTCAACCACAATCTCCGGTTTGCTGGCATGTAGCTTAAGAGTACCGGTAACCTGCAGGCTATCACCTTTTGACACAGGGACATCCAGCATATCAGAAAAAACCATTATACCTGCCGTTTGGTCCTGTACATATAGAATGAGGTATTCGTCATCAAAAACATTGTCCCCTACCGTTGCTCTTCCTCTCACTGTTACCTGTTCACCCAGCCGATCGATACGCCCGTCACCATCGCGATCTGCCAACAGATCCTCTATCATACTTATCTTCTTACTGTCTGAAGCAATAGCTCCTGATCCCATTAGAGGCATTAGTACGAATAAAAGCACGACGGCAATTGCCAATAACCTCGAAAAAATCCTGTACCCTTTTTTAAAACCAACTCCATTCCTACCTTTACAAAATATCATCTCGCGTAGCACAACGTTTTTACTCATATAGTGTAATAGCAATTATATATAACACGAACAGTTTCGATGATTTACATAGCCGTACTATTTTACATAATTAACCCAAAAGACTTTTTTTGCGATAATACCCCTACCCCAACACCAAACTTCGCTTTATTAGTTTAAATAGGTATTTAAGACTTAGCTTTTCCTTAAAACCTCGTACATATCGACCCTTACAGACCTCAGGTTCCGAACTGGTTCATAAATGTTCTTCTTATCTAATAATTTATGCTGTATAATCCCGAGTAACAAAAGGTAATAAAACTATTTAATTGTTAATTACTAAATAATAAAAGTAGATCATACGGTAATAATATAATCATCGGATAACGCAATACTTCAGCGTCATCAAAAGAGAAGCTCAATGAGTGCAAATCAATGGTGGGATTACCATTATCAATAACAAACATTATTGTCCGTCAAGAGGATATAATCCCAAGAAAAAGATTCCCGCTTGAAACAGAGCGGGGCCTTTTTCTATAATAAGACTTGCTTTACGTGTAAGCTGTGTATATATCAAGAGGATAATTATTTACGTATAACTTCATAGCATCTCCTTTTTTCTTGGCCTGAAGGTTTAAAAAAGACTGACAAACCCCTATCAATCTTAATAACACACTCCAGCATAATCACGCTCTTCTGTCAATGTATTCTACACTTCGGATGTCAATGTCATTTTAATACGTTCAATTTCACGCCGAATGTTATCCTTTTCCATTGCCTTGTCGAATCGCTGCCCATTAATAAATAGATTATTGGTATCGCTCACTCCACTACGAACTCCGGAGCGCCGGTCCTCCAGCACGCGCTCCCTGTTTTCTTCGGCGAACATTTCTTTCTCAAACCGATCGGTGTCCAAGTTTACGTGACGAGCACATTTAATGAGGTTTTCATCTTCCAGATGATTTTGATGATCAAATAGTTCGTCATGCATTTCCCAAAATTTACCTTGGTTGGCGGCGGCCTCTGCAGCCATGCCCGCGTTTTCGGCATGCGGATGTCGACGGCTAAGCGGAAGATGACGATAAACATATCGGATATGCTTATCCTCCTGCATTATTTCATCTACCATCTTGTAGATTCGACGACTGGTTACACATTCATAGTCCCCATACTGCAAGAGCGTAATTTCTGCATCACCGTTTCCACGCCGATGGTCTTCGTCAATGACAGGGGGCTGTAATGTATCATCCGTTTCTTCTTCTTGGTTCTCATTGGAATGCGGACGACGAATAAAATCCGGCAGCGTTGTATTACGACCAAACAGCCATTCTTTCCATGTAAGCTCAAGCTGGCCACAATCCCGATCGGGAAAGCGACTCTGCCGTGTTTGCGAATAATTAAGCATAGCCACCAATATTACCCCACCCACTGTATTCCCCAGCGTAACTGCAGAAAAGAAATATCCAAAATGACTCCATCCAGCTAACCCCTGAAAAATCAAATAAAGCACCTCACAAGCGCCGATAATACAGTGGAATAAATCAGCTATAGGAATGAGATACATCAGTATAAATACAATAGCGATACGAGCCATAGCATCTCTTACGGCGTGGGTCAACCATACCATCGAGGCTACGATCCATCCGGCCAATACCCCCTTCCAAAACAGATCATTCCAAGAAACACTTAGGGCATGTTCTCCAAAGCCCCGAGCCACTTCGGCTGTTTCAGGTGCAAAAATACCTGTATTGGCCAACACATACGCCAAGGCCCCAGCACCAACTACATTTGCAAATAGTACAATACCCCAAACTCGCAATAGCGCGGGTATACTGGCAATCCGTGTGAGCACGTGCGTAACAGGAGTAAGGGTATTTTCGGTAAACAGCTGATATTTACCGGCTACAATCAGTATAAATCCCAGTGGATATAACATATTTCCAAGGAACAAAGAGGACTCTGGCCCTACAGCACTTGTCATCGCAGAACGGGCTACAAACGTAAGACCGATAGAGAGTCCCGCAGCTATACCGCTTAAAAAAAGAAGCCGTGCAGAACGGCTAAAATCTTCATCGGCTGTGGCTACAATGCGATGGAAAATTTCATCCGTTGAAAATATATCACGAACAGCTCGTCCTCCTGCCGGAGCACCACTTTGAGACTGGTCAATTTGTTCCTTGATATCGTCTTCCTTCATGCCATTTTCTTATAGTATTAATCGAGAAAAAAGAGACTCTATATCATCTCTCTTTTATATTAAACGATTTTAAGTATTGATTTAGAATCTAATATCTCGAGGGAGGGCTATTTAATCATATACACCTAAAGATATCGCTAATCTGATGCAGGTGCAATTAGCATTCGGTTACATCAAATGCGCGAACAACCCAATATAATCTGCAAAGAAGTACTCTTGATAATCAGAGGCAGAATATCAGGTTAAATCCAAGTAAGGTTTTACCATTCCATTTACTTTCCACAAGGAATTGTTTTACAAACATTAGTTTCCTTTAATAAATTTATATACGTATTTTTTACAAAGCTTATTACAAGCAAACCATATATAGTATATAAGAAGGGTATCATTTATTTGTATTCAAAGAACATCAGCACTCATAAATTACAGATATCCTTTCCCTAATTACAGTATAAATATCACACTGAGGACAACATAGGATGAACACAGCTCAAAGCTTCAGAAAATATTATCAAACAGATCGGTACAAAGGATTTTATAAGGTTAAAGAACGCTTTGGACAATTCTCAAGAACGACGGTCCTCATTTTTTCAAATGGGAAGAAAAATATTTACGCCAGCGGGATGTATACCGAAGAAGCGATGTTTAAAGCCTTTAAGGCTATAGACCGATATTATGCAGAAAAGAAACGTTCCGATAACGAACTTGTAGAAGCCTAACAGCAATTCTTATAATTCTTCAATTCATATTTTCGGACGGCTGCCAAGGTTGCCAAAAGCAATAATTTCAGACAAGCCAACAAGTCGGTAGTCAATGGTATACTTTGCCGGAGCCAGATCAAGCGTAGGCTCTGAACTTTCTCAGGATATCAGCACTGATGGGCCATCCAAAAGCATTACCCAATCGGGATACCCTCCCATTCTTGTCCATGTATTGCACATTAATTCGCCGTAAGTATATCCACCAGAAACTTACATTTGTCCGGCATTGTGGGGGAACACACCCAATACGAAAGGTGGTTAGCTATGAACAAGTAGAATCCGGCACATCCAAAACGTAGAGTTAAGTAAGGAAAAGGTGGTTCAAATAGAAAACTCGACTCCTTAAATCATAAAACCTCTTACATACTATATGTCACCCCCATTTCTCAATCCCTTTTATAGCATTTTAATTGCTCCCACATATCTTTATCTACCTTTTGAATACTAAATACAGCACAATTATGTTGAGAATAACTAATTGCTATTAGTATAATTCTCAAACATAATCTCAATGTTATGAAAACATGGTTTGTATATATGATACGCTGCAAAGACGGTAGTCTTTATACCGGTAGTACAAATCATGTTATCCACCGTTGGCACCAGCACAGGAAAGGCAAGGGGGCTAAATACCTACAGGCCCATACACCAAAAGCCGTCGTATTTGTTGAAAAACACCCGGATCGCTCCCAAGCATGCAAACGTGAGTATGAGATCAAGCAATACTCAAAACAAGAAAAGGAGTTCCTGATTACAGAGTCCTATAAGACCGTCGTATGAGGAGACATACCTCGTCTACTTATTATCATTTCCTTCTCCCCTTTGCATCTTAGGGATTAGAAATCTACCATGGGTTATAAAATGAGTACATTGAGGCTAACCACATTTTTTCCTTTAAGATTTATCGAATTATAATAGCCTTTTATTTGTAACAATATCCAAGAGTATTATATATACCGGCTAAGCATTGAACGTTTGATACATACATTCGGACGATTACTCCTAAATTTAAAATCATATAATCAATAAATCGTGATTTCCAAGACATCGCTAACTCTCATTGCTGTCTCAATAGTTCTGTGTATCTCCTGTACTGCAGAAAAAAACGAAGCAGTATTTTCTGTGAAAGGAAAACTAAATAACATCGATACCGAGCAGGTGCTGTTGTATCAAGCGAAAGGTTTGAACGCTAATCAGTTCGATGTCATGGATACCCTGTCGATAGATGCTGATAGTACATTTTCATCATCCTATAGTCTTGAGCCTCATTATTACCGTTTAAGTATTCACGACTCCCTGCATGTGCCCTTTATTGCTGATTCCGGGCAACAAATTACAATGAATATTCCCGCTGAAGGTGAGTATGAAGTATCTGGTTCCCCAGACACAGAACTTTTTGAGGAGTATGAAAAATTTCGCATGGAGGTTTTGAGAGAAACGGTGTACCCGGTAAGAGGACAATTGGATGATTTACGGGAAGAAAATAACCCGGAAGATGCCGAACGTATTGAAAAGCTTGGGGAACGTGTGCTAAAGGCAGAAGAAAGTTATCGGGATACCCTCATACACGCGGTAAAAAAAATGGGTACATCTATCGCCATTTATCCGACCATGGTTCGTTGGAAAGGCGATAAACATATAGATTACTATGAAGGACTGGCCGCTGATTTCTCAGAACAACATAAAGGGCTTGAGGTGGCTGAATTGGTATCAGAGAAAATCAGAACATTAAAGCAGGTTTCCATCGGCGACAAAGTTTCAGAAATAGTCGCTCCGGATACGTCCGGTGTGGAGCGGTCTCTTTATAATAATCTCGGCAAGTACACATTGATAGATTTCTTTGGTAGTTGGTGTGGCCCCTGCCGGTCAGAAAGTGACCATCTGGGAAAAATGTATGACCAATACAATAGCTCGGGATTCGAGATTTTCGGCTTTGGCATTGAGTATGAAAAAGACAGATGGATCCGAGCGATTAACAAGGACAACAGAACCTGGATAAATGTATCTACAGTTGACGGTTATTCAAATGACATTGCTGAAGCCTATTCCATAACGGCGATCCCCAAAAATTTTCTTGTCGATGAGAACGGAATCATAATCGCTAAAGATATTCATGGCCAAGAACTTAAAGAGAAACTTGAGGAGTTGTTTTCTGAACAATCACAATGACTACTCCTCAATGCGGCGCAAAAAGAGTTTATGGGCTAATGTAATAATTGATGGTAGCCTACCCTCCTTCGACGATCCCACCTCCACTGTAATCTTGCTCTCACTTATCAAAAAAAACTGCAGGTTAACCACTACAAAGAAAACATCAAGTAGACAGTTCTTACCTACATCTTAGTTATAGCATTATAGCATTTCTAAGGGACACACCTCACCATCTCCTTGCCCTCCTTCCATTTATTAGTTAATCTTTCATTTAGTTATTTCAATACTCTTGCACCTGCCGGTTATGTGCATTGTCGTTATCCACCCAAATATTTCATTAAATTAGTAGTGAATATTAATAAGGAAAGGGAAGATGGAATCGTTTGAATTAAAAGTTGACACAAATACTACATTCATAAGAATTATTCGGTTTTTAGGAACTCTTGCGCTGGGATTTTTTATTGGTGTTATATCCATCAAATATAAATATGAAGGTACAATCGATTGGATGAACGCATTCGTTGGCATTGTTTGCAGTCTCTCATTTGCTTTCTTCCCGGGGGCAGCCAAGAAACAATCTCTCAAAATCAGTGAAGATGGTATCTCTCAGAATACCTTTTGGGGGAGGAAAAAACAGTATGATTGGTCTAAGATTAAAGCTGTTGAAGTAAAAAAGAACAGAATTGAATTAACAAAAAGTATTGGCTCTACTGAAAGAATTAAACTTCCTATACATACAAAAGACCAAGTTAAAAACTTAAAAAATTACCTCCAGCAAGTAACCGATACTAAAGAAATTGCGTATAAATAGTAATTTGGGAGCATAGCCCTCGCTTTTATAAACTTTTCTTTCAAACCTATCGCTGGCAATCGTCGTTGGTCAAGCTGAGCTAATCGAGATCCTTAAAATTCTCACAGCCCCCGTTATTTTCAAGCCCGGGTAAGTAATAACAGATTTACTTTCTTATTTTTTTAAAAGTCGTAGGATTAAGATTATATCTTTTACTACTGGCAAAGACTTGTTTATACACCAGTTTACAGATATTGCCCTCAGCCCCATTCGAAAATTATTTTAGTTTTCTGGAAACTTAATTGGATATATGGGGATAATAGCCTGTATACCTGCGTTTAAAAATCGGTAAGTTCATTAGTCAGTACTACCCTAAATAAAATAAGCCCTCACAAGTATCAGTTGTGAGGGCCTAACTATTCATCAAGAGAGACGCCCTGGGTAAGGGCGCGGACAATTATAAAGAAACGGGTAACTTTATCCAAGTGTTTTCGGCTAAAAAGGGCAAATTAGGCCTATAAGCCTATGCTTATTTTATAACCACTTTGGTCTTATAGGCTTATTCACCTACGGGAAGAAGGGCAATCCCTACAAGCCTAAATTCGCTTCTCATTTTATAGCAGATTGCCCCGGTCGCTCCAAGGCATCCAAGCGTAAGTACCGGGTCAAGCAATACGCAAAGCAGGAAAAGGAATCACTGATTAAGAGTCCTACTACCTATAAAACCGTCGTATGAGCGGACGCGCCTCACCGTTAGCTGCTGATTTCGATTTATCAATTGCTATAGTACATTTTGAAACGAATTCAGCACTATTTTGCACGCCCCTTACATGCAATTTAGTTAGCATTCAGAATGTAACCAGAACCAAAATATCTTTTGATATATAGAACATGAGGATGTGGAATTACCAAAAAATCCTGAAATTATACAATTATCGTTGAAGCTAATATTGATTTAAAGAGTAAAGAAGAACCAAATGTTTTTTCATTTTATGTAGGTACTCCCAAAACTTTTCCAAATGAAATAGCGAGATGGAGTCATGGTTTATTGATTGCTGAACACTTCACATGAAATTATTGAGGCTTCAATCAACAAATTGCTTCAGAAGTAAATACAAGAATACACTGGAATGCGATAATTACAAAGAGCATGAAACCTGAAAAAACGCTATTCTGTGCTATCCAAATATATTGCTGAGGATGTGATATATTATGCCAGACATTGCAAAAGCTGCAATTCATTTTTAAAAACAACTAATAAAATAATGAATCAGATTGAAGAGTGGATTGAATCACTACTGGTAAATACGGGAATTGCTGAAGAGTGGGCAGTGTATCTGCGGCTTATACTTTTTATCCTGATTCTGATCCTTCTTTCTGGAATTGCTTATGTCACAACAAAACGGATTATCATCCACTATCTCTATAAGTTTGTAAAGATGTCATCCCTAACCTGGGATGATGCCCTGGCCGATCACAAGGTATTCAACAATGTAGCCCATATCATTCCTGCCATTTTAGTCCGTATCACGGCACCTGTTATCTTCGCCGACTTTGAACAAGCCCTTCCGTTCATTATTAAGATAACAGATAGTTATCTGCTGATTGTAGGCATGACCATCATCTTTGCTTTTCTCAGGGTTGCCCAATACGGACTTGTTTCTCATCCCATCTTCAAAGATAAACCGATCGCAAGCTATTTTCAGCTTGCAAGAATTATCCTGTATATCGTTACGGGTATCTTGGTTCTTTCCCTGATCCTGGAGCGGTCTCCCGTATATTTCCTCAGTGCATTCGGCGCGATGACAGCAATTGTTTTGCTGATCTTTAAAGATACTATTCTCGGGCTGGTAGCCAGTGTGCAGATGTGGTCCAATGATATGGTACGGGTAGGCGACTGGGTGGAGATGCCGAAGTACAACGCGGATGGGGATGTGATTGAAATTAATCTAAATACGGTCAAAATTCAGAACTGGGACCGAACTATTACCTCCATTCCGACCTATTATTTTATCACCGACAGTTTTAAAAACTGGAGAGGCATGCAGCAGAGCGGTGGACGGAGGATTAAGAGGGCGATCTATATCGATGCCCAAACAGTAAAATTTGTGAATCCGGAGATGCGTGAGGAACTCAAAAAATACCACCTGCTCAAAGAATACCTGGAAACGAGGCAGAAAGAGATTGAAGACTACAATAAGAAACACAACTTGGATACGTCCGTATTGATCAATGGGCGTCGAATGACCAATCTCGGAGTGTTCAGAAAGTATGTTGAGTTTTACCTGAAAAACCATCCTCAAATCAAACAGGATATGACCGTGATGGTTCGCCAACTCGGAACGGAAAGCCGGGGCATTCCCTTGGAGATCTACTGTTTTACCGCGACCACCGCTTGGTTGGAATATGAAACTATACAGGCAGATATTTTCGATCACCTCTATGCTACTGTAGCATTCTTTGATCTTGATTTGTTCCAGGAACCCAGCGGCAGGAATTTTTCTAATGCTTACCAGGCCATGGAGAAAAATAGTTTAACTGAAAATTGACCGCTAAGTACCGAATTGGGACAATGCTAACAAATACAAAAAGGGTAATTCTATTAACCAAAAACCCAGAAAAAGAGCAAAAGCAGAGAAGAACAAAGAGAAATATTTCAGGAGCTTCTTGCCTCCAAAGAGGTTGACACACAAGCTGTTATTGCTCGAAAGTTTGATGTTAGTCTGGCTTGGGTATCAAAAGTACTTTCATAGATTTGAATTTTTGCCATTAAAATAATATCAATTTCAAAACCTTAGTATTTTTAGTTTGCAATGTTAACATCACTGCTCTCGAATTGTGCCAGTAAGGCGGGTATCACAATCATGTTAAGCAAAGTGGAACTAATGAGTCCACCCAGGATTACCTGTGCCATAGGCGACTGTATCTCGTTGCCCGGTTCACCGGCGGCCAGTGCCAACGGAATCAATGCAAGCCCAGCAGTGAGGGCTGTCATAAGAATCGGATTAAGTCGCTCCATGGCACCTTGTCGAATGGCTTTCATAAAAGACTTGCCTTCTTCCCACCGCAGATATTGGTAGTGGGAAACGATCAATATTCCGTTTCGGGTGGCAATACCGAAGAGCGTAATAAAACCAACCAGGGAGGCAATGGAAACGATACCGCTGGTAAACCAGACGATAAATATACCACCGATCAGGGCAAAGGGCAGGTTTACCATTACGAGGAGTGCTGTTTTCAGGGAGCTGAACTCCAGGTACAGCAGCATGTAAATGAGCAAGATGGCAACTATACTTAGCAGCGAGATAGTGCGGGTTGCTTGCGCCTGACTCTCAAACTGCCCACCGTATTCCACAAAATAGCCCTGTGGAAAGCTGATGTTTTTAGAAATATTGTCACTGATCGCATTAACGGTACCGCGCAAATCCCGCCCGGCCACGTTGGCCGAAACGACAATTTTACGCTGCACATTTTCGCGGCTGATGGTATTAGGACCACTGCGCGATTTGATACTGGCCAACTCTGAAAGCGGAACCACTGTTCCGTCATCAAGCGTCAGGTCGGCATTGCGCACGGCCTTGATACTGCCTCGGTGGGCTTCGTCGTAGCGGACCATCAGATCAAATAACCGGTCGCCTTCGATAATCTGCGAAACGGTCTCACCGGCAAAAGCCACATCTACCTTTTCCGACAGGTCGTTGATACTCATTCCATAGCGCGCCAAGGCATGGCGGTCAGGACGTATCTGGATTTGCGGGACGTTCTGCTGCTGTTCGACCGAGAGATCCACAACCCCTTCAACGCCCTCCATCTGGCCTCGAACCTCCTCAGCCAGAGTTCGCAGTCGATACAAATCAGGCCCAAATATTTTCACGGCAATATTAGCACGCGTTCCCGAGAGCATGTGGTCAATACGGTGGCCAAGGGGCTGCCCTATCGTGATATTGGTCCCGGAAACGACGCTCAGGTCGGAACGCAGCTCTTCCAAGACCTGCTCCTTGGTCGTACCTTCCGGGATATCCAGATCGGCATTAATCTCCGAGGCATTAACGCCCTGGGCATGTTCAGACATTTCCGCTCGACCTGTTCGGCGGGCCGTACCGGTAACCGCCGGATGGTCAAGAAGAATGTTCTCAATTCGCTTTCCAATTTCGTTGGACTCATCCAGCCCGGTACCGGGAATGGTCACTGCGCTGATCACCAGCGTACCTTCATTAAACTCGGGCAAAAAAGAACTTCCCAGGTACGGTACCATCACCAAGGTCCCCAGGAATAGAACCAGCGTGCCGGTCAGCACACTTTTCTTGTAGTATAGGACGCTATCTAATATCTGGTCGTAGCCTAATTTAAGCTTTTTAGTAAACCAGCTTTCTTCCAGCTTTCCTTTCGCCGCTTGTGCCGGCAACAGGTAATAACACAGCACGGGTGTTACCGTCATCGCAATAACCAGGGAGGCCCCGATGGATACAATATAAGACAGTCCCAGCGGCTGGAGCATGCGTCCCTGCAGCCCACTTAAAAAGAAGAGCGGAATAAAGACGATCATGATGATCAGCGTAGCATTAATGATGGAGGTCCGTATTTCTTTGGATCCTTCAAAAACCACCTGTATGGCCGATTTTTGCTCGGACTCCGTCAGCTTGGCGTTTTCCCGAAGCCGCCTGAACACGTTCTCCACATCGATGATCGCATCATCCACAATCACCCCAATGGCAATAGCCATCCCTCCCAAGGTCATGGTGTTTATGGTGATATCGAAAAACTCCAGTACAAAAACTGAGCTAATAAGTGCCAGCGGTATGGCCGTGAGGGAAATCATCGTCGTACGGATATTAGCCAGGAAAAGCAGCAGAATAATGACCACCAGAATAGCTCCATCGCGCAGGGCGTCAATAACGTTGTCAATAGCAAGATCGATAAAGTCTGCCTGACGAAAAATGTGGCTGTTGATCGTAAACCCTTCGGGTAGATTTTGCTCAATCTGTGCCAGCGTTTCATCGACCCGCTCCGTTAATTCAAGAGTATTGGTATCCGGCTGCTTTTTGATAGAGATAATCACGGCCTGGTCACCGTTGACAGAAGCATCGCCTATCTTTTGAGCGGCATCAATTGTTACATTTGCGATATCGCCAATAGTGATCGGCTGGTTATTGCGTTTGGCCACCACCGATTGCCTGATATCCTCCAGCGAATGAGTCCGACCAATACCACGAATGGTATATTGCTGACTGTATTCCTGGAAGAAGCCTCCCGAAAAGTTTTTATTAGAGGATTCGGTGGCCTCCATCACTTGGTCCAGTGTTATATTGTAGGCTTCCAGCTTATCGGGATCCACACGAACCTGGTATTGTTTTACTCCTCCGCCTATCGGCACCACCTGGGCCACCCCAGGGATCGCCAGCAGGCGCCGCCGGATCTCCCAATCGGCTGCCGTGCGTATTTCCAGCTCCGAATGCCGGTCGCTTTCCACACTCACCAGCATAATTTCACCCATAATGGAAGTGATCGGCGCCATAACGGGTGGGGGTACTTCTTCCGGCAGTTGGCTGCTCACCATTGAGAGTTTTTCATTGACAATCTGGCGGGCCTGGTAGATGTCAGTGCCCCATTCGAATTCTACCCAGACGATGGAAAATCCTTTGGAGGTAGCCGAGCGCACCCGCCGCACGCCACTGGCACCATTGGTAGCTGTTTCAATCGGCAGGGTTACCAGCTGTTCCACTTCCTCCGGTGCCATACCGTGCGCTTCGGTCATTACCGTAACCGTTGGGGCCGTAAGATCGGGGAATACATCCACGGGCATGTTGATAACCACGTACGCGCCGGCAAAGAATAACACGATGGAGGTCACCACAACAACAAGCCGGTGCCTCAATGATCCTTTAATAATTGCATCTAACATATCAGTAAGATTAAACTAATTTGAATTTCAGAGCGTATTTAGTGCGTATGACCGTGGGATGGCGCCTCGGACGAAAGCGAAGCCAGTTTTACCTGGTAGGCATTTTCAGTCACCACATGTTCTCCCCCCTGCAGCCCGGAGGTAATCTCCACCCATCCACGATATTCAATGCCCGTTGTAACACGCTGCTTGCGGAAGGATTCACCGGAGACATGGACATAGACGTTGTAATTTCCTTCCTCCTCAATTAACGCCGACTGTGGGATCGCCAGCACATTCTCTTTGGTATCCGTATTGATATGCACCATCGAAAACATGCCCAGTGGAAGTCCGTTTTGGGTGTTATCGAGCTCGTAAATCAAAGACAGAGTTCTGGTCTGTGGGTCAACGCTGTTGGCCCGGCTAATTAACCGTCCATCCAGCTCACCAACTTCATATAGTCGGTCATCGCCCTGCACCCGAAAGGCGGCCTGCCCGGCATTGGCAATACGACGTTGCCTGGCGGCCGGGACATTGGCCTTAAGCCACACTTTGGAAACATCGGCTATGCGGTACAATGGCTGACCGGCTTCAACCTGCATGCCCGGGGTGACGAAAGATTCAATGATCGTACCATTAATCGGAGCTTTGAGTGCAAATCGATAGGATTCAGCTGATTTCCCGTAGCCTTCGATAGTCGTCGTATCCACCTGAATTACCTCATTGATGGTCTGATAACGCGTCAACGCCTGACGGTACTCAATGCGGGCTTTTTGAAGCTCATTTTGCGGGATGGCTTCCTTTTCATACAAACGCTTGGACCGCTCCAGGTTGCCCTTGGCCAGCTCGAGTTCAGACTGGGCATTAATAAACTGCTGGGCATAATTGTCTCCACCACCCGACTGAATTGCAGGATTCAATACCGCCATCGACATTCCTTTTGACAGCTGCTGCCCTACAACCGGCAGGTTGCCGTTTTGGCTGGACAGGATGATGCCTGAAAAAGGAGCGGAAACAATGGCCTGACTATTCTGTGCGGCCATGATTTCCCCGGTGGCATCTACGGTTTGCGTAAGCGTTCGCTGTTGTACCTCTTGAGTAGCAAAGGGGATATCCCACTGCTGCTCCTTTAAAAAGGTTATTAAATTAGGATCCTCCTCAGCATGTGTTTGTGGGATTTCATCAGCCGAATTATAGACTGGGATGCCATCTACCTGAATGGTGTCATTCACCATACCGTAAATTTCGATGGTTAAATCATAGCGACCGGCTTGCTCAAACGTAATATCCGGACCATAAATGCCGGGGACCTGCACCTCGGTTTCCCGGGCTGATATCTCCGTACCATTGTCGGAACGGAAAGTGAAATACACCTCGGAATTGGCAATAGGACTGAAATCAGAGAGTCGGGTTAGATGCACTGCAAAGGTGGCCTGCCGGCCGACAGCGATTTCCGGGTATTCCATAAAGAGTTCGGTCTCGTCGGTCCATTGGGTGACGGTACCGCTGCCCTCCCGCTGGGAACTGCTGCTCTGAGAAGTAGCTTCCTCACTGTGTTGGTGCTGACCTTCCTCTTGCCCGTGGGTATGTTCTTGCTGGGTCTGCTCGGTCGGCTGCTGATGACTGTGATCAGCTCCTTCGCCATGACTGTGACCTTCATCAGCGGAACTACACCCGGCAATCAAAAGTCCCGTTGTTATAAATAAGAGTATGATTAAGCGTTTCATTGGTTGTAAGTATTTTAAGTTGTATAAATGCTGTCTTTGAACCCATTATCGAACACGGATAACACAGATTATTCCGTTCAGCACGGAGATCTGCAATATCCGTGTTATCTGCGTTCCATTTTACCCGCCCTTGAGTCTAATGCTCATGATCGGCATCTTCACCGTGGCTATGCCCGCTGCTTCCCATTTCGGATTGGGCGCTCCAGCTGTCGAATGTTTCTCCGGCGGCATCCAGTTCAATAGAATGGCTTTCACCGGCTGCAAGATCCACCGGACTGGTAGCACCAAGCTCGGATCCGTTTGATAATGTAACCTCAACCGATACTGCCGGCAGGGCATCTTGGGTGGTGTTCTCAATGGTGCCACTGAAAGATTCAGATTTGCTGTCATACGACAACGTCAGGCGGACTCCTTTTCGGACTTGCTCGTAGGTTTCATCAACTCCCATCATTGCCTCAGAGGTTTCTCCATCATGGCTATGGGCTTCTTCACCGGAGTGAGAATGCTCTTCTTCCGTCTCAGAGTGATCATGCCCCTCCTCTCCTTCATGCTGGTGAACTTCTTCTGTGCCCTCATCATGGGCAGTCTGTTCGGTTTCGTGGGTATGTGTTTCATCGCCGTGGGGGTGTTCCGAATCATCCGAGCCACATCCTGTTATCGTTAGTCCTGCTGCAATTAAAAGAATAAGAAGTAAGCGTTTCATGGTATTAGTTGTTTTGAGAGTTAGAAATTCGTCCTGCGGATTGTACGTCCAGTTCAAAAAGTGCTTGGTTATAGTCAGCTATAGTTTCATAAATCATGGTCTGTCCATCGACATAAGCCTGGGTGGCATCGAGCAGTTCAACCAACGAATACCGCCCCTGTTGGTAGGCTGCACGGGTTGCTCCCAACATCGATTGGTCCATCCCGTCATCTTGCATCGACCTCCACTGCTCCAATATCAGCTTCACTCGTTCGTAAGCCGTTGAAACCTGGTTGCGTACTGCCTGCTGCTTTAAGGTTAGTTCAGTCTGCTGCGAACGGCTTTGGGCTCGGGTAGTGGTTATATTGCCTCGATTTTGATTAAAGATGGGAAGCTTTATGGAACCGCCTATGACAAATCCCTCAGCACCATCCGACTGCTCTTTGTATCCAACATTTAGATTCAGATCGGGCAAGCGATCCCGTTTTTCAACCTTGTATTGTAGCTCAGAGGCATCAACCATCTGCTCCAAAGCAATAAGATCTGCCCGATTAGCCAATGCATATTGAATGAGGAGCTGCTCCTTCATATTGATGGGCTCTACCGACAGGCTATCTGAAAGCTGGATTTCGGTATCCAGCTCTCCTCCCGGAAACAAATAGGTGGCCAATCGATTGCCTGTCTGCTTACGGTTCAGCTGAATCTGATCCCGTTGTTTGCGGTACCGGCTGAGCTCCACGTTAAACCGCTGCAGCTGTAGGGCCGAGAAGGTGCCCTCCGACTGTCGTGATTTAGCTGCTGAACGGGCTTTGCGAATAACGTCCAGCGCCCGATTATAGATTTCCAGCTTCTCCGACAACTGCCAATATTCGGCATACAGGGATTTTAGCTGCCGGATCAACTGGAGCCGATCGTATTCAAATTGTAGTTCAGCCGCCTTTTGTGACTTGGAAGCACTACGACTGCGCAAAAAAGGTTGCCCCAATAGCTCAATGGGTTGCGATAGCATGTAGGTCGTCTCCTCGTAATCGACCGTTCCGGCATTTAGCTGCTCCCGGCTGACGCTGATCTCGGGATTGGGATAGGCTTTGTACCGGCTCGCTTCTCCCTGCTTGCGCAGCTGTTCATACCGGGCCAGCTCCTGCTGAAGACTGTTCTGCTTAAAAAGCTCGACGGCTTCATCAAGTGAAATAGATGTTGATTGGGCATGGACCAATGCCGGAAATAATACCAGTAATAGGGTCCACCGGATATACCTTATCATGGTGGTTGAATTGTAATTAATTGATACGGTTTGGAAAGGAATCTCTAAAAAGGAAAAACTAAGCTATAGGAGGGCCGCGACGGGAAAAAGAAGAGAGGTGATATTGGTTCGGTACTGGTCTTGGGGGTGGCAGATCAAGCAACACTGGAACCCGCTGAAGCGCTAAATTAGAAGCATCAGATCCGGCATCCAGGCTAAGAGCAATAACTGGCTGTAAGTCTGGACTCAACTGATAGGGGGAAGTTAACGTCCCAATAATATCACTGGCTGTGCTTACCTCATGCCGGTGGGGATCGCCTTCACTGTCATTAGCTTGCACGGGCTCATCATGACTTTCATGAGCGTGAACATGAGCATGAACATCAAGATGGCTGCTAATGTGAATGTCTAAATCATGAAGATGAGCCCCTTGTCCAAATAGTACGCAGAAAAAGGTTGCCGCCACAATCAGCAGGCCGGTAATAATTTTGACGATATGCTTATTGCTTTTAAACACCCTAAAGGATAGGTAGAAAGGGTGTTAATATCAAAGTAAGATACTATCCATACTTTCTAAATTGTCATTACGCCGACACTTAGGTCTCTAAATATGCTATAAAACCTAAAATCAAAACATTTTCGACATTTTCATATATCGCCCGATAAGTAGCTGGCAGTGAAGTGGTATAAAAATAAAAAAGGCTTCATCCGCAAAGATGAAGCCTTTTTCTCCCCGCGAGTCCCTGGAATGCGAACACTTTTTCCCGCGAAAGTGCTCCTTAGAGCTATTAACAGGGGTCCAAAAGGAATTGAGTACCAAATTCAGTACGAAAATTGGCCGAAGAGTACCCAAAATGGAGTAATGCGAACTTTTACAAAACGGGTAATTCTGTTAACTGAAAGCCTAAGAAAAAGAAGCAAACGCAGAGAGGAACAAAGAGAAATATTCCAGGATTTATTGGCCTTCGGAGAGGTGGATTCGCAAGCTGATATAGATCGAAAATTTGATTGTTCTCGGGCATGGGTTTCCAAGGTATTGAAATAGATCTTCTGTAAAACGTAGCTTTTTTAGCTCCTATCTATTCCCTAACTTTAGGCTTAATTTAAAATATTTTCCAATGGAACAGATCCGATCCACATACAAGAAAAGCCTGAAGGGAATAACCCTTGCCCTTCTGTTTCTGTTTGGGCTGCATTTTCTTAGCATTCACGGATTTGTTGACAGTCTCGTCTATTGCTTTGAAGAAGATGGGCAAATCAATATCGAGTCTGAAGCCGGCAGTATTTTTTCCATCCCCTCGGAAGATGTCATACATACTAAAGACGCCCATCAACATACTACTCCTACCCTGAAGGCGGACCTGGACAACCATCACGATGTACCGTTGTCGCTGAACTGTGCCAAAGAGGAACAAACAACACGTTTCGATCAAGAACGCATGCTTAAGCTTCTTGATGGAATGCTTTACAGTATGGTTGAAACCCTCCCGCAATCACGGGCCTTTCAACTAATTTCTTACCCCCCTCTTTTGATTGAGGATACGATAACTGCTTCGCTCAAAACAGTTGTCCGCATTCTCTACAACTAAGTAGTTCCAGCCCTTTCCATATCACCATTTCACTTGCAAGTAATGTAATCAGGTAAGGAACTATTATATCCTGCCGGTGCTACTTACCCCTCTATAACAGCAAAATTTGGCTGGAAACAGATGAAATTATTTAAACCCCTACTGGCCCTCGGCATGCTTGTGCTTGCTGCCGGTTGTGCCACAGAAGAAACCGTTATCGAACCACCTTCAGAAAGCACGCTGGGAGACCAAACCTATGAGACGTCTCCCGCACTAAATCAGAATGTTAACCCACAGGATACCGTATCCAAGGTCACTATTTCCGATACACTGGCCTTCTCGGATGCGCTGTCCAAAGCCCTGCTCGAAAATCCCCGGCTGCAAAGCTATGGCTGGCAGGTGCGGGTGAGAGAAGCCGAACGCATTCAGGCTTCCCTGCTTCCCAATCCACAACTGAATGCCGAAATGGAAAATTTTGGCGGCACGGGCCCCTTTGAAGGCTACGAAGGGCGAGAAGTGACCGTCAAATTGGGACAGAAAATCCTGCTGGGTGCTGATCGACTCAAGCGCAAAAGATTGGCCGGAACCACCAAAGAACTGGCCGGCTGGGATTATGAAGCCCAACGGCTGGACGTGCTCACCGGCGTTACCAAAGCTTATATATCAGCACTGGAAGCGCAACGACAGTGGCAGCAGCAAAAAGAGCTGGTCGATGTGGCGCAAAACCTGTACGACTCCATATCTGCGCAGGTGAAGGCCGGTAAAGTTTCCAAGCTGGCCCAGACGAAAGCACAGGTTGAGCTTTCCCGCGCAAAAATTGACTTGAAAAATGCCCGCAACCAATGGGAATCCGCTCGTAGCTCGCTGGCCTCTTACTGGGGAAGCGAACAACCACAGTTCGAGCAGTTAAAAGGCCAGCTGAGCATGCCTTCTACTGTTCCCGAGTACGCTAAGGTGCAAACCTATATACAGCGCAATCCGGATGTGGCGCGCTGGGCTACCGAATTGCAGCAGCGCGAATCAGCTCTTGACCTTGCACAAGCCAGAGGCATTCCCGATATCATCGTGAGCGGGGGATATAAACGAGCGGAGAATTTAGGAGCCAGTGCCGCCATCGTGGGCGTTTCCATTCCACTGCCTTTCTTTGATCGCAACCAGGGCAACATTAAGGCGGCGAAGTATCAGCTAAGTCGCGTAGAAACCCAGCGGGAAGCGGCCGTCTCCCAAACCTACAAGGCCCTGCAAACAGCATACAACCGGCTGAATGCAGCTGCCCACGAAGTCAATCAGCTGCAAGAGCAGGTTTTACCCGGTGCCAAAACGGCTTTTGAGGCCGCCCAAACCGGCTATCGGCAGGGCAAGTTCGATTACCTGGAAGTACTGGATGCCCAGCGCACGCTCTTTTCGACGCGCACTCGCTACATCCAGGCCCTGGCCGAATACAACCGGGCCGTAGCCGAAGTAGAACGACTCATCGGCACGCCCCTCTCTGAAATTTCTGCAAACTAATTTTTTGAATGAATATGGAATCACCACTCATGAAGAATCTAACTGTATTATCGATTATCGGACTTCTTTTGGGAAGTTTCTTAACAGGCTGTGGATCTGATTCAGATTCCCAAACCAACACGCAAACCGAACAGCATCAACAAGAATCGCAACATAGTGAAGAATCCGAACAGCAACATACCGAAGAGTCGGGGCAACAGGCGCGCGAAGTGCACCTGACTGAGCAGCAAGAAGATAATCTCGGCATTAAAGTGGAAACACTGTCTGAAGGAAGCGCTTCCTCAACCATTTCACGTCCGGCCAGCGTTGGATACGATCTGGATCAAATTGCCAAAGTCGGTCCTCGTATCGAAGCAAAGGTAGTGAAGGTCATAAAAGACCTGGGAGACCGAGTTAAGAAGGATGAACCGATTGCGCTGATGAGCAGCGTAGGCTTGGGCAAAGCCAAGGCTGAATATATTCGGCTTCGGGCCCGACTCAAAGCCGAACAAGCGCGGTATGAACGCGAACAGACGCTGTATGATCAGGACATATCTTCACAAGCCGAGTTGCTCGATGCCGAAGCCAACTACCAAGAGGCCAAAGCCGAACTGAACTCTGCGGCCGAAGCGTTGCGCCTTTACGGTATGACGCAAAACGACATTAAAAATATTGAAGCAGGCAGCGATCAGCCCTTATCCCATTTCTACCTGACAAGCCCACTCGACGGGGTAATTCAAGAGCGAGATATTTCGCCGGGACAAACCATCAGTCCCAACGAGACGCCCATTCACGTAGCAAACCTCTCCAACATGTGGGTGATGATCGATGCCTACGAGCAGGATATCCGGTATCTGGATAAAGGACAAGGCGTACGCCTTTCGGTTCGAAGCATACCCGGGGAAACCTTTGAGGGAAAAACAGACTGGGTCTCATATAGCCTCGAAAAACAGACGCGTACCATGCCGGTTCGCGCGATTGTTGCAAACCCAGATCGAAAGCTACGGGCAGGAATGTTCGGCACCGCTCGCATATCAACAGGGAAAGAACGGAACGTTGCGATGATTCCCATTGACGCGGTACAAACCATCGAGGGTAAGCAAGTGGTCTTTATCCCCGGCAAAGAGGATGGCAGCTACAGGCCCGTCGAGGTGATGTTGGGCAGCGAGAATGAGGGCTACGTGGAAATTGCGTCAGGCCTGAAACCCGGCCAGCAAGCCGTAATCGCCGGAGCCTTTGACCTGAAGTCCGCCCTTACCGCTCAGGGACGAAGCGCATCCCACGGACATTAATCCCATTTACTCTCGTGTCATGCTGAACCATCGTGCTGAGCTTGTCTCAGTATCTCTTTCAGCATCTAACAACCTGAATTATAGACCCTGAAATAAATTCAGGGTGACAGATGATGTATTTAAAGACTAAAGAATTTTTGACTTATGCTTCAACAGATTATTGACAAGGTATTAAAGAATCGTTTGACGATCCTCATTCTGGTGGCGGCCGTTGGCGTCTATGGATACTTCTCCTTTGAGGATGTCCCTATCGACTCCTTTCCGGACGTATCGCCCACCATGGTGCAGGTGTTTACCTCCAGTCCTGGCCTTTCCCCGGTGGATGTGGAGACACAAATTAGCTATCCCATTGAAATCTCGATGTACGGGCTTCCCAAACTGGATCGCGTGCAGAGTACGTCCATCTTCGGGCTTTCGCGCGTAAACATTTACTTCGAAGACGGCACCGATATCTATTTTGCCCGACGGCTGGTTATGGAACGGTTATCCAAAGCCAGGGAGTCTATTCCCGATGGGCTGGGACAACCACAACTGGGGCCCATTACCACAGGACTGGGAACGATCATGATGTACGAAGTAACCAACACCGATACCGCCGACCACTCCCTGATGGAACTCCGTACGGCACAGGACTGGATCGTAAAGCCGCAACTGCGAACAGTGCCCGGGGTTACAGGCGTCCTTTCTCTCGGTGGGGATGTCCGCCAGTTCCAGGTCAATGCCGATATGAACGCCCTGATTTCACGGGGACTTACCTTGAAAGATCTGGAAAAAGCCATCAACAGCAATAATCGCAATGTAGGTGCTTCCTTTTTGGAGCGAGGCGGTGAAGAATACCTCGTCCGCGGCTACGGCTGGATTAAACCGGACAAAGAAGGCCTGCAGGATATCCGCAACATTATTGTCAAAAACTCTGATGGTACGCCCATTTACGTCAAGGATGTCGCCAAAGTGGAGTTCGGCTCAGAGATTAAGCGGGGGACCCTTATTAAAGACCAAGAGGAATCCGTGGGTGGGTTTGTGCTAAAACTCATTGGCACGAATACCCAGGACCTGCTGACCCAGGTGGATCAAAAGGTCGATGCCATCAACAAAACGCTGCCGGATGGCATAGTTATGAAACCTTTCTACTCGCAGGGGCAGCTCGTCAGCAAAGCTGTGGGTACGGTCAGCAACGCCTTGTATATCGGGGCCATTCTCGTGCTGGTGATCCTCTACTTTTTTATGGGGGACCTTCGATCAACGCTTATCATTATATCAACTGTTCCCATTGCGTTTCTCATGGCCTTTATTGGGATGAACATCATGGGCATATCGGCCAACCTAATGAGTCTGGGGGGACTGGCGATCAGCATTGGGATGATCGGGGACAGTGCCACCGTGATCGTGGAAAATACCTACCGCCTGCTGGAAGAACGGGATACCGAAAATGTCTCCCTGGTGCGTGTGGTAGGCGAAGCGGCTCGGGAAGTCATACGTCCCGTGATCTTCGCCACCAGCATTATCATTATCGTATTTATTCCCCTCTTTTCGCTGGAAGGCGTCGAGGGTAAAATGTTTAAGCCGCTGGCCTATACGATTACCTTTGCACTGGCCGGCGCCATATTTCTGGCCTTGACCTACATCCCGGTCATTTCTAGTTATATCCTGCCGGATAAGGGGATGGACAAAGAGCCGTGGTTGGTCCGCAAGGTAAAAGGATTCAGCCGCCCGCTCATTGAAAAAGCTACGAAATTTCCCAAGATGGTCTTTGGCGGAGCCTTGCTGCTGTTTGCCGCAAGTATGGCGGTGTTTCCGTTTCTGGGAACCGAGTTTCAGCCAACGCTGCGTGAAGGCACCTTTGCCGTACGCTCTGTGCTGCCTCCGGGCGCTAACCTTCCCACCACCCAAAAATACACGAAGCGTATTCAGGAGTCGATGCAAACCTTCCCCGAAGTCCAGGGCATCTTTTCCCGTGTGGGGCGTGCCGAAGTGGGCGGTGATCCCGAGCCGGTGAACGTGGTCTTCAATGTGGTGAACCTGAAGCCGCTTGATGAGTGGGACGCCGGACGCAGCTATGAAGAACTGCAGTCGGCCATGGCTGTAAAATTGCAGGAAGATCTGCCGGGTGTGGCTTCTAACTTTTCTCAGCCTATCCAGCTTCGTACCGATGAGCTGCTCAGCGGCGTACGCGCCCAGGTGGTTGCCAGTCTGTATGGGGATGACCTTGATACCCTGGCTCAAAAAGCCCAGGAGATTGCCGAGGTCGCCAAAAGCGTAGAAGGAGCTGTGGATGTCCGCGCCCAGCAACAGGGCGGGAAACCGCAAATCCTGGTGCGCCCTGATCGGGAGCAGCTGGCGCGACTGGGCATCAGTATCGATGACTTTCTGAATACAGTAGAAACCGGTATCGGGGGCTCGGTAGCCGGACAGGTCTTCGAGGGCATTCGACGCTTCGATATCTTCGTGCGCCTACAGGAAAACCAGCGCAAACGCATTGAACAAATTCGGGAACTGCCTGTCCGTACGGCTAAAGGCTCGCTGGTACCCCTCTCCCAGATTGCAGATGTAGAAGTCTTTACTGGTCCAAAACAAATATCCCGCAACAAAGCAAGCCGACGTACTTACGTACAGCTAAACGTGCGTGGACGGGATATGGGAAGCGTCGTTAACGAGATCCGCCAGAAAGTAGAACAGCAAGTAGATCTGCCGGCCGGGTACTTTACCGAATACGGCGGACAGTTTGAAAACCAACAACGAGCGATGAACCGGCTGATGGTGGTCGTACCCATTACCCTGGGACTGATCTTCTTTATGCTGTTCTCCACCTTCGGCAGCTGGCGCTATGCGGTGCTCATCTTCCTTAACATCCCCTTTGCAACCATCGGGGGAATCTTTGCCCTCTGGATATCCGGGCTGTACCTGTCGGTACCGGCTGCGGTAGGCTTTATCGCGATCTTCGGTATTGCCGTACTCAACGGACTGGTGATTGTATCCTACATCAATCAGCTGCGGGAGGAAGGCATGTCCACCGAGAAGTCGGTCGTACGGGCTTCGCTGCTCCGCCTGCGTCCCGTACTGATGACGGCCTTGACCACGGGACTCGGACTACTGCCGCTACTGCTGGCTAATGATATCGGCTCCAACGTGCAGCGCCCACTCGCCGCTGTGGTTGTAGGGGGCCTATTTACCTCCACGCTGCTTACGTTGGTGGTACTGCCGACCATCTACAAGTGGTTTGCCGAACCGGTCACACATGCCGAACTTTAAATTTTAACCAACAGACCTGTTAGGTTTTCGAGACCTGGCAGGTCCAATTAAACCATCTAGTATTATGAAAGAGATCAAAGCTTTTATTCGAACCAACATGATTGATTATGTTATTGACGCCCTTGAAAATCTTGAGGATGCCCCTGGTATTACACTCAGTGACGTACGGGGCTGGGGCCATGCCCAAGAAAAAGAAGCGGCCCAACTGGTTGAGCGTATTAAGTTGGAAACAGTTGTACCTACCCACCGGGTAGATGAAATTATCTCCGTAATTGTTAAAAAGGGACAGACGGGTAACTACGGGGATGGCAAGATATTTGTATCCGATGTCGAACGAGGCGTACGCATCCGAACCGGGGAAACCGATGAGGATGTGATACAATAAGCACTGTTTGACGGTAGAAGCAGTATTTTTAACTAAGCTATCTCTAAATTAGATCAGTATTGTGAAGGGCAACATTGCGGTAAAATGTATTACTTATAAATAACTTACTGCTGAATGGCACTGAAATAAGAAAGTGCGAACCTGGAAAGGACCAAGTTCGCACTTCAGGGATGCCTGGCTCCCCGGGTAGGATTCGAACCTACGACCCATCGGTTAACAGCCGATTGCTCTGCCGCTGAGCTACCGAGGAATGTAACTCGTTTGAAAATCTATCAACCGTTTCAAAGAGAGGACAAATATAATAGATTCAGGTAACTCAAGTCAAGAATTTTTTTAGCTTTTTTCGAACTTAACTTTTTCCAAAACAAGACCCTGTGCCGGGGCCCCGTGGCCATTCTTCCTTTTACTTGCATTATCGATCATATCCTCAAATTTCTCTACCGTTCGCTTGCCCTTCCCCACCTCTATCATCGTGCCTACCAGTCTGCGAACCATATGGCGGACAAATCGGTTGGCTTCCACATGATAACAAAGCAGATACTCATCTTCAGTAAATGACGAATGCAGAACTTCACAAACCGAATCCGGATTTTGATTATCAGGCTTCGTAAAACTGTCAAAGTTGTGCGTTCCTTGTACTTTTTGTGCGCAGTGATGCATCTTATCCAAATCCAGCTCATCAAGCACCATCTCTGATACAGATCGTATCAGGGGCGCCGGTCGGCGTATTATTTGATACCGATAGCGGCGTGCTACAGCATCAAATCGGGCATGAAAATCATCATCCACTTGTTGCATATCCCAAACTGCTATATCGTGCGGTAACACACCCAAGAGCGCATAGAGAATTCTGTCCGCATCAAGCTCATCAGGAAAATCAAAATGAGCTATCTGCTCCTCTGCATGCACTCCGCTGTCGGTACGCCCCTGTCCGATTACATCTACCGGCTGAGGCAAGATTCGGGATAGTGCAGACTCGATCTCCTCCTCGACGGTATCACTATTCGGCTGCTTTTGCCAGCCACTGTATCGGGTACCGTCAAATTCTATCGAAATTTTATATCGGGGCATTTGCTAAAATCAAAGCGTTTGATTGGCAATCCATTAGGTATCCGTTCAGTTACTGTATCACCCTTTCTTTCGTTCTCTCCCCCAATGTCGGAAAATGGAAACGCTGAATCCGGCCATCAGTAAAAAGGTACCCAGCCACACCACAGAGATAAACGGTTTTTCTTCGGCAACAAGCAGTACCCATTGCTCTTCAACCTGGGTATCAATACCGCGAATTTTAAGGTCAATACCGCCATTTGAAGGGTCTACACTTGTAAACTGTATACTCGCATCATCATAACCGGGTATAGAAATAGGAGGAGCATACGTCCAGTTTTCTTCATCCTGCACGTAAATAGAAAACAGCGGTCGGAGTGGAACCGAAGAATCACTGCCGCGTTGCGTCAGCTTAAGATTAGCCCGAATTGCTACTATTGTGCTATCTTTCAACTGCTGATCATCTACTTCAACATAATCCTCAAAAGAAAGATCAAATTCTCCCACTTTTATGGTTTCACCGCGGCCAATACTTACTTCCTGCACTTCGATAGAGTCCTCTTCTGTTGTTGATGTACTGCCATTACTCCTTCGCTTAGCTGCAGTCTCCTTGGCTTCAGCATTCCGCCGCTCAACAAAGGAGCTGCCAGCTACATATAAATAAATATCACTCACTAATCCGGTACGTACATCAGGATCTACCGACCACTGAATTTCGGATTGCGAAGAAGATGATAACATCGGATAAACCTGCGGATTTAACACAAATTGTTCCCCATTTCCGTCGGCGGGTTCAATCTTAATGCGATATTCCTGCTGGCCCGGACGCTCTTGATTCTTAAGCGTATATCCTTCGTACGTAACTTTATAACGATCATCAATAATTTTGGGCTGATTTAGCTTCAACTCCAGAAATTCCACTTTTTGCGTCTTTTGAAACCCCTGTTCATCAGTTACTTCTCCACGCTCGATTGCAGCATTATACTTTTTTACGGATTCATCAAGCAACATTTCGTTGTAGGCCGAGGAAGCCAATATTCCAAGCAGAAGTACACCAAAACCAACATGACTAAGTGTTCCGCCAATGAGTAACGGTTTTTGGCGAACCAGACGATACATAATCACAGAATTTCCAATCACAGCAAACCAAGCCGCCAAAAGGTAGACCATATAATAAATATTGCGGACATCCCCTATTATAATTGTAGCCAGTGTTGCGACACAGCTTATCGCAACCGGCCATAACAAATCAGCAGCCAGCGATTCAGCATCCTGACGCTTCCAGAACAGGAACTGTCCCAAGACTGTCATTATTGCGGCTATAATAGCCAGCGGCATTGTCCATTCGTTATAAAAACTAACTTCAGGAGGTGTAGGATTTTCTACAAACAATCGACCGATAATTGGTGAACTCGTTCCCAGTATAATGACAAACCCAATAAGGAACAGTACCATGGCCCCGGCAAAAGTCATAAACTCGCGGCTCAATAATTTGGACTCATTCTCCTGGGAAGGCAACTCTTTGTATCGATAGAAAAACAGTCCCAGACCGATAAGCGTCACCGTAGCCATAAAAACCACGAGCTGATTATAAAGCCCAAGATCAACAAAGCTGTGCACCGAAGAGTCGGACAGAATTCCCGAACGCGTCAAAAAGGTCTCATAAACGATAGCTACGTAAGCCAATATCGCAAAAATAATAGAGGCCTTTTGCGAGGTCGAACTTTTGCGCTGGATAATCATCATATGGATGCCTGCAGTACCCAAAAGCCATGGCACAAAGGAGGCATTTTCTACAGGGTCCCAAGCCCAATATCCACCGAATGAGAGCGTCACATAAGCCCAATATCCACCTAAGAAAATAGCGGTTAACAATGCAACGTTGGCACCCAATGTCCAGGGAAGGGCGGGATCTACCCACTCATTATACTTGCGCTTCCAGAGAGCGGCCATAGCAAAACAGTATGGCACCGTCATCATCGCAAAACCCACAAATAATATGGGGGGATGAATCATCATCCAAGGACTTTTAAGCAGATCATTCAACCCTTTACCATCCTGCGGCACAAAATCGGGGTTTGATTGTAAAAATGGGGCATTTGGCATAGCCTCGGCCAGCGACCGGAATGGAGAAGCTCCCAGTTGAAAGTCACCAATAGAAATACCGGAGACCATCGACAATAAGAAAATCTGCGTGAGCGTCAGAAAAAAGAGCACCGGACCACGATAGGGTTCCCGTGTCCATTTCATCAGGCCCAGTCCTATCATGATTGAAAACAAAACCCAAAGCATAAAGCTCCCTTCCTGTCCGCCCCAAAAGGCCGATATCAGGTATTTGAGCTGCAGGTCACTGCTGGTATAATTATAGACGTAATAGAAATTAAACTGATGCGTAAGAATGATATAGAGCAGCAATCCCGATGCAACAAGCAAAAACAAACCCTGTAAGCCGTATAGCCAGTTGGATATCTTAAAATGCTTATCCGTATCGTTCTGGGCGTATATAAAATATCCAATAGCCGCCAGTATCGCGCTTACCAATGCAGCATTGATAAAAAGGTCTCCTAAAAATCCAATCATGAAATCTTAACTCTTTGAGGACATTGCTCTTTCAAATTCAGCTTCATCGGCATTGTTATACTTCGAGGGACATTTCATCAACATATCGTTGGCATAAAATACGCCGTTCTGCATCTCCCCGATAACAACCAGCTGATCGGCCTCTTCGAAATTATTGGGTTTGGGTTTGGGATACACCACTCGCCGTACATTACCATCCTTATCTTCCATATAAAAGGAGAACTGCTTGGTCTCCATAGAAAATCCATAATCTTGAGAGTCATCCCACTTTCCCACCACATGGGCCCCCTCCATTCCGGAAGCCTGCTCAAAATTTACGTACGTGCTAATGCTGTTTCCAAAGTTATACATCAACAGCGATGTAAACCCGACAATAGCAATAATTCCGATGATCAGTTTAGGTTTCATAATGTATCTTCGACGTTAGACTTTTCAATTTCTTCTTCCAATTTACTCACTTTTTTATCTACCCGGATGATAAAAAACAACAGCACAAACCAAATAATAAGACTTACGCCCAGTACAATAAAAATAAGGTCGTACGAGGCCGCAGTTTGAATTAACGGACTTGCCTGATCCAATCCGGCTGCTCCATCCCATTTCTGAGAATATTGCTCTGTTAATGTATCAACGGCAGCAACCGTATCTTCTTGTGCCTGAATAGGAAAAATTTTCATGCTCGTTGTTGATCAGTTAAATGCTTTACAGTTTTGTAACGATTAAGAATATCATTCAGCCAAACAGCCAGTCCAATAAATCCGATTACTGCAGGGTAAAAAATATATCGCAGCTCGGGAGCTGTAATCTCGCTAAAGGCCGGATTGCCATCGGCGCCCGGGTGCAAGCTTGGCAACTGTCGGGGTATGATATACAGTAAAAATGGAATCGTTGTCGCTGCAAACACATTAAACACTGCGGCAATTTTAGCTCTTTTCTCGGGATTATTAAAAGCCGTACGTAACACAAAGTATGCCACATAAATCATCATTCCCAACGCCGAAAGGTTCATGCGCGGTTCAGCAAACGTCCACCATGTTCCCCAGGTAAAGCGAGCCCAAAGTGACCCGGTTAACAATCCACAAATGCCAAAAATAAGTCCTATCTGTGTTGCAGTCTCCGCTTTTCGATCAAACTTCATAATAGGATTGTTCAAATAGCGAATACTGTAATAAAGTCCCGCGGCAAAACAGACTGACATCGTTAGCCACATCGGCACATGCAAAAACAGGTTACGAGCCGATTCTTTAAGAATGGGGATGTCGGGAATAGGGGTCAAAAATCCGATACTGATAACGGCCGACATCCAAAAAGCAACAATATATTTCCAGGGTTTTAGTCTCATGAACAAAAAAACTTACCTCTACTGGGAGGCGGGTGATTATGAAAGCCTGATAATATACGAAATCTGTTTTGGAAAAATTAGTCTTTTCGCCTTAGTCTTTCCGGAATTTTACCTAAGTTTACAACAGATTAATAAATGGTATAAAATGCAACTATTATGGCTGATCAAACTTCAGATAAAACCATCACACTGCAGCCCAGCTGGAAAAATCATCTTATAGGATATATCGTTTCGGTGCTACTTATTCCACTATTTGGAATTGGGTTAGTGGGACTCTATTGGGTTTATAAAAGACAAAAAAAACACAGCTACACATTTACCGACACACAGATTTCTTCACGTGATGATAAATATCAGCGTAATATTGATCTGGTTAATATTGAAAACGTGTTGGTACAGCAGGGCTGGCTGCAAAAGAAAGTTTCTGTTGGAGATATTAAACTTGAGACCACAGCTACTTCAATGACGCTCCAAGGCATAGCTGATCCCTTCGTATTAAAGAATATGCTTGAAAAAGCGATATCGGCCCAGAAAGAGCGACAAAACAAAAAACAGGAAACAAAACCCGAACAACCTGACCGTGATCCCGGAACAATGGAGCGCATGGATTACCTGACGGGACTATGGCAGCAGGGACTTGTCTCGAATGATGACTTTGATAAGGAGAAAAAACACTTTGAGTAGGGATTAAACCACATGAGGCCACAGTTTAATTAGTAATATATTTGAAACCAAAGAAGATGTACCTTCCCAATCTGCGCAAATCTATCTTCGCCAAGAGGGATTTCATTTATTTGCCCTAACAGCATTATAAAAGTTCCTACTTAGAAAAGGAGGATGGGAGAAATAATATTAATATTATTCAGGATAAGCATTGCTTGTTGTTGACTTGTACTAGTAACCTCAACTCTGCCATAATCTAACTGTTACTTCTCATTCCTGCACTCTCCCTTTTGATTCAGTTAGACACTCTATTTTTACTTTCTTTTACGGTATCATATTTAGCATTAATAGTTTGTTTTTATAAATATTGATCGAAAATTACAACAGGCACAAATCAAGTTATGTTCTCACATCTATCTCGAACGCTATTACTACTTTTATTTACTCTCTTCTTTTCAACAGAAGTCTTTGCCCAGCAAGCCAATTTTGAGGCGGCCCAACAATTCACCGAAGATCGCATGGAAAAAATGACCGGCGATACCCGGGTAAATCCCCAGTGGATTGAAGACCAAGATCGATTTTGGTACAGCTATGAAAATCCGTCCGGTACGCACTGGTATTTTGTGAATGCCGAAGAAGGCGAAAAGCGTCCTCTTTTTGATCGTAAAGAAATGGCTGCACAGCTGTCAGAAACATTCAGCAAAACGTTTAACCACAAAAAGCTGGAGCTCAACGAGTTTGAATATAATGTTAATAAAGGCTTGTTCACCTTTCACGTCGACAGCATCAACTTTGAATACAAACTCGAAAACAACGAGCTCATCAAGGGGGATTCGTTAAAAGAGGAGTCCGATGAGCGATGGGCTACCTATTCTCCCGACAGCAGCTGGATTTCCTATGCAAAAGATCACGATCTCTATTTGATGAAGGCTGATGATCCCGATAGCACTGAATATCAGCTTACTGATGACGGCGAACGTTGGTACAGTTTTCAGGCCGATGCCGGAGATACTACCAGTAACGAGAAATTGAGATCGGTAGCAGAATGGTTCGAGGATTCCAATAAGCTTTATGCCAAACGTATAGATCAGCGCGACGTTGAAGAACTCTGGGTTATTAACTCTCTGAAAGAACGCCCGGAGCTGGAAACCTATAAATATGCAATGCCCGGTGAAGAAAATGTACCCCAAGACGAAATATGGGTCTATAAGGCCGACCCCCTTCAGGATACCAACGGCGTTAAATTGGACACCGATAAGCAAGAATGGACGGATGAAGTCATCGGTGGTGCTTACTTTAACAACGGTGGCATCTATACCGGAACGGGATCCGAATATCTCTACATGCTGCGGCGTAATCGTGAATGGAATAAAATCGATGTTTTAAAATCAAATACCAATACCGGAGAAACCGAGGTCCTCTTTAGCGAAGAAAGTAATCCCTATTTTAATGTAATGCTGGCAAACTTAGCTATAATTAATGAGGGCGAAGAATTTATATGGTGGTCGGAGCGCACCGGCTGGGGGCAGTTTTATCGCTATGATAAAAATGGGAATCTTAAAAACAAGATTACTCATGGGCATTTTGTTGCCGGTGATATTGCAAAAATTGATACGACCGAGCAGACTCTCTATTTCGAAGGCTACGGCCGTGAAGCTGATATAAATCCTTACTATTCACAGCTTTACAAAGTTAATTTTGATGGCTCTGACATGGAGCGGCTTACGCCCGAAAATGCGACCCACGAAATTAGTGCCTCCGACAACGGTAATTATTTTGTCGATAATTATTCACGCGTTGATCTGCCGACACAATCTGTTGTTCGGAATGGTGACGGAGATATTATAACCCGACTTGAACAAACGGACGTGAGCAGATTAAAAGAAGCTGGATGGCAAGCTCCGGAAACATTCAAGGTTAAAGCAGGCGATGATGCTACTGACATTCACGGCGTGATGTGGAAACCGTTTGACTTCGACTCCACCAAAAGTTATCCAATCATCACCTATGTTTATCCCGGCCCACAAGTCGAACCCTTCCCCATCAGCTTTAGCCACGTCGATGAAACGGCCCTGGCACAGCTGGGGTTTGTGGTCGTAGCTATGGGACAACGGGGCGGAAGTCCTATCCGAAGCAAGTATTATCACAATTATGGATACGGTGACTTACGCGATTATCCACTTAAAGACAACAAATATGGATTGGAACAACTGGCGGCTCGGTACTCTTTTATTGATTTAGACAAAGTAGGTATATACGGACATTCCGGTGGTGGGTTTATGAGTACCGCGGCACTGCTGACGTATCCCAATTTTTATGATGTTGCGGTGTCTTCAGCCGGGAACCACGATAACAATATTTATAACTTGTGGTGGAGCGAATTCCATCATGGCGTAAAGGGTGTGGAGAAAGAGGTACAGGCCGACAGCACCTCGTCCGATTCAGTTAAAACGAAGACTGAGTTCCAGTCGGAAATTGAAACCAATATTGACCTTGCTCAAAATCTTAAAGGACATCTTATGCTGGTTCACGGTACCATCGACAACAACGTACATCCGGCCAATACCATCCGGTTAGCCGATGCATTAATTAAAAATGGTAAAAAGTTCGACTTTATGATGCTTCCCGGTCAGCGACACGGTTTTGGAGATTACTCTCCCTACTTTGAACGACTCCGCTGGCGCTATTTTGCTGAACATCTATTAGGTGACTATCGACCCAATAATATTGATTACAACATCCCGGAAGATTAAAAAAGTCCTTAATATCACTTTAGAACTCTCCAAGATAATTGAAATCTTGAAGGGTTTATTATTTGCACCCATTAATATCTCCTAATTACAAATTGTGTCTTTCCTAATGTATATCCGGATAATACATACCCATAAAATTACCGATTAATACATTTTTAAGGGAATGTTTTGGATGATCTTTGAATTTTAGTTAGCGTATTACTGATAATGAGATAAACTATTTATCTAAATAAAATCAGGGACTCATGTATAGAATAATTCATATTGGAATTGTTTTAGGAATAATTTTGGCACTCATGTCCTGCACCGCAGAGCCTGATACTGCAGGAAGTCAGCAGCTTGCCTTTGATGAAAATAACGGAGGGCTGGAACTTCCTGATGGGTTTCAAGTCGTAGTTGTTGCCGAGAATGTTGGCCCTGCTCGCCATATTACTGTTCGTGATAATGGGGATATTTATGTGGCACTGAGCGAAAAACAACAAGAAGGCGGCACCGCAGCACTGCGTGATACCGATGGCGACGGCGTGGCTGACCAAACGGAATATTTCGGGGAATATACAGGAACCGGTATTGATATTCGCGATGGCTATCTGTATCGAAGTTCGGATGTGGAAGTTTTTAGATATCCCCTTCCAAATGATGGTCTTGCCCCCACTGGCCAGCCGGAAACAATCGTTACAGGCCTGCCAGAGCAGAGTCAACACGCCGCCAAGTCATTTACACTTGATCAATCGGAGAATATCTATGTAAACATTGGCGGCCCTTCCAATGCCTGCCAAGAAGAAATGCGATCTCCGGGATCACCAGGCCAGGATCCTTGTCCTCAGCTGGAACGACATGGCGGAATCTGGCAGTTCTCCGCAACGCAAACCGAACAAACACAACAGGAAGACGGTCATCGATACGCAACCGGCATACGTAATGCTGTTGCTCTCGAATGGAATAACTCCATCAACAAACTCTATCTTGTACAACACGGCCGTGATCAGCTAAATGCGTTATGGCCCGATCGTTTTAGCAAAAAAGAAGGAGTTCAGCTTCCTGCCGAAGAGTTCTTTTCTGTTGAAGACGGCGATAACTTTGGCTGGCCATATTCCTATTACGATCATTTTCAAGAAAAAAAGGTATTAGCGCCTGAATACGGCGGTGACGGTAATAAAATTGGCCGGGCTGCTGATTTTGAAGATCCTACCTACGCATTTCCAGCTCACTGGGCCCCTAATGATTTGCTTTTTTATAACGCAGCTCAATTTCCGGAAAAATATCAAAATGGCGCCTTTGTGGCTTTCCACGGTTCATGGAATCGAGCACCGGAAACACAAGAAGGGTATCGCATTACTTTTCTGCCCTTTGATGGAGAAAACCCATCTGGTGAACATGAAACATTTGCAGATAATTTTGCCGGAACGGACGAATTAAAATCTCCGGGTAATGCCGAATACAGACCTACGGGAGTAGCTATCGGCCCCGATGGATCACTTTATGTTTCTGATTCGATAAAAGGAAAAATTTGGCGTATCGTTTATACCGGAGAATAATATTTTCTCTTTAATTCAACTAATTACTAAACCCTCAGGGCCTGTAAATCCCTGAGGGTTATTTTTTTACCAAGACCTTGGATTCTGTACGAAGTGAAAGTGGATGACCGGGATAATTCTGTACCGGTACTATCTGAAAATCACTTCAATACGTAACGGACCATCAGAATTATCCAATCCGCTGAATGCAGTGCTTACAGAATCTAAAGTCTTGATCTTTTCGTCCCTTTTGCATCAAGGTAAAAGGGACACTGCTTAAATGCATCTAAATTGAGACAGTTTTGATATTTCCAGAAAAACTACCTGACCTGCATCAGCTAAACAAAAGTTCTATCCCTCACTTGTCCACGGATGAATCTCCTACATCGCTAAATTTTTGAAGCATCGTTGACCTTCGAAGAGATCATAATTATTGTTTATTTCACAGGATGAAATTAGATATAAGAATTTTGAGCATAGCCCGAAGGATAGCAACAAGTCCGGAACAATTTACTCTGCCTCTATCCTGTTTGCAGCTGCAAAATGCTCATTATCCTCACGGTTTATTTGGTAAACCTCCTCCTGTTGAGTAATCGTAAAATGCCAGATCATTCCCGCTGCTGACAGTCCCAGTGCAAATACTACCATCGCTTGCTGAATAGTCAACCATTCATTTTCTAAAATCCATGAGGCCATTATTACCGATGCTGATTGAGCCAGCGTAAATAGCAACCATTCAGTGCTAAAAATACGTCCGCGAAACGTATCGGGGGTTCGACGCTGTAGTAATACCGTACTCATCACCCAGTTGGCTCCGGACGCAGCGTGGGCTATAAAGACAAAAAGTAACATAATGCTTAAGCTGGTCGTCAGTCCAACCACTGAATACATCAACCCGGCAAATATCATACAAAATCCCATCGCACGCACCCAATCACTTTCCTGGTTGAAAATGCGTCGCCCAATGACAGGTCCAATACCGGTACCAACGCCTCGTGCCGAATAAAGCAGACCGAGCCCGACACTGCCCATCATCAGCACATCCTCAGAAACCAGAATAAGCATGTAGGTTAACGCTCCAAGGAACATCGTAAAACACCCTTTCGCCAGCGTGGGGCGCAATACTTTATGCGTTCTAAACAGGTATTGAAAGCCCTCTTTTATTCCCGTCAGTGGATTACGTGTTCGTTTTCGCTCAGCCACATCCATTTTCTTTTGTGGAATAACAGCTCTATAGATAAACCACGCTGATAACACATAGCTTATGGCATTAATGATAAATACCAGGTCGGTACCCAATCCCGCTGTTGCCAGTCCGCCAATACCCATACTAATGGTAAAAATGATGCTCCAACTTGCCGCTGATAACACATTCGCATCCACCAGCTCTTTTTCTGTAGTAACATTTGGAATAGATGAAGTTTTGGCGGGCTCAAAGATGGCCGAAAGCATCATTTGTAAAGCGGTTAATACATACGCCAGCCAAAGCGTTTCGTAGGATACGACCAATAATAATCCCAGGACGATCATACCCCTCAGCAGATCGCAAATAATCATCAAATGTCGACGATTAAAACGGTCAGTAATATAACCTGCAAAGGGAGAAAAGCTGGCCAGGCTCATCATTTTCACTACTATAATAAGTCCCAGTAAAAATTCAGAATCAGAATATTTCGTAATTAGCGCATATACGGCCAATATGCCAAACCAATCACCAAAATTGGATATAATCTGGCTTAGCCACAACCGGCGATAGTTTTGGTTGTTGGATACTAAGTCTATATATGGACGTATCTTATCGAGCAAGCTTCTGGTTTTTACTATCTGTTACTGGTTGATTAGTAGCCCAACAACAAATAATCATTTTACGATTATTTACTTTACTCCAGTACTACCAAACCCGCCATCCCCGCGATCAGTTTCAGATAGGGCTTCAACCTCATTTACTTCAGCCTGAATGACGGGTGCAATGACCATCTGGGCAATGCGATCCCCATGGTTGATGGTAAATTCTTCATCTCCCAGATTTACCGCCAACATTTTCAGCTCACCCCGATAATCTGCATCGATGGTTCCGGGCGTATTCAGCATGGTAATGCCATTTCTGTATGCCAATCCACTTCGCGGACGCATCTGCGCCTCATAACCCTGCGGCATGGCCATCTTTAACCCCGATGGAATAAGCTGTCGTTCACCGGACTGCAGGGTGATCGGCTCATCCAGGGCAGCCCGAATATCCATTCCGGCCGCATATTCCGATTCATATGAAGGGAGTGGTAAATCCTCGGCATGAGGTAATTTCTTAAACTGTATCTTCATTGGTTATCTTCGTTCTTTTTTATAATCAATTAGTTGCACTTTAACATTGCCCAGCCAAACCTTGGCATGAGCTTCGGCGGGGACTCGCAGATCGTCAGCGACATACCACGCCTTATATTTCCCGCGAAATCCAAAGGGGCCGTCAATATTAGCATCCCCTTCACTAAAATAAGTTTCTACCGGATCTTCAAAAGCATCGTAATCGCGCATCTTAATTTTAGTACTGTTCGTCGCGTTGATATATCCCTTTTCACGTTCTAAATATACCGGCAGGCGATAATCCTGATTGGTACCTGCAAATAGCCGAGAATAATAGAAAATAAGCTGGCCCGAACTTGAGGGCTCGGTCAATGCCAGGGTGTCAACGGGACTCATATTCTCCGATATGTAGACCTTCTCATTCTCGTAATCAAACTCATATAATTCAGCCTCAAACTCGTCCTCATCCACATTATCCCGCCAATAAAGCTTCGTGTAAGGCGTACTATCGGTTTCTACCATATAAGTGTTGTAGTGATTTTCTTCTTCCCCGACAAAAGGAATGCCCGAGTTTGACGTTATTACTGTGCGGAGCCACCATATTTTTTGTCCCTGATAAGTTGTATCCCTGATGATGGTGGTCTTTACTTCGCCGAGCTTGAAGAATCCAAACTTTACTTTGTAAGTAAAAACTTCCTTCCACTCCAGCAGCTCTTCCATCGTAGGCGGCCTGTCGGGATGCTCATAAGTCAGCAGTGAGTCCTGTGCCTGCACCTCTGACGGAGATCCCAAACCTGCAAACATAAAAATGACAAAAAATCCGGTAATTCCCAGCTGCTTCAATAGTCTCAAAATAAACTCTTAAATTTGTTTTAAATAAGCGTCCAAAGTTCCCTATTATATAGGTGAAATTGAAATATTATTAAAAGTATCTTTCAGGAATTTCGTTCATGTTTTCTAATAGATTTTTCCCATACCAAACTATTTTATTTTTAGCGGGATTCCTGATTGTTGCGGGATGTTCAAAAAGCGACGATCAGCGCGAGTTTGAGAACCAAGCATTAGTCCCTCCCTTTAAAGGAATAACAGAAATGACTTCACAGGGAGAAAAAACAGAAAATGGAAATATCGATTCTGATGATTGGAATATTTCTCCTCGGTATATACAACGAATCAGTGTTCTTACTCCTGCTTATCCAAATCCCATAAATTATGGACAAACTATGCAAATCACGATTGATTTTGGGTATGACAATACCGCAAATGAAATAGCGTTTTTTGCGAAGTCTCAAAACACCTCTGAAAGCCAACTTCAATTTTTGTTTAGGGAAAGTGATCTTTCAATTATAGATACTTTCTCAATAAATACAGCTCAATTTGCCCAAGAATCTGGAGTAGGGCTTTCTAACATTTACAGAATTTTCATTTATGATGGGAAAGATAATTTAATCACCTATGGTGATGTTAAAATCGGAGTGACAAACTAAGTTGTTAAAAAGCGATCTCCCTCCTATTTTCAAGCTCTCTTTTAGAAACAAAAAGTTATGGGCAAGCATAAAATAACCAAAACCGAAAAACAAGTTCTCGAACGTCTCATATTCCCAGAAAAATTCCAGGTTATTATGGAAGAAACGGGATTGTTGCAGGGTGAGCTGCGCGACGATCTGATTAACCTGTTAAGTTTCGGCTTTGTAGAGGCCTATGAACGCAGCGGCAACAAAATTGCCCTCACCAGTTTTTATGATACTGATAACCTACAGGATTTTACCTTTCAAGCTACAAGCAAGGGACTGTCAGAAATTAAATCGAACTAATTATGAAATTTGAAGCCGTATTTGACGAAACCACGACCGAGCTGGAAATTGTAGAAGATGCCAACCAAGTTACCTTCGATGATGATACCCAATCCTATGAGTTACATCGACAAGAAAACGGACGTTACCTGCTCCGGATGGGAACAAAACTCTATAAAATCGATAATGTATCATACGACAAACATACGATTACCTTTACCCTGAATGGCAATTGGCACTCGGTAGATATTCGCAATGAGCAGGATCTGTTACTGGACCGCATGGGCTTTAAAACGGCCGGCGAAATTGGCGAAGGCGAACTCAACGCTCCCATGCCCGGTAAAATTCTGGAAGTACTTGTCGAAGAAGGTGACGAAGTAGAACTTGGCGATCCTGTTGCTATTCTTGAAGCCATGAAAATGGAAAACGAACTTAAAGCTCCCATCAAAGGCGTAATATCATCTATCGCTGTTGAAAAGGGAGACTCACTCGAAAAAGACGCTCTAATCTTAGAAATCGAAGCAAGTGGATAAATTTGTAATTGAAGGACCTACTCCTCTCCAAGGCACTATTCCAATCAGCGGATCAAAAAATGCAGCTCTGCCCCTGATGGCAGCGGCGATTTTAGGTGATTCGCCGACAACCATTACCAACATCCCGAAACTGCGCGACATCTATACTTTTAACAATGTTATTCGCGTAACGGGCTGCCGTGTGGAATTTAATGAGGATGAAGGCATTCTCACGATCGACCCTAAAAACTTAAATCATTACGAAGCTCCCTACGAGCTCGTTCGAAAGATGCGGGCTTCTTTCTATATGCTTGGGGCGCTGCTCGGCAAATACGGCGAAGCAAAAGTATCTCTGCCCGGCGGCTGTGCCTGGGGACCTCGTCCCGTTGACCTACACCTCGACGGTATGCGTGCCATGGGGGCTAATATTGAACTTGAAGAGGGATATGTCATCGCCAACGCTCCCAAAGAATTAGAGGGCGGCACATTTACCCTTGAACCCAGCAGCGTTGGGGCAACCGTAAATTTAGTGCTGGCAGCGGTACTTCGTGCCAAAGAATTTACGATCAAAAATGCTGCCAAAGAACCCGATGTAGTATTGCTTTGCGAAAAACTGGCCGAAATGGGTGCTGATATTGAAGGAATTGGAACGCGCACCTTGACCATCCGCAAAGTTGACAGCCTGCAGGGTATTTCCGCCCGCAATGCGTCCGACCGGATTGAGACCGGAACTTTTATGATTGCCGCAGCCATGCATCCGCAGTCCAATATAACATTGACTAACGTGGATGTGGATGATCTGGGACATTTCCCGGAAACATTTCGCAAAATTGGTGCCGAGATGAATATTAACGGTGATTCTATTCACATTAAAGCACCCGATCATATTACTCCCACATCTATAAAAACGAAAGTCTATCCCGGCTTCCCTACCGATCTACAGGCACAATGGGCAACAATGATGACACAGGCAAACGGCGAATCAAAAGTGACAGATACCATTTACGATGATCGTTTCAGCTACGTACCCGAGTTGGTGCGACTGGGTGCCGATATCGACGTCAAGAAAAATACGGCGCATATCAGCGGAAAAACGAAACTTAAAGGGGCTTCGGTAATGAGTACGGATCTGCGAGCCAGCGTAAGCTTGGTTCTGGCCGGAATGGTGGCCGAAGGAGAAACCGACGTGTTACGTATATATCATCTTGATCGTGGTTATGAAGATCTCGAAGAAAAACTGACAAACGTTGGGGCAAATATCACCCGGGCTGAGCAAAAGGAGTAAACTTCTCCCAATATTGGCATTTACTATATTGATGTGGAAATCAAAAAAGTATATTTCCTGTTATTAAGTATTAGCTTTACTGTAGGAGGACTCACACATCTTTTCCACAACTTTGCATATGGATTTTTGCCTTATCATTTTGCACCAATATGGATTAATCTGTATTGGACTATGCTCGATGGATTTGATCTTTTAACAGCCTACCTGCTATTCAGGAAAAAACGAAGCGGAATCGTATTAGGTACCGTTATTATTAGCAGTAATGTGCTAATAAATTCCTACGCTTATCACATTCTTAAAATAATTGATGATACAATAGCACTACAGCTGCAAACACTTCTATTGGGCATTATGGTTGGTTCAGCAATCTGGTTGTGGTATAAGGATTAAAATAGATCCAATATTTATTACCCAACATCTCCACTCAAACATGGAGTTCTAATCAGGCAAATAAAAAAATAACGCATGGATACACAGAGCCATATATTGCAGATATATACAGTGAACTTAAAATAAGGAAGCACAAAAATTGTTAATGAGATCCGACTTAAAGGAATATTATCAATTCATGAACTCACTTGATCAATTTACCGTTTACATAATAGCAAAACTACTTGTATATTAATGTGATACTATGTACCAAGTATTCAGAGATTTTAAAAAAGTTTAGGTTTACCTTTTGCAGCATATTATTTACTCACAAGCACTATTTAAGGTTTTATTCACTTTTCGAAAGCATTTGAACATTTTTTTGAAGAATGCGGCGAAGTTTATGAACTCGCTGATTTCTTGTGATCGTTTCCTGCAATATATACCCTCCTCTGAATACGATCTTATTACACAAACAAATTTTTCTCCTAACAGGAATTTTAATTTAGCGGTTGCTGGAATCCCGCTAAGACGAACGAACTGTAAGACTGTTGTTACTATGAAAGTTATTGATTTACTGATCAGGATTATACGTCCGGAGGACAGCAACTGCGTGAAAGAAGAATATTTCAATGAAAAATCAAATCATTATTCACGCCTCGGGAAAGCAGACCCGGATAGCCCTGCTGGAAAACGGCGAACTTGCCCAACTTTTTATAGAATCTGATGAAAACCAACGTACGGTAGGTAATATCTACCTGGCGAAGGTCCACAAGGTAATGAGTGGTATCCGTGCAGCTTTTATTGACATGGGTACCCCGAAGGACGCTTTTCTGCACTTTTCTGACGCCGGTGATCATCTGAAAGAATATGTTCAGATGCTCAACGGACGCGATGCCATTCACAAGAATGTTCGCAAAGAGCTGAAGAAGACGGACTTCAACCAGATTTCCAATTACGAGAAACAGAACTGGGCGGGAAAAATTTTAAATCCCAGTCAGAAACTGTTGGTTCAAATTGTTAAAGAACCAATTGGTTCCAAAGGTCCGCGTATCTCTACGGATATCACTGTAGCGGGACGTTTCCTCGTGCTTATTCCCATGGGTGATTATGTAGCAGTATCCCGGAAAATAAATAACTATAAAGAGCGTCGTCGCCTTAAAAGCATTGTAAGCTCAATGGTTCCCGATGGATTCGGTGTTATCATCCGAACGGTTGCCAAAGGACAGGATGAGCAATCTATTGAGGATGATATGCGCGATGTGCTCAAAAAATGGGAACGTATCCTGGAACGGCTTGAAACCGCTGATCCACCGGAACTGCTTTATAAAGATCTTGATATGACCGAGAGCTTGGTCCGTGATCTTTTTGCTAAGCAGTATGACCGCGTGCTGGTTGACGATCCCGAGATGCACAAAAAGATTAAATCGTATGTAAGCCAGGTCGCGCCGCAAATGCTTCCCAATGTAGAACTTTATAAGGGACGTGAACACATCTTTGACTTCATGAAGGTGGCCAAAGATGTGGATTCTATCTTTAGTCCACGCGTTCGCATGCCATCCGGCGGGTACCTCATCTTTGAACAAACCGAGGCGATGTATGTGGTAGATGTAAACTCCGGTCCGTACGCAGCTAAGGAAAAGCAGGAAGACAATTCGCTAAAAACGAATCTTGAAGCTGCGCGTGAAGTAGCGAAACAACTGCGTCTACGAGATATCGGGGGAATTATTGTCGTCGACTTTATTGATCTGCGCAATGATAAAAATCGAAAGAAGATTTACGACGAGCTCAAGAAAGAATTCAAGAAAGATCCCGCCAAGACCAATGTTATTGGAATGAGCGATTTCGGGCTGGTGCAAATTACCCGTCAGCGTATCCGGCCAAGTGTGGTTAATTCTGTATCTAAAGTATGCCCCACTTGTGGAGGATCGGGTAGCGTAGTTACAAAGAATACTATTATTGCCGATCTTGATGCATGGTTAAGTAAATTCCGTACTACGACTGACTATCGCGCTGTTGATATTTATATCAATCCATATCTCAAGGCATACTTGGAAAAAGGATTGCTTAGCATTCGTCGGAAATGGATGTTCCGCTACTGGCTGAAAATTACGCTTGTTGGCGATGATTCTATTTCCCTGAACGAATATAAGGCTACCATTGCCGGCTCCGATATTGACATTACAGATGTGGTTATGCAGGAAAACAACATCGATGAGCTTATTGCAAACGAAACGAATGATTTGGACGATCTGGATGACCGTCCGGGCAGAGGTGACCTGGATTATTATAAAAAGGAAAATGGGTCTGATTCCGGTAAACGTCAAAAACGAGATAAGCGAAAGCCACGTCCGACCCGTTCGGGAGACGGCTCAAAGTCCAAGTACTACAAGTCTGACTCCTAACCAATACATCCTAACCCAAAAGAAATGAAACAGAACAGAATTTAATGAGTTTACCTGAGATAAAAGCAACAACTGTTTTAGGCATTATTCACAATGGAGAGGCTGCCCTTGGCGGCGACGGACAGGCAACCATGGAAAATACGGTGATGAAAGCTACCGTTAACAAAGTACGGCGCCTGTATGAAGGAAAAATTGCCGCGGGCTTTGCCGGTTCTACGGCTGATGCCTTTACTCTTTTTGAGAAATACGAGGAAAAACTGAAACAGTATAACGGTAATTTAAAACGCGCTGCCGTTGAGATGGCCAAAGAGTGGCGGCAGGATAAATTTTTACGAAAACTTGAAGCACTATTGGTCGTAATGAGTAAAGATCAGGCTCTGCTTATTTCGGGTCAGGGTGATGTTATTGAGCCCGATGATCAAATTTTAGCCATCGGCAGCGGTGGCAGCTATGCACTTGCTGCTGCGCGGGCATTAAAGGAGGATGCTCCCGATTTATCAGCCCGTGAGATCGTACAAAAAGCACTCGATATTGCAGCAGATATCTGTATCTATACGAATCATAACCTGAGTATATTAGAACTTGAAGATTAATGAGTACTTTACAGAAGACAGTTACACAGAAGAATCTTACTCCACAACAAGTTGTAGCAGAATTAAATAAATACATTGTTGGACAGGACGACGCTAAGCGATCGGTTGCCATTGCCTTGCGAAACCGTTGGCGACGTATGAATGCTGATGAAGAAATCAGAGATGAAATCCTGCCCAATAATATTCTCTTGATTGGCCCTACCGGTGTAGGTAAAACAGAAATTGCTCGTCGGTTGGCTAAGCTTGCAGAAGCACCTTTTACAAAAGTTGAAGCCAGCAAATTTACTGAAGTTGGCTATGTGGGACGCGATGTAGAATCGATGATTCGCGACCTTACAGACATTTCCATCAACATGGTGAAAACGGAGATGCGCGATCGCGTAGAAGAGGAAGCTCGAGAAATCGTTGAAGAACGCATTCTGGATATCCTCATACCTCCCGTTAAGAAAAACCAGAGTGATAATAGCTCTCCGGGATTTGATTCCAATTCAAGCGATCAGGATTTCAACCCACAAAGTGCTTCTGATGAGGAGCTGAATGAACGTACACGCAAAAAATTTCGCGAGAAGCTTCGTAACGGAGAACTTGATGAACGCGAAATTGAGATTGAAGTTCAAAAGACCAGTCGCTCACCCATGATGCAGGTTTTTGGTCCACAGGGCGGAATGGATGAAATGGGCATCAACCTGCAGGATATGCTCGGTAATTTAGGGGGACAGAAAAAAACCAACCGCAAAGTAACGATTGAAGAAGCCCGTGAAATCCTGCTGGAAGAAGAAGCCGAAAAGCTAATTGATCACGAGTCGGCCGTCCAGGAAGGACTTGAGCGCGTACAGAAACAAGGCATTATCTTTATTGATGAGATCGACAAAGTCGCCGAATCTTCCAATAACGGCAAAAGCGGTGGCGGCGGTGGACCCGATGTAAGTCGCCAAGGAGTACAGCGCGACATGCTCCCGATTGTGGAAGGAAGTAATGTTTCTACCAAGCACGGTATGGTGAAAACCGATCACATGCTGTTTATCGGTTCAGGGGCTTTTCATGTCTCCAAACCTTCCGATCTTATTCCCGAATTACAGGGACGTTTCCCTATTCGCGTGGAACTTAATTCCCTTACAGAAAAGGATTTCTTTGATATTCTAACACAACCCAAAAATGCGTTGACCAAGCAATATCAAGCTATGTTAAAGTCTGAAGGCGTTGAAATAGAATTTACGGAAGACGCCCTTAAGGAAGTAGCTTCTATAGCTGCTCAGGTAAACGATCGCGTAGAAAATATCGGTGCTCGAAGACTGCACACGATCTTATCATCACTGCTGGATGAGCTGTTATTTGCTGTTCCCGATGATATTAGCTCCGGCGACATCACTATCGACAAAGATTATGTGAACAAACAGCTGGACGATCTTGTTAAGGATAAAGATTTAAGTCAATATATTCTTTAAATATACGTTGACAAAAATCAAATTAATGAACTACTTACAATTAAAACAGCAAATACCCATTTGTCTACTTTAATACGTTGTTTCTTTAACAGTATGTTTAGGAAGTAAATTCTGCATATAACCACCAATACCTTTTTGCACCATGAGCATGAAAAAGTTTATCATCCCCAACATAATAACACTGTTTGTCCTATCCTCTTTCTGGTTTGCCGGCGTTGAAACCGTGGTTCCCGGAAATGACACACTGCAAAAAAACATCAAAAAATACGTCCAGACCCAACGACGAATAATCGACAATTATGTTGATGAGGTTAATGTAACAAACCTATATAAAAACAGTGTTAAAGGACTGGTAAAAAACTTATCAGACAGCACAGCTAATCTTCAAGGTACCCCCGCCGATACTACATTTGGGGATTTGAAAATTAATGATATTAGCGAATCGGTCAACAAATTTGAAGAAGCATATCTTTATGTGACTAATAACTATCCCGATGAGGATATGACCAAACGTACCGAAGATGCCCTGGAATCGATGTTTAAGGGATTGGATCCACACTCCGTTTATATAGAACCTTCACTGAGTGATGATATCGATGATGAGTTTTCAGGCAAATTTCAAGGTATTGGCGTTCAGTTTAACGTAATCCAAGATACCATTACTGTAATTACGGCTATTGCCGGTGGACCCAGTGATGCATTGGGCATTCGCTCAGGAGATCGCATTATCAAAATTGACGGTGAAAGTGCTGTAGGATTTACAAATGAGGATGTACGCAATAACCTTCGGGGACCAAAGGGTTCTGAGGTCGATGTCACAATTAAACGACCCAACGTAAAAGATCCTATCCAATTCACCATTGTCCGTGATGATATACCTCTCTACTCCATCGGCGCCGCTTATATGATGGACGAAAAGACCGGCTACATCAAAATGGATAAATTTATCCAAACTACCCATGAAGAGTTTATGGAGGCCATGAAAGATCTCCAGGATAAAGGTATGGAACGCCTATTGTTAGATTTAAGAGGTAACCCCGGTGGTTATCTTAGTCAGGCCGTTGCTATTACCGAAGAATTCTTCCCCCGAGGCACAAAAATTGTTTCAACTAAAAGTCGGCATACCCGATTTACCTCGGCCTATTATTCACGCCGAGATGGTTTCTTCAAAGACAAACCGCTCATGATTCTCGTTGATGAGGGATCAGCTTCTGCAAGTGAAATTGTAAGTGGCGCAGTCCAAGATCACGATCGCGGATGGATTGTAGGACGACGTACTTTCGGCAAGGGATTGGTGCAGCAGCAATACGAACTGGTAGATTCCAGTAAAATTCGTGTTACCATCTCCAAATACTATACCCCCTCCGGACGTTTAATACAAAAACCATACAACAAAAAAGGTGGTGAAGAATACGCTTATGAAATATATCAACGTGGGGTCGATGCCAAGGGTGATGCCATGGAATTTGTATCTGATGTACCCGACTCCTTGAAGTATTCTACTGATGCCGGACGAACAGTTTACGGCGGCGGCGGCATTGTCCCGGATCATGTTGTACAGCCCGATACAGCGCAATCCAAGATTGTAGCCAACTATATGCTTCGTAATCGGGTTGGTTTTGATTTTGTAAGAGACTATCTGGATGAAAACGGTGACAGTTTCCGAAAAAAATGGGAAGATAACTATGATCGCTTTAACAAAGAGTTTGAGTGGTCGGAAGAACAGATGGATGAGGTTTTCAGCCGTCTCAAAGAAAAGAATATGGTCGTAACCGATACATTGTCAAAACCAGACTTCAAATCTGATACGCTATTCATTCCGAATGGCCATTTAGAAGAAATCGAATGGATGCCCCGTGGACTAATAAAAGCAGAGCTGGCGCGACAGGTTTGGGGACTTAAAAAGTATTATCCAGTCAGAAATAAACTTGACGAAACTATTGATGAAGCAATGAAGATGTGGCATGAAGTAGCAAAGTTAGAAGAGTATGCAGCCACGCATACAACGCCTTCTACTGATCGTTACTAACCGTTATGTCCAATTAATAATTTAACAGGCCCGACTCAATGAGTCGGGCTTTTTTATTTAAGACAATTATTTTAGATCCGGTAGGTAACAAAAGTTTCACAAAAACTGACTAAGAAATGCCACTACAGCTGTCTCTGCACGTAATCTGTTTGGCCCAAGAGAGACAAGATCTGCTCCCCTATTGACGAACTCTTCAATTTCATCTTCCGAAAACCCTCCCTCCGGCCCTACTAATAACAGTGTTCTATCAGAGTTGTGAACACTTTTGTAGTCAATATCTCCGTTGGTTTCGTCAACTTTTTCGTGGGCAACCAATATATTATCAACTGTAACAACATCAAGCATAATATCCAACGAATGGTAGATCTCTACATTACAAAGATGTGACTGTAAGCTCTGTTTCATCGCTGAGACAGCAATCGATTCCAGACGATCCATGCGCACATTCTCTTTAATCGTATGCTCACTTCTAAACAGACCTATTTGAGCTGCCCCTAACTCTATGGCTTTCTCTACGGCAAATTCCAGACGATCTCTTTTCTTGATGATTCCCATCCCTAAAACAAGTTGTGGCTTCGGAGGTAAACTGTGCTGCTCATCTTTAATTTCTACTTGCACCGATTTCTTTGTAATCCGACGGACAATTCCCTCATAACGTCCGCCAACCCCGTCTACAATCGTTAACTTGTCTCCTTCCCGAGCCCTCATCACCTTGGAAGCATGAATCGCCTCCTGATCCAAAAGCTCTGCAAATCCATTATTTATCTGCGCGGGTGGCACATAAAAAATATTCATCCCTTATCGTTTTTTTCGGAACGGCTCACCGGGCACAAACTCCGTCTGGCCGGTTTCCAAAACAATTTCAACATACGGAGCACAAAGCCCACAACTGTTACTGCAATAATCCTGATCTTGAAGCTCATCGAGTGAAGTGACATTATTTTGATTGGCATACTGCTTTATCTCGATAAACTCCCGATCGTGACAAATACATTCTGTTACATTATTTGGAGCCATAATAACTCAGCTCTTAACCACTATTGTTTAAAATGTTTTCCTAAACGAAGTTCTTGTCCCTGGTAGTTACTCTTAATATCATCACCATAAACAAATTTAGGAACTTCGGTATTCGGTTCAAACTTCATACTGCAAAACGTTTGTCCATCTTCAATCAAGAATGGTACATCATGCGAACGCACTTCGAGCACAGCTCGTGCTCCTTTATCTTCAACACGTCCGCCAAATCCACTGTCAAAAAAGCCGGCATAATGCGTACGCAGCTCTCCCGATCCCGTATCGTAGGCAATCATCTCAGCCGCTAAGTATTCCGGAATACGGCATCGCTCTTTAGAGGCAAAGATATAAAATGCCTCCGGCTCTAAAATAAGGTGATCATCAGGTTGATGATAAATAGGTTCCCAAAACTCAGAAACCTCATAATAGTCGATATTATCGAGATCGATATAATCACGGTGCTTCTTGGCCTTGTATCCTACAATTTTTCCTTCTGAAGCATGTAAATTCACACTCAAAAAGAGTCCGTTATTAACTTTCAGTTCATCCACATCAACCGGACTCCCGCCTTCGGTAAAAAGCAATGGATCAGAACTGTGGGTCCGCAAAATATCCTGATCGGAAAGCACGGTATAGCCGTGACGAATTCTCAGCTGATTCAACCGGTGTCCCGTTTTAATCTTTATCGGAAAAGATTTTGGCACCACTTCTAAATACATTCTTCCTTTATAGCCCGATCGTATTTCTTCAAAACGGTGCGAATAATCCGTAATTACACGCGTAAATACATCGAGTCGCCCCGTTGTGCTCTTGGGGTTGGCTTTGGCCGAAAGATGCTCTCCGGATACAATCTGATAGTCAACTCCGTTTTCATTTCCATTGAATAATGTTTTCTGCGGTGAGATATGCGACGGCAAATGTAACTCTTCGAGCAGCGGAATGATATACACACAGTTCGGTTCCAAGATAGCTCCGTCGGTAATTGAAAACTCGTACTGACTGAGCTTGTCCAGCTTCTGATCTACTGACTCATCTTCGGGCAGAAAGCTGCATCTCACCCGGTAAGCCTTCTCCCCTAAACGTAAATCTATTGAATTGGGCTGAAACTGGTCATCCTGCAACGGATATCCATCAGCATGAGAAATAATGCCCGCATTCGCTAACACACGCAATTTTTGAACGGGAAGAATACCTTTGGTGCGCAAATGTACTTTTTGAATCTCGCTGCTCATCAAAAACTATCTTAAATTAAAACGTTAATGAATATTTTTATCTTACAGAATCTGAACTTGCGCCCTAATATATGAATTCAGTAATCAGAATTCAGAATCGATCTTACTTTAATTACAAACACTGATTACCTAATTAATTTATTACAAACACAATGAATATTCTTTTTTGGAGCGGCGGCAAAGATGCCTATTTGGCTCTGCATTTTTTCAGGGAGTCGCAACCGAAGGCGGATCTAAAACTGCTTACAACTTATGATGAGTCCACCGACATTGTACCTCATCAAAACATCCCGCTCTCCGAAATAGAGGAACAAACAAATTATCTCGACTTGGATCTAATTTCCGTCGGACTTCCTTCCCAATGCCCCAATAAAACCTATTTAGAGCGGATTAAAAATGCCCTGAATGAATTGGACCAACCGATTGATAATCTCATTTTTGGCGATTGGTACCTGGAAGATATCCGAGAATGGCGAGAAAAAGTGTTCGGAGAAATGGGGTATTCCTGCCTTTTCCCCATATGGCAAAAAGAGTTAAATGACTTGCTACCCATATTGCTTCTAAAACCGATAGAAATAAAAATCAGCGCGGTTAAAGAAGAATTTCAGTCACTGCTAAAAACAGGAGAACCGTTCGATCAGAAGTTGGTCATGCAACTTCAGCGCCTTAATGAAATCGATCCCATGGGTGAAAACGGAGAATTCCATACCAAAGTGATATTCAAAGACCCAGAGACACTCGACAATCAACCGTTAATACCAGGTGGTCGATAACACCTTATCTCCTTTCAAGATACTATCCACCAAATCTTTTCCCTCAGTCACTTTGCCAAAACGTGTATAATCTCCATTTAGATGCGGCTTCCACTGATGCATCATAAAGTATTGGCTGCCCTCAGTATCGGGACCTGCACTGGCGATACCCACCGCACCCCGCGTAAATCCTTTTTCTGATGCTTCGGTAGGTATCACAAAATCGGGTCCGCCAAATCCATCCCGTCGTTCAATATCTCCGCCCTGTATTACAAAATTGGGCACCACTCGATGAAACGGTACATCATTGTACTGTGCTGCACTATTTAAACTGTCAATCATTGCAACTGTAGCGGGAGCACTAAGCGTATTCATCTCAATATGAATTCTCCCTTTCTCGGTTTGCACAAGCAGTGTGGGTTTGGGCCCCAGCTCCCAAAGTCGAGCCCAGTCAGGTAAACGAAACTCAGTTTTTGAGTCTTCCGGCACCTCAACATCCCATCCGGCATCGGCCAGCGAGCGATTCAACGGCACATAATTTTTAGAAGCAAGTGAATCGATAACGGGTTTCGCCTGCTCTTCAAATCGTTCTTTAAACAACGAGCCAAACGTTTGATAAACTTCAATGTCTTCGGGCAGCGAAAAGGCCGCCAAGCTACCGTTTATGCGATCAAAATCATCAGATTCAAATAATGCTTCATTTTCCAATAGCGAACCTGACATATAAGCCACGCCCCGGTCACCGAGATCCAGAGCATCAAAAACAATATTGCGAACTTGCTGCCTATGGTCTCCTATATTTTGACCATTCTGTACAAAACTTCCCAAACTTTGCAAAGCATACGTTGTCGGCAACTGTTCCCCCTCGCTCACCAAATCCTCAATACGCTGCAGATAATCTTTCGGAGCTTCATATTGCTGATAAATCCCCAACGCTTCGGGCCATAAATAGGGGTTTTCTTCAGGAATGGTCGCAAGCCGGTCTTGGTGTTCTCCAACAATCTGACTATCCACTTGTTGTACTAACGCTAACGCCTGCAGCCAAACAGCGTCAGTTAACCGTTCATCGGTCAACATTTCATTATAAATGTATTCATACAGATCTTCCCCTTCTTTAACATTCCCTTGCAAACTTTGCAATGTTCGAATCTGGACATGCGGATTTTCGTTCGTCAATAAAATTTTAGCTGCCAATGAATGCTTATCATTCAGGGATACTTTACCAATAGAAGTAGCCAACTCATACGCCAATTGCACTTCATGGTCCAGCATCTGTTCACCATTATAGAAAATTGTCATGGTATGAGTAGTGCGTTCGGGTAGAATCTTATTTACATACTGATCCACATCTCTACTCAAGCCTGTTCCCATCAGCTGCCATCGATTAAACAGGGTATCTTGAGCCGTAGCAGTTAATTGAGACTCATCATCACGATACCAACCATATAAATAAGCGCGAGTAGCTTCATAGTTTTCTGTATCAAATGCCTTCTGTATCACCCGGATTTGACGATCCTGAGTAATATCAAACTGCTGCACTAACCGCCCTACGGCCAACGCAGACTGATACTCACTATCCGCTAAGTTTTTATCCAACTGGTCAATTAAAAAGGAAAGCGTTTGTTTATCACCCTGTCGACCAAGTACCCTTGAAATTCCGGGACGTAATTCAGCATGCTCTATCCAGCTTTGTTCGAGCTCTCTCAATTCATTTTTTGCAAGTTCGTGCTTGCTAAGCCCAAACCAAGAGGCATCAGAATTCTGTTCTTTAACAATGTTAATGAATGAACCTGCAGAATCTACCGGAGTGTTGGCAAAAGCCCGCCAAGCCTGCTTTCGTACCTGGGGATGTTGATGAGATAAATATGGCTCGAGGGATTCTGCATCCCGCCGGGTAACAGCTTCATATAAATCCGGGTGCGTTGCAGTAAGCAGTGAATCTGTAATCGGATTAGCACTTTTATATGGCCCCGAATCACCAGTCGAATAATTGAATAGTATAATAACACCAACTACCAGTGCTATTAAGACTATCCAAGATCGAAATCGGACATATTTCATTGTCAATAATTGAGTTGCAAAAGATTAGAGAGAAGGCTTATGATCCTCAGCCTCTTCAACGCGATCGGAATCTTTTTCAGGGTGGATAGTCTTCAATTTGCCGTTCCCATCTTTGCGAGCTTCGTGGAGTTGTGAATCCTTAATCCACGCTCGTCCTCCATCATGTTGTAAACGTTTCTCATTTTTGAACATAAAAGCTTGCTCATGCAAATCGGGTAAGTTCTTCTCCATAACAATTTCTTTTCTGTTGGATGTAATTCATTGACAATAATACAATTTTAACAACTATAATTCATAAGATTTTTAGCTTTGCTTTAAGCTTCGAAAAGCTTATATTTGGCATTCTGTAGCCAAAAGAATTTACAACATAAAATTAGACAATTAGATGTACGCAGTAGTAAAGATAGGTGGACATCAATATCGCGTTTCAGAAGGCGATGTCCTGTTTGTTGACAAGCAAAGTGATGAAACAGATCAAAAGCTTACTTTTGACGAAGTTTTATTAACAAATGATGACGGTAATGTAACAGTAGGTCAACCTGTTGTTGAAGGTGCTGCTGTTGAAGCGACTTTGCTTGATAATGTAAAGTCAGACAAAGTTATCGTTTTCAAAAAGAAACGTCGCAAGGGATATCAAGTTAAGCGCGGACACCGCCAACCGATGTCCCAAATCGAGATTAACAGCATTTCTACTTCCGGCAGTGGAAGTAAGAAAAAAGCTAAGAAAGCAAAAGATACTTCTGAGTCTGAGGAATCAGGACAAGTATCTACTGATATGACAGCCAAAGAGGCCATTAGTCATATCCGAAATACTGATCTTGAAGATCTCAAAGGTTTTGTTCCCGATGATGAAGAACGGGTTACCGTTTTGGACGCATGGAACAGTAAGCAAGAAGGATAATTCAGAAATTTTAGATTGTTATGGCGCATAAGAAAGGACAAGGTTCTACAAAGAACGGTCGCGATTCGATTTCGAAACGACTTGGAGTTAAGAAATACGGTGGAGAAGTTGTTAAAGCCGGTCATATTATCGTACGTCAGCGTGGTACTAAATTCCACCCCGGCGATAATGTAGGCCGTGGCGGCGATGACACGCTCTTTGCCAAAGCTGACGGACAGGTTACCTTCCGCGTTCGCTCCGGTGGACGTAAATATGTAAGTGTTGAACCTGTTTCATAACAGCACTTTTTTACCAGATTTTTTTCAAGCCTTGGTTTCTTAAGAGACCAAGGCTTTTTTATATTACGCTCTATGAAAAAGAATAATATCCCGGGACTGCCCCATCTACAATTTCGTAATATCTTTTGCATCGGCCGCAACTATGTTGAACACGCTAAAGAACTCAACAATGAAGTCCCGAGTCAGCCGCTTGTTTTTTTAAAACCGACCAGTAGCATCATTTTTGATGGTGATAACATTCAGATCCCTCCCCAAAGTGGGAATGTTCATCACGAAGTGGAGTTGGCAGTTGCTATTGATAGGGCTGGCAAAAATATCCCGAAAGAAAAAGCTTTAAAACATGTCGGGGGATATGGTATCGGAATTGATATTACCGCTCGTGATATTCAACAAAAAGCCAAAGAAAAAGGTCATCCGTGGACCGTTGCCAAAGGGTTTGATACTTTTGCTCCACTGAGCACGTTCATCGAAAAGGATCGGATCGAAGATCCACAAAATATAGATCTGCAAATATCCGTGAATGGCGAAATTCGTCAATCGGACAGTACCAAGCTGATGATTTTTACGGTGGCTGACCTAATCCATTATTTATCGACCATTTTTACCCTGCAACCCGGCGACATTATCTTAACCGGTACCCCCAAAGGGGTATCACCCATAACGAAGGGAGATAACATTGAGGCTACGTTGAACAATGGACTGGCAACAATTTCCGTAACCGTAGATTAACCGATGAATATTCGCCTTCTACTTTTCATTACGCTTTTTACGGGAATTTCTACTCATCCATTATTAGCTCAAGAATCGGATACTTTTGGTCCGAGCCAAGCCCACTATGTTTGGCCAACCGAAGCCAGCCGGTATCTTTCCTCTACTTTTGGGGAAACACGAGCAGCGCACTTTCATGCCGCTTTGGATATCAAAACCTGGGGACGAAAGGGATACGAAGTTTATGCCACCCGCGATGGAACTGTTGATCGTGTTGCTATTGGTCCAAGGGGTTACGGCAAAGTAATCTATTTAAAACACGACGATGGATCCTATTCGGTATATGCCCACCTGCTCGCTTTTAATGATGAACTGCAGCAGCTGGCTGATTCCGTTCGGTTTGCTGACAATTATCAATTTGAAATAGAAAAGTTCTGGGGATGGCGAAATATTGAAGTCGACCAAGGTGACCTCATCGGATACAGCGGCGCTTCGGGTATTGGTCCGCCCCACCTTCATTTTGAGCTTCGAACGCCCTCACACAAGCCATTTAATCCCCTGCTAACAAACTTATCGGTTAAAGATGACATCCCTCCGCAAATTAGAGGGCTTTCTGTAGAACCACTTAGTCTCAGATCCACCATTGAAGGCGAAAATGCCATATTTACCAAAAAAGCAAAACTCAAAAATGGATCTTATAGCTTTGGTACCATTACAACTAAAGGCCCTATTGGCTTAGGGTTAAATGCTTTTGATCAGTCTAACAATGTTCATAACACCTATGCCGTTTATGAGCTCAAGTTAAATGTAAACGGGGAGCACACTTTCAGCTCCCGAGTCGACAGCTTTTCGTACGGTGAAACTCACCAGATGTTCATCGATCGAGTGTATCCCCTCTTAAAAAATATGGACAAAGGATTTCAACGACTGTATATAGCGGATGGAAACTCCCTCCCATTTTATAAAACCGACAAACAAAATGGCGTCCTCAATTTGCCGGTGGGAACACATCATGTTACCATCACAACAAAAGATTATTACGGTAATACTTCTACAGCCAAACTTACTCTAAAAGTTTCCGAAGATCAGCAGCAAAAAAAGCATCAAATTTTCACAAATCGCAACTCAAATCCCGGCATTGTATCTCCAGATCAGTGGAACTGGTTTTCGGATTGGGTTACCATCCCATACAGTCAATATGAACATACCACCATTGGTTTGGCAGATGGAGAGGAATTTACTGAACATACCAACGGTATTGCAGTTAATCTAAAAGGACAAAAATCGATCTACGTCAATACTCCGGAGACGGGTCCACTGCAACTCTACCGGATTAATCCGAAATCTACCTCTTTTATTTCCTCCGCTGATCAAAACCATTTTGCCATATTTCCCAGGCAAACATTTTATGATACCGTTTCGGTGGGAATGTCTGTTAACAGTTTTACCCAAAATACCTTAACAGTTGATTTAATCCCGAATGCCTATCCGGTTAAAGAAGAATATGCCTTTTATACCGCTCGTGATAGTACTTTGAGTAATACAGCCAAACTCTCGCTTTATCATTATGATCAAGAGGATAAGGAATGGGAATTAATTCCTACAAGTTTTACGAACTCTCATATTATTGGCAAAACTGAAACTCTTGGCCATTTTTCTTTAAAAAAGGATCAAAAAGCTCCTGAATTAAGAAATCCACGCCTGCGCCAACGTCCCGATGGCAAATGGATTATTTATATAAATATTTTGGATAATCTTTCCGGCATTGATTATTCCAAGTCAAAAATATTCGTTAACGATGATCAGGGTATTGCAGAATTTGAGCCGGAAAATAATCGCTTTGTTTATTACCACCCTAATTTTGTGCCCACTCCCTCAATGAAAGTTAAGGTTATCGCCTATGATAAGATGGGAAATAAAACAGAACAGATTTTTGAATTAGAAAACAAAGAGTAAAAATAGGGAGAAACCGGTGTACAGCTTCTCCCCTTTATAATAAATATTCTGCTTATTTATTAAAGATGTGCAATACAGCCAATCTCAACCTTACAGTTTTTTGGTAACGTTTTTACTGCAACCGTTTCTCGTGCCGGCGGATCACTCTCAAAGTAATTGCCGTAAATTTCATTAACTGTTCCAAAGTTATCCATGTCATCCAGAAAAATGCTGCACTTAATAACTTTGTCAAAACCGGATCCGGCTTCATCCAAAACGGCTCTTAAGTTTTTCATGACTTGTTTAGCCTGAGAGTTAACATCGTCTCCCACAAACTCCATGTTATCGGGATCCAATCCTATTTGTCCTGAACAATAAACCAAATCGTCATGAACAACAGCCTGACTGTAAGGTCCTATGGCTTCCGGTGCATTTGAGGTATGAATAATCTTCTTCATGATCTGTAAATATTATTTTATTGACGTTGCATTTTTATTTTTCAATTCAATCAAAAACTCATTCAAATAAAAAGCGAATTTCTCGGGATGTTCCATCATGGGAGCATGGCCGCATTTGCCAATCCATTTAAGTCGAGAATTTGGCAATGCCTTATGAAACTCCTCCGCAACTTCAGGGGGTGTAATCTCATCTTGTTTACCCCAAATCAACAGAACTTCCTGATCGATATCAGACAAATAATCTTCCATGCTGTACTCGTGTGTCTCCCGGGCAATCGCCAGTACATTCAACAAATTCGATCGATCATTGATCACGTCCATGATTTCATCCATCAGTTCTTCGGTCACAAAATCATCATCATAAAAAGTAATGGCGGCTTGCTTACGCACATAATCGCGGTCATTTCGACGAGGAAATGTGGACCCAAAATCTCTTTCCTGTAATCCGGAACTTCCGGTTAAAATCAACGCTGCCACATTCTCCGGGTGTTGGACAGTATACTCAAGAGCGAGATGCCCGCCCATAGAATTACCCAGTAAAATAGGATTTTGAATGTCCAATGCCTCCATAAAAGAATGCAGCCATTTGGCCATATTCGTAAATGTCAGCTTTCGGGCCTTAAATTCATAGAGAGGAATAGCTGGCACAAAAACATTATAGTCATCTATATATTCGACCAATGCATCATAATTACTTAACCCCCCAAACATACCATGCAAAAAAACCAGATTAGCTGAATCCTCTGTTCCCTTTGAAATTTTGAGATATTCAAAACTGTTGTGATGATGACTTTCGAAATGACTACTGCCGAACATATAAATTGATACCTGGGTTAATAGACTGTTATTTTTAAGTATATAATATAATAAAATTATGCATTAATATTGCAGAAAGGACTATATATAGTTACTTTCTTCAATCACAAATGGATATTCTAATAACATTGAATTTATAGCAATCAGAAACCATGTTTATAAAAAAATTACCACATTTACTTGTAACATTGCTCGCAGCGATTTTGATAGGATGCGGATCTTCAAATCCGTTAGCTGACGAAGCTCAAAATAATCTTAAAAGTCAGGATTTTGAAGGTGCTATTGCTTCAGCTGAAAAATCCATTGAAAAGTATCCTGGAGATCCTTTGGGATATTACTATAAAGCCGTTGCACTTGGCGAACTTGCAAGTTCTAAAGAGGATCCAAGCGAACGACTCGAGTATTATAAAAAAATGGATGAAACATTTGAAACGGCTAAAGCTGTTGCTGATACTTCTGAAAATAAACCGGGAGAAATTGAAAACATTTCCGGCGTGAAAGTTGCCGTATGGCAGAATGAATTTCAGAGTGGTGTTAACTACGCTACCGATGACAGCCTTAAGGGTACGGTAGAAAATCCAATGGAGTATTCATTATACCACTTGCGAAATGCTACCGAAATCCAGCCAGACAGTGCAAGCTCTTGGAATGTCCGTGCACAAATAGCTGCTCAGAATAAGAAATTTGAAGAAGCTGTTACTTCAAAAGAAAAGTATATGGGTATGATCTCTGAGTCAGAGATTGATACCGTAGATTACATGCACTTGGGGAATTACTACTTCAATGTAGGAAACGATAAAAAAGTCGTTGAGGTCTTTGAAAAAGGAAAAGAGCGATTCCCCGAAAGTAGACCTATTGTTACAAACCTTGCTGATGCTTATAGCAGAGCTGGGCAACAAGAAAAAGCAATCGCTACACTTGAAGAGCTTGTTCAGCAAGATCCAGATAATGCCCAATACCGCTTGGTAATGGGTACGAAAATTTATCAGCAGGCGCTGGAGCTGCAAGATACATTGGGAACAAACTCTGAAAAAATCATGGAGCTGCAGAGGAAGTTTAAACAGGCTGATCCTTCCAAACAGGAAGAAATTAAGAGTCAAATTGATAAACTCAGTAATCAAAATGAAAAGCTGTTAGCTGAACAAGAAGAACTCACTAACCGTGCTGAGGAAGTAATTAAAAAAGCTCTGGAAATTGATCCCGATGAGCCAGCTGCTTACGAAACACTGGGCGTCATTTACCAAAATCGAGCCAAAAATCTTTTCGATCGCCGTAACAGAACTGCCGATAACAAAAAGGCGGCTAAGCTTGACGAACAAGGTAAAAAAGACATCCGCCAGGCTATGGATTATTATGAAAAAGCCGTCGAACTCGATCCTGATAACAAAAATTACTGGAGGAGCTTATTCCAGATTTACACCTTCCTCGGTATGGACGAAAAAGCTGAAGAAGCAATGGAAAAAGCGGGCATGGACGGATAACATCGATCTGATCACTCGCATTAACTAATTTACTACTTATTTATGATTTCCGACTTTACCCGAATAGCAAGCATTGTGCTTGCATTCGGGTTCTTTATTAGTTGTTCTACATTACAATCATCAACCCAAGAATCTGCTACATCTGAAAACCTTTCCGAACAGCAGATTCAACAACAAATAAATTCCCTCGAAAAGGATATTTCCTCAAATCCTGGGCAAGCTGATTTATACTTCCAAAAAGGTAAACTCCTCACAAAACTTGCTCAAAAGAAAGAGAATCCTTCAGAACGCGTATCTCCATATACAAATGCTCGTCAGGTTTTAAACCGGGCATCAGAACTATATGGTGATGATACAGACCTACAGAACAAAGTAAGCGACTTACTCAACATAACATGGAGTTTAGAACATAATCAGGGCGTTAAGATGTTGCAGGAAGAGAATGTGGAACAGCCCAATTATGATAAAGCTGCCGCCCATTTCAATAATGCAACTATTGTTATTCCCGACAGTGCAATTTCTTATACGATGCAGGCACGTGCATTGTACAAAAACCAACAACCGAAAAAAGCGATTAATACATTGGAAAGGGCGCACGGAAAGATTGATAATCCACCGACACGTCTTTTAGAACAACTGGCTTATTTATATCTCGAAAATGACGATCCACAAAAAGCGGTTGGAATTTATGAGCAAGCTGAATCCTTTTCAAATAGGAACTTGAACTTACTACATGGACTTTCAAATGCGTATATTAATGCAGGAGAACATCAGAAAGCAGTAAAACTGCTCGAACAACTGATCGAGAATGAGCCTGAGAATATTATTTACGGTCAATCATTAGCTACTGAATTATACTTTCTGGGTAAATCGAGCCTCAACTCTGTTGCTACTGCTCTGAAGGATGGCAATTCACTTGATGATACCGCATTTGATAGTGCAGATTCTCTAATTACAAAAGCCGAAGAACAGTTTAATCAAATTTCTGAAGCAAATCCTGGGAACTCGGAAGTTCAAGAACGTACTGCTACTTTTTACTATAACAGTGCATCACAATATCAAAAACTTGTCCCATTAGTATCGGATATACACCAAGAGCAACTACAAGAGAAGATCAAACAATATTTATCAGCTTCAATTCCCCTTTTTGAAAACCTGATAGAACAGGATCAGCAGAATAAAGAAATCTGGAAGAAACTTTTTCAGGCTTATTCTATTTTAGGAATGGAACAAGAAGCAGAAAATGCTAAGGATAATTTATAATACCTTTCAGTAATGAAATTCAATACCAAAACAATTCATGCAGGGCAGAAACCGGAGGAAACGTCCGGAGCTGTAATGCCTCCTATCTTTCAAACCTCTACGTATGCCCAGGAGGCCCCAAATGTACATAAAGGCTATGATTACGCTCGCGTGGGTAATCCTACCCGCACGGCCCTTGAAAAGCTTATTGCCGGGTTAGAAGATGCCGATGAATGTGCTTGTTTTTCCAGTGGCTGTGCTGCAATGGATGCCGTTCTCAAAATGTTTCGACCCGGAGACCAAATTATTGCCTCAAACGATCTTTATGGTGGTACGTATCGACTGTTTACCGAAGTGTTTGCTCCATACGGCATCGACTTTACCTTTGTGGATATGACGGATATCGAGAAGGTTAAAGAAGCTGCTACCGACGATGCCAAATTGCTCTGGATTGAAACCCCAACCAATCCCCTATTGCGGGTTGTCGATATTGAGGAGCTTACAGACTTTGCACAAAGTAAGGATATCCTATCATTGGTTGATAACACCTTTGCCTCCCCCTATCTCCAGCAACCGTTAGCGATGGGGGCTGACATGGTACTCCACTCCACCACTAAATATTTAGGCGGACACTCTGATATTATTGGAGGTGCTGTAGCCACTTCAAATGAAGCAGTTATGGAGCAGCTTCGCTTCCAGGTTAAGACTACCGGAGCTGTTCCCGGTCCGATGGATTGTTACCTTACATTACGAGGAATAAAAACGCTATCAGTACGCGTGCAGCAATCAGTAGATAATGCCAAAAAAGTTGCTTCCTTTCTGGAAAATCATCCCGATGTTGACGAAACTATTTATCCCGGATTAAAAAGTCATCAACAGCACGAAATCGCTAAAAAACAGATGAGCGACTTCGGCGCCATGGTTTCATTTTCCTTAAAGGATGATTCCATGGAAAAAGCTCAGGAATTCATGAGCAGAACAACAATTTTTACATTAGCTGAAAGTCTTGGAGGCGTTGAATCATTAATCAGCCACCCCGCTTCAATGACACACGGGTCGATCCCTAAAAAAGTTCGCGAAAAAGCGGGACTCAAAGACTCGTTAATCCGACTTTCGGTAGGTATTGAAGATGCCGACGATCTTATAGAAGATCTGGAACAGGCTTTCGAATAGATTTCGGATCACCAATAAATTTAAACCACAAAAACAGATTAAATTATGCGGAATGTAGTTATTGTTGATGCCAAACGAACACCCGTTGGCTCTTTCGGTGGAAGCTTATCCTCATTTTCTGCACCGGAATTAGGTGCGGCAACGATTACCGAATTAATAAAATCATCCGGTATCAAACCCGAGCAGATTCAAGAAGTGGTATTCGGGAATGTACTCACCGCCGGTGTAGGTCAAGCTCCTGCGAGACAGGCTGCACTAAAAGCCGGACTTTCTGAGCTTACTCCTGCAACAGCGATTAACAAAGTCTGTGCCTCGGGAATGAAAGCTATCATGATTGCCGCCAATCAAATTCAGCTCGAAGAAGCAGATGTTATTGCTGCCGGTGGTATGGAAAGCATGAGTAATGTCCCCTATTACCTAAATAAACACCGTTTTGGATCTAAACTGGGACATGCTGAAGCACAAGACGGCATCATCAGAGATGGACTCTGGGATGTATATAACGATTTCCATATGGGTAATGCAGCGGAAATTTGTGCAAAAGAATGCAATATTAGCCGTGAAGAACAGGACGAATTCGCCATCACCTCATATAAGCGGGCTATTAAGGCCCACGAAGAAGGTTATTTTGATGATGAAATCATTGAAATGAAAGTAAAAGATCGCAAGGGCAATGTATCCAAAGTTACAATGGATGAGGAGCTCAAACGAATCAATTACGACAAAGTGCCCAAGCTAAACCCTGTTTTTCAAAAAGACGGAACCGTTACCCCTGCTAACGCCAGCAGTATTAATGACGGAGCTGCAGGCGTTCTTTTGATGAGTGAAGAAAAAGCGGAAGAACTTGGATTTACTCCACTTGCTCGTATTGTAAGTCAGGCCAGTGCAGCTAAAAAACCCGAATGGTTTACCACGGCACCTGCCGATGCTATGCCTAAAGCTATGAAAAGAGCCAGTCTTGAAAAAGATGAGATTGACCTTTTTGAAATTAATGAGGCTTTTTCCGTTGTTTCTCTGGCTAATGAACAAATTTTAGAGCTCAACCCGGAAAAAGTAAACATTCACGGTGGAGCGGTCAGTATTGGTCATCCCATTGGCTGCTCGGGAGCACGTATCATTGTCACGCTTCTACATGCTCTCAAGCGTACCAAAGGACGGTATGGATGTGCTGGCATTTGTAATGGTGGCGGTGGAGCATCGGCCATGGTTGTGGAGATGCTTAATTAAGATCCTTTAAGAAATTGAAAGCAGGATGAACTATTTCATCCTGCTTTTTTATTTTTCATTTATTCTGATAACTTTATGTGAACTATATATTAGAGCAAGTTTTTAGATAAGAAATTAAATTTACTGATTTCTGTTAAACCCTAAATGTACTTCTTTCAACCGATTTTGTTATGACTAAGAAAGCATTATCAACTTTTGCCCTTCTATTTCTTTTAGCCGGTTTATCACATGCTCAAGTTGGTATTACTTCGGTACCATTTTTACAGATCGAACCCGATTCCCGGGCTGCTGGAATGGGAAATACCGGTGTTGCCATTGCCGATAATGCCTCGGCAGTATTTTGGAACCCCGCCGGGCTTGCTTTCCAAAAGGGAAATCAAATCAACTTTACGCATAGTGAATGGTTGCCCCAATTTAACGCTGACCTGTTTTATGATTATCTCGGTGGCAAATACTATGTGGAAGGGATCGGGACATTTGGCGGCCACGTTACTTTTTTGAATTTAGGAGAACAACTTCGTACTGATGAAACTGGACTGGAACAGGGACGTTTTAACAGCTATGAACTTGCAGCAGGACTTTCCTATGGACTTAAACTTAATGAAAACTGGTCCCTGGGTTCCGGTTTTAGATTCATTTACAGCAGTCTTGCCGATGGTCGGGTAAGCCAGCAGCGCATTAACCCAGGTTCCAGTGTAGGCGTTGACCTTGCTGCTATGTATAAATCAAATAATTTTAAATTTATCGGCAATGACGCCAATGTAAATGCCGGATTAAACATCTCAAACATCGGTCCCGGGGTAAACTATACTGATAATGCCCAAAAAGATCCCCTGCCGACTATCTTCCGTATCGGATGGGCATTTAACACAAACCTTGATAACGACGGCATCCACAAATTGACCATTGCCAACGACATCTCCAAGGTAATGGCACGACTCGACTCTGACGACAAGCCCAAAGGAGTTATAAATTCTCTTTTCTCGTCTTGGGGTAGCTTTACTCGTAATACCGGAACTGGAGAGGTTACTCTTTCTCTTCCACAACAACTGATGTATGCTGTGGGTACAGAATATTGGTACAACGATCTTTTTGCCGTGCGTGGCGGTTATTATTATGAAGATCCCAATAATGGCGATCGACAGTACATGACTTTGGGGGCTGGTATCCGATACAAGTTTGTAGGAGTTGATTTTAGCTATATTAACACCCTCGGTGCAGAAAACCATCCTCTTGCCAATACAACTCGTTTTGGCCTGCTCTTAAACTTCTAAATCGAGCAACCCTTTTTTTGATAAAAGCATGCTATTTATAAGCATGCTTTTATTATGTGGTCTTCCAAACCTTTTCGTCCTGCACATTTAAATACAGTGAAGCTTTAGCCGTATCTCCTTCACAAATTCTCAAGCCAAGTTAATCTCCCATCAACTCCTTGTAATCACTCTAATAGTTGAATTTTAGTCCGACAGAAACTAATTAACCTCAACTCTACCAAATATTTCCTATACCTTCCGAACTTTCAATAAATCAAACATACAGGGTTAACCATCATACTTTTTAAAAACTCTACTTAAGAAAATTTCCGGAAAACGCTTGGAAAATTAGCAACTATCTAAAACCAAGTATTAGGGCAAACTGCAAATTATTTTCCAGAACTGCTTTATGGATTCAACAAATTTGATGTTACCTTACTCATCGTAATTTATTACCAAATCAACAGGGAGCAAGATAACATACGGAAAAGTTTCCACTTCTTTTTTTTCGGATAACATTCGATGTTAATGTCCTGACATCATGATTAAAAAAGTGACATTTTTAGGTATCCTTTTGGGGATAATGGTAAACAGTATAACTGCACAAAACGAGCAAACTACACGGAAAATTACCCTTGATGATATTAAGCCTATAATCAATTACACTCAATCCAATCCCTTTTACCAACCGATAAGGGAAAAAGCAGGCTGGGCACTGTTCAGTTCAGCTGTTATTCCCGGAAGCGGACAAGCTGCTAACAAAAAATGGTTAAGGGCTGGGTTATACTTTTTGGCAGAAGCGGTGCTGATCGGTGTTTATCTTAAAGGTTCTCATGATGCAAGAATCGAAGAACGACGGTACAAACAGTTTGCCAATAACAACTGGAGTGTGATCAACTATGCCCAATGGTTAGTTGAATATCATGAACAAAATAACTTGAGCAATAATCACATTGATGATCTTAAGCAACATATCGAGGGCAAAACAGCTGATTACAATCCCGATAGTGATTGGTCGAAAATAGATATTGAACTGCTGCACAATGTGGAACGAAATACGCCGTTTGTATATCCTGAACATGTCGGTAATAATTTTTCACATGTTATGCCGGATTACGGCTCGCAACAATACTACGAACTCATTAGCAAATACTACCAATATGGTCCGGGCTGGAACGATTTTACAAACCAATACAAACTAAAGTGGGACGGTAGTGGCATGCCAGACCATTTTATTTTAGGTGCAAACATGGCTGATGATTTTAATGACAGCTATCGCCTGGCCGGGAACATGGTTTCATTTCTGATATTAAATCATGTTGTATCGGCTTTTGATGCCTATTTAACAGTCAAGGTTAAAAATCGAAAACTGGAAACCGAAACAAACCTGTTAAATCCGCATCGCACCTTTACACTAAAATTTCATTTTTAAGTAATTCCCAAATAATCATATTTTTAAGACATGCGGTCACAAATAAAATCATTACTCACAAATAAAATATTTTACCTGGGGTTAGGTGGTTTAATTGCCGTCGGAGCATTGTTTCTAACACTGCTCGATTTTGTAATTATGCCGGCCTATACCAATTACAACGAAGGGGTTACCGTACCCAATATTACCCAGGTTTCGTTAGATGAAGCCCAGGAACGTCTCACTTCTTATGGCCTGCGATATGAGGTCTCTGAACGTCGCTCCAATTCAGCTTATCCAGCTGATTATGTTATTGACCAGATGCCGGCAGCATCGGAAATTGTGAAGCCTAACCGTAAAGTCTATCTTACCGTAAATACCGAGGCGAATCCCACAGTTGAAGTCCCGAAAGTAGTTGATCTCTCGTTGCGCAATGCCCGGGTTCAACTGGAAAATTACGGTTTGAGCGTAGGTACGATTAGTTATGAATCATCCCGATTTAAAAATGTGGTACTTCGTCAGTCTGTACCAGCTGAAAATATTGTTCCAAAAGGCACCACAATAGATTTAGCCGTAAGTGACGGGCTTGGCGAAAAGATGGTGGATATTCCAAATATCAAAGGGCTTCGTCTTTCTGAAGCACAACAGAAATTACAGAAAGTAGGGCTTCGGATTAGTGAGATCCAATTTCAGCCAAGTAAAGAATTTGATCCCAATGTCATCATTAATTACGAGCCACAAAAAGACCAACTTACAGAAGGCGAAACGCTAAAACTTATTGTTTCGGAACGATTTGAAGTAGAAGAACAGGATGAATCCGGAGCCGTCATTGACACCTCAAATGTATCCTCACCAGAAGATAACAACAATTAATTGATATGGATTTTACGTTACCCATTTTAGCTCCCTCAATTTTAGCCTCTGACTACACACGCCTTGGTGAAGAAATCGACAAGTGTAATCAGGCTGACATTCAATGGTTACACTGTGATATCATGGATGGTCATTTTGTTCCTAACATCAGCTATGGGCCCAAGCTTGTAAAAGCAGCAGGAAGTTGTACTGATGCCTTTTTAGATGTTCATTTGATGATTGAAAATCCCGATCAATATATCGAACGTTTTGCTGATGCCGGAGCCGATCAAATCACAGTACACCAAGAGGCCTGCCCCCATTTACATCGCACCATTCAAAATATTCATAATCAAGGAATTACCGCGGGAGTTGCCATAAATCCCGGGACCTCCCTGCAAACAATTGAACCAGTTATTAATAATGTTGATTTAGTACTTCTAATGAGTGTAAATCCCGGTTTTGGTGGACAATCCTTTATCGAAAACACCTATCAGCGCTTGCAAAAGATGAGCGCTATGCGTGATGAAAACGGGGCCGGTTTTCTTATTGAAGTGGATGGAGGCATAAACCTCGATAATATCCGGAAAGTCACTCAGTACGGTGCCGATGTTCTTGTAGCAGGAAGTGCTGTATTTAAAGCTAAAAACATTCCCAAACGAATTGAAAATCTGACACAGAAAGCAAAATTGGGAAAAGGAACAATTGCTTAAATCTCGTTTAACCGATTTACGAAAAATTCATACAATTTCCTTATTTTAGGGGTTCGGATTTTTAATTAAAGTAGAGGCCATTTATCGCAGACCAATCGACCATTAGCAAAGAAACCTATCAAATAGAGGATGTTGAGCCTGTCCTGATTTTAGGGTTTCAGGATAATTATCTGAAAAAAATTGATAAAGCTTATCCCGACTCCAAAATTACGGCTCGTGGCAATACGATTAAAATATCAGGACCGAAAGAAGATTGTAAAGAGCTCCTTGATATTTTCAATGAACTCGAACGCATGGCTTTGCGCAATGAGGATCTCACGGAAAGTGATCTCGAAACCGTTCTTGCTTTAAAGCACAGCGACCGTGAAAGCGAAAAGCCCAACCCACTGCGCGATACCCGTGTTACCGGTGATTTTATCCTTAATACTCATACCGGCGATGCAATTACGGCCAAAACACCGGGGCAAAAACGAATTCTGAAAGCGGCCGCTGCAAACGATATTGTTTTTACAATTGGCCCGGCCGGGACTGGAAAAACCTATACCTCGGTAGCTTTAGCCGTTAAAGCACTTAAAGAGCGAAAAGTTAAGAAAATTGTGCTCGCGCGTCCCGCTGTTGAAGCCGGTGAAACGCTCGGATTCTTACCTGGCGATCTGCGCGAAAAAATTGATCCCTATCTACGCCCGCTTTATGATGCGCTTGAAGATATGATTGAGTATGATCGACTGGAAATGCATCTGGCCAAGAATAGTATTGAAATTGCCCCCCTGGCTTATATGCGCGGACGTACCCTCAACAATGCCTTTGTGATATTGGATGAAGCCCAAAATACTACCAATATGCAGATGAAGATGTTTTTAACGCGTATTGGATTTAACAGCAAGGCCATTATCACCGGAGATATCACTCAAACCGACCTGCCCCACAAACAAAAATCGGGACTCATCTCCATCCAAAAAATCTTAAAAGATATTGATGGCATCTCGTTTGTTTACCTGGATGAAAAAGATGTGGTTCGCCATAAATTAGTGCGTGATATTATCGAAGCCTACGACAAGTACGAAAATAAAAAGAATAAAAAATCATAAGATGGCAACCAAGGAACTAACGGCCTACCCCCTTTACGAAGGGACTTTCAGCGTTGGATTAGATAAAAAATTTAATCGCATTAATCGTGACGACCCTCCCGCCAAAGGAGCTCTAAAAATATCACTTAACCCCTTTTTGATACAATCCGGTGATAAAAATATTCTTTTTGATGTAGGAATCGGTGACTTCGGCGAAGATACCAGTACTGACATCATTAAGGAAAATCTCGATGAGATAGGACTCACCGAATACGATATCACTGATATCTTTGCCAGTCACCTTCATTATGATCATATTGGCGGTTTGGCCGGACGTTCATCAGGATACTGGGAGCTCACCTTTCCTGATGCTAACGTTTGGGTTTCTAAGAAAGGCTGGGAAAAGGTCATGGCCCAAGAGGAATATTATGATGAGGAAAAGACGGCTTTTACTCACTTTTTAGATGCCAAGGCAAATCTGCAATTTTTGGACGAGAAAGATCAGCCTTATCCCGAGGTAACCGTCAAGAAAATTGGCGGACATACCGAATTTTCACAGGTGTTGCTCTTTGATGACGACAGTCACAAATATATGATGGCCGGAGATGTATTGGCTACGCGGGGAGAAGTAAATCGAAAATTTGCGGCTAAATATGATTTTGACGCCGATCAAAGCATGAAGGTTCGCCAAGAGCTAACGGAGAAAGCTTATGAAGAAGGCTATACGGTCATGGGATACCACGACTCACACCATCCCCTGTTTAATCTCACCGACTACGACGAACAGCAAGGTTACAAAATTGAATCTGTTGTATAATGTCATACCCCGAATTTACTACTGATATTTTTAACTATTTAGATAAACAGACGCTGCCCGACACCTTCGAAGCCGCTGTTATTTTAGGTTCCGGTCTGGGCGGCTTTGTAGATCAGATCAAAAACACCTCTACCATTCCCTACCATGATATTCCCGGAATGCCGGTTTCATCTGTAGAGGGACATGCCGGAGAACTTATTTTCGGTAAGCTTAAGGGTCAGAATGTAATGGCATTTTCAGGCCGTTTTCACCATTACGAGGGATTCCCATTTAAGGAAACAGCCACACCGGTATATATCGCTAACCACCTTGGGGCCAAGAAACTCATCGTTTCCAATGCTGCCGGAGCCATTAACACCTCCTTTTCGGTTGGCGATCTGATGGTCATAGAAAGTGTTATACGAAGTAATGTGGCGATTTCTCCTCGTGGCAATAAGAGACATCGCTACAACCACCATCAGTGGGTTCCAAAAGTACGAAAAATTGCCGCTGAATTGGGATTAGTCACCCAGCAAGGTACATATATGTATGTAACCGGACCCAACTACGAGACAAAAGCTGAAATTCGATCTTTCCGCAAAATGGGCGCCGATGCGGTGGGTATGTCAACGGCTACTGAACTTTTTGAAGCCGCTCGCCTTGATCTAAAAAGTTCAGCTATTTCACTGATTACCAATATGTCAACCGGCGTTACCGGCGAAAAACTTGATCATGAGGAAGTAAAAGAAGCTGCTGACGCACGCAAAGATGATTTCGCTAAGCTGGTTAAGGCTCTTATTGAAAAATTATAAGCCACTGATTTACACAGATTCAAGACTGATAGAATCTCGTTTTGTTGCTCTGCTGCGAAACATCATATTAAAGATCCTGAAACAAGCACAACTACGCCAAGCTTCGCTATACCAGTTCAGGATGACATGATATCTTAGGCAGAAGAGTTCTATATATCCATTGTCTTTTGGGAGCCGTATTGTTCTAAATATTGGTTCAGCTTTAGTTTTTTACGCGTGGAATCGCTTGTCATATAGCGCACCTTTCCGTAAATGGGACGCTCCTGCCAGGCACGATCAAAGCGGCCAAATATCCAGAAAATACCTGAATAGCTATTGGGATCACGCCCGTCAATGGCATAGCGATTATTGAGCTCAATCAAATAAGCCAGCGCTATTTCAGGATTGGGCGTCCATTCCAGCACCTTTTTTCCCCAGAGCATCCGAAGGTAATTATGCATCACACCCTCTTCTCGGAGCTGCGTCTGAGCAGCATTCCAGATCTCATCATGGGTCTGCGACTGGGCAAACTCTTCCAACTCATATACATATTCACGGGGATCATCTTTATGCTTTTCCAACGTTTTAAGTGCCCAATCCGGTAACGTTTCGTATTGATCGTAATTGGATTCATGATGGGCAAAATGGAACCCAACTTCCCGCCACGTAATAACTTCATCCAAAAAACCATCTACGTTGGGATCACCATTAAAAAATCCACCGGTAGATCCCTTATTAAAGGTTATATTATCTAAACTCCATCCCTGGGGCTGATGATCAAGCACCGCATCCACAATTTCGTATTCCGATATCTTACCAAAGTGTAGCCAAGGACTTAGCCCGCTTGTAGCATTGATATCGGGATCATTGCGATGGTCATCATATTTCGAAAGACCGTATTCGATAAACTGTCCCAACTTACCCAGTGCCGCCTGACGTGTGCCTTCCAAGTCAATTTTACCAATCGTATGATTTATGGACAACGAGCTAATAAACGATGATCGGTTTTTCAGCTTTTCATCTGCCAGAGGATATTTCTCCAGAAAGTTATCACTTAATGAAACGGTATTTCTGTTTTCTAAATCATCCAACGATTCTTTTTTTGGCGGATGGGTAAAACACTCCACAAAATTCCGCTGCATGATCTTCCGGAAAAAATAGGCGTTGTAGGGTGCTTTTTCCGTCAATCCCAATGGAATAATGCCATTTGAATCTACCGTGATATAGGGGACCTCTAATGTGGGACCCACTTTCTCATTATGCTCCCGAATAATATACACCGGATATTCATCCGAAATAACAGTACAGGCATTATCTGCTAACTCATAAAGTAATCCATTACCGGCTTCCGGTACATCTTCCAGATATGAGTAATAGTTAATATTATTCTCTTTAGCATAAGACAGGTTCTCCTCCATCCCCTCCATCAGAAAGTGATGAAAACGATCAGAGGCCCACGGATAATCACAACTCAACCCTTCATAAATCAACAGTGGCTTACCTAACTTATTAGCCCAACCTACTGCATATTCCAGCGCATAATTGTACTGAAAGCGACGATTTATCTGCATCCAATACAGTATATAATCCCCATCCGTATTAGGCTCCTTCTCGTTTCGTTTAAAAACACGCTTGCTGTTGATGTTTTTCATAAAGAAAACTTGTTCGAACTACTTTGGATTAGCAACAGCAATAATTTGCAGGACATTCCAATAGAAATTACCTACTTGCAAAAATAACAATAAATGCCTATTAATAAGTGTATTTTTAACACTTTGTAAGTATTCTTCGGTTCCCAACCTATGAGTTTACGTTTACCAGTGCAATGGATTATCCTATTTCTTTTCACGCTTTTGCTTGGTTTCATTTCCCTTGCAAATGCTCAATCCAAGAATACCCGCGTTCACGATCCCGTGATGATCCAACAAAATGGCACCTATTATCTATTTAGTACCGGACGAGGTATCTCGGTACAATCCTCAGATAATCTAAAAGACTGGACCCGTGAAAAGCCGGTATTCGAAAGTGCCCCCGGTTGGACCTCGAAAACTCATCCTAATTTTAGAAATCATATTTGGGCACCAGATATTGCCGAACATAATGGTACTTACTACCTGTATTACTCAATCTCCAATTTTGGCACCAATAATTCTGCTATTGGAGTAGCCACCAATCAAACACTTGATCCGAATGCACCCAATTTCGAATGGAAAGACCATGGCTTTGTTGTACGATCGGTACCCGGTCGCGACATGTGGAACGCAATTGATCCTAATCTAACATTTGACAATAGTGGTACCCCCTGGCTCACATTTGGTTCTTATTGGTTAGGAATTAAAATCGTGAAGCTAAAAAAAGACGACCTCACAGAAATTGCCAGCTCTCCCAAATCCTGGCAAACTATAGCTTCGCGCCATCGCTACTGGAAGCTTGACGAACGCGATGCGGGAAACAGTTCCAACGGAGATATAGAAGCTCCCTTTATTTTCAAGAAGTACAATTATTATTACCTCTTTGCTTCCTGGGATCAATGCTGTTCGGGTAACGAAAGTACCTATAAAATTGTAGTGGGACGCTCAAAAGATATTACCGGTCCCTATTTTGACCGAGCCGGCAAAAAAATGATCCACGGTGGGGGTTCCCTTGTGGCTAAAGGAAATGACCAATGGACAGCCGTTGGCCATAATGCTGCCTATACCTTTGACGGCACCGACTACTTGGTCTTTCACGGTTATGATAAATCTGACGAGGGAAACTCTAAACTCATCATAAAAGAAATTAACTGGCAAGATGGCTGGCCTACAATAGATTTTTAATATATCCACAATTAATCTCATCAATTATGAAAGTCACAAACATTCTATTTGTACTCGGTTCCTTTCTTTTCTTTTTAATGATATCGATACCGGCACAAGCGCAATTTGATCATGAGCAGATTCCTATACATGACCCTGTTATGATTGAAGATGATGGCACCTATTACGCCTTTGGAACCGGAAAAGGTATTGCAGTGTGGTCTTCTCCCAATATGAAAGAGTGGACTGCTGAGAAACCTGTTTTTGAACAAGCACCGGAGTGGAGTTTCGATCTTGTCCCAGATTTTGACAATGTAATTTGGGCACCGGATATCGCTGAGTATAACGGCACTTTTTATCTTTATTATTCAGTATCCCAATTTGGACGTAATAATTCAGCGATCGGAGTTGCAACTAACGAGACCTTGAATCCAGATGATCCCGAATTTGGATGGGACGATCACGGAATAGTTGTACAATCTGTGCCCGGCCGTGATATGTGGAACGCGATAGACCCTAACCTGGCATTCGACGATAACGGTACCCCTTGGCTTACATTTGGTTCTTTTTGGATGGGATTGAAAATCGTTAAACTAAAAGATAACCTAACAGAAGTGGTCGAGGCACCTCAAGAGCAGGAATGGCACACTATTGCCGCCCGTCACCGCCACTGGAAAGTAGATGAGCGCGATGCCGGTGATGCTGCCAATCCCGAGTTGGATTATGAAAAGTTGTATTCCGAAGATCTGCTCGAAGCCAACAAGAATATGGAAAATGGAGCTGTAGAAGCCCCTTTCGTCTTTAAGAAAAACGGCTACTACTACCTCTTTGTATCGATGGACCGTTGCTGTCGTGGCCTAAATAGCTCTTACAAAATTAAAGTGGGGCGTTCCAAAGATATCACCGGCCCCTACCTTGATAAATCCGGTGAAAAGTTAATTCATGGAGGTGGAACACTCATCGCAAAAGGTAACGAGGATTGGGCTGCGGTAGGGCATCAAGCTGCTTATACCTTTGATGGTACTGATTACCTGATCTTTCACGGTTATGATAAATCCGATGAGGGAAAAGCTAAGTTGATCATCCGAAAAATAAAATGGAATGAGGGATGGCCCGATATTTCACTATAAGTATTTAATTTTTTTTAATCCGGACTCTATTTTTGCAGGGAACCTATTCTTGTGCTTTAGAGTTGTACTTTCTCCATAAATTGATGTCAAAAATCTATTCGAATAGCTTATACAATCACTAATCTAACTACAATGTCTAATACTCCCGGCGTAATTTTTGATATGGATGGCGTAATTGTTGACAGTAACCCTGCACATAAAAAAACCATCCAGATATTTTGCGAAAAACACAATCAGGATGTTTCCAAAACCTTTCTTGAAAATCGCTTATATGGGCGCACGAATAAAGAGTGGATTCCCGAACTTTTTGGAAAAATAAGTGATGATAGGCTCAAGAAACTGGCTGACGAAAAAGAGCAGCTGTTTCGTGATATGTTTACCCCAGAAGATCATATCGTTGAAGGAATTCATGAATTCTTAGAGAAGCTTGAAAAAAAGAATATTTCAATGGCAGTGGCAACCTCCGCGCCAAGAGAAAACGCCGATTATATTCTTTCTCGTCTTTTCTTGACCGACTATTTTGAAACTGTTCTTGATTCCTCCCATGTAACATCCGGAAAGCCCCATCCAGAAGTGTATCTTAAAGCTGCAAAAGCGCTCGGCAAAAAGCCTACAAATTGTATTGTTTTTGAGGATTCGGTTTCAGGAGTGTCCGCTGGTAGAAAGGCAGGAGCCAATGTAATTGGAGTAACTACCACTCACACAAACGAAGAATTATCACCTTGTACTATGGTTATTGAAAACTTTGTGGGGTTTGAGCCAAAACATATAACGCAAATGTTATTAGCTTGATCTCCTCATAAAGCTTATGTAATAACTAAAGTAAAGTTTCTTCGAGTTTAGCTATTTAAAAAAGGCTCACTAATCAATGATTAGTGAGCCTTTTAACATTTATAGGATTCTTTTTCAGCTGAAATAAATGTAAATGAATCCAATTACGGCTACCAGTAATACAGATAGCGTTACATCCACCCAATTCCAACTTTCACGGGATTTTCGTTTGTCTTCCTCGGTAAGCGTACCGTATGTAAGCCCCGAAATTTTCTCATATTTTGGAGGATCTGTGGCATAGCTCACACCAAACATTACTGCAATACAGGTTAAGAAAATAAACAGGCTATAATATTGGAAGAAGATATTATTAATAATCCAAAAGAAGGATCCTTCTGCGTACGTCATATCTCCTAACATTACGGGCGTATCTACTGCTAACCGAAATATACCCAGAAATAACCCTATAAACAGTGCCCATAGTGCCCCTTGTTTGTTGAGCCTTTTAAAAAAGATCCCAAAGAAAAAGACCACAAATATAGGTGGTGCCAAATATGCCTGTACCCCTTGTAAGTAATCATATAGTCCACGGCTTCCTTGAATTACTGGAATCCAAAGCAAACCAATGATAACCATTACAACAGTAGCAAGACGCCCCATCAACACAAGGTGTTCTTCAGATGCATCGGGTTTAAATTTACTGTAAAAGTCCATTGTAAATAGCGTAGATGAAGCATTAAACACACCGGCTAATGAACTCATTAAAGCAGCTAATAATCCTGCAACAACAATACCCCGAATTCCTACAGGCAAAATATGGGCTACCAACAGCGGGAAAGAAGCTTGGGCATTTTGATTGATAATTTTCCCTTGTTCATTTAGCAGTTCTTGCTGCATGATCGCTAAATCTCCAGATTTCGCCAATGCAAAAGCAATAATCCCGGGAATGATAAATAAAAATACCGGTAACAGCTTCAAAAAAGCAGCCGCAATAGTTCCCCGCCGACCTTCTTTTTCATTGGGAGCACCTAAAGCACGCTGAACAATATATTGATCGGTAGTCCAGTACCATAACCCAACAATAGGTGCAGCAAACAACATCCCCAGCCAAGGATAATTACTGTTAAAATACCAAGCCATTTTGCCATCTCCCATCACGGGAGCCCAAGTCGCTTCGGTGCCTTCAGGTACAATCGGTTTCCATAAGTCAAACATCTCGGGACCAGCAACCTCAACAAGGCGATTCCACCCGCCGATAGCATCTAAACCGTAATAAAGTACCATTACCGATCCAAAAATAAGGACCAATGTCTGCACGGCCTCGGTGTACGCTACTGCTCGGAGACCTCCCAAAACCGTATATAGTCCGGTAAATACAATAACAAGTACGGAACCAAGCCAAAAACTATTCATTCCCATAAAAGAAAGTTCAGGCATGAGCACGCTGAATACGATCCCCCCGGCAAAAATACCAACAGCAATTTTAGTAAGCACATATGCCAAAAGTGACACTCCCGAAAGTACTGTCCGAGCCATGGGAGAAAACCGTTTTTCGAGAAATTCGGGCATCGTAAAAACACGTGACCGAATATAAAATGGTAACATCACCCATCCCAGAATTAGCAAACACCAGGCGTGCAACTCGTAATGCGCCATTGCCACACCATCCGTGGCCCCCGTTCCGGTAAGCCCTACCAGATGCTCAGAACCAATATTGGAAGCAAATATTGACGTTCCGACAATAATCCAGCCCAAATGGCGACCGGCAAGAAAATAATCGGTCGTTGTATCTGTTTTTTGTTTTATAACCCACCAGGCCAATCCTGCGATCAACAAGAAATACAACCCAATGACAATCCAATCAATTGCCGCTAAAGTTCCCATAAAAAGCTCCTATGTAGATAGTTTTGATTAGCATTTTATTGTATACAAATACCTGAAAGTATAGTTAGTTCTTCAAGCAAGATGGCCAACTTTAAAACATGTTGACCATCACTCAAACAGGATAAATTATCAAACTTCGATATATTCAATCCCGAGAATGTTACAAAGCATCTTCCATTTCTGTCTTTGGTCACCCAAAAGAAGGGTTTGATGATGGGTCCCCCCTGCTTTAAGCCACGCATCGTTGCAGTCCCGCACTCCTGAATCTGGTTTAAAATGGAAATACGGCATTTCTATGGTGGGATATTTCTGAGAATCTAATACCTCACCCTGTGCTACCACCAATCGAAACTCCTCTCCTTCAAGGTGTACTAATGACACAATAGTTGCAGGACCCGGTTCAACACGAAACACCGTTGTTGGTGGGTTATTCAAATCCCCTATTCCCAACTCACGGTTAGCCAGACGTACAGGTTCATCTTTTCGGGCTACTTTCCAGTTTCCTTCTCCCATATGACTCATGAGCATGGACTTACGCTTAAAATCCATAGCATACATCTCGGTAAAGTGGGCATCACCACCCAATATATGCCCCGCTGCTACCATACTGGCTGTATTAGTATCTCCTTCGGCAGCGTAACCATAGCCTTCGGCCATCAGGTTCGATGCTGCTAACATATTAATTTGCTCAAAACGCCCATCTCCTTTAAACGTATCAAAGTGGGCTGAAAAGCCACGGTAATTTCCTTCTTCCAAAAACTTTTTAAACCCAAGATACATCCGAACAGCATAGCGGAAATTTTTATCGGGCATATCATCATCTACATCAAAACGCTTACGATCCACCGCCATCTGCTTTTCGACTTCGTCTTTAGAAATGGTTTCCATATTTCGAAATACTTGCCCCATATATTCCCGATTAACTTCGGGACCGATGATGCGGGTAAAAGCCGCCTCATCAGAAAGAGTATCTCCCATGCCATGCATTTTCCCGATGGAGGCAATCTTCATTTTTCTTAATTCGGATGCTGCCTGAGCTGCACTTGCCCAATCTGCAACATAATTCTCAAACTCATCACTCTTCCAATCAGCAGAAATTACTTCGAAGTTATTGCCACAGGTTCGCAGAATTGCATTTGCCATATCCTGTGCCCCATGAATACCCTGATTGTAAGTCAAATCATCCATATCCCAATCGGTTGTGACTTCAGAAACCGGTTGAATATTAGCTAACAACAGGGGAAGGTTATTTTTCTGTAATGCACGAACAGTTCGCATTGCCGGCCCGTAGGTGAGCATGACAATCATCACACCATCCAGATTTTTGTGGTTAAAACCACCAAGGATTTCTTCAATATCATCACGATTTCGGGCTGCGCGAGGAAAGTCCCACTCAGCTACATCACTTAGTTGTTCGCAGACCTCTCGGGCATATTTTTCTTGGTGTTCTGTTATACCCGGGATATCATCATCGTATAATTCCTGCATGATACCCAAAAGGCCTATTCGAGGTTTTCGCTGTTCAATCATTTGTAGATAATTCTAAAATTTAAGTGTTAATTAATTTTCTTGTCCGTAGTATGCGTCATCTCCGTGTTTCCGTTCCCAATGCTTTTTAATAAGCGTATCTTTTAATCGTGGAGCATCGGGATTTATTTGTCGCGCCAAATATGTCATCTTTGCTACCTCCTCAAGTACCGCACTATTATAAACTGCTTTTTCAGCAGTTTTTCCCCATGTAAATGGCGCATGATTACCAACCAAAATCATCTCTACTTCTTCATATGACAATTCCCGGGCATCCAGGGCATTAATAATTTGATGACCCGTTTGCTCTTCATAGTCACCTTCTATCATCTCATCGCTCATCGGTGGAGCACACGGGATATCATGCGTCAAATGGTCGGCATGGGTCGTCCCCATAATCGGGATATCTTTTTGTGCCTGCGCCCAAGCCGTACCATAGGTCGAATGTGTATGGACAATTCCACCAATGTTTTCCCAATGTTTATACAAAACGGCATGTGTTTCGGTATCCGAAGAGGGACGCATATCTCCTTCTACTACATTACCGTTAAAATCGACGATCACAATATCATCGACCTTTAATTCATCATAAGGAACCCCACTCGGCTTGATGGCAAAAACTTCGCGTTTATGATCTGCTGTACTGGCATTGCCGAAGGTGAAGAGTACTAATCCCAGCTCCGGAAGCCGCATGTTACTGCGATAGGCAATTTCTTTTAATTCCTGAAATTCACTCATTATTCTAATAATCGATTTACTTATGTTTGTCTTGTATACGTTTCTCTATAGTCTGTCCCAATGATTTATACTGCTTATACAATGTCTGATATTGTTCGGTTTTATCTGGATTCGGTTCATAGATCTTTCCAAATCCCTTTCCCATAGCATTCTTGGCCTTATTTACATCAGTAAACAAACCGGCTGCTGTCGCTGCAAACATAGCTGCCCCTGTTGCACAAACCTGATCTGATTTAGCAATTTTGATCGGCATATCAAGCACATTTGCCAGCGTTTGCATTACATAAGGAGACTTTTTGGCAACACCTCCCAAACCTATTATTCCTTCTATACGAATACCTTCATCCCGAAACCGCTCAACTATAGCCTTGGCTCCAAAACAGGTAGCTTCAACAAGAGCCTTGAAAATACGTCCCGCATCACTACCAAGATCCAAGCCTTCAATAGAACTTTTTAAAAGTTGGTTAGCATCCGGCGTACGCCGTCCGTTCAGCCAATCAAGAGCTACAATGCCCGTATCAACTTCTTCGACTTCGGCTGCGGCTTCTGATAATTGCGGAATCAGTTTTTCTTCTGCTTCATCTACCAATTGCTTTTTTTGGCCTTCAGAAAGGAGGTCAGAATTTTCGACGACTTGGGTAAAGGGACCAAGAATCACATCTCGAAACCACGCATAAACATCCCCAAAAGCGGATTGTCCGGCTTCAAGTCCGACCATACCGGGAATAACCGAGCCATCAACCTGTCCACAGATACCCTTTACAAGATTATCTTGCACGTCTTCATAAGGAGCAACCAAAATATCACAGGTAGAAGTACCCATAACCCTGCTTAAAAAGTAGGGCTCAATTTCGCCCCCTACCGCTCCCATGTGAGCATCAAACGCCCCCACTGATACAACTACCTCTTCCGATAAACCAAGCTTTTGAGCCCATTCTGTTGACAACGTTCCCGCCGGCTGATCTGAAGTATACGTATCGTCAAACAATCGATCTCGAAGGTCGGCAAGATCGGGATCTAATTTCGAAAGGTATTCTTTGCTCGGCAACCCATCGAATTCTTCGTGCCACATAGCCTTGTGACCGGCTGCGCAACGACTTCGTTTCATCTCATTTACATCATCACCACCCGTGAGTTCGTAGGGAATCCAATCGCAAAGCTCAACCCAAGAGTAAGCTGCATTGCAAATATTCTCATCATTGCGGATGGTATGCAAAATTTTAGCCCAAAACCATTCAGAAGAATAAATCCCACCTACATATTTCGTATAATCAGGTCCATCCCACGATCGTGCAAGTTTTGTAATTTCCTCGGCCTCATTCACGGCTGTATGATCTTTCCAGAGAATAAACATGGCATTGGGATTCTCTGCATATTCATCTGTAAGCGCTAATGGCTTACCAGTTTTATCTACTGCAACCGGCGTAGAACCGGTCGTATCAACAGCAATACCTTTCACTTTGGCTGCAGTTTCATTGTCCACCTTTTGCAACACATTACTTAAGGTATTTTCCAACCCTTCAAGATAATCCAGCGGATGGTGGCGAAACTGATTTTGTGTGGGACTGCAATACATCCCTTCTTTCCAGCGTGAATAATGGTGTACAGCTTCCGCAAGCTGATTTCCTTCGGTATCGACCAAAACCGAGCGTACCGAATCCGTACCATAATCAATACCAATTACACAATTGTTATCAGAACTCATCTTCTTTTTCCTTTCTTTAACTTCAATTTTTTAATCTTTGAGCCAATAAAATATTAGTTGTTAAAAATACACTTTATATTTTTGCGTACAATAATCCCTATAGTTAGCCAAAGTTCAAAGTTTTACTACAGTTTTATGGGTTTAAAGGTAAGATTATCTCCCTTATCAACTTTTTCCTCGTATTTATCTTCGTTGAACCTATAAAAATAGGCTCCCTTCTTGGAATATTTCTTCTGTTTCTCGTCGGTTTTTGTCAAAATATTCATAGATAAAATACGACGACGAAAATTTCGTTTATCGAGCTCGGTTTCATAAATGCCTTCATACAAAATCTGTAGCTCGGGCATGGTAAATTTTTCGGGTAATAGCTCAAAACCTACCGGCTCATGAGAGGCCCTATACCGAAGCCGTGATTTAGCGGCTTCAACCATTTCGTTATGGTCAAAAATAAGATCCGGTAAATCATCAATCGGGAACCAACGGGCACTATATTTATCCATCAACTCCTTGTCATGCTCATGAATATTAATCAGTGCGTAATACGCAATGGAAACCGTTCGCTCAACAGGATCACGATCCACTTCTCCAAAGCCATAGAGTTGTTCAAGATAAACATTTTCAAGTCCCGTTAGTTTATGAAGAATACGATCGGCGGCATCTTCGAGACTCTCATCCCGGTTTAAAAACCCGCCCATAAGCGACCAGCTACCCTTCTCGGGTTCGAAATCTCTTTTAATAAGCAACAGCTTAAGTCCATTACGATCAAATCCAAAAATTATACAATCCAGTGCTACAAGTATTCGGTCGTGATCTTTATAATAATTTCCCATGAAAAAACACTTGATTACAGCGTTGCAGGCGTATTCCCGCAACGCCTTAAACTTTAATTTTATCGGATGCGTAAGACGATAACAGATTTTGAGGGAATGCGCAACGTCAACTCACCTTCTTTGAGATCATAATCTGTGTAGTCCTGCGGTGATACGTTATCGGGATTGTCAAAAGTATTAATCGCATCAACTGCATCCGCAGTAAGAATACGGGCCTCACTTACCGATGACAAATCAATACCTCGGATATCAGCTGTAACCTCCTGCAATTCGGAAGCATGCAAATTAGTGACCGTAAGATTTACCGTCCCATCATCACTTTTAGAAGCTGTGGCACTTACCGTCGGAATGCTTTCGCTTTCATATTCGTACTGCTCGGCATTCAGGTGCAGCGGCAAAAGTTTCGTATTATGATGTACGGTATAAAAATCAAAAACGTGATAGGTCGGTGTTTTCAACATTTGATCACCATCAGTAAGTACCATCGCCTGCAGCACATTTACGGTTTGAGCAATGTTAGCAATACGTACCCGATCGCTGTGCTTATTCAAAATATCGAGTGTGGTCGAAGCCACTAAGGCATCCCTAATAGAATTCTGCTGCTGCAAAAATCCGGGGTTACTACCTTCAATCGGATCAGTCCAAACGCCCCATTCATCCACAGCCAAAGTAATACGCTTTTCAGGATCATATTTATCCATGCGAGTGGAATGACGAGTCACATATTCATCCATCATAAGTCCCTGTTTGAGGGTAGAAAAATACATATCTTCACCGAAGTCTTTCGAAGGACCCTTTTTCTGCCACTCACCGGTTGGCAAGGTATAATAATGGAGAGAAATGGCATCCATCTGGTAACCGGCCTCCTCTACAACTGTTTCGGTCCACTCATACCTGTCATCAGAAAAACCACTGGCAATTTTAAAGAGCTCATTGCCACTGTAATCTTTGGCAAAGGTTGCATATCGGCGGTATAGGTCGGCATAATAATCAGCCTGCATATTTCCACCACAACCCCAGCTTTCGTTGCCAATGCCCCAGAATTTTACTTCCCAGGCCTCTTCCTGACCATTTTCGCGACGCATATTGGCCAGCGTGCTATTACCGTCATAAGTCATATATTCAATCCAGTTTGCCATTTCTTTAGGCGTGCCACTGCCCACATTGGCAGAAATATAAGGCTCACTGTCAATCAATTCGGTGAGGCGCATAAACTCATGGATCCCTACCTGATTTTTTTCCTCAACCATGCCCCAGTGCGTGTTAATACGAACGGGACGTTCATCTCGGGGACCAATACCATCTCTCCAATGGTATTCGTCAGCAAAACAACCGCCGGGCCAGCGAATATTGGGGATTTGTAATTCTTTTAGAGCTTCTATTACATCATCCCGAAAACCATCGGTGTTGGGGATATCAGAGTCCTCACCAACCCATAAACCGCCATACATTCCCGTGCCCAAATGTTCGGAAAATTGACCATAAATGTGTTCACTAATTGTACTCTGTGGTTGATCAGCTGTAATAACCATACTGTTTTGGGCTTCAGCTGTAAAACAACCCACCAACAAAGCCATGGATAACATTAACAATAGCTTTTTCATATCAAGTAATTTCATTATAAATTTATTTTTAAATTAATAAGTTATCGGGTTGAAAACTGATAAACGGTTGTGGTCTTATAGGTTTCACCAGGTTCTATTATTGTTGAGGGAAATTCCGGTTCATTGGGAGAATTCGGAAAATGCTGAGTCTCCAGACAAAGTGCTGCATGTTGTATATATGATGTACCTTCAGGCCCTTCTAAACTACCATCCAGAAAATTTCCGGAATAAAATTGTATGCCCGGCTCTTCGGTAAACACTTTCATTTCTCGACCACTCTCTTTATGAAAAAGCGTGGCGGCATGGAATAAAGAATCACCTTCAGAACGATTCAATACCCAGTTATGATCGTATCCCCCTTCTACTTCATTGATTCGTGCCCCAATCTCGTGCGGACTCGTAAAATTAAATGGCGTACCTTCTACTTCTGCTAATTCGCCGGTGGGTATCAATTCATCATTAACTGGTGTGTATTGATCAGCATTAATCATCAAGTTATGGTCCAGAATAGTGCTATCTGGCTGACTGCTAAGATTAAAATAGCTATGATTCGTCAAGTTCACTGGCGTTGCCTTATCGGTCGTTGCCTCATATTCTATTTTTAACTCATTATCATTTGTCAATGAATACACCACTTCCACTTCCAAATTTCCCGGATAAACTTCTTCGCCATCCTCACTCAAATAGGTTAACCGAAGCGAGCCATCATCCTGCATATCAGCATCCCAGAGTTTTTTATCAAATCCCTCTTCTCCACCATGCAAGTGATTATCGCCATCATTGGTAGCCAGTTTATACTCAGTACCGTCAATTGTGAAAGTGCCATCCTCTATACGATTACCGTAACGTCCCACAATAGCTCCAAAATAAGGGGTTCCTTCGAGGTATTTATCAAGTGTCTCAAATCCCAGCACTACATTATCTATATTACCGTCTTTATCTGGAGTATTAATAGCTGTCACAATTCCTCCGTAATTGGTGATCTCAACTTCCATATCTTTGGCATTGGTTAAGGTAAAAAGAGAAACCTTCCTTCCATCATCGAGTGTACCAAACGGTTCCTCCTCGATAGTTACCTTTTCGACTGTTTCTGTCTGTGGACTTGAGCAACCTGCTACCAGCACCGACAGTAAACTGATGGAAAATATCAGGCTAAAGAGTGAGATCATCTCCTGTTGATAAAATAATGTTGTAGTCATTTGTATAGTAGATTAGTTATTAGTTTTATTTTCTTGAGTGAATAAGGCAACAAACCCCCCATTGCCTTTCATTGTTATTTTTAGGTCATCAGAAGGCGCCACTTCTTTTCGTGAAAACGTAAACTGAGAGGCCCCGTCTTTAATCATACCCCCATTAAATTTTTCAGCAATAAAGGACAAATCTGCGGTTATTTCTTTAGGGGTTTCCTCCCCGTTTATTCCTGCTACAAACCACTTATTGCCCGATCTGCGGGCAATAACAACATATTCACCGGGAAAACCTTCGATAAAATGCATTTCATCCCATGCCACAGGAATTTGCTTAACAAATTCCTTGACATAAGTTGGTATTTTCTCCATTCCACGTGCAGTTTCGGCATAATGCTGAACACCAGAAGTAAACAGCACAGGCAGCGCCAACTCATGAGCACTTGTAGTTTTACGTTCCACATTAAATAATTCAGTCAAACTCATGGGCGTATAATCCATCGGACTAAAAACATTGCGTGTAAACGGTAGCATAGCATTGTGGTTAGCAGTTTTATCAGCATTTTCCTGCTCAAAAGTGATGAATTCAAATCCCCTAACCGATTCCATAGTCATAAGATTAGGCCATGTTCGGTGCCAGCCACGGGGCAAAGTAGTGCCATGCGTATTAACCAGCAAATTGTGATCAGCCGCATCTTTAAAAATATCGATATAATACTGCATCATCGACTGACCATCACCAGCAAAGAAATCGACCTTAATTCCAGCAATACCCATCTCACGAATTCTGCTAAATTCTTCAACACGATCTTCATGGGTAAGTAATTGACTTTTAGGCGCAAAATCGGTCGTGTTCCAGCTTCCCGATGAATTATACCAGAGAAAAAGTTCAACATTTTTGCTATCGGCGTAGTCAACAAGATCCACCATCTTATCATAGCCAATATTTTGATCCCAGTTCACATCCACCAATGTGTATTTCCAACCCATATCCGCGGCATAATCGATAAAACGTTTTTGATCCTCATAATTAACGGACTCATCCTTGAGTTTAGCCCAACTCCATGAGGCACTTCCCGGTTCAATCCAGGAAGTATCTGCTATTTGAGAGTCATTTGCTAAATCTGTTCCCAATGTAGATTCTGTAATGGTTTTTAAATCACCGATTGCAATGATACGCCAAGGTGTAGTCCACGGAAGCGCAGATTGAGGACCAAGGGCTTTGCCCGGAAATTGTTCTCCCTCCTGCGGAAAGCCAACTTGATAGATCCCTTGAGGAGATTCCGGCTGTAATCGCGTAGCCGGATAGCTACCATTTATACCCGACTCAGAAACCAGCATCCAGGTTTCCCCCGTTTTAAACAGCGCCGGATAGGCCCAGCCTGCACTATCGGGAGCAGATGTTCCCACTTCCACATCTTGTACGTAATATTCTTCGTACGAGGGATTAGTCTCAGCAAAACCGGTATTTACATTTGCCAGCGGTTCGAACCATGCCCGGCTGTTATCCGGGAAATTAAAAGAGGTCTTTTCTTCTGTTATGTGATGGATTTCTTCGCTCGTTCCTGGAAAGTGATAGCGAAACGCCACGCCGTCATCAGAAACACGAAAGGTAATATCCAAAGGGGCCCCGGATTGATGTTGCAAGTGATAAGTTTGCTCTGTTGCTTCGTAAGTAATTTCTTTTTGCTTACCGTGAAGCAATGAATAGGTTTCCGTAACTTCTGCCGGATCCGATACCGATTTCAAGCTCATATTGCGAGAAAAGTCGATATCTTCACGAATCATCCCTAATTGGGATCGACCTAAAACTTCTGCCCCTTGGTGCCAAATAGAATAAGTTGGCTGACCTTCTTCAGTAAGTTCAAATTTGATTTCAATATTTGAATCTGGACTCTGTACTGCTTGATCTCCATTCGTGCAAGAGATCACAACTGAAGTAATAACCAGTAGAAATAAGTATTTACGGCTATAAAATCTTATCACATTCATATTCATTATTAATTATCCGAAACTTTTTTGCCCCAAATTGAGCGTCCGTTAGAAGACAAACCAGCATAGGTTATGGTTGTAACCCGTGGGGAGGCTTCCCAATCCCAGGCATTATCAACATTAAGTTGAGTATCATTGACTGTCAGTGTATTGGACTCTTCATCATACGACCAAGTGCCTTCCAATCCACCTCCCAGCGTATTATCTTCATTAAAAATTACATCATAAGAGCTTTGCATCGTTTGATATTGATATTCCAGATTAATCTCCTCCCAGGTTCCCACAATATCTTCCTTCGTAATATTACTTTCGGGCACATCGGCATAACGTTCTGGTGCAACCACAGGCCAACCTTCTTCTGTCCAGTATATTTCGCGAACGTGTCCCATCATTACAGCATTGGAAGCATTGATACCAGATATATTGGGAGGCAAACGACCCTGTGAGGAATAAAACCACTTCCCGGATTCAGGATCTTGGAATATTGAAGGGTGAGAAATTCCTACCCATCCATAATGCCCGTCAAATTTATACGGATGTGTTACTATTGGCCATGCTTCGGCACCATTAGTTATATTATTTCCATCAATACCATAATAAGGGCCTGTAATATTTTCTGATCTTACTACACGGGTATTATAGGCTACTGATAATTCATCATAAGCCAAGAATAAATAGTAATAACCGGTTTTTTCGTTGTAGATAATTTCCGCGGCTTCGAGAGCTTGCCACCTGTTAGTACTCACATTTCCACGCCCCGCTATTCTTATCCCATAGTCATCCACCTCATTAAGTGCGTACGGCTTACCGGTTTCCGGATCAACTTGAACCGCGGCTATGCCTGAGTGCCATGATCCGTAAATCAACCAATGTTCTCCTTCAGGTGTAGTCACATACGAAGGATCGATGGCATTAAACTTAAAATAAGCACTCCAATCATCCTCTCCATCACGATCATAAGTTTCTTCACCATCAGCAATAGAATGGATAACCATGCCTTTGTCCTCCCAGTTATTGGAAGAAAGATCTTTGGATTCTGCCAATCCTATAAATGCCCGCTCTGTCCACGATGCGCTCGGATCATCTCCTTCAATAGGATTATCAATAATTACGCTGTAATACATTCGAAAAGTATCCTCCACTTTTGTGATATGAGGTGCCCAAAACCCATAATTTGGATTTTCAATGGGAGGCCGCTCCATATCAGCCCGTATATTGTTCAACGAATCTTTTACCCACGAATGTACTTCCGAAAATGCTGCTCCTTGATACTCCCAGTTCACTAAATCTTTTGAACGACGGTATGGGTAGTTCCCATGTCCCTGATGGACATCCCCATACGATGCGTTCGTTTGATACATATAAAAATAGTCCCCATCCTTTACTACCGTGGGATCATGTACATTTGCGAGATTCCACTCGTCGCGATCCGACCATGTAGATCGGGAGGTATAATCATCCGAATAAGTCGGCCCATCAAAAGATTCTGTTTCTTCTTCTGATTCACCATTATCCTCTCCACCATTTTCTACTCCCGTTGAATTATCGCCACATCCTGTCAATAGACTGAGCGAGCATAATCCAATAAGAGCCAATTTAAGAAATTTCATTTTCTTGCACATTTAGTCAATGAATTATCTCAAGTTTCGACGTTCGAATAGGGGTTCGACTTTAATATCCATTCCATACTAATTTAATCGGTTGTTATTTTTCCTTTGATTAACGTGTAGGAGTGAGCCGGAAAAGAATAGGTCACCTTTGAACCATCGGCCTGAATAGAGGATTTTTCTTCGGTCTCTACATTCGTTTCCTCAAAGTTATTTTGCGCTTTCACATCTGGTCCATTCACTTCGTACACTTTAAAACCACCGGTGAATTTTCCTTTCTGAGAAATAATATCAGTGGTAATTGCCTTATCCTTATGTCGGTTTACCACGTTGATAATCACTTCGCCATTATCTTTATATGAGGCCGATACATCTAAGTATGGAACATCACTCTGCTGTGTTTGGGATTCACCCAGGCCAACAAAAAATCGCTCGGTGTCGTAGGTCTCGGAATCCACATACACATCCAGTGCCGTACCATAGGTATGTTCGGAAAAAAGTTGTAGCGGATAATAAATCGTCTGCTTAAACATGTCATTTTCATTGGTGTACATGGGCGCAATCACATTCACTAACTGAGCCATGTTGGCCATCTTGACGATATCAGCATTACGGACAAAAGCATTCAAAAATCCAGCAACAACCAGCGCATCCTCAAGATTATACCGCTCCTCAAGCGCACGTTCACCACTCATCGATTCTCCGGCCCGCGCGCGATACCAGACATTCCATTCATCCCACGCAATTTTGATCGAAGGGCGATCACCGCGATCAGCACGACTCATGATTTCACGAATAAGTCCCTCTACAAGTTCTGTACGCTCTTCGAGCACCAATGGAGTGGACAAAAAGTTATAGTAATTATTATCGGGATTACCGACGTAAATATGCAGCGCGAGGTAATCAACAACATTCTTTAATTCTTCGAGCACTACACGGTTCCAGTGCATAGGATTGGCATCAGGACGAAAGTTAGATGCACCGGCAGCAATCAAACTAATAGCTGGGTCAGTCAGCTGCATCACTTTGGCTGTCTCACGGGCTTTTTTGGCATAATCTTCGGCATTAAGGTGACCAATCTGCCAAAAACCGTCCATCTCATTACCCAAGCTCCAATATTTGATATTCCAGGGTTCTTCGTAACCATGTTTCTTGCGGAGTTCCGCATAATACGGTCCCTCTTCAACATTCGTGTATTCCACCCAGCGTTGGGCTTCAGTCATTGTTCCGGTTCCCATATTCACCGCGAAATAGGGCTTAGCCCCAATTTTATTCGTAAACTGCATAAATTCATTCGTCCCAAACTCATTGCTTTCCAATCGTCCCCAGGCCAACTCCATTCGGGGAACTCGGTCGGAACCCACCCCATCCTGCCAATGATAGTTAGAAACAAAATTACCGCCCGGATAGCGCAACTGTGTTACATTGAGATCTTTCGCCGCCTGAATCACATCTTTACGGAACCCATCCTCATCAGCAAGAGGAGAATCCGGATCATATGCGCCGCTATAAACCGCTCGTCCCAAATGCTCCAGGAAATTACCATAGATTAGAGAATCAACTTCTCCAACAATACGGTCCACATCAATTTTAATACGTGCATTTTGCGCCTTCATCGGCTGTGTCATTACAGCAAAAATAAATAGTCCCAGCCCAGCAACAACTATATAGTTCAACCTTTTCATAATATTTGATCTCTTATTAATATTTGCAGTGGATACAGGTTGTTTATAAGCTGATAAACCTGTCATTCAACCGAATTTTTGTTCAGATTCCAATAGATGGTATAGTAATCGTGGTTTACTTCGTAAAATGGTGCAAGCTGAATCCCAGATGCTTCACCAACACCAGTTAATTCAAACTGTAACGGTTTTTCTTCGGATTTAACCCATTCCTGTACTTCCTCATTTTTTGGATTCAACGTTGGTACATCTACCGTAGGTAAGTCAAAGAATTCGTATTGTTCACTCCCGGCATATTGTCCCTGAATCGGAACTTCTTCACCAACGATACCAGCTAATAAAATAGGTCCATATAAAAATGTAACCTGATCATCACCGCTTAAAGACTCGGTATGTAATTCCATTGGCAGACTTATTGTTAATTCATCACCATTCTTCCATGTTTTTTCAATTCCAATATATCCGGATTGCTCCGATGTTTTTACTTTGTTTCCGTTAACATGAATTTCAACGCCATCTTTAGTCCAATATGGACGGCGGATTTTCATGTTAAATTTTTGGGGTGTCTCGGTGCTAATAGTAAATGAACTCTTCTCTGACTCCGGAAAATCTGTCTCCTGCTGTATCGTCACGCCCTGAGCCTTCCAATCCAATTCCGAGGGAATAAATAAATTCACATAAAGATCATCATTACTATGCATATAAATATAGCGACCGTACTTAGTATGGTTTTCCATCCCACTACCCACACAACACCAAAACGAATCAAAGGGCTTGCTAAATGTCTTATAAAAGCCCGGTTCCATATTAATATAATAGGCAAACATCCCGGTTTGAGGGTCCTGAGAAGCCAGAATATGATTATACAGGGCACGCTCATAGTAATCAGCATATCGAGAGTCTGCTTTCCACTGACTCAAGTGACGCGTGAGCTTAAGCATGTTATAGGTATTGCATGTTTCAGAGCTGGCCTGTGATAATTCTTCCGAAATAATACCTTCTTTAGATCCAAAGTGCTCGTGATCACTATTGCCTCCATTGGCGTAGGTCCGATTATTTACTACTATCTCCCAAAAAAAGGTAGAGATATCTCGCATCTTTTCGTTCCCGGAAACCTCGTAATGACGCGCTGCGCCAATTATTTTGGGGATTTGGGTATTTGCATGTAATCCCTCGAGCTGATCTTGTTTTTTAGCCAACGGATCTTCAATAGCGTAATGTGTAAATCGCTCTGACAGGTTGAGGTATTTCCGGTCATTCGTAATCGCATATAAATCAGCCATTACCTCTTTCATACCACCATGCTCAGTCTGCAACATTTCCTGGAATTGCTCATCAGAAAGATCATTTGCCCACTCAACGGTCCAGTCAGAGAGCTTAATTAGAACATCCAACGCTTGTTGATTTTCGGCATGACGATAGGCATCGCGCAATCCTGCAAAGAGTTTATGCAAATTGTACCACGGAACCCAACTACCGTTGAGCGCAAACGGTTCGGCTTTGATATCACCCGATTGAACTTCATTCAATATTTTTTCTCCATTGGGTACCCCTCCAATATAGTCTGTCGGGTTAGCTTTTTGGACTCGTTCTAATTCATCCACTACATAATTCAATCGATCCCCATAAACCTGACGCCCGGTAGAAGCATATATCATTGACAAGGCCGATAAATAATGACCAAGCGAATGACCATCGAGCCCCTCTCCTATTTCGCCCTGTTTCTCCCAACCGCCATAGCTTTCACCCTTGGGATCCAGCCCAGCTTCTTTCAAATACGGAGCCAATAGCCGGTCAGCCTCAAGTTTTAACAAATATCTTCCATCGAGTTCCATCGCTTTCTTGAAAGGACTATCCAGCAACTGTACATCACCAAGCGAAAAAGTATTCAACTTAACTGGCTCATTACTGTTTTGCCCTTTAGAAACATCAGCACTCACCATAATAATTGCAGCTACAAGTAAAACCCTGAGCCATCGGTACTTTAAAAGCTGATATAAATGAAAATTAAAAAGCATTTCTTTCCCTACCATCTAATTTCGCTCGGCCATTGGTATTTAGTAACACTATCGATGCGATAATCACATAAATTATTTTATCGCATCGATGGTATTACCTTCGGTTAAAAAACTCTGCCGGAGAATTATATCCCCGACAGAACAGTAATTAATTGAATTAATTGTTAGCAGGATTAGGCTCAAGATTTGGATTCACATCAAGTTCACGCTGTGGAATCGGCAAATATTCATCCCCGGTATCCCAACTGTCAAATTCCGAATCACGCTGCCGTAGCTCAGGAACCTTATAGCGAGGACTACTTTCATCAAACCAACCCCAGCGAATCATGTCGTGGATGCGCTGCCCTTCGATTGCAAATTCGAGTGCTCGTTCATGAACAATCTGTTCCCGCATTTCTTCCTGGGTATAACCAGAAAATTCTGCAACCCTGTCAGGCAAATTAGCACGGTCGCGAACCCGTTGCATATACTGCGCCGCCGTAGCCTGATCGTTAAGCTCATTTTGCGCTTCAGCGTACATCAAGTAAATATCAGCAAAACGTAACACTCGGTAATTGATCCCCGACTGTTCTCTTAATTCGGGTTGTGGGAGTCCTTCATTGGTATATTTACGAGGATATATTTCATCCTGTCCATAAGGCCAGGGATCACCGTACACTGTTGTTGAGTTTTCAGATGGTTCATAGGATACGATAGTATCAATCAACCGCGGATCTTTGTTACCACTAACAGTCTGCTCTTTATTAAATTCATCATACAGCCATTGGGTAGGTAAAAAGTCGGAATATCCGTACCCTTCAGCTGCATAAGTATAGGCTTGGGATGAAACTTGCATCCAATTGCTGTTAGGCTCACAGCAATAATTCATATCTGATCCACCGACCTCGTCAGGACTGGCAAACTGCACTTCAAACAGTGACTCTTCGTTATTTTCATTATTGACATTAAAATTATGCCGATAATCATCCACGAGGCTATAAATAGCCATTGGACTGTTTCCATCCATAAGAAGTTCAAATTCGTCAGCAGCATCTTGCCATTGCTCACGGTACAGATAGGCTTTACCTAACATACCGGTTGCAGCACCAGCGGTAGCTCTCCCTACTTGCCCTTGATCAGGACCATCCACGTTTTCATATGATACAGGAAGACGATCTTTGGCAGCACTAAAGTCATCAATGATTTGTTGCCACAAATCTTCTTCGGATGCGGTTGGTTCATTAAACTCTTCCGGTTCCGGAAGCGCATCGGAGATTGGCACTCTATGGAAATTATTGGCCAGATTAAAGTAAGCCAATCCTCTCAAAAAGTGAGCCTGTCCAATTACCCGCTCTTTCAATGCTTCATCAATTTCCATTTCCGGCACATATTCCAAAACTTGATTGGTCCGGTATATAAGAACATAATGTTCACGCCAGACCCACTCAACAGGACCCGACGTTGCCGGAACGTTAAAAGCAGCTGTCTGCCACAAATCGGGCCAGGGTGTATCGGCCTTGAAGCCGTCACTCCGTCCGTCTGTTAAAGCCGGTATCATACGCATATACGTACCGTCCATAATCAAACCGTTATACATGGCATAACTGGCTCTTACCGCATCAGATTCTGTTTCCCAGAATGTTTCAGCAGTGGGCTCATTGGGATTAGTTAAATCCAACTGATCATCGCAACCCATAAACATCACAAGTGCAATTGTTATAAATATTAGTTTCTTCATGGTCTTAGTCATTAAATTTGATATTTGACAATAAAAATCAGTGTGGTTTTAGAATTAGAATCCAATATCGACACCTACGGTTAATGTTCTTGGCACTGGATAGGATCCATTGTTATAGCCAGGCTCAAACACACCGGATGTAAAATCAGGATTGTATCCTTTATAAGCCGTGAATGTGTACACGTTTTGTGCATTTACATAAATCCGGGCATTCCTGATCGACAAATAATCTATCAGGTTCTCTGGGAGGGTATATCCTAATTGCAAGGTATTTATCCGAAGATGAGTACCATCTTGCAACCATCCTGCACGATCAGAATTTCGGTTGTTATTATTCGGATCACCCACAATTCTACGTGGAACATCCGTATTGGTATTTTCCGGTGTCCACCGATCTAACATATCAGTGTGATAGTTCATGTAGTCGCTGGTAGCCATAAGTGTCCGATACATGCGGCTGTGGATCAGATAGTCCCCCATACCCGAGGCAAATATGGTGAAGTCGAAGTTTTTGTATTCCCCGGCAAAGTTCAGCCCATAGTTGATACTCGGTAATCCACTTCCAAGATAGGTTCTGTCCTCATCATTAATTATCCCATCATCGTTTAGATCTTTGAATCTAAGATCTCCTGGAGCGGTTCCTGCATTTTGGAAAGCATGATCATCAATCTCATCCTGAGATTGGAAAATGCCATCTGCTACATATCCATAATGGCGTCCTACCTCACCGCCCACTTCGGTACGTGTTCCGACCCCACTAATGGGTTCGTCATTCCCCCCGAGTGCCAATACTTCATTTCTGAGGGTACTTAGGTTCGCCGTAATTTCAAAGGTAAAATCTCCACGGCTCTTGCGGTAGGTTGCGGAAAATTCCAACCCTGTATTTTGAAGCTCACCGGCATTCACAGTCGGGTCGTTATTAGCTCCTACTGATAAAGGAATGGGTACACCCACTAAAATATCGGAAGTTACACTTTCATAGTATTCAGCAGAAAAGTCAATTGTTCTATCCAAGAAAGAAGCATCAACACCTATATTTTTGGTTGTCTTCGTTTCCCATTTAATACCGGAGTCAGTAATTTGAGTTTGAATACTTCCAATAACCTTAGACCCATCAAAGTTATACACAACACCAGGATTTACCGTGCTGGAATACAAGTAATCGTCAATATTCTGATTACCTAACTTTCCATAACTTGCACGCAACTTGAGTTCAGAAATGAAGTCAGGCAAAGGAATAAACTCTTCGTTATGTAAATTCCATCCTACAGAAGCAGACGGAAAGTTACCGTACCTGTTTTCGGGTGCAAATCGAGATGATCCATCCCGACGAATGGTCGCTGTTAATAGGTACCGGTCATCATAATTATAGTTCAGGCGACTGAAATATGAGGCCAGGGCATTTTCATACTCTTCTCCAGATGCTGTTTTGTTTGAGCCGTTATCAAGCACGGGAAAGTATGGTTGTCCATAAGCCTCCGAATATCCATTTCGCAATACGGATGATCCCTTTTGATAGGTCTGTCCGATAAGAGCGGTTACATCATGGCGATCAGCAAAAACCTTTTCATAAGTTAATGTATTCTCAACAACGGCCGTTGTATAAATATCCTGACCATCATTAAGGCGGGCACTCGTATTGTTAAAGAAGAAACCCATTTCAAATTCAGGAACCCAGTTAAAGTTACGAACATTCGTACGGTCGTAACTTACATTTAACTTATAAGTCAATGCCTGGTCATCCTGATCCAGGATGTTAGCTTGCGCGTATCCTGATGCAAATGAACGATCAACATTGGTAACTCCTTCAAGCAATTGGTTTGTACAAGGCACATTCAACACAATTACATTGTGAACATCTGATTTTGTACCAGCACATCCACCGATATTAGATTCGTCGTATACTTTAAGCGTAGGTACAGCGATATTCAAATCTACAATCATCGGAGGACGCCCACCCGTAAGCACATTGGTATTGTAATTCAATGCTTTTTCATCGGTATGGGTGTAATAAAAATTCTGGCCGAATTCGAATATCCCTTTTTCCATGGTTGTATTAAGCCGAGCCGAATACCGCTTATAATCGGGACCGTGGCCAACTAATGTTCCCCGATCATCCACATAATCAAGCGAAACATTATAAGTGGTATAATCTCCACCGCCAGAAAATTTAAGGGTATGATTCATCCGTTGACCAGTTTTTAGCCCCTCCTCTTGCCAATCTGTATTTACATCATCAACAAAATTTGGATGATTGGGGTCGTTGCCAGGATTTAACGTTTCTCCAGCATTAATTTGGCCTTCGTTGCTTAACATCTGATAATTCTCTCTCTCCGTAACGGGAATATCCTGCCAAATCTCACTTACCCCGAATGTACCACTATAATTTACCTGCAGAGGCGTGTCTTTTGTTCCTGTTTCTGTGGTAATCAGTACAACACCGTTAGCAGCACGAGAACCATAAATAGCAGCAGCAGATGCATCCTTCAATACCTCTATTGAGGCAATATTATTAGGATTAAAATCTCGTATACTCGTCCCAACCGGAACACCATCAATAACATAAAGGGGTTGGCTGTTTCCAAAAGTACCCACTCCACGAATTTGAATATTAGGCGCTGCTCCGGGTTCTCCGTCAGATTTTACCTGTAAACCGGGTACCCTCCCACGCAGCACCCCAGACGGATCTGTAGTACTATACTTTTCAATTTCTTCTGAACTCACCTGAGAAATGGAACCGGTTACATCTTCGCGTTGTTGAGTTCCATAACCCACCACTACAAGATCTTCACCAACAAAAGCCTTGGCTTGTAAAGAAACATTTATTTCCGAGCGTCCCTGTATCGGCACTTCTTGTGACTCATATCCAACATATGAAAAAACCAGTGTATCGGTAGAGGATTCAACTGGTAATTCATACTGTCCGTTAGTATCTGATGTAGTACCTCGAGTGGTCCCCTTCACAAGTATATTTACTGCCGGAAGTGGCTCCGAAGTGCTTGCATCTATCACCATCCCTGAAACTTCATGCTGAGCTAAAGTATCCACCGAAAAAAAGACGATAAATACTGCCAACATTGACACAATTTTAATATGTAAATGTGATTTCATAAATCCCTAATTTGGTTAACATGATAGCGTTAAAAACTGGCCTTACTTCTTAGGTCAGACCAAGAATGTTACGAAGTGTATTTTATACACTTTATATCACCACTCCTATTTTTAACTATTCTCAGAATTAGATGCAACCAAACAGATAAATCTAAAAATAAAGAATGTTTTAAGTGTAAAATTTACAATTATTATAGCTTTTCGATAATCTTATTATTGAATAATATATTACCTAAGAACGTGTAAGAGGACTTTTTTTATAAGAATTGCACAAAAATTAGAACCGCAGTACATGCCGGTTGGTCCTATCTATAATAATGGAACTACAAAAAAATTTTGGGCTATTTAGGTTAAATCTGTTCTTAATTTATTCTTAACACTGTGTTAATCTTTTTTTAATTAATCTGTCAGATCTTCAAATTTCAGCATTTTATCATGCTGATTTTCTTCACTAAAAATAGTTGAAGTAATGATAGTCTGATCTGTCTCATTGATTGCATTTTTACTATCACAGGTTAAGTGTCTTAGACCATTCATTTTCCTAAATTGAAGGGCTTAGATCAGAGCTAATTATTGGAGTGATGGGGCCCGGCGATGGAGCAACAAAACAAGATACTGAAAATGCTTATAAGCTTGATCGGCTAATTACAGAACAAAACTGGGTCTTACTTACCGGCGGGCGAAACGTAGGTGCATTAGACACCCTTTCAAGAAGTGCTAAAAAATTGGACGGTTAATTATCGGCATCCTCCCTCTCGAAAACAAAAACGGGATGTCTTAATTTATAGATATACCTATTTATATCAGGATGAGAGGCACACAAAATCATATCAACATTGCTTTCATCTGATGTGGTCGTCACACGCGGCACAGGTGCCGGAACTACCTCAGAAATGATACTGGCTCTAAAAGCTAATAACCCATAGTTCTAATTAATACATTAAAAAAATCTGAAAAAACTTTTGGATGTGCTGCCTATCCTAAACCCAATTCACGCCTTTTCCACAAGATGCTATTGACCTTATTCGTCCAGTTATTTAGATGATTATCCTTCCAAGTTTGACAAAATCAATAATACTATTATATTAGTACTAACTGATTAAGACTAAAAGGATAATATCTAAATAAATCTATCTACCATGAAAAAGTCACTCACATCTTTGGGCGAAACAGAAATGGAAGTGCTTAATCATGTTTGGGACATGGGTGAAGCTACGGTAAAACAGGTACGTAAACGGATTTTAGAAGACCGGGAAGTAGCGTATACCACCATTATGACCGTCATGAAAAACCTGGCCGACAAAGATCTGCTTAAATATCGTAAAGACGGCGTAACCTATGTCTACAGTCCTGCGCAAAAACCGGAATCCGTGCGCTCTAACATTATCACCAATTTAATGAAAAAGGCTTTTAAAGGTTCTCCCAAAGAATTGGTGCAGGCCCTGGTTAACAGTGATGATTTAACGTCGGAGGACCTTAATGAAATTAAATCTATGATTGATAATATGGAGGATAATCAATAATGGAATTCGTAAACCTATTTCAATCATTTGGCGATCAATTGATCGAGTATTTATGGCTCCCGGTCATTATCTGGACACTGGTAGCTGCACCCGTCGCATGGGCATTATCCAAATATGAATTGCGCAATGCTATCTACCATTACCACATTCGAACCGCTCTTCTGCTGGTTCTTCCCCTGGGTCTTTTGGGAACATACCTCACAGACAAAATAAACAGCAGTACAGAATCGGTTGTGGCAGGAATATCCATCATAATACAAAATCCAATACCAGTTTCAGCCTCAAGCTCTGATCCGTCTATACTAAATGCAATAATGACCCCTCAATTTTTGACCGGTGCTATCAGCCTGATACTTCTTCTTGGTGCTGTATTACTATTGCTAAAGCTAATGTTTGATTTTGCCCAACTCCGGGCAACAGGGAATAAGCTAAACTTTAGCCCCCTTTCGAATGAAAAAGAGCTGTTAAACACTCTACCGGGCAGCAGTGACCAATATAAAAATACGCAAATTGCATATTCCGAAGATACTGCTATCCCCTACACCTTCGGTTGGCTAAATACCAAAATCGTATTACCAACTGATTTGAAACGGAACCCTGAATCACTTGCTATGGCCGTTCAGCACGAGCTGGTTCATATTAAGAATCACGACTTTTTACTTAACAGTTTATTAGTATCAATAAAAAGTCTTTTCTGGTTCCATCCACTGGTTTACTATCTCCATTCATCGCGTGAAGAATACCGCGAAATTTTATGCGACAGCCAAGTTTTAGCTACCAATCAGTTTTCAAAGAAAAAATATGCTTCCCTGCTTTTTGAGCTTGCAAAGCGAGATTGCCATCAACGATTAGCTTTATCTATGGCCGTTAATAAATCGTCATTAAAAAAACGTATCCAAATTATGTCTAACCAAAACCTCACCACTATGAATTTTCGATCCAGCTTTTTAATCACATTATTTGCTGCCGCTCTTTTAACTGTCACTATTTCCTGTACGGATATGGCTGACGATAACATTACAAAAAGTGATGTAGAAAAAACACAGGCACAAATGAGTAACAATTCTTCTGATAACTTCCCTTTATATGTTATCAACGGAGAAGAGTGGGATAGAACGGAAGAAAACAAAAACAAGTTAACTCGCCTTAAGCCAAAGTATATAAAATCTGTTGATGTACTGAAGGGAGAAAAAGCAACAAACAAATATGGTGACAAAGGCAAGAACGGTGTTATTCAAATGAACGTAAATAATCCGGATAAAGCCTTTACTGATCTTAAGGATGAGGCTCTATCGCCGCCTCCTCCACCATCAAAGGCAAATGACGGAAATTATTACGTTGCTGTGGAAGACATGCCGGAATTGGTCGGTGGACTAAGCTCATTACAAAAAATGATCAATTATCCCGAAGAGGCAAGCGAAGCGGGAGCCGAAGGACGTGTAATCGTACAATTCATCATTGACAAAGACGGCAATGTTGAAAATCCAACAATCATTAAGGGGGTTCATGAAAGCTTAGATCAAGAGGCATTGCGTGTTGTCAAACAGGCAGATTTTACCCCCGGCAAAGTTAAAGGCGAACCGGTTCGAGTTCAGTACTCATTACCTATCAGCTTTCAACTTTCAACAGATGATGAGGAATCATAACCCAACATTTTCACAGATGTAAAAAGATTACATTTTTCTGATCGATTAAAAGCGGGACTTCATAGGTTCCGCTTTTTTTATTTTATTAAGGGTGGTTAAAAGAAGGATTACATTAATAACATAATCTGTTTGTGAAAAAAACAGCAGCGTACGGAGTCCATTTACTCACTGCTTTAGGGGCAGGACTTGGCTTGTGGGCACTTATTTTAACATATAACGGGTTTTATAAAGAAACAGTTTGGATACTTGCTGTGGCCGCCATCATCGATTCTGTTGATGGGGCACTCGCACGACTTACTCAAACAAAAGAACATGCCCCAGCAATTGACGGTGCCCTAATGGACAACATCGTTGATTTTATGACCTGGACTATTGCTCCCCTACTATGGATTTTTGCAACAATGAACATCCCTACGTGGGTACTGGTGATTTGTGCCATAGCAAGCATCTTTGGGTTTTCTAATACCAAAGCTAAAACGGATGACCATTTTTTCCTGGGTTTTCCATCCTATTGGAACATTGTAGTATTCTACATTTTTCTACTTGACCTGCCTATTACTTTTGCTTCTGCAATTTTATTGATGTTTGCAATCGTAACATTCTTGCCTGTCAAGTTTGTTTATCCATCCCGAACAGAATATTTGCGTCTTTTTACTTTAGTCCTCGGTGGAGTGTTTATACTTCAACTTTCTATATTACTGTATTATTTTGATCAGTCTCCGTCGTGGTTAATTTACAGTTCCTTTTTATTTCCGTTCTACTACTTCGGACTCTCCTTTTTTGTTAATATTAAATCACCCGAAACATCCCACTAACTCTTCCGTATTATTTCTACAAAGACCAACAAAACCACTAACTGATATTGCTTATGGGAGCTCGTTTAAAAAAGTCTCGAACTGATAAAATGATTACCGGTGTCTGTGGTGGCATTGCTGAATATTTGGGATGGGATCCCACAATCGTCAGAATTATTTTTGTGGTGACCACTTTTCTTGGATGGGGTAGCCCCGTTCTCCTCTATTTTATCCTCGCTTTGGTAATGCCGGAATAACTCTCTCCCGAACGGTGTAATCAGTTTTGAAATTATAGCCCTATTTCATAACTATGGATAGTTATCCATCTTAACGAAAAACATAGTTATGAGAATAGGCATCGTTGGTCCTGCCGACAGAGCAGTTGCATGGGAAAAACATTTGCGTCCCCATCGCACCGTCTCAGAGGTGGTTATCGCCGGCAAGCTGTCAGAAATTGGTGAAGTTAATGCATGCCTTCTGATGGATAACTACTCCAAAAACCTGGATCGCTTACTTGCAGCAGTTAAAGCTGGATATCATACCTTTTTGATTGCCCCCATCCCCACCCAGACTAAGCAGATTGAAAAAGTTTATCACGCTGCTGAAGAATCAAATGTTCTTGTTCAGTTTTCACACTGGCCTACTCTTGCTCCCGCTTCAAAATGGATGTCAAAAAAGATTGCAAAACCCTCATTTCTGCAAGTTAACCGTGAGCTGAATTATTCCGAATTTGTAGAGTCGGATCATCCTTTTGAGTATTACTGGATTGATGAGCTTGCGTTTTGCCTGCGATGGATAAACGGATCAGTACATCACATAGATTTAAAAACAGTCGAACTATCAAAACAGCATTTGTACGCACTACATATACTATTACGCTTTGAAAGCGGGGCAACGGCCAATATTTATGTCAACGTAACAGCAACGAACTCCCGACATCATCGGCTTGCCGCAAACAATCATTTTATTTTAGATTGCGATGTGTTAGAACAGTCCGTGCGGTTGGGAGAGGAAAATAGAGATGGGCACTTGTTCTTCAACAGTAAATCGTTCGATGCCAGCAAAGCAGCTGAATTAGCAGCGTTGAGCTTTCTGAAAGCTATCCAGTTTAATCGTGAGACCATTTACAATGCCTACCATCTTTGGGAGTTAAACAAAACAATCGATAAGATTAAAAAAAGGCTGACCCGCGTTTAGCCTTCTTTTTTGTGCATCATCTTAAAAAATCCCTTCAACTCTTCGCGCGATCCAAGCTTATCAATAAAATTAAACTGTCCTGCGGAAAGACGTTCCCCTCCATCAATGACCACACATTCTCCGGTAATATACGGAGCCATATCCGACATTAAGAACGTTGCAAGGTTAGCCAGTTCTTCTTTATCTCCATATCGTCCGGCGGGAATTTTAGACAAGAATTTTTGCTCAGCACTTTCATCGGGAACCAATCGCTCCCAAGCGCCCTTGGTGGGAAATGGCCCCGGAGCAATAGCATTTAATCGAATATCGTACGTTGCCCACTCATAGGCCAGCGACCGTGTCATAGCCAACACACCCGCTTTTCCACATGCAGAAGGCAATACAAACGCCGATCCGGTATCCTCAGAATAGGTGGTCACCATATTCAAGATATTGCCTTTACGATCTTCGTCAATTAGATAGTTGCCAAATACGTGTGTACAGTTAAACGAGCCATGCAATACGATATCAACTACGGCTTTAAAACCTCCGGGCGAAAGATCCTCGGAAGCCGACAAAAAGTTACCGGCCGCATTATTAACAAGACCGGTCATATTGCCAAAGTCGGATACAATTTCTCCAATCATCTCTTCGATGCGATCATAATTGCGCACATCAGCCACATAGTATTTTGCTGTGCTGTCACTGCTGACTTCTTCAATTTCCTCGACGGCCTTTTGGAGCTTCTCCTCCGTCCGACCGCAAATAGCAATATTACTGCCAAGTGAAGCAAATTTCTTGGCCATCGCTAATCCTAATCCACTTCCACCGCCTGTAATTAAAATCGTTTGATCTGCTAACGTATCTGATGTAAACATAAAGGATAGATTTTGCAAGGGCTTATCGCAGTAAGCCCTTGCATTGCAAAGTTAATTTAAATTCTCAAAAATACCGGCAGCACCCATACCTCCCCCCACACACATAGTCACCATACCGAACTGTTTATCCAGTCGCTGAAGGTCGTGTAGAATTTGTGTCGTAAGCTTTGCACCGGTACAGCCAAGCGGATGTCCCATAGCAATAGCACCGCCATTAATATTGACGATTTCTTCATCCAACCCGAGTTCACGAATTACAGCTAAAGACTGTGCCGCAAACGCTTCATTTAACTCTATTAAATCGATATTCTCCAAATCAAATCCGGTTTGCTTAAGCACTTTTGGCACTGCCTCAACCGGACCGATTCCCATAATTTCTGGCGGCACACCGGCTACTGAAAAACCGTGGTACTTCGCGATGGGCTTTAGTCCCAGTTCATCTGCTTTTTCTCTACTCATCACAATTACCGCTGCCGCAGCATCATTCATTTGTGATGAATTTCCTGCCGTTACCGATCCCCCTTGCTTAAAAGCGGGATTTAGCTTAGCCAGAATTTCTTCGGAGGTGTCGCTCCGCGGACCTTCATCCGTATCAAAAATAAATTCGGTCTCCTCTACTTCACCATCAGCCGTTACTTTCTTTTCTTTCACTTCGATGGGTACAATCTGATCCTCAAAATAGCCTTCATCCCAAGCCTTCAAGGCACGCTGGTGACTGCGATAGGCAAAAGCGTCCTGGTCTTCACGACTCACATCATACTTATCTGCCACATTTTCGGCCGTCAATCCCATATTGATATATATTTCGGGATAATTGTCCACCAAATCGGCATTTAAGCGTGAAACATATCCCCCCATGGGCACAAGCGACATCGATTCTACGCCTCCGGCAATGATTACGTCCGCACCTCCCACCATGATACGCTCAGCGGCTTGAGCTATCGTTTGTAATCCGGATGAACAGAACCGATTCATCGTGGCAGCCGGAACAGAAGGCGGAAGTCCACCTAAAGCAGCAGCTTGACGGGCAATATTCAATCCCTGTGCCGCTTCAGGAAATGCACAACCCATGATTACGTCATCGACCTGTTCGGGTTGCAGATTTGGTGCCCGTTGTAGTAAATTCTTGATCACTTCTCCACCCAGCGTATCAGGTGCAGTAAAACGCAGTGATCCCTTATTCGCTTTTCCAGTTGGCGTTCGCGCAGCAGCAACAATTACAGCTTCTTTGGTAGTCATAAGTCAAAGTATTAAGTAGAAAGTTTTAGGGAGTTTCTTCATCAAATTATCAAAGAATTCAGGAGTCAGAACACAGAAAAACTTCTTCTATATTCTGAGTTCAGAATTCTTAATTCCTCAGTGGTTTACCTTTCTTGAGCATGTGCTCTATTCGGGCTTGGGTTCGTTCATCTTCCAAGAGTTCTAAAAAGGCCTCACGTTCAAGACGCAAGATATAATCTTCAGGCACCTCTTGCGGCTCGCTCAAATCACCACCACTCATTACATAGGCTACCTTCTCAGCCACCACCTTGTCATAATCCGTAATAAAATTTGCCTCCTGCATGATATGAAGCATCATCTTCAATGAACTTAACGCCTCATTTCCAAGCACTTTAACCATTGGTTTTTTTGGTGGGTAGTACCCAGCATCTGCCATTTGTTTGGCCTCTGCTTTGGCATTGGCTATCAGTAGATCCCGATTCATAATGATGGAATCCGAATCGCGCAAATACCCATATTCTCTGGCCTTGGGCGCGCCGTCAGACACTTTAGCCATCCCAATCGTCTTAAACTTCTCTTTAATATTCGGCATGGGATCAACTTGTTCATCTTCTAACAAACCTTGCATCGTTCGCAGCAGTACTTCCTTTGTTCCCCCTCCGGCCGGGAGTAATCCAACGCCCACTTCCACCAAGCCGGCATACAATTCATGATGCGCTACCACCTTATCAGCATGGAGAATAAATTCCACTCCGCCGCCAAGTGACCGGCCAAAAGGTGCTACGACTACAGGAAACGGACGATACCGTAATCCCACGGCCACATCCTGGAAATTCTTTGCCGCTTGCCTGACCTGTTCTTTCTCTCCTTTCTGCCAGGCCCCCATCGCCTCCATCAAGTTGGCACCATAGGTAAAATTATTGCCATCATGACTAATAACCAGTCCATCAAATTGTTCCTCAACTATATCACAGGCTTTCTTCAGTGATTGGACGAGCTCAAAGCCCAGCGTGTACTGCTTAGTTCGAAATTCAAAAAGTGCAATGCCATCACCTAAATCGTACAACCCGGCGCTGTCGTTGCCAAAAACCTCTTTATTATTAGATTTAAGTGTAGCAACCTGAATAGCTCCCTTTGCTGGCGGACTCAGCTTCTCAACGTCTCCGGTTGCCAAATTATAGACCGTTCCCTCTTCCTTGTCATAAAAGTGATCTCGTCCGCTGTCGAGCATAGCCAGAACATTGTGAGGCACATCCAGTCCTTCATCCTGCATACGCTCGACTGATTCCTTAACACCAATAGCATCCCAGCGCTCAAACGGCCCCAATTCCCAGTTGAAGCCCCATTTCATAGCGCGGTCAATGGCTTCCACTGAGTCTGTTATTTCAGGAATACGATTAGCTGAATACAGCAGCAAATCGCAGTGTACTTTCCATAAAAACTGTCCTACTTCGTCATCCTGATTGACTAAAAATTTCAATCGTTCCTCGGAAGTTTTAAACTTTTTCTTAGCCTCGGTTGCGCTTTCAAATTCAGGCTCAATCTGCGATTCGTATTTCCCCGTTTCGGGATTGATGACTTTATATTCCTTGCCCGAATCGGTGCGCACCTTTTTGTAAAACCCTTCTCCCGCTTTGTTGCCGTGTTTCCCATCTTCTACCATCTGCTCAAAAGTATCAGGCAGATCGAACACTTTGCGCCGTTCGTCATCTGGAATAGCTGGATACAAATTCGTTGCCACGTGATGAATTACATCCAAGCCGGACATATCGGCAGTTCTAAAGGTTGCTGCTTTAGAGTAGCCGGTAAGTGTTCCCAACAGATAATCAATCTCCTCGGCACGGAAATTCCCGTTAAAAAAGTGCGGCATGATACTGGCCATCGAGAAGATTCCGATGCGATTGGCAATAAAATTGGGCGTATCCTTACACTTCACCACACCCTTACCCAAATCACGCTCACAAAAACGACTCATATATTCTACGACTTCATCAGCAGTGGATTCGGTGGGAATAAGCTCCAACAGTTTCATATACCGGGGCGGATTGAAAAAATGTGTGCCCAGAAAATGCTCTTTAAATTCATCCGAACAATCCTCACTAATATCTCCAATTGGCAAACCGGAGGTATTCGAACTCACGATCGTCCCCTCAGTTCGAACATCTTCAATTTGAGACATCATATCTTTTTTGATATCCATTTTTTCGATGATGGCCTCGCAAACCCAATCAACTTCCTTGATGATATCCAGATCATCGGTAAAATTTCCGGGCTCGATGCGGTCCGCGTATTCCGGCAATCCCAGCGGCGACGGATTCATCTTTTTGAGTTTTTTTATATTATCTAAAACCGTCTGATTGGGATTCTCACTCTCCTCATCCTTGAGATCAAGGAGCCATACCTGCATTCCGGCATTAACACAATGTGCCGCAATTTGGCTACCCATCGTTCCTGATCCAAGTACCGCTACTTTCTGAATATCATATTTGCTTGTGGACATAAATATCTATGTTCTATGTAATAAGTTATTAATTGCTAAATTAACCACGCAAAATCACGAAGGCCCCAAGACACTAAAAGTATTTAATTATTTGCCTTTGGCTCCTCTTCCTGGTAAATCGATTCGATTTCATCTTCATAACGTTCTTTAACGACCGGGCGTTTAACTTTCAGTGTGGGCGTAAGTTCACCGGATTCGATAGAGAAAGGAGTTTCCAGCAACACAAACTTTTTGACCGTTTCCCAAGGGGAAAGTTGCTTATTCACTTTATCGACTTCACGCTGTATAAGTCTTTGAACTTCCGGGTCTTCATTTGCAGGATCCGAAACAGACTTACCACGTCCCTTCAACCACTTTTTGGCATTTCCATAATCCGGTACGATCAAGGCCGAGCAGAATTTTCGCTGATAGCCAATCACCATAGCCTGATCAATAAATCCACTTTCGCTGAGTAAGTTTTCAATAGTCTGTGGAGCAACATATTTACCGGTAGATAACTTAAATACCGATTTTTTTCGATCAGTAATATACAAGTAATCATCTTCAAGCTTACCTACATCACCAGTCATAAACCAGCCGTCATCGTTAAATACTTCGTCCGTTTTTTCTGGATTATTATAGTATCCTTCCATTACATTGGGCCCTTTTGCAAGAATCTCTCCATCATCGGCAATTTTAATATCTACATTCGAAAGCGGTCTCCCGGAACTACCTACACGCATATGATCTTTGTCATTAACGGACAACACAGGCGATGTCTCTGTAAGTCCGTATCCCTGCATACAAATGAGTCCCAAGGCATTCATAAATCGGAATAAATTAGGCGAAAGAGCGGCACCACCACTTACCATTCCCAACAGGTTGCCTCCGAAAAGTTCACGGATTTTTGAATACACCAGTTTATCCGCAATCTTATGCTTAATGGCATCCAATCCGCTGGGGGGATTTTCGGGATCATATTCCTCAGCCCGATTTATAGCCCAGTAATAGAGCTGCTTTTTGAGTCCGCTCATCTCCTGTCCCTTTACCTTAATTCCGGTATGAATTTTTTCCAGAAGTCGAGGCACTGTTGCAAAGTAATAGGGTTTTACATATTCAAAGTCATCACGAATTTCATCTACTTCCTCGATATAATAAATAGGATATCCCATACTCAGATACATATAGGTAATCATTCGCTCAAAAACATGCGAAAGCGGCAGATAGGATAGCATCTTTTCATGCTCTCGGACGGTTTCATCAAACGGAACACGCTCCAACGATGCCAGCAAGTTCGAAGCAATGTTATTGTGTGTGAGCATTACCCCTTTGGGATCGCCGGTTGTGCCCGATGTATAGATAAGCGAAGCGAGATCATCCGGCCCTACCTTTGATCGCAATTCTTCAAACAGATCCGGATTCTCTTCATGCTTTTTTGCTCCCATTTCGAGGATGTCATCAAACTCTTTGAGTTTACCGTGCTTGGAGCCAAATATGGAAATTATAGCTTTAACATTCTCTATCTCTTTAATAATTGGCTTCGTTTCGGCAAAAAGCTCATCATTAGAAACAATGTGCACTTTTGCCTCAGAGTTCTCCAAAATGTACTTAATCTGCTCTGCCGGCTGCGTAGTATAAATAGGAACGTTTACCGCACTTAATGAAAGAATTGCCTGATCGCAAATCACCCATTCAGCGCTGTTTTCAGAATGCAGGCTTACTGTATCACCGGCTCGTACACCGAGCTCGTACAACCCAAGGGCAAAATTACGAACTTTCTCCTGGAACTCCTCCTTACTCGTTTCAACCCATTCTCCATTCCGTTTTGTAGAAATGAATACATCTTTGTCATGCTTTTGTATCCCCTTTTCAATCTCTGAAACAATAGTAGTCGGATCGTAAGCCATAGCAGTACTATATTTAATTGTTGATGACAATCTTTACCAATAATTTAAACGATTGCGGATGATTTAAAAGTCTATTTAAATTTATCTTCCATTTTGGTAATTAACCTGCATCCACTAATCAATTGTAACAGAATCATTTATGTATATCCAACCTAATATTAAAAAACGTGTTGAAAAATTTCTTTCTATTTCAGAAAAAAACATGGGAGATGCTCTTGGCATCGAATTCACTTCCTTCAAATCTGACGAAGTAAAAGCCACTATGCCCGTCAATAAAAATACCGTACAACCCTTCGGATTACTCCATGGAGGAGCTTCTGTTGCTCTTGCTGAAACCTTGGCATCTGTCGGGGCCTGGCTCAATATCGAGGAAGAAGGAAAAACAGCAGTGGGTGTTGAGATCAATGCCAATCATGTACGTGCTGCCCGTAAAGGAGAAACGGTGCACGGCGTTTCTAAACCCATCCACAAAGGACGTCAAACCCAGGTGTGGGAAACCAAAATTTTTAATGAGGATGAGAAGTTGGTTTGTATATCAAGGTGTACGCTGGCTGTGGTAGATGTTTAGTTGTGAGTATTGAGATATGAGACTTCAGTGCAATTTCTTATAAAATAATCTGTAAGGATAGTCTGACTATTCGGTCATACTAACAAGCTAAATAGTAATTAAAAAACTTCTATTATGCACCGATACAAAAAGTTAGATATCTGGAAACGATCAATCTCCTTAGCAACTGATATTTATGAGGTAACTACAAACTTTCCGGCTGAAGAAAAATATGGATTAGTATCTCAACTACGAAGATGTGTTGTATCAATTGGATCAAATATTGCTGAAGGAGCAGGACGAAATACTAATAAGGATTTCAAACGCTTCTTAAGTATTGCATACGCATCTTCCTGTGAATTAGAAACGCAACTGATCATTGCAAAAAATTTAGATATACTGCCTTCCAAAGCTGGCAAAATCCTATTGAGTGAGATTAATCAACTTCAAAAGATGATTTTCACTTTCTCCAAGAAATTAACTCCTGCATAGAAAAATACTACCAAACAATCTCAATACTCACTACTCAAGACTCATCACCCAATACTACTCTACTCATACAGCTGCTGCAATAATTTTCGTTTGGTAACCGGAAAAATCGTCTCCCGAAATGGGAAATCCAGATCAGTGTTAAACGCAAAAGTTGCCGGGTTAGGTAAGTCCTTATTTTCATCGATGAGATTAAGTTTAATAGCATTTGGAGACCGATAAGCTCCGTCCTGCTCTAATCCTTTCAGAAAAGCCGTTTTCAGTGATCGATATCTATCCTGTGAACTTTCAAAAACAGTGAGCTCATACTGGAAAAGTAACAATTTCGATTCCTCGTTATCAGGCACAAAAAAATATCCCTCATCCGTATAATTAGGAATAATACCGACTTCTTCGAGCTTGATTTCATCGTTCACAAATTCATAAATCGTTTTACCCTCTTCGATTTTTGCTTTAATCAATGGTAATCCCCACTCAATTAGATCTTCAACTTTTGACAGATCGGATCCATCTACAAAAACAACTTCGTGCTCAATAACTTCATTTACAAAATCGATCTTTTTGATCCGTTTGGGAAACTCATCCCGCAAATCCCGAAGTCGACTTAATATATCATCCAGGGTTGTATAAAGCTCTACCAGATGACTTAAGTGCGGATAAATCTTGTTCATCTGAAAATCATCAGAAATCGATTTGAGTCCCGCCAATATTTTGTACTGCTGAGATTCAAAATCAGATTGAAGGTGTGTAAAAAGATCAAGATCGAGTGAATGAGCCATAGTGACCTCCTGCCTTTGTACCGTAGTGAAGATGATATCCTTTTTTCAACTTTAATTAATAACGAAGAGAGGAGCAAGTTTTATTGTTTAAACGGTGGCCAGGAGCTTGGGGCATCGGGCAGAGAGTAAAATCCTGGAATCGAAATTGACTCATAGCTTTCCTCTCTCTTAATTTAAATTTTAGAATATATTTATCGGTCACCCACACTCCACTCTCTATGCACCGTACCCCATGCCATTATTCATCCCGAAACTGCACATCTTTCCACTGCTCGAAATGATGCGTTACTTTTCGTCGCTGATACTTTCCTGTAGAGGTCACCGGAATCTGATCCCCAAAAACAACAACCTTCGGGGACTTCGAAAATGGCAAATACTCTCTGCAATACTCCAGAATAGCTTCCTCATCTTCCTCTGCGCCTTCTTTAAGTTGGACATAGGCGCCCACCTCTTCCCCATACCAATCATTTTCAAATCCGACGGCTATACCGGCTTGAACACCCGGCGCCTTATTAATCACCTCATCAATTTCGAGGGGGGCCAGATTTACTCCCCCCCGGATAATCAGTTCCTTTAACCGGCCGGTAATAAAAAAATACGGACGCCCTTCCTCATCATTAACATAGAATCCCTCATCTCCACTGCGAAACCAACCGTGTTTAAACGTCTTTTCGTTTGCTTCCCGGTTGTTATAATACTTCAACATCACATTTACCCCGCGGATTACAATTTCGCCGCGCTCCTCTTCTTCCAGCTCGTTACCATCTTCGTCGTGGATCGCCATCTCATTTGCCGGAATAGGTACCCCAATACTGGGATAGCCGTAATCAGCAATCCACTTTTTGTGTTCTTCTTCGTCCAGATCGACAGGAAGAAAACATGAGTAGCAGGTCGTCTCCGAAAGTCCGTAACCATGGATGATTGGGATATCAAAGCGCTCTTCAAAGGTCGTTGCCACTTTGACGGTTAACGGCCCTGCCCCACAAATTATGTGCTTTAAGGTTGAGGTATCAGACGTCTCTTTTTCTGAATAATAATTATTGAGATACTGCAGTAACGTAGGCACAACACTAACGATGTGAACCCCCTCTTCTTTAATAATGGGGAAAAAGCGACTGGTTCTAAACTTTTGATTGAGCACCGTGGATCCGCCCGCAAAAAATGGGGTCATCAAAGTAACTACGGTCCCATTGACATGATGGATGGGGAGCACGCACATCATTCGCGTTTGATTATCGATATTATGCCAATCAGCAATGCTCCGGGCATCTTCAAGTAAATTACGCTGACTTAGTGCTACTCCTTTGGGGGCACCTGTGGTGCCTGATGTAAAGACAATCAGGGCTTCTGAATCATCCAATACATCATCAGGGAGTTCAAGATCTCCCTTTTCATGAGTGAAATTTTCAATCTCTCCTTCACAAACAATCCACTCCACATTTTTCAAATACTTGTGGGATTCCAGAATCCCCCGAAATCGCTCCCGGTATTCGGTACGTACGAACGCCAGTTCCACTTCCCCGTTCTCCAAGATGTAGGCAATACGCTCATCATCTTCCCCCAAATTGATTGGCACAACCACTAATCCCAAGAGCCAGGCTGCAAAATATTGCACAACGGTATGCCAGTGATTATATGAGATCGTAGCAATACGATCACCGTGACTTAGTCCATGGTTCTGCATTAACCGCGCGCAGTTTATTACATGCTGATAAAATACGGTATAACTAACCTCGGTCCGGTTCTCATTTTCATCAATGTAGGTCAAATAATTACCTTTATTATCCGAGCGTTGTTGTAACAACTCTGGGATATCATTAACAGGCAAAGGAGGTAACTGTTCAGAAGTATTTCGCGCGTATTCAATTTTTTGCCGAAGTTCTTTAAAATCCATAAAGCACCTATTTATTCCCCATTGATCTGTGTTCAATTTTAGGTTTTGAAGGGCGGAAAGGCAAATGACTTCCCTATTTTGAACGAACTGTTGTAGAAACTATGTTTTTAAAATACACACGAAAGAATATCATTTTTCATGAAAACGCTGAATAGTTTTCTCATTTTAATTATAGCAGCTGCCGGAATATGGCTTGCTTTCGACGATCCTGCCCCTTTGCCGACTGACAATTTACCATCACCACAATTTAAAGATACTGTTGCAGCAGATACCGTAGAATGGGAACGACCTCGTTTTGATCAGCGAAAAAGTGAACGCCGCAAAATGGTCGAGCAAGGTATTGAAAACCGCGGTATTATAGATGACCAAAAAGTACTGGATGCCATGCGTCATGTGCCACGGCATTTTTTTGTGCCCAAAAACCATCAGGAATATGCCTACGATAATCGTCCCCTGCCAATCGGTTATGACCAAACGATTTCTCAACCTTTAATTGTCGCCTACATGACCGACCTTCTGGATATTGAATCTGGTGAAAAAGTACTGGAAATTGGCACGGGCAGCGGCTACCAGGCGGCGGTTTTATCTGAACTTACCCCACATGTTTATACCATAGAAATTGTAAAACCATTGGGAGATCAGGCAATCAAGCGATTTGAAATACTGGGATATGATACCATCCAAACCAAAATTGGTGATGGCTACAAGGGATGGCCCAAACATGCCCCCTTCGAGGCAATAATTTTAACGGCGGCACCTGAAGATATCCCTCAGCCTTTAATTGATCAGCTGGCTCCTGAAGGGGTGTTAGTAGCGCCGGTTGGTAACGTCAACGAGAACCAGGTCTTAACAAAAATCACCAAAACAAAAGACGGTGAAATAACCAGAGAACAAAAAATGCCGGTTCGATTTGTTCCAATGACTGGCAAAAGTCAAAAACAGTAATTCTTTTTCAATAGTATTCTATATCTTTCTTTGACCGTTACTTGGCAGGTTCCCAGGAACCGAAATGCGAGGGAGAATCTTTTTTATCAAACGTAAATTCTAAAACTATACCTTCTCCCTGACCTTGTATCTGATTTAATTCAGTATTTAGCTGTTTAGTAAGTTTATTAATTAATGTTTCGTCCAGAGATCCAGAGCCTGCAATTTCAAATGGTGATGAAATGCCCTGAAATACAGTTTTAATACTCTCATCTCCTTCTTCTACAAGAATAGAAATTTTGGTAGTACCATTGGAATTATTACCCTCATACCTACAAATAAGAGTCAACAGCTCATTAAGTAACAATCCATATGTTACGGCCTGATTGATCGTCAGTTTAAAAGGGGAGCAAAACAATTTAATCCGGACATCATCTATCTCTCCAAAATTACCTTTTATCTGCTTTATCACGCTCTCTATATATACATCTACATTAACATCGGCAGCATCTTCGTGCTGGTAGGTCTGCTCATGTACTTTACCCATAGAATAAATACGGGAATGACTTTTTCGCAATTCATCTTCTACGAGCTTGTTTTCTGTATTTTGAAGCTGGAGCTCAATAAGTCCGGATACTAACTGCATATTATTTTTGACCCGATGATGGATTTCAGCTATCAGTGACCTTTTAATACGAACCTGTTCTTTTAACGCCTTATTCCAGCTTTCTACCAATCGAATACCTCCCAATCCGGCAGCAAGCAAAATCACAATAGCAATCCAAGCAGTTAACTCAAACGTTTGTGAAGCACTTAAAATCTCATTTGCAAGATCTGACGGTGTATTCCTTAATGCCTCTTCTATCCGCAGGGTTCCCAATTGTTCGGCAGAGAGTATAAAAATCACCAGTACGGTTACTACGGATATAATAGCACTATACACCCATCCCAGTGAAATTTCAGGTCGTTCAGGGACATCAAAATATTTGTCCTTAAGACGCTCTATCCTATTGCCCACAACAAAAAGAATGGGAGCATTAATAAAAACGAGCTGAAGAAAGGTGCCGGTCCACCAACTTTGCCAGGCAATAAGTGTCTCTTCAATTGTCAGACCATGAACATGGCTCCATATCAAGGATCCCAGAGAAGAAGCCATCGACGCTACCAATGCAACACCTACAAAAAACGCAAAATGCGTAACACTGTTTAATGTGTAATTAAAATGAGTGCTGTAATATACAACTGCAAAAATCCCCATCCCTAAAACAACTGCTATACCAAATAGTATAGACCATTGCATGGGCATATTAAAAGCCAGCGCCACCATAAATGTAGAGAGATATGCAGGAATAAATCCCCATTCAAATCCCAACCAAAACAGTAATAAGTTTGATATTAATAGCGGGGGATAAAACAACAAAAACAACGAAATTGCTTGTCTCGTACTTGCCAGCGTATCCCAGTCTGACGGTATCCAGTAAATAACGGAGAGGAAACTAATAATAAATAAGACAAGCCATAAGCCCAGTAGCAGCACTACCTTTTTACTAAACAACCCATACTCTTCCAGCAAATACCCTAACGGCAGCGGGCGCCAATACCCTCTATCTTGCCCCCTTGCACTCTTTTTTTCGTTCTTCATCTTAATAATACGTTCCAATTTTTAGGGTTAGCCAAGTTCTGCCCCTCTTTTTAAACTCCTTTTGATTATTATATCCTCCTCAAAACATCTCTATCGAATTTGTCTTTGCATACGTAATAATCAGTCTATTTTGATTCTACTATAAGTTTTTATGAATACAAAAAATCAGCTCTCTAATTAAAAAAAACTAATAATCAATACACCATTTGAAGCTTTTGACCATTGGAAATAATCGTTAGATTATTTTTCATCTTTTCTATTTCCATTAATATCATAAATCATGAAATATACGCGGTCAACGATCTTTATTTGTTTTCTCCTACTTCCTTTTCTGGGTTTTGCCCAAGAATCTTCAAGTAGTAATAAGGGAAATAATATAGATCAGCTTTTGGAATTAGTCCCAATCCAACAAACTTTAAATGATATTCCAAAGGATCTGGAGCAACAATTCACACAAAATCCATTTGGTATATCCGCTTCAAAAAATGAGCAGCTAATAGAACTATTCAACGAAGCATATAACGCTGACTCTCTTTCCAAGATCGCTCACAAAAACTTTAAAGAGAACTTTGACCCCAGCTATTCCGACTCCGTTCTTAGCATCCTCGATTCAGAAGCAATCAAACCTATTCTAAATACTGAGGCCGATTTTTATACCGTTCAGGGCATCCGTAAGCAGATTGTCACAAAATATGAGCTGGAACAAGATGAACCGTCCCAAGAACGGATTTCTATTGTCAAAGACATTATTGATCAAAGGTCTACAAAAGAATCTGAAATAGAATCTCAAACTATCCTATTTCGCTCTTTGGTTATTGGTACTGATGCAATCAGCAGTAAGCTTAGCTTAAGTGAGACACAGATTGACGGTGTTCTCAACAATTTTAAGAACCGCCTGCAGATGCAGTTAGAAAATGAGTTAGTCAACAATTACTTGGTCATGTACCACGGACTGGAAGATGAACAACTCAAAAAATATGCTGATTTTTATGCTACCGAAGCGGGAACTGAATTTAAGGAATCCCTGAATGAAGCTATTCATACTGCTTTTCAGGAAGCTTCTGATCGATTTATCACCAACGTTGAGTCGTTGTAAATCAATATCACATTTAGTTGTAATCAATTTATACCCATTACCTATATGAAAAAGCGTTTTTTAATTATTCTGGCTTTTGCTGTTTCATTGTACAGCTGCTCTACAACACAACAAACAACGTCTGATGATGGAGTTACTGAACAATATGAGCAAGAAGAAGCTCCGGACTCTGTAAATTTTGAAACGATGCTGGAACCCCCTGAGGGATGGCACCATTGGGATGAGGAAGTTACTCGATTCCGCGGTATTAGCAGCGACAAAGCTTATTTTGAGTTACTGGCTGATAGATCCCCACAAAAAACAGTTACAGTTGCCGTTATAGACGGTGGAGTAGATACTGACCATGAAGATCTCGATGATATTATGTGGATCAATGAAGATGAGGTTCCAAATAATGGCAAGGATGATGACAATAATGGCTATGTGGATGATGTAAATGGCTGGAATTTTATTGGCGGTGCGGACGGAGAAAATATAAATCACGATACCTTTGAACTAACCCGTCTTTATCAAAAGCTGACAGAGAAATATGGGCAAATGAAATCATCTGCTTTAACGGACGAAGAAAGAGAAGAATATCTCTATTACCGGGAAATTAAATCGGATTATGAAGACAAAATCCGAGAGATCAATCAACAGTATAAAAATATTCAAAATATAGAACAGAGTAAGGCAGAAGCTGAAAATATTTTAAATAACCATTTTGCCGACTCGTCTTACTCCTATAAAGATCTCCAAAATCTACAGCCTACCAGCCAGGATCTTAACTTTGCCAAAAATGTAATGCTGTATGTGATGGAAAATGATATCGACTCTACACTTATTGCTGATCAGAAAAAACAGATTTACGAGTTTGCAAAATACGGTTACAATCCTGATTTCAATCCACGCGATATAGTGGGCGATGACTATGAAGATAAATCGGAGCGATATTACGGTAATAACGATGTAGCGGGTCCCGATCCTTCTCACGGAACACATGTAGCCGGAATTATTGGAGCAGAACGCAATAATGGGGTTGGGATAAATGGTGTGGCAAACAATGTTGAAATTATGGCCATTCGCGCCGTGCCCAATGGCGATGAGCGCGACAAAGACGTGGCCAACGCCATCCGCTATGCCGTAGATAACGGGGCGGATATCATCAATATGAGTTTTGGTAAAAGCTATTCTCCCCACAAGGAAGTTGTTGACAAAGCCGTGGCACAAGCCAACAAAAACAATGTACTGATGGTGCACGGAGCGGGTAACAGTGCTCAAAATACTGATACAACGGCAAACTATCCCACTGACAAATATAGCAGTGCCATAAGTGATTCTGCTGCCACTCTTTGGCTTAGTGTGGGAGCCACAAGCTGGAAACCAAACCAGAAATTTGTCGCTAACTTCAGCAACTATGGCGACCAAACGGTTGACCTATTTGCTCCCGGAGTGGATATTTACTCCACCATGCCTGACAATGAATACAAGTTTCAGGAAGGAACCAGTATGGCATCGCCGGTTGTAGCGGGTGTTACTGCTCTTATTATGGCTTATTATCCGGAATTATCGGCCCAGCAAGTTCGGCAAGTTATTCTCGAAAACACCACTCAATATCCCGATCAGCAAGTAAATGTACCGAGCGAGGGAAATCCCGAGGAAGCCGAACAGACCGCCTTTGCAAAATTATCTGTTTCTGATGGTGTAGTAAATGTATATAAAGCCCTATGGGCAGCAGAGCAGATGAGTAAGAAATAATTATAAGAAAAGTTATAGTTCAATCACTCTTCCCTTTTCTCGTACATAATCAATAAAGTCAGCGTAAACTTCATGGGATGATACGGTAGAGCTATCTCCAACCATAATAAGCTTCCGTTTTGCGCGAGTCAGTGATACATTGAGTCTTCTAACATCCTCGAGAAAACCTATGTTTCCATTTTTATTGCTTCGGGTCAGTGATATAATAACTACTTCTTTCTCTCGTCCCTGAAAACCATCCACCGATTTTGTTTCCAGGTTTTCCGTATCAATTTTACGGTCCAGCAAATCAACCTGATCTTTATACGGACTGATAACAGCAATATCTTCCGGCTGTACCCCTGATCGCAGTAAATTATCCGCCATCTTTGCTACCAGAAGAGCTTCCTCGGGATTTTCTTTGGATGTTGATCCCTGCTTGGTCCGCTCTGCAGCATCGCGTCCGGCCGTATCTACAAATATAACCGGTTCACGTGGATCAAGAATCTCCGTCAAATTGTTATCAAATAAATTGATATCCAACTGGAAATCTTCAAGGGTATACTCTTTTACACTTTCATTGGCAGATAAAATCCCATCATAGAATTGCTTATTTGAAAATGCCATAATGTTCTCATGCATGCGATACTGTACATCCAGCATATTTTTGATATCAGAATGCTTTTCAGCCAGTCGTTCAAAAAGCGTGTCTTCCAATCCTTTGTCAGCAGCTTTTCGATTCTTCACCGTAGGAGGCAGCTGCCGATGATCTCCGGCCATTACCACCTTTTTAGCACGAGTAATAGGTATCAAACAGCTCGGCTCAGTCGACTGTGTAGCCTCATCAATCACGACGAGATCAAACTCCCGGTTTTCCATCAGTTCACTGCCGGCGGTGCTGTTGGTGGTACAAATAACCTGCTTGGTCTCCAGAATTTCATTAACGGCTTCCTCCCGAAGCTGGTCCGCTTCCTCAAAAAGCTCCTCGATCTTATTCTGCAGCTCAATCCAGCGGGCCATCTCCTGAATTTTATCTTCGGATACCCCGCGCGAACCGCGCCCCTCTTCAGCAAGCTCTTTTATTTTGGTATTACTCATACCTCGTCGATATTTACCGGATGGATGGGGGAACTTTTCCTGCTCCTCTTTCTTCTCAAATGCCTGGGCTCGTAACTCTTCCGACTTACGATACTGGTCATTTTCCTCGATCAGGCTGTCCAGGGTATGATTCTGAAGCTGTGGCGTTACTCGTGCCGGATGTCCTACCCGAACGGCTTTTACTCCACGATCCAGCAGGAAATCCAGCATATTATCAACAGCAATATTTGATGCAGCCGTAGCGAGCACTTTCTGTCCGTTGGCTACTGCTTGTTCAATCACCTCAATAACTGTTGTTGTCTTACCGGTACCCGGCGGACCGTGAATAAGATGCACATCTTCAGCACCCAAACTGTGGGCTACCGCCTCTTTTTGGGATTCATTCAGCTCTTTGTTGAACCACTTATCTACCTCTGCTTTTTCTGGTTCCTCAGGTGAACGCAACCCTACTATAATATTCCGAAGATCGGCCAATCGTCCGGTTGCTTCCTCTACCCTTGTCAATGCATCCTTCATACGCTGGTAGGTAATATCATTGACATATAGATCCATCCGCAATCCTTTGTCAAATATAAAGCTCCGGGGCTGATCAAAAGCAACAGTAATAGAATAGTTAGTTTTCTGCACAACCGTACCCGTGGGATTATCGCTGAGCAACGGATCTCTGCGCGAAATCATCACCAGATCGCCAACAGCTATTTCAGTCTCCGGGAGCGGCTCTCCTTTATGCTGTCGCATAAATTTTACCAGCTTACCTTCGAGCGCATTGCCTTCGTCACGTCCTCTTAAATGAAGAATAGCTTTTCCTTCAGCCTCCCGCTGTTGGCCGGAAAGAGTACGAATACTCTCTTCATGCTCCCGCATTTCCTCCTTGCGTTCCAGCTCAACCAGTTGTTTGAACCGGTCTACATAGCCATAAATGGTTTCAATATCCTTAAAATCTTCCTCTTCTATATTCCGGACCGATACCCTGGAATGATCCACTTTTTTTCCATTCAATTGAGTTGCCAACTCTTCTGCCTTACCATTATTTACTTCTATAAGAGCTCTTGATCCGTTGATATCAATATTGCCAATAATGCCCGGATCTATATCTGTTTCACCGCCAATGGCGCCAAGAATATCGCCCGGACCTTGGTTTTTCAGTTCAGTGATTAAAATATTGCTCATAGCCTTATTCTAATCTCTTCTTATCTTCTTTTTATTTTGATTTAGCTTCATCTAAACACAAAAAAAAGTAAAAGGAATTCCAAGCATCTCCGAAAATTACAGATTACATTTTTGAAAATTCTCTGATGAAACTAAAAATAGATATGCCTATCCTAAAAACGATATAACTATCCCACTAAATAATTAGAATCAACTTGCTAACCCTTTTTCTTCTTTAGATATGTTTTATCCGGATTTTCTACCCGACACTATCACAAATTCTCCCGGAATTTCATATCCAGACCCATTACTGTAAGACTTGATGGATTCTATATATTCGGCATGAACCTCATTTTTGGTTTTTTCATCAAACTTGCGATATGCCAAGGCTACGGCTCCTCCCAGGAAAGCGGCAGTAATAGCCTGTTCATCCGAATCGAAATGTAGTGTCATATCAAATCGATCAGACCTCAGATCTTCAAAGCCAGCTTTTTGAAATGTTTTGTGCAAATTCTCTCCCGTTCCCAACTGGAAAAAGAGTGGACATACATCTGACTCTACCCGACGGTCTACGATAGGAAAAAGTTCTGTCCATCCACAAGCACTGCGACGACCCCAAACCAAAGCCGTAGCTCGTCCACCCGGTTTTACCACCCGATACATTTCCTTTATCGCATTATCCGGATTTGGATAATACATCAATCCCAGCGAGTTGATAGCAATATCAAACAACGAATCCGGCAGATCAAGATCTTCAGCATCCATATGTTCAAAAGTGATATGTGAAAATCCTTTCTTTTCTGTTTCCTCAGCCGCTTTTTGAATCATACCTTCGGAAAGATCGATCCCCACAACTTCGCCCTCCGATCCTACGGCCCGGGCGATAGGAATCGTCACTAATCCCGTACCGCAGGATATATCTAACACCTTCGCTCCTTTTTGAAGGTTCGACTTTTTAAGCAGCCGCTCCTGGGCCGGACTAAGCTGGTGCTGCCAACCTGCATCATAATGCGGGGAAGAATAATCCCATCCATATCGCTGTACTCTACGTTGTAGTTCCGGTTTCATAATTGTTGAACTAAGTGTTGATTGAATTTTAATTTTTTATAGCAACTACGCAGCAAGACTCAAGCCTAAGCTCACTACCGTTAAATTCCATTTTTGGATCTAATCTTGACGTTGTTTCCAGCAGGGAAAACCCATTCTCAATTAGTATTTCTTTCCATTCTTCAACTTTATACAGATTGAATCCAAACTGTACGAATGGAAAATTGAGCATGCTTTCCCTGGTCCTCATCCCTGTATAAAATCTGCCTCCCGACTTGAGTACACGGTGAATTTCTTGCAGATGAGGCTCAGGATCATCCCAAAAATAGATTACCATATTGCAAAATACTTTATCAAAGAATTGATCGTCATACGGAAGCGCATCACTACATCCCCACTGAAGATCCAACCTGCCGGAAGTAATAGGTGCGCTGTTATTTTCCTTTGCAGTCTCAACCATTTCTTTGGAATAATCTATTCCGGCAACTTCCAGTCCGTTAACATTTGAAAACAGCTTGTCGAAAAACTTACCGTTGCCAAACCCTATTTCCAGTATCCGGTCGTTATCCTTTGGCTCTATCAGATCAATCATCACATCATAAAGAGGTTTATTGGCCTCGTTCATTTTAAAACCAACTTCTTCAGCTAAGTCTCCCGAAGGTTGACGGAGTTGTTGGGCTATAGTTTTCGGATCGGGATCAGGTCTGAAATAATTTTGAAGTTTTTGCAGAATAGTTGGCGTCACGTTGCCTCCTTCTCTTTTGATTTGATGATCACTTCCCGCTCAACCGGAATAGCTCGACTAAAATCATCTAACACCGGACTGTGTTTATCTGCATCTTCGATCATCTTCATTATTTGATCTTTCGTAGCCGGACTTTCGATGTAAACTCTGTATCGAATGGCCTCAAATCCGGGCGGATCATCTGTAATATGCAACATGCCCCGAGCATCAAAATCCGACTCGACATCAATTTCGATGTTATCTATCGGGATTCCCAGCACGGCAGCTCGCTGCGAATAAGCAATTGCCAGGCAACTGCCTAAGGCACCACGTTCTAAAATTCCGGGTCCCGGCCCTGCGTCATTTCCTCCCTCGGCTTCGCCGATATCCACCTTGAATTTCCAGTGTTTATGCTCCACCTCACAGGTCGTTCCGTCAAACAATCGCACTTTTGTTGTAGTCGTACTCTTCGCTTTTGACGGACGCATCTGTAACGCCTTTTTGTTTCGTTCAAAGGCTTCTTTAATCATTTTTGGATCAGCCATAATTGCTTTTTTTTACAGTTAGTTTCACTCAATTGGTAGCAAGAAAATTGCGCACCTTTTTAAACATTGGTCGCTCCACTTCTTCGGGTGATGCGGTGGCAACCAGCGCCTTGTAGTGTTCTTTGGCTTTATTCCTATTTCCTGCCAGCTCGGCAGCACGTCCCGCACCATAAAGACTTCTAAATCGATTGGCAGATATCTCTAAGCTTTTCTCATATGCTGTTAAGGCTTCTTCAGGCCGATCCATCTTCAAAAGCATATCTCCCAGCAGTTCGCGCGCTGGTAAAATATGCCCCGGTGTGATGGGATGCTTGTCAACGGAATCCTCGGTATCAGCGGCTTCCTTCATAAGAGTAAGAGCTTCTTCTTGATCACCCTGCTCAAAAATCATCCACGACTCAACGGCCTTACGTTGGGCATCGGTCAGTACAGCCCAGTAACTTTTCTCTTTTTCTTTCAACTTTTGATACAGATTGTTTAGCGAATCCACTGCTTTACGAGCCTCATCCAAATCACCGGAACGCGCTGCACCAATACCGCGAGTAAAATAAATCATCGATTGCGCGACGGGATATTTTTCAAGCGAAAAAGTATTGGGTGACTGCAAATCAATTTGGGCCGCTTTATCCCATTCTTCACGTTCCAAATTGTAGCGTGCTTGTGCAGCGGCAACGGCGTAGGCAGATCCTAAATGATCTTGCAGATTTCTAACCTCAATCGTTTTCTGAGCCACTTCTTTCGCTTTTTTATCTTCTCCCCGTTGCAGATGAGCATAGGTCAGGTAGTCCAACGCATGGACATAATGCATCGAAATCTCATCTTCTGATGACTGCCGCAATGCCGTCTCTGCCGAACGCTTATTCCAATTTATAACATCCGCCCAGATACCCTGGCGAACAAAAATATGGCTCGGCATGTGCAGGGCATGCGGCACATCGGGAGCCACTTTATCGTAGGCCCGAGCTACATCAACAGCCCGCTCTGCCAACTTTGGATTATCATAAGCGTGGATAATGTAATGAAACAGTCCCGGATGCTCGGGATGTTGCTCATGTAATTCTTCAAGCATAGCGCCCGCTTTTTGCTGATGGCTTAGCGACTCGTCATCGGGCGGTGCCGTAGCCAGATGTCCCAGCGCGTAAAATGCGGCTGCATCTTCATCATCAGGATACTGCTCGTGCAAAGTGCGATATCCCTCCTCAAAGACAACAAGCTGATCGCCATATGAGGTGGCCTCCCAATTTTCAAAAAATGGCTCCACCGCATTGATATATGCCATTTCTCGATCATTAAGATTCTCCATCTCTTTTGCCTTTGCTAAGGCTTTACTGCCCGCTTCAAAATCGGCATCCGATGGTCGCTGTCCCCAAAGTGGGTGGATATAGCTCATGGCAATACCCCACTGCGCCATTGCGCACCCGGTATCCTGTTCGGCGACTTTATTAAACCTATCCCGAGCCTGCTCGTACATCATATGATGCATCAAGGCCAAGGCATGATTAAAATCATCCTGAACTTGCTCATTGCACGAAATATTAAAATCAACTTTCCCATGCTGCTGAGACTGGGCGTTCATCTCCTGAATAGGTACGACCATCATCAATCCTAATGCGTATAAACATATAAGTATTTTCTTTTTCATAATTCTCTCCTCGTTTTTCAATCAATTTTAAGAGCAATCTGAAAAATTGCACGACTACCCTGTTTTAACTTTTAGTCAATAATGGTTAGGCAAGTTCCTCTTGCTTATATTCTTTTTCCTTGATACTCAATCCTGGAAAAAATTTGGGCACACGTTTTCGATAATCCTCATATTTACCTCCGAATCGTCGAACTATCGCTCTTTCTTCGTAGTAAACACCTATTACGATATAGAGCGTCATCCCACAGGAAAAAATAAGATGCCCTACCGTCATATGTGAGATAGACCAAAATGCGATTAAAAATCCGAGCATAAGCGGATGGCGAAAGTATTTGTAAAACCCCGGTTCCATGAATTGCGGCGGGTTTTGTTTACGATCCCTCATGTAATTCCAGACCTGTTTCAATCCAAAAAGATTAAAATGATCAATCATCCAGGTTGAAAGGAATACAATCATCCATCCCAGCCAGAATCCCCACTGCAGTACCAACGAAGCCCACGCTGTTTCGACTTGCCAGACCGTTTCGGGCAACGGTTGCCAGAACCAAAGAAGTAATATTAATGCAATGGACGAGAACAATACATAAGTGCTTCGCTCTACCGGCTTAGGCACCAATTTCGTCCACCAATCTTTGAAAGATTTCCGCGCCATTACTGTGTGCTGAATCCTAAACAGGGCAATCAATCCTAAATTGATAAGCAACGATTGGAGTATTGGTCCGGCTGCCCCTGAGTTCACCGTTGTGGCGACATAGGCTCCAAAATTTCTAAGAAAAAGTATCAACCATAAAAAACTCACGAAAAAAATCAAATAACAGATAGCTCCATAGATGAATGCGATTAATTTTTTCATTATATGTAAGATTTGTCATTGGATTTAGCAATATAGATGCCTCCTTTTATCCGAAACAGTTTACTTAGCTGCAAAAGCATCGATAGGCTCCTCAAACGCAATAAAAAGCACACAAGGTTCATCAGATTCACATGAAGCTGTATGTGGTAATTCGGGCGGTCCATAGGCATACATGCCCGGGGTAATGACAGCGGGATCCTGTCCCTCATAATTCACATTCATCTCTCCTGATACCAACACCATACGTTCAGCCGAATGATGCCAGTGATTAGTCACTGCTGTATTACCCTGCAGCTTAAAAAATATATCGGTATTTGGTTTTTTTGGATTCCCTTGTAAAACAGAAATACTGCAGCTTTCCGGCATAAATTCGGGGCAGTTAACCCATTCAAGGTTATCGTCATCTGCACTCTGGGTAAAGGAAGCATGTTGCTCTTGAGCTAAGAGAGTTGCCGGAATTAAAAAGAAAATTATTATAGCTGTGGACGTAATATGTTTTAAAATTGTAGACATGATGATAGAGGTATTTTTTGTTTGATTTATTGCGATAATAGGTATTTTGAGCTTTTAGATACTCTCTCGATTATCTATGAGTTAAGGAATTTCCCTTAAACTCAATTACGCTTAAAATCTAACTCTCTCGGTGGGAAAGGACAATTTTAGGAAGGTCAACAATAGGTAAACAATCCGAAAATGAATGGGGAAACAAATACTTTCGCCAGTTTCAACTAAGTTCCTTTCCCTCTTTTTCAATCTCCATCATAAACTCCGTCAGGTTTTCTTCGGTTTCAATATCCAACTTTTTTCGGAGTCGGTAGCGTGCCGTCTTTACGCTGTTGGGAGTAATCCCCATAATAGTGGCCGTCTCTTTAATAGACAGGTTCAATTTAGCCAGAGCGGAAAGACGTAGCTCGTTGGGAGTCAGCTCGGGATATTTCTTTTTGAGAGTGTCAAAGAAATGATCATGCACCTCTTCAAAATAAAGACGAAACTGCTCCCAATCCTCATCCAGACTAAAACTATAATCTACCAGATTTCGCAGTTTTTGCAACGATTTATTCACGTTGCCATTCTCCTTATGGCGCATTTCGTTGATCTTCTCCTTCAACTCCTTCATTGTCTCATTTTTCTGCACCAGATGTAAAGTATGGGTCGTCAGCTGTTTATTCTTGAAATCCAGTTCTTGCTCAAGCTGCTCTTCTTTGAGCCGCTTATTTTCCAGTTGCGTGCGATTCTTATTTATCTTTATTCGCTGACGATTGTAAACTAATATTCCTATAATCCCTATTAGAATCAGACCAACTAAAAATGCATTTCTGAGTAGAGCCTGCTGCTTTTTTTCTTTCTGAAGCAGAGCAATTTCCTGCTCTTTCTTTTTGGTCTCATACCGAGTCTGCATTTCAGCAATCTGCCGCGATTTGGTTTGATTGAAAATGCTATCCCTTACGGCAATCATTTGTTCCTGGGCTATTAATGCTTGTTCGAACTCACGCTTTTCACGATACGCTTCAATCAAAACTTCTAACACTTGGCGACTGAGTTCAAATGACTGCACTTCCTCGGCGGTATCCAATGCCTTCGATGCCACTGCAATAGATTGTGTCGGTTCTTCCTCCTCAAGATAATTTCTGGCAATCTGGATCTGAGCTTTAACCACTTCCTCCAGCCTTCCAATTTCCCTGAATAAATCCAGCGTCTGCATTAAATACGAATTGGCAGTAGATAACTCTCCCTGTTCAGCATAGATAACAGCAATATTTTTCATTGCCAGGGCTTGCAAACTTTTACCCGCCATTCCCGTGGCCAAACTCAGTGCCTCTTGGTTTGCCTCCAACGCCTGTTGGTACGATTTCGCATTTTTATATAAATCACTGATCTCTAATAAAATTGTTGCTGAGGCATGCTCACCGGGCAGCTGCCGGGAGGCTTCCAATGCCGTATTCATAAATTGCAAGGCTTGGTCTGTTTCTCCTAATGAGGCATAAATATTACCCAGCTGCACTGCATTTATTGCTGTCTCACTGGCATTATCGTACTCCTCACTAATTGATAATGTCCGCTTATAAAAATGGATAGCCTTTTCCTTCTGTCCCAGCCGCTCATTGATAACCCCAATATTCTTCAGCGTATTTATTAATTGTTTCTGATCGGCCAGTTTCTCTCGAAGCTCAAGAGCATTGTAATAATACTCGAGCGCTTTTGGATAGTCACTTTGCCTTCGATACAACGCCCCGATATTTTCAAGTGTTGCCGCCTCTCTTTGAGGCCCTCCTAATTGTTTATAGATACGTTTCGCTGCCAAAAGATGCTGTAATCCTTCTGGATGTTCTCCATTCATTGACAGCAATCGTCCTAATCTACGATGGCTTTCCGCTCGCATATTTTTTCTCGTATGAAGCTGAGCATTTTGTAATGCTTCCCGTGCATAAGTGATTGCGGAATCGATATTTGATCGTTGGATATGCTCACTTAAATCCCACAATACCTCAATACGATGTTCTCCCTGTGTTCCTTGCAGTTGTGACTTTAGGCTATCGGTGTTGGGTACCAGCTGGGCGCAGAGAGTTGAGACACTAAAATAGAGAAATACTATGCAGATGAAAAATACCTTGATAACCCCAGATATCAAGTGATTTTTCCATCCTAATCCGTATTCTGGATTAAAAAGGTACATAGGATCCCTAATTTAGAGAAAAAGCCCAGCACGCTAACTCCAATCCGGACTCAAATTGTAAATTATCTAAACCTATTCCTCTGCTTCTATTTTCGGCTTCTCTTTATCTTCATTCCACGAAAACGGATAACTTTCATCATCCAGTTTCTTAGCTTCGGTCGTCAGATGCAGTGGATGAAAGGTATCAATCATTACCGCATATTCATCCGTTGCCTCCTTGCCGATACTGCCTTCATATTTTCCGGGATGTGGCCCGTGCGGAATACCACCCGGGTGTTGTGTAATACTGGCTTCTTCTACCCCCTTACGACTCATAAAATCACCCTTCACATAATAGAGCACCTCATCAGAATCTACATTAGAGTGCGCATACGGAGCCGGAATTGATTGGGGATGATAGTCGTACTTGCGCGGACAAAATGAGCACACCACATAATTATTCCCCTCAAATGTCTGATGTACGGGCGGCGGCTGATGAACACGTCCGGTAATCGGCTCAAAATCCTTAATATTAAAAATCCAGGGATATAAATAGCCATCCCAACCAACCACATCAAACGGATGATGCTCGTACCAATATGAGGTATATCGGCCCTGCTTTTTGATGCGGACTTCAAATTCACCCTGCTTATTCACAAAAATAGGTCCCTCGGGACGTCGGATATCACGCTCACAAAATGGACTGTTTTCGAGGAACTGTCCCTTGTCGGAGAGGTACCGATCAGGAATATCTACCGGTCCCGTTGAATCTATCGTGAGCATTCGATTTTTCTCGGTTTCAAATACAACCTGATATATCGTACCGCGCGGGATGTAGATATAATCGCCCCAACCAAACTCAAGCTTCCCGAACATCGTGTGAACATATCCTTCTCCCTCATGGATAAAGAGCAGCTCATCATGTTCTCCATTCTTATAAAAGTAATCCATGGGCTCTGTAGGACGTACAGCACCGATCTGCACATCATTATTATAAAGCAATACTTTTCGTCCCATGACCGGATCACCACCCTCTTCAATCTTGGCGGTACGCAAGTGATGATGACGAAGCATACCTTCATCCCACTTTTCAATCTTTACCTCCTTCCCCTTTTCCACCTTAAATGTTTTTGTCGGTGGATTATGGTGATACATCAACGACGACACTCCGTGAAATCCTTCGGCACCAAACAGATGCTCTTGATAAAGCTCACCATCCGGTCGACGAAATTGCGTGTGGCGCTTGTGTGGAATTTTTCCTAACTGATGATAAATCATGGCTGAATCCTCGTTAGTTTTTAAGTATTGAGATTTGAGTAGTGAGATACTCTCAATACTCATTACTATTTATAAATTTCCTCGTTTATCCTGCTCGCGTTCGATAGCTTCAAACAGGGCTTTAAAATTTCCTTTCCCAAACCCTCGAGCCCCTTTTCGCTGAATAATCTCAAAAAAGAACGTAGGGCGATCCACCACCGGTATGCTGAAGATCTGCAACAGATATCCCTCATCATCACGATCAACAAGAATGCCTAACTCCTCAAGCTGATCAATGGGTTCATCAATTTTTCCCACTCGGCTTTCAAGCTTTTCATAATACGACGTGGGCACATGAAGAAATTCGAGTCCGCGACCTTTCAATTCCTTCACTGTTTTAATGATATCACCTGTCAACAGTGCAATATGCTGAACACCGGGACCTTCGTAAAAATCCAGAAATTCCTCGATCTGTGATTTCTTTTTGCCTTCCGCCGGCTCGTTAATGGGGAATTTTATCATCCCGCGTCCGCCCGCCATTACTTTCGACATCAGCGCCGAGTACTCCGTCGAAATATCTTCATCATCAAAATGGATATACTGCGTAAAACCCATTACATCACGGTAGAAATCCACCCAGTCGTTCATCCTTCCTTCTTCTACATTTCCTACGCAGTGGTCTACATATTGGATACCAACCGGTTCGATTTTTTCGATAGGCGATTCTGCAGATTCAAAACCCGGCATAAATATTCCATCGTAGTTCGTCCGATCAATTAAAGTGTGAATAGTATCACCATAAGTAGCAATAGCGGCTTTGCGGATGCTACCCTGCTCGTCTTCAAGATCGTGAGGCTTCTCAACGCCATGGGCTCCCCGCTTGACCGTTTCTTTGTAAGCACGATCCACATCCTCCACATGCATGGCGATGTCCCGAATACCGTCTCCATGCTTGGCGATATGGTCGGCAATGGGTGAATTACTATTGAGCGATGAGGTAACTAAAAAACGGATATTCCCCTGCTGCAACAGATAGGAAGCTCGATCTCGATTCCCGGTTTCAAGCCCACTGTACGCTTTGAGCTCAAATCCGAAAACTGTTTGATAAAAATGACTGGCCTGTTTGGCATTCCCCACATAATGCTCGATAAAATCAACATCCTGAAGTCCAAGATGGTCATCAAATTCTTCTTCAACAGGTCGGTTCAACGTAGCGGTCTGATCAGCTTGTGCTCCCATCTTGTATTTTTACCTCTTCGATTTTTTTAAGTATTGTATAATTTAATATAGTATTCAGCGGTTTACGTCTCAAATTATTTAATAATATCAATATTTTACTTATAAGATTTATTCTTTGACAGCGTTTTACTGAATGTATTTGTTTAATTTGATGTTCATGTATATGTTCGAGTGAAACCGGTTTCAGAAAAGCAATAATTATGAGTAACCAGACCACAATGAAAACTTTCCAGGAACGTATTGACGATGGAGAAACAATTGAGCCAAAAGATGACATGCCGGACCGCTATCGACAGCAGCTTATCCGGATGATGTCCCAACATGCGCATTCCGAAGTGGTAGGTATGTTACCCGAAGGTAATTGGATTACACGTGCCCCCTCCCTTCGTCGAAAAATGATACTGCTTTCTAAAGTACAGGATGAAGCAGGACACGGCCTATATCTCTACAGTGCCACTGAAACACTTGGCGCCAGTCGCCAGGAACTGATCGATCAACTTCTGGAAGGCAAAGCCAAATATTCGAGTATTTTTAATTACCCAACCCTAACATGGGCCGATGTTGCAGTCATTGGTTGGCTTGTCGATGGTGCTGCTATCATTAATCAAACAATGCTGGCACGGAGCTCTTATGGCCCCTATTCCCGTGCTATGGTACGCATATGTAAAGAAGAGAGTTTTCACAAAAAGCAGGGCTACGAAATGGTAGCCACAATGGCTGACGGTACTCCCGAGCAACAAGATATGATTCAAGATGCGGTTAACCGCTGGTGGTGGCCAACACTCATGATGTTTGGCCCACATGATGAGGATTCTCCCAACAGCGCCGAGCTTATCAAATGGGGCGTGAAATCAAAAACTAACGACGAACTTCGTCAGAGTTTTGTTGACCGTCATGTTGCTGAAGCCCATGAAGTTGGACTTGAAATCCCTGATCCCGATATGGAATACAACGAAGAAACAGGACACTGGGAGTTTGGTGAAATCGACTGGGATGAGTTCTGGAACGTGGTAAAAGGCAATGGACCTATGAACAAGGAGCGCATGAAAGCACGTAGCGAAGCACATGAAAATGGAAAGTGGGTGCGCGAAGCTGCTGAAGAATATGCCCGAAAACAAAAATTGAGTAAAGAAAAAGCATCGTAAACTTATAGTAAGGACGTATTGCAATACGTCCTTACGGTAAAAAAACAGATTTTTTATGAGCGAAAAGAACGATACCGATTCAAATGACACCCAATGGCCGCTATGGGAGGTATTTACCCAGCCCCGTGATGGCAAACCTCATGAACATGCCGGTAGCTTACACGCTCCCGATGCTGAAAAAGCCCTGGAGAACGCCCGCGATGTATACGCGCGCCGAAAAGAGGCTGTCAATATCTGGGTGGTGCCAAGCGATCAAATTGTGGCATCCAAAGGTGAAGATGCCGGTCCGTTTTTCGATCCGGCGGATGACAAGCCCTATCGGCATCCTCAATTTTACAGCGTACCCCGAGTTTCAAAACGACGATCATGAGTACAGCTACAAAAGAATTGACAAAACAGGAAGCACTTTTTGAATATCTGGTCCGCCTGGCGGATGACCGCCTGATTTTAGGCCATCGCCTCTCGGAATGGTGCGGACATGGTCCGATCCTTGAAGAGGATATTGCACTTGCTAATATCGCGTTGGATTATATCGGTCATGCTGCCAATCTCTATGAATATGCTGTAGAGATCGAAGGCGAAGGACGGCACCGTGACGATTTGGTTTATTTTCGAAATGATCCTGAATATAAGAACTTAAAGTTGGTTGAACTGCCAAAAGGAGATTTCGGATATACTATTGCCCGGCAGTTTTTATTCTCCTCGTACAGCTACTATTTATATCAGTTATTATCGAATGTTGAAGATGAGCAGTTCTGTGGAATGGTTGAGAAGCACTTTAAGGAAGTGAAGTATCACTTGCGGCATAGTCGCGAATGGGTACTCCGACTCGGTGACGGAACGGAAGAAAGTCACGAGCGCATTCAGGATGCTTTCGACGATATATGGACCTACGTTGGTGAATTGTTTCATCAGGATGATATTGACGAAGTACTGCAGAATGAAGGTTTGGCTGCCGATACGGTAAGCTTCAAATCCGACTGGAAAGACCTCGTTTCCGATACACTAAATGAAGCAACTCTGGATGTTCCGGATTGGGATCAATTTATGGTAGAAGGCAGTCGTCAGGGATTGCATACTGAACACCTGGGACACCTTCTGGCTGAAATGCAGCACCTGCGTCGCTCGTATCCCGATGCAGACTGGGAGTAGTTTATCGTTATTGGTTATTAGCTATTGGATTTGCGAAGCTAATAAACCATAACTTAATACCGTTAGTAAAATGTTATGGCTACAGCAACCACATATAACAAAGATGAAATTTGGGATTTGCTTTCAGAGGTAAAAGATCCTGAAATTCCGGTCTTGTCTATTATCGAACTCGGTATTGCGCGAGAAGTTACTGTTGATGAAAACAAAGTGACCGTGCGCATTACTCCCACCTATTCCGGATGTCCGGCAATGAGTGCGATTGAGAAGGAAATTGAAAAAACACTTCGCGTCAATGGCATTCAAAATTTTGAGGTTGTTAAAGATTTTTCCGAAACCTGGACCACCGACTGGATGCCGAAAGAGGCCAAAAAGAAACTCAAAGAATATGGCATTGCTCCGCCCGGAAAGACGGCAAAAGATGATGATTTTCTAAAAAACATAAAGGGATCAAGCCGGACTATTTCCTGTCCCTATTGCGATTCTACAAACACCGAATTGCAGAGTGAATTTGGGTCTACAGCTTGTAAATCGCAATATTACTGCCACGATTGCGACGAACCCTTTGAGCATTTCAAGTGTATATAGATCACAGAACCAACCAGATAAAACGAACCTGTTAAGTCTGTCAAATTAGAGACCAAAATTACGACTTATTATGAGTGAATATATTTCCACCTCTCTTAATAATAAAGTTCTGACCCTCTTCTTAGATCGTCCCGACAAACTCAACAGCTTTATCGAACCGATGGCAAATGAGTTGCAACAAGAACTTACAGATGCAACGCGAAATGAAGACGTGCGCTGTGTATTATTGACAGGAAAGGGAAAAGCATTTTCTGCTGGACAGGATCTGCCAGAGGTGGTCGATAAAGGTGATAATTATGAGCTTGGAGAAACCGTCCGAAAAAGCTATAACCCCATCATCAACGGCATTCGAGAACTTGATAAACCGGTAATCTGCGCAGTAAACGGAACCGCTGCGGGAGCCGGTGCTAATATTGCTTTTGCTTGTGATATCGTTCTCGCTTCCAACAAAGCTGTTTTTGTGCAATCGTTCAGTAAAATCGGACTTATTCCCGATAGTGGCGGCACGTTTTTTCTTCCGAGATTAGTCGGTCTACAACGAGCAAATGCAATGTACCTGCTGGATGAAAAAATAACACCCAAAAAAGCGGAAGAAATCGGACTGATTTATAAAGCAGTAGAAGCAGATCAGCTGATGGATGAAGCACAAGCAATCTGTCAAAAGTTAGCGCAAATGCCTACTAAAGGATTTGCGCTTTATAAAGAAGCTATTAATCAATCTTTATCAAATAGTTTGGATGAGCATCTTGAACTAGAGGCTGACCTACAGACCGAAGCCGGCAAAACGGATGACTATCACGAAGGGATTCAGGCGTTTCTGGAAAAACGGAAGCCGGATTTTAAGGGGAAATAATACTGTTCTCTGACCAACGAACTTGAGTTGGTTTTGGAATTGAAATCATTATTTTCAGAGTGCAATAATTTGAAATAATTATTATAAAGATGAATGATGAAATTATTGGCGTAGTGGGCGCTGGCACTATGGGACAAGGCATCGCGCAGATTGCATCCCAAAACAACCATACAGTGTATTTATATGACGCCTATCCCGATCAACTCGGTAAAGCTAAACATGCCCTCCGAAAAATCCTGCAACGACAGGTCGAAAAAGAACGCATGAGTCAAGAAGAGGTGGATGGTATTATGGATCGGATCCACTTTGAAGAAGATTTAACTAATTTTGGAGAATGCAGTCTTGTAATTGAAGCTGTTGTCGAAGATCTTGATATCAAAAAGGATGTTTTTCAACGATTGGAGGGCATTGTTTCGCATAATTGCATTTTGGCTACAAATACCTCTTCTCTTTCGATCGCTTCTATTTCCTCGGCACTTAAAAAGCCTAAACGTTTCCTGGGAATTCATTTTTTCAATCCTGCTCCCATTATGCCCCTGGTAGAAATTGTACCGGGCATTGCTACTTCTGAGGAAATCACCCAAGCCGCACGACGGCAAATTGACAACTGGGACAAAACCACGGTCTTAGCAAAAGATACGCCCGGCTTTATCGTCAATCGCGTAGCTCGACCATTTTACAGTGAAGCCATTCGTCAGTACGAAGAAGGCGTCGCAGATATCCCCACTATTGACTGGGCAATGAAAGAGATTGGCGGCTTTCGGATGGGACCGTTTGAGCTGATGGATTTCATTGGCCACGATGTCAATTATAAAGTGACTGAAACGGTGTTCAAGGAGTTTTTCTATGACCCTCGATTCAAGCCATCTTTTACACAGAAAAGACTGGTCGAAGCCGGCTGGCTGGGTAAAAAATCCGGGAAAGGGTTCTATGAATATGGCGATGAAGCTGACAATCCCGAACCGACCAAAGACGAGAAACTGGGACAAAAAATTGTGGATCGCATTGTAACCATGCTTATCAACGAGGCGGCTGATGCGGTATTTATGAATGTGGCTACAGTCGAAGATGTGGATCTGGCCATGACCAAAGGCGTAAACTATCCAAAAGGATTATTGAAATGGGCGGATGAAATTGGCCTGCAAGAAGTACTCGACCGCATGTCGAGATTGCAAACAGAATATCGCGAAGATCGATACCGACCGAATCCGTTGTTGAAGCGTAAAGTGCGAAATGGAGAAACGTTTTATTAAAAAAAGGAAGAACTCAGAATGCAGGAGTCAGAATTCTTAATATTCTAATTTCTCCTGGGTTCTGAATTCGGAATTCTGAGTTGCCATGGACAAAAATAAGTTAGCCGAAAAGGTCGTTCAAAAAATGAGAACCGATGATGCCTTTAGCCGATGGCTGGGTATTGAAGTCCTCGATATTAAACCGGGTTATACTAAACTGGAAATGGAGGTCCGCGATGAAATGGCTAACGGATTTAATGTCTCTCATGGCGGAATTGCTTTTTCCCTGGCCGACAGCGCCTTGGCCTTCGCTTCCAATAGTTATGGTCAGGTAGCCGTCGCAATGGAGAATAATATTTCATTTATGAAAAAGGTCCTCCCCGGCGATACGCTTACTGCTGAAACTGAGGAATTAAGTATCGGTCGACGGATTGGCGTGTACAATATCAGCGTTATAAATCAAAAAGATGAACAGGTAGCTCTCTTTCGCGGAACCGTTTTCAGAACACAAGAATATCATTTTGAATAGTAGTTATGAGTCCTGAGCGGTGAGTTATGAGTAAAATCTCTCACCTTCTCAGAACTCACTACTCAAAACTCACAACTAAAACTATGTCTGAAGCTTATATCATTGATGCAATACGAACTCCTATTGGAAAATATCGCGGATCATTAGCTCCTATCCGCGCCGATGATCTTGCGGCATTAACGATCGAAGAATTGATGAACCGAAATTCAAACATCGATCCTGAGCGTATCGAAGATGTGATCATTGGATGTGCTAATCAGGCAGGCGAAGACAACCGCAATGTGGCTCGCATGGCAGCACTGCTGGCAGGACTTCCGGTATCAGTACCCGGTGAAACGGTTAATCGACTCTGTGCATCGGGCATGAGCAGTGCCGTGATGGCCTACAAATCGATCAAAGTGGGCGAAGGGGATCTGTTTATTACCGGTGGCATGGAACACATGACGCGCGGACCGATGGTCTTAGACAAAGGATCTGCCCCCTACTCCGGAACCACTGAAATGCACGATACTACTTTTGGGTGGCGTTTTGTAAATCCTAAAATGGATGAGCAGTACGGCAGTGAGGCAATGGGCCAAACAGCTGAAAATATCGTAGAGAAATTTAATGTAAGCCGCGAGGATCAGGATAAATTTGCGGCTTGGTCGCAACAGAAGGCAGCCAAAGCCACAAAAAACGGACGCATGGCTAAGGAGATTATGCCGGTGGAGATCCCACAGAAAAAAAGTGAGCCTGAAGTTTTTGAAGAAGATGAGTTTATCCGTCCTGAGACTACAGTTGAAGTACTAAGTAAGTTGCCCGCTGTTTTTCGGGATGGGGGAACCGTGACTCCGGGCAATGCAAGCGGTATCAATGATGGATCATGTGCGTTGCTGGTAGCCGGAGATTCCGCCATCCAAGATTTTGACTTACAGCCGATGGCACGCATTGTTGCTTCAGCCGTTGTTGGAGTGGAGCCGCGTATCATGGGAATGGGTCCTGTTGGTGCCTCAACGAAAGTTTTGAAACGAGCAGGCTTATCACTCGATGATATGGGAATTATTGAACTCAACGAAGCTTTTGCGGCTCAAAGCTTAGCGGTTTTGCGTGAGCTGGGCATCGACGATGATGATCCGCGCGTGAACCCACATGGTGGAGCTATAGCACTGGGACATCCGCTGGGTATGTCTGGCGCCCGACTACTGCAAACAGCATCCATTGAATTACACGAACAGGATAAACAATATGCACTTTGCACACTTTGCGTGGGCGTGGGACAAGGCATGGCTGTTATTTTAGAAAGAACGTAGCTTAGTTATTTGTTAATGGTTATTAGTGAGTAGTTCAAAAAACATATCATCTTTCAAAGATCTAAAAGTTTGGAAAGAAAGCCGAAGGATAAGACAGCATATTTCCAATCTTGTTGAGACTTTACCCAAAGAGGAAAAGTTTAGACTCAAGGATCAACTGATTCGTGCTTCGCGATCCGTGACCGCTAATATTGCTGAGGGATATGGAAGATTCCATTATCAAGAGAATATTCAGTTCTGTAGGCAAGCAAGAGGATCACTCTATGAACTTTTGGATCATTTAAGCTGTGCTCTTGATGAAGAATATTTATCCCCCGATGCTGTAGAAAATATAAACTCACAAATAACCAATTGTATCAAATTGCTAAATGGCTACATTTTCTATCTAAAGAAAGCCAAGCAAAATCACATTACGAAGGAACCTTCTATTTTATATGACTCAAACCCAGATACCTTATAACAAATAACCATTAACTAATAACAAAATGGCCATATACGAGTTCGAAGGTTACAAACCGGTTGTAGATGAAAGTGCCTATGTTCACCCTCAAGCTGCTGTAACTGGCAATGTTATCATTGGCAAAGACGTCTATATTGCACCGGGAGCGGCTATTCGCGGTGATTGGGGTAAGATTGTGATCGAAGACGGCTGTAACGTGCAGGAAAACTGCACTATTCACATGTTCCCGGGTGTAACCGTTGTGCTGGAAGATAGTGCCCATATCGGACACGGAGCTATCATTCACGGCGGACATATTGGACGCAACTGTCTTGTAGGCATGAATTCCGTAGTGATGGATAATGTAGAGCTGGGAGATGAATGCATTGTCGGAGCCATGTCATTCTTAAAGGAAGGAATGGAAATCCCAACGCGAAAGCTCGTAGTTGGCAATCCCGCAAAAATTATCAAAGATGTTTCCGACGAGATGATCAAATGGAAAACGAAAGGGACCGAATTGTATCAGCAGCTTCCCGCACAGCTTCATGACTCGCTGAAAGAATGCAAACCACTGCGAGAGGAACCGGAAGATCGACCAAGCCAGTCAAAAAAGTACGAAACGTGGGGAAAGGCTAAGAATTCAGAATCCTAAAAGTTAGAATGTCTTGTTCTGGATTATGACTCCTGAATTTCATATTAAGCAAGGAATTTAATACAAAACACTAAAAGAAATGAAAGTACAAAGCTATTCAAAAGGTCAATGGATTGAGGATGGAAAGGAAACAGATCTTACAAGTGCTGTAAATGGAGATCCTGTTGCCCAATTAGTTGAAGCAGATCTCGACTACAAGGGAATGTGTGAATATGCGCGCCAAAAAGCAGGACCAAAACTTCGTGCAATGTCCATCCACAAAAGAGCGTTCAAAATTAAGTTTCTGGCTCAATATCTGCTGGAACGAAAAGAGGATTATTACAAGCTATCAACCCACACTGGTGCAACACGACAGGATTCCTGGATTGATATCGAAGGAGGTATCGGCAGTATGTTTACTCTTTCCAGTAAATCGCGTATTGAGCTTTCTGATCTACCCTATCATGTTGAAGGAGACCACGAGCGGCTGTCGCGAGAAGGTACGTTTGTCGGTCAACATATCTGCGTGCCCCGTCACGGTGTAGCGGTGCATATCAATGCATTTAATTTCCCGGTTTGGGGAATGCTGGAAAAGCTTGCTCCTTGTATCATTTCTGGGATGCCTGCTATCATAAAACCTTCTCCCACAGGTTCGTACTTAGCCTACAAGGTTTTTAAGGATATGCTGGAGTCCAATCTGCTTCCCGAAGGATCCATCCAATTTGTTGCCGCTGATGTGCCGGGCGACCTGCTGGATCATCTTACCAGCCAAGATTCTGTTTCTTTTACCGGCTCCGCTGCTACGGGGCAAAAGCTGAAATCCCATCCCAATATTGTTGCCAACAACGTGCGCTTCAACCTTGAGGCCGACTCCCTAAACTGCTCTATTCTTGGCGCTGATGTCACCCCGAATATGAAAGAATTCGATCTGTTTGTGGATGAAGTTGCCGATGAAATGACGGTAAAAACGGGACAAAAATGTACGGCTATCCGCCGAACGTTAGTTCCTAAAAAGCAAGTCCAAAATGTAATTAACGCACTAAAAGAACGATTAGATAAAACTTCTATTGGCGATCCCACCCAAAAGGAAACGAAAATGGGTCCGCTGGCCAGTGCCACGCAAGCTGAACGTTTTGAAGAGCAGGTTTCGTCACTCTTAGAAACAACAGAATCTGTATACAGTAATGGGAATGGACAACAACATGATGGTGCTTTTACCGGTCCCAAAGTCCTGCTGTGCCACAAGCCTTTGGAAGTGGATGACGTCCATAAGGTCGAGGCTTTTGGTCCGATGACAACAGTGATGCCCTACGAATCAAACCAAGAAGCAATCCAGCTGGCCAACAAAGCAGACGGGTCACTGGTGGGGTCCCTTTTTACAGCTGATGATGATATTGCTCGCGAAATCACGCTGGGCTGTGCCCCCTATCACGGACGCTTTATGATTGTCAACCGTGATTGTGCCGATGAATCAACGGGACACGGTTCCCCGATGCCGCATATGGTTCATGGCGGACCGGGCCATGCCGGAGGTGGAGAAGAATTAGGTGGTACTCGTGCTGTTATTCACAATATGCAGCGTGTGGCGTTGCAGGGTTCTCCAACGACGCTAAAGAATATTACGAATCAATACATTAAAGGAGCCGAAACCGAGGAAGCTGATACTCACCCCTTCCAACAGTATTTTGAAGATCTGGAAGTGGGCGAAGCACGGACCACCGACACTCACACCGTCACTGAAGAAGATATCGAACGATTTGCTGACTTGTCTGGCGATGAATTTTATGCTCATACTGATCCGGAAGCTGCCGAGCGGTCCATATTCGGTGAAGTTGTAGCACACGGGTATTTTGTACTTTCTCGAGCAGCCGGACTGTTCGTTCATCCTGATGAAGGACCGGTTATTCTCAATTATGGACTCGAGAATCTTCGATTTACCAATCCTGTTGCTCCCGGTGATACCATACAGGCAAAGCTGATTGTCAAACGAAAGACTGTCCGCCAGAAAAAAGCCAAGGATAAATTCCCGTTTGGAATTATTTATTGGGATGTGGAGGTAACAAATCAGGATGATGAATCGGTAGCAGAATATACGATCCTGACCCTCATCAAGCGCCGTGAAGTATTGAATATGGATATTTTTGAAGAGGAATAAAACAGCTGTCAGTTATCAGCGATCAAAATAATTTTTTGCTGAAAACTGACTGCTGATTACTTAGTACCGGCATTATTTAACTTTAAAACCACAAAACTGGATTAATGACTCAGAACGGAGAAATTACGACCAACATTGAAAACAACATCGGAACTATTGAATTTTACCATCCCAAGGGTAATTCCCTGCCGGGACAGATGCTTCGGAATTTAGCCGATACAATTATTGAAATGGGGAGAAATCCCGATGCACATGTACTCGTACTGAAAAGCCGAGGCGATGGTGCCTTTTGTGCCGGCGCTTCTTTTGATGAACTCATTGCTATTGAGGATTACCAAGAAGGCAAGCATTTCTTTATGGGATTTGCCCTGATGCTCAACGCTATGCGTCAGTGCCCAAAACTTATCATTGTCCGCGTGCAGGGCAAAACCGTAGGTGGAGGTGTAGGTATTACATCTGCAGGAGATTACACCATAGCACACGAATCTGCCGCTATTAAGCTAAGTGAGCTCGCCTTAGGTATAGGCCCCTTTGTAGTGGGACCAGCCGTAGAACGCAAAGTGGGAACTTCAGCATTCAGCACGCTGTCGGTAAACGCCGCAAACTGGAACTCAGCCGAGTGGGCTCGTGAAAACGGGCTTTTTTCAAAAGTCTGCGAAAATCACTTTGATCTGGATGAAGAAGTAAACTCGCTGGCCAAACAGCTCTCAAATTATAGTCCAGATGCAATGAAGGAGCTCAAAAAAATGCTTTGGAAAGGGACCGAGGATTGGGATGAGCTACTGGAAGAACGGGCCGAAATTAGCGGTAAGCTCGTGCTCTCCGATTTTACCGAAAACTTTATCGAAGAGTTTAAAAGCTCCTGAAATTTATTTCGAAATAATGGATCATACCAATGTTCAGGAAGCGCTCAGAGACATAGCAGATCCTGAAGTAGCAGAAGCTCTACCCGGTTTTTTAAAACAGGTCTCGGAGAATACGGTGAAGACGATCAGTTTCTGGTTATTCGTGTCCCCAAAGTGCGTAAAGTGGCAGAAAAATTTAACCCATTTTCTCTTGAGGAAACTAAACTGCTACTTCATTCTGATTATCATGAGGAACGACTTTGTGCGTTGATTATCCTCGTACATAAATCCCAAAAAGCAGAGAAAAACGAGCTCAAAAAGATATTCGATCTCTACCTGAAAAATACGAATTACATCAACAATTGGGATTTGGTGGATACTTCCGCAGAACATATCGTAGGTGCATACCTTTCTGATAAAGATCGATCTATTTTATACGAACTGGCTAAGTCAGATAACCTGTGGGAACGACGAATCGCCATCTTGAGCACCTTTCACTTTATCAAGAATGACGACTTTGAAGATACCTTGGCTATTGCCGAACTACTGCTTGAAGATGAGCACGATCTCATCCACAAAGCAACGGGCTGGATGCTACACGAAACCGGAAAACAAGATGAACAAGTGTTAAAAAATTTCCTGGATAAACACATTGGTATTATGCCAAGGACTATGCTGCGGTATGCGATCGAAAAACTGCCAGAATCCGATCGGCAAATGTACTTATCAATGTAACAGTTCCTGCTTATACAGGGACTTTTTCCTCAGGCTCCTCCATCTCAAATTCGAGGATGAATTGCGTTCCATCCTCAGTATTTTCCAGAATATATTCGCCCTGTAACTGGCCACTCAATGTATCTATAAGTGTCAAACCGAGTGATCCATTTTGACCAATAGCAAAATCTTCGGGTAATCCTTTACCATTATCTTTTACAATAAGTTTTATCTTACCGCTCTGCTTGTGTTTAGCAGAAATTTCAATTTTTCCATTTTCTTGATCTGTAAAAGCATGTTCGTAAGAATTACTGACGAGTTCATTGAGCATTAAACCACAAGGAATGCCTTGACTAACTCCCAGCTTGAAATCATCAATTTCTATATTTACCTCAATTTCTTTATCAGTATAATTGAAGGAATATGCTATGATATCTACAAGCTCACGGATATATTTTTCGAAGTCTATCTCTGCCAGCCGCTCGTTTTGATATAGTTTTTCATGTATCATCGAGATCGACTGCACGCGGCGCTGACTTTCCGAAAGAACTCGGTCTACAAAATCATTCTCTGCATAACCCCTTTGCAATTCAAGCAATCCCGATATAACTGCCAGGTTATTTTTTACCCGATGATGGATTTCTTTAATGAGTACTTCTTTTTCGGCCAAAGCCTCCTGCAAATCCTTGGTCTGTTCATCCACGAGTTCCTGGAGCCTTTGCTTTTCTAACATTCCTACTCTATATCTAATATACCCATATATTAAACCGATAGTAGACAAAGCAATTAATCCGTAAAACCAATACGTCTGCCAAAAAGGGTGAGCTACTGCAAATTGATATTGAGCTTCATTTTCCGACCATTCAGAATTTGGGGTTTTTACTTGTACAACAAAATTGTAGTCTCCCGGATCGAGGTTGGTAAATATTGCCGTCTTTGAACTGGTCGGTTCAGACCAATCGTCATCAAAACCCTCCAGTTTATATCGAAATTTTTCGTTAGATGTATTGCCAAAAAATGGAGCATTATAACTAATTGAATAGGTATGTTGTCCGTGCGGAAAAGTAACTTCAGGGAACAAAAGTCTGCCAAATTTATAAGATAGGGAGTCTACATACTGATCCCACTCAATCTTCTGCGAATTACGTCGTACACTCGTTATATGAAGATTTAAATCCTTTGTTTGCTCTTCAACTTTATTCGGTTCCAGTTCCAGCACTCCTTCCATCGTACCAAAGAGTACTCGATTATCACCGACAGGTAATACAGCCCCTTGATTCGTTTCAATACCAATACCACTATCAGTTAGCCGATAGTGTGACAACTCCATGATGCCCGTCTCCCAATAACCGGGGACGTCCAGACGATGAATGCCGCCATTGCTACCTTGCCAAAGTGCACCTGATTCGTCAAACCATAAAACCTGTGTGGTCAATGATTTCATCCCAATTTCTTTTCCGAAATTATCAATCGATAGTACATCTCCATTTTCATCTAAATCCAACAGAGTTACTCCACCCCCGGTACCTAACCATAAATTTCCTTTTTCATCAGAAGTGAGAAAAGAAATATACCTGTGATTTATTCCGTCTGCAGTCGTATAATTTTTAAAGGAAGAACCATCAAACCTACTGATACCGTTATATGTGGCAAACCATAAATAACCTTTATGCATATAAACCTGGTAAACAACATCAGAGGGCAAGCCATCTTCCACTGTATAATGAGTTAACTTATCACCTTCTTTATGAAAAAGTCCCGTCTCAGTACCAATCCAAAGCGTATTGTCTCGATCAACATACAGTTCGTAGGTGAACCATAAATCCAAGCCGTGTTCTTCTGAATAATTAGTGAACTTTTGCCCATCGTATTTATAGATGGCATTATCCGGCATAAGAAATAATAAATCACCATTGGCGAACTCAGTAATATCCCAAACCTCTTTTGGGCTATCATAACCTTCTGGATAACCGATTGACTTAAAATTTCCATCCTTGAAGTTATATATTCCTTCGGATGTGCCCACCCAAACATTGTCCTTACGATCTTCATGTAAACTATATATTTTGGATGATATAGTCCCTGACTCTGTTCCATAAAAAGTAAATGTTTCACCCTCATATTGATTGATACCAACCTCATCAGTAGCTATCCAAACCTTCCCATCGTCATCCTCATGCAGATCATAAATATAGTTACTGCTTAATCCATTGCTTTCCGTAATATGTTTTGCTGTACCATCAGAATATACAAATACCCCTTTTGAATAAGTTCCTATCCATATACTGCCATCAGATGCAGCGATAATATCATAAATATAATCAAGCTCTGTGCCGGCTAACTCTGTAATAGTCGAAAACGAGGATCCATCCCATACTGTGATTCCATTGCTGGTTGCAAACCACAAATTACCTTCCTTATCAGGAACAATCCGATAAACCTCACTTCCGCTAAGACCGTCATCAGCAGTGAAATTATGAAACTGTTTACCCTCCTTGAGCTGATTATTCTTTAATATGGAAATTCCCTCGCTCGTAGCAATCCAGATATCTCCATTTTCAGCTTCCCAAAAATCCCAGATCGAGTTATCTACTAATCCATCCTCAGTAGTTATACGATCAAGTTCTAACCCATTGTAAATAAATATCCCCGCATCATAAGTACCAATCCACAGATCACCATTCCTCATTTCATCAACAGCAAAAACATCAGCAGTATCTAATGTACTGTTATCAAAAGGGTAAATGAATTTATCGCCCTTCATTTTGGCTATGCCACTCTGGTAGGTGGTAACCCATAGATTTTCTTTACTATCCTCAAAGATGATTTCAACACTATTATCTTTAAGTCCATCTTCTGTGGTATAGGTTGTAAATTCTTCACCGTCGAATTTCGCCAGCCCCCCACCATAGGTTCCTGTCCACAGGTATCCGTCATGAGTTTGGAACAACCCATGTACCTGAGAATGAGGAAGACCATTATTTACAGAATAAGACTTGAAATTGTGTCGCTGAGCTTCGGCAGGCAATACAGATACCAATATGAGTAGTACCTTAAAAAATACACAAATGGCATAATTTTTTTTGTATCCCATAAAACACCTAAAGCAAACTAACTATTTTTTTGCCATAGAAATGTAAGGTTATTTACTAACTCTCGCTAACCATCCCAAAAGTATCCAAGAACTACGTATTCAGAACTTTTTCTGTTTTAAATAATACAGAAATATTTGCCCCATTTTTATTCCTAAAACGAACAGTTCCATCCAACTGTTTAGCCAATGTTTTGATCAACGTAATTCCTAAAGATTCCGAATCCTCGCCCTCAGAGAACCCTTTTCCATTATCCTGTACAGTTAAAGTTACATTGTTATCGACTTCTTTTAAGAAAACTTTAATTTGCCCCTCTTGTCCATCATCAAATGCATGTTTTAGTGAATTTATTACCAGTTCATTAATTAACAACGAACATGGAATAGCCTGATTAATATTCAATACTATTCTCTGAAGCTCCGTAGTTATTTCTATCTCCGATTTTTTACTGGAATAGGTACTATGTATGTTCTCTATCAGTTCGTTCACATATTTATCCAATTCGATAAATGAAAGATTCTCAGACTGGTATAGTTTTTCATGTACCAGAGCTATACTCCGGATACGGAGATGACTTTGTTGAAGTGCAGAAACAACATGGTCATTTTCAGCCTCCCAAATCTGCATTTGTAACATGCCCGTAATTACTGCTAAATTATTTTTTACACGATCATGTACCTCTGCCAATAGCACTTCCTTGTCTTTTAGCGACTGCTTAATCTTTTTCTGAGCTTCCTTTTCAGCACTTATATCACTGGCCACAAAAACATATCCCTCTGTTGCTTTCTCTTTGCCATTAATTTTACCCCGAGATATGCTAACCGGAATCGTATTCTTATTTTCCCCTATTAGTTCACCAGTATACGTTCTATTGCTATCTGTATTTTGTTTTGTGAAAATATTTTTAGGCATCTCATTAAACAATATGTCAATTGATTTTCCTAACAGTTCATCCTCCGTAAATCCAAGGATCTCGGACACCGCAGAATTAATACGGATAATATTAAAATCCTCATCGGTCACAATTAGTAGATCGGCCATGGCTTCTATGATACTATCTACATAATCACGCGAAACCGTCGTTTTGCTAAGATTTTCTGCCATCTGGTCAAAAGTAGAACTCAATTGCCCCAACTCGTCGTTAGAATCATAACCAATCCGATTTTGCAAATTTCCCTGCCCCACACTCTGGGCTGCATTAGCAATCTTTGCAATAGGGTTTGCTATCGATCGATAAATAAACAAGGCGAGCACAATGGCAACAACTAAAGCTATGCCGGTGGCGATTACTAAAATATAACCTACCCTGTCGAGCTGGCTATTCAATCCGGCAATTTGTTGTTGGTGGGTTTGTTGAATATGATTTCGCAGTCGATCAATTTCAGGCAATAAATTCGATCGAAAGTAAGGCTCAATTGTTACTGTAAAAAACTCTTTACGATCTTGGTAGTTTTCAGTACTAATGTTTTGGAATTGGATAAGAAGGGATGAATAATTTTTATACTTCTTTTCCAGGTTTTCTAACAGGCTAAGCACTTTTGATGAATCTGTGGGAGGTTCAAAAATATTTTTCTGATTTGACTTCACCAGCGTTTTCAACTCTTCCAAACTCTTCTCAAACTCCCCAAGCGATTTTTCAATCTTTGTAATTTGAACCTCTTTGGTTCTATTACTCCGACTATAATTCATCGATAGACTTTCGCGATAGCTATCTTCCAATAAATATTGCGTTCTTGTCAAGCTTTTAAAAAGCTGCAATCCCAGTTCACCGGCTAAGGTAACCTCCTGAATAGCCTTATCACTTTCGAATGTTACCTGATCTTTAACCGCATCATTGAAATAAGATGCAGTCAATCCAATACCACCCACAATAAGGACCACTATTGAAAAACTGCCTATTAGTTTAGTACTAAGCTTCATAAAAAGTTACAAGGCTAACTGTTTCACTGTTTTATATAATTACCCATCAAAGGCAGATAAGCCAACATTAGTAAACATACTACATTCCCAATCCAATAAATTGATTCTTTAATAATGTCTCATGCATTAAACAAACACATAATATCGACCAGTAATAGATTTTAAGGAAAGTTAATCTAACCTATTTTGGATAGTATATTATCCTAAAAAGCCACCAACGCTTCAATTTTGTCCATAATTTTTTCGGATGTTGGTAACACCGAATCCATCAATTCAACATTATATGGAACAGGGATGTCGGGCATAGTGAGCCGTTCAATAGGAGCATCCAAGTATTTAAATGCTTCTTGTGATAGTACAGCGCTTATTTCAGCTCCAAAACCGGCTGTTTGGGTATCTTCATGAACAATCAAACAGCGATTGGTCTTTTGGACAGATTGCAACACCGCTTCTTTATCCCACGGCATGATGGAACGAAGATCCAAGATATCAGCAGAAACATCCAGTTCATCTACCGCTGATTCTACCTGTTCACACATGGCCCCCCACGTTACAATAGTAAGATCCTCTCCTTCCTGTAACTTATTCGCTTTGCCAATTGGCACTACAAAATCATCACCCGGATAGGGCTTACGCGCATACTTGGCATCCAGCAAATTACGATGCTCAAAAAAGATGGTAGGATTATTACTGCGCATTGCAGAACGGAGTAATCCTGCAGCATCCTGTGCGTTGCTGGGCATCACGATTTGCCATCCCACAGCATGAGCGAAAAACACTTCGTTGCTGAGGCTGTGCCAGGGATCGCCACATTTTGCAAAACCACCAGGCATACGCACCACGATAGGCGCAGCAAACTGATTGGCCGTTCGCCAACGGATCGTTCCGCAATTATTAAGCTGCTCGGTAGCCGGATCAGCGTATTTTCGAAACTGAATTTCGGCCACAGGCATCAACCCGGAGTATGCCAGACCTACTGAACGCCCGATAATCCCCTCTTCCGAAAGGCTGGTATCAAAAACACGGGATTCACCATGCTTGGTCTGAAGCCCCATCGTGACGGCATGGACTCCTCCCTTCGCCGCTACATCTTCACCAAAAACCATCAGCTTGGGATTCATTTCGAGCTCATAATCCAGCGTTTTGCGAATAGCCTCTACAATATTAATTCGCTGTTTACCGGGGCTTGGCGTTTCGGAACTTTCGGGAAAAGTATGATCTGAGGACGCCAGACCGCCAACCAGTTGAATATCCAACTTTCCGTCGGAATCCGTTTCAGAAAAAGCATAACGCTCTGTTTTTCGGGGGTCAGGTTCGGGACGGGACAAGGCCGCTTTAGCAGCTTCTTCAATATCCTCATCAGCCTGTTTTTCCAGCTCCTCCCAGTCATCATCAGAAAGTTGATCGGGGACTAAAAATGTTTTTACATGGTCCAGAGGATCGTTCTGCTGTTCTTCTTCAATCAAGTCTTCCGGTTTATAGGCTTGATTATCCTGATAAGAATGACCATTCAAACGCGGCATGGTAAGGTGAACTAAGGCCGGACCCTTTCTGTCCCGTACATAATTTACTGATTGACTGATAAGATCAGCAGCTTCTACAGGATCGGTTCCGTCACCGTCAAAAATTCTGATGTTTTTAAAGGAATACAGGTTCTTTGCAATATTACCGCCCGGCGTTTGAAATTCGCCAGGCACTGATATTCCATAGCCATTATCCTCGATATAAAACAGCACAGGTAAATCCTGGGTTGTAGCAATGGTCAAAGCCGACCAAAAACCGTTCGTAGCAACTGAACCCTCACCGCCCAACACAACAGAAATAGCGCGTTCATATTCTTCCTCATCCAGCTCATTTTGGTGATACTGGATGCCTTGAGCCCAGCCAACGGCCGGGGTGTATTGCGATCCTACATCACCGGCCATAGGCAGTACCGTAGGTCCGTCGATACCGGGTTTATTACAAACTACCCCAATATCACGACCGTCACTGTATCCACCCGACTTGGCCATGGGTGCTGCCATAGCATCCTCCAAGTCCAAACCCAGTGAGAGCATTAACGGACGAGAGCGGTAGTAAGCGCTGGCCGCGTCATGCTTATGTGTGAGTTGGGATCCCAATAAAATCTGCCCGAGTTCATGTCCGCGGGCCGAAAACTGATATAAGACATCTTTATTAGGGACAAGCTCATTTTCCTCTTTATCATCCATGGCTCGAGAGGTCAACATCAGCTTTGCCAGCCAACTCCAATCGATCGATGATATTACTTCGGGCATTTCTTTCTGTTGCTCTTCTTTAGTGGGCATAACTGTTAATTTGTTATCAGCTTATTTTTAATAATTTCTATACGTTCATCACTTTTTCAAAACTGTGCTCAAAATGGCTCATCTCCTTTTTACGCCCGATTGTAATTCGGACACAGTTCGGCAATCCAAAAGCATTAATTCGCCGCAAAATAACCCCCTCTTCCAGCATAGCCTGAGTAAAGTCGATAGCCTGTTGTTCATCGGGCAAAATCATCATCACAGAATTAGAAATAGACGGCACATAATTAACATGGTGTTTTTCAAAAAACTGGTAAAGTCTATTTTTTCCTTCTTCAACTACATCTTTCGTTTTCTTTAGAAACTGCTGATCTCCAAGTGCCGCCAGTGCTGCCGCCTGAGCCGGAGTTGTCGGTTCAAAGGTCAGCTTTGTTTTCATCATCTCACTAACAATTTTCTCAGATGCAATAGCATAACCAATTCGAAATCCCGCCAACCCATAGGCTTTTGAAAAGGTGCGCAGAGTAATCACATTATCATATTCATAATCAAGCGAATGGGGATAATCTGCCACCTCCTTTGCATATTCGTAATAGGCCTCGTCCATAACCACTAACACATCGCTCGGAACCTTACGCATAAAACGCTCAAATTCTGAATCGGTAATATACGTCCCAGTGGGATTGTTGGGGTTGGCGATATATATCATTTTTGTACGGTCAGAAATACCATCTGCTATAGCTTCAAGATCAAAGCGATAGTCGTCGGTCACCGGTACTTTATTGATAGAAACTCCTCGAATATTTGCCTGAACAAAAAAACCGACGAACGTAGCGTCGGCAGTAATAGCTTCTTCATGATTCAAGAAAAAGGTACGACAGAGATTTGCAATAACGCTTTCTGATCCCGCAGCAATCATGATATTTTCCGGCTGTACATTATTCTGCTCGGCCAGAACCTCACGAAGCTGACCGGAAATAGGATCCGGATAATCCTGAATTTCCTGCATGGCCTTCACAACTTCATGCTTTACATTCGGGCTGCATCCCAGCCTGTTTTCGTTAGATGCCAGCTTGGATATTTGCGGTGGCTGATATTCTTCCTCAACTTCTGCGATGGTTTTACCTGCCACGTAGGGAGATAAATCACGAATGTTAACTGGCACTAAGGGACGTTCACCTGAATCAGCCATAACTACCAAATTTGCAACTAAAATTTAAACTTCAATTTTGGGCTAAATACACATTATTTTCGGCTATAAATATGAATAAATTAGGCCACTTTAACAACGCAATGAGGTCAAAACTTTTTAAAGTAGATCTTCGTTGTAAGGTCTAATTGGGATTTGTACATTCATTAAAAAATCAAACTGTTGTTATGTCAAAAGTTGCTGTTGTTACTGGTGCGAGTCGTGGAATAGGTCGCGAAATTTGTAAAGAGCTTGCTGATAAGGGGCATCATGCTGTAGCCGTTGCCCGATCGGAACAACCATTAAATAAGCTGGCTAATTCTTATCCTAATATTTCTGCTATTCCTACCGATCTTACTAATCAAAAAGATGTTGACAAACTTGTAACTCAACTTGAAAGAGATTACGACACTGTTGATATTCTCATTAATAATGCGGGAACTCTCATCAATAAAACGTTTGAGGAGCTCACTCTGGATGATTGGCGATCGCAGCTAGAAAGCAATTTGATCAGTGCTATCCATATTACAAATAAGATGCTTTCCTTATTTAGTAACGACGCTCATATTGTAAATATAAGCAGTATGGGCGGATTTCAAGGCAGTGCTAAATTTCCGGGACTTGCCGCTTATAGTGTTTCGAAAGGAGCCCTAAGCATTTTAACAGAATGTCTTTCTGTTGAGTTATCAGACAAAAATATAAAAGCTAATGCGCTATGTCTTGGAGCGGTACAAACTGAAATGCTTGAGAATGCTTTCCCCGGTATGGAAGCACCAGTTTCAGCAAAAGGAATGGGGAACTATATTACCGACTTTGCTATAAAAGGATCTGCATTTTATAACGGAAAAATTCTACCTGTATCACTTGAAGATCCCGACTAACTACGAATGGGATTCTTGACCTATATTTTCTACATTAACGCTGTAATTTTAATTACTTAGCAATCAAGAGTCGTGAAAAAATATTTACCATTATTACTCCTAATAATTTTGGGGATCACACTTTCCCAAAAGAAAGCAGAAGCACAATCCATAAAACTATTGGGCAGCAGCACCCTGAACGGAGCTATGAACGGTGTACTGCTCGGCGGAGCTACAATGGCACTTCAAAACTCAAATGATTACCGACCTGTTGAAGTTGGACTCGGCGCAGGAACCCTTTACGGTATTGGGGTCGGTGCTTATGATATATCCCAAACCGACCGGGGCGAACAGTTTTATATTTCTGGCACATTCAATGATGGTACAAACCGATCAATACTCGTGTTACTCGATACCATTTATGGAGCTGCCGGAGGAATGATTGTTGGAACTTCTATCACCCTGATTATGAAAGAAAGAGTTGAAAAAGGATTACAATATGGAGCAGGGGCCGGCGCTTGGCTCGGAGTGGGATTCGGATTGATCGATGCTTTTATGCTTGCGGAAAGGCCTGCCAATCTACAAGCTTCTAATATTGCTAATCCGCATCAAAATATTAACGGGCTTTTAACCTACAGCAATGCTAATCAGTCAATACAAGTAGGAATGGTCAATCCTGAATTTATTGAACAAAAACACCTCTCCAACAAGCGTTACAGCACCAGTTACAAACCATCTTTAAATGTTGTTGAACTGAAGATCAATCTTTAATTAATCTTCGACTTCTCCTTCGTAATCATCAGGAGTATCAAATTGGGCTCCTTCTTCAGGTTCTTTGGCCAGCGCCAAATAACGGATAAGCTCTTTAACGGTATTGGAATGTCCCGAAAGTGACGGATGTAATCCATCACTCAAATAATTCCACGCTGCGGGTCCGGGCTCTTCCTCCTCCTGATCTTCTACGCTGTCATCCTTATCCTTCATCCGCTCTCCAAGGGGATCAATGATATATCCCTTCTTACCGGTTAATATTTCACGATATTGACTTAAGTCTTCCTCAAACAGATCAAAATGGAAGAGTCGCATCTGCTGCTGCATTTCTGTAATAACCGGAGGAGGAGTAAGCCAGATAAGCGGATTGTCTGTTACCTCATTGACAACTGTTTCGATCGTATTCAGATTTTCCCAGAAATCAGCCAGCGGTACCAATGTACGATCCGGTGACACGTGCAAACGCTGTGCATCAAAGGTGCCTAAAGCCACAATTACCCAGTCCGGGTCATGATCTAATACATCACGATTTAATCGTTTCAGGGCATCTGTTGAGGTGTTATAGGATACTCCACTGTTAACAAAAGTCAAATCTGCATCCTCGAGACCAATTTCCAAAACATGTTGAAATATATTAAACCAGCTTTGAAGGTCATCAGTCAGCGAATCTCCAATAGCAACAATAGTATCCCCCGGTTCAAAGGGAAGATCTTCAATCCATTCAGCAACTTCACCATCTTCCAACAGCTCAATTGCCGCTTCTTTAGTATTAGAAGAAAAACGGTCTCGAAGCTTTTTTAGCTCTTCTACCTCTAATCCCATCAACCCAGCCATGGCTTCTTCATTTTCAATGCCGGGAAGCAAGGGATACCGTTTTTCCAAGTTCAGAAATTGTAATAAATAGTTCTCTAAAACCTCTTTCTCTTCTTTACTTGCTTTGTGTTCACTCATAAAAATACGTTATCTCAAAAATTACTTTTCTAATTTTTCAATAAATCCTGAACTAACTTTGGTGTTCCTTCTGCCGCACGCTCTTGAACATGCTCCCACCCTTTAAACGTTCGAAGTTCGGGGGTAGCAGGATCAATAATATATTTGGGAATATTTTGATCTGTCAAATCAACTAACCCCGCTGCAGGATATACGACAAGTGAAGTGCCAATCACAATTAAAATATCTGCGTTAGGAACAATATCAGCAGCTTTTCGCATATTTGGCACCGGTTCGCCAAACCAAACGACATGAGGTCTTAATTGTGCTCCATCTTCAGCCGTATCTCCTACCTCAATAATATCACCGCCAATATCATATATCAGTGATGAATTTTCTTCGCTGCGAACCTTCGAAAGCTCACCGTGTAAATGTACTACATCCGAAGAACCAGCACGTTCATGCAAATTATCAACATTTTGGGTGATAATCGTTACATCGTACTGATCTTCTAACTCAGCCAGAGCCCGATGCCCCTCATTGGGATCTACGGCATGCAGTTGCTTTCTCCGTTGATTATAAAACTCTAAAACAAGTTCTTTGTCTCGTTCCCACGCCTGAGGTGTAGCCACTTCTTGGATATCATGACCTTCCCACAAACCATCAGAATCACGAAAAGTCTTTAATCCACTATCGGCGCTCATGCCGGCGCCGGTTAAAACTACCACCTTCTCCATAGCGTTTATCTTAGATTGGCAGAACGCTTATTGACTATGAGCGTGTTGGGGTAAAATGGATTCTAACCAAGAGCTTGACTCTTCATAATCCTCAACAACACTGGGAGCTTTTTCATTGGCAAAAGACGCTACCATTCTCTCTACATCTGTTTTAAGGACAGTTACAGCGTTATTAATCAGATCTTTGTTAAAACCTTTATCACCGAGACGTAATGTAAGTTCAAGAGAAATTACACGGCTTAATATTTTCCCCAGTTCAACTAAGCGATCTTGGGCTAATGTGTGATCAATTTTAAAATCCAACAAGTCAGTGAAATAATCAGACGCACGTTCTGTAAGTTTATATTCACTCAAAAATTCATAAAGATTTTTGAGCTTCAGTTTGCGCATACTTTTCAATACGGATTCTGAAATTTGTTGGTAGAGGATATCATTTGAACCTTCAAAAATCTGGAAAGGACGGCTGTCAATAAGTGCTCGTCCTGCAATATGATCCAATCGATATCCCTTGGCTCCGGTCAACTGTAACAATGACTGTGAAGCCTGCTGCATCAGATCGGTAGTATAGGTCTTAATGGCATTTGCCGTAAGATCCATGTTGGATACATCTTTAGTAAGTGGCACATTTTCACTGGTAAATGCACACATTGCAGAACACACCGTAAATGAAGATTGCAACCTATTTAATCTTTTCTTCACCTGGCCATAATTAAACAGACTTTGTCCTCCAACATAGCGCTCCTTACAGTGCGTAATGGCTTCATCCATCAATCGCTTCAAAAAGCCAATGCCCATTCCGGGGAATTGCAAGCGACTTCGGTGCAGTACATCCAGCATCATCTTAATGCCAATAGACTTCGGCTGTAATTTATACTCCTCTGGTACCGTAATATCAATCTTATTTCTACCATAAGGCAGCATGTACAGCCCTAAATTTTTGTAATATTCTTCTACTTCAATCCCACCACGTTTGCTATCATGGATAAAGAAACCAATATCACGACCTAAGCCACCGCTACTACTTTCTTTACGAGCTGTAATCAACCAGAAGTCCGCTGCACCGGTCAATCCGGCCCAGTGCTTGGTTCCACTAACTTGAAACGCATCTCCATCACCAGATTCAACCCTTTGGTATGAAGTCTCCATATGTAGAGCATCAGAACCAAAATCAGGTTCTGTAATCATTAGGCCGCCCATATTATTCTCATGCAAGAATCGATCAAATATAGGTTGCTTAATTTCTTCTTGCCCGTAATTGGCCACCGGTTGTAAGAAAAGTGCACCATTAATTCCCATCATTAATGAAAGCGGCAACGACTCATACGAACTGGCTTCCAGCATTGATAACGCTTCATGGGTTTCAGCACCACGTCCTCCATACTCTTCAGGAATAAATACACTCAGTGGCTTGCAATCCATAACTTCATCAAATATCTCATCAGGCAGACCACGGTTTAAGCTCAGCTCATCGATATCGCTTTTAACATTGAAGAGGCTGTGTAACTTATTTTTATATTGATTGATAAAATCAGAAAAATCCATAACCCGATAACAATTTTTAAGAGAGTTTAAAACACCTATATCATTTAAATAACAAATATCCTTTCAAGTTTATAATATACCGAATAATATTCCTTGGTTAAAACTTATTGGAGGGCTTTTTCATTGATTTTACACTTTAAAATAAAAAAGGTGACCCATCTGTGGATCACCTTTATAATAACAATACAAAAATAAAAAAAAGAGCGGGCGGGGACCTACGCTTCCTCCCTTGTGGGAAGTACCATCGGCGCTGCCGGGTGTCACGGCCGTGTTCGGGATGGGAACGGGTGGAGCCCCGGCGCTTGGCCCGCCTGCTCAAAATTCGGTCAATATATCAAAGTCTTCGACGTAGTGATAGCTGAGAGTAAGGGAAGATCGGGGTGT
>NZ_NSKE01000010.1 GCF_002287075.1 Fodinibius salipaludis
AACAGCTCCAGGCGGACACCTACTTTACCCGCCCGTATACCTCCCAGGATAAAGGAACAGTCGAAAACAGGATTGGCGTCATTCGCCGGTTCTTTCCCAAGGGCATGGATCTTCGAACGGTTTCCGAGGAGCGCATCACAACCGTGGAGCAATATCTGAATTTTCGACCGGTACGAAAATTTGATTACCTTAATCCTATTCAACAAACCCTAAAATACCGCAGTGTTGCATTAGTTACTTGAACACAGCTATCTTATCACATTCCATCAGGAAATTTCTTAATCTTGATTAAAAGACTATACTTTTTAAAAATTCCAAAACACAGGTAATCAAGAATTATTTGCGATGGGACGAATAACAAAGCTGCTGTTCGTATTATTAATTGCAGTTACGATAACACAGTGTAATAATATAAATTCTACTCCCGATACCGACCTACACTTCGAAGGAGAAGTTACCTATATGGAACTTGAAGGTGGATTTTGGGCGGTACAAACTGATGAAGAAACCTACGAACCCACCAATCTTCCCTCTGAGTTTCAGAAAGATGGTCTTGAAGTTACGGTCTCTGCGAATATAGAAGAAAATATGGGAAGCATCAGAATGGTAGGTCCTATTATCCGTATTGTTGACATAGCAAAAAGATAATCCATTCCCTTTGACCTTAGCTATAAATAGCACCTGAAGTCTTATAGTTGTTAGTCCACAGGTTGTTTTTGCTAACTTCTGCCCCCCTTCCTTTCGATTTATCAATTTTTTCATATTTTTTTTGATTTTTTTGAAACTTCGAATCTAATTTTTCGTTTGACCATTCTGACAAAAAAATAATCGGAATTAGAAATACAGTAGGTAATACCAGCAGTTAACCAAATCAGAGTGTATCAATTTTCATTTTTTAAAGATAATGCCATTGGTATTTCTAACGATTTGAATTATAATGTTTTAAGTTTACCGTTAATCTGTATTATTTAAGAATCAGGACATTCTTTTAATAAAAAATTAAAACTCCACAGTTTGAATTATCTAAGAATACTCTTGGTGTTTCTGCTTGTTGCAGGAACCGTCGCTTGCCAAAACACTAAAAAAACGACAAAAGAATCTTCAGCTGACAACGTTGATAAATCTGAGCTTGAAGAACTCTATTGGGATCGTAAAGAAAGCTCCCGGACTTCATTCACCAAAGCGGATGTCAAATTTATGACGGGAATGATTGCCCATCATGCACAAGCACTTATTATGTCTCGATTAGCTCCTGAAAATGGAGCAAGTCCCGCAATACAGCGGCTGGCGGCACGAATCATTAATGCCCAAAAGGATGAAATCGCATCCATGCAGCAGTGGCTTCGTGACCGAGATCAACCCGTGCCTGACATTGAAATTGAAGGTCTTAATTTAATGATAGAACTCAACGGTGAACCTTATACGATGTACAAGAAAATGAGGGGAGTTTTATCACAGCAACAGATTGAGGAATTAGCTTCTGCAAAGGAATCAAAATTTGATAAACTTTTTCTTAAATACATGATTGAGCATCATTCAGGCGCCGTATATATGGTCGAAAACCTGTTCGATACCGATGGTGCTGCACAGGATGATCAGGCATTCAGGTTGGCATCCGATATACAGGTAGATCAACGCACCGAAATAGACCGCATGCAGCAAATGCTCGATCAGCTAACCGAATCAGGATAACACTTTACCTTTAACCTAAAACTATCTTTATGAACTCATATTACAACCGTATACTTTCTGCTACCGGATTAGCCGGAGCAAATAAGCGCTGGCTGGGACTATTATTCGTAGTAGTTCTATTCGGCACTTATGCCTGTTCCTCTTCATCATCGGTAACAGGTAATCAGCAAGAGCAACCTACCGAATCATCCAACATACAATCACTGGATCAGGTAACGCCTCCCAGTCCTGATCCTCGTGTAGGCCTAAAAGCGGGATTATTTGATGCTGAAGAAGCTATATGGAATCTCGAAATGTTGTCACAGACACCTCCACCGGAAGATTTTGTGGGGTCAACAAACTCCGACCTGGCATTTAAAGGAAATTATGCTATCCAGGGAAATTATAACGGTTTTATGGTTTGGGATTTATCCAATCCCGAAGATCCAAGTCTTGTAGTTGATTTCCTATGTCCGGCCTCTCAAAGTGATGTATCCGTTTATGGGGATCTTCTCTTTGTATCCGGAGAAGGACTTGGTGGTCGCCTCGATTGCGGTACCGAAGGAGTTGATAAGCAAGTAAGTGAAAAGCGACTGCGCGGAATACGAATTTTTGATATCAGCGACATTGAAAATCCCGAATACGTTTCTAATGTGCAGACCTGCCGCGGCTCACACACACACTCGGTCTTAGATGATCCGCAAGATGATGAAAATGTATATATTTACGTTTCCGGATCTGCTCCGGTACGTCCCGAGGAAGAGCTATCCGGCTGTTCTTCTGCTCCTCCCTCAGAGGATCTTAACTCTGCTCTGTTCCGAATTGAAGTAATACAGATCCCTTTGGATAGTCCCGAGAATGCTAAAATTGTTAATTCTCCACGCATTTTTGAGAATCTAACCGAAGCACCTTCCCACGGAATGTCTCCTGCCGATAAAGAACAGATTGAAAAAGCGGAAGAAGAAGGAGCATTTGTAGCAGAAATTTTTGGCCAGCCACGCATTATTCCTGATCGCTACGTCCAGCAGATGCTTGCACAAGTGGTAGAACAACGCGGCGGAGAAGGAGAGCCAACTGCACAAGACAGTGCTATGCTGCGTGAAAATATTGGCAAAATGATTGAAGAACGCTTTGGTGGTAATGATGACGATGGGGAAGAAGATTTAATGGCTAACCGCGGTCCGAATCAGTGTCACGATATTACACTCTATCCCGAAATTGGATTGGCTGGCGGAGCCTGTGAAGGATACGGTCTTCTGTTAGATATTAAAGATCCCGCTAATCCCAAACGCGTTGATGCAGTAGCGGATTCTAATTTTGCCTACTGGCACTCTGCCACCTTCAACAACGAAGGCGATAAAGTACTTTTTACGGATGAATGGGGCGGCGGCGGTCAACCAAAGTGCCGTGAGAAAGATCCCATGGAATGGGGCGCAAACGCCATCTTTACTATTGACGAAAACAATGAGATGGATTTTCAAAGTTACTTCAAAATGCCAGCACCACAGACACCAGAAGAAAACTGTGTAGCGCACAACGGCTCACTGATACCGGTACCCGATCGTGATATTATGGTGCAATCCTGGTATCAAGGTGGTATCTCCATTTTTGACTGGACGGATCCTAATAATCCTGTTGAAATTGCATACCACGATCGCGGACCTATTGACTCTACTCGAATGCAGATGGGGGGAAGCTGGTCGGTATACTGGTACAACGGTGTTATTGTAAACTCTGAAATTGCTCGCGGACTTGATATCTTTGAACTGGAACCCAGCCCATACCTCACAGAAAACGAGATTGCAGCTGCCAATACCGTTACTTTTGAGCAGCTTAACCCACAGGGGCAACCGAAATACGACTGGCCCACAACCTTTGCTCTTGCCAAAGCTTATGTTGATCAACTGGAACGCGGTAACGGACTATCAGCAGATCAGTTAGCGAACACCAGAGCTCAAATTTCTGAGGCTGAAAAGGCTTCCGGGTCAAATAAATCAGACATCTTGACCTCGCTGGCAAATAACCTTGACGGACACGCAAATAATTCCAGTCAAACTGCAAAGGTAAATAAATTAGTTGATACCCTGCATAAACTGGCTGCCAAATAAACTGCTGAGTATTTTCTGAGCGATTTTATTTGTAATACTTTTGGCTCTTATTGGAATTGCTAAACGCATTCTGATAAGAGCCTTTTTTATTTGAGGATTTTTTATAAAAACTAATTATTGACCTAAAAAAGTAAAGTCCGGCAACTCGAATTGTCACCGAACTTTACCCCTTATCTTATAACAAGCTTACTTAGTTTGCCACTAAGAATACTTTGTCAACAACATGGACTCGACCGTTTGAGGCATCAACCGAACCTAATATTTTAGCGCCATTAACATACACTTCTCCATCCTTTTCTTCCGACTGTACATATTGTCCCGTAGCCAGATACACACTCGTACCTCTTGCCAATCGATCTTTATCCAGCGAAGCAGGTGATGCGTGAGAAGTTAAAATTTTGGCTAACTTTGATTTGTTCTCGGGCTTCATCAACTCATCGAGCGTACCTTCAGGTAAAGCCTTGAAAGCTTCATCAGTAGGAGCAAAAACCGTTAATGGTCCCGGATTAACCAACACATTTTGGATACCGGCTGCTTCTATCGCTTTGGCCAAAATGGTATGATCAGGGGATTCCTTAGCAATCCGTAAAATATGTGCTTTAGACTCATCATCCACTACACCGGCCTGCCCTGTGGTAGACGCAGAAGCCGTTTTACTCTGAGCTCCATTATTATTGGTTTTCTCCTCCGTGTTTCCACACGAAATCAATGCCATTGAAAGTACCGCTGCCAACGCTATCGTGCCTATTTTTTGTATGATATTCATAACTATTTGGGGGTTTATTATTTTGATAAATCACCTAACAAGAATAAAAGATCTCTTTATCCTTTACTTGAATTTATGAAAAAATTATACCTTGCCCAATAATATATTATAGCCCTAATTTCTATCTGCATCTTTTCGTTGCTTTCTCTATCCTATGACATAGTATTTTTATTCCAATAAAACTTCATATGCAGAACTATTCCCGACAGTCATTGGCAAACGCGTTCAAGAATCAAGTCCGCCGTCTATCAGATAATACTGAATCACTTAACAAGCTAAGCAGTCGCCTTTCAATGGGTCGCCTTTTTGGCTTTATAGGCGGACTTATACTGGTTTATGCCGCCGGAAGTTGGGGACCGGAATGGTTGTTCTGGATCACCTTGGTCTTTTTTCTCTTTGGATTTCGCCAGTTGGTAAAAGTCCACAATAAAGTGGAGCAGTCGAAAGAAAAGTTTCAAATATGGAAATCGATTCGAGAAACACATTTAGCTCGGCAACAATTAGACTGGCAAAATATTCCCGCCCGAAAGCCATCTCCAAATTACGAGGGTCACCCCTTTGCCAACGATCTCGACATTATCGGCACCCATTCACTGCTGCAACTTATCGATACGTCGACATACCAAGGAAGTACCGATGAGCTATCCGACTATCTGTTAATCCAGAATCCCACTCCCAAAGACGTACAAAAGCGCCAGGAAATTGTTAAGGAACTTACCTCGAAACCACAATTTCGCGATCAGTTACACCTTTTGGCAAAACTCAACAGCAAACAGGAACTCGAAACTGACTGGAACCTCGATCAACTGCTCGACTATCTGCGAAACTCAAAAGTGGTTAACTATACGCTTCCACTAACTATCCTGGGAGGGCTTTCGGTTCTCAATATTGTACTGCTGGTACTCTATCTGATGGGAACCATTGCTCCCTACGTCATTATCAGTTTTGTAGCCTATTTGGTGATTTACAATTTCAACAGCGAAAAGATATCCGGTCTATACAACGAGGCGCACCAAATTGAGAAACAACTAAGTCGTTTTAACCCCGTTTTACACTTTCTGGAAAATTACGACTATCAATCAAACGAACAGCTAAAAACATTCTGCAAACCATATTGGAGCAGCGATTATTCACCATCCAAGTATGTAAAGGGGATTATTCGCATTGCCGGAGCGGCCTCTTCTCAACAAAGTGAGATTGTCTGGGTACTGCTCAACTTTTTAGTGCCGTGGGATCTCTACTTTTCACAAAAACTGAGCACGTATAAAAAAGAACTGGCCCCAAAACTGGATGAATGGCTCACACATTTTTATCAGCTTGAGGCTTTTTGCTCCATGGCCAATTTCGCGTGGTTAAATCCGCAGTATCATTTTTCTTTGCCTGATAAACAGTCTTCAACTCCTTTTTCTGCTACTAATCTCGGGCATCCGCTCATCCATCACAAAGAAAAAGTAACTAATGATATTACGATCGATTCCAAAGGTGATATTCTGTTGATTACCGGCTCTAACATGGCCGGAAAAAGTACTTTTTTACGTACTATGGGCATTAATCTGTCTATGTGTTTTGCAGGAGCCCCCGTTAATGCTTCAACATTTTCCACAATTCCCTTTCGGATTTACAGTAGTATCAACGTAACCGACTCGCTTGACAACGGACTCTCTCACTTTTATGCAGAGGTGAAACGGCTGCGAGAATTAATGGATATGCTCAATGACAACCAAGATACCCCAGTATTTTTTATGGTAGATGAAATCTATCGCGGCACCAACAACCGGGAGCGACTGCAGGGTAGCGAAGCTTTTCTGAAAAATGTAGCCGGCAAAAACGGTGTAGGACTTGTTTCCACCCATGATCTGGAGCTCGCACAACTCGAAGAATCCATCCCCGAGCTCAGCAACTGGCATTTTGCCGAAACCATTGAAGGCAACAAAATGAGTTTCGAATATAAGCTGAAACCCGGCCCCTGCCCTTCTACCAATGCGCTCAAAATTATGGAAATGGAAGGTCTTCCTACGTAGGAGCTAAGAATTAATAAGTCAAAGGCTATGAATAATTATATCCGGTCGGTTATATTTGGGCTACTCTTCTCGGCATTATTATTCTTGGGATCCTGTGAAGACGAATCCTCCTCTATTTCATTGTTAGCTCTGGGTGACTCTTATACTATCGGTGAAAGTGTGGATAAGGATCAGCGCTGGCCTGTACTTCTTGCTGACTCACTGCGCAGTCGGAATTTAAGAGTTGAACAACCCAAAATAATTGCTCAAACAGGCTGGACCACTTCCGACTTACAAGAAGCTATTGAAAAAGAAAAGCCTCACTCCAGTTACGATCTCGTTTCACTACAAATTGGTGTTAATAATCAATACCAGGGATTGGATTTCAAACTGTTTGAAAAAGAGTTTAAAGAGCTTTTAAAACAGGCTGTGTCTTTTGCCGATGGCAAATCCCAAAACGTATTTGTCGTTTCTATTCCCAACTATGGCGTTACCCCTTTTGGGCAGAAAAAGAATCCCGATAAAATTACTCGAGAGCTAAGTCGATATAATGAAACGGCCCGGAAAATTGCTCAAAAACATGATATTACTTTCATCAACATCACTCCTATTTCTGAGGATGCTCTTAATAATCCCGAACTAACGGCAAATGACGAACTTCATCCATCCGGAGAAATGTACCAGCAGTGGGTTTCAAAAATGCTTCCCTCAATATTACCTAAACTACAGTAATCGATATGGAGCTACTAAACGAAATTGAACAAGCTCATAAGCGTATTCGGGATGATGTTTTTCAAACACCCCTGCTCTACTCCAACTGGTTGAGTGATTATTGTAGTGGGGATGTTTATCTAAAACTTGAAAGCGAACAGATTACCGGATCATTTAAAGCGCGTGGGAGTTTAAACAAACTCAAATGGATAAAGGAACAAAATATTAAAGGCTTGCCGGTTACCGCCTCAACGGGAAATCACGGACTCGGGTTTGCCCGCGCCTGTGATCTTCTGGGAATCAAAGGAAAGGTTTTTCTTCCGCATAATGCCGTTTCATTCAAGGTAGAATCTATCAGAGCTTTTGATGTGGAAATCGAATTTCACGGGGATGATCCCTATACAACTGAAACATATGCTCGCAAAACAGCCGAGCAAAACGAGTGGATCTACGTATCACCCTACAACGATCACCAGATTGTAGCGGGACAGGGAACCATCGGGATAGAAATATTAAATAACATTTCCAATCCTGATAACATTTTTGCCACAGTGGGTGGCGGAGGGCTTATTTCGGGAATTGGAAGCTACGTGAAAGCTCAATCTCCGGCTACGAAAATTATTGGATGCCAACCGGAAAATTCACCGGAGATGAGCGTGAGCGTACAGGCCGGAGAGTATCGCGAAGTGGAATCCAAGCCCACCCTTTCGGATGGTTCGGCCGGTGGGTTTGAGCGCAATTCCATTACTTTTGAACTGTGCCGAAAGCTTGTGGATGATTTTATTTTGATTTCCGAAGACGAAATTGCCGACAGTATTCGTTCTATGATAAAGCACCACAGCAAATTAGTGGAAGGATCAGCGGGAGTGGCCATTGCCAGCTTGCTAAAATATCCGGAGAGATTTGCTAACCAAACGACTGTCATCGTCGTCTGTGGTGCAAATATTTCGGCAGATAAATTACAATCAATCATTTGCTAATAATATGATAGAAACACTTGGATCCAGCCTGCAAGACTTCGCCTACAACGTGCGTATTGTGGATATCCTGGATGTTGCTCTAATCTCAGTAGTTTTCTATCTATTGATAAATTGGCTAATCCGAAGCCTGTCAAAGCGTACGCTAATCGGCTTCTCAACCCTGTTTGTGATTTATCTTATAGCCCGTCTATCAGGTATGTACCTGACTGAATTACTCATCCAAGCCCTCTTTATTGTTATTTTGATTGGTATGGTTGTCGTCTTCCAATCGGATATCAGACGGATCGTTGATAGCGTCGGCAACTGGAATTTCTTTATGAAAAATGACCCTCCTTCCGATTCCAGAACCGCGACTAATATAATAGCAGAGGCCGCTTCCAAGATGGCTTATAATAAGACGGGAGCCCTTATTGTGATCCGTGGCAAAGAAAACTGGGATCGCCATATTGATGGCGGTATTGCTCTTGATGGGCAACTTTCTACTTCGCTATTATATAGCATTTTTAATCCCACAGCTCCCGGGCACGATGGTGCCGTATTGCTTGAGGGTAATAACATCGTTCGATTCGGTACCCATCTGCCGTTATCAAGGAATATGGGCGAAAATTTTGAAGGCGGAACTCGTCATGCCGCCGCTCTTGGTATATCAGAACAATGCGATGCCCTTGTTGTGGTCGTATCTGAAGAACGAGGAACAATTAGTGTGGCACAATCTGGTTTACTCAAAACTCTGGAATCCCGCAGCGAGTTAAAACGCATTCTCGATGATTTTTGGGAAAAGCACTATCAATCGGAGGATACTTCTATTATCAACGGATGGAAACAAAGGAATATACAGACGGCCATTGCTTCTTTAGTAATTGCCGGCATGCTTTGGTTTGCTTATGCCTACCAGTCCGGGACGGTCTACCGCTCCTTTTCAATACCTATTGAGTATCGGAATTTACAAAATAGTAGTATGATGGTTCAGGATTCACTGCCAATGCAAGCCCAAGTTACCCTGGCCGGACCAGAACAAGCCTTCCGTGCCTTAGATCCATCTACCCTTGTTATAACATTTGACGTTAATGAAGAAAATTTAAATTCCGGTAAATTTCCAATCACTGAAAATGTTATTAATATTCCCAATGAATTTCGTTTGTACGATGCAAATCCTCAATCGTTAGAAATTACTGCTCAGGAAGTAGAACAACTCCAGATACCGGTACACATTGCTATGAGCGATACCCTTTCGGATCAACTCGAACTTCTCTCAATAAGTGCCAAGCCTGAAACAGTCACCGTAGCCGTTCCCAAGGGTAATACTGTTCCCGACTCTATTGCAACTGAATCTATTGATCTTTCTGATATTGAAGAGTCCATGAAGATAACAAAAGATCTTCTGCTTCCTTTAGGATTAAGATTATCTGAAGATGAAACACAAGAAATTGTCATCTCTATTGAAGTTCGAGAAAAAGATAATACCAATTAACCTATTAGATATAGAAAAACCATGCGTTACTTCATTATTTTAATATCCTGTATTTGCATAACTGCAACAACACAAGCTCAGAATGTCATCTCTATAAATGCCACTGCCGAGGTATTGGTTCCGGCCGATAAAATTGCTTTTCAAATCAACTTGAATGCGGAAGGTGACACTCCTCAAGAGGCCTATAACCTCCATAAAGAGCGTGAAAAAGTGTTGGTACAAGAGCTGAAGAAACACGATATCAAGGAAGAAGATCTAACTTTTGAACCCATTTCTATCAATAAGACCTACAACGGATCGTATCGAAATGAGGAGAATAAACGCATTCAAACACGCCAAAACGTTATCGTAACGCTGAAGAACTTTGATATTTATGAGGAGATTCAGATCACGCTTATTGAAAATAATTTTGATGAATTCAGCGGTAATTTTACATCCAGCGAGGCCGAAGAAGGAGAAAATGAGGCTCTAAAAGAAGCATTAAAAATTGCCCGCGAAAAAGCTGAAATTATTGCCAACGAAACGGGCGTCACTATCACCGGCATCAAAAATATCAGCCATTCATACAACAGTCGTCCGCCCAGACCAATGATGGAGATGACTTCTGCAAAATCTTCTGACAGCCTTTTGGAGTTCGATCAGTCGGTAAGCGTTTCAGCCAATGTATCAGTGACATATAAATTTAAGAAGTAACCATTTAAGTAAAAGGTGTCATTACTCAGTACAATAGCATCTCTTTTTTTAATTCCGAAATTCAATATTCGGATTACGATAGACAGGCACCTCGTTAACGGCCTCAAAGAATTCTTTCGCTTTCATCAGACCTTCTCTGTCGTTAATAGCATAGGGCCAATACTGCTCCACGTTCCCGCGTCCCATAAAAAGTTGCATGGTTCCCTGTGATTTGTGCTCTGCAATCACCCAATTGGCAACAATTTTGTAATCCAGTCGATCATCAAAACCAAACTTTTGTGTTCGGTCAAATTCCATCGGCTGTTGTCCTTCCATCAGCTTGGAAATCGGATAACCTTCCAGCTGTGAATAGTCATTTTTTTCTCCAAGTGATTCAGTAATAGTCGTGGCAAAAACAAGAGGACGCTCCTCTTCGGGTAAATTTTGTATTGCCTGCAGCGCCAGAATAGCTGAAGCTTTGTGATGCCCGTGTGTTTCTACAATTGGCGTCATGGTAAATACAAAATCGTACTGTTCCTCTTTCAGTATTTTTTGCAGTCGCTGCTTTATCCAGTCAGTGTCCCAATTTTCCATCGGAGGACTTATGTCTTCGGAGTATTCGTCATCCACCTGATCAAAAAAGAAGTAGTTGCGCATACCCACAATTTTACCGCCAGCCATCAATTCCCGTTTGCGGATGCCCGGCAGGTATTCACGTCCCACCTCTTCCCTGTCAAGCTCACGATTATAAATATAATTTCCCAGCGTCGAATATTTATACCCGCCTTCGCCGTTGGTCATAATTGCCAAATCCACTATCCCATCAAGTAGATGTGTAGTCTTAAAAACCGTGGCTGCAAATATAGCGTCATCATCAGGATGAGCGGTCACCAACAGTACTTTTGGCTCATAATCCAACTCCTGAGCCTGAGTACGTTCTGCAAGTCCATATGAAAAGAGTAAGCTGACAATTAAGAACGCTTTAATCCTGCTCATAATAATATCCTTTTAATTAGCATGATTATCTGCTCTTTTAGATTCCAAAATAGGCTTTAGCACATTCCATGTTTTATCAGCTAACAATCTATGTCCGGCCTCCGTTGGGTGGATTCCATCGGACTGCATTAATTCCGAATCGCCCCCCAGCTCATCCAAAAAATAAGGAATAAGTTCGGCATTATTTTCTTCGGCTAATTCCGGATATATCTCTTTGAATTCTCGCGTGTAATCAGGTCCCAAATTGGGCGGCACCTGCATACCGGTGATAACAATAGATGCATCGGGATACTTGGCTTCCACCTTATCAATAATTTTTTGCAAATTCTGTTTCGTTGCATCCAAATCAATCCCGCGCAGTCCGTCATTACCGCCCAGTTCAAGTACAAAAACAGATACCGGCTGACGCAACATCCAGTCGATTCGAGACAAACCACCGGCCGATGTTTCACCGCTCGATCCCCCGTTCACCGCTTTGAAATTCCAATCCAGCGAATCAATTTTCTGCTGGATAAAAGCCGGAAAAGCATTTTCTTCTCCAATCCCATATCCTGCGGTAATACTGTCCCCAAAAAAAAGTATGCGTTTGGGAGGCTCTTGCCCGTAGACCATCATCGGAAGTAGAGAAATCAAAACAATAACCGTCAAAATCCGTTTCATAAATCAGTAAGCGTAAATTATTGTTATAACATTTTCATTTAGGTTGGGAAACGCTTTCCTTTACGGAATGATTCACCCGTTGGTAGATGTTACTACCTATAATTCATATTACGATATTATTTTATGGCATTAGATCCAATTTTGGAAGTTACAAATCTCACACAACAATTTAGAAGTGGCGATAAAAAATTAACCGTCCTCGATCACGTCGATTTTTCGGTTGAAGAAGGTACCACCTGTTCTATCGTGGGACCATCGGGCAGCGGTAAGACAACCTTGCTGGGACTTTGTGCCGGGCTCGATCGTCCCACAACCGGGGAAGTAACACTCAACGGCGTACAATTAGGACCGCTCAATGAAGACCAGCGTGCCGCAGTACGCAATAAACATGTGGGATTCGTCTTCCAAACCTTTCAACTGGTACCTACCCTTACCGCTTTAGAAAACGTAATGGTTCCACTTGAACTCCGAGGAGTAAAAACCTCAGAGGTACAGCGTGATGCCGAAGAATTGCTTACCCAAGTGGGTCTTGCTGATCGTATGAGTCACTATCCCTCTCAACTTTCCGGTGGTGAACAACAGCGCGTAGCCATAGCACGTGCGTTCATCAACAAGCCAAAGATACTTTTTGCGGATGAGCCCACCGGGAACCTTGACTCTGAAACAGGAGCCACCATCGAAGAATTACTTTTCGATCTCAATAAAGCACGCGGCACAACCCTCATTTTGGTAACACACGATTTATCTCTGGCCGAGCAGTGTCAACGTATCATACGGTTGAAAAACGGTCAAATTCACAAAGACGAGTGGATTGACAATCCCACTGCAGAACAGGTTCAATAAGAGTTTTCAGATATTAGATTTATGTCATCATTCTTTTCTAAATGGTCATGGAAAATGGCCTGGCGAGATGCCCGATCCAACAAAAAGCGATTGTTCGTTTATATCTCAGCCATCATTATTGGAGTTGCGGCACAGGTAGCGATCACCTCATTTCGTGACAGCCTCAACAATACGATCGATAACCAATCAAAAGAACTGCTGGGGGCAGATCTTGAAATTGAAACTGAGCAGCCACCACCCGATACGCTCACTGCCTATTTTGATACATTAGGCGGAGAACAATCCACCATTACAGAATTCCCCTCGATGGTCTTGTTTCCCCAAAATGGGAATACACGCCTGGCCAACGTCCGTGCGTTGGAAGGAAACTTCCCCTTTTACGGGGCACTCGAAACCATCCCAATAGAAGCCGCGCAAACATTCAAATCGGACACCACTGCCCTGGTCGATCAGGCGTTGATGACCCAGTTTGATATTGAAGTCGGTGATTCTATTAAAGTCGGGGATGTTACGTTTGCCATCGGGGGTGGGATTACCAAAGTCCCCGGAGAGGCTGCCGCTGCGTCAATGATTGGTCCACGCATATTTATTCCGGCTTCGATGCTGGAGGCCACAAATCTTGTACAGCGCGGCAGTCGTGTAGAGTACAAACAGTACTTTAGCTTTGCTGATGAGCGGGATGTGGATGCCATCGAAGCACGTGTTGACTCGCTACAAGATGCCCTCGGCATCGATATCGACACCGAAACGGTAAAAGAGCGACGCGAAGAAATCGGTGAGGCGGTTGGTAATCTCGGTAAATTCCTGAATCTCGTCGGCTTTATCGCCCTGCTGTTGGGTGGTATAGGTGTGGCAAGTTCCATCCACGTGTATATCAATCAGAAGATCAGTACGGCATCCGTTCTTCGATGTTTTGGGGCTTCCTCTGATCAGACGATGAGTATTTTTCTTATTCAAGCGATTGTTTTAGGATTCCTCGGAGCCCTCACGGGCACAATAATTGGTGTAGGCGTTCAATACTTGTTGCCCGGTTTGGTCAGTGATTTTCTGCCCGTTACTGTAGAATTGACCACCTCTTGGTTAGCCATTGGGCTCGGACTTTTTACCGGTACGGGTGTTGCCCTTGCCTTTGCCCTGTTACCGCTTCTGGCGCTCCGTAAGGCTTCACCGCTGTATGCCCTGCGTACTATGGAGGGCTCGATCACGGCTCTGCTGTCAAACAAAACGAAAGCTATTATCTACGTAGCCGTAGCACTTGTTGTTATGGGATATGCAACCCTACTGACCTCCGACTGGATTATAGGCGGGCTGTTTACCGCCGGAATGATCGTTGCTTTCGGATTACTGTGGCTGGTCGCAAAGTTATTAATCAAACTTATTCGCCGGAATTTCCCCTCTAACTGGCCTTACGTCTGGCGCCAAGGCTTGGCGAATTTATATCGTCCCCATAACCAAACGACAACGCTCATGCTCTCCCTGGGATTGGGAATGCTGCTGGTTAGCACGCTCTACTTTAGCCAGGATATGCTGATGGAAGAGCTCGATTTCGCCACTCGTGATGACGCCCCTAATCTCATCTTCTTTGATATACAACCCGATCAAAATGAAGGACTTAATCAGCTCCTGGAAGAAAATGATGTGCCGATTATCCAAAATGTGCCGATGGTTACAATGCGGCTGGACTCGTTGCGTGGACGCAGTACCCAAGCTATCGATGACGACAGTACCAATAACGTGCATGACTGGGCTCTGCGAAGAGAATACCGCTCCACCTACCGCGACAGCCTGATTGACTCTGAGACACTGCTCGAAGGAGAATGGATTGGACAAGCCCCAGATACGGGACGCGTTCCGGTATCAGCGGCCAAAGAAATTTCCGAAGATCTCAACTTGGAGATTGGCGATGCGCTCACCTTTGATGTACAGGGCGTACCCGTAGAGGCAGTTGTAGGCAGCATTCGCGAAGTAGATTTCCAACGCGTACAACCCAACTTCTTCATGCTCTTTCCCACCGGTGTTTTGGAACCTGCCCCCCAAATTTATGTCACCGTTTCGCGAGCTCCCAGCCAAGATATTTCCGCCTCCGTTCAACAAGCGGTTGTGCAAAAATATCCCAATGTATCGGCTATTGACGTCAGTCGCATCCTTGAGACCATCAACCAATTTATTGATAAAATTTCGTTTGCCGTACAATTTATGGCGCTGTTCAGCATTATTACCGGACTTATCGTCCTTGCCAGCTCTGTAGCCACCAGCCGATTCCAGCGTATCAAAGAAAGTGTTTTACTACGGACAATCGGTGCCAGTAAGAAACAAATTATCCAAATACTGTCGGTAGAGTATCTTTTCCTGGGGATTCTGTCCGCACTTACGGGACTCATACTTTCAGTAGGTGCTACCTGGCTACTGGGCTACCTCTATTTTGATATCACCTTTACACCCAATCTCTGGGTCATCATTCTGGGCACATTGATCGTTACCGGTCTTACTATTCTAATTGGAATGTTTAACAGCCGAAGTGTCTATAAAAAGACTCCTCTGGAAGTATTACGTATGGAAGCCGAATAGTTTTAGGAAACATTATCTGTAGTAACCCATTAAAAGGGTATAGCATAAGAACACTTCAAAAATTAACCGACCAAGTTTCCCATGAAGTTATCTAAATACGGCCTAATTATTACACTTTGTCTTGGACTATTGACCGTAACAGCCACTAATTGTAAAAACTGGAGCAAAACGGCAAAAGGAGGAACAATTGGCGCCGGTGCGGGAGCGTTAGCCGGAGCAGTTATTGGTGAAGTAACCGGTGATAATAGCGTAAAAGGGGCCATTATTGGAGCGGCTGTTGGTGGTGCAGCCGGGGCAGCTATCGGTAACTATATGGATCGTCAGGCCCGTGAGATGCGTGAAGACCTTGAAAATGCCGAGGTAGAACGCGTTGGTGAAGGTATTAAAATTACGTTTGACTCGGGGATCCTTTTCAAAGTTGACTCCTATAACCTCCAGGAACCGGCAAAAGAAAACATTGCCGAACTATCGGAAATCCTTAAAAAATATGATGACACCAATATCCTTTTTGCGGGCCATACCGATAATACCGGTTCGGAAAAATATAACCAGCAGCTATCAGAAGATCGCGGAAAATCAGTAGCAGAATACACTTCCTTTTTGGGGGTAGAATCTAATCGAATGACCATTATTGGCTACGGTGAGACCGACCCTACCGCTTCGAACGAAACCGCTGAGGGACGGCAGCAAAATCGTCGCGTAGAAATTGCTATCTATGCTAATGACGAGCTGAAGAAAGCTGCTAAAAGTGGCGAACTAAATTAAATCAATTTTAAAAATTTTCTTTTTCTAAAAATGGCTTCGGACTTTACCGAGGCCATTTTTATTTTACAGCCTCTCAGCCGAATGCGATATAAAATCAGAATTAATACGTATATGGATATTGATCAGAAAACGAACCTCATTTCAATTATCATTTTACTGGTTTGTACCCTGATAGCTATCGGTATTTATATGTACAGCGGCAACATTGTAGTTGCAATCTTTATTGCTCCCCCTATCATCCACTGGATCCTGAAAAAGAGAGCCAACACAGAGCACTTATAAATTGAGGAGATATACCTTTGGTCGTTTGTTTTAGGTCTTTAGCTTAACCATATTATTGATGTCAGTTAACCAAAAAATAGTATCAGTATGGCTACATCAGGGACACTTAAAAATATGCTGCCAAGTGTTCGATTCCGTAGGACCGGACGTCACAAAAAACCGGGCACAGCCCCCGGCACCATTGAACATATCGGTGAACGGCACATGGATGAGATCAAAATCACCGTTCATGATTACGACGAGGAGCACATCGATGAGATTCCAATCAGTAAAATCCAAAAGGTCCAACCTTACTTGGATGCTCCTTCAAAAACCTGGGTGCAGGTACAAGGCCTGCATGACACCGAAAAGCTAAAATCAATCTGGAACTTCTTTGATCTGCATACCCTCATTCAGGAAGATATTGTCCATACGGCCCAGCGTCCCAAAGTAGAAGTCTATGACAACTGCATCTTTTTTGTACTTTGTCTGCTTTCCTATTCCAAGGAAGAGCAAAAAATTCAGGCTGAACAGATCAGTATCGTACTTGGCAAGAATTATGTTCTGTCGTTTCAAGAAACAGATGTTGATCATTTTAAGCCCATTATCAATCGGCTCGCCATAAAGGGAGCACGCATCCGAAAGCAGAATGCTGATTACCTGATGTATGCTTTGGTTGATACCGTTGTGGACTACTATTTCAATATCATCGAACACATAGCCGATGATATTGAGGGACTTGAAGATGAACTCCTGCAAGATCCCGAAGACCACCTGTTGAATCAAATTCATAAAATTAGGCGCGAAATTATCTTCTTCCGAAAACAAGTTTGGCCGTTGCGTGATGCGATCAATGCCACCATCAGAGATGAATCACAATTTATTGACAACAGCACAAAAATATATCTCCGTGATGTGTATGATCATATGATCCAGGTAATCGATAACATCGAGAATTATCGCGACATGATCCTGGGTCTCCAGGATATGTATATGTCGCACGTGAGTAATAAGATGAACGAAGTAATGAAAGTGCTCACCATTATTGCTACTATTTTTATTCCACTCACTTTCGTGGCCGGTATATATGGAATGAATTTTGATCCCGGAGCAAGTCCGTATAATATGCCCGAACTCAGCTGGTATTGGGGATATCCCGCCTCATTGGGAGGCATGACCATTCTTGCACTTATCATGATTTTCTTCTTTAAACGCAAGGGATGGTTCTGAGATAAAAAGATATTTTTGTATTATAAATTCAGCTTTTAATCAAATACTACCATCATGGAAAACATTAAAATACTTGTCCCGCTCGACTTTTCTGACCTTGGATCCAAAGCACTCCATTCCGCCGAAAAGCTGGCTAAATTATTCAATGGAAGTGTCACCCCTTTTCACTCTTATTTACCACTTAATGAGGTTGACGGCGGTCCTTACATGTTTGGAATGGGGACTTCTACGATGGAAGATTTTGATGAAATTGAGGAAGCACTCCACGAACGACTTTCTGAACTGGCCAACGAAGAAATTGACTCCTCACTGGTTACAGACCCCTTGATATCGATTGGTAATCCGGAGCAATCTATTGTGGAGGAATCCGAAGATTTTGACATGATCGTCATGACTACACACGGGCGTACGGGATTTTCTCGGTTTTTCCTCGGATCGGTATCTGAGAAAGTACTCAGAATGTCGAATGTTCCCGTTTTAATTGTCAACGAAGAACGTGAGCTTACCAACTTAGACCATATTATGGTGACAACCGATTTCTCGGACCACTCCAAAGAGGCCTTTCCGGTGGCGATGGAAATTGCAAAAAAAGCCAACGCCAAGCTTGAGCTGGTCAACATAATGCCGTATGATCCTCAGCATGAGGATGAACCCGATGATTCCAAGAAACAATTGCGGGAACAGCGCCTTAAGGTGTTAGCCAAAGAAGTGATGCACGAAATGGGCGACCTGCTGGAAACTAAGGTAATTGTATCAGAAGAAACTCCTCACGAGGCCATTCTTAATTATAACCTCGATAATCCGCAAGATCTTATCGTTATGTCAACGGTGGGGCGTACCGGCATCGACTACCTCATGGTGGGCAGTACTACAGCCAATGTAGCCCGGCATGTAAAAAGTCCCGTACTAAGCGTAAATCCCAAAGCAAATAATAACTAACTGTTAATGCATTTTTCGTTTCAAAAACTCTCCTATTTTCTCACTGCATTACTGCTTGTGTTAGCAGCCTGTGGTACGCCTTATCAACCGGAAGAAGACCCCGACGAGGAGCAGGAAGAAGAACAAGGAGAACAAATTGAACAAAACGATCCTGTATCACCGGACGGCATTCTGGAAACCGTAACATGGAATATTGAATGGTATGGGGCGGAATCCAATGGGCCTTCAAACGAAATGCTTCAAACTAAAAATATTGTTGAAGTTGTAGACTCTTTAGACGCAGATCTCTACGCTTTTCAAGAAGTTGCGAATCAAGATGCTTTAAATGACATCGTTAAATACATGAACGGATACAGAGGTTTTACAGCCAGCCATGTTCCGAGAGACCAAAAAATGGCCTTCGTTTACAACACAAATACTATTGATTCTCTTGAGACAGGATCAATCAGTGACGTCAAGGAAGAATACCAAAATGATTGGGACTACTATTGGGCCAGTGGACGTACTCCCCTGTTTTTTCGCTTTAATTACACCTATGAAAACGTGACACAGAAATTCTATGCCGTTGTAATCCACGGTAAAGCAAACACAAGCAATTATGCTGAATCCTATGAACGCCGGCAAAAAGCCGCTGAGGGACTTTATTACTTCTTAAAAGATAATAAACCGGATGCCAATATTATTCTTTTAGGGGATTACAACGATGATGTTGATAAGTCGATTTATTATGAAGAGCAAAACGGAGACAACGTCTATCAGGAAACACCTTACGACGAATTTGTTGAAGACACTGATAATTTTGATGTAATAACAGAAGTTCTTTCAAAAGCAGATGAGACAGCCTCAGTACCTGAAGAGTATACAGATCTCATTGATCATATTACGATTAGTGATGAGCTATTTGATGAGCATGTGCAAAATAGTACGCTCATTCATGATCCCAGACCATATATTAATAACTATGGCAGTACCACTTCAGATCACCTTCCGGTCTGGGCTAAATTCAATATTACGACTACTTCAAAGTCACTGGCTAACAGCCAATAAATCTTTACAGCGTCATTCTAAGACCAGTCATTATATTAAGGCGGGTCACTTGCTCATCAACCACTTCGGTGACATCAGGCGTAGAATAGAGGGCGTTTTGATCATCCCAGAAGCTGTATTGAAGACCAAAATCAAAAGTAAGACCTTTGGTTAAAACGGCACTGAATCCCCCGCTGATAAATTGGCGATCACTGTTGATGCCATCCTGTGGACTGGGGAAATAAGCATATCCCCCACGAGCTGTAAAATTATCGTTGGCTTTATATTCTAATCCACCCCTCAGATTTATAGCATCACTCAATGCGGACTTCACTTCGGAGTTTATATCATTCTCTTGGGGATTTAAATTGATCTCATCAAAATCGATTTTCGCATCCGAATAGGAAATAGCTTCAGCCGATCCCGAGAGCGTAAGCTTGGGTATACCTGAAAAGGTTACCCCTGCTTTAATCCGCTGCGGCCGTGTTATTGTATATGAAAATGTACCGGGTGCCTCATCAGAAAATTGGACGGTATTATCGAAAGTTGTCGTGATTTTAGTATTAAACTCTTCATCAATGAACAGTTTCGAGGGAAACTCATAGCTGACACCTAATTTAAAGTCGGACATAGGCTCGTAGATAATTCCAAGGCGGGCACTAAATGCCTGAATTTCGGCATCGATTCTATCAACGCTTAAAATATTATCAATATCTGTATCAGGGTTACCATCCCCATCGGAATCAATAAAATCGGCGTTGTAATCATCCTGCCGATCTGATTCCAAGAACTCCCTTCTATAGGTGTACGTGCCGTTATAGTACCCAAACGAGCCGCCGATAAATAGGTTTTCAATAAACTCAGTCGCCATAAAAATAGAATACTCCCCCGTTTTACCTCGCTCAGTCATTTCAATATCCTGATTGATTCCCGGGAATTGTGAGAATCCAATGCGGAAAATCGAAGAGGTCTCAGCAAAAGAACTGTCGGTCGTCGCAAAATCGACGGCATAGGTATCAAAAGCAGCAAAAAACAAACTGTCATCACTGGTCGTATTATAGAAATCAGTGATGGTAGAACCGTCATTTCTTCCCGAAGCCGAAAGTGCCCGATTAAAATCGGTCGTTTGACTATATCCTCCTCCCACTACCAGACTACCTCGCGTGGTAGGCACTTTATACACCAAACCAAGGTCGCCAATACCTGTTTGATTATCGGAGTAGTTAGAAGTATTCCCCAAATAGGTCCCCGTTTCGTCGAGAAAGCGGCTACTTAATCCCATCGAGAGAAAGCTTTCCTCAAACAGTGCCATCGAGGCCGGATTTTCCTGATAGGCACCGAATCCAGTGGCATTACTAACCCCCGGCATCACTATACTAATGGGATCGTACGAGGGATACTCCAGGCTATATCGCAGTACATCATCCGCGCTCTGGGCTTTAAGTTGAATAGTAGAAATAACGAACACACCAATGAGTAACAAAATACTTTTTTTAGACATACTTCTGTCATTCATGAATTAAAAATGATTGCGTAGGAATGTGGCGCATTAACTATTAATTGCCACGGCTTCTGTCCGAGCTCGATGAACTGCCATTATCGCTTCGACTTCGGGACGAAGAACTACTACTGCCCCGTGAACGTGAATTACTGGATGATGATTTACTTCTTGTCACCGAACTGCGATTGTTACTACTCGAACTACGATTTATAGCCGACCTGTTTGTCGATGGGTAACTGCTTCTGGTACGTAATGTTCGTCCATTATTCCCATTCGAAAAGCTGCTGGTTCCTTGTTCAAAAAAGTTCTTCATCCGGTTAAAAAATGTTGTTCTCTCCCTGTTACTATTTGACTGAGATCGGTTTATGATACTATTTCTATTATTGCTGTTTCGAGCCCGAATCTGTTCCAACTGTTTTTCATCAATAACAAGCGGTAGCTCGTCACCTCTGCGATAGTCATAACGATCTACCCGACTGTTATTAATTTGACCTTGCCCTCTTGTTCGACTCCGGCTTGAGGAACTACTGTCATCCCGGCTTTTCGTACGCTTCACAGTTGACCTGTCCGAAGTATCTCGAGTGCGAGTGGTACCTACCGATCGGGTGCGAACCGTTGAAGATTTTCGATTAGTCACCGCAGCACTTCGATCCCCACTAACCGCTCTGGATCTATTGCCACTTGATTCCACCCGGTTTGTGCCAATGGAACGCGGACCATAACGAACATTGCTATCCTCTCTTACTTTTTTATCGGGATAATATCCTTGTCCATATCCGGACTTTCCATAAAAATTCCCATATCCATAGGCATATCCACTGTAATATCGATGCCAATAGTAGTCATAATAGGGGCTATAGAACGGATCGTAATAACCGTAATGATACGAAGGCCATCCCCATCTTAAACTAATCGATAACCCATAATGCGGTCGATCGTACCACCGACCGTAAAAGCTGTGATAGGCCCAGCGATCATAACTAAACGGATGCCACGAATAAAAAGAACTATATCTTAAATGAGGATAAGTATTATATCCATACCAGTCATCACCGTAAAAGTTGTATACATTGCCATATTTAGTAGCATACTCGTAATCCTTATAATATACCGGGATATACTCTTTGGCTTCCGCTTGTTGATGCTCTGCCTCAGTTACATCGCCATTCGTTTGATCTTGCGAAGACTCATCTTCCTCCTCCCCACTCCAAGCATAGGTGGAAGTATCGCTTGCCTTTTTCTTATCCGTAACCTTTTTCATGGTTTCACTATACTGAAGCTGAGTATAGCAACCAGTTAGGAGGAGTGACATCAGCGTAATTATCAATGCTTTAAACAGTTTCATAGCGATCTCCATATTAAATTTCAGTAGAGTAATCTGGCGTTCCAGTTATTTTCTATCACTATTTTATCAAACAATAACATGATTAACAATCACATATTCATGCGAAGGAGGTCTAAATTTCTCCCTTTAATGACTTCGCAATGACTTCCGCCTTAGAGTTAACGTGCAGCTTCTTGTAAATATTGCGGATATGTGCACGAACCGTATCTATAGAAATGTCGTAGCGGTCAGCGATCATTTTATAGCTTAATCCATCCACGAGCCCATTTACGATATCATGTTCACGGGGCGTCAGATCTGAATCGGTATTCTTTTTCGGTGCATTTTCCTGGAAATGGTTAATTACCTTGCGCGCAATCTGTGGGGACATAGGCGCGCCGCCGTCTACAAGCTTTAAAATCGACTCCTTAATTTCCGGCAACGAGGTATGTTTTAGCAAATATCCCGATGCTCCAGCCCGCAGGGCATTGAAAATTTTGTGGGAATCGTGATACACCGTTAGCATGATGATATCAACATCTTCATACTTCTCTTTAATCAGACCTATGCCTTTTATACCTGACATCCCGGGAAGTTGAATATCCATCAAAATAACATCCGGCGCAGGATGATCTTCAAGATATTCCAGCATCTCCTCAACTGAATCCACCGCAACAGGACATGACAACTCATCCTGCATATCCAGATAGCGCTGTATTAAATCCCGTATTTTTTTATTGTCCTCAACAATTCCAACTACTGGTGCCATAATACCGGAGCTTTTACATTTGAACTAAATCCGTACTAATTAATTACAATTCTCTACGATCACTTCAAAACCATTTTTATTATTAAATGTAATTTCTCCATCAATTCGTTTCGCTCTCATCTTCATATTCCTTAGTCCCTGCCCACTTTTTCGCGATCCTGAAACTTCAGTCCCATTATCTTTAATCCCCATTGTAAACCCACTACTATCAACACATAACTTTACATCTACACGATCTGCATTTGAATGCTTGGCTATATTATTTACCGCTTCCTTAAATATTAGATACAAATTTTCTTTTAATGACACATCCAATTGTCGCTGCATATCACAATCAAAATCGTAATACACCTTCCGGTCCGGTAATACATTATTCATATAATCCTGCATCCGATCTGTAAGATCTCCTATCGTATCATTACGGGCATCAATCGACCATACAATATCGTCAAGACTGGAGACTATTCTACGACTTTGTGTACCAATCTGCTTAAGGGATTCTTCCATCTTATTCGGCACATCCATTGTTTGCAGAAAGTCAGACTGTAGCGCAATTTCTGTTAGAGCCGATCCCACATCATCATGCAGATCACTGGCAATACGTACGCGCATTCGCTCCATTTCTATCATCTTTTTGACGCGGTAGTAGTTGTAAATAAACAGCATGATACCTGCCAGAGCGAAAACAACCAATACAATAAACCACCACTGCAGCCAAAATGGGGCCTGCACCGAAAAACTAATACGTGCAGCCTCGGGACTCCATCGCCCATTAAAATTTCGTGCCTTTACCTCAAAGGTATAGTCTCCGGGCATAAGTGCAGAATACCGAACCGAAGACTGAGTAGTTTCCTGCCATCCTTGATCAGAATTTTTTAATCGATAACGATATTGCATCTGATGAGGGGCCGCAAAGCTAATGCCGATAAATTCGATCGTGATATTACGATTTTCACTCCCAATATCCACAGGCTCTTTGATAGAAATACGTTCCCCGGATACGCTAACATTTTCAATATGTACCTTGGGGGCGACATTGCCAATCTTTTCTTTGGAGGGATCCAAAACGGATACCCCTCCTACCGATCCAAACCAAAGTCTTCCGCGGCTATCCTTAAATGAAGCTCCTGCATTCATTTCGTTGGAGATAAGTCCCTGATCGGTGGTAAGTAATCGAAAAATCTGGGTATCCGTATTTTCAGTTCCCGATTGATAGGCCCGGTGATCAAATCGAACAACGCCCTTATTAGTCCCGATCCAGAAAATTCCGCGCTCATCCTGTTCTATAAAATAGCAAACCTTATCAGGCAGTCCATTTTCGGGGGTTATAGCTTCAAAACCATCGCCGGTAAAGCGGGCAATACCACCAAATGTCGTCACCCATAATTCCCCGTTATCAGCAATTAATACATCCAGAATACCATTATTGGGCAACCCATCCTGCAGCGTATAATTTGTAAATGTGTTGTCTTTTAATCGGCTTACCCCTCCATAAGTGGCCGCCCAAATAGACCCGTCAGCTCCCCTTTCCAGTGCCATTACCGTATTATTAGCTAATCCGTCATCTTCGGTAAACTGGTCAAATTGTTTATCTCGATATCGAATAATTCCCTCCCCGTAGGTCCCCAATAAAATATCTGAACCATCATGAGAAGGTAAGATTGCACGAATTTTTCGATGGGGAAGCTCATGCTCGTCAAAATTATTGAATGTCTCATAATTATAGATACTAAATCCCCAACGCGTACCAACCAACAGCTGGTTCTGATCATCCGTACGCAACGTATATACCTTATTATCTACCAAACCATCTGAGGCATTGATAGTTTTAAGTGATTTTCCGTCAATTTGGGTTATGCCTCCACCGTAGGTAGAAACCCACTGATGTCCTTTGTGATCTTCAGTAATTGAGGTAACGACATTGTTGGGTAATCCATCCTCAATCGTATAATTTTCAAACTGATCCCCTAAGAAAAGGCTAATCCCTCCACCAAAGGTACCAAACCAGATATTACCCTCGGTGTCATAATACGTTGAATGGATAATATTATTCGCTAATCCCTCATCCGCCGAATAGTTTTTAAATTCCCCGGCAGAAAAATAGCTGGCCCCCTCTTCGGTTCCCAGCCATACGTTATTATTTTCGTCTGTTGATATGGATTGAATCCGATTATTGATTAAACCGTCTTGTTCAGTAAAACAGCTGATTTCTTCTTCGAATATCCTGCAGAGACCACCTCGGCTGGCAATCCAAAGTTCTCCACTTTCAGTTAATGCAAGATCCCGAAGTCGATTGTCGGGCAATCCATGTCGGGTCGTATAGGTTCTAAAGTTCCCGTCCTCCAGCTTCGTGAGTCCCTCACGGGTAGCAAACCAAATAACCCCATTGTTATCCTCCAGAACATCCCGCACCCGATTACTGCCCATTCCATGTACTTCTCGATACTGCGTAAGCTGTTGATTGCGATTCCAATGCCAAACCCCTTCGCCATCCGTTGTAAACCAAAACTCATTTCTGCTGTCATTATAAATCGATAAAATGGAACTGGAGACCAGTGGCTGCAGCACCGGGATGGTATAAATACTATCTTCTCTCATGACGTTAACACCACCTTCAGTTCCTATCCACAGCTGATTATCTCTATCCGCATAAAGCGACTGTATCTCGTTATTGAGTAAGCCATCCTCAACGTAATAGTTTTTAAATCTAACGCCGTCAAAACGGTTTAAGCCATAGCCGGTACCAACCCAAAGATATCCGTCTTTATCTTGGCTAATCGTGTTAACGACCGCTTCACTTAAACCGTTTTCAATAGAGTAGGTTCGAAAAGGATATGTTTGCGCCTCCACTGCAGCGGCTGTAAAAAGAAGTAGTAAGAATAAGCTGATTCCTTTCTTCATAATTATAAAAACGAAACGGCTGGAAGAATATTTAATAGCTACCCCCTATTCTATCAAAAGTTTAGACAAATAAAAAAGCCCCGAAAATCGGGGCTTTAAAATACTTAAATATATTTGTGCGGATATTATCCTAAATAAGCACGCAATGCGGCACTTCTGTTATGGTGACGCAACTTGCGGAGTGCTTTCTCTTTAATCTGACGAACACGTTCACGCGTCAAATCAAAACGCTCACCAATTTCTTCGAGCGTCAGCGAGTGTTCGCGACCAATGCCAAAATAAAGTCGGATAACCTCAGCTTCTCGGTTGGTCAGCTTTGAAAGTGCTCGCTCAATTTCAACTTTGAGTGATTCACCCATCAGATCCGTATCAGGATCGGGGGTTTCTTCATTTTCAAGCACATCGAGCAGACGATTATCTTCGCCCTGAGCAAAAGGAGCATCCACGGAAAGGTGTCGGCCGGAAATTTTAAGCGTATCGGCCACTTCCGAAACCGTCATATCAAGACTTTCAGCAAGTTCGGCGGCAGAAGGAACACGTTCATACTCTTGCTCCAGCTTGGAAAGCTCTTTACCAATTTTATTAAGTGCTCCAACGCGGTTCAAAGGCAAACGTACAATACGACTTTGCTCGGCCAATGCCTGCAAAATAGACTGACGAATCCACCAAACGGCGTACGAAATAAACTTAAAGCCACGTGTTTCATCAAAACGTTTAGCGGCTTTAATCAAACCGAGATTCCCTTCATTAATAAGGTCGCCCAATGAAAGCCCTTGATTTTGATACTGCTTTGCAACAGAAACAACAAAACGAAGGTTTGCTTTCGTTAAATCTTCAAGCGCCTTTTGACTGCCTTTTTGAATTTCTTTGGCAAGCCTGACCTCGTCTTCAGGAGTAATAAGCTTTTCCTTTCCTATCTCCTGTAAATAACGGTCGAGAGATTCTGATTCTCGAGTAGAAATACCTGAACTTCTAGCCACGGGATATGATGGGTTAAATTAGGATTTATTAGCGATGATTTGATCTGCTGCTAAAGATCACTTCGATAAGACAATCAAGTTAAATGGGATAATACAACGACAAAGTTGGATATATGTTGTCTATTCTCGATCTCTATAATATAAGACTTTAAAATACAAATTTCGAACCAATTTTAACGGCTTTTCTCACTGTTATTCAACATTGATCTGCCTGGAAATGTTTCCGAAATACCGAAAAAATCAGCAGCAGTACTTGCTATATCACTGAACGTCTCACGAGTCCCAAGATTAACACGTTCAGCCTTGTCAGATGGACATAATAACAGGGGTACAAACTCTCGGCTGTGATCGGTACTTTCGGATGTAGGATCGTTACCGTGATCACCGGTAATGATCAAGATATCGTCGTCATCCAGCTTACTTACGATCGCCGGTATCGCCCGGTCAAATTCCTGCAGGCATTCTGCAAATCCCTGGGGATCAAGCCGATGGCCATATTTTTGATCCGTATCAATCAAGTTTACAAATACAAAACTATCTTCCGCAGCCGACATCAGGCTTAGCAGTTGAGAAATTCCCTCGGCATTGCTTTTTGTGCGCCGGAATTGGGTAAAATACTCTTCGGTAAAAAGATCAACTACTTTACCAATAGAATAGGTTTTAGTCCCCTGTTGCTTTAACAAATTAATGACATTGTGCTCGGGCGGTTGCATCGAATAATCATGACGCTTATCGGAAATACGCTCAAAATTCCCCGGCTCCCCTGTAAATGGGCGTGCGATAACTCGTCCCACCCCGTGCTCATCCTGCAACACTTCTTTGCGTGCAAATTCACACCATTCGTAAAGTTTATCCAAGGGAATTACATCCACATGCGCGGCCACCTGAAATACACTGTCGGCCGAGGTATACACAATAGGATGCCCGGTTTCCATATGCTCCTCACCGTAATCGGCAATAACCTCGGTGCCAGAATACGGTTTATTTACCAATACCTTTTCAACGTCGATCCCCTCACAAAACTCATCAATAACTTCTTTGGGAAAACCATCGGGATAGGTAGGAAAAGGCCTATTAAGCGGTATACCCGCAATTTCCCAGTGTCCCGTTGTAGAATCTTTTCCGGCCGATTGCTCTCGCATTTTCCCATAAGCACAAATAGGCTCCGATTCTACAGCGACTGATGCCAATGGAATAATATTGCCCAACCCCATTCGCTGCAAATTTGGCAATTTAACTTCTGTTTCTTCACACACATGGCCCAGCGTATTTTCATCTTCATCTCCATATTCAGAGGCATCATCTTGTGCCCCAACGCCAAGACCATCAACAACAATTACATAACAATTTCCCATAAACGTTATACCGCTTCGTTTTTATTGGATTTCAAAGCCTGTGATAAAGCCGATTTGGCATTTTTTAATACCTGATAACTATCCGTATAGTCACTGTCTAAACGCACAAACCCCACTTTTATACCCGTTTCGATATGGATACCGTTTGAAAGTTCAAACGAATTGTTAAATTTCTTTTTAACGGATTTACTCCAATTTTTTACGGCATCCTCGTCCTTGCTCTGGATTAAAAAGGAATACACATAGTCAGAATTATATCCCAAAATACCGTTATAACCGAACTGGCTCGGATTAAATGATGCAATCAAATCCTTCTGCATCTGATCCAACTGATCCATTCGCAACTTAGTACGCAGCTCAGGAAGGTTAGAAAGTGTCACCAATCCAAACCAGCTTTTCTGCGCACCCGGATCAGGATTCAGTCGCCGTAACTCCGAATTAACCGTTTGCTCCCACAGCTCCGGCAAATAAGCCTCATACTGGTTTGCAAAAACAGAGCTGTCAACATCCAGCTTGGGATTATTTGAGAGCATCTGTAATCCCGCTATACGCACCAGGTTTATTAACTTGTGTTTTGTCGATTCCTTAAAAATCAGGGGGTTTTTATCGTACACCAGCACCACCCCCTGACGACGATCTTTCATCATCAGCGGAATAGCAATAGTAGCCCCCTCTGAATGCCGTTCCCTTGGCGAAAGCCGCTTGGGATTATTATTAAAATGGATGGCAAATTCAGCCTCACCCTGCTCGGCAGCCTCATAAGCCAGCGACCGCTCCTCCATTTTCATCCCGATAGGCGGTGCATATTTGGCTTCATCAGCATTTAGCACATTATACCAGTTGTCCATTCCCCGAGTGATAAACGAGACCCCGCCGTCATACAAAAACGATTGAATGGTATTCAAGAGCTTCTTAATCAACTCTGTGCGGTGACAGTGAATCTCTAATCCGGAAATAGATTCCTCGTAATTAATCCACTCATCCTCCTGCTCATAAAGATCACTGATTTCCAAATAGGTATTCAGCACATTGCGCAGTGCGTTGATATACGAATAAATGACATCACTCTTATTTTCGGTAAAGATGTGATCTCGCGATTCCAACACCGTTATGGCTACCGTTTCCCCGTTATTTACAAATGGAAGCAAGGTAATATACTTGACCGGAACTTCACTGTAGTAATGATTTAATGCGGAAGCGGGGATATCTTCGCCAATCTCAATTGCAGTAGGCTCATCCAGATCTTTAAACTCATCCAGAAAATGTTTATCAAAACTGATGCGATCTTTAAACATCACATTATCAAACACCGTGGATTTCGTCTCCATCACAAACTGCTCCCGCGAGCGATTCACCCAGTACATATATACCGTTTCCATCTCGGAAGCACTCTGCAACATAAAAATCAGGTCATTCAGCACCTGCTTAAATTCACGCAGTGCTTTTTCCTGACGCTTTTGTCCCATTAATTCGGCATTTGATCGCTCCTTTTCCCGTGCCGTTGCGTAATTATCCATCCCCTGTTAATTTATCTTTTTTGCCAGTTCTTCTGCCTGTTTAATCATCTCCTCAATAGCTGTAAGACCGTTATCCCAAAAATCCGGTTGTGTAATATCCAAACCCAAATTGCCCACAATATTTTCCGGCCAATCGGACCCACCCGCGCGCAGCATTTCAATATATTTATCTGAAAATCCATTTTTCGAACGCCTATACTGTTGATAAAGCGCAAGCACCAGCAGTTCACCAAAGGCATAAGCATACACGTACCCCGGCGTATGCAAAAAGTGCGGGATGTAGCTCCACCAAAGATTGTATTCCTCCGTAAGAGTTACAGAATCACCATAGACCGCTTCCTGCGTTTCGCGCCATAATGTAGAAAAATCCTCGGTAGTAAGTTCTCCTTTCTCGCGCCGGTGTGTATGTATCGCATGTTCAAAACGATTCATCGAAACCTGCCGAAAGACCGTTGCAATAGTGTCATCAATTTTACCAATCAGTAGTGCCAGTTTCTCTTTGGGATCATCCAGCTCACCCATCAATTTTTGAAATACCAGCATTTCGCCAAATACGGAAGCCGTTTCGGCGGTCGTCAGTGGCGTGTCTGCCTGCAGAGCCCCCTGCTCTCTGGATAAATACTGATGAACGCCATGTCCCAACTCATGAGCCAACGTCTGTACGTCCCGGACTTTTCCGTCAAAATTCATAAATACATAGGGATGCACCGACGGAACGGTACTGGCCGAGTAGGCTCCTCCCCTCTTGCCGGGTTTCATTGCTGCATCAATCCAATTGTTATCAAAAAATTTACCGGTGACCGTTCCCATTTCAGGATGGAAATCGGTATATGAATCCATCACCATTTCCCGGGCTTCATTCCAGCTTATTTTCTTCTCACTTTCTAACAACGGTGCATAACGATCATAGTCATAAAGCTTATCATAACCCAATAAGCTACGTTTTAGATCATAAAAACGGTGCACCAGATTGTAGCTGTCCGTTACCGAATTGATTAAAACATCCACCGTTTTATCGTCAATTTCGTTGGCCAAATTTCGGGATGAAATCCAGCTGTCGTAGCCGCGGAGTTTATCGTCGGTATGCTTATCGGCCAGCAGTGTATTAAAAATAAACGTCATCGTACGGCTGTGATCCCCGAACGTCTCTGTCAGCGATGCATGTGCACGCTTTCGCAGGTCACGATCCGGTTCATGAAGCTTGCTCAATACTTCCTGCTGTGTTAGTTCTTCACCGTCGAGCTCAAAACGGGCCGCCCCCATAGTTTCATCAAAATAGCGATTCCACGCACTGCGTCCGGTTACTTTCTTGGCGGATAATATCTGCTCTTCCTTTTCGCTCAGTACATGATCTTTGTATTGGCGGGAGGTTTCCAGATAGTGCTTGTACTTTTCCAACTCATCACTTTCGATCAGCTTCCGGGCCTTTTCATCATCCACAGCCAACCACTCCACATCAAAAAACACCAGCTTCTGATGGATCTCGGAAGAAAGCTCATTTGCTTCCTGCATCAGCTTGCCATATTCAGCCTTGTTGGTATTGGTCGACCAGATAAGATGTGCATATGAACCGATCTTACCAATCGTTTCAATCAGCTCTTCGTAATCTTGAAGAGCCTGCTTCATACTTTCTTCATCAAGATCGGCTACGTTTCCTTTATACGTTGATGCAAATTCCTCAGCCTGCTCAGCGACTTTTTTCTTGTCGTTTTCAAGAGCGGGATCATCAATAGAATTATAGAGGTCAGAAAGATCCCATCGCACATTTTCTGCCCCTGTTTTTTCTTTCACTTTATCACTCATAAATTTCTTGAAACCTACTTTATCCAATCATTGTTGGGATATCAAAATAAGCAGAATAAAGGCAAAAATTATCTCTGCTCAAGAATCGTAATTTAATATAACAATGATTAACTTTACGCTTGATTGTTTATGGTTTAAAGAAACCAAAAATAACACTCAATATTAACTCTTGCAGACGTTTATTTACTAATAATTTAAACCCACTCAATAAGACCATATTTTGAAGTCGCTCGAAGCTGTTTTCGGACCTAATTCCGCACTTGTTGAAGAACTTTTTAATCAATACCAAGAAGATCCCTCTTCTGTTCCCAATCACTGGCGTCAATATTTTGACGAAATTGAAGGTGTGGAACAGGCAGAAGATCTGAAATCTGAGGCAGGGAAAACCGGTAACGGTTCACCCGCTACCCAAACTGCTCCCTCGAAAGCTCAGAATCAGAAAAAAACTAAGAAAACTCCTCAGCAGAAAGACGATAGCAATGCTGATATCCCTTCAGGAGCTACACTTGAAAAAATAAAGGGCGTGTCCAGCAAGATCGTCCAGAACATGGATGAAAGTCTGGAAGTACCTACCGCTACCTCAGTGCGATCACTTCCGATGAAGATGCTTATTGAAGACCGGGCTATCATCAACCGGCATCTAAAGCAGCGCAATGAGCCCAAATCTTCGTTTACGCACTATATTGCATGGGCCATTATCAAAGCGCTGGAAGAATATCCCAACATGAACAACTCCTTCATCTATAAAGATGGAGAGCCCTATAAAGTTATTCCGGATCAAGTCAATTTGGGACTGGCTATCGACGTACAAAATAAGGATGGCTCTCGAAACCTGTTGGTGCCCAATATTAAGGGCGTTGACAAGATGAACTTCAAGGAATTCCTCTACGCTTATTCGGATCTTATTGACAAAGCTCGCAATGGCAATCTCGAAATTTCTGATTTCCAGGGTACCACTCTTACACTCACTAATCCCGGTATGATCGGAACCGTACAATCGGTACCCCGCCTGATGAAAACACAGGGTGCTATCATTGCTACCGGGGCGATCGATTATCCGGCGGAGTATCAATCGATGTCGCAAGAAGTGCTCAACAAGCTGGGCATCAGTAAAGTGATGAATATGACTTCGACCTATGACCACCGGGTTATTCAAGGAGCTGAATCTGGTGCGTTTCTCAAGAAAGTCCATAGTTTGTTAAATGGCGAAGAGGATTTCTACAGTGATATTTTTGAGGATCTTGAAATTCCCTATGATCCCCTTCCTTTTGGCGCCGATAACTATGTAGGCCAGCTGGATGGCAGCGGAGCTACGCTGGAGCAAAACAAGCGCGCCATTAATGTAATGCGACTGATCAATATGTATCGCACGCGTGGACATGTGCTTGCTGATCTCGATCCGTTGAGTGACGAACCCGGGCAAAGTCCGGAGCTGGATCTTAGCTATTACGATCTCACACTTTGGGACCTGGATCGCGAATTTTATTGCGGTGGTCTTGGCGGCAATGAAAAAGCGACGCTGCGCGAAATCATCACCTTACTGCGCGAAACTTATTGCGGAAAGATGGGTGCTGAATTTATGCACCTTCTTGATCTGGATGAACGCAAGTGGTTGCGCGAACGAATGGAGTCAACCACTAACACCCCTGATCTGACCAAAGGTCAGAAAAAAGAAATTTTACACAAGCTCAATCAGGCTATGGCCTTTGAGCAGTTCCTCCATAAAAAGTATATCGGGCACAAGCGATTCTCGCTTGAAGGTGCTGATACGCTGATCCCGATGATGCATCACATGCTCGAAAAAGCAGGCGAAGATCAGGTTGAAAAAATATTTATGGGTATGGCTCACCGGGGACGGTTGAACATCCTCGTAAATATCATGAACAAACCGTATCGCAAGGTCTTTGCTGATTTTGAAGGAAACCTCGATCCCGATAGTATTCAAGGTTCCGGTGATGTTAAATATCACTTGGGATCGAAAGGAACATACGAAACTAATTCAGGTGAAGAAGTAGAAATTGAATTAATGCCGAATCCGAGCCACCTTGAATCGGTAAACCCCGTCGTTGAAGGTGCCACTCGTGCAACTCAAGATCACGATGGTGAAGATGCAGAGAAGAAAAACGTGCCTGTACTTATCCATGGGGATGCCGCATTTTCAGGACAGGGAGTAGTTGCTGAGACCTTAAATATGTCGCAGCTGGATGCCTATAAAACGGGCGGTACCATTCATCTCATTATCAATAATCAGATTGGATTTACTACGCTACCCGAAGACGGGCGTTCTACCGAATATGCTTCTGACCTTGCAAAAGCTATTCTTGCTCCGATTTTTCACGTCAATGGCGACAACCCCGAAGAAGCCGTTCATGCCATGCAAATGGCATTCGAGTACCGCCAGAAGTTTGGCAAGGATGTCGTTATCGATCTGATCGGCTTCCGTAAGCACGGTCACAACGAAGGCGACGAGCCGGCATTTACGCAACCGGGCATGTATAAAGAGATCGAAAATCATCCCACGGTTCGTGATATTTATACGAAAACCCTCTTGGGACGCGGTGAGTTTACCGAAGAAGAGATGCAGGAGATTTTTGATGAATTTGACGATCTGCTTCGCGAGGCTTTTGAGGATGCAAAAAATGCCTCTCCTCTCGAGGTGACTGAAGATATGATTGACCGGGATGAGCTGACCCAGGATGAATGGCCGGAATTCCCGGATACAACCTATCCTGAGGAAGAACTCAAAGATATTGCGGTTAAACTTAACACTGTTCCCAAAGATTTTGATGCCAATCCCAAGTTGCTTCGTCAACTTGCAAAACGCGCCGAAACGGTTGAAAAGAATGAGAAGAAAATCGACTGGGGTTTTGCTGAAGCTCTTGCTTTCGGATCGCTCCTCAAAGATGGAACTACTGTTCGGCTAACAGGACAAGATGCTGAGCGGGGTACTTTCTCGCATCGTCATGCTATCCTGCACGGAACGGAAACCGACCAACAGTTCATTCCACTAAATAATATTGATGATAATCAGGCGCCTTTTTATCCCTACAACAGCCTGCTCAGTGAATTTGCTGCTGTTGGATTTGAATTTGGATACAGTGCGGCCAAGCTTGATGCGCTTGTCATTTGGGAAGCCCAGTTTGGTGACTTTGCCAACGGTGCCCAAGTGGTAATGGACCAATACATATCTGCCAGTGAAGCTAAATGGGGACAAAAATCATCTCTGGTCATGACCCTCCCCCACGGATACGAGGGACAAGGGCCTGAACACTCATCGGCACGACTGGAGCGGTATCTACAGCTCTGTGCAGAAGATAACATGCAGGTTGTGAACCTTACGACTCCTGCACAATACTTCCACATCTTGCGTAAGCAAGCAAAACAGGATGATAAAAAGCCGCTTATTATCATGTCACCCAAGAGCTTATTACGTCATCCGCTGGCAACATCTAAAACGGATGATTTAGCCAAGGGACAATATCAGCCATTTATTCCCGACGAGGAAGTGGAAGACAAAAATAACATCGACCGTTTGGTTATCTGCTCCGGAAAGGTCTATTATGACTTATATAAACAACGTCAAGATGAGGAGATCGATAATGTTGCTATTACACGCTTAGAGCAATTTTATCCTTTCCCCAATCAGGACGTTAGTGATATTCTGGACGAATATAGCCATGTCGATGATATTGTCTGGTGTCAGGAAGAGCCCCGAAATATGGGAGCCTGGACATTTGTCTCAACGCGCATTATGCAGCAGCTTAAAGACGGACAGAACCTACGCTATGTGGGTCGACAAGCTTCTGCTTCTCCGGCTGCCGGACAGAAGAAAGTTCACAAAGCTGAACAAGAGAGGCTTGTTAATAAGGCTTTGAAGTAATTTTCTAACAAAATACTCAAACACTAAAAAGGGGCGTGCAATACGCCCCTTTTTTCTTATAAAAACTATTTCTGGTATCGTAGCTCCGCTGTGATGCCTTTTTTATTTTTTGAAATAAATCATCATATAACAGAGTTATGAGACAAGTTTAACGGGATAAACAAATGATATGTATATATCAAAAAAGGAAAACCTTAATCTATAGCATTTGTTTCAAGCGGCTGCTTCCTATTCGCTCCTCCCCTTGATATATCCTCCAAACTCAATCCTTTTGTTTCATCGACAAACATGTTAACAAAAAAGTAAGCAACTACTCCAAAGAAAGCGTAGATGCCGTATGAAATACCAAGTCCAAGATTTGATAGCAGTACCGGAAAGCTGATAGTGATTATAAAATTAGCGCCCCACTGTGCCATTCCACATACGGCAAGTGCAGCGCCACGGTAATGATTAGGAAACATCTCTCCAAGCATCACCCACATAACCGGACCCCATGAAAAAGCAAAGAAAGCGATGTAAGTATTGGCAGCCAGTAAAGCAATAGTACCTTGTGTTGGACCTAACGTTAGCGAATCCGGTCCGCCACCTGGTGCAATACTAAATACATAAGCCATTACACCAAGCATTACAGCTTGACCTAATGATCCGACCAATAAAAGCGGTTTACGCCCTACTTTATCAATCAACATAATGGCTACAAAAGTAAAGAAAATATTTACGCTTCCACTGATTACATTTTGCAGCAGTGCATCTCCCTCCGTAAATCCTGCCGACTTCCAAAGTGTAGCTCCATAATAAAAAATGACATTAATACCCGTGAACTGCTGCAATATTGCCAAGCCCAATCCAACCCAAATCAAAGGATGTATATTCCCGGTATAACTGTCAAAAATGTTCCTGAATTTGGGTTTTATTCCCTCTTGCAGGGTTGATTCAATATCAGCAACTTTTTCCCTAATATTGATTGAAGGCAAGATTCCCTTAAGCACTTGACCGGCCTCATCAACTCTTCCAGCCGCTACTAAATACCGTGGGGATTCAGGGATCGCCAATAAAGAAAAGAAAAATACAGAAGCAGGAATTATCTCGGCCCAGAACATCCATCTCCACGTTTGAAACCCACCCCACAAGACCTCTGTCGCCCCACCGGATAATCCGGCTAACCAGTAGTTACTCATAAACGCCATGAATAATCCTATCACAATCATCAGCTGTTGTAAGGTAGCCAGCCGTCCACGTACTTTTGAAGGAGCAATTTCACTAATGTAGGCTGGTGCAAGAATACTGGCAGCTCCCATAGCCATCCCACCGATAATACGATAAATGACAAATTCCAATGATCCGGATGAAATTCCAGATCCCCAAGCGCTACAAATAAATGCCACCGCCGTGGCAATCATTATGGGCTTACGACCAAACCTGTCAGCAAGAGTCCCCGCAAAGAAAGCTCCCACCATGCTTCCCAACAGCACCGATGCTACATTAAATCCTGTTCCCGCAGAGTCAGAATTAAAAGCCAATTGAAGGGCATCAACAGTTCCATTGATCACTCCACTATCAAACCCAAATAAAAAACCTCCCAATGCTGCCGCAGTAGATAAAAGAATTACGCGGGATAGATTATAGTTTGTAGCCATCTAAATTTTACGTCTGAATTTAAAAAATGTCGATTTTTTAGTTGGCATACACTCGTATGTACTCAACTTCCATCCGAGCTTCGGTAAGATCGGGGTCGATGCCATTTTTCAAGCCTCCGGTTTCATACTGTGCATCACTTCCCCAATTACCGCCCATGGCAATATTCATAATGATGAAAAAATCATCATTAAACGGCCAGGTATCCCCATTTTTTTGGGATGGACTATAGGTATAGAAAGTCTCTCCATCTACTTTAAATATTATACTTTCAGAAGTCCACACAGCTTCGTAAATATGAAACGATTCACTAAAATCAGTAACCTCTGTTGAAGATGTATTTTGCGTATTGCCATAACTTGCGGGAGTATGCAAAGAACTGTGGACAAGACCAGGATTTTTTCCAACATGCTCCATGATATCGATCTCTCCACTTGCAGGCCAACCGACATCTACAAAATCAGCTCCCAGCATCCAGATCGCTGGCCATGTTCCCGATCCTGCGGGTAACTTAACTTTTGCTTTGACCGTTACGTGCTTAAATGATCGTTTACCCTGGGTTTTAATTCGTGCAGACGTCCACTCTCCGTCTTCCTTTAATGCTTCAATAATCAGTTTACCATCCTCGACTCGTACATTTTTTTGTTCATCTGTGTAATATTGCACTTCATTATTTCCCCAGCCATTATCTCCGTGGCCTATATCATATGTCCAATTTTCTTCATTAGGAGCTCCACCTTCTTCAAACTCATCCGCCCAGATAAGAGTACCCGCTTCAGTTGTATCTTCGGGCTCCTCATCAAAATCGAAGTTGTAGTTATTACTATCCTTGCTACAAGACAGGGAGCATATTATAACAAAGAAGATCGATACGTACTTTATGACCCGCAAAAACAACATTTGCAAAGTGGCTTTTTATATAAAAAATAAGGGATAAGCTGCACCTTTTAAGGGATCATAGATCCTATTTAAAAAATGGGAGGTGCAACTCATCCCCTGTATAAGTAAAAATTAATTTTGAGTGATCTGTGGCCTAACCGCCGCCCCAACCAGGATTATTTTCAGTAATTTCGCTATTTCGTCTTACCTCATCAGCAGGAATGGGAAACAACTCATGTTTTCCGGATTGGAATCCTAAACTACCCAACTCCGAAGCAGCATCGCCCCAGCGGATCAGATCGAGATAGCGAACCCCTTCAAATGCCAGTTCAAGTTGTCGCTCTTCTTTAATATCATCCATTAGCGCCTGCCCTGATGTAGTAACCGGTGGCAAGTCAGCCCGATCACGCACTTTATTGAGTTCAGTACGGGCATCGCTGTCGGTATAATCAGAGCTGTGATGATACGCTTCGGCCGCCATCAAGAGTACATCCGCATAACGGATAAGGCGAATATTTGTACCATAATTCAATGCTGGTACCGCTCCGTCTTCAGAGCTGGTCTCACCTGCCAGCGAACCATACTTGAGCCGAACATATCCCTCATAATCATACGGATCACCCGTAATAGTATCCCCTGTTCTGTTTTCCAACTCTTGTTCAGAGAGCAGGCTATTAACTCGGCGTGTACTGTCATTGGAATTTACAAAAGCGTTGTACAGATCCTCCGTGGGGTATAAAAATCCCCAACCGCCCTGCAAACCGGTTCCATCATTGTCATTATAATTATCGGTACGGGGACCTGCTAACTGCCAGTGAATATTATTTTCCTGAATACGAGAACCCCAAGGAAAGTTGCCCCAGTTATATCCTTGATCTTTCACATAAACAATCTCAAATACCGACTCCACCCCGAGCTCGGTTTCTTCGCGAAAGACTTTGCTGTAGTCAGACACCAAGTCGTATTCCATCGAAGTAATAACATTATCAAATTGAGCAGCGGCCTCGTTATACTCTTCCTGATATAAATGGGCCTTACCCAATAATGCTTGAGCCGCTCCTTTTGATGCTCGGAACTTGTCGGCTTGGCCATACTCACTCTTTAACGGTAATTCACTAATCGCTTCCGTGAGGTCTGTTTCGATCTGGGCGTACACCTCGCTGGCCGGCGTACGGGACTGAGAATATTCACTGGGGGCCAACTCTTTAAGGTTCAATGGAACATCCCCAAACATAGAAACCAGTTCAAAATAGAAGAAGGCACGTAGAAACTTTGCCTCGGCAACTACTTGGTTTCGTACATCTGATGCTTCCGGATCCACATTATTGATTACCTTATTAGCCCGGTACACCCCATAATACAACGACTGATACGACGCTGTTATCGCAGGATTATCCGCCGAAAAAGTATAATCATTCAACCGTTGATAGGGCGGCTGATCACCACTTCCGTTACCTCCTGCAGTGGTTTCATTTGTGGGCAAAGTTTTCACCATATAGATGCTGTTCCAATCTTGTGCATAGGACCACTGCAATACATCATAAGTGGCCATTACCCCCTTAATGGCATCATCATCAGTATTATAAAACTGTTCTTCACCAGCTTTCCCTATTGGCTCTACCTGGAGAAACTGATCGGAACAACCCATAATCATAACCAGCATCAAGCTTACTACCGCTATAATCGAGAAGTTCAATTTTCGCATATCGTATGATTTGTTCGAATTATTCATAGTAAATGAAGTTTCTGTATTATCCATTGGTTATCGCTTTACCATCATTAAAACGATATCGATAGTCCCGTCATCACGCTTTTAGCTATGGGATACACCCCGCGATCGATACCAAGGCTCTGTACATTACCGCTACCCGCTACAGGATCAACTCCGGGATAATTAGTAAACGTAAAATAGTTATTAAGCATAGCATAAATCTTGGCTTTCCGAAGACCAATACTGCTCAACCACTCTGGATTTAACGAGTATCCCAGTTGAATTTGCTTTATTCTAACATACGAACCATCAAAAACCATCATGTCACTGTTGTATGCATAGACATTTTCGGTATCTGCCCGGAACCATGAATTCGTGCTGCCCTCTCCTGTCCAGCGATCTTCGAAGAAGAAAGCAGGCCGATTCGAAGTCCCTCGATCTACTCGGTTCCAGCCGAGCAACACATCGTTTCCGAAGTTCCCGGACACAAATACCCCAAGGTTTACATTTTTATATGAGAAGTTGAGATTGGCACCCGCAATAACATCAGGATGAGGACTGCCAATCTGTACCATATCCTCCGAGTTAATCAGGTTATCACCGTTTGAATTAACAACGATGGGATCTCCGGGTTCAGGACTGTAATTCGCACTCGAAATATTGTTTTCATTTAAGAAATTATCGATCTGCGCCTGGTTCTGGAAGATTCCATTCGTTTCATATCCACGGAAATACCAAATCGGCTTCCCCTTCTCAAAGTACGTGGCCGTCCATCCCGTACCAACATCCACGCCGGGAATGCGTTCGATAAGTGGATTCAGATATGTGACCTCATTATCATTGGTCGAGAGGGTCAAATTGATATCGTAGCTGAAATCATCTTTGAAATCAGAATAACCGAGCTCAAATTCAAATCCCTTGTTTGTAACATCACCCGCATTAACAAAGGCCGGATCGTTACCAACAGAAAGCGGAGGGGCGCCGGGCGTCAACAGATCTCTGGTTACCTTTTGGTAATAGTCTGCCCTAAAACTTAGACGATCATTCAATAGGCGAAGCTCAATACCAACATTTGTTTGCTCACTGGTCTCCCATTTTAATTCGGGATTGGCCAGGATATCAGGCTCTGCACCGGAATAATATCCACCGGAACCATTAGGATAACGAATACCGGTACTGGTTATCAGTCCGCGATATTGATCGGGAGATAAGCTTGATAGACTACCATTTTGTCCCCAGCTTGCTCGCAGTTTAGCATACGTAATAGCATTAAAGTCCCAGAAATCTTCTGATGACATCACCCATCCGACAGAAACCGACGGAAAGTTACCCCATTGATTTTCCTCGGCAAGTAGTGAAGTCCCATCGCGACGGAAGGCAAGTTCAAACAAATAACGTTCATCATATTTGTAATTCAACCGTGCATAATAAGAATGCTGGGTCTCAATGCTTTTATTCCCGCTAAGCATACCTTCAATCTCGGATCCACCGTGCTGGGCAAAACTGTCGCCCTCTTTAAACAGCGGGCCGGATAAAGTGGTGGTATACTTATGGGTAAACTTTTGAGCCGATAATCCACCCAAAATGGTGATGTCGTGATTCTCAATATTCATTTCGTAGCGACCAAAATTCTCCCACAACCAAGTGTACCATTTATCTTGATTATCCCGAACATTGGTGGAGGTATTAATCCACTCACTGGAAAACCAGTATTCGGGCGTCCACGTATGATACAACTGAGAAGCATAATCGATACCAATGCGCGAAGTAACTTCCAAATTGTCAAGAGGTTGTAATTTGGCATATAAGTTCCCCATCAACTTATCCTGATCCGTATCTCCCTTGGTCGTCTGTATATCGGCCAGAGGATTATGAATTTCGCCAAATACATTTGAGGACACTCCATAATAATGTCCTCCGTCATTTTGCACCGGTTTATTTCCAGCATCAATAGCATCAGTTATTATTGACGGAGGGTTGCCCTGATAAGTAACAGGAACGGTAGGATCAAACATCATAGCATTGGCAATTACTCCACCAAATACATTGTCCTCAGAAATTGTCTTACGCTTAAAATTAGTATATGACAGGTGATTACCGACTTCCAGCCAATCTTTCACTTGGTGGGTCGAATTCAACCGCGCACTAATTCGTTCAAAGTTAGCCTTGCTACCACCAGCAATTCCATTTTCATCCAAGAAAGAACCCGAAAGCACATAGGTTGAGTTTTCATTACCTCCACTAAAAGAGAGATAATGCTTTTGCATCTGGGCCGGATCAAATGTCTCATCCACCCAGTCGGTACTCACATCTGCAACCGAGGCCGATACGCTCTGCCCGGCTTCATCCATATACGTGAGATATTGGCTGGCATTCATAGGTTCGGTAATATCACCGGCACTTTGCACCCCAAACTGCATCTCATAATTAACTTCTGTTTCGCGTGAACTTCCTGATTTTGTTGTTATAAGAACAACACCATTGGCACCCTCAGCACCATAGATGGCTGCTGATGAGGCATCCTTCAGCACTTCCATCGACTCAATATCATTGGGGGACAGGTGATTGATATCTCCCGTACGCATACCGTCAACAATATAGAGCGGTTGTGAATTCTGATTAGAACCTGTTCCACGAATGCGTACCTGCATGCCTGCACCGGGCGCCCCAGACGTTGGCAGTACCGAGACCCCCGCTGTCTGTCCTTCTAAGGCTTCTTCGGCCCTGGTAATGGGAAGTTCACCAATCTCGTCGGCTTGCACAGAAGATATCGACCCTGTTACCAGACTACGCTGTTGCGTCCCATAACCAACCACAACAACCTCATCCGCAGAACCTATCACTTGTGTCTTTAGTTCGACGTTTATTTCTTCTCGTCCATTAACAGGTACTTCCTCAGTTTGAAAACCGATAAAAGAGAAGACTAATGTATCCTGAGGTTCTACCGATTTTAAGGTAAAACGTCCTTCGGCATTGGTAGAAGTACCACGAGTAGTTCCCTTAACAAGAATATTAACTCCCGGAAGAGGTTCACTTGTTTCCTGATCGGTTACTACCCCTGTTACCGTATTCGCCAGAATATCCAAAGGGGGCTTTTCTGCTTCAGAAATTACAAAAGTACGATTATCGATATAGGTATAATCCAAACCATGAGGTTCTAATAGCTTTTTTATTTTCTCTCTTATTGTTCCATCCAGCTCTTTTGCAGAACTAAACTTGCCTTTTATAACACTGGATTCGTATAAAAACACAATATTGTAACCGGTTTCAATACGTTCCAATTTTTCCTCTAAACTTACCTTTTCATCAACCTCTTGTGTCTTTACAAGGTCTTGGTTAACAACATACTGGGTCGACTGTTCTGCCCACAGTGCATTGACACCAAATAAAAAGATGAACAAAACTAAGAAGGTGTATCTTTTAGTTTCCATATCATTTAGATTTTTCGTTATGTAATTATTCATGATCCAGTATCCTATGAATCATTTTTCCCGTTGATATAAACTGTCTGTTCCCGTTTTTCTATATCCACATCCAGCGTCTTAGCGATGCCTTCCAGGATAAAGCTCAAGTCTAAATTTTCAAATCTGCCCGTAAGCTTTTTATCTAAAAGCGCTTTGTTATTTACTACTATCTCTACGTCGTAGGTAAACTCTATTCTCTTAACTAACTCTGATAATGGCGTCTTATCTAAAACCAAGCTATCACTGGCCCAAGAGGTATATACTTCGGGATTTACTTGCTCTACTTTGATCTGATCAAGGCTTTGAGAAAATAAAGCCATTTGATTAGGCTCCATATCATACTGCAAGTTCTTCTTGCTCAGAGAATCCTGAACTTCTACCCGTACCTTTCCCTCTTTTAGTACGACCCTGCTTTGCCCTTCAGTAGTATTTACTGAAAACTCGGTTCCTAAAACAGAAACATTACCATCAGGGGTATGCACAATAAAGGTTCTGGAATTATTTTTTGGCTTGCGAGTAATGCTAAAAAGCGCCTCTCCCTCTAACCAAACACGCATCGTATCTACACCTGTTGTTCTTTCAGGAACTCGCATCTGAGAGTTGGCATTCATAACAATCTCGGACCCATCAGAATAATGGACCATCGTTTTTTGTCCCGAAGTTGTTTCTATAAGTTGATAGTTAATCGAGGTGGCCCGGCTACTTTCTGTTCCGTCGTTCTGTTGTAAAAGTGTATGCCGGGCCAAAAATCCAACTAAAAGCAAAATACCCGCTGCTGCGGCCATAGTAGCCCAAACCATCTTCTTATGTTTTCTCTTTACTTCTTGTAGTGGTTTGTATCGGTGTTCCGAGTCGATACGCTCCATCAGTCGTTCCAATTCCAGATCCGAATCTGGCTTCGGGACGGTTTGTATGCCATTATTGAGCAATATTTGGGCTTTCTTCGCTAATTGTTTGTTCTTAGCACTTTGCTGCATCCAAGCAGTCCATTGCTCTTTTTCTTTCTCCGATGCATTTCCTTTCAGAAAGCGGATAAAAGAATCATCCTTTAACAATTCGGAGAGTGTTTCTGACATTGACTTATTTGCTTTATCTATTAGATTATCCTCGACTTCTACCCTAATAGAGTGGTCTCAATCTATTTTCTACTCAATTTTTATTGTTTTTTCTCAAAAAAATATATTACTGCCCTAAGTTTATGGCATACAACAGTTTACATGATTTTTATAATGAGAAAAAAACTACTCATCCAGGAATATTCGTAAGTTTTCCAGGGCATCATGCACCAAATTATAGATACTTTGTGCGCGAATTTGTAGAATATCAGCAAGCTCTTTTGTAGATAGGCCTTCAAAATATTTTAAGTAAATCACTTCTCGCTGACGTGGAGTAAGTTCTGTAACAGCCTCTTTCAAATCTTCATTTTCCTCTTCCTGCAAATCCAAAGCATGCTGCCAGACTTGATAGTTCAGCAATGCATCAAACTCTTCTGAAAAATATTTTTTATTCACATCCTCCCTTCTTTTCATCTTTTTCTTTTTCTGAAAAAGTTGTCGGCGAAGGGATATAAAAAGATAAGCTTCAACAGAATCCGGTTGGTCAATATTTTTGCGGTATTTCCAAAGATTATAAAAGACCTCCTGAATTGAATCACGAACCAAATCGGTATTGGGAGTTAAACGATAACCGTAGCTGTAAAGAGCGTCGAAATAGTCATCAAAAAGAGCTGCCAACGCTTTTTTATTTCCTTGACAAAGCTTTTTCCATAACTCCTCCGGACTTAAATTATCGTAATCAATCTGATTTGCGCTCATTAACCTGTATGGATAATATTCAACATTTCATGCATAAAAATACAATATTAAAGATAAAAAACTCTTTTTATATAGCGATTCGTTTTATCCTGATTACCAAAAACATAAACTTTTAAGAATAACCCATTCTGATTATCATTTAACCTTAATCAAACCTCAGTTATAACCTGACCTGATAATTTCTCGATTCTTATCAAAAATGGTTTAAAAACATATAAGAGTCCAAGAACTTTGCAAGTTTTACTCCTCTCTTGATAGTTTTAAAATCTTGTTGTAGCTTCAAAGCGTTCCGTCGTTCTGAAATTTCAATTGCTTCTGTTACAAGTACTAATCAGAGGCATATTATATATAATTTTTAAATTTCAGAATACGACGTCTATGGATTTTCAATCATTTCTTTTTATTCGCCTGTTAAAAAAGGGACTTTTTCTTCTATTTATCCCATTCTTAAGCTTCTTACTATTTTTGGGAAGTTTTGGTATTGCCTCAGGGCAAACTTATCTCGACCCAGAAAGCCCTATAAAGGAACGTGTAGATGATCTACTCGCTCGCATGACTATTGAAGAGAAGGTAGGTCAAATGACCCAGCTCAACATCACACTTATTAATGAAACCGGCGATCAGAGTGATGTGAACTTAGTTCCTGAAAAAGCTAAAGAGCTATTAACCAATCATCATATTGGCTCCTTCCTCAATGGTGAAGCTGTACCACCGGAGCAATGGCTTAAATATACGCAGGAACTCCAAAAAATAGCGGTGGAAGAAACAAGGTTGGGCATTCCCATTATTTATGGTATCGACCACATACACGGAGCCAGCTATATACAAAACAGTACAATTTTTCCACATAATATAAATATTGGAGCTACTTTTAATACCGAAAACTCATTCCAAAACGGTCGTATTACAGCTCTTGAATCTGCTCCGTTGGGACATACCTGGAACTTTTCCCCGGTATTAGATCTCGGACAAAATCCATACTGGCCCAGACAATACGAAACATTTGGCGAAGATCCCTACTTGGCTTCTGAACTTGGAACAGCCTATGTGGATGGATATCAACAGGAACCTGGGGATATTGCCCCTTATGGACTTGCTGCAACTGCCAAGCATTTCCTTGGATATTCTGTCCCCCGATCGGGCTGGGATCGTACCCCGGTAGATCTTTCCATGCAGACCATCCATGAATTCCATCGACCGTCTTTTCAAGCGGCCATCGATGCAGGAATTAAAACAATAATGGTTAACAGTTCAGAAATAAATGGGATACCAGTCCACAACTCTAAACAACTCCTGAGTGATTTACTTCGAGAAGAAATGGGATTTGAAGGAATCGTATTAACTGACTGGGAAGATATCGGTAAACTTGTCAATTATCATAAAACAGCACGAAATTATGATGAAGCCACTTACCAGGCTGTTGAAGCGGGAATCGATATGAGCATGACTCCACAGTCGCTGGAATTCAATGAAAGCCTCTTAAAGTTGGTTAAGGATGGACGAATCAGTGAGGAACGCCTGGATGAATCCGTCCGCCGTATCCTAAAACTTAAATTTGAGTTGGGATTATTTGAGCATCCGTACCCATCCGGTGAAGATTTGGATCAGATTGGAATTGATTCTCATAAGAAAAAAGCACTCCAGGCTGCCCGGGAATCAATGGTACTTCTCAAAAATGCTGATAATACCCTGCCCTTTTCAAAGGAATTGGATCAAATTTTAGTTGTCGGCCCTTCTGCCAAGAGCAAAAGGAATCTTTCCGGAGGGTGGACATTAGCATGGCAAGGCTCTTCGGAAGATCGTTACCCCGAATCAATGAAGACGATAAGTGAGGCTATTGCAGACAAGTTCTCTGACACCCAGGTTGTCAGCATTGATTCAATCGGGCCGGAAAACTCTGATCGTAGATCTCATTTTAATGAAGCCTTAAATAATTCCGATGCGGTTATCATTGCAGCCGGAGAAGAACCTTACACAGAATATGTGGGTAACATAACTAACCTTGAACTACCAGAAGATCAATTGGATTTAATTCGAGCTGTAAATCAGTCTGGCAAACCTACTGCTCTTGTATTGGTTGAGGGACGTCCCCGTGTTATTACTGATATTGTGGATGAAACGGAAGCCATTGTTTGGGCCGGACTACCCGGCTTTGAGGGTGCCGAAGCTATTGCTGATGTCATAAGCGGTGATTACAATCCCAGTGGCAAACTCCCCTTCTCGTATCCACAATTTACAGGTCATTTTGTGCCTTACAATCATAAATCAAGTGCTGTATATTATTTTGATCCCGATGTTGCCAATAACATCGAACAGGCTAATAAGACAACGGCCCAATGGAATTTTGGACACGGTCTTAGCTATACGGACTTTTCTTATGATGAGTTATCAATTAGCGACACCACCTTGACCGATAATCAACAAATAACAGCTACGACAACAGTAACTAATTCCGGAGATAGAGCCGGGACTGAAATAGTGCTCTGGTATATAACTGATGAAGTGGGTCGTATTACGAGACCAGTAAAAGAATTAGTCCATTTTAAACGAATACAGCTGGAACCCGGAGAGCAGCAACAAGTAACATTCAAAATCAATCCCAAGAATCATTTAGGATATCCCGATTTTGAAGGAAAAAATATTCTTGAGGAAGGATATTTTACTATCCACGTGGGCTCCCAAAATGCTCGCTTTTATTTACAAAGTGATTCGCCCACTATTAACTTGCAGTCAAAATAATCCTTCAATATCGGCAGTTTAAATTCAAAAAGCCCTGAACTTGATTAAAGTTCAGGGCTTTTGCTTTTTCCAATAATTATCGAGTTTTACCGCAAACCGTTCTTAACCCCTTTACAAATTCGGCTTACCGCATCATGGCTGTGAAGACTTTCCATATGCGTACAGCGAATTACAAAATCATGGATACGGCCCTCATCATTCAATTGCTCATATAACAATCGCGCAGCATCTTCCACAAATTTTTGATAAGCACCATTCATCTCTGCAAACGCCTGCTCATCTTCTCGCTTGACCATTACCTGCGTTTCCGTCATAAGTGCTTCCCGGCAATGGTTTACTAAATCTTCGACAAAGATTTCTTCATTAAGCTCAACGGTTAAGTTCGCAATACTACGTTGACTATGGGGAATACTTGCAACTTCCCTCGTTTCACGCGCATGCTCTGATAATTCATAAGAGCACGGACACGCACTGCTGTATTCAAAATCCAGATGCATGAACTTGCGAAATTGTCCATCCGCATCCATCGTACCTTCAATAGAAACTGTGTAATATTGATAGCCTTCCAATCCCGACCGTAAACTTTCTTGCTTAATCGGATAATTAAATGAAAGTCGCAGATATGCCGTTTGCGTATTAAGCTCCTCTCGATAGGTTTTTAATATTTCTTCTAATTTATCGGGATGGAAAACGTCATCCTCAAAATTATAAAAGGATCGCATAATACGACTCATGTTGATCCCTTTCTTCCCGGCTTCCAGTCCCACATAACCATCTACTGAAGTTTCCAGTGTAAGCAGTTCTCCATCGGGACGAGGATACTTCAGGGGCAGTTTAAAGTTTGATATTCCAACCTGCTGGATAGGTACATCAGCCCCTTCAATTAATGAAGCCGGACCATTTTGCAAATCGGGTAAGCTGGCCTTGTAGTCGTCCGAAACGGTAAATGTGGGATCGTAATGTCGTTTCAATTTTGTAGAAATCATTCGTTAAAACTGCAATTTATTGGAAGTTAATCGAGCGTGGGTATCTCTTTTTCTAAGAGATATGGACAATATTTGGCCGAATTTCGTTCAGTTTCCTGAAGCTCAATCGAATACAAAAATCCTCGCTGGTTCGTAGCGTTACGAATAGGATCTTCGAGCTCCTTAAAAAAAGCCTGTACTAAATTTTCTGTTGATGGCATTATTCCATCCAAAAAAGGCACATCGAGATTTAGATTTTTATGATCACATTTCTCAACGATACGCGACTCTATTATTGTCTTTAGCTCCGATAAATCAATAACATAACCGGTTTCCGGATTCTGTTTACCGGCTACCGTTACTTTCAACACGTAATTATGCCCATGCCAGTTTTCGTGGTTACATTTCCCAAAGATTTGCTTATTCCATTTATCAGATTTCTCAGGATTATGCAAACGATGGGCAGCGTTAAAATGAGCTCGCCTTGTGACAAAAACCAAATCAGTAGGGTTTATGATTTATCGAATTCAAATATTGACCTTTTATAACGCTGATTAAATATAGAGGGTTCCAAAATCATAACCCGAAGTTATCAGCTTCTGCCATTATTATCAAATTACGGCTACTCTTGAATTTCTTATGCTAACTGTACGTTATTCCCCTTTTTGTAATCCTATATTAGGATTAGATTTATAGTATTTATCTTTCAGCCAAAAAGCTACATTTACCAAAAGAATCAATGCCGGAACCTCAATAAGTGGACCAACAACTCCCGCAAATGCTTGTCCGCTGTTAAGTCCAAACACTGCAATGGCAACGGCAATAGCGAGCTCAAAGTTATTACCAGCAGCAGTAAACGAAATGGAAGCATTTTTGTCGTATTCAGCTCCCATCATTTTGCTCACAGCAAAACCGATAAAAAACATAACTACAAAATAGATTAACAACGGTACGGCAATGCGAACAACATCCAGCGGAATTTGAACAATGAGTTCTCCCTTAAGACTGAACATCACCACAATGGTAAACAGCAATGCAATAAGGGTTATTGGTGAAATAGCCGGTAAAAATTTCTCCTCATACCATTCCTTACTTTTTAAACGGATTAATCCAAAACGACTGAGCATTCCGGCTAAAAATGGAATACCCAGGTAAATAGCCACACTTTCGGCTACGGTATAAATGGAGATATCAACAATGGCTCCCTCAAATCCAAAGAGCGGGGGGAGCTTAGTAATAAAGATCCAGGCATAAAAGCTATAGGCAAACACTTGGAAAACGCTGTTAAGCGCTACCAGTCCGGCACCGTACTCACTACTCCCCTCAGCCAAATCGTTCCAGACCAACACCATGGCAATACATCTGGCCAATCCGATGAGAATTAATCCCACCATATATTCAGGATAATCCTGCAAAAAGATAACAGCCAGCGCAAACATCAATACCGGTCCAATAATCCAGTTAAGCACCAGCGAAATACTTAGTACTTTTACATCCCTAAAAACCTTTGGAAGCAGTTTATAATCTACTTTAGCCAGCGGAGGATACATCATTAAAATCAGCCCAATAGCAATGGGAATATTGGTAGATCCACTACTGAATGAATTAATGAACTCGGATGTAGATGGAATAAAATAACTGATAGCCACTCCAATAGTCATAGCTACAAAAATCCACAGTGTTAAGTAGCGATCAAGGAAACTCATCTTTTTCGTTGGTGCGGGTGTACTCATTTTATTCTTTTAATAAGACTTGTTGTGAAATTTATACTTGGGACATCAGATAATACATCTCAGTAGCAATTTGTCGGCATCGCTCGTCATACGTCGCTTTTTCCTGAGGCGTACCATCTGATTCTTTGGAATCAACATAAGGAATAGAAAATCGTTTTTCGGCCCCGGGAACCACCGGACAGTTTTCATCAGCATCGGAACAGGTCATAATAGCTGCAAAGTCTTTCTGCGGATTATAGGTGTCATCGAATGTTTTAGAAAAGCAGATCAACGGTTTTTCATTCTCATCAAAAAATATTTTGTAGCGAGGATTATTTCCGTCAGGTTTTTCTACCACAAACCCTGCTCGTTTTATAGCCGCAACAGCCCGTGAATTAAAAGCCGTGGCTTCTGTACCCCCGGAATACGTCTCTAAATTAGCTACTCCCAGGTATTCAGCCATTACTTTCGCCCAAATTTGGCAGAGATGACTTCGTCGGCTGTTATGCGTACATATGAAGGTAAGCTTTGCCTCCCCTTTTTCTCTGATATAATTAGCTATGTTATTTAGCTGATCTATACGACCTTCAGAAATTTCTGCTGGTGTCCTTTTAACATTTTGGATGTATGAACTTAGTTCGGAATACATATTAGTAATTATTATTCGTCTCATCGCTAATCATCAGGATGAGATATTTTCTATCTGGTTGCAATGCTCAACGTTGCAATCCGTATTTTCTTCGTTCCGACGCGGAGCATCGGAACGAGATTAATCAACCTCCATAAATTCCTCTTCTCCCGCCGAATCGATCGGGGCACAAAGAAAATCAGGATACATCTAAAATATATTATTGTGGAGCCCCCTCGTGGTATGTCTCAAAGTGTTTTTAACAAATTGGATTGCAGTAAAGTATGGGCATACTTTACTGCAATTTGGAAAAATCCTTATTGGCTTTCAACAGCACCCTGATCCCGGTGTACATGCAGGCCCTTCATCAATCATTTCAATTTCCTGCTCATCAATATTGCTATCGGATTCATTACCAGGCTTTTGGGCAAAAACCGTAATACTGTAAATACCGGTATCCCCATTTTTAAATGCATCTATTTCCTCTTCTGATAAATATTTAGCCAAAATGTCGTCGGGAATGGTGATCGTCTTTTCTTTTTGGATGGTGATATTCTCAAATCCAAGTTCTGTAATATGTCCCATATATTTCTCTTTCTGGATAGCTCCCGCCACACATCCCGCATACATTTCAGCATCTTTGTGCAGGGCATCAGGAAGATCACCTACCAGCACAATATCCGAAATACTAAAATGCCCACCAGGTTTTAGCGTGCGAAAAATTTCAGAAAAGACTTTAGGTTTATCGGGCACAAGATTGAGGACACAATTACTGACAATTACATCGGCCATGTCATCCGAAACGGGCATGTCTTCAATATCCCCATACCGAAATTCGACGTTATTAAAGCCAAGTTTATCGGCATTTTTACGGGCTTTGGCAATCATCGGCTGGGCAAAATCAATGCCGATCACCTTCCCTTCTTTTCCTGTTTCGTGTCGGGCTACAAAACAATCGTTACCGGCTCCCGATCCAAGATCAATAACTGTGTCTCCTTTTTTTATTTTAGCAAACTGGGTAGGCAGACCGCATCCAAGTCCCAGATCGGCATCGGAATTATAGCCTTCGACTTCGCTATAATCATCAGTCATGATGTTGTATACTTCATCAGAACTTTCCCCTGCTCCGCAACAAGAACTGGCGTTGTATTCTGATGATTGTTCGCTAATTTGGCTATACTTTTCTTTGACTGTTTGTTTTAGTTCTTCAGCAGTTTTTTCTTTTGTACTCATATCAGCAGCAATTTCCTTGGGTTGCAGTTGTAAGATTTGTTAAAAGAGGTGTTAAAAGTTCTTCCATCTCTGCTATGCCCTCTTCATCAAGACAGTAGCAAGTCCGTACGCCATCAATTTCTCCTTTAATGATGCCGGCCTTTTTAAGTGCCTTCAAATGTTGCGACACCGTAGATTGGGCCAGTGGCAACTCATTGGTAATATCTCCACAAATACAGGTTTCACGCTCTGCGAGCAATTCAATAATAGCAACACGTGCCGGGTGTCCAAGTGCTTTCATCAGCTCGGCGGTGCGTTTTTGGGATGTATTAAATAATTTTGCTTTGGTAATTGCCATATCATTATCGCTTATCGTAAATTTACGATTAAATTACGTTTTTTGTACTAATATTTCAAAGATAATTTTGCTCAAAAATAAAAAGGAGGCCCCGAATCAACGGAACCTCCCTGTGATCAGCACACCTCACATATAGCATGTGAGATATTCTTAAAAGTATCAGAATGAATATTTAAAGCCGACACTATAGGTTCTTGCAGGACTATAGGCCTCATAAATTTTATCTACCGTGTTATATCCGTCATAAAATTCCTCTCTCCGATCATTCAGGATATTAGAAACATTTACACTCAGTGAATACTGGTTTCTAGGACCAAAAGCCTTATTCAAATTGAACTTGAGGTTATGGAAGGGTTCTGAATAAACATCCGGGTATGTTCCCCCTCCCACCAATACCAGTGTTTCTCCTTTTAGATTATAGAATAGTCCGGCATCCATATTTAGATCAGCATTATCATAGGTAAGACCTGCATTGATAATGTAGGGAGCCTGACCAGCCATTTGTCGCTGATCATCAATATCTTGTCCTTCTTTTTCCCTATTCTTACGAGCATTGTATTCCTCATCGGTCATATCAATTAAGGACTTCACAAGCGTTACATTCGTACTAAATCCAAAATTGGTTAACGATTCTGATAGGAAGTTAAATGACTTCCGGAACTCAAATTCAGCCCCATATACTTCCCCATTTCCAACATTCCGCGGCTGAAACTCACTGGAGGTAGCAGAAGCTCGAAGTCTGACAAGTTCAATGGGATCGTCAAATGTTTTATAAAATCCACTAACTGATATCAACTGATTGCCACTTAAAAATGATTCAAAGCGAAGGTCAAAATTATTTATTCGGGTCTCATGCAAATTACCATCCCAACTACCTATAGGGTATAACCCCCCATTAAAAATCCGGTTTGATATCGGATCCAATATCTGAGCAAATGACATCTCTTTAAATGAAGGGCGTGCAATGGTTTTTGAGTACGAGAACCTCAGATTCATGCGATCTGTGATATTATAAATCACATTTGCAGAAGGGAAGAAGTCAAAAGCATCAAGTACTTTTTCATCATCAAAATTAATACCTGCTTCCGTAGCGCCCTGTGCATATGAAATATCCCGGCCCGTGTGACGCAATACATAGTTTTCGACTCTCAGACCAATATTTGTTCTTACATTTGGAATCAGACTAAACTGATTGGATACATAAACAGCCGTATTTGAGGAATTGGAATTGTAGGCATTCGGGTTGGGATCTGGATTCCCTGATTGATAATAGATCGTGCCTCCATTACCATATATATGATCATCTATCAGAATCTCGGAAGGATTGCCCTGCCAGTCAAACTGATTGCCAAAGAAAGAAGCTGTATATGATAAAATATCATAATCACGCTGTTTATACACATGGCTTCCTCCGAATTTTACTGTGGCGGGATTATCAAACAGTTCATAATCACCGGAAATATTAACCCGACCTACCAAATTAACCTCATCCATATAGCGCCAGGTTCTACTTGGAAATCCTCCGGCTCCTGCATTAAATGTATAGTCGCCATTAGATTTAATTGTATACGTTGTTTTTCTCAAATCGGGATCATTCATAGTTGAAAAAGTGGGAGAAAGCCTCCAATCTATTTCCCAATTTGCATTATCAAAATAGTGCGTACCATTCAGCAAAAAGTTTGTAATACTGCGTTCACTGTATTCCAAATTATAAGATTCACCAATATAACCTGACTGTCCCGGAGCACTTTCACTGTTGTCAACCAAAAAATTAGCAGATCTGCTTTCGCCGTTTTGCAAATGCATACCGGTAAGCTTGAATTTTGATTGCCCGGCTTTATAGGCTATTCCAGCTAATCCACCTAAAAACACATTGTTTTCTGCTACCGTACCATTTTGGGTAGTAGAGCGGACTAAATCAAAGTTCTCTGCATTTAAGGCATTTTGCCACTCACCGTATACGTAATTGTTATAGTACTTTGTTTTGTTGCTGTATTTTCCGGATACAATATATCCGAGGGCTTTGTCATCCCCTACCTTGTATTGATCGCCCAGGGTAAGTCCGAGGCTATAATCCATGTTATTTGTTTTCTGTTTTGGACCAAGCGTTGGATTGAAGCTGTTAACAAACTCATATACGCTATTATCTGATGTACCGCTCAGAGGAGACGGGATGCTCTCCCCTTTTGCTTCATTCGGTAATTCTCGAGCCCCGTTATCAAAACCGAGAAAATCAGTATCACTTCCCTCATATGTCAAATAGTTGCTGTTGAAGTGCATCTGAGGGTTATAAGTGAAACTTGTAGAGATATCAAATATCGGGCGCTCAGGGAAATCAATCGTTTCAATATTAACAATACCTCCCGTAAAATCTGCGGGTAATTCTGCAGAAGCTGTTTTGTTTATCACCATATTTTCAATCAGATTGGAAGGGAAAATATCAACCTGCAAACTATTTCGGTTGGGATCCAAACTTGGGATCTCAACTGAATTCAGCATGGTATTGGTATATCGGTCTCCCAGACCGCGAACGTACACATATTTGCCGCCTTCTACCGATACCCCTGTCACTTTCTTTAGCGCTTGAGCTGCATCAGATACTCCTATTTTATCAAATTTTTCGGACGAAATTCCATCTAACATCTGGGGCGATGTTCTCTTCATAGTCAGCATGGCCGCCTCAGAGTTTCTTACCGCGCCTGCCGTGACTACAACTTCTTCCATCTTGGCTGTAGCTGTTGAAAGGGCAATATTATCTAAAACCGTAATATCACCGGCTTTAACTTCAATACCTTCAATTTTCTTGTTTTGATAAGAGACATATGAGAGACGAAGACTGTATGTGCCTTCGGGTACTTTCAGGCTAAATGTTCCATCAACATCGGTACTTGCCCCGTCTGATGTACCAACAACCAAAACGTTTACTCCAATAAGTGGTTCCCCGCTTGAGGCATCAATAACCTTACCTCGAATGGTTCCTACCTGACTTTGACCATAAACCATATGGGCAAAACCAAAAATCAAAATTAAAGATATGTATTTAGCTAATTTCATAATATGACTGATCACAAATTATATACCGATTACTAAGAAGTGCTGTTTAAAAAAATGACTTGCCCTCAATTGAGAGGACAAGTCGAATCGAAATGTATTGCTGTTAATTAGAGTCCAACATTTGAGAGCGCGCCTGCTTGGCTGGCCCATGTCCAACCGAATACAGACGTATCAGCTCCTGTACCGCTTTGAGCATCAGCGACTTCTTCAACCTCACCGTCGTCAACCAAAGATTGGGGGAAGTAGTCTGCAAGTGCCGTACCAGAAGGCAGAACAGCATCAATTGATGTTATTGTGTAGCCTTTAGTATTGTCGGCATATTCTGAATAATCGCTTGAGAACATGTTGTCAGCGTTTCCACTATCATCAGTAGCTAAGCCAAAGAAGACCACATTGCTGATGTTAACATTAGTATTATCATCAACATCAATTAGCTCTGAGCCATTGGTCTCGACATATGCTGAGACATTCATAATCGTGTGTGCATTACCACTTACCGTAGCTGATGACCCTTCAGGACCGTCAAGCTCCATAGAAGAACCATCTGGGCTCATTGTAACAACATTGTCTACCGTTCCTTGCCAGTCTTGGTCGGTATCAAGAGCATCGTCTCCGTTATTCCAAACCAATACGTTGGATACGTTTACTGTACCACCAAACCATTCAACCCCATCATCTTGGTTGGCAACAATCTCAATGTTCTCGATTGTAGTACCGTTTCCAACTCCACCGAGAGACAAGCCGTTTATTTCGTTTCCTTGTCCAATATTTGTTCCACCGTGACGAATAGTTACATATGTTAAGGAACCAGAGCTATCACTGGGATCGTTACCACCGTACAAAGCAAGAGTCTCAGAAGTTGGAATACCTTCAATCTGAGCTTCTGTTTGGTCGTTACCATCATCACTGTACGAAATTGGAGCGTTCCCAAGCACGATCACACCGCCCCATAGACCGTTTTGCGTTTCATCTAAATTCGGGCTTCCGAAGTTACCGTTATCAACGTCTTCAGGAGTAATCTCATCTGCTACAGAAGTAAAGATTATGGGGGCCTGGGCAGTACCATTGGCATTCAATGTAGCATCTCGAGCAACGAGAAGCGTAGTAGCATTTGAACCACTTCCCGCTTCACCTTTTACGACTGCTCCGCCTTCGATGGTAAGAGTAACATCAGGCTCGACAATAATTCGCCCTCCGAGAATATATGTTTTACCATCCTCCCAAGTCGTATCTTCCGTAATGTTTTCGGTAATAGTAAATTCTTTCTGCTCCTCACCGACATTTATAACAGCCGTTGCCTTGGCAGTCAATCCATCTACGTCAGTTACCGTCAGTTCGACAGATCCAGCTCCAGTAGTATTACCCGTATAACTAACCACAATATCACCACTTGTAGCGCCCGATTCAGGCTCTGAAGAGATTGAAGCCTCACCATTAGCAGCCGATACACTTGCAGATTCGTATCCAGCATCTACAGAAATGCTGAATGTAAGATCAAGAGATTCTCCCACAAGTACATTTTGAGTTTCAGGGGCAGTTGCACTGGGGGGATTAGGATCATTTCCATTGTCATCATTACATGAAATAAATAAAGCCAACACTATTAAAAGGCTGACAGTATGTTTTAGTATCTTCATAATTAAGGTCTATAAGATTAGGTTTGATTACGGATTAATTTGAGATGGAGAACTTATAATGCTAAGATTAGCATTGATTAAAATCAGTATTACCAAACTATTATTTACGGCAATAATGAATTTTAGAAGGGATACTATCTGACCTGTCCAATAGGTATTTAGGAACTTCTTAATTGTATGATGAGAAAGGTCCATTCTAAGTATGCTGATTTTAATTTGAGTAGATCCTCAACTCCTATAATCAAGGATAGCATACTTAGATTGCATAACTGTTATGACACCGTTATGCCTCTATTATTTTAATTTTAATAGAATGTTAAGAACTCCTTTTACAGCACACAGGTCAATACTTTTAGATAAGAATTCAAAAAAATTAAATAAGCTGTTCTCTTTTGTACCACCTAATTATCACTGTTGTCAGGTAAATCAACAGATGAATCTTCAGTTTGATCTTTGTTGTCCTGGTCGGCCGGCTTCTCTCCATTTTTATCAGTTATACTTTTTTCATGCTTAAAGATACCTTCCGGATATTTTCCCTCCGGATGATCCCCAAGCAGCTCTTTGAGATCATTGTGGTCGAGCACTTCTTTATCCAACAATGTCTTAGCCATTTTTTCGAGTTTATCTTTGTGCTCCATCAATAAAGCTTTAGTACGCTCATAATTCTTTCGGATAATATCCTGAACAGCGGCGTCAATTCTCTGAGCTGTTTCTTCTGAATATTTTTTATTAAATCCGTAACTGTTTTCAGGGTTCTGGGAATCCTTTAGAGATAAATAGCCAAGTTCTTCACTCATACCGTATTCAGCCACCATCGCGAACCCCATATTGGTGATACGTTCGAGATCATTTTGAGCTCCAGTTGAAATACGTCCGAATATGATTTCTTCGGCAATTCTTCCGCCAAGTAATGCACAAATTTTATCATTTAATTCTTCAGTTGTCATTAGAAAACGATCTTCTAACGGGGTCTGAAGGGTATATCCCAATGCAGCCAGTCCTCGCGGAACAATACTCACTTTCAACACCGGATCAGTATGCTTAAGATACCAACCTACAATAGCATGTCCCGATTCGTGGTATGCTACAATCTCTCGTTCTTTGGGACTAATTAGCTTATTTTTCTTTTCCAATCCCGCAATTACGCGCTCAATAGAGTCCTGAAAATCTTCCATTTCAACGGCATTTTTACCACGCCGTGCAGCAATTAACGCGGCTTCGTTGCATAAATTAGCCAACTCAGCTCCCGCAAAACCGGGCGTCTGAGAAGCAAGTAATTTAAGATCAATGTCATCAGCAAGTTTTAATTTATCAGCATGTACTTTCAATACCTCCACTCGTCCGCGAAGGTCGGGCTTATCAATAAGAATCTGTCGATCAAAACGGCCTGGACGCAATAGCGCAGAATCTAAGACGTCAGGACGGTTAGTAGCTGCCATAATTATTACGCCTTTATCGGTATTAAAACCGTCCATCTCGCTTAGCAACTGATTCAATGTATTTTCGCGCTCATCATTCGATCCCATCTGCATACCCTTGCCACGGCTACGGCCTATAGCATCAATTTCATCAATGAAAATAATACAGGGAGCTTTTTCTTTGGCCTCTTTAAACAAATCACGCACCCGGGCAGCACCTACCCCTACAAACATTTCCACAAAATCAGACCCACTAAGGCTAAAGAATGGAACATCTGCTTCACCGGCAGTAGCTTTTGCTAAAAGCGTTTTACCCGTACCCGGCGGTCCAACTAATAACACTCCTTTCGGCAAAGTACCACCAAGCTTTGTAAACTTTTGAGGATTTTGTAAAAACTCTACCACCTCTTCGACTTCAGCTTTTGCTTCTTCAAGTCCCGCAACGTCTTTAAATGAAATCTGATTTTCAGCCTGTTTATCATACAGAGAGGCCTTATTTTTTCCAATACTCAAAACCTGCTGTCCGGGATTCATTCTTCGGAAAATATAAATCCAAAAAACGACAGCGAGCCCAATGGGAATAAGCCAGATAAGAATACCGCTAAACCAATCCTCTTCAATCTGTACCTCGTAGACCACATTATGTTCATCCAGTATCGGACGTATTTCATCACCCTCAAGCATAATACTTGTAAAACGATTGGCTTCCGGTGCTGATGAAAGATCCCATTGACTCTCCTCCTCCACTGGTGGAGTTATTATCCCATCTTTAACAGCTTTATCAGAGTATTCACCATTTATATACACTCCGTTCTTAATAGTGATCTGTTCTACATATCCTTTTTCAACATATTCTAAAAAAGTGCTATACTTTATTTTATTTCCCGCATCAGGATTCATGAAATAAAATTGTATTCCCAGTAACACCAATAACAAAATTACATAAATCCAGATAGGAAATTTGGGAGAGCTATCAGTCCCTTTTCCCGGAGCTTTATCCCCTCCCTTTTTATCTTTAGGTTGTTTCTTATTCTCAGACATGTATAAATACTAATTATCGTTCAATCAATAGGGTAATATACGGCAAATATTAATGCTCTGCGTATTTGCTTAGCTATTAGAAATTTAACGTTAAAATAGAAAAGCCGACCGATTTAAACGGTCGGCTCTGATAGTTATTTGATGAAATATTTAGTGATTAATCATCTTCAGGATCATCAAAGAGAATCATATCTCCTTCCGCCTGCTGCATTTTAACTCCTTCTTCTCGATCAATAATCTTACCAATCACAGCAAAGTCAGAAAATTCATCGGTTAATTTCTCTACATCATCTTCGGGCAAGGTAAACATTAATTCAAAATCCTCTCCGCCGTAAAGAGCATATTTATCTACATCTTCTTTCATCTCATCAGCTACATGTCGTGTTTTTAATGAGATAGGAATGGTGGCACCATAAATATGTGCTCCAACCTCCGAGGCATTGGCTAAATGTTTCAATTCACTCACTAAGCCCTGAGTAATATCAATCATCGAAGTGGGAATAATATTCAACTCATCCAGCTTATCAATTACGTCTTTACGGGCAATGGGTACCAGCTGACGTTTAACAACATATTCATATTCAGCAAGATCAGGCTCAAATGACTGCTGTTCTTCTTTTTCCTCCCAGTATTTTTTTTCTCTCATTAGAATTCTCAAACCTGCTATCGCGCCTCCTAAGTCACCCGTAACACATATGGCATCATTTTTCCGGGCACCTTTTCGGTAGGTTATCAGATCTTTTGTGACCGTACCATAACAACTTATACTGGCACTCAATATCTGATGCGAGGCTGTTAAATCACCGCCTACAATTTGAAATTTAAAATCTTTAGAAGCTGCTTCTATACCTTTATAAATCTCTTTCAGCATATCAACAGAAATTTTATTGGGAACCGCAAGATTTACCAATACAACCTCTGGATGTCCATTCATTGCATATACATCACTTACAGCTGCAACCGCAATTTTATATCCCAAATGATGCAATGGAAAATAGGTGAGATCAAAATCGACCCCTTCCATAAATGTTTCGGAAGTCAGTAATTGATAGCTGTCCCTATCCTCTAACACAGCTGTATCATCACCGGAACTTTGAAGAACGGATGATTTTTCAAAAGTAGCATGTTCCATCAACTCATCGATAAGTTGTGTACGGCCGATGGATTGAATTGAACGAAAAGAGTCTTTGTCCATAATATATAGATAAATAAAAAAGGCAGGTACACAATGGTGTACTTGCCTTTTTTAAGAAAAGTTAAATGTAAAAATTATTGTTCTTGCTGCGTTGAATAATTAAGGCGAAGGGTACCTGCATCTCTAAGCTCTTCTTGTATGTCTGTAACAATACCAAACTCAGTTTCATCATGCACACGAAGTGACACAATTATCTTGGGCTCTTCTTGAAGTTTATCATACATCAGCTGCTGAACGGCACCAACATCCTCGATTATTGAATCATCGATCTGGATTTTAGTACTACCTAACTGATTGCCCCCAAGTTTTTCGGGACCAACGTAGATATAGCTGACAAGTCGCTTCTGCTCTATCTTCTCGATATTTTCTGCCCGCGTATAATTAACTTGAACCTGCAAGGTTACTTCGCGCAGTACTGTTGTCACCATAAAAAAGATGAGCAACATAAATATAATGTCTGGCATAGCCGTCAGTGAAATTGTTGGATCCGACTCTGCAGACTTTTTTTCAAATTTTCCCATAAGTTAAATTCTTTTATTGATTGGGCTCTGCGATTGAAATTTTCTTAGGATACATATCCTTAATAGCTTGTTGCTGCTCGCTACCTTCCTCTAACTGTTCATAACTCACCCCAAATTCTGATTGGGCTCCTTGATTACGTAATTCGGCGTACGCCCCCATTACCTCATCAAGCATATCTATATAAACATTATAAGGAGTTTCTCTATCCGTTTTAATGGATACAATAGCTTTATCCGGAGAATCGGATAATTCAGGATTTTTTCCCCGGTTCGTAACAAACTCTTTGACCTTTTGTTTGACCTGATTTACCGGAGTTGGTTCTTCATCCATTAATACCATACCCTGAGAGTTTACCAGAATATTTAAAAGGTTCCGCTCTTTAATGGGTGGTGGCTCCTGATTTTCTTCAGGAGCAGGTGGAAGTTGAAGCCCTATTCCGGTATCAACATCAATCGTTGTAACAAGTAAGAAGAAGATAAGTAGCAAGAATGCAATATCAGCCATTCCTGCACCACCTATTTCCGGATCTTCTCGATCTCTTTTATTATCAAACATCGCTTCGCTATTTAAGTGTATTATAAATTAAATGTGGTGCGCATACCAGTAAGTGCGATCAGCAGTACCATTGCCCCCATCATGAACAACATTGTTCCGATGGCAGCCTCAGTAACCGATCCCGCAATTCCGTATGCTATACCAAACACAACGAAAGGAACAAGCATTGTGATAATTTTTTTAACATCCTGCTTTCCCTTCATTACACTTCTGATACCGGAAACAATCATCCCCAGTACTCCAAGTCCAATTAATCCTAATCCTAATCCTAATGCTATATTTACAATCATAATAGTAGCCTAATTATTAAATATCGGTGAATACCTATTCAAAACTTCGGTTATTACTCAGCGTCTGAGTTACCGGAAGTATCAACAATTTGTTCACCTTCTTGAAGCATTACAATAGAATCGATCAAGGTAATTGAACTTTCTTCCATTTCTGAAATAAGTCGATCAATCTTGGATACACAGTAGTTGTATCCTACCTGAAGGATAATACCTGCAAGCAAACCTGCAGCCGTTGTTAAAAGCGCAACTTTAATACCACCAGCTACAAGAGAAGGTGAAATGTCACCTGCCTGCTCAATAGCATCAAATGCCTGAATCATACCTACAACCGTTCCGAGGAAACCAAGCATTGGTGCAATGGCAATAAACAGAGACAGCCATACAAGTCCCCGCTCAAGGAAACTCATCTCAATAGAACCGTACGATGAAATGGCTTTTTCGGCTGCTTCAATACCTTCATCGACACGCATTAATCCAGCTTGGAAAACAGAAGCCACAGGACCTCTTGTTTCTGCACAAAGTTCTTTGGCTGCTGGCACGCCTCCTTCTTGTAGGGCTTCTTGTACGTCAACAATGAATTTACGAGTGTCAATATCAGCTAAGTTTAGGGTAATGATTCGCTCCAGGAAGATAGCCAATCCAAGAATTAGAGCGACAAGGACCGGCCACATAAACCCACCCTCATTACCTTCGTTAAATTTTTCTACGAGAACGTTAAAAAATCCTTGGTCTACTCCTGCTTGAAGGAAAAAAAGAGCTATAGACGATGTCATACGATTACTCCGATTAAATTATATTTATTATCTGTTTAATAAGGGCTTGTAAAGATGCAAAATGATAGATCATTTTGACTAAAATGTCAAAGAGAGGAAGCTACATTTTAAAATTAAATAGTATTTTTAACTCTATTTAACGTTATGAAGCTCCAATCAAAGGTTTCCTGCACTAAAATTGTCATTTGATTCTTCAAACCGTTGAATTCCCGAATCTAAGAATTGACGGAATGTTTCTTTGTCAGCATATCCTACAAGCTGATCCATAATATTTTCATTTTCAGGATCAACAATTACATAAGTAGGTAGCGCTACTGTTCCAGTCAATTCAAATTGAAACTTTTGGTTTTCCGGTCCCTCAGAACCGTCATCCGTATATAAACGCACTTGCTGCATTTTTGCAAATCGTTTTTGAATCTCTACCAAGGGAAAAACATTGGCTTCCATAGCCCGGCAGTTTGTGCAAGTATAGCCTGTGAAGTCTATAAACAAAGGTTTATTTTCTTGTTGGGCTACCTCACGAGCTTCATCGTAATCACTGGTCCAGTTTTCAGCACCCCCTGAATTGGCAGATCCTCCCCCCTGTTGTGCGAGGGAACGAACTACACTGACATCAGTAGCTTGTTTGGGCGGCAACCAAGAATCCCAGATACCAAGTGACGCTCCCATCAAACCGGGAATCAAATAAAAGCTAAATAAGATAAAAGACATAGCCAGCATCAGACGACCTGTCCCAATTTGCTTGGATTTGGTATCATGATTTATGGAATATACGCCTAACAAATACAAACCGGCCATAAGGAAAATAGCGATCCAAGTAGCAATCGCAAACGGACGTGAAATAAGTCCCCATTCCCAGACAAGATCAGCATTAGATAAAAACTTTATAGCAGCCGCCAATTCAATAAATCCGAGCAATACTTTTACAATATTCATCCACGATCCACTCCGGGGCAGACTCTCGAGCCAGCGCGGAAACAGGGCAAACAACACAAAGGGACTGCCAAAAGCCGCTGAAAAACCGGCCATACCTATAATAGGATAGAACCACTCCCCTCCTGCCGTAGCTGCTAAAACACCCCCTACAAATGGAGCTGTACAAGAGAATGAGACAGCACTAATAGTCAACGCCATAAAAAGTATTCCGATATGGCCTGAACTTTCATTGCTTTTTCGATTCAGCCAGTTCGTAAGCTGGTGAGGAAGCTGCAATTCAAAAGCCCCCAATAAGCTTATAGCAAATACTATTAGTACTAATGCTATAAAAAGATTAACCCACGGATTAGCTGCAAAATTATTAGCACCGGATGCTCCTATAAAAACAGCCAGCAATGCTCCTAAAATCGTAAATGTAACAACAATAGCAAGACCAAAGAGAAACGCCTGCCCTATTGCCGCTGTACCCTCTCCTTCTTTTTGTTTAGAGAAGAAAGACACCGTCAATGGTATCATTGGAAAAACACAAGGTGTTAATAAGGCAGCAAAGCCGGCAGCCAGAGCAATCCAAAGAAAAGAAAAAATTCCACCTGAACTGTATCCGCTCGTATCAATTTGACCTTGACTTTGTCCCTCTTCTTTGGCTTCCTGTTTTTCTGTATTGTTTTGTACCTGTTCCTGGTCATCCTCTCCACCATTACCTTCTCCAAAATTACTGTAGGGATTGTCAGCAACCCCTTCTACAGATACAGTATGTACAATAGATTTTGCTTTCGGCGGCAGGCAGGACTTGTCATCACAAACCTGATATAATACTTCTAACTCAACCTCTGAGGAGCCCGAAACATCGCTGCGCAATGCTATCGGGATGGTAAAAGTCGCTTCTTTGGTATGCCATCCCAACTCGGCATTAAAATTGGGATCCATCTCAATAGAGGGCTTACTTTCTTGCAGTTCTCCGGCAATAGCCACATCCGAAGAGGTCGAAGAAAATTGGGTGGGATAAGGTCCGGCATCCGGGTCATTGGCAATTGAATAAAGATGCCACTCTCCATCAATAGAAGCTTTTACTTTAACTTCGAAAACTTCCCCTGCTTTCACCTGGTCAGGGGCATCCACAACAGAATAAGAGACAGGATCTAACATTTGACCCTGAACAAAAAATGGGGATAACATCATAACGATGATCCCCATTACTATCTTAACGGATAAAGAATATTTCATTGCCATTCGATTCTACCAAACACAACGTTGCACTTATTCTTTAACCACCCAAACCTTAATTTGCGCTTTAATTTCACTAATCAGGCTAATCGTTGCGGTGTATTCACCCAACGTTTTGATCTCCTGATCTAATGTAATCTTACGTTTGTCAATTTCAATATCGCGTTCGGCTAACGCATCAGCAATATCCTGGGTAGTTACGGAACCATGAATACGTTCATCTTCGCCTACTTCAACAGGAATAGTTACTGAAGTTGTTTCAAGGCGTTCGGCCATGTCTTGAGCACGTTCAACCGTGAGCTCAGCACGACGCTCTGCTTGTTCTTTCATGCGCTCAACCTGCTTGAGTGCCCCATCAGTAGCCATCATAGCTTTACCTTGAGGAATTAAGTAGTTGCGGCCATAACCAGCCCGCACTTCAACGATGTCGCCAGACTCTCCGAGCTTATCGACATCTTCTCGTAAAATTAATTTCATGTACTTATTAGCCATTGGAATAAAATCTTTTTTTATCGAAGGTTATCTGCTACATACGGAAGTAATCCAAGAAACCGAGCGCGCTTAATAGCACGAGATAGCTGCCGCTGATATTTTGCGCTTGTCCCGGTTACACGACGAGGAAGAATTTTTCCCTGGTCGTTCATAAATCGTTCCAATAACTCCGTATCTTTGTAATCAATGTACTCAATTCCCGCCTTGGAAAACTTACATTCGCGGGTCTTAATATGTCCCTTCTTCGGGTGTGATGGATTCTTAATCATAGTCTTAAAAAATTTGGTTTATAGAGATGAATTAATCTTCGTCTTCTGTTTCTTCCTCTTGCTCATCGACAAAGACCTGGGGAACGGCATTTTTACGCTGCAGCTCACGATGGCGTTTCATCTTGGCATCGTACTTGAGCGTCAGATAACGCATAACATGATCTTCAATGCGAAGAGCACGTTCCAGTTTTTCAATCAGTTCTCCGGGGGCAGTAAAATAAGCGTTTACATAGTAACCACTTGACTTATTATCCATTTCATATTCAAACTTACGGACTCCCCATTCATCTACTTCATCAATTTCACCGTCGTTATTTCGAATAAGTTCGGTGAATTTTTCGACGAGTTCTTCGTACTGATCGTCTTCTAAGACAGGATTTAATATATATGTTAGCTCGTAATAATTTCTACTCATGTGATATGTTTCCTTTGGTTGTCTCTTAATTGAAACAGCCGACGTGGTGACTTTCACTCGTCAGCAGGCACGCAAAAATAGACTTTTTTGCATTTAATTCCAACCTATGATTGGATAATATTTTGGGCGTACTCATTGCAAGATATAAGAGGAGGCTAAAAACAAACATACCTTCCTACTGTCCCACTAAATGGGTAACCCAGTCAGCAGTATAAAAAGAGGAAAGCAAATTATGCAGATCCCCAAAAGCGATACCGAAGTAAAGCGTCAACGCGGCGAGAACAACCAGTGTAGAACGGAATACAATTCCAGAACGAACCAATGGAACATCCTTATGGGGATCTTTGAAATACATATACACCATCGGACGCAAGTAGTAATAAACACTTGCTGCACTTGCCAGCGCCAGAATTACAGCCAAAGCTATATAACCGGCATTAATTGCCGCGGCAAAGATTAAATATTTCCCTACAAATCCTACAAAGGGAGGTATTCCAACTAATGAGAATAAGAAAAATGAAAGCAAGACTCCCATTAGAGGCTTCTTAAAGCCGAGTCCGACATAATTGTTGATATCAGTAAAATCTAACCCTTGCTGACGTTCATAATAAGCTACAACTCCAAAAGCACCAATATTCATGATGGTATAGGCAAACAGATAAAATAGCACTGCACTGTATCCTTCCGGCGTTCCAGCGGCTAATCCAACTAATAAATATCCCGCATGGGCGATGCTTGAATAAGCAAGCATTCGCTTAATATTATCCTGAACAATGGCTATCAGATTACCCATAACCATTGTAAGAATGGCTATAACCTCGATCACTCCCGCCCAATTTGCCGTTTCCGCGGGAATCATTTTGGACAGAACAATCAATAAAGCAACAAAAGCTGCCGATTTTGAAGCCGTGGCCATATAGGCAGTGATCGTTGTTGGTGTCCCCTGATAAACATCTGGCGTCCACATATGAAACGGCACAGCCGAAACTTTAAAGAAAAAGCCAACCAACAGTAATGCTGCCCCTGCTATAAAGAGCAAATCTGAGCTGGCCCCTTCGGCAATTTCAGTAAGATATAGCGATCCTGTTGCTCCATACAACAGCGCCATTCCATACAGTAAAAATCCGGTCGAAAAAGCCCCCAGCAAAAAGTATTTAAGTGAAGCTTCTGCACCGATTTTTTGTCCCTTAATTATTCCTGCCAGCACATACAAACAGATCGACATCGTTTCGATACCAATGAAAATCATAATTAAGTTGTTGGCACTAACAAGCCCCAGCATGCCAGCAGTGGCAATAAGAAGAAGGGAATAAACTTCACCGTATTCGTGATCTATAGCACTTAAATATTCTCGGGATATCAACACGCAAAACAGTGCCCCAAATAAAACCACACTACTCCCAAAAGCCGATACCCCTCCATATGTTATCATCCCGGTAAATGCTTCTCCCACGGGACCAAACATATCCATAACCGACAATATAAGTCCTGCCAGCAGGGAAAAGACGGTAAGGCCATATATAGACCCGTGATCATTTTTGTAGGCATCGATTGTAATGGTAACAAGCCCCGCAAGTGCTACAATGACTCCGGGTAAAAAAGCATTAATATCGTGTAGGTAATCCATGCAACTTAGTTATTAAACAGTGACTCAATAGTTTTTGCGAGTTTGACATCCTTTTCGGTTACTTTTCCGCCGGCATCATGGGTACTCAACGAAATGTTAACCGTGTTATAAACATTAAAAATTTCGGGATGGTGAACCTGTTCTTCAGCTTCAAATGCTATGCGATTGATAAATGCAATCGCATCCCTAAAATTATCAAAGCCAAACTCTTTGGTTAATTTATCGTTTTTGTGACTCCAACCAGATAGTTCAGAAAGCTCATCGGTTATTTGATCATCAGAAAGTGGTTTAGCCATAACACTATTGATTTTCCATTTTTGATGCTAATTCATCTGTAACATCGTACAAATTAGAAGCCCATTGAGGTAACTTCTCGCTATCTGCAGATTGCTGAATCGCTACTCGTTTTTCATTCGACGATTCTAACAACTCTTGTACCTGAACTTCAGAATACTGAGTAAAGTCTGTTGGTCTGATTCCTATCCATACCATAAAAATAACCAGAGGAACTAAAAGACCAATTTCACGCGCATTGAGGTCAACCAATTTTTTATTCTTTTCATGTTTGATTGGCCCAAACATTACACGCTGATACATCCACAACATATACACTGCAGCTAAAATAACACCCAGTGCAGCAAATACTACAAACGCATTTTGCGGAAGTACTTCAGAACTAAATGTTCCGTTTAGAATCAGAAACTCACCAATAAATCCATTTAACCCCGGGAGGCCAATTGAGGCTAACGTTGCAATCATAAACATGACCGCAAAAACAGGGACAACCTTAGCAATTCCGCCGTAATCTTCAATCTCACGAGTATGGGTGCGATCGTAAATCATCCCTACAATCAAAAAGAGTGCACCTGTCGAAAGACCGTGGTTAATCATCTGAATAAGCGCGCCCTGTACGGCGATCGTGTTAAAGGCAAACAAGCCCAATACCACAAAACCCAAGTGACTAACCGATGAATAGGCCACCAGCTTTTTTACATCTTTCTGAACCATTGCCACGAGCGCACCATAGATAATACCAATTACTGCTAATGTTGCCAGGTAAGGCGCAAATTCTACAAACGCATTGGGGAAAAGCGGCAAGCAAATTCGGAGCAATCCATAGGTTCCCATCTTCAACATAATAGCTGCAAGTACAACCGAACCTGCTGTTGGTGCCTCGGTGTGTGCATACGGCAACCACGTATGAAACGGAAACAACGGCACTTTGATACAGAATGCTAACGCAAATGATAAAAACAGATAGGTCTGTTCTACTAAACCTATATGATAGCCATCTCCGGATAAAAATCGCCAATCAGTGGTAAACTTATATCCTTCAATTGCGGCTCCCGCATCGTATCCTGTATAAATTAATCCCACTAACATAATAAGTGAGCCTACTAACGTATAGACGAAAAACTTGACCGTTGCATGGATCCGATTCTTGCCGCCCCAGATACCGATAAGAAAATACATCGGGATTAATGAGAGCTCAAAGAAAACGTAAAACACGATTAAATCTAATGAAGCAAACACTCCCATCGAAGCTGTTTGCAACAACAGCAGCATCGAATAGTATCCTGCCAAATGTTTTTTAATGGAATCCCACGAGGACAGAATCACAATAGGTCCCATTAGCGTGGTAAGCATAAAAAGCAACAGGCTTAGACCGTCAAGACCAATCAGATACTTGATGTCAAGACCGGTCATAATATTGCTCCCTTCCGTCAGGTATTGAACCGCACCAGAATTGGCTATATCAAAACTAAAAAGCAGCGGCAACGACAGTAAAAATGTTGCTGATGTGGCAACAAGACTTATCCACTTTGTAGCTTTATCATTCCGGAGAGCAAGAATTCCGGCAATTCCTAAAAGGGGTAAATAAATAACTAAATTTAGCAGTAACTCCATTATCAGTTCTTTTTTACAGGATCAACATGCTTAATACAAGAATAACACCTAACACCAGTGCCAATGCATAACTGCTGGTGACACCCGTCTGGACATATCGAAAAACACTTCCAAACAGCCTGACGACACCGCCAACAGTATTAACAACTCCATCCACAATCTTCATATCAAACTTTGCTAAGCCTTTGTCTGACCATCTAACGATAGGATGGACAACAAGGCCTTCGTAAAATTCATCAAGACTATATTTTTCTTTCCATGTTTCGTAGAACACTCCAAAGCGGTCGGCAAGCTTGGCATCAGATTCTTCGGTCGCACCACTTCCATACATTCTGTATGCGGTATAAACGCCTCCAACAGCAACAAAAATTGATACGGTCATAAGAATCCACTCTACCGAATGCGACAATCCAAGCTCATAATCTGCCGTGACGTTATAGAGCCAATTATGAAGAAGATTAATGTGCTCCTCCTGATGCGTAAAGGTTGACAATAAGAAGTTGGGCACGCCCAAAAATCCACCGACAACCGATAGGCCGCCAAGCGTCCAAAGTGGAATCGTCATACTTTTCGGACTTTCATGCAGATGTTTTTCGGCTCCCGCTGCTTCACTTATTTTCTCAGGAAGCTTAAACTCACCGTTAAACGTTCCGAATGTGAGGCGGAACATATAAAATGCTGTTAAGAAGGCCGTGACAATTCCCACGCCCCAAAGAACCATATACAGTGGCTCTGCAAAACCGGCAAATCCGGCATTAAAAGTGAACGCTAAAATTTCATCCTTCGAGAAAAATCCGGCCAGTGGAGGAATTCCGGCAATAGCAATAGTGGCAATCAAAAATGTCTTATAAGTCGAGGGCATATACTCTTTAAGGCCGCCCATAAAACGCATATCCTGCGGATCAAAGTGGACGTCCTTACCCTCTTCGTGAAGTCCGTGCTCAACATGTTCCATAGCATGAATCACCGAACCGGAACCGAGGAAAAGCAGTGCCTTGAAAAAAGCGTGAGTTACCACGTGGAACATGGCCGCTGTAAACGCTCCGGATCCCAGCGCCAAAAACATATATCCGAGCTGGGATACCGTTGAATAAGCCAATACGCGTTTAATATCATTTTGCGTAAGGGCAATCGTTGCTGCAACAATAGCCGTAAGAGCTCCAATTACAGCAATGATCATCATCACTTCCGGAGACATCACAAACATTGCGGACATTCGTGAAATCAAATAAATACCAGAAGTAACCATCGTCGCCGCGTGAATCAATGCTGATACCGAAGTGGGGCCGGCCATCGCATCGGGCAGCCAAACAAAAAGCGGAATTTGAGCACTTTTACCCGTTGCTCCAATAAACATCAAAAAAGCAATCCAAAATTTATCGTCGGCGGGTATAGCCTCAAGGCTCGATAGGATTATATCAAAATCTAAGCTGCCCACATGCTGGAAGGTCAAGAACATGGCTACCAGAAATGCAAAATCACCAACGCGATTATACCAAAATGCCTTGCTGCCTGCGGCAGAGTTGGCCATATCAGTATACCAGAAGCCAATCAATAAATATGAACAGAGTCCTACCCCCTCCCATCCGAGGAAAAGAAGTAACAGGTTATCCGCCATTACCAAATTGAGCATTGCAAAAATAAAGAGGTTCAGGTAGGCAAAAAACTTCCAGTAGCCTTCATCCTCCCACATATATCCAACCGAGTACATATGGATCAAAAACCCAACACCGGTAACAACGAGTGTCATCAGTATTGACAGCTGATCAAGCTGGTAAGCAATATCTACACTAAAGCTTCCTACCTCAATCCAGGTAAAGAGCTCTACAAAAATGGGCGCTGAATCCTGCCCCATATTTATAAAAAAGTACACTGCTATGGCAAATGGAATAAAGACCGTTAGGTTGGCAATCGTACCAATAAGAGCTTTTCGCTGGCGGAAAGATTTGGAGCTTAATCCAAGAAGGCCATTTACGAGAAACCCCAGCAGTGGCAGTGCAATAATCAGACTTGTAAGCGTAGTAGCAGAATCCATTAAAGATGATCTTTCAAATTTGTATCCATATACATTTTTCGGCCCAAATGTAGCCAACACCCTATGCATTAACAAGGGTAAATTCACAAGTGGCAAAGATACAAAAAAGTAAGTGAAGGTAAAGAGATTTATTGCTGTTTAGACCCATTATAGAAATAGAAAAGGCTCCCAAAACCGGGAGCCTTTTAAAAACTATAAACCCCAATTCACTTACCAGCGCATCAGATTCACATTGTTAATATCAACGGAGAGGTTATTTCGAAAGATGGCAATAATAATCGCTAACCCAACTACAGCCTCTGCTGCCGCTACGGCCAAAGCAAAAAATACCAGTATCTGTCCGTCGACATTACCATAATGGCTACTAAACGAAACCAACGATAGATTCACTGCATTAAGCATGAGCTCAACGCACATAAAAATAACAATAGCATTTTTACGAACTAAGACACCAATCATACCTACACAAAAAAGAAGTGCACTAAGCGCTAAAAACCAATCTATACTAATCATTTGATGCTCCGGGTTTAATTTTATGTTGTGCTATCATAAGCGCTCCATTCACGGCAGCGGTCAAAAGCAAAGCAATAATATGGAAAGGGAGTAAATATTGTGAGTAAAGCACTTCCCCGACGGCCTCAACAGTTCCTGCTTCAGTCATTTCCGGTGCGACCTCTGGCAACATTTCTGAAAAACTGCCAATGCTATATAAAAGCTGTGAAAAAACAGCTATACCCACTAAAAATGCCACAAAGTATTTAACTCGAAATCTACTAAACAGACTTTCTTCATCTTCTACATTCAGTAACATAATGACAAACAAAAATAGCACCATTATGGCGCCGGCGTAAACTAAAATCTGAATAACAGCCAAAAATTGTGCCTTCAATAACAGAAACAATCCTGCTAAGGACACCATATTTAATACCAGAAATAATGCACTGTTCACCGTGTTTTTGCTAATCACCATTGCCAACGCTGACGCAACGGCTAAAACAGCTAAGAAAACGAAGATATAAGTTATCATATTGATCTGTTTATTTTTGTGGCTTCAAAGGTAGATAAATTTAAAAACCTCATCAACTAAAATTGAAGAAATTCACTTCTTCCGAAAGGTTTTATATTCAATCAAAATAAAACCTTTGCCACATTGTTATCTGAAGTTACGAAACTAATCATACAAGGAAATAGAAAAGAATCTATAATTTCCATTTATTAACTTTGTTCTTTTTTTAACTTCAGCCTCTTAGGGGCATACACAGATTAGAACCTTAATCAACAATAAATTTCCTACTATGGGTAACACTTCAACGTCAGCAGATTCAGTAGATATGGAAAAGCTGGGTGCTAAAATTGAACAGGCCAGTGCTTTTATCGATGATATTTATTCCGAGTTAAATAAAGTCATAGTTGGTCAGCGCTATATGATTGATCGACTGCTTATCGGCCTCTTAGCTGACGGACACGTACTACTGGAAGGTGTACCAGGACTTGCCAAGACACTTACAGTTTCCTCTCTCGCAAAAGTAATAGACACAAAATTTCAGCGGCTGCAATTTACCCCCGACTTACTGCCGGCCGACTTAGTCGGTACCTTAATTTACAATCAAAAAGAAGCAGAGTTCACGGTCAAAAAAGGGCCTATCTTTGCGAACATTATCTTGGCTGATGAAATCAACCGATCCCCGGCCAAAGTACAGAGTGCTCTGCTCGAGGCCATGCAGGAACAACAGGTAACTATTGGTGAAGAAACCTATCCGCTTGATGATCCTTTCTTGGCATTGGCAACACAAAACCCTGTTGAGCAAGAAGGTACCTATCCCCTGCCCGAGGCTCAGGTAGATCGTTTTATGATGAAAATTAAAATCGATTATCCTACTGAGCAGGAAGAATTAGAAATTATGCGCCGGATGGCCAAGACAGGAGCTGCTGAAGAGTTAAAACCAGTGATCAATACCAAAAAGGTTTTGGAAGCACGAGAGGTTATTAATGACATTTATGTAGATGAAAAAGTTGAGAAATATATTATTGACCTCGTCTTTGCCACCCGAAATCCAGAAAAATACAATCTGAAAGACCTTTCGGAGCTCATCAATTTCGGAGCTTCACCCCGGGCTTCTATTAACCTAAACCTGGCAGCAAGAGCTCATGCCTTTATGCAGCATCGCGCCTATGTTACTCCCGAGGATGTTCGAACAATTGCCATGGATGTGCTTCGTCATCGAATAATACCAACCTTTGAGGCTGAAGCTGAAAATATCACCTCCGAAGATCTGGTTGACAAAATTCTCTCAACAGTTCAAGTACCTTAATGATATCCTAATAATTTGATACTCTTTTAAGGGCTTTATTTATTTGTAATAACATCTCACTAAAACTTCTTATATGGACATTAATTTTGTCTCCAGAACAGATATAAAAAATTCTAAAAAAAGCTCCTCAAAATATAAGCCCCTGCTCGATGCCGTTAAAAAGCTGGAATCCGGGGGCAAAGCCCTCGAAGTATCTTTTGAAGATGAAAAGGAGCTAAATTCGATGCGCAATGTTGTTTACGGCTATAACAGAGATGCCGGTGAGAACATCAAGAGCAGCAAACATCCTGACAAGAATGTAGTTTTCTTTTATAAAAAGGAGGAAGAAGAATAGAAGATAAATCCCCCACCCTTCTTCCAAATATTAATTGGTACCAAAAAGAAAAGGCTCAGAGTTATTCACTCCGAGCCTTTTTTAATTCAGTAAAGAAAAAGAGTTAAGAATTACTCTTCCTCATCAGCATTGTCTTCCTCCTCTTCGACCTCTTCGGCTTTATTCTGGAGGTTACGAGCTGCTTTCTCTTTATCAGCCATCTCTTTCTTGAGGTCGGCAAGGCCAGACATCTCACCTAATGTAGGTGTACCGGTTTGTGGCGCCGGCCCTTCTTGTTCTTTCTTGCCTCGACTCTTCTTAGACTTAGCTGATTTGGATTCCTTAACATCTTTCTCACGCTGACTTAGCGTAATGTTTTTGTTGGTTTCATCCAGCTCAATTACATAAGCCTCAACGGTATCGCCCTCTTCAAAGTTTTCTTCGGGCTCTTCCTCAGCTTCTGTTTTACTTGCAGGAATGAATCCTTCGAGATCATGTGGAAGTTTTACAAATACTCCTTTGTCGGTGATCTTAAAGACTTCACCTTCAACTTGATTTGTGCCGCTGTACTCTTCAGCGAATTTCTCCCATGGATTCTCTTCAATTTGCTTGTGACCGAGCGTAATGCGACGATTTTCAAAGTCAATCGCCAGAATAACAACTTCGATCTCTTCATCCTTATCGATAACCTCATTAGGATGGTTAATCTTCTCGGTCCAACTCAAGTCAGAAATGTGGATGAGACCGTCAATGCCGGGCTCGAGCTCAACAAACACACCAAAGTTGGTGAGGTTGCGAACTGTTCCCTTGTGCTTGGATCCGACAGGATAACGCTCGTCGATATCTTCCCAAGGATCTTTCTCGAGCTGTTTGACACCGAGTGAAATCTTCTTCTCGGGCTCGTTCACATTCAGCACTACACAGTCAATGATGTCATCCTTGCTGACCAACTGCGATGGGTGCTTGATATGCTGTGTCCAGGACATTTCACTAATGTGGATAAGCCCTTCAACACCTTTTTCGAGCTCAATAAAGGCACCGTAATCAGCGATAGAAACAACTCGACCCTGAACCTGAATATTTTCAGGATACTTAAGGTCGATTTCCTCCCATGGATGTGGTTGCAGTTGCTTGAGTCCAAGAGAAACACGTTTTGTTTCCTCATCAAAGTCGATAACCGCAACATTAAGTTGCTGGTCGAGCGAAACAATTTCCTCGGGATGATCAACACGTCCCCAAGACAGATCGGTAATATGGAGCAGACCGTCAACACCGCCGAGATCGATAAAGACACCGAAATCGGTAATATTTTTAACGATACCTTGAAGTACCTGACCTTCTTCAATCGTTTCGAGAATTTCTTCGCGCTGCTCTTCGAGATCAGACTCGATAAGTGCACGGTGAGAGACAACGACGTTTTCGGCCGACATGTTCAACTTAACAACCTGAAACTCCATCGTCTTGCCAACATAGGCGTCAAAGTCGCGTACAGGACGAACATCAATTTGCGATCCGGGCAGAAATGCATCGATGCCCATAATATCAGCAACCATACCACCTTTAATACGACGTTGGATCTTACCTTCAACAATTTCGCCGGTCTCAGCAGCACGCTCAATAGTCTCCCAGGCATGTAAGATATCAGCCTTGCGACGAGAAAGAATTAACTGCCCTTCCTGATCTTCAACTTTATCTAAGAATACATCAACTTCATCACCAGGCTGAAGGTTTTCAACTACCTCATCAGGGAATTCATTGGTTTGCACCATCCCTTCGGATTTAAATCCGATGTCAACGACAACATAATCTTCATCAACAGAAACAACACGCCCTGTTACAATCTCTTTTTCTTCAATTTCGTTGAGCGTATCTTCGTACATACCTGCAAGCTCATTAAACTCCTCATCGGTATAATCTTCCGACTGGGCCTGCAGCTGATCATAGGTGTATGTTTTATCTTCTTCGTCTACATCACCAGAAAATACTGCTACTTCCTCTTCTTCCGGTTCAACTCGTACTTCTTCATCAGTAGTAGTTTCGACTGCAGTTTCTTCAGTTACCTCTTCGGTAGCCGTATCCTGCTCTTTTTTTTCGTTAGTTTTTTCTTCTTTTACTTCTTCGGTCATTATTAGTTTTAGTTAAAATTACCGCATTCCATTTTTACGGAATGGGATTAGATTAAGGTTATGATTAAAAATCTTATTCAGTTTTTTAGTACTTCTCTTATCTTCGAACAAATTTTATCAACTTGTTGTTCGAATGTTAAGTTCGTTGTATCAATTTCAATAGCTTCATCCGCTTTCTTTAGCGGATCAGCCTGACGTTTAGAATCTTTTAAATCTCGCTCAGCAATATTTTGTTTCACTTCTTTTAACGTTAATTCGGGATTTTGGTCCTTTCGCTCTTTGAACCGACGTTTTGCCCGCTCTTCCAAATCCGCAGACATAAAAAACTTCAGCTCTGCATCAGGAAAAACCGCCGTACCCAAATCGCGTCCTTCTGCAACATAAATACCATCCAAAACGACGTCACGCATTAAATTATTCACAAAAGACCGAACGCGAGGTAATGCTGCAACCTCACTCACGGCACCAGTAACTTCAGCAGTTCGTATTTCATCCGTAACCGACTGCCCGTCCACCGCTACGTGAAATTTCTGGTCTTCGTAGTAAAACGAGATCTTTTTCTGATTCAATAAACGAAAGAACGTATCCTCATCCCGATTCGCTTCCAAATAAATCAAGGTAGCCGTTCTATATAATGCTCCGGAATCGAGATATTCGATATCCAATCTGTCGGCTATTGCCCGGGCGGTTGAACTTTTGCCCGAACCAGCCGGACCATCAATTACTATGATCATAAACGAAAGTCTCCTAACTTACCTTTATTTTACTAATTTTTCAATGATTTCTTGTTTAACACTTCCAGAAATTTTAACTTTGACGTCTTTCTGAATTGGCGCAGAAAATACAAATTAATTTCCAGAACTGATAAGAAACTCTTAGAAATCATGCCACAACATCAATCAGCGAAAAAACGAGTACGACAAAACGAAAAGCGTCGTGTCCGAAATCAATCCAAGCGTTCTAAAATGAAGACCTTAATTAATAACGCGCTTGAAACTACTGACAAGGAAGAAGCAGAAAAAGCATTTAAAAAAGCCAGCTCATGTCTTGATAAGATGGCTGCCAAAGATTTGATTCACAAAAATTTTGCAGCACGAAAAAAATCTAAGATAGCTGATCACGTTAACAGTTTATAAAACGTAAAGTATATTGGCTGACCCCTATTCTAAAGCACTTCTTGTAATTTTAGACGGCTTCGGGTTAGCCGATAATCCCGAAGTAAGCGCAATCGACAAAGCGCATAAGCCGTTTATTGATTCCCTGTTTGCTAACAATTCCCATTCTAAGCTATCGGCCAGTGGAAAAGATGTTGGCCTGCCCGACGGACAGTTTGGGAATTCTGAAGTTGGACACCTTAATATTGGTGCTGGGCGAATTGTGCCTCAGGAATTAACCCGGGTCAATACATCTATTAAGGATGGCAGCCTTTTTGAAAATAACGTCCTAACAACGGCCTTTGAGAAAGCAAAGAAAAATGGCCGCGTTCATATTATGGGCCTTTTTTCTGATGGCGGGGTACACAGTCATAATGAGCATCTCTTTGCCTTACTGAAATTTGCCCAGTCTGCAGGTATTGATAATACCTATGTGCATGCTTTTACAGACGGACGAGATACCTCCCCGCATGGCGGTATTGACTACGTAAAAGAATTTCAGCAGCAGGCCAACTCTACAGGATCCGGAGAAATTGCCTCTATTATTGGCAGGTATTACGCGATGGACCGGGATAACCGGTGGGAACGAACACAGCTTGCCTACGACCTTTTGGTACGCGGCAAAGGTGAAGAGTTTGATACTCCTGTTGAAGCACTTGAAGCATCGTATGATGCTGAGGTGACTGACGAGTTTGTCAAACCAAAGCTTATAAATTCATCTCCCGATTCTCGCATCCAGAAGGACGATGTTATCATCTTTTACAACATCCGGGGCGACCGGGCACGCCAAATCACACGAGCACTAACAGAGGATAACTTCGATAAATGTGATGTCGAAGAGAACCTGAATCTCCATTATGTCACGTTTACTTCCTATGATGATACGTTCGAGCATGTAGAAGTAGCTTATCCCCCGTTGGATCTGCACAATACCATCGGTGAGGTTGTCAGCAATCACAACCTACAACAACTACGCATTGCTGAAACAGAAAAATATCCGCACGTAACTTACTTTTTCAATGGTGGGGATGAAGAACCTTTCAAAGGAGAAGAACGAATTTTAATACCGAGTCCCAAAGTTGCTACCTACGACCTGCAACCCGAAATGAGTGCCGTCGAAGTAACGGATGCTTTGTGTGCTCAGTTAATCACCGAAAAGCATCACCTGGGGATCCTAAATTATGCCAATCCCGATATGGTGGGACATACCGGTGATATGGACGCAACCATCAAGGCCGTTGAAACAATAGATCAGCAACTTAAAAAAGTGGTTAAAACCGCAACCGAACATAATTATAAAATTCTTGTTATTGCCGATCACGGTAATGCCGATTATCTAATTAATGAGGATGGAAGTCCCCATACGGCTCATACTTCGGCCCCGGTTCCCGCACTTATTCTTAACGAGCCAGATATTAATATGAAAGATGGTATTCTGGCTGATGTCGCTCCTACCCTTCTAAAACTTATAGGAATTGAACAGCCCAAAGAAATGACCGGCACCCCACTTTTCTAATTTTTAAATAATTAGAAATCAAGTTCCCTTCTTCATATTTTATGAACAAGCGATTGAGGTAAATACTTTTAATAAACCTTTGCGCTAACGAATTTCATAAGTGGGATGCCACAATATCTTCAGTTATATTAACAATGGCTACCTCTGCTACCTGTATGGCTTTCAAGAAGCTATAAAAAAAGTTTTGGGATATTTAATCTCATGGCTTTTTATAAAATTTTAAATTGTCTGATAGCTGATTTTGTTTGCTTTTGCACTATGCCAGTACTACTTTCGTAAAAGAATATGAACTAAATATTCTGGTCACTCGTTAAAACGAATGACAAATAACTTAAAACAATTTGAAGGTTCGATTTTTATGGAGGGCAATTTCTCTAGCAAAGTTCGAGATGTAATACAGTTTAGCCGCGAAGAAGCACTTCGTCTCGGCCACGATTATATTGGAACGGAACATTTAATTCTGGGTATCGTTCGCCTTGGCGAAGGAGTAGCGGTTAAAATTTTGAAAAATCTGAATTGTGATCTTTTCAAACTAAAAAAGACTGTTGAAGATACCGTTCGTGGTACCGGCGGCTCTGTAAAAGTGGGTAATATCCCCCTAACTAAACAAGCCGAAAAAGTACTGCGCATTACCTATCTGGAAGCTAAATTATATAAAAGTGATACCATCGGAACAGAACATCTTTTGTTGTCACTTTTGCGTGATGATGAGAATATTGCTGCCCAAATCCTTCAGCAGTTTAATGTATCATACGATGCAGTGCGCGAAGAGTTAGATCTAATTATCTCAGGAAAATCCTCTGATGAAGATCGCAAAGATTCCGGTTCTGTATCAGCAAGTTTATCATCCTCAAAAGGAGGAGGCGGTTCTAAATCCTCCGGAAGCTCAAGAGAAAAGAAAATGGAAAAATCTAAAACACCTGTACTCGATAATTTTGGTCGTGATTTAACGCAGCTGGCCGAAGACGATAAGCTCGACCCTATTATCGGTCGAGAAAAGGAAATTGAACGCGTTGCTCAAGTCTTAAGTCGCCGTAAGAAAAACAATCCGGTTCTTATCGGTGAACCCGGCGTGGGTAAAACTGCTATTGCCGAAGGATTGGCTACGCGTATTAATGAACGCAAGGTATCGCGCGTGCTTTATGACAAGCGGGTTGTTGCATTAGACCTTGCCGCTTTAGTTGCCGGCACAAAATATCGCGGCCAATTTGAAGAACGTATCAAAGCCGTAATGGGTGAGCTTGAGAAAACACAGAACGTTATTCTATTTATTGATGAGCTCCACACTATTGTGGGAGCTGGTGGGGCAAGCGGCTCACTCGATGCTTCAAATATGTTAAAACCCGCTCTTGCACGCGGTGAAGTTCAGGCGATAGGAGCAACCACGCTTAATGAATATCGCCAGCATATCGAAAAAGACGGCGCTCTTGAACGCCGCTTCCAAAAGATCATGGTCGATCCTACTACTCCGGAAGAGACCACTGAAATTCTATCTCAAATTAAGGATAAGTACGAAGAGCATCACAGTGTTCATTATTCTGAAGAAGCGATTGAAGCCTGTGTAAAACTTACCGACCGGTATGTGACGGATCACTTTTTGCCCGACAAAGCTATTGACGCCCTTGACGAAGCCGGGGCCCGCGTGCACTTGTCTAATATTCACGTGCCACAGCATATCATTGACTTGGAAGAAGAAATTGAGAAAACCAGCAATGAGAAAAACGGTATGGTCAAAAAGCAGCGCTTTGAAGAAGCTGCCCGTCTGCGCGATAAAGAAAAGCGTCTCACTGAAGAACTCGAGCAGGCCCAAAAGGAATGGGAAAAAGAATCTGAAGAAATAGTCTACGATGTAGAAGAAGAAGACGTAGCCCACGTTGTTGGGATGATGAGCGGCGTACCTGTAAGCAAGATTAACCAGAGCGAAAGCAAGAAGCTGGTTAAGATGAAAGAAGAACTTTCAAAGCAGGTAATTGGTCAAAACGAAGCGATTGTTAAACTTACGAAAGCCATCAAACGTACCCGTGCCGGACTTAAAGACCCTAATCGTCCAATCGGTTCATTTATCTTTCTTGGTCCGACCGGTGTGGGTAAAACCGAAATGGCCAAAGTTCTGTCTCAGTATCTCTTTGATAAAGAAGATGCACTCATTCGTATCGATATGAGTGAGTACATGGAAAAATTCTCGGTCTCCCGACTGGTTGGTGCACCTCCGGGATATGTAGGATATGAAGAAGGGGGACAACTTACAGAGAAAGTACGTCGAAAACCTTATAGCGTGATTCTCTTGGATGAGATTGAAAAAGCCCACCCCGACGTCTTTAATATTCTGCTCCAGGTGCTTGATGACGGAATTCTTACGGACAGCCTGGGACGCAAAGTTGATTTCAGAAATACCATCATTATTATGACCTCTAATATCGGGGCGCGGGATATTCGTAGTCTCGGTGAAGGTATCGGATTCTCAGACGGAGCCAAGAGCTTCGACTACGAGAAGATGAAATCGACCATTCAGGATGCTCTTAAAAAGGTATTTAACCCTGAATTCCTGAACCGGATCGATGATGTTATCACGTTCCGTGCACTTGAAAAAGAAGATATCTTTAAGATTATCGATATCCTCTCTGATGATCTCTTCAAGCGTATCCATGATCTCGGTTACGAAGTTGAAGTCACCAAAGGAGCCAAAGACTTCTTAAGTGATAAAGGATTTGACCAGAAATACGGGGCTCGACCGCTCAAGCGTGCTATCCAGAAATATGTTGAGGAGCCGCTGGCTGAAGAGCTGCTGGAAGCTGAACATGAGGAAGGAGCACAAATCAAGATTAAGATGAACAAGTCTCGTGACGGGCTCCTCTTCGACTGGTCAGATACCGACGAAACAACCGATGTAGAAACCAGTGACGATGAAATAAAAGCTGCAAATGATAATGACTCTGACGACGATTCTGAAGACGAGAAATCAACGTCAGAGGCTAAGGCCTAACGCAGATTTCTATTAAAATTAAGAAAGCCTGACAGGTTTATAATCTGTCAGGCTTTCTTATGTATTGAATGTTTCCCCTATCCAAACAAGGTGCTAAAAATTCGCTCTTATGAGGACATTTTTATTTGCCCCTTCAAGCATGTAGCTATTGCCGGAATTACGAACTAACCGAAGTTCGATTGCTTTATTCAATCCCAGTACTCTGGAAAACTGTTTGCTTGCCATTGACCGTTGTTGCAGATTAATAGCTCGAAACTCAACATTATTAACCACCTCCGAACGTTCAGAGTAATTACCCGTCAATGCTAAAATTAAATCATCTTCGGGAAAATAATCAGCTGTTATTATAGGAGAACGAACACTGGTTGCCCCCAGACTCTCACCACTTAACGTATTATGAACCATCACCCGTCCCCCGGAATAGATCGTAATATTCTCTAAATTGTTGGTAAACCTAACACCTTTAAGATCTTCTTCCGCTGATATCGTATTCAATTCATTGCCATATTTATCCATGATCAACACTCGGTCATCAGTACCTTGCTTGGCTGTTATAGCAGCAATCAGTGTTCCATATTTGGATACTGTCACATTTTTCAAATATCGATCACTGCTAAAAAAGATATCCTCAAATTCTTTTACACCTGTACGGACCTGTGCTTTCGATCCCAGTTCACCATTCCGTTTTATTTTGGGATTGTAAATGACAATCGTATTTCCGGTTACGCTTCTGGCTACTTCTGAAATCGCCTCTCCCTGTTTACTTTGGCTGCTGCTCGACATGCTCGTAACGATTTCTCCGAAAGAATCATAAAAAGTAAAGTTGGCAATCTTATCCCGCAGCAAGGTGTTTCCATTCTTAAAGGGATACAATCCAAAAGAAGCCTCATCTGCTAACGAAACTGTTGAAAAGGCGTTTAATTTCTCACCCCTGGTATTGTAAAGTGTTATCTCCCCCTCTTCTTGACCATCCCAAGTTAGGGTACTAATCATCGTTTTATCCGGCGATACTCCCACAACATCATAAGGCTGCTCCGTATTAGTATCCAAAAACCGAACAGATTGAGAACCAAAAGTAATCTTGCTGTCACCGAATGTAAAAGTGGTTCTGTTGTTATCAGCTGTTTGCTCTGCAACCGATACGTTTAATGATTGTCCCAATGCCACTGATGGAAGTAAAAGGACAATAACGATCTTTAAAATCTTAGTTACCATAAGAGAGAGAGAGATTTCACAAGTTTAAATTAATGGCTAAAGAACGGGATTATTTAACAGAGTTTCATCTGTATTCATCCAAAATTCTGTAATATTATTTGTAGATTTGGCCTATTTAAAATTTTTAAAATCGAGCTATGTTTTTCTCTGTCATCATCCCTGTTTATAACCGTCCGAAGGAGGTAGATGAACTGTTGCATTCACTAACGCAACAGACGTATAAAAATTTTGAAACGCTGATCATTGAAGATGGTTCCGAAGATCGCTGTGATGATATCGTTGAGCAGTACCGCGATCAGCTTGACATCCGCTACCATTACAAAGAAAACTCCGGACAGGGATTTAGCCGCAACTTCGGCTTTGAACGCGCCAAAGGAGATTACTTTATCGTCTTCGATTCGGACTGCCTGATCCCCTCCCATTATTTTGAAACAGTTAAAAACCATCTTAAAACGCACGCTTTAGATGCTTATGGTGGACCGGACAGAGAACACCAAAGCTTTTCGCCCGTACAAAAGGCAATTAGCTACACCATGACTTCTCCCCTTACCACCGGGGGCATCAGGGGAAATAAAAAACATGCCGGCACTTTTCATCCGCGCAGTTTTAATATGGGAATTTCTCGTGAAGTCTATGAAGAGACCGGAGGATATCGCATTACTCGTATGGGCGAAGATATTGAATTCAGCACCCGCATCATTAAAAACGGATTTAAAACGGGACTCATCCCTGATGCATTTGTATATCATAAGCGGCGGACCAGCTTAAAGAAGTTTTTTAATCAGCTGCATTTTTTCGGTCGAGCGCGCATCAATATCAATCGTTTCCATCCGGGCGAAATCAAATTTATTCATACCCTTCCCTCCTTGTTTACGATCGGATTACTATTCTTCCTTACCCTCCCATTTTGGAATCTCAGCCTCTTTAAAATACTGTTGATTCCTTTCATTTTATTTATTTCGCTCATCTTTGCTCATTCATCCACTAAATATTCCAGTTTATACATAGGGTCGCTAAGTGTATGTGCCACATTTATACAGCTTACAGGTTATGGAATAGGCTTTTTGAGTGAGTTTTGGGAAGAGCAGAAAGAATAAAAATTCATTGAATTTGAAATTGATTTGAGAAGTAAAGTCCCTTATATTTGACATCTTTCTGAACGGGGAGTAGCGCAGTCCGGTAGCGCATTCGCTTTGGGAGCGAAGGGTCGCAGGTTCAAATCCTGTCTCCCCGACAAAAAACGTCATAATTTATCACTATGACTGTAGGAAGGGTCGTCCCGAGCAATCGGGATCTCCCCGACTATTAGCAATTTCCAAATTGCATAATCAAGTGTAAAAACTTGAATGTTTGACGTATTGATGTTGTAATTTGGCTTTGAGTTAGCGCGCCCGTAGCTCAACTGGATAGAGCAACTCCCTTCTAAGGAGTAGGTTACAGGTTCGAGTCCTGTCGGGCGTACAAGAAAACCTTTAAGGCGACGTGGCCGAGTGGTCAGGCAGAGGTCTGCAAAACCTCCTACGGCGGTTCGATTCCGCCCGTCGCCTCTGAAGTTCTTAATTACTGAAATTATTCTATGCCGCGTTCGTCTAGGGGTTTAGGACGCCGCCCTTTCACGGCGGTAGCACGGGTTCGAATCCCGTACGCGGTACTCTCGTTCTTTTTCTTTATTATTATTGATTGGCAGTAATAGACTGCCAAATACCATGTTACTGAATTAAACGGAGCTCGTAGCTCAGCTGGTTAGAGCGCCAGGTTGTGGCCCTGGAGGCCGTGGGTTCAAATCCCATCGGGCTCCCATTTTTTTGGCATTTCAGGTTGTTTAAAATCATACAAAAACGTATCCTTGATGCCTTATTATTTAGCTTTGCTGAATGCTTATTCGGCAAGGCTTTTTTACTGATCATCTATTATGCCGCGTTCGTCTAGGGGTTTAGGACGCCGCCCTTTCACGGCGGTAGCACGGGTTCGAATCCCGTACGCGGTACCAGCTAAAGCCTCTGCAGGCTAAATACTTGCAGAGGCTTTTTTATTTGAGTGCAACTAAGTATAGGTTTCGGAAGTCCTTCTACAATCATACCTTAACTGTATAAATAATTTTATCTGTCTATGGACTTGGACTTCACCGTAATTTGGAACTTATTTGCTGCCCTCGGTATTGGCTTGCTCATCGGTATCGAGCGCGGATGGAGCGGACGCCTTGAAGATGAAGGTGATCGCGTGGCAGGAATCCGCACATTTAGCCTGGTGGGACTCTTTGGGGGCGTATGGACGGAAGTTAGCAGATTCGTCAATGAATGGATGCTTGCAGTTTCCTTTCTCGCGTTAGCAGCCCTCGTAATTACGTCGTATGTTGTTGAAGCAAAAGTAAACGAAGAGAAAGATCTGGGTATCACCACGGAAGTTGCCCTCCTACTTACCTTCACGCTAAGCTCTTGGGCTGCATTCGGATATCATATTTATGCCCTTGGTACTACGGTAGTTGTCATTGCTCTTTTAAGCCTAAAACCAACATTACATAACTGGCTGCATAAAGTTGAAGTCAAAGAGATCTATGCCGGCATAAAGCTTTTAATCATAACCGTTATACTGCTACCGCTGTTGCCTAACAAAGGGTATGGTCCCTGGGAAGCTATCAATCCCCATTGGATTTGGTGGATGGTGGTTCTCATTTCCGGACTCTCTTTTACCGGATATATCCTCATCAAGTATCTGGGCGAAGACAAGGGAACCATGTTAACAGCTATTACAGGCGGCCTGGCTTCTTCTACAGCCGTCACGCTAAGCCTTGCTCAATTTGCCAAACAACAAAAAAAGTTCGCCAGTGGAATATTTATTGCAGGTGTATTGGTAGCTTCTTCTATTATGTTTGTACGAGTAGGTATAGAAGTTGCAGTCGTGAATATCTCATTACTTTATCCCCTGTGGATTCCCCTCTCTATTATGCTGATACTTACGTTAGGCAGTGGATTCTGGCTTTGGCGAAAACATTTACAGTTGGAAGATGATCAACCACCCATCGAACTAAAAAACCCGCTTCAATTTTTTACAGCTTTACAGTTTGGTCTACTATTGGGAGTAATTCTACTGTTGGCAACAGCCATGGAAAAATGGTATGGCGACCAAGGGATTTACCTGCTGTCCCTCTTCTCTGGATTGATGGATGTAGATGCCATAACGCTTTCTCTTTCGCGTATGGCCAAAGAGGGCACCGATCCAACAGTAGCAACACTCGGAATTTTAATTGCGGTCATCACTAATACTCTTGTTAAAGCCGGTTTATTTATTTTCTGGGCCGGATACAATAAGAGTAAACAACTGATCTGGTTTATTATCATTATTTCTGCTATCGGAGCAATAAGCTTGCTTCCCTTTTTATAAATTTTATTATCGCATAAGATATTCTCCCGTTTGATCCCTAATACCAACTCAGACAGATGGGATTAAAGACCATTCTTTCCTTCGGTGATTCAGACGAAATATAATCGCATACACAACTCTGAATGACAATAATCACTAATCCTCTACTCACCTGTTGAACTTATCCTAACTACTTCTTTCCTATTCACAATGATATTTATTTAGTTCCTGCAGGGGCATAGCATGAGGACTCGTTTAAAAAATCCCTCTCTATAATCATCTAATAATAAAATAGGCCGTTTGTATAGATTTTTATCCTATAATGATAAACCTTTCGATAATGTAGCTATAAGGTTTTACCTTGCAGGGGTTACTTTCGTAAGTTATCTATTTGGATACTAAACTGTTTGCTAAGAAGTAGTTACGTAAATTCCCTACAAGCCTGTAAGACTAAGCACTACATTAATAAATACTTTTTGATCTTATATATTTGATAAACAGTTTAATAAAAATTACTGCCATGGCCTTTTCAATCAACCATATCTTCTTCCCTACGGATTTTTCCAAAAATGCTGAACGAGCATTGCCTTTTGCTGCTGAAATTGCACATAAAACAGATGCCAAACTCACTCTTTTCCATGCCACCCAAGAAACTATGGATATGGCCCCTGATTTTGAAAAGACTCGAGATCAGGTTATTGATGATAGCTCCGGTCACTTTGATGAGCTCTTAAATAACTTAGATGGTGATCGGTACAGTGATTTAGAAATTTCAACAGTCATACAGGACGGACAAACCGTAACGGCCTTACTCAATCAAGTCAATGAACGTTCCATCGACCTTATTGTAATGGGTACTAAAGGCGTGACGGGTGACCGAAATGTTATTTTAGGAAGTGTTGCCTCCAGCGTTATCCAAAAGTCGCCCGTACCTGTACTGGCAATTCCAACGGGCAGTAGCCTTGATAATTTTAATAATATCATCTTTACCAGCGATTATAAAGAAGGAGATTTAGCAGCACTCTCCCACTCCACCGATATTGCAAGGCTCTTTCATTCTTCTGTTGATGTCCTGCATGTCAGTGATCAAAAAAATATGGAATCAGAAATTAAATTCCGTGGGTTCCGGGATCTTGTAAAGGAACATATCGACTATGATAATATCTCTTTCCATCATAAGTATGAGCTGGATTTCTTCCCTACAGTTAGTGATTTTTTAGCAGAACGTCTGGACTCATTATTAGTGATGGTGCGATATAAAAAGTCATTCTGGGAAAAGCTGACAAATCGCAATCTGTCCAAAGAGATGTCTTTTTATTCTAAAGTGCCTCTGCTGGTAATGATTGGTGATAAAAGTTCAACTACCGAAACCATACTGGAAGGCTCCGAAAAACAACGTATTTAAAATTACACTTTTCCAATTTACTATTTTCTGGCCAGTGCATAAATACCTGCACCGCGTTCATTATCATCACGGATATCCAGCGCCATCAATAACAAACTTACGGGTAATACCGGAATGTAATAAACGGCCATTATTGGTAGTGCCCAGAGCTTGATTTTGTTAAGCCAAAGCATGGGATATTTGATAATGAGCTCCCATGCCAGATGCCCCTTGGTACCATAGGTATATGCCACATCTACCACCGCAAAACCGGAGTTTTCCAACTTTTTACGTATATCTTTTTTTGAATATCCCGGGCGTGCATGCTCGTCCACGAAACTTTCATCCCCGTCGGCGTCTTCTTCGGAATAGATAGAGGGAGAATGCATCAAAAAATATCCGTTGTCCTGTAGGGATTGACAAATATTCTGCATCACCTTTTCATCCTCCTCGATATGTTCCAGCACATCAATACAGATCACAAAATCAAAGGTATCCTCATAATTGATTTCAAGCAGATCTTTCTGATTAAACGTAATGCGACCTGCCTCGATTTCGGGCTCAAAATGGGCCTGGGAATCCTCCAGGTAATCCTTTTTAACATCAACCGCTTGTACATTGACGTTATCAAATTCCTGCAGAATGAATCGATCGTACTGGCCAAATCCGGAGCCTGCATCCAGCAGCTTCCACTCCCCTTCAGCGTCGATATCTGAACCATATTCACGCAATATTTTACGGATATACCAGCTCCGCAAAAAGAACAGATCCAATATCTTATAGAAGAGGGTCCGCAGAAAACGAAAGCGGCGAATAATCTTTGCAAACCGGTCCTTTACCGGATCGTAGGCAATACGACTCATTAAAAAAGCTTGTTTAACGATTACTAAAATTCTGTTTTATACATACTTATGCCATCAAATATTGGCTACACCGTCTCTCTGATATTCGGTTTCTCTTGCTTTTCGTTCCGCTTTTGGATGAGTTCTCCCAAAAAACCAATAGAAAAAATCTGTACCCCCAACACCATCAGCATTACCCCCAACAGCAACAGCGGACGATCACCGATAGGCTCTCCAAAAAATATTTTATCAATTGAGAGATAGGCATTAATAGCTCCGCCTAAAATCAGGGAAAGGAAACCCAGCGTACCAAAAAAGTGCATGGGACGCTGCAGGTATCGATTGACAAAAAGCAGAGTCAACAAATCCAAAAATCCATGCATAAAACGAGAGATGCCAAACTTGGTCTCCCCATATTTTCGGGGATGATGCTTCACTACTTTTTCTCCTATGCGATCGTAGCCCTCAAGTTTCGCCAAAAATGGAATATAGCGATGCAATTCCCCATAGAGATAAATATTCTCAATAACATCGGACCGATACACTTTTAGTCCACAGTTAAAATCGTTGAGGTTAATGCCGGTCACCAACGATGTCACTTTGTTAAAAAAGCGCGAGGGTACCGTCTTGGAAATAGGATCATGACGCTCTTTTTTCCATCCGCTTACCAGATGCAAGTTCTCTTCTTTAAGCTGTTGCAGCATTAAAGGAATCTCATTGGGGTCGTCCTGCAGGTCGGCATCCATCGTTGCAATATAGTCTCCCGCGGCTTTTTCAAAACCGGCCTGCAATGCCGAGCTCTTCCCGTAATTACGCTGCAGACGGACCCCTGAAACATGATTACTCCCTTCCGTTACCTTCTTAATCTCCCGCCAGGATTGATCGGTCGATCCATCATCCACAAAAATAAGTTCATAATGGTAATGCTTGTTGGATAATGCCTCATCCACTTTTTGGGCCAGCTCGCCAATCGACTCATCCTCGTTAAGCAGGGGAACTACGACGCTTAATGCTATGTCCGATCTGTTTAAATCTTTTTCAGGCAATGTTTTTTAAATATTTTGTGCCAAAGAGTTAGAAATAATGCACCAGATAATGTATAATTAGCAATAAAGATACGCTTTTAGTCCTCTTATGAAAAAACTTTATTACTCTATAGGCGAAGTAAGCGATATTACCGACGTTGAGGCGCATGTGCTGCGCTATTGGGAAACCGTATTTGACGAATTAAATCCCAAAAAAAATAAAGCCGGTAACCGCGTCTACAAAGAAAATGATATTGAGACAATATTAAAACTGAAGGAGCTGATTCAGGAGAAAAAATACAGCACTGAGGGGGCTCAACAAGTGCTTAAAAAAGATGATGAGGATGATGAATCCAAAGAAATTCCGGTTAGCGTTAAAAAGGATCTGAAAGAAATCCGCCTTTTCCTCAACGAACTTCTTGAAAAACTTTAGCCTGCTGCAATTTTGCATCTGTTGCTAATCCGATAACTATCCAATCACACATCAATGAAGAAATCTCATACATCCATTGGCCCGTTTAATTTGTACAGTATTGAAGCCGGACGTTTTCGCCTCGACGGCGGAGCAATGTTTGGAGTAGTCCCAAAAACGTTGTGGTCGAGATATATTGATGTTGATGATAAAAATCGTATCCACATGGCGATGCGATGCCTGCTTATTGAATCCAAAAATACTGACAAAGTTTATTTGGTGGATAACGGATCGGGCACCAAATTTGATGAAAAATTTGAGCAGATCTATCAGCTGGATTATGAGCACTCCGATTTGCTGAGTTCACTCGAGCAATACGGATTTAGTCCCGAAGATATTACGGATGTCATCTTCTCCCATCTCCATTTTGATCACTGCGGCGGTACCACCTACTACGATGACAATGGAGACCTGCAGCACACCTTTCCCAACGCAACCTACCATGTAACGAAAAAACAGCTGGAAACCGCCACCGATCCCAATGCTCGCGAGAAGGCCAGTTTCTTGCCGGAGAACATCAATCCCATAAAAGATTGGGATAAGCTGAATTTGGTAGAGTCACATCACCAGTACGAAGAGGGACTAAATGCTCTACCTGTTAACGGACATACGAAAGGGCAACAACTTCCAAGGATTACCGGCGAACAGAAGACGGTCCTTTTTGCCGCTGATTTAATCCCCACCCACGTACACCTGCCCCTGCCCTGGATCATGGGCTACGATATGTATCCCGTAACTACCCTTGACGAAAAACAGTGTTATTTAGATCGGGCTGTTGAAGAAAATTGGCACCTTTTTTTAGAGCACGATGCAGATCAGGAAGTGGTGACTGTTAAAAAAGAAGGTGGAAAGTTTGCCGTCGACGAGAAGTTAACACTTAATGATATTAGCGGCTAAGCCTATCCTCTCTGCTCCCCATGGCTATCGCACTATATAAACACTAACAAATGTAGTATTGGAGTATCCAATATTTTCGTTTATTTAAACGTATTATTATATAACTGATTCCATTCCGCTGCGACTTAGCCTACAGTGATGAGCAAAGAACAATCCACAGATAAATTAGTCCGCCCGTTTGTTGATATTATTCGGCAACGGCATCAGTCCCTTTCAAGGAACTTTTATATAGCTCTTACATCTTTTTTTGCAGCTATTCTACTTGTGGGCTTTACGATTATCGGGATTTTTGAGGCCGGATACTATCTTGAATCCACCATAAAAATTTCGACTCTTTCAGTACTGCTGGTAACGGCTGTAACCGTCACCCTATACTTTTACAAAAGGCGTAAGTTACCTTCCTTTAAAGATATGTATTATCAGTTTGGTCGGGAAGAAAAGCTCCCTGAGCTTACTGACGCCCTGGATTTATACTATAATAATCAGGACGATAACGCCCTTCATAAAGCAGCAATCGAGCAAAACCTTTCAAAACTTAATTCCGAAAGGGTACAGGAAAAACTCCGGCAGTACGCTCAAAATCATCCCCTCCACCGATTTTTTAAGCAGGGGGTTATTAGTGCTGTAGGCGGATTTCTTATTCTCTCCCTGTTCACCTTTTTTTATCCTACGGCCATTGAACGGTTGGCTAATCCACAGACGACCTTTACTCCTCCCAATCCCTATAATTTTGTTATAGATCCCGGTTCCCTAACACTGGAACACGGAAATTCTTTTTCACCCACTATTCGTTTTCAGGATAACGTGCCGGAGGATATTATGCTGGCTTTCAAAACGGATATTGAGGATAACTACCGGCGGCGAAGTCCGGAAGCGCTTGAACAAAACAGAGCTACTTTTGCTCCTATCTCGTTAACAACCGACGGCCGTTACTATGTTATCATGGATGGATTTGAGAGCAAAAAGTATGATATCGATGTACAACTTCGTCCCCGCTTTGAACAGCTAACACTGCATATTATCCCCCCCGCCTACACACAACTCGATTCTACCTCCTACAGCTATCCTTTTTCCAAGATTCAGGCCTATGAAGGTTCTACCATAGAAATCGAAGGACTTGCCAATAAGAAGCTATCCGAACTGCTGTATATCAGCTCCAATCTAAACGATACGCTTTCCGCCAGCAGAGACTCTACCCGGGAAAATCTATTTACGATCAAAACCAAGGTTGGGGCTGTCGATACTATTTCCTTTAGGATGAGAGACAGTGCCGGCCTGACCAACGAAAATAATTTCAGATTTATCGTTGATCCCCGAAAAGATCAGTCCCCCTATGTAGATTTAATTGCCCCATCCGAAAACCTCCGGATGAAAAGTGCCAAGCCCCTTTCTTTAGAATACGAAGCCAGTGACGATTTCGGATTGACGGAAGCTAAGCTCCACTATGAATTGCAGCGTGCTTTTACCCCCGAACCGGAAAAGGGTACCCTGGAACTGCCCCCACCTACTATCAACGAGGAGCAATCGTACCAGTGGGATCTTCCCAATTTGAATCCCAAAGCCCGCGACCAAATTACGTATTGGATTGAGGTCTATGACAATGACCGGTACAACGGACGAAAAAAAGGTCGTTCCCAAAAAATGACGGTGACCTTTCCATCCACTACAGAGTATATGGAAGAGCTGGACTCCAAAGAGCGAGAGGTAACCGAATCGCTGGAAGATGTATCCCAGTCCTTTGAGCAAATGGAAAAGCAATATGAACAGTTTAAGCAACAGCTTCAGCAAAATCCCGAAACGGACTGGGAACAAAAGCAGAAGCTCGAAGAGGTCGAAAAAGAACGGCAGGAAATTGATAAAAAGGTCGATGACCTGAATCAAAAGTTTGAGGAGATCAGAAATGAAATTGAACAAAATCAGGCCATGTCACCGGAGACATTAGAGGCCTATGATGAGCTCCAAAAACTTATGAAGGAAATTAATGATCCGGAGCTCGAAAAAGCGTTGGAAGAGCTTCGCAATTCGCTCGGTGAAATGAATCCCGATGAAATGCGCAAAGCACTTGAAAACTATGAATTCAACGAAGAGCAGTATCGCCAGCGCATTGATCGTACGCTCGACCTGTTCAAATCCCTAAAATTAAACAGTGATTTGGAAAAAGCTGCTCAGTCACTGGAAGAATTAGCCAAGCAGGAAAAAGAAATCAGTGAAGAACGTGAAGTATCCGATGAAGAGGTACAACAACAGCAGTCAATACAGGAGGATTTATCAGACCTGCAGGAACAATTGGACAACATCGACGATAATGCGCCCGATAATGCCAAGCCTCAAGTTGAGAAGCTACAGCAAAAAAGCAGTAAGCAACTGGATAAGATTGAAAAGGAGCTGCAGGAAAACATCAATAAGCTTAAGGAGCAGTCATCTCCTGAAAAAGATATTGATATTAAAAAACAGCAGCAGAACATTCAGCAACAACTGCAACAGCAGGCTCAGCAGATGCGCAGTGCCAAGCAGCAGCTCAACCAACAACGGCGTCAGGTTAACAGAGCCGCTCTCGAATACGTTTTACATTCGCTTATCAATCTTTCTAAAAACCAGGAAGAGTTGACCAAGGAGACGGAACCTATCCCGACGCAATCCAGTGCTTTTGTCGAGAAGGCCCGACAGGAACGGAATATATCCAACCAGTTTACGATACTTTCGGATTCTCTTTTTAAGGTGTCATCCGAGATTCCCAGTTTTTCAAACCAGATCAACAAAAAGAAGACCGAAGTTGAACAATCTTTATCGCGCGCCGTTGAGCTGTTAGCGGAGCGTGACGGCTCTAACGCCACTTATGCGCAGCGACAGTCACTGGGAGGTATCAACGAGTTGACGACCATGATTACTTCGCTCCTGGATCAACTCAATAACCAACAAGGGGGCGGCTCGGGCGGAGCTATGAGTATGCAACAGCTTATGGAACAGATGAAGAAAATGTCGGGCGAACAGCAGCAGATCAACAAGCAGATACAGGAAATGATAAATGATATGCAGGGGAATCGCCTGTCGCAGGACCAAATGGAGCGGCTTAACCAGCTGTCGAAACAGCAAAATAAAATTCGCAAGCAGCTTCGGGAGTTACAGCGGCGTGGACAGCTCGAATCGGGCGACCGCGTACTAAGTGAACTGGAACGGATGTCGGAGCAGATGGAGGATGCAATTAATGACTTGCGCGGCGGACAGCTGGATAAACAGCTGATGCAGCGACAGCAGAATATTCTATCGCGAATGCTCAACGCCGAAAAGGCCGTGCAAGAACGGGGCAAAGAGGAGCGACGCGAAGCTACCACCGCGGAGGAACGGGAACAACGTGCATCTCCCGATGTTACGCTTGAAGAACTTCAGAAGCAGGTCCGCGATATGATCAATAACCCCGATTATACGTCCTTTTCGGATGATTACCAGCGTCTAATCGAGCACTATTTTGAGCTCCTAAAGAAATATGAGAATTAGACAGCTTATCCCTCATTCACGAAAAATCGGTCATCTCGAATGTAAGTGAGAGATCCTTGTTTCCAATTATTCAAAAACTCAGTCTCACTTTGCAACTTTGTTACTTTGTCACTCTGACCCTCTGCAACTCAAAAACCTCCTCACCTAATTACTTCTTTACCATTCACTTCCGTCTGACATTAGCCATATCTAAACAAACCAGGCACAGCCTTGCAGAAATGCCTCCAAATTACGATCTCCCCCCCTGCTACGAGAGAGTTGCACTCTCGAGTAATCGGGAGTACAACTCCCTCTAAACTAAATATAAAACACTAATACGATACAACGCAGAGCTCCTACTACGTTAAAACTCCGTAGAACAAGCATTGTAACGAAATTGGGGCTCCCCGTTCACCGCCGTCCTCAGTCACTTAGTTACTTTGCCACTTCCTCTCCTAATTACCCATTCATCCTTCACAAGTCTATAGTTAATCATTCCTACGCGAACCTAATGGCAGGAGATCCCTCGGCTCCGCTCCCCGATGGGTCGGGACACCGCAGGATGACATTGCTTTTAATTGAACATTCAACCTTTAACTTCCGCCATTAAACACCGTCCACGGTCAACCATCATCCGTCCTCAATCATCACTTAAAACTTTCCACTTTACAACTCTGTAACTCAATCACCCCATCACTTTATCACCTAATCACTGAATTAACAAACACTCACCCTGCCGCCGCAAGCTTTTTCCGGTTTTCACGGATAACCTGCCGGTAGGCTTCTAATACAGCTTCGGTCACCTTACTGTCGAGTACCTCTGCTTCCCTCTTTACTGCTTCTGCAGCATTCTGCGGTGCAAAGGCTTTTCCTACCAATTGCAATCCCGGAATATCGCCGCTGCTGTCCCCAATATATGCTACTTCACGTGGATCAATATCCATAATATCGCAGAGCTGCTGAATTCCGGTCCGTTTATTATTTTCGGCCAGGATAATATTGATGGAAACATCCGTATTATGAACTTCAAATTTGGGATAATGTTCTTCCACGTACTCAGCTACCTGCGGATAAAGCTCCTGAATAACCTCCGTATCAAGATGTATAATACCCGCATCCATCTTCTTGGTAAATTCAATAATAATACCCTTGTACTGCGGTACTATTTCCTTGCGCAGCCATTCCTTTAATTCTCGAACCTGCTGCTCTGCTTCTTTATCAAAGGCGGGATGCAGTTGAATTTCATTGGTCTCAAGTTTATACACGCCCGCACTTTCAAATACTACATGACGATCAATACCCAGCCATTGTGCCACCGCTTCTACATATGGAAACGGACGTCCCGAGCAAATTGAAAGCGAAGGAACGGCCATATCATGCAGACTCTGCTCATTTAATCGACGAATCTGTGAAAGCAGCTCCCAGTCCGGCGATTCAAAAGGTACAGAAATACATCCGTCGAGATCGGTAATAAAGAGTTTTATCATTTTGGGGTTAAGTGATTAAGATATTAAGAAACTATGTGATTAGGTTAATTATTAGTTGTAAGATAATTTTGCAAGCCATTTAATTGGCTTGATACCTTACCTGTTAGATCTAACAGACTCGAAATGTTATGAATATAGTTTTGGCGTTTTAAAATAATTAATTGGGTCTCCAACTCACTTAATGATCCCTTTGCAATATTTACAAAGTTTGCAAACTCTGCTTTACTCTTGCGAGCCGCCCCTTCAGCCAAATTACTTGGTACCGATATAGCGGCTCGTCGCATTTGTGAAGTTAACCCAAATTTTTCCTCGGTCGGGAAACCTTTACTGATTTTGTAGATTTCATCCACCAGATCCATTGCATTCTTCCATGCTTCCAAATTATAATGTGGTCTCATAATCTCTCTTGATTTAATTTTGTATTCCTACCTCACCTATTTACTTCATCACCTAATCACCCCTTCACCACTCACCGCCGTCATCCGACATTAGTCATATCCAAACAACCCGGGCCCAGCCCTGCGGACATGCCTCCAAATTTAACATTTAACATTCAACCTTCAACACTTCCAACTTTGTTTCTGTGTTCCTTTGTTACTTTGCGACTCTCATAAATCTTAAACTCCGGAAACACCATCCCAATAAACAAAAACAACAGCCCCACTCCAGCCAGCCACTGGTATTGATTTTTAAAATCAGCATACTCCTGACTGGAAAATTCCCCCTGCTGCAGCTCATCCAGCCTTCCCAGAAAGCTGTCAATTCCCAAACTGCCACTACGGATTTCATAGTATTCACCGTTAGCCCCATCCGCAATTGAACGCAAGACACTCGACTGTAAGGTACTGGTGATAACCTCTCCTTGTTGATTCCGCTTGTACCCCATTAGGGATCCATCTTCATCATATAACGGAATGGTTCCCCCTTCCTTCGTCCCGATCCCCAACGTATAGACAGATATATTTTGCTCCAGCAGTTGGTTAAGCTCCTCATCATAACTTTCCCCGTGATTTTCTCCGTCAGATATAATCAGTAAAACTTTAGCCGCCTGCACATTTTGACTATCCTCATCCGTTGACTTAAATGCTTCGGAAGCCGTCTCCATAGCAGCGCTAAAATTCGTTGATGATGACGGCATCTGATCAGTCTCAGCTATATTCAAAAACATCCGCAAAGCAGAATAATCCAATGTCATGGGAGCCTGGAGATATGCTTCTCCGGTGAAGACCACCAACCCAACGCGATCACCGTTGAGCCGGTCGACCAGTCGCGAGACCTCATACTTGGCCTTTTCCAACCGGCTGGGTTTTACATCCTCTGTATTCATGCTGTCCGAAAGATCCAGCCCAATCAAAAGATCAACGCCCTGGCGTTTCACTTCGCGGACTTCCGTCCCAATTTTCGGTCCCGCGGCGGCAATAGTAAGCAGGGCAAGTCCAATATAAAGGCTGCCCATGCGAATGCGCTTACCCCTCGGCCAAAAGCCGCTGCGTAACCTTTCAAAAAGATCAGCCCCGAAATAGCTTTTTCGCTTTTTGTCTAGCTTCTTATTGTACCACCAGTTTGCTCCAATAAGCAACGGGATGATTAGTAATAGCCACAAAAAAATGCTGTCCTGCCAGATCATAAATAGCTGTTTGGGTTCCGATATGGATAAATCAGAATGAGGATAATTAACTGATGAAAATAAACCAAATTGTGTTTTCTCTAAAGTTATTAGGTGACTAAGAAATTAAGTGATTAAGTATATAGCTTTTCACCTAATTACCCCATCACCATTCATCACAGTCGTCCGTCACCCATCATCACTTAACACTATATAACTCTGTGCCTTTGTCACTTAGTTACTTTGTCACTGCATCACCTAATCACTTGCCAAACACACCCCGAGCAGCCACTTCGTGGCAGCCCACCCCTCTCAAGAGGGGAATCACTCAATACCCAACTTCACGGTTTTCAACATTTAACTTTCAACATTAAACCTTCAACACTCAACACCGTCCGCAGTCATCCGTCCCCCGTCATCACTTTCGACTTTACAACTCTGTCACTTAATTACTTCGTCACTGCATCACCTATCTACACAAAATCATCACCACATCCATTAAATTATTCCCGGTCGGTCCTGTTTTTAAAAGCGTATCCATTTGCTCATGAAAGTGGTGGGAATCATTATCAGACAGATAGGACTGCGGATCTATATTCTTCGCTCTTGCCTTGGCAATAGTGGTCCCATCTACGATAGCACCGGCCGCATCGGTGGGGCCATCAATACCATCCGTGCCGGCACTCAGCCAGGTAATATTTTCGTATCCCGCTATTTTTAACGCTCCCCTCAGAGCCAACTCCTGATTTCGTCCCCCCTTCCCATCGCCCGTCACCTGCACCGTACTTTCGCCCCAAAAAATAAATAAAGCAGGTTCTGCTCTTTGTGGGTTATCCTGATCGGCAGCCGGTAAAATTTTGTCCACAACGGAACGGGCCACTTCCTCAACATCTTCATTAAACGGCTCATCGGCTACCGTCACTTTCCATCCTTTTTGCGATGCAAGATCTGCTATTTTATCAGCCAGCTTAGATGCCGAGCTGATAATTTCTGATTGATGCTTCTTAATGGGAGCTTCCTCAGGCGTTACCGTTTCCACCACCTCTCCCCTGATTCCCTTCTCGATATGCGTACGGACTGATTCCGGCGCTGCTTCCCATAGATCATATTCCAACAACACATGATAAGCATCTTGGAACGAGGACCAATCTGGAATCGTAGGTCCGCTGCCAACTATGGATAACTCATCATCCGGCACATCAGAAATTACAAGATCGATAAGCGTAATGTTTGGATCCAGGTAACGGAGCAGCTGTCCGCCTTTAACCTTAGAGCAGTGTTTTCGAACGGTATTGATATCGTGAATAGTAGCTCCTGAATTGTTGAGCAACTTGTATAATCCAGCCAAATCATCAACAGAAACTCCTTCGGCCGGGAAACTTAACAGGGATGAAGTACCACCGGAAATCAGGGTTATGGTAATAGCATGAGACGGAATACTTTCCATGAAATCTACGGCACTATTCCCCGCTTCCAAACTTTGTTCATCGGGCAGCGGATGACTCCCGGCGATTACTTCATCAGCCTCACACAATCCGGCCGCTTCTTGATCACTTGTTATCACCAAACTTTTTGTGATATGATCTCCCAATATCTCGCTGGCTTGCTCATACATGGGAACGGCCGCCTTACCAACGGCAAAAAGATAGACCGGCCGATTACCTATAGAATACTGCTTATCCCCTACTTTGATCTCGTTGCCATTAATTTCGAGGACTTCTCGTATGGCGCGATGCGGAGAGCATTGTTCAAGCCCTTCCAGGAAAAGGTTTTTTAACAGCATTCTGCTACTCACAGTTGATATATTTAAATCCTCGATACATAAATAGTGACCAGTAATCTAACGATCTTGATGAAAATCCTAAATTAGTTCTTCTTCTTTTAAACAATTCTCCCCTTCTAACCTCAACTATTATGTTCAATAACATACCAGCCATAAGGGAAACTATTTATTGGCAAAAATGACATTTTCTTAAGAATTCTGAGTCATAACCTTCGATACTATGTCACTCAATCATCTAATCACCAATCCACAGTCCACCGTCGTCTGTCGTCACAAACCAGGCACAGCCCTGCGGACATGCTTCCAACTTCAACATTCACCACTTAATATTTACCATTCAACAGTTTTGAGGGAGTTGCACTCCCAAAAAGCGCTCCCTTCTTGTGGAGAGGAATTTAGGGTGGGTCATAAAAGAAAAAAATAGCATCTTAGATGCTACGCGAACCTAATGGCAGGAGATCCCTCGGCTCCGCTCGGGATGACATTGCTTTTAATTAAACCTTCAACCTGTAACATTTAACATTCAACACTCACCACTCAACATTCAAAACCATCTACAGTCGTCCGTCCCCGGTCCAACCCTGTAACTTTGTATCTCTGTCACTCAATCACCGCCTATCATCCCCGACATTCACCCAAACTATACAGAGCACAGAAATAACGCCATAAAAAACGGCTGTAGTAGAAAAATCACCCGTTACGGCAAACACTTGAGAAGACTCCGCCTGGGTTAGAGTAAAAATAAAGACGCGAATGATATTCACAAGATAGATGACGCCAATACCAATAAAGATAAAAGCAATGCGCGGAATCCATGCCCCACGATAGGCCATCACAAAGCCTACCAACAGTCCAACAGCAGAGATCCCGCTACCTCCATCCCCCAAATAAATACCGGGTAATTCCCCAATACCCATTAATCGACCAGTGGCATAAACATCGTAGTTCATCATTTCTAACAGCCCGGCCGAGACTGATACTATATTTGTAGCAACCCATTGGTCGAGACTACCATCCGGAAGCAGCCAAAGGGCATAAATAAGATACCAGAGCAGATATATCCCGGCTACTTTAAGTGCAAATATTCCTGCCTCCGATTTAAACCATTGCATATAAGCCGTCCCAGTTAGTCTTAATTTGAAAGCAATATATAAGATTCGATATAACCTTCGAAATAGATTTATCCGTTCACTTACTCTTCATCGTAGAATAAAGGTTATTATCCAAACCAGCCGTCCTCGGCCCCCCATCATCAGAACAAGACAAAACCTGCAGACCTGCCGCCAAATTCAACATTCAACACCGTCATCCGTCACAAGTCCATAGTCAATCATTCCTACGCGAACCTAACGGCAGGAGATCCCTCGACTTCGCTCCCCGAATGGGTCGGGACACAGCGGGATGACATTGCATTTAATTAAACCTTCAACCTGAAACTTTCAACCCGCCCTCGGTCATCACTTAATACTTAACACTTTACAACTCTGTGCCTTTGTCACTTTGTATCTCTGTCACTCTACACCTTTGTTACTCAGTTACTTTCTCACTTAATCACTGCATTACCTAATCACCCAATAACCATCATCCGTCTTCAGTCCACCGTCGCTTGTCTTTACAAAAACACAGATTTCTCGGCTTCGCAATGAAAACCACATTGCTCCACTCGAAATGACACATTACAAGCATCCAGTCTTACTTTGCAACTTTGTCTCTTTGTCACTCAAAAACTTACTCATCTCTTCCCAAAACAGACATTATTTTTTCGATGCATTTCTTTATATTGATCCCCTTTTAATTCAATCAAGAAACAAGAACACAGTATGCGCCTCAAAAGCCTGTTAACTATAGTATTTTTGACCGTACTCACTATGGCCGCTTCCGGTCAAAGTATCTCAGATATTGACTTTGAAAACATCAACGTCGACAACCTCTCAGAACAGAAAATTCAACAGATCAAGTCTGAAGCTGAGAGCCGAGGTCTATCTACCAGCGAAGTAGTGCAATTAGCTGTAGCACGAGGCATGCCGCAAGCCGAAGCCCAGAAACTACAGCGACGACTCCGACAGGTAAGCGGCGGCGGAGATCAAGGAAGAGGCGGAACATCGGACCGCATGCGTTTTTCTACCCCCGATACCGCCCGAGCCAGTCAATTCGACTTGTTTTTCGGAGCAGAAAGTCGACGCGATTCCCTTCAGTTTTACCAAGATATTCGATTCCTAAAATACCAGACACAGCAAGACTCGCTCGAACTTGAACGACGGAAACTGCGCAATAAAATATTTGGATTTGAGCTGTTCCGAAACTCCTCAACCTCTTTCCAGCCGGCCTTAAACATTCCCACCCCACAAGACTACCAGCTTGGGCCCGGCGACCAGCTTTTTATCGATATTTGGGGCGCTGCCGAAACAACATATCAGCCGGAAGTCACTCCCGAAGGGACCATCACCATTCCAAATATTGGTCCTATTTCGTTAAGTGGACTTACAATAGAAGAGGCCTCTGAAAAACTTCAAGAACGTCTCGGAGAAATATACTCGGGACTTAATCCCGCCGACAATGCCCAAAAAGATACCTATATGCAGGTTAGCCTGGGACAAGTACGCAGTATTAACGTCTCGGTAATAGGAGAAGTACGCCAGCCGGGTAGCTATTCCCTTCCTTCATTAGCAACCGTCTTTAATGCGCTATACTCAGCGGGTGGACCAACGGTAACCGGTAGCTTTCGTGATATACAAGTACTGCGAGGCGATTCGGTAGCCGCCACTTTTGATCTGTACGATCTTCTTATAAATAGTAATCAAACCGACAATATCCGCCTCCGATCTCAGGACATTATTAAAATAAGCCCTTATATAAACCGCGTTGAAGTTGCCGGCGAAGTAAAAAGAGAAGGAATCTATGAAACTAAACAAGGTGACCAACTTGCGGATCTAATAGAATACGCAGGTGGTTTTACCGGTGACGCCTACAGCCATCGCATCAGAATTACCGGCAATGATTCTCGTCAGCGTACTATTGACGACGTTACCAAATCTAACTTTGAGAACTACGAAATTACCAGTGGCGACAGCGTTGCCGTAGGAAAAGTGTTAGACCGATTTAAAAACCTTGTTGAAATTAAAGGCGCGGTATTCAGAGAAGGGAAATATGCCCTTACTGATACCAGCACCGTTGCCTCCCTGATTGAGCGCGCTGAGGGCCTTCGAGGCGATGCCTTTCAAAACCGGGGGCTGATATATCGCGAGCAGGAAGATTATACCCTGAAAACCATTCCCTTTGATGTGGCAGAAGTAATGTCGAATCCTGACAAGGACATTGCCCTGGAGAAAAATGATCTCATTATGATCTCCTCAATGCTGGATATGAAATTAAATTATTTTGTTGAAGTCGAAGGGCCGGTACAAAATCCGGATAAGTATAAATTTGCTGAAGATATGACGCTCGAAGACCTTATCCTGCAGGCCGGAGGTTTTAGACAGGGCGCTACCCCCAATCATGTAGAAGTAGCCCGACGAAAGACACGGGCAAATCAGGACGACTATAACACTTCACAAATTGCCCAGATCCACCGCTTTGACCTCAACGAAGATCTAAGTTTAGGTCCTGAGGCAAGTGATTTTGAACTCAATCCCTTCGACAAGGTTTACATTCGGAGCATCCCCAACTATACCGAACAGCAGAATATCGTTATCAGTGGGGAAGTCAAATACCCGGGCTCCTACTCTCTTGAATCCAAAAATGATCGTATTAGTGATATTATACAGCGTGCTGGCGGACTTACCGGAAATGCATACCCCGAAGGCGCCACCCTGTATCGAGAACTGGAAGACGGACAACTAAGCAATTCCAATGAAGATGAACCCCAGGGATTTATTGCGGCTGATACTACCGGGGCACGTATTGAACAAGACGACCAGATAACAATCTCAAAAATCGGGATCAGCTTGCCGGATATTATGAGAAATCCGGGCTCAAAATATGATCTATTTGTTCAGGAGGCCGACTCCATAGTGATTCCCAAAGAACTACAGACGGTAACGGTTGATGGCGGGGTCTTTTACCCGCGCAGTATTCGCTATCGGGAAGGCATGAACTATAAAGACTATATCGCCTCTGCCGGTGGCTTTACAAACCTGGCTCGAAAAAAAAGGTCCTATGTTATTTATGCCAACGGAGATGTTGAAAAGGTTAATTCATTCCTCTTTTTCAAAAATTATCCCGAAGTAAAACCAGGGGCAAAATTAGTCGTTCCCGAAAAGCCGGAGTCAGCCAAGCTTTCTCCGCAGGAACGAATAAGTATCTTGTCGGCCATTACCTCTACGGCGGCTCTCATCGTAACGACCATTGTGCAAGTTAATCGGTAACAAAAAGTAATTTAATAACAAATCCATTGGTATAAAGTCCCCCTTCGAAGGGGGATGAATTCGGCCCCAGCCGAAGAAAGGGGGATGTAAAGCGCTTCCCAAAATGATCTTCAGTTTTGAGGGAGTTGTACTCCCGAAAACACTCCCTGCGATGTTGTTCGAGGGTACATCCCTCTCATAACTTTAATCACCCATCCTGTCATCTCGACTAAAATCCCGAGCAATCGGGATGGAGCAGAGAGATCCTTGTTTTTGATACATACTAAAGGATAAAAACAAAGATTTCTCCACTCCGGCTTGAAACCCACAGCCTCCGGTCGAAATGACACCTTTATAAACAACTGGTCTTACTCTGCAACTTTGTTACTTTGTATCTCTGTAACACAATTACCCAAACACTGCATTCCCTAAGCCCCTATTTACCACTCCACCGTCGTCGGTCACCGGTCATTCAAATTTATGTCACCAGTATTAATCAATCCCCCTAACCCCCTTCTCCAAGGGGGAACTTAACAGGGCCAACTTTATAACTCTGTAACTTTGCAACTTAATCACTCAATCACCTAATAGCCCTTCACCATTCACCTCCGTCGTCCGTCACCGGTCCATAGTCAATCATCTCTACGCGAACCTAATGGCAGGAGATCCCTCGACTTCGCTCCCGACGGGTCGGGACACAGCGGGATGACATTGCTTTTAATTAAACCTTCAACCTGAAACCTTCAACATTGAACGCTTAACATGAAATCTTAAACCACACCCCGAGCCGCCACTTCGTAGCAGCCCACCCCTCTCGAGAGGGGATTTTACGGTGCCAACTTCACAATTTAAAATCCATCATCCAACATTAAATCCCTGCAACTCCGTCTCTTTGCAACTTTGTCACTTTGTTTCTTAGTAACTTAGTAACCTAATCACCTAATAACTATTATACCTCTTCCTGCAGGGAAAAGAGAAACTCGTGATTAAAGAGACGCATCCAATTCAACCTTCAACATTCAACACTCAAAAGCCTTCTACTTTATACTATAACGAAAACGAACCATCCCACCCAGCTGGTCCGCATACAGCGCCCCGGTATCATAGGCTAAGTCGAGGCTCAGCGACAGCTTCGGGCGGACAGGCATAGACATCTGCAGTAAAAAAGAGTATTGGTCTTTGCGATTCGTAACCCCATTAGACCGGCTCGAACAGCTTTCAGTAGCACAGTATGACCTTGCCCCATAATTTCTACTATACGTACCCGTTAAGCCATAATTAATCGACCCAATGACTCCACCCAACCCCAATTGATGAGCAATTACAATATTATTATCAACTCCTGGGTGAATGCCATCAGCAAACATTAAAGGATTCCCAATAGTACGGCCATGGGAGGTCCAACCACTCCTGTATGTACTATTGCTATAATAACTGTCTGCTCCATAAGGAGGATCCCCACGATGCACCTGGGAACTCTGACGCTTGGTATATAAGTGATTCCAGGAAAAACTATTTATGTACTCAAATTCTTTATCCCAGGAAATGGATACCCCCCAGAGCCCATCCCATGCATTGCGGAATTTGGCCCCGGCCCCCGTTTCCAAGAAAAATTGGCGGTGGATGACTCCGCTATAACCCCGATAATCATACGCAATTCCAAAATCATAAATACCAATGGAACTGCCCACAGCCTCTCCGATTGCCGAAGGTTCCGCATTTTCCGCATCACTTTCCTGAGCGGTAAACACATTCCAAAAGTCACTCAATCCATCCGGTAAGTTACCGTACTCCGGGTGCGTCCCCGCCCAGAGTGTACTTTGAACAATTCCACCATAAAGTTGCAGAGGATAGGTATCAGGAAGTGCCTTTAAATAGAAATATTTCTGGTGCAACCACGGGTCTTCAATATATCTTCCATTTTCCATCCAGCCGTGAGCAAAATAGCCCTTAAAACTCAGCCAGCTGTCCGTACCCGGGATGCCCACAAAATCAGGCGTATAAAGACGTACCTTGGGAATGGGCGATGCATTTCTGCTTTGTATCATGGAGCCGGACGTTAGGCTGCTGTCAGTAATCCCTATTTGCTCTTTTTGGCGTCCTGCAACAAACCGAAATATTTTCCAATCGACCTGCAGGTATCCTGCATTAAAGAATACACTGCTTTGTTCTGACCATCGACCTACCAGCTCGGCCCCTGCTTTCAACTTCACTGGTCCAGCGGTCCCAAGATCAGCCCGGGGAGCCAGCCTCATAAAACCATTGGCGCTTCTGCGATCGATCATACCCCACCGGTTGCTGTGCAACCAAAAGGGCAACTCCCCTTCTTGGCTGATGGCCGTTCCAAATTCCATCTCCATATCAAAGTCAGGAACAGCTTCCTCTTCCTGATTCTGTCCCAACGCAAGAGACTGCAACCCTATTAAAAAAGTAATTCCAACAACTCCGAAACGCAGTATTCTTGATAAACTCACTAATCAAAATTTTGACCATTAAAATTGATCGGGAATATAGCGATTTCGACAGGCAGTGCCCAAATTTGTGGAATAGTTTTTAAGGGATTAGGTAATGAGGTTGAAAAGTGACAGAGTAATTTATTTCCCGTTGTTTTGCACAACAGAATTTTTGCAAGTGAACATAGGTTTTGAGATATCTCGGTCAACCGTCCGTTTTGCCCCTTTATTACTCTGTAACTTTGTTTCTTTGTCACTCAGTAACTTAGTCGCCTATCACCGCTCTCGCCCCATCCCTCACCACTACGCCATATAAACCATGGCTTTGTAGCACAAGCTTGATCTCCCTTCCCTACAAGCAGGGAAAGGAGAAACTCCTTATTAGAGTTTCGTAGTTGAACCAAACATTAAACATCCAACTTTTCCATGGTCAACAGTCATCACTTCACACTTAAAACTTAACCCTTTATAACTCTGTGCCTTTGTCACTTAGTCACTCAATCACCTAATTATCCCTTCACCATTCACCACAGTCGTCCGTCACCCGTCATCACTTAACACTTAAAACTTTCCACTTTACAACTCTGTAACTTTGTATCTCTGTCACTCAAAAACTTCCTCACCTCATCACTCAATCACTTATTCACAGACAAGTCACTTAAATATATTCGGAAACAAATACTGACGGACTCAAAACCTTCATATTCTCAACACTATCCACAGTCATTCGTCAACAGTCTTTTCTAAACACTTAGCAACTCCATCACTTTAAGTTCCTTTTGCAACAAGTTATAAGAAGAAACCCCCTACTTTTTACGAACAATCTTCGCTCCTCGATCAATATCTCCCTTAATATCCTCAACATGATGAAGATGAAAAACATTAGCCAAAAACAGTATAGCCAGTGTACCCATAAAGGCGAATAACAAAACACCACTAATTTCGACATATAATCCACATATGCCAACAACCGGTGCTCCGATCAATCCCCAGACCACATTGCTCCTCACCGTTATGCCTTCATCTCCAATAATATATCCAATGACCCATCCTTCTGTTGCCCCCAACACCAAAAGCCAAAATATCGTCGTTGCCGTTAATGTTTCCATATTGATCATAGTTTGTTTGCTGTATATAGCAAATTTATCAACCTTATCACTACCTTGCTGTAGTACAATCCCTATTTCGCTTATACCTTCAAGAACACTTCACACAACCTTTCATAGATTGTCTGTGCATCCCTTTGCAACTTTTTAAGAACACAGCAATGCCATCCTGAGCATATCAAAACCGATTTCACCTTTTGCAAACCTTCTAACAAATTATTCTCAGTTCAAATCTCCCTTACAACATCAATCAAGTTTCCCCTACAAAACACCCACCCTACAAACTCTGTGTTCAGTGATTGAAAAATTCCTATCGTATCAAGTAAATTCACTAAAAACGATCTATAACCGGAATTACATTTCCTTTTTCATAATCATATCTCAAATACATTATGGCAACTCAAAATAAACAGGATATTTTTGACCTCTACGATTTGATGCTAGAACAACTGCGTGATCTCTTTTACGGGGAATTGCAACAGATAACTTTTCTGGAAAGACAGTCAGAAATAGCAGAATCTTTTGAACTCAATGAACTTCTGACTTTTCATCTCAGGGAAACCAAGCACCATGCTCAACGAATTAAAGAAGTCTTTCAAATACTCAATGAAGATCCCAAAGGTGAAAATTGCGACGGTATTAAAGGACTCATCAAAGAATCACAAAAATTGGTAACGCGATGTGTGAATGAGGAAGTACGTGACGCTGCTCTTATAACGGCGATTCAACACATCAATCATTATGAGATGGCAGGCTATGGAACTGCTATTGCCTATGCTAAAACTCTCGAACGACATGAAATTGCTGAACTACTGCTGGATACCTTGCGTGAGGAAAAACGCGCTGATATGGGGCTAAGTGATCTGGCAAACAATCAAATTAATCCCGATGGCAAATGGTCAGCTATTGTGAATAAAGTACTTGTCCCGACCCCGACCAAAGACAAGTAACTTATATTAAAGCTATATTTTTTTTTGATTATGAAACATTCATTAACGCGGAACTTAAAAATAAAAATCAACTCAAGATCTCTTTCACCTGCTGACATTAATAGTTTGGAACAGTGGGAAAATGAGGGTGGGATGACCAACTCCCAAGTTATGTTCTTAGCATCTTTAAGTCCTCTAAGAAAGGGAGAAATATTTGAAGTTACAGGTGGTGATATCCATTTTGAAAATGGTCAACTTTATTATGAGGCCGAAATTAATATTCTCGCACTCCCGTAGGCAGTTCTCATATTGGTACCAACATCACCCCAAACATAGATTTCTCACTTCCTTCGGAATGACCTCGATTGGTGCATGGAAGTATTGAAAACTGGCGTCATCTCGTCTGTAATCTACAGGCAGGGAAAAGAGAAACTCCTTGTTAGAATTTCGTAGTTGAACCAAGCATTCAACATTTCCAACTCTGCAACTTTGCTTCTTTGTCACTTTGTAGCTTAGTAACTGAATCACCTAATCACCCCATTACCTTCCCCCGTCTCCGGTCAACTGTCACCCGTCATTGCAAAACACAGATTTCTCTCTCCACTATGTTCCGTTCGAAATGACAGTTTAGAATTTTATCCAACCTCCAAATTCAACCTTCAACACTTCCCAACTCTGTAACTTTGTCTCTTTGTCACTCAAAAACTCCCTCACCTCATTACCTCCTCACCATTCACCACCGTCCACAGTCATCCGTCCCCCCGTCAGCAGCTCCGCTGCCTCCAACAAAAAAGGCCTCCCCTCTCGGAAAGACCTTGAAAGTCTAAATACTCAAATCTCACTACTCAATACTAAAAAATCACACCGCTACACTCTCAGATTCTTCCTCATACGCTTCTTTCCCATTTGTCACAAGCTCTAAAGAATCATCACTGATACCTCCATTTAAGGACTCCAGCTTTTCGGGATTAAATTCGATCCCCCACTTTCTCTTTTGGTAAGCCTGCCAATCATAGCCAAACAACCAAGACGTTAGTTTTCTTTTAAACCCATTAGTAGGGAACACTACGAGACTTGTCAGTATTACCGTGCCTAATAATATATTTACATTGATATTAAGAAGTGCCAAAGATCCAATAATTGCTACCAACAACAAACTTTGACCATAGAGCAGCAGTGAAGCATGACTATGTGAAAGCCCCATTCGCAGTAGCTCGTGATGGACATGATCCTGACCCGGTTGAAATATAGAATTACTCCGACGCATTCGTTTAACCACTACACGCAACGTGTCAAAGAGTGGAAATCCTAATATCGCTACCGGTAGAATGGCCGATGCATTACCAAAAACAGAAGCAAATAACGGATCACCGCTTAATGCCACAAACTCTATGGTTTGCACCGCCAGTAAAAATCCCAATAGCATAGACCCCGTATCTCCCATAAATATGGAAGCAGGACTAAAGTTATAATACAGAAATCCTAACAGCGCACCAACCAGGCAAAACGAAAACATCGCCATGGGCAGTTGTCCCACATAAAGAAAACCGGCACCAAATATTACGGAGGCAATGACTCCAATTCCTCCTGCCAACCCATCAATACCATCAATCAAATTGATCGCATTAATAAGAACGATCACCGTAAAAAATGTTATCGGCACCGCCACCCAGAAAGGAATTTCGGCCAGCCCAAAAACGCCGTAGAAATTATCAATGACCATATCGCTCCCAAAGATAATCAATCCTGCAGCCGTTAATTGTGCCACAAGCTTCTTGGAAGCAGACAGGACCACCAAGTCATCTTTCAGACCTACAAAGAATAGAATAAGGACAGCAGCAGCCAAGTACGAATAGCCTCCCAGGCTATTGGCCCACGGGCTTACGGAAAAACTGACTAAAAAAGCTGCACATATAGCAATGCCACCCAAGGTTGGTACCGCCTCGGAGTGTAATTTGCGATGATCATCCGGATGGTCAAACAAATGCTGCTTTTCGGCCACCCTCTTAATTATTGGTATAGCAAAATAGGAGATCACACAGGAAAGAATAAAGATAACACCTAATGTCATCCCGCCATCTGGCAGTAACGTTTGTTCCATATACTATTTTTTTAAATGTGAAACGTCTCTACTTGTTAAATTTGAATGTAATAATAACACTTTTGAAGCTGTAATACAATTTCATGTTAGAATTCTTTAATAAAAAGCAAGCATTAATCATAACCATTTAAACAGTATTATAGCTGAATGTTCCGAACTTAGAAAAGAAATAGAGGAAACTGCAAGAGCTTTTGGGTATATAGCGCATGATAGATTCCTCCACACTACAACTTTGTCACTTTATTTCTCAGTTACTCCATCCCCCTGGAATACCACCATTATGACCCTCGGAAGATCAGAGGATTCTACAATACAGTAACTTAACCACCTAATAACCCAATAACCAATTTAATGGTCATCCGACGTTAGTCATCGGTCCTCCATCCACCGTCAGCTTTGCAACTCTGTCCCTATGTTACTCTGTAACTTAGTTACTTTGTCACTTAATCACCGCCCTTCCCGTCATCCGTCGGCACACAGTGCCACAAACTACGCCTTCCAAAAATGAATATCATTATCCGGCTCAATACCTTTCAATGCATTTCTGCTGTCAATAATACAATCCGACCATTCAGCAAGCTCCTCATAATCTATCACAGAGTGATCGGTAGAAATAACCACCGCATCATACCCTGACACTACCTCTTTATTCCAGGATATACTTTTGGTCCCGGTCCATTCGTCATGTTCCCGGGTAGGCTTAATCTCTGGAATATGCGGATCATAGTAAGACACTTCAGCCCCGTATTCTTTGAGCAGATCCATAATCTTAAAGGTCGGTGATTCGCGCATATCATCTACGTCCGGCTTATAGGCCAGCCCGATAACAAGAATATCACTACCATTCATCGGCTTTTTATGCGCATTGAGTGCTTTTAAGGTCTGATCAATCACATACTGGGGCATGGATGTATTAATTTCACCGGCCAGCTCGATAAATCGCGTGTTCTGCTCATATTCCCGCGCTTTCCAGGTCAGATAGAAAGGATCAATGGGAATACAATGGCCGCCCAAACCCGGGCCGGGAACAAATTTCATAAAGCCAAAAGGTTTGGTATCAGCGGCGTCCAGCACTTCATGGACATCAATATCCATGTCACTGAATACCACCTTCAGCTCATTCACCAAGGCAATATTTACCGCCCGAAACACATTTTCCGTAATCTTCACCGCCTCGGCTGTTTTGGTGTCAGACACGGGTACCGTCCGGACAATGGAGGTATCATACAAGGCACAAGCCAGTTCGATACCTTCCTTGGCATGCCCGCCAACCACTTTGGGAATACTGCCGGTATCAAAATTGATATTACCCGGATCTTCGCGCTCGGGGCTGTAGGCTACGTAAAAATCTTCTCCTGCCGTAAGACCTGACTTCGATTCCAAAATAGGAATAACCAACTCTTCGGTAGTACCGGGATAGGTGGTGGACTCCAAAATCACCAATTGTCCCTCACGGAGATGTTCTCCTACTGTCATGCACGTTTTTTCTACATACTGCATATCGGGCTCGCGGTGATAATCCAGCGGAGTAGGCACACAAAGCAGCAGGGCATCGGCTTCCGAAATGCGGCTGAAATCCGTGGTCGCATCGCACTTTTTACTATCGGCAAGCTTCTGCATCATCTCTTTGCCCAAGTGCTTGATGTACGGCCGTCCCTCTTTCAGACAATTAATCTTTTCTTTGTCGATATCGAATCCCAGCACCGGCATATCATTGCTGTGGAAGGTCCACATCAAGGGCAACCCCACATAGCCGAGCCCAACTATACCTACCGTATAATTTCTTTGTTTGATCTTGTCAAGTAGCTTCTGCAGGCGATCTGTCTTTTTTTCTTCTTGAATGATATTTGCTGAATCGGTACTCATTTATAATTGCTTTATTAAATTTGATGCTGAAGATAGGCAAGTTTAGAGAAAGTGTACATCAAAGATCAAAAAATATTTTTTCTGCTTTTTGTGGGATTGTCCAGTTTTTGCAATCAATAATAGAAGTACATCTTTTCTCTTGACATAACCATGTATATTCATTTTTTGTGACTAAAGGTTTGTGGCGTTCATTTTGGCTTGATCCAAAATGAACCAAAAAATCAAGACTTAGAATTGTGAAACCTACTCCGGCCTGCAGGATTCATGTATTTTAATGGTCCTTCAAAGGAATTAACTATTTCATTGTTACTGACCGGTATAAAATACATACCCGCATCCCTTGTCTTCCGCTCACAATTCTTAGGCCTGTCCCCCCGCCATAATGTAATTGCTGGTGGGAAACCGAGGGCGTAGAGGATAATTTCGTACTGGTTCTTTACGTAGAAGTAAGCAATTTAATGTAACAGACCATTGAAATTATCCAGCCTGAGGTTTGGAACGTTTTCGCAATTCTAAGGCGGTCACTTTTTTAGTTCTTTTTTCGTGACTGAAAAAATGAACTGCACAACTGTATCATGAAAAAGTTACATCACCACCTATATTGACAAAAAAAATAATCAACAATTATTTAAAAATGGATAGATACTGAAACAAGTTCAGGATGACATGATCGTTACAACTTTGCAACTCTGTCCCTGTGTTACTCTGTTACTTAGTCACTCAATCACTTAGTCACTTCAAGAATAGCCTTGACAATACGTTTCGCTGTATTCCCATCCCAATACAGCGGTTTCGGAAGATCAGCATTCCCAGCTACGCCATTTTGCAAATGTTTCTCAATATGATCCAAAATCACCTCCGGATCGGTACCTACCAGCGTATTCGTGCCCTCCGAAATAGTAATAGGACGCTCGGTATTTTCGCGGGCGGTGAGGCAGGGCACACCCAGCGCCGTTGTCTCTTCCTGGATGCCACCGGAATCGGTTAATACCAGCCGGGCATTATTCATTAGGCAGACGTTATCCAGGTATCCCACCGGCTCTAATAGGTGTAAGTTTTCAACAGACTGCAACCGTTCCCAAAGACCAAACTTCTCGGCATTGTTTTTTGAGCGCGGGTGCACGGGCCAGACCATCGGCAGCTCTTGCGAAGTTTCTTCCAAGATTTTTACAAAATTGCTTAATGTTTCTTCCTGATCTACATTTGAAGGTCGGTGCAAGGTAACAAGCACATATCCTTTCTCTTTAATACCTAAATCTGATAAAATAGTTGACTCATCCGAACGCTTTCGCATATTGAAAAGCGTGTCGATCATGATGTTACCCACAAAGCGGATCTTCTCCTCCGCAATACCTTCTTTGATCAGATTCATATTGCCGTCGATAGAGGGCGTAAGCAAAAGATCGGCAATACTATCGGTAAGCACGCGGTTGATCTCCTCAGGCATATCGCGGTCATAGCTTCGCAAACCAGCTTCAACATGGGCAACCTTGATACCCATTTTATTGGCTACTATCGTACAGGCCATAGTCGGGTTTACATCACCCACTACCACCACCCAATCAGGCTGCTCTTTCTGCAATACTTTTTCGAACTCCACCATTACCTTAGCCGTTTGCTCTGCATGAGTACCGCTGCCCACTCCCAAATGGAAATCGGGTTTGGGAATGCCCAGCTCGTCAAAAAAGATCTTGGACATCTCATAATCGTAATGCTGACCGGTATGCAGCAGCTTTGCTTCGATCTCTTGATGTTTTTTGTACTCCTCTAACAGTGGCGCCACTTTCATAAAGTTCGGACGCGCACTAGCCACATTTATAATTTTCATTATAACCTACTATAATTATCTGATTAATAATTTTAATTTCTGATTCTCAATCTCCCTATATCCCTCTTCTCCAAGAGGGACTTTAAGATACCTCAATGTATTAAAGAGTTCCTCTTTAGAAAAGGAGGACAGGAGGATTGATGATAATGTCATTTTGGTAAATGATTTTCCAAAACCCGAATAGCATTGTCCAGGTCATTGTATACTTCTTTTTCTGAAAATCTAACGGTAGTATATCCCAACTCTTTTAATCGCTTATCCCGTGATTTATCCCCTTCATGTTTAAAATTATGGGAATAACCGTCTACTTCGACAATCAATTTTAACTTTCGAGAAATAAAATCCACGATGTAATTATCAATGCAAAACTGACGATTAAACTGATAGCCATGGAATTTTTTAGCACGAAACACTTTATCCCAGAGAATCACCTCGCCTCTTGTGCCATCTTTTCGAAGGTTTCTGGCTAAATCTTTATGTTTTTTATTGTAGTGTGACTTGTTCATAGCATTTAATCATACTAATTCTTCCAAGGCATCCAACATCTTTCGGGCTAATATTTTACGATCATAAGCTTTTGCCAACTTTGCCCCATTCCTCGAAATTCTTTTATATAATTCTTTATCTCGCTTAAGTAAACCAAGCTTTTCTAAAAGATCATCCTTATTCTCCGGTTCAAAACAGATACCCGCTTCATATTCTTCAACGATTTCCTGAGCTTGCCCCTCTACTCCCAATAAAATTGGCAACTCCATTGAAGCCGCCTCAAATATTTTGGAAGGGATGACCGTCTTAAAGGTATCCGACTTTTTAAGAGGAACTAAAGAAACATCAACCGCATCAAGGTAATCGGGAACCTTTTCTTTTGGAATAGGATCTACAAAAGTTACATTTTTGAGTTGCTCTTCCTCAGCTATTTTCAATAGACTCTCTTTTTCTGATCCATCTCCAATGAAAAGAAAGTGGATATCCAAATCTTCAATTTGACCGGCACATTCTAAAATAAAGTCTAAATTGTGAGCCATCCCGTGGGTACCCACATAGCCCACGACAAATTTATTTTTGAGTCCTAACTCCTCACGAATACCACGACCGTCACTCGCTTCAACATCAAAAAGCTCTAAATTAGAACCATTGGGTATAACCAATTGTTTACCTGGACTTATACCCCGGTCACTCAAATTCTTTTTAAAAGCATCCGTGACAGGAATAACCTTGTCGGCACTGCGATATAAAAAAAGCTCAATACTTTCCAGACTATCATAAATAAACCCCTCTTTTAGGGCACCAACCGTTTTGATCGACTCAGGCCATAAATCACGCACCTCGAAAACCCAGGGCTTCCGTTTAAATTTTGATAACGCCCAGCCACTCCATGTCGTAAAGAATTGTGGAGAAGTAGCAATAATGATATCTGGCTTCTGGGATAAACCCGACCAAAATGAAGTTACCGCGAAGCTAAAATAATCCAGCGTGCGCTTTATAAACCCCTCATTGGATGTGATATAGCTCCATACCCGAATTACTTCAATACCGTCCACCTCTTCTTTCTGATGCCACTTATTCTGGTACCCCTCATACACCTCTCCCTGAGGAAAGTTCGGTGCACAGGTGATAACAGTTACCTCGTGACCTTCATCAACCCATTCCCTACAATGTTCATAAGTACGCGTTGCCGGGGCATTTACCTCCGGCGGAAAATTGTCAGTGATGAATAATATGTTCATAATGTTTTTAACACAGGGCACTCAGAGGAAACACAGAGTATTTGACCCCATCTTATTCTTCCCCTATAAATAGGGGAAGAGACTCGCTAATCTATTCATAACTTTAATCAACGAGTTTCCCTCCCTATCATAGGGAGGGATCAAGGGTGGGTCAACCATAAAGATGCTAATCTTTTTTATAACATCTCGTCCTCTATATTCAATGAAATTCTCGATTCTAATTCGCTGACAAACTGCACTTCAATTTTGGGGGCCTTAATATACTGATTATAACCGTTGGGACAATCATAGCTATACTTTTTTATCTTATCAGCCGATTCGAACTCTATATCAATTACCCCGACTTTTATACAATTATCCTCAACCGACAGCTCACCTAAAAGTGAAGGATGAAAATGCACATAAAACCTACCCGCGGCACCCTCTTTTCCAACCAAGCGATCCTTAATACAAATATAACCTTCCTCCACCACCCATTTCCGTTCGTGAGTAATTCTCCAAGGCCGGTATCCATCGTGCGCAGCAATCAATTCCTTATCATTCTCAGCCTTAACCTCAACTCTTGCCCGACGCCCCACCCGAAAACCACTCCAGACTTCCGACTGCTCCTTGTCCCTGTACTGAACCGTATTATGAAAAGCCGTTGACCGCTCCTGCTGTCTACGAGCACTATTTTCATAGGTCGATATACCCGGATCGATAATAACCGGCTTGCCATCCATATATAAGACAAAAGAAAACGTATCGCTGTGGGCATGACCCGGCTGGTAATCAGGCCCAACTTCCCCAACATCACAAATTAGATTAAAACGCTCTGTACTAAATTTCCGATATCCACTTTCTGATAGCTGTACGGACCTAGCTTTTACCTCTAATCGTTCGGCATAAACAAATAGTTCTTCGGGGCTTGGAGCAACGTCTTTCGCCCCATCATTGAATAAAGGCGGTTCTTTGATGGAAGACGGAGGACCGTTGACGAATAATTCTTCGCCGTCTTCTGTCCCCGGTCTGCAGTCAATTGTCATCTTATCAAGCCATCCCAGCATTAACCTAATTTTAGTTGCCAATTTTTCTTTCAGCCCGTCACTTTTCTTCAAACTATTACTTTCCATCAAATTATAACAATCCATCAACCGCTCTAACAGAATACAATGATACATCGTCGAACGCTCAAAATGTCCGCCGTCATCCAATATCTGTTCTTCGAGTTGATTACCTAAAATCTGCTCTGCTTTTTCATATAGTTCTTTATCCTGAAAGTAACAAGCCCCAAACAACAAGCTGCATCCATTTTCCAACAGGTGATTACCCAACAAATGGTATTCCAGGTTGTCCAGCAGAATTTGATATTGGCCATACAGGCTCGCATCTATTTCTTTTTCTTTAATATTATGCTCACTCAAAAACACGATCCAGTTGATACCACGTAAGGAGATGGGATAAGGTTCAAGCCCCTCTCGATTACTTTCAATTTGATCTATAAATTCCCTAATCAGCTTTAATCCTTCTTCTTTTGTAAGATCAGGCTGACGAAGGTATTCAAAGTAGTTGAGGTTATACGCCCAAAGTTTTCCGTACTTGCTAACGTTCCAGTCAATAGTTTCTTCGAAAGTGTGTGGTTGGTTTAGAAAGGTAAAAGCTTTTGATGACGGACGACAGATGACGGACGACGGACAACCTTCAATTAGATTTAAGCTGTTACCTTCTTTGGGGATGGAAAGTGGATAGGTGTGGCCGGTGAGGTTGCGGAATTTATCGCGGAATATATACCACAGGCGGTACCGAATCTGGATCGGTTTGAGATGCTTAATCGTCCTGTAATAAAGTCCTACCTTTTTGAACATACATATAAAATAAAAGCAGTGTCATTCCGAGCGACAGTCAAGGAATCTCCTATTAATTATTCGCGTAGTATCTTAGGAATAACTACTCAACCACTTACAAACATTCTCATGGAGATTCTTTGGCTTCACTTCGTTTCGCTCAGGATGACATCAACGTTGTTCTAAAGTTTTCCTCTGCGTCCTCAGTGTTCTATAAACTAATCCACTTGCCTTGTTTAAGACTTTCGATAGCAGCAAAAGTGGCACGGGTTGTGTTCACAATTTCATCAAATGGTATCAAAGGCTCCCCACCCTCTTGCCAGCATTGTGTTAACAACTCAAATTGCTTGGCATGTCCCTTATCCTGCTTGGTACTCAATATTTTATTACTCAGACTAAAAAAACTATTGTCAAAACCGTAAGCATAGAGCTTGCGGAAGTTATCCATAATTAGGTTTTTCCCTTGGTGATAGACCTCAACCCGTTCCTTGGAATAGGATTTATTGCCATTAGCGAAATAGTTGATCACGCCCAGTGAACCGTTCTCATATTTCAGGTGAATAGAAGCATTATCTGTATTCTCTTTCGGATTCTCACCCATCGCATGCATACTCACTTCTGTTACCTTTGATCCGGTCAGGTAGGTAATCAAATCCACATAGTGACACGCTTCTCCTACAATACGTCCTCCACCAACCTCGGGATCATGGACCCAAACATCAGCAGGAATATGCCCCGCGTTCATGGTAGCAATCACATTCATCGGACCCGGTTGCTGCCCCAGCAGTTTTTTCATCTTTTCGGCGTGGGGAGAAAAACGACGGTTAAATCCAACGGTAATAGTATTCCCGGTTTCCTCAACTGTTTCAATAATTTCATCCAATTCCTCTTGTTTTAGCGCCAGTGGCTTCTCCACAAACACCTGCTTTCCAGCCTTTAAGGCTTGTACCGTCATTCCCGCATGTAGGTTATGGCGGGTTGTAATTAATACCCCCTCCACTTGATCATCGGCCAGTACCGTGCCCAGATCTGTCGTACTATTTGGAACATCATATTTTTTAGACAGCGTGGTTGAGGAAAGACCACCAGAACTGACGATATATTTTACATCTGCCCCGGCATTATCGAGTGAAGGCATAATCATCGCCTGCGTGAAGTTGCCTGCGCCTATTACGGCCATCGTACCCGTCCCCCCCTCAAAAGAAACATCATTTACTTTAATTGTTCTATTATTTTTCTCTGCGCTCTCTGTGTATTCCTCAGAGTCCTCCGTGTTCAATGGATACTCCAAGATAGAAGCAATGCTATCACTCCCATCCATATCCCCATAAATCTGCTCGTAATCCTTCAGCGGCACCCTTTCGGTGATCAACGACTCCACATCCAATTGGCCCTTTTTCATCGCTTCCAGCACAGACTGAAAGTTCCGTTTTTCGGTCCATCGTACATACGGCAGCGGATAGTCATTGCCCTTCTGCTCATATTCCTCATCGTATCGACCCGGTCCATAAGAACAACTTACCTGAAAACTCAATTCTTTTTCATAAAAGTCAGACCGGTCGATATCCAACCCGACTACCCCCACTAACACAATACGCCCGCGCTTGCGACTCATATTTGCCGCTTGTTTAATCACAGCATTGGACTTCGTACTGGCAGTAATCAGTACCGCATCGGCGCCAACATTATTGGTTTTTTGCTCTACAAACTTCACGGGGTCTTGTTGACCTGAGTTGATGGCGGTGATCCCGTACGACCGCGCCTTTTCCACTTTGTCGGGATCAAGATCCAGACCAATAACATTACAGCCGTTTGCTTTTAGAATTTGGGCAGAAATAATTCCGATTAAGCCAAGCCCTAATACCACCACCGTTTCGCCAAAAGTAGGTTTTATAAGACGAATGCCCTGCAGGCCGATAGCCCCAACTACGGTAAACGAAGCCTCATCATAAGAAACCCCCTCGGGGATTTTAGCCACAAGATTTTTAGGCACAGCCACCACTTCGGCATGATTGCCGTTGGAGATCACGCGGTCACCGACCTGAAATTCAGTAACTCCCTTTCCTACGGCAATTACTTCTCCCGCCTGGCTGTAGCCCAGCGGCAGTGGGGTATCCAACTTACGGAATACAGCCTCGAGGGTTGGCTTGATGCCATCGGTTTTCATTTTATCGATAACCTGTTTGACTTTTTCAGGCTGCTGGCGGGCTTTCTCTAATAGGTTGGCCTGACCAAAATTGACCAGCATCTTTTCTGTGCCTAAAGAAACAAGGCTCCGTTGTGTTTTGATAAGAACTTTTCCTGCTCCTACTCTCGGAGTAGGGACTTCCTCTAATATCGTTTCTCCTGATTTAAGGTCTTGTATAATTTGGTACATTTATAAACTTCTTTTCAATGTAATTTCTTTCTCTGTTTCTACGTTTCTAACCATTTCAGCAATATGTAGCATCAATTCTGTAGAAGCAACGATTTCATTTAAATCCCTATTATCATTCCGGAATGGTTGCATCACAGACCGTTTATGTCCCACATCTTTTGGCCAATACCGCTTTTTAGTCAGCTTCTCTTCATTCCAAACAGTCATCCTTCGAAAATCATCGATCTTGGCTATCAGCGTATCATATTGAAAGTTAATCGTTTCATTGATTCCTTCAAAAGGTTCGGAGCGGGCTGATATCGTTATAGAAGTTAGATCTCCAATATCATTAGTAATCGATATCGTAATATTGTCATCCGGTTCAGATATATCAGAATATGCAATCTGAACAATATACTTTTTAGGAATATGATCTCTCCAATTATAGATATGAATCATTAAATCTATCCAGTGGCCAACATTGCCACAAATACGGGTACCTTCTTGGGGATTGCGATACCAATGGTCTTTTGGTATATCATGAGCCGAAATAAAACAATTCAATGTAAACCGTCCTTCATCCGTATGTAATTCATTATATCTATTCCTTAAATCTGCAACTGAAGGTGAATACGGACGGTTATATCCTACATAAAAATCGTTATTCGACTTTTTTAGCACTTCTAACAAACGGTCAAATTGTTCAAAAGAGACCGATATCGGTTTTTCAGAGAATACGTCTATCCCGTTATTTAAGAATTTAATAGCATACGGGGTATGGGAAGCATGGTTGGAGGCTATATAAACCAAATCTTCTTGATTACGATTATAAAGCTCGTTCTCTTCATCCAGAACCTCTGGGATACTATAGTATTCAGCCAGTGTTTTAGATTTCTTTTCATCAATATCGTAACAAAAAGAAAATTTATTTATCCATCCTTTGGATAAATAATATGCAATTGTGGAAAACTGAAATTGCCCGCCCCCTACTAATCCGATACTTGGCTCTTTTCTGAGATATTTTGGATTAAAAATATTAAAGCTTCTAAGCCTACCTGAAACTTTATTGATAGTTCTACCTATTCCATAGATAGAAATATATCTTAAAACTTTTTTTATCCTTTTTTGCAAAATATTATTTCCCAGTATGCCCTTTTATTATGCTACAGTTTCAAGAAATTGCAATGTCTTCTTAGAACATCTTTCCCAATCATAATTCTGTGCGAGCCGACAAGCTTTAGTACCTAACCTCTCTCTTAGATTTCTATTATTCATCAATTTCATTATTGCTTCTTTCGTTTCTTCTATCGATAATGGATCAAAATAGATTCCAGCATCCTTTAACATCTCCTCCATTGAACTTTTATTGGAACAAGCAATAGGTAATGATGATGCCATGGCTTCCAGTAAAGTCATACCAAACGTTTCACAAGTTGAAGCATAAATAAAGGCATCATTTTTCTTATAGTATTTAGGAAGCGCTTCATAATCAACCGCACCTTTCCAATCCAATTTGTCGCTTAAAATAGGATAGTCCCCTATAACTTTATTTAACTTTTCCTCTGTTCCATTATATGAGTGACCTATTAAGGTAAGAGTTATGTCATATCCATCATTATTTAATTGCGCAACAGCTTCGGCAACTTTCCATTGATGTTTATATAAATCTAAACTCGATACGTACAATAAATTAAAAGTATTATTTATCTTGTATTCATTTCTGAAAAAGAAAAAATTGGTATTTACACCATGAGGGATAATAGCAGAAGTATTCTTCCCATCTTCAATTAGTTTTTTTGTTACTTTTTCACAGTATTCATTTAAGAAAATAACGCCATCTGCCTTCGTGTAAGCTTGTATATGCAAGAACCTTAAGATAACTACTCTAATCCATGCTCTACTAAAAAAATATCTGTTTACTTCTTCCATTTCGAGTGGTAATAAATTGCGACACATCGTAACTACTTTTCCAGCGCCCGATACATATCCCGTACCAGGTATAAAAAGTAACGTATCTTCATCAAGAGATGGTTTTAAAACAAATTGCCGCCATAAAAACCGATGTAAATATCCTTTGTTTAAAAATCTGTGAGACTTTTTATTTAACCACTCTTTACCCGGAAGCTTATCCAAAGTTTTTTTCGGTGCCCATAATAAAACTTGGACAAAATTATATTTTAAAGGTTCAGTATGCTTTATGAATTCTCTTAAGTGAGTAAGACCACCACCAGATATTATATTAGAAGCATCAATCACTAACTTCTTCATTTATGGATAATTTCCTTTTGATTAGCGCCAGTTCTTGCTTCCATCCAACATTTTCGAGCTAAAATATCTGTAATCTTCATAACCATTCATTTTCTCAATAAAATCCTGCAGTGTTTCTTCACTCCTGCATTCACATCTTGGTAAAGCAAGATAATCTTCTTGCTCCAAGTTGACTTCATCCCATATAGTTGTAACTCCGAACTTATAACCAGCTTTCTCTAATACTTTACCTGTTTGAGAATTAAACGCTCCCTTTTGACCGTTTGGATAAGAGAATGAAACTACTTCCGTATCCAGATACTTTTCAATCAAAAATTTACTTTTGCGTAATTCTTCATACAATACGTCTTTTGATTGTCCTAGTAAAGCCGTAGCCATTTGATGAGATTGCGTGTGACTCCCAATTTCAAAACCGTTTTCTACCATCTCATTCAGCTGTTTCCAATTCATCATTCGCCTATTCTCATATAATCGATGCCCCTTATTTGAAGATAAATTATCTTCTTTTGCAATATAATCTGTCGCAATAAAAAAAGTTGCGGTAAGTCCAAGGTCTTTTAGAATAGGAAATGCAAACTCATAATTATCAAGATAACCATCATCAAATGTTAAAACTATCCATTTCTCCTGATCAGACATCTTCGGCAATTGGTTTAGGGATATAACCTTAATATTATGCCTAACCAACCATTCCATTTGACTTCTAAATACTTCCGGGTGGTGGCTCATCGTATGAGTCGGATGTATACTGTGATAATATAAAATCCTGTTTTCCCAGTTGTTTTTCCTAAAACTATATAGCCACTTAAAAAAAGATTTAGATTTTTCTTTTAAAGAAATATTCATTCCAATTTTGTTTATCAACTCAGATACTAATCCGTATCATCAATTTCCAAATAGTTAATACCAGTCAGTATTTTTAGCAGTTTCAAATCATCTCTAAAATAATTTTTTAATTCTTTTCGAAAATCTCCCGTTAATTCCTTACCACTTCCTTCTCTTTTAAGGTTTAATTTATGAATACCTAAGCTTTTATGAATGCCTAACCTATGCTTCAGTTGAGAAAACTTTTTGATTATATATTGTAATGATGTTGACCTAACTCCTTTACGCTTGTTATAAACTTTAAAAGTCATTTTACCATCATAGGGGAGCTCTAAGAAATCCAACACTTGTTTATATACCCTGAGAGTATTCTTTTTCATTTCTCCCAATGTTATAATATGAACTTGCGAAGGATCAACTTGGCTGTATAATTGTTCGATTTGGCTTCCGATTTTGCACCACTCTCCATAGGCTAAAAGTTGTGCGTCTTCACAATGTTTGGGAATACCAATCCCTTCCTTTCTTTCCTGCTGACGCCTCCAAGCCTCTTCCATCTCCTTTTCTTCCCTCAATGAACGCAACCTTTCTTTATATAGCGATTGAAAGAGATCAATGGGATGTCTAAGCATTACTATGAACCTGGCAGATTCATTATATCTTAATATATCTGGCACTGCTGTTTTTGAAAATAGATAATGCGTTGAGGCCTCACCAATTATCTTATGTTGTTTACTTACATCTTTAAAAAGATTTTCATACTCCCCCAAGTCACTAATCTGCTCTTTCATCTTAATATTTTTACTAAAATAATATGGTTCCTTCAACGGACTCATAAAAATATTTTCATGCTCAGCCAGATAACTGGCTAATGAGGTGGTACCACATTTAGGGGCTCCTATTATAAAGAGATTAGGTTTCATTGTATCACCTTTATCAATTATAAATTATTCTTAATCTCTTTTTTCCTATTTCCTATGAAGGGTTTAATAAAATGGTCATAAACTAAACCAACATATGGAGTAAAAAAAATAATGGGAAATAAAAATCCACCATGCTTTCTAAGAAAATAAAATCGATGACTTAATGACTGGTTTTTTATGGAAAGTAATTTCCGCAATCTTTGAATAAAGGGTAGACTTCTATCTTTCCAAGTACCTTCTATAGGGTTTCGGGGACATTCTCCTACATAACCCGGGGCTACCCATATCTTATAACCTGCTTTTTTAGTACGTAGCGCATAATCATGATCGGCACCACCATGGTCAAAGTTATTATCCAAATTGCCTATTCTATCAACAATTTCCTGAGGCACCAACACCACATTTCCCCAGAAATTATCAGCTTCTTTAACGTTTTCTCCAGGCTCAATTGGTTCAAACTTCAACGGATGCCAGTAGGATGTTTTAATCGATGCTCCATATGTCCATTCCCCCGTATCTGGATCGCATAAACTTCCTACAACTATACCAGTGTTATTTTTTTGTTCATGATCTCTATATACTGCTATTAAATTCTGAAGAGCATCGGGATATAAAATCGTATCATCATTTAACCATAAATATAAATCAAATCCCTGGTCCATTGCAGCAGCCATAGACTTATGCATGCCACCAGTCCAATATAGTGACCCATCTCCCTTTAAAATATTTACATCAGGATAGTTTTCTTTTACTGCCTCAGCTGTCCCATCATTACTTCCATCATCTACCAGATAAACTGTTAATTCAACATTGGGGAGGTCACTCTGGGCAAATAAACTATCAAGACAAGCCATTGTTTTTTTTCGCCTATTATGACATGTCATTAAAACAGCTATTGTTTTATTAAAATCATTCATACACTTTATTCTAAATTGGATATGGATATTTTAAGCTGCATTAGAGTTATGCAGAATTAAATATTATCGTAATTCATTTTATTACACTTAGTCATATTATTACTGCTGGCAGATGAGGTTTTTTGTATAAGGAATTTATTACCTAAAAAAGAACAAACCGACAATAAAATTAATGCTCTTGTAAAATCATTTGAAGCAAAAATATTCCCTTTGAAATGGGCAATAAGTAAAAGTAAGATTATAGAAATGGAGAAAAACTTTGTTTTATTTATAAACTTTACCAAAAGCATAAAAAAGGACATAGCAAATAATAGTATGAAAATGCCCCCAAAATAAATATACTGTATATATCCTATATCAGATTGACCGTATAATTTACTCGCTCCGGCAAAGACATATTCTCCTGTACCAAAAACCAACTGGGAAAGTTTATTTGGGAAATGCCAGTGTTCTCCAATCAGTATATCCAGCACGCTTTGGCCCGTTGTTCCAGAGATACCTAAAGCAAGTTCGAAGCCGGTAATTACCCACCTGAAAGTAGAGTTAATACCAATCAGCGATTCTCTTATTTGTGTATAATAAGAAACAAATAAGATTCCCCCTATTATTATTAAGAAACTAATGCTTACCAGCTTCCTTACATTTTGTGAAAAGGTGATGTAGTATGCTATAAACATTATAGGAAAAACAACAAGGCCAATTCTTGCATTGATCAGAATGCTGACAGTTATTAAAAAGACATACAATAGGTATTTGGGTTTGAATGTAGACTTTATTGCTTTATCTACTATAAGAATAATGCTTAAAGACTGGAACAAAGGGAGGCTAAATAGAAACCCACTACCTATGCCGAACCCCCTAAGTCCAAAAAGAGCTTCATCGACAACCTTTTCACCCTGGTAATCAAGTATATCGAGAAAGATTAACTCTTTTAGGCCAGGTAAAACAAACATTACCAAAGCAAAAATCGATTGTAAAACAGCTAAATTTATAAAAGCATTGTATAAAAAATCCTTACTCACTCTATTCTTGTTTAGAAAAACGAATAACGGTAAGGCCACAAAGCACACATCAAATAACAAATAAGCCCACACCCGCCAAAAACTATTGCTTCTATATGCAGACCCAAGCAAAACATCATAGGATAAACTATACATTATTAATACTGCCGTAACAAATAACAGAAAGGATAACTTTAAGCTTTTGTTTACTAATTTTGAGATGGCCCCTAAATTTAAAGCAGAATAAATAATACCAATAACATACACCATAAAAACCAACCTAAACCCTCTGAATACGGGGTTATAGATATAAACAAATAATAAGCTAAATAAAGCTATATATAGTATTTTTCTCTTATCTATAACCATAAAAAAATGTGTTCAGAGAAAGTTGTTTGGGAGGAAATTCAAAAAGATGCTATTTGATATACTTTTCAATAAAATTACTAAAAGCGATAAGATAAAAGTTTATATTTAAAGCTCTCTTTATAGGGTGGTCTTGGCGTATTTTTTTCCATTCCAGTTCATGAATTATTTCTTTTTTTCTCTTTTCAATTTTTTTATGATACCGGAATTCAGAATAATAGTCGAAATACGTTAAAACATTTATTAGATACTGGGCAAACATCCGCGCATCTCCGCCACTGCTTATGCCCGTATTATTTTTTCTATAAACGCTCATGGTATCATTTAAACAATAGAATGGTCCTTTATCAGCTAAGATCAACTGCAAAGCATAGTCTCCACCAAATAAATAATTGATCCATCGGGGTATTTCCAAAAAGCGTGACCGAAATAATATACTCTGGGTGGGGACAAACCAGGGTCCTTTTATCAGCTCTTCGATATTATATTTTCTGTTTTCAAGCTTTCGAAACAAGTGGGGACTTTTATTCCCATTCTCATACATAACTTTTGAATTATGGAAACACAAAGAATATTCGTTATGCCTCTCCATAAACTCTACTTGCTTTTGCAGTTTTAACGGATCCGTCCAGTAATCATCACCCTCACAAATTGCTATATATTTACCCCGGGCATTGTGTAAGTTATATAAGAAATTAAAACGACCGGAAGGACGATTCTGAATTTGAATATTGTTTGCCCTTTTGTGTAAAAAAAGTCTGATTTTTTCGGGATACTTTTTAGCATATTCGATACAGATCTCTCTTGTACCATCTGTTGACGCATCTTCTCCCAACAGAATTTCAAAAGAGAATTCAGTCTCTTGCATTAAAATGCCTTTTAAACAATCCTCAATATAATTAGCATGTTGGTAGGTATGCACACTGACCGAAATAATTGGTTCTTTCGGCACATTATTGGAGTAATGTTCAACCGATACTTTTTGGAACTTATTTTTAAACTCCGTAAAGTTCATCTTCATAACTATGATTTCGAGATCTCCAACTCAAAGTATTCTGACAGCTTGACAAAACGCTCATCATGTAAAACCTCATTAATTATAGATGGGGGTAACTCATTTCTCCATTCTTGGCCAGATTTCTCTTTTCGATAGACATCATATGGATCATCAGAGGCCGTTCGGGTGCTTTCTATTAAAAAAGATTTTGTTTGATCCGTATATCTTAATCCCGAAAAATTAAATAGTTCCTCTATAATTGAAGCAGGATCTTCTAAAAGGGTTTCATACACAACCGGTTTAAATTGGTCCGGATACTGGGTTTCCAGTTTTCGGAACATTTCGGTTGCGTGTATCCATTGCTCAAACCCGTAAAACTCATGTATTCTCTTATTTTTTTTGTCGGCATATTGCCATTGCTCTTCAATATCCCATTCTTCATTAAATTCTTTGGGGGCCTTCATCCATGATTTCAATACACCACAAGGGTGGCGTATGATACCGATAACTTTTGTGGACGATTGTTGAATAAGATTTTCAATAATATTTAAGTAACGCACTTCCTTCCATACCAAATGCGTAATTTTTTCCTTCTCAAAATCCGGGGTTGTATTTCCGCTAATGTTTTTTGTTTGGCAGACAAAGCTATCATCAGTCGAAAGTAACTCCTCATAAAACTCCTGAATATCTTTGGACGAACTATCTTCCGAAAGAAACCCATCAAACGAATAAGCAAATATAGGCTGATACCGATAGGCTACATTAGGTGAACTGTTATAGATCTGTCCCAACCATGAGGTACCTGACCGAGGAACACCAAAAATAGCAACTTTTTCCAAATTCAACATGCCTCAACATTCACACTTATGTAATTATTCATATTATCAAGATATTCCACCATTTCACCATGTACTTCAAACCGTAAAATAAATGTACCTAACGTATCGTGTGATCCATCAAACTTCTGTACAGCATCTCCTTTGTCTACCATAATATTCTGTTCGACAATATTTGGAACTATCTCATCACTGATAACTATATTTTCTACAGTTCCAGTTTTACGAGCATGTAAAATATAAGAAGAATAAAATCCCTTTGTATCCACCTGGTTCAAATCAGAACAATCTTTACCCAAGGCTCCTTCTACAGCATATTTTATAAGATCTATGTCAGTGGCATACCTAATAACTTCCGGAATCAAATTCCCACCGCTTCTCGGGCCAATTTCAATAATATAAATTTTGTCATTCTGATCTAAAATAAATTCGATATTCAAACCACCAACCTTCATATCAAGCAGGGACATAATGCGATCAATCTGTTTTCTGGCTCTTTCCTGAATTACTTTATCCCCAACATAAGGGAAGCTAATACCTACCGGTACGTGGGGATGGCACTCAAAATCATTATGCTGAGTACCAAAACAACTAAAGGCTAAATGACCATCCCAAACAAAACCATCTCCATCCATTTGATAGGACCTCTTCTCAATAAACTGCTCTACTACGACCTCATCAGAAAGTGAAAATTCTTTGGCTTTTGCAAAAAGAACATCAAATTCATCAATGGTTGCCAACTTGCTTACCCCCTTTGAACCTGACGAATCTACCGGCTTAACAATGATATGTTTGAATTTATCTAATAGATAATCAGCATACCGTTTTGCTTTATCCCTTTCTTTAAAAGAATCTGATTGAGGAACATTGAAATCATGTTTTCTTAGAAACTCTCTAAACAAATCCTTTCGCTGTAGGGTTAAAACAGAACGATACGGATTACCAGGCAACCCTAACTTTTCAGACACATATGCTGCCGTTGGCGCCCCGGGATCAGAGGCATAAGATAATATTCCATCGATATTAAGGGCTGATGAAAGTTTTAAAATCTCATCTTTTTTTATTGTACTTACATTATGATACTCATCTGAAAACTCATGTCCGGGGTTATCCGGCTTGTAATCAGCCGTTATAACATAATATCCAGCCTCTTTCGCATATTTTATAGCCGGCACCTGAAAATGGCTTGCCCCAAGCATTAATATCTTCTTCATACAAACTGGAACGTCTTTTTAATCGTAGTTGCAATATTTTGCTGTTGCTCTTCCGTCAAATCATGGTATAACGGCAAACATAAAATCCGCTGGGATATATCTTTTGACACTTCCACTTTTCTGCTATCTACGTACCCAAGCTCGGAGAGACTGGGGTAAAAATACCTGCGGGGAGCTATCCCAGATTCTTCTAATGTGTCTTTTACATTAATAGCCACTTTCTCGCTTTCAAATATGGCAGGGTAGTATGAATAGTTAAAATCTACGTTAGAACTAACCGTTAACCCTTCTATTTTTAAACCACTCAATAGGTTTTGATAATACAACCACTGTTCCTTTCGTCGTTCTATAACTTTTTCTATGTATCGCAAATTAACGATTCCCATTGCCGCATGGAATTCCGAATTCTTCCCATTAATACCCACTCCTTCAAAGTTACCCGGTCCGGCATGCCCAAAGTTTCGCATGCGCTGCACCTTATGATTAATCTCCGCATCGTTGGTAATAATAGCTCCCCCTTCCGTCGTATGAAAGAGCTTGGTTGCATGAAAACTGGCCGTGCTTATATCTCCATAGCTATAAACTGATTCTCCTTTATATTCCGTCCCAAAGCAATGGGCTGCATCATAGATAACCTTCAAATTATATCGGTCAGCTATTTCCTGTATGGCATCAATATCACAGGGATTACCAAATACATGGGTAGCCAATATCCCGGTCGTTTCATCGGTAATAGCCTCCTCTATCAAATCAGGATCGATATTAAGGGTGTCCGGGTCAATATCTACAAATACCGGTTTGCACCCTTCCCACACGATACTGCTGGTGGTAGCCACATAGGAAAAGGGAGTTGTAATAATTTCACCTTTTAACTCCATTACTTTAATAGCAATCTGCAAAGCGATAGTACCATTGGAAACATAGTTCAGATGGGGTACTCCCAAATATTCTTTAAGCTCCTCTTCCAAACGCTGTACCAACGGACCGTTATTCGTCAGCCAGTTGCGTTCCCAAACCTCATTTATCAATGCCTCATACTCCTCCCTGGGAGGCAAAAAGGGTTTTGTTACCGGTATTTCTTTTCGATTTTTGGACATTTTTAAAATAGTCTTAAAACAATTTGGCTACTAAATTTCTTGTATTCTGATACACTTCTCGGTCAAATAATTTTATCAAACAAACATATAACACTGTACCAATAACTAAATCAGCTAAAATTACTAATAAATCTATAGAAGGCAACCAGTTGTTCAATACAAAAAGTAATAAGCCTCCCAAAATAGCAATTAAGACAATCTTGCTAATATCCTTTATTTGCTCAAAAACCCCATAATTAATAAATAATCCACTGTAAAAACTGTTTATTCCATAAGCAATCGTTGCTGTAACAGCCCTTAAAATAACCAAAGCCAATACTGAATACTGTACAGCAATTACTATCCCAATCACTCCAATCACCTTTTTAATAATTTCCAGTTTTAAAAAAAGGTCACCTCTTCCCTTTACTTTTAGGATATTAAGATTATACGCATTTAATGGGTAAAAGAACCCTGACACGCATAACCATTGAAAATAAGGAACTGCAGGCAACCACTTATCGGTAAGAACAAAACGAAACAGGGGTTCCGCTATAACGATGGCTCCAATCATTACCGGTGCAATTATAAATACTACCTGCCTAATAATTTTTTTGTAAGCCCTCTTCAAGCGTTTATCATCATCCTGTATTTCCGAAAGTACCGGGAAAGTTACCCGACTTAGAGCTTGAGATATATTTTGGACAGGCAACTGTTTAATTTTATTTGCCTGCGTATAAAATCCAACCTGTGCAGTGGAGAAATAGCGCCCGATAACTACCTCATAAATGTTTTTGTAAATAGTATTCAATATACCGGAAGCCATCATCTTTCCGCCAAAATCGAAAAGCTCCTTCACACGTTGCCAATTAAAGACCCAAATCGGCTTCCATTTTGATTGTATCCAAACCTGAATAGAATAAGCCGTTTGATCTGTCAATTGCTGTATAACAAGACTCCAAACACCAAAGTCCATATAAGCTGCGCCAATTCCTGTAGCCCCACCCAATAAAGTTGATGGCAGCTTGGCGATCATTAGCTTTTTAAATTGAACCTCTTTTGTCAGCTTGGCAATCTGGACCATTGCAAAAGCAGCAATAATGAACTTCAATCCCAGCACCCGGATGAGTTCAATGAGAATAAGCTCTCCATAAAATGAAGCAATTAACGGTGCTGTTACGTACAATATTCCATAAATAACAACACTGACAATAAGGTTTATGTAGAAGACCGAAGAAAAATCAACTTCATCGGCTTCCTTTTTCTGGATAAGCGCTTGTCCAAACCCACTGTCGGTCAGGCTTTGACTTACAGCAATAAAAACAGCCAGCATCCCCATCAGACCGAATGCTTCAGGCGTGAGGATACGTGCCAACACGACAAATATTATCATCTGCATGGCTTGTACACCAAAGCGCTCACTAAAAGCCCAAACAAATCCGGATAAGGTTTTATCGGTAAGTGATGCCATCCAGATTATCTATCGGTTAAGGTAAAACTATCACAGTATGTAAAAGAACAGAAATTACACAAGAACAAAAATTTTTGGGCAATAAAAACTAAATACGGACAATACATTAATATTGTGAAACCAATTTTCTAAGATATTCGCCGTAGCCGCTTTTTTTAAGTTCACCCGCCTTTTGCAGGAGCTCATCTTCAGTCATCCAGCCTTTGCGCCAAGCTACTTCTTCGAGACAAGCAATCTTAAGTCCTTGTCTCCTTTCAACAATTTCAACAAACTGTGATGCTTCAAGCATCGCATCATGCGTACCGGTATCCAACCATGCATATCCACGTCCCAGCACTTGTACATTTAGTTCACCCCATTCCAAGTATTGCTGGTTTACTGAGGTGATTTCCAATTCGCCGCGATCTGATGGCTTTACGTTTTTGGCTATATCAACTACCCGATTGTCATAAAAATAGAGTCCGGTTACCGCAATATTGCTCTTGGGCTGATCCGGTTTTTCTTCGATACTTACTGCTTTCTTGTTATCATCAATTTCTACTACTCCAAATCGTTCAGGGTCACTTACCTGATAGCCAAACACAGTGGAACCTGAAAAATTTTCAACGGTCTTTTCAAGTTTTTTTCGAAAGCCTTGCCCAAAAAAGATATTATCCCCTAAGATAAGACATACATCCTCATCGCCAATAAAATCTTCACCGATCGTAAAAGCCTGGGCCAAGCCTTTTGGTTCAGGTTGCACCGCATAGGTCAATTCAATGCCCCAGTCAGAACCGTCACCTAATAAATTTTTAAAATTATCTTGATCATCGGGAGTTGTAATTATCAATATTTCCCGGATCCCTGCCAGCATTAATACCGACAAAGGGTAGTAGATCATCGGCTTATCATATACCGGTGACAGCTGTTTGGAAATAGCTTTTGTTACGGGGTATAACCTTGTACCCGAGCCTCCTGCGAGGATAATGCCTTTCATATTATTTTAGTTTTTAATTTAGTTTGAAAAGTACTTCGATATTGGGTGCTCATCTAATAATAGTCATAAAGTCAAAGGTCGCAGGTCTAAAGTCGACTTTCGACATTCAGACCTTTGACTATTTAAGTTGTGCCTAACCTTTCCAAATCATAGTTGTTGCTTGTCACCGTTTCACACCAATCAATATTATCTAAATACCACTGAATGGTTTTCTTAATGCCACTTTCAAAGGTCTCTTTAGGCTTCCAACTAAGTTCGTTTTTAATTTTGGAAGCATCAATAGCGTACCGAAAATCATGGCCCGGACGATCCGTAACAAAAGAAATTTGTTCTTCATATCTCCCATCATTTTTGGGCTGTAACTCACCCAGGATAGCACAGATTGTTTTTACAACTTCAATATTCTTTTTCTCATTGTGCCCGCCAATATTATAGGTTTCTCCGACTACTCCTTCTTGCAATACTTTACATAAAGCCCGTGCATGATCATCCACATAGAGCCAATCGCGAACATTTTCTCCCGTTCCATAAACTGGGATATCTTCTCCTTGCAGAGCTTTTAAAATTACTACCGGGATTAACTTTTCCGGGAATTGATACGGTCCGTAGTTATTCGAACAATTAGTTATTAAAACAGGAAAATCGTACGTATGATACCAAGCCCGGACTAAGTGATCGGATGAGGCCTTACTGGCTGAATAAGGAGATCGGGGATCATACGGGGTTGTTTCTTTAAAGAAACCATCTTCTCCAAGTTCTCCGTAGACCTCATCAGTAGAAACATGCAGAAAACGAAACTGCTCCTTTTTCTGCTCAGTTAACCCTTCGAAATACTCTTTGGCAATTTCAAGCAGATTGTGAGTACCCACAATATTCGTTCGAATAAACTCCGCCGAACCGTCAATAGAACGGTCAACATGTGATTCCGCTGCCAAATGCATTACGGCATCGGGCTTATACTTTTGAAAGACATTTTTCATTACATCTGTATCACAAATATCTGTCTCGTCAAAATGATATCGAGGAGAATGATCAATCTCCTGCAGATTTTCTAAGTGTCCAGCATAGGTAAGCTTATCTATATTAACAACGGTATTAGCAGTTTCAGTAATTAAATATCGAATGAGAGCAGATCCAATAAAGCCTGCCCCTCCCGTTACCAGAATCGTTTTCACTGTATTTTCTCCTTATTTATAATTTTTTCTAAGTCTTTTTCCACCATTTCCTTAACCAAATCATCAATAGAATATTCAAACTCCCATTCTAATTGTTGTTTAGCTTTTGAAGCATCTCCCAGAAGTATCTCCACTTCTGTAGGACGAAAATACTGGGGATCAACTTCGATTATTGTTTCACCGGAATTTAATATTAAGTCGTTGAATGGTTGAGATGTGGAGTCTTTAAATTGTTCTTCATCAATGGAGTCAATAATACCTTTTTCGTTAACCCCCTCTCCTTTCCATTCGAGTTCGATGCCAAGATGACTAAACGCCATTTCGCAAAACTCTCTAACTTTTGTGGTCTTACCAGTCGCTAAAACAAAGTCTTCAGGTTCTTCCTGCTGCAACATGAGCCACATACCACGTACGTAGTCTTTGGCATGCCCCCAGTCGCGTTTGGCATCAAGGTTTCCTAAAAATAATTTCTTCTGTTGTCCTGTAGCAATACGTACCGCAGCACGGGTAATCTTTCGGGTTACAAAGGTTTCTCCCCTCCGTGGTGATTCGTGGTTAAATAGGATTCCGTTTACTGCAAACATATCGTATGCTTCACGGTAGTTTCTACATATCCAATAAGCATACAACTTGGCTGCTGCATAAGGCGATCGCGGGTAAAAGGGGGTATCCTCATTTTGCGGCATTTCCTGTACCTTACCATACAGTTCGGAGGTTGATGCCTGATAAAATTTGGTTTTGTTTTCCATGCCTAAAATTCGAATAGCTTCCAGCATTCGAAGCACCCCCATCCCATCAACATCGGTGGTGTATTCCGGGGATTCAAAGGATACTCCCACGTGGCTTTGGGCGGCCAGATTATATACTTCATCAGGCTGGGTTTCCTGGATAATCCGGGTAAGATTGGAAGAATCGGTCATATCCCCGTAGTGCAAATAAAACGGTAGCCCTTCGTAGTGCGGGTCGTGATATAAGTGATCCACTCGATCTGTTTTGATCAAACTTGCACGTCTTTTAATCCCATGGACTTCATATCCTTTGTCAAGTAGTAGTTCTGCAAGATATGAACCATCCTGTCCAGTTACTCCTGTTATTAATGCTGTTTTTTGTTTTGATGCACTCACGTTGTGTTTTATTTGGTAGTTAATTACTTATTGCTTGAATTTTATTGGATTCTTCTGTCATAATGTTGAATCGTTGAAGTGTTGAGTTGTTTAGGTTTTTCAAAGTTTAACCAGTTCAACAACTCAATAATTGTCCGTTGCCTTATGCAGCCTATTGATCATCGAAGTCACATGTTCTATTTCACTTCTTAGTTCTTTATATACTTCTTCAGACAGAAAATCCAGATCCTTACTTATTATTAATTGATTTAATATCTCGACTGCTGAACTATACGCCATTATATAAAACCGAGCCTGGTCCTTGTTTGAAGTTCTCGAAGAACCTTCTGCCAAATTTGAACTCACAGAAATCGAAGCTCTTCTCAGCTGAGTGACAAGACCAAACTTTTCTGTTGGTGGGAATTCAGAGGTGATTTGATAAATCTTCACCGTAAAATCTTTTGACTTCTGCCACACATCCAATTTCTCAAAACTAAACTTTCCCATATCCTCAACATTTCAACGGTTAAACACCTCAACAACTCAACTATTCTATGCTCGTCAAACAGAAATTTCTCCGTTTTTATTTTGTCACATTCAATAATTTTGATTAACAGTTCTTACCTATTTTACGATTTAAATTGGACATAAGAATTTTGAGCAGAGGCTAAAAGATACGTTTATGCATTTTATACCGATGATCAACTTTTAGCTATTTCCATTAGAATAAGGTTCATTAAAATGCATGTATCTGATGGCCGAAGCCGAATTCAAAATTCTAAGTCTTGATCTTTTCGTCACTTTTGTATCAAGACAAAAGTGACACTACAAATCTTTAAAAGAACAAATTTCGGAGGAGTCATCCCCCATTGCCCCCTTCGACTGCACCTACTGCTTTTCAGTCTGAAAGCACCGTAAGGGGGACACTTAAGATTCAATATCTACTTCCTTAATCTCATCCAAATTCTCTAAAAACCATTCATACGTAGCTCGTATACCATCTTCCATCTCAATATTATACGTCCACCCCGCCTCAGTCATACGACTGACGTCCATCAGCTTTCGGGGCGTACCGTCCGGTTTTGAGGTATCCCAGTTTATGTCTCCTTCATGTCCTACTATCTCCTGGACTAAAAGTGCTAATCCCTTTATGGAAATATCTTTCCCGGTACCTACATTATACAGATCGTATTCCATTTCATTATTGAGGGTAAAGAACACCGCATCAGCCACATCATTTACATGCAGGAATTCGCGTCTGGGAGAACCAGTACCCCATAAAGGTACAGGCGCATGCCCATTTTCCTTAGCCTCATGAAATTTACGGATCATTGCCGGCAGAACGTGTGAGGTTTCCAAGTCAAAATTGTCGTTTGGACCATATAAGTTAGTCGGCATCAGCGACACGTAATCGTGATCGTATTGCCTTCGCAGGGCATCTACCATTTTTACCCCCGCAATCTTAGCAATGGCATACCACTGGTTCGTCGGTTCCAGCGAACCGGTAAGCAACGAATCTTCACTCATCGGTTGCTCCGCATGCTTGGGGTAGATACAGGAACTGCCCAGAAATATCAGTTTATCAACCTCTTGCTCATGGGTAGAGGATATAATATTATTTTGTATTTCCAGATTTTCATAGAGGAACTGCCACGGATACTCCTTATTGGCCATGATTCCACCTACCCGGGCTGCGGCATCTATGACTATGTCTGGCTTTTCTTGGTCAAAGAAACCCTGTACCGCTTGCTGATTACGAAGATCAAGATCAGAGCTCGTTCTATAGACAAGGTTTTCATATCCCTCATTTTTCAGCTTACGCTTTACGGCCGAACCCACCATACCCCGATGTCCGGCAATATAAATTTTAGAATCTTTAGTTATCATCTCGAAGCTTTAATTTTTAAAAAGGAGATTCTGAAACAAGTTCAGAATGACACACTACCGATTAATCTCTTTTGCATAAAATTTGAACACTTCTTACTTAAATCTAACCTTCTCTTGCTTCCACCAACTACTAACCAGCACCCAACCCAGGCTGATGATACCTCCCAGCATTCCGGAGACAATTAGAATCAACAGTCCCGAAGTATTATCCTCCAACGGTACGCTCACCGGTTGCAATACCGAAAGCACCGGGGTTTCTTCTTGCAAATCCAGTTTCGCCTGTTCCTCTCGCTGGGAAAGGGAGTTGTAGAGATTAAACGTCAAGTCGTACCGTGACTGCAGTTCCTGCTCGCGGCTCTGTGCCTTGGCCGTCGCCAGGTTCAGGTTGCTGTCTCGAAATTCTGCCAACTGTTGTTGGGCTTCCTCAAATCGTTTCCGAACCTCCTCAACCTGTTCTCGGACAAACTCCAAATTTTGGCGTGCTTTCTGCGTCCGGTATTCCTTTACACTCTCTTTAAGGAGGTTAATACCAACCCGTCCGATTTCTGCCGCCGCCTGTGGGTCGGGAAATTCTGACGTCAACGTTAAAATACCGGTTTCCTGGTCCACCGATATGGATAGTCGTTCCCTCAGTATTTTTACCGTTTCCATCTGCTCTCTGTTCAACTTCAATACCGAATCACGATCCACCTTTTTAGGCAGGGGGGATACATCCTGTTCTTCTGCCTTAAAAAGCCCGATAATCTGTCCGGGCAAACCAATGGTAAACTGCCTCGCATATCCCAAAACTGAGGGGGAATGAATCCCGCTAAAAAAGTCATGTACCGTAGCCGTGGTATCGTACTCCGAGAAATAGACTTCAGTATTCATTAGCTCCACCTGGTAGGGCAAACTTTGTACAATATTCGGGTAGAGCTGCGGGGGTATAGAACCTTCTTGTCCACCACTCAATTGACTGCCACTGATACCCAACATACCCCCGTACTGCTGCAGCAACCCGCTTGCCCCGCTTTGGGCTGATTGTGTTTCGGGCATAAGCGTGGCTTCGGTAGAATATTCTTTGGGGCTGAATAGGGCGATGAGTAGTCCCAATACTAAAAAAGCCCCGGTAATTTTTACAATTTTTTCGCGGGCGTCCCAGAAGGTCTGCGCCAGCTCGATAAGGTCGATTTCGTCTTCTTCTATGGGCTGGTAGCCGTATTCGGGAGGGGCGCCGTAATAACCTTGAGGGGGAGGGGTGTGTGGCTGGTGCCCTTTCTGGGGTTTGGGGTCGTGATGGTCGCTATGTGGATTTTCGTTGCTCAGCTTTGTTCTATATTAGTAATTTGTATTCTAATTTCTGATAAGTAAAACGTGATTCGATTGTATACTTGTTGAAGGTTGAAGGTTAAAAGTTGAAGGTTAACCTGCAACGTTCAACATGTAACCTGTAACAGGGGTTTTACCTCTTTAACAAGATTTATATTCAACCATCGCTTCCTTAATCCGGTCATTCGAATCATAGTTCTCAAGGTAATCTATAAAACGTTTAATCTTTCCGGATATTTTCGTGCTTAAGGTATATAATTTTTTGAACTTTTCCTGATCAATATAATTACAATCCAGGGCTACATAACAAACGGATCGTGTTTCTCCGCATGATGCTTTTGCTTGTCCGAGGTAATTGATAAATCGTTTCACTGTTCTGCTTTCAAAACCTTCAGCTATGTTATTCATAATTGAGACTGAGGAACGTCTTATCTGATCTTTAAGTCCATAATCTTTGGCAAACTTGTTATCAGAGGTAACCTCATAAATCATATTAACCAACTCTCTGGCCAGCTTCCAAATCTCTAAATCTTCAAAACGCTCAACGGTCGCCATAAGTTTATTTATTTGTTGAAGGTTGAACGTTAAAGGTTGAAAGTTGGAGCTGATGCTAAGAAACTAACCTCTAACCTTCAACTTGTAACTTTCAACAGGTGGTTTCGCCATTGCGCCTCCTCTCAACCTGAATCTCAGTTCTCAACCTCAATACTCAGCGTTTCTCTAATTAAAAATTAAAAATAGATAAATGAAAAATGGGTGTGCCCTTTACTCAAGATCTGCTTGATTTTAAGAATGCTAAAAGTAATGAAATAATAGACTTTAAGAAAATTTAATAATGAGGTTTTAATCGAGGTATTAGATGATCCACAGTAACCTCTTATCCTGTGATATAACCATCTACTAATACGGTTTCACCATGTTTCACAAACCAGGACCTGTCCCTTTCTTCAAAATAAGGAATTTGTGCTGCCAATTGGATGACTAATCCTCTTAATCTTATCCATCTATTAAATCCCGGTTCCCATTTTTAATTAAATTATTTAAGTGTCTTTTTTTATTGATGTTGTCATGGCATTTATTTTTTTGTAATCAAAGGTATGGGAGTCTATTTTTTGTCACCAAAAAACAGACGAAAAAAGTGCTGTGGGAATTGTAGATTAAGCTCTTTTTATAATCGACAATTAATTTATTGCTCTTCATCGCTCAGTGCTTTTTTGTTTTGCTTTCCCGCAATTCCCCCAGACCCCCGGGTTTTTAAACAGTAAAGTGAATACAAGTTTCAACCTTCCGGCATAACGAATTCTGTTCGGTGGTCGAGGCTGCCAAGGATAATTCTAAACCGGTATCTCACTTTGAAGTAACCTACTAATTGGAAGGACCATTAGAATTATCCCAGCCGAAGACCAAAGTGGGTACAGAATTCTTAGGCGGCGACTTTTACTACGTTTTTTGGTCGTTCAAAAAACGTAAAAGAAACCAGCAATGGATTTATCTTTTTTTGTGAGCCAATAGAGGCTTACTTTTTTGAATGAGCAAAAAAGTAAAAAAAAGCTCACCGGGGGAATCGTTGATTTTGTTCTGGATAAATCCGTTAGCTCACATATTGCTCTGAATAGTTCAAAATTATTACATCCTTCCCGCGATTTCCCCAAACCCCCGGTTGAACAAAACCGTAAAGTTCACATTCCTTTGGAGGGATATCTGGGCATAAGAATTCTGAAGTGGAGACCTGCCGGGTGAGGTGAGCAATTCATACCGGCCTTATGTTATAACTGGCACGATAGTTAAAGGACCATTGAATTGCTCTTACCCAAAGGTTGGAGCTGTATCAGAATTCTTCGCCTTGATTTTTTACAAGCCTTTTGTATCAAGACAAAAGGCGGAAAAAATCCCCTTGTCCTTCGCCCACAATTCTTATGTCCGGTTTTAAGTCCTCTATATTTATAGGGAAAGAATTTGCCTCCTATACGAAGTACATCATACGGAATAGAGGGGCAAACAGCTGGCTTTAGGGTCTAGTCCTGCCAATTTGATAATTTTCGTATCTTTTTTATTCACCAAAGAACTTTTCCTACAAATTTATTAGCTTCTATTTATGATTACTGAAGAACAATCACATACCATTCTAAAAACATTGGAGCCTTACAAGCCCATCAAAATTGGTGTGTTCGGTTCACAAGCCCGTTCAGATGCTAATGAGCAAAGCGATCTCGATTTGCTCATCAATGTAAAACAACCGCTCAACCTTTTTGAACTTATTGAGATTGAAGAAGAGTTAAGTAAACTTTTAGATATTGAGGTTGACCTTGTTACGGAACAATCTGTTAACAAACATTTAAAGCCATATATCGATAAAGAGATAAAATATATTCTTAATGAAACACAATAAGGTATATTTATCGAATATCCTTGATGCTATTGACCGTATCTTGGATTATACAGAAGGGATTAGTCAAAAAGAGTTCAAAGAAAATAATATGATTCAAGATGCGGTAGTACGTAATTTTGAGATCATTGGTGAAGCCACTAAGAATATTTCTTCTGACCTTAGAGATGAGAATAAACATATCCCCTGGAAAAACATGGCCGGCATGCGAGACAAATTAATCCATAATTATATGGGTGTGGATTTAGATGCCGTTTGGAACACTATACATGATATCCTACCCTCACTTCGTAAAGATATTTCTGACTTACTAAATAAAAATTGAGCATGAATATTCCCCTCTGGAGAGGGGTGGCCCCGATACTCGGGGTCGGGGTGTGTTTCGCTTTATTATAAACTATGGTATCCGTCATTTTTGTCAACAAAAGATCCACAAAGGGCCTGTTTCATTTTTGGAACGATGCAAAAACGGAACCCAAAAACATCGCCGGCTGAGAATTTTGTGGTCGGCAGGTAGGAATTTGCCACTACGGAGTATATCGCATCCAGTAGAGGGATGAGTAAAATAACTGGCTTTAGCCGATCTTGGGGGTCAATAAATTAGCCCTCTCCCGACGGATTGGGATTGCGGGCATTAACGGACTGTTTCTTATACCAGGAAATAATTCATAACTGAGTAAATGCTTTATCCAACCACCCCTACGCCTCTCCTTTCTGTAAGGAGGGGATCATTCGTGCCTTCAGAAACCCGGCATTAGGGTTGTGAGGGAATGCATATGCGGTTGAACGGTGAGGGTCAGAATGTTTTGTCTGAAAATAAATCTACTAAGTTAACATCATGACTGCACAGAAATATATCGATCAATATCCAATGCACCGTGAAATACTCCCAAAATTATAATGTTTTGTTCTCCCAATAAATAGGCAATACGATAATGACCATATAAAAGAATACGAATTTCGCCTTCCGGTTCATCACGATATTTATATCCTATCCTGGGATGTTCTTCCAATATTTGAGCCCGCTCATAAATACCAGCGATAACTTCCGGAGCTATCTTCTCATTGTCTTTTGAGATAAAATCAAAGATTTCTTTCAGCCATGTTTCAGCTTCATTCGTCCATGTTATTTCCATGTCCGAATTCTTTTTCCCATATCTTCATTAGAAATTGTTTTATCTTCTCTCAGATCTTCTAACCCACGATTAATCATTTCTTCAAAAACAAGTTCCCGCATAATCTCTTCATAGGTAGCATCCTCTGGAAAGGATTCAATAACTTTTTTCATCTTTTCTTTCACTACTGACATTTCAACCTACCTTTTTTAATAGTAACAACTTTTCCTGTTCGTTTATTTTAGTATATGAATATCTATTAAACTTGTCTATTTAACAATTTGCTCGCTTATCCTCATTTCAATAATACTCACATTACCTGATTTTCAGCGCTTTGGATATAATGTTCTTGCCTATTTTTTGTGACCAAAGAGGGACTTACTTTTTTGAATGAGCAAAGGATTATGATATTCATTTTGCCGCGCCCCGAGCATTCGGGGGGCTTGATCCAAAACGAACCAAAAGATCAAGATCCTCCGTGGAATCCTCCGATTAATCGGAGGGCTACTTTGTAGCATTCCACAGGACGGACTTAGAATTGTGAATCCGGCTTCGGCCCTTTGGTGTGAGTATTTCGATGATCCTTTTACTGTTGTGCTTATTTCCTAAAGAATTACCGGTGCGAAATACTCTTTCACACCCTGTCAAGCCTTCGCTCACAATTCTTATGCCTACTTTAAACCGTGAAGTAGATACAAATCTTGGCCCCTCCTTGCTTGCAGGGAGGGGTGCCGAGGGACGAGGCGGGGTGGGTCAAAACGTTGCTCATGAGTACAACTCACTTATAACTTTGTGGGACTGTAAACCGTCCTCCATCACGAATTAAAAACAAAGATTTCTCCGCTCCGGCTTGAAAACCCACAGCCTCCGGTCGAAATGACATCTTTATAAATAAGCAGTCCTGCTTTGTTACTTTGTCGCTCAAAAACTTAGTCACCTAATTACTCGGGGCACGCAAAGGGGGGACTTCACAGTGCCAACCTCACAAGTTCAATCCAACATCGAGCATCAAACTTCCAACATCATACACCGTCCACAAACAACCGTCGTTGGTCATCCATCTTCCGTCAATCTGCAACTTAATTACTTAGTCACCTCATCACCTAATTACTCCATCCCCAAATCAATGGTCATCCGGCTATAGCCGTAATATGCATGTTATAGTGAAAACATTTCTTGAAGTACATTTAGCGTCTTATCTTGGGCAGAAGAACTAATAGTTCCCAATTTTTTTATTAGACGTTGTTTGTCTACTGTACGAATTTGATCTAAAACAATTTGGCCCCGCTTTTTTTGAAACGTTGTAGTAACCCTTGATGGATAATTTTTAACTGTTGAGGTCATCGGAGCAATAATGACCGTTCGAATATGCCGATTCATTTCATCAGGCGAAATAACCAGGCAAGGACGTGTTTTCTTGATTTCCGAGCCTTGTGTTGGATCAAGAGAAATTAAGTAGACGTCGAAACGCTGAACAGATTCACTTTTTACCATGTCCACTCAGTTTTATCCCACTGGCTTGGCGCTTCAACACCTTCTTTGTCAATCAATTGGTCATCATTTTCTTCGGCCATTTTCTCAAAAGCATTATCCCAGCCTTTACGGCTTTGCTCGGCAGAACGCAGGATGATCTTATTGTCTTTGAGAATCATTTCTATTTCTTCAGATAGCCCGATTTCTTCAATGATGGGCTTAGGTATACGAACTCCCTGTGAATTCCCAATACGAATAAGTTTTGTTTTCATATCACTATGGATTAATAATGTTATACAATAATGTAATTACAATATAAGTACCATGCAACGGATGGAATAGGTTTTTAGTGTGCAACCTACTTACACTGATCTTAATATTAGTCCTTCGCTCACAATTCTTAAGTACGGGTTATAACCGTAAAATAAATACAAATCTTAGCCCCTCCTTGCTTGCAGGGAGGGGTTGGGGTGGGTCAAAACGTTGCTCATGAATACTACTCACTTACAAGAACTTACAAACACACCCCGACCCCGAGGATTCGGGGCCACCCCTCTCAAGAGGGGATTTTCCCATGCCAACTTCAAAGGTTTTTAATCTTACCAGGGGTTAGAGGCGAATCACGGGAAACATACTTCACGATTTAAAACCAATCCAGCATTACGAATTGTGTACGAAGGTCAAAGGATACGAACGTGCATTTTTCACCGGTTCCCAATGTATTACCTGACAAATGCTTATATGGACCATTAAAATGCACGTATCCTACAGACTATAGTTGGTTTCACAATTCTAAAGCTGGTGACTTTTTTGATTCGTTTTTTGGTCGCTCAAAAAATGAATGCCATAGTTTTAATCGAGAAAATTATGGTGGAATTGCAACAAAAAAGTAGACAGTGGGTTAAGGTAGATCATGCGGCTTTGTTATGTGTTAGTTGTCGGGCGGCTTGGATCGGTGTCTGATAATTCAGGGCCGAATGGAGCCGTTTTCTGTTGTACCAAAGGTCAATAAATGTGAAGATAGTTGTTCGTGCTTCGCCATAGCTGCTAAAGGGGCGATCCATCTGCAACTCAGCTTTGAGTGTTTTAAAGAAACTTTCGGCCGGAGCGTTATCCCAGCAGTTACCTTTCCGGCTCATGCTTTGGGTCATCCGGTTTGTTGCCAGCAGCCTGGTAAACTCCCCACAAGCATACTGGATACCACGATCGGAGTGGAACAACAGCGAATCCGTCGGTCGGCGTCTTGCCAGCGCCTGTGTCAAGGCTGCAACAGAGGTGGCTTTGGCCGAAAGGGTTCGGCTAAGATTCCAACCTATAATTTGTCGGTCTCCCAAATCCATCACCGTGGTAAGGTATAACCATCCCCCGCTACTGGGCAGGTAGGTAATATCGCTCACCCATACGGTCCCAAGCCCCGA
>NZ_NSKE01000011.1 GCF_002287075.1 Fodinibius salipaludis
ACACCCCGATCTTCCCTTACTCTCAGCTATCACTACGTCGAAGACTTTGATATATTGACCGAATTTTGAGCAGGCGGGCCAAGCGCCGGGGCTCCACCCGTTCCCATCCCGAACACGGCCGTGACACCCGGCAGCGCCGATGGTACTTCCCACAAGGGAGGAAGCGTAGGTCCCCGCCCGCTCTTTTTTTTATTTTTGTATTGTTATTATAAAGGTGATCCACAGATGGGTCACCTTTTTTATTTTAAAAAGGTGCCGGGTAAAGAAACTTAAATTTTGGTACCCAAAACTTCTGCTTTTTCTTTATACCAAGTATGGAAGGTATCATTGGTAATACGCTCTTTTACTTTATCCATCAGCCATAAGTAAAATGTTAGATTATGGAGGGAGGCCAATTCCAATCCAAGTAATTCATTGTTGCGAAATAAGTGATGGATGTAAGACATTTTATATTTCTGACATAAATCGGTGGGGAAGTCGGGATCTAACGGTTTTTGATGATTTTTCCATTTGGCATTTCGAATATTAATATACCCATTGCGGGTGAATATTTGACCATTGCGGGCATTCCTTGTCGGTAGTACGCAATCAAACATGTCAATACCGCGGGCAATGGCATGCAGAAGGTTTTCAGGTTTTCCAACTCCCATTAGGTAACGGGGTTTATCCTCAGGAAGATAATCGGTATTAAGGTCCGTCATTTCATACATTAGTTCGGTGGGCTCTCCAACGCTAAGTCCACCGATTGCAATGCCCTCAAAATCAAGATCAGTTACATACTTTGAGGATTCTATGCGTAAATCCTCATAGGTGCCGCCTTGAACAATGCCAAACTGAGCTTGTTTATGACTGTATTTAGGTTTTGTGTTGAGAAACGCTTCACGCCCTCGTTTTTCCCAGCGATGCGTAAGCTCCATCGACTCTTTAGCATATTCGTAGCTGCTGGGATAGGGTGGACATTCATCCAGAACCATCATGATATCAGATCCAAGGGTACGCTGGATATCGACAATATTTTCTGGAGTGAACATATGTTTGGAACCGTCCAAGTGGCTCTTAAATTTAGCCCCCTCTTCGGTTAGTTCTCGATTATCGGACAGGGAAAAGATTTGATACCCTCCTGAATCTGTTAAAATGGGTCGATCCCAATTGATAAAAGAGTGAAGCCCACCGGCATTTTCTATAATATCACAACCCGGACGCAGATAGAGATGATAGGTATTGCCCAGTATTATCTGAGCTTTTACTTTATCGATCAATTCGTCCTGCTTTACAGCTTTCACGGTTCCTAAAGTACCTACCGGCATAAAGATGGGGGTGTCTATTTTTCCATGGTCGGTAGAGAGTGTGCCAAGACGAGCCTTTGTTGATGAAGCAGTCTTCTTTAATTTAAACAATGGTAATTATATTAATAAGTTAGTAATTCTTTTATATTCTTAGTCGCTGAAGATAGGAAAATTATTTATGCAACATTAATAAGCTATTTTGTATCCTTAGTGCATCTTAAAAGAAAGAAAAGTATCGATGAATAGTAGAAATAATTATTACAAAAAGGTTTATGCCTAAAGAGACATTAGTAATTATTCCCACGTACAATGAAGCCAATAATATTTCGGAGCTTATCGGACAGGTGTTCAATCAAGATGAGAATATTGATTTATTGATTGTTGATGATGGTTCGCCCGACGGAACTGCTGATTTAGTTAAAGAAGCTCAAAATAAATTTGGGGAACGATTGCATCTGATTGAGCGATCCGGCAAGCTGGGATTGGGAACTGCTTATGTAGAAGGGTTTAAGTACGGCCTTGAACAGGGATATTCGTATATCTGTGAAATGGATGCTGATTTTTCTCATAATCCGGATGATCTCCCGGAATTAATTGCCAAAGTTAAGTCAGGGAATGCAGATGTAGCTGTTGGATCGCGGTATGCCAAAGGAATAAGTATTATTAACTGGCCGCTGAGCAGACTTATTTTGTCTTATAGTGCTAATCTCTATGCCCGATTTATTACGGGACTGCCCATTTTTGATACTACAGCCGGATTTAAGTGTATCCATCGTAAAGTGCTTGAGGGTATTTCGGTAGATAAAATTCGGTCGAATGGGTACGCTTTTCAGATTGAACTGCATTTTAGGGCTTGGCAAGCAGGATTTACGCTAAAAGAAGTGGCTATTATTTTTCGTGAACGCGAAGAAGGGGTATCAAAGATGTCAAAATCAATAGTTTGGGAGGCTATTTGGCGGGTATGGACATTAAAAATTCAAAGTATATTTGGGACACTTTAGTAAGTAAGATATCTTCTTAATATCTTCGTATATGTTCTTATATTTGAGGTCATTTTTAAGTGATAAAAATCCTTTATGCAGTATTTAGATTTTGAGCAACCTATTGCCGATCTGGAAAAAAAGATCAAAGAGTTGAGTGAATTATCTGTTGCGGATGATGAAGTACTTTCGCCAGAGATAAAACGGCTCGAAAAGCGTGTTGATGAACTCCGGGAATCAATATTTACAAACTTAACACGCTGGCAACGTGTACAGTTGGCACGTCATCCCGAACGTCCCTATACGTTAGATTATATTTATAAAATCACCGAAAATTTTGTTGAGATACACGGCGATCGATATCACAGTGATGACAAGGCCATTGTAGGTGGTTTTGCGACAATTGATGGTCAGTCTGTGGTTATAATGGGACATCAAAAAGGTCGAGATACCGAAAGTCGGCAATATCGTCGATTTGGGATGGCCAATCCCGAAGGATATCGCAAAGCTCATCGCTTGATGAAGCTGGGGGAAAAGTTTGATATCCCCGTAATAACGTTGCTTGATACGCCTGGCGCCTATCCGGGCTTGGAGGCCGAAGAGCGCGGGCAAGCTGAAGCTATCGCAAAGAATCTTAAGATGATGGCTACGCTGAAGGTGCCCATTATTACAGTTGTTATCGGAGAAGGGGCCAGTGGCGGTGCTATTGGTATTGGCATGGGCAATGAAGTGTATATGATGGAGAACACCTGGTATTCAGTAATTTCTCCGGAATCATGCTCATCTATTCTTTGGAAAACTTGGGATTACAAAGAACAGGCAGCAGCGGTATTAAAGCTTACGGCTGAGGATCTGGAAGGGATGGATATAATTGATGGTATCATCAAGGAACCACTTGGCGGGGCTCACCGTGGTCCGGATCAAGCAGCTAAAGCAGTAAAGGAGCAAATACTGGAATCGTTAAAACGGTTGAAGAAAAAATCGTCCGAGAAGTTGGTTGAATCCCGCATCGACAAGTATGCGAATATGGGTGAGTTCAAAAAAGTATCTAACAACAAGTAGACGAGTGTCCATTGTTTCCCGATAAAGATCCAATTTATAGCTATACCCATCAGTTGCGCAGTCGATATGGCGAAACCGATCAGATGGGGTATGTCTACTATGGACGATACCTGGAATATTTTGAGGAAGCTCGTACCGAAATGATACGGTCACTTGGTTTACCTTATGCCAAATTAGAGCAAAATGGCGTTATGCTTCCGGTCATTCACACCCAAGTGGATTACAAATCACCGGTCTTTTATGATGAGCTAATGGATGTGGAGGTATTGCTGTTTGATATCCCCACAGTGCGGCTCGAAACATATTATTATGTTAAGACTGAGCGACGGGAAGCTCCCCATATTCAAGGAAAAGTTGAGCTCTGTTTCATGAAAGAGGACACGCGCAAACCGTGCCGGGCACCCTCTGATTTTGTGAATGGACTAAAGGAAGTAGTCAACAGTTAATGCTATTATGCAAATACGTCAGCCAATATTATATGGATTGGTATTTATATTGGTTTTAATTTTAGTACTTGTTGCTATTGGAGGTGGATTGTTTAACCAATCTGCTCGGTGGCCTGTACAATGGCAGCACCAGGCTTTTAATAGTTTGTGTCACCAAATGGCTAACCGTTCGTTTTGGATTAACGGGCAGCCTATGGCGGTTTGCAGCAGATGTATTGGGGTTTATTCCGGCTTTGCTTTGGGATGGATGTTATTGCCAATGTTATCCTTAATAAGGATAACGAGATTGGCACATATAAAGAAAGTTTTGGTAGTTATATTATTATTTAATTTTATTGATGCTGCAGGAAATTTATTGGGACTGTGGCAGAATACATTGTTTTCACGAGCGATATTAGGTGGAATGTTGGGAAGTTCAGCAGCACTCATTTTTGTTGGGGATTTTTTTCATCATAACTAAAACAATAGGGGATCATTATGGATGAAGTAACAGAACAACAAGCAGAGCAGAATAATCAACCATCGTATTGGACATCAGTAGGGATAGCAGGAGTAATTTTTGGGATTATTGTTTTCGCCCTCTCGTTAGTAACGAGCTATGCAATGATTAATTCTGAGCCTTCTGGATCGCTATTTTCTCCAGTACAACTGTTGGGAATATTCGTTTGTCTGGTGGGTGCCTTTGGGGGAATGTTGGCTACCTGGCACTATGCTAATGAATATAACATCAGTATCAAGTTGGGCAAAGGGGCACTAATCGGATTATTTACCGGTATTTGTATTACAGTAGTTTACATTGTGTTTAATCAGATCTGGCAGTTTATTGATCCCGATATGACACAAAAAGCAATTGACAGTGTTATTGCCAATTTTGAGGCATCAGATTTACCCGATGCTCAAAAGCAGCAAATGATTGATTCTACGGTACAAAGTATGCGCGGTCAAAATAGTATAGGCACGCAGCTTTTATATAATCTCCCCATGTATGGTATCTTAAATGTTTTTACCGGAATGATAGGAGCTAAGGTTTTTGGAAAGCAGGAAGGATAATTAAGGCAGAGAAAATAAGTTAGTGAATAATAATTTATCTGAATCTGGTATTTCTAATTCCAATTATCAATCATGGGCCGAGCGCAATGGATTTTCGGACTGGGCGCTGGCCCTGCTTTGGATTATAGCGGCTTTTATCCTTTTTCAAGTGACGGCTTCTATTGTGGCTATTGCATTGATGTTAATAGAGGGTGGGATAAATGCTGATGCCAACCAGATGATGTCGCAACTAACAGAAAACCTGGATTTGCTTTTTATCGGCAATTCGGCGGGACAGATTTTATTTTTGGGATTGGCAACCTGGTTTTTTGCGCGATTGCATAGCTCCAGAGAGGGACGAAAGAAGTTTCTCCGATTTTCTATTCAGCCCGATACTTTGCGAAAGTCAGCCATAACGGTTGTATTAATTATTGCAATACAACCTACCATCTGGTTTTTATCGTGGCTTAATGCCCTTATTCCCGTGCCCGAGATGTTTAGCAATATGCAGAATACCCAGATGCAGATGATCGAAAATTATCTGCAGGGCGATCATATGCTGATGCTAACCTTATTTCATGTAGCACTGGTACCGGCAATTTGTGAGGAAACTCTTTATCGAGGTTATGTAATGAGGGCTTTTCAAAAAAGCTGGGGCATTTGGCCGGCCATCATTGTATCGGGATTGCTTTTTGGACTATATCACATTCAGCTTAGTAATTTAATTCCGCTTGCAACACTGGGGATGTTATTCGCATATGTTACTTGGGTATCAGAAAGTATTGTGCCGGCTGTTGTTGCCCATTTGGTAAACAATGGCGGGAGCGTATTGGTGGGCACCTATTATCCTAAATCTGCTTTTGCAGAAATTACACCAGAATCAATGCCGCCCCTTTGGGCCGTAATAATTAGTCTGTTAATTACTGCTTATATTGTATATTGGATGTACGGTCAAAATAAGAATTCAATAGCCTAAGGAGGTTTATTATGTTGGAAGGTTCTGAACCAAACGATATTGAAAACTGGACTTGTGTTAAGGAAGGCGGCACCGAATATGAAGTTGAAAGTGCTAAGAATTACCTTGCCAGCCTCGATATCCCCTCTAACATCTTGTCCAAACGAGATTCATCATTTAGTGTAAATTATGGTGAAATGGGAATGGTTTATCTGTATGTGCCAGATGAATACGAAGAAGAGGCCCGAAAAGCACTGGCCGAATTTGAGCTGCCGGAAGAAGGAACCAACGAAGAAGAATAATTGATCTGTGACTGAGCTTGCTAAACGTATTCTATTTGCTGTCCCGGCTGCGGCTTTCTTTATATTTATTACATGGCTCGGTGATTTTTATTTTGTTGGGTTAATTATTCTTGTGGCCCTTTTTATTCAGCGGGAACTTTCTATGCTGGCTGCCGGTGCCGGATTTGAACCGGATAATCTTTTCCCGTATACCATTGGCATGTGGATATTATTGAGTCCCTATTTACCTCATGCACTTGCCATTGGAATGGCTATCTTTTTGCTGTTTATAGCTATTCAGATTTTCAAGTCCGGTGACCATGCTTTAAAGCAGGTAATTGGTACGTTCTTTTGTGGTATTTATGCACCGCTGGGGTTGTTGGCCATTATTTTGATTAGAAATACAGGTTCTTCGGCTGTTGGTTTTGCTCTAACTATTGGATTACTACTCATGGTATGGGGGAACGATGTGTTTGCCTACTTCGGGGGTAAATATCTCGGAAAAAAGAAACTGGCGCCTGCAATCAGCCCCAATAAAACCTGGGAAGGATTTTTCTTTGGAATTCTTGGAGCACTGGTGGGATTGACCATCGCTTATTATGCCGTTCCGGTTGCCCTTTCGGTGTCATTACTTGTGTTAGCTCCGGTTACATTGCTGATCAGTATATTTGGTCCCATTGGTGACTTGACAGCCAGCAGAATAAAGCGAGTAGCTAATGCCAAAGATGCTTCTGATATTTTGCCGGGGCACGGTGGATTTTTTGATCGTTTTGATGCTCTCATTTTAGCAAGCCCCGTATTTTACCTTTACTTATACGCACTTCAAATTTTAGGATATGTCTCGTTTTAAGCTCGAATATGAAAAATTAGAACTTGTTCCTTCCCATCCGTTTACAATCGCACGCGGAACTAAAGAAACGGTTCCCAATGTACTGGTGAAGTTAACGGCCGATGGTATTACGGGATTGGGAGAAGCTGGTCCCAATAGTCGATATAATGAAGATGCGGATACCGTTATTGCTTTTCTAAAACAACTCCCCGCCTCATTTTTTGATGAGATTAATTCTGCCGAGGTAGTTTGGGAGAAACTTCAGCAAATAGATCAATCCGTACAGTCGGCAAAGACAGCAGTAGAGATGGCGTGGCTGGATTGGTGGGGCAAAAGCCAGGGACAACCGCTATGGAAGTTGTGGGATGCTCCCTCACAACAGACGCCTCCGACTTCTTTCACTATTGGCCTTGATGATATTGATGTCATGCAGCAAAAGGTGGAAGGAGCTAAAGAATATCCCATATTAAAAGTAAAATTAGGAACTGATCGGGATGTAGAAATTATTAAAGGCATTCGCGAAGTATCAGACCAGATTATTCGAGTAGATGCCAATGAGGGATGGGCAGATTTAGATACGGCCAAACGGCAGGTTCGTTTTTTAGCAGATCAAAATGTGGAATTTATTGAGCAGCCTATGCCTGCCTCATGTAAAGAAGAACTGATTCAGTTAAAACAATGGTCACCATTACCCATTATTGCCGATGAAAGTTTTGTAGGCAGAGAGTATATGGATGAAATAGCTGATCAGTTTGACGGAATCAATATTAAGCTCCAGAAGGTGGGGAGCTTGGTTGAAGCTTTTAAGCTAATTGATAAGGCCCGTGAGCAAAATATTGAGGTGATGATTGGATGTATGATCGAAAGTTCTCTGGGGATTGCCGCTGGAGCGTTACTGGGAACATGGGCCGATTATGTAGATCTCGATGGTCATTTGTTGATTAGCAACGATCCTTTTTCAGGGTTGACGCTTACTAAGAATAAGGAAGTTCGCCTATCTGATAACCCAGGGTTGGGAATAGAGGAGTCTAAAAAGTAGCGACCTTATCCAGTTAATAAATAAGTCCTACCCAAACTTTTTATTGATCTAATAAAATTAGGGATTTATAATGTAACATACTGCATGCTTTAGACTCTTGTAGAGCTGAAAGTGAAAATTTCTAAAAATATTAGTCATTACCTTTTAGTATGCAAGAAAAAAAAATATCGCTACAAGCCTATTCCCTTAAAATTTTCAGTTAATGTTTTAAAAGAGAATTTAAAAGAAATACCGACTGTACAACGTTGGGCTCGGCAGATGGGGTATTCCCGGTGTTACTTTTCGACTTCTTTTGCAGAACACTTTGATGAGACTCCGCACGAATGCCTTTCTAGAGTGCGGTATACCCGACTACACAAAGTGATTTTATCTTATCCCCATAAAACCAGTCGGGCTATTGCTGTAGAAATTGGTTTAAAAGATGACCAAGCCTTGTATAAATTTCTTAACCGACACTTTGATACAAATTTTACGGAAATTCGGAAAAAGTTATTGAACGGAGAACAGTAGGAAGTGTGCAGAATTTAGGTTCAGGATAAAAAATAGAATATGCAGCCATTGATTGTTGTAGGTTAGAAGAATTTGCCTAAGTGCCCTACTTAACCTGTAACATTCAACTTGCAACTTTTAAATAAGGGCTTGTAAATATAGTAACCACAAGAAACTGGACGCTGACGATGAGTACTGACACTCCAAAACAAAAAGGAGAGACAACTAACAAATTGGATACCGAACTTTCTTGAAGGTACGAATCAAATTTTTGAATATGGAAGTGAACTCATCGAAGGGGTACAGAGATGGTGATACGCAAATTATTGTGTGGCTTTTTCGGTGAAATATTCTAAAATAAAACTATAATTAAGTTAAGAGGTTTATTATGGAAAAGTTGGCAATAGAAAAAATGGAACAAATAGAAGGCGGTAATAAAGACGCGATATTAGGAGGTGCATGTGGATATGCAACCCTTATTGGAATAGGTGTAGCTGGTGCAGCTACTGGTGGAATAGGTACTGCTGCTGGAATTGCAATCGCAGGGCCAGCATGTGCGGCTGCTGTTGCTGGAGTTGTAGCTACGTAAATCCTATCTTCATATTTTTAATTCTAATTAAAAATTATTTGATTATGAATACTTTAAGTAAACAACAGATGACACAACTTAGTGGTGGTGATATGTGGGATTTTGTAGATGGCGGTTGTGCAGTATTTGCGGTTGGTACTGTACTATCTGGCGGTGCTGCTGCTGCTAATCCTGTAGGGGGTACTATCGCAGCTGGTTGTGCTGCTAGACAAGCATATAAAGCCTTTAGTTAAAAATAGGTTAACCATTTATATATCTAATCGGGGGGGATTTGCCTCCGATTAGATTTTATTATGTATACATTATTTTTTCTTTTAAAAAAAAGAATTAAATATATATTCGGTAAACAGAGATTACTTTCAACCTTATTTTATTTTTTATTTGTTTGGCTTCCATCTTTAGTTGCTGGCATAATTGGAGGGATTAGTTTAGCTAGATTTGAGGTCGGACTTAATGTAGGTTTTTTAGTGTTATCTGCTGTATTCATTAGTTTTATCAATGTCTTTATTAAAACTAATATTGGATATATAGTAAGGTCTTACCTAGTACTACCAATATCCAAAAAAGTTATTGCTGTTGAACTTATTTTATCTGAGTTATTTAGAGTCCTAAATATCGTTTTTTTTGTTTTCACCTCTTCTTATTTTATATCTATATATAATAATTTATTAACAAATTTAATACTCTCCATTCTCTTGTTTGTTTTTATATCTGTGCTATCAATTTCATTTCGAATATTGGTTAACAGATCTAGTTTGCATTTTGTTACAATTCTATTAATCGTCGGCTTTACATTTTTGTTAAATTATATTACAAATACATCTTTATTATATATTTCATTTTATAGGGTAATGCTCATAACAATATTAGCTGGGGGAGTTTTTTTCTTATTTAAAAAAGTAATTTTAAAAGGATTTTATTTGGAATATTTGTAAGATGAATAAAATGAGCTGGTTATATATTAAAGTGCTATTCAGAAATAAGCGTGCTGTTTTTCAACCTATTAATATTGTTATATTTTTTTATATAGGTTTATTTCAATTTGTAGTTGGTGCTGAAAACAATTTATTAATACAGGAAGTGTTAGGGTATTCTCTAGCTATAATTTCAACAGGTTTATTTTTTACACTACACTCTTATAGATTAGTCAGCATAAATTTTGATGCACTTTCTGTTTGGCCCATCTCATATTCTTCAATAAATCTATCTGTTTGGTTAATAAGTTTTTATATATCAACTCTTATATTTTTATCCGGTTTTTTGGTATTAGTATTTCTTAACAAATCACTAATATTTGATTTACTTTCATGTTATTTATTTACCATTGGTGTTTCAAATGTTGCCTATTTAGCTCTCGCTATCCAAGAAGAAAAAAGGTACGATCCTTCTCTAAGTGCTTTTAGTACAAAAGGATCTAGAGTTAGCCACCCATTTATTAATAATGCAGTCACATTATGTTTAGGGTTATTTGTTTTTTTAGTAAAAATGTTGAGCAATTGGTTCGGAGGTTATCTTTTTTGGTTTCTTATGAGTTCCGCTGGAGTTGTGGGTTTATTGCTTAATCCAATATTGTTAAAAAAAGTAGATGAGTTTGTTTTGCAACGGAGTTATTTAATGAAAGAGGGGTTTAGAAAATAATGACAATATATTTTAACAACGTAACAAAAACCTATAAGGATTTTTCTTTATCAATTCCAGAATTACATATAAAAACTGGCGAAGTTGTAAAACTATTTGGAAAAAATGGGGCAGGAAAAACAACTCTGCTTCGTTTGATAGTTGATCTTGTTGAGGTAGAAAACGGTATTGTGACTATAGATGGTATGGAGACTTCAAAAACGGCAGCCTGGAAGAAGTCTACAGCATGTTTTTTGGATGATTCATTTTTGATAAAGTATCTTGAAGTGCAGGAATATTATAAACTACTTTATAATTTTTATAGTATTCCTTCAAAAAGTGCTTCGGAAGTCAATGAACTAGCAGGTAACTTTTTAGATATGTATTCATTAAAAGATAAGAGAATAGAAAATTTGTCAACTGGTAATCAAGTAAAGGTAGGGGTTTTAGGCACTTTATTAGTTGAACCAAAATTACTTATTCTAGATGAACCAATTGCAAATCTTGATCCAGAATCTAGAATAATACTTATATCGTTGTTAAAAAGATATAAAGCAAATAATGATTGTACAATAATATTATCAAGTCATGACCTTAATGTTACAAACAGAATAACTGGCAGATCTATTATATTAGATAATGGGGCGATTAAATATGATCAATATGATCAAAAAAATAATCTGGAAAAAATCCAACAACACTTTAATAATAGTTTATAGTATTTGATTTTTATTTTTCAGTTATATTTTTATGGTTGGTATGATAAATCATTTATTTGATAGAATGAAAATTTCTATTAACCGATGTAACGGTTGGATAATATTCAGTATAGTAGTTTTTATATATTTATTGTTTTCTGTAATAATCGATCAGTATATCTTTGGCAAAGAGGTGTATATTCGCAGTTTTTCTGACCAGCTTACGCAGGAAAGCCTTGAAGCGATGTTAGGTTTTCAGGAACGTTACTGGTGGTTTGGCTATGTATTCACCCCCTTGTTACTTCTTATAAAACTGTCCTTTGCAACCGTTTGTATCAGTATTGGCACTGTTTTATCAAACGTAGAGTTCCACTTTAAAAATATTTTTAAAGTGGTCCTTTTGGCTGAAGTAGTTTTTATTGTGGCACAGACTTTGTACTTAGTTAACCTTTCTTTTCACTTAGATACCCTTACTTTGGAAACAGCTTCTAATTACTATCCTTTAACAATTCTAAGCTATTTTGGTACCGAAAATGTGGTACAGTGGCTGCAATACCCGCTCCAAACCTTAAACCTGTTTGAGGTTGCTTATATAGTTGTTATCAGTTGGCTGCTTTCGAAGCAGTGGAAGGAAGATTTTGCGGAGAGCATGTTAGTTGTTTTACCGTCTTATGCAACGGGGCTTATTCTGTGGCTGGTGTTTGTAGCTTTTATAACCCTGCAAGTGAGCTGATTTTAGTGAGCAGTTATACAGTGACAGTGTGACAAGGTACAAGAAGCAGGATGCAAGAATTCAAAATTCATCGAGCGCTGATGACTTTTCTAATCAATAACTTAACTACTCTTACTTTCGACTTTAGACTCAAAAATAATCATGAAACGGAAACTGGCTTTTATTTTTCTACTGTTTATTATAGGTGCTATTGGTTACCTGGGATTCTCAATTTATGATCAACTGCAAGAAAAACAGGTTGTTAAAGAACGCATAGCACAAGTACCTGAGTTTACAGCTATTGGCTTGGATGGCAGGGTTATTCAAAGTAATAACTTTGTAAGAAAAGCTCCTTTTATTCTTACCTACTTTAATACCGGATGCGAGTTTTGTCGGGCAGAGATACGCAGCATAAAAAGTCACAGATCATTGCAAGAACGTGCTATGATTTATCTGATCTCCGATGAGCCTGCCAGGGTTTTGAAACAATTTAGGAACAAACTTGAGTTGGATTCGCTACAGAAGATAAAAGTACTACAGGATTCCACTGCCGAAGTTAAAGAATTGTTTGGGGTAAAAGGAGTGCCAAATACATTTGTATATAACCGAGAGGGCAAGCTACTGAAGAACTTTCAGGGTGAAACTAAGGCTGAAATACTGTACAAGTTGGTGAAGAAATAAGCCATGGATCTGTACGGATTAGAAATGGATTTCTCGTGCTTCCGTGCTTGGGTGGTTTGTATGATTTGCCCTAAGAAACAGAAATTTTAAGAGCAATCAAGTTGTCGAGATGTGGGATAATAACTCAAATTTAAAAAAGAGAGCCAAAGAAGCATTTGTACGTCAGCAAGACCAGTCGGATTGTGGTGTGGCTTGTCTGTTAAGTGTCATTAATTTTTTAGGCGGAACTTCGAAGCTGGAACGTCTTAGGGAGTTGAGTGGTACCAGTAAACAGGGTACAACCTTACTGGGTTTATATCAATCCGCAGATAAAGTAGGCTTAAAAGCGGAGGCTTACGAAGCCGATTTGGAAAATCTTAAAAAACAGACCGATCCCTGCATTCTACATATTGTTAAAGATGAACGCCTGCAGCATTATATTATTTTTTACGGCATTAAAGATGGGCAGTTTATTATTAGCGACCCGGCCGAAGGGGTGAAGCTGGTATCACCAAAGGAGATTGAAAAGCTCTGGAAAAGCAAGGCATTGTTGTTACTAAAACCTGGAGAAGATTTCACCACTGTTGATGAAAAGAAAAAATACCAGTGGCAATGGATCAAACAACTGACAAAAGAAGATCTGAATATCTTGAGCCTGGCCTTGGTACTGGGAATTTTTGTATCAGTGTTGAGTTTAGCTACGGCTATTTTTTCTCAAAAGTTAATTGATGAAATACTGCCGGGAGAAGACACCTTAAAATTATTTGTAGGGCTTGGTCTTCTTGCATTCCTACTTTTTGCTAAGAGCGGACTTTCCTATGTGCGACAGCTTTTTTTAATTCGTCAGAGCCGGGATTTTAATAACCGTATTATTAATACCTTTTACAGTTCACTATTAAAATTGCCGGTTCCCTTTTTCTTTAATAGAAAAACGGGCGACCTTATTGCCCGAATGAACGATACACGTCGACTGCAACGTACGATCACCTATATTTTTAGTGAAGTAATGATAGATGTGCTACTTATTATAGTAGCCTCTGTTTTTATTATGACTTATTCAATTAATCTGGGTTTTTTTGTACTGCTTAGTGTGCCCCTGTTTTTTCTACTGACCTGGCAATATAATGAGCCTATACTGAAAGGTCAGCAAGATGTAATGAAGGCGCATTCAGCCAATGAAAGTAATTACGTGGATACGATACAAGGCATTGCAACAATTAAAACCGGGAATCGAGAACCCTTTTTTTCCAAGATTACTAAAAAGATCTATGGTTTTTTTCAGGATCAGATATTTGATCTTGGAAAAGTGGGAATAAAGTTTACCTTTTGGGCTGATATTATCAGTGCATTTTATATGGTCGGGGTGCTGGGCATTTCTTCTATGTTGGTTCTGCAAGATGAGCTATTAGTTGGGGCATTAGTGGCTATTTTTCAGATGAGTAGTCAGCTTATTCCTTCTGCTAACCGGCTTGCTTTAACAAATATCAGACTGCAGGAAGCAAGAGTTGCTTTTGATCGGATGTATGAGTTCACCTCCTTAGAACCGGAATACAACAAAAAACCGGAAATAAAGAATAAGTTAGAGAATGACAAAGTTGAAAGTATTCACGTATCTGATTTATCATTCCGATTTCCCGGGCGCAGTCCTTTATTAAAGGATATTTCGTTTGCTGTTGAGAAAGGAGAAATGATTGCTCTGCTGGGGGAAAGTGGCTGCGGAAAGACAACAATGTTGCAGATTTTACAACGTTTTTACGAACCGGAAAGTGGAAGCTTAAAAATTAATGAAAATATAGGATGGGGAGAACTGTCAGTTAAAAGCTGGCGGAATCACCTTGCTTCTGTTCCGCAGGATATTAAAATATTTAGCGGCACTTTGTTGGATAATATCTGTTTGGGAGATGTACAGGAAGAAGACGTTGAACAAGTTATTGAATTTTGTAAAGAGTATGGTTTTAGTAAATACTTTGAGGAATTTCCTCAGCAGTACGCAACTATATTGGGAGAAGAAGGAACAAACATTTCAGGAGGACAACAGCAGCTGGTTGCGTTGGCTCGTGCACTATATCAAGAACCGGACTTGTTATTACTCGATGAGGCGACGTCAGCAATGGACCGTGAAACGGAACAGGGTATGCTTCAAATGTTAATGGAGTCTAAAAAAGAAATGGGGATAATTTTAGTTACTCATCGTATTAAGAGTGTTAAATTAGCTGATCGAATTTATATTCTTAATGAGGGTAAAATTACGGAGCAAGGAAGTCCTCAGGAGTTAGCTACGGGACAAAATTTGTTCTCCCGTTCTCTGGAGGAGTTATCAGTATAGGGCTAATTTGTTGAAACCTATATAATAATAGAAAGATTATTAGGAAAGATGTCAGAAAATGGGGGCGTTTTATATAAATTGCTGAAACGCTTATATAGATGCTTTATCTGATATTTTTGGTTTCGAAGTAGAAAGCAAGTATGCTATAATAATTAAAGCTATTAGTATTAAATTTCTAAGCAGGGTAAATTCCAGTCCCGATGCAAAACCAAAAGCGCCAAAGCAGCCGCAATTTTCTACTGACATCCCCTGAAAATAAAAGTAGGATAGCACAGAAGAGAAGCTGATGAGCATAGCTAACGTGCCTGACAGAGCCCATTTTAAAAATTTATTCCAGATTAGAAATACAGCCAGCACGAGTTCAATAATGGATGTTGCAATTACAATAGCAGTTGCGTACTCAATGAGCCAGTAAAATTCGGTAGCCAGCAGTTCTACCAGATATCGGGCATCGGAGCCGCTGATGAGTTTTCCTATTCCTGAAATCAAGAATAGAATACCCAAGAGTAAACGAATAACTGTTATTGCTTTACTGAGATATGATTTATTCATTGCAGAACTTATTCTTAATGGAATGCTACTGAGATTCTAAATGTAATAGCTTCATACGAATAAAAAAGAAAAAATATTTATGAAGATTTTAATAACGGGCGGTACCGGATTTGTCGGATCTTATTTGCGAACATTGCTGCTTCAAGATGGACATTTTTTAACTATTGTGAGTAGGTCTCCTAAAGAATATGAGGATGAAACGGCAAAAAATCAGCAATTTGTTTCTTGGGATGACAATCTTGTGCCGGAAATGGAGAAAGCAGATGCGGTCATAAACCTGGCAGGGTCCTCGATATTTGGAACCCGATGGACCGCCGAAGTGAAAGAGAAGATCTATAACAGTCGCATTGAATGTACAGAACAGTTGGTGGAAGCTGTTAAGGGTGCGGAAAATCCTCCGTCGGTAATGATTTCTGCTTCGGGAGCTGACTATTATGAACCAGCTGGCGATACGGTATTGGATGAGTCTGCTCCGGCCGGAGACAGCTTCTTATCTAAAGTATGTGTGGACTGGGAAAAGGCTGCCCAACCGGTGACCGAATACGGGGTTCGTCTGGCCAATCCGCGTATTGGCGTTGTGCTCGAAAAAGACGGTGGCGCTTTGGAACAGATGTTAATGCCGTTCAAGTTTTTTGTGGGCGGACCACTTGGCAGCGGTAAGCAATATTTTCCGTGGATTCATATGCTGGATTTGTGCCGTGGGTTAATATTTCCTCTGCAAAATGATAAAATTGAAGGTCCCTATAATTTAAATGCCCCCAATCCGGTGACGATGAATGAATTTGCAAGTGAGTTGGCTTCACAATTGCATCGACCGTCACTGTTTAGAGTGCCGGAATTTGTGTTGGATATTGTCTTAGGAGAAGCTGCAAATCCCGTAATAACAAGCAAGCGCATGCAGCCGAAAAAGCTACAGCAACACGGATTTGAGTTTAAGTTTGGTTACCTGCGACAGGCCTTAGGGGATGTCCTGTAACTGTGGCTATTACTCTTAGGACTCCTCGCTATCCCCCTCATTCTCATCATCTGTACCAAAGATCGTCCACGTGCGAAGTCCTTCCCGCGTTTGGGCGATAAGTTCATTGTATCCGTCACCGTCGATATCTGTTACAATTGGATATTGCATGCCACTCGTAGGGACCGAATATATACGTTCACCATTCCTTATTTCCCAAGCATACAGTCGCCCGAAGTTTGCTAATGCTATAACATCATCTTGTCCATTTTTATCAATATCTGAGACAAAAGGTGAGAACTTTGGTGCAGCCGGTTGCCCCATACTCTGAGTGAATCGCAATTGTCCTTCCTGGTTAATTAAAAACACCGAGCCATTTGAGCTCATTGTTAAAATCATTGACCCACGATGGGTTTGGTCTCCATCCTGCACAGTTAAATCGAGAACAGATGGAGTTCCTACCAATGCACTGTTTGAGGCGTATACAGCTTCGATATCGGAAGATTCGGTACTTGTTTCAAAGACGTTAAGTGAATCAGCAAATAGTTGGTTGGGTCCTATGGAATACAGATAGCCGTCGGCAGCATTTCCTAAAATATTGCCCTCATATAGCACGGGAGAACCGTTTAATGATGCGTTAATAAATTTTGGAAAGCCAGTTCTTTCATCACCATTAGGATGCCATCCGTGGAGTGCATTTTCTGCAAATGCAAAAATAGTGGTTGCCCCCTGATAATCTGTAACTGTTGGGGTGGTTTCAATTTCTGCATTGGTTGTAATAGGCCAGCCGTTTATGTTTTCACCACGACCATCCATAAGATGTAGTTTTCTATCTGCTGTTGCGGTCAAGGTATTAGGTAATCCGTCTCGGTCGATATCTTCTACGACTAATGGGGAAGTAATTTGTTCGTCGAGTTCAAAGGGAAACTTGGGAAGCAGTTCTCCACTGTCATTCCACCCGTATACTTTGTTACCGGCTGCCAGCAGAATTACATTTTGATTGGTTCCATACCAGTCGTATACAACGGGAGATCCAACCGGAGTATCAGAGCCGGTATTGGCTTGCATTACTACCGTACCGTCAGCTGCCAGAGCGTACAAATTGCCGGATTGCGTAGCAAAAATGACCTCATTTTTGTCACTGCCGCCAATATCAGCTAAAATTGGTTTGCCTGTTAAGTCTGCTCCCGTAGGGAACAACCATTTTTCCTGATAAGGTGCTGAATGGTCTTCTGTTTGATACGCTTTTAAGCTAAAGGAAAAATTATCTTCATTATTTACAGTTGTTGATGCAGTAAGAAGGTCAAACTTTGAAGTGAGGGCATTAAGATTGTTATTGGGAGACAGAAACGGTTTTACAAAAGAATAGAAATCACTGTTACCAACGAAAAATCCGCTTATTTCTTCGGGAAGATCCTCTTTTATATTCCGAAATGTCTGCTCGTAGTACATGGTACGGCGACGGCTGCGGTCAGATGAAACCCCTTCGACAAGTCCTTTACGTTTAGAGATCGCTACAACATCTCCGATAATATCCAGATAAAAATTCTGAAACGTGCAAAATGAACCCCCTATTAGTTGGGCAATGGCGTTGCTTTGGATTACGTATAGACCATCGCTACGTTGGATCTGATCATCACGAACCAGTGAATTTAGTGCAGTCCGTAGAGCAGACACATCCGAAACTTTTCGAAGAAAAAGGTGTTCGCCGGTAGAAAGGAAGCCCGACTGCGCGTACATGACCAGCGAAAACTCGGGATCGAGTGTTTTGGCAATGTCCGAATAAGCAATCTGATCGTCCATAAGAACCGAATCCAATCGCGTTGTATCGGGTAGAGATGTCGGGGGCACTCTTCGCGGTTCAAGACGAAATAGGCCTGCTGCCGCTGCATTAGAGGAAATATATTGATCCAAAACAATGGGGGCATTGGTAGATGAGACAGCTGCTACCAAATGGGACGGGACTTTTTCGTTGAGTGGGACAGTGCCTTCAAGTTCAATCATGCTGCCTTGTCCTTCGCCTTCTTGCCCGACGGATAATAATACCGGCTCTGTACCTTCAAGAGCGTTCTTAATCATCGGGCGATAGGTTACCATGGATATCTGCTCTGCCCATTTATCAAGAGAAGGGGTATTCATAATGATATGCCCGGGTTGTGGCGTAATATCCGAAAGATTGGCCCGGGGATGGGAACCAAGATATGCTCGGATGGATTCTTCTACTGCCAGACTGGATTCAGAAATAAATAGATCATCATGAAGTTGTGCTGCAAAGAGTCTTCGATCGCTAAGATGTAAAATATGTATCTTGACGTCGTTAAAAGAGTACTGGTTTTGGGAAAAATCCAGATAAAAATTGTTTTGCATCCGTTCTATAAAACTGCCGGAGGCCTGGGCCATCCAAACAATGGCAAGCTGGTTATCAGCATCTGGATAGAGTGAAATGGCATTTAATGAAATTGGAGATTGGGCTGTAGAGTCGATTCGAGATAATAGTTGAACGGCCGAAGATGTGATATCATCTAATAAAGGAGTGTGGGATGCATCAAGGACCGTATTGAGCGAAGCTTCTTCATCGGGGATAATTACAAAAGGTGCTTCTTCTGGCACGCCATCCGACCAGCTGTGATCGGGAATATCTGAACATGATACTAAGAGTAGAACGGTACATAAAAAGAAACCTGCAGCTTTAAACGTATTCATGAATGGGGGATAATTTTTTCTCCGTAATAATTATTAAAATATCGCTGTTTATTTAATAGCTTATGTATAGGCAATTTTATTTGAAGGCCTCAAAAGTAACAATTTTGATATAAATGAACTTTCTTAATCCTTTATTTTTGCTGGGGCTTTTGGCCGTAGCGTTACCTGTTATCATTCATTTAATTAATTTGAAGCGGCCACAAAAAGTTGCCTTTTCAACCCTGTCATTTTTTAATGAGCTTCGTAAAAGTACAATTCGTCGCATACGAATCAAACAATATTTGTTGCTTGCGCTGCGAACGTTGGCAGTGTTGTTTTTAGCTCTTGCGCTGGCCCGTCCTTTTTTACCTCCAACCATAACGGGCTCAGCAAGTTCCGATGAGCCCCGATCTGTTGCCATTTTGATCGATAACAGTGCCAGCATGAGCCGGGTTGGAACTGATGGCCCACTTATCGAGCAGGCCAAAGATGTCGTTGGTCGAATAATAAGAAACGGTAACTCCGACGATAAATTTCTTTTAAAAACAACAAATATTACTGATGCAACAAATGCCGGGTTTGTCAGTGGTAACAGGGCAATAGCACAGTTGGATAATATAACCTCGGTTAATCGTGGACATTATACTGCAGATCAGTTTAAGGAGGTTTATGAGCAGCTTAAAGATACGCCGGAAGGCCAATCGGTGCTGTACGTTATTTCTGATGGACAGGTTAGCCAGCTATCAAGTTTGGAAGATGTAGATCTTGGTGATGAATCGGAAGCAAAGTCTATATCAGTACAGCTCATTCAGCTTGAAGAGGTCCAACAACAAAATGTGGCTGTTAAATCAGTTTCTCTTGAGAGTCAGCTGTTAAGTCCGGGTTCGCCGATAACATTATCAGTAAAAGTTGAAAATACTGGTAATACAGCTGTTGCTAATCAGTTTCTTTCGTTAGAGTTAGGAGGGGAAATGACGGGGCAATATGAGACATCGTTAGAGCCGGGAGAAACCAAAGACTTTTTATTCGAGCTTGTTCCGGAAGAAGTTGGATATCTGTCCGGCCAAATTCTTTTGGAGGGAGACGAAGTGGGTTTTGATAACACAAGACATTTTGTAGTACACATTCCACAGCAGCGCTCAATTTTATTAGTAAACAATAGCCAGGAATCCTCTTCTTTTACATCGTATATAGCTCCGGCATTAGAAGCAGCCCGCCAAACCAATGCGCGCATCCTGTTTGAAGAAAAGCAGATGAATAACATTGAACAGGGAGAATGGTCAGAATACGACGGATTGATATTAAATGGACTTACCAGCATTCCTTCATATTGGCATCGGGGGCTGCGCGAATATGTGCAAGGCGGAGGAGGTATTTTGTTTTTCCCCTCTGAACAGGGTGAAATAGCAAGCTATAATCAATTCTTTTCCCTCTTTAATGCGGGTCAATTTGATAATGTGATTGGAGAGTACGGTTCTTTTGAAACCGTTACAAAAATGGGAGAGCTTGAAGAAGGGCATCCTGTATTAGATGGAATCTTTAATAAAGAAAAGGATGAAGATATACGGGTTGATTTACCCTCGATTTTCTACTATTACCACTATGAGCCTGCTTCAAATTCCAACAGTTTAACCCTGCTTGAAGCAGCAAATGATGACGTTTTGTTGGCCGAACACCCTTTTGGAGAAGGGATGTTGCTCACTTCTACGTTGGGAGCTGATCCTGGGTGGTCAAACTTTCCGGTAAATCCTCTTTTTGCTCCCATGTATTACCGGACTATATTGTATGCATCATCACCTGAAAGAGGCGGTCTTCAGCAACATCAGCTTGGGAATACTTTTGAATGGGTGGAACCCATATCAGAGACGGATATTACGCTTACAATAAATGGTACGGATTATAAGCCAGAGGTTGAGCGACAGGTTGATGGCATGAAAATAGTGTATGAGGGTAGAGGATGGGAGCCCGGAATATTAGAAATATCGGCCGAGGATCAGAAAATTAAGGTGTCTGTAAATCAAGATATAATGGAATCGTACTTTGATACGTTAGATGAAGAGCAGTGGCAAAACATAATGGATGAAAAGGTCTACACTCCTGATATGATTGCTGCAAATGATCTCTCGAATGATAAATTGGATGAACAACTGCGATCTTCTGTGTTCGGAAAAGAAATTTGGAATTGGTTTATTTGGGTAGCATTGCTTTTTTTAGTTACAGAAACCTTGGTTACGCGGTTATTTAAAGCTGAATCAACATCATAACGATATGATAAGTGCTAATGCAGATATTATTCTTTGGTTTGTGCTGGGCGTCTTTACGCTGGGTGCGGCTGTACTGGCTACCATATCTGTAGTAAATGTTATTCGGTTGCGTAATGTGAGATTGAGTTGGAAGACTGGCAAACTGGGAGGATACCCCTTGTTTTCGACGCTGTTTATGATCACAGTTTTTATAGCAGGCGGCATAGCAATATACCAAGGAGCAACGAGCGAAATAGTAATAGCGGGTTTGTATAGTTGGCTTGGCTTTTGCTGGTTTACGGCCAGTTACTTGGCAACAAAGCGATTTATTACCGATCACGGGATCGTAAAAAATGTTAACGAACCGTCGCAAACCGTAGCTTGGCACCAGATCCGTGATTTTGTGGAAACCGAACATGAAACATATACCCATTATATTTTTATCTATAGTGTCGATAAAAGCGATAGCACCGATAAATTTATTCGGCTGGAACTGGATGTACCTCATTACCGAAAAGAATCTTTCAAAAAATTAATTTCACATAAACTCGGGCGGCGAATTCGTTGTTATGTTAAGGATGATATAAATATCCAGCAGTTTAAACAGCTGTAGCAATTACAATCACAACTTTTAGATTATACTCATTTGTTTGAAGAGATAAGAAACTCTGACATTGTTCAAGAACGGGCCATCCTCGTAGGTGTCTATGGACCCGAAACCCCGCGCATTCAGGCTGAAGAATATTTGGATGAGCTTGAACTGCTTACCTATACCGCTGGAGGTAAAACGATAGATAAGGTCTTGCAAAACCGAATGCATCCTGATCCCTCTTCGTATGTTGGATCCGGCAAACTTCGTCAACTAAAATCGATGAAGGGCGAAAAAAATATCGATACCTTTATTTTTGATGATGATCTTTCGCCGACGCAGATCCGGAATATTGAGAAAGAAACCCAGGCTAAGGTACTGGATCGCAGCGGGTTGATTCTGGATATTTTTGCATCGCGAGCAAAAACAGCTGCTGCTAAAACGCAGGTAGAACTGGCTCAGCTTCAATATTTGTTACCGCGATTAACGCGATTTTGGACACACTTATCCCGTCAGCAGGGTGGTATTGGCACCCGAGGTCCGGGTGAATCCCAGATCGAGATGGACCGCCGTATGATCGACAAACGCATTGCTACGCTCAAAGATAAGCTTGATAAAATTGATCAGCAGCGACAGACCCAGCGTAAAGGCCGGTCCGAAAAAGTGCGGATTTCACTCGTTGGCTATACCAATGCGGGTAAGTCTACATTAATGAATGGATTAACGGATACTGAGGTGTTGGCTGAAAATCGCCTTTTTGCTACACTCGATTCCACCGTTCGACAGTATGAAATTGGTAACCACGAAGTGCTTCTGTCAGATACGGTCGGATTTATCCGAAAACTGCCGCACGATCTTATTGCCAGTTTTAAGTCTACGCTCGATGAAGTGCGTGAATGTGATATTTTATTGCATGTAGTGGATGCTTCATCAAGGGTGGTACAGGATTACATCGATGTGGTAGATGATACTCTTGAAGATATGGGAGTAAATGATAAAAAGAGCCTGCTCGTATTTAATAAGATGGATATCATTGATTCCCATCGCATTAATGAGCTAAAACGGGCGTATCCCGATGCGGTATTTATCTCTGCCGAGCGGGGTATTGGTCTTGATAAGTTAGAAAATAGAATTAAGGAACTTATTGAGGAAGATTTCGTTACAAAAACAATGACCATTCCTGCTGCGAAGTATGAAGGGGTCGCCTTTTTACATCGCGAAGCAAATATTTTAGAAAAAAAGTACGAAGGTTCAGATATAAAGCTTACGTTTAGTATAGATAAAGCAGATTTGATGCGGCTTAATGCAATACTCGACAATATTGATACGGCCGAATCAGTTATGTAATAAATCCTATTATATTATCTACTGATGCTTGCAAATAAATCCATAACAGAGTCAGATTTTGAGCCTCTCCACGGTACTGATACCGTTGCAGCGGTTAAAAACCGTATGAAAGAGGTGCAGGTAAATGCCTTGCCGGTAGTAGATCCCACTACCCAAAAACTTATCGGACAGATTGATCGTGACCAGCTTTCTCGAGCAGAAGACGACCAGCAGATTTCAGATCTACAGATGGATAAAACGGTCAAAATTTTTGAAGGGCAGCATATTTTTGAAGGTGTTCGGTTGATGTTACAGTATGAATTGAATTTGCTTCCCCTGGTGAATAAGGAAGCTACTTTTTTGGGAGTAATTACCAAGCAGCAAGTTTTGGAAGCGATATCTAAAATGTTGAATCTGGAGCAACAGGGATCTGTGCTGACCATTGAAATTGAGCCGATAGATTTTTCACTCTCCGAAATTGTACAGATTATTGAAACCGAAGGTGCCAAAATACTTGGTGTGGCTGTAGAAAGTCCCGATAGTAATCATCAGGCCTTTGAAATATCTGTGAAGCTTAACTTGAAAGATATCTCTCGCGTAACAGCTGCACTAAAACGATATGGATATTCCGTTCTATCTGAGTCAGAAAGTACAGTGCTCGAAAATGATTTAGAATACCGAGCTGATGAATTGCTAAAGTACATAGATATGTAAATCTATGTATAATATAATTCCTTTCTTGTTTTTGCGGAACAAAACTCCAATTCTTGGTATATTCAGTAATAACTGAAACCTGAATTTTACTTGATCAATGGTAAACGTGCGTAGAATAATTAGCTTACTACTCATCAGTATACTCACCGGATTTTTGCAACTCCAAGCACAAGAAGTGCAAGAATCTGCTTCCCAAGATTTTGATAATGCAGTTACTCTTTTTAATAACGGACTTTTTGAAGAGTCTATAACTGAGCTCAAGCATTTTTTACAAACTCAAGAGGATCATCAGCTTGTTACAACAGCCAATTATTATTTGGCACGAGCCAAGGCTAAAACGGATAGCACTAACAAGACGGTACATTTTGAGGAGTTTATTAATGATTACCCTTTTTCTAACTATTCTTCAAAGCTGCTTTTTGATCTTGGTCAGCAGGCCGATAGCGCTGGTCATTACAAACAGGCAGAAACGTATTATAGTCGTGCCCAAAAATTAGGATTGAATAATAAAGAGTCGGCCAAGGCCTATTACTGGATGGGCGAATCGGCTGCATCCGACAGTAATTTTGTGCAGGCGCGCCAGTATTTTATGACGTTGGCTGATGAATATCCCAAAAGCAAGTGGGCTCCCAAAGCATTATATACTCGGGGGCGTTTATATCTGAGTGAAACCAAGTATGATTCTGCAACGACTTCGTTTGAGATTCTAAAAGACCGTTATCCTAATAATGAAATGAGCCGCCGCGTGGGTACGGCACTGGGAGAGTCGTATTATCAGCAGGGTCATTACCAAGAAGCTATAGAGGCTCTTAAAAACGCGATGCCGCATCTTAATGATGAGCTGCGTTCCAAAGCGGTTTATTTAATTGCCGAGAGCAGTAATTACCTGGGTGATTATGACGAAGCCTCAAGGTATTACAAGCAATACATAAATATGAAAGAAGGAACTGATGAAGTACGGGTAGCTCACTATGGATTGGGTTGGTTGTATCATAAGCAGGAGATTTATCACTGGGCTGCGGATGAATTTGGCAAAGCGGCTGAAGGTGATGATGAAACAGCCCGAAAGGCACTTTACTATAAGGCGGTTAATGAAAAGCTTGGTTCTCGATATGCTGATGCATTAAATACCTTCCGCACGTTTGGGGATCGTTTTCAAGAAGGGCTCTGGGTAGAACAGGCGTATTATGAATGGGCCATCACGGCTTACGAAGTTGGTCGGCATACCGAGGCTATTGATGCGTTGTTGCCGTTGGTTCGGAGTGATCGTGAGCTGGACTGGAAAGGCAAAGTCTATACTCTGCTGGGCGAAGCCTATTTTGCGAATAAAGAATATACTCGAGCCTTACAAGCTTTTGATGCGGCCGAAAAAGTTACAGATGTTGATCCCGCAATAAAGCGCCAGGCTAAGTTTCAAAAGGCGTGGGTTCAGTACAGTAATCAGGCCTACGAGCAGGCTCAGCCAATTTTTAGATCGGTATATACTGAGGCGCCCGATACCAAGTTGGGACAAGAATCTCTTTTCTGGAGCGCTGATGCCCTCTACCAGATGCAGCGCTATGGTCAGGCTGTCGAACAGTTTGCTGAATTTATTAATCGCTATCCCGACCATGAGATGGTTGGTCCGGCGAATTATGCACTGGGCTGGAGTTATTTTAAAAACGGGGATTACGAGCAGGCTATTGACCCATTTAAAACCTTTTATCAGGATTATGATGCGCCTGATGTGGCATTATATCCCTATGATACTGATACGCAACTGCGAATTGGAGATGCCTATTATGCGATTAACGATTATGAAAATGCTATTTCTTACTATCAGGATGTGATAGGAGCTGAACCCGGCGGCGACTATGCCATGTATCAAATGGCGAATAGCTATTATCGGGATGAACAGACTTATGAGGCGGTTACAACATTCCGGCGATTCCTGAGAATTTATCCTTATAGTCAGTTTGTGGAGCAGGCCCAGTATAATATTGCCTATATCTATTTAAATACCGGAAATTATACGCAGGCGGTTGAAGAGTTTCAGGAGGTTATTAACAAGTATCCGAATACGGAATGGGCGGCGCGCGCCCAGTACAATATCGGCGATGCCTATTACAATGCCGGTGATTATGAAAAAGCTATTACCGCATACAAGGATGTGATGGAGGGGTATCCGCAGAGCGAGTATATTATAGAGGCGGTTAATGGGATTCAGTATTCTCAGATGTCGTTGGGACAGGCTGATTCAAGCTCAGCTGTGTTGGAGGATTTCATTGCTGATCATCCCCAAACTTCGATGGCTGACAGACTGCGGTTTCGTCAGGCCGATAATCGTATGCAGTCGGGTAATTACCAGGCAGCTATTGACGAATTTCAGCAATATATCAGAATTACCAATAACCGGGAGTTATTGCCGGATGCCCATTTTAACCTGGCCAATGCTTATGAGCAAACCGATCAGATTGCCAAGGCGGTGGATGAATACGAGATGATTGTTAATGAATTCCCTGATTCTGAACGCGTGGGACCTTCACTGGCGTCATTGGGACGTATTGCCTATTCGCGGGTAAATTATAAACAGTCTTTTGAATACTTTAGTCGTCTTGCAGAACAGCAGCAAAAATATCGAGAGGAGGCATACATCGGTATGGGGAATGCCCAGTTGGCAATGAATAATTTGTCCGAAGCTGAAAAACACTATCAGGCTGCACTTGATAATAATGCTGATTATGAGGCAGCCAAGGTAGGATTGGCGAAAATTGCTATTGAAAAGGAAAATTATCAACGAGCACAAGAGCTATTGTCACCCATTGCCGAATCGAATACGACGGAAGTGGGAGCTGAGGCCCAATACTACTTGGGAGAAATTCATCAACAGCAGGGTAATTTTGAACAAGCTGTTAAAGCCTATGCCAACGTGAATATTTTGTATGAGGCGTTTAGTGATTGGGTTGCCAGAGCGTTGTTGCGACAGGCGGAGAGTTATATTCAGATGGGCCAACGGGGGGAAGCTCGCTCCACACTCAATACTTTGATCGAAGATCATCCCGAAACACCGCAGGCTAAGGATGCACAGAAATTATTGGATTCACAGTAAATTATGAATAAAGAAGTACGTCCCGCCCGAGCTCTAAACGGAAAAATAAAGCTGCCTCCTGATAAATCAATTTCGCACCGGTCGGTAATGTTTGCCGCGTTGCACGAAGGTAGATCTGTTATCCGTAACTTCTCATCTGCTGCAGATCCTCACAGTACTATCAATTGTATGCGGGGATTGGGAGTGACCGTGTATGAAGATGGCAATACTGTTGAAGTTGAAGGTGTAGGCAGGGATGGGCTGCAGTCGCCGGAAGGAGATTTAGACTGTGGTAACTCCGGTACTACCATGCGTCTGTTGAGCGGGATTATTGCAGGAGCGGGAATTCCGGCGCGGCTTGTGGGAGATGAATCCTTGTCAGCCCGAACGATGAAACGAATTATTGATCCGCTTACCGAGATGGGAGCAGAAATTACTGCTCGGAAGGATGATTTTGCTCCGTTGGAAATTAGCCGTCCCGGGCCATTAAAACCGCTGTACTTTCCATTGCCTATTCCCAGTGCCCAGCTAAAATCATGTGTGTTGTTGGCGGGGTTGTTTGGGGATGAACAGACCGAAGTGATAGAAACACTTCCCAGTCGCGATCACACCGAGCGATTGCTAAACCTGACAATTGAAGAAAAAGGGGAAGAAAAGCATATTTATTCATCGCGGGAAGATAATATCCCAGAACAGTCATATCGTATTCCCAACGACTTTTCGGCTGCTGCCTTTTGGCTGGTGGCCGGGGCCATCCATCCCAATGCAGAAATTACGCTGCCTAATGTAGGAATGAATCCAACCCGTTTTGGGGCCCTCGATATCCTGGAACAAATGGGTGCTGATATTACTGTGAATAATGAACACGATGAGGGGGCAGAACCGGTTGCTGATCTGCGCGTGGCAAGCTCAGCGTTGCAGCCTGTTGAAATTACTGAAGAGATAGTCCCTAATTGTATTGATGAAATTCCAATACTGATGATAGCCATGCTTTTTTCTGATGGCGTTTCCCGCATATCGGGGGCAGAGGAGTTGAGACATAAAGAAACGGATCGGTTAGCGGCGATGGCTGAGATGCTTGGAAAGGCCGGTGTCGACTTTACCGAATACGAGGATGGATTGGAAATTAAAGGAGATCCCGACTTTGTTCCGGAATCTGCATCCTATCAAAGTTATCATGATCACCGTATTGCCATGTCAGCCGCAGTATTGAGTATGTTGGGAAATAAGTCGTCGCAAATACAGGGCGCTGAATGTACTGCCATTTCTTACCCATCGTTTTGGGGTGATCTGTCACTTCTGACGAATTGATTGCTCATTCCGCAAATCTGACAATTCACTCTTGTTGATGACGTAATAATGCCAATACGTCATAAAAGTATCCCACCTTTACAGCTTGGCATTGTGATTGCTCATATAAAAGTGAATTTGAAACAAATGGGTAAATCCATGAATGACTTTACAGTTGATATTGAACGACAGCTGAATAAGCTGGGAAAGGATATACAAAATTTTGTAGAACGTATTGTACCTCTTGAAGATAGAGGACACGATTTTACCCCGGCTTGTGATATTGTGGAAAGTGATGAAACCTATGCGATTAAACTGGATTTGCCTGGGTTGTCTAAGAAGGAAATTAATATTGCTCTCAAAGAGCATGTTTTAACAGTCAAAGGCGAACGGGCTGAAGAATTAGATGATTCTGAGGTTTATCGTCGCCAGGAGCGTTCAACGGGTGTATTTTCGCGTTCGTTTGCGCTGCCTGAAAATGTGAATACTGCTGAAATTGATGCGGTATTTCGAAATGGGGTATTAACGATTACAATGCCCAAATCGGATGTTCTCAGTGATGCAGAATCGATTCCGATCAAGTAAAAAATTGAGTGGCATGCTGTCCCGAGTATTCGGGGTCAGCATCTGCACTGCGAAACAAATTATTGTTCATTGATCCCGAAACGAGTTCGGGATGATATGAAACACAAGAAATTGCACAAAGAATTAAACAAACAACAAAAAATCATAAACTACTATTATGGGAAAGATTATAGGAATTGACTTAGGTACAACCAACTCCTGCGTTGCCGTAATGGAGGGCAATGAGCCTACTGTTATTCAAAACTCAGAAGGCGGCCGAACAACCCCATCGGTTGTGGCTTTCTCCAAAGACGGTGAACGTTTAGTTGGTGCACCTGCTAAACGACAAGCTATTACGAACCCCGAAAAAACGATCTCTTCAATCAAACGTTTTATGGGTCGCTTCTACGACGAAGTGAAAGAAGAGGCCAAGCAAGCTTCTTACGAAATTGTAAAAGGTGACAATGATACGGCCCGCGTTCAGATTGAAGATCGCAAATATGCACCGCAGGAAATCTCTGCCATGGTGCTTCAAAAGATGAAACAGACCGCAGAAGAATATCTCGGTGAAGATGTAACAGAAGCGGTTATTACCGTTCCGGCTTATTTTAACGACGCGCAGCGTAAAGCTACGCAGGAAGCGGGTGAGATTGCCGGTCTCGATGTGAAACGAATTATCAATGAGCCTACCGCCGCTTCGCTGGCATATGGTCTTGATAAGAAGGACGATGATATGACCATTGCGGTGTATGACCTGGGTGGAGGTACATTTGATATCTCCATTCTGGAACTTGGCGATGGCGTGTTTGAGGTGAAATCCACAAGTGGTGATACCCACTTAGGTGGAGACGACTTTGACTCTCGTCTGATTGATCACTTGGCCAAGGAGTTTAAGAAAGATGAAGGCATTGATCTTCGTGAAGATCCGATGGCGATGCAGCGACTTAAAGATGCTGCCGAGAAAGCTAAGGTTGAGCTGTCAAGTTCACAAAAAACGAATGTGAACCTGCCGTTTATTACGGCTACAGATTCCGGACCTAAGCATCTGAACATTGACATCACTCGTTCGCAGTTTGAAAAGATGATTGATGATTTGGTCCAGAAGACGTTCGATCCTTGCCAGAAGGTTCTGGATGATGCGGATCTTTCCAAAAATGATATCGATGAGGTTATTCTGGTTGGTGGATCTACACGAATCCCGAAAATTCAGGAAATTGTGAAAGATTTCTTTGGCAAAGATCCAAGTAAGGGCGTAAATCCCGATGAAGTTGTAGCTGTAGGGGCTGCAATTCAAGGTGGTGTAATGTCCGGCGATGTCGACGATGTTGTATTGCTTGATGTTACCCCGCTGTCGCTCGGTATTGAAACGCTCGGTGGTGTGTCAACACAGCTTATTGAATCAAATACAACCATCCCAACCAGCAAGACGGAGACATTCTCTACTGCTGCTGACAACCAGACCAGCGTAGAAATTCACGTGTTACAGGGTGAACGTGCCAAGGCACAGGATAACCGAACACTTGGACGTTTCCACTTGGATGGAATTCCTCCGGCACCGCGCGGTGTTCCTCAAATTGAGGTTAAGTTCGATATTGACGCCGACGGCGTGCTCAATGTAAGTGCTAAAGATAAAGGCACCGGCAAAGAGCAGAGCATCCGCATCGAGTCTTCTTCCGGATTGTCTGAAGAAGAGATCGATAAGATGAAAGAAGAAGCCGAAAAGCACGAAGAAGAGGACGAGCGAATTCGCGAGCGTGCCGAGAAGTTGAACAAGGCCGACAGTCTTGTATTCTCAACACGCAAGCAGCTTGATGAGCATGAAGATAAAATCTCTGACGAAAACAAAGAGAAAATCGAAGCTGCGCTTGAGAAGGTGAAAGAACTCCACGATCAAGAGAAAGTGGATGAGCTTGATGATGCCATGGAAGAGTTGAATAACGCATGGTCAGAAGCTTCACAAGAAATTTATCAGGGCGCTGCCCAAGGCCAACCCGGAGCCGGTGCTGCCGGACCGGGAGCCGCTGCAGGAGCAGCCGCCGGAGCTGGAGCTCCAAACGGAGCCGCTGGCGCCGAAGCTGATGGAGACAGTGAAGATGATGAAGATGCTGTTGACGCTGACTTTGAAGTCGTCGATGACGATGAAAAAGAATAACAGCTATTAGATAATAATACAGTTGGAAAGCCCTTCGCCAGCCGGCGGAGGGCTTTTTTTATATTAATAATAGAAATTTATTATTTCTGTTGACCACAACCCGCACACAGTTTTTCAATTGTTGAGCGCAAATAATGTGGGAGAATTATAGAACAGAAATAGTACCGGGTACTTGGTTATCGAATTTCAGTAAAGGGTAAGGATGTTAGGTGAGATGCATAGAATGCCTTATATTTGATTGAATTTTAGTTACCCCAAGAAGTGAACAGTAGTAACACCTCAATAACTGATTTCCTCATCATTGGCAGTGGTGCAGCCGGCCTGCATGCGGCTTGGCATGCCAGTAAATATGGTAATGTAACACTCATCACTAAATCCAGTCTTGAAGTCAGTAGCAGTTATTGGGCGCAAGGTGGTATTGCCGCTGTTTTGAATGATCAAGACAGCTATGAAAGCCATAAAAACGATACCCTTGAGGCCGGGCGTGGTATCTGTAATCAGCAGGCTGTTGATATACTCGTGCAAGAAGGCGCGCATCGGGTACAAGAGCTTATAGAACTTGGAATGCCGTTTGATACTAAAAATGGGAGTATTGAACTTGGATTGGAAGGTGGACATTCAAATCGACGTGTACTCCACGCTAATGGGGCAGCTACCGGAAAAGCATTAATCGAATTTTTTACCGATCTGGTACAGAAACAGTCGAATATTGAGATTATTGAATATGCTTTTGCCTATAAGTTGTGTACTGATGGTGAGCGATGTACGGGAGCCAGTGCCTATTTGTATCAAAAAAAGCAATTGCTGACGGTTCAAAGTCCGGTTACTATTTTAGCTACCGGAGGGTATTCGGGACTTTATCAAAGAAGCACTAATCCACATACCTCAACAGGAGATGGTCTGTGGCTGGGATATAATGCTGGGGCTACTTTGTGTGATCTTGAATTTGTACAGTTTCATCCCACGGCTTTCTATGCGGGAGATGAACCTACGTTTTTAATTAGTGAAGCGGTACGAGGCGAGGGGGCCCGGTTGTATAATGAGATCGGTGAACGTTTTATGGCAGAACATCCCCGGCAAGAATTAGCCCCACGCGATGTCGTATCACAGGAGATTTTCAGACAGGTACAGCATCAGGAAACAGGTCACGTGTACCTGGATGTCAGCCACCTTAATATTGATAAGCTGCGCAACCATTTTCCAACCTTAATTCGGCGTATAGAAGAGCAGGGGATTGACCTGCAAGATAAAGGAATTCCGGTGGCTCCTGCGGCTCATTACTGTATTGGGGGCATAGAAACGGATCTTCATGCACGGACATCCATAGAAGGATTATACGCCTGTGGTGAAGTTGCTGCAACAGGTATTCATGGGGCTAATCGATTGGCCAGTAACTCGTTGTTGGAATGCCTGGTATTTAGTAAGCGAGCCGTTGATGTTGCGAAGGAACAGGATTTATCCGGGGGTCAACAGTCATTATCAATGGAATTTGAGATCGATGATGAGCAGGAGACCTCATTTATTGAACTACAGCAACAGGTGGCAGAATTGTTGAGTAGATATGTGGGAATAAAGCGCAGCAGGGAAGGATTAAAGAAAGCATTAAAAAAACTGGAAGTTTTGGAAGCTCAGCTATCGACGGTTGGTAAGGAATATTATTATCTGCGGTCAAAAGGATTAATTCAGATAGCGAAATTTATTAGTCGTTCCGCTTTAGCAAGAGAAGAAAGCAGAGGTGTTCATACTCGCAGTGATTTCCCTGAGTTGCAGACCTCATCAGTATCAATTCACTACCAGAAAGAAAATGTAGAAAACCCTGTTAGTAGGAGTATTTGAAAATGAAAAACATGGAAACAGTTTTAGCAAAAAATGAAGTCATTGAAGCACTTATTGAACGTGCTTTTGAGGAAGATGTGGGCAGCGGTGATGTTACTACAGATGCTGTTGTAGATGAATATTGCCAAGCCAAAGCAGTTTGGATTGCAAAGGAAGAAGGAGTTGTTGCAGGAATTGCTATTGCCCGGCGCGTATTTGAAAAGCTGGATCCTCAAGTTGAATGGTCTTCCCATGTAGATGAAGGAGAAAAGGTATCAAAGAAAACACCCCTCGTGACAATAAAGGGAAGTTGCCGGGCTATTTTGACGGCCGAGCGTATTGCATTGAATATTGCTCAGCGTATGTCGGGTATTGCTACAACAACTCGACAATATGTGGAGGCGATCGGGGAGTTGGATGCTAAAGTATTAGATACGCGAAAAACAGTACCAGGTTTGCGCCTACTGGATAAACAGGCTGTTGCTGCCGGCGGTGGAACGAATCATCGTATGGGACTTTTTGACTTAGCGATGGTTAAAGATAATCATATAGTAGCAGCTGGAAGTATTGAGGGTGCTGTGCAGCGTGTTCGCGCGAATAGCCCTTCGGTTCGCGTTGAAGTTGAGACAACCTCGTTGGATGATGTAGGAAAAGCCGTAGCCGTGGGCGCTGATATTATTATGCTTGATAATATGAGTACTGCTAAGATGAAGGAAGCGGTGGAATTAATAGATGGAAAAGTTGAAACAGAGGCCTCCGGTAATATTACTTTAGATACTATATACGAAGTGGCCCAGACAGGGGTCGATTTTATTTCTGTGGGAGCGCTCACACATTCAGTGACCGCTTTTGATATTAGTCAACAGTTACAAGAGATTTATAAATAGAATGAAAACAGAATAATTATTATGGATACTCAAGAGTTAATTGATGGAATTAAGAAACTTAAAGAGGAAAAGAACGCCGTAATTTTGGGGCACAATTATATGGTTCCTGAAGTGCAGGATATCGCTGATTATATCGGTGATTCCCTGGGACTGTCGCACCAGGCAGCAGATACCGATGCCGAGATGATTATCTTTTGCGGTGTCCATTTTATGGCTGAAACAGCCTCGATTATTTCTCCCGATAAAAAGGTACTGATCCCGGATTTAGAAGCTGGTTGCTCACTGGCCGACAGTATTACCGCCGAGCAGCTGCGAGAATGGAAGGCAGAGCATCCCGATGCTGTTACGGTAACCTATATCAATACTACTGCTGCGGTAAAAGCAGAGTGCGACTACTGCTGCACTTCCTCAAATGCGGTAGATGTTATTAATACAATACCAGAAGATAAAGAGATTCTGTTTCTGCCTGATAAGTTTTTGGGCGGATATATTGAGATGGTTACCGGACGCGACCTCAATATTTGGGACGGTGCTTGCCACGTTCACGAGAAGATCGGGGAACTCAACCTATCTGAAAAGCAGGAAGAATATCCCGAAGCTGAAATGCTTATTCATCCCGAGTGCGGATGTTCGACCTCATGCATGATGAAGTCAGCAATGTATTTTGATTGTGAGGATGGGCATATCCATTCAACAAGCGGTATGTTGAACCGAGCACAAGAGTCGGATGCAGAGGAGTTTGTAGTGGCTACGGAGACCGGTATTTTACACCGGATGCGGAAAGAAAATCCGGGTAAAAAATTCTATCCGGCCAATGAAAATGCGGTTTGTGAGTTTATGAAGATGATTACGCTTGAAAAGTTGTATGATTCACTGAAGCATGAACAGCATGAGGTAAAAGTAGAAGGAGAATTGGCCGAGCGTGCGCACTTGCCGATCAAACGGATGTTGAGTATCGCGTAAAATATCACAATTGTTTTAATTTTTGTTTGCTTTTGAAAACCTCATGTCATTCTGAAATAAATTCAGGATGATACTTAAATAGATGTTATAAAGCGTGTTATGAATATTTTAGGTATAGAGTCATCGTGTGATGAGACAGCCGCTGCTGTCTATACGCCTGATGGGCTTCAATCAAATATAATAGCTTCTCAGGCGATTCATGAGCAGTACGGAGGGGTAGTGCCCGAACTGGCATCGCGGGCGCATCATAAGACCATTTGGCATACTGTGCAGCAGGCACTTAATGAGGGAAGTATTACTCTATCTGATATTGATGCCGTGGCGGTAACGCAGGGACCGGGTTTAATGGGATCACTGTTGGTGGGAATTTGCTTTGCCAAAGGGTTGTGCCTGTCTCGTAATATCCCACTGGTGGGTGTTAACCACATGGATGCCCATATTTATGCCAACTTTATTGACGATCAACCTGAGTACCCGTTAGTGTCGCTTACCGTTTCCGGCGGACATACCCAACTTGTTCATGTGACAGCACCTTTTGAGCATGAATTATTGGGACAAACTCGTGATGATGCCGCAGGGGAAGCTTTTGATAAAATTGGAAAGATTTTGGGATTGCCATATCCGGCGGGACCGGTTATTGATGAGCGATCTGAGCATGGTGATCCCTCGTTCCATGATTTTCCCCAGGCGATGCTCGATAATGATTTTGAGTTCAGCTTTTCAGGACTCAAAACATCCGTCAAATACTTTCTGGAGGATCAGGATAATCGAGAGGAGTTTTTAAAAAATCATCTGGATGATATTTGTGCCAGTGTATCGCATGCGATAACAGAGGTGTTGGTTAAAAAACTGCGCAATGCTATCGAGCATACCGGAGTTAAAACTGTTGCTTTGGCGGGAGGAGTATCGGCCAACTCCATGTTGCGAAGAAAAGCTGAAAAATTAGCTGAGAATACCGGGTGTAACTTGCATATCCCAAAGTTAGCTTATTGTACCGATAATGCGGCCATGATTGCCATTACGGGCTCTATGATGACTCAGCAAAAGTTATATGCAGATATGGATATGAAGCCGTTCGCAAATTTGAAAGCTTTGGAAAGAATGAATGTTCAAAGGTAGCTGTGAAGCAGGGATTTATTGCAATGAATCCCTGCAAACTATAATCATTGAAAACGTTTTGAAGCTTCAACCGCCAAGGCATCCACACGGTTATTTCGCTCATTATCGGAATGTCCTTTTACTTTAATCCACTCAACCTTGTGGGGCTTCATAACCTCAAGCATCTCTTTCCATAAATCTTGGTTTTCAACCGGTTTTTTATTCGCTTTTTTCCATCCGCGCTTTTGCCAGCTGTCAATCCATCCCTGCTTAAAAGCATTTACAATAAGCGCACTGTCGCTGTGAATTTTTACGTGACACGGCTGATTGAGTGCCTTTAGGGCTTCAATGACGGCGCGCATTTCCATGCGGTTGTTGGTCGTATCATTTGTTCCCCCGGTCAGCTCTTTCTCTTCACCATTCCACTGCAGAAGTACACCCCATCCGCCAGGACCGGGATTTCCGCTGCAGGCACCATCAGTAAATACAATAACCGTTTTCTTCTTAGACATATCGTTGTGTTATTGGAGCTAATCTCAGTTGATAATTTTTGGCAGCTTCAGCTACTTGCCGGTGCCAATTGATTTCATTGTTTCCTGCATAAATGATACTCCTGCTGGAGTTGATAAGAGGAGTACCTGAGTGTTGTTCTAATGATTTGCTGAGTGCTTTAATCGAGCCGCCCTGTTTGCCAACCCCCGGAATAAGCAGCGGTGATGTGGGGAATTTGTTGATGACAGGTTCTAATTTGTTTGCTTTTGTTGCCCCCATAACCATCCCAATGGATGTTTTATTATCCTTCTGCTTGCGGTTTAGTTCTTTAGCGATAAATCCGGAGATAGTTTGTCCCCCCGCCAATTTTTTTAGCAGGATATCTTTGGCTCCGGGATTTGAGGTAAGCGTAAGTACATAAATTCCTTTGGAAACATCATCTAAAAAAGGTTCCAGCGTTTCAAAGCCCATTAAAGGATTCAGTGTAACCGCGTCGACCTCAAACTTTTTAAAAAATGCTTTTGCATAATGCTCGGCCGTAGAACTGATATCGCCCCGCTTTGCATCAGCGATTATAATTTTGTCGTCCGGGATATAATTTAATATAGCTTCAAACGTGTCCCAGCCACTGGCACCCAAGGCCTCAAAAAAGCCGAGGTTTGGTTTATAGGCAGCACAGTGCTCTTCGGTTACATCAATTACTTTTTTGAGAAACTGTTCTACTTTTTGGGAATCGGATTGCTCCGAGGAGGTAATCGGATTTGGCATCAAATCCAGGTTGGGATCGAGTCCCACACAAAGGGTAGAATCGGCCGTCTGTACGGCCGCCTTGAGTTTTTCGTTGAAAGTCATACTGTCAATCAATTTAAGTTCAGCGGAAGATACAAAGGGCAGGGAGGAATCGAAATCCAACAAATAAAAAAAAGCGGAGGGAAAACCCTCCGCTTTGAATTAGTACGCATATTATTGCCTATTAGTTGGCAACCGGAATGCCTTCCGGAATTTTAGACACGTTTATTTTATCGATATTGCCGTTCGTGGCACTGTTAAGGGTTTCGATCAGTTCATTTGTTAATGCTGCATGAGCACGATTCGATGGATGGATACCATCCAGACTAAATAAGCTTCCGATGGTTGGTTGTAAGGTTACATTAGAGTTGGGATCGGTATATTGACCATCTTGAATGACCTGATCGAAAAAACTATTCACATCAAAGTTTACATCTCCCTGAGAGGCAATAACGCTATTAAAGATGCCAGTTACAGTATTCGTAATACTGATTTCATTTGCTCCCAGTACAAATTGATTTGGAAATGGATTTTTTGAACTCAGGCCAAATGGTTGGTCAAAATCAAAGCCATCATAATTTGCGGCAAATGTTTGAGCTTCTGCAGCTCCAAATGTTTGCTGGTATTGCCCAATGGTCATTTGCCTCAAGGTATCCTCAATATCAGACTGGGAATAGTTGGCAACTTCTTCCTCTGTTGCTACACCAGCATTGACAATATATCCTCTCCAGTAATTGAGAATAGCAGTAACAGCTGCTTCATCGTATGATGGAGCCTGAGGATTGGCACTTACGCCTACATAAGGCAGATAGTCTCGTGCCGTCAATAAGACAAGTGCTTGAGAAGGATCATCAAGATTGGCTTTTTCAATCAAACTAGCTGGTTCTCGATTCTCTGACGCCCCAATTTGCTGATTTTCCTGGTAGAAGGTTTTCTGAACGACCAATCCAGGTACTTGTTGATTGCCTTCAATTTGAGCTTGGAACTGGGGGCCAACGGTTGTAGCGAATGGAATACTTGCTACGGATGGTATATTTGCTGTTATTACCGTTGGATCAGATTCCAGATTTTGAATCTGGGTAATGGCAGAAACATACTGTGTTTGGAAATTAGATGGGTTGGTAAATTCGCGGAGCCCACCACTGGTTACGTAGGTTAGGATATCATTATTTCCCAGCCAGAATGAAACGACGGTCGGCTGTAATTCTTGAACGGCCGCATGAATGTTTGGCAAGGGGTTTTGGGGATTTCCTTCATTTACAACCAGCGGATAAAACGGGTTGTCATCAGGCGCATTCAGATATGCATCAACCTTGATGCCTGGAACACCCAAATTATTATAAGGTTGCCCTATACCTGTATTAATAGGGTCACCTTGATTAGTATTGTATTGCGTAGTGCTACTTTCCAAGTTGGTTAGCTCAATACGCCCGGGATCACCAATACCGGGATTACTGATGAGAGGTTGCTCAAAGTTTTCAATTTGAAGTTGACGGGCCAGCAAGTTTGGAAACGAGTACTTTTGAGCATCTTCATACAGCGCATTGCTTTGAAACCCGGCAGTAAGGCTATTGCCCACCGCTACGTACGAAGAAAAATCAGCATCGCCGGTATCTACCGGTTCAACATCCAGATCCTGATAATCTTCACAGCCTGTTACAAGAGCCAGCACTAACGCCAGCGAAAGTATTCCTTTAATATATCTTTTAAAATAACTCATAGCGTAATATCCTTAATCATTTATAAATTCAGTGTAAAGCCGAGACCGGGAAGGTTGGCGTAGGTGGTATAGACACCGTCAATGCCGCCCTCATGTGTGTTGGTCACTTTTCGCTGCTTGGCCCGGATAAAGATATATGAGGCATCAACAGCCAGGTAATCGGTAACTTGATAGCTTAATCCGCCTGAAAACAACCATCGGTCAGAATCGGGCAGTGTTGGATCTACATAACGATCGCGGATGGGGTTTTCATCATACGCAATACCGCCACGAACGGTTAAGCCCTCAACAGGAAGTTCGGTGTATTCAGCCCCAAAACGAAGCTGCCATGCATCCTTATAATTTCGTTCATTTACAATAGTGCTGCCTCCGAGTGCCGGTATCGGTTGATCAAACTCAATAGCAAGTTCGTCGTAACTTGACCAACCCCACCAGACATAGTCGAGTTCGGTGCGTAGCCCTTTAACAGGCTCCACATTTACTGCCAGTACATAGCTTGACGGTAACGTAATTTCTGCACCGCCTTGAGCCGAGGAGGGGAAACCAACGCTTAGGTTGTCAAAAGTAGCATCACCTTCAAATTCTGTAGTAACTTTACTCCGATAGGTGAACCCAAAGGTAACTTTATCGGTAGGTTCGTATTGAAGACCAGCATTAAATCCAAAGGCAGGTTCTTTGAGATCGCCGTCGAGGGCAAAGGTGCCTTCGGGAGAGAAATTTGTTACTGCGCGGCTCAGTTTAACCTTGCCGTGTGCTGCAATACGCAGGCCAGCGCCCACTCGGATATTACCGATGCCCGTATCAGAAAACTCATAACCAACCGAGGGGGTGACAAATATGGTCTCGATACTGGTTTCAATGGAGGAACCTCTGCCAACCCAATCGTCTGGCCACTTTGTACCCAGACCAAAGGGAGCATTTACCCCTATACCCGCTGTTAGGTTATCGGTTATTTGATATGAACCGTAGAAGTTCGGTACCAGGAATTCCTGCTTCTCCATTACGGTTTTCTGACCGGTGGGAGCCAACGGGGATAGGTTTCGGAAAGTAGAGCGGGGAGCAATAACGGTAGCTCCGCCAGTCACATTGATTCCTTCCAATCCACCTAAGCCGGCGGGATTGTAAAAAATAGTTGATGCGTCATCAGCATAGGCCGAAAAAGCGCCGAGCACTCCATTGGCTCGTACACTGGCCTCATAGATCGAAAATCCGCTGGCAAAAGCGGATCCTGAACACAATAAAACAAGACATATAGTAGCAAATAATCTACGCATAGATTCCAAATTTTTAATTGAGGTTAAACAATAAGTGCAAAGGTGAATTTTAGTTTATAGGATAATGCAATATAGGTGATAAAACCTTAAAAGTATGAAGGATAATGTTAACACTGTTAACTATAAATAATCAAAAGATGGGGAAATATAAAAGTATCAGTTTGCAATAAGCATACTTTTTTACTTCATTCGGGCATAAAATAATGTAAACAGCAATAAAATAGCTTTATGGATTGGTTTGAAGAGTGGTTTGACAGTCCACTTTACGAAAAACTGTACGCCGATCGAGATGAAAAAGAAGCAGAAAGGCTAATTAAATTTTTAGAGCAAACGCTTCTATTAGAGGAGTATCATTCTATCCTTGACCTCGGATGTGGCCGGGGGCGGCATTCCCATAATTTAGCAAAACGAGGTTATGAGGTGACAGGTATAGATTTGTCACCAGAGGCGATTAAAACGGCTAAAGAAAAGGCTGATGAGCAGGGATTGCAGAACGTACAGTTTGAAGTACGTGATATGCGAGAACCGCTGCCCCAAAAATTTGATGCTATTGTAAACCTGTTTACCACTTTCGGTTATTTTAAAACTGATAAGGAAAACGCATCGGTATTTGAAAGCGTCGTGAAAATGCTCAGGGATGAAGGGCTTTTTGTGCTCGATTATTTAAATGCTGAAAAGGTAAAAGAAAACTTTGTGCCTGAAGAGGAGGGAGAGTTTCAAGGAATTCGATATGAAATTAAACGCTATATCAAAAATGGAGCTATCCACAAAGATATTGCTTTTGCGGGCGATAAACTCGATAAACCGCGTGTATATTGGGAACGCGTAAAGTTGTATGGACTGGATTGGTTTGAAAAGGAGATGGATAAAAGAAACCTGGAGATTATTGATGTAAATGGGGATTACCAGGGAGGAGACTTTGATCCACAGACGAGTCCACGATTACTAATTATAAGTAGGTTATCAAAGTAATGAAATTTAAAGAGGTTATCCCGATAAGGAGATAACCTCTTTGGAAAAGTAGGATTTTTAGAAGGTATTTGGGTTACAATCCAAAGTTAACATTCTTGGCTACCGTTTTTTGCTGCTGTTGACTTACGCAGTTCCCCGCACATACTTGAACGCTGGGTAGGTTGAGAACATCCACTTCTGGAATATTGGCTCCAAATGCATCCTCAATAACGCGGATGAATTCATTTGCCAGTATGGCATTTCCTCTCGGATTGGGATGGATGCCATCCGTGGAAAATACGCCATTGGGACTAAAATCCGGTTGTAGCAGCTGACCGTCAATTCTGATACCCAAGTCCTCTTCATTAAACTGACCGCTTTCATATCCAAAAAGATCGGTAAAGGCACTGCCGGAAGCTTGCGTATCATAAAGGGCCAGCCGATCGCTACTGTTAACGGCAGTTTGAATAATTTCGTTAAACTGTGCAATTCTAATCAGGATTTCAGTGATTTCGCTTGGAATCAGTGAATATTGATCGGTCAATGGGATAACTATACCTAATACAGATTGTTGGTTATTGGGATCAGCCAATGTGCCAATAACAGATCCGGCGGTAAATGTTAAAAGGTCACTATCAGTAGCCGGTCGAGCAATACAGTATGGATCAATATTCGGATTGTAGTTGCATAAGTCCGTTAATGTTTCGTCGTTAATTAACACAGGATTGTCACCATCTGCATAGCTAACTTTTCGCTTTTCAGCTTCTGATTCGGTAATTACATCCTGACTTGCAAATTGATCCAGTGCCTGATTGTATTGAGAAAAGTTTTCATTCAGACTATTAACAGTTGCCTGATCTTCAGGATCGGAGGTATCAAAAGAAATTACATTCCAATTTACCGCTTGGAAATAGGGCACGGCCAGCAGATTCGGAATATTGACTACCACACCATTCGCACTGGTATTTATCATCAGCTGATTGATAACATTGTTGTATTGGCTATTAAAATCACTGCGGGAGGTCAATAAACCCGGATTTGAAGCGCCCGAAATAGCATAGCCCAAAACATCATTATTTCCAATCCACAGGGTAAAAAAGGAGGGTTGCGTAGCAATAGCATCACCTAATATCCTGGAAGATCCAGGGGCTGATGCAAATCGCTGATAGAAAGGATTAAATGCAGGATCGGACTGTGGTCCGCCGGTAGCAGGTGTTAATAATTGTCCGACCAGAATACCCGGTACGCCAAAGTTATTAAGTTCGGCTGTGTTTCCATTATAGGGGGTAATTTCTTCACCGCCCAATGTGGGCGACGGACCGGGAATGCTGGTGTCCAGTTTGTAGCGACCTAAAATGGGTCCACCTTCGGGCTGATTAACAGAAGTGTTAAAACCTAACTCAGAATTTATATCCGGCTGATTGAAGTTCTCAGAAGCACCCGCATATTGCATCTGACCGTGAATGAGGGCTGCCAGTGAGTATTGCTGTCCCATGTTGTAAAGCGCCCCATCCATAAATCCTGCGGTCAGAGAATTGCCAATTGCCACATAATTGCTGAAATCGGCACTTCCGGAGCTACCTTCAGGTGTTGACTCCTCGGGCACAGGATTTTCATCTACTTGGTCGGAGACGAGGGAGTCATAACTGTCTTCACACGAAAATAGAAAGATGACTGCAAATAATAGTACAAATGTTGTTTTTGAGAATAATTTCATGGTGTTGGTAGTTTAATTCATGAATTGGTCGAAGGTGAAGGAAATCATATAAATAGCTCCAAGCTGGGGATTCCCAAACGAGGTGGTGTGATGACTGTTTAGAATGTTACTTCCACTCAGCTTAATAGAGGTATTGAGGTCGGGCAGTCGGTAACTTACTTGTGCATCAAGCGACCCGTAAGCATCAATGACGCCTTTCCCGAATGAAGACTCCCACAAGAAAGCATCCTGCCAGCGGTATACAACATTAAAACCAATAGCCGGAGTTACTTTTCGGTTCTCAAATTTAAGGTTATAGCGCCATTCAGGGGTATTGTATTCAGCACGGAAGCCCTGATCAATGAGATCTTGCTGAGAGATAAGTTCATTCCATGCTACATTACCTCCGATGGTGTATCCTCTCCCGATCACATATTTTGCATCAAAAGCGAAACCCTGGGCTTCTACTTTACCATCGGCATTAACGTCTACGCCATATGTCTGGAGCCGACCGCCGGGGACATTATCATTGATGATAGCATCCTTGCCGGACTCAGAGGTTGGATCAAAACCTGACACGGGAGAATAGCCGTCGCGGGTGTTGGTGTCGGTAAGATCAACCGCCTGAGTAAAGAGAATCTCAGCGATAAAATCTTCATAAGCGCTATAATAGTAATAGGCATCCACCGTAAGACGTTCTCCGATGAGTGCCTTGTACCCAATTTCGTAAGAATTAACTTTTTCGGTTTCGAACTCATCAAACTCAACCGGCGTTAAAAGATCACGCGCTGCCTGCATATTGCCTTCAGCGGCCTCGGCGCGTGCAGCCTGCAGATTTTCAACTCGGTACACGGGATTTGAGCTGAAGTTATACCGTTCCTTCAATATAGGGTTGCTGCCAATCAGACGATTGCTGACGACATCCAGATCGATAAATTGTGTTTGAGTATTGGGAATACGGAACCCTTGCTGGTATGAAGCCCGAATATTGTGATTTTCAGCAACAGTATATACTGCTGAGAAGCGGGGACTAAACTGCCCGTCAAAGTATTCGTTTTTATCGTATCGCAGCGAAGCCTGTAGATCTAAGTCTTCATTAAACAGAGATTTTGAGGCCTGAAGATAGGTTCCGAATTCATCAATATTGAATTCTTCTCCGTTGTCTTTCAGAGCAAAGAGGGTTCCGCCCGATTTTAGGTCATAACGACGGACGTTACCGCCTACGATAAGTTCCACAAGGGATGGATCTATAATTTCAGAGAAGTTATACTTTGTTTCAGCGTGCCAGAGTCCCGTTTGGTCAGTGAATAGTGCTCCTCCTTCCGAAATTGGAGTACTTCGTAATCTGCTTGCAATGTTCTCGTAAGCCTGCGTACCGGGTTGGGGTTGCACCGCATTGCCCACCGCTCGTGCCTGAGCATGTGCTTCGTCGATGGTAGCTCCTTGTGTCCGGGCATTACCAAAAGCATTTACATATGCAGGGACAAATGTCTCTGCATTAATAAGAGATGCCAGTGTATTAGCTGCATAGGTGTCACCGGCATCTTCTTGCGTAGTGTAGGCACGTAAAAAGAAATTGGGATTATTTAACTCAACTTTTGCAGTCCAGATATTAAAATCATCGAGTACAAAGCGGTCATTAGCAGTATAAACAGAACTTCCGCTCCCCCAGTTAAATTGCCCCAGTAATTCATAATTGTCTGTTATACGGTAGTGCAGGGCAGTTCCCAGTTTTAGGCTTTCGGAGGTGTTATCCACCACTGAAGCTTCCGGATAGCCGGTAGGGGTAAAGTTTCCGGCCTCACCATCGGGAAATAAACTTCTGATAGCCTCAACTTGTTGATTGCCTCCGGCTATGGCCCGATCGGCAAGTTCGCCGAGATTCAGTAACGGTTGTCCATATACGTTGACCCCGTTATATACGCGATTTCCGTTGCGCGACGTGGCCCCTCGTTCTACTACTCCATATGACCTCGGTCCCATATCGCGGGTATCTTGGGCAACGAAATCAGTTGCCCGCAGATAGGAAAAGTTAAACTTATAACCGAATTTGTCATTAATAGTATTTGCATATCGGAGTCCATAGTCTTGGTAAAGTGCGGGATCATCTTCAACATTGGAATCGAAATGATTGGCACCAACTTTTGCCTGTACCGAAAGCCCGGGATATTTAAAGGGACTTTTACTCTGCATTAAAAGAATACCGTTTAGTGCATTGGGGCCATAGAGTGCTGAGGCAACGCCTGGGATTAGTTCAGCGCTTTCCAGGTCCAGTTCCGGAATACCTACAACGTTACCTACGGGGAAGTTCAAGCCCGGAGCCTGATTGTCAATTCCATCAATGAGCTGTACAAAGCGGGTGTTTCCATTTGCGTTAAAACCACGTGTGTTAATTGAATGGAACGTGATGCTTTGTGTACTAAAGTCCACACCTTTTAGATTAGCCAGCGACTCATAAAAGCTTGGTGATGCTGCCTGTTGTATACTTATGGCATCTATTTTTTCGATAGAGACCGGAGATTCCAAAATATTCTCTTCAACTCGTGAAGCAGAGACAACAACCTCGTCTCCTACAATAGCTGCTTCCGAGAGCTCTACCGTTAAATCAGTCACTGTATTTTCAGTGATTTCAACTTCTTGGGTTCTAAACCCAACCATAGTAAAAACAAGGGTTAGGGGAGGCGCTTGTTGCGTATTCAGAGAAAACTCACCATTTGTTCCGGTGGATGTCCCTATAACTTTACCTTTAACGCTTACATTTACCCCTCCGAGTGGTGAGCCGTCTTCAGCATCTACCACACTGCCCGATATCTGAGTTTGGGAGTAAGCATGGTTACTTATGAACAAGATGAAGGAAAAGACCATCACCAATATCACCGATAACTTTTTGAATATTACTCTATTCATATAGATATAATTTTAATGAAGATTTGAAATAAAAAGGAAAGGATATAGCGATATTAGCCGCATTGCGACTGGATGGCTATTGATAATTATACTAAATAAATTCCGATCCCTACTACATAGTTGTTCGATTAGTATAGATATTAAAAAAAAGAATACTAATCTCTCTTTATTTTAAATATATGTATTGTATCCCTGTAATACTTAAGAATATTAAGTATCAAATAACGAAAAGCGGAGGTATTTTAAAAATTATAGGGAATAGCATAAGTGGATGGGCAAAAAATTAATATAAAATGGACTTATTTTTTAAATCTCAGTTTCAGAGAAAACCTCTTCAGCTCCGTGGGGTGGATTATCCAGCGTCCAGGTCTCGAAATAGAAATGTCGTTCAGAACGCATACGCTTATTATTAATGCTGAAAAACCGGAATTCTTTATCCACCAAAGGTTTGAAAGCTTCGAAAAGACGTGGATAAATATTTTCCTCAGAAAATAGATGGAGGTCAAAACCGTGGTGAGCAGGTTCTTTATATAAAAGATAAGCTCCTGATTCAATTACTGATCTTATCTCATCTTTTTTATGTCCCACTTTTGATTCCTCATCAATAGTCAGCGTGGCTAAATCTATTTCTGGCAATCGATCATTATCTGAAATGATCAAAGCTTCCCCAATTTGAATATTTGTCAATCCATTTGTTAGGGAATTAAATGAATCATTAGTTGTAGCGGTAAACTGATAATTTTTGAAGACCAAATTGAGGTTCTCAAGAATAGCTTTACTTTTATCAAGTACGTTGATTCCAAATTTCTCATCCTTAAGAAGAGTACCGGTAATATAAAACTTGGAAAAGGTAGGGTCGGGCTGCATAAAATCATCGAGTGTAGCCTCAACTTCTTCTTTGGTTTTATTTGCGTTACGCTTGGCAAGCTTGTCCAGCCGGAGGTCGTGATTGAAAAACAGCTTAAAGATATCCATAGAAGTTATACGGATTTGGTATTTCTGAGAAATTGAATATACGGAATAGGAGAGAGGCATTAAATAAAAAAGCCCCATCCCGAGAAGTCGGAACAGGGCTTGGAATCTTAACTATCTTAACTTAGATCATTGTTGCAATTACAAGAGCAACAACCGACATAAGCTTAATTAGAATGTTGAGCGAGGGACCTGAGGTATCCTTGAACGGATCGCCTACCGTATCACCAACAACAGAAGCTTTGTGAGCTTCGGAGCCTTTTTCAAGCATTTCTCCGTTATACTCAAAACCTTCTTCAATCATTTTCTTGGCATTATCCCATGCACCGCCGGCATTGGATTGGAAAAGAGCCATCAACACACCAGAAGCGGTAACACCGGCAAGCAGTCCGCCGAGCATTTCGGCTCCGCCAAGGAATCCGAAAGCAACAGGTACTACTACTGCAAGAACGCCCGGAGCAACCATCTCACGGAGTGAAGCCGTAGTCGAGATTGCAACACATTTTTCGTACTCGGCTTTTCCAATAGCTGTTTCAAATGTATCCTGATCTTCTTCGGACCAGTTTTCGAGCTTGGTACCTTCATTTCGGCTCATGGCATCGAGTCCGGCGCGCAACTCAGGGATATCGTTGAACTGACGTCGAACCTCTTCAATCATAGACATTGCAGCACGTCCTACCGCTTTCATGGAAAGTGCGGAAAACAGGAAGGGCAACATGGCACCGATAAAGAGAGCGGCCATCACATATGGATTGGTAACGCTTATGGAAACACTTGCGCCTGGATTTACAGCTTCATAAGAAGTGATAAATGCGGCGAAGAGTGCAAGGGCTGTCAATGCAGCAGATCCAATAGCAAATCCTTTTCCGATGGCTGCCGTGGTGTTACCAACAGCATCCAGCTTATCCGTGCGTTCACGTACTTCATCGGGTAGTTCTGACATTTCAGCAATACCGCCTGCATTATCAGAGATGGGGCCGTAAGCATCTACGGCTAACTGAATTCCAGTATTTGAAAGCATTCCGACAGCGGCAATAGCAATTCCGTAAAGGCCGGCAAGGTGGAAAGCTCCAATAATGGCAGTAGCAATAATTACGATGGGTATAGCAGTAGAGATCATTCCCACGCCTACACCGGCAATAATATTGGTAGCAGCTCCGGTTGATGATTGTTCTACAATGCCGGTAACAGGGCCTGTACCAGTTCCGGTGTAATGCTCAGTAATCAGGCCAATTAACAGTCCGGCAGCCAGACCAAAGATCGTTGCCCAGAATACGCCGCTTGGGGTATATTCAATACCGTTGAATGTCCAGGTTCCAGGTAGCATCCAGTGAATTAACAGGTAGGAAGCAACCAGCATAACAGTGGCAGAAACAAATTCACCGATGTTAAGGGCTGTCTGTGGATCTCCACCTTCTTTAACTCGTACAAAAAATGTTCCGAGGATAGAGGTTAAAATCCCGACTCCTGCTAAGACCAAAGGAAGGAGAACTGCATTTAAGCCGTTAAATTCATTGGCTACAGTAAATCCGTCAAGTCCGATGAAGGCTGCACCCAGTACCATGGCACCAATAATAGATCCTACATATGATTCAAAAAGATCGGCTCCCATTCCGGCAACATCACCTACGTTGTCTCCAACATTATCGGCAATAGTAGCGGGATTTAGGGGATGATCTTCGGGAATGCCTGCTTCAACTTTTCCTACAAGGTCAGCACCAACATCGGCTGCCTTGGTATAAATGCCGCCGCCTACACGAGCAAAAAGGGCAATTGAAGATGCTCCAAAAGAGAATCCGGTAACGATGGCTAATACTTTCTTAACATTTTCAGCAGTTTCAAGCCCAAAATGATCACCAAAGAGAATAAAGAGAACGCTAAGTCCTAATACCCCCAAACCTACAACGCCAAGACCCATTACGGAGCCGCCGGCGAAAGCTATATTTAATCCTTCGCCAAGGCTGCTTCTGGCAGCATGGGTAGTACGAACATTTGCTTTGGTAGCAACACGCATGCCAATAAAACCAGCTAAGCCAGAGCAAAAGGCTCCCAATATAAAGGAGATAGAAACCATCCAACTGGAAAGTTGAGGGTCTGCGCTCCACGCGAGAATAATAGCAACGACAACTACAAAAATTGACAGTACTTTATATTCAGCTTTTAGAAAAGCCATCGCCCCACGTTGTATGTGTGAGCTGATGGTCGCCATTTTTTTCGTGCCGGTGTCTTGTTTATTAACCCAAGACGATTTAAAGAAGGTATACAGTAGCGCAAGTATACCACTAACCGGTATTAAGTAGGTTATTAAGGTATTCATGTCAGCTTTAGTTTATTAGGATAAGTTAGTAGTTGATTAGTTAAACTTGTTCATTGTCTGATCGATGCCCTCTCTGACAAAACAGAGAGCAGCATCTACCGCATTGTCCAAGGTTGATTCAATAGTCGTACGCTCATCATCAGAAAAGGAGGAAAGTACATGCTGTACTTGTTGTCCTCTTGGAAAGTCATTTCCAATACCGATACGTAATCGGGGAAAAGAGTTCGTCCCTAATTTATTGATAATATCTTTAATGCCGTTATGTCCGCCTGCACTTCCTCCCGGACGCAAACGAAGAGTTCCTATATCTAAATCGAGATCATCATAGCAAACCAGGCAGTTGCCAACATCTTCTTTATACCAACTTACCGCCTGTTGTATTGCATCACCACTGTTGTTCATATAGGTAGTGGGCTTTATCAGGTAAATCGAATGGCCTGCATGATTTCCTTTTCCCACATGAAAAGGGCCTTTCCCAGGCCCCATTCGTGCTGACAACGATGTTGCCAGCTTATCGATAAATTCAAAACCAATGTTATGACGGGTACCAGCGTACTTACTTCCGGGATTTCCCAGACCTATAATTAACGGCATAAAGCAATTACGCTGGTTTTGTCAATGCTATTGTTCGGTTTCTTCTTCGTCGCCTTCGGTTTCTTCGCCCTCTTCGGCTTCTTCACCTTCTGCAAGCTCTTCTCCTTCTTCGAGTGCTTCTTCGCCTTCTTCAAGCTCTTCTTCTGGTTCTTCGGTAATAAGTGAAGAAGTAAGCAGCGCTTCGGATTTTGGAGGACGGATGGTTACCAGTGTTTGTGCCAGATCGTCGAGCGGAATAATTCCTTCAAGCTCGAGGTCACGGACATGCAAAGAATCACCAATTTCCAAATTACTAACATCAACAGTATAAGCCCCGGGAATAAGATCGGGTTTAACGCGGATGCGCAAGATGTGCATTGGCTGGAAAATACGACCACCGCCTTCAGTAACACCAACAGGAGTGCCTTCCAGCCTGATGGGTACACTCAACGTTACTTTACGGTCTTCGGCCATTACATAAAAGTCGGCATGGACGGGACGGTCTGTCAACGGATGGAATTCGACCTCTTTAAGAAGAGTGTTATACTCCTCACCGTCAACAGTGATATTTAGTATCTGACGCTTGCTTTCGCTCAGTACTTTTTCGAATTCCAGTTCATCAATTGAAAAATGTACATTTTCTTCAACCATGGGACCATACAAAACACACGGCACGCGCATAGCATCCCGGAGGGCATCAGCGGCTTTACGTCCTGTTTCTCGTTTTTTTCCTTCTAAGTCTACTACTTCTGGAGTAATCATAATCCTAAAACGTTAATTTAATCGTCAAAAAGTGCACTTATTGTATCGTTGGTGTGGATACGCTGTATCGCTTCAGCAAAAATACCCGCCACGCTCAAAACTTTAATCTTACTCGAAGGTTTACGCAGCGGTACCGTATCGGTAACCAACAGCTGATCAATAGGTGAATCTTCAATTCGTTGGTACGCAGGGCCCGATAAAATCGGATGCGTACATGTTGCTATAATGTTAAGTGCTCCGCGATCTTTCAGTGCGGAAGCGGCATTTGTTAATGTGCCTGCCGTATCAATAAGATCATCAACGATCAGCACATTTTTGTTTTCAACTTCACCGACAATGTTCATTACTTCGGCTACATTTTGTTTGGGCCTTCTTTTATCAATAAAAGCAAGCCGTGCTCCCAGACGTTTGGCATATGCTCGAGCCATTTTCAGGCTTCCCACATCGGGAGCAACAACGACCAAATTTTCAATCGGATGGTCGCTAAAATAATCAATAAATAACCGGCTGGCGTATAAATGGTCAACCGGGATATCAAAAAATCCCTGAATTTGTGCTGCATGCAGATCCATAGTCAAAATACGATCAGCGCCGGCCTCAGTAAGTAAATTCGCCATCAGTTTAGAGGCGATAGAAACACGTGGCTGATCTTTACGATCTTGACGGGCATACCCAAAATAGGGAATTACAGCTGTTACTCGCTTTGCCGAAGCCCGTTTTGCAGCGTCCAGTAATAATAATAACTCCATGATGTTGTTGCCCGGCGGCGGGGTGGATTGTACCACAAAAATATCTTCGCCGCGAATACTCTGCTCGTACTTTACGTAGAGCTCACCATCAGAAAACGGCTTGATGGTAACTTCACCTAAATCAGTACCGTACTTTTCAGCAATAGCTCTTGAAAGAGCAAGATTGCTGCGTCCGGCAAATATGGCTAAGGGCGTATCCAACGAAGCGAGTTTTCAGGAAGTTATAAAAAATAGAAAAGGATGGCTGTGAAGTCATCCTTTAGAATTTGTTGCCCGGGGAGGACTCGAACCCCCACTGACGGTACCAAAAACCGCTGTCCTGCCATTAGACGACCGGGCAATTTCATGCCTTTTTCAACAGATGCAGATGATATGAATTTACACGTTCTGAATCAAGAAGAAATTACACTTTTAAAAACTTTACAATCCTGACAATTACGAGGACGGCAATAGGATCGTAGCTGATAGATAGATCCCAGCTTCTTTTTGTACAGGGAGGAAGGAATACCGGTATTTTCAAAAAGTTTAAGTAACGAGGAGGGGATTTGAGCCTCGTGCTTTTGCCAAAGTGACCAGCAATGATTCTTGAGCGGTTCTCTGAAAAACAGATTTCCTAAGAAATACATTGCAGGCAGAAATACCGTTCCGAACAGAATGGATGCTCGCTCTTGGCCGATACCGGGTTTTGTTCGTATATCATTGAGCAACTTTTTCCACACCTCCCGGGGATTATCGCGCAACCATTGTTCAAAGGGGCGTTGGTGAATGTGCCATAAGAGTTCTGCACTTTGTTGAATACGAAGTCGCGGGTGGTTGCCCGGCCGGCATCCTTTATGGTTCCAGTTGATGGATTCCCGGGCGGTATCATTGTGATCAGTATTAATGCCCGAAAGTTTTAAAGCGCGAATGCGAACAGCATTTTTTGAAAGGGTATCAATATCATTTTGATATAGAAGATTGCATAGCTTGCGCATATGATGTCGGTTGTGAGATATACCGAGACCGTCAAAGAGGCCGAGGGTAAGCATTTTTACCCATGCCTTTGATGGAGGCAGGGAAGCATCATAAAAAGCCAGCAGGTCATCTACCTTTTGTTCAAAATATTCTTTATGGGCTTTTTGTAACTGTTGGGCAAAGGCCTCATCTGATATGAAAGAAAGCTGACCTGCACAGGGTAATTCGGGTTTACTTTGATACTGTTCCAGGAAAGATTGCAATGGTTGGGAAAGATGCGGAGCTAAACAAAGAGTGGGAATTTCTGTTTCATCACTTCGGTGGCTGTGGTTTTCGGTAGCATTAAAAACGACGTGCAGAATGACGTTATCATAATTGGGATCGGCGTGGTGGTCGTGAGCCCGCCAGTCGGATAGCGACCAGTGCAATTCAACATTTCCAAACCAGCGCAGGTTGTCGATGGTAATTTCTGCAGACAAAAAGTCGGGCCCGTCGGATTTATTTATCCGTCCTGTATCATGGATCCGGACCTTTTGACCATCAATCGTTTCGAGATTACGAAAATTGAAGCCCCGGTTTTCCCAGATCCAGTGAAGAAGTTTCTCGTGGTATGGAGAGACTGACTCACTCATTCAAAATAGGGCTATTACTTAATGGAATAGTCGCCGTAGCTTCGTAGGGATCGGGTATATTTTGTCGGATACCTTGGTGAATATTTTTTCGAAGCTTATCAATTTCTTGTGAACTTTTTCGTTTACCTATATAGCGATGTATTTTAGCCCACCTGTTTAATTCTGACACATGTTTCGACACCCAGACCCTGTTTTGTTTTCCCTTTTTAGGAGATAATAGGAAGCCGGCAGCCAGCCCTCCTAAAAAAGAGGTGGTCAATAATAGAAGGTTTGTTTTACGGCCCATGATAAAACTCTCTTTCTCTTTTCAAAGTTATTTTGTTTTCATTATTAATAATGTACAAAGCTGTTTGTTTATTATAAATTATTTGCACCAGTTTATTTCTAATAAAGAGTAAAATAAATGAGTTCTGGATCAGAATTAGTATTGATGAACAGGGAAAGAATTTTACGATCCCTGAATCGCATGGCACACGAAATTGCAGAGCACAATGTGAATGACGCTTCCATTGATCTTTTTGGTATTAATGACCGGGGATATGCAGTCGCTGACGCTCTGGAAAATCTGTTAACTCCCATATGTAATGATGAAGTACAATTATTTCAGCTTCCGTTGAAAGAAAAAAAACCGCAGGATGCTTTGGAAGATATTAAATTACGGGATAACCACTATCCTGTTATTGTGGATGATGTCATTTTCTCGGGTAAGACGATGTTTGAAGCGCTGAAAATTATTTCAAGCTATATTAACCCTTTAGAGATACACACTGCAGTATTAATTGATCGTGGACATCGGAAGTTCCCTATTAAAGCTGAATTCTATGGGATGGAACTGCCTACCAAATTAGACGAGCATGTTTCAGTAGTTGTAGAAGAGCAACAGTTGGAAAATGTTAAATTGACAAAATATGCATAATATGGCTTTTATAGGGGTAAAAATGTCACTATATTTAGTGTAGTATAAGTTAAACAACGCCAGTCATATAATTCCCTATAATTTCATGCAAAATTTTTTTGCTTTCGTTGCTCTCCTAATCAGTATCTTTCTTTTAATAACCCCGCCGGCTTTAAGTCAGGAAGCAACTGAAATAAGTAGATTGCTGGAAAAGGATTCTGATATTTCGGTACGAGATATGTCTAATGTTAACAGCAAAGTTGTTGTTTCGGACACCTTGAGAGGATGGCAAATGGATTGGGTTAGTGGTATAAACGGTTCTCAGGCTTCCTATGATAATTGGAGTCAGGGTGGTGTAAATACGATAAGTGTTACTGCTTCTACAGTCTTTAACGCAAAATATCGTAAAGGACAGTTTGCTTATGCATTGGGGACGAATTTTAAATATGGTAAATCACGATTAGAAGGTGAAGGAACCCGCAAAACGGATGACCGTATCGCTGTAAATAATAAGTTTAGTTACCTTTTTGAGGATGAGCGTTGGAGTGCTTTTGGGAATATAAATTTCAGTACGCAGTTTGATAAGGGGTATAATTATGCTGAGGAGCCGCCGGTAGTTATTTCCAGCTTTTTTGCGCCGGCGTATTTTACACAGATAGCAGGTATTTCATTTCAACCGGAAGATTATTTTACTGCTGAGGCCGGTATGGCGATGAAACAAACCATTGTTTCAGATACAAGCCTGTCTACACGCTATGGTCTTGATCCGGGGAAAACTTTCAGATTTGAGCCGGGTTATTCATTGGCGATGAATTTTGAAAAGAAAATTGTGTCTAATGTTCGGTTGGTCAGTTCGGTAGAAACATTTACGAACCTTCAGCGCCATGTAGATCAGACTGATGTTCACTTTTCAAATGAGTTGATTGGTAAAATTAATGACTATCTGAATATGTCATTCCAGTTTGTTATGGTGTATGACAGTGACTTTTCTCGAGAACTGCAAATTAAGCAGGTGCTTTCCGCCGGATTTTCGTACAGTATTCTCTAAAACTTTTACAGCAAAATATTTTACAATAAAAAAGCCCCAAAATCGGGGCTTTTTTGTTTTAGGATAAGTTAGCTTCAACAAGGGAATTTATTCTACATCAAACTCAATACCTTGTGCTAAGGGCATTTCATCACTCCAGTTGATGGTGTTTGTTTGTCGGCGCATATAAGCTTTCCACGCATCAGAGCCGGATTCACGTCCGCCGCCGGTTTCTTTTTCACCTCCAAATGCACCGCCGATTTCAGCACCGCTGGTTCCCACATTGATATTCGCAATGCCGCAATCCGATCCTCGGGCGCTCAAGAAGGTTTCAGCTTCTCTCATATTCAGCGTAAACATGGATGAGCTAAGCCCTTGGCGAACACCGTTTTGTTTGGCAATGGCTTCGTCAAGATCACTGTATTTAATTAGGTACAGGATTGGCGCAAAAGTCTCTTCCTGTACAATATCGTACTCATTTTCAGCAATCACGATAGCGGGATTTACATAATTCCCCCCGTTAAGTTTCTTTTTATCCAGTATTTCGCCGCCGTAAATAAGTTCACCGCCGGCTTCCTGAACTTCCTCAAGGGCCTGCTGCATGCTTTCGGCTGCATGCTCATCAATGAGTGGACCTACCAGGGTATCTTCATCCAGCGGGTTACCGATATTCACATCTTGATAGATTTCAACAAGGCGATCTTTCAGTTCATCAAAAACGTCCTCATGGACAATAAGGCGTCGGGTAGAAGTACAGCGCTGTCCGCAGGTTCCAACGGATCCAAAGACTGTTGCCCGGGCCGCCATTTCGAGATCAGCATTTTCGGAAACAATGATTGCGTTGTTACCGCCAAGCTCAAGAATGGTTTTGCCGAGTCGCGCGCCAACCGTTTTAGCTACTTCTTTACCCATCCGAATAGAGCCGGTTGCCGAAATTAGGGGAATGCGCTCATCTTCTGTCATCCATTCACCCACTTCGCGTCCGCCAGTAATGAGGTTGAAGATGCCCTCGGGCAGATCATTACGCTTTAATACTTTGGCAATAATATTTTGGACAGCAATGCCACACAGTGGTGTTTTTTCGGATCCTTTCCAGATCATCACATTACCACAAATGGCGGCAATCATGGCGTTCCAGCTGTAAACCGCGACCGGAAAATTAAAGGCCGAAATAATTCCAGTAATGCCCAACGGATGCCACTGTTCGTACATGCGGTGTTTGGGACGCTCCGACTGCATCGTCTTGCCATACAGCATGCGCGATTGACCCACGGCAAAATCACAGATGTCAATCATCTCCTGTACTTCGCCGAGTCCCTCTTGGTAGACTTTGCCCATCTCGTAGGTAACCAGGCGTCCGAGATCTTCTTTATGTTTGCGCAGTTCAAGTCCAATCTGACGAACAATCTCACCGCGTTTTGGAGCGGGAACCATGCGCCATTCTTTGAATGCTTCCTGTGCTTTGGTCACCACTTTATCGTAATCTTCACGAGAAGTTACCGTAGTGTCGGCTATTTGGGAACCGTCAATTGGTGTATGACTCGATATTGTCTCTTCACTTCCTGATCCAAAAAACTTTTGTCCGGTACTTGTGCCTAAGTTCGTGCCTTCGATACCTAATTTCTTGAGAAAATCCATAGCTTTGGTTTCATGATTTGTTAAATTTTGATAGTAAAATAAGGATCATTTTCGTGATATGAAGCTGAGTTCATAAATAATTTCTTCTGATATTTTGTGCCCGCTTTACTTTCAAGCATCCCAATACAAATTAGAATTAAGCAGTTAAACATTGAATTTAACAACGGCATCCAATCGTCAACAGACACTTCTTCGTAAATTAAATCGTAAAAAGTATCGCTATAAAGAGCGTCTTTTTCTTTTGGAAGGGGCCCGTGCGGTACAGCAGGTGATAGCCAATAAAGAAATACAGATACGAGCACTGTTTTTTGATGAAGGTCAGCGGTATTGGGAGCAGCCTGACTGGAAAAATGTAGTTGACCAATTGGAGGTTGCTGTTCTGCCGCAGGAGTTTTTTATAGAAGTATCGGATACCGAGACCCCACAGGGTGTGCTGGCGCTGTGTGAGATGCCTTCGGAGGCTACTGCAGAGGAATTGTCCAAAAAGTCGGGATTAATTATTGCCCTGGATGGGTTGCAAGATCCCGGGAACCTGGGTACAATTATTCGTACCGCCGGATGGTTTGGAATTTCGGGCATTGTCTCGGGCAAGGGAACAGTGGATATGTTTCATCCCAAAGTTGTGCGGGGAACAGCCGGGGCAACGGGTACGATACCATTTATGAATGGGGAATTGTCCGAGGTTTTTGATACGCTTGAGCAGCATAACTGGCACGTTTTTCTGTTGGATGCCGGCACCCAGTCAAAGGCATTGCATGAAATATCATCCATAAAAAAGGGAGTAATTGTGGTAGGTAATGAAGGGCATGGTATTCGTGATGAGCTGATGACGGCGAACCGGAGTAGCGTGTGCATTCCGTCGCCGGTGGGGCAGCAAAATGTGGAGAGCCTGAATGCGGCCATTGCTGCGTCGATTGCCCTGTATGCGCTGGGTTGAGGTTGCATGTTGCAGGATGGTCGTTTCAGGTTAAGGTTTGAGAGTAAGATTTAGTTTTTTTTATCTGGTATTCGGCATCTAAATGATCACCGAAAACTAATTTTTGCACCGAGTAACACAAAACGAGGGTTTAATGCATTGCGACGTTGGCTTTGGGTATAGCTTCCCACATTGACTGTTTCAAAAGCGGTTTGATCGAGCAAGTTTCGCCCATCCAGGTAGAGAGTGAGCCTATCATCGATGGCATCAAATTGAAGAGAAGTATTTAGAAAATGATAGTCGCCGGCATCTTCAATTTGGTAGAGGATGTATTCGGTGGAAAGCTGCCAACGGTCGCCCAAATCAAGTGTAGTATTGGCAAAGCCTGAAAAATATTGCGAACTGCTGATAAAATTATTGGTCTGGTTATTTGATTCCGAAAAATTATATTCGGCTCCTATGGAGCTGTTAAAGGCCCCGACAAAGGCCGTTCGCAGATAGGTGCTTAGCTGGTGTGAATTAGATTGAATATCATTGGCGGTATCGTTAAAAAAGCTGGTAAAGGAAGCCGAGGTATAATTATATTCAAATGCCAGGTTGGACTGCAAAAAGTTCATAAATTGGTCTAAACCCAGCCGTGCGAGCAGTGTCTCCTGATTGTCGGTAAGGCGGTAGGTGCCAAAATTGTAGTTGGGAGTGATGGTGCTTGCCGTGGTATAACTTTGGCCGGAGGTAACGTAACTGAAAAAAGTATTGGCTACGAAATTATCCTGCCAGTTGCCATACTGGTATGAAGCTGAAAAACTATTGGATGGAGACAGGCTAAAATCCGTGGTTCCCTCCTGTATACTTCGGTAATCCGTTAGCCGCTGGGCGCTGAAAAGTGTGTTAAAATCGGGCTGATCCTGTTTATAGCTGTATTGCAGGCGTAGCTCGTTTTTTTTATTGGGTTCGTAGGTAACAGAAACCTCGGGGTTCAGATAAAACAATGTCTCATCAATAACTGCCTGCAAATTAGTGCGGTTCCAAACCAGATTGCCGGAAACTTCGGCGTTGGCCTCCCAGCCTTTGCCAATGGTGTATTGATAGCTTAGCGTTGAAAAAGTGCGGTAACGGTTCCAGTCGCGGCTGTCAGTAAAAGCAGGCTGCCCGGCCACCCGGTTTGCCAGGCTGTTGCTCTGGTGCTCGCCGCCCAGGCGAACGGAAAAGAGGCTTCGAGCATTGCGCGACCAGTACTTAAAATCAGTGCCGATATATGATCCGTCGTTTTTTGTTTGTTGCATGAGCGGGTTAGCGGTAGAGTCGGAGCCGAATGGGCCGCCCGAAAGCACCGGGTTCACTCGCAAGGTTTGGGCATTTGATGAATTTATGTAGCGGACCCGAATGCGGTACGCTTTCCGATCGGCAATTTTGCGGGTAAACCGAAGATGCTGGCTCCATTTTTTTTCGTCTGTTTCCAGCTGCGTCTGCAGCGGCTCGTTTCTGAACACGCGGTCGGCAAGCTCGGTCTCGGGGAAGGTGTTGAATTTACCTTCATATTTTAGATTGAACTTTTGGGACGGGTCATAGGTTGCGGTGAGATTACCCAAGCCGGCGTTAATGTCTTTCTGGGTATTTTGCCGCTGTATCAAATTCGGCACCTGCAGGGAGGGGTCATAGATGGTGGCAAATTGCTGGTTTATTTGCCGGTTGGCGGGCAGAAAATAGCCGACCGCTTTTATTTTAAGATCTTCAGAAAGATTATATATACCTGCACCACCGTGGAAGCTGGTTTTATTATTCAAATACTGCTCTTGGTCAAGGCGGGATACACGGTGCGCCGTTGTGCTCACCAATGAACCGCTGCCGCCAGTGGGCCCAAGTGAAGTGGATGACTGAAACGGAAGGCTTGAGCCTGACTGCAGCAATCTATAGATATTGCCCACGGGGTTGTCGCCAATATTGTTGGCACTTTCAAATAAATAGCCTTTAAAATTTTTGGTAATAGACACCAAGTTGCCGTCGGCCTGGTAGTTCTGGTCCAGATCGTAATAGCCGGTGGCCGTGCCAAAAAAATCGATCTTGAATTCCTCTTTCAGCGCCAGATTCAGCACGGTTTCATCCGATTCACTAATATTTTTCAGTACCGCATTTTCTTGATACTCTTCATATATACTCACCGTTTCAATGGCTTTAGCGGTAAAATTTTTGGTGAGCAGTTGGTAGTTAAACCCAAACAGGTCATCGCCACCAATTAACACCTTGGTAACCGTTTTTCCGTTGGCTTTTATTTGGCCCTGGGGGGTTATGGTGATGCCGGGCAGCAGCCGGAGGATATCTTCCACACTTTCCTCATTGCCCCGCATAAAAGATTCAGCGATAAAAATAGTGGTGTCTTCCTTAGCGATAATAGACGGGCGCTTTTCTTCCACTACCAGCTCTTTCAGTGGCTGAGTTTTTTCTTTGAGAAGAATATTCTTGAACAGCGTGTCGGCTTTTGAATGTGCCGGGATATCAATGATCTGTTTCCCGTAGCCAATGGAACTGATGTGCAGCAGATAGATTTTTCGCAGGTTTAATTCTAAGCTAAATTCCCCTTTTCCGTTCGAGTAGTCGAAGGCTTTAATGCTCGTGGAATCGAGACCGGTGGCATAAATATTGACGTTGGGGATGGGGTGACCAAGGCTATCGGTAATGGTGCCTTGCACGAATATCTGTGCCTGGCATATTTCTGCGCCGGAAAGAATAAAAGCCCCAAATAAGATAATAATGTAAATACGCATTCATCGTTGTTAGTTTATTGATTGGTAGGGTCTTCAAAACTTTCCATCAATTCAATATTAGGTAAGTCAAAAGTCATGTTAGCTAAATCTTCTTTACTAACGTAAGGTCGTACCGTTTTAAGAACAGCTTGTTTATGAAGTTTGTCAAAGTTATCGATAATATTCTTGTATTCGACTAAGGTGATAACTTCTTCCTTACCAGTAAGTGGGATGGGGTCAATGGTACTGACATTTTTAAGCGTAACTTCAATTGCGCTAAAATTGATATTACCACTCTCGTCGTATGCCTGCAGGATCAGCCCCGGCAACCCGTGTAACTTCCAAGGTCCAAATGGTACCGGAATTTCAGGGCTGAACCAAACCGTATAGTTGCGTCCACGAAAGTGGGTGGTAGCTTTTTGAGTAGAATAATTGCCGACCATTTTTGAGCTATCTGCAATAACCCAATCAAGTTGGGAGGCTTTTTCCTTTAACAAGAACAATTTTTGGATGTTAATCATATTCATACGGGAATACATACTATCTTTAACCGTATCAAATAGCGTTATTTGTCCTCTGCCATCGGTTGCACCAGGTACTTTTACTACTTTGGCCGTTGGATATTCTTGTTTGGCTTTTTGGAGTCTATCGGTGGAGGAATATAGGTTCCAACTAAAGATAGATCTCTGGCGGTTAAACTTTAATGTATCATTATTAATAGCTGTAGTGCTCATTTTGATGTTTTGCTGGTATACGACGAAGCCATTAAAGGGATCAGAATTAGTAATATTTTGCTGAGCTTGGACATTTTGTGAAATTAGTAGTGTGATAAAGAATAAATATTTAATCATCGCAAAAAATAGAAAATTGAACTAAAAGGCCATTAATTAAAAAAGCTTCAATGCGAATCAACCACAAACTTTAATGTTATTCAGTTAAATAGGATAAACTTAAAGAGGAGTTTTGAATATCACCTTCACTTACATCTGTCACTCAACAGGGAAATAAAAATGAGTGAAAAAAGTGCAGCTTTTGGTGACAATACAAACCCTCTTCAAGTTTAATATTTATCATTTGGTATTATCTAACATTGAATTATTTATCTAATGTCTATTATTCCTTGCCAGTTTGAATGATAGTGATGTTGCAATCACTTGAAACTACTACAACGGTATTATTGCTTAATTTGACCGTTTTGGGTTCACACTCATCCAACATTAAATTGATTGAAAGAATAGAACTTGTCTGTGAAGGAACACTAACTGTCGGCATTGATTGCATACTACATTTTAGTGTAGTAGTATCCATCTTTTCGATATTGGTGACTTTACTTGCTTGTGCATCTTTAGCATAAGCATTCGTTAAACCAATATTGAAAACAGCCATTAATAGAATAAGAAAAAAAGAAGATTTAATTAGCGATTTCATCGTAGCCTCTTATTTAATTAAGATTGATGCACATTATTATTTTACCAAAGCGTGTGATCTTTCACTTTAATTTTGTCCTTTAAAACGTTCTTAATTTTGTTCCCGCCACTGGGTTGGAGTCAAATCCTCTCTGGTTTTGAAGCTATTGGCAAAAGCTGAATGCGAGTTAAATCCCACAGAGATAGCCGCCGTCGTTACGGGCATGTCGGTTTGATGCAAAATTTCTTTGGCTACTTTAATACGATGGCGTAAAATGTAATCTTTGGGATAGCGATTTACGTGCTTGTAAAAGCGGTAAGAAAAACCTTTACTGTTAATATAGCATTGGGTCTTTACCCATTTTACATTAAGGTGCCGATTAAACAGATGCTCTTTTATAAAAGCAAATGCTCTTTTTATTTGGCGCGGCCATCCTTGTGTGGGTTCGGGCAAGGCAAGCCGATAGTTCTCTTTGATCTTTTTAGGTTGCAAAGGTTTCATGTGCTCAACTTCATCTTGATATTTAGTTGTTTATTTTACCTCTAGACAGGAATCTCTCTATTATAGAAGAGTCATCGGCAAGTTTTTTGTTACAAAATCAGGCTAATATTATAGATTTGTAATAGTTGTAAGCGGATAGGTTTTAAAGTATTTGCCAGTTTGCCATTGCAAGGTGGAGAGCCTGAATGCAGCTATTGCCACTTCGATTGCGCTGTATGATTTGTCTGGGAAAACCTAAAATTTTAATTTCGAAATGGAGACCTATTGATTCTGACCGGCTTATTCAATAACCTGTTAGAACTATTTACGATGTGGCTATTTCCTCCAATCTAAATCATTTTTGGTATGACAAAATCCAAGAAAGACAAAATTTACGTTCTGGATACTTCGGTATTACTGTATGATTCTGAGGCGGTAAAGAATTTCCAGAAAAATGATATTGCTATTCCCATTACGGTGCTCGAGGAGATCGATACGTTCAAAAAGGGGAATGATGTTATAAATCTGCATGCGCGTGAGTTTAGCCGCTACCTTGATAAGATATCCGATAAAAATCTGCTGCAGAAATGGATCCCTTTGAATGGCGAAACACACGGGAAGTTGAGGGTTATCAGTAATGAAAATAGTGAGTTGGATGCTTCAAAAGTGTTTGGAAATGAGAAGAATGATCACCGTATTTTGAACTCGGTGCTCAAGTTGATGGAGGAGGAGCCGAAGAAGAAGGTAATTCTGGTTTCGAAGGATATCAATCTGCGGATTAAAGCGCGGTCGCTGAATATTGATGCCGAGGATTACGAGACGATACAGATCAAGGATATTGATCACCTGTATCAGGGAAAGAAAGAGGTTGCCTGCGACGATGCCATCATTAACAAGATTTATGATGAGGGGAAGTTGCCGTATACCGATTTACAGGAGGAAAAACCCAATAATAATCAGTTCTTTATTTTAAAAGGGCAATCCGGTTCGGCCTTGGGATACTTTAATGAGGAAAGTAGTTCGATAGAGCTGGTACAAAAGAAAACGGCCTATGGCGTAACGCCGCGGAATGCTGAACAGACTTTTGCACTGAATGCTATTTTAAATCCCAATAATTTATTGGTAACCATTACCGGTGCGGCGGGTACGGGGAAAACGTTGATTGCACTTGCAGGCGCGTTGGAACAGCGACGCAATTTTCACCAGATATTTTTGGCTCGTCCCATTGTACCGTTAAGTAATAACGATATCGGCTATCTGCCGGGGGATATCAGCTCCAAGATTGATCCCTATATGCAACCGCTCTGGGATAATTTGTCGTTCATTAAGAATCAGTTTCCGGAGAGTAGCAATAAGTTTCAAAAGGTGGATGATATGCTGGAGAATGATAAGCTGCGTATTATTCCGCTGGCGTATATCCGCGGACGTAGTCTGTCGAACGTGATTTTTATCGTGGATGAGGCTCAGAACTTGACGCCCCATGAGGTAAAAACGATCATTACCCGAGCGGGCGAAAACACGAAGATCATTTTCACAGGTGATATCTTCCAGATCGACACCCCTTATTTGGATACGCAGAGCAACGGGTTGTCATTTTTGGTGGATCGCATGCATGATAACGAGCTCTATGCGCACATCAACCTGGAGAAGGGGGAGCGATCGGAACTGGCAAATCTAGCCAGTAAGTTGTTGTAAGTTTTTTTAGGCGACAGATCTACACGGATTTAAAGTTTAAACAAAGATTTCTAACTACGTTCGAAATGACGGGATGAGTTTTTACAAGCAAAATGTCATCTCGACCAGCGGGAGAGATCGTTGTTTTTTAATCCGTTTACTCCATGTCTCTTTTTGGGATGGCACAGAATATAGCAGGGATTTATGGCCATAAATCCCTGCTACGGATAATGGTAAGAAAATCATTAGAATGGATGATTATATTCTATCAATATGTTGGGCAGCAATCCAACCGGTGGTCCAGGCTGATTGAAAATTGTATCCGCCGGTAATGCCGTCAATATTCAGTACTTCCCCGGCAAAATAAAGATTGTCTATTTTTTTACTTTCCATGGTTCCCATATTTACCTCATCCAGTGGAATACCACCGCTGGTTACAAACTCTTCTTTGTACGTTGTTTTTCCTTCAATCTCATAGCTTGTATTCGTAAGCTGTTCGGTAAGGTGGTGAATATTTTCATTGGAGAGTTCTGCCCATCTTATTTTGGGATCAATATCAACAAGTTCCAGGAAGCGATTCCACAAACGGTTGGAGATAGGGAAAGTGTCCTGTTTCTGCGTAGTTTTCCGCGCGTTGGTATCCCGAAGTTCCTTCAGTTTTTGTTGAACCTCTTGTGAATTTTGGGGATACAGCCAGTTGACCCGAATCGTGAAATCATAATTTTGTTCATAAAGATATCGTGCTGCCCATGCTGACGTTTTAAGCACGGCCGGGCCGCTGAGTCCCCAGTGGGTGATTAAAATGGGCCCGTCATGTTGATAGGAGGTACCCTCAATACTGACCGATCCATTGGCTACCGAAATGCCTGCTAGATCTTCAAAAACCTTTTCTTTGAAATTAAATGTAAATAATGAAGGTACCGGTTCTACAATAGAATGTCCCAGATCTTCCAGCCACTGGTATGTACTGCGTCGATTAGAACCACCCGTTGCAATAATGACGGTATCAAAAATTTGGTTTTCATGATCTCGAATGGTCAGCTTGAATTGGTCACCGTTCGTAGGTTTTACTGCTTCAACTCGATATCGGTTAATAACGTTAACATTGTGTTTGTCTGCTTCTCTATTCAAGCAATTGATTATCGTTGCTGAGTCATCGGTAGTTGGAAACATGCGCCCATCGCTCTCTGTTTTTAATTTCACTTCGCGATTCTCGAACCACGAAACGGTATCAGTCGGTTGAAACTGCTCAAAAGCCCAGCGGAGTTCGCGCGATCCGCGAGGATAAGCTTTTGACATTATTTCCGGGTCGAAGCAATGGTGGGTTACATTGCAGCGTCCGCCGCCCGAAATACGTACTTTGGAGAGGACTTGACGACTTTTTTCAAAAATAGTGACGTTGAGGTCGGGGTTGAGGCGTGCTGCATTTACAGCGGCAAAAAATCCGGCAGCCCCGCCTCCAATAACGGCAAGCTTATTGGGTGTTGGCATATTTTTAAAGGTGGATGAACTCGGAATTTATTTTATCGCCCCAGAAAACGTTTGCATGAGCGTCAAAATCCTCGGTTGAGTCGGTCGTAATGAATCTGCGTGTTCTGTTTTGGGAACACTTTCTCTCAATTTCTGGATGTCGGTTTAAATAATCGGCCAGACTTTTAGCGACAATCTCACCTTGACTCAGAATGGTGATATCGTCTTGGACAAACTTTTTGATTTTTTCAATCAATAAAGGATAGTGCGTACAAGCCAGTAGCAGGGTATCTATTTTTTTAGAGTGTGACAGGATTCCATCGATATGTTGCTTTACGAAATAGTCGGCTCCTTCACTGTCATATTCTTGGTTTTCCACAAGCGGTACCCACATGGGACAGGATTCTTGGTGGACTGTTAATCCGGGAAACTGCTTTTTGATTTCCATCACATATGATCTGGAGTTTACAGTACCGCTTGTGCCCAGAATACCCACATGGCCAGTTTTGGAATAGTTGCCGATAACTTCGGCTGTGGGACGAATAACCCCAAGTACTCTTCGCTCAGGATCAATGTTTGGGAGATCTTTTTGTTGGATCGTACGAAGAGCTTTGCTCGAAGCGGTATTACAAGCCAATATTACCAAGTGGCAGTTTTGATCAAAAAGATATTTAACGCACTCCAGCGTGTAGTGGTAAATGGTTTCGAAGGAGCGGGTACCATAGGGAGACCGTGCATTATCGCCGAGGTAGAGATAGTCGTATTGTGGAAGCTCATCAACGATATCTTTCATGACCGTCAGTCCACCAAAGCCGGAGTCAAAAATGCCAATTGGGGCAGAACTCATCAATCTTGAATTAGGAATTATAAATTAGAAATTAAGAAAAGATTCTTCGTTCGTAATTCCTAATATTAGCCTTCAAAATCAGTTTAGTTGCCGAGCCAGGACTACAGTCTTTTTGAAGCTCAGGTCACTTCCTGAGGTACTATCATAAGCTTCAAAAACAACAATATATATTCCGATACGGTTGCGGCTCTTGTTGTCTTTTCGTCCATCCCAAATAAGCTGTCCTTCAAATCCGGCTTGCTTGCCGTCGGCCAATGTGCGCACCAGGCGTCCGTAGCGATCATAAATCCGAACCTTGATCAGGTAGTCCTGCTGATCAAGTTTGTAGTTAATGAACAGATTATCCTCATACCCGTCATCATCCGGGGAAAAAGGATTGGGGTTGAAACGTATACCTGTTTCCTGATTGACTTGAGCATTTTCTTGGTAGATCGAATTTTCCGAATTTGGTGTCCCGCCTTTTTCAGTTACACTGGATCCCCAATTTGAACCATCACTGCTGGGTCCACCGGGTGCGATACGTTCGAGGGCAATACCGCGAGTATCAATGATATTGGGATTATGCCAGCTTTCATCATAAAACACGGAATCGATGGTAGCGCCCGTACTGTCGGCTATGTAAATAGCATCATCTGAAGAAGCTAAACTGAGACTGGAGCGGTCTGCCCGCATAATGGATTGCATATTAGGTGGCTCCAGATCAAAAAAGGCAGCAGTTTGGCCTTCCTCAAAGTTTGTGTTCTCATCTGCATGGAGGAGTACATGTCCCTGTGGCGGAACCCATTTTGCGGTGGTAGATACCGGCCGTATGTCCCGTATATCTCCGTTTTCATCAGGTTCGTCATGTAGAAACAGTCCTTCAAGGGAAAGGGCATAGTCTTGGGTATTGCGCAGCTCAATATACTCAGTTTGATCGGGCTGATTGTCATCAGAATCGGCCAGAGGATTAAACATGATTTCGTTGATAACCAGGTCTCCTTTTTGGAGCGGTTGCGCTACGGGAATTTCGGATATCGTGGTCATATTCCCCTTTACATCGCTAAGATTTTCTGCCCGAATAGTCGTGCTGTTAGTGTTGATATTATTACTCTTTGAAGTAGGAGAAGACAGGGCAATCACATCAGCTTTAGTTGAATCAAAATCAAAAATTGAAAGACGTTCATCTCCGGCATAGAAAGCAACATCGTCGGTTAGGCGGATGAATTCACTAAACCGAATTTCATAATTACCATTCTTCAATATTTTGGAGAAAATTATCTGGGGAGAATCGGTATCCGCCTGGGAAGTAACATTTTGTTTGCCTGCAGAAATGCCGTTGTCAGAGGGGTTGGTCTGCCAGTTCGAGGCATCATTTGAAGCCGCTAATGGATCTTTACGTTCAAGAGAAGAGCCATCGGTATTATTGCTCCAGCTTTGATAGTAGCGCAATGAATCAATGGTTACACCGTTCTTATTTCTGATATAGATATCATCAGGCGTGTTATTATTTAAGGATGGAAACCCGCTTATTGCTACTCCGTTGGGGATACTTGCCCCAAAATTTTGATTCCCGGTAAGCACGATATATTCACCGGCTTTGAGTTTTATAGGCTTTTCGATTGTTGTTTGGGTACTGTAATCGCCCACCACCCATTCAGTTATATTGAAATTCTTATCGGTGGTATTATAAAGTTCAATGAAATCGGCCTTTCCTTCAGCTCCCGGATCATACAATATTTCATTAATAACGATTTGTCTGGATTGGGCTTCATCAATTTGAAGGTATTCGAGCTCCCGGGTAGCATTCGATAACGTATTGCCAAAAATGTCAGAGATATTTGTAGCTGTAACTGCATAGGTTTGACCATCGGTAAGTTCCTGCTCTAAGAAAAGGGTGACTTTTTTATCTTGTACTGATATCAACTGAATACCAATAGGCGGGGAGAGCTGATAGTTTTGTGCATCGGTTGCTGATGAGGCTACTTTTTCTGAGAATGTGAGCTCAATTTTATTATTCCCAATGCTAATTAGCTTTTCAAAAGAAGGCGGGATTTGATCTTGAGGTACTTCATTTCGGGATCCGGGCGTACCAAATCCATTAGAAGCATCGGTCCAGTTTTTCCGAAATTTTCCGGAAACATCAGTGGTGCGACGTTCCAGCGCGACCTCGTCACCGCCCCAGTCGGAGGTATATTGCAAAGAATCCAGCAGCGTACCGTTTTTATCTCGGATGATGATTTGGTCGCCGCCGTTGTTGAGTGCAGGAAAGTCACCCATGGTTACCAGTGCAATGTCAGGGTATTCGGATTCGATTGTGTTATCAGGAGCAATGACTACAAAACTATCCGGAGGTACAATAAATTGACCGGTGGAAATCGTCCCTTCAAAACTTTCACGGTTATCACTAAGAGTCCAGCCCTGCAGGTTGAGAGATTTATCGGAAATGTTATAGAGCTCGATATATTCAGAGCTGTTTACCGGTGGGGCATACATAAATTCATTGATGGCAACATCTCCCGAATCCACCGGTGACGGTTCATAATAGGTAAAAGAGGTATCGATCGGAGATATTGTATTATCGAAAATATCTTCGGCATCTTCGATTGAAAGTGTGTACTCCTGTGCGTTTTGCAGGTCAGATCCAAGCGAGAGCTCTACCGTATCGGCCGCGGTTTGACTTACCGATGAAATACTGTTGTTGGTGATACTAAAGCTGCCAGCCTGATTCAGGCGCTCATCAAAAACAACTTGTAGCGTGTGTGTGGATAAAATATTCAGCTTAGTGAGCCTGGGCGGTGTATTGTCTTTGTCCATCTCATTGGCTACCCCCGGTGTTCCTCCATTAGAATTGGGCGAATCGCCCCAATTTTCTTCATAAATACTCGGAGCGGAAGCCGATCGTCGTTCCAGTGCCACATCTGTGCCGCCCCAGTCAGAGTTATAGGTTAGAGAATCTGCTTTAGCTCCGGTATTAGTAATCAATTGTACCGCATCAGGTGTTGTATTATTGAGAGCGGGAAAGCCGGCCTGGTGATATGCTCGATCACCAAATACATTAAAAAGTTCTGTGGTATCGGCAGATATAACCAAGAAGTTGTCAGGTTCTATGGGGATGGGATCGGAGCCTAAGCTGGAGCTGCTGTAGTTATCAGCAATTTCCCAGTCAGCGAGATTTAAGTATTTATTGCTGGCGTTTTTGAGCTCGATGTATTCTTCGTTGATTGTCGTCGGATAATCATAAGCAAATTCGTTGATAAGGATATCTCCCTGGGTGTAGGAGTCAAAAAGCTGAAACTTAAAGTCCGTGTTGGGATCGATAGTATTGCCTTCGTTGTCGTCAATATCGCTGACGGTCAGGGTGTATTCCCTGCCGGGGATAGGATTATTGTAAATGAGTTGAACAACATTGCCCGAAGTACTGCTGTTGCTGGGACTTCCGATATCAGGGGTGACGGTAAAGTCCGATGTTTGCACACTGGCCGGATCAACATCTAAATTAAAAGAAACATCAATGGTTTGATTATCTATGATCGAGACATTTTGAATATCGAGTGGCGGGTTAACTTTTGTGACTTTTATATCATCGTATTCAAACAGATTTGATCGGGTGCTGGTATAATCACTGAACAGGCCGATAAATTCACTTTGGGCATAGGTATTGTCTGTTGCCGTTCCCTGTGCGTTATATGAGGCGCCCCCGGTGGGATCAGCGAAAAGTTCCCAATTTCCATTGAGATCTCTGGTTACTCGAATGCGAACAGTTACAGGATTAGTATCAATAATATCATCGGTTCCATCTATAATTTTTGTTGTACTGTTGCCATCCTGACGATAGAGGCTTATTTCATCCTCGGTGTCACCTATTTGAACAAAATACCCATCTATATCGCCCTTCATATCTTGCTTATCAGCTACAATATAGAATCTTGACAGGTTGCTGCTTGATGGGTTGAAACCAAGTTCAATGTATGCTTGCCATTCACCATAGGCGGCTGTTGAGCCAGTACTGATTACCGCTTCAGCACTTTCACTTGGTGCATCGAGCTGAAGCATGTTTGCAGAATTTACGAGATGCTTTGATTCACTGTCGGTCCAAGAGGGATTGTTTGTAAAGTCCCCGTCACTGAAATTTTCATCAATAATGATTGATTGAGCGAAGGCAGGTGATTTAATAGAAATGAATATCCCAATAAAAAGGAAAATCAACTTACTTTTGTATCCCATACCGAGTTTCTTGATAAATAGTCTTTAGGAGAATAATAGAGAAGAATATAAATGGCAAGAAAATCCGTCCGATATAAAAAAGAGGGTGAAACTGCTATCAACAGTTTCACCCCGGAAGGACATTTGATATTGCTCTCTATTTCAACGGCTTATACGCTTTTACGCGTTTCTGTTAGTAAGACCGTTGAGATGGCAAATCCTTACAAAGTTTTTTCAATAATTTTCATATACTTCTTTTTTATCAGAGTATAAATCTAAAATATTTTCAATGAATTATTCTTCCATTCCATCAGTACCCGTTGAAATACCGAATATTAATCACGGTCTTCAGGTTGCAAAGGGATTATTGAAAGTAAAAGAAGATGGACTTCATCTGGAATTTGAAGTCAAGGATAGTATAGTGGGATTGATAACATCCGGAGTTAAGTCCGTTGTGGTTACTTATGTTGATCTGGAAAATATCCGTTTTGAAAAGGGATGGTGGAATGCAAAAATTATTGTGGAAGGGAAATCAATGAAGGTATTTGAAGCGTTGCCCGGAAGTGAGCAGGGAAGGTTGAAGTTAAAAGTTAAGCGCTCCGATCGTGATGACGCACAAAACGCTGTTTCATCGGCCCGGGTTCATCTCTCTGAGCAAAAGCTCAAAGAATTGGATGATGAGAAAACAAAAGGATAAGGTTTAAAATGAAAAAACCCTGTCGGAGGTTAAATTTCCGACAGGGATAAAGTGTAAGGAATAAAATTAATTGATATATCCTTTTTCCGCCAAGAGTTCGGCATTAAGAATGGCTCCGCCCGCTGCTCCTCGAATGGTATTGTGAGCCATGGTAACATATCCTAAATCCATGACTGTTCCTTTTCGAAGTCGACCAACGGCTGTTTGCATTCCACCTTCCCGATCGGCGTGGAGCCGAGGTTGAGGATAGCGATCTTCTTTATAAAGTCGCACCGGATTGGCAGGGGATGAAGGTAAGTTCAGATCCGCAATGGGATTCTCCCAGTCGGTAAAGGCTTGTTCGGCTTCCTCAATAGATGTAGGGGCATTTTTCAATTTCACCGATACCGAAAGAAGATGTCCCTCAATCGTAGGGACACGAACAGCTGTTGCCTGAATGTCAAAGTCGTTAAAGGCAATAGAATTATCTGACAAACTGCCGAGCACTTTGGTAGCCTCGGTCTGTACTTTGGGTTCCTCTCCGCCAATGTAAGGAACAACGTTTGCTACGATGTCCATACTTGAGACGCCGGGGTAGCCGGCCCCCGAAACCGATTGCATAGAGGTGACGACAAGCGATTGAATGCCAAAAGCATCGGAAAGTGGTTTCAACGACATCGAAAGCGGTACAGAAACGCAGTTAGGATTGGTGACGATCCAGCCGTTGCCATTAGCATCGAATGATTGGTTTTTGATTATATCCGCGTGATCGGGGTTGACTTCCGGAACCAGCAGCGGTACTTGGTCATGCATCCGGTAATTTTTTGCATTTGAGATTACGGGAATGCCCGCTTCAGCAAAGCTTTTTTCTATTTCTCCGGCAACGGAAGAATCCAATCCGGAAAAAACAAAGTCGACCCCTGCGAACTTGGCAGGGTCACAAGCTTTAACTTCCAGGTTAGCTGCAGCAGAAGGTTGCTCAGTCTTTTCTATCCAATGGGCAGCCTGTTTATACTTTTTGCCGGCAGAGCGTTTTGAGGCTCCCAGTACTTTTACAGTGAACCATGGATGATTTTCGAGTAAGCGAATAAATTTTTGTCCGACAGCTCCGGTAGCACCGAGTACGCCAACCTGATACGAATGCATATATAAATCTTGTTTTTAAACTAAAGATTACGTTTATCAATGGAATTGATGGGAGAAGCATTCCCAACTAAATCCTTTGAAAGCATCTAAAATACGGATAAAAGGATAATTAATTAAAGCAGTTATTTTTTCTATCTTTCGGCATCTTAAAAATCATTATTGAACCCAAATTTAAGCACGTCCATGTCAGTTACCGAACTCGATAGTTTAGATACGCTTGTATCGTTGGCAAAGTCCCGCGCCTTTATTTATCAATCTTCAGAAATTTACGGCGGACTCGGAGCCGTCTATGATTACGGTCCGCTGGGTACAGAGCTCAAACGCAACATCCGCGATTTCTGGTGGAAAGAGATGACCCAGCGTCATGATAATATTGTGGGGCTTGATTCAGCTATTTTTATGCATCCCAAAGTGTGGGAGGCCAGCGGTCATTTGGATGGATTTAACGATCCCATGATAGATGACAAACAGTCAAATAAACGCTATCGGGCGGATATGCTGATTGAAAATCATATTGCCAAGTTGCGGAGTGACGGTAAGGCTGATAAGGCGGATGAACTGCAAGAGCAGCTTGATACAGCGGGATCGCGCGAAGGCGTCTGTGAGGATTTGTACAATATTATTATGGATGAAGAGATCCGTGCTCCGGAATCCGGCGCCTTTGAATGGACCGAAGTTCGTCAATTTAACCTGATGTTTAAGACCCAATTTGGAGCAACTTCTTCCGGCGGTGATGGTGATGATGCGGTGTATCTTCGTCCCGAGACGGCACAGGGTATTTTTGTGAATTTTAAGAATGTGATGGATACAGCCCGCCAACAAGTACCGTTTGGGATTGCCCAGGTAGGGAAGGCGTTTCGTAATGAGGTTGTTGCCCGTCAGTTCATCTTTCGTATGCGAGAGTTCGAACAGATGGAAATGCAATATTTTGTAGAGCCGGGGACCGATAAAGAAAGCTATGATCATTGGCTTAACAAACGTCTCGACTGGCATAAGAAATTGGGTATTCGTGAAGAAAAATTACGCACGCATCCGCATCCCGAGGATAAATTGGCTCATTACGCTGAAGCTGCCGCCGATATTCAGTACGAATATCCCATTGGTTGGCAAGAGGTTGAGGGCGTTCACAATCGCACCGATTTTGACTTGAGTCAGCACAAGGAGTATTCGGGTAAAAAGTTGGAGTATTACGATCAGCAGAAGCAGGAAAAATATGTACCTTATGTGATTGAGACCTCAATTGGTCTGGACCGTACGGTAATGATGGTACTCTGTGATGCTTACCGCGAGGAGGAAGTGGATGGCGATACGCGAACCGTATTGAAAATGAATCCACAGCTGGCGCCAACTAAAGTGGGAATATTTCCGCTTATCAAAAAGGATAAGTTGCAAGATCTGGCCCATAAGATCACCGATAATCTTAGAGAGGATTACAACGTACTATATGATGAGTCTGGATCTATCGGTAAGCGTTATCGTCGGCAGGATGAGGCAGGCACGCCATTTTGTGTGACAGTCGACTTTGACGGTGTAGAGTCCGAAGGTGAAGATACGGTGACGATCCGCTATCGCGATGATATGACGCAGGACCGCGTGCCTGTCAGTCGCCTCAAAGAAGTGATTGATGACAAGATGAAGAGCTGGAAACCGGAATAGGTGGAAGCTACATGTATGTCATCCTGAACTCATTGCAGGATCTGTAATTTTCAGCTTTATTAAATAAAAAATGGGGCCCATCTGAGAGATGGCCCCATTTTTGTTTAGATTTTCTTGTTCTTATGCATCAGCATTAGCAACGCCGATCACTCCGCATCCCATGCGAGGGCCAGCGGCTCCGGTTGGTTGCGATTCAAGATCATCTTCGCCGCCGTGAATGATAACACCACGTCCCATAATACTTTCGGGACCATTGAGTGTGATGGTATTATCTACATAATCGATAGAAGCATTTCCGTCGGAATCAGCTTCAAGATTACCCATATCACCTACATGGCGGCTTTCGGCATCAGGACTAGCATGTGGATTATCAGCGGGATTATAATGTCCGCCGGCTGAAGTACCGTCATCAGCTCGACAATCACCGTACTGGTGAATATGGAAGCCGTGCTTGCCTTCTTCTAATCCTTCAAATTCACCTTGAACACGAACCCCGTCATCTTCTTTGGTAAAGGTTACATGTCCGGTGGTATCGCCATCTTCTGTGGGATGAACAACAGCAACAGCCTCAGTGAAATCTGTTGCTGGTTCCGTTGTTGTTTCTTCTTGTTCCATCTCTTGTTGGGTGCATCCCATGGCAAAAAAGACTAATGCAAAAGAAAGCAAATACTTTTTAAATGATTGCATAAATAATATGATTTTGGTTTTTGTTATAGTTCCAATCCTCAATCTTTAACAAGAGCTAATGTATAGGCATTCAATGAAAGTTAAAAATATCGATTAGCCCAAGCGGCAAGCACTTCAGCGAGGTAGAAACTGTCTTTTTGTTTAGTAAGCAGGTGATTTGCATCATCAAGCGAAACAAAACTCTTGGGATGGCGTGCTTTTTTGTAAATATTTGCCGCGTTATCAATGCCGACAACCTGATCTACAGGTGAATGAAAAATCATTAATGCACGGTCAAGATTGCGAATCTTGTCATCCATATTATTGGCTTCGAGGTCATCAATAAATTGTTTCTTGATGGTAAAGTCGCGACCCGCCAGCGTGACCGTTGCTATGCCTTTTTCCTCAATCTCGTTGAGTCGGGCTCCAAAATTTTCTTTTACATGTTCGGGATCGGCCGGGGCACCAATAGTGGCTACCGCTTTGCTTTTTGGTATTTTCGAGGCGGACTGTAATACAGCGGCTCCGCCCAGCGAGTGGCCAATGAGGATAGCTGGCGCGCGGTAATGCGATTCCATATAATCAGCCGCAGCAATTAGATCTTCGATATTTGAGGAGAAATTAGTATCTGCAAAATCGCCTTCACTTTCACCTAAACCGGTAAAGTCAAAGCGCAAAACACCGATACCATGTTTGGTAAGGGTTTTGCTGAGATTCGAAACTACTTTTAGGTTTTTTGAGCAGGTAAAGCAGTGGGCAAAAAGGGCATAGTTTCGGGCTTCACCGTCCGGTTGGTCTACCCGTGCTGAAAGCTTGTCTCCGAAAGCGCCATCAAATGTAATTTTTTCTGATCGCATGAGTCCTCATTGATTTATATTTTGTCATTCTTAATTCATTCAGATAACAGACAAGATATAAAAGAATTTTCTTACTATGGCTGATCAACCTACACCACTTTTTCATTTGGCTTTTCCGGTTTCCGATCTCGACGAAACACTAACATTTTATCGGGATGTCCTTGGCTGTGATACCGGACGCAGCTCAGATAAATGGATTGATTTCGATTTTTGGGGTCATCAGGTTGTCGCACATCTAAGTCCCGAAGAAGCGGGTAAATCGAGTATGAACGACGTGGACGGACATGCCGTACCGGCCAAGCACTTCGGATTGATTTTAGAGTGGGAGCAGTGGGAGGAACTGGCTGAACGTCTGGAAGAAGAGGATGTTGATTTTATTATTGAACCGTACGTTCGTTTTGAGGGTAAGCCCGGTGAACAAGCCACGATGTTCTTCAAGGATCCCAGTGGCAATGCACTCGAATTCAAAGCGTTCCGAAATAAAGATCAAATCTTTGCGACGTGATGATAGTATTGAGTAGTGAGATGTGAGTATTGAGGTAAGTAATAAGATTTTTTTCTTTACCGCCTGAAGATGAATTATCAGGCTAAAAGTATCTCTGTATATTACTTAAGAGAGATTTTTATACAATTCAGATATTAAGTAGGAAGGAGTAATAACAGATTGAGTCAATGAACAATCTCTTAACTTCTGCTGCGGCATAACTCACTACTCAATACTCATAACTCACTACTATTCACTAAACTCCTCTTCGATTTCACTCATCTGCGTTGCCAGCTCTTCCCACTTGGCGTAGATTTCAACAAGTTTTCCTTTAAGCTTTTTGTATTCCATGGAGATCTCCTTGACCTGCTCTTCATCATCATAGAAATCCGGCTCAGCCATGAGGTCTTCAATCTCATCTTTCCGCTCTTCGAGGTCTTCAATCTCTTTTTCCAGCGGATCCATTTTCTTTTTCAGCGGCTTGAGTTTATCATGCTTTCTTTGCCTTCGTTGCGCCGCCAGTCTACGTTCTTCTTTGCGGGATAATCCGTTATTGGATGCGTTTGAACTGCTATCTTTTTGATTTTTAGCCTTATCAGACTCTTCTCGTTCTTCCACCTTATCCAGATAGTACGATACGTTGCCGTGAAAGGTGTTGGTCTTATCGGGACGCACTTCCAGAACTTTATCCACGATAGGATCCAGGAAGTCTCGGTCATGGCTCACAATCATATAGGTGCCTTCGTACTGGTCGAGTGCCTGCTGTAAAATTTTCTTGGATTGCATATCGAGGTGATTCGTCGGCTCGTCAAAGATCAGGAAGTTTGCCGGCTGAACCAGCATGCGCGCCAAGGCGAGGCGACTTTTCTCTCCGCCCGATAGTACCGATACCTTTTTGAATACATCATCGCCCTGAAACAGGAAACATCCCAAAATAGTACGTAGTCGTGTCTCATCGGTCTTGGGTGCAGCCTCCCGCATAATTTCAAACACTGTTTTGTCAAGATCCAGCTCATCGGCTTGGTGCTGGGCAAAATAAGAGGTCGTTACGTTGTGGCCGGGCTCTCGTTCACCGGCATCAAAGCCTTCAAGTCCGGCAAGCATGCGAATCATAGTAGATTTTCCCGCCCCGTTGGGACCTACGACCGCAATTTTATCCCCGCGATCGATAGAATAGGAGAGATCCTTAAAAACGACGTTATTATCATATTGTTTGCGAATATTTTTGAGCCTCATGACTACTGCGCCGCTGCGTTCGGGGGGAGGAAACTCAAAGAAAATTTCCTCCTCTCGTTCATCAAGTTCAATTTTATCCATCTTCTCCAGCTGTTTTATTCGACTCTGGACCTGCGCGGCTTTGCTGGCGTTATAGCGAAACTTGTCAATAAAATCCTGAATCTCTTTAATCTCCTGCTGCTGATTCTCATAAGCCTTGCGCAGATGTTCTTTTCGCTCGGCATGCTTTTCCTCGTAATAATCATAATTTCCGGCATAGTCATGAAGATCACCGTACTCCAGCGCCAGTGTGCGAGTTGTGATTTTATTCAGGAATGCTTTGTCGTGCGAGACAATGATAACTGCGCCCTCATAACCATTTAGAAACTGCTCTATCCAGCGGAGCGATTCAATATCCAGGTGGTTTGTGGGCTCATCAAGCAGCAGATACATAGGGCGTTGAAGCAACAGCTTACCGAGCGCAATACGCATCAGCCAACCACCGCTGAATTCAGTGGTGGAGCGATCAAAATCATCAGGTGTAAAACCGAGTCCCATTAGTATCTTCTCGATGTTCGATTCCAACGCATAGGCACCGGACTGTTCAATACGGTTTTGAAGCCTGCCCACTTCTTCCATTGCCGACTGATATTCAGCAGTTCCTTCATCGAGCGTGGCCAGCTCTTCTCGTGCTTTTTGCACCTTGTCTTCAAGCTCCTGAATATCTGCAAAAGCACTTTCCATTTCTTCCTGCACTGTCAAATCCGGATCGGGATCAACACCATCCTGTGGTAAATAACCGACGGTAGCGGCTTTTGACATGGTAATATTCCCAGCATTGGGTTCAACTTCGCTGGCAATGATTTTAAGCAGGGTTGATTTACCGGCCCCATTAGGACCTACGAGTCCCACACGTTCACCGGGATTAATAATAGTGCTAATTTCATCGAGCAGGGTTTCATCCCCAAAAGAGAGTGATATGTTTTCGAGTTGAAGCAAGGAGATAAGTTCTTTAAAATTGGCACTTAATATAATCAACACAGTGCTTAGGCTAAATGTTTATTTCAGATGAAATTCAATATTTTTTGAGTGGATAAGACGGCAATAAGGTTTTTTAATCAGGTGTAATACTACTATTTTTGATCTATGTATTTACTGATTTTTTACTTAGCGCTTGCTATTGGGGTATCGTTTCTGTGTTCTATCTTAGAGGCGGTATTACTGTCAGTGAGCCATTCCTATATCGCCATCATGGAGCGAAAGGGTACAAAGGTCGGAAAGTTGTTACGTCATTATAAAGAGGATGTCGATCGTCCGCTTTCCGCTATTCTGAGTTTAAATACTATCGCCCATACCGTGGGTGCTGCCGGGGTGGGAGCACAGGCGCAAATTGTGTTTGGAGATGCATATGTAGCTATCACATCAGCAGTACTTACTTTTCTAATTTTGGTGCTTTCTGAAATTATTCCCAAAACGATTGGGGCAACCTATTGGAGAAGCTTGGCACCATTTGCGGCAAAAACCTTACGCGTACTGTTGTTTCTGATGTATCCATTGGTGATCATGTCAAAAGCTATTACACGTTGGCTTGCAGAGGAAGAAAAAATACCGAGCTTTAGTCGCGAAGAGTTTGGTGCATTAGCAGATCGTGGAGTAGAAGAAGGTATCTTTGAAGAGGAGGAATCCCGCATCTTCAAAAATTTAATTCGCTTTAATTCATTGCGCGTTAAAGATATAATGACGCCAAGAACCGTTGTGGTAGGTTTTGACGAAACCCTGAAAGTGGATGATGTTCGAGATAATATCGAGCAGCTGCATTTTTCGCGCCTGCCGGTTTATGGTAATGGGCGCGATGAGGTTACGGGATACGTCCTCAAAAATGATCTACTGTTAATGTTAGCCCGTGGAGAAACCGATAAAGAGCTCAAGGAAGTGAAGCGTGATATCCTTATTGTCCCCGAGATGATGCCGCTACAGGATTTCTTTGAGCAGCTCATGAAAAAGCAGGAGCATATCGCGATCGTAGTTGATGAGTACGGTGGTTTCGCCGGTGTTGTTAGTATGGAAGATCTTGTAGAAACCTTGCTTGGCATGGAAATTATTGACGAGGTGGATACTATTGAGGATATGCAGAAGATGGCACGTAAAAAATGGATGGAGCGTGCCAAACGGCTTGGAATTGTTCCTGAAGATGCCAAAGAAGCTTCATCAATTGATTCTGTTTCATAAACTCTCCCCGTCTTACAATTAAAAGGTTTAGGCTACCTTTTGTAAAAAACGATTGTATTATGTTAATAGAAAAAGTCCCCATCTACTTTGAACACTGCTTACATTTTTTTACTGTATGCGGTTCGCCATTTGGTAAATTATTTTAGAGGTTAAAAAGAAGGATTTTTGACTATTAGTTTGTATCAAAAGAAAAAAGTATTGGGACATGTCGCTGTCAGGGGAAGGGGCAGTGATCTAACACTTATCGAGTGATCAGCAAAAAGAAGGCATTTATTAGTGTCTATTTTGATTTATTTTTTAATTATAGGCTATTAGCTTATTTATAATATTAGACCAATCTTTTTAAAACGATTAATTGGAAAGGATCTTAGGACAGAAATACTGATCATAATATCAGTTGTTCGCTAACGAATGAATACGGCAAAAGGACAAACGGATGAGCTTGGGGACGATCTTGTGGAAAAAATCCGCCAGGGAGACGAACATGCCTTTGAGAAGCTATTTTGTAAATACTATTATGATTTATGTTCTTTTGCTTATCAGTTTACAAGCTGTGAGGAACGGGCAAAAGATCTTGTGCAAGATGTGTTTGAAAAAATATGGAATCGCCGCAAAAAGTGGGAAGTTCACCGTTCTGTGAAAGCCTATCTTTTAAAAGCGGTGCGTAACTCCGCAATTAATAACATTAACAAAAGAGGACATCGCAGTGAGGTACGGGGGACCTTTTCCAGAGAGAGACTGAGAAATATAAAACCATCGATTTATCGAGGAGCTGATAAAAAGGATGAATTGGTTGATCAAATCTGGGAAGCTGTTGTTGCTATGCCTAAACGCCGGCGCAGGGTTTTTATCCTTTATCATCGACACGGTTTGAGTTATAATGAAATTTCTGAAGTGCTGGATATCAGTCGTAAGACTGTAGAAAATCACATGGGACTGGCACTTAAAGATATTCGCGCACAAATTGGGTAAGTCAGACCCTTTTCATTGATTGGGTGTTATCTAAAATTGAATCATAATCCCATCTCAAATCGTTCTAAGGCCTTTTTATCCAGCTTAAATTTTTTATTGGGGGGAGAGCACTTTACAGCTGTCTTATGGATGAAGAAAAGAATGATCATTAAAAGACGTTGTAATGCAGCTAAATGGAAAAGAGTATCAATTAATTGCCAGCTATTTGGCGGGCGAATGTACTGACCGAGAACAGAGAAAGGTTGAGCAATGGATTGATCAGAGTCAAGAGAATAAGAGACAATTTCAGGAATTGCGTCGTATTTGGCAGCTTTCCGGTGATGCTGTTTCACCCCAGGATATGGAGTGGGACGTTAATCAGGAATGGAATCGGCTGGACAGGCAAATAAATAAAGAGAAGGGGGCATCGGGTAGTAAGAATTCTGATCAAAAGCGTTATTGGTCTTTTCGAAGTTCCTCTATCCATTCTGGAACCCAGAAATTTATTCGAGTAGCTGCAGTTTTTTTAGTTGCGGGACTTATTGGATTACTATCATACCAAAGCTGGGATAAACCGGCGCAAAAAGATCAAGAACCGATCTTGCGACAAATTAGTACAGGTAATGGGCAGAGAGCAAACCTTACGCTGGCCGACGGTACTGAAGTTATGCTCAATGCCGATAGCGAACTTGAACTTCCCAAAGAATTTGCATCTGATGTACGTGAAGTCCATCTGGACGGGGAAGCTTATTTTAGCGTGTCGAAGAATGAAGAAAAACCATTTTTAGTGCACTCAAACCAATCAACGGTTCGGGTTTTGGGAACGTCTTTTTCTATACGGTCATACCCAGAGGACCAAAAGGTGCAAGTTGTCGTTGAAGAAGGACGGGTATCATTTGGACAGAAAAAAGAAGGTGAGGGCCAAAAAGCGATTTTAAATCGTAATGAATTGGGAACCTTTGACCTTTCAACAAGTACTTTGTCAACGCGAACGGTGGAAGATCTTGAATTATATATGAGCTGGAGAAATGGCTATTTGAAATTTGAAGAGTCACGATTGAATGATGTGGCTAAGGCCTTGGAACGACGATACGATATAAGAGTATTTTTTGAAGAACCCACTCTAAAAACTCTTTTGCTTACGGCATATTTAAAGAGCAGGTCGCTTCAAAATGTATTGGACGTTATTTCAACATCATTGGATATAGAATATGAGTTAAAGGATAATACAGTAACTTTTAGGAAATAATTAGTTGAGGTATGCTTATGACTTTTTTGTAACCGGTTTCACTAAAATAGAAAACGAAGTAATTCAAAAGCGATAGTTCTTAAATAAAAAATCAATCCAAACGGAGGTTCTATGAAAGAATCGTTATTGCATATTTTGTCAAAATCGGTGCTTTGCTGCTTGGCAGTATTGTTGATTTCCCCTGTCAGTCACGCATTGACTACCGATGCTCAGGGACAGTATCTTACGTCTGCTGCAAATGAGTCCATCAGTAAATCATTTTATTCGGTTAGTGAGTACTCTGATCGCATTCCGGAGCTGCAGGAAACTGTTTCAGTTAACGCCAAAGATGCCCCGATACGAGAAGTATTAGAAAACATTGTATTGAAAGCAGATCTTGGAATAGCTTATAATGCCGAACTGTTATCGTTGAATCAATCAATAACCGTTGATATGCAAAAGGTGACGGTAGCCGAGGTTTTGCAAAAAGTGCTTGAGAATACGCCATATGAGGCTGCAATTTCTAAAACACGAGAAATTGTCTTACGAGATCGACCGGAGCCGCAACGACTGTTAATACAGTTTCAGCAAGAAATTTCTGGTATTGTGACAGATGCGGAGACTGGTGATCCGTTGCCCGGTGTTAACGTTATGGTTCCCAACACAACGGTTGGAACATCAACTAATGAAAATGGTGAATATTCCATTACAGCCCCTGATAATGCAGATAGTTTGGCGTTTTCTTTTATTGGCTATCAACGGCAGGCTGTTCCCATAAATGGACGTAGTACTATTAATGTACAATTGCAATCTGAAGTACAATCACTTGGAGATGATGTAGTAGTAACGGCATTAGGAATTACACGTGATGAGCGTTCTATTGGATATTCCTCTCAGGAAGTGGGAGGGGATGATCTTACATATTCCCAAGATCAAAATGTGATTGGTTCCCTGTCAGGTAAAATTGCAGGAGTTCAAATTTCAGGTTCTTCCGGTGCAAGTATGGGCGGTACGCAGACGATTAAAATTCGTGGCGTCAATTCGTTAAGCGGTGAAGGCCAGCCATTAATTGTCGTTGATGGCACTCCGATTTCGAACCAAAACTTTGCTGGAAGTGGTGGGGCCGATTTTGGTAACTTGGCACAGGATGTCAATCCGAATGATATAGAATCAGTGAATGTGCTTAAAGGACCGGCTGCTTCTGCTTTGTATGGTATTCGCGGACAATATGGTGTTGTAATGATTACAACCAAGAGTGGTTCCGGAGAAAGAGACTTCTCTGTCGATTTTAATTCCAGCTTTGAAGTGCAACGAGCCGGGAACTTTATGGAATACCAGAATAAGTATGGTGCCGGTTATAAACTAGATTTTAATACCCTTAGTAATGGTGACCCCTACGTAGCAACAAACTGGGACGAAAGCTGGGGACCCCGAATGGATGGCACCATGGTTCGTGAATTTTTCAGCTTTTATCCGCAAGATCCACGTTATGGGGAGCTAACACCTTTTGAACCACAACCGGATAATGTGAAGAACTTTTTTGAAACTGGGTTCAAATCCAACCAGGGTATAACCATTTCTGGAAGTGGTGAAAATAGCAATTATCGGTTGAGTTTTAACGACTCCAGAACCGAGGGAGTATATCCCAACACTTGGCATAAAAGAAATAACCTTGGAGCCAGTGTTACAACGGACGTAAGTGAAGACTGGACATTTTCAACAAATCTCAACTATGCTCGAAATAGTGGACAACGTCCACCACAGGGATATGGTTATGGTTCTCAATACTTTAGGCAGTGGTTTCAGCGTAATGTGAGTATGGAGGAACTAAAGAACTATAAATATGATGATGGGACAATAAAGCATTGGAATATAGGTGTTCCTTCTGCCGGTGAAACCCCCAGTCCTGCTTATTGGGATAATCCATATTTCTTGGCTAACGAAAATGAAACGCGGGATGATCGTAATCGTGTATTTGGCGATTTCAGTGTAGAGTATAATGTAATTCCCGAGCTGACCTTAAATGCATCAGTGCGGGGAGACGTCTACGTACAGTCAATTGAATGGAAATCAGCCGTTGGCGGTACGGGAACATCCGGCTACACGGTCGGTAAATACGAAAACCGGGAAATGAATTATGATGTCTCAGCACAGTATAAGAACAATTGGGACAAGATTTCTGTAGATGCTACTCTTGGTGGAAATATATATGATCGAAATTACTCATACCTGCGCCAGTCAACAGTAGGCGGATTGTCGACACCGGGCTATTACAATATTGAGGCTTCTGTTGATCGTCCCGACAATACATCTTACAAACTTGAGAAGCAGATATACAGTGCTTACGGTCTGCTTTCTCTGGGATATGATGAAACGTATTTTGTAGATGTAAGTGTAAGAAATGATAAGTCATCTACACTACCCGAAAACAACAATTCATATTGGTATCCATCGGTTTCCGGTAGTTTCGTTTTTAGCGAACTTATTGACTGGGATCCCTTAACGTTTGGTAAACTGAGATTGAGTTATGCACAGGCAGGATCTGATTTGAGTCCCTATCAAACAACACCGGTATATAGTATTGGTACCGTTTATGATGGGACAAATACTCTATCAGTACCTAATAATTTAAATAATCCGAATATTGAACCCTCATTTTCTCATTCTTACGAAGGTGGTTTTGATTTAAGTTTCTTTGGGCGCTTGAAGCTTAACTTTACCTACTACGAACAACAGAGTAAGAACCAGATTATTCCGTTGGATATCTCAGGAACCAGTGGATATAATACAGCTACTATAAATGCCGGACTTATTGAAAACAAAGGTATTGAGATAGCACTTTCTGGGACTCCCATCGAGTCGAAAGATTTTATGTGGGATTCAAAATTCAATCTGGGTAGAAATCAAAATAAAGTTGTTGAGCTTCACCCCGATATTGATGTGTACACACACAATAGTAGCGTTTATTCGGGTACTGCAAGTTATTTGAATTCATATGAAGGAGAAGAGTATGGTGCTTTGGTAGGCCAAGCTTATCAGCGGGATGAAGAAACCGGTAAAATTTTATTGGATGATAATAACTTACCGATCTGGACAGATGCTACCCATAATTTTGGAAGTGTACTTCCTGAATTTACCGGTGGTTTCCAGAATACCTTCAATTATAAAAACTTTAGCCTTGCTACGATGATTAGCTTCCAGTCTGGCGGACAGTTCTTTAGTTGGTCGCGCATGCTGGCCCATAAAACAGGTTTAGCACCGGCTACGGCGGCTGTCAATGATCGCGGTAATAATGTTCGCGATCCTGTTGCAGACGGCGGTGGTGTTAAAGTAGAAGGTATTTCAGCTTCTACAGGGCAAGAAGTTTCTACGTACGTTAATGCGCGCGACTATTACAGAGGTGTCCTCGGAGATGATATTTACGAAGATTGGGTAACCGATGCTTCATATATCAAACTGAGCGAAGTTAAATTGGGATACACGTTTGGCAACGATCTGATGAATAGGTTGCCCATACGTTCGGCTGAAATTGCTGTTTATGCCAAAAACCCGGTTATGATATGGCAAGCAGCGCCCAAAGGGCTGGATCCTTCAGAGCTGTCAACGGGAAGTCAGGATATCACCTGGACAGAGACCGGACAGCTAAACACTGTTCGCACATTCGGCTTGAACTTAAGCTTAACCTTCTAAGAGTATAATTATGAAGAAACTAATTTTATCCATAACCGTAATTGCATTTCTGGTTAGCAGCTGCGAAATAGCAAGTTTTGATAACGATATTAATAAGAATCCTAACTTACCGAGTGAAGCTGCCCCATCGCAACTTATTGCTAATGCAATGTTATCGTTGCCAGGGTTGAGTTCTTCTCCACAAGGTGAATACAATGCGCAGTATTTATCAGAGATCATATATATTGATAATTCTCTTTATCCTGAAGGTACAACCAGTTTCTACTGGCTGTATCAAGGACCACTGATGAATCTTCAAACAGCGATTAAGAATACCAATGTTGCTAATGAAGCAGCTGTCGCTAAGATTCTTAAAGCCTATTACTTCTGGCATATGACGGATCGTTGGGGAGATATTCCTTATTCCGAAGCGTTAAATGGGACGGAAGATTTTACTCCGGCCTATGATACGCAAGAAGCAATTTATGATAGTCTCTTTACATTGCTAAAAGAAGCCGGGGATCAGCTCGAAGTAGGTCGTGGACTTTCAAATGACATTATGTATGGTGGTGATATCGAAAAGTGGAGAAAGTTCGGGAATACCGTTCGTATGCTGATGGCACTTCGCTTATCGGAAAGAGACGAAGCATGGGCCGAAGATGAGTTTACCAATGCTATGGATGACGGAGTTATGACATCAAATGATGATAATTTTGTCTTCCAGCATCTGGCTGATGAAAACAATGAAAACTATTGGTATAACCAGATCATACGCCAATCTCGGGTATGGTGGGCACTACCTGTGAGAATAATCGATATGATGGAACCCAATAATGATCCCCGATTAGCGGTTTATGGGGAACAGGCTGCAAATACCGGCGATTATACTGGCTTGCCATTCGGTACGCCAAACGATGTTGAGGCTGATGACTACTCTTTGTTGGGTACGCAAATTTATGAGCAGGATGCTCCTGTATATCTGGTTACGTATGCACAGGCCAAATTTGCGTTAGCAGAGGCCGCCCAGCGTGATTGGACAACGGATAATCCCGAAACACATTATAATGAAGCTATTGAAGCTTCCATTGTCCAATGGACAGGAAGCGATGCAGGTGTCCAAAGTTATCTCTCTGAACCTAATGTTGTTTACAACCCTGCCAATGGTATTGAGATGATTTCAGAACAGCGTTATCTGCACTTGTTCATGCATGGATACGAAGCGTGGGCAGAATATCGCCGAACCGGATATCCCGATAATATGGTAAACCCACAAGGTAGAGATGTTCCTTTAAGACAGGCTTACACCTCTGATGAGGAATTGAATAATACTGAAAATTATCAGGAAGCAGTTGATCGCCAATTTAATGGGGACAACTCAATTTATGGTCGACTTTGGTGGGATGTTGAATAATATTTAAAATTTCATATCCATTATTCGGTGATCATAAAGTTGTCCAAATGAATTAATAAAAGGCACAGGAACTATACGGTCTCCTGTGCCTTTTATTTACCATCAATAATTTTCTAAAAGATTTAATTCAATGAAATATCGATCTATCTCAATATCTCTGGTAATTTTTCTGCTTGTTTCGTTGATGGCTTGTGGGCCGTCCCAAAAGGAGGATATTAAACAGAAAATTGCGAATACTTCTCAACATTTTGCGTCCGACAGCAGAGTAGCTTTATTTGATGTGGAAGCGATATCAAATAATGGAGAATGGGTTCTAAAGGGAGAAACAAATCTTCCAGAAGCTAAAGCGGCATTGCTTGATTCACTTTCAGCAATAAATGTTACGACTGTTGATAGCATCAATGTGTTGCCAGAGGATGGACTTGATGGGAAGACCTTGGGAATTATTAACAATTCAGTAGCTAATCTGCGATCTCGTCCATCACATCCTGCACAGCTGGTTACCCAAGCTACGTTGGGTATGCCTGTAAAAGTGCTTAAAAAAGAGGGGGGCTGGTATATGATTCAGACCCCGGATGATTATCTGTCGTGGGTTGATTATGGCGGTATTCACCAGATGAACCAAGAGGAATACGAGGAATGGAAAGCGGCTGATAAAATGATTTATATTGAAACCAATGGGTACGCTTACGAAGAACCCAATCGTGAAGCGACCAAAGTTTCGGATTTGGTAAGCGGAAGCATTCTAAAAGTGAATGGCACCTCGGGCAATTATTACGAAGTGAGCTATCCCGATGGACGAACTGGTTATGTGAGTAGAATGGAGGCTCGCTCTTTTGACGACTGGAAAGTATCCGTCGAAGCGTCCGAAAACAAACTGGTAGAAGAGGCAAAATCATTGAAAGGTGCGCCTTATCTGTGGGGAGGAACATCTTCAAAAGGGATGGATTGCAGTGGTTTTACCAAGACGATCTATTTTATGAACGGGTGGGTTATTCCCCGAGATGCATCTCAGCAAGTGCATGCCGGAGAATTAGTTGATTCTACCGGTAATTTTGAGAATCTGCGTCCTGGTGATCTGCTCTTCTTTGGAAGCGAAGCTACCGAAGAACGTGATCGGCGCGTTGTGCATGTGGGCATGTGGATTGGCAATGATGAATTTATCCATTCTGCTGGTAGAGTTAAAGTGAGCAGCATTGATCCCGAAGCTGAAAACTACGACGAATATAATCTCAATCGCTATCTCGAATCACGTCGATATCTGCAGCATAAAGAAGGCAATATCATTGATGTAGAAAATATGTACGAGATATAATGATTAACGCAGTACAACTGGGATTAGGTCCCATTGGTCAACGGCTTACGCGCTATCTTTCCGAGCGAGATGGAATACAAATTGTAGGGGCAGTTGATCCTGATCTCCAGAAGGTGGGAAAAGATCTGGGTGAACATGCCGGTGATGATGAGTCGGGCATTATTATTTCTCCGGATCTCAATTCCTGCTCTGCCATTGGGCAGGTTGATGTTGCTGTAATATCTACGGTATCACCCCTGGAAAAGATGGAAGCTCAAATTCAGGAGGTGGCCGATTGTGGATTAGATATCGTATCAACCTGCGAGGAGCTTTCGCATCCCTGGCAAACGCAGCCGGAATGTGCCCACCGAATCGATAATTATTGTAAAGAAAAGGATATTTCCTGTGTCGGTACCGGCGTCAATCCTGGTTTTTTAATGGATTATCTGCCGTCAGTGCTAACGTCGGTTTGTCGAGAGGTAAAGCATATCAAGGTGGAGCGTATTCAGGATGCACGGCCGCGACGCAAGCCGTTTAGAGATAAAATTGGTGTGGGGCTTACGGGTAGTGAATTTGAGGAAAACAGGGATTCGATTCGTCATGTAGGATTGCCGGAATCCGTTTACATGATTGCTGAAGCTATGAACTGGGAGTTAACGAATGTAGATGAAAGGCTGCAACCCATTCAGGCTGAAAGTTCTATTCAGACGGAAAGTGGAATGGTGCAGCCGGGAAATATTGCAGGAGTTAGACAGGTTGCGTTGGGATTACAGAATGACAAAGAAGTGATTAGGCTGGTCTTTGAAGCAGCCGTTGGAATAGAGAAATCACATGACAGCATTTATATAACCGGGACTCCCACTTTTACTTCAACAGTTGATGGTGGGATTAATGGAGACATCGCAACCTCGGCAATTATTGTGAATGCGATACGATCGATAAGCAGAGCTACGCCGGGACTTAAGACTATGCTTAATATAACAGCTCCCGCTTATTTTAGTAGAGTTGATGAAGGAAATTTGGCAAAATATTAAACTTTAGTTGAAATAAGATGGAAAGAAAATTATTGGTTTCGGTTCTTTTAATTGTTTCGTTGGCAATCGGATGTCAATCTACGGAGCAGCTTACCGAAGGTCAGTCTAAAACAGAGATAGAACAAAAGAGCGCCACTCCGCTGGCAACAATGATTGATACCTCTGAGGTATTCTCGGCCAACCTGACTGGGTTTGCGCTGTACGATCCTGAGACAAATGAAATGATTCACAGCCAGAATGCAGACCGCTATTTTACGCCGGCCTCGAATACCAAGCTGTTTACTTTTTATACCGGATTGAAACTCTTGCCGGATTCCCTTAAGGCCCTCGAATACGAAGTGCGCGGTGACTCGCTTATTTTCTGGGGGACGGGTGACCCTTCGTTTTTGCATCCCGACTTTGGTAATGACAAGGTCTACAAGTTTCTAAAAAGTCGTGATGAGGATCTCTATTTTTCGGATACCAATTTTGATGACGAGCTACTGGGGCCGGGATGGTCGTGGAGCGACTACCAGTATTATTATCAGCCGGAGAAAGTGCCGTTTCCCATCTTTGGCAATATTGCACGGTTCACTATTCAGGAAATTGAGCTTCGAAAAATTGCCGAGACCGACAGCGGCTTAGCTGTTTCTCCGAAATATTTTCAGTCGTATGTAGATGAAACCGGAGATCGGGAGGAGTTTCTACACCGCGGTATGGCTAACAATACGTTTTTATATAACCAGGAAGCCGATACCAGCACGTATACCATTCATAAACCGTTCCATTACCGTCCTGAAATGGTTACGGATATGTTATCAGATACGCTCGGAAAAACGGTTGAGTATGTGGATGTTGAGCGTTCGGAATCTCCGGAAAAGATTTACAGCATAAAATCGGATACGGCTTACAAGCGTATGCTGCAACCGAGTGATAACTTTATTGCTGAGCAGCTGTTGCTGGTGACGGCTTCGGAGCTGGGGAAACCGCTGAACTCCCGAAGCGTGATTGAAAAAATGAAAGAAGAGTATCTGGATATGTTGCCACAAGAGCCGCAATGGGTGGATGGTTCGGGTTTGTCGCGATATAACATGTTTACCCCCGAATCGATGATTCGTCTGCTGGAAGCTATTGATGATGAATTTGAGGATGAGGAGGAACTGTTTCACCTATTGCCGGCAGGAGGGGAACGTGGAACTATCAGCAGTTGGTATGGACCGCGTGATGATGGAGAAGAGCCCTATGTTTTTGCAAAGACCGGCACGTTGAGCAATAACCATTCGCTGAGTGGTTATCTGTTGACCAAAAGTGGTAAAAAGCTCTACTTCAGCTTTATGAATAACCACTATGTGACGTCCTCGTCGGTTGTTAAAGAGGAGATGGAGAAAATACTCTGGTATATTCGCAATAATTTCTAAGGGGAAAGCTATTTTTACGAAAACAGTTTCTTGTGAATTTGTTTTACCGAGGGAAGTGTATCTTTTGTATCCACCACGATATTGAGATTACCCTTGGATTTACTGTACGAAATCATAGTTAGGGGGACATCGTCAATCTGACTGAGAATATTTATAATAAGTTGACGAGGGCTATTTTTGCAACCTACCAGGCTTATAATACCTTGATCTGGTCGCAGTTCTACCGTACCATGGGTATTTAGTTGTGTGACAACCTGATCAATTTGATCACTATTTTCTATTGCAATAGAAACAGATGCTTCGGTGGTAGTAACCACATCAACCGGAAGCTGGTGCCAGCGCAGTACATCAAATACATCTGCTAAAAATTCGTACCCCATAACAGTTTGAGAAGAGGTGACCGTAATAATCGTGCAGTGTTCTTTGTATGTGATAGCTTTGACAGGTTGATCATTTGCAGACTCGCTCGATATACGTGTCCCCGGTGCTTCCGGATCAAAAATATTTTTCACGTGAATGGGAATATCCTGTTTAGAAGCGGGTTTTGTTGTGGATGGATGCAAGACCTTGGCACCGAAATAAGCCAGCTCAGTAGCCTCTTGGAAGCTGAGCTGTGGGATGGGGTTAGCATCCACAATAAAGTCTGGGTCACAGGTATAAACACCGCTGACGTCTGTCCATATTTCAATGGCATTGGCATTTAAGGCAGCACCTATGAGACTGGCTGAGTAATCTGATCCCTCAAAACCAAGGGTGGTGATGTTTTCGTTGGCATCCATTCCATAATAGCCCCCCATAACCGGAATACTATCTTCAGATATTTTTTGTTGTAGCGAGTTTATCTTGTTGGCAATAAACTCAAAGTTAGGGGTAGCTTTGCCAAAGTTAGAATCGGTGCGTATTATTTTAGTGGCGTCCAACCAAGTAGTAAATAACCCTGCTGCGTATCCACATTCTGCGAAAAGATAAGAAGAAAGCCGTTCGCCAATCGAAGCTATAACATCTTTAAGAGGTTCTGCAAGTTCTTGCTTATTATGGATGGTGGAAAGGTGTTCTTTCAATTCCTCAGTATGCATTTTAATCCAGTTATGGCAAGCTTCAAGAGTTTGGGAGGAATTATCAAAATCAGCTAAGAAGTTTTCGACGATATTATTGTGGCGGGCTGCAATATCATCGGCAATTTTGTTTGCTTTTGGGAGATCATCAATGGCTTTATGGGCTGCCTTTATTAATGTCCGAGTAGTACGAGCCGTGGCTGAGACAACTATATATGGAGATTCATAGCGTTTAATAATATTGATTACTTGTTTCCAGGTTTGGGCATCACCCATAGAGGTGCCGCCGAATTTAAGAATATGCATCAAACCGCTGTTTTAAGTTGAGAAAATCTGTTGGAGCGTAAAAAAATAGGGATGAATAGATTATACAAACAAAAATTTGTACTACTGCAGTATCGGTAGATTCTTGAATCCCTTGCTCTCAAGAAGAGATTGCTGTTCTTTTAAAAACTCCCTGACTTGATTAATAGGGATTGCTTGCGTAATACCATAATTGATACGGGATTTTTGTGTTACAAATACAGAATCAGAGTAGGGGCGCGTAATATTCGAATAAGTATCTGCATTGGGTCGGGGGACCAGGATGTTTTCGCGACTTGCGGTTGATGAGCTTGCCATACCTACCCATTCGAAAGATTTAAAATTGTCATTACTGGCTAAAATCAATCCGCCGCTGATACCGGGATTAAAAATGGCATCCGTAACGAAAAATCGGTCGTTCCAACTATCTGAAGGACTGGCCAATCCACGAGTAACCATTGGGTAGCTTTTGGGGAATCCCAGAACATATATCAGCGACCCCAATTGAAGAAAATCACTGTTACCCGCGTCTATCGTAAGGGGATAAAGGTCCAAATTGCCAGTTTGCTCGAATTCAACATTCAGAAGGGCCAAGTCTGCTCGTGGCTTGGTAGCTAAAACTTCGAATGGTTGCAGCTCAGACGAAGTGTAAACGAGGCTCGTTTGGTTATTCTTAATACTGATAGATTCTACATAAGTCTCGTCGGGAATATCCGGTCCTTCGTAATATGTGATCATTGTATCCGGAAAAAAGACGGTGTGATGACAGGTTGCCAGCAGAGAATTTTGGTTGTTACGTCCCAGAATAATAGCCGTTCCACTGGTACTCTCTTCTACTGAGGTTTGGGAAGTGGCAATATCTTTTGGAGGGTTAGTTTTGATATCGGCCAGCGTTATGGCTTTGTCGTTAAAGCTATAGTTGTTATAGAATCCGGTGGATACAATACGAACAACCGACTGCTGGGCATTTTTTAGCTGAGAGCTGATATTTTTTTGGGGGAATGCAGAGGTGTAGTACTTGGAATATTCAGTTTGTGACTGTTGACCAGAAGAACCAGTAGATGCTGATTGCTGTGAGCTGCTGCAGAATGTGAGAGTTAATGCAATAGCAACCAGGGTTAATATTGGCAACTGATTCTTCATGGTATAGTTATTTGAATTATGAAGTTATTGCAATATCTGCTTTACTGTATTGTACTATTTAATTTTATAAAAACCTTTCCACATTTTTTAAACGGGTCAGATAATCCGATTAGTATATTCAGAGCCGTTTATTTTGACTGATTGGCGTTTGAAGTCTCTAAAGAATTACTCTCCTGTTTAATTTGTTGGCGGATTTCATCATTCAGATGGATGTAAAATGCTTGATCACCATTGGAAGGGGAAGGCGGATTATTAACAGTATAGGGATGAATTTCGTTACTTGAAGTAATTAGGAAAAGGGGGATATATTCTTCTCCAATTTGTTCCTCAAATTTAGCTGCAGGATTATCCTTATTAAAGGAAGTTGACTGGATTTCGGTGTGTTTTGAAAAGAACCGTGATAAATTTTCAAAATTCAAGCGTTCGTGAAACAGAATTCTTCCGCTTAGATGACTGGTAACATCTTTATTTTCCACTTGGCCCTGCGTGTTAGGAGCAAGCTGAAAAACGTGTGAGCGACCGAATATCTCACCAAATCGAAGAGCAGCCAGAGAGTTTGTTTCATCATTGGGTGTTAATGAAAGCATTCGACCAACACCATCAAGGTTCAACTCTTCCAAAGCAAATTCTGACAGGATATTACCATGGTATGTTTTAAGTCCCTTCTGGCGGGCGCGACTTATATTTTTCCAATTCGAATCAGCAACTAAAACTTTAAAGCCTTCTTCTTTGACCGCTTTTGCAATTTTTAAAGCCCAGTTGTGTGCTCCAAGAATTAAGAGCCCATTTGGTACAGGTTTGGCAACGCCTAATTTGCGGGCAACCCATGCGGCCGGCAGACCATAAATTGTAACGGTACCAATAATTACCAGAAACACAATGGGCACCAGTTGGTCGGCATGTTCAAAACCATTTTGTATTAAATTTATCGCAAAAATTGAGGAGATAGATGCTGCTACGACTCCACGCGGTGCCATCCAGCAGAGGAAAAGTTTTTCGCGCCAGGTAATTTCAGAAAAGTACGTAGAAATATATACTCCAACGGGACGAGCGATTAGGATGAGAATGGCAAGAAATGCGGCAAGGCTCCAGCTTAAATTTTGGGTTAAGCTACTCAACTCTACCCGTGCTGCCAGAAGAATAAACAAAGCAGACAAGAGGAGTACGCGTAGATTTTCTTTGAACTCTGTGATGTGGTGAATGCGGGCTGCTTTTTGATTCGCCAATGCAATCCCCATCAAGGTGGTAGCCCAGAGTCCCGATTCATGTTGAAGCATATTTGAAATAGTAAATACAGTAACTACTACCATCAGGTTTACCGGGTTTTGCAGGTAATCGGGAAGTAGGTGACGCTTGAGGAGGAAATATATCAGCGCGGCACCGCCCAGGCCTACCAGTGTCCCAAAAAATATAGTTTTCATGATGCTCATTACAGCAACGCTGGTAGCAGCCGATAAGCTGGCACTTAAAATCACCTCAAATACGAGAACAGCAAGCATGGCTCCAATGGGGTCAATAATAATACCTTCCCATTTTAGGATAGACCCTACTTGTCCTGAGGGGCGAACCTGACGAAGCAAGGGGATAATAACGGTTGGGCCAGTGACTACAAGAATAGCTCCGAGTAGAATGGAAAGTTCCCAGTCAAACACAAACAGGTAGTAAGCTGATACGGAGGTGATTCCCCAAGTTAAAACGACTCCTATGCTTACCAGATTTCCAACGGTGCTGCCAATATCTTTGAGTTCTGAAAAACGAAGGCTTAGGCCTCCTTCGAAAAGGATAATAGCAACAGAAACAGAAATAAAGGGAGCCAGTAGATCACCCATTAAATGATCCGGATCAAGAAGTCCAAAGACCGGCCCTGCAAGAACTCCGCTGATAAGCAAAAGTAAAATAGCAGGTAGTTTAAAACGCCAGGCAACCCATTGTGCGCCAATACCAAATACTAAAATACTTGTTATGCCAATTAGGAGATGTTCGCCCATAAACTGGAGAGAATAATGTTTTAATTACTATAAATGATGAAAATCTATAAATGAGGTGTTAGAAACAACATTATTCCGGACTTTCTTAGTGAAGATTATTAGAAGATAGATTCTTTGTTTAAAATAAGTTGGTATTAAAATTGTCAAATATTACTATGTGATTAAAAATATTTTAAAAACTATGCTAATAATTTTAGGAATAAAACAATCCTTGTATTTTAACTGCTTTCAATAAATAAACTGTTAAACAACGATTGATGAGATGAACAGCCAAATAAAAAATAAACTTATTAGAGAATTTTCTTGGTTGTTGGGAATTATTATCGTGTCAGCTGCATTAGAATATACTATTATTGAAGTTTTTGACCTGCATCCAATATTAAGCGTTAAAGTTCAGGGACTTATTGGTCTTGTTGTAATCGCCTATATCATTCGCATGATTGCTCGAATGGGTAAACAGGGAGTCATTGCTTTTGAGGACGATGAACAGAAAAAGTCCGACAAACGGGAATAACATTTCTCAATAAATTATTTTTCAACAAGCTGTTTTTCAATTCTAAATAGCTTTAAAACCACATTTATTTTACTTTGGCAGAACTAAAAGAATCTAAAAAACTTAACAAAACACTTGGGGCATTTGATGTATTTGCAATAGCAACGGGAGCTATGTTTAGCTCCGGCTTGTTTTTGCTGCCGGGTTTGGCTGCAAGTGTTACGGGACCATCAGTTTTCCTGGCTTATTTGGTGTCGGGTATATTGGTGCTGCCCACCATGTTGAGCAAGGCCGAACTTGGAACCGCTTTTCCCCGTGCGGGTGGTACTTACTATATTATTGATCGTACTCTGGGACCGTTGATGGGTAGTATCGGGGGATTCGGCTCGTGGTTATCCCTGGTATTCAAGAGTGCCTTTGCACTTATCGGTATGGGAGCGTACATCTCCATATTTTTTGAAGTGCCTATAACACCGGTGGCTATTACCCTAACAATTGCTTTTGGCGCACTTAATGTTTTTGGCGCTAAAGAAACGAGTCAGCTACAGAATATCCTTGTTATTACCCTGCTCTCGGTTATGGCTTTTTACTTGGTGCAAGGGTTTTCACATCTTTTTTCTTTAAGCATGTTGGATATCCATCGAGAGAAATTCACTCCCTTTTTTAAGGATGGGATGCAAGGCTTTTTTGCTACCGTAGGGATGGTTTTTGTCTCTTATGCCGGCCTGACCAAGGTTGTAAGCGTGGCAGAAGAGGTTGAGGATCCGGATAAAAATATACCGAGGGGTATGTTTTTATCGATATTAACCGCCATCGTGGTGTATGTTGCAGGCGTATTTTTGATGACATCTGTATTGGAGCCTGCCGCCTTTTATAAAGATTTGACTCCTGTGGCTACAGCAGGTAATGTGTTTTTGGATTGGTTGCCAGGAGACACAGGCCTCATTTTAGTAGTTATAGCTGCGATTGCTGCATTTGCCTCTACCGGTAATGCCGGTATTATGTCAGCCTCTCGATTTCCATTGGCTATGGCCCGTGATAAGCTGGTTCACTCTAACTTCTCGAAGTTAGGTAAGTTTGATACTCCGGTTTATTCCATCGTTGCAACCACCGGAATGATGGTATTTTTGCTGTTGGTCTTTAATGTGAAAGAAGTAGCCAAGCTGGCCAGTGCTTTTAAGTTATTGCTCTTCGGACTCCTCAATTTAGCTGTTATTGTGATGCGTGAAAGCCAGATTGAGGAATATGATCCGGGATATACTTCTCCATTCTATCCCTGGGTGCAAATGGTCGGGATGCTAACTTCAGGACTACTTATTTTTGAAATGGGGATTCTTTCCATCTTATTTACCGTTGGAATAATGATTTTATCAGTAGCCTGGTATTACTATTACGCCTATAGTAAGATTGATCGTCAGGGAGCTATATTTCATGTGCATGAGCGATTGGGCCAATATAAAGATCGTGGGCTTGAGCACGAGATGCGTCATATCCTACAGGAAAAAGGCTTGCGCGACGAAGACCCATACGAGCTGGTTGTCAGCAAGGCTACAATCTTGGATGTAACTGATAACCAGACATCCTACGAAGACATTGTAGAAAAGGCCTGTTCCACTCTGGCAACAAAAGTGAGTATGGATAGGGAAGAGCTGATAAAGGCATTTCACAAAGAGAATGATTTTGGAGCTCTTTCGATCGGACAGGGAGCGGCGCTTAATCATACAAGAATACCTGCTGAGGCAGAGCCGGAGCTCTTTATCGTGCGAATAAAAGACGGATTAGTTACACGTGATACCTGCTTTGAGGATAAGGGTAAAGAACAGGAAAAACATGAATTTTATGCCCTGTTCTTTTTAGTCAGCTCAGAAAAAGATGCTACTCAACACCTGCGATTTTTGGCTCACATGGCTGAAGTGATTGATCAGGAAAATTTCTTTAATCGATGGGTTTCGGCAAAAGATGAAGCGGAGCTTCGTGAAGTATTGTTACGGAACGAGCGGTTTATCAATATTTATATTCGCTCTGATGATAAAACGGCTAAGCTGATTGGAAAGAAAATATATGAGGTTGATCTTCCGGGAGAAAGTCTTGTAGCTATTTTGAAAAGAGGGGATAGTGTTAATATTCCCCATGGCAATACAGAAATCCGGGAGGGAGATAAATTGTCGATTATTGGACAGATAGAGGATATTGAGGAGATAAAAGAACTCAAAGGTAAGTAGCCGACATCGATATCTGGAGCGGATAACAATAGAAGAAGACTCAGTGATCTTTGTTGGTATTCTGTCAACATGATAGATAAGAAGTTTTTTAAGAAAATGACTTATTTTCTTAAACTCTGAACTAAAATTTTATAACCGTTTTAACTTAAAAAGCATGGCTCACGAAAAACTGGAAAAGCAACTTGGATTGTGGGATGTATATGCAATTGCGACGGGAGCAATGTTTAGTTCCGGGTTTTTCCTGTTGCCGGGTATTGCTGCAGCAATAACAGGTCCATCGGTATTTATCGCATATTTTGTTTCAGGGCTTTTGGTATTACCGACGATGTTTAGCGTGGCAGAGCTGGCCACAGCCATGCCCAAAGCCGGAGGGACCTATTATATCATTGATCGCAGCCTTGGTCCCGTGATGGGAACAGTTGGAGGTTATGGTTCTTGGCTGGCTTTGGTGCTAAAAAGTGCTTTTGCATTGATTGGGATGGGTGCTTATATCTCAATATTTGTTGAGCTTCCAATTGTACCGGTCGCTGTGGTCTTGACGATTGCTTTTGGGGTTCTAAATATTGTAGGAGCTAAAGAGACAACGGCCCTACAGAAAGTACTGGTTGCCGCCCTGATAAGTATTATGACTTTTTATATTGCTCAGGGATTGTTCTCCGTTTTTTCGGCCGACTTTTTTGAGGTAACTCGTAATCAGTTTACGCCTCTCTTTATTGATGGTGCTACCGGATTTTGGGCCACGGTAGGGATGGTTTTCGTATCCTACGCCGGTCTCACAAAAGTTGCCAGTGTGGCTGAGGAGGTTAGAAATCCCGATAGAAATATTCCGTGGGGTATGTTCCTCTCTATCATGTCGGCCATTTTTGTTTATGTTGCCGGTGTATTTATTATGGTTTCGGTGTTGGATCCTGCTGAATTTCGCGAAGATCTAACTCCAGTTGCTACGGCCGGAGAAGCTTTTATGAGCTGGCTGCCGGGAGAGACCGGTATTATATTAGTGGTAATAGCTGCTGTAGCCGCCTTTGCTTCCACTGGTAATGCGGGTATTATGTCAGCTTCTCGCTATCCGTTGGCAATGGCACGAGATAAGCTCATTGATAACCGATTTTCAAAAATTGGGTCGATGGGTACGCCGGTCATTGCAATTATTGCCACGGTATTTTTGATGATTTTCTTCCTGGTTGCTTTTAATGTTGCACAGGTAGCAAAATTGGCCAGTGCGTTTCAGTTATTGCTGTTTGGCTTATTGAATCTGGCAGTAATTGTAATGCGCGAAAGTAAAATTGAGGAGTACGATCCCGGTTTTAATTCTCCTTTCTACCCTTGGATCCAAATTGCCGGGATGATCCTTTCGGCTATTCTTATTCTGGAAATGGGCTTGCTGTCAATCCTCTTTACTTTGGTAGTGAGTATTTTCAGTATTGGTTGGTTTTACTACTATGCGTATGGCAAGATTGATCGTGAAGGAGCTATCTTTCATGTAACGGCTCGTCTTGGTAAACGCAAAGATCAGGGATTGGAGCGAGAAATGCGTGGCATACTTCGAGAAAAAGGACTTCGCGAGGAAGATCCTTATGAGCATGTAGTGGCTAGTGCTGCGGTTATTGATGAGCCAAATAAAAACCTGAGTTATAAAACGATTATAAAACAGGCTTCAGATATTTTTGCCGAACGCCTTGATATGGATCGGGAGTTTCTTGTAGATAATTTTTGTAAGGCTCAGGATATGGGGACGATACCGCTTGGTAATAGTGCGGTTATCAATCATATTCGAGTGGACGAAGATTGCCAGCCTCAAATGGTGTTGGTGCGTATTCCGGAAAGTATTAAGGTATCCACCGAAGGATTTGATGTTCTTGATGAAGACCAGACGGGAGATGTGGAAAATCTGCGTGCAATGATTTTCTTGGTTAGTTCTTCAGAACATTCGAGCCAGCATCTGCGGCTGATTGCCCATCTTGCAGAAATGATTGATGCCAAGCACTTTATTGAACGATGGAAAAGTGCGGAAAATGAGTCAGAACTGCGGGAAATTCTGCTCAGAGATGAACGCTTTATCAATATTACCATCAGGGAAAACAATAGAACCAAAGAGCTTATTGGTAAAAAAATTATGGAGCTTGACCTGCCTGGAGAAAGTCTCATTACCATTCTTAAACGGAATGGTAATATCAAGATTCCACATGGTTATACGGTTTTAGAGGATGGAGATGAAATATCTATTATCGGAGAAGTAGAAGATATCGAAAAGGTTAAAGAATGGCGTAAAACAGACGATAAATAGTGAAATCCATATTATCTAAGATTACACAAAATGTTATATTCAACACATAATTTTAAAAGTTAAAAAAATAGGAAAGTGACAGATAACAGTAACGGTTTAGCACAGAAAATAAAGAGTTTTTTTCAAAGAGACTCTGCGGCAGGTATGATGCTTTTGTATGCTACAATACTTGCTTTAATCGTAGCAAATAGTCCGCTTTACGAATGGTATCATCATCTGTTAGAACTCCATATCTCTATAGGAGTTGGCGATTTGATGATAGATGAATCGGTTCATCATTGGATTAATGATGGATTGATGGCCATATTTTTTCTACTCGTTGGGTTAGAAATTAAACGAGAACTGAAATATGGAGAACTTTCAACCTTTCAGTCAGCTTTATTACCGGCTGTAGCAGCCGTTGGCGGAGCTGCATTACCAGCGTTAATATTCTGGGGCTTTAATGCAGGTACCGGCTATATGGATGGCTGGGCTATTCCAATGGCTACCGATATTGCTTTTGTTATTGGTATTGTAGCACTGCTTGGTTCTCGTGTTCCGGTTTGGGCCAAGGTTTTTGTAACAGCTATTGCGGTTGTTGATGATTTGATTGCCGTTTTGGTAATTGCTTTTTTCTATACTGAATCTATCAGCATGGTGGCACTGGGTGTTGCCGGTATCAGTTTCCTCTTTTTAATGCTCCTTAATTACCGTGGGGTTCACAAAATTTCTCCCTATATGATTATTGGATTTATCATGTGGTGGGCCGTTCTTAAATCTGGTGTGCACGCAACAATTGCGGGAGTGATGCTTGGTTTTGTAATGCCGGCAAGTCGCGGATGGAGCCTGGAGCGTTTGAAAGAATACGCACAGGAAGGTTTTGATCTGTTTAAGCAGGCTGAGGACGATGACATGCCTGTTACGAAAGAGCAGGCACTGCATCACATGGAGGAAACAGTAGAACATGCCGAATCGCCCCTGCATCGCTTAGAGCATAAGCTCCACTTTTCGGTTTATTTCCTCATTATGCCGATATTTGCTTTTGCTAACGCTGGGGTTGTTTTTGATCCCGAGGTGATGGGACATGCGTTTGTTTCGACCTTGACATGGGGAATTGCTATCGGATTATTTGTTGGTAAGCAGATAGGTATCTTAGGATTTACCTGGATACTCACCAAGTTGGGTTTTACTGATTTAGCCGATAACAAGGAAACATGGAAGGTGGTTTACGGTGTTGCCCTGCTTGCGGGTATCGGATTTACGATGTCTCTGTTTATTGCAAACCTCTCATTCGAGGCCGGATCGGAAGTGCTTGAATTTGGGAAGGTAGGAATTTTGGTTGGTTCTCTTGCCAGTGGCCTATTGGGTTATTACTTCTTGAGTCGACGTCCGGATTACGGAGCGGATACGCAACAACCCTATGATGTGCCCGAGGGAAGTGAGGCAACCTCTTAACTTTCACACAACTTAGCTTAATAAAAAAAGGCGACCTTCGGGTCGCCTTTTTTTATTAGATATTTATTGAAATTTGTGGAAAGAAGTATGGGAAGCTTATCGGAATTCTATTCAGTAACCCTGGGATTATCAATAGAGCCTTGTAGTTGAATGGTAATTCCCGCTTCGGATTTCGGTAGGGTGATAGATAATAGTTGTTCAATATTGTTTAACACGTTGCCAAATTTTTCCGAGAAGTCAGAGAGTGAAATTTGCATATCTCGAAATTCGGAATCTTCCAAGGGCTGTTTAAGAATGATATTTCCTTGGCTGGTAAGTAAAGCTAATTCCGATTTAACAGTGGAATTAATTGCCAATGTATCATCAGCTTGAGAGACGGGTTTAGTCCGTAATTCTGCAGACTGGAAGGGGATGGCATCAGTTGGATAGCCAAAGCCTTTAATAAAGAAACTATACTTGTTCTGTAATGATTCGGAGGGTGTCCAAAGCAGTGAATCCAGGCGAATATGATGAGAACCCTCTTTCCAAAAGTTTGTTTGTGCTTTTGAAATGCTGCCGGAATAGCTCAACTCTTGAGCTTTAATGGTTGAAAGTAATGTTTGGGGAACCGAGAAAGTAATATTACTACTCCGGATTTTGAGAGACTGATCTGTACTAAAAGGAGTTCCGTTGACAGCACTTTGAATACCATCAAGGGCATTGCCTTGATACGTAATCGTAAGCGAATCAGACTTTACTTCCTGCAGTTCTGCTTTGTTTGTATATGAAGGGGATATCGCATTGATAATGGTTTTATCCAAGTGATTTAATCCGTATTCGACCCCGCCAAAATATATATTCAAAAAGTCGAGGTAGTTTAGGTCCAGCTTAAGCTGCCGGGCGCGTTCGATATGATTTCCCAAAATTATATTCAGGTCATTTATCGTAATATCTGCGGAAAAGGGGGCTACATCTATTTCGGAATATTGAACAGATATTGTATTTCTTTGGCTCGTCTGTTCTTGGATGGCCTCATCTATCTGCTGCTCGGCATGTGAAGCTGCTAAAAAGTGATAGCCGATAATAGCTATAACAAGGACCAACCCCCCTATGAAATAATATTTTATGTTTTTCATAGGAAGTGTTCTTTTTTAATTGGTTAGCTTATTAAGGATTTCATCAAAACTATACGAATCTTCTTCGCTGGCTTTCATGTTGCGAAGCGTGAACTTACCCTCAGCCAGTTCATTGCCGCCGACAATAATTACGTGACGGGCATTTTCGCGGTCAGCGTCTTTCATCTGTGCTTTAATAGATCGACCAATGTAATCCATTGAGGCCGAAAGCCCGGCTTTGCGAAGTTTTGGGAGGTGATTGATGCCCCATTTTCTGGCTTCGTCGCCGAGCGTAACGATATATACATCCAGCATTTCTTCTTCCACCAGATTAATATCGAGCTCGTCACAAGCAATGAATAACCGTTCCATGCCGGCCGCAAATCCTACGGCTGGAGTATGTTGTCCGCCAACTTCTTCAATCAGCAAATCGTAACGCCCACCACCACCGAGTGCATCTTGTGCTCCCAGGTCCGGACTGATAAGCTCAAAGGCGGTACGCGTGTAATAATCGAGTCCGCGTACTAAGTATGGATCTTCTTCGAATGGGATCTCCAGCTCCTTTAATAATTCTTTGACTCGGGCGTAGTGTGCTTCCGTTTCTTCGGTAAGAAAATCAGTTATTACAGGTGCGTTCTCAATAAACGGCTGATCTTCCTCTTCTTTGGAATCCAATATACGCAGGGGGTTTTTTTCGAAGCGTTCCCTGGAAATATCGCTCATCTCATCAAGATGGGGCCGAAAATAATCTTTGAGTGCTTTGGTGTACGCCTTTCGACTGGCGGGATCTCCTACGGAGTTAATCTTTAGCGAGGTATTGCTGATGCCAACGCGGTCATAAATCGACATCATTAGTGTGATAATATCAACATCGGCAGCGGGATCGTCAGCGCCGATAATTTCTGCCCCGAACTGGTGGAACTGACGCTGGCGACCTTTTTGTGGTTTTTCAGCGCGAAACATCGGCCCAATGTAATACAAATTTTGGGTACCGCCACGCTGCTCAAGGTGATGTTCAACAAATGCGCGTGCAACGGGCGCAGTGCACTCGGGACGAAGTACATACTGGTCATCTCCGCGTTCGAAGGCGAACATTTCCTTAGAGACGATATCCGTCAACTGGCCCACGCCGCGGGCAATAAGCTCTGTCTGCTCCATAATAGGGGTGCGGATTTCCTCAAAGTTGAACTTTTTGGCCTCTTCGTGGATGATGCGTTCCAGTGCTTGCCATTTGCCTACTTCGTCGGGCAGGATGTCCACCATTCCTACATGGGTACTAAAGGTCGGTTGCGCCATGAATGTAAATCAGTTCGGTTCTAAAAATTGTTCGCTCCAAAGATAAGAGTCTGCCTGTAGAAATTCTCACCCAATTTCGTAAGGATGCTTTTTGGTAAAGGTCTTACTTATAGCAAGCCACAGAATAAATACTATAAGGATGTATGATCCCCAAAAACATAACCGGCAGTCAATCAGATTAAAGGGATACGATTATTCGCAACCAGGTTATTATTTTATAACGATATGTGTTGCTGATAGATATTATTTATTTGGAAAAGTTGTTAATGGTTGTATGGCTTTGAATAAGTATGGGCAAATTGCTAAAAAGGAATGGAACAGGACGGAAAATTGCGTGATAATGTTCGGCTGGACGAATTTATAGTGATGCCTAATTATGTGCATGGAATAATTGTGATAACCCAAAAAAAACAATGGCAGGGAGGTATCACGATACGTCCCTGCCATTGGGTCAGAAAATGAATTCAGATCTCCATCAAAGAATTTGGGTGCGATAGTGAGAGGTTATAAATCAACGGATACAAAACAGATCAATGAATTAAACAACCAGCCGGGTGACAAGGTTTGGCAGCGCAATTATTATGATCACATTATTCGTAATAAAAACGAATTGAATAGGATCAGAAAATATATAAGAGAAAATCCCAAGAATTGGGAAAATGATAAATTGAATCGGTGAATGTATGTAGCAGTGGCGTATTGCAATACGCCACTGTATAATGGTTTGATATCCTTGTATGTCTAAAAATATCACATCCCCGTCAACACTATTTTCCCTGTGTTTTTATTGTTTTGCATGCGCTCGTGGGCCTCTTCTGCATCCGACCAATTATAAACAGAGTCGATAATTGGATTTAACACACCATCCTCAAAAAGGGAGAGCGTATTAGAAGCAAAATCGTTAGTGAGATCGATTTTATATTCCTCAGATCTGTTGCGTAGCGTTGATCCCATAATAGATAATCGCTTGCGGAGAATTGGAATAAGACTAATTTCTTCCACTTTGTGTCCGCCCAAAAATGACAGATAAACCACACGTCCGTCCATGGCAAGAACCTCCATATTTTTATGCCAGTACGGTTTGCCGATAAAATCGATAACCACATTTACTGAATCCGGACCAACATCATTGACAATCTCTTCAGCATAATTTTGCTCTTTATAATTATAGGTAAATTCAGCCCCCAGTTTTTTGGCCGTATTCAGTTTATGGTGTTTGCCAGCTGTGGCAATAATTCGGGCATCGTATAAGTGATGCGCCAGCTGAATAGCGGAAGTTCCTACGCCACTGCCTGCAGCATGAATGAGAACAGTTTCTTGTTCTTGAAGTTTTGCCAGCCAATCCAGTGCCTGGAAAGCCGTTAAAAATGTTTCGGGGATGGCAGCGGCCTCTTCAAAGGACAGGTTTCCCGGCATGGCCATTGCCATATCTTCGTGTATCGTACAGTATTGGGCATATCCGCCGCCGGGCAACAGTCCAAAAACGTGGTCTCCGACTTCCCATTTGGATACTTTGTCTCCCACTTTTTCTACGATTCCCGACATTTCCAACCCTAAAATATCGGGGGCTCCTTTGGGTGGGTCGTAGTTGCCTGTGCGCTGGAGCAAGTCGGCGCGATTGAGTGCCGTAGCCTCAATTTTTACCTGAACTTCGTTTGCACTCGGTTCGGGTGTTGGGGTTTCTCCAATTTTTAGTGACGAATTTTTGCCGGGATTTTGAATGAGAATAGCTTTCATAACAGAAAATAGAAATTGTAAATTAAAATAGATCCAGTTTTTGAACTCGTTTATACCCTTCTTGCAGGAGATTTTTGACATCCTCGGACAGATCAAAAAGAAGAATGCTGCCGGCAAAGATAATGGTGATAATTCCGGATCGGACGACTACATCTATTACAAAGTTATAGAGATAGGGAATTTGCCACGATATCCCCAGACAGATGGCGGCAATAATAAGGACCGCGAGTGCATTCCATCGAAAGGGCTGCATATCGAATTTGATCCACACAAAAATGAATTTTATAAAGTTGTAGATGAAGATTGACAGTGCTGTGGCGATGGCGGCGCCGAGCATTCCCCAGTACTGAATAAAAAAGTAGTTGGATGTGATAGTGATAGCAATAAGCAGGATGTTGGTATAGAGATCAAACCGAAAATATTTAGAATTCATGATGATATGTCCATTGATACCTGTAGCCATATTAAAGAGTTTGGCCGCCCCGATAATGATGATTACCCATTCGGCACCGTGATATTCCTCGGGGAGCAAATCCATCAAGTTGTGCATGTTGGCCCAGATGCCGATGTAGAGCAAGACGCCGCTGATGACTTGTGTCAGGGATGTTCGTTTGTATAGTGATTCGACCTGGGTAAAGGCTTTCTCTTTGATTAATCCCGCTAAAATGGGAACGGCAATTTTGTTGATTGAACGCTGCGGGACGGCGATAACTGATCCTACATAAAAGGCGATAGCGTAGACGGCGGTGTCGCTGAGATTCGTCATGGCGCCGAGCATAATAATATCGATATTTCCAACGAGCAGGGTAGCCAGTCCTCCGAGCAGGGAGTAGGCTCCGTAAACGCCCATCCCTTTAATGAATTTGGCGCGCTTGTCGAGTTTGGGATATGAGAGCGAGAGTTCTCCATGCCGGTAAAGGTAGATCAACAGATAGAATGGTTCGATGCAATACGTTGCAACAAACCCAATCATAAAGGTGGGAAAAGAAATCAGTTCGAAGTAATGAACGATTAGCAATACAATAATGAGTGCCCGCATGACGACTTCGTTGAGAAAAGATCCGGTTATAGAATCTTGCAGGGCACGGACGTAGTTATTAAGAACTTCGAAAAAGAGGGTGGCGAAGACGAGCGGAATCAGGAATAGAAAGTATTCGTCAAAGAGGGCTGAGCGATCATCATAGTAGCTAATAAATATATCCTGCCCCAGCAAATATAAAACGGTAAAAAGCAGAAACCCAACGAATGGAATAAGTAGGGTTAGGGTTAATAGCTTGCTTTTTTCTTTCTGGGACGACTGGAAATAGGGAAAAAAGCGTATAATGGTATTTTTGATTCCCAGGTGAGCAAATTGGGCACAGATAAGGGCAAGGGATACAAAAAGCCGGGTAAGTCCGTATTGGTCGGGGGTTAAAATACGGGGAAAAAGCAGGATGGTAGAGATAAATCCCAGTACAATTCCCACATATGAGATCACCGTATTTTGAATGCTCTGTCGGATTATTACGCCCAAATTAGATAAAAAGGTCTTGAGGTTCGAGTTTATGCAATAGTTACTTCTATTCGATGTTCAAGTCAAGCCAGGAACCTACGTTATATTCCAGCTCTTGCGGTTGAAAAGGCACAAAACCGTTTCCGGGATAATTGGTTAGTTCTCCGAAATAGATCTCCTCACCCATCAGATACAGATCCGCACGTAAAAACGTAAAGTCAGATGATAGCTTTTCTGCTATTTCAATTGCTTTATCGAGCTGTTTTGGTTTTTGGGTATCTCCCTCATATGGAGGGTACAACAACTTGCCTGCCATACGATTAAAGTTTCGATCAAACAGATTACGTCGTTGATCCCCAAAACGATCGTAATCAACCTGGATCATTTTAACTTCACCGTTAAAACAGAAGAACTTGTAATCATTGGGGATTTCACCGGCCTCAGTCAGCAGTAACTTTTCTGCTAAAATAGTTCTTGGCAATCCCTTGTATGCCCACTCTCGGCTGAATGAATAGTAATCAGTTTGTTTCCATTTCTTGGTCTGTCGGCGTACTTCTTCCAATTGCTCTTCTTGTTTGTTTTGGATGATGGCAACCATTTCGCATCCGTGATTGGCCTTTAGCACAAATTGATCAGGTAATGAATTCCATTTGGATTGTGTAAGCTCTCTAAATTTGGATAGAAGAGGAACTAAGTGCTTATTATTTATTTTTTTGGCTACGTAATTCCTAACGGCGAAACGATTGGCAGCAAGCTGTCTTAGATCAGTTCGCTCATTGAGTTTTATCCACTGAATTTTCTCGGTGAATGTTTGCGGATTTTGAAAGTCCGGCCATGTATCGAGCTCCAGCCAATAGCGAATTTTAGCGTACCATTTGTCGGATAGCAGGTGACGCCCGAATCCCCAGAAGAGCTTGGTTAGCAGATATTTAATAGTTTTTTTCATGTTGATGAATATTGAAGCCTTTCAAGATAGATCGCTCGAAAAATAACCTTCTGCGATCCATTTGCGAAACTTGATCAGCATTCGCGCTTTGGCAGGTTGAAGTGCAAGAGTATAGGGTATTACAAGGCCAATACTAACTACCCATTTGACTAATTCCGGGATCCCGTATTTTAATTTTTGAATAGGTTCGTCCGCAACTTGCAATGCAATACTTTGTCCCAGTCCAACAGCTTGACGTTTGATATATTCTTCGGTGAGCCGCTGTTTGTTAACACGGTGATAAAGTTTTGCTTCAGGGAGATAATGGATCTGAATATGTTCGGTTTTAAGTCTGTTGAAAAGCTCTTTTTCCTCGCTGGCTTTAAGCTGTTTGCCTTTCCGCCCGAGGTCGGTATCAAAATTTCCAAACCGTTCAAAAATCTGTTTGCGAAATCCCATGTTTCCACCAAAGGGATATTTGTTTTTGGGATAGATTTTGGAGCTATTTCCCAGATCATGATGCCCCAACAGCGGGAGTAAAAAGTGCGACATCCATTTCGGACGCGGGTCGTCGAACTGAACATGAATTTTTCCTCCGCCCGCCATTGCTTTGGGATGATTCTCAAAAAAAGAAACCCAGCTTGGGATTAACGACTGGGTGGCACGAATATCATCATCCAAAAACACCAAACACGACCCCTTGCCCTCCTCGATACCTCGATTGCGGGCAAAGGACAGCCCTTGATTTGTCTCTTTGATATAACGGATCGGATTGCCATCTTTAGCGTACCGCTCTACGACTTGCGGCGTGTTGTCGGTGGAGTTGTTATCAATAATGAGCAGCTCGGTATTATAAGTTGAAAGATCAGTCTGCAGTAGCGACTGTAGAGTATCAGCAAGATAATCGGCACGGTTATACGTGCAGATAATAAACGTAACGTGCGGTTGGTTTTTCATGCGGATGTTCGAGTACCAATTAATTTAATGACTGAAAATACATTTTTTACAGTGAATAATGCCAATTTTCATATTGACCCGATTTCCCTGCGATGAGTGAACTTCCTTTGGTATCGGCAATTGTAACTACACACAATCGCGCTGATTTGTTGCCCCGTGCGCTCGATTCGGTGGCGGTGCAGAGCTACGAAAATATCGAGCTGGTGGTTGTGGATGACGGGTCGGATGATCCTTTTCGCTCGATTGTGGCAAAGTATGAAGATATTTTGCCGGTGCGTTACTTGAGAAATGAGCAGGCCCACGGGGCTTGCCGTGCACGTAATCAGGGTATTGAAGCGGCATCGGGCATTTTTGTGGCAGGGCTTGATGATGATGACGCTTGGACTGAAGATCGAATCGAGAAACTTGTGAAAGCCTATGATGATGACTTTGCTTTTGTGACATCGGATGTGCAGATGATGTATGAAAAGGGGGCACCCGTTTGGGGTAAGCCGAAAGTGATATCGCTGGAAAAATTGCTGTATTCCAATTATGTGGGTAACCAGGGGCTCATTAAAAAAGAGCGTCTATTGAAGGTGGGGGGATTTGACGAGTCGCTGGATGCAGCTCAGGACTATGATCTTTGGATTCGATTGTGTGAGCGATTTGGGCCGATAAAAAATGTGCAGCAGCCGCTGCAAAAAGTGTATTTAGATCATGATGGAGAACGAATTACCAATCCGAAGGATCAGCTTCGCGGGTACTTGGCGTTTTATCAAAAGCACAAGAAAAAGATGAATCGCAGTCAGCGCAAATATCAGCTGTATAACATTCGCAAAGCCACTGGGAAAGTAAGCGGACTTTCGGAGTTGCTCGGCTGGGTGCCGCCGCACCGCTGGTGGAAGGAGATCAAAAGTTGGATTTTGAAAACTTTTATGAGCAAGTGATGGGATTAGCCAAACAACTTTTTGATGACACTAAACTCTATTTACGTTATGCCTTTCGGAGGATGGGTCTGCCTGGATACCAGATCCATCAAATTTATCTGCCTGAACAAAAGCTGATTTATATTCCTATCCCCAAAAATGCCTGCACCTCTATCAAGCACGCCCTCCATGAAATCGAGTTTGACAAACGGTTTGATACCGACCTGCCCGAGTTCAGCGATTATCGAGAGCATCACGACTATTATTTGAAGCGTACAGATGCGTTTACGAGCGTGAACACCTTGCGAGAAAGAACCGATTGCTTGCGTTTTGCATTGGTGCGCGATCCGGTAAAGCGGTTAATTTCGTGTTACCGAAATCGTGTTGTTGATCTGGGTGATTTGGAATCGAGCGAGACGAATTTAAAACGATATGGACTGCCGATTATTCCTGATTTGAATACCTTTGCAATGAACCTGGATACCTATCGGAAAGTGAATAAAAGCATCGAGCATCACGCGCGTCCGCAGACTGAATTTCTGGGTAACACGCTGTATTACCTGGATCGGGTATTTACCTTGGCCGATACTTCTGAACTGCTGGGTATGTTGCAAAAATATAAACCGGGTTTGGAATTGCGGCAGCGGAAAACCGGAGGTACAACGCGAACACTTGCGGATTTATCGCCCGAAGCGCTGGAAGCTGCCATCTCCTACTACAGACAAGATTACGAACTGCTTGGTGAATTTTATTCGCCGGAAAAAACTTGCAAGGAATACGAAAGCTCAGTCAGCAATTAATTTTCTTCCTCATCAGCCGAGCTTCCAATCCATCCGAAGTGAAAGCCTATGACTCCCAATCCGGCAAACCACAACGCGATATGACCGAACCAAGCAATTCGGCTTCCCCATATTTCGGATGTAGGCTCAAATGTTAATCGTACCGTGTGCTTACCAGCCGGGACCTCCAACCCGCGTAGCACAAAATTGGTTTTGAAAATTTCCGTAGGGTCACCATCAATGGTAGCTTCCCACCCAGCGGGATAATAAATCTCACTGAGTACCAAAAATTGATCTTCTTGGGATGAAGTCTGCAGCTTTATTTCATTGGCCTTGTAGTTCTCTACGGATACTGTTGCTGAAGTATCGGAATTGCTATTAAGAGTTTCATCAGTTTCAACGATGGCAACGTCAGAGGCATCAAAATTAGCCGAAGGTTTCATTTTATCAACTGCTTGTTGGGGGGTATCAACAGTGGCAACAGAATCCACAAAAAAGGCTTTGGGCAGTACATCATCGTTGCGGTACACCCGCTGGTTATTTTGATTAAATACCTCCGTATATCCACCGAAGGGAAGTTGCTGCTGAATGGTAATATATTTTGTGTTCAGCATATCCAGCACAGCGTGATTGAAACCCGTTTGATTATCCATCAATAAATGGTCAATTAGATCTTGATAGTGGGCCAGCTTTGCACCGGAATATCCGCCAAGCGTGGGATAAAAATACGAGGGTATTGCGTTATTGAAGGGATTGCGATCCAATGCAAAAGCGCGATAGGGATAACCATCCTCTGAATCAATATTCTGCATGATGAACTTATCGGCAGGCGTTTGCTGCTGTTGGATCATCTGCTCGGCTTCAAGGGTATCTGAGGTCATTCGGTCTTCGTTAACGTAGCGGCTGTCGACACTGAGCATATCGTAGGCCGTAAGAACCAGTAAGCCAATAAGCAGATATCCTTTACTAACTTTTCGTTTTACAAATCCTACAATAAGTCCGCCTGCAAGTAAGGCCAAAATAAGATAACGGGTAGAATCACTACTGGCCATATCTTTGCGATCGGGTTTTAATCGTGTGTTGATATAGTTTTGTACCCGTTGTTGAACCTGTTGATTATCAGGTGATACATTGTTCTGTTGTGCAACTTGCTGAGCGTACTGCTGGAATTCACCCGGCTTTTCAAAAGAAAGCAAGGCGTTGCTACCGAAGGCAAAGATTAAGCCCAGCCCAATGGCGATACCCAGTGGCGTATATAAATCTTTTATAGATTTTTGTTTGTCCTTGGCGATATCAAACAGGGCCTCAATACCATAGACAGCCAGTACTGCAAAACAGAAGACGGTTGCAATGAGCCAGGTTTCGGGCACGCGAAATTTATCAAAATAGGGGATATAGTTGAAGGCAAATTCATTAAAGGCCGGGAGGTTATGGCCCAGTGAAAAGAGCAGAGTAAGCGATCCAACTCCAAAAAAGATATATTTTATTTTCTTACGGTATGCGAAAAGTCCGATTAAAGCCAAGATAAAAGCGATGGCTCCGAAGTAGTGCGGACCGCTGGTAAATGATTTTGGTCCCCAGTAGGCTTCGCCGGATGAACCGCCATAGAGTCCCGGAATAATGAGCGTTAACAGTTCCCCTACACCCTGCGACCAGCTAAAAGCATATTCAAGTGTTAGTCCGCCGCTACCTGATGTTTCGAGGGTAGAGCCTCCGCGGGTACTGTATTGCGAATATTCGTAGAGCCGCCAGTATAAATCGATGCTGCAAATAATAGCTAAAACACCTGCTCCGAATGCAATCCCGGTTCGTTCGAACCAATCTTTAATTTCATCTTTTTTGTAGGCCAGCCAGCTGTCGTACATCCACCAGAAGCCCAGCAGGTACAAAAAGTAATAGGTTATCTGTGGATGGTTTGCCCTGAGTTGTAGCGTTACGGCCAGTGCGAAAGTGAAAAAGGCCAACAGTTTTTTTTGTGATCGAGAAATTAGATAATAGCCCAAAAACATCCATGGGATAAACGCAAAGGCCATGAATTTGGCGTAATGACCAGCCTCGATAACGATGGGCAAATAGGTTGTAAAGCCAATAAGGATAGCCCCGATAGCTGCTGAAAACGGGCGAATTTTTTGAACGACAAAGAAGAGGTAGGCGCCGCTCAGTAATATCCAAAAGAATGCCAGAGGATGGGCCTGTCCTCCCATCCACTTAAAGAAAGAATCGATACTGGGTGGAGAGGATGGGTTATGGATGACAGCAGAAGGCATCCCTGAAAACATATTCGATGCCCAGAGCGGATGCTCATCAAAAGTATCAATATGTTCTATGACAGACTCTGCACCGGCACGCCACTGTAGAACATCGTTGCCCAAAAATTGCGTACCGCCGAAAAATATTGCTGAGTATAGCAGCAGCGGTAGGATAAAAAGCACAACCAGTGAAATCCAATGCTTCTTATTAGCCGATAGCTTTGAAATAAAATCTTCCTTTAAAGAATGGGTATGCTCTTTTTTACTCAAAGTGGACAAGGTTTAAGTAGAATGAAATGTGTTAGCCGGGCTGTTGCTGATACTCATTAGTCGAGAAACCAACCGAGGATAGAATTTCTAAAATTGTATTCCTATTCAATAACACGCGGCACACGGAAGTAGTCGGTATCAGCGTCGGGTGCGTTTTTAAGAGCATCCTCGTGCGAAAGCGGCTCTTTTGCTTTGTCGTCACGCAGGCGATATTCCAGGTCAATAACATGTTCGAGTGGTTCTACATCAGAGGTGTCAAGCTCTTCGAGGGTTGTCATATAGTCAAGGATCTGGTTCATATCATTTGCCAGCGATTCTGTTTCCTCTTCGCTCAGTTTTAGTCGAGCCAGATCGGCAACGTAGTTTACGTCCTTTTTTGTTACAGACATGTAGTTTCTTTTTTGCAGTTATAAATGGCAATTAAGTTAAGAAAACAGCAGCTAAGTTTACAATTCTTTCGAGGCCTTCTGTGAACGATATTTTATTGTTAACTGCTGTGGATAGTTACTTTAATAATTGGCATTTTACGCTTTAAACTAAATAATACAGCATGATAAAAGAGAAAATAACAATTGTTAATGATGCCGGTTTGCATGCACGACCTGCTGCTGCATTAGTAAAGGTGGCATCGAAGTATGAATCGGATTTTTACATTCATTTGTATGGATATAAAGTGAATGGGAAGAGTATTCTTGGGGTGATGACCCTCGCTGCTGAAAAAGGGGCAGAGCTCGAACTGGAACTTGACGGTCCTGATGAGGAAGAAGCTTTTGAGGCTATCAGTGAGTTAATTAACGATGGGTTTGGTGAGGTTTATGAGGATGGAGATGAGTAACCAGCTGGATAAAAAAGAGATATTTATTTCCGGAGCCCCGGCTTGCCCTGGTATTGTGATTGGAGATACCAGCCTTTATCAGCGTGTGCGGCCAAATGTCTCTGATACCCAAATCGCTGATGATGAGGCGGAGGATCATATCCATAAATTTTATGAAGCTCTTGATGTTGCCGAGGAGGAACTCCAGGTATTGCTGGGAAATAGCGAACTGGAAGAATCGGCTGACCTTATTCAAACACAGATTGCTATTTTAAAAGATCCGGAGATGCAAGACCGGGTGGAGCAAGAAATTTCAGCAAATAATAAACCTGTAGATTCGGCGGTAGAAAGTATTTTCCGAAATTACTTGCAGGTCATTCAGGAGAATCATGGGGGAGCATTCCAAAACAAATCGGTGGATATTTCTGATATCCGCGACCGTTTGTTACAGATTATACATAACAAGAGGGATGATATTAAGGAGGGGACCATCTTAGTAGCCCGGGAGTTGAGCCCAAGAGAGGTCATTTCATTTTCCAATCGCAATATTAAAGGATTAATTACCGATCAGGGCGGGGCCACTTCGCATGCAGCAATTATTGCCCGTTCGATGAATATCCCAACAGTAGTGGGAACTCAAAAGGCGACTGAAGTTATCAACTTTGACGATGAAGTTGTTCTTGATGGGCGCAATGGAGAAGTGGTTGTTAACCCCAAAAAAGAAACGCGGCAAAAGTATGAACATCTTATTACCCAGCAGAGTAAAAGGAAGGCTGATTTTGAATCCCTATGCAAGAAACCAAATGAAACATTTGATGGAAAAGCTTTTTCCTTGCAGGCTAATATTGAGTTTGCTGAAGAACTGAGTATTGCCAATAAATATCAGGCTGAAGGGGTAGGGCTGTTGCGGACAGAATCTATTTATCTAAGCCGAAAACATTTTAAAAATGTAGATCAGCAGGTAGCTTTTTATAAATCTATTCTTGAGCTGACTACTCCCCATCAAGTTACAATACGTTTGTTTGATGTGGGGGGAGATAAATTTTTTGGGGATGAAGAAAAGGAACAGAATCCTTTTCTTGGCTGGCGTGGAATCAGGATGTTATTGGAGCAGCCAGAATTATTAAAGAATCAGTTACGAGCTATTCTTGAGACCTCTGCAGATTTTATGGGGCGCATTCGAATTCTAGTCCCGATGGTTTCAACGATTGATGAGATTTATAAACTCAAAAATATTATTGGTGAGGTTCAGAAAGAATTACTGAATCAGGGGTTCGATATTGACAAAAATATCCCTCTTGGATTAATGGTAGAGGTACCGAGTGTGGCTCTGAAAGCCGACCTTTTTGCCAGTCATGCCGACTTTTTAAGTGTTGGCACCAATGATCTTACGCAGTACGTTCTGGCAGTAGATCGGGGAAATGAGCGAATATCGAACTTATATGATCAACGGCATCCGGCTATATGGCGGTTAATAAAAGAAGTTGCAGAAGCCGGTGAACGCAATGAAGTGCCAGTAAGTGTATGTGGAGAACTGGCTTCTGATCCCATTGCTGCGAGCTGCTTAATTGGGCTCGGAATTGATACGTTGAGTATGAATGCAGTAGTACTGCCATCGGTAAAACAGGTGTTGCGATCAAATTCTTATATTGATATGCAGCAGCTGGCTGAAAAAGTATTGGATGCGGGAACGCTGGATGATATTGATAATATATTTTCAAATTGGGAGACAAAGGAATAAGCATATATGGATTTGGAGGAGATTAAATCGATTGATAGCCAAAATATGTGGGAGTTATTAAATACCTTTCCCGAACAATGGAAAGAGGCTGTAGAGAGTACAAAAAATATTGATCTGACCATTGATAAAGAGCGTATCTCCAACATATGTTTTGTGGGAATGGGAGGCTCCGCAATTGGGGCCGATCTCATTCGGTCTTTTTGCTACGACCGTTGTCCATTCCCTATTCAGGTAGTACGACACTATGAAATACCATGCTGGGTGGATGAAAACACGTTGTTTATCGCGTGCAGTTTCTCTGGCAACACGGAAGAGACCTTAACAGCTTTAACATCTGCACGAGAAAAGGGTGCTCAAATCATAGCCGTGACAGCCGGCGGCGAGCTGATGGTGAAGGCAGCCAAAGAGGAATTTGATTATATAAAAATCCCCGGGGGAATGCCTCCGCGTGCGGCACTTGGATACAGTTTTGTGCCGTTATATCGAATTTTTCAGCAGTTGGAGTTAGTGGAAGAACGCGATGGCGCTTTGAAAGATACGGCCCGGTTTTTATCCGAACAAAATGACTTGCTGTCAGATCCGGGTGATAATGAAGCCCTTAACCTGGCTGAAGAAATTAATGATACCTTACCCATTGTTTATTCTGATGCTACGATGATGGAACCGGTAAATTTGCGGTGGCGGAATCAGTTTGCAGAAAATGCCAAGACGCTTGCTTACGGTAATACGCTTCCCGAAATGAATCACAATGAAATTGTGGGATGGGAGCAAATAGTACATTTAACTGGGCGTCTCTCCGTAATTTTATTGATTGATAAGGAGGATAATCCGAGGGTGCAACGACGTATGGAGATTGTGGAGGAGTTGGTAGAAGATCAGACGGCTTCGCTTCATATCCTAAAAACAAGAGGACAAACCCGTCTTGCACGTATGTTTTCACTTATTCAACTGGCCGACTGGACAAGTTTATATCTGGCTGTGGTGAGTAATGTGGATCCTACTCCCATTGCAAAAATTGATCTCTTAAAGAGTAAATTAGCCTGAGCATAATATTTAACCTTAGTATTTTAGAACGTTGAACTCAACATTTGATCAGTCCGAATTTCTACAAAAACTGGAAACCCAATGGTTGGGGCACAGTATTCGTTATTTCGAGGAGTTAGCGTCAACTAATACCTATCTAAAAAAACTTTCATCCCAGGATATACAACATGGGCTGTTTTGTTTAACAGATTATCAAACCCGGGGAAGGGGACAATATGAGCGAAGATGGGAATCTGAAAAGGGCGTAAATCTGACGTTCTCGATTGTATTTACCCCCGTTGATACCGGGCGTTTCCATGTTTTGACGTTAGCTTGCGCATTGGCGATCGTTGAGAAGTTAAATGACTTTTTAAATGCTTCATGTGCAGCCATAAAATGGCCTAATGATATTATTCTGAACAAGAAAAAAACGGCCGGCATTTTAACAGAGGCGGTATTCAGTGGTAACACATTTGATCGTTTAATTATTGGGATTGGGTTGAACATTAATCAGCAAAAGTTTTCTTATGAGTTAAAAGAAGTTGCTACCTCTGTCTCACTGGAGAAGGGGAAAGAAATAAATCGCGAACAGTTTTTGGCTGATCTGCTAAACCGCATTGAGTACAAATATACCTTGTGGGAGCAGCAGCAATCATCGTTAATAAAGACGATTAACCAGAATATTATTGGGTATGGTCAATGGGTTGGTCTCAAAATTGATGATGAGGTGCAAGATGAACTATACAAGTTGCTCGGTATTAACGAGAACGGAGCATTACTGATGTTGAACAGGGATGGCGGAATAGATTCATTTTCTTATGAGCAGATCCAACTTATCACAAATTGAACAGGCTGTTAAGGAATCGACCGATTCCATTTTTGACAGTTCAATATCTGCATTAATTATTGCAGTTAGCGGCGGTGTGGATTCCATGAGCTTGCTCTATAGCTTATACCGGTTACATATTCCGGGAATTATTGCCCATGTGAATTATCAGAAGAGAGGAGAGGCATCCGATAAAGATGCTGAACTTGTAGCTGAGAAAGCAGGGGAATGGGGATTTCAGTTCGAACTTAAAAAAGCTAATCCCGGTGAAGCCCGGGAACAAAACTTTCAGCAGTGGGCACGTGAGGTTCGATACCGTTTTTTTAGAGATTTAGCTGAACAGTACAATGCCGATGGAATTGTATTGGCACATCACAAAGATGATCAGATAGAAACGGTCTTACAGAAGCTTTTCCGCGGCGCGGGCATGGTCAGCTGGAACGGTATGGATGTTTGGGATGGAGAACTTTTTCGTCCGTTGTTATCTGTCTCACGCCAACAAATTGAACAATATGCTGAGCAAAGAGAAATTCCATATCGTACTGATGAGTCTAATTTAGAAAATGATTTTGCGCGGAACTTTCTGCGAAATGAGTGGACGAAGGGATTATCGGAATTTTTTCCGGGGTGGGAAGAGAATATCCTTAGTGTGGGAGAGTATGCTCAAAACTATGAAAATGCACTGGAATGGATTGCTAACCGGGTTTCAGATGACAATGGTCTCAACAAGCAGGCTTTTGACAAGTTAGAGCCGGGCTTGCAGCGGGCAATGGTGCTGTATTTGATCAAAAAAGAAGAACCGGGCATTCAAATATCACAACAGAACTTGCATCGTGTTAGTGAACTAAAAAAGCTGCAGACCGGGAAAAGGATTGGGATTACTCGAGAGTTTTCTATTATTCGTGATCGTGAATACTATATGATTACTCGGAGCCAGAATGGGACTTTTAAGCCTCGAACATTTACCCGCAGCGATTTGGAGAACTCCACCGTTGAGATCGGCAATAATGTGCTAACGTTAGAACAATTTTCTGATCCGGACTTAAGTAAAGCTCTCTTCATAGACGCTGATAAAATATCCTGGCCTATTACGTTGCGCCAATGGAAAGAGGGCGATCGCCTGCAGCCACTGGGAATGAAGGGGCATCAATCCGTAGCTGAACACCTGACAAACCGGAAAGTAAATGCTGCCGATAAGGAGAAAGCTCTTATCATAGAATCTTTTGAAGAAACGATCTGTGCTCTTATCTTTCCGCCAATTAAAAATCAGTCATCCTCAGGCACAATTTCGGAACAGGTAAAGTGTGATTCCGAAACGAAATTTTGCCTTTCAATTAAGTAATTACAAGAATACATGTCACTATTCAATCCCGAAACCGTTACCTGCAACGGTGAAACATTCAGCATATATCTTACTCAGCAAGAACTTGAAGAACGAGTAGCGGAATTGGGGGATGAGCTTTCGTCGAAGTATGAGGGTAAGAATCCTATTTTTATTGGTGTGCTCAACGGGGCGTATATTTTTCTTTCTGATTTGATGCGCCAGGTCGATATCCCCTGTGAGGTCGACTTTTTGAAGCTCAGCAGCTATGGGGATGAAAAAGTATCGTCGGGAGAAGTAACTGACCTTAAAGATATTGATGCTGATATCGAAGACCGCCATGTGATATTGGTAGAAGATATTGTGGATACCGGGCTGTCGATGAACTATTTGGTGGACAAGTTGCAGAAAAAGAATCCCGAGTCTATTGCTACGGTAACGCTTTTGCACAAAACGGAGGCGACCCATCACGATGTACAGCTCGATTATGTGGGATTTGAAATCCCCACGCTTTTTGTTTTGGGATATGGCCTGGATTATGCTCAGGAGGGACGAAATTTAGCACAAATTTATATCCTTGACAGTGATCCGAAAGAATAAAACTTGTTCCACAAAAGAAATATAAGTTAACTATTGATAAAATTTACTAAGGCGCTTATATTTGCGACTCTTTATTGGAGAGGTGGCTGAGTGGTCGAAAGCGCTCCCCTGCTAAGGGAGTATACCCCCACACGGGGTATCGAGGGTTCGAATCCCTCCCTCTCCGCTCAACTACGCTAAAGCTTCGTTGAGCAGGCTCGGAAAAGCTTGCTCGGCGAAGCTTTTTTTATTCAAAATAAGAGAGAACATTTATGTGGTTTTATCTGGATACAATGCTCTGCGTTGTATCCAATTTATTTATTTGTCAATCTCATTCCATAGCTCTACAGCGGAACGTATCCCGACAAATCCTGAAGAAATATGCTATTCTCCGTGTAGCGTTACGACCAGTTTACGAGGACCGCCGCTATTGCGGTGTTCGCATAAATAAATGCCTTGCCAGGTTCCAAGATTTACTTTACCGTTGGTAATTGGAATGGAAACCGAATGCCCCAAGAGTGAGCTTTTAATATGTGAAGTCATATCATCGGGCCCCTCAAGCGTGTGCTCATAGAGGGACGTATCTTCCGGAACCATGCGCTTAAAGTGGGAGGCAAAATCCCTTCGAACTGAAGGATCAGCATTCTCATTAATGGTGAGGCTGGCGCTGGTATGCTGGATAAAGATATGCGCAATTCCTGTATTGATATTCTTGATTTCCGGAATTTCTTTTAGAATTTCATCAGTAATAATGTGATATCCCCGAGATTTGGGAGAGAGGGTGATATTCTTTTGATGCCACATAGTTTCATGTAAGAATGTAGGATTAGGAATTTGTTACGCGTTTCACTTTTCCCCATGTCAGTTATCCAAATAAACCTTTAATATTACCACCGTCGTGACTGATGGTTTGGCCCGTTACATAAGAGGCATGGGGAGATAAAATCCATCCCGCCAGTGAAGCCAGCTCCTCACCTTTCCCAAAACGTCCAACCGGAACAGAAGCTTCCATCTCTTCTCGAACCTCCTCCATTGATTTGTCGGATTCATCAACTGCTTTTTTTATAACCCGTTCTATGGCAGGAGTATCGTGTGATCCCGGCGCGAGCACATTTACTGTAACGCCCTGTTTGGCAACTTCCTGGGATAACGACTTGGCAAATCCCACCACTCCGGCACGGAATGAGTTGCTGAGCACAAGTGACGGGATAGGTTGTTTCACCGACTGACTTTCCACAAATAGAATGCGTCCGTATTCTTTTGAGGTAAAGTAGGAGACCAGTCGAAGTACCAGCTCAATTTTCCAACGCATTACATTTTTGTATGCTTCATCCCAATCATAAATAGCGGTTTCGAGTGGACTTAGGGCCGGTGGTCCGCCGGCATTTACTACCACGCCGTGGAGCTGTTCATTACCAATGGCCGCTTCAATTTCGTTATGGGTATCGTCATCCGTTAAATCACCGGCTACAATATCCACCTGGTCATCGTATGATTCTTTGAGCTCATTAAGCTTGTTTTCTCGGCGGGCAATGGCAATAACCGTTGCTCCTTCATCAAGCAATAGTTCTGCAATCGCTCTTCCAAATCCGCTACTTGCGCCGCAAACAATAAATCGCTGGTCTTCAATTTTTAAATCCATATTGGTAAATAATCAATAATTTCTATTTAACAACTAATAACAATGAGGTTTGTTAATGTAACTGTTCAGTATCAGTCATGCCAAAATCGTGTTATTGATCTTGCTACTAAATCAGCTAAAGTCAAAATCCTCAAAATGTATATGCTTACCAAGTACTTGTAGCTCTCTAAACTCTTTGAACAGAGACTGTCTCATTTCTTTAGGACCACAGATAAAGATTTCCCGATTATTTAAATCCACGATATCATTTGCTGATAAAAAGCCCTCCCGATCAGCCCTGATCAGATGGAAAGAAAATCCGTTCAGTTGGTTTTCCAGCTCTTCGAATTTTTTTAGGTGAACAGCTTCTTCTGTTCTGTTAACACAATAGTAAAGATCGGTATTGAAATTGGCTGGAATGGGGCTCTCTTCTAAGTTATTAGCCCAGCTGATAAAGGGAGCAATTCCAACCCCACCGGCGATCCAGATTTGAGGATGGTCGTATTTTTTGTAATCAAATCGGCCGTACGGACCTTCAATTAAAGCTTTAACGCCCGGTTTAAGTGTTTGATAAAGATGATTTGTGTAATCGCCCAGGGCTTTAACAATGATTGTTATATGATCGTCAGATGGGGTACTACAGATCGTAAATGGATGAGCCTCACGACTTATCTTTGGATCTGAATAACTAAAAAAACAAAATTGTCCGGGCGTAAATTGTAGCTGCTTGCCATTTGGGAAAAGGGTGATTCCCATGACTTGGTTATTAGGCCGGTCTATATGTTGGACGGTATATGATTTTTTGTCAGCCAGCCATTTATAGAAAATGGACTTGTATAAAAAGCTAATAACGCCCAGAACAGCGAATAAGCCAAGGTATACAGCAAGAAATGGATTGGTACTGATTAATTCATCCAAAAGGAAAATATGGAGGATAAACAGGATGAAAATTATGCCTGTAAGTTTATGGGTGAGCTTCCATTTATCGTAGGGGATTTTAATAACAAGAGTAATCAGCATCAGTAAAATAAATCCCTAAGTTGCCCAACTGCCAAGGTCAATAGCCAGTCGGTGGTGGGTGGGGAACGCATATTGTAATGCTTTACCCACATCTTGTGGAACCCATCGAGCGGCTAATGCTATAGGGTGATAGAGAATCAGGAAGAAGGCTATTTTGCCAATGCTATGATGTGTCTGGTAAACTTTATCTAACCCACCAAAGAGATCTTCAATCCATATTACCCGGGTAGATAGTACAAGAGAAAGAGAGTACATAATAAATCCCATAATGCCTGCCACCTGGCTGGTGTAGATAAACCATGGTTTTAAGTTGTGGCGAAAGGTTGTTTCGGGATAAGATAATGCCCAAAGTGGTATGGCCAGAATGGGGAGACCGTATATAATGGCGTTAGCTAATTTTCTTTTGCTAATCATTGCCAAGTAGACTTATGGTATATGCTGGATGGGGGCCAGCTCCAGCTGAATGAATTCAAAAAGCATCAATTTTGCTATGAATTCATAATGTATAGCTACCCCTGATGGCAATCAACAGGAACAACTGCATTATCGCAGCACAAAGAAAAAATAATGCGAATAAGGAATTGGGAAGATAAAACCGTATCTTTGCTGGCTAAATTTTATAGGATTGTCGGTACTCATCAATACGCACTTACTGTGTCATTTAAAGTAAATTTAGGGTGGCATCATAGCATTTAAGTAGTGTTTGAGGCACTCAATCCGATTTTAATCAATACAGGTTATGTACAAGGATATTAGAAATATTGCGATTATTGCTCATGTTGACCACGGTAAAACAACGTTGGTTGATGAAATGTTAAAACAGAGCGGTACGTTTCGCGAAAATGAAGAGGTTGCCGAGCGTGTGATGGATTCCGGTGATCTGGAGAAAGAAAAAGGAATTACGATTAGTTCAAAGAATACTGCCGTAAAGTGGGGGGATACCAAAATAAATATTGTGGATACGCCCGGTCACGCCGATTTTGGCGGAGAGGTAGAGCGTATCCTTAAAATGGTAAATGGTGTGATAATTTTAGTGGATGCCGCCGAAGGGCCGCTTCCGCAAACTAAGTTTGTACTTCGTAAGTCATTGCAGCTGGGATACGAGCCCATCGTTGTTATCAACAAGATTGACCGTAAGGACGCACGTCCTGATGAAGTATTGAATGAAATTTTTGATCTCTTTGTGGTGCTTGATGCCACAAATGAGCAACTCGATTTTCCCATTATTTATGCTGAAGGTATTAACGGCATCGCAAAAAGTGAACTTGAAGAAGACAATGACGATTTAAGTCCGCTTTTTGAGCAGATTATTGAAACTATTCCTGCACCTGAGCAGGTGATGGATGCTCCTTTTAAAATGCTGGTGAGCAGTATGGATTGGAGCGATTATGTAGGACGTATTGCTATCGGACGTGTGGAACAGGGAACCATTGAGCAGGGGCAACAGATTGCACTGCTCGATCGTAATGGAGATCTCAAAGAGAAGGCCAAGGCGACAAAACTTTTTACCTTTAATGGATTAAAGCGTGAACCCGTTGAAAAGGCGATAGCCGGAGATATTTTTGCACTGGCCGGATATGAGAAGGTAGATATCGGTGATACGCTTACAGCTACCACCGATATGACAGCATTGGATTATTATGATATCGACCAGCCGACTATGGCAATGTTTTTCCGTGTGAATGATTCGCCATTTGCAGGATTGGAAGGAGATTATGTGACATCGAATCAAATTAAAGATCGGCTGATGCGTGAGACTCGCACCAATGTTTCTATTGAAGTGGAGCAAACCGAAGATCCTGATATTTATAAAGTGTCCGGACGCGGTGAACTGCAGCTGGCTATCCTTATCGAGACGATGCGTCGCGAGGGATATGAATTTTCAGTATCTCGTCCCGAAGTGCTCTACCAAGAAATCGATGGGCAAAAGCACGAGCCTTTTGAAGAGGTGGTTGTAGATGTTCATGAAGATTACAGCAATCGAGTTATCGATAATTTGCAGCAGCGGAAAGGAATAATGACATCGATGACGCAAGAGGGAGAAAACAATCGCCTTATTTTTAAGGTGCCTTCTCGCGGTTTGATTGGTTTTCGTGGTGAAATGCTTACCGAAACGCGAGGTACGGGTATTATGCATCAACAGTTTGATGCTTATGAGCCTTTTGCAGGAAAAATTCCGGGCCGTAATAGTGGAACTTTGATTTCACTGGAAAAAGGAGAAGTGACCAGTTATGCGCTTGAGGGGCTACAAGATCGCGGTACGTTCTTGGTTGAGCCGGGCGACAAAGTTTATGAGGGACAAGTTGTAGGTATTAATAACCGTTCTGATGATCTGGTGGTTAATGTTGTAAAGAAGAAAAATCTGACAAATCATCGTGCCACACAAAGTGCGGATGCGGTAAAAATTGATCCCGCTAAAAAGATGAGCCTGGAGCAGTGCATCGAGTTTATTGACGATGATGAGCTGTTGGAAGTAACGCCCAAGAGCCTGCGAATTCGTAAAAAATATCTTGACTTCAACGAGCGGAAAAGAGCAAAGAAGAACAAGGAATTTGCATAAGTAAGGGTATAGATATTTTTTAAAGAGGGCTTTCACTAACTGTGATAGCCCTTTTCTATTTTGTCTAATTTCTATTCTTAGATCTAAAAAGGGTTACTTAAATTCTTGTCTTTTAAACAGTAGAGGCGCTTTATTTTATTACATACAATGAGCTGTTATTGGTGATACTATTTTTCTGAAAGAAATGTAGTTCTCCCCTTGAATATTATTAAAATTTGCTCCCTAAATTACTGAGGAAGTAAGTTGCTTTACCCATCTTTATATTGTTTTATTCTGCGATTGTGTTCAAAATTTATCCCTTTCATAAAAATAAGTTCATAAAGGTTAAAAAATTATAATATGAGGGGTGTCCGTAAATTTATTTTATTAGAAAATCAAATGGGAGACCATTTATCAATTAAATAATTCATCAAAAAATAATAGTACTATGAAGAGGTCTATATATATAACACTCATATTCTTAACTTTTACTTCGTTAGCTTTTGCTCAGTCAAATACGTCTGATGTTGATCAGTCGGGAGATGAGCATCTCACGAATATTCTGCAATCAGGTGAGTCAAATGATTCTGATGTTACCCAAAAAGGCGAATCGGGGGAAGTCTTTATTACCCAAATGGGTGATTTGAATACTGCCGACGCAGTCCAGGATGGTGATAACGATTTAACCATTAACTCTGAGGGGACATCAAATGAAGCTATTTCGGAACAATCAGGTTCTTATAATTCCGGTCTTATTTTTCAATTAGGCAGCAACAACGCAGCTGATATCACTCAAGCCGGAACAGACAACGATGTGTTTGTTACCCAAGAAACTGATTATGCTCAGGCTACTGTTAATCAAGATGGGGAGCTCAACTACTCTGATATTTATCAGTATGGTGGTGCAACTTCTGCATCCGAAGGAAATACTTATACTGTTGACCAACCCGGTGATTTCAGTACGGTATTTGGTACGCAAGATGGCATAAGCAACTCTATGACTGCTACCCAAAGTGGAGAAGGACAAGATCTATGGTTCGACCAATCTGGTACCGGAAACTCACTTGATGTTGCTCAAAGTGGATTGTTAGGTAGCGGTTCTGTTAACCATTCTGCATATGTTACGCAAGATGGTATGAATAATACTACTGTTATTGATCAATCTAACTAAAAGATTGATTGCCGGCTTAAATGGAATCATAATTTTTTGGCCGGCAATACTTAATAAACAGCAGTTATGGTGATGGATCTTATCGTCTCAGATAGGACTATTTATCATATATATTACTAATAAAAAAAAGAGGGAATATTAATTATGAGTTATTTTAAAAAGAGAGCTAAATTACTGTTTGTGCTATGCATCGGTTTGCTGGTAGGTTTATCCGGATGCGATAACAGCGAGATCACAAACTCTGATTCTTCATCGAATGAAGAACTTGAGGCTGTTGAAGGCAAGACTAATACTTTAGACCGCCCGGCTCTTTCAAGCCAGGAAATGAAAGAGCGGCTGCAAGAGTTTGCCGAGAAGCAGGATAGAGATGGAGAAGCTATTAAACAAAAGATAAAAGATCTGTCTGATGATCAGTCTTACTTCCGTAATTTCATTTTGGAAGGAGCGATAGATGGTGATCAGTATCAGTGTTCATCAACTCCATTGGATACCTGGGTAAATAATAATGTGTACTATTCTTCCTTTGCGGAACAATTGTATGTAGCGTTTTATGGCATAGACCAGTTTCCATATATCTACAACTTACTATACGTTAATCCTCGTGAAGATCGACAAGCATTCGGAGAAAATGGCGAATATACTCGTCAAGTATACCGTGCCGACCGAAGTGTGAAGCGATTCTGGGATGTAGATCTGCGAGATGTACAAGTGGAATCGTTTCGGGGAGCTATGCTGAAAGACTTCGATAAGGTATTTAAGGTTGTTGAAGTATTATGGCCTAGTTTTCCTGAAGACGAAAATGCAGCATTTGCTCAGGATATTGTTGATGTAGTACAAGAACCGAGTAATCCGGTGTGGAGTTTTAATGCTTTTGCCATGTCAGAAGGTCCTGTACTTGTAGGAGGCGAGGATAAGCCGGCCCAAATTCAAATGGGTGATGGCATCATGGAAGGAATGGATGCCCTTGGTTTTGGCGACTCTGCCCCACAGGGTATTTTGGCTCATGAAATGGCACACCAAGTTCAGTATAAGCTGAATGTTTTTGAAAATGATACCATTTCAGATCCTGCTGAGTCTACTCGCCGCACAGAACTCATGGCTGATGCCTATGCAGCCTACTACTTGGGTCATAAGCGCGGAGCATCAATGAACTGGCATCGTGTAGAAGGTTTTATGCAGACCTTCTATAACATTGGGGATTGCAGTTTCTCCAGCTCAAGTCACCACGGCACGCCTAACCAGCGCTTAGCCGCTGCTCAGTTTGGTTTCGATTTGGCAGAAAGTGCCGATCGTAGAGTAAGTGTGATGTCGGCCAGTGAATTCTTAGAAGCTTTTGATGATAAGCTGCCCGAATTAGTAGCACCAGATGCTGAAGAAGATTAACATATTGATCTAATATTTGGGACAAGGCCATCCTGTATAAGGGTGGCTTTGTCTTTTTTTGTATAACTCTGGACTAAACATTCGCATTGATAGTAATGCAATAGGAACATTGGTTATGCGATATTGTTTAAAGGGAGTAGGGTAAGGTGATACTAAGATATACTTCTCACCGTTTTGTAAGAGGGTTTGATTGGACCAGATAATTTTACTTGAATCAAATCTCATCAAATATGCTATTCATTATGAAATTCACAAATAAAATGATACCTCAACTCATACTTTCGATCGGACTGATTTTTATGACTTCTTGTAATGATTCCACGTCAAATATTGCCGAACAGGATACGGTACCAGAAGTTCCACCCGCAAATTCAATGGCGATGGACTTATCAATATTTGACTCAAGCGGTTCCAATTCGGGTACAACCGATAATCAAGAGAACTATCAAGAGGCAGCCCAAACAATCAGCGATATTCAGGCGATGATGAATCGCAATATCAACCCTTCGTTGGATTTATTGAAACAGGCGGATACTACCGAAGCCGAACAGTTAAACAGCACTAAATGGGAGTGGAAGTTTACGAATGATGAACAGGAGGGGCGACTAATATATGAAGTTCGCCTGGTTGCTGAACGGGAGTCGAATGATGAAGTAAAATGGGATATTTTCTTATCAAGTTCCGTACTGCAAAACGAAAAGCATTTTATCAGCGGAACATCAAATAAAGAGGTTACAGAGGGTGTTTGGACATATCATGGTTTTGGTAGGGCCGGACAGCCTTCACAGGAGTTAGCAGAGCTTGACTGGCAAATGACTCAGAATCAAGATATCGAAGTAGAATTTACAATTGTTGCTGATAACTCATTCAGTGGTTCTAAGGTTAATTATAATACAGAGGGGTCTACTCGTGTTATTAAGCTCAATAATGTAAATAGTGAAGGTGTGGTTACCATAGAGTTTAATAAAGATACTAACGCCGGTTACATAAAATCTCCTGATTACAACAATGGCGAAAAAGCTTGCTGGGACTCAGATTTCAATAATATCGATTGCTCAGAAATTTAGTATTGCACCTTTATTTCCTGGTATGCTCTTTAGTTATTTGTGTTAGCAGTGCTCTTACTTTGTTTTGATTGTGGAATATGAACTGAGGGAGTATACTTACAGGGCATTTTAATATTAACGTATATGCCAAAAAACCCTACGGAATTCGCTAAACTCCTTGATAGCAAATTTACTATTCCCGGTACCAATATTCGCTTTGGGATCGATCCTATAATTGGACTCATTCCCGGAGCCGGAGACGTTTTCGCGGGTGTTATTTCACTCTATTTTTTGATTCAGGCTGCAATGCTCGGAGGTAAAGCATCAGTGTTGGGACGTATGTTTCTAAACATACTAATGGATGTACTCATAGGATCAATTCCGGTGTTGGGCGATTTTTTTGACATCTATTGGAAGGCAAATCTGCGGAATGCCCGAATACTCGATGAGCTGCAGGAGCATCCCGAACAAACTACCAGCGAAAGTCGTCTGTGGATATGGTTCGTAGTAATACAATTTGTAGTAATTCTCCTCGGTATTATTCTATTTTTTGGATGGGTTGTCGCCGAACTTGTTGGGTTGCTTTTTTAGACTCTCTACTTGAAGGCAGGTCGTCCTGGTGGATCCGGTAATCCTGAATCACTATCACCTGTCAATAAAATAGTTCCTGTCGTTATAGCTGCCGAGGCACCTAATCCCATTAATAACCAGCGTTTGTGGTTTGAAAAAAATCCAGAGGCTTCAGTAGCATTTGAGTCTGTTTTTATTGCATCAAAAGTAAACTCTTCTTGGGGATGGTCGAGGGGAGTGGCAGTCAAAGTTCGGGAGGGCATAGATGGAATGTGAGTAAGATCAGCTTGTAAATAGCCCGTATCAAAGCTTTTGTTCTTCCATATCCGAAGTGGAATGTTGTCATTTTTGAGATCTATAACCATGGCCACATATCCGTCATCAGCGTATGTGCCAGTGATCCATTGCTGATGGAAAGTAACAACAAAAACATCTTTCAATGTTGGTAGAACGTATACCTCAAGGTTATCAAACTGGATTTGGTATTGAGGGCTATCTTGATCAGTTATATCCCCAATATAATCATGAGGGGATAAGATTTGGTATTTATAATAGGGACCCAATATATCATTGTGATAAAAGCGTGAAATGCCTCCTTTAACGAGGTGAGCATTAGTTGATAACATCGCAGAAAGTGCTTCTCCATTCTTGGCACGGAGCGCTTGTTGAAATTGGAGTACTCGTTTTCGGATGATTTTTTGAGCATCAACAGAAGCTTCTATCTTTCGATCCAGCGCAAGTTTATAATTATATATTTGAGGTAATAGTTCTACCCCGGTAAGTTGCGCCTTACTATTGAAGCGCAAAGACAGGGCTTGGTGGTTAAGAGTATCGGTTTCGGCTGTTTTAACATAGATGTCACGTACTTCGTAGGTACCGTTTGTGTGGGAAAGTAGATGTACAGCATCAGCAAAACGAATAGAAGTAATATCCTTCTTATCAATCAAGTTATTTAATAATCCGATGGCCGGGTGATCGCCGGATAGTGAAATCCCTTTCCAGCTTTTGGGATGATTAATTGATTGCTCGATTTTTAAAAGGTGCTTTTTGATAGTGGGGGCTGCCCCGTTAGCTGGATCTGCAATAAGTGAAATATCTTGGCTATTGCCACTATTAGCAATTCCCATGATAAGGAGAGCAACAAGTCCCGTTATGCAGCCTATTTTATAGATATGGATTAATGGTTTCATTGTTGAGGTATAATGAAAATTCATAGCTATTTAATTAACACCATTTTCTTTGTTTGGATTTGTTCTCCCACAGTTAAGCGATAAAAATAGGTGCCGCTTGCTAACCGACTGCCATCAAAAACGACCTTATGCCACCCTGCCTTCATCGATTCATTAACCAGCGTACGTACTTTTTGTCCGAGGATATTAAATACCTCCAGGGTGACCTCACTGTGCTGGTCGATACCAATCTGTATTGTAGTGGTGGAACTAAAGGGATTAGGATAATTTGGGTTTAGTGTGATTTGCTGAGGAACTAAGCTTTTCTCAATTTCTTTAAGATCAGAAAGTGAACCGGTGTAAACAGTGAATCGTTGACGACCGATTTTTGCCATAAATGGGTACGATTCACCATCCCCCAGAATCTTTGTACGACCGTTCTGAGGTTCTACAATGAGTACAGCAGTTTGGGAGTTCATCCCTTCAATTTCCGGTTTCCATACTACTTCTGACCGGCTTTCTGTTTTGAGCTCTATAGTATATTTATTGCGCTTTTCATCGAAATGACTGTTAATAGTATGCATCATTTTTTGGCGGTGTTCATGCTCTTCGTTGATAATGCCTGCGCCGAATTTACTAAGCCTCAACGGGGGCAGATAGTGGTCTTGCTTTTGTTTTATAGAAGAACCAGTTTGAGAAGGATAGTTGATTTCAACCTGACTTGTTATATCATCTTTAAGCTGGTTAATTTTTAATCGTATTTTCCGGTTGGTTCCTTTTTCTTTGGATGTATTTCTGTCTTTACTCCTCATTTTCTGCAAACTTGTATATGGGATCTCCAAGTTCAAAACAGCGGTAGAATCATTATATACATAATAACCTTTAAAGGGATCCATCTGCTTACTTTTCGAAAAGCTCCCTTCATACTCATAGAGTATTAGTGATCGGTTATTAAATGCCTGAATATCCTGCCAGCTGGCGGGGCGATTAAAGGGATTGCCAATAATATTCCATCCGGGCTCTAATTCCAGTATGTAAGTATCATCTTCCGAAATATCTACTGCAGAAATTTCATCTTCTACGCGGACAGCCTTTTTGCTAAGCACCCAATATCCTTTACCCGAGGTGAACGAAAGCGGATGGTCGTCGGAATACTCTTGGAGGAAATTCTCTTCATCGCCATTATCCTCAAATGCTTTCCAATCGGTCCCGTACTCTCCATTAAAAAACTCATCAATAGGGTGCGATTCATTCCCGGGTAAGGACATAAGCCTGTAGTCATATGATTGGAGATCGCTATTCCCGGATTGACCAAAGGTGATCTTAGTATCTACCATTTCGCTTTCAGTAGGCATTCGAGTGGTAAAATTAGAGATAGGAGAGGGAGCGCTATTGTTTTCTTCGGTTTCTACGCGGACTTGCCAAAAGTAATCGGTATTTGGCTGTAACCCGCTTATTTTTACCGTCTCCGAAGTCACGAGGGTATCCAATATCATATTTTGGAGTTGTTGGTCCTTGGAAAGCTTCACACGGAATCGACTGTTTTCATAATCAGAACTCCATGCCAGTCGTGGGGCAATGCTGATTCCTGTTTCATTGTCTGATGGAAATGAAAGAGCGGGAGGGGAAGCTTCTGTTGTAAAACGCTGTTTGGAGGACCAATCCCCTTTTCCTCCGCTGTTTAGTGCCCGAACCCGCCAGTAATAAGATGTATTATGTGCTAATTCGTCATTGGGCTGTAGGTCGTTTTCCGATAATGTGGCCTCATTTATCAGGGAGTCAAAGTTTTCATCTTTGGATAATTGCCACTCGTATGTATCCGCATTATTAACGGTTTCCCAGCTAAAAATGGGTTGAGTATTTACTCCAGATTTTTTGTTGGCAGGAGCCTTAAGTGTAACGCGAGCCGGAAGGGCAGGAATGGTCGTAAACTGATACTTTGACGACCATCCCCCTTTGCCTCCGGTGTTCGTACCACGTACGCGCCAGTAGTAGGCGGTCTCTCTGTTTAATTTTTTACTGAGTTCTATTTCTGTTTCTGAAATATCAGACTGTTCTGCAATAATATTTTCATCAGTGAACGATGCCTCATCTGCAAGCTGAAATTCATACGTTTCGGCTTCTGCAGCTATATCCCACGTGAATTTCGGTTGGAGCGATTGGTCAGTACTTTTATTTTCGGGAGCCTCCAAGGTAACCTGTTTCGGTGCGTTAGTTGTTATTGATAGCTCAAAAGAGGTGGTATCCGACAAAGCACCGTCATCTACTATAATTTCTACCATAGCATTACCCGACGTATTTTCCTCTGTCTTTAAGGTTACCGATCGATCAGAGCCACTACCCGACAGCAAAATATTTTGATCCGGTAGTACGGCTTGGTTGTCAGATATAGCAGATAAAGATAAATCCGCTAAATCATCATCTATATCCTCAATAGTAAAACTGATCGGGCCTGCTGTTTGACCTGCCGTTAGTGATTGATTCTTGATAGAACTAATCCAAGGTGCATCATTTACCAGATTAACCGTCACCTCAAAACTATCATCCACGGTTTCGTCACTGCTGTCTTTGGCGCGGACCGTAATATTAGTCGTGCCGGACTGGTTGGATTGATAGTTGAGCGTGAGCATGTCAGTGGTGTTATCAATGGAAGCATCGACCAGATTAGTGTTGTTATTTTTTTGTATTGAGAATGTTAAATCAGCATCATCTTCTTCATTATCAGAAAATACATCGGTTAAATCATAGGTATCGCTGGCGGCATCCTCATCTACAGTAATATCGGCAATGGGATTAGCAACCGTTGGTGGATTATTAGACAATGACTCGTAGGCCCCCATATCCACCGTGCCGCCCTGAATACGTTGCTTCCCAGAAATATCGGTCGTAATTCCTGATGGAATGGTGTTGTTGTCTCCGGCATCAACAGCGGGAGAAGTCGGCTGCAAGACCAATCCATCATCATCGGTAAACCAAGTGCCGTCGACCCCGGCGGGGTTGGTGGCATCGACAAATTGGGGATTGACATCGATATTTCCACCGCCGTCGGTACCTAAATCGCTATTCCAGTTTGAGCTTCCGCCCGAGCCTTCGATAAGTGAATGACTTATGGTGGGGGTCGAAGTGATATTATGGAATTGATTTCCTTTATCTCCAGCCCGATTTCCGTAAAAAATGCCGTTGGTGATGGTAGGAGTTGCAGCTACATTTTCACTAGATATTGCCCCTCCGACTCCATTTTGACCTGAGGCATGGTTATTTATAAATATAGTGTTTATAATCGTTGCATTACTGGAACTGCCAGAACCACTATTTCTGATAGCGCCACCTCGACCAGACTCTCCTGAGGTATTATTACTGTAAAAACCAGTATTGCTGATGGTCCCATTGTTTACGCCACTATAATAAATAGCTCCACCAAAACTATAAGACTCTAGAGTAGTATTACCCGCAAAGATGAGCCTGTTCAGGGTGGGGCTGCATTCACTGCCGGAGCCTCTACCTTCGCAGTGCATTCCGCCACCATGTTTTTCAGGATTGGCTCCTTTGGCTTGCCCCCCGGTAATGGTAAGCCCATTAAGAAGCGTGGTATTAGTTATAGCTCCATTATTTTTGCCATCAATGAATAATACATGATTACTGTTGTTACCAGTTATATGATCCGTGCCACTAAAGGTATCAGGATCATTGTCGCTGTCGGTATTGGGGGCAAGGGGATCATCATCTTGGTCAATATCTCCACTTAGGATCGTTCGGTGACCCGCAATATCACGATCAGCGAGCTGGGTTTCGGTACCGTCAAAACCACCGTAAATCTCGAGGCCGTCCTGGTCACCTGTAATGGTGAAATAGGCTGTTTCATCTCCTTGGGTAACATTTGCACCCTCATCGGGATAGTAGGTACCTTCGGCGATCCAGATCTGGTCCTCACCACCTGCGGCATTAAGAGCATCCTGCAGGTATTGGAAAGCACTGCCCCACGAGCTGCCGTCGCCCCCGGAAGAGGCATCGGCATTAACATAAATGGTTTGTGCTATCCGATTTACAGTTATGGTAAAGGAGTCGTCCACCGTTTGGCCGCGGCTGTCTTCGGCCCGGATAGTGATATTGGCCGTACCGGTTTGATATGGCTGGTAATCGAGAGTAAGCTGGTCGGTGCTGTTATCCACAGAGGCATCAACCAAACTACTGTTGTCATTATTTTGCACCGAGAAAGTTAAGTCGCCATCATTGTCTTCGGGATCAGAAAATACATTGGTAAGATCATATGTATCGCTGGCGGCGTCTTCATCCACTGAGAGATCGGCAATAGTATTGGGGACCGTTGGCGACTCATCTACTACCGTGTTGACTGTGATAGTGGAGGGATCGCTGGGCAATCCCTGGTTATCGGTGACAATAACCTGCACCTCACGAGAGTTCTCGGTAAGCGGACTGGCGCTACTGGAGTATTGCAAAGCTTGAAGAAGCAATTCTACACGAGCCAGCGTTGCATTGGCATTAAAGTTCACCCGCAGGCTATTGCCGGTCGTTATATCATTAGCCAGCGTCCCCAAGGGAGTTCCACTTACACTCACTGTAGATCCGGAGGTAGTACCCGAGAGCGATACCGCCCCATCGGTGTTTAGTTTTAGCAGATCTTCGGATGCTACGGCTCCGGATGATACGGTGGCCGTTACATTTCCACCGTTCAGGCTCGCTGGATTGTCTGCGTCTGTAAGTGTGGCCGAAGCCAAGACGTCCAGCGTTACCGGGGGACCTTCTTCCAGAAAATCTACCGTGTCACCGTCCAGATTGCTAATGACTGGCGGGTTGCCCAGAGTCATCGAAAAGTTGGAGTTGTCGTCATGGTCGCCGCCGTTTGCTGTTCCGTCACCATCGTTGAGCGTCAGCGTAAATGTTTGAGCGCCGCTGCCTGTAGCCGCACCCCAGCGCAAGTTTCGGACGAGTGTTTGAATTCGGGCATTGGTGGCATCTGTGCTGGTAAAATAAATTTCCAGGTTATTTCCGCCTTGCCCGTCGTGAGTGGCATGTATGGTTCCCACAGCAGTACCGCCTATTGCAATGGTTTCACCGGCGGCTATAGTACCATCGCCTCCGGAAGTGACATTGGTGCCATCTACAGAAAAGTTTCCATGGGCAGTATTATTTGCGTTGTTATCAGAAATTCTAATAAAACCACCGTTGTAATCAGGGGAATCAATGTTTGTAACTGTTGCATCGCCCGCTGCATCAATTTTGGCTGCTGCCCCTCCGGGTTGCACGCTGTTGTTATCGCCGTTTAGGTTAGTTATTACCGGGGCCTCATTTACATCGGTAATTGTGATGGTAATGTTTTGATTAGTGATATTAGTTCCATCTGAAGCCGTTACCTCCAGCTCATAATCATTATTGCCATCATTGTCAGTGGGATTTTCAAAATCGCGCGCTACATCCAACGAAAGTTCGCCAGTATTAGGATTTATGCTGAAGGCTGCAGCGTCTGCACCGGCCAGGGTATAGTTCACATTGGCGTCACTACTCCCGCCTTCGCCATCCGTGGCATCAACATCTGCAATGATACCAGAATAATTTTCATAGATATTAAACCCAGAGGGAGAAGTAAATTCAGGGGGATCATTAACAGCGTTGATGGTTACATTTACAGTGATTATTGCGGTGTCGTTGCCATCAGAAATCTGAATATCAAAAGAATCGGAACCGTTGTAGTCAGGGTTGGGGGTATAGGTAAGTCCACTGGGAGTTACCGAGCCACCGGTACTGCTTTCGGTGGTTAAAAATCCACCCAAGCTGCCATTCGAAGGCGCAGACGAAATGGACCAAGTGAGGTTATCACCAGAGTCGGTATCTGTAACATCTAATAAACTGTTAATCGAGGTAGCAGAAGCATCTTCATTAACGGTAAGAGAAGTTGAGCTACCTTCGTTAAAGGTAGGAGTATCATTACTGCTTGGGCTGCCTTGTTTTTTTAGATAAATATTTGGCCCGTTATTATTAGTATCTCCCCCATAATCCCAAATATCTTGGTCACCCTCATTGTCAAAATCAGCTACCAGGGTATTACTTGCTGCATAAAATATATTCTCGGAAGCTATTCCATTAAAGGGGTTAGAGGATCCGGTAACTTTAGAAAATGATCCCGAACCATTATTGGCATAAAAGCTAAATGAGGAATAGGTATCATCATCGTAGGCTAACACGTCGACATCTCCGTCATTGTCAAAATCACCAACAATAACGCCGGCTGCAGGATCAGGTATTCCTGAAAGAGGATTACTGCCCCCCGATTTGGAAGAGGTATAGCCACTGCCGGTATTTTCCAGGTAGATATTTTGTGAATCCCCACTGGTTTGACCTCGATAATCCCAAATATCCTGATCCCCGTCGTTATCAAAATCTGCTACATAGGTATTATCGCTTACGAAAAAGATATCAGTATAGGGCAAGCCATCAAAGGGGTTAGCGGAACCGGTAGCCACAGAAAACGTTCCCGAGCCATCATTCGCGTAAAACTTATACGAATCGTAATTATCATCATCAAATGCCAATACATCGATATCCCCGTCATTGTCAAAATCACCAACAATAACTTCAAAATCGGGTATTCCTGAAAGAGGATTACTGCCCCCCGATTTGGAAGAGGTATAGCCACTGCCGGTATTTTCCAGGTAGATATTTTGTGAATCCCCACTGGTTTGACCTCGATAATCCCAAATATCCTGGTCCCCATCATTATCAAAATCTGCTACATAGGTATTATCACCTGCGAAAAAGATATCAGTATAGGCTAATCCGTCAAAGGGGTTAGCGGAACCGGTAACTACAGAAAATGATCCCGAACCATCATTGGCATAAAACTTATAGGAATCGTAATTACTATCATCAAATGCTAACACATTGATATCCCCGTCATTGTCAAAGTCCCCGGTAATAACGCCATCTGATGTTTGGGGGACACCGCTGAGAGGATTGTCGCCGCCAGATAATGATGACGAATAATCTGTTTGGGCATATAAGTTTGACGATATCCCGCAAAGTATGACCACCAACAATGCCAGAGGTTTTATTAAATACCGAATACAAAAAATGGGTTTATTGAGCTCAGGAGAAATGAAATGATACTGACCGTCGTTATGCATATAAAAACTTTCCCTTTGTTTTGTATCGTTATTAAAAGCCAACAGTAATGTTATCGTATTGTCGTAGGGGTAAACTTTCTGTAGAAAGAACGCTGAAAAGTCTTCACTACCACGGAGAAAAAATTATCCAGTAGTACTTAGGGTAGAATCAAGAGAATGTTATTGGGTTACAGAGTAATCTAGATTATCTATCTAAGTATCTTTTAGATCACCAGTAATCATGATTGCTGATCCCATAAAACCAACGTAACATCTGATCTTTTTCTATGCCTAAAAAACAAATTTTTTATCTTTCTATGTATTCAAATAAGCCCAAATAAAGTAATCATATAAGCTCATGATTTTGAGGACTGTTATTTTAGAATAGCTTGTTTTCTAAGAGCAAAAGTAAATTGTTTATGTGTAGAGGATGAAACTCCAACATGGTTTGTGTAATAAAGCAGGGGTTAGGATCGGGGTGAGGCGTGACTAACAGAATATTTTACAGTTTTTCGCAGGATATTAAGCTTCAGTATCTTGCTCTTTTTGGTATTTTCCTGGGGTAATCCCAAACTCCCCCTTGAATGCTCGGATAAAATTGGAGGGATTATCGAAACCCAGTTGGTAAGCTACTTTCGAGACAGTAGCTGTTGATTCTTGTAACTTCTTTTGGGCCAATTGCATTTGTTTATGGCGATAATACTGAAAGGGGGTCGTATCCATTTCTTGTTTAAAATGTCGCTTTAATCCAGATACGGAAATTCCAAATTGGGTGGCGAGAAAATCCATACCCGGAAAAGGCATTGTAAGATAGTCATCTAGATATTTGGCCACTTGCTGTGCTTTATTTTGCGGCAATGAAGTGGGTTGTGTTGGCTCTTCTATTTGCAATCGAAACAACATATCCAGTGTATTGCTGATATGAGTAAGCGTATTTAACTTATTGGTGGCAGTAGATGAACCGACGACGGTCTGTGCCAATTGTTTTATGTTTGACTTGATAGGAGCCGGGGGTTGCTGAATGACAAACATGAGATCATTCGGATCATTGATAATAAGCTGCAAACGAGAGTGAGAAATATGCTGCCTATTGATGTATTCGTCAATAAACTTATGGCTAATTACAATCTGCAAGTTTTCTTCGCGGTAACCGGCCGGCAGTTCGGTGATATAGTTGGCATAATTACTAAAAAAAGCCATAGTGCCCTGATGCATATCATAGTGATGGTTTTGGGAGATCAATCGGGCTGACTTATTTTGATTTATTAAGCATTTAAGCGTATAGAACTTACTCTTCCTACGCGGAAGCAGTTCCATCCGATGCTTGGCATGACAATGAGTTTTCTGATGCAGAATTAACACATCATCACCCAGCAATTGGTAAGCAAAAGCGAAGGAATGATAATCATTATCTGCTGTGTAGATATTCTTTTGGGGATCATCATCTAACAGATCACTCCATTTATCCATTACCGTATGAAAGTCAGAGATCGGAAAAAACTGTTGCTGTAGCTCAACAGTATGCTGTTCTTCTTGCATAAATAGTTTGGGATCCGCTTAATTAGCCTCGCACAATTTCTTATAGAATAAAGACTAATAAAAAGTCTTTTGAAATGCAGGTTTTTTTGGGAATGTAAGTTGCGGAGTGAGTCAAAAAAAGCGAGGGGGGCTGCGCTTCAGCAAATATATTGAGGATGGTATATCTCATTATTTAGTCTATCCCATCCCATAAAATTTACTCTTTTCTTTATAATAGGGGATAAACACTTCCTTTAATTTTTGATACTCTGGCTTTTGCAGATCAGGATCATCATTCATAATCTCCCATGCGGCAGATTTAGCCTGCTCCAAAATCCATTGGTCTTCAACAATATCGGCGACGCGAAATTCCGGCAGTCCGCTTTGCTTAGTTCCCAGAAAATCTCCCGGCCCGCGCAGCTTCAGATCCGCTTCTGCAATCTCAAATCCATCACTCGTCTGTGCCATCTTTCGAAGGCGAAACTTTCCCTCTTTGCTCACTTTTTGTCCGTGTACTAAAATACAGTAGCTCTGTCGCTTACCGCGGCCAATACGTCCTCTTAGCTGATGGAGTTGGGAAAGCCCGAATCGCTCGGCGTGCTCTACAATCATAATACTGGCGTTCGGTACATCCACGCCCACCTCGATAACGGTGGTAGATACAAGTACCTGAATATCATTATTAATGAACTGCTGCATTACGGCATCTTTTTCCTCGGATTTCATCTGTCCGTGCAGCAGTCCGACTTCAAAGTCCGAAAATCGTTTTTTGAGTTTTTTGTATCCGGCTGTAGCATCCTTAAGGTCCATCTTTTCAGATTCTTCTACTAAAGGATAAACCACGTACGCCTGACCGCCTTCCCGGAGTTCTTGTTCTACGAAGTTATAAATGTCATCGTGTTTGCTTTGATGACGAACAGCAGTTTTAACGGGTTTGCGTCCTCCGGGCAATCCTTTAATAATAGAGATGTCCAGATCACTGTATAAGGTCATTGCCAGCGAGCGGGGAATTGGGGTGGCCGACATGACCAGTACATGTGGATGTGATCCTTTGGTGAGAATTTCGGCGCGCTGCTTTACGCCAAAGCGGTGCTGCTCATCGATGACTGCCAATCCGAGGTTATTAAAATTAACTTCATCCTGAATGACGGCATGAGTACCGACCACGATATCACAATTACCTCCTTCAATATCAGTAAGAATATCCGTCCGCAAGCTTGTTTTTTGATTGCCAACTAACAGGCGCACATTTACATCCAAGGGATCAAGGAAGTTTGAAAGTGTACGATAGTGCTGCTCAGCCAGGATTTCCGTGGGAGCCATAAAGGCCGCCTGGTATCCATTGTCGAGTGCCATTAAAATAGCTCCAAGAGCAACGATTGTTTTCCCCGATCCCACATCACCCTGAATAAGTCGATTCATTTGTTTGCCAGATCGAACATCCTTTTTAATATCTGCCAGTGCTGACTTTTGTCCCTCAGTGAGTTCAAAAGGTAAATGCTCGTTGAAAAAAGGCTGCGTATATTGATCAAGGTCCGTAAAAAGAGCGCCTTCATTGCGTTCAATAATTTCGTGCTTGGTCTTGGCAACACTTAGCTCAAAAAGAAAGAGTTCCTCGAATTTGAATCGTTTAAAGGCTTGTTTGTATTCTGATTGTGATTCGGGGAAATGAATCATGCGGTAACTTTCGTGGCGCTTTGGCAGATTGTGTTGATCCCGAATTTTGGCAGGTAAAAACTCTGGGGGGCGCTCATGTTTCAGGATAACCTTCTGCCACTGGTGAATGAGCTTGCTGGTAATTCGGCGCTTCGAAAAGGTTTTGTTACTTGGGTAGATTGGTACTATCTGTTTAAGATCCTGAATATCAGAAGTGTCATCAATTTTATCCCACTCGGGATGAGCCATTGAAACGTAACGCCCGTATTGCTTGGCCTTTCCAAAGAAGGCCACTGCGTCATCTTCAGAAAATTGTTTCTTTATATAATGCCCTCCCTTAAACCACACACCCTTCAGGGATGCGGTATCATCCTGTAAAATAACTTCGAGCCTTTTCTTTTTTCCGTATCCCTTTTGTCGTATTTTCTGGATTCGTCCGACTACGGTTACCTCTTCGCCCTGACCTTTAACCTGTCGAATAGGGAGGACGGTGGTACGGTCTAAATAACGGTGAGGAAACCAATTTAGCAGGTCCAATAGAGAATCGATTCCACTCTCAGAAAGAGCCTTTAATCGCTTAGTACTTAAGTTTGGAAGATCGACTAATTTCAAAATAGATATACTGATATATTACTTTATACTACTTATTTGAGCAAAATTGAGCTACTTTATGGGCGTTTTGCAAACTAAAGAGTCCGAAAGGATAAAAATAGAAATAAATCATGATTTTTTCTTGCATTAGTGGGTGCGAATTCCTTATCATTGGCAACTCTTGTTCGACCGAAAAATCAATTAAGCGTTTATAAATCGTGCCTACAATACAACAACTTATTCGCAAAGGTAGAAAAAGCAAGCCGAGTAAAACAACGGCTCCTGCCTTGGAAAACTGTCCGCAAAAACGCGGAGTCTGCGTTCGAGTTTATACTACTACGCCCAAAAAGCCAAATTCGGCTTTGCGTAAAGTTGCTCGTGTGCGTTTGACAAATGGATATGAGGTAACTGCATATATTCCCGGTGAGGGACACAACTTGCAAGAACACAGCATTGTGCTTGTTCGTGGCGGTCGTGTTAAGGACTTGCCCGGTGTTCGTTACCATATCGTAAGAGGAACGCTCGATACTGCCGGTGTTGAAGACCGAAAGCAGGGTCGAAGTCTCTACGGTACAAAGAAGCCTAATTAGATATAATTGTTGAGTAGGAAATAAACCGATAAGAATATGAGAAGAAAGACAGCAGATAAGCGCGATGTTCAGCCGGATCCCGTATTTGGTGATAAGCAGGTAACGCGCTTCGTAAACAATCTGATGAGAGACGGCAAGAAGAATGTTGCCCGAAAAATTCTTTATCAGGCTTTTGAAATAATTGAAGAAGAAACCGGTGATGAGGGTATGGAGGTATTTAAGGAAGCCCTCAGTAATGTATCGCCGGTTGTTGAGGTTCGCGCACGACGAGTGGGCGGTTCAACATACCAGGTACCTGTGGAGGTTCGTCCCGACCGCGGTACTGCACTTGGAATGCGTTGGTTGATTTCGGCCAGCAAGGGGCGAAATGATAAGTCGATGGCTCGACGGATATCTCGTGAGCTGTTGGATGCATCAAATAATGAAGGCGGAGCGGTTCGAAAGAAAGATGAGGTTCACCGCATGGCTGAAGCAAATAAAGCATTTGCACACTTTAGATTTTAAACGATTTACGATACTAATTTATAGTAATGGCTGAGACGAAGACAAAAACAGATCCGAAAATTGTAGACCGCATCAAGCGTACGCGTAATATTGGTATTGCGGCTCACGTAGATGCCGGTAAAACCACGATGACAGAACGTATCCTGTATTATACAGGTATTACTCATCGCATTGGTGAGACACATGATGGTGCCTCGCAGATGGACTGGATGGATCAGGAGAAGGAGCGAGGTATTACAATTACTTCTGCTGCTACACACTGTATCTGGAAAGATCATCGCATTAATATTATTGATACGCCTGGTCACGTTGACTTTACTGTTGAGGTAGAGCGTTCGCTTCGTGTATTGGATGGTATGATCGGTGTCTTTGACTCAGTTGGTGCTGTTCAGCCACAATCCGAAACGGTATGGCGGCAAGCGAATAAATACAATGTGCCTCGGATGGCCTTTGTCAATAAGATGGATCGCGTTGGTGCTGATTTCTTCAATGTTGTTGATGAGATGAGAGATAAGCTTAATGCGAATCCGGTTCCTATTCAGATACCAATCGGAGTTGAGGATACGTTCCGTGGCGTTGTTGACCTTATTAAGATGAAGGGTATTATCTGGGATGAGGAGTCGCTGGGAATGGAGTATGATGAGATTGAAATTCCGGATGATCTTAAGGAGAAGGCCGCAGAGTATCGCAAGATAATGATCGAGGCTATTGCCGATCATGATGATGGTCTGATGGAAAACTATCTAATGGATCAAGAAATTAGTGAAGAGGAGATTGAGAATGCTCTCCGCGAAGCCACGTTGAACAGAGATATTACTGTTGTAATGTGTGGTTCTGCCCTTAAGAACAAGGGTGTTCAGACGGTACTTGACAAAGTGATTAAGTATTTGCCAAGTCCGTACGATATTCCTCCAATTGTGGGTAAGCATCCTCAGGATCACGACAAGAAATTAGAGCGTAAGCCCAGCGTGCAGGAACCGTTTTCTGCCTTGGCTTTTAAAATTATGACAGACCCTTATGTGGGTAAGTTGACATTTTTCCGTGTGTATTCCGGAGAACTGGAAAAAGGTTCCTATATATATAATGCAACGACGGGTGAGAAGGAGCGAGTTGGTCGCATACTTGAAATGCACGCCAATGAAAAGAAAGATCTCGAGATTGTACGTGCCGGTGATATTGCTGCTGCAGTTGGAGTTAAGCAGGTGAGAACGGGAGATTCTTTCTGTGATTTGGAAGACCCAATACTTCTTGAAGATATTACATTTCCAGAGCCGGTAATCAAGTTGGCTGTAGAGCCTAAATCGAAGGCTGATGCTGAAAAGTTGCAGAACGGATTGATTAAATTGGCTGAAGAGGATCCTACATTCCAGGTAAACACTGATGAGGAAACGGGTCAGACCGTTATTGCCGGAATGGGTGAGCTTCACTTGGAAATTATTGTTGACCGATTGAAGCGCGAGTTTAAGGTTGAGGCCAATGTTGGTGCTCCTCAGGTATCTTATCGGGAGACCATTACTTCAAGCGTTACCCACCGTGAAACGTATAAAAAGCAGTCTGGTGGCCGCGGTAAATTTGCCGATATGGAATTTGAAATCGGTCCGTTAGACCATTTCGAAGAGTTTGACGAGGAGGATAATAACGTTTCGGTTGATGAAGAAGAAGGATTTAAATTCATCAATGAGATAAAAGGTGGTAATATCCCAACGGAGTTTATTCCTTCTGTAGAAAAAGGATTTAAGGATGCGATGAATTCTGGTATTCAGGCTGATTACCCGGTCGAAGATATTGGTGTTCGTTTGTTTGATGGTTCATATCATGATGTAGACTCTGACCAGGTGAGTTTTGAGCTTTGTGCGAAGATGGCATTTCGTCATTCAACAAGAAAGGCTTCACCAAAGATTCTTGAGCCGATTATGGATGTCGAGGTGATTACCCCCGAAGACTTTATGGGAGATGTGATTGGAGATCTTAATGGTCGACGAGGTATTATTGGCAAGATGGATAACAACAAGGAAGGTTCAGTTGTGAGAGCCAAAGTGCCTTTATCAGAAATGTTTGGATATACGACTGATCTCAGATCAATGACGCAGGGACGTGCAACTTCCACCATGGAATTTGCTGAGTTTAAGATTGTCCCTGATAATGTAGAAAAAGAAATTCTGGAAGAACGATCTTAAACATCATTAACTAATAGTATTATGGCAAAAGAGACATTTCAGCGAAACAAGCCACATGTAAACATAGGAACGATAGGTCACGTAGACCACGGGAAGACGACCCTGACGGCGGCGATTACGACCGTAATGGCCAAGCACCACGGCGGGGTAGCCAAGCAGTTTGTCGACATTGACAACGCCCCCGAGGAGAAAGAACGGGGTATTACGATCTCGACGGCGCACGTTGAGTACGAAACCGAGTCGCGTCACTACGCGCACGTGGACTGCCCGGGCCACGCCGACTACGTGAAGAACATGGTGACGGGAGCAGCCCAGATGGACGGGGCGATCTTGGTGGTAGCAGCCACCGACGGCCCGATGCCGCAGACCCGCGAGCATATTCTGCTGGCCCGCCAGGTAGGCGTCCCGCAGATTGTGGTCTTTATGAACAAGACCGACCTGGTCGACGACGAAGAGCTGATCGAGTTGGTTGAG
>NZ_NSKE01000012.1 GCF_002287075.1 Fodinibius salipaludis
TAACCATTCTAAACTTCTCATGCCCCCTATTTCTGAAGGTATACGGCCCGTTAACTTATTCCCTTTTACATTCAAATAGGTGAGCTTCGTCAGGTTTCCTATAGTGGACGGCAACTGTCCTTGCAGGCCATTCTTCCATAAGTCGAGTCGAACAACGCGTCCGTTGGCATCCACTTCTACGCCATGCCAGCTACCCGACGGGTCGCCGCTGCCCCAGCCGCTGTTGTTAGCCCAACTGTCGCCGCCCGTGGCATTATATAAATCCATCAACGCATGGCGGTCGCCTTCTACTGAATTGGTAACATTAGTCTCTGATTCGGTTGTAAAACTATAGATTGTGGACCAATTACCAGAATCTCCGTCTCCGTTGGCCTGGGCTCTCCAATAGTACGTCTGACTGTAATCCAGTCCGGAAACAGCATACGACGCCTCGCTTACCGCTTTGTCAACCACCGTTGAAGAAAATGAATTATCCTGCGCAAGTTGAACTTGATATTCATTTACTCCTGACACCGATTCCCAATCTAATGTTAGGTTTATAGATTGACCAGTTGCCCCATCGGATGGAGAACTTAATGAGACCGTTGAATCATTGGTATCACTGGTTTCGCCTGAACTGGTAGTAAAGCTGTGAATTTCTGACCATTGTCCCTGCGTATCGCCGATAACAGCTCGTACTCTCGAGTAATAGGTCGTACCAGAAGCCAATGCTTCCGAAGGAGAATAGGTAGTATCCGTTACTTTTGTTTCAATATCCATTTGGCTATCGTGACTTACATGCAATTCGTACGAATCTGCATTCTCTACGGCCTCCCATTCAAGGGTAGGTTGCAGTGCCACATCCGTTGATCCATCATCCGGGGACACTTGCACAGGAGCAGAAATTTCACCCGCGGCAAGCGTTGCAAATTGAAATACCTCAGACCATTGGGTCTCTTCGCCAGAAACAACCGGCTCAACCCTCCAATAGAAGGTCTGTTCGGCAGATAACGCTGTCGTTTCATACGAGCTCGACTTTATTTCTTGGTCTATAACAAGAAGAGTGCTAAATTCTTGATCTGTAGCCACCTGTATATTATATCCAGATGCACTTGCTATGGCAGTCCAAGAAAACGCAACCGAGTAAGGACTTGTTGAAGTACTGTCGCTTGGTGAGGTTAAATCTGTTGCAAGCGGTTCGGCGTCCGCTATGGTTGATTTAGTAGAAAATTGCCAGGTTGCTGACCACGGTCCTTCTACTCCGTCAATAATAGAACGAACTTGCCAATAGAACGTTGAATCGGAAGGAAGCCCTTTAATTTGAAAATGATTTTCTTCCATCAAACTGTCAATCATAACAGTAGAAAAATCAAGGTTACCTGAAAGCTGAAACACATATGAATCTGCTTGATCAAGCAGACTCCAGTCAAACTCAATAGTCGTAGTTTGTTCGGTGCCGTCTTCAGGGGAGGTTAAATTAACTTCAGATAAATCATTATTTTGAGTTGCGGTTATTGTTAAGGAATCTTCGCATTGGGTTAAAGTAACAAGCAAAAATATGCTCGTTAAGAGATATAGTAATTTTGATCTCATGGTAATATGAGTAGATTTGGGGTTTGTAGATAAGTGCCAGGAGGTAGAGTAGCCTTCTGGAAAGCCGTCTGTATATGATATTTAAGTGCAATAATTACAAATACTTGCAAGTAAGTATTACTTGTAAGTCATACTTTATACTACAAACATTGTTTCATTTATATTAATTTTTTCTAATAAATAAATGAGTATGTTTAATAGACTGGCTCCCATTTGTTTAATAAAAAATCACAGATTAAAAGAAGGGATAGAAAGGAAAAACATAACTTATCTATACAAGATATTGTGCGCCCTCCATTTCTTATAGTTTGAAATGAAGTCTATCTGAAGAGAGGTAATTTATTAGAAGGGAATTACATCAGATCTGTATTTTGTTCAAATCTATAAATACAGATCTTAATTGCAGACGGTAGTTACAGCTAATTCTATAGGAATAAAGAAAGCTGTTTTTTTACGAATGTAACAATCAGATACAGGTCTGTTTCCAAAACCTGTGGTTAATGATTCAGAAGCATAGATCTATCTGTTTTGCCAAACAGATACTTCTTTATAAAACCATCGCCAAAGATATTCAATAAGTCTTGATAATTCGAAGGGCTGAAGTTATTGCTATGGATACTCCTATAGTTAAATTTAGGATACGCGCTACGTTGGCATATTTGCCATGGTTGATAGATAGCTTTTCCTGTTAAATTATTATTTTACTTCACCTTCAGAGAATCCGGTAACTCATCACGAATCGGCCCTACTAAGTTGTTATTATTAAACCATAGCTGTCTCAGCTTATAAACAACTTTCCATACCCACTACAGAATTTCTCTTTTAACCCTATTCCAGCCGAAGGTAAGTTTATTATCCCTTTTGGGTCCGTAATAGATTCAGGCAACACTCCACTCATTTCATTACTTATTACTGAATACGATTTCAGTTTTGTTAAATTATTAAACTCATGGAATAGAATTACAAAAAACGTAGACACGTAGGTTAAGGTAGATTATGCGGATAGGTTACGTGTTAGTTGTCGAGCAGCTTGTATTAACGTCTGATAATCCAGTATTAAATGCAGCTGTTTCCTGTTGTACCAAACTTCGATAAATACGAAGGTTGCTTTTCGTGCCTCCGCATAGCTGTAAAAAGAAAGATAGACTCAACAAACTGCAAATGATTTATATTAAAATCCTATTCGAGGTCAGATACGATACTATCTACCATCCACCCATAAGCATTAAATGAACCTTCATGCCATTCTAAATTACAATCCCAGTAGCCCTCACAATCTTCGATAAAACCTGAAGGGGGAAAACCATAACTAATTTCAACAATCAATGGGGTTTCATTTTGAAAGACATAATCAATAGACAGACATTGGCTTTGGAGCTTTTCTGCAATATCAAGTGAAAGACTGATTGTTTTAAGATCAAAATGATGTTTTTCGTATTGGGCATTTCCACTCCCCGAGGCCCTAAAATCATCCTGCCTTACTATACGTTTAATCGCAAATGCTCGACCATCAATCACAATTACACGAATATCATAATTATTTCCAGGTATAAAATCCTGGAAATAAACATATCCCCGCTCCCGTCCAGCGATACGCGCAAACTTTGTGGTCTTACCAAGCCTGAGTACACCCTTCATGACCCCCCAGAGACTCGTTTTACCTTTTTTATATTTCTGCCATCGTTCGTGAAGGTTACCCAACTTATCGTACTGGCTAAAGCCTCGGCCAAAAGCTTTCTTTATTAGATTTTTCGCTTCTGACTCATTTGATACTAATTTAACATGTGCCGATCCTGCTCCTCTTCGCAATTTAAACACTTTTGGGAAATCCGTCTCTTCTATCCACTGCATTGCTCGTGGTTTATCGTAAAATACATATGATGGAACCAAAGGGGCATCAATAGCTTCCAACAAATATTTTTGTCCCACCTTGTCATCAAAATGCCAGCAGGTATGAAAATCAGGAAATACCTTTTTTCCTGCTTTCTCCAAAGAATACAACAATTGTTTCGCAAACAATACATCTTTGGGATTTGATTGATGAAAATGCCACATCAGCCCTTTGCAATCTTCCAACTGATTAATAATATCATTATCGTAACAATTCACAATCTTTAAAGGAAACCCCTGTTCTTCACAATAGGAAATCCAATGACTGCTGAAACTATTTTTTTGATGATGTATGGCAATTTTCATAGAAAGGTATATTAAGTTATAACATCAATAAATGTACTCAGACTCCTCAATTAGACTTTGAACCATCCAGCCATAGGGATTGAACTTTTCTTTGTGAAAGGTTAGATCTGAATCCCAATAACCCATTTTTAACGGAATTCCATCTTGTCCAAAACAATAGCTTAATTCAACTAAAACTGGCTTGTTATTATCGACTAAGAAATCAAAGGCTGCTGTTTGCAATTTTAGTCTATCATTCGGCTAATCCTATCTCTCTACAAATGTAATTACGGTCTGAATTTCAGGAGGAGTTGCTGCGATTACCGCATATTTTATCCCCGGGCCGTATTCGAAATCAGTGTATCCATTTTCTACTGTTTCCAAGATTGTTTTGACCTTTTCAAAATCAAAATTCGGTTTTCCATCCTCAGTTTTGAATGCTTCCGGTAAATCTTCCGATTTCACATCTTCTAATTCAAACTTTGGATGCGTCTGCAGTGACCATATTGCAATCTGAAACTCACGCCAGGTAAGCTCAGGATCATCCTTTTTCAAATCATCTGCGATGTTAAATAAGTAGTTAACTGGTCTCCATTTATCAACCCGATAGGTAGAATAGAGTGGTACATTTTCATAAGTGCCACTATCTAAATCCAGAGGAGTTCGAATATCAATACACCAACTATCCTTGATGCCATTATCAATAATATCATTAGCTTCAATATTTTTAAATTGAATACTAAAATATGCTTGCTGAGCTTCGTTCCTCTTAACAACTATAGTTGTTTCCTCTCCTCCAGTGACTGGTGTAACTTCTTCTATTAGTTCAAGTGTATCTTTAATATCGCCATCGGTTGAGTTCTTTTTACAGGAAACAGCTACTATCAACAAACTGGCAAGTAAACAGTAGATGAAGCGGTTCTTTATTGGATTCATTTTTTACCTCAGTGAATTTAATTGCATCGTTTTACTTTATACTAACTATAGTCTCAACTATTGTGCCAACTCTGACTTCGATATTAGTTTTACTGGGGTTGACGCTATTTCGTCCTTCAAAAGGTGTTAATCGAATGATCTATCGAATAAATAGATGCTAATACATTGAGTTATTTTTTATACACTAACGTAAAAATTACTCAGAAAGGCCTAAAAGAGTAACACTATATGAAACATAGGTTTAGGAGATTCAACGTTTATTATCGTCACCTAAAACATACTCACTAAAAAAAGGACCAAAGCGGGCTTCAATTATATCAAAGAAAGGATTATTCGCATTCCACTCGATAATTTTCGGTTCTTCTTGCTCATTTACAAAAATATCCCACCCAATTACCCTGGTATAAGGAAAACTGTGATGCACAGATTTACACAAAGAAATTATAGCGGGTAAAAAAGGTAGTTTAAGATCAGAATAAAGCATTCCTGTATCAGGATGTCTCTTTCCAATTTCCAAACCAATGCTATCAAAGGCAGTGGGGTGTACTGTTCCATCGATATTAACAAAAACCCAGCCGCCCCCACGTGAAGCGTTATCAACACGGCTACCTTCTCTTCCAAACCTGATAATAATAAACTTAACTTGTATAGTCCCCTCATCATCAAGTAGCGTTAGAACCCGCAAAGTATTCACGGAGTGGGGATATAGCTTCTGTAGCTCTGGATGTTGTTGAACAACCGGTTGAAAGATTAAATCCGTACTTTTTGGCAGTTTTTCAAAATGTAATTCATCTGGATGGGTAAATATTATTCCCTGCCCTCCACGACCAGAATCAGGTTTTATTATAATTTCATCATTGACTTCTTGCAGAATCTGATCAAGCTCTTCCTGCTTGAGTACCGTACCATCTTTATGATAATACTGGCCGTTTGTTCTCGTAAAAAATGGATCTACAACAGCTCCATTAAAGAGTTTGTGATCTATTGCTTTTGCCTCGCTAAATCTCATATATTTTTCGGGATTCATTTTGGGCAAAAATTTGAACCGATAATAGTCATCAGGCATCCATCCTTTTTTAAATTCACCACGTAATTCAGCATAGTATGCCAACCACGGCCAATAAGATGCATCGCCTAATACCTCAGCACAATACGCTTTAATCTCAGAACGCATTTTTTTATCAACTACTGTTTTACCGGTATGCGCAACAACTTGTTTTCTTAGATTATTAGCCGCATCTCTCGACATTTTCGTCGCAACATATTTCTTCCAGGAATGATCGACTCGTTCCAGCATAAGCCGCAATCGATACAGAATTTTAGTTGATTTGCTATATATTTCTTTTCTCATATCTCAATAAATATGGTTATTGCAAAGTCCAGTGATTTTTTCTACAGTACTCAATAACTTCATCAGTAAATTCTCCAAAAAATGGTTCCCCAGCGTACTGCGAGAAACGGATTGTATGTCCCTTTGTATTCACCTCAACAACTCTCCATCTGCCGTCTTTATCAAAACACAAGTCCAATCCTACAACTCGGCCAAAATAAACTTGCCGAGCAATGTTTTTCGAAAGCTCTTTTAAGCTTTTGAATTCCGGGATTTTATCATCAAAGGCCAACCCTGAATCAGGATGCTTTAAATATTTTGTGCCATGTTTATCCACCGCATAACCATTTAACGATCCATCATCTCGTATCATCGTATGGATCCCACCTGAACTCTCGTTGTCAAGTGACCCTCCCTTACCCATCCTCAGCGTTGCATTCAAGATATAGTGAGTATCATCACTAACAGATTTATAGACATACGCCCGAACGGTATTTAGTCCCACCGGGTGATATCGTTCAAAAAAAGGATGTTGTTGTATTTGTTCCTGAACAACAAAATTTTTACGCTCCCTGCAGAGCTCAAACAGATGATCGGCATCTTCAACAAAACAGATCCCACTACCGCCGTAGGTATCTTTATTAGGTTTCAATACAACGGGAAAATTGATCTCTCCTAAACTTTTCTTAAGCTGACTTAAGCTAAGTTTATTAAAATCACAATCGTAGTATTCACCCTGAATGCGATGAAAAATATCTTTTGGGAATCCAGAATTGAGAAACCAACGGTTATAAAAGCTTTTATGGCTAAAAAAATGAAGTATATTATCATTTATTAAAGTTGGTTCCAGATCAGCAGCGAAAATATCTTCTGGAATAATTCGGGAATCTGTTGTTCCAGAAATATTATGGCACACTCTGAGCGTGGTTAAATCAGCTTTCTTTCGAAATGTTGACCACTTCCTCTGGTGCTTAGATTCAATTGATGAATCACAGGGTTGGTCAAGAAATTTATTCACTTCTAAAATTCTTTGATATCTATTTTGCCATGCTTTACCTACCCCTCTTCTCCGTGATAAATATAGGAGCAAACTTTTAATTTTATTTTTAGAATCCAGACGCGAATTTATAAAAATATTTTTTATGATCTCTACCATTTTTTCTCTAATAACTCATCAAGTTGTACTGAAATAACCTACCAAGTTGTGCTGAGCTAAGGAATTCTACCTGCGGCCACTTTTTTGTGATCGCACTTAATAGCTCATGCAACAAGGCTAAATTTTCATCTCTGTTTCTTTCATCAATAAAACCCACATAGTTTAAGCGGTGCGAGCATATCACCGCTGGTTTCTTCATCCGAAATGCAACCGCAATATCCTTTAGACAACTACTTACCGGCTCTTTGCCAGACTTTACCATCGCGGGCTCAAAAAATGCATTTCGTATTAAATATTTTTGACCGGCTTTATTTTCTTCTGCCAATCTTCGATGATAATATTTGAAAGAACCATTAAATAGCGGTTCCATCATCTTTCTACGACCTTGGTAAAAACGGATGCCCTTTGCAAACATCGACTTATCAAAATCGGGACTCCAATAGTAGTTCGGTGGAATAAACGTATCGGAACGGTATCCCATAAGTTCTTCAAATAAGTCTACCCCCTCGAGGATAATGGACAACTTCTCTACCTTATCTTGTTGGCTGAAATACCGCGTAGACTCTACGAATTTATTACCCTCTTTGGGATTATCTTTGGGTATCATACCCGGGATCCGGTGTTCAAAACCAAAGAGCGCATCTTCGTCTCCCTTCCGGAGAGCATCCATAAATAACGATACATTCAGATGCTCCCTCCCATGCGATTGGGGATAAAACACTCCTTCTTTCAATCCTTGTTTCCATAAATGGAAATTATTTGAGTGGTTGGGATATCTTTTAAAGGTTTCTGTGATCAGTTCATAAAAGTAATGTTCAAAACCAGAGGATTTTATTTTATCAAAATCAGGATTGGCAGCCAGGATATTTGCGGTCATAACGGCCGGGTTTCCATCCCGATCTTTATACTTGTTTAATACATCGAATAATAGCTCCAAATCATCTTCACTTGCCAAGCTGTCATATCGCTCATAAGCAATATCATCGACACAATAACCAGCTTGTAAGCATTTATTATAGACCTCTTTAGACGGCATTCTGATGCTCCCCCAGTCATCACTCTCAATTACAACTATTTTACGATCGGTATGCCAGCTCGAAATATTATTCAAGTGCCGTGAAATATGTCGTTTAACTCGTGATAGCATAAAGCATATTAATTATTTGTAAGTCTCACAGGAGCATTCTCATGACGTCGTTCATCGATATGTGCTCTCCGGTTAAGAATATTGCAATAATTGGATTACCCAGTATGGTAGTTGCGCTAATACTGTAGAGGCCCATTCTCACCGATACCACAATAAACAGGACCAGGGCCGGTGTAGCTGCTATAATAAATCGTTTCATAACCTTTTCATGTTCTTTATTCTGTACATATAAAGTTATCAACGCCAGCGCTGAAAGATTTGCAATGGACAGAAACCGCCCTCCTGAAGGTAATGAACTAAATAAATTAGCAACTCCATAGAACAACAGCGTAAAACAAAATAGATTAAGCCAGTTCTTATTTTGCATAAAAAATTTCTTAGCCCTAAAAAAAAGTACTACCAGAAAACCCATTATTGACCACCTCATGGCACGACCATACCAATCCATGTACCAATTCTGAGAATTCGTTGTTCCTTCCCTATAATTCTCAACGTATTGCTCACCTCTATATCCAGCTGTTCGTTCTTGAATAATTTCTGGTGCATAACCTTCAACTAACTCATTAAATACAGACAAGTTAATCTCTGATACAAAAAAGGTAAGGCAGTAAAAAACAAAGTAGATTAGAAGTCGATTACCGGCAAATATATATAGATATAGAATCGACACCGGTACCAAAAATGAAAAATGTACTAAGATTGATAATGAAGCAATAAGCACTCCACTTTTTTTACCTTCATAGAGATAGGGAAGCAGACCATAAATAAAAATATGTGCAGCAGTCCACATCCGAAAACCGTTCATGTTCCAAATTGGAATTACTAAGAAAAAGCAGATAAACAACAGGGCTGTAGTAAAACGTATATTACCTTTCAGATGCTCCAGTACAAACCACATATTGCGAGAAAAGAAATAGCCGAAAATTATCCCGTATACCAGGGTCAATATAGATTGGCTATCGGTAAATCTGGAAAGAACAATGGAAATGAAAGTACTTGCAACATCTATATCGCCACTCTCACTGTAATATTCCAGCGCCTTGGCAAATGTCATCTGTTGCCCATGAAGATGTTGGTATTTCTCAACATACCGTGCGATATCAGCTCCCTCACTCTCCGCACCAATAGCAAAGGCAAAGCCATAGAAAGCGATAAAAGCCCAAAGTATATTTTTAGCCCAACTACTCCGATAATTTTTAAAAGCTGAGAGCAGGGCCAACAGCGGCCACAACAAAAACAGCATCGCGGAGTAAAATCCTATCTTATTATTTGACTGAAACATGGCCCTCAACTTTGTCATACAGCTTCAAAAATTGACTACATACGTTTTCGATGCGATAACGTTCTACTCCATTGTATTTATACTTTTGCTCGTAATTACCGTCTAAAAACCGGCCAACTTTTTCATTGTCTATGCCGTTTGCAGAAATATTTAACACTGGACGTCCGGCAAGGTAATAGTCAATAAGCTTGCTGGGTACCATCAACGATGACTGGTTCTCAAAGTTCACCAAAAAATCCATCGTACTTAAGATTTTCAGTAATTCCTTTCGTGGAATATAATCCCTTATTTCGATACGGCCACTACTAACTTCTACCCACGGCTTAACCATATCTGAACTTTTGGTGTAAATAATGAACTTAAAATCACGATCTGTACTCAAAAGATGATCCAGAAAAGGTCGTGGGTCTCTTCCCCCGGGTATAAAACCACCAGCGTATGCAAAGGTGGGCACTTCATGTTTGCTATATGATGAGTAATCAATCTCAACTTCATCAAACCTGAAGCCTTGTGGAATCACTTCAATTTTGTCTCTGAACTCTGGATAATAGCCCAGTTTAGCATCTTCGACAGGTACCGTAATAAAATCGGCCTTTCGACAAAATTCCTTTTCCAAGTATTTGAAATAAAACGTTTTATTATACGAATCAATTTTTGACCCCATGTACGGGTCACCGCAATCTGCTACCCAAAGATCAGCTACTTCACCCTTTCCTTTCATAGCCTTGGCAACCCCCCAGTGAATAGAATGCGGAACAGCTATGGAAATGAGCATGTCATAGCCTGATTCTGTCTTCAAGGCATGTTTTACCTTGAACAGCAGTTCAATATTGGGATATTCGAAAAGTTGAAGCAGTCCTCGTCGCATGATTCGTTTAAAAAGTCTGCTTAACCCATGCTCCCCATTTAAAATGATCTCTGGAAAATGTAATGGCCCCAAATCTTTGATAGTAACACCATACTCATCTTCAAAAGCAATATGGTGTTCATCATCTTTTACTGTCAAAAGAGTAACCTCATGTCCCTGACGGGCAAACTCCTTTACCAGTTCCGTCGTCCGAAACGAACGCGGTGAGTTCATCGGATAAAAAGACCGAGATATTATTAGAATATTCTTCTTCATTTTTTATCAATTCGTCTTATAATAATATTCCATACTGTAATATTTCTGCTGTTATTCCCTTATCTTTTCGGGATTTATCAATCGAAGTATTAGCCCCACATAAATAATCGCGCGAGATATAAATTTCATCAGGTCAATAGAATAAACGATGAACCGCTCATTTAGACTTAATGCTACTCCCGATCTTTTTTTTCTGCCTGTAAATCCGTTTTTAATATGACTACCCAATATTCGTAACTGGGTGTGTCCAAATTCTCTTTTAATATTCAAAGCTCCTCCACACGTTAAGCGGTAATGCTTTTTAAAAATAGTGTACAAATTACGCGCTGGATGTTTGACTTGTACATCATCAGCATATACCATTTGGTGACCTGCTTTAGTACACCTGAGTGTAAACTCCCAGTCACCACCAGACTTAACAGAAGAGTCAAAACCACCTATTTTCTCAAACACACTGCTTCTAACTAAAAGGTTCGCAGTCACCCCTCTTCCACTGGGTACGTTTTTATCTTGTGGAAAAGCCGTTGCACGTTCATACAAATAGCCATATTTACTACCCCTTTCCGGTTGAAAAATATCTACCTTTCCACCAACCAGATCATTCGTTTCATTGAAATATTTTTGTGCGTTTTTCAACCAGTTTTTATCGGGTATACAATCTGAGTCTGTGAAGGCAAAAATGTCTCCGATCGCTACAACAGCTCCTCTATTTCGGGCAGCATAAGAGCCTGGTTGAGGTTCATGGATTAATTGAACTCGTTCCGGTAAGTGAATTTCTTCTGGAATAGCTCCATCTTCACTGTTATCTACCACAATAACTTCGTACTGATCTTTAGACAGCGTTTGATCCTCGACAGCAGCAACACATTGCATCAGTCTAAACCAATCGTTGTATGTGGGAATAATTACAGAAAACTTCATTTGTTGGATACCTTTTTAAATTCCAGACCAAAATATCTAAACAACTGCTGAAATAGTTCTCTGATTAATTTTTTGAGGAACCTCATTCCTTCGAAATTCAGCCCCAACTTTTCAAGAACCTCTTTTTGTCTTTTAAACTCTTCGAGCGACCTCTGTTGCACTAAATTTCTTGCCAGCAATATGTAGTACTTGTTTAAGATCCTGGAAAAACTTTTTTGTTGCTCTTTTTCATTCAGAAAAAAGCTCCCATAATCCAGTTGTGAAAATAGTTTGGCATGAATAAAAGCAAAGCTCTCCTGACACTTAGTATTCGACATACTTTCATCGTGGCGTCGGGAAAAAGTCAAAATGTCGTGTACAAAACCGAAATCGGATTCCTTTAATAACTCGAGACAGGCACCGGTATCGGATGCCAGATGAGACTCCTCATAAAATTTTTCTCTTTCTCGTATCAGGTCAGATTTAATCAATAGCGAAGAAGGCGACCCAAATTGGGAATGCCCATACAGTAGATATTTCCTGGCAATCTCTTTTCCGGAATTAAAATTACTCGAATATGGAAGGCCGTCCAGATCAACCTTATTATTTACCAAACGGTACGAACTTACAATCCCTACACTTGGATATTCTTCTGCCACTTTCACCATTTGGGACAGGCATTCAGGAAAAAGCCAGTCATCAGCATGAACAACTTTGCAATATTTACTTTTGGGTGAAATCTGTCTGAATGCATGATTCAGATTTTCCATCTGAGGAAGAAACTCCTCATTATTATGTATTCGAATGCGATCATCCTGCGCCACATATTCTCTCATAATCGCAAGGCTGTCATCAGTACTCCGGTTATTTACCAGCACATACTCCCAGTTTTCATAATTCTGGTTAAGGACACTCTCAATACACTCCCGCAGAAATTTACCTCCGTTATATACCGGTGTTAACACCGATACAAAAGGTTGCGTATCAACATCAATATCTGTTGCAGAATGTTTTCCCCGTTCACTTTCTTTTACTGTACCTGCTGAATCTTGCGCCATAATTCTTATCTCCCTAAACCACTGGTTAATACCGGCAGTTCTCTTTCCATCGGTTTTGAATTAATAATCATTGGTTGTGGTATTGGTACAATAAATTGTGCTCCCCACTCCGATACATACTGTAATTGTTCTATGATCTCATTTTTCAAATTCCACGGCAGAATAAAAATATAATCCGGCTTAGTATCCCTTATCTTATCCGGTGATAAAATGGGTATCAACGATCCCGGCAGATAGTGTCCTTGTTTATGAGGATTTCGATCTACGGTATAGTCAATAAAATCGGTCCCAATACCACAGTAGTTAAGTAGCGTACTCCCTTTACCGGGCGCTCCATATCCCACTATAGTGCTCCCCCGGTTTTTTAAATTAAGAATTAGTCTCAGAAGATCTCGTTTTGTTTGACGTACATTTTCTCCAAATTTCTTATAAAAATTTATATTTAAATATCCTTCCTGTTTTTCTCGAAAAAGAATTTTATCAACATTTTTACTAATTTGATATTGATTATTAGACAAGCGAGTTACAAATATTCTTAAAGATCCGCCATGCGTACTTAGCTCTTGCACATCAAAAATCTTAAATCCGTGTTTTCTAAATATGGATTGTATACTGTAAAGCGAATAGTAGAAGAAGTGTTCGTGATAAATCGTGTCAAATTGATTGTTCTTGACGAGTTGTAACAGATGCGGAAACTCAAAAGTCATGATACCTTTTTCCTTCAGCATCACTTTTAACCCTTTTATGAAGTCATGTATTTTTGGGACATGAGCTAAAACATTATTACCCAAGATTAAATCGGCGGACTGATATTTTGTTTTGAGTGTTTTAGCCGTTTCTTCCCCAAAAAACAGTAATTCGGTCGGTATCTCCTTTTCCATTGCAGCATTTGCAACTGTAGTTGATGGTTCAACGCCAAGAATGGGAATCTTCTTCTCTTGGAAATACTGCAGTAGATACCCATCATTACTGGCTATTTCTACCACAAAGCTTTCCCGATCAATACTGTAATTATTGATCATGAAATCCACATATTTCCTGGCATGTCTCAGCCATGAATCAGAATAGGAAGAAAAATAGCTATACTCCTCATATATCTTTTCAGGACTCACACATGTTCCAACCTGTACTAAGAAACATTGATCACACACGTACGTTTTGAGTGGATAAGTCATCTGCCCCTCATTCGACAGGTCCGGCTTTATAAGCTCGTTACAAAGTGGAGAAGCTCCCAGATCCACAAAGGTGTGCATTAGGCTGCTGCCACAGTTTAGACAATTTATATTTTCCACGCTATTCATAACTCTTGACTCTCTATTGGTGCAAGTAATTGCTCTTTTAAAAATTAATTTACTAATTCTTTAATCTTTTGGTAAAACGACCTTTTTTTATATCGGCTTAGATCTATTTCCCCATCAAAACGGTATCCCAATTTATGCGCCAATACGAGGGCCTGGGGATGTTCAAATATTTTCTCCCACTCAATTCTGGAAGAGGATCTATGATGATAGTTATCATACTTTGTATTAAGTCTGTCAAGCATCTTCTCATCATAATTAAGACTCATAAACGCCAACATCTCAATTAAAGTAATTCTATTAATCTCTTTACTCTCTTCGAATAAGTTTTCAAATTTGAGGGAATAAAATGGAACGCTGGAATATCTTTGCTTTATTTCTAGTGCCCGAAGGTTAATTTCTGCCCAGTAATAAAGCGATTTTTCAAAGAGGCTTAAATTATCCCATCTACTTCTATATTCGCTCAAAATTGCAGAATCATCAAAAGGAGTCAGTTCTGCCTTTTCAAATCGATCTTCAACTCTACCGGTATACCAATTATGGGTTACAAGTGAAGCAGCAACATTTACAGGATTCCGATATAAATGAATCAGTTTCAATTGTTTTCCAAATCTTTCATGTAATTCAGAAATTCCTGCAATACTCTGCCAACCAATTTCGATATAATGCCTGTTCTGTATTGTTTCATCAACAAATTCTAAATGATTATCCAAAATGATATTTCCTTTTGTTACTGCCGGTCGATCATATATCCCCAGATTTTTTCTTGGATAGTATTCATACTTTATAGGTTCATGGAGCACAATAGCCTCATCACCGTAGGTGTCACTTATATTTTTAGCAATCCATTGAGTGCCACATCTGGGCGTGCATAAGAATACAGTCACAGGATATACCCTGTTAGTCATATTCTTTGGATAATATTTTAAGCCCTTGGTAGTCATTCGAGGATCAGCATCTTATTTTTCATTAGAATTGAACATTAGTACCAACTATCTCCCTTTTCATATAATGATTAACTACAATAGTTGTGCCAATTCATCAGATTTTAGTGTTATCCAATTTCTTGTATTGAATACAGGCTTTAAGACATATAAATGCCTTTTATATCCATATAATAGTGATCAAAAATTTAAGGTCGGATAAAAGAAATGGGAGCGACTAAAATATTTGAGTAATTTTTACTGCTGATAAGAGAGAAATTACTCGTCTCCTATTTTCTCTCTTTTTTCTTGTAAGATCTAAACTGTAAATGAAGAGTGAATAGTAAAAACCTAACTCGGATTGATCATTTTATTGTGTAAAGAAAGATTCTCATTGAGGCGATATTTATTGAGCCGGACTTTTCGTTTTTGAACTTTCTGAATTATAGATATCAACAAGTGCATTTGGAATAGTCCAAGCAGGCTGAAAATCAAAAGTTGAATAAAATAACTCACTGTCCATCAATGAAAATTCTTCTCGTGGCGTATCCGGCTCACGCTTGATGATCTGCCCGCTATTTTCAAATATACTATTAATTAATACAGCCAATTGAGGAATGCTAACCACCTCTCCGGAACCGAAGTTAAAAACACCTTTTACTTCAGGTTTGCCTAAGGCGGCTAAAATTCCATTCACTACATCCTTTACATAAATATATTCTCGCTTCTGGCCTTCCGTTGCATAAAGTTCAATTAATTCTCCCTTTAACGCATTTCCTAAAAATCTCCCCAACATATATTCTTTTCTGGCGTCTATGCTTAAGACATGTGCCAATCGAAGACATTTTATAGACAATCCTTTTTTATTAAAATAATCTGCCGTTTGTTCGGAAATCAACTTACCCAATGAATAAGGATTCTCAGGAGTAGGATGACAGTCTTCAGACCACGGGATATCAGGATTTCTGCCATATACACCACAGGATGAGGCAAATACAATATTGGTAATACTCAAGATCTCACAGGCTCGAAAAATGTTATAATCAACTAACACATTCTTGAATGAGTTATCGGAATTCTTTTTTTGCAGACGTTGAGCTGCTAAATGAATAACGGCATCAGAATCATTAAAAATATTACAAAGTGAATCTACCTTATAATCTGTTTGCAGCTGTGTAACATTTAGGTCTAAATATTCCGGTTCAATTTTTAGGTGTTTTCTCGATAGTACAACAGCTTCATAATTTCCAGGCAATATTTTCAGAAGTTCTCGGCCAATCAGACCTCTACCTCCGGTAATTGCTATTTTCATCATTTATGTTTTATAAATTTGATACCCGCATTTTTCCATGAATGTATTCATCGAATTTACGACCTCACCATTCTTATAATACCAATCGTGATAAAGTGAATTACTCGTATCATAATTATCAATATTCACCTCTTTTTCGGGCTTTTCACACATAAATTCCAACACCCAGGTTTCACTTCCATTAGAAGTCCCGTTTATATTATTGAATACTATCCTATTTCCGGTTCCGCCCATTAAGTGTTTGATAGTTGTTGCCAACAAGTCAACTCCTGTGGCATGTTTGATGAGTCTCCACATGTGGCAACCGTCCAGCCTTGGCGTCACTTCTATTAGCTTAGGTTCTTTATTTCCCTTCAATTTGATTTGAAAATAAACCGGTCCATTTTTAATGCCGATGCGATCAGTAACCTCCACCATCAATTGATGAATTCGACTCTTACTTTCTTCAGTCATAAATTGAGATGGGAAACGATGCTTATTAATGATTCCCCCTGAAAATTCAGACCAAACAATGCGATCACTGATAAAGGAAAAACAGATCTCTCCATCTACTATATAGGCATTAATAGAAATCTCAGGACCTTCTATATATTCTTCAACAATTAAACGTTTACTCTTCGAATATCTCAGGGAAGTCGAAAATTTCTCAACAAAATCTCTTCTATTTTTAATTAAAAATACTCCTCTTTGTCCCTGACTGTCTACCGGCTTCAAAATAAACGGATATGAGAATTCAGTCATATCAGACGTCCCTTCCAAAACCCTATATTTCACATTCCAATCTAATGTACTTAATCGAGCTCTAAGCAGATCTTTATTATGACAAACTCTGGCAATTTCAGGTGTAATGAATGAAGGCAATTTTAATTTATTACTCACAATGGCAGCAGTCACCATTCCCAAATCGGACCCAACAGAATAAATAATATCAATACCCTCTAACTTCGCATACTTAAAAACCGACTGTTCATCTTTTATATCTATCTGCTCAAAAGTATCAACGAACTCTTTACCTGCTCCCTCAGATGAGTAACTCACAGCATGAATTACATGGTCACCGGATAGCATTCTTATCAGATCTGCCTGAGCATTCCCAATTCCTAAAACTAAAAACTTCATCTCTTTAGATTTTTATTATCAATGGTAGAAAGAATTGGGATACTCATGACCGCAACTCTCTATTTATAAAGCTATTTCGCCAGAGCAGATTCTGTATATTTAGTCTTATTCGCTGGAATTCCATCCTTTATCCAATACAAGTCATCATTTAGCTGACCGGTGCTAAGTAAAAATTTCAGCTGCTTAAGACGCGTATACGGCTTTGCATTAAAGGTTTCCTCATCCAGGTCAATTTGATTAAAGACCTTATAAAGTTCTTGCGCCCCTTTTTCTGCATTGTATTCACACGAAAAGCCGGGCAGCTGTGAATTTATTTTATCGAATGAAACGCGATAGCTTCGGTTATCTCCGCCACTGTCGCCAAAGGTCGTTTTACACCCTGGAAAAGCTGCACCAACGATTTCAGCAATCTCTCTGACTCTAAAATTTTCCTCAGTATCCCCCACATTAAACACTTGGTTATGAATAATCTCTCTCGGGGCCTCGAGTGCACACCAAAATGCTTTACTTATATCTCTGATATGAACAAGCGGTCTCCACGGCATCCCGTCACTAATCATCTCAATAACTCCTGTGGTCCATGCGAGTCCCGAAAGGTTATTCAGTACGATATCAAAACGCATTCTGGGTGAAGCACCATAAGCAGTAGCATTTCTCAAGAAGGTCGGTGAAAACGTATCATCAGCTAATTTCGAAACATCCCGCTCAACCCTGGTTTTACATTCGGCATAAGCGGTCTGGGGATTAACCTCTGATTCTTCTGTTTTGTAATCACTATTTCCCGCACCATAAACACTACAGGAAGAAGCATAAACAAAACGTTCAATACCCGCCTGTTTGCACAATTTTGCAATCCGCACACTTCCCTTGTGATTTATTTTATAGGTGATATCCGGATTCAATTTTCCAAGGGGATCGTTTGAGAGCTCAGCGAGGTGTACAACAGCATCAAAACCTTCCAGATCTTCAACTTCGATCTCTCTTAAATCTTTATTGATATAAGATGGGTATACCTTTTCTCCATTATTAAAAAGCCATCCGGCCCTGTAAAATCCCGTATCAAGACCTGTTACGCTATGACCTTTTTGTATTAAATATGGTCCCAAAACTGACCCGATGTATCCATCTGTACCTGTTACTAATACTTTCATAATCATTCCCATTTATAGTTAGCAGCACCATCTTAATATCCGTGAAATATGAGACAGCACTTTTATTGATAGTTATAGCCCCTCTCATTTTCGAGACCTACGTTTATCAGTAGATATTCAATAAATGTGCCAACTATAATCATCCGCATATAATCCCGTTAACGGCATTAATAGTTAAGGTGAATTATTACTTGCTAATGAAAACAATATTCAAGTTGCAAAATTACCCAACCAGCCTTGTAAATATTACTCTATGGATCGCAATCAGTTAATAGCTTTTTATCCATAAATGGTTAATTGATTTAAGTAACCCTGTAAATTCAATGTGGTACAAATATTGTGATAGGTATAATAACACGTGGTTTTTCTACGGTTATATATAATGTGGTTCAAATCGCCAATAACTAACAATTACTTTAACTATATAAAGGGAGTACAAATGAAAATGATCAGTAAATGTTTATCAATGATATTATTAGCAGGAATTGCTTTAAGTCTATCTTCCTGTGAACAGAGCTCACAAGTTAATTTGAGCGAAAGTTTTAAACACATTAAAACGGTAACACCTATTCAGGGAGCACAGAAAACTACAATGAGTCTGGAGGCCGAGGTCAATCCAAGCAGCTTTTTTGAAGTCACACTCGAAGATGGATCTGTCAGAGAGGGATGGTGCGTTGAATATAATGACGACTATGTTAAGGGAGAACAAAAGGGAGTCAAATTGTACTCCACCAAAGGCCACCCGGCATGGGAAACGCTTAATTATTTCATGAGCATCAAAGACCAGCTGAGGATGGATGATCCCTCGTTGACATACCGGGAAATTCAGGTGATCATCTGGTCACTTATTGATAATCCATCATTTGATATAGATAAAATAAATGAATACGGGCATATGCCTTCAAGTATCTATAGTAACGGCGAAGCTCATTTTGATGTGCAAAAGGTTAAAGATATCGTAGCTGATATTCATAGTCGTAAGGCTGACTCTCAGTTTAAGACCTTAGCAAATCAACAGGGTGTAACGCTGATTCAAAATGACGGACAAACCATTATGATGGGTGACGAAACAGCCTTTGCTGTAAAAACGGTTGCTCAAAATGGTGACCCCAGCGTTGATGCTGACTACTCCACCTGTTTTGATGAAGAGATCATTGCGAACGTCTCATTCAACAGATGGGGATGGACCAACGGTCCAATATCTGAAGGTAGCGGAGAACAGACGTATGATATATATGCAGGTGCTGGCCAATGTGATTTAAGCAAAGGTACCCTGGTTGGCCAATTAACCGCTAACTATGCCAATGGCACGTTGACGGTAACATATCGCATAACAGAAGAATCATTTTTCACGAATGAGCTCTATACCTTATTGGAAACACACCTTTTCGTAGGATCAGCTCCTTACCCACAAATGAATAATAACAAATACACGGTTGCACCTGGTCAATATGGCAACCAAAATTCACATGATAATATTACCGAGTATACTTATGAAGTCAGCGGACTATCAGGAGATATTTATTTTATAGCCCATTCTGTGATAAATGGATTTGGTCAGTAAAGTTTATTAACGCCATTATCTTCAAATAAAAAGGGAGCCCAATATTGGACTCCCTTTTTTCTTTGCCTCCCGGAGTGAATAGTTACAAGTATTAAAGCTGCTCCTGAATGGTCTTAAGTATCCGGTATGTTGCCTTCCCATCCCACTTATCTGGTATAGATCCTTTCTTATATTGTCCCTCTCTTATGGAACCTATAACTCGCTTTATTTCATCCAAATCAAAAGGTACCAGTGTGTTGGTTCCAACCTCTATAGTAGATGGGCGCTCGGTATTCGGTCGCAGCGTTAAACACGGAACTCTTCGAAATGTTGATTCTTCCTGGATACCGCCACTGTCGGTAAGAATAAACTCACAACTGGCGATAAGCTTTTGGAAAGCAAAATAATCCATCGGTTCAGTCAATATCACATTCTTATTTTGAGCTAATCGATCATACAGTTCAAACTCTTTTAGTTTATTGACGGTTCGGGGATGAATAGGAAAAACAAGCTTTTGGGTCTCGGTAATTTCTTCAATTAAGTGAATTAACTTAAACAACTCATCCTTATAATCCACCGTTGCCGGTCGGTGCATAGTCATAAGAACGAACGAGCCTTTTTCCAGTCCCAGTTTCTCCAGAATAGGCGATTGTTCTATTTCATCCTCAAAAGCTACCATAGTATCAATCATGGTATTGCCAACAAAGAATAGCTGTTCTTCTGTCTTGCCATTACCATTGAGATTGCGCATTCCACTTTCTTCGGTGATGAATAAATAATCTGAAATCTCATCGGTCAAAATACGGTTAATCTCTTCCGGCATAGTTCGATCTCCGCTACGTAATCCGCTTTCTACATGGGCCAGCGGAATGTCCATTTTATTGGCTGTGAGCGATGCTGCAAAAGTTGAATTCACATCTCCCGTTACAAGAATAATATCAGGTTTTACCTCTTTCACTACCGGTTCCAAACGCTTCATAACTTCTGCCATCTGGTTGTTCGGCGACGATGGTGGAATCTCTAAAAAATAGTCCGGTGTTAATTCAAACTGCTTAAAGAAAACATTGGCCATCTTATTGTCATAATGTTGCCCGGTATGTACAATCTTGATATTAAACTCTCCCGGAAAATCCTGCTCTGCTACTTTTTTAAACTGCGTAACCTTAATAAAATTTGGCCGCGTCCCCACTATAATCAATAGGTTCTTCATCATATAATAAATTGGTTAATCTCTATACTCAACAGTACTACGCTTTCCATATTTGATTACTGGTACGCGGATTCACGTCTTTCATGGCATTGCGAGTATCAATGATCACATCATTCCAATCAGCCAGCTCTTGGTAATTAATATCAGAATGGTTGGTTGAAATGATCACCGCATCAAAACTGGAAATCGTTTCTTCATCCCATGCCACCGTCTTTAATCCGGTCCATTCTTTATGTTCTCTCGTTTCCCAGATTTCAGGAATATAGTGATCATAATAAGAGACATTTGCCCCATATTCTTTTAGCAAATCCATTAGCTTAAAGGTAGGCGATTCTCTCAGATCATCGACATCCGGCTTATAGGCAAGACCGACAATCAGTACATCACTTCCATTAACAGGTTTGTAATGTGCATTAAGTGCTTTAATGGTTCGTTCAATTACATAATCAGGCATACTTGTATTAATTTCACCGGCCAGCTCGATAAAGCGTGTGTTTTGCTCATATTCCCGAGCTTTCCATGTCAAATAAAAAGGATCAATAGGAATACAGTGTCCGCCCAAACCGGGACCGGGTGTAAACTTCATAAATCCAAAAGGTTTCGTTGCAGCGGCATCCAACACTTCGTGGATATCAATTCCCATCTCTTGGAAGACAACTTTGAGTTCATTTACCAAGGCAATATTTACAGAACGAAAAATATTTTCGGTAAGCTTCACCGCTTCGGCTGTTTTGTTGTTAGAAACGGCTACGGTCTCTACAACTATTGCATCGTATAGTGAACAGGCTACCGCAAGAGCGTCGGCCCCATCAGCTCCAACTACCTTTGGAATTTTTGCCGTATTAAAATTCGGATTTCCGGGATCTTCGCGCTCCGGGCTATACGCTACAAAGAAATCCTTCCCTGACTTCATCCCCGAAGCCTTTTCTAAAGTCGGAATAATAAGCTCATCTGTTGTTCCGGGATATGAGGTGGATTCCAATATTATCAACTGCCCTTTCTGAATATGTTTGGCAATCGCTTGAGTAGTTTGCTCAACATACTGCATATCCGGCTCGCGATAGGGGTTCAGCGGCGTAGGCACACACATGATAATCGCATCCATTTCCCGGAGTTTGGAAAAACTGATCGTCGCTGAACATCGATCAGATTCCGCCAGCTTTTCCATCATATCATACCCAAGATGCTTTATATAAGGTGTACCACTCTCGATATTATCTATTTTGTCCTGATCCACATCAAAACCTACCACCGGAAATGCCTTTTCATGGAACGTCCACATTAGCGGCAGTCCAACATAGCCAAGACCAATAATTCCTATCTTGGCCGTTCTGTTTTGAATCCGATTAATAAAATCGTTTCGTAATTCAACAACAGGTTTGGATTTTGCAGTTCCTTTGTTATTGGATGTAATTGGAAAGTTTGGAATAGTCTTCATCTTTATTATTTATTATCAGATTAATTTTTTCTTGGTCTTCACGAACCATCTCTTCAACAAGTCCTTCAAACGTATATTTGGGCGTCCACCCTAACTTTTGTCGCGCTTTAGTGGCATCCCCAATAAGCAGGTCCACTTCGGTAGGACGAAAATAGCGGGGATCGATTTCTACAATCACATCGCCCGTTTCGGTGTTGATCCCTTTTTCGTCAATTCCTTCACCAATCCATTCGATCGTAATACCGGCATGATGGAAGGCCAGCTCACAAAACTCTCTTACACTATGCGTAACACCTGTGGCCAATACCAGATCTTCGGGGTCATCCTGCTGAAGCATCAGGTACATGCCTTCAATATAATCTTTGGCATGTCCCCAGTCCCGTTTGGCTTCCAGATTACCGAGGTAGGTCTTTTCCTGCAAGCCAGCAGCAATACGAACAGCAGCTCGGGTAATTTTTCGAGTTACAAACGTTTCACCGCGAACCGGTGATTCGTGATTAAATAGAATACCGTTTACCGCATACATGTCATATGCTTCACGATAGTTCACCGTAATCCAGTAAGCATAAAGCTTGGCAACACCATATGGTGAGCGCGGATAAAATGGTGTTGATTCTTGCTGTGGTACTTCCTGTACCTTTCCATAGAGCTCGCTTGTCGAAGCTTGGTAAAATTTCGTTTGGTCTGTCATACCCAGTATCCGGATTGCTTCCAACAGTCGTAGCACACCCATAGCATCTACGTCGGCCGTATATTCGGGAGCTTCAAAAGAAACCTGCACATGACTTTGGGCAGCCAGATTATAAATCTCATCGGGTTGGGTTTCCTGAATAATGCGAATCAAATTTGTAGTATCTGTCAGATCACCATAGTGCAAATGAAACGGTAACTCATCGGCGTGAGGATCTTGGTAAATATGGTCTATACGTCCGGTATTAAATGAACTTGATCGCCTTTTAATACCGTGAACTTCATATCCCTTTTGCAGCAAAAATTCCGCCAGATATGAACCATCCTGTCCCGTAATACCCGTAATTAATGCGACTTTCTTGTTCTCTTTCAAAGCATCCCTCCTTGTTTATTTAAAACTAATTTCATGTTATAACTTTATTTCCTTTAGCTGATTAATATTCTGCAGGAACCAGCGATAGGTTTCCATAAGCCCATCTTGCAACTCTTTACTATGCTTCCATCCCAGAGAATGCAACTTTGAAACATCCAGCAATTTTCTTGGAGTCCCATCGGGCTTGGAGGTATCCCAAATTATTTCTCCCCGATGACCAATAATCTTTTGTATTAGGTAGGCCAATTCTTTGATTGAGATATCTTTACCCGTTCCCACGTTGTAAATATCTCCCTTAATCTCATTCTCTACCGCAAACAAAATGGCTTCTGCCATATCCTGAACATGAAGAAATTCCCTTTTGGGCTTCCCTGTCCCCCACAACTTTACCGGGGTATGACCATTTTCAGCTGCTTCATGGAACTTCCTGATCATCGCGGGTACCACATGAGAAGACTTCAGATCAAAATTATCTCGGGGACCATATAGGTTTGTCGGCATCAGAGATACATAATTGCGACCGTACTGACGATTCAATGCTTCACACAGTTTTATTCCCGTAATTTTGGCAACAGCATACCACTGGTTGGTGGGTTCTAAAGAACCCGTTAATAAATAGTCTTCTTTTATAGGTTGCTTGGCATGTTTGGGATAGATACACGAGCTGCCAAGAAAAATAAGCTGGTCAACATTATTTTCATGGGCCGCATTTATTACATTGCTCTGGATAAGCAGATTATCATACAAAAATGGATACGGGTTTTGGTCATTTACTAAAATTCCCCCAACCCTGGCAGCAGCTAAAACAATTACATCTGGCTGCTCCTCACTCATAAAATCTCTAACAGCTTGCTGATTACGCAGATCCAATTCACTGCTCGACTTAGTAACTATATTCGAATAGCCGTTACTTTTAAAAATCTCCAGCACCGCTGCCCCAACCATGCCTCGATGACCTGCTATATACACTTTTGTCTCTTTCATATTCTGTTTTACTATATAAATAACCGTTCCGTACACAACTTTGATACAATAACTGTACCATCTTTAAACAAGCTACTCTGTATCATTTAATGCGAAAATTGTTACCTGCTAATCTTCAGAGGATAGGTGATTACGAGTAATAATTATATGGAGGCGGTGATAATGAGCAATAATTTTACATGCCGGGAAGGAGCAATAACATATGTATGTATCGGCGTCGATATTTTTACAGTCATTTCGTATTTTCTTTTGTTTGATTAGCAAACTAAAACTCCACTCATCCGCAAATACATGAAAACAGTTGCTTTTAAAACGCTCGGCTGTAAGCTGAACTACTCTGAAACGATGGCTATTCAGCGTGATTTTGAGCAAGAGGGGTACGATATCACAGATTTCGATAACCAAGCAGATATCTATGTTGTAAACACCTGCTCGGTGACCCAAAGTGCCAACAGCACCTGTCGCCGAACGGTGCGTCGCGCCCTACGCAGAAATCCCGAGGCCTTCATTGCGGTCATAGGATGCTATGCGCAGCTGGAACCGGAGGAAATCGCAGAAATTGACGGTGTGGATGCGGTGCTCGGAGCCAAAAACAAATTCAAGCTGCTCGAACTTTTTGACGATTTTGAAAAACGATCCAAACCCATTGTCTATAATTCGGATGTTAATGAGACCGTCGATTTCCATAACGCTTTTTCTGCGGATGATCGCACCCGGGCTTTTCTGAAAGTTCAGGACGGATGTAGCTATAACTGCTCGTTCTGCACCATCCCGATGGCGCGTGGCAAAAGTCGAAGTCCGAAAATTAATACCGTTGTTGAAAACGCGAAGTTATTAGTTGAGGAAGGCTTTAAAGAAGTGGTAGTAACTGGAGTAAATGCCGGCGATTTTGGTCGCGGTACAGATGAAAATTTCTTTACGCTTCTTCAGGAACTGGATACTATTGACGGACTTGAACGCATCCGTTTTTCATCGGTGGAACCAAACCTGATGCACGAAGAGATTATTCACTTTACGGCAGAATCCGATAAAATACAGCCGCACTTTCATATGCCCCTGCAAAGTGGCAGTGATAAAATGTTGGGACTCATGCGGCGACGTTATCAATCGGATCTGTACCGGCAACGGGTTGAGCTTATTAAGAAACTTATGCCCGATGCGGCTATCGGTGTGGATGTGATTACAGGACATCCCGGGGAAACGGATGAGCTCTTTCAAGAGTCTTACGATTTTGTCGACAGCTTGCCTGTCTCCTATCTGCATGTGTTCACTTACTCCGAACGTCCGAACACACATGCGTTAAATATCGAACCTCAAGTGCAAGACAGCGTGCGTAAAGAGCGAACCCATAAAATGCGTCGACTCTCCGAGAAAAAACGGTATAATTTTGACACCTCTTTTGCTGATGAAGTACGTCCGGTATTGTTTGAAGGAGCGAATAAGAATGGAGCCATGCTGGGTTGGACAGATAATTATATCCGTGTTGGAGTGCCTTATAATCCCCAATACGAAAATAGAATTTTGCCGGTTAGGCTGGGAGCACGAGCAAAAGAGGGCTACCTGATTGGAGAGTTAACGCAGGAAGCAAAACAGGAACAGAATGTAATTGCTGAACTTGTCGGATAAGTAAATGCTATGGCTGATTCCAACCGATATCCCAAAGACATTATTGACGATGCAATCAATTTCATTGAGAAAGAACGTGAATTGTACGGGGATTTCTCAGTGAATCCCAAAAGTAAAGAATCTACACAAGACGAATCTCCTGCTTCCCAATCCACATCTGCCGGATCTTCCAGCAATAATACCGTAACAGAACCATCTTTGCAGGAAACATCATCGAGTAAAAATAATCAGCAAGAGGAAGGATTTACGCCCCAAGAAGGGTTATTTAATAAGGATGAATCCAACGATGTGTATTACCACATTGATAAATGTAATTCGCTTGATGAGTTAAACGCATTATGTCAAAAAGCCGATGTACTCCGAACTGATTTAGAGGGCACACAATTGGTGTTTGGCGTGGGAAATCCCGATGCGGATTTAATGATTATTGGTGAAGCACCCGGAGCCGAAGAGGATAAACAGGGAGAACCGTTTGTGGGAAAAGCCGGTCAACTGCTGAATAAAATTTTGGATGCTATCAACTTTAAACGAGAAGATGTATATATCGCCAACATCCTAAAGCATCGTCCCCCCAACAATCGCAATCCCAAACCGGAAGAGCGCGAACGAAGTCTGCCTTTTTTATTGCGACAAATAGATTTAATAGAACCAAAACTGATCTTGGCTGTTGGAAAAGTGGCAGCCCAAACACTTCTTGATAAAAATCTTTCCTTAACAAAAATGCGGGGCCAATTTCACGACTTTCGAGGTAAATACGAGTTACTTGCCACCTATCATCCGGCGGCCCTGCTCCGTCACCCAAAATGGAAACGTCCCACATGGAAAGATGTTCAATTGCTCCGTGAACGATATGATGAACTCGGCGGTCAACCCTGAAAATTTTTTAAAAAATATAGGGTCTTTCACTTCGGTAAGAGTGACGCTTTTATTATACTTGTGAATGCGTGAACAAATAGCATTTACTCTTGTTCATTTCCTTCAAATCATACGAACTCGCTATAATTTCAGATCAGTTCTCGGATGGCATCAAATAAAGGCTCAAATTATAATAATGCTGATTCAAAGATCCTGGATCAGGAAGGACGCGTTCCTCCTCAAGCAGTAGAAGTTGAAGAAGCAGTGCTGGGGTCCATGCTGATTGAACACGAAGCGGCAACCATTGCGCTGCAGATGCTGTCTCCGAATGATTTTTACAAGCCTGCTCATCAGCATATTTTTGAAGTACTGCACGACCTTTATGAACGCGACAATCCGCTTGATCTGCTTACCGTAGAAAACGAACTGCGCGATAAAGAATTACTTGATACCTGTGGCGGACCGGGCTATTTGTCTGAACTTACACGCTCGGTCAGCTCGGCGGCAAACGTTGATTATCATGCCCAAATTATTGCTGAAAAAGCAACTAAACGAAATTTGATACTGGGCTGTACCGATATCATCAAGCAAGCATACGATAGCTCTTCTGATACGATAGATGTACTGGATTATGCCGAGCAACGCATTTTTGATCTGGCTAATTCGAAGCAACGAGCTCAAGCACAACCTATCGGTGATGTTTTAAAAGATACCCTCTCTTATCTGGAAGATATCCGTGGTAAATCTTCTGGTATTACTGGTGTTCCCACCGGTACTGATGTAGATAAATTAACGGCTGGTTGGCAAAACGGTGATCTTATTATTATTGCTGCACGTCCCTCGATGGGTAAAACAGCCTATGTTTTAACAACAGCACGTAATGCGGCGTTACATCAAAGTGAGAAGCTGCGAACCAAGGTGGCAATTTTTAGTCTGGAGATGTCGAATCAGTCGCTGGTCCAACGTCTGCTGACGATGGAAGGTCGAATTAATGCTCAAAGTGCTCGATCAGGACAGTTAGAGGATGAAGATTTTAAGCGTCTTATTGATGCTGCCGGCAGACTTTTTACGGCCAATATTTTTGTAGATGATACTCCAGGCCTAAGCATCATGGAGCTTCGCACCAAGGCACGTCGACTCAAAAGCGAGCATGATATTGGGCTTATCATTGTGGATTATCTACAGCTGATGACGGCCAGTGGAGATCACGGTACCAGGGAGCAGGAAATTGCGTCTATATCACGAGGGCTTAAAGCCTTGGCTAAAGAGTTAGATGTACCAGTTGTGGCCCTGTCGCAACTTAGTCGTGCCGTTGAGCAGCGCGGTGGTGATAAGCGTCCACAGCTTAGTGATCTTCGTGAATCGGGATCTATTGAACAGGATGCGGATGTTGTGAGCTTCATTTACCGTCCCGAATATTATGGTATTAAAACTACACCAGAGGGCCAATCTACCACTGGTCTGGCAGAGATTATTATCGGCAAACAACGTAACGGGCCCACCGGCAGCATACCACTGTATTTTGTTGAAGATTATGCTCGATTCGAAAATCTTACTACTGCAGATGCGGGTCCATATGGAGAGCCAAATAACAATTCTTCCGACAACGGTAATCAATCGAGTAATGGGGGGCCACCACCAACGGGACATAGCCCCGGCGGTGATGACGCTCCATTTTGATAGCTAATTAGCACATTTTACTACCTTCACTATCCGTTTATTTATCTGCGCTCATGCCTCTCTCTTGATGGAGCCTTTTTGGCATCATTAACCTCTTCTCACAATCGTCTAATCAACTATACCGCGTATATAAATTTTTGATCATATTCTCTCACTCTAATCCTTTATAAGACACCTTTCGATAAGTTTGTTCCAATCAACAGATTTCCAAAAAATTATTTCACGGGATGATTCTCATCAGAAACTACAAAACGTTTATCTTTTTCATCAGGTGGCGATACAATTGCTTGGTCCTCTCTGCGATACTTCTGAATAAAACCTTGCACTTTTAAATAAATAGTAACCGGTATATACATAACAGATTTTAGAAACTTTTGTTGAGTGCCAGCAGCCGTCAAGGCTATAGATATACTTGTTATTGCTACACCAAATATTACTAACCAATACAGTAGTGGCGATAGTGATATCCATCCTAATCCCCACAACGCACTATTTATTAACCCCATTGCTGCAATTAAGAAAATAATATTGGCAATTTTTGGTAATAATAATTCAATTAATATATCGACATACTTATGCGATTTTGTTTTTACAGCCCTTCCCAAAAGCTGAGGTAAATACTTCCTTAGGGACTCGTTAGGAGTGCTGAAATAACTATTATTATCATTATTTACAGGTAATATGGATGTAAAGACAGCTGCATTTGGAGCAAAGTCTATTTCTACTCCCCTTAACCGTAAGTCAAAACCGTATTCAACAATGCTTGGTTGCTTCTCTGTCTTCCAAGGAAATTCACGTAACAAAACAGTGGAAAAACATATTCCATTATTTCCAAGAGTTAACCCCAAACCAATATTTTTACGTCCTATTGGATATACGAATCGATTGAGCAAAAAATCCATTTCACAAATTTTATCAATCCAGGTTTTAGGGTTATCCAAATTATTATAGCTGCACTGTATCACCTCACTCCCCTGTTCTAAATAATAATTCATTACCTCCAGATAGTTGCCCGATATCAAACCATCAGAATTAAAAGTAACAACTGCATCGTAAGATTCATCTCCATGCAATATGCTATCAAATGCCCAAGGCAAAATCATATTTTCATCCTCCTCTCGTGTATCTGTTGGAGGTACCATAATTTTTGCCCCCATTTTTTCTGCCATCTTAACAATATTGTTAGAATAACTATCAGCAATGACTATCAAATCATATTTGTTTTTAGGATATATCAGCCCCGATAAGCTATATAGAATACGAGATAATCCCTGCTCTTTTTCCTGAGCAAATAAAAGAACTGCAAATTTTCGAATTTTAGAAGCTTCATAATCAATGTTCTTATTTTTCAGTAAGGCTAATAAACTAATCAGCAAATAGTAACTGGTAACGCCCCCCGCCACACATACTAACAAATAATTAAGACCCTCAATAAAAATCATCGTTTACCTTCCTTGAAATCTGAATAAATAATAAATACTGTTTCTCTGTATCCTTTTCTCATGAATCCCTAAACCAATATATATACTACTCTTTACCGTTATATAAGCAACAAGCGCGCCAAGATAGAAGAAAGACCATTAATAAACCTTAATTATCCCTTTGTAGAAATGCTTACATGTAGCCTCTGCTATTAAAGTAGAACAGTATACAGCGTTATCACTTTATTAGGAATAACGTCTAACCGAAGATAGATTATTTATTGAGGGGTATCCTAACCCAGGAAATCAAAATATTATGACTCAATATTACACTTACTTGAAAAGCTTCTATGAAATTAATACCCAAGTATACTTTTCTCGTTGAAACAAATAGTTCCCTGACTTTACATTAGTTGATCAAAATACTGAATGCTACAATAAATAAAGATTGGCACATTTGTTGTAACTAAGACATATAGAAAGAGAAGGACTCTTAGAAATACCCGGAAGTTTGACCATGAGATTATTTGCTTTGAAAATTGGTCAAATTCAATTTTGATCGGGGTTATCATATATCCACATACATATTTCTATATATCATGATTGTATCAAAAAATACTCTCAAAACCCAAAATGCCCTACCCAAAGACATAGAAAAATCTTTCACAAGTCTATTGATGCAAGATATTTACCACAAGGTTTTGCAGCTGGCTAAGCTCGACTCAAATATTCTGATCATTGGGGAAATTGGCTCTGGGAAAAAAAACATTGCCAAAATTATTCATCAAAATAGTAAGCGATCTACTAAACCTTTTTATTCATTCTATTGTGTAGACGTTAATGAAGATGATTATCAAGATAATTTTTGGGGACATCTTAACTTTGAAGAACGTCAACTTACGCTAAAATATAAGGCTTTAGAACAGACCCAAGGCGGTATTCTGTATTTAGATCAATTTTCAGAATTATCCCCAAAATATATGCTCAATATTCTTGCATCCATAGATAAAGGAATTAACCAGCTATACCGCTTAGATAACACTTCGAGCCCCCGATTAATTCTTTCTTTTAACCAAGAATCATATCAAGATCTTACTAATTCATCTATATGGGAAAAACTACTTGTCAAGTTAGATCCAGTAGTAATAATGCTGCCGCCCCTTCGCGAACGCAAAGAGGATATTCCCATCCTAATAAATAATTTTATAGAAGAGTTTAAGGAGCAAAATGAAGGCTATAAGAATTTAAATATATCGCCTCAAGCCCTTTATAATTGCTTCAATTATAGCTGGCCGGGCAATATTCGTCAGCTTAAAAATGCAATATTGCAAGGAGCCATTCTTTCATTTGGTGAGACAATAAAATCGGAACACCTTCCATTTACGATGAACTGGGACCTCCCATATAAACTTAATAACAACAAGATATAATAAGAGTACTCCCCTTTTATTTAATACTCCTATTCAAAAATATTTCTTTGTATATAGTAAAAGCGAGTTTGTACAATATACAGCTAAGAAGTACTTTCTTGCGCTTCTTTCTCAGCCTCATACTTTGTTAATTTATTGTGTAGTGTTTTTCTACTGAAGCCCAAAATCTTAGCTGCTTCCGTTTTATTATTATCCACCGAATAAAGCGTATGATCAATAACTTTACGTTCGATTTCCTCTAAGCTTGTCCCAATAGGAATTTGAATTATTTTGTCGTAAGCACTGCCTTTGGATACTGGATATATATTTTCTCCTCGATGAATTCGCGATGGAATAACATCAGGAGTAACCTCCTCTCCATCAGCAAGTACCACACTACGCTCAACAATATTTTTTAGTTCACGAACATTACCAGGCCAATCGTACGATAAAAACATCTCCATAATTTCCTCGGAGAATACAATTTCTTCGATGCCGTAGTTTTCCACAAAATGACTTTTATAAAAGTCTACTAATAACGGAATGTCTTCCTTTCTATGTCGGAGTGGTGGCACATATAATTCAATAACATTCAATCTGTAAAAAAGATCTTCTCGAAAACTTCCGGATTGGACTTGGTCAAAAAGAACTTTATTTGTTGCTGATATCAAGCTTATATCAACATTAACCTCTTCTTTGCCCCCAACTCGTCTAAATGATCCTAATTCCACAGCACGCAATAACTTAACCTGAACGGATTTGGGCATCTCACCAATTTCATCTAAAAAGAGAGTACTTTTGTGAGCTAACTCAAAGCATCCCTCTTTTCTGGCATGTGCTCCTGTAAATGCGCCCTTCTCATGGCCAAATAGTTCACTTTCAACCAACTCAGATGGAATAGCACCACAATTTATGGCTACTAACTCATTTTCGCTTCTATTGCTGTGGTAATGAACTAATTGAGCTAAGACTTCTTTCCCTGTTCCATTTTCCCCGGATATTAAAAGGGTTGCTTTCGTTTTAGCTACCTGCCTTACCTTGCCCAGCAAATCTTTCATAGTAGGATTTTGCGTAATAAAAACAGGCTTCTTGGATCCCTTTTTCTTATTAATATCATTATCACTTAACGAATTCTCCTCCATAATCTGTCTCCCCCCTCTCCTTAATTATATTGTTTAATTTAAATCTTACTCACTTTCTATTATCCTAATTCTAATTCTATCTTTTAATTAGTGTAGCCAACCCGCACTTTTAATTTTCTCACACTACTCATTTTAGTCTCTCTGATTTTTAGTAATTAAAAATCTATTATTATTTGTTTCCATATTCAGTTAAAATCTCCTAATATTTATGTGGGGAAATCCTTTATACATATTAATTTATAAACAAATAATAGGTTTCTCACTTCTAATATTTAAAAGTAAATATTTTGAGATTCATATAGGATCTGTCACAGGGCATGACTCCTTCTGACCAAAAAAACTTGTTTATTACTTGAGCATCTTCAAAGCCTTACGAGCAGCCTCCTGTTCAGCTTCTTTTTTACTCTTACCTTCGCCCTGGGCAATGGGTTTCTCATCAACATAAACTTCCACTCCAAAAGTTTTGTCATGGCCCGGCCCCTCCTCTGATACAACAGTATAGGTAGGAATTTTCATTTGCTCAGCTTGGGCAAACTCCAGCAATAAGCTCTTGTAATTATCAAGCGTATTTACGATTTGATCAAAATCAACGTATTGCTCAATAACTTTTCGAACAAATTTTGAGGTCGGTTCATATCCCAGATCAAGATACAGTGCACCAACAAGTGCTTCAAAAAGATCAGATAAAACACTCTTGGATTCTTCAATCCCTTGTCCACGTACCCTTTTCCCTAACAACATAAGATTATTCAGCTTCAGCTTTTCGGCATACATTGCAAGGGTATCTCCTTTAACAAGTTTGGCACGTAGCTTGGTTAGAAATCCCTCGTTTTCGTTGGGGAAAAGGTCAAAAATAATTTCTGTTACAATCAGATCAAGTACAGCATCTCCCAAAAATTCGAGACGCTCATAAGAATCAATGGAAGAATATTTTTCGTCGGCTAATGTGGAGCGATGACGCAAAGCGCGTATATAAATAAAAGGATTATCAATTGAATTGCCGATAATCCCTTCAAGTTTTTTTATTCGTTCTTCCTGCTCAGGCGGTAATTCCTCATCTGTTTGAAAATATGACCTGAGTTTGTCAAACATTAACTACTATTCTTCAAACTTTTTAAATACGAGCGTGGTGTTATGGCCTCCAAACCCGAATGCATTATTCAATGCATATTTTACATCTCGAACTTCTGCTTCGTTGAAGGTATAATTCAGATCACACTCCGGATCGGCCGTTTCAAAATTGATTGTTGGCGGAATCATCCCGTGATAGGTTGATAGCACAGTAGCTAACGCCTCAATTGCCCCGGCGGCACCAAGTGCATGTCCTGTCATCGACTTGGTAGAATTATGATTGATCTCATATGCATGATCGCCAAAAACCTTTTTTATCGAATTAGTTTCGGCAATATCGCCAAGCGGTGTTGAAGTACCATGCATGTTAATATGATCTACATCCTCAGTTGAAATGTCTGCAGATTCGAGTGCTCTGTTAAGAGCTAAAATAACTCCTTCTCCATCAGGATCGGGAGCGGTAATATGGTGAGCATCAGCAGAAAAACCATATCCTACAATTTCTCCGTAAATTTGAGCTCCGCGTTCTTTTGCATGCTCATACTCCTCCAAAAATAGAATACCCGATCCTTCACCCAGCACAAAACCATCTCGATTCTTATCGAATGGTCGGGATGCGGATTTCGGATCATCATTACGGGTAGACATAGCTTTCATGGAGTTAAAACCCGCCACACCAATACGTGATACAGGGGCTTCTGAACCTCCAGAAACAGCCATCTCACTCTGTCCGTTTTTAATGGAGTCGTAAGCCAGAGCAATGTTGTGAGAACCGGTAGCACATGCTGAGACAGCACAAAAGTTGGGACCTTTAAATCCATATTTAATAGAAATTTGTCCCGCTACCATATCGGGTATTAATTTGGGAATAAAGAATGGAGACACGCCCCGAGGTCCATGTTCATGAAATGAAATGGCCTGCTCATAAAAAGTATTCATACCTCCTATTCCCGTTCCGACTATTACGGCCACATCATCTTTATTGATTTCATCCAAATCGAGACCGGTATCCTGAATTGCTTCTTCGGCTGCAATCAGTGCATACTGGCAAACCTTATCCAGCCGACGCGCTTCTTTGCGTTCGAAGTAATCCTGTTCCTCGTAGTCTTCAATTTGTGCGGCAAATTTGGTCGGAAAGTCAGAAGTATCAAAATGCTCAATAGGCTGAGCTCCGCTCTTACCCGATATTAACCCATTCCAGAAATCAGGTGCCGTCTTACCTACAGGGGTAAGGGCACCTATTCCGGTAATTACAACTCTGCGATTAGACATGCTAAAAATATTAGCGCTTGAGAATGTTAGCTTACTTTCTCCTGAAGATATTCAACAGCATTACCTACTGTAGCAATGTTTTCTGCATCTTCATCAGGAATACTGATATCAAATTCTTTCTCGAACTCCATAATGAGTTCAACAGTATCCAATGAATCAGCACCTAAATCGTTAGTGAAGTTCGCTTCGTGCGTAACTTCTGATTCATCAACACCTAATTTATCAACAATAATTGATTTTACTTTTGATTCAACGTCTTGAGACATAACGATAATTTAACTTATGTTCGGGTTAATTTTAATGAAAACTGCCCACTTTCGTTAAGCATGGGCTGAAAATACAATTTAAATTTATAAAATACACTTTATGTAAAAAGTGTATCGAAGGTATACATTTCAATACAAAAATTCTGGGTTACATCCCCATTCCGCCATCAACTCGGACAGTTTCTCCGGTAATGTAAGAACTGAGATCTGAAGCTAAAAATAATACTGTATTAGCAACTTCTTCGGCATCACCGGCACGAGCCATTGGGGTTTCATCTTTAATTGTTTCAAGAATTTCCTCATCCAACTCATCAGTCATTTCCGTAGTAATATATCCGGGAGCTACAACATTTGCTCGGATATTTCGGGAAGCAAATTCCTTAGCATAAGATTTCGTAAATCCAATGATTCCCGCTTTTGATGCAGCGTAATTACTTTGGCCGGCATTGCCAGAAAGCCCTACAATGGAACTAATATTGATAATAGAACCGCCACGATTCCGCATCATCGGCTTGGCAACGGCTTTACTGTAATTAAAAATACTTTTTAAATTGGTATCAATGACCTGGTCCCACTGTTCTTCACTCATTCGCAAAATTAAATTATCTCGAGTGATACCGGCATTATTTACCAGGATATCCAGTTTCTCCCAGTCATCCGTTAATTCTGTAATAACTTCTTCTGCCTTCTCGAGCTTCACAGCATCAGCCTGGATAGCTTTCGCCTTACAACCCTTGGCCTCAATTTCTTCTTTTACTTTATTGGCCGCATCAACCGAGCTGGCAAAAGTAATCGCTACATCGGCCCCATAATCTGCCAACGTTAACGCAATCGACCGACCGATTCCGCGGCTTCCTCCTGTTACTAATGCTGTCTTTCCTTTCAGTGATAAACTCATCGTAGTAAAATAATTTTATTGATAACCGTTTATTTCAACATCGTCTAACGTTCGCTTCACAAGCCCCTGCAAAACCTTGCCGGGCCCTACCTCAACAAAAGTGTCAGCCCCATTCTGATGCATATTTTGGAGCGTTTGTGTCCACCGCACGGGATTCAACAATTGATTTAAAACGTTCGATCGAATTTCTTCGGGATCTGTTGTTGGCTCTGCCGTATAGTTGCTATAAATTGGACATTCTGGTGTAATAATTTTCAATGACTCCAAACTCTCTTTCAATCCATCATAAGCCGATTGCATCAGCGAAGAGTGGAAAGCTCCACTTACGGGAAGTTTCTTAGCCAATCGGCAGCCTTCCTCTTTTAGTAGTGCTACTGCTTTATCGATCGCTTCTTCATCCCCGGAAATTACCAGCTGACCGGGACAGTTATAATTTGCGGCGATTACCTCTTTGTCAACTTCTTCGGTGGCCTGTTCGCAAATACGCTCAACAACTTCATCATCCATCCCGATAACTGCAGCCATAGTACCGGGATTATCTTCTCCAGCCTGTTGCATCAGCTTACCGCGTCGACGTACAATTTTGAGAGCGTCTTCAAATGCTATGGCTCCACAGGCAACAAGTGCAGAAAATTCACCCAGACTGTGTCCCGCTACCATATCAGGATCGGCATCCAGAGTATTATATAACGCTATAGAGTGCAGAAAAATAGCTGGCTGGGTAAATTCTGTTTGTTTGAGTTTCTCTTCGGGACCCTCAAACATGATCTGTTTGAGGTCAAAACCGAGAATATCATTAGCTCTGTTTACATAGGAAGCAAACTCATCATTATCATCATAATGAGATTTCCCCATTCCTACAGATTGTGATCCCTGTCCGGGAAAAAGATACGCTGTACTCATAAACTTATTTCCAGCCCCATTTCAAATAGATTGATCCCCATGTATAGCCTCCACCGAAAGCGGCCAAGATCAAATTATCTCCGTGTTCCAATTTGTCTTTCCAATCATACAAACAAAGCGGTATGGTTGCGGCCGTTGTATTTCCATATTTATCAATATTTACCATTACTTTGTCGCTATCCAATCCCATACGATTGGCAGTCGCATTAATAATGCGCAAGTTCGCCTGATGCGGAACCAGCCATGCCACATCATCGGGCGTAAGATCATTCTCTTCCATAATTTCTTCAGAAACATCTGCCATTCCAACGGTCGCTTTCTTAAACACGGTACGCCCGTCTTGCTTTGCAAAATGCAAGCGGTCAGCAACAGTCTGCTCACTGGCAGGATTTAAACTACCGCCCGCCGGCTGATATAAGGATAAATTCGTATCCCCTTCAGAACGGTGAATATAATCAATAATTCCTGTTTCATCTTCTGAAGGTTCAAGCAGAACGGCCCCCGCTCCATCACCAAATAAAATACAGGTTGACCGATCAGTGTAATCAATGATTGAGCTCATTTTATCAGCCCCAATTACCAAGACCTTTTCAGCTCGACCTGATTCAATAAAATTTGCTCCCGTTGTGAGTGCATACAAGAAGCCAGAGCAAGCGGCAGACAAATCAAAAGCGTAGGCATTGCTGGCACCAATCTCTTTCTGAACCAAACAAGCTGTGGCCGGGAAAAGATAATCCGGCGTTACAGTTGCTAAAATAATAGTATCAATCTCTTCGGCAGAAATACCTCGCTGCTCAAGTGCTTCTTTGGCTGCCTCAGCCCCCATAAAGGCTGTAGCCTTATCATCATCCTTGAGAATACGCCGTTCCTCAATACCGGTCCGGGTTCGTATCCATTCGTCGTTAGTCTCTACCATTTCTTCGAGATCGGCATTAGTCAACCGATTTTCAGGCAGATAATGCCCTACTGCTGTTATTGCTGCTCGTGTTCTTTCCGCCATGTATGGGGTTATTTACTTAAGAGATGCTACAATTTTTTCGTTGATATTGTGGTCCACACACTTTGCGGCACTCAATATCATGTTCTTAATTGCTAATGGAGAACTACTTCCATGTCCTACCATGGTTAATCCATCAACGCCTAAGAATGGAACACCACCAACTTTATCGGGATCAAACTCTGCAAGTGATGCTTTCAATACTTTACTAACTAATTTTGCCTCCTCGGCTCCAAGGCCTAAATCATTAATTCCTTTTTTAACAAACCGTTCAAGAGCCTCAGGAATTGATTCACCAAATTTGAGAACAATATTTCCGATTAAACCATCACATAGAAATACATCTGCCTTTCCGCTGAATATATCACCGCCTTCTACATTTCCAACAAAATTGGACAGCGCCTGCAATTCCTTATAAGCTTTTTTAAGATTGTCTGTACCCTTCTCCTCTTCTTCACCTACATTAAGCAAACCTACTTGAGGATCATCTACATCCATAATCTCATTTACAAATATCCGGCCCATCTCGGCAAATTCAACAAACATTGATGGACGGACTTCCAGATTTGCTCCGGCATCCATCACCAATCGGGGACCCTTAATTGTGGGGTATATTGCTGCAATTGTAGGTCTACTAACTCCTTCCAGCTTCCCTAACAGAAAAGTGGAGGCAGCAAGCAATGCTCCTGTGTTACCGGCACTTAGAAATGCATCACACTTCCCTTTTTTGTGCATTCCAATACCCGTAACAATCGAAGATTTTTGCTTGGTTTTTACAGCCTGAGCAGGAGATTCATCCATACCAATAACTTCCGGCGCATGTTGAACTAACAATCGTTCCTGATCGTAGTCATGCTCTTCCAATTCATTATTTACAATATCTTCCGGTCCAACAAGAATAACCGTCAGATTGGGATCCTCATCAATAGCCTGTATTGATCCTTCTACCGGGCTTTTTGGATAGTAGTCGCCCCCTGCAGCATCTACAGCAATAATCATGAATAAGAGATTATGATAAAATTACTTGTTCACATCGATAATTTGTCGGCCGCGATAGAAACCGCACTCCTTACAGATATGATGGTAACGATGTAATGCACCGCAATTATCGCATTCAGCGAGGGTTGGTTCGCCGATTTTATGATGTGAGCGACGTTTACCCTGTCGGGATTTAGAATGTTGTCGTTTTGGATGTGCCATTAGCTAAAAATGATATTTCTATTAATTCTTAAGTTCTTTCAATTTTTCCCACCGGGGATCTACTACCTCGGCATCTGTATCTTCTTTAACATCTCCAAAAGATTTTGTTTCAAACTCTTTTGGTCGCCCTTCTTCATCAAGAAACTTTGGATGTAGTTTCTTAATCGGGACATTTAAAAATATTGTATCACGGACTTCATCTTCAATGCTCAGCGTATTACTGGAGAAATTAAATCTCCGAATAGCACCGTTTTCATCTTCTTTTTCTTCCTGAACATCGACCTTGAATACTACTTCATAGTCTGATTCAATAGGCTGGATGTATGGTTTGAGCGATCGATCGCATACAATTTCCACATCCGAATCCACATGAAAATTTACCCGGATAAAATGTAACGTACGGTAAAAAAGAAGATCAACCGTCCCGCCCTGAAACGTATAGGGCGATAGGTCCAAATCCTCATCGGTTAACTCTACCGTGCGCCGACTTTCGCCGTCGGGTATTTCAACTATGTTAAATTCAAGTTTTGACATATTATCAATAGATCCCAAAAATATGAATATTTGGATTTACCTGCAATCAATTAAACAACCCAAATAATCGCTGTTCAACGAGTTCAATAATACGTCCCAAATCTTCCTTATTATTTACGAAATCAAGGTCATCAGTATCAATAATCAGCTTCTCATGCGGATAACGCTGAATCCAATCTTCATATAACCTATTTAAACGCTCGAGGTATTCAATGCGGATCGTGTTTTCATAATCCCGGCCCCGCTGCTGAATTTGCTGGACGAGGGTAGGAACCTGCGCGCGAATATAGATAAGTAAATTAGGTTCCTGAAGGTAATTTGTCATCTCTCTGAAGAGTGCTTCATAGTTCTCGAAATCGCGATCACTCATCAACCCCATTTCGTGCAAGTTCTTGGCGAAAATCTCAACATCTTCGTATATCGTGCGATCCTGTACAAATCGACCTTTACGCTCCAGCATTTCTTTTTGGTGACGAAACCGGCTCGATAAAAAGTATATCTGCAAGTTAAAACTCCATCGGCGCATATCTTCATAAAAATCGGATAGGTATGGATTATCATCTACCGATTCGTAAAAAGGTTCCCACCCAAAATGCTTTGCCAGCAACCCCGTCAAAGAAGATTTACCTGCACCGATATTACCTGCAATAGAAATAAATTTAAGGTTATCTTCTTCTGCTTCATCAAGTTGTTCTGTAATATTATCCGTCATACTCTAATGTTTGCCCAATAGTTGATACATTTCTCTTTTGTAATCTTCAACGCCCGGCTGGTTAAAGGGATTAACCCCTAAACAATAACAATACACAGCCGTCAACAGCTCGTAAAAATAGATAAATTCACCAATATGTTGTGCATTCAATTTATCGAGAGAAACAACAATACTCGGAACATCTCCATCTGTGTGTGCCTGCAACGTTCCCCTGAATGCTTGTGTGTTTATCTCATGAAATGTTTTCCCCGATAAATAATTAAGTCCATCGTTATTTTCTGGCAGCTCTTCTATCGTAATGCTTTTTTCTTCGGATTTTACCGTAATAAACGTTTCCATCATATTACGAGTCCCCTGCTGAATAAACTGACCAATGCTGTGCAGATCAGTCGAATAGGTTGCTGTGGCGGGAAACATCCCTTTCCCCTGCTTGCCCTCGCTTTCGCCCAACAGCTGTTGCAGCCATCCCCCCAGTGCTTCTAATTGAGGCTCAAAAGTAGTAAGTACATCTAAGGTTTTGCCATCATCGAACAGGGCGTACTTTGTTGCCGCATAATCAATAATTTGTTCAGCATCTTCTTCCAACTCCTCATATTTTGAAACGGCCTCATAAAAGAGCGTCCTAATATCGATCCCTGCCACTGCAATAGGAAAGAGTCCCACAGGCGTCAACACCGAAAAACGGCCGCCCACATCATCAGGAATGATAAATTTTTTGTACCCGTGTTGATCAATCAGCTCATTGAGTGCTCCTCCCTCTTTACTTGTGGTACAAATAATCCGATCGTCAACATCTTCAGGAAACTGCTCGGTCATCCACTTTCGAAGCACGCGAAAAGAAAGAGCAGTTTCGAGCGTGGTTCCAGATTTTGAGATCACATTTACGAAAACACTTTTAGGCTCCCCCTCCTTGTTGGGTTTGTCCAGATAACCAATCAAATCTTTTAAATATTTGCCGCTCATATGATGGCCGGCAAAAATAATCTCCGGACCGTCGTTTCCAAAGAACGAACCCAAGGCCTCAATAACAGCTCGCGCACCCAAATAAGATCCCCCAATTCCACATACGATAAAGACATCAGCCTGTTCGCGAATATTCGTCGCCAAGCTATCTATCTGTTCGAGAATAGCATCATTGGGATCAGCAAGCAGATCTCTCCATCCCAACCATTCAGTTCCTTCGCCATTACGCTGCTGAACTAATTCAAAAGCTTTTTCAGCCTGCTTATAAGCCTGACTAAATCTATCTTCAGACAAAAACTGTTTTGCCCGACTGGTGTTAATCTCAATCATTATATACGATTTTTATAGGTATCTTAAGTCCACTTTAATTGATCGGGTAAACTAAAAAAATTGATGGAGTATAAAACCTGATTTGTTACTAAAATTCAAATATTATTCTAATACTACACTTTTCACAGGCTACATAAACTTAGCTATTATTTAAAACATCTTTTCCCTAAAATTGAATGTGGAGAAGCTCATCCCAGACAGCTATATTAGGCCTTATTCACTACAAGTTTTTGGATGGTTAAAATATATATCTATCGAACAATTTTAAGCCTTCTACTTAGGTAAAATGATTGATACTGAACTTAAAGAAGTCACAAAATTTAAGAGAACGGATAAAAAAACGCTGAAACAGATTACAAATCCTGTTTCAGACAGCTTGTCTGAGTTTCGCAGTTTTTATAAAGATGAGCTCCGTACCGATGTATTTCTTCTTGATAAGATTGTTCAGTATCTATTGCGACAAAAAGGGAAAGAAATTCGTCCCACCCTCGTATTTATGTCAGCCCGACTTTTTGGGGATGTAAACGAACGCAGCTACGTAGCTGCCACCATGATTGAGCTGCTTCATACCGCTACCCTCATCCACGATGATGTTGTTGATGATGCGGAAGTTCGGCGCGGCTTTCTAAGCATCAACAAAGTGTGGAAAAATAAAGCCAGCGTTCTTTTAGGGGATTATCTGCTCTCAAAAGGATTACTAACAGCTTTGGATTATGAGGAGTTCAAGCTGCTAAAAGTACTTTCTGATGCCGTTAAAAAGATGAGTGAAGGGGAATTACGACAATTTAAAGCAGCTCGTCTTTTTAACATGGATGAGGAGTATTATTTTAAAGTAATCTCTGAAAAAACAGCCAGCCTTATTGCCGCCTGTTGTGAATGTGGCGCCGTTTCTACTTCCGACGATCCAGCCATTCATCAAAAAATGCACGATATTGGAATGAATACCGGTATCGCTTTTCAAATACGGGACGACCTGTTTGATTACGGCGTCGATGATATCGGCAAACCCAAACGTAACGATATTCAAGAGCGCAAGGTAACGCTTCCATTTATTAAAGCTCTCGATAATGCCTCGTTTTTTGAGACGATTCGTATGCGTCACCTAATGCGAAAACGCAAAAAAAGCAATGATGAAATTGAGGAAATTGTGCAGTTTGTTCACGATAAAGGGGGAATAAAGTACGCCCGTTCCATCATGAATGAGTATGCTCAGCGAGCACTTGATGAACTTTCCACGTTACCAGAATCAGCCGAAAGGACATCGTTTGAAGAACTTATCACCTTTATTATTGAGCGAAAGAGATAATCGCTTGAATTGACAATGGATACCCCCCCACTGCAACCGCCCCTCTTATTTATTTCGGATGCCCACTTGGGCGGCTTTTCTAATACTAAAAACGCTCGTATTGAATCTGAGCTTATCCAGCTGATCAACTATTGTCAGCGAAATGATATTCGCTTGGCTGTGTTAGGAGACCTTTTTGATTACTGGATGGAATATCCTGGTTTTGTACCCAAACTCGGTAAAAAATTGCTCGACCGCTTTGAGGACTTCAATAATGAGTTGGGGCCTACACTTTATATTACGGGGAACCATGATAACTGGACACGAAATCATTTAAGAGGTCGTGGATTTCATCTCATCCACGAGCAGTACCAATTTAATGCCAATGATAAACAGGTATTAACGCTGCACGGCGATGGACTTGCCAATCCCCAATATCAATTAAAACGGCCCTTAATGCACCGAATTTTACGAAGTCAATTATTTGTAAAGCTATTTCAAACGGTGTTTCCGCCTCAAACGGGGAATTCTATTATGAAATACTTTTCGCGCATTACCCGCAAAATGGATTGGGATAACCGAAAACAAGAACAGCTGAATAACTGGGCAAAGCAGCAACTCAAAATTTCTGACGTGGAAGTCATTTTATCCGGACATGATCATATTCCCAGACAGAAACAATTTCCCTTCGGAAGCTATATAAATTTGGGTACCTTTTATAACCATCACACGATGGCCTATTACAATAATGACGGTATTTCCCTCGTTTGTTGGGAGCCAGAGTTACAGACGTTAAAAAAATTTGAAACCAGCAGTTATTAATGAGCAATTCAGATTACGACAATGACATGGATCGTTATTTCAACGATCCCAATTATCGGCGAAAAAAGGCACAATCAAAAAACGACGATAACAACAATAGTTCATCGTCTGAAAATAATGGAATCTCTAAAAAGTTACTTCGCTGGGCCGGAGTAGCAGCCGGTATTATCGTATTAGTAGCTACCGGCTTTACTATTTACCTGGCCCAAGGACTCCCTTCTATTGATCAACTTGAAAACCCCCAAACGGCCGTTGCTTCAGAATTAAAAAGCCGTGACGGCGTAGTCTTGGATCGCTACTATACCGAAAATCGTACGCACGTTCCCATTGAGAAAATATCTCCCCATGTAGTTGATGCCCTCATTGCCACCGAAGATCATCGGTTTTACAATCACTGGGGAATCGACATGATCCGAACCCTGGCTATACCTTGGCACTTAATAAATGGCCGTATCCAAGGAGGATCCACTCTTACACAACAGTTGGCCCGGAACCTCTATAAGAAAATCGGTCGTGAGTTTTCTGTTGTTCGTAAACTGCGGGAAATGATTACTGCAGTTCAAATTGAACACAATTATACCAAGCGCGAAATTATTGAGATGTATCTCAACACTGTGGAATTCCCCAACAGTGCTTTCGGTATAGAGTCTGCGGCTCAAACACACTATGGTAAAACAGCAGGTGATTTAACAATTTCTGAAGCTGCCACTTTAATAGGATCGCTGCAAATGGTATATCTGTATAATCCGCGCCTCTATCCTGATAACGCCAAAGGGCGACGTAATACAGTCCTCTTCCAGCTTAACAAAAGAGGATTTATCAGTGATGCGGTTTATGACAAGCTCCGGCAAGAACCCATAGTGCTTGATTATCATCGTCCATCAGAATCAGGACAAGAGAATCGTTATTTCGGTCAATATGTGCGTCAACAGGTGGATCCTTGGCTAAAAGAAAACGGCTATGATCTAAACACAGACGGATTAACAATTTATACGACCATTGATTCGCGACTACAACGTTACGCTGAGCAGGCGCTCCGTACCAAGTTGGATTCGCTCCAGACCATTTACGAAAACGAATGGACTTCACCCGGCGGGGAATACATGGATGAGTTTTGGCAAAAGCACCCCAACTTTTTACGTGAATTTATCCGGGATACAGATCGCTATAAAAATGCTTTTTCAAAGTATGATACCGACCAAGAGTCTGTGGTTTTTGATACCCTGATGGCTGATACTGCTTTTGTTGACTCCGTTAAACATGCCAAAGCGCGTCTCGAAGCCGGATTTGTAGGTATCAATCCTGATAACGGAAATGTTTTAGCTTGGGTGGGCGGATCCAATTACGGTAATGTCCAATACGACCACGTTTACCAATCTCGAAGACAAGCAGGTTCTACGTTTAAGCCTTTTGTTTACACGGTAGCAATCGATAATGGCTACAAACCTTATCACAAATTCTCTAAATATCCCAGTGTATTTTATGATCGATCGGGAGATGCATGGAAACCTAAAGATCCTCAAGTTCCTTCAGGCCCCGAAATGGTGCCCCTTCGTCAAGCACTGGCCCGTAGTTTAAATAATGTAACGATTCGACTTTTACCTGAGCTGGCCGGAGCCCCGGGGACCAATAACCTGGAAGAACTGGAGCCTGCTGCCCGTAAAATTAAGCAGATGGCTTCTAATCTCGGTATTGATATGTCCGGAACTCCCGCCTATCCTTCTATCGCGCTCGGAACGGCAGAAGTTTCCCTACTTGAAATGGTGAGCGCCTATACCACTTATGCCAATCAGGGTGTTCATATTGAGCCTATTGCCGTTACCCGTGTTGAAGACAAAGAAGGAAATGTCATCAAAGAATATCACCCCGAATATCAGCAAGAGGTTATTAGCCCCGAAACTGCGTATATGATGGTGGATATGATGCGAGGCGTCATTCGTGGCGGTGAAGATTATTACGGGACCGGTGTTCGTTTGCGCAATGTCTACGGTGTTCGCCAAGATGTTGCTGGCAAAACCGGAACTACACAAAATAGTGCTGACAACTGGTTTATAGCCATGATGCCTCATATCACGATGGGCGCTTGGGTAGGAGGAGAAAACCGTATGATTCGCTTTCCCGAAGATACTTACATTGGTCAGGGTGCACGTTCTGCCCTCCCTATTGTTGGAAAGTTCATTAATTCAGCCACAGCAGATCCCGATGCCCCTTGGAGCTACGAACCCTTTCAATCTCCTCCCGGCTTTGTGATGCCGCAAGATCCCGATAGTGCCGAAAGTAATGAAACAGGTACCGGACGCATCGGTTGGTAATATTTTGGATCTTATTTTCTGAAAGAGTAGTCTCATTATATGGCAATCAACATCTCGGATTATTTTTCCGAACAGGAAATCTCTGATCTCACTGAAGAAGCTAACCGTTCTGATAATTTAGAAAAGCTGACATCATCGGCATTAGATATCCTCAACGAAAAGAAACTCCCGGATCTTTTTGTTCCCCGGCAATCCGGCGGATTGCAGTATGATTTACCTGAAGCACTACCCTGGCTTGAGGCCACATCCTGGATAGATGGGAGCCTGGGCTGGACACTCACTCTTACCGCCGGTGCCGGCCTTTTTGGTGCATTCATGGTACCAGAATTTGCTCGCTCTATTTTTAGTAAAAAGAATACATTAATTGCCGGTTCGGGATTCCCGGGGGGCAAAGCAGAAAAGATAAGCTCCGGTTTTCAAATTAACGGGAAATGGAAATATGCTTCCGGCATTGATCATGCTACCCTAATTACTGCAACCTGCTATGTGACAATAGATGGAGAAATACCCCAGAAAGAAGGGCTTCCCATTACCAAGGCTATTGCATGTTATCCCAATGAAATTGAGATAACCAATACATGGAACAGTTTTGGACTCAAAGCAACAGGAAGTCATGATTTTGAGATACAGGATGTTCAAATCCCCAATGAACGAACATTTACAATCTCACCGGCTTCCGCTAAAGTAGACGGACTGCTCTACCACTATCCATTTAAAGCATTTGCTCACTGTACGCTGGCAATTTCAATGCTTGGCGTAGCAAGGCGTTTTTTCGATGAAGCCAAACAGATATTGCTGTCCAAAAATGATGTAACCGATCTTGACAGACTTCCGACATATTTACGGTCAAAGTTTAAAGACTCACATCTAAAATTTAATACAGCAAAAGAAGTCGTTTATAAAACCGTAGCACAGTCATGGAGGGAGTTACAAAGCTCTGGAGACCTCAGGGTTGATCATGTCAATAAGGTATCTGTTCAATCTCAGCAATCATGCAAAACAGCTCTCAATTGTGTCCAAGACCTTTATCCACTTTTAGGTATGTCCGTTATCAATCCTGATTCCATCATAAATAGATGTTGGCGTGATTTACACACCGCCAGTCAACATATATTTCTAAGGTCAAATAATGATGGACACTAAAAAATAGAAAAGGCGACCTCCAAACAGAGATCGCCTTTAAGAAATTATCAAAATAGTAAGAACTACTGGGTACTTATCCCTATATCAACCGATAGTTTGATCCGGTTTTCTGCACGCTTGAGTGCTTTTCTGGCCCGATCTTTATCGATCTCTTTGTCATCAGATTCAAGACGCTCTACTGCACGCTCTTTTGCTTGTTTTGCTCGCTCAACATCGATTTCCTCAACCGGTTCAGCAGCTTCGGCAAGCAACGTCAGCTTGTTATCCACTACTTCAACAAAGCCGCCCGTTACAGCGAAATGCTGCTCGCCACCGGTAGCTTTGCGAACCAGTATTTCTCCGATTTCAAGTGAAGAAATAATATTGGCGTGAAGCGCCTTAACTTCAAAACTCCCCATTTCTCCGGGGACCTGCACTCCAGTCACTTCACCATCAAAGATAGAACCTTCTGGAGTTAATATTTGAGCACTAAAGGTGTTCATTGGTTATATACCCTATTATTATTCTGCGGCTTCAGCTTCTTCCTCGGCCAACAATTCTTCGCCTTTTTCTTCTGCTTCTTCAATGGTACCAACCATGTAGAAAGCTTTCTCTGGTAAGTGATCAAGCTCACCGTCCAGAATCTTCTTGAAACCTTTAACAGTGTCATCAATATTGACATAGGTACCGGGCTGACCCGTAAACTGTTCAGCAACAAAGAATGGCTGACTTAAGAATCGCTGAATACGTCGAGCTCGTGACACAACTGTTTTATCTTCATCTGAAAGTTCATCCATTCCCAGGATGGCAATAATATCCTGAAGATCTTTATACTTCTGGAGAATCTCGATTACTCGCTGTGCCGTCTGGTAATGTTCTTTACCAACAATATGCGGATCAAGAATTCGGGAAGAAGAGTCCAGCGGATCTACAGCCGGATAAATACCGATCTGTGTAAGTGCACGACTCAAGGTCGTTGTAGAATCCAAGTGAGCAAAAGTCGTCGCCGGCGCAGGGTCTGTCAAGTCATCAGCTGGAACATACACCGCCTGAACAGACGTAATAGATCCCTTCTTAGTGGAAGTAATACGCTCTTGCAGGTCACCCATTTCGGTAGCCAATGTTGGCTGGTAACCTACCGCAGAAGGCATACGTCCTAACAGCGCTGATACCTCAGAACCAGCCTGGGTAAAGCGGAAAATATTGTCAATAAAGAGCAGGATATCCCGAGAAACTTCCTCACGGAAATATTCGGCCAGTGTCAATCCGGAAAGTGCTACACGAACACGAGCTCCCGGCGGCTCATTCATTTGACCAAAGGTAAAGGCAGCTTTTGAGTCTTTCAAAGCCTCTTTATCTACTTTACTAAGATCCCACTTTCCATTTTCAAAGGACTCTTTAAACTCTTCGCCGTAATCAATAATGCCGGCTTCAAGCATCTCACGGATAAGGTCATTACCCTCACGAGTACGCTCACCTACACCGGCAAAAACCGAAAGACCACCGTGACCTTTCGCAATATTGTTAATCAATTCCTGAATAAGAACCGTTTTTCCTACACCGGCACCACCAAAAAGTCCGGTTTTACCTCCTTTCGCATAAGGGCAGAGCAAGTCAATAACCTTGATCCCGGTTTCAAGCATTTCGGTAGAAGTTGCCAGATCTTCAAAATCAGGCGCCGATCGGTGGATAGGATATTTTCGATCTCCTTTGGGAGGCTCAATTCCATCAATAGGTTCCCCTACCACGTTAAATACGCGTCCAAGAATGTCTTCACCTACCGGCATCGAGATCGGAGCTCCAGTATTAACAACTTCCATCTCCCGAACCAGTCCATCGGTAGAGTCCATCGCAATCGTACGAACACGATTTTCTCCGAGATGCTGAGCAACTTCCAGATAGAGTTTAGAATTGTCTTCTCTTTCGATATAAAGTGCATTTAGTACCGGTGGAATGTCGCCTTCATCGAAATCAACATCCACAACCGGCCCAATCACTTGTGCAACGGTTCCTTTATTCATTATTTATTTAGTTCTAATGAGTTAACTTTTGATAATTTCTTTTTGGGGAGAAATGTAAATTTCCTACCACATAAGAAGCGGCAAAAGTTAGGACTTTTTACGAGCAAATGAAAGTCGAATCAGCCCTTTATTACATCCTAATTACTTACACAGAATATTTCTTCCGTACTAAGTGGTGTAATTCCCTTTTAGGACTTCCATCTTAATCCCTAATTAAAATTAAACCCTACTCTGTATACTTAAGCTCTCACCTCATCCACAGTACCATCATTTTAATAAACATTAAATATTTTTAATGCTTTGTGGATTTCTTACCTTGCATAACTGAATATCAACAGCCAATAAATCGGGAAGTTTTGAATCGTAAGGATCAACATAACACTCCCTCTCTGTGGAATCCGCTGACATTTGACATCCTTCTTTCACGTTATTCATTAACAGATGTACGCGTTTGGGGGGTGTTATCGATATGGATTCTCGCCATTGCCGGCTCCTTATATGCTACTATAGTCCTACTGCCCAGTGAATGGATGTCATTATCTTCCAACCGTGTTGATATCATTAAGTTTTTTCTTTTTAATCCCGCACTCATTTTAGGACTTCTGTTATTTTTCTGGTTCGGTTTTGAGTGGGGATTTATACCCATCTTTTTATGTTCTTTTATTATTGCCTTTCATTCAAGTATGCCTTGGGGCTGGGCCCTTGTTTTTGCAATTGCTTTTGTATTAGGCGTGGCTATCTGTGCAATGGCGTATCAGGGATTTAATATCGCTTATGATCTAAGAAGTTTTAAAAGTATTGCATTCTTTATTTCTATCATGTTTATCGCTTCTATAGGGAGTTCTCTTGGATCTTTTATCTGGAGTTTTACGCACCAACTTTCCGCTTCTGAAACTTTGATGATCTGGAAGAGCTGGTGGAGCGGTTCATTTATTCAGGCTGTGGTAATAACAGGTCCCTTGTTATGGTTATTCACTCCTATGATCGAACGCTTAAAAAGTCGATTATTTGAACTTCCCGACCGGCGTCGCTTATCCTTAAAATGGGTATCCGGAGCGGTAGCATCAATCACGAGCGCACTTGCCCTATTTATATTCTCTGGTAAATACTTAGGTAAGCTAAGAGTTCAAGAGGTGATGGCTGAAGAAAAAACAGCAACTGTTATTGATGTGGTTAATGCGCTGGAATCCTTTGAAATTATTTCATGGATATCTATCGGAATTATTATAATAGCCGGATATGGTGGCTTTAAGCTTATCGGGGGCTGGAATAAACAGCTAACATCAGAAGTGGAAAGCCGAACACGTCAGCTAAATGAAAGTCAAAAAAAGCTGCAGGTTTCATTAGATGAAAAGAAAGTACTCCTCAAAGAAATTCATCACCGCGTTAAAAACAACATGGCCCTGGTAAGTGCTTTGCTGGAATTACAGGAACAAACCTCCTCACATGATAGAGAAAATGGAACCTTCAGAACCGCGCGGTCACGCATAAAATCGATGGCACTGGCTCATGAGGCTCTTTATCAAAATGAGTCGTTATCTAATATCAGTATGAAAGAATACGTCAAACGTATTGGCGACCTAACCCATCGATCATTTGTCGACAAAAATGCTGAGATTGACCTTAGATTTAATCTGGAAGATGCCCGCCTTGATATGTCAAAGTCTATTCCTCTTGGACTGGTAATCAATGAAATTCTTATCAATGCCCATAAACATGCTTTTGATGGCAGGTCTGATGGTTTTATTGAACTTGGGAGTACGGTAAAAAATGATAAAATAAATATTTACATCCGTGATAATGGAGTGGGGTTCCCTCAGGATTCAGAAAATCTAAAAACTAAATCGCTGGGAATGACCCTCATAAAAAAGTTTGCCAAACAGCTTAAAGCAGAACTATCTATTGAAAGTGAGCCAGACGAGGGGACAACGTTTACTTTAGTATTTCAGAATTAAGCCTTCTTTTACAAAATTTGTTATCTACTCGAGTAGTATAATCGGGGTAAACTTATTATCCCAAATGACTGCAGCAATATCTTTCAAGCAGTTATTGGTACCCTTAAATGATGGGAGTTTGCTACAGAGAAGAAAAAAACATCATGATACATATTTAAAAGCTCCAGTATCCTGTCCGATATAACTATTTGAGGATAGTACCAGCCTAAAAGACATTGCACCAAGGTGCCCATATTGTGTTTCACTCCATATGCTAATTAGCCCCACCTTGAGTAGTAAAAGAGAGCACTAAAAGTGGTTCAAAATTCTTAAAATTCGTGCAATTCATTTAAAAATACTCCATACTCACATTTGTTTTGTTTAATCTATATTTCTTTAGATAATAGTTAACTAAAAATTGTAGCATATCTACTTATGCCCTAACAACCATTAAAAGATGTAATGACTATGGCCTTATGGAACAACTTGATAAAAAAGTTGGTTCTTTAAAGAGACATAAAGCTTTTATTCTGTAGTAGATTACACAATTATTTATCCATTAAAACTTAAGTAACCCAATTATGAAAAAGCCAACATCGGTTAAATCATTATCTTACTCCTTTTTTGGGGTGCTAATATTTTTAGGATTAATTTTCACTTCTGCATCTCACGTTACAGCTCAGGATCTGGATGTTCCCTACGTACCTACGCCCGATAACGTGGTTGAACGTATGCTCGATCTAACTGATGTAGAATCCAGTGATTATGTCATTGATTTAGGATCCGGAGACGGACGTATCGTGATTGCGGCCGCCAAACGTGGCGCCAATGGCCACGGCATTGACCTTGATCCTGAACGTATTGCCGAAGCTCGCGAAAATGCCAGCAGCGAAGGTGTTGATGACCAAATAATGTTTATGGAGGGAGATATATTTAAAACCGATTTTAGTAAAGCCTCTGTTATTACGATGTATTTATTGCCCTCAGTAAACAAAAAGTTGCGGCCCGAACTCATAAATAAGCTGGAACCCGGCACACAAGTCGTTTCGCACAGTTTTGATATGGGAAGCTGGAAAGCTGATAAAGAGGTCGTTGTAAATAATGACGGGAGAAGCCACGACATCTATTACTGGGTAATACCGGCACAGACAGAAGGTACATGGTCGTGGGATTTTAATGGCACCAATTTTAATATGACGATTAAACAGCGTTTTCAGGAAATCTCCGCAAAACTTACCGATAACAGTGACACCTTTTTTGATATCCACAAAGCCGAGTTAAAAGGCAAGCGAATAACTGTGCGAGCATCAAATGGTGATCAAAATTATATATTTAGCGGACGCGTTGAAGGAGATAAGATAAACGGGATGATGCAGCATCATAACGGCCAGGAAAAGAATTTTTATCAATGGTCGGCAACAAAAAAATAATTTCTTTTATTCCGGCTTATCCTAACAAAAGTTTTGGCCCCGCTGCATGAACACATCCGATTCGGGTTCACCGCTAAAAGTTTTTACCAATCTTAGCGCTATAGCTGTCATAGTTGGCATTGTGGTGGGCATCGGCATATTTCGCCTACCTTCCATAGTAGCCCAAAATGCTGCAACCGAACTTCATTATATCGGTTTTTGGCTGGCCGGTGGCCTCATATCCATTATTGGCGCACTGTGCTACGCTGAAATTGCATCAAAGAAGCCCGACGCCGGAGGGGAATACTATTTTCTTACTGAGGCCTATGGTTCAGCCATAGGCTTTTTGTTTTCCTGGGGACGCATGACCGTCATTCAAACAGGATCTATTGCCTTAGCTGCTTTTATACTTGGGGATTATGCATCCACTATTTACGACCTGGGAACATATAGCTCATCTATTTATGCTGGCATCACTGTTATCGGGTTAACCGGACTGAATATCTGGGGCACCCATCCCGCAAAAAATGCCCAAAATGGGATGACCACTCTTATTGTGGGTATTTTGCTAATCTGCGGACTTGCCGGCGTTATTACCGGCGGTGAAGTTACGCCCCAAACCGGCTCCTCAGTCAACAGCTCGGCAGGTACTGCTATGATATTTGTTCTACTTACCTATGGCGGATGGAATGAAGGAGTTTACCTTTCCGCAGAATTAAAAGGGGTTCGTAAAAATATGTCCAAGGTACTACTCATTGGATTGACTGTAATTACCGTTCTATATGTACTTATAAATAGTGCCTACCTCCAGGTATTGGGACTCGAACAGCTCCGCACATCCGAAACAATAGGTGTAGATCTTACCAACAGTATTTTTGGGACCGAGGGAGCTTTTATCATGGCTACCATCGTCATCATTTCTGCACTATCAACCGCCAATGCAACCATTATTACCGGTGCAAGAACCAACTATGCACTGGGACGCGACTTTAGTGCATTGGGATGGATTGGCAAATGGAATCCCCATTATAACTCCCCCATTAATGCTTTGCTGGTCCAAGGAGGCATAAGTCTCGGACTGGTTTTTATAGGAGCGTTTACCAAAGAGGCTGTTTCCACGATGGTTGATTACACCGCCCCGGTTTTCTGGTTTTTCATCCTTCTCACCACCATTACGCTTTTCCTTTTTAGAAATAGAGAAGAATCTTCCGGTGATACATTCAAAGTCCCGTTCTATCCACTTACCCCCATTCTGTTTATCATATGTGCCTCATACCTTTTGTATTCAAGCGTGATGTTTACCGGATGGGGAGCGACGGTTGGTATAGCTATATTGGCAGTAGGACTTCCGGTTTACTATTGGGCACAAAATAAGCCGCAGTAGAAGATCTCGGAAACCGAACCAATATAATCTATTCTCTATTAGCAACTCCCATGCTAAAATCGTATTTTTGGCAACCTGAGAACCACGTATTTTATTCGCTCAGAATAATAAAAAGTAAACATAATAGTTGTCACACTTTGTGGATGTGGTTTGCTGGATTTTTATCACCGGAAAGTTTAACACTAAACAGATATTGCATTGGATACCGAAGCAACAGCTCGTTCTATCAGCGTAGAAATACTAATAGATTTTGAAGATAACGGAGTTCTTGATTATTCCCGTGCCAATAAGCTTGAGAGCCGCGACCGTGCTGAAGTTCGCGAGTATGTGCAAAATATTTTAAGACGTCGCTCCTACCTTGATTTTCTTATCGACCAGTTTTCGAACGTGAAGATTGATGAGATGAAATCGAGTCTGAAAAATATTCTCCGTCTCGGCGTATATGACATGGTATTTATGGACAGTACTCCTGATTATGCCGCTATTAACGAGTCCGTGGAGATAGCAAAATACAGTCTCGGCTCGCGCACCGGTGATCTTACCAATGCAATACTGCGCAACCTACAGCGGGATATTGATAATCTTCCCAAACCTAATTTCGAAGATCGTACTAAGTTGGTTGCTACAACCTTTTCGCACCCCGAATGGCTGGTAAAACGATGGACCAACCGTTTCGGAGAGCGAGAAGCTTTTAAGTTAATGCAGGCCAACAACAAACGGCCCAGCTACTATATCCGCGCCAACAACCTACGCACAAAAACAGAAAATTTTAAGCTGCGGATGACCAAGCACGGTATCGATTTTGAAGAAAGCGATTGGCTACCGGGCTATTTCAAAGTTGACAGCGTTGCACCCTTTATTTCGAAAGGGTGGCTGGATAAAGGTTTTTGCCAGGTTCAGGATATTGCAGCAGGATTTGCTCCTTACCTTTTGGATCCGGATCCAAGTGAATCAATTTACGATCTTTGTGCAGCGCCCGGTACCAAAAGCGTTTTAATGTCTGACTTAATGAATGGCGAAGGCGATATTTTAGCCGTTGATATTTCTTCTGAACGACTAGATAAACTGGCCGAAAGCGCCCTCTCCTATCACGCCGAAAATATTCGGGTCCGCCGGGCTGATGCGACAGAAGTAGAGCTCGATGAAACAGATGCCGTTCTGCTGGATGCGCCCTGCACGGGAACCGGAGTACTCAGTAAGCGAGCTGACCTACGCTGGCGACGCGATCAAGAATCACTTGATAATGCAGTACAATTGCAGTCTGAACTGCTCGATTCTGCCGCAGAGATGGTTAAAAAAGGTGGACGTTTGGTATACAGTACCTGCTCACTCGAAGAGGAGGAAAATATGGAACAAGTGATGAACTTCCTCGACCGCCACGAAAACTTTGAGATGCAATCGGTTGAAGGATACGTGCCGGACGAAGTTATTGCCCATGGCGGATTGGCTTATCAAACTTTTCCACACAAGCACGGCTGCGACGGACACTTTGGGGTGTTGCTGAAGCGGACCAGCTAATTAAAGTACTGTGTTATTCTGAACTTGCTGTGTCCCGATCACTCGGGGTTTCAGAATCTATAATTCAACCTGATTTATATAGCTTCCGTAGTTCTGCTGCGGAAGCTTTTTATCTGGTCACAATGCTCTGCGTTGTGACCTAAAAGGCAGAGCATCAAGACGAAATTAGCATCTACTGTGAAATTTTTAGTTTCAAAGTAAGATGTATGTTCCATTTGTAAAATATGGATCCAAAGTCGGTTTTGGAAGTGCCCACAAACCGTTCAATCTGCACCTCTCCTTTCAACGGTCCCACTATTTTTGTTCCTGCTTTCAAACGTAAAAAGGTGCTGGTATCCACAATATTAGAAAGAGTCACGAGGTTAGCATTAATACCTGAAAAAGACCGTTGGAAACGAAGGAGCAGGTAATGTTTCCTATCATTGAGTGATAGTGCACTCCATTTGATGTTATTTGTTACCACCCCTTTCCCAAACCGGTCACTCTTTGATGAATTTAAATACTCCAGATGTGTTATCAGATCATTCCAATCACTATAGGATAACCCTAAGCCGTTATAGTAATACTCCCCGATGATATTATAACCACTCTGAGTGGTAAAGCTAAAACCGGCCAATAGTTTGGGAATAGGATGCTCACTTTGTACCCGATCATAGGGGTAGGATTGATATACTGTGTCTGACTCACCGGATACGATAGAATGATGTAGCTGCTTTTTATACCCGTGTTGCAGGGCTCCCTCAAAATGAAGCACCAAGTCATCTTGTAAGGTATAAGCCATACTCAACCCTGCAGCATTATGCTCCTTATTGTTGTATTTCAATAGAAACGAAAGATCTAAATTCTCAAAAAAACGATAATACCGAAAGACTAACTCTGTAGCAGTATACTCAAGCTGCTTCAAGTCTACCTTCACTTCCGGGGTGTATACCAGGTCAATATTGCTTTCCGGAAAAAAATAGCCAATATGAACAAACGGTTTGCCAGTATATTCATTTAGCCGATCATCAGGATTCGTAGGGTCGCGTTTAAAATTTACAAAAGCAGCCGGATTCCGAAAGTATCCACTTCCCCAGTAAAACATCTTTTTACCAAAACCGATATTGAGTTTGTAATCAATCAAAAAATACTTGTAAAGCTGCCGCATGTAGATCTCAGGATTTTCAAACTCAAAACCACTTCCATATTCAACCACATTTATATCGGCTACAAGGTTGTTGGATTTATAGTAGGCATTAAGATTCGCAAATTGCGTATTACTCGGTAGATCAAATACATAATTATTCCTGTTAAAGGGAGTTTGCTTATTCAAATCCCTAAGCTGCAGATCACTGTATAAGGTAACTTCCACGTTATCTATTAATGGTTGGAGATGGTTTTGGCCTTGTACCAGAGAAATTCCGGATCCCCCAATCCATAAGAGTACCAGTAATACTTTTATGGTCAACCAAGAAAGGGATGAAATAACCTTCATTTTATCAGTCGGCTGATATAATTTTTATTGAAATAAATATCAGGCACCTGCTCACTGGTCATCTTATTATAGTATATCAGTGAATATTGATCTTTACGCAATGCACTCTCTATACGAGTTTTATACAATACCCCATCCTTGTATTTCTCGTAATAAGCACTTTTCAGCCTTTTTCCAGAAATTAGATAGAAATCCGCTTTTACCGGCTGAAAATTTTCTTTGGCAACCCAATAAACAATTTTAGGATATGTTTGATTAGCCTCTCCCTTTAACTTCAGTTGCAACACATAACACTCTCTGCCCTCGGCAGCCTCTGTTCTTAACAGTTCGGGAGTATAGTCGCCTGAAAAATTGATTCTCGTTATATCAGCATTCGACACCTGTCCCATCATCCGTTGCAAAGGACTAATGCGTAAAGGTTTACGCGTATTAGGATAATAAACCCACATATTATTTTTCACAGATAATATAAGCCGCTGTACCTTATCGTCATTGTACGATTTGATAAGAGTCTTATCATCTCCTTTAGCAAACACTTCAAAGTTTTCACTGTTACTAAGTTGATTATCTTTATAGACTTCAATCGTAACATCAATTTTCATAGATCCGGAAACAGTACGGGTTTTATCAGCCTTTTTAAGAATTGTCGCTGGGTCCACCAATGTTGACTCCACCGATACCAGGGTAGAAATAGGGATAAACAAAAGCATACAAACCGAAAACAACATGGAGTTGTTACTCTTACCCATTATAATACTATTGTTGGATTGATTATTCATGACCTAGTGCCTCTACGATATTTAATTTTGACGCCCGGTACGCCGGTAACAGGGTTGCTACTACACACACTACAATAGTTAATAAGGTGACGATCAAAATCGTAGAATGCAGAGGGGTTATCGTCAATGGATAGGCCGTAGTACGCCCTGGCGGCGGGGGCATCGTTAAATTCATTTCATTGATGGTAAAAATAACAGTATAGCTTAGTACCGTTCCGATAACTGACGAAAGCACCCCAATAAGAAATCCCTCATAAATATAGTTAAGCCAAACACGCAGCCTCGATGTTCCTATAGACAAAATTGTTGCAATCTCTTTTGTACGTTCAAACACTGACATTGTCATTGTGTTTGAGCTGGCCAAAACCACAATAAATACAATAATAATCCCAAGCACTCCGAATCCTCTTTCATACAAAGCTACAACACTGTTGTAATAGGGAGTTAGTTCGGACCATGACAAAAAAGATACAGAAGCATGTTTTTTCTCGAATTTATCCAGTGTTTGGGGGGTTTGTGATGTCTCATCAAGAACAACAACAAGGTTGGATATTTTATCAGTATCCAACAATAGCTGGGCTGTGGATATATCTACCATCACCTGCCGATTATCATACTCGGGAATTCCGGTACTAAATATTCCGGATAGCTTTATATCGATTGCATTATACATACCACCAGGTGTAGCAGAAAGTAAGGTCAGGTAATCACCAATTTCGGCCTGCAGATCTTGGGCTAGGCCCTTTCCAACAGCCCCCTGCAACTCCCCTTCTTCATTTTTTATCAGGCCGGGAAAAGTTCCTTTCTCCATCTCAACAAAAAATGTCGAAAGCTTGCTTTCTTTCTTTGGCTCTACTCCTTTGCCTAAGAAAACCTTGGTTTGTTCACCATTTGAAACTAATCCCTGGAACTCAATCCGTTTCATCACAAAACGAACCTCTTTATCAGAGCTAATATCATTTTTTAAGTTTTCATAATCTTGCAAACCATATTCAAGCAAATGCTGCTCATCTTTTTCCGTATATTCTTTGTTAAATATCTGGATATGTCCTGTACCCCCGCGAATAAAGGATTCCCGCAGACCAACAAATACGTAATCCATATAACCGGCCGTCACAATAATTGACATAAAGCCAATACTAACTGTCAAAACAGTTAAGACCGTACGTTGCGTGTTTCGAAATACATTTTTAATTGATAATCGAAAAAATTTAAACATGTTCTTTGGTCCTTATTTTCCCATCTCTAATCATTATGCTTCGTCCAACATACTCTTTCACTAAAGGATCATGAGTAGCAATAAGAAAGGTGGTATTTTCAACCTCATTCAGACCCGTAAGCAGCTCCAAAATCCGCCGCGAGGTCTTAACGTCCAAGTTTGCCGTTGGCTCATCTGCAATTACAAGCTTGGGCTTGTTCACCAAAGCCCTGCCAATTGCCACCCGCTGTCTTTGTCCGCCGGATAACTGTCTTGGCTTATGACCTTTAACGTCAGTAAGTCCTACCTGATCAATAATATTTTCCACCAACTGCTTTCTTTCTTCTTCAGATTTAGCCGTTAATAACAAAGGATATTCAATATTTTCATAGGTATTGAGAACGGGTACCAAATTGTAGGACTGAAAAACAAAACCAATTTTATTTAGACGAAACTGACCGAGTTTCTTGGACTGACTGTAATTAATCTGCTTTTGTTCATAGAATACTTTCCCCGAGGATGGAGCGTCGATGCAGGCGATAATATTCAACAATGTGGTTTTGCCACTTCCGGAGGCACCATAGAGAGCAACGAACTCTCCTTGCTCAATAGATAGTGAAAGTCCACGCAAAGCAGATACTTCCACATCCCCGAGCCGGTAGGTTTTAAAGAGGTTTTTAATAGTGATTAGCTGCATAATAATGGTATTGTAGACCTATTATTCTTGTGATAAGTTTTTCAACTTTGCCTTTGCTTTCTGCTTAAATGGATTTTCTTTAGATACGTTTAAAGCCAGAGTTTTTTTGTACATCTCTTTGGCTTTTTCTTGGTTACCACTTTGTTGAAGCGCAAAACCAGAAGAATAGAGTATCTCTGCTTGCAACGGTTTATTTAGGTGTGGCCAAACCCTTCCATCACGAAGAAAAGCTAAATCCTCAATAGCATATCCTAATCGGTTAAAAAAGATAGGTAATTCCAAATTATTAAATGCTCTTACCATTCGCACACGAACATTTTGGGGAGCGAGCTCAACAGCTTTGTCCATTAAATCACATCCTTTCTCCACATGATCAAGCTTTTTCCAGGGCGCATAAGCATGTTTCCCTTTAACGGTTGTCAAACTTCCCAAATAGGCATACGCCAAAGCATGATTATCATCAACTTCCAAAATTTTCCGGAAATGCGTTTCTGCTTTGTCAATATATTTTTCTTTGCCATACGTTATTGCTAAATCATAATACGTTTTTCCCAGCTCAAATCTTTTTTCAATATCTCTAGAGTTCTTTTCCATAGCCTGTGATATTGAATCAGCTTTGGCTATAGCTCGTTTCTCGTTTGATGTGGGTCTTGCAGACTGTGCACTACAGGCTTTTATAAAAAACAGCCCTGAAATAAGAAATAAGAGTACTAAGCGGTAAGTTAATTTTTTATACATAATATAATCTTTTGAGTTTATATTGTGCCTTGTCTAAGCTTTCGCAAGGCACATATATTATTGGTTTAGATAACTTTGACTACGTCATCGAACTAACTTTCTGTCCCAATGTATTTAATCTGAAATGCCTTTTAGAACCCTCTGTGATGAATAACAAAGATTTGTGACGAGCAACAAAGATTGGGATGTTTAACAATACTTTGGGATAAATCGCAAAAAAGGCAGAAAGGGAAATCCTTAAAATATCAGTGTAGTTACTTCAAAACATCTTGTATTTCATCAATATATCTACGAGAAACTGGTATTTTTTCATCACAATCTGATACTGATAATTGTAATCCCTGGGCGTTGCCTTTGACCTCCTCAATGAAAGCAGTATTAACAATATATGAGCGATGACAGCGAATTAAATAGTTATCTTCTTCCAACTGCTTGAGAACATTTTTTAGGGTACTTCGCAACAATTCTTGCTTTAACGTACCATTACTGTAGTAACTGATCTTCACATAATTACCTTCAGAGGTAATATAACGCAGTTCACTGCTTTTAAGGGGTAATACCTCATCTTTGTTCTGCCCCTGTAGAGTAAAAGAAAGGGTATTATTTGCAGTAAAAGATCCATATTTATGTACTCCATCACCAATTTGGGTAGCAGATCGAACATGCTTTTTTAATAACTGGTTATGCCGAAGAAGGGTAGTAAATCCAACAGGGATGACAGATATTGACAAGGTATAAAACTCAAATAAAATCCAATCAAATAACGTCAGGTTAAACTCATCTAAAAATAAAGCAGTATAGACAAGATTCAGAAATCCAATAAATAACACCGTCAGCAGTATCCAAACGATATGCTTCCAAACTTTCCAGTTTTCATCTTCAAAAAAGGGAAAGCATATTTTTAACGAAGGAATAACTTTTAGAAATATTGTTAGAGCCACAAATGTTACAAACCCATATCCAATTAGATAGAGATATCCTTGATCAGTTGTTACGCCTTTCAAACCAAAAGGCTGAAAGATCATCAGGAAAGCAACTATACCTACACTAATCCCGCTAATTTTAAACCAGCCATTATAACTCGTAAATAATGGATGAGGTTTAATAAATATTTCTAAAATCTTGTTTCTCATAGCTAAAATTAATTTTAGGCATATTATTAATAAATAAAGGGGAAAAGGTTTTTATTTGCCAAATATCCCAGACAATACTTTTATTATTCATGATTATAATATTTTACAAAAATTCCCACTCTACATCTTCTTTCCTTTTTCGTATCTTTGCGACTTAAATAGCGAAAATCGAAACTTGCAAAACGAGCTTTCATAATTTTGGATAAACCCACGGCTTCTCAAAACATCCCAAAACATTTTGATCCCGGCAGTATCGAAGACAAATGGTACAGCTTCTGGGAGGATAATGGTTTTTTCCATTCCGAGCCCGACGACCGCGAGTCATATACCGTCGTCATCCCCCCTCCCAACGTCACCGGCGTACTACACATGGGACATATGCTCAACAATACGATCCAGGATGTGCTTGTCCGACGTGCCCGCATGCAGGGCAAAAACGCCTGCTGGGTTCCCGGGACCGATCACGCTTCTATTGCTACCGAAGCCAAGGTTGTCCAAAAGCTTCGCAAAGAAGGCATCACGAAAGCAGATCTTACTCGCGAAGAATTTCTTGAACATGCCTGGGACTGGACAGATGAACACGGGGGAATTATCCTGCAACAACTACGCAAGCTCGGGGCCTCCTGCGACTGGGAACGGACCCGTTTTACGCTTGAAGATGATCTGTACGAAGCTGTCGTTGATTGCTTTATCGAACTCTACGAGCGTGGTTATATCTATCGTGGCAAGCGGATGATTAACTGGGATCCGGAAGCACAAACCGCTCTTTCTGATGAAGAGGTTATTCACCGAGAGGAAACCTCTAAACTCTATCATGTTCGCTATAAAATTAAAGACAGCGACGAGTGGGTTACGATTGCTACAACACGTCCCGAGACCATTTTAGCGGATACGGCTGTGTGCGTTCATCCTGATGATGAACGCTACCAAGACCTGATCGGCAAAACGGCAATCATCCCTGTTGTGCAACGTGAAGTGCCCATTATTGCCGATGAATACGTGGATATGGAATACGGAACCGGCTGCCTGAAAATCACGCCGGCTCACGACGAAAATGACTATGAGATTGGTCAGAAGCATGACCTGGAAATAATCGATATGCTTAATCCCGATGGCACGCTAAGCGATGCTGCCGAGCACTATGTCGGTAAAGATCGCTTTGTGGCACGGGAACTGATTATCAAAGATCTGGAAAAAAGTGACCAGCTGGTTGAGATTGAAGAAATGCAAAATAAGGTCGGGTACTCGGAACGGACCGACGCCATCATTGAGCCGCGTTTGTCGCTGCAGTGGTTTTGCAAAATGGATAAGCTGGCCAAACCGGCCCACAAAAATGTGATGGACGACAATATTGAGTTCCATCCATCTAAGTTTAAAAACTCGTACAACCACTGGATGGAAAATATTAGAGACTGGTGCATTTCACGACAACTTTGGTGGGGTCAACGCATTCCGGCTTGGTATTATGGCGATGGAAAAGACGATTATGTTGTGGCCAAAACCGAAGAAAAAGCCGTTGAAAAAGCACGAAAAAAATCCGGTAATAACGATTTAACAGCAGACCAGATCCATCAGGATGAAGACGTCCTTGATACGTGGTTTTCATCGTGGTTGTGGCCGATTACGGTTTTTGATCCGGAGTATATTCGTACCGGAGAAGCGAATGAAGAATTAGAATATTACTATCCTACGCAGGACTTAGTTACCGCTCCCGAAATCATGTTTTTCTGGGTGGCTCGGATGATTATGTCCGGCTATGAATTTATGGACGAAAAGCCATTCAGCAATGTATACTATACCGGTATCGTCCGCGACAGTCAGCGTCGCAAAATGTCAAAATCGCTGGGTAATTCGCCTGACCCAATTAAATTAATGGAAGAATACGGAACCGACGGTGTGCGCGTGGGAATGCTGTTCTCCTCTCCTGCAGGTAACGATCTCCTTTTTGAAGAGCAACTTTGCGAGCAGGGACGAAATTTTGCCAATAAGATCTGGAACGCCTTCCGCTTCCTGTCAATGAATCGAACGGAGGAAATGGAGCTCAAAGATTCCCTTGAAATAGATGAAGATAATCTTGTCGACCGCTGGATGCTCTCACGTCTGCACGAAACCATCGACGCCATCAACAAAGATATGGAAAACTTCCGTATCAACGAGGCGTTACACAAAATATACTCGCTGATCTGGGATGATTTCTGTGACTGGTATATCGAGCTCATCAAAGCTGACGAACCGGGCGCAAGTATTCCTGAAGATCGTCTGTCGCGCGGATTCAATTTCTTTGAGCAGCTGATGAAACTGCTACACCCGTTTATGCCATTCATTACTGAGGAAATCTGGCAGCTTATCCGCGACCGTGACACCGAAGAAGCAATGATTGTAGCTTCGTGGCCGGAATTTGATAAAGCTTCTGTTTCTACGAATGACCGAGCACTTTTCGAATCTATTCAGAAGATGATCTCATCAATCAGAAATATTCGGGCAGAATTTAAGTTGAGTCCCAATGATGAAATTGATCTACTGATCAAGGCCAAAGATGAAAAAACGGCCAACGCATTAAGCAATAATGAGTGGATCTTTCGCAAGCTTCAGTCTATACATACGTTTAAGGTAGCTGCGGATCTTGATAAACCCGAAACTTCAGCGTCGGCCGTTATTGAAGGTACCGAGCTTTTTGTACCCCTTGAAGGACTCATCAATCTGGATAAAGAACGTGAACGCATCCAAAAAGAGATTGATCGCCTGGAAGGGTTTTTAAAATCTATCGAGGGCAAGCTTAATAACGATGGCTTTGTTAATAATGCGCCCAAGGATGTGGTTCAAAAAGAACGGGACAAGAAAGAAGACACGGAAACGAATCTCGAAAAACTGCGCGAAATTTTAGAAGAACTCGATTCATAATATCTTCCCTGATAGGAAAAATTAAAGCTGACTTTAGAGATAAAAGCAATAAGCTGTTACATATATTAAATATTAATCGATTTTATTTAATTGTTTCAATCCTCTTGTCCTCCTTCTCTAAGGAGGACAATCAGTCTTTATTTATTTTTTATACTTAAAAAATCCGTCTTAGAAAAGAGGGGTTTAGGGAGATTGAACAAGCTATACTGTAATCAAACTACTTTAGCAATACTTTTGCAGAGTTGAGAGAAGTAGTAACAACAAGATATTTAGTTTTTAGCCTTTTATGCCGAAAGAACCGGATTTCATACACGACTTAAACGAACAACAAAGACGTGCCGTACGTCACGGCGAAGGTCCCCTATTGATTGTGGCCGGGGCCGGCAGCGGTAAAACAAGAGTACTCACCTATCGCATTGCATACCTGATCCATCAAAATATGGCGGCGCCTAACGAAATTCTGGCGCTTACTTTTACTAATAAGGCTGCGAAGGAGATGCAGGAACGTATCGGGCAGCTTATCGGCGAAGAAGCCAAACGGCTGTGGATGGGAACTTTTCACTCAGTATTTTCGAAAATTCTTCGCTATGAAGCTGAAAAAATAGGGTTTAATTCCGACTACTCAATCTATGATACTGAGGATTCCAAAAATGCTATTAAACAGATTTTGCGGGAAAACAATTACGATCCCAAAGAAATAAAACCGCGTATTCTGCAGCGGCGTATCAGCGATGCTAAAAACGAGCTTATCAATCCGGACCATTACGGTGAAAAGTTTGTCCACAGCACACTCGATGATATTACGGCCCGCATCTACAAAATTTACGTGGAGCGGCTGAAGCACAATAACGCAATGGACTTTGATGATCTGCTCATCAAACCGATTGAGCTGTTTAATGAACATCCCGATACCTTAGAAAAATATCAGGATCGCTTTAAGTATATCATGATCGATGAGTACCAAGATACCAATCATGCCCAGTATAAGGTCACCAATATGCTGGCCAGTAAGTACGAGAATTTGTGTGTGGTAGGTGATGATGCCCAGAGCATCTACTCTTTTCGAGGAGCTGATATCAGTAATATCCTGGATTTCAAAAGTGACTACGAGGATGCGGTTGAAATTCCGCTCGAGCAGAATTATCGCTCGACCAAAGCCATATTGAAGGCTGCCGATTCCATCATCAAAAATAACAGTAAGCAGCTCGATAAAACGCTGTGGACTGATAATGATATGGGCGATACTATCACTGTGCTCGATAATTATGATGAGCGCGATGAGGCCAACCGGGTAGCGAATTATATCCAGGATTTAAAGATGCGCAAAGGATATGACTACAACGACTTTGCCATACTGTACAGAACGAATTATCAGAGTCGCGTTTTTGAGGAGACTTTCCGCAGAAAAGGAATTACGTATCAGCTTGTTGGCGGTCTTTCGTTCTATCAGCGTAAAGAAATTAAAGACGTACTGGCATATCTGACATTGCTTATTAATCCGGAAGACGATACCAACCTGATGCGCATCATCAATGAACCATCGCGCGGGATTGGGCAAAAATCGCTTTCAGACTTGATGAACCGCGCCCGACAAACCGGACAATCACTATGGCGCATTCTTGAAAATGTGGAAGAAGCCGATGTTTACAAACCGGCTGAAAATAGTGTTAAGGACTTTGTTCGCATGATCAACAGTCTAAAACAACAGTTGGCAAATGGCAGAAGCTTAGTTGAAGTCACCAAGCAGCTGCTGGATGAGTCCGGCTACATGAAATCGCTGGTGGAGGAAAACTCTCCAAAATCAATGACCCGTCGGGAAAATATCCTTGAGCTCCAAAATGCGATCTCCTATTTCGAGAAAAACAACGATAATGCTACGCTCAGTTCTTTCCTACAGGAAATAAGTCTAATCACAGACACTGACAAATACGATGAAGAGAAGCCTGCCGTTACAATGATGACGGTGCATGCGGCCAAAGGCCTTGAATTTCCTGTTGTATTTATTGTGGGACTTGAAGAAGAGCTTTTCCCGGTTGGCAGCCGTAATAACGAAGATGTGAACATTGAAGAAGAACGGCGACTATTTTATGTGGCTATTACACGTGCCGAACAGGAATTGTTTTTCAGCCATTGCCGAAGTCGATATAAATATGGTGAAGAGCAACGGAAAACCCGTTCTCGCTTCCTCGATGAAGTGAGCTCTGACGTGGTACGTACCGAAACAGGATCTTCCATCAATCAGGATAAGAACAGGTTCTCTGGTAAGAAGAACAGTAGTCCTAATAACGGTGATACCAAGGTAGAGTACGACTGGAAAAAACCGCTGTATGACAAAAATAATCGCTCATCACATACGCAAATTCATTACGATAATCCTGATGAGGATCCATTTCAGGTTGGAGCAAAAGTTATTCACAACGTTTTTGGGCAGGGTAAAATTATAAGTCGCAGCGGACAAGGAGAAAGAACCAAAGTTGTTGTATTTTTTAAAGAACGAGGACGAAAAACACTGATGCTCCGTGCAGCAAAAATGCAGGTTGTCGGGTAATAGATTAGCACCGACACATAGGTTCAGCACATGGAAAAAACAATTTTTAACGGTTTATATTGCAGAAGTACTGTTCGAATAGCTGTAGCTATACTGCTATTCATGTTATGCGGTATTTCTATATCCCTGCAAGCACAGCCCGTGCTTAATGCCCAGAATACGGCTTTGGGTGGTGGAGGTACGGCATACCTATCCGGCAACGGAGCATTATTTTGGAATCCGGCCAACTTAGCTATCAATGATCGGCACGGTACCATCCATATAAATATGGGAGAAACGGGCATTTTATACGAGCCGGTTCTTTCTTCGGATGTAGCCGGTGACCAATTTCTCAACTTCACTGACAGTTATTTCCCCTATAAGCCGGATGCAGTGGATATTACTCCTACACAACGTCAAACAATCCTTGATAAAAACTACCCTCGCAAACGATTAGTATCTCAGCATCAAACTCGAACCGATATTATGCTGGGAGGCATTTCGTGGTATCGTGGAGATGAAACGTTTTCCCTTGCTGCACGGGCGCGCTACTCTTCCCGTATTAAAGTGGGAAAAGGTTGGTATTCCGATGCCTATGTTCAGCAGAACAACCAAGAAGTTCGCGACTTTACCCTGAATCAGCATATCAGTAAAAACCTGGAAATTGCACTGGGGTATGGCAGAGAGTTCACCTTTTTTGAAGGATTATTTGCTCGACTAAGCAAGTTGTATGTGGGAGTTTCGCCCAAATTTATAATCGCAGGGCCCAGTTTCAGTGCTACTCATTATGGGCAACAGCAACGTTCTGATGACAGATCCCATAATCAGTATGTAACTGGTTTCTCGTATCAATCCTCTGGTGAATATTCTCAAATGACCCAAAGCTATTTATCATCCGGAAACCCGCAAACTGCTATCAATAATAATTTAAATAAAAGATTTGATTTCGAACCAACCGGTTACGGAACAGCTTTTGACTTTGGCCTTACCTATCTCATCCCTATTGGCGGTGAGCTTAATATCATCGAAAATGAACCCCAAAAATCGGTAGCGGGAAAATCGCTGCGCATCGCTATCTCCTTTAATGATATTGGAGTGATCCGGTACACTAAGCAACCGCTTTCCTTTTCTGCTGCCGAGGACACTTTACAAATTGGTCGAGAGTACCCAAAGCAATCAATGTTTATTGGATCGGGTGGTCAGTATCTAACGTATTTTGAAGAAGCATCCGAGGTTGACAATCCATTTGATCGGGCACAGAACCCCAATGAGAATGCATTTTCAGTTCCTACACCGGCCTCACTAAATGGCGGGATTATGCTGGATCTCGAAAGAATTAAACTTATGGGTGACCTTACCGTCGGATTAAATAATACAGCGCTGACCGACACAAAACTGGCTATGCATCTGGGTATGGAAGTCCGGCCAATTAAACAGATCCCCCTTCGAATGGGAACAAGGTTGGCAGCAGGATTGCCCGCTCACGTAGGGGTCGGTACCGGTTATGAAAGCCGCTATTGGGATTTCAATATCGGGACACAGATCATTTTTCGCTCTCATACTCTAACAACCGAACTTGTGGGAGGAGCTTTTGCGGGACTTCAGCTCCATCTTTAATTGAGATCATTTCTGTCAAGCTGTCAAGGTCATTCTTAATTAGCAGCTCAAGTTGCTATTTTGCCAGTAAATATGACTAATTGGTAGTTTGATTAAAGTTGGCTCTTTATTTGCACCACTGTAATACAACAATAAAAAAATATAGATTTAAATAATTGTATATATGAACAACATCTTCGATAACATGGCCAATTTTGAAGATATTCAGGATCAATTTGACGATTTTGAACAGGCTATACCCCTGATGTCCGAAGAGGAAGAAAAGGAATTAACGCAATCAGAGGTGCCTGATGAACTTCCCATTTTACCACTGAAAAATACCGTTCTTTTCCCCGGTGTTGTAGTACCTATTACAGTGGGTCGGGACCGCTCTCTCAAATTAGTGAAAGAAGCATACGAATCTGATAAGACTATTGGTGTAGTTAGCCAAAAGGATGAGGAAAATGAAGACCCTGAGAGTAAGGGCCTTTATGAAGTCGGCACCGTTGCACAAATCCTTAAGCTGATTAAGATGCCGGATGGCAGCAAAAGTATCGTCATCCAGGGAAAAACAACCTTCAAAGTTGAAGAGTTTTTACAGAAAGACCCTTATTTCAAGGCTACGGTTGAGCCCTATCGCCAGGAGATGGATATTGAAGGCGTAGAATTGGATGCTTCCATCCGATCGGTGAAAGAGACGGCTCAAAAGATTGTAAACCTCTCGCCGAATATCCCTTCTGAGGCTTCTGTTGCGATAAACAATATCAACAGCCCTAATTTTCTGTTGAACTTTATTTCGTCGAACCTAAACGTTTCGACCTCCGATAAACAGGAAGTGCTTGAAATCCGCAAGTTTTCGGAGCGAATGGAACAAGTTATGGAGTTTCTAAACAAAGAACTCCAAGTGCTTAATCTGAGCGAAGAAATCCGCACAAAAGTTAAATCAGATATTGATGAACAGCAGCGCGATTTTTACCTGCGTCAGCAGATGAAAGCGATTCAGGAAGCGCTGGGCGAAGACGGTGAGCACCAGGAAATTGCATCCCTGCGTAAGCGTGCCAAAGAAAAAGATCTTCCTGAAGAAGCTCAAGAGACGGTTGAAAAAGAGTTAAAGCGCTTGGAACGTACTCCTAATTCATCTCCTAATCATGGGGTCATCCACAATTATATTGAGTGGATTTTAGACCTGCCCTGGGAAAAATATTCCGATGATAATTTAGATCTGGAAAATGCCCAGGATGTATTGGATGATGACCACTACGGACTGGACAAGGTTAAGAAGCGTATCATCGAATACTTAGCCGTACTCAAGCTTAAGAAGGATATGAAGGCTCCTATCCTCTGTTTCTACGGCCCTCCGGGGGTCGGCAAGACCTCGCTGGGTAAATCTATTGCAAGAGCCTTAAACCGAAAGTTTGAACGCTTTAGTCTCGGTGGAATTCATGACGAGGCCGAGATTCGCGGACACCGTCGCACCTATATTGGCGCGCTTCCGGGACGTATTCTACGTGCCATGAAGAAAGCCGGTACGAGCAACCCGGTCATGATGCTCGATGAAATTGACAAGGTCGGTTCTGATTACAGAGGAGACCCTACTTCTGCCCTGCTTGAAGTTCTTGATCCCGAACAAAATGACAGTTTTGCGGACAACTACCTTGAGCTGGAATACGATCTGTCAAACGTCCTCTTTATTGCAACGGCCAACTCGCTGGATACTATTCCGGCTCCGCTGCGTGATAGAATGGAGATTATCAACATCAGCGGATATACCTTGCAGGAAAAAACACAGATTGCTAAAGAACATCTGATGCCAAAACAGATTAAAGAGAATGGACTGAAGGATGAGCAGATAGAAATCAAGGACGAAACCATTCGACAAATTATTGAAAAATATACCCGGGAATCGGGCGTACGATCCCTCGAACGGGAGATCGGCTCGGTATGCCGCGGTGTTGCCGCAAAAATTGCCAAAGGTGATGAAGGCACACACGTTGTTGAAGCAGATGATCTGCAAGAATATCTTGGTAAGCGTAAGTACTTCTCAGAAGTCGCTGAACGTACCAAAGTTCCCGGCGTTGCTACAGGCTTAGCCTGGACCCCTTACGGTGGAGACATCCTCTTTATTGAGGCAAGCGTATCAAAAGGAACCGGTAAGCTCCATATTACAGGGCAGCTGGGCGATGTAATGAAAGAATCAGCCATGCTGGCAATGTCGTACTTAAAGGCACACTCTGACGAATTAAACATTCCCGAAGGAGCTTTTAAGTATTGGGATCTGCATATCCACGTACCCAAAGGAGCTGTCCCCAAAGACGGACCATCTGCAGGCGTTTCCATATTCTCAGCTGTAGCATCTATCTTTACCCAGCGAAAAGTAAAAGGTACGCTGGCTATGACCGGTGAAATTACTTTGCGCGGACTTGTTCTGCCTGTAGGCGGAATTAAAGAAAAAGTACTGGCCGCAAAGCGTGCCGGTATTGAAAAAGTTCTGCTACCGCAAAAGAATGAAAAAGATGTCGCCGAAATTGAAGAAGATGTGCTCGGTGATCTTGAGGTGGAATATCTCGAGCGTATGGATCCCCTGCTTGATATCGTCCTTGAGGATGAAGCAGTACGAGATCCTCAGAAACGTTTCAAGGTAAGCGAATCCTATAAGAAGAAAACAAGTGAAAATTCTGAGTCCTCCGACTCCACGGAAGAAACAATTGTGATGGAGTAATGGCAGAATTATCTGTACAAAAAAGTCGTCTCGATTTATCGGGGCGACTTTTTTATTTTAATAACACTTTAATTTCAAACTAAAGAAATAAAATTTGCCCGAAGAAGGACGTATTGTAGAGTCTACCGGACGATGGTATAAAGTTGCTTACGACGAGGATACTGGAATGCAGACAATTAATTGTCGGCTTCCGGGTCGTTTTCGTCTTAAAGATCACGCTTTAACCAATCCCATTGCTGTTGGCGACTATGTTGAGTTTGAAATTAATGATGACGGCTCGGGAAGCATTGAAGAAATCAAAGACCGGGAAAATTATCTGATCCGTCAATCTACTCACCACCAAGAAGACCATCAAATACTGGCAGCCAATATCGATCGCGCCTATGCTGTACAGTCCGTTAAAATGCCTCGAATGAAACAGGGCTTTTTTGACCGCTTTCTGGTTACCTGCGAAGCCTACCAAATCCCGGCCTCTATCATCATAAATAAAATGGACTTGGCCGATGAGAATGCCCGGGCCTATGTAGATTCCATTGCTGAGCTGTATGATTCGCTGGGTTATCCCGTACTTAAAACCAGTATCAAGGATGGAAAATCTCTTGACCGCCTTCAGGAAGATCTCAGAAATAATACCTCTGTTTTTATCGGGCCCTCAGGAGTTGGTAAATCAAGCTTGCTGAACAGCATTGATTCCAACATCGATCGCAAAGTGGGTGATATTTCTACGTTTAACGAGAAAGGAAAACACACCACTACGTTTGCAAAGCTCCTCCCCTTGAAAATTGGCGGATATATAGTTGATACCCCCGGTATCAAGGAGTTTGGCTTAGTTAATATCGAACCGTGGGAACTTTCCCTATTCTTTCCGGAGATGTTAGAGGCGCGCCACAACTGCAAGTTTAACAACTGTACCCATGCCCATGAACCGGGCTGTGGGGTAATTGAATCCTTTAAAGAGGGGCATATCGATGCCGACAGGTACGATTCCTACCTTAATATCCTCGATTCTCTGCAAGAGGATTAATAATTAGAGAGTTAGCGTCAAATTCTTTAGTATTGCAGTAGTTTATAGATGGTTAAAAAATCAGAATAAAATATCAGGGATATGAAACTAAGATACCGTTTTCTCACCTTTGTACTGCTATTTGGTCTTTTTACATTCGATGCAGCCCCCACTTTTGGTCAGGTTGGAGATATTGGAAACATTTTACAATCTGGACGTGAAGATGCCAATACACTCGCACGCGCCTACCTCGAACCTTTTGGATCGGGATTTGGTGCTTCACTTAATACAGGCTGGACAAATACCGCAAAAACACACGGTAAGTTTGGCTTTGATGTTACAGTCAGTGCCGGTTTAGCAATTGTGCCAGATGCTGCCAAATCGTTTAATGTAAATGAACTTGGGCTACAAAAGCTGGAGTTAGAAGGTACTAATCCCGTTTCTCCAACGATCAATGGTACAGATGAAACCGGCGTATTGCTTGCTGCTTACGAAGAAATAAATGGCAACCGTGAAAAACTATTGGAATTCAACATGCCGGAAGGATCGGGATTTGGATATGTCCCGGCCCCCATGATAAAAGCCGGTGTTGGCCTTGTTAAGGATACAGAACTGATGCTTCGCTATACTCCTAAGACGGAGATTGGAGATTTTGGCAATTTCAACCTATTTGGCGTAGGTGCAAAACACGGTATCAACCAATGGTTGCCCGGCGGCAAGATGCTCCCGGTAAATCTGTCCGTAATGTTTGGCTACACCAATATGGAAGTGGGATCAGACTTAGACGTCCCGGCTGAAGATGTTATTGATAACCAAAATGATACCTATAACCAATATAACTCCTCAAAATGGGACGGCCAGTCAGTAGCACTAAATACCGATGCTTGGACGATCAATGCCCTCGTTGGTAAAAGCTTTCCTATTATATCAATGTATGCAGGTGTAGGATATGAAGCTTCAAACTTGAGTATTACGACACCGGGCTCCTACCCTACTGTAGTTCCGAATGAGAATTTTGATCCTAATAGTTCTGATGAAGAAACCAAACCATTAAAAGTTGATGCACTTGATGAACCAATAGATGTATCTATTGACGGGGATAATGGATTGCGCGCTCTTGCTGGATTTAGACTGAAATTTACTGTTTTCCATATTTCAGGCTCATATACTCTTTCCAACTATTCCAGTTATAATTTGGGCGTTGGCATTAGCTTCAGATAAACACGAACTCAAAAATTTTTAGTTTAAGGGAGTTCGTTTGAACTCCCTTTTTTATTTCAGTCCGGAATAGAATAAATAATGTTAGGATCCATAGATATACTTTACCTTCTCGATCTTTTTGGCGTAGCTGTTTTCGCAATATCCGGAGCTCTTGCTGCCGGACGCAAAAGTCTTGATCTGTTAGGTGTGGTCATTATTGCTGTAGTGACAGCTGTAGGCGGAGGCACCACTCGTGATTTACTGTTGGACCGACATCCTGTTTTCTGGATTGCCGACTCTACCTACTTGCTGGTAATTATCATCGCTTCTCTCTTTACCATCTGGTACACACAATACAACGATCCCCCCGAAAAAGCGCTCTTAATTGCCGATGCGCTTGGTTTAGCAGTATTTACTGTTTTAGGAGCTCAAATTACGCAGGAAGTAGTATCCAATAAGGTAATTATCGTAATCATGGCTGCCATTACCGGGACTGTCGGCGGATTAATTCGCGACGTTTTAAGCAATGAAATTCCGCTTATTCTAAAACGTGATATTTATGCAACGGCCGCACTGGCAGGTGCCACCGTTTACTTGTTACTTCAACTAACGACTTTAGATCCGACCCTGAATATTATCCTCGGGATGCTCATTGTCATTGGGCTACGCCTTGCAGCTATTCAATGGAATCTTCACCTTCCACGATTCAAATTAGAGGATTAAATTGGTATTTAATGTTTTTGTGATAATATTTGGTTAACCCTGATAAAAAATTGGGATGCAAGATGATAAAACTACACATATTTGCGTTTTTATTTCTATTAATCTCACTTTCCGTAACCGTTCAAGCTCAAAATATCAGTGTTCAGCAGTTTGATTTCGCCACAGCTATTGAAGATCGCGAACCCTCAGGCATTGATACTGTCTTTACTGCTGATGTTGGTACTGTTTATTGTTTTACGCAGGTTAAAGGTATTTCCGATACGACTAAAGTTACGCATGAGTGGTATTATAAAGACGAAGAAAAAGCACAGGTCGATTTAACAGTAGCAGGCGATAATTGGCGGACATGGAGTTCTAAAACAATACCTGAAAGCTGGATCGGTCCCTGGCGGGTAATGGTGCTTGGGCCAAATGGAAACGTGCTTGAAACTAAAAACTTTGTGATTACAGAAAATTAGTGTGCTTTAAGCCAGTTGTTAGCCAATCCCATATCTACTCTTAATGGGCAGTCCAGTTCATAGGCAGATTCCATTAGTTCCTTTAACTTTTGAGGAACCGAATCTTCCTCTTCTTCCGGCACCTCAAAAATAAGTTCATCATGGACCTGCAGCAGCATCCGGGTTTGGAGCTCATTGTTCTCCAAATACTTCTGGATATCAATCATTGCCTGCTTTATGATATCTGCTGCAGTACCCTGTATCGGCATATTAATAGCTGTACGCTCTGCAAATGATCGCCTATTCCAGTTACTTGCATTGATATCAGAAATATAACGGCGGCGTCCCATCAGCGTTTTTACATAGCCTTGTTGTTTCGCAAAAGCTTTGGTTTCGTTAATGTATTCTAAGATTCCCGGAAAACGTTCAAAATACTGATCAATCATCTCTTTCCCTTCGCTATTGCTAATCCCCAGCCTATTGGCTAATCCATAGGCACTTACCCCATAGGGAATTCCAAAATTAACCTCTTTTGCTTTTCGACGGTGATCAGAGGTAACATCATCGAGGGAGTCCAGCTCGAAAATCTCTTTAGCCGTTCTGGAGTGAATATCCTCATCATCTTTAAATGCCTGAAGCATATTATCATCACCCGACATGGAAGCAATAACACGGAGTTCAACCTGTGAGTAATCAGCCGATAACAGCTTAAATCCTTCATCCGCAATAAAGGCCTTGCGAATCTCACGTCCCCGCTTGGTACGAATCGGTATATTTTGCAGGTTGGGATTTGATGATGAAAGTCGCCCCGTTGCCGCAATATGCTGATTAAAATCAGTATGGATGCGACCGGTCTCTTCATTGATTAACTTTGGCAAGGCATCAACATAGGTAGATTTTAACTTGCTAAGCGCCCGGTATTCTAAAATAAGATCCGGCATCTCGTAATCCTTAGCTAACTTTTTCAATACCGATTCAGCCGTAGAATACTGCCCTGTTTTAGTTTTCTTACCGGCCGGCAGCCCCATCCTATCAAACATCACTTCGCCCAGCTGTTTCGGAGAATTGATATTAAATTCTGTACCCGCCTTCTCATAAATCTGTTGCTCGATCTCTAACAGGTCATCACGCAGTGATGCTGAGAACTCATTAAGCATATCCTTGTCCAATAAAATGCCATTCATCTCCATCTCGGCCAGTACTTCGATAAGCGGGAACTCCAGCTTTTCAGCAATATCATCGAGCTCATCCTCATCCAATTTATCACTTAGCACTTTATACAATCGCAAAGTTATATCAGCATCTTCGCAGGCATAAATACGAACCTCTTCCGGATCAAATTCATCCATCGACTTCTGTTTACGGCCACTACCAATAAGATCTGTAATAGGAATGGGCTCATAATTGAGATACTCCTCAGCCAAGGTATCCATCTTTAGTTTTTGGTCCGCATCGATAAGATAGGCTGCAATCATTGTGTCAAAGGTTCTGCCCTGAATCTCCAAACCGGCCCGACGAAGCATCATGTAATCAAACTTAAAATTGTGAGCAATTTTAAGTGTTGTGGAGTTTGTAAACAAGGGACTCATGGTCTTCAGTGCCTCTTGTTCATCTAATCCCTTCTCTCCGTTCAATGGAACATAATAGGCAATACCGGGTGTAGCAGAGATAGCTATCCCAACCAGGGAATTTTCCATGGGATCAACGCCATCAGTTTCGGTATCGAAACAAAAAGCGTTTTTACCGATGAGTTTATCTACCAGTTCTTCAAGGCTTTCTTTGGAATCAACCAATTCGTACGTAACAATATCTTCATCATAACTCTCGAGTGGTGACTCTTCTTCAATTTCATCATCCGCCAGAAACAGGTCGCCCTGATTTTCATTTCCGGAATCTGATTTTTTATCTGCTGATCGTACAATTTCTTCCCCCAAATACTTTTGGGTGAGCGTGCGAAACTCCATCCGCTTAAAGAAAGCCCCCAGCTTTTCGTCGTCAGCTCCTTGCCAGTCAAGATCCTCCCAATCTACTGTATCAGGCACATCTGTCTTAATCTTCACCATTTCCTTCGCGTGCAGTGCTTCTTCAGAATACTCCTGAAGCCCTTCGCGGTGACGCTTTGAACTCATGTTGGGAGCATCTTCAATAGCGGCTTCAAGCGATCCGTATTTATTGATTAGCTTCGGAGCCCCTTTCTTCCCAATCCCTTTTACACCGGGAATATTATCTGATTTATCGCCAAGGATCGCCAGCACATCAACCACTTTTTCGGGATATACCCCAAAGTAATCTTTTACGCCTTCGCGATCTATCAGATTGAACCCCCCATTCTGGTTATCGGGTTTATACATGGTAACATGATCATGCACCAACTGCATGAAATCTTTGTCTGGCGTAACCAGAAAAACATCTACATCTTCGGCGTTCGCCCGATCAGCAACCGTTCCAATAATGTCATCAGCCTCATAACCATCCTGTTCAATATTTTTTATTCCATAGCCTTCAATCATCTCTTTAATCAGTGGAATACCGATGGTTAATTCTTCGGGCTGTGGCGGGCGGTTTGCCTTATAATCTTCATCCATTTCATGCCTGAAAGTAGGCTCCTGTGTATCCCAGGCTACGGCGATATGTGTAGGCTGATGCTCCTTAAGCAACTTTTCCAGCGTATTAGCGAATCCCAAAATTGGTCCAGTGGGAATACCTTCAGAATTCTGTAAATTACTGCTGATAAATGCGAAGTGAGAACGATAGGCCAGCGCCATACCATCCAACAAAAACAGGAGACTTTTAGACATGCTTTTTACTTAAAATTGGAACGTTAAAATTCTTACCATTCGATTGTTAAATTATCCGGTAAAAGGTAAAACTTTTTAGTGTCGTTTTCGAATAACAACTTCATCTATATAATTGATCAAACTCTTTCATGGGATTAAAAAACGAAGCGCAGTCAGCATTCCAAAATACTAAATCCTTTTATAAGGAGTACGTTTCGGGTATGACCCGTCAACGTATGGGAAAGGAGTTTTATAAGGACACTGATCGTCTTAAGCAACTCTATACCGAAGCCATAGGTGAAGATATTGACAAGCCTGATGATGAAAACATACCCGGACATTTAAAAATTATGCGGCTTTTTTCGGCGTTAACTCAACGCCTCAATCCTACCCGCCGGTTGGTATTTGGGTTATCAGTTGTCTCATTCTTATCCCATTATTTATTTGGGTTCCTACAACTTACAGGCCTCGTATTTTTTTACAACCTGTTACTGCCCTTTGCATTTGTTTCCATGCTGATGTTACTGCTCGTTGAGTTATTGGAAAAATCTGATGTAAAACGTGAAATAGACCTTGCACGAGAAATTCAGCTTAGCCTGCTGCCCAATACCGAACACTATCGCAAAAATCTGGAGATCGCCTCTTTTGCCAATACAGCCAAAGAAGTGGGCGGCGATTATGTAGATATCATCGAAACTGATGAGGGAACCTACATCGTAATTGCTGATGTATCGGGTAAAGGACTTTCAGCGGCTTTGTATATGGTACGGATGCAGGCATTGGTCCACCTTATTATTGAAAAAAGTAACCCCTCACCAAAGGAGCTTTTCCTCGAACTCAACAACTATGTGAAGTCAGATATTAAGGATAAAACATTTGTTACAGCCTGTGCAGCTTTCTTTCCTAATGGAGAAGATCACTTTATCTTTGCCCGCGCCGGCCATAATGCACCTATCCTATTTAGCAATGAACGCGATGCCACTTTTGACTTGCGCTCAGATGGATTTGCTCTCGGCATGACCACTTCAACCAATATGGAGAACCATCTGCAAGAAAAGAAATTTCACTTTAAATCCGGTGATAGCATACTTTTTTATACGGATGGGCTTACGGAATCACGCAATGAATGGGGCGAAGAATACAGCGAGGAACGTCTCGATGGTATTATGAGCGTCTACGGCTCACTTCATTCCAAATCAATCATCCACAAAGTCCAATCTTCACTGGAAAACTTCATCGGAAACGAAGAACCTGTTGATGATGTAACGTTTACCTGTGTGCACCACATTACAAAAAAGAAATAAGATAAACGGTCTGCTATGCAGCAGACCATTTATCCTCTTTTCTTCATGATAAACTATCCGAGAAGCTTAAGTGCCTCTTCTACCATTCGATCACTGGTTATACCGTACTCTTGGAAAATGGTCTCATAAGGAGCCGATGCACCAAAGCGGTCAACACCAATGGTAGCACCTTCCGTACCAACCCATTCTCTCCAACCCTGTGTAGCAGCCGCCTCAATAGAGACACGAGCAGTAACCTCTTTGGGTAGTACCTTTTGTCGATACGCTTGATCCTGCTCTCTAAAAAGCTCCCATGCTGGCATGCTAACTACTCGGGCATCAACATCTTTGGCAGCAAGTTTTTCTTTGGCTTCCATCGCGCGGTACACCTCTGATCCACTACCCATCAAGATAACATCGGGCTGATCTTTCTCGGAGTCCGCAAGAATATATCCACCCTTAGTGGTATTCTTGGCGTCATTATCTTCTGTACGTTCAAAAGTCGGAACGTTTTGACGGGTAAGAACAATCAGCGACGGCCCTCCTTCGTGATCGAGTGCTGCTTTCCAGCACCAAGCTACCTCATTAGCATCGGCAGGACGAAGCACCAATGTATTGGGCATAGCACGCAGTGATGCCAAATGCTCAACAGGCTGATGCGTGGGGCCATCTTCTCCCAATCCAATACTATCATGGGTAAATACAAATATAGATGGGATATGAGATAGTGCCGCAATACGTATCGCCGGACGGCAGTAATCAGAAAATATCAGAAACGTTCCACCATATGGAATTACTCCTTTATGCAGCGACATTCCATTCAATGCAGCACCCATTGCGTGCTCTCGTACTCCAAAATGGATATTTCGTCCGCTATAATCAGAAGCTGAAAAGATGCCGGCATCGTCAATCCAGGTTTTATTACTTCCCGTGAGATCCGCCGAACCGCCGATTATTTGAGGCACATTTTCTGTCAACGACTGCAATACTTTACCTGATGATTTTCGGGTGGCCATCCCTTTTTCATCAGCTTCGAAAACGGGTAGAAAATCATCAAAATTATTGGGGAGTTCACGGTTTATAGCATTTGTAAATGCTTCTGCTTTCTGAGGATTATCTTGCTGATATTGCTCAAACGTTTCTTGCCATTCTTGGAAAGAAGCAGCTCCTTTTTCAATTGCAGTACGAAAATGGGTTAGCGCCTCATCAGGAATATGAAATTTTGCATCCGAATCCCAATTCAGATTTTCTTTCGTCTTTTTGACTTCTTCTTCTCCAAGGGGCGCTCCATGAGAATCAGCACTATCTTGTTTGTTGGGACTTCCAAATCCGATATGCGTCCGACAAATTATTAATGAAGGGCGCTCGTTTTCTGTCTGAGCCTTTTCAATAGCTTGTTCCACTTCCTGACGGTTGTGACCATCTACTTTAATGGTATGCCATTTAGCAGCCTCAAAACGTTTTTGTACATCCTCAGTAAAAGCCAAATCCGTGCTCCCGTCAATAGAAATTTCGTTGTCATCATATAGGTAAATCAATTTGCCCAGTTTAAGGTGGCCAGCTAAAGAAGCGGCTTCCTGTGAAATTCCTTCCATTAAATCTCCATCACTGACAATACCATAGGTATAGTGATCTGTAACCTGATGTTCATCCGTATTAAACTTGGCACTCAAATGCTTCTCAGCCATAGCCATACCTACTCCGGTAGCAAAGCCCTGTCCCAGTGGACCGGTAGTAGTTTCAACACCAGGTGTTAATCCATACTCAGGGTGTCCAGGTGTTAAACTTCCCCACTGACGGAAATTCTTAAGTTCATCAAGCGAAAGATCATATCCGGTAAGGTGAAGCAAACTATAAAGTAGCATCGAACCGTGTCCCGCTGATAAGACAAACCGATCACGATCATACCATTCTGGGTTAGCAGGATCATGCTTCAAAAACTTTGTCCATAATACATAAGCGGCATCTGCCATACCCATCGGCATACCCGGATGGCCGGATTCTGCAGCCTGTACCGCATCAATAGAAAGGGTTCTTATCGTATTTACACATAGCTCGTCAAGTGAGGATTGTTTAGAGCTCATTTTACAGAATTTGATTTTATTTAAAGGCCAAAATTAGTGCTGAAAATAGTCAATGCTCAGCTTACTTAAAAAAAGTTCCTCAAAATAAAAAGGCCCCCAATAATGGAGGCCTTCTAAAAAATTTATTTGAGTTAAATAATGGCTCAGTTATTCAGTAGCACTTTCACACTCCAGTTCATGCTCCATCTGGTGCTCAGCAGGAGACTTGAAATTACCATAAGCGGCATTGCTAAAGGCACCACACGCATTTTCTTTTTGTCCTAATCCTTGATAAGCAGTAGCAAGCTCAAAATAGATTTTGGCTTTATCCGTACGGCCTCCTGTTTCAAGACCGAGAGCTTCCTCAGCATGATTTACGGCTTCTTGCCAGTCTTGCGTCTTATTATAAGCCTGAGCTAAACGAAAATGGGCATCAGCAGAACTTGAATCATACTCGAGTGCTCGATTCAATAATTCTTTTGCGCGCGAAAAGTTTTTGTTTTCGGTTGCAGTTGCTCCCCGATACACAAGCTCATCGCGTGCGGCATTTGTAGCTTGAGAAACAATTTGGCTGTCATTGTTTTCTTTTCCCACTTCAATAGCCTGATCAAACAGCTCCATTGATCGCTCCAAATCAGTACCTTCAATCTTTTTAAGAATTATTCCCTTCTGGTAATATGCCTTAGAATAATTGGGATCATTTTCAATCACTTCATCAAGCGTTGCAAGAGCATCTTGGAAATTTTGCTGCTTGTACTGGATAATAGACTTACTATACAATAATTGATTAATTACGCCATTAGCCTGATCTGAGACTTGGGAATTGTCATATTCATCTGCTACATCTTTGGTTTCCCGAAAAGCCTCTATCGTAGCATCAAGATTTGGAATAGTTTGGTCTTGTTTAAAAGTGCGATAATTGTCAAGAGCCATCTGGCGATATACCTCGGGCATTTTCGATTCAGCTCGTTCGACGATATCCTTACCCTGAGCGCCGAGTTGCTGGCCAACCTCAATTGCTTTTTTTAATTGTTCAATAGCTTGATCGTAATCACCGCTCTGAATCATTTCCCGAGCACTATTATACGTTTGGACAGCCTCTTTTCGATCTTGTGCTTCCACGGTTTGGCCCAATCCAATAATAAAAAGACCCAGTAAAAATACAGTTATGCTTGATTTCAAGAACTTCATTGTTTGTTCGGTTTATGGTTAAATTTACAAATACGCTATTGTAAAAGATTTACCGATCTATTTAAAGGTAAACTAAATCGTGCGCATTTTATTGTTATTATTGTGAAATGATTTTATATCGGCCTTTCTAACATACTTCTAATCCCCGATATCAGATTTTGTTTCAATGTATAAGTATTTTTTTTATAAAATTAAACTCTTTTAGAAATTTGGGCTTAATGTATGTTTCTGATAGAAATCACAAATGATTTCTACGGCCTCTTCTTTATCATCCGTCAAGTGGAAAAGATCAATATCTTCTTCTGATATTGTACCATTAGCAAGCATGGTATCCGTAATCCAGTCAACCAAGCCACTCCAATAGTCAGTTCCGATTAAAACGATAGGAAATGGATTTACTTTTTTGGTTTGTATCAATGTCATGGCCTCAAAAAACTCATCGAGTGTACCAAATCCTCCGGGGAATACGATAAACCCCTGTGCATATTTCACAAACATTACTTTACGAGCAAAGAAGTAATGAAAATTGATAATATAATCGTTATCCACATAGGCGTTCAGTCCCTGTTCGTGAGGTAACGTAATACCGAGCCCTACTGATTTACCTCCCCCTTCCTTGGCCCCCTTATTAGCAGCTTCCATAACTCCCGGGCCACCACCTGTAATGATCCCAAATCCTCTTTCAGTAACTTTCTTTGCTGTTTGCTGAGCCATATCGTAATAAGCATCTCCTTCATCCATTCGAGCAGACCCAAAAATGGATACACATGGGCCAATTTTAAAAAGCTTGTCATAGCCTTCCACAAATTCACCCATAATTTTGAAAATACTCCAGACATCACTTTCGTGACTGTCACCAAAATTATCGGGTACTGTTAGCTTATTAATTTGTTCTTTACTGCTCATAACACTTTTACTTAGCTATTAAATCGATTGATAACGTAATTCCGGGCATGTTAGACTGAGCCATGACTGCGGGTTTTACCCGCGGACGCATGCTCAAATCTTTTGATACATCAAAAGAACGCATGTGAGCAAACACATAGGCATCTACGATATTAAGCCCATACGCCAAAACTATCCCCACGTAAACAAGATCGCGGTTATTTCTATACTTATTCCGCAAATCTTTTACCTCATTCAAATTGGCATTTTCAGGAATATACGAAGGGGTCGGTCCAAATCGTAAGTCATCCGATGGTGTATCAGGATTTAAATTATAATACGCCGCACGATAGTCGTGATATTTCTTCGTCAAATGAACACTGAAATATCCCAATCCCCCCAAAGTAGCATATACAATTGGTACTTTCCAAGCCTGCTTATTAACAATTTGCCCCCAACCCGGAATAATCATTGACTTGTAGAGCACACTTGTTGGATCGGGCAGATCGGTATTTACATTCCGGTTTGTCGTATCGTTTTTAAATTTCAGGCTTTTATATCTAACATCAGTACTTGAATGAAAATTTCCAGATTGGAAGGAAAGTGAAGTATTCAATTTCTGAGACTGACCTGACGTTGGGACACACAGTAAAATTGATGTACTAAGAAATAGAATCGAAAAGCTCGAGCAGGCGATCCAGTTCCTCATCCGAATAATATTCGATACGTATTTCGCCACCATTCTTTTTGGATTTAATATTGACCTTCGTACTTAGCGTACTGCGTAGTCGATTCGATATTTCTTTTAAAAAAGCACGTTCCTTATCTGAGGTATCCGTTGACTTGGATTCTTTTTCTTGGTCCTCGTTCATTTTTCGGATTACCTTTTCCGTTTTTCGCACGGAATATCCCTTATCAATAATCTTATTGTAAGCCTCCTCCTGATCGTCTTCATCATCGATAGACAGAAGCGCTCGAGCATGTCCCATGGATATCTTTTGATCGCGCAGGCCAGCCTGAATAAATGCGGGTAAATTTAACAAGCGAAGCATATTCGTTACCGTAGAGCGATTTTTACCAACCCGCTCAGCTACTTCGGCCTGCGTGTATCCGGCCTCTTCCACCAGCCGCTGATAACCCATAGCCACTTCAATGGGATTTAAATCCTCGCGCTGAATATTCTCAATAAGCGCATACGAAATAATATCGTCATCATTTACTTCACGGATATATGACGGTATTTCTTGCAGTCCGGCCAGCTTTGCCGCCCGCAGACGACGTTCACCGCTGATAAGCTCAAAACGTTTTTCACCAATATAACGTACCGTAATAGGCTGGATTAATCCGTGAGCATCAATGGAATCCGCAAGTTCTTCCAGACGGTCCTCATTAAACTCCTTTCGAGGCTGATGCGGGTTGGGACGAATATTATCAACCGGTACATGCAGTACAATGTTCACTCGCTTCTGAGGCTCTACATACGGCGATCCATCCCCTTCATTTTCTTCACCTGATTTTTTCCCTTTAGCCTGTTCTCCTTCCTCATCGTACTCGGGGAAAAAAGCTCCTAAACCGCGACCTAAAACTTTCTTTGATGCCATAATTCATCACCTTTTAACTACTCGCAAATACCTGACTATCTTTAAATAGCTCTTCATTGCGATGTATAATTTCGCGTGCCAATGCCAAATAGTTCTTAGCTCCTGTACTGGTAGAGTCATAAAGCACGGCCGGCTTACCAAAGCTGGGAGCCTCGGCAAGACGTACATTTCGTTTAATAATCGATTCAAACACACGATCATCAAAGTACTTCCGAACCTCGTCAGCCACCTGGTCCGAAAGCCGTGTACGGGTGTCATACATTGTTAGAAGTACACCCTCAATTTCCAGTTCCGTATTTAAATGCTGACGCACAATCTTAATTGTATTCAAAAGCTGTCCCAGCCCTTCCAAAGCAAAATATTCGCACTGCACGGGAATAAGAACCGAATCGGATGCCGTTAATGCATTAATAGTAAGCAATCCGAGCGAAGGCGGGCAGTCAATAATGATAAAATCATATTGCTCCTTGAGCCCCGAAATAGCTTTTTCCAGGATACGCTCCCGCTGATCCCGATCAATCATCTCTATTTCGGCCCCAACCAGATTAATATGCGAAGGTATTAGCTCCAAGAAAGGTAATTCCGTCTCTCTGATCGCATCAGAGGCATCTACCCCTCCTACCATCACTTCATAAACGGAATGTGAGACCGTTTTCGCTTCAACCCCCAGCCCGCTGGTTGTGTTACTCTGAGGATCAATATCAATGATTAGCGTAGTATGCTCGATAGCAGCAAGGCTGGCAGCGAGGTTAATTGCCGTCGTTGTTTTGCCAACGCCGCCTTTTTGATTTGCTATGGAAATTATCTTACCCATATAAACAATCTATAACAACTATTATTGATGTAGTGATTTAAAAATATAATGGGATGACTTATGGTAAACAAAAATACTTATTAACAAGTTGTTCACCAAGATATCAACATACTTAGTCACTTGCATGCCAATACATTACAACTCCTGAGCTAAAGAAATATTTTATATGTTCCACATATTGTTTCACGGATTTCCTGAAAGTAGCCCTAATTAACAAAAAAAGCCGAACATCTTTTTACAGATATTCGGCTTCTCATCTAAAATCAAGGAGCTTTATAATACACTTTCAATCGGCGTATAATCCATATTAAATGCTTCTGCCACCTCTTTGTAAACGACATCCCCGCCCACAATATTAAGACCTTTCAGCAGCTCTTCATCATCCTTTAGCGCTTTTTCCCAGCCCTTGTTGGCAATATCCACTGCATAAGGCAACGTAACATTTGTCAATCCAAGTGTTGACGTACGGGGTACGGCTCCGGGCATATTAGCAACACAGTAATGAACAATGCCATCAACTTCATAGATAGGATTGTCATGAGTTGTGGGTTTCGACGTTTCAAAACATCCGCCCTGGTCAATAGCTACATCAACTAATACTGACCCTTTTTGCATATCAGCCAACATATCACGAGTAATCAAACTTGGGGCCTTTGCTCCTGGTATCAATACGGCACCAATCACCATGTCGACATCGGGAAGCATTTTTCGAATATTGGCTTCTGAAGAGAACACCGTATTAACGTTGCGCGACATGATATCATCCAAATGACGAAGCCGTGGCATGCTGATATCCATAATCGTCGTGTTTGCACCCATTCCGGCAGCGATCTTAGCAGCATTAACCCCTACGATACCACCGCCAATAACCAGCACATTAGCGGGCTTTACGCCGGGAATACCTCCCAACAAAATGCCAAGCCCTCCTTCGGGCTTTTCCAAGTATTTAGCCCCCTCTTGGGATGCCATACGTCCTGCAACCTCACTCATGGGAATAAGCAACGGCAAAGAACCGTCTTCTTTTTCTACTGTCTCGTAAGCAATTGCTACAGCTCCAGATTCTTTAACCGCTTCAGTTAGCTGGCGGCTGGCAGCAAAGTGGAAGTAGGTAAAAATAATTTGACCTTCTTTCATCCGGTCATACTCAACCTCTATGGGCTCCTTCACCTTCATGATCATTTCAGCCTTATCCCAGAGCTTATCTACATCATTAATAATTTCAGCTCCGGCTTCTCTGTATTGCTCATCAGAAAAACCGCTGCCCTCTCCGGCTCCTTTTTCGATCAATACATCGTGACCGTTACGTTTCATTTTTATTACACCGCCGGGTAGTAATGCCACACGGTTTTCATGTGTTTTAATTTCTTTGGGTACACCTATAATCATGAATACAGAATTTTTATTAATAGTATGCTGCGGGAATAAATCCGTGCCAAAGGTAGGCAATTTTTGGGAAAAATTTAACTACAACTATCCCAATTTTTTATAATCTATATTACTCTTGATCAATTAAGTTTTTGTACTTTTCTGCCCCAGATTCTGTTATCGTAATATGTCCATATAAAAGCGGGCCGCCAATCGTCTCTATATTGATTAATTCAAGCTCTTGTAGATACTCCAATACATGTTTTATTTCGGTACGATCCCATTTAAGTGTAGCATTAATTTTTTTGACGGGAATCGGTTTCGAAGTATCATCCTGCGAAAGAGCACCAATTACTTTTAAAACCCACTGGTACCTTTTACTGAATTCATTGCCAATAATCATGTGCTAATCCATTCGGTAATCCGCTGTTTTAGATGTTTCAATACAATAATTATATCTAAACAAACCGTTATGGAACTGTTACCAAATTGTTATCATATATAATCGCCACTTTTGACACCTTGGATATCGACTTTTAAATAAATAATAATTCCCCTATCCTTGCACTTATTGCAAGACCAATATTTCTATTATGATATCAAAAGAAATTCTCCAGAAAGTTCGCAAGATTGAAATACGCACCAAAGGAAAAGTGAATAATCTCTTTGGCGGTGAATATCAATCTGCATTCAAAGGGCGCGGGATGGAGTTCTCAGAGGTTCGTGAGTATACCTATGGGGATGACATTCGGCAGATCGACTGGAATGTCACAGCACGTACGGGCGACCCATTTATTAAGCAGTTTGAGGAGGAACGCGAGCAGACCCTGATGCTCTGCGTTGACATTTCTCCCAGCGGTATCTTCGGCAGCCAGGGACAAAGCAAAATGGAGCTCTCGATAGAGATATGCGCAGTATTGGCCTTCAGCGCCATTAAAAATGGGGACAAAGTCGGGCTCATACTCTTTACAGATGAAATCGAAAAGGTGATTCCACCCAAAAAAGGAAGACTACACGTATTGCGGCTTATACGCGAACTCTTGACAACAGAACCCAAGGGCACAGGCACCGACATCAGTGAGGCGTTATCGTACGTAAATCGCCTGCTAAACCGACGAGCTATCATCGTCTTGGCCAGTGACTTTCAGGACGATCAATACGACCGACAACTAAAAATCACTAACCGTAAACACGATCTCGTAAATATTTTTATTAATGATAAGTTTGAAGATGAGCTTCCTGACCTCGGATTGATACCTCTTCGGGATGCTGAAACCGGTGAAGAAGTGCTCGTAGATACTTCAAGCGAAAAAGTGCGCAAAGAGTATCAAAAGAAAAGAGAGAAAGATAAACACCAGCTTCGTGATCAATTTTTACGAATGAAAATTGATATGATTGAGCTGGAAACCAACGCCTCTTACATCCGACCACTCATGACATTTTTCCGAAGACGCATGCACCGCTATTGAGTTCACTTTACCTGCGTTATAACAGGCCCTCCCCCTTGCGTCGTATCAATTTTAGTTTTCAACTGTCGATTGAGGCTATCTCTTACCTCAGCAAAAACATCCATCAGGCTATCCGGTACCGCCTCTGATGAAGGTAAATCAACGGTACGAGAATTTACCGGGCGATCATTTTTATAAAGCGAATAATGCAGGTGCGGCCCAGTAGAACGACCTGTACTTCCTACATAACCAATCACCTGTCCCTGCTCCACTGTTACTCCACGCTTGATACCGCTTGCAAATCCACGCAGGTGCAAATATGCCGTCCGATAGGTCGAATTATGTCTAATCCTTACCATATTTCCACTTGCTCCTTTATATCCAGCCTGGGTAACGGTTCCATCGCCCACCGCCAATACCGGTGTTCCCGGCCGAGCTGCATAATCGACACCAGTATGTGGTACCCGTCTCTTTAATATAGGATGGTAACGACTACGCGAAAAATTTGAACTTACGCGCTGACTAAACTTAAACGGTGCCTGCAGAAGTGCTTTCTGTACACTCTCTCCCTCTTCATTAAAATAGCCTTCGACCTCTCCATGGCTAAACTTGTACGCCTGATACGTTTCGCCGCGATGGGTAAACTCAGCAGCTTTTACATCGCCGATACCGTAATAATCATCACCGATAAACTGCTTATCATAAAGTACTTCGAACGAATCTCCCGGGCGCAATCCAAAAAAGTTAATCTGCCAAGCAAAAATATTTGCCATCCTGTTCGCCAAGAGTTGACTGGCGCCCTGCGAACTTATGGTTTGGTATAATGAATTCTCTATCTTACCAGAAGCTGCCACCGTTTTACTGGAAAGCGGACGCGCCGCTTTATAAATTTGCAACGAATCCTGCTGCCAGTCTAACACTACATATTCCAATGGATTACTCTGTAAAAGAATTTGTGATACATCTTTCGCACTGTCAGCAGATACATACGCGCGGTATTTTTGTCCCGGCTTAATCTGATTAAAATCGATAACATTACTTGCCTCTTGCGTTATCGAATGAATTTCCTGGGGACTAAAATCGAACTTATCAAGTATAAGATATAAGCTTTCGTTACGTTTAACGATATGTTTTTGTATCTCAACACTGTCAACAGGAATACCAAACTCGTCAACTGTGGGAGCAGAATTAACAGTATCAACAGTTGCTGAAACAGGTTCCACCTGCTGTTCAGCCGTGTTATCCTCAGGTTCAGAAATACATCCCCACATAAGAAAGGTTAGCAGTACCCCAGCAAAAAAACTCGTTCGCATCGCTCCAATTTTGTTAAAAATAATCCGTTCTAAGTTACCATTTTTACAACATTTATGCACAGTTAATATTGTGAACAACGTTTAAGTATCCAATTTTTCCGAATGGCGCTAATTTTTCTATTTTTGGTGCCTGTTAATTCGGATTTGATTGTTATCATTCCGATATAGAATAAATTTCAAACACCGTATTATCCCAGTGGCAATAAAAAAAATTGTAACCGAATTTTTCATCGTCTGCCTCCTCCTTATTTTTATTCCCCTTAGCGGGCAGACCCAAAATATAAAAGAATTTTCCACTGTCGATTCTCTGCAAGTCGGAGATACCTTCGATTTTGCTATAACGCTTGATAAAAATCGAGAATACGATGAGATAACTTTTCCCGATAGTTCTGACTTTGATGGCACTTTTGAGATTCGATCACGAAAACAGTTTAAGCTTTCCCAATATAAAGATAGCGTTTATTACGAGCTCCAGTTTTTTGGCACCGTAGATACGCTCATTCCAAAATTACCCGTCCAATTAGTTCAGAAGCAAGATACAACAACGCTATATACGAACCCCGTTCCCGTTGGATTTAGTAGCATCCTGGCCGGTAACGACGAATCTCTTCGTCCGCTCAAACCTATTTTCGAATTTGCAAGAGCCTGGTGGCCATATATTTTGGGATTCCTGATCTTGGCCATCGCTGCCTATTATGCCTACCAATACTATCTGCAATGGCAAGTGCAGCAGGAGCAAGAAAAAGAACGACCGACATTTACACCAACGCCATTTCAAAATCCTTTAAAAGAGTTTCGAAAATCCATCCAACAACTCGAAAACGCCGAATTATCTACCCAGGAAGATTACAAAGACTTTTACAGTGATCTCGGAGATGCGATCCGGCAATATTATGAATCGCTTTATAATCTTCCCGCTTTAGAATCTACCAGTGGAGAACTTTTGAATATGCTCCGAAATGGTTCTATCGACCAGGATCTTATTGATGATACACGGGCTGTCCTACAAGAAGCGGATATGGTAAAATTTGCCAAATTTAATCCTACTCAAAAACAGGCTGACCGAGCTCTCAAAAAAGCCTATAACTTTCTGGATCGTGCTCAGCAAATTGACGGACCTCGCATCGATCATCTACGGCGTAAACATCAAGCGAAAATGGAGTCTCAGCGGGAGGAATTTTATGAAGAACATAAAAATAGTGAAAAGGTGAACGCATGAGTTGGGCAAATCCTCATTTATTATGGCTGTTACTGCTGCTGATACCTATTATTAGTTATCAGATCTGGAAACAGCGCAACAAAAAAAATCCCAGCCTGCTGTTTTCCAATACTTCGGGACTTAAGAACCTCAGCGGCAACTGGCGGTCGTACGGCATCTGGGTAGCTCCTTTACTACAGATATTAGCCTTTGTCCTTATAGTAATTGCTCTTGCGCGCCCCCAGTACAAAAACACCACCGTAGAACGCAATGCTGAAGGAATTGATATCGTGCTAACGCTTGATATTTCAACCTCAATGAAAGCCGAAGACCTCAAACCAAATCGACTGGAGGCAGCCAAAGGCGTAGCCGAAGACTTCATTAACAAACGTATTTCGGATCGCATTGGGCTGGTACTCTTTGCTCGTAAAAGCTTCACGATGGTCCCCCCTACACTCGATTACGACCTGCTAAAACGATTACTCGAGGATGTTCAGATGGGCGTTGTAGAAGACGGAACAGCCATTGGTATGGGAATCGCCACAGCCGTGAATCGCCTCAAAGAGAGCAATGCCGAAAGCAAGGTTATTATCCTGCTTACCGATGGCCAAAATAACGCAGGCGAAATAGATCCTGTTACAGCGGCTGACCTCGCGGTTTCTTACGATATCAAAGTTTATACTATTGGTGCCGGTACACGCGGGACGGCCCCCTATCCGGTACAAGATCCTATTTTCGGTGATCGCTATCAAAATGTAGAGGTCAATATTGACGAGGAGATGCTTGCCCAAATTGCCAATATGACCAATGGCTCGTATTTCAGAGCTACCGATACCGAAAAACTGGAAGATATTTATAACCAGATTGATGAACTCGAAAAAACAGAGATTGAAGAAGTTATTTACACAGATGTAGAGGACTTATATCCGCGATTTCTGATTCCGGGTATCTTTCTTCTGGTTCTTAGCATTATCTCCGAACAATTTATCTTCCGCAAAGCCACCGAGTAATAACCAATACATCTATTTTATGATAACAGCATATAACAAGTATGCGTTATCATTCCCATAGAACCTAATTTATGGTTATTTTGTTATCTAATTTCTGAGCAGTAGAATTCTCTCCCAATTAATGATTTCATGGCGCTACAGTCGGTATTAAAAACATTTTCAGCCCAAATCCCGTGGAGTGATCTTCATTCCCATATCAAAGAACGCAACACTATACAGCTCAGCCATTTTGTGGGTTCCAGTCCCTCTTTTCTGGTTGCCAAGCTGGCTCAAAAGTACGATAAGGTTGTTGCTATTCACGGAGATCCGGAATCGGCCCAGTTCATGCAGGGCGATCTTGAAGCACTTGATGTTGACCAAGCAAACTATTTTCCTGAAACAGGTCACAAGCCTTACGACGATCAGCAAATTACCGACAGCTCAGTTGTTGTCCAGCGCTCGGAGGTACTTGAGAAAATAAACACCGACCCCAAATCGGTTTTGGTTACATCTGCAGCAGCTATTTTCGAAAAGATTGTTGCACCGGAAGTTTTTACGGATGCATCCCTGACGATTAAAAACGGGGATTCGGTCGAAATCGATGGGCTGAAAGAGGAACTGGTTGACCAAGAGTACGAACCTGTAAAATTTGTCAATCAACCGGGAGAATTTGCTCACCGCGGCGGTATCTTAGATGTCTATCCCTATTCGGGGGAATATCCCATTCGGCTGGAATTCTTTGGGGATGAAGTAGACTCCATCCGTGAGTTCGATCCCGACTCGCAACGGTCCGTGTCATTTTTGGATGTCGCACGTTTTGTACCTGATGCATCCAGCTTAAATAAGGGACAAAAGCAGGGGGTGCTTTCCTATTTTGACGAAGAGACCGTATTTGTATTACTGAATCGATCACTTATTGAATCGGATATCGAAGATCGATTCCAACAAGCCTCAAATACATTTAACGAGCTCGAATCTACGGAAGACCTTTTACCCCCCGAAGAACTCTATGTGGATCTGGAGCACCTTCAAGAATCCTATCTAAACCATGCACGCATCCACCTGGGCGGATTTTCACAAAATAGTGAGCCAGAATGGTCGTATCGCTTAGATGCCAGTCCCCAACCTGATTTTAATGGGAGTATTAAACTGCTGCGCGAAAACATAGAGCAGCTAAGTAAAAAAAGCTTTGATACCTATATTCTCTGTGATAATGGAGGCCAGCGCGACCGTTTTGAGGAACTGCTCGGTGAACCGTCCAAAGATCTGCGCTACCACCTGTCGGTAGAGTCCATCCACGAGGGTTTTACGCTCAACAAACAGGGCTTAGCAGTATATACTGACCATCAGATTTTTAACCGGTATCATCGACCTAAGGTCCGCCAAAAGCGTAGTACCAGCAATATCTCCATCAAAGAGCTACGCGACCTCAACATCGGAGATTATGTTGTGCACGTTGATTACGGAATTGGCAAATTTGCCGGATTTAAAAAAATTGAAGTGCGCGGTGTTGAACAGGAATCCGTGGTGCTTCGATACCAAGAAAATTCATTACTGTACGTCAATGTTACCAGCCTGCATAAAATCCAGAAGTATTCCGGCAAAGAAGGTACACAACCCCGTATTAACAAGTTGGGATCCGGAAGATGGGCGCGCAAGAAAGCTCAGACCAAGGAAAAAGTTAAGGATATAGCGCGCGATCTTATCAAGCTGTATGCCAAACGAAAATCCAAAAATGCTTTTTATTTCTCTCCCGACACCTCGTGGCAGACCGAGATGGAAGCCCGGTTTGAATTTGAGGAAACGCCCGACCAACGGGATGCCATTGAGGCCGTCAAATCGGATATGGAATCCAATACCCCCATGGATCGGTTGGTTTGCGGCGATGTTGGGTTCGGGAAAACAGAAGTAGCGGTCCGTGCTGCATTTAAAGCAGTGATGGATCACAAACAGGTGGCTGTACTTGTACCAACGACTATTTTGGCCGACCAGCACTACAAAACATTTGCGGAGCGAATGAAAGATTTTCCCGTTACGGTCGAAGTTCTATCTCGTTTCCGAACTCGTAAAGAGCAAAAAGAAACGCTTAAAAAGCTCGAAGAAGGAAAAGCAGATATTGTCATCGGTACACACCGGCTTACGTCCAAAGATGTGGAATTCGACGATCTGGGACTGTTGGTTGTGGATGAAGAGCAGCGTTTCGGTGTTAAGACAAAAGAAAAGCTTAAAGAATACCGCGCTACCGTTGATGTGTTAACCCTCACCGCTACGCCCATACCGCGGACGCTGCAATTTTCGCTGATGGGAGCGCGAGATTTGAGCATTATCAATACTCCGCCACCTAATCGTCAACCTGTGGAAACAGAAATTCACAGCTTTGACAAAGAGCTTATACAAGATGCCATCTCACAAGAAGTTTCGCGAGGCGGACAAGTCTTCTTTATCCACAACCGGGTAAAAACGATTGAGTCTGTTGCTAATATGGTGCGCGACATTATGCCCAATATACGCGTTCGGTTTGCCCACGGACAGATGAGTTCAAAGCAGTTGGAAAACATTATTGAGGATTTTTATGAACACAAGTTTGATGTGTTGGTTTCTACAAATATCGTTGAAAACGGCATTGATATCTCCAACGCCAATACCATGATCATTAACCGTGCGGATATGTTTGGATTGGCTGAGCTCCATCAGCTGCGGGGACGCGTGGGCCGATCACACCGAAAGGCATTTTGTTACCTGATCACAAAAGACATTAAATCGCTCACTGATGATGCCCGCAAACGATTACTCGCATTAGAAGAATTTTCCGATCTGGGATCCGGATTTAACATCGCCATGCGCGACCTTGACATCCGTGGAGCCGGCGATATTCTGGGCGCCGAACAAAGCGGGTTTATCAACGATCTTGGCTTTGATCTGTATCAAAAAATACTAAATGATGCCGTTAAAGAACTCAAGGAAGAAGAATTCAGTGATGTCTTCAGCGATGTCGAAACCGAGATTGAACTGCCGGAAACACAGGTTGAGTTCGACCTCCCCGCCCTGCTCGAAAGTGATTATGTATCAGATAATGTAGAACGGCTGAATCTCTATCGAAAACTGGCGGGAGCCGAAGATCTGGAAACTATCAAAGAATGGAAAGAGGAAGTGAAAGACCGCTTTGGTCCTATTCCCGATGCTACTCAAAACCTTATTACTGCTTCGGTTGTCAAACTTTATGCTTCACGGTTATTTATGACGAAAGTCCGAATTCGCTCAAATCGTATGTGGATGGAGTGTCCGAAACATGATTCTGACCTGGGCGAAGAATTTTACGGCGACCGTTTCCAACACGTGCTTAAGAAAATGCAAAAAGAGGCCGAAGGTCGATACGAGGTCATCCAAAAAGAAGACCGCGTGCGCTTTGCCATTCAAGACATTCCGGATTTGGAAGCAGCTGCAGAATTTTTAAAAGAATTGGCTCCTTCAACCGATAAAAAAAGGGAGGTCAGCCTTGCTTGATCGATATGTAGATCTTCTAAAATCAGGAGAAGTAGTTGCTTTCCCCACTGAAACGGTATACGGGCTCGGTGCTAATGCTAAAAATCCTGATGCCATAAAAAAGGTCTTTGAAATTAAAGGGCGACCTTCTGACAACCCGCTCATCGTACATATTTCTAACCAGAGGCAGGTTAAATATTTTGCTTCTGAAATTTCGGATGATGCCCAAAATCTGATGGATTCGTTCTGGCCGGGCCCCCTCACGCTTATCTTTAAGAAAAAACCGGAAGTACTCGACATCATCACTGCGGGGCTGGATACCGTGGCCCTGCGCTGGCCCAAACATCCGCTTTCGCAACAGCTTATCAGACGAGCCGGACCGTTAGTAGCTCCCAGCGCTAACTCTTCGGGCAAACCGAGTCCTACCAAAGCAGAACATGTCAAAGAAGATTTTGGAGAGGATTTCCCTGTTGTGGATGCGGGCAAAACTGAGATTGGACTCGAATCTACGGTGCTGGATATCTCTTGTGAGCCTTATACCATTTATCGTCCCGGTGCCGTAAGTGCCCATGAGATTACTGAAATTATTGGCAGAGAAGTTGTTCAGGATAGTGGCTCGTCAAAAAATGATACAGCCAAAAGCCCCGGTACCAAGTATTCGCACTATTCCCCTCAAGCAAAAGTACAGTGGATCAGCAGCGGTGATACTACTTTTGTAGAAGAAGCCCTGTACCTACTACACAGCCGCCCTGCACCCCGAAAAGACAGGCGTGTTATTCATTACGAAGGCGATTTTAAAAAAATGGCCCATGAATTATTCGATCGTTTTCGGCAGACCGATCATCAGCAATTAGAATTTGTTTTTATTGAGCCATTCGCAAATGAGCAGCTTCAAAATCCGATTGTGCAAGCTCTCCAGAACCGCATTTCCAAAGCAATTGGCTGATTTTTATTCCTTTGGTTCAGAATAGATTATTGCGGATTAAGATACTTTTGGGATAAAGATCCCCCCCTCCAATGACATCAGGTAATCAGCAATATTCGAAAAGGCCTACTTTTCTTGAGCAGCCCTTTTCTATTTATTAACTAATTAAATTACTAATTCTTTTTCTTTGATTTACTCTCAGCTGAGTCCGGTTTCCAGATATTATTTTTGGGCTTTACATCCGGAAATTCCTTGTTAGGATCTATAACAACTTTCTTAATCGGAGAAGTTGAATTGTGCTGTATAATCCATTCATTGCCACGATGCCAGGTATGAACGGGGAGCTCAACCATTTCAGTCTCACCATTTTTCTGTGTGATTTCCATCTTAACCGGCATTACCAGTTTATCATTATTTTTGATACGGATAAATGCTCCTTTTGATGGATCTTCTTTGGTATAAGCTACCTTATCCACAGCCTGGTCCATGATCCAGGTCTTTTCAAACCATCCCCGCCAGAACCAATCCAGTTCTCTTCCGGTTACATCTTCCATCGTATTAAAAAAATCATCCGGGGTGGGATGTTTATAAGCCCAGCGATCGACATACGCATTTATGGCCTCATCAAAAAGTTCTTTTCCTATAATCGATTCGCGTAAAATTTGTAAACCAAGTGCCGGTTTATAGTATGATACGCGACCAAAATTCCCATCTTGTATTTGATCAGGAGCCGTCATAATGGGCTCGTGTTTATTACTCGTAAACCAATTATTAAGGAAACGAGCATTTCGAGGATTATGATACTCACCATTATTGAAATGGGCGGTACTCAAACTATTGATAAAAGTATTAAAGCCTTCATCCATCCAGGCATGTTCGCGCTCGTTGGAACCCACAATCATGGGAAACCACTCATGACCAAACTCATGATCAGTAACGCCCCACAGACCAGCTCCTTTCGCTTGCCAGCTGCAGAAGACAATCCCGGGATACTCCATCCCTCCTACCGTACCAGCTACATTAATGGCACTGGCATACGGATACGGCATTAAGTAATCAGAATAAAATTCTATTGATCCCTTCACATATTCGGTTGAGCGTCCCCATGCAGTGTCCCCTGCTACTTCTTTGGGGTATACCGACATCGCCAACGACATATCTCCATCCGGCAAATTAATGCGCGCGGCGTCCCATACAAAAGCTTTAGAGGCCGCCCACGCCACATCACGAGTGTTCTCCATCTTGTAATTCCAAGTGAGTCGATCACTGCCTTGAGGACGAGATTCCTTTTTGCCCACCTCATTTCTCCGAATAATATACACACGTTCATCACTATTTCGGGCTTCTTCCATCCGTCTTTGCTGCTTTTTAGTAAGTACATCCCCGGGATTCTGAAGCTCTCCGGAAGCCACAACCACATATTCAGCCGGAGCTGTAATGGAATAGTTGAACGTTCCGTATTCCATATAAAATTCACCAGCTCCCAAATAGGGCATCACATTCCATCCCTTAACATCATCATAAACCGCCATCCGAGGATACCACTGGGCTACCTCGTAGATCACTCCATTTTTTGTATCTAAACGTCCCAGTCGATCAGAACCTTCCTCAGGAACTTTAAAACTATAATCTATGCTAATTTGCAACTTACCGCCCTCGGCTTTAAGAGCCTCTCTGATATTTAACTTTAAATTAGTATCAACAGTATGGGTTTCGGGCTCATAAGTCTCCCCATTGTGTGTAATTGTGATCTTGTTAATTTCGATACCTCCCTCAAATCCGGGATTACCAAAACGGCCACCACCTATAGGCGTTAACTTAGCACCCCATGAATCCTCCTCAAATAGATCCTGATCAAGTTGCAGCCACACAAACTCTAAATCCTGTGGGCTATTATTCATATAATCAATGGTAATAGAGGTTTCTATTTTATGCTCCTGGGGATAGAGCTGGGCATCAATAGTATAATCGGCTGAGTTTTGCCAATAAGCTTCACCCGGCTCTCCGCTGGCACTTCGATACGGAGTGCTTTTACCCGTTTCATAGGGAAGAAAGGCTTCCTGAACGGTATTCGGTGTCTGTTCCTGTGCGTGTAATGATGTTGCCATCATCAAAGACAAAAACAGAACAAATAATAACTTTGCTTTCATAATTTTATTGGTCCATTGTTTCGTTAAAAGAGTTCTATCCAGACTACAACAATTTCCTGATGATATTTTAGATTTAATTTAATACATGGAATACCTGGTCTGGCGCCATACTAAGAACAGACTCAGTCATCAATTCAATGAGTGATTCTATATCCCGAAAAGAGGCTGTCTCTACCGGGGAATGCATATAACGGAGCGGCAAAGAAATAAGAGCACTTGGAATACCTGTTTTTTGATAGAAAATACTGTCGGTATCAGTACCGGTTCGTACGCTGGTTGCCTCGTGCTGCAGCTCAATTTCATTTTTTTCGGCAACATCTTCGATAAACTCTACAATTTGCGGATGATTGGCCCCACCGTGTTGTATAGAAGGACCTTTGCCCAGTTTTACCAAGCCGTGCTCTTTGTGATCAATGCCCGGGGTATCGGTCGCGTGCGTTACATCGGTTACCAAAGCAGCATCGGGATCAATACGATAACTCATCATGCGAGCGCCATAACCGCCTACTTCTTCCTGTACCGAGTTTAATGCAACAACATTCACCTTTAAATCACTGCGGCGCTCGTTCAATTTTTTAAGAACCTGAGCAATCATAAATCCACCGATACGGTTATCCAGCGCTCGTCCCGAAAGAATTTCATCGGATAAATAGTCGTAGTCATCGGCATAAGTAATAGGATCACCGACTTGGACTAATTTTAGCGCTTCTTCCCTGCTGGATACCCCAATATCTACATAAATATCTTTCCATTTAGGTTGCTCTCCTCCTCCGTTCTTTTTGTCCTGGAGATGGATAGCCGTATTACCGGTAACCCCAGAAACAATACCATTACGAGCATGAATATTTACACGCTTTGCCCGTGCAATAGTTGAATCACTGCCACCCAGCTTATTGATAAAAATATAACCGTCGTCGGTGATATGCTGCACAATCATGCCAATCTCATCGCAATGAGCTTCCAGCATTACTGTAGCCACATCATAGCTGGTATTCAGCTTGGCATACGCCGATCCGTAGGCATCCGCTTCAACGCTGTCTGCAAAATCATCTACGTATTCAGTCCATACTTGCTGTCCCGCTGATTCAAAACCCGTGGGACTTGGTGTTACCAGTAATTCTTCTAAAAATTCTTTTTCTGTTGAGTTAAACATCTTTCTCTAAAAATTTAATTCTCATGTCATTCTGAACTCGTTCCAGAATCTAAAAATAATTTCAAAATTAACAGATCCTGAAATAAATTCAGGATAACACATTAGGTTTTATTTTGAAGTGAATAAACTCATTCGCACAATCTCGAATATAAGAATTCACAGCTCTACCGCTAAACTCATTTTTAGATCACAGGAGGATATTAAACGTTAAGATGATTATTTTTAGCCTATCTTTTTGCTGCCAATTTAATTATATAAATTACCAATTATGATTCGACCGGAATACAATAAATCACTTTTTCCCCACTGGTCTACCCTTCCTATTCGTTTTCGAGATTTAGATCCACTCAACCACGTCAATAATGCTATTTTTAGCACCTACTACGAAGAAGCCCGAATTGAATTTATCCAAGAGGTCAATAAGTTAGCCAGTGAATTGAAAAATGGTTATAGCTTTGTTTTGGCTAACATCGAAATTGAATTTATACGCCCTGTTGAGTATCCAAACAATATTTTGATTGGCACAGGAATAAAATCGCTGGGCAATTCCAGCATAACCAGTTTCCAGGCTATTTATACCGGTGATGAAAAAAAGCTGGTTTCAGTGGCAGAGGCACACGGCGTTTGGTTTGACCTTTCTAAACAGCGTCCTACAAAAATCCCCGATATCCCTGATACTGAAAAGTATATGCTTTCGAATTCTCTTTTTGAATAATCATTCAACTGTTTACTTTTCGGCCCCTCATAGATTTTAAATAACAGATCCATGGATAAAAGCACACAGTATAAAATATTCAACGATCCTATTCACGGATTTATCACCGTCCCAAAAGGATTAATTCTGGATCTTGTTGATCATCCCTATATCCAACGATTGCGACGTATTAAGCAGATGGGATTGGGCTATTTGGTTTTTCCTGCGGCAGAACATTCTCGTTTTTCGCATGCCCTGGGGGCCATGGAATTAGCCCAACGCACGCTTAACAATTTGCGTGAAAAAGATACGACCATCAGTCCGGCCGAATATGAGGCTACACTTATTGCCGTGCTTCTCCATGATGTGGGACACGGTCCCCTTTCCCACACGTTGGAGTTCGATCTTATTGAAGATTTCCATCACGAAAAGATGACGCTGGCGGTGATGCGTCATCTAAACAGAGAAACCAATGGAAAGCTTGATCTCGCTATAAAAATATTCACGGATCAGTATCCCAAAAAACCGTTCTTAAACCAGCTTATCTCTTCGCAGCTGGATATTGACAGGCTCGATTACCTAAAACGTGACAGTGCTTTTACCAATGTTTATGAGGGATCGGTAGGTATTGAACGCATCCTCAAAACTATGCGTGTACTCAAAGGCAATATTGTGATCGAAAAAAAGGGCATTTATGCCATCGAAAACTATATTCTCGCGCGCCGACTGATGTATATGCAGGTGTATCTGCATAAAACAGTGCTTAGTGCCGATAAATTGGTACGACAAATCTTTGACCGTGTTCGTAAACTAATCAATGATGAAAAAAAACTGTACCACGCTTCACCTGCACTTCAATATTTTTTAGAGAATAAGCCCAGTGCCAAAAAAGATATCAAGAGCGAAGTGATGCAAAAGTACCTTCAACTGGATGACAATGATGTTTTTCAAAGTATCAAGTATTGGCAATATTCTTCTGACCCTATCTTAGCCAACCTCTGCAAGCGGTTTCAGTCCCGAAAACTATTTCGCACTACTTTTTTAGATAAAAAACCTTCAAAGAAGATTAAGAAAAAAGTTCTTACCAAAACACAAAAAGTCCTCAAAAAACGTGGACTGCCTTATGATGAAGAATCAGCAGGCTATTTTTATTCCTTTGATGAAAGCTACAGTGAAGCTTATCAGTATGAAAAAGAGGGTATTTGGATTTTAGAAGAAAAAGACAACGCGGTGGAGTTTTCCAAGGCCGCTGACACCAAAAATATCATTGCCCTCACCGAGCCGGTGGTAAAACCGTATGTAGTGCACTTAAAAGATATTGAGCTATAAATTTCCACCCCTAAGTCACTAAGGACACGAAAGAAATACCTCAAGAAACCAAAAAAATCCAAGCGATCTTGGTGTCTAAGTGGTTATTCTCTCATAGACCACAAACGAAAGCTCATCGTGGTCATCTCTTTTAATCTCTTTCCAGGTCGTCCCTATTTCATCCCGATACTCAGGAAAATAGGTATCTCCTTCATGTTCCTGATGAATTTCCGTAACAAAAAGTTTATCGCAACGATCTAAAAACTGTCGATAAATTTCTCCACCTCCGATCAAAAAAACGAGCTCTTCATCTTGAACATACTCCAGCGCATCCTCAAATGAGGAAAAAGTAGGCACATGATCATAATTTCTGGATCGACTTAGGACAATATTTTCTCGTCCGGGCAGCGGTTTTCCTCCAAGCTCCTCAAATACAACTCGCCCCATAATGAGTGGATGTCCCATAGTCGTCCGCTTAAAATATTTGAGGTCCTCGGAATAGTGCCAAGGCAAATCGCCGTCTTTACCTATTACAAGATTGGAATCATGCGCTACAATAGCAGCCAAGGTCATACCGCTACCTCAAATTTAATAGAATCGTGAGGATGGTAATCTTTGAGTTCAAAATCGTCAAACTCAAGATCGTCTACCGGTTTATCAGCAATTTCAAGGGTAGGCAACGGACGAGGCTCACGAGTCAGCTGTTCTTTCAATCCATCAATATGATTTTCGTAGATATGAGCATCAACAATGGTATGGGCAAAAGTTCCGTAATCCAATCCAACCTCAGTAGCAATAGCCATTGTGAGAGCTGAATAACAAGCCAAATTAAATGGAATACCCAGCGCTATATCACCGGATCGTTGTGTCAGATGACAGTTAAGCTTGCCATCAGAAACATTAAAAATGTACATTAGGTGACATGGGGGGAGCGCCATCTGATCAAGTAGCCCGGGATGCCAAGCACTAACGACAATTCTTCGACTGTTGGGATTTTCTTTCAGCATCTTAATTGCCCGCTGCACCTGATCAAACTCTTTCTTGATCAGTACCGTTTTACAGATATGCGATGCGTCACCTTCAAAATGGATTTCCTCTTCCTCATGATAAGGGAATCGACGCCACAATACCGGGTAAATGGGTCCGACATGACCATCTTCATCGGCCCAGTCATCCCAGATATGGCAATCGTTTTCATCACGCAGCCAGCGGATGTGATCTTCTCCGCGCAGATACCAGAGTAGCTCCAAAATAACTGATCTGAAATAAACTTTCTTGGTGGTCAGGAGTGGAAATCCCTCAGATAAATCAACCTTATAGAATTCTGAAAAATTGGAAATAGTATCGATACCTGTACGATTCTCTTTCCTAACCCCATTTTCTAAAACACTGCGAACAAGATCTAAATATGCTTTCATATGCCCTATTTTTTAAAAGTTATAAAACCACTCCCTGTAGCAATAATAATGCAACAGAAAAGTAGATAATGATTCCCGTTACATCAACCAGCGTGGCAACGAAAGGAGCCGAAGTTACAGCCGGATCTAAACCAAATTTTGTCATCACAAACGGTAACATTGATCCACTTAAATTCCCAAATATCACAACCCCAACCAGGCTGGTCCCTACTGTCAAGGCCTGCAAAACAAGCTCAACTGAAAATATTTCCCCTCGTAAAACCATCCATGTGGCAATCACAATTGAACCCATAATCCCCAGAAAACTACCCAGGAAAAAGCCCGATAACAGTTCTCGTTTGAGCACCATCCACCAGTCGTTGAGCTTAATATCGTCGGTAGAGATCGCGCGGATTATAAGCGTTGCTGCCTGAGAACCCGAGTTACCGCCGCTCGAAATAATCATCGGAATAAAAAAGGACAGCATAGCCGCGGCAGCCAGTGCATCTTCATAACTTGCCATAGCCGTTACCGTGAGCATTTGTCCCATAAAAAGCATAATCAGCCAGCCCACACGCTTTTTTACCATTTGAAAAATTGTCGTCTCCGAATAATAATCATCCAGGGCACTCATACCGGCCATCAACTGCATATCCTCAGTGGTTTCTTCCTCGGCCACATCAATAATATCATCTACCGTAACAATGCCTACCAGAATGCCGTCGGAGTCAACTACCGGCATGGCTACGCGATCGTACTTACTGAGCATCTTTACCCCATCCTCCTGATCATCGAAAGCACTTAACGCCTCAAAACTTTCATCCATCAATGATGATATCGGTGCCTCGGGATCAGCTAAAATAAGCTGGTTCAGGCGCAGATCATCAATCAGATGTTCATCAGCATCTACTACATAAATAACATTCACTGTTTCTACGCTGTGCCCGTATTTCCTGATATGCTCCATGGCCCGCTGGACCGTCCAGTCTTTTTTGACCTTCACATAGCGGGGCGTCATCAAACGGCCTACACTTTCTTCGGGATAACCGAGCAGCTTTTGCGACTGCTTGCGATCTTCGACATTCAGCGAATTCATTACCCGCTGTGTAAGATGACCGGGCAACTCTTCCACCAGTGATACACGTTCATCGGGCTCCAGGTTCGACATCACCTCACTAAGCTGCTGAGCCGTAAACATATTCAGAAGCTCCATCCCTTTCCCCGAGCTCAAATACGTAAATACATCAGCTGCCTTCTGTTTTTTAAGCAGTCGAAAAATAACGATAGCAATCTCAGCATCAAGCTCTTCCAGTAATTCTGCCACATCAACGGCAGGAACATCATTCAAAATGTCCTTTAGAGCTACCCAATCCTTTTCCTTGATGAGCTCTTCAAATTCCGGTTTTAACAGATGAACTATCATAAATAAAATAAATATAAACTTTTACTTTAGCAGCCAAAATGACAATCAAATGACATCCTAATACATTAATCCAGTTGGAAATTTACGCTCTCAATGATTCCGTTCAGAATGTAAGAATTGCTTAAAGAATATCACAAAATTGGTTTTATATATCTTGCTTTCATATTTATTAGTTTTTCTATAAACAAAAATTCAGTTTATCATAATAAGTTGAATTTTAATTTCTGTATTTATTGATCAATAGTATCCACCATACATGAAACACGACGCAATTATTATCGGTTCCGGTCCCAACGGCTTAGCTGCCGGTATCCGTCTGGCGCAAGAGGGCCTATCCGTCAAAATATTTGAGAAAGGAGATACGATTGGCGGCGGAACCCGAACGCTGGAGTTAACCCAACCCGACTTTCACCACGATATTTGCTCTGCCATTCATCCTCTGGCCAAAGCCTCCCCATTTTTAAAAACGTTGCCCCTCGAAGATTACGGACTTGAGTGGATACAACCGGAAGTGCCTGTAGCACATCCGCTGGATAATCAACCCGCCGGAGCGCTGTTTCGATCGCTCGATAAAACGATAGATCATCTTGGCAGCGATGGTCCAACCTATCGGAAGTGGATAACTCCCTATATTAATTCCTGGGATGATCTTCTTACTGATATTCTGGCTCCGTTTTCCCTCATTCCTCATAACCCGATATTGATGGCTCGGTTTGGACTTAAAGCACTCCGATCAGCCAACGGTTTTGCAAAACGATACAAAACCGAAAAAGCACGCGCCGTTTTTGCCGGGTTAGCGGCCCATGGAATCATGCCCTTTGATGCCACCGCTACCGCTGCCATTGGGTTAGTGCTGGGAACAGCCGCTCACACTGTCGGATGGCCCTATCCCAAAGGTGGTTCGCATGCTATTACCAAAGCAATGGCAAAGCATTTTGAATCGCTGGGTGGCAAAATAGAGACAGGCGTTGAAATATCTTCTGTTGAGGAACTGCCCAAATCACAGAGCATTCTTTTTAATAACACACCTCGGCAAATATTAGATATCGCAGACAACAAGCTTCCGCAGTCGTATGCCAAAAAGTTACGCAACTATAAATATGGTCAAGGCGTTTTTAAAATTGATTTTGCTTTAAGTGATCCCATCCCGTGGAATGATGAACTTTGCCAAAAAGCAGGCACGGTACATGTAGGGGGTACATTTGAAGAAATTGCAGCATCCGAAAAACAATCGGCAAACGGCCAACACCCCGAAAAACCGTATGTATTAGTTGCACAGCAAAGTTTGGGCGATCCCGGTCGTGCACCGGACAGTCGACATACCGGCTGGGCGTATTGCCACGTACCAAACGGATCAACGGAAGATATGACTGAGCCAATACTTCGACAGATTGAGCGCTTTGCCCCCGGATTTCGGGATTGCATTATTGACAGCCACAAAATGCACGCTCAAGATATGCAGGCTTACAATCCCAACTATATAGGCGGAGATATTAACGGCGGACGTGCTGATATTACACAGCTTTTTACGCGTCCGGCGGGATTCTTTGATCCATATCATATCCCCAAAACCGACATGTATATTGCTTCATCCTCCACTCCACCCGGTGGTGGCGTTCACGGTATGTGCGGATATCATGCAGCGGAATCAGTCTTAAAAAATTCATTCTGATACTTAAAACCCGCAGGGTTTCTTTGCACTGTTTTCTTAAACATAAATTTTGACATCTATCATTCTGAGGTAAAACCCTTTGGGTTTACTTTATGACTTCGATTCAATTATGTCTCTCTCATCTAAATTCTAATGCTGATAGACGACTCTAATCTTCAGACACAGATTAAACTTATTTAAATTCAGTATCCACAATCTGGCATAAGAATTCTGAATTGAGGTAAAGGGTAATCAGGAGAATTCTGTACCGGTCATTAACTAAAATATTGGCTAAGTAAGAAAAGGATCATCAGAATTATCTCACCCACTGACCGAAATGATTTCAGAATTCTCGGCCTTATCCTTTTCGTACCCTTTGTATCAAGACAAAAAAGGTACACCTAATTCTTATTTTAAAATTTATGATTCACTTCAAAATATTAGATCAAATAAAATAGCCTGCTAAAACTCTACATACCCCTCCTGAGCCTCTCCCCTTCGCAACTTATTCGCCCACTGATGTGCCAGTCGCGATGTTTTCGGCAACTTATATTTTGTCAACGCCCCCATCACAATATTGTATGTATCTTTAAACGAGCAACGATATCCCGGAGATACATAAATAGGATTCACATTTGTTCGGCTCCGTAGTGCAATTCCAATTTTTTCGTCATCATCTATTAGATAAGCTTTATCTCCCTTATCGATTCCCAAATCACCGTGCGTACCGGTTAATATATTTTTGGCACAACCAATGGTAGGATGATCCACTTCTATACCAAAATGCGTGGCTATTCCCATTCGGCGTGGATGCGCAACTCCGTGTCCGTCGAGAATAAGGACATCCGATTTTAACTTAAGCTGATTCCACGCCTTCAGGAGCACCGGCATCTCCCGAAAAGCCAGTAATCCCGGTATATACGGAAAGCTCGTTTCATCTGATGCCAGCGATCGTGCTACCGGAGTTAAATCAGGTAATTCCAACACTATAATAGCCGCATGCATAAGATCCGAACCGCGACTAAAAGATATATCTGCTCCCGCTATATATTTAGGAGGTTCCGGCAGCGGTTCCAATTTTATTTGCTGACGAAGTTCCTGTTGCAGCTCCTTCGCAGCGGAGGGATTAATGGTTTTATAGTGTTCTAATCGATTCATAGAAATAAACTTCCATTTAATGGAGCATACCTATCCAGACGGAGTTCACCTTCGAGGTGGACTCCGTCTATTTAAAGCTGACTCTTCTTTTAGAAAATTCACGGTATTCTTCTTTAGATGAAAAGTACCTATCAATTATAGAATGATCTACTAAACTTCCTTTTCTATAACCCGCCAAATCTAAATAGCTGGAATATCGCCATTCTTTAAGGTTATTAACTAATCTTGCTCGAACTGGATTTTGATGGATATATGAGATCAAAGTGAGTAAATAATTTTGATCATCAACCAATTGTGCTTTCGTATGCTGTTGAAATAAGCTCCCATTGCGATCAAAAGCTTTGTTGATGGCTTTTGTATAAGAACTTAGATGAGTACCGATCTGTTTTCTAAGCTCATCTATTTCTTTTGTCTCAACTCTGATTAAAAAGTGAAAATGGGTAGGCATTAGACAATAAGCGTAAACAGACAAATAATCTACAAACCGAACTTTAAACTTGCGCAAGAAATACCTATAGTTTTCTTTCTTTTTGAAAAGAAGCTCACGGTTATTAGATCTGTTATATAGATGATATACTTTATTAAACTGTAACTGCACGTACTCTTATATTAAATTTTCCTTTAAAAGTAAGACCGATAAGCAGATAACTTCTTACAAAAAATTTAACTATTAGATAGAGCCCACCTCTCAGGTGGACTCCATCTGAGTAAGAACCAAAAGTCAATGAATAACGAAGAATTCCGTAAACACGCCCACGAGCTCGTCGACTGGATGGCCGACTACTTCGATGAGGTTGAAGATTATCCCGTAAAACCAGATGTGAAGCCCGGCGATATATCAGCACAACTTCCCGATGAAGCCCCGCAAAAACCGGAGTCTTTTGAAGAACAGATCGAGGATTTCGAAAATAAAATTATCCCCGGAATAACCCACTGGCAAAGTCCCAATTTTATGGGCTATTTTCCTGCTAACACCAGCTACCCCTCGGTACTGGCCGAAATGCTAACAGCTACCCTCGGCGCTCAATGCATGAGCTGGCTGACCTCTCCCGCCGCCACTGAACTCGAGGAACAAGTCATGGAGTGGTTGCGTAAAGCCATCGGACTACCGGAACTTTTTACCGGGGTTATCCAAAGTACCGCCTCCACCTCTACCCTCTGTGCTTTGCTGATGGCTCGCGAACGCATTTCTGACTTTAAAATCAATGCATCCGGTTTTCCAACTGACGAGACGTACACTGTGTATTGCTCATCAGAAACACACTCATCCATCGAAAAAGATGTTAAGATAGCGGGATTCGGACGACAAAATCTGCGCACGATCCAAGTAGATCATGAACATGCTATGGATCCAAAGGCTTTAGAAGAATCAATTCGAGAAGATCTTGAAAATGGATACAAACCCACTGCCGTCGTAGCAACTATTGGTACTACGGGATCAACGGCTATTGATCCGGTAAAGGAAATAGGAGAAATTTGTGCCAGGTACGACATCTTCTTTCATATTGATGCTGCCTATGCAGGTACAGCACTTTTACTGCCCGAAATGCGGTGGATGAATAAAGGGATTGAATATGCGGATTCATTCGTTTTTAATCCCCACAAGTGGATGTTTACCAACTTTGACTGCTCGGCTTTTTATGTGCAGGATGAGGCGCTGCTTGTCCGTACGTTTGAAATTATGCCCGAATATCTAAAAACACCGGAAGATCAGCGAGTTAAAAACTATCGTGATTGGGGGATTCCCCTGGGACGCCGATTCCGGGCACTCAAGTTATGGTTTGTGATGCGGAGTTACGGAATTGAAGGACTACAAGAAAAAATTCGTCAGCATATCCGACTCGGTCAGCAACTGAAAGAAGAAATCGAAGCACACGATCATTTTGAACTGCTTGCTCCCGTTCCGCTGAATACAATATGCTTTCGATTTCACCCTAACTTTATTGATGATAAAAAGAAACTCAATGAGCTAAACAAGAAGCTTCTTAATCAAATACAGGAAAGCGGGAAAATATTTCTTACCCATACCAAGCTGGATGGGAAATATACGATCCGTATTGTCTTGGGAAATACGAATCTTAAACAACGTCATGTGGATAATGCGTGGCGGCTTATCCAAGACATTGCCAATAAATTAATTTAGCTGGAATTTAACTCAGTATTATACAGAGAATCACAGTTTCATTAAAAATAATAAGGCTTCATGTCATGCTGAACTCGTTTCAGCATCTGAATATAATAAACAATAGAACCTGAAATAAATTCAGAATGACAGTAACGTTCGTATAAAAAGATCAACATATACCAACATTGTTCTATCCAACTAAATTTTAGCAATACACCTAACAGTCTTTGTATCAGTTCTTCTTTAAGAACAATACTCTTTATGGTCCGCCTTTTGGCTTGATCCAAAAGGCTCGTAAAAGATCAAGGCTGAGAATTATGAACACGCTTCGTCTATCAGACGGAATAATTTCAATGGTCCTTCCCTTACATTGCTATCTACTAAACACTCCACCGGTATGAAATTATTCTGTTCGTCTTCTGACTCTGCTCATAATTCATAGGCCGTTCTTTCTACACATTTAATTAACAACCAAAGTTTAAACGATTAATAAGTTATTGGATATCAAACTTAAAGACTTGAAGTTGCAATTAGGCTTTATCTTTTAACTTAGATTTGTATCTCGACAAGATGCTGCAAATATTGTACAAGATAAATTAAGCTTCTAATCTAAAAATTATTGCATTATGGAATTATCTGACATCAAGGCATTGGTAACGGGCGGAAGCTCGGGCATTGGAAAAGCAACGGCTAAGGCAATTATTGAAGCCGGCGGTAAAGCAGTAATAGCAGCTCGCGGTATAGATAAGCTGAAATCAACGGCCGACGATATCGGAGCCATTCCCATACAATGTGATGTGCGGGATGAAAAGCAGGTTATCAATCTGGTAGAAGATACAATCGAAGAACTGGATGGCTTTAACGTACTCATCAATAACGCCGGCTACGGACAGTTTTCAAAGCTTACAGATCTATCTGAAAAAGCCCTGAAGAGTGTCCTCCAAGTCAATACGGTTGGTGCGATGATGGTTGGACGTGAAGCTGCCAGACATTTTATCGATCAGGATTACGGGAATATCATCAACGTTTCGTCATCAGCCGGGAAGCGTGGTTTTGAAGGTGGTACGGCTTACTGCGCCAGCAAGTTTGCACTAAGCGGCATGACTGAATGCTGGAGAGCCGAACTGCGCCCACATAACATTCGCGTAATGCAGATTAACCCCAGTGAAGTACAAACCGAATTCTTTGATAAAGCAGGTCGCGGCGGACGTGATTTCAATCCTACCAAGCTTGTAGCTGATGATATTGCCAAAGCAATTTGCAACATGCTGTCGCTGCACGACCGAGGTTTTATCACCGAAACGAGCGTGTGGGCAACAAATCCGCAATAAAACTCTCAATGGGGATACCACAAAGTATCCCCATAACTTTTAGCTATGGATACCTTCAAATATCAACTACCCTTAGCTTTTGTTCTGATTTTCGCGATTTGGTTTAGCTCTTACGTTATCCAGCCTCCGGAACCCAAACCAGAATCAAGTCCAGCAACCGAATTTTCCGCTGAACGAGCTTTCGAACATATTGAAGCACTTGCACAGTCTCCCCATCCACTTGGTACCCCAGCAAATGACAGCGCCCGAACCTATATTATGGATAAGCTTCGTGAACTCGGGCTAAAACCAATGGTACAATCGGGTATCGGCATCGGCTCAAGTTTTGATCGCGGACTCGTTGGCAATACCGAAAATATCATTGCCAAAATAAATGGAAGTAATCCACAAAGAACTATTCTGCTGATGGCTCATTACGATTCCAAACCCAATACGCTTGGGGCCGGAGATGATGCTTCGGGCGTAGCCGCAATTTTGGAATCCATCAGAGCTATCAAATCCAAAAAAGAATCCCTACAAAACAATGTATGGATTCTGTTAACTGACGGTGAAGAACGCGGCCTGTTGGGTGCCGAACTTTTTGCGGATGAGTTTGAAGAGCTGCAGGAAATTGATCTTGTGCTCAACTTTGAGTCGCGAGGTTCCAGCGGTCCATCAATGATGTTCGAAACAAGTGAAAATAACGGGCATCTCATTCCTCATTTTGCCCGGGCTACACCATATCCGGTAGCCAATTCGCTGATGTACACGGTTTATAAACTATTGCCTAACGATACCGATTTGTCGGTGACCAAACGGGCCGGACTTGACGGTCTTAACTTTGCCTTCACAGAAGATTTTCTACATTACCATACCATGCTGGATACCCCGGAAAACCTATCTTTGGCTTCCGTACAACATCACGGTTCTAACCTGTTGGGTAGTATCAAACATTTTGGAAACACCAATTTCGATCAACAAAGTGAAACCGAATTCGTTTATTTTAATAACGCAACCGGTGGACTGATTTATTACCCCTCCGGCTGGTCATTTCCCCTGGCAATAGTCACTACCCTGCTATTTATCGCCTTCCTGATCTATCTATTTCGGACCAAACAAATCACCATCGGAAGATATCTCGGCAGCCTGCTCCTGTTCCTCTTGACCATTACAATTGGAGCCCTCATCACCTATTTGGGCTGGCAAGTTTTCAAAACACTGCATCCGCATTATCAATGGATTATTCAGGGCGAAGCATATAACCACACTTGGTATTTCTGGGGCTTTTCACTGTTAAATGCCGGGCTTTTTATTGGGATTTACAGCTGGGTTCAAAACAAATTGTCAACGCAACAATTGATTAGCGGTCCGTTTACAATATGGATTATTCTGTCGCTCGTGACAGCGTGGTATCTCCCCACTGCTGCTTATATTTTTACCTGGCCGGCTCTCATGGGATTGGCAGGATGGATTATTTTAGGCGATGATCTGACAACCTATTCCTGGAAAAGTGTAATAGTGCTGGCTGTTGCTTTCTTCTGGGGACTTTTTATCATTTCGCCCTACATCCGACTGGTACAAGTTATGTTGACCACCGAAATGCTTGCGGTCAGTATGGTCGTACTGGGATTACTCATAGGATTAAGCTGGCCTCTTGTCTGGCAGATAATCAAGAATCACAAATATAAATGGGCCAGTGGATTTACAGCTATAGCCATTACCTGCTTTGTAATAGCTTCCTTCACGTCTGGCTTTGGCACTACTTACAAAAAACAAAACAGCATTAATTTTGTGCAGAATCTGGATTCCGAAACCGCTTATTGGGTAAGTCGGGATCCACAAGCCGATGAGTGGACCAAGCAATTTTTATCAGATAATTATCACAAAGGAGTACCGGCCAAAATTTCAATACCGTTTGGTAACAATGCATTATATCAAAAGGCGTCCCCGCTTGATATATCCCAACCTCAATTTGAGATTTTAAGTGACAGCAGCTCGGAGACTCAGCGGCATCTTACACTGCAGATGAATGCGCATCGAGGTATTGCCATGAAGATGAATTGGGATCCTTCTTCAACAATTACTGAAATAGCTATAGAAGGGAAATCCATTTTTGATGCCGAAAATATGGGTCAGTATTTGTATTACTTCCATGATTTTACTGAAGCTGTTGAGCTCAGCTTTAGCTTTCAAAAGTCTGCAAAGCTCCCGTCATTTCAATTTACTTTTGTAGATCCGGGACTCCCCACCCAATTACTTGACAGTTTTCAACCACGACCTGATCACATGATTCCGGCCCCCTATTCGGTGTTAAGTTCGGATGCTACTATCTGGGAAACGGAGGTAAATATCAATGAAATTTTATCCCAAGACGAATAAGAGACATTTGGCTTTATAATCTCCAAGCTACAGCACATTACTTTTTGTACCATAATCCAATTAAAGTCTTGTCTTATGAAACATTATTTGGCATTCATTTTTTGTGACCAAAAAACGAATTAAAGTAACTCCCTTTCATTTCGTAACAAAGCTATTGAAAATACAAGATACCAAATCACTCCTGCTCGGGATAGCATTCTTCACACGGACACATATCCCGAAGGGTATCCCACTGGTACATTCCGTTGTTATGACCATCGCTCCAGAAAATTTTAATAGCGTGGTTACCTATCTGCTTGATATCCTCAATCTCAAAATGCTGGGTCGGTTCTACAAAGAACAGCGAGCGGTCAAAAGTATTCATATTGCCGTGGCCGCCGCGGCACATAACACACGGACAGTTTTTGCGCAGTCCGAACAGAGAATACTCTGAATGATGGCCGTCCGACCACTCAATTTCCAAGACCTGATCGCCGTTAGAAACTTCAATTCCGGTAGGTATAATATCGCTTTGCATAGTCTTCTTTTATTATATTAGGCTCAAAGGTAAGATGTTCGGATCCCGGATTCCAACGGTATCAACAGATAAATAAAACAAAAAAAATGTATCTCATAATCACATTTTTAGTACTGGCATTTTTGCTATCATTTTGGACGGGGTATCGCCGAATCCTTCGCCTGCAGCATCTTAATCAGCGCAGAGTTGTAAATGGCTTTGTCGGAGCCATGATTCTTTTAACCGTCATCTCTGCCGGACAGTGGCTCGACCTAATCTCCTGGGATATCGCTGCGCATTTTACAATGTTTTTATACTGCATAGTCAGTGGATTCTTTTTCGGCTTTGCTATCAAAATGATTGCTCTGAAACGGTCTGCAAGAGAAGTTAAATATGTATATCGCTCCTTCTGGACCGATGCCGCACCAAATATTTTAGCTATACTTATCATTGTTTTCGGAATCTATCGCACCGGCATACTACACTTTGGACCATATACCGGCATCGGTATCACCTCCGGATTATCACTGCTGGGATTTGGCCTCTGGGGATCCACCATAAAAATAGTCCCGGAATTCAGAGACAAGGCTATTCTTATTCTGGACCAATCTGTATCATGGAAAAAAGTAGTTGCCTACCGGTGGCAAACCGAAAATGTGTTGCTGATAGAATACTATACCACCGACAAAAAACTTACCGATTTTACCACCTACATCCCACCGGAAGAGGAGCTAAGAATAGAACGCCTGTTAGCTAAAAAGCTCAAAGAGTATCACCAAGATCGAAAAGAGATGATGAGTAAACAGGGAAACAACCCTTAGCTCACCAATTTTTTATGCTGTACCATCAGACATTCATTTTCAATGTATTCGAATCTGGCATTTTCTGCCAACGACTTCGCCTCATCCGTGGAAACATCCAGCTGCGTCCATATCGTGGGCTTCTGTCCCGTTTTCTCCGACCAAGCAATAATGTCCCGAACCATATCGGCGGTGTAATCTGAATTTCGAAAAATATCCACCAAATCAATGGTTGGATCTTCAGGAATCTCATCAAGACTTGAGTGACATTCTACCCCCAGCACCTGTTCATAGTTAGGATTAACCGGGAAAATACGGATACCATTTTCCTTCAAATAATTGGCAATATGGTAACTCGTTCGATATTTATTTGCCGAACATCCGATTATTGCTACCGTTTTCAAATTTTTAAGTAATTCATTCATCATATTTATCTATTACCATCTATAGTATTAATGTGCCATAACAATAAATCCGATTATAAAGGTTCTGCATCATTGATCATTATACTATATTTTAAGCTCAATTTTCATCTCGGATGAGTGTCAACTAATGGTTTCTGCTACCAAAAGGTTTTTTATCAAACAAAAAAGGTATGCCCCGCTGATATTCTTTATCGGGGGATTTATCTGGGATAGTCTTACTCTCGGGCGTATCGACGGCTGGTACAGTAACACTGTGTTACTGTTTTATCTGATTAGCTTAACAGCATGCCTGTATATCTATAACCTTGCTGATGACGGTCGCTGGGAAAACACTTTTTTAGCTCCTTATCAAGAGTATGCACCGCTGGCAGTGCAGTTCTTTTTGGGAGGACTTTCCAGCGCTTACGTAATCTTCTTTTTCCAAAGCGTAACCTTTACCCGTACCATGGTATTCTTTGTCATCTTGGTGATTCTGCTTTTATCCAACGAGTTGTTACGGGATCGTATATCAAACAAGTATCTGCAATTTGGAGCCTATTTCTTTGTCACCTTTACCTTTTTCACCTTCTTTACGCCCGTCCTTTTTGGAGTGATGAATACCTTTCTGTTTATCCTATCCGGACTAATAAGTCTTTTACTAACATTAACTTTTATCAACTATATCTATAACAATAGTCCCTCTACACAGCGTGAAATTTCTCGTTTTAAAATCAGCCTAATAGTTATAGGGATATATGCAACTATCAACATATTCTATTATTTCAACTTGATTCCACCCGTCCCGCTCTCCCTGCAAAACGGAATTGTCGCATATAATGTAGAAAAGCAGGGCAATACTTTTGCGGTATCCTACGAACAATCAGCCCTCTATGATCTCTGGGAAACCTATGATAAAACCTTTAATTATGCTCCCAGCGATACTGTTTTTGTCTATACTTCTATTTTTGCCCCTACTGATTTATCAAAATCCGTCCAACATCAGTGGCAACGATTTTCACCTGTAACAGAAGAATGGCATACAACTGACAACATCTCATACGAAGTGATTGGAGGTCGTAAAGGTGGATTTAGGGGATATACCTTTAAAGAAAATATTACATCCGGAAAGTGGAGAGTAAATGTTACAACAGTAGAAGGACTGGTTTTAGGGAAGATAGACTTTACCATTAAACCTGATTCCACCTTTGATAAAAGCCAGTTAACCCGAAAATATTTTCGATAAATTAAGCAGTCTCAATTCTCTCTAAAAAACGTTATATTCAAGCACATTCATGACAATTAGAAACAAACACAAAGTATTTTGTCTAAAGTTAAAGACGGTGACACCGTAAAAGTGCACTACACAGGAACATTAACAGAAGAAGGAACTGTATTTGACAGTTCTCAAGATCGCGAACCTTTAGAGTTTAAACTGGGAGAAGGAAAGTTGATTCCCGGTTTTGAAAAAGCGGTCGTCGGTATGGAAGAAGGCGACGAAACCACCGTAGAAATTGAATCCGGTGACGCTTATGGTCAGCGACGAGAAGACCTGGAGCTCGAAGTAGCAAAATCAGACCTTCCCGATAATATTGAACCGGAAGTTGGTATGCAGCTTCAGATGCAACAGCAAGAAGATGGACAGGCTATCCCCGTTCAGATCACTGCTGTTGAAGACGAATTAGTTAAGCTTGATGCTAACCACCCACTGGCTGGCAAAGACTTAACATTCGATATTGAGCTTGTTGAAATCGTTGACTGATTTCTTAATACTCTACTAAGTTTAGAGCCTGAATCTGATTATTCGGATTCAGGCTTTTTATTTTTTGCGCAGCACCGTAACCCCATCACGCACCGGCAGCATTACCTGCTCAACAGAGTCATCATCCCGGATCATTTTATTAAGCCGGTCAATAGCCTGGGCTTTATCGGATTCAGTATCCAACACCTCCCCACTCCAGAATACATTGTCGATAACCATGACACCGCCCTGCTCAAGTCGCGGCAAGATCATCTCATAATAATTGGGATAGTTAATCTTATCCGCATCCAGGAATACAAAATCAAAGCGACCGGAAATAGTGGGAATGGTCTCCAACGCCTTACCCATTAGCAGCGTAATCTTGGAACCGGCCTCACTCTTTTCAAAAAAAGTGCGGGCTATATTTTCGTAACGCTCATTATATTCACACGTAAATAACTCTCCGTCTTCCGGCAGTGCCTCTGCCATCGTCAGTGCTGAAAATCCCGTAAAGGTACCCACCTCAAGCACGCGTCTGGCTCCCGATATTTTGATTAGTATCTCCAATAAACGCCCCACCAACCGTCCGCTTAGCATATCGATATGCTCAAGATTCTTTTCCGAAACCTCAACTAACTCTTTAATAGTTTCAGAGTGGTCTGTAGTATGATTGATAGCATATTTTTCGATTTCCTCTTTATCCATAAAAAAGCTCTTATTTAATACTGGAAACTCTACATTAGCCTAAAGATATTCAGGTCATCAACGCTCAACAAATAATTTCGCCGTGAATTTTATTCCCGCTAAAGAATCTCCCGTTTTCATCAAGGTATTTCGCCTGTACACCAAGCTCCTTTTCAAATGGAGATTCAAAACGGTATGGCTTAAACAAGAGTATGAACCCTGTTCGCAGTGCAAAACTGTTTACTATCTCAACCATCATTCCTGGTGGGATGGATTGATTCCTCTGATGCTCAATGAGTATCGATTTCGTCAGCAGGCCCGTGCCATTATGGAAGATAAGCAGATGAAAACCTACCCCCTTTTCCGGAAAATCGGGGCCTTTTCTATTAATCGGGATAATCCTCGCAAAGCCATTTCCTCGCTGCGTTATGCAGTTCAATCATTCGAACGTGACAACGCCAGCCTATTTATCTATCCCGAGGGTACAATCACCCCTATAGGTAGTTCAATGAATTTCGAGAATGGATTGGCCTGGCTGCACGAAAAAATGGACAATGTAGATTTTGTGCCCATCGGCATATACATGCACACTATTCGCCATAGTAAACCGGAACTGCACCTTCATGTGGGGCGATCTATTCGTTTGAAGGATTCATTGCCAAAAGAAGAAAAGACAGCTCATTTCGAAAATGTGCTTGACCAAATGCTGGCAGAATTGCGGGAAACAGCAGGATTCGACAACCGTGAGTTTGAGCAGTTTTTGTGATATAATTTCAAACTACATGCCATCCGACCGCTGGCTTTGCGATCGGATGGATATATTATTAGCAATTTATTGCCTTGAAGTGTGAACTCTTCAACCGGCCACAATTACGTACCGCAGCAGAGCTACGGTACGAGATAGGAATCATAGGAAAATCATTAATAGATCTCCGGAGATTTTGAAAACTCCTGGGATCTAATGAATCAATTAATCACCACGTCCATCGGTAGAGTCGCTGCGAACGCTGTACCCAATGCGGGCCCTCAGATTTGTACCATATCCGCATATTCACAAACGGCCAAAAGAATTTGGTATAGATACGATCTGGACGGATATACTCGCTAATCCCCTTCGTTGATTCCACTACGCCCTCATCAGGAATTCTCAGGAAAGCATCACTTTTATAGCGCTGGTAAAACGGTCCGTTGTCAAGCAATTGCGACTGCTGCACGCGGATTTCAATATTACCAGAACGAAAGCCCAGTTTTCGAGCCGTTTTTAACCCAAATAACGTTAGTCCCTTATCGGCCGACTCAACCTCTTCAAAGGTTTTCAACACCTCTCCATTTTGACTCTCAATAAGCCAGGCCCGGTGCTGTTGCTCGTCGCTTCGATTCATCACATAGTACACCAACGTAGCATAATCGAAGTGGAAACGTCCCCAATACCAGTCGTCAAACTCATTTCTCATGGGCTCATTTCCGGCATTCTGATCGTGATATCCCATTCCGCCGAATTGGACTTTTCGCTTCTCCCCTTTTATTTCGAGATTCAAATCAGCAGATATATCCGCCCTCGGCTGTACCAAGTTCCAGGTGTGTCCTGTGGATGTGTTATCACCGTTCTTAAAAAGATTGCCACTGTTAGCACTTTCAAATACAATCGTCCCTTTCAGTTGATCCCCATTCGGCAACTTTTCGTTAAGCTGTAACTCATATTGCAACTGCTCCCCATCCAAATGCCCTTCCATCTTATGAGTACCTATTTTTACCAGTGGCTTATCCCCATCAAATTCACAAGCTGATTTATCGAATTCGGTAAAGCTGTAATAGAGGGGTTCACCATACTCATAAATGGAAATACTAATCGCCGGGTGGTCGACGGGAGAAGGATTTTTATCCGCCAGAAGGGCCCCATTATATCGCGTGGAAAACGGATTCCCTTCATACAATATGACAACAAAACTGAATCGATCATCCGAAGAAACACCATCGAAGTACCACCATTGGTAGCCGCCGGAGGTGTGATCGGGTTGACGTACATCTTTCGAAAAATCGGAAAGTATCTTCATGAACTGCCAATTAAATAGTTTAAGCGATCAGCTGCAAGCTGTTTGATCTTATGACTGACACCGCTACCTTTTAGTGATGACAATTTTACTCTACATAGCACTGGGATACCTGTTAATTACAGGTGGAATTTTATATCTCAATAAAAGGGATTTTACCCCTTTGCCGCCCACACCGCGCAACTATTTTGACGAGCAGGCACCGCCGGTAACTATCTGTATTCCTGCCCGCAATGAAGCTAACTCTATTGAACGGTGCGTGCGTTCCGCCATCGACCAACAATATCCCAATCATCATGTTATAGTACTTGATGACCAATCTACCGACGGCACTTCTGAAATTTTGCATTCGCTCTGCGAACAATATCCCGATACCCTAACTGTGATTGATGGGAACCCCAAACCCGACGACTGGCTGGGAAAATCGTGGGCCTGTCACCAACTTTCTGAGCAGGCCCTGGGCGATATCCTTGTTTTTATTGATGCTGATACCTGGCTGGAACCGGAAACAACCTCCAGAGTCGTGCGCACGATGGGGAGTGACATCGTCGATTTCATCACTCTCTGGCCAATGCAAAAATTCGGGTCGTTCTGGGAGAAAACGGTAATCCCGCTCGTCTATTTTGCCCTTCTTACCCTCTTACCTACGCGCTATGTCTATCAATCTCCGAAATGGCTACCCCAATTTTTAAAGCGGAAAATGGCTCCCTTCTTTGCCGCTGCCAACGGACAGTTTATGGCATTCAAAAAGGGTGCCTATAAAGCCATTGACGGTCATCAATCCGTAAAAAAAGAGATTGTTGAAGATGTTGAACTGGCAAAAAATATCAAAAAAGGTGGATTTCGCATGAAGATGTATCACGGCAAAAATGCGGTAAGCTGTCGCATGTATGAATCGGGAGAAGAACTCTGGCAGGGATTTCGCAAAAATTTCTTTGCCGGCTTTGGTCACAATCCCGTTTTGTTTATCGGAATGGGACTGTTACACATTATCACCTTTATTATTCCCTTGCTAAGTCTGCCCTTCTTGTTCCTGTGGGGATCGACCAAAGCCCTCCTCTTAGCTCTGGCTGCCGTTTTGCTAATGTATATCCAACGCTTTTCGGTGGACAAATGGTTTGGCTGGAAATTCCGATACGGATTACTGCATCCGCTGGGTGTTGGGTGGTACCAGGTGCTTGGAATACGAGTGCTTTCGGATTATTTCAACGGGGAGTCGGCACAGTGGAAAGATCGCAATATCTGATTCTCTGATCAGCTGCTGCAATCTCAATTAATCACTGTTTATTTTTATCTGCAAAGTATCCATATTGCGGATAGATGAAGAAAGCCATTGACAAATATCTACGCTATTTAAAGGTTGAGCGAAATGCTTCAGACCATACGATCACTTCGTATAAAAACGACCTGACTCAATTTCTCGAATTTTGCGCTGTCTATTTTGATGAGTCAGAAGAAAATGTTGATATCACCGAAATCGAACGACTGACGATACGCCTTTGGCTTGGAAAGCTGTCTGAGCGCGGCTTGGCCAAAAGTTCGATTGCAAGAAAAGTCGCTGCCGTTCGTTCCTTTTGTAAGTATTGTTTTAAACGAGGAATTGTAGAACAGAATCCGGCACATTTGCTAATTGTCCCCAAGAAAGATAAGCCTTTGCCCAAAACGGCCAATGCGGAAGATTTGAACAGAATGATGGATCTGGCCGAAGGCAACACACCAAAATCAGCCCAAAACAGGGCTATTTTAGAATTGCTGTACGGAACGGGCATTCGATTGAGTGAGTTGGTAAATCTCAATGAAGAGGACATCAATTTTAAGCTAAATCAGATTAAGGTATTAGGTAAGGGCGCAAAGCAGCGTATTGTCCCCTACGGAAAGCAAGCCGGTAATGCATTGAAAAAGCATCTTGAAACCAAACAAGATTTATATGGCGAGCGGACTGATGCCGATGCCCGGAAGGCTGTTTTTATTGCGGCAAGCGGGCAGCGTCTGTATCCGCGTGCAGTACAACGTATTGTAAAAGATTATCTGGAGCGTGCCAGCGAAGTAACGCAAAAAAGTCCGCACGTATTACGACATAGCTTTGCGACGCACCTTCTCGATCAGGGGGCCGATATAAGAGTAATTAAAGAATTATTGGGCCATGCGAATCTGGCCGCTACACAAGTTTACACGCACACTTCAGTTGAACGACTGAAAAACGTATACGAAATAGCTCATCCAAGAGCTAAAAACTAAAGTTAACTTAGGAGGTACAATTTTATGAAAACTACGTTCACGGCAAGACATTTTGATGCAAGCACAGAACTCCATGAATATGCCGAAGATGCGGTACAGAAATTAGACCAGTTTTATGATCGAATATTAACCTGTGATATTGTCCTTCAACCGGTGCCTGACGATGAAAATCCACAACAGGCCGAATTAAACGTAAAGGTTCCCCAAAAGTTAATTAATGCAAAAGAACAAGCCTCCTCGTACGAGCAGGCGATAAATATGGTCATTGAAAATGTGACTCGTCAACTCAAAAAATATAAACAAAAAACCCTAAACAAGCGGTAATTATCATGCCTTTCGGTGACCATGAATCAATACCAAAAAAAGAAAAGATTCCCGTATCTTATCTTGTTGAACGTCTTCAGGAACGCGTTCAAATAGATCTTCAAAACTTTGTTGCCGAAAGTACTGCCGATCAGCGCTATGTTACCGAGGCGGATTTACACCGCCCCGGGCTGGCGCTGGCCGGATTTGTAAAGCTTTTTACCCATCAGCGAATACAAATAATCGGGAATACCGAAACAAACTATTTAGAAGACCTTTCGAAAAAAGAACAGATCGATGCTTTTAAAAATATTACACAATTTGATATTCCTGTTCTAATTATAACGCACAACAATGTTCTGCCCGATTATCTCTTAGAAATAGCTGACGAGGAAAATATTCCTGTATACGGTACTTCTCTGGAAACCACGCATTTCATGCATTTAACGCGGGACTTTCTGGAAGACCAATTTGCCCTGCAAACCATGGTGCATGGCTCTATGGTGGATGTCTACGGCATCGGTATTTTAATTGCCGGAAAATCGGGTATCGGTAAAAGTGAGGTCGCCCTTGATCTGGTTGAACGAGGCCATCGCCTGGTAGCTGATGATGTGGTAATTCTTACCAAGAAAAGCAATGTACTGATGACCTCTGCAACCGAAATGAACAAGCATTTTATGGAAATACGCGGTCTCGGCATCATCGATATTATGTCGATGTTTGGGGTCCGGGCCATTCGCTACCAAAAACGGCTTGAGGTAGTACTGGAGCTTTCGCTGTGGGATGAATCCAAAGATATTGAACGCACCGGCTTAAACCGCGACACCACTTCTATTCTCGGCGTCGATATCCCACTCATTAATCTCCCTATTACGCCCGGTAAAAACATCACAGTCATTGCCGAGGTAATTGCCATGAATTACCTACTGCGTCACTACGGTTATGATGCAGCAGAAGCTTTCCAAGACAAGGTCAAATCACATATTGCCAACAAAACAGATCCCAATGCTATGCCTCGCAGGGCGATCGAGTATTTTGAGGGCGATATCGAGTAACGAGACAGATTCCCCTTTTGAAAATTTGCTATGTATCACTACTTTAAGACTGTTTTGTAACAAACGGCTTTTTATCTTCTCTTGCTTATAGATCAGTATGAAAACAAATCATCTATGGCTTTAAACAACTATTACTACTACGACGAACAGAGCTGTGAGTTCGTACCCGTTGAATACAACAGCTTAGAACGTATTGTATACACGGCTTGTATCTGGATTTTGTGCGGTGTGGTACTTTCCGGAGTTGGCATTTCTATTCTTTCCTTTTCGGTAGGTACACCGGCAGAAATTGCCCTAAAAGCAGAAAACCAGGAGCTTATCAATCAGCTGGAGCAAACCAAGACTAAAATTCAGGATTTGGACCAGGAAGTTGATCAGCTGGCCAAAGCCGATAATGAAATGTATCGATCGGTATTGGGTATGGAGGAAATTCCATATGATGAACGTCAGGCCGGTGCCGGTGGTGCTGATGTGTATTCCGAATTTGATGTATATAGCCAGGAAACCTCAGAGATTCTAAAATGGACGGCTGAAAATCTGGAAAGCCTGGAACGAAGCATCAATATACAGCAGGTGAGCTTCAACGAAATAAAAGAATATTACAACAATAATCAGGAAAAAATGAAGCATATTCCTGCCATTAAACCAACTGAGGGCATTATTCTTAGTGGATTTGGGATGCGTTATCACCCGGTATTGGGCTATGAACGTCAACACGAAGGACTCGACTTCAGAGCAAACGTAGGAACCGAAATTTTTGCTACGGGCGACGGCGTTGTCAAATATGCCGGATTAAAAGGTACATATGGAAGACTGCTTATTGTTGACCATGATTACGGATACGAAAGTTATTATGCACACCTCTCCTCTTTTGCCAAAGGCATAAAGCCTGGCACAAAGGTTAAGCGTGGCGATCTGATCGGTTTTACCGGCCAGTCGGGCATGGTTGAAGGACCACACTTGCACTACGAAATCCGAAAAAGCAGTGATCCCATCGACCCCCTTAACTTCTTATTCGCTGATACTACCCCCGAAGAATACATGATGTATAAGGAGATTGTTGAGAATAACCATCGGTCTATGGATTAACCCGCTACCCTTCTACTAAAACAAATTTTATAAGGCTGCCTTCAGGGCAGCCTTTTTTTAATTTATAACTGTTTAGAGCTGGCGCCATTATTCTTCCTGCTCTTCCAAATACCGTTTTATAAGTTTTTCCGGAGCTCGCACTGATTTTTTAAGCCACTCAAATTGCAAATCCAGCTTTTCTGATTCCTCCAGTGCCCAGTCGTCCCTGCTTTTTCTAAGCCGAGTACTCAAATCATACAGGCAGAGTGCAGCGCTTACCGATATATTAAAGCTTTCGCTGAATCCAACCATCGGAATTTTAGCATATCCATCGGCATGCTCCAGTGCATAATCCGACAGCCCGGTAAGCTCGGCCCCAAAAACCAGGGCTGTCTTTTGGTCAATTGAAACCTCATCAATCGTCACGTCATTTTCATGTGGAGTAGTTGCTATAATTTGATATCCTTTTTCTTTTAACTGCCGGTAACAGTGCTCCGTATTATTCTTTCCGGTTTGATTATAAGACTGCAACGTAATCCATTGATCAGCACCAATGGTTACCCCTTCATTAGGGTCAAACTCATTTTTGTTTTCAATGATATGCACATCCTGTATCCCAAAACAATCGCAACTTCGCAATACAGCACTGGCATTGTGCGGCTGATAGATATCCTCTAAAATAACCGACAAATGGCGTGTGCGTTTATCAATTACTTCATTAATTCTCTCCCACCTATCTTCAGTGGCAAATTGTCGTAAATACTGTATCAACTGGGATTTCAAGGTGTTATTCATAAATAAAATAAGGGAGTCTGTTTTTAATCCTTAGAAATGTTATAATGTTTTTGAGTTGTTCTTTATTTCTTACCAAAAAACGGAGGTCTTATGCTTGTGCGGGATATCTTAAAAAACAAGGGAACCAAAGTCTATTCCATAGCTCCTAATGAAACTGTTTATCAGGCCATTAGCAAGATGGATGAGTATGACATCGGAGCGCTTATCGTATTGGAAGATCAGCAGTTGAAAGGAATTATCAGTGAACGCGATTACCGAAGTGATGTTATTTTAAAAGGACGTTCTTCGAAAAGTACAAACGTTCACGAAATAATGACCAAAGATGTGTATTGTGTAACCCGTGAGGAATCCGTGGAAGCCTGCATGTCAATTATGACGGATAAAAAAATACGTCACCTACCGGTTATGGAAGGTGATACCGTAACCGGTGTTGTTTCTATTGGGGATTTGGTTAAATCTATTATTTCCAAGCAGAAGTTTGAGATCAAGAATATGCGACAATATATACAGGGAGAAGCAACATATCCCGGCTGATTTCAGTAAATTTAGTTATTACAAAAAAGCCCTTGCAAGATTTCTCTTCTTGCAGGGGCTTTTAAATAGTCAAAAATCTACAAACTGCTAATCATCACAACGGATAATAAATCCCTTTTTACGGACGGTATCAATATATTCATCTTCTGAGTGATTGCGAATTTTCTTCCGCAGGTAACTGATATACACATTTATGTAGTTTGTCTGCGTGTCAAAATGGATATCCCACACATTTTCAGCAATCTCTTCCTGGGTTACAATATTATTTTTCCGCTTTAGCAGGTATACCAGCAGGTTGTATTCATTGTTAGTCAAATCAACTTTGGTATCATTCACCCAAAACTCACGCTCCAACATATCCACTTTAAGCTCTCCACATTCGAGCGTCCGATCCCCGTTAACTTCTCCACTGCGCCGGCTAATCGCCTCAATACGAGCCAGAAGCTCTTCGGTATTAAATGGCTTGGTCAAATAATCATCAACACCTGCTCGCAGACATTTAATTTTAACATCTGTTTCCTGTTCAGCAGAAAGGACTAAAATAGGAGTTGTAATCTCTTTATCTCTCACATTCTTAGCCAAGTCAAAGCCATCACCATCGGGGAGTCCCAGATCAAGAATAATAATATCATACGAATTTCCAACAGCATGCTCTTCACCGCTTTGGGCCGTCTCAGCAATATCAACGTTATACTCATTTTTTTCTAACACCGCCTTTACCAAAGTACGAACTGACGGATCATCTTCAATGACAAGTACCTTCATGATAGTAAATATCTCAGTTCCCTTTTTGAAACCACGTTAAACTTGATGGATTATAACCAACTGATTGTAAACATGCTAAGTTTATATTTCAAATTATATATTTAATTATATCCCAAGGATTTCAACCATTCTCGAGTTTTTTTCAGATATATATTATCCAATTTATGAGCCCTGTCCATCTCTTTAAATGTTACCTGTGCTCCCCATTCGGACAGCTGTTCACAACTTTTCTGTTGGGGCTCACTTTTCACGCTTTTATCCCTTGTCCCATGCAGCGCCAATACATTCATAGTATCATAACGTCTCTCATCCCCTTCAAACACCTCCGTTTTGATACGTGCCCCAACGACCATCAATTCATCTATAAGCTTCGGTCGCGAAAGAGCAAAATATCCCGCCAAATATCCCCCCATTGAATAACCAAAAACCGCCACCCTGCTTGCTGTAATTTGCCGTAAAATATCCTGAATAAGATTCTCCAAAAAACCAGAAGCCGACTCCAGCGATTTCACAAACTGATCCTGCTCTCCATCATACAGATACCAAGATCGTCCCCAGTCCTCAACCTTCTTTTTGCGCCTACGATCATAAATGGGATACGGCCCTTGTACAAACAGATGATATGCGTTTAAATCAAGCATCGGGGCAACCAGCTTCTCAAACTGTTCCATATTCTGATTAAATCCATGCAAGTAAATAATCAAAGGCTTTTCATTAGATGAACTTCCGGTTTCGATTAATTTATAGGGAACTTCAATGTCAAATACTGCTTGACCTGATTTAAGAATGTTCTTCATGTTGGTTTGATGAGTAATGAGTATGTAGCCTATGAAGTTGAAAGCAATTAAACTACTCATCAAAAAATAAAAATTGAAATATTGATTGCATTATATGCTTTCAATAAATAGTATTTAGCGACCTATCTAATTGACTCACAATTAATTACAGACCTAATATCCGAAATAAAATGGCTGATTTACGAACAGATTGGACCAAAGAAGAAATTTCTAATATCTACCACACTTCTTTGATGGAACTCATTTACAGGGCTGCCACAGTACATCGCAAGCACCATGAAACAGGCGAAGTCCAAGTTTGTACTCTGTTATCCATTAAAACCGGTGGATGCCCGGAAGACTGCGCCTATTGTCCCCAGTCGGCCCATCACGATACTGATGTGGAAGCCGAAGATATGCTGGAGCCCGAAGAAATTCTATCAGCGGCCGAACGAGCTAAAGAAGCCGGCAGTACTCGATTTTGTATGGGAGCCGCCTGGCGATGCGGTCGAGAAACCAAGGATTTCGATCAGGTATTAGATATGGTGAGTGAAATTACCGATATGGGTATGGAGGTATGCTGTACACTGGGAATGCTCACTGATGAGCAAGCCGAAAAACTCAAGGAAGCCGGACTTTATGCCTACAATCATAACCTTGATTCCAGCGAAGATTTCTACAACCGCATTATTTCTACTCGCAAATATCAGGATCGCCTGGATACTATTGAACGGGTTCGGGAAAATGATATCAGTGTTTGCAGCGGCGGTATTATCGGAATGGGCGAAACCGACGAAGATCGTATTGAGCTCATTCATAACCTTTCTACCATGCCAGAACATCCGGAGTCGGTACCCGTCAACGCGCTTATCGCAGTGGAAGGAACTCCGCTCGAAGATCAGCCCAAAGTACCCTGGTACGACATGGCCCGAATGATTGCCACTGCACGTATTACTATGCCCGATTCCATGGTACGCCTTTCCGCCGGACGGGTGGATATGAACATGGAAGAGCAAGCGCTCTGTTTCATGGCCGGAGCTAATTCCATCTTTACCGGTGATAAACTGCTTACTACTCAAAACAACGAGTTGAGTGAGGATAAACGAATGTTTGATATCTTAGGGTTGAAACCACGCGAGGCCTTTAAGGATGCAAAAGAAGAACATATTCCCGATACGGTTGAAGCGGCTGAGTGATATTTGGAAGTCAGAGATTGGATATAAGATGTGAGATGGTGGAGGTTTTTAGGTCCTGTAAAAATTTCAGGCTTCCACATTGATTTAGGTTTATCCACCTCTCACACCTTATCATTAATTATCGATGGGACTTTTGACTCCACGCCCACCTTTTTTAAGGACGTGCGTGTAGATCATTGTTGTACTCACATTTTTATGTCCCAATAGCTCCTGTACCGTCCGAATATCATAACCGTCCTGCAACAAGTGCGTAGCAAACGAATGCCGAAAAGTGTGGCTGCTCACCTTTTTTATGACATTGGTTTTTGATACTGCCGTTTTAATAGCCTTATGCAAATACGATGAAGATTTGTGGTATCGCTGGGTTACCCCCGATCGTGGGTCTTTAGATCGCCGTGAGGATGGAAACAGATATTGCCACCCAAACTCTTTAGGCATATTGGGATATTTCTTAGACAGGGCCTTTGGTAAAACTACTTTCCCAAATCCCTTATCCAAATCTTTTTGATGCAAGAGTTTTACCCGCTCAATCTGATTTTTGAGCTTCTCTTTACTGATCTCTGGCAGCACGGTTGTCCGATCTTTTTTACCCTTGCCATTGCGTACCCAGATCTGATTAAATTCAAAATCGATATCCTTAACCCGCAGTCGCAGACACTCCGACTGGCGCAAGCCACTCCCGTAAAGTAGTTCAGTCATCAGCCGAGCATCACCTTCCATATTGGCCAAAATACGCCGGGCTTCTTTGGAAGATAATACCACTGGTAATCGCTTAGGCTTACTGGCCCGCTGTAAATTATCAAAAGCACCCAATGGCTTATCCAATACCTGTTTATACAAAAAAACAATAGCACACAGTGCTTGGTTTTGTGTAGATGCCGCCACATCACGTTCATTTGCCAGCCAGTTTAAAAACTCCACGATCTCTTCCTTTTCCATCTTCAGAGGGTGGGTGAGACCCTGAAATTTTACAAACCGAACAATCCACCTAAGGTATGCCTTTTCGGTACGGTAGCTATAATTTCTTCTCCGAATTTCCTCTCTTACTTTGGTCAACAATTTGCTTTTACTCATAACCCTTTTCTCTGATGAACAGTTACAAGTAAGACCGATTGACTCCCAAAACCTTACAGATAAAAAATATTATGTACACATATTATATGTACAAACCGCTCCCTGCCTTATACAAATAATATTATTACATCCCGGGCCAAAATTAATTTATCCACAATTTTGCATATTATGCTCACAATAAATAGTATTTGAGGTATATGTATAAGACTAGGTTAGCTGTACTTAGAATTTCGCTTTGAATTTAAATCTTAAATAAATCATCAAGATTATGAATTATAAACTATCGGTTCTTTTCGGAGTATTTCTATTTCTGACTACCATTTTTTCCACAAATTTATTTGCGCAAAGTCCTGCAAAATATATTTGCGATAAATTCAATGGTGAGTTGTCAGAATCTATCGAAGGAAGGAGTTTTGTAGGTGAGACTTACAGATGTGATGTAAAAGAGCAATGGGATATGATGATCCAAAGTGAAATAAACGATATGATTATCAACGATGAATATTTTGGGAACTCCAAAGAATGGAAGCAAACTTACGTAGATTCAGAAAATTATAATCGTAGAAGTTTTTCTTTTGAATCAGACGAGTATAGTATTGTGAATCTCTATATCCCATATGAACAGAAAACTGATCATTTTTTCATAGCACAATAATTAAATCGATTATCAATAATGGGAGAATCCGATCCTCAGGTTTTAGCAATGTGGGCTGCAATACTTGGAGCTTCTGCAGGTATTCTCAGCGCGATAGTCAGTTTTTTTGCTATATATTTTTCAAGACTTAGCTCCAAAGAACAGATGAAAACTGATTTCAAGATTGCTGAAATGAGTTTTAATGCTAATGTCATTTCAACTAATCGACAAAATTGGATCAATCAACTTAGATCTTTAGTCTCTGAATTTATTGGTTTGGGGGTTTTTATTGGAGCAGCTTTAAATAATCCACATGAAACAAATGCTCAAGAGGTAACAGAAAAAACAGAGCGGCTTCATACCCTTAAAGGTCAAATTAATTTAATGTTAAATCCAAATGAACCTAAAAGTGAGGAACTAAGTGATTTAGTTGAAAAATTTTACGGTTCAGCAATAAATAATGATAATCCAGTTTCTTCTTTGAATCTTAACTCAATAAAAGAATCAATAATCGAAACATTACAGAAAATTCTAAAAGAAGAATGGGAACGGGTTAAAAAAGGAGAATAAGTACAGCTAACCAGCGCATTAACGCGGACACACCTCGCCAATTCTCTGCCGCTCTTGGTTTTAAATCTCATCTTTCGTTAGTTGCAAAATAAATAGAATTGCGTGTGCCGGTTATGCGCAATGTCGTTAGCCGTACTCAGTTAGTTTTTCTTTTTTCGTCATGAATTTTAATTCTCGCAAAGAAAAAGTTTTAGAATCCAGATCTAATCAAAAATCCTATAAGACTGCTGGTGAAGTTGAGAAAGAGAGAACTCCTTCCTCAGAAAAAAGAATTGAAAACGTTGGATTACCAAACAGTTTTGAAAATTCACTATCTCAGTCAATTAGTAAGCTGAAAAATAAATACGATTTATCTTCAAAATTTTTGGAAGATGAGTATTTAGAACTACCAAATGAATGTCGTTTCAAATATCGACATGATTATCAATCGCTTAAAGAAAACTTACCGACAGACGAAGAAATTAGTTCCTTGGTAGTCTTTGAAGAGACGAGAATTATTGGTTTTGGAATTGCTAAATACTCTAAATTAAATAGGACCAAAATTGACATAATCGACGTAGATGAATTTTCGCGTCGATCGGCTGACCTTTCAACTATTTGGAATTATCGAGATGAGACTTTCACAATAGGCGTAGCCCATTTCATGGTGTCAGAATTCCTTCCAAATCTACAAAGACCTATAGTTGCAAATGCTACTAATTCGAGATCACGGTTTATTTTTAAGTCCTTTGGGTTTAAAAGCTATTCAAGTAATCCCTGCGATCTCAAATTGGAACAAAGTTAAAGAGTACGGCTAACCCGCGCATTAACGCGGACGCACCTCGCCAATTCTCTGCTGGTCTTGGTTTTACGTCTCTTCTTTCGTTAGTTGCTAATTCAACAGTAATCCGTGCGCAGGTTATGCGCAATGTCGTTAGGCCCACCACTTAACTTTTCATTATTTATAAGCTCGATAAAAGATTTTCTGCTTTTTGGCGTTGTTTTATTACTTTTCATAAGTAATTGAATCAAATAATACCGATATGAGTAAGAACCCAGTTTTAGATAAATTTGAAAAGCTTCCTCCTGAAGCTAAAAAAGAAGCTAATGACTTTGTACAGTTCTTATATGATCGGTATGTCAAATCCACTTCTCAAAAGACAAAGAAACCTATCTCTGAAAGCTCTTTTGTTGGAATGTGGAAAGATCGTTCTGATTTAAGCGACAGTTCCGCTTGGGTAAAAAAACAACGCCAAACCCAGTGGACCAAACGCTAAGTTATGGCTGACCAATTTATTCTTGTTGACACAGATATTCTCATTGATGTCAGTCGTGGTATTACGCAAGCCGTCGAAACACTTGAGGAGCTACAAGAAGATCATACCCTTTCGATAAGTGTTGTCACCCAAATGGAATTGATGGTCGGTTGTGAAAATAAAAAGGAGTTCAAACAACTCGAGAACTTCTTAAAACGATTTGAGATCATTCAACTCTCTGAGGGCATCTCAACGAAAGCTGTTGATCTTTTTAAAGAATACCGCCTTAGTCATGGTGTTTTAATTGCTGACATGCTCATTGCATCTACAGCCATAACTCACGAAATCGAATTGATTTCTAAGAATCAAAAAGACTACACCTTTATCGAGGATTTAGAACTTAGAAAATATTTCGTAGAATAGTGCTGGCCCTAACCCGCGCATTAAGTGGGACGTGCCTCGCCATTGGCTGCCGGTTTCGTATTTGGTCAGTTTCCGTAGTACATTATAAAACTTGTTCCGCATCATTTTGCACGCCCCTTATGCGCAATGTCGTTAGTTTGCCCGCCGGCCTTCGCGGTTTGTCAATAAAGGCTGTTTCGGCTGTAAAAATATCCATTTTTCAGCCGCTTCTGGGTTGCCTTTTCCACTATTCAATTTGCCTTAAAGCTATCTTCCTTTCCGAAAATCCTATTTCACATTTTGTCCTGGCCGGTCGGGGCTAAATCATCTTACGTCCGCTGTTTTCTTCCGTTGTTTTTATCAAAGCCGTTGCTGGTTCTACATCTTCAGCCCCAAA
>NZ_NSKE01000013.1 GCF_002287075.1 Fodinibius salipaludis
TCGGGGCTTGGGACCGTATGGGTGAGCGATATTACCTACCTGCCCAGTAGCGGGGGATGGTTATACCTTACCACGGTGATGGATTTGGGAGACCGACAAATTATAGGTTGGAATCTTAGCCGAACCCTTTCGGCCAAAGCCACCTCTGTTGCAGCCTTGACACAGGCGCTGGCAAGACGCCGACCGACGGATTCGCTGTTGTTCCACTCCGATCGTGGTATCCAGTATGCTTGTGGGGAGTTTACCAGGTTGCTGGCAACAAACCGGATGACCCAAAGCATGAGCCGCAAAGGTAACTGCTGGGATAACGCTCCCGCTGAAAGTTTCTTCAAGACGCTCAAAGCAGAGCTGCGAATGGATGGCACTTTTGCCAGTTACCGGGATGCCCGAAGTGCTATCTTTGGATTTATAGAGCTGTGGTATAACAGAAAACGCTTGCATTCGGCCCTGGGCTACCAGACACCAGCCCAGACCGAACAACTATTAACAAAAAACCAAGCTGCGTAAATGACTTAACTCACTGTCCACTTTTTTGTTGCAATTCCAGAATGATACTAACCAAAATAGAATTTTGGATTGGGGTGGTTTTCCAGGACGGTGGTGTAAGCTTCCCTGAAAGTTGACCGTTTGAAAGTAGAGAAAATTCACTACTTTCTATCATGAAAAAATCACGTTTTTGCGAATCCCAAATCATCTCGATCCTCAACAAACAAGAACAAGGGCTAAAAGTGGGAGCCATTTGCCGGGAGCATGGGATCAGTAGCGCCACCTTTTATAACTGGAAAGCCAAATATGGCGGTCTTAGCGTAAGTGAGTTGGCTCGAATTAAAGAACTGGAGACCGAAAACCTGCTCTTGGCTACGAACGCTTTTTCCGGCGTTTTCACAAGTTAGTAACTGAGGAAGGAGTTAGTTTGCCTCCTAGTAATTTCAAATCTTTTGTACTTATGGGCATGCTATTTGCGGATCACGAGCAGGAGATTCTCTCAGTAAAACCACCACAGTTTGTTATGAAAACATTGGCAACAGTAGGTAAAATACTGGGTTATCAACTTCCTGACTAAGTGTAACATATAACCCGCGCTATCAGCGGACAGGCCTCGCCATCTCCTTGCCTCCCTTACATTTATTAGATAACCTTTCATTTGTAAACAATTTCAACACTGTTGCGCCTGCCGGTTATGCGGAATGTCGTTATACCGCTAAGTTTAACTTTAATCATCCTAAAATCTTACATAAGCTCATTTTGATAACTTATGAGAGGCTTTATTCAATGAGATTGCCATCATATCAAGAGTAAATTTTAAAAATTACATCAATTAACTATGAAGAAACTAATTACACTTTCATCACTAATCCTCATCTTTTTAATTGGAAATTTTGCTTTTACATCAAGTGATGATCATTCTAATCGTTACACGATTATTACAGTAAACTCCTCTATAGAAGGTGAAAAGTTCATTTTGAAGGCAAATATTTTAATTGGGGCCTTAAACTCGATGAACAAATAGAACCTCAGACAACACCCTTTAAAATTAAAATTGAAGAAGATAATTTTAATGCTTTATTCAAAAAGATTGAAGGAGAAGGAGATTTAATAATTAATATACGGATGTATGAAAACGGAAAACTTACCTCATCAGGTAAATCATCAAAAGATGTCGGCATGTTTTTAAAATGTGGAAAAGAAATCATGGTCTCAGGATTATAACTGTGGCATAATTATCAATTGTTAATTCTCTCTTATTCAAAGCGTTAGCGGTATAATCCCTTTAAAAAGAGAAATGTCAAGCAGATAGTCCTCACCGAGCAGTTAAACCTGTAAGTCATTAATAATTCTGAGAACTATTGTATCAGAGTAATGTTAGTATTAACTTTGAAATAAAAAGTACTTTTCATGAAAGAAGAACAGGATTACATTCAAGATTTATCCGAGATACGTTCCATGATGGAGCGATCTTCCAAATTTTTGTCACTCTCAGGCTTGGCAGGCGTAATGGCCGGCACTTATGCCTTGACAGGAGCTTATATTGCTTATAGCATACTTGACTTTAACCCCGATAAAATCAGTTATAGTTCCCTTGATTCTTCAAGCTTGCCAATGATTATTTTGTTAGCTATTGCTGTACTGATAATAGCAATAGGTACAGCAATTTTTCTTTCCTGGAAAAAAGCTGATAAAAGGGATGAAAATATTTGGAATGTACCATCTCGACAAATGTTAACTAACATGGCAGTTCCCCTTACAACGGGTGGAATTTTTGTATTGATATTACTTTCACAAGATCTCATAGGATTAATTGCACCATCAACCCTCTTATTTTATGGACTTGCCCTATTTACTGCCAGTAAATTCACCTACGATGACCTGAAGTATTTAGGCCTAATTCAGATAGGATTAGGATTGATGGGGGCTTGGCTTGTTGAGTATGGGTTACTCCTCTGGGCTCTGGGATTCGGAGTTTCCCATATAGTCTATGGTATTTATATGCATTTGAAGTACGAAAGGTGAAGATATTCTGCTAATGAAAATATCAATCGATGATTTACATAAAGCATTTGAGAGCCGTGTCCGACTTGGAATTATGTCGGCATTAGCGGTTAATGATGGGCTCGATTTTACATCATTGAAAGATTTTTTAGATGTAACTGACGGAAATTTGGCAACGCATATTAAAAAGTTAGAAAAAGAAGGTTTCATAGAGGTAGAAAAATCCTTTATCAACAATAAACCCAACACTACATACTACATGACCACAGAGGGGAAAAAGGCGTTTGAGGAACATCTCAATGTCTTGGAAGAGATCATTAAATCACAGAAATAATAAATCTAAATGAAGATGGAAAAAGGTAATACTAAGAAACTGAAAATGCACTCCCTGCTATCTATACTGACCATTGTACTTGGGACAGTACTTTTAATATTCATGATAGTTGTAGAAGGTGAGCCGGGCGCCATTCCACTAATGCTACTTGTGGTCGGTATCGTATGGTACTTTATTACTCGATATAAACTTCATTTACAGCACAGATAGTTTATCTATAAAGAAAGAGTAAAAAAATTTACGCCTGAACTTTGTAATTGAAAGTACTTTTAAATAACAAATAAATAGAGACAATACCCATGAACACAAATCACAAATTTTACCAATCCATAACCTTGTTAGCACTTACAACAGGATTTTTATTAATGATACCACTGATAGCAATGCAATTCACCGACGAAGTAGTATGGACTCTCTCTGATTTTATTTTAGCAGGAACCCTTCTGTTTGGTACCGGACTCACATATAAATTGGCAACAAGAAATACCGGAGAAATTATCTACCGGATCGCTATCGGCTTTGCACTCTTCACAGGATTATTCCTCATCTGGGTAAACCTGGCCGTTGGTATCATTGGCTCGGAAGATAATCCCGTCAATTTATTATACTTTGGAGTATTTTTTCTTGGAATCATTGGTGCACTTATAGCCCGTTTTCAGTCACAGGGTATGGAACTAACAATGTTCGCAATGGCGCTTACTCAGGCTTTGGTGACTGTTATTGTGTTAATAGGTGGATTTTACCAGTCCCCTCCCAGCACAGTATTCCACATCATAAGCGTAAATGGATTTTTTATTACGCTATATATTCTATCGGCTCTACTCTTTCGATATGATGCAAAAGGTAATAAGTCAACTTCCACTATTTAAATAGAATATTAAAACAACAGTCCCCCCTATTTTTAGGCTTTTTAACAAGCATTTGACAAGACTAATCAATAAGGGTATCCCGCTGTTTACTCAGTTCGGCATAATAGGTATCACATCCAGCTAAAAGCCAAGATATCTTTGTAATCGGATGTAGATTTATCACCTATTGAAAGATGACAAATCTCCTCTAATTGCAGATTCAAACGAAATGTCGTATCTATATTAATAATATTAATAAAATAGATTGAGGGAGATATGCATATTTCAAGACTATTAAAACGCCCGGCAGCATTTACAATAATAATAGCTTTAGTGCTATCGGGTATCATATCAATAACAGCTTGTAATAAGACCAACACAGGGAATGAAGGTACAGTAAAGGTAACTGCTACTCACGACGCCGAGGACAATAAGCACGTATTTGAACTAAGCTCAAATGAAATCTCATCAGGTTGGACGACATTTCAGTTTAAAAACGCCTCAGGATATGACCACTTCTTCTTGATTTGGCAGATTCCTGAAGAAGGAATAAAATCTGCAAAATCCGCAGGTGAATCAATCCTTGACCATTGGTTCCGGGGGATTACTCAACCATTCCAGAAGGAATTTAATCCATATATAAATGGAGAACTGGAATTTAATGAATTTACAGATAGTTTAGTCGCTATCATTTCGGAAAAAGCTCCCTGGTTTTTTGAGCCGGGTGCCCAAACAATGGGTGGCCCCGGATTTACTGCGGCCGGAGCAACATCCATAACTACTGTTCATCTGGAACCGGGGGAATATATTGTGGAATGCTACGTGAAGAATGAAGAAGAGATATTCCATTCGTATATCGGTATGCTTGAACATATCAGCGTTAATAATGAAACCTCCGATACTGAAGAACCGAACTCTACAAAAACTTTGACGATTTCTTCCACTAATGGAATTGAGCTCAATCAACCGTTGACCGAAGGAAGTCATACCATTGAAATACTTTTTAAAGACCAGAAAACGTACGCTCACCTTCAAGGTCATAATGTGCAGTTAGTAAAATTAACCAATAAAGAAGATGAAGAACTGCTTGCCAATCTCTCAACCTGGATGGACTGGAGACAAGCCGGAAGCCTTGTAAACCGGGCTCCGGAAGATGCCACGTTTATGGGAGGTACGATGGAGATGACTGAGGGTGGAAAAGCCTATTTCCATGTTGATATAACCCCCGGAGATTATGCCTGGATTGCCGAAATACCTGATCCAGCTGAATATAATATGCTTAAAACGTTTACCATAACAGAAGAAAAAAGTAATCCTGAAAATTAAAATATCAGTACCGCTTATATAGATAAGGGTTGTCACAATCTAATATATGAGATCTTTCAAATTTGCAAGATGTGGCTCCTTAAATTTATAGATAGGGTTAAAATTCTTCACGAGGAATTTAAAATGTTATAGAAATAAAAAAGGCAGCCTGTAAAACAGGCCGCCTTTCTATATATAGAACTTTTAAACCACTCCCGATTCAACAAAAGAACCTTTAGTAGCTATAAGTTTTACTTCAAATCAAAACGATCCAGTTGCATTACTTTGATCCACGCATCAACGAAGTCCTTAACGAACTTCTCTTCTGCGTCATCAGCCGCATAGACTTCAGCTAAAGCACGCAACTCAGAATGGGAACCAAAGATTAAGTCAACCCGAGTAGCAATCCATTTAACATCTCCAGAGTCACGATCTCGAACTTCAAAAAGCATTTTGTCATCCGAAGTCGCCTCCGCAGTGTAATCCATATCAAGTAGATTCACGAAGAAATCGTTGGTCAACGTTTCCGGCTTATCAGTTAAAACTCCGTGATCGGAATCATCGTAATTGGCATTCAACGCACGCATACCGCCTACGAGCACCGTCATTTCAGGGGGAGTTAGCGAAAGCAACTGAGCTTTATCAATCAGCATTTCTTCAGGTTTCGCTTTACTCTCAGAACTATAATAATTACGGAAACCGTCAGCCGCAGGATTAAGCCATTCGAATGACTCCTCATCCGTCTGCTCTGCAGTGGCATCATTACGTCCCGGAGTAAAGGGTACTTCAATATCATGACCGGCATCTTTAGCTGCTTTTTCAATAGCAGCAGCACCACCGAGAACAATCAGGTCTGCAAGAGAGACCCGTTTATCACCCGATTGGGCACTATTAAATTCCTGCTGAATACCTTCAAGCACGTCAAGCGCCTTCGCTAATTGTTCAGGATTATTTACTTCCCAATCTTTCTGAGGAGCAAGGCGAACACGAGCACCGTTGGCACCCCCTCGCTTATCAGAATCGCGGAAAGTTGAAGCCGAAGCCCAAGCCGTTTTAACAAGCTCGGATACAGTCAGATCGGTATTCAGAACTTTTCCTTTCAGCTCTTCGATATCCTTATCATCGATTAACTCGTAATCAATTTCAGGAATAGGATCTTGCCATAGCAGGTCTTCTTCAGGTACTTCAGGTCCGAGATAGCGTTCTTTTGGTCCCATGTCACGGTGAATAAGCTTAAACCATGCACGTGCATAGGCATCCGCAAATTCATCGGGATTTTCATAAAATCGCTTTGAAATCTTTCGGTACTCAGGATCTACTTTCAGAGCGAGATCCGTAGTCAACATCATTGGAGGATTTTTCTTATCCGGATCGTGGGCATCGGGTACCGTACCGTCTCCTGCTCCGTCTTTTGGTTGCCATTGATAAGATCCGGCAGGACTCTTCGTTAACTCCCACTCATACTCAAAGAGATTTTCGAAGAAACCCATGTCCCATTGAGTAGGATTATTAGTCCATGCCCCTTCTTCACCATCGGTAATGGTATCTCCTGCTTTTCCTGATCCGTAGTCGCTGGTCCAACCGAAGCCTTGTTCTTCAATATCAGCAGCTTCAGGTTCTGGCCCTTTATGATCTAATGGTCCGGCCCCGTGAGTCTTACCAAATGTGTGTCCACCAGCAATAAGGGCAACTGTTTCTTCATCGTTCATGGCCATTCTTTTGAATGACTGTCGAATAAAGTGTGCTGATTTTTCCGGATTCGGTTCTCCATTTGGACCCTCTGGATTAACATAAATCAATCCCATGTGATCAGCGGCAAGTGGTCCTTTAAGGTTACCTTCTTCGTCATGACGTTCATCATCTAACCACTCTTCTTCGGAGCCCCAGTTGACAGAGGTATCGGGCTCCCAGTCATCTTCACGTCCACCTGCAAAACCAAAAGTTTCAAAACCCATAGATTCCATCGCAACATTACCGGCCAGCACTAATAAATCTGCCCATGACAACTTCCGGCCATACTTCTGCTTTATAGGCCAAAGCAAGCGACGAGCCTTGTCAAGATTGGCGTTGTCTGGCCAGCTATTGAGAGGTGCAAAACGTTGTTGCCCACCTGCCGTACCGCCACGACCATCAGCAACACGGTACGTACCTGCAGCATGCCAGGACATTCTGATAAAGAGACCACCGTAATGTCCCCAATCTGCAGGCCACCAGTCCTTCGAATCGGTCATCAGGTCATGAAGATCCTGTTTTACGGCCCCGAAATCGAGCTTTCGAAATTCTTCTGCATAATCAAAATCCTCATCCATTGGATTGCCCTTGGATGAATGCTTGCGTAACAGATCTACATTTAATCTTTCAGGCCACCATTTTTCGAGTTTTGTACCACCGGTAGCAGTTTCATTTGAATCCCCATTATGAAATGGGCACTTACTTATATCCTTTCCAGTATTTTTTTCGTTAGCCATAGAATATGATGATTTATTAATTTCATTTATCAGGCATTAAAGTAACTAATTCATCTGTTCATATAAATTCTTTTCCGATAGAAAAATACTATAACCGATATTAGGTATAGCTATAAGGTCTGCTTTTTAGTTGATACATAACCAACTTTTTATAGGGGATGCAAGCATAGTTAAAAATCAGGTAATTCCTCATTATTCAGAACTATTTTCCTTTTCCCTTCTCAAAATTCGATTCTTAGTCACCTCACCGTTCTATTCATAATTAATAACGAAGCCAAACAGCCTGGACAATTTACTGCTATACCCAAATTGTCGTAACCTGAAACCATAGGTCTGTATTCATTCTTTTGATCCACCGACACTAAGTGGCTTTTGGAACTTACTTCTCATACTAAAGAAGTACACCCGATTAAAATTTAAACACAAGGGAATTTCAAGCCGGATCATTCACCCTTTTGGCTAAAAGGATCCATTCTTGATGGTCTACAATAACAGGTTAACACTCTATATACGACCGTATTCAACTTTTCATCCTACCCGACCTCTTGTAAATAGTTTGTATTACGCTAATACAAACTATTTGGTGAAAATTTATTTAAGAATAATATAAAGCCCCCGATAACCCCTACTAAATAACTTTAGGTGAACAAATGGCTTTTGGGCGGACAAATATATTGGATAGATAAAAATTTCATCCAATAACCTCTCCCATGTACTAAATACTGTATAAACAGTAAAGCTGTTTGTCAGCTGAATAACCCTTAATTCATATTTCTCATGACAAACTTTAAGATACCAATCATCACATTACTACTGCTCTTTGTTGGTACCAATATTTCCTTTTCACAAAGCAGTTGGGAGCCACAAACAAATATAACCGGATATATATCAACCGAAATTAACTATTTCGACGAACTCGAAGGATATGATTTAAATTATTCTGCCGCAGTATCAGAGGCCGGAATTTTAATGTCTTATCAACCCAAATCTAATTTCAGAATAAAAGGGGTATTCGTTTATCGCCCTAAGTTCGATATTGATCAAATGCTAAATGAGGCTTTTGGCGAGCTCACTATATCAGAAGAAATCAATTTTAAAGCTGGTCGGTTTCTTTTGCCACTAAGTCCTACAAACACCTATTATTACGCCCCTGTAAATACCAGCGCAACACTTCCTATCTTGGTAACAAATCACGAGTTTTATCCCGTTACTATCGATGGAGGCTCTTTTAACGGATCAATTGGATCAGAATTTAAAGTCAATTATGACTTTTTTGCCGGTGGGTTTATGAACTCTACTTGGTTAAGAACCGGGGCCGTTAGATTCTTCGGAGATGAAGTTAACTACTTTAAAGATCAAATTGGTAGCAGCGCTACATTAGATCCATCCTATAGCAATACCTATAACTTTGGTTTTGGTGGTAGAGTAGGCTTTTCGTATAAATCAAATATTGATGTTGGTTTTAGTACTTTCAAGCCTAATGATCAGGATGTTCCATTACTTATTGACGTCCCTGCCGGAGCCCTTGGACCAAATTCCCCTGCTACTCAAATAGTTCAGGAAAGCCTGTTTGAGAAGTTCAGTTATGGGGTTAACGTAAAATTTCAGTATAACAACACTAAATTAGTAGGCGAATATTGGTACTCTGACCTCAAAATAGACGGCAGTGCTACCGACTTGGAAGGAGGGTTTGTAGAACTCAATCACCGTATCAATAAGGTTACTCCTTATGTTAGATATGAAGATCAAAAAACTGCTGATGTTGATTACAAACGCTATACCGCAGGTGTCAACTACAAACCAAGTTTTACAAAAACATTTAAGCTTGAGTACATGCGGTACGAGCACTCCAGTGGTGACATCAATGGCTTTGTTGGTACATTAATTTACTCATTCTAATATCTAAAGCTACAGAAAGATGAAAAATATTATAACAACATTATTGGCCATTATCTTGATTGCCTTTGCTACTGAAGCTACAGCACAGTCATTTGAAGTGATTGTAAATGAAGCAAATAAAACAGAAACAATTTCCAAAAAAGATTTATCTGAAATTTTTCTGAAAAATAAAACCAAATGGGACGATGGATCATCCATCACTCCCGTAGATTTGAAAGCTAGTTCTGAAACACGGAAAGCATTTTCAAATGAAATTCTTGAACGGAATGTTGGTGCCATAAGAAGTTATTGGCAACAAGCAGCTTTTTCTGGTGCCGGTACGGCCCCCGTAGAGCGCTCAAGTGAAGCTGAAGTCATCACTTTTGTAAAAAACAACCCCGGAGCTGTTGGTTATATATCTGAATCAACTGATGCTTCAGGTGTAAAAGTATTAACCATCAACTAAATTCTAACTTCGGAGTGTACGGATCACAAGCACAATTCATTTTATAATATGAATTTGTGCTGTGATCCACACTCTATTTATCATCGTAAGACAAAAGAAACGAAACAATTTGCCTGAAACAGGTTAAGGATACACCATAAAAGATTTTTTAAGCAACTTTAGGTCTATAGCACCATGAATATTTTCAACAGTATAAAACTCAGGTACAAAATTCTTGTCTTCCCCGCCATATTCATAATGGTAGTTGGAGTAATTTATTACACTACGCAATGGAGTAATGAATCTATTGGCAAAGAATTGAATACGGTACAGTACTCATACATTCCCTATAACGATCTGACCAATCGTATGGAGTCTACGCAATCCGAAATCCAGAAAAAATTTCAGGATGCAGTAGCTGCCCAAGATATAAGTATGATTGAAAGTACAGACGTATTAGAGGAAAAATTCCTGGAGCTGGCTGACAGTGCTAAAACAATAAAGGCCGATAATAATTATGTATTGCTGGATAGTACTATTCAGTCATTTAAGAAATACTACAGTACAGGTGCAAACGCATCTAAAATGATGATACAGCAGGATTACTCTGAAGAGGTTAGCAATAACGTCCAGGCGATGATCGATGAACAGAAAGTTCTTAAAGGCCTTTTAGGAAAGATTTCAAACCAAGAAGTAGATCAAGCGTTCGAAAACGCACGTGCCCAGTTGGCTGAGTTAAAAAAGACTATTAACCTCGTGTTATCCATTAGCCTCGGCTTGTTTATTGCCATATCCTTATTACTTTCACAAGCTATTTCTGGTGCTTTACGAAAAACAGTTAACAAGATTCGATCACTTTCAGAAGGTAATCTTGATATTGATATTCCTGAAAAATATCTGCGACGAAGAGATGAGATTGGTGATATCTCCCGAGCTTTAGAAAATCTTGTTTCTCAGTTCAGGGAGGTTATAATGGGGGTACAAAGAGAGTCGAATCAAATATCTGAAATCAGCCAAAATCTGGAAGCAACCTCAAATCAGATGGCCCAGGGTTCTAATGAACAGGCAGAATTTGTTGAGGAAATTTCAAGCACCATGGAACAGGTATCCGCAACTATCAACCAAAATGCTGAAAACGCCCAACAAACAAATAAAATTTCGCGAGAGGCCAATACCCGGCTAAATGAGGTAAGCGAAAAGTCAAGAGAAGTAATTGAAGCCAATAAAACCATCACCGATAGAATTAATCAAATCAATGAAATTGCATTGCAAACCAATATTCTTGCACTGAATGCAGCCATTGAAGCCGCTCGCGCGGGTGATGCGGGCAAAGGATTTGCGGTTGTTGCTACTGAGGTTCAAATGCTTGCTGAAAAAAGTAAAACGGTAGGTAACGAAATTGTAGAACTTACACAAAGCGCCTATAAAAGAGCCTCAAATGCAGGAGAAGTGATGTCTGAAACTATTCCCAAAATGGAAAAGACATCAAACTTGGTTAGTGAGATATCTATTTCCAGCGAGGAACAAAGCAAAGGCGCTAATCAGGTCAATGACTCTATTCAACAGCTGAATACACTGGCACAGCAAAGTGCGGCCTCAAGTGAAGAACTGGCTGCTTCGGCTACCGAACTGAAGAGTCAATCTGAGCGTTTAAAAAAATCAATCGCCTACTATAAACTGAATGACCATGATTCGGCTTCCAGCCCGGGGTCACAGGATTCTCAGCAAAACTCACGTCCATTCGATAAAAAAAGGAGAAATGGTAGTAGTCCAAAAAAAGGAATACTCTCTTCAGGAATGAATGGTACCGGTAAATAATGAGAGTTTAGAATGAAAAATTTTAAAGAGCGTAACTCAATCGAATAATCTATCCATTTTATCTCAGTTCAGGTGGATTCGGGGTGTTTCCTGCCATCCACGCATTCACCTGTTCAAGAGTTTCCCGATGAGGACGAACCGTCGGTCAATCCATTTTAGTTGGCTCAATATAAAGCTCCTTTTTCTGGTTACGTATCTCATTAAACGTCCTAATCAACTTTACTTTTTGTTGATCTGAATAAAATTCATTTGCTCTTATTTCAGCCACTTCTTCTGCATGCTCAGCTTGGCTCTCTTGCAAATCATCGGCAATATCCATAACAGACTGAATACGCTCTTTTACTTCGTCAAACCCTTCAATAGTCCAATCCAACGATTCCAACAATACTTTCCTCTCTTTAAAGAAGGCTTGGGCAACGTTATCATAGTCAGAAGCATTCGCCTTCATTTTCTTTTGTAACTTTGCAACTTCTATGCGGGTTCTAATCCAATCCTCAACCTTTTGATTAGTCAATTGAAGCGAATCAGATAAGGAAACTACATTTCCGAAATAAAATGAATGGTCTACAGAAATAGCAGATAAAAACTCCTCGTTATTGGCTTCAAAAGCATTTAAACCGGATGAAAATGCGAAACGATTTACTGCCAAGCAAAAATAAAGTCCCCATAAAACTCTTAAAACAGTGCTCTACATTCAGCATTGCGTATTTAATTTTCATGTTAGTTTTAATCAATGATCACTATAATAATCGGAACTTGCGTATAAGGATTTAAAGAGTAGAGTATAAACGATTTTTGTTGATAATCCCTTATAATAACTTTAAGACTTGTTATTGATACTGAATAAAATACAGAAATTTATATGAAGAAAATCGCTGGCTTACTGGTTTGGATTATAGTGTGTAGCTTAGCAGGGGTATTTGGGGCTCAGTTTGAACCCGGCACATGGTACGAATTATTACAAAAACCAAGATGGACACCCCCGAACTGGGTTTTTCCTGTCGTTTGGCCTATACTGTATATTATGATGGGCACTTCAGCCTGGCTCGTTTGGCGGATGGAATCGATCACCTTATCTGATTACGAATTCAAATGGTTTTTTGTGCAGTTGGGACTCAACGCAATATGGTCATGGCTATTTTTTGGAAAACATTATATTTCAACCGGCTTGGCTGAAATTCTACTCTTATGGGTTGCCATTGCCTTTACCCTTCTTCTATTCTGGAAGAAAAATTGGATAGCCGGACTGCTTCTCGTCCCCTATCTGCTTTGGATTAGCTATGCTTCGGCACTGAACTTTGCGATCTGGCAACTTAATTAACCATCATTTTTTATGCAGCAGTACGATTATATCATAGCAGGTGCCGGTGCATCGGGACTTTCCCTGGCCTGGAAAATGCTGCACTCCCCCCTATCAAAAAAAAAGGTTCTCATCCTCGATCAGTCTCTAAGCCCATCACATGATAAAACATGGTGTTTTTGGGATGCTGAAGCCCCTCCTTTTGCAGATCTGATTTATCGTAAATGGACAAAAGCAGAAATAAGTATTTTTGGAACTCGATCCATCGAACACCTAAACAATTATACCTACTACTGTCTGCGAAGCGTCGACTTTCAGAACCACATTCTAAATCAACTTACGGATCACTCTCATTTCGATCTGCTTGAAGCCCCTGTCAAGGAGCTATCATTTGACGGTAGTAATCCCACATTGCATACTGATACAAACACCTTTAAAGCAGACTATATTTTCCAGAGTTGCTTTAATCCCTGGGATAATACTAACAGTCAGCCTCGATATCCACTCTTGCAACACTTCTTGGGATGGGAGATTACCACATCAAAACCGGTTTTTGATGATAGTTTTTTCACCTTAATGGATTTTGATAAAACATTTGAAAGTGGAATAGCTTTCATCTACCTGCTTCCCTGGTCTAAAAATTCCGCCCTTATTGAATACACTATTTTTTCAAATACCCTACTTGAAAAAAAGAAATACGAGGAAAAAGTATCCCTATATTTAAGTAACCGATTTAAATTAAAGCCGGTTGATTATAGCATTAAACGGAAGGAGTTTGGCAAAATACCGATGGAAGATCGTCCCCATAAACCATGGTATAAACCCGGGATACTCAATCTCGGTACGGTTGGGGGAGTCACAAAACCATCTACCGGCTACACGTTCAAACGCATCCAAAAGCAGACCGATCAAATCGTAGAAAATTTACTTTCGGGGAGGGATTTACAACCGCAACCTCCATCTAAAAAACGATTTAAAGCATATGACCTTTGGCTGCTACATATTATAGATCGGCATCCCAAAGATGCCCTTCAAATTTTTAATCATCTTTTCAAAAATAACTCTCTGGATGATGTTTTTCGATTTCTTGCGGAGGAATCATCTATTCAAGATGATCTGAAAATTATGAGCAGCGTCCCCCATGCTCCCTTCCTGAGAGCCATTTGGAAGACGCGCAGCCGACTACGAGAGATCTAATCCCCTTCACTTTTTGCTGTTGATTCAGCGACTTGATACTCCGTACGATTTCCCAGCAGGTAACCGTATGGCTTAAGTCCGTCAACCTGATCAAATACACATTTCAAAATACCCAACAGAGGCACAAATAATATCATCCCCGAAATACCCCACATTTGACCACCAATTACCAGTGCAACTAATGCCATAAAAGGATTAATACTTACTTGTGATCCAATAACATTTGGAGTAATAAAGTTTCCTTCAAGAAATTGGACAATCGCAAATACGACAACCACACCAATGGGATTCAATAGTGAATCGGTAAACAAAAGTGCAAAAATGATTGCAGGCAGACTTCCAAGAATGATTCCTATGTAAGGAATAACCGCAAGGATAGCCGCAAATGCTGCAAAAAATAATACATGGTCAATACCAACAATCCATAAACCAATTGCATTTAAAACACCCAATATTGTAATGACCGTCATCATCCCCACAATATATTTCTGTGTCACCGTTTGCACACTGTCTATCACAGAATCAATGGCCTCATTTCTTCCATCCACGGCAGTATGCAAAAATGTGCGGTACATTTTTTTGTAATACATCATAAAAAACACGAAAAATGGTAGCAGCCCTAAGGTTGTAAAGACACTGGTTGTGGCTCCCAATACCGTACTTACATATTCCCCGCTTTTATTAATAGCCGTTTCAAGTCCCCGTTCTAAAAACTGCACTTGTCGGTCGGGAGAAAGATTAAATGTAGACTCAAAAAACTGTATCAGATCACTGCTCATCGTCTGGATCTTGGCGTTGGCCTCGGGCAGGCGATCTGCAAACTGGATAAACTGTATCGAAAGCAACGACATAATACCACCCAAGATTACAGCAATTAATATAATACTGGTCAAAATTGCCAGAATCCTGTTAAACTTATATCGTTGTAACCATGAGCTGATCGGATCCAGTAACATGGCGATAAGAGCAGCAAATGCAAGAGGCATTAAGATAAACTTCCCATACGATAAAATGATGAACAACAATATAGTCCCAAATAATATTATTGTTCCTTTCAACCAGATTGGAAAATCTTTTTTCATCAATTACTCTCTATTAATGATTAGATATTACGTATCTAATTGATCTCCTAAATCAGTCAACGCTGGATCAAAATCCTCCTGAAATATTTCAAATGGCACCCTATATCCTACCTCTTCCTTAACATTACTATCCTCGATCACCTCTTGATACGTTTCATAACAATCGAGTGCGGATAAGAATTTTTGATAGTCGTCTTCATTAGCTTCAATCCAACAGTCAATATCGCCTTGTTTAGATGAGCTCAGATTAAACTTTCCTTCTCCCTCCTTTTCGCTGTAGTGGGTAAAAAATGCCAGTCGTTTAGGGTAATCAATTCCTTCTCGTTTTAAATCACAATACACACTTTTAACCACCGCGTGACTTACCAGGTGATCCTCAAACCCACTGATACCATGAACGGCATAGGTTACTAATACATCCGGTTTTATGTACTGAACTTGTTCACGGATCACTTTTTCAATATCCGTGGGATCCATCTCCTTCAATCCGCTATCGGGAAGTTCCAATACCGTCATTCCATTCAAATCAAGGACTTTTTCGACGCACTGCATCTCTTTATAACGAATCTCCCCCATCTCCTTTTTATTGATTCCCAAGCGAAATCGCTGCTTGGTAGCCTCTCCTTTTGTAAGAGTAAGAAGATATACTTCATGACCTTTTCTGCGTTGGGCAGCTATTGCCGGTGCAGGACCGAATGATTCGTCATCGGGATGGGGAAAAACGTAAAGAATTTTCATGACACGGGGTTTTTAATTAAACCATTTACATGATGTTAATCATAATTTTACTATCAGAAAACCCGAATATCAGTCCAAAGAAATTATTCCAAAAGTCGAAGCAATGGAAACTTATGTAGTAGCTGCTTCTATTTGGATCTCCTCATTTTCTAAGACGGGATTCCCAACGTTCTCATCACTTTCAATTTTGCCGTCACGAAGGCGAATAATACGACGGGCATGCTCGGCAATTTCCGGCTCATGCGTAACAACAATAATCGTATTACCCGATCGGTACAGCTCCTCAAACAGCATCATAATCTCTTCCCCTGTTTGAGTATCGAGGTTACCTGTAGGTTCATCAGCCAATAAAATAGAGGGATTATTAACCAAAGCCCGAGCAATAGCTACACGTTGACGCTGTCCACCTGAAAGCTCGTTCGGTTTGTGATCAATACGATCTCCCAATCCAACCCGCTCTAACGTTCTCGCGGATCGCTCATGCCGTTCAGCTGTTTTTATTCCCGAATAGATTAGTGGCAGTTCCACATTTGAAAGGCAATCAGTCCGTGGCAACAAATTGAAGGTTTGAAATACAAATCCGATCTCCCGATTACGAACTTCAGCGAGATCAGCATCATCAAACTGACTGACATCCTCTCCGTTTAAAATATAGGAGCCCGAAGTGGGCGTATCCAAGCATCCAATAAGATTCATCAACGTAGACTTTCCCGATCCGGATGGACCCATAATTGCAATATACTCATTCTCCAATACATCAAAGGTAACACCATCAAGAGCACGCACCTCCTGGGTCCCCATCTGATAAATTTTCGTTAAGTCCGCTACCTGAATTATTGGTTTTGCCATTCTACTCTTAATTTGAAGCCATTCCGCTAAACTTGTTGTTATTTATCTCCACCTTATCGCCATCCGAGAGCTCCCGGGATAGCATTCGGTAACTGCCGGTAACGATCTGCTCACCGGCCTCAACCCCTGATAACACCTGAATGTGCGTATTATCACTGATGCCTGTTTTTACTTCCTTACGTCGTGCTTCGCCATCCTCTACAACAAACACCACTTTTCGCATATCTTCTTCAGGGATGATTAGATCTTCGTCAACATTGGTTGTATCACTTTCCGTAGTATCATTTTGTGCAGATCTGTTTTCATCCGCAAAATCACGCACCGTTACAGCTTGTATAGGTACCGAAACGACATTACGGACCGTCTGTGTTTGCACATCGACCGTGGCAGACATTCCCGGCTTAAACGATGGAATAAATTCATCCTCCGGCATCTCTTCGGAAGCTTGCTGAACCAATTGTTTATCCCCAACCATATCAAGGTTGTGAGGTGTTGCTACCCGAATTTTTACTTCATAGTTGGTAACCTGCTCGTTCGTTCCCTCTCCGCTAATTTCTGCAGAGTTGGCTATTTCTGTAACAACACCGTTAAATGATCGTTCAGGATAGGCATCGACCTCAATATTTGCAGTATCTCCAACCGAAACATTTACAATATCATTCTCATTAACCTGTACCTGAACTTCCATCTGATCCATATTGGCTATCCTAAGAAGTTCTGTTCCAATGGATTGGGTATTGCCCAATACACGTTCCCCAACCTCAACAGCTAATTTACTGATGGTCCCATCACGAGGTGATCGGATAATGGTTTTTTGCAACTCTTCTTTCGCCTGCTCAAGCTGGGCTTCACTGCTTTGTACCTGGTATTTTGCAGCATTAAAATTCGCCTTTTGAGCCTCATAATTTGTTTTCGATTGTACGTATTCTGTTTTCGAAATAGCTCCTTTTTCAAAAAGCTGCTTGTTCTGCTCATAAACCGATTCAGCTTCTAACAACGATGCACGGGCCTGTTCCATGCGCGCTTTTTGCGTGAGTAGCATGGCATTGGTTTCATCAATTCTGGCCTGATAAATATCAGGTTTTATTCGCACCAAAAGCTCTCCCTGCTTTACATAGTCTCCTTCCTTAATGGGGAGTTCTATAATCTCTCCGGATACTTCCGGACGTAAAATCACCTCTACTTCCGGCTGCATCTTTCCGGAAGCCGATACAATCTGTGTTATAGTTTTTAGTTTGGCTTCGGTAGCTTCAACATTCTTTGCTGCCGGTTCGCCCCCTATCCATCCCATCGTCTTACCTAATATAGCGCCTACTCCCAATAAAACGACGAGACTAATACCTACATACAATAGCTTTTTTGTAGCTGACTTTTTCTTTTTTGACATTTTTTTTAATTCTATTCTCTTAATTTAATGACATTTCTTTATCTAATTTACCTATATAATAATCCAAAAGCTTTTCTTGAAATATCAGATTATATAACGCCCGTGCATTATCTGACTGTGCCTGGATATAATTTGCATTAGCATCACTGAGTTCTATTAACGTACTTGCACCAACATTATAGCGCTCTTGCTGTGTTTCATATGTTCTTTCAGCAGCCCGCAATGCTTTTTTTGTTGACTCCAACTCTTTTTGATACGACAAATAATCATTATAGGCCTGTGTGACTTCCTGAATTATTTGTAATCTCGTATTTTCTAATCCCAGCTTAGCATTTTTCAAATTTATCTTTGCTGTCTGTATCTGGTTCATACGATTCCAATTGTTGAATATTGGAATATTTAACGATAACCCTATTGACGTTGTAAAATTTTGATCATAAAACTGATCACTGAAAGGAATTCCTCCGCCAAAATATTGATCGTTATATGAAGATGACAATCTCGCACTGGCACTTAAAGTAGGGAGTAGGTTATACCTTGCCTGTTTTAACTGAAGTTCAAGAGCCGTTAGATCTGCCATTTCACTTTTGAGATCAGAACGATTATCCAAGGCATTGGATATTAATTGGTCTACATTAAATTCTTGTCCTCCAACTTCAATGTTACTATCAGCTTCAAATTCGGGGCTTACAAATTCATAATTACCACGGGGATCAATCTGCAACTGCCGGACCAGCGCAAGCCTGCTCATCTTTAAATTGTTCTCGCGCTGTGTCAGAGTTAACTCATTACTGGCTACTGTTGACTCCTGATTATACAAATCTACCGTAGGTCGAGAACCGACTTCTACTTGTGCCTTTACCTGCTCCAACTGTTTTTGAGAAGCTTTAAGGTTTTCTTTGGCTATCTCCACCAGTTGCTCGTCCAAAAGGACCTGCAAAAAATTAGATGCCGCATTGAAAATCACATTTTCTTTGGCTCTTTGCAGACTCTCCTCAGAAGATAGCTTATCGGCCTTGCTTCTCCTCAGACTTAAAATATTTTCAAAACCATTAAATAAGGATACGTCAGCACTTAAGCTCCCGCTTAGTCCATTTGTTACATTATCTTCAAATACTTGTGTATCTCCCTGTCGAACCAACTGTTGTCCCCTTCTACTTGAGCCACTTAGATTCCCTGAAATTGAAGGGGCAAAATCAGCATATTCACTGAAAATTCCTTTTTCGGCAAGCTCTAAATTATTTGACGCCTGCTTAAGCTGATAATTATTTTCCAAAGCTATATCAATGGCCTCTTGCAACGAAATTTTTTGAGGCTGCGAATCCTGAGCATGGGTAACAACACTCAACATTAATACACTAAATAATAAACAGATACCTTTACGCATGTCGATAATTTGATTTTTTTAGGTTACAACTCGGGAGGTTACACGTTGAATGGTACAAATTGTTACAAATAGGAAAGGTTATTTTACGTTAAAAAATAAAACCCTTTTTTAACTATCCTTTTTGCCGTTGCTGGAAGAAAGATGCTCTTCGGCCTTGTCTTCAAGAATGTTCTCGACATATTCGGTAGCAAAATTTATAGCTTTACGGGTCGCAAGTCTCTTTAATTCAGATAAGAGTGCTCCGCTAAATTCTCCGACCTTTTCAGTTGATGATGTAGATGATTTTCTATTCTTATGCCCCAACAAAAATCCTAATAACGCCGAGGCTCCCACAATAGGCAGAGGATGTTTTCGGATGATATTTTTAGGATCCAAACTATTACTTACATCTTCTCGAACCCGGTCAATAGAATTATCCAGCTCTCCCTGAATGTTATTTAATTCTTCTTCCAGCTCCTGCTTCTTTTTCTCCAGTTCATCAACTTTTTTCTGTGCCATAATAATATTCTATCCTTCGTTGGATTTTGAATGTGCTTTTTCCTCAATCTTCAAAGACTCTTCTTCGGTCTTCCCATTCTGCTCAATTGATTTCATTAATTCGCTTTCAAATTGGTGCTGAATTTGCTTAAAAACGCTATCAGGTTTTAAGTACATAAACAATCCTCCAACCAGCAGTAATGGTATCGATACCACCACATATCCCAGGCTTTGGCTTTCCAACAGATCCCCAAGATAGATAGCCAGGGCAAATAACAGGAAACAGATCCCACCCAAAAGCAGAAAAATACCAATACCGCGCTGCACCGATGCAGCCATAATTCCGGATACAGCTTCTCCTATATTGAGCATAGTGAGCTCAATACGCTTTTCGAGATATGATTTTAAGTCAGAGGTAATAGCTCGCAACCGCTTTCCCAACTCATCTTTCTGTTTGTGGCTACTCATTACTTTAGTCTTCTGAACTGAACAACTTACCTATTACATAACCAATCAATAATCCACCTGCTACACTTTTAACAGGATGTTTCCGGATTAGCTTTTCGGCTCGCAATTTTAGCTCCTCAACACGTTCCGCCAGCTCTTCATCTTCCACCATTTGACGACCGCGATCGAGGGCACTATCCAACTCTTCATTTAAATTTTCTAAAATTTCTTCATCCATGGCTTTAGTAATCTTGTTAACGTAATAAGCTACTTCAGCTTAATTATAAGGAAATATGTGGACTTTAAATATTACATATTCTGATTTTTAGCCTCAATCCAGCGTCCCATATACTTTGTGCTTTCAGCGGTATGGTGCCTAAGCATTTGACCGATAAAGTTTTGGGTACGATGCTCTTGGAGGTTTTTCTGAAGTTTGTTGATTTCCTCAATTAACTGTTGATCGAAATCCGGTTCTACAAACTTATCCTTAAGGATTGAGAACCCATTTTCCTGTGCTTCATGCCACGCTTTTTCATCGGAATAAAGATTTCGTGCCGCAGCGGCAAATTCTTCTGGATGATCAGCAATGGTCCCGGCCCGATTATCTGTATCCCCAACCATGCCCTCTGCTCCCATGCTTGTTGTAACACTCGGCGTTCCGCACTGCATAGCTTCTACTAACTTCCCTTTAAGTCCCGCCCCAAACCGAAGAGGTGCTAACAACACTTTGGCACTGGCTACAACCTGTTTCGCATCCTCTGCCCTACCTTTCACTAAGAATCCTTCTTCGGGGTTGTGCATCTGTTCTGCTTCCTGCGTAATATATGATCCATATATATGCAAGCATGCATCAGGCAATTCCTTTCTAATCAACGGCCAAATCTTCTTTTTCAAATATCTGACCGCATCCATATTCGGAGAATGCCTGAAATTACCAATAGTTACAAAATCTTTTCGGTCACTGAAATCCGGCAATCCATTCTTTTCATTCTCGGTCATTGGATCAAGCAGAAAAGGAACATATTGCAGTAAACTTCTATCTACATCGAATACGTTTTGGAGAAGATCCATTTCGGCTTCAGAAATAATCAAGGACAAATCTGACCGAAAAATACTGGCTATCTCCCGTTTGGCATCTTTTGACGATAATAGATCTTTGTTGGTACAGGGTTGGTTTTCTTTATGTGCTTTTTTTCGTGCTCTTCGCAAAAAATGCAAGTCTTCGGTATCCAGAATTTGTAGGGCATCCGGGCACTGCTCAGCAACACGCCATCCGAACTGCTCTTCGATCACAAATCGATCAAAAAGAACAGTAGAGGGATTAAGTTCTCTGACAAATTGATCAAAAGTTGAGCTATTCATCTTGATAGAAACCTGATCGACACCGATATCCTCCAAGTCACTCATATGTTCTGTTTCAGCAGCAGAACTTGCAAACGTTACTTCCCATCCCTGATCTTTAAATAAATGGATCAACTCAAGCATACGTTTGCCTGCGGCCGAGGAGTTGGGCTCGGGCCATACAAAACCAATTATCAGAACATGCTGTTGATCAGCTTTCATTATACAATAAAGAAAATTATTCGTAGCGAAGGCTATCGATAGGATCTAAGCGGGCAGCTTTATAGGCAGGATATACTCCAAATAAAAGGGCAATGATAAACATACCAAAAAAGCCGGTCAATACCGCCCAGATCGGGATAACGGGTTCGGTTTCAATCCATATGGCCATACCATTACCGGCCAATATTCCAAGCACAATTCCAATTAATCCGCCCAGCTGACAAATAAAAATCGTTTCGGTAAGAAACTGTGATACAATTGCTTTTTTCGTTGCCCCTACTGCTTTACGAAGCCCAATTTCACGAGTACGTTCGCTTACAGATACGAGCATAATATTCATTACTCCGATGCCGGCTCCAAACAACGTAATACCTCCAATCACAAAACCGACGGCATACAATATAAATGTAAATTGATCGAAGGTACCCGAAAGTGAATCATTGGTTTCAATTTCAAAATCATTTTCAGCACCAGGAGCCACTTTTCGAATAACCCGCATTACTCCGGTAATTTCATCCATAGCCGTTTCTATAAAATCCATAGCCGGAGCCTTAACCTGAATATCAATGTTGCGATTACCACCATAAATCATAAGACCTGCGGTATAAGGAATCAGTAAAAACTCATCCTGCGACTGACCAAATACACTCCCCTTCTCATCTAAGGTCCCAATAATTCGGTATTGTTGTCCCGCTACTCGTATATTTTTACCAATTGGATTAACATTTTGAAACAGTTCCTGTTGGATATCATGGCCAATAATCGCTAATAATCTTCCATACTGTATGTCTTCAGAACTAAAATTACGACCATCACGCAGTTCATAAGCATTATTATCAAGGTAATACTGATTGCTCCCAACCACTCTCACTGTAGGATCGGTTTCTTCATCACCATAAATAACTTTTGTTCTGTCAAACGTCTCATCGGGACTCACATTCTCAGCCAACCGTAACATTTCTTGTAATCGTTCGGCTGTTTCAAACGTAATATCCTGGCGATTTCGCACATTATCTGCCCTACCTCCCATCTGAACAGACGGCGTTTTAGATACGTTAATCACATCCCCTCCCATCACGCTCATTGTATTCTGAAAAAAGTTGTCCAAAACCGCTACCGCTGTAGTAGAAACAATCACCGAAAATACTCCCACAACAAGAGCTAATAGGGTTAGCGATGACCGTAACTTATTGGCCCAAAGAGAATCAAAAGCCTGTTTAAAAACTTCTTTAATATTCATCTTATTCGTACCTCAATGATTCTATGGGATCTGATTTTGCCGCACGATAAGCCGGGATGAACCCAAAAACAAGGCCTACAATAGAACAGAGTACAATCGCTGCAATAACAACGCTGATATCAATGCTGGCCACAAATATCTGATTCAATAACATACTCAGTGGATAGGAAATCAAGAGTCCTATCAATCCACCTATGAGACACATGATTACTGCCTCAATTAAAAACTGGTATAATATCTCCCACGCTTTGGCCCCCACGGCCTTTCGGATTCCAATCTCTTTGGTGCGCTCTCGAACTGATACAAACATGATATTCATTACTCCAATACCACCAATAATTAATGATAGCGCCGTAAGACCTCCACCCACCATATAAAGACCGGCTTTAAATGAGGAAAGCTGGGCTTCAAAAGCTTGAGATTTATTCAATGCAAAATCATTATCCTCGGTGGCATCGAGACCGCGAAGCCGGCGCATTATGCCCTCTATCTCATACTCTCCCTCTTCCATAATCTCTTCATTCGGAAATTTTACGGCAATCTGGATATTGCCACGCAAACTAAAAAGTTGTCCATAGGCTTTAATCGGAGTTATAGCGCGCCGATCCATATCAGCCAATCCCAAAAACTTACCCTGTTTTTCTAATAACCCAATCACCCTAAACCGCTGTCCGCCAATACGAATCTCTTCATTTAACGGATTTTCACGATCGAATAAATTTTCCGCCAACGTCGCTCCCAATATCGTTACCTTCGCTCCCCGTTGGATTTCTTCGGGGGTAAAAGCACGTCCCATTTCGATGTCCAGTCCTGCCGTATCAAAATATTTATCCGTAACTCCCGAAATAAAAACACCATCTGCACTAACATCTTTGTATCGGATCGAGGTCCCCCGCGATGCCGATGCCGAAACAGCTGTTGCAAGACGACTCGACGCCCGGATATCCTCCACATAATCCAGCTTAATATCTCTGCGACTGCGATATTTCCACCATTCATAATTAGGGCCTCGATTCCACGGATGCTTTTCGACGTATACCACATCCTGCCCCATCATAGCCATGCTCTTATCAAATTCAGCATCCATACCATTACTCACAGCATTCATCAGCGTTACCATTACAATACCAATGATAATACATAACGTCGTCAGAAAGGACCGTGTTTTATTTATTCCCAAAGCACTTAAAGAAATCTTGAGCCCTTCCCAGCTGCTATTGATAAATCGACTTATCTTAGACATGCCCTAATATCAGGTTTATATTTATAACGTCTCTCTTACGAGCTAAAATTAAAATCGTTACAAGAAAATTAAGAATTTCATTTTTTTAGTGATCCCTCAAAATTCAGCTATATTATACGGTAAAATTGGAAGAAACTACATGATATGAAACTGGATATTTTGGCACTGTCTTCTCATCCCGATGATACTGAACTCTGCTGTGGAGGTACCTTGGCAGCACTCGCTAACAAGGGTAAAAAAGTAGGCGTTATTGATTTTACACAGGGAGAAATGGGCAGTCGTGGCACTCCCGAACAACGTTTGCAGGAAGCTCAAGATGCTTCCGATATTATTGGACTCAAAGTTCGAGAGAATTTAGGGTTGCCCGATACCAAGCTTAAAAGTACACGTGAATATCAGAAAGAAATAATCCAAAAAATTCGAAAGTACCGGCCGCATGTCTGTTTGGTGGGAGCTCCCTCCGATCGTCATCCCGATCACGGCAATGGAACCCAGCTGGCTTTAGATGCGATTTTCTTTAGCGGATTGACAAAAATTAAAACTTTTAACGATCAGGATGATCCACAAGAGCGTTGGCGCCCTTCGCATGTGCTTCATTTCATGCAGGATCGTCCCTTTGAACCAGATATCGTCTTTGATATTACTGATACCTTTAAAACCAAAAAAGAAGCTATTCTGGCTTTTGAATCACAATTTAACGTGCAAGATCCCGGCGACGAGCCTGAGACATATATCTCCAATGAGCAGTTTTTCGAGGGAATTGAAGCCCGTGCTCGACATTATGGTCATTTGATTGGAGCAACCTATGGGGAGCCGTTTAAATATCACAATGGACCGGTACCAATGGCATCCTTTGATGCTCTTTTTGAGACTGAACCAAGACGGTAAAAGCAAGGAGTGAAAAGCGAGAAGAAAACATAATTCACTTCTCGCTTCGTGCTTTTATCTCCCCCTCACCAAAGTAGTTCGCTATTTCATCTAACAGAAATGTATGTACAGCAGAATTTCCCGCTACAATTCGTTTACCAAAAAGCCAGTCATCGCCCCCCAACCAATCGGTGACTTCTCCGCCAGCTTCCTGAATAATTAAAGCTCCCGCTCCCACATCCCATGGATTAAGAGCATACTCATAAAATCCCTCAAAACGTCCACAAGCCACACAGCATAAATCATAGGATGCTGCCCCTGCACGACGAACACCCTGCGTGTTCGTCATCAGCATACGAAAAAACTGCAAATAATTATCCACAAGACTTAAATCGTTATAGGGAAATCCCGTACCCACCAGCGCGTTAGCAGGATTATCGAGCTTAGATACCGAGATCGGATTGCCATTCAAATAGGCTCCCTTATTCTTAATAGCGGTAAAACATTCATTCCCAGAAACTTCGAGCACCAATCCCATTTTAGGTTCGCGATTTTCCCAAAGTCCGATCGACACGCAGTAAACCGGAAAACCATGCGCAAAATTTGTAGTCCCGTCAATGGGATCAATCAGCCAGGTTCGTCCCTCAGGCATTGTCTGTTCTGTGGATGACTCTTCAGCAAGGATATGATCGTCTGGAAACTCCTTTTTGATCACAGAAATTATTTCTTCTTCCGCCCTTACATCAGCTTCGGTAACGAGATCATTCTTACCTTTAAAATCAACCGAGAAGTTACTCTCCTTCTGATATTTTTTAATAATCCGAGCTGCCGATTCCGCAGCTTTCTTAGCAACGTTTAATTCTATAGTAAAATCAGACATTCAGTAAAATTTAATCCGTATTTATCACTCCTCACGTTCGTGCTTCATTTTATATTCAAATACCTTCTCTGAGACCTTTTTGGCAGCATCAGAATCCGGATCGGGAAACAGTTCATCAATCGGGGATTCCTGCAGCAATGTACGCTGACGTCCCGCCTCTTTCATCGCCTTCATCACTTTCTTGCGTTCGTCCTCTTCTTCGGATGAATTATAACGCTCGTATAAATCAACCTGCAGGCGATCCAGGTAATGAATTTTAAGCGCCTTTAGAGCACCTTTAGCCGTCCGATATTGGTTCTTATCTTTCTTGTACTGTACACCAATTTTCTCGTGGTGACGCTCACTGACGGAATGCTCTTCGAGCACAATTTCTCCCACCAGCTCAGGATAGGGATGCTCGCGCTCTGCATAGGCCTCGACCGAAACTTCTTTTTCATCTTTATAACGCTCTATGATATCCCTATAAAACTCACGAAGCTGTTTATCCTCAAATTGCTGCTCGTTACATTGCGATCCGATATACCCAATCATATCCCGGTCATACATTAACATCAGGCGAATCAACTCCTTTTCATAATTGGGACGCTTCTTCGGTGGTTCGGGCTGGTTCTTTTTTTGAGGTTCGGTTGCAGGTTGGTCATTAAACCCAACCGAATGAGGTACCGGGGCCTGTGGCCGCTGGTCTCCGGCATCTTGTTGCTCCTCCTGCTGACGTCGCACTTCCCGCTCTTTTCTTCGTTTCTCGCGCTGACGAGCTTTCTTTCGTTCATCCTTCAGCTGTTTGCGGATTTTTCCCAGTTCATCAAAAAGCGCACGGTCACCAATTTTTGCTTTACTGTTCAAATGCTGCACATAGGTTTCGCGGGATACCTGATCGGGCATATGGGCAATACTTTCCAGGATCTCAGATATTACTTTCTTTTTCTCTGCCGGCGCCTCCCATCGTCCCTCATCTTTTGCTTTATGGATCTGATAGCTCAGAAAATCTTCTGACTCCTCGCGTTTCAATTCCAGGAATGAATCTTTCCCAAACTGACGCACAAACGAGTCCGGATCTTCCGCTTCGGGCAGATCCAGCAGTTTTACATCCATTCCCTCGCGCAGTGCTATATTGATGCCCCGTTTCATCGCACGCTGCCCGGCGGAGTCCGAATCATAAATCATCGTAATAGTATCACCGTAGCGGTGCAGCAACTTCATTTGATCGGGCGTAAGAGATGTACCGCTGGATGCCGCCACGTTATTGATGCCGTATTGCTGCAGTGAAATTACATCCGTATATCCCTCAACCAGAATGACCTCGTCAGTCTTGCGAATATCATTCTTCGCAAAATTAATGCCGTAGAGCACCTTACTTTTATTATAGACTTTGGTCTGCGGGGAGTTGATATACTTGGCCGTTTTCTCTTTCCCAAGTACACGTCCCGCATAGGCAATAACTTTACCCGACGGATTGAAAATCGGGAACATTAATCGACCGCGAAAAGCATCATAATATCCATCCCCTCTGTTACTTGGCTTTATAAGTCCAGCTTCGAGCAGATATTCTTCATTAAGCCCGGAATCAAGCGCTGTTTTATACAATTTCTCGCCATCCGAGGGCGCATAGCCAAGACCATACTTTTGAATAATTTTCCGATCATATCCCCGTTCCTGAAGGTAATCCCGAGCTTTTTGCGCCTCCTTCGTTTCCATCAAATGACGGTAGAAAAATACCCCGGCATATTTAAGTGCGTGATAAATTCCCTCGCGCAAATTGTGCTCTTCATCAAATTCTTCGGCATCCTCTTCGGGTAGCGAAACGCCGTACCGATCGGCAAGTGAACGCATCGCTTCCACAAAACCCACGCCTTCCATCTCCATCACAAAATTAAAGACATCGCCCGATTCCCCGCAGCCAAAACACTTATAGATTCCCAGATCGGGCGTGACGTGAAAGGAAGGTGTTTTCTCATCATGAAATGGACATAGACCTTTCCAGCTGCGTCCCGATCGCTTCAATTTCACATAGTCCTCCACCACCTCGACGATATCCGCCGCACCGCGTACCTCTTCTTTTTTTTCATCGGGAATCATGGTAGCCATAGCAGGGAAATAATAACAGAAATGCTGATGATAATCATCCTTTTTAATTAGAAATTTACAACTACGAATTAAGAATTAAAGTAATAAACATATTCAGGGATGATAGTCCATACTGCTTCTTGCCCGGTTAAAACTGGTAATTCCCAATTCTAAATTTCTAATTCTTAATTCCCCCTTAACTTTTGCCAAATCATGATGATGTCGGTATATTCCGAACGACTTAAGGAAATTATTTTAACTTAATTTAGGAAAGTTCATGAGCGTACTTGTAGGTAATGATACTCGATTAGTTGTACAAGGAATTACCGGCAGCGAAGGAAGCTTCCACGCCGAGCAGATGATTGAATACGGTACCAATCTGGTGGCAGGGGTCACACCTGGGAAGGGTGGACAAGAGCACCACGGGCTCCCCGTTTATAATACGGTGGCCGATGCGGTAGAAAAAGAAGATGCCAATACATCGGTTATCTTCGTACCCCCCGCTTTTGCTGGTGATGCGATTTCTGAAGCTGCTTTTGCAGGAATAGAAACCATTATCTGTATTACGGAAGGTATTCCGGTTAAGGATATGGTTACCGCCAAGCAGATTGTTAACAGTCATGGAGCAACGCTCATCGGACCCAATTGCCCTGGTGTGATTACCCCGGGTGAAGCCAAAATTGGAATTATGCCCGGCAATATTTTTACACCTGGTAAAGTGGGACTCATCTCCCGATCTGGAACACTCACGTACGAAGCTGTTGACCAGTTAACCAAGGCCGGTCTCGGCCAAAGCACGGCAATCGGTATTGGCGGCGACCCGGTTATCGGAACCACACACACCGATGCCGTAAAACTTTTTGAAGCTGATGATGATACTGAAGCTATCGTACTAATTGGAGAAATTGGCGGTACGGCCGAAGAGGAAGCGGCGGCTTATATCCAGGAAAATGTAGATAAACCGGTCGTAGCATTTATTGCAGGTAGCACAGCACCTCCGGGCCGACGCATGGGCCATGCCGGTGCCATTATTTCTGGCGGTGAAGGCGGCGCTGATGCCAAGAAAAAAGCGCTTCGTGATGCCGGTGTTACGGTTGTTGACAGTCCTGCTGAAATAGGCATTACCCTTAAAAATCTTTTAGAAACAGCCTAACGATCCAACTCGTCCGATCATAACATCTGGTCGGACGAGTTTTTCTTTATTACTATTTTCAGATTTATGACCTACTTTATTTTTGGATTCGCAGTTGGGGTATTTGTCAGCGGATTAATTGAAAAGTATCACAAAAATGAAGCAACAAACTGGATAAATTCGTCATACCTTTTCCTGCTAAGTGGTATTACTTTTGTGATTTATATATACCTGGATTGGTCTACCCTGCAAATAGTTTTTGAGAACCTATTCTCCTGATAAGTCCCTGCCTTTCAATATTTGCCCTGTTCTTTTTTTATTAAATTCTCCCTCTTTCCGAACGAGGGTCCCATTTACCATAATCCAGTTAAATCCCTCAGATAATTTATGAGGATTTTCAAATGTTGCCCGATCCTGAATTTCTTGGGGATTAAATATTAGCAAATCAGCTTTCATTCCTGTTTGTATCAACCCACGTTCTTCTAACCCAAGTGTTTTAGCAGGCAACCCGCTCATTTTATAAACAGCTTCTTCAAGGCTCAGCAATTCCTTTTCGTTTACATAGTACCGGATCATTTTAGCAAAACTCCCGTATCCGCGCGGATGACGCATCGTCGGACTCCCATCTGAGCTTACCATCACGCCTTCCCCCAACATCAGCCAATCCTGCAATCCTTGATCCATCACAAAATGAGCCGCGGAAGCTGCCTCGGGCCCCATCTCCATGAGCAAGTCAATCGCGGATTTGCTTTCTTGATCTGCAGCTTCTTTGAGTGTCAGTCCCGCAAATTTCCCGGACCCGAATAAAATAGCATCAGGGCCATTGCGCTGCTTTACTTTATTTTTCAAAAATTGACGAAGTACTTCGGGACGCTCCTGCAAAGCATTTTGCCACTCACTTTCGGTTTTTGCCCAATCGGGAAATACAATGCCAATTCCGGTAAAACTTGCCGAATATGGATATACATCAGCAGTCATAGTAATTCCCAGGTCACGAAAACTATCAATATGATCCAGAACTTCCTCAGCCCGACCTTTCCCTTCTCCGTACACAACCTTCAAATGTGAAGCATGAACCGAGGCATATTCCCCCTGTTCAGCCAGCTCGTTTAGTGAAGCTTCAATCTTTGAATCATCTTCACTACGCATGTGACTCATGATAATTCCATTCGCATCGCCAACAACTTTGGCAAGTTGTTCCAACTCATTCTCAGCAGCATACATACCCGGTACATACTCCAAGCCCGTACTCATTCCAAATGTCCCAGCATCCAAATCAGACTGCAATAGGTTTTGCATTCGTTTTAACTCCTTTTGTGTGGGATCTTGTTTACCGACATTAACCTTAGAACGAATGCTTCCATGTCCCGATAACAGTGCTATATTTACCGCTGGATTTACTCCCTCAACTTTTGCAAACCAACTATTCAGCGCTCCAACATCCGGAGAAGAACCATCCTGTCCCAATACAATACTGGTTACGCCCATCGCCAAAAAGTTATGAAACTCGGGTGTTTCCAACGGATCGCCATGCGCATGCGGATCAATAAAGCCAGGAGTAACAATTCTACCACTGGCATCAACCATATTTTCAGCTCGAATAGTATCCGCATTTACATCTCCGATATAGCCGATAGAATCACCGCGAACCAGTATATCAGCTTTGTAAGAGGGCTCTCCCGTACCATCCACAATAGTAGCCCCCGAAATATGCCAATCCCACTGCTGCTGTGCACAGACAGAATCAATTCCCAATACCCCAAATGCAAAAAGTAATACCGAAAGTTTTACGAATTTCTTCAAAATCATACAATACTCTTTACTGAGATTAGCTTTAATGAATAAAACAAAATTTTACAAATAGTATAAATACACAGCCTCAAAATGCTGATCTTTTTACGTACTTTTATTTGGTTCACACTCGTTATAATCATAATTTTTGCTTCTAATTATGATCAAACGTAGAATTAACATATCGACCGGGCTTTTGCTGATAATGCTTATGGGCATCAGCCTCTCATTTTCTACGTTACACTCCCACCACAACCTGGAGCTTCATAACTCTTCAGAATTTGCTGATACAGGGCATTGCATCACCTCTGATGATATCCTTTGTCCTATTTGTGCCAATATCATTGAGCCCGATCTCCCCTCAATAAACGAAGCGGGCACTACATTTTTCAATACTGGAGCACAAATAATACTTACTGATGATAACAAGCGATCAGGCTCTGTCACTACTACTCGTGGTCGCTCCCCTCCCGTTCTTGGTTAAAAATCAGTCTTATTGAAAACATGGTTGAAGCATGATACTCGTGTTATAACCATATCCAACTTTCAGATATAAAACCAAGAACAATGAATATATATACAAATTTTTCGACCAAACTGATTGCTATAACTTTTTCCGCTGTATTACTTTTTGCAGGATGTAGTAACCCCGCCAGCAATGACGACCACGAAGAACATTCCGAACCGCACAGTATCGAATTTGTCACGGATGGTAAAACCATCGTTACGTATGGTAGTGAGGTAAGTGGTCATTTTGATGTTGAGGAGCAAGATGATACCTCTTTAATTACTGCTAAATTCTTTGACGAAGATGGAAATGAAATCCATGGTGACGACCTTGACGATGAGTACTCTTTAGCATGGGAAATTGCCGATACCGACCATGCAGACATCGAACAGCATGACGATGATGGCCGCTGGAGTTTTCATATTGCAGGTAAAGCAGCTGGAGAAACGGTGGTACAATTCCTTTTACAACACGGAGATGATCATGCTGATTTTTATACCCCCGCTATTAACGAAAGTAACGCTATTAAAATTCACGTTGAAGAATCAAGCAATTAAGGGCAGATAATAAATTTAGGCCGGAGCATTTAAACCCTCCGGCCTTTCAGCTCATTTTCCTCACTTTTCTACAACGTTAAAGAATCTTATGACATCATCTAATAAATTATTCTGCCTATTATCGTTTTTAGGATTCTTACTGATTCTCCCCCCATTATCAAATGCATCCTATTCTCAAAATAGTACCATAGAAGGAGTTGTAATTGATAAAGAAACAGGTGATCCCATCAGCTATGCCTATTTATTTTTAGAAGGCATTAATCGCGGGCAAACCACACACAGCGATGGCACCTTTACGTTTAAAAATATTCCCAGCGGAACTTATACCATTAAAATGCAGCGGATCGGCTACAAAACCCAATCCCAGACCATTGAGGTTCCAGCGAGCGATACGCTTAAAATCACACTGGAAATGACACCTACTATCTTAGACAATGAGGGCGTTGAAGTTTTTGGGCAACATGATCGCGGCAGTAGTAATCACTTGGAAAATGCGACTCAGAATATATCTGGCCAAAATCTGCGACAAAATCTCTCGTCCACCCTGGCCAATACGCTTGAAGATATTCCCGGGTTAAGTACCCGATCGATGGGCACAGCCCCCGGACGTCCCGTTATGCGTGGGCTGGGTGGCGAACGCCTGATGATCCTGGAAGATGGCGAACGTACCGGCGATGTATCATCACAATCCTCGGATCATGCAGTATCGGTTGACCCTATGTCGGCCGAAGAAATTAAAATTGCCCGGGGGCCCTCTGCTTTAGAGTATGGCTCCAATGCCATTGGCGGAGTTATAAATGTCGTAAGAAATCAAGTTCCCTCAAGTATACCCGACCACCTCCATGGTACCGCAAGTCTACAGGGCGAAACCGTAAACACAGGATCAGCAGCAGGTATAGAATTTGGATTACCCCTGGGAAGTAATTTTTCTTTAAAAGCAGATGGTAATCTGCGATCTACCTTGGATACCAACACTCCTGCCGGTACGCTCGAAAACTCCGGGCTCTTCTCCTCGAATAATTCTATTGGCTTAGGATACATCAAACCCTGGGGACACGCAGGAATTTCTTCTAACATTTATTTGAATAACTACGGTATTCCACCTGATTCACTGGGCGGCCATCCCAATGGCGTGGATATTGAAATGGAGAAATTTCAGTTTAAAGGAACTTCCGAAATTATTTTAGATCGCCCCTTTTTACAAAAGCTGGAAGTCAACCTCTCGCACAAAAGCTACTTCCATCAGGAAATAGAATCCAGTGGTATAGTAGGAACAGAGTTTGGCGTTCTTACAACTAATGCTTCCATAAAAGCCGATCACAATACGTTCGCCTTCTTTGGTAAAGGCAAAATGGGTATTTGGGCTGAACAAAAAAACTACGCTGTGAATGGTACAAATACCCCTGATTCCGATTCGTACAGTTTATCGGCTTTCCTTATCGAAGAAAAAGATATCGGTCCCCTCCACCTTGAAGTTGGTGCTCGGTTAGATCACACCACTGCAATGCCAGACGAAACAGAACATGAGTCGATTCAAGGTCGTCAAATCCGAGATCGAAGCTTTACAGCCCTGGCCACTTCGGCCAATGCGGTATATGATTTTGGAGACGGATTTTTTACCGGAGCCAGCGTCATTCATTCCTTTCGTGCTCCCTCCCAGGAAGAACTCTTTTCGCAAGGACCACACTTGGCATCCTATTCGTATGAAGTGGGCAATCCCGATTTAGATCCCGAACGCGGGTTAGGTAAAGAAATCTATTTTCGGTACCGGAAGTCTAACGCTCGCGCAGAAATCACATTCTTCCACAATAGATTCTTGAATTATAACTATGCGACAAATACCGGAAAACGCCGGCCCGAATTTTTAGGAGGTTATCCCATTTACCAGTTTACCGGAACCGAAGCAGTACTTTCCGGGATTGAATTTAACTCACAGCTTAAGCTAACTAACCATTGGGCCCTGTCAGCTTCAGCAAGCTACACCCACGGCAAGCGTAAGCTTTTCGAAAATGAGCAAACTAATTCCAGCGAAGAATGGAAACCGTTACCTATGATTCCACCATTTAAAGGAAATGTTGAGTTGTCTTATACCTATGAGAAGTTGAAAGTAGGAACGAAAACTAAAATTGCCGCCGCCCAAAAACGTACCGGAGAATTTGAAACTCCCACGGACAGCTACGCTATTTTTAGCTTTTTCAGCCAGTATCGATTTGAAAAATGGGCCCTGCTCCATACCGTATCGTTAAACGCAAACAACATTTTTAATACTACTTATCGCGATCATCTCTCGCGCATAAAAGAGATTTATCCCCAGCCGGGACGTAATATCTCAATGCTTTACCGGGTGTATTTTTGATCTAAAGAATGACCATAGATCGACTTTTGTTGTTCAACTTCAAAATCAAGCAATTTCTGTTTCAGTATTTTTAAATACTCAACTACACTACGCCCAACCATAACGAACCGTCTATTCCTGCTTGTGGTTGGGCTATGTCTTATCGGGACTTCATTCCACCTTCATAATAATATTTCCGGTTTCTCTGAGCAACACCAGCTTGAACACCATATCAGTCTCGACCAGCCGGATTGCCTGGCTTGCCTTCACTTGATTCAAAGCCTTCCTTCTCAATCTCAAACAGGAAGCACCCTAAGCTTTCCAAGTCATACTTTTTTTTGACAGCCAGCGTTTTGCAACCAGCAATCAATATATTCGCACCTCGAATAAGTCGCCACCAACCAACACATAACAATTAATACGCCATTCATTTACCAACTTATTTGAAACCAAATAATTTGTTATGCTGCATCGATTTAAAACGAAGACTCTACTATTTTTAGCTTTTTTATTAGCTACAGGCTTATTTACCTCATCTCTGTACGCTCAAAACCAATCCAATAATTCGGCCATTATTACGGGTACTGTAACAGGCTCCGATAGTACGCCTCTACCCGGTGTTAATATCGCATTTGCAGAACTGGGAGAAGGAACGTCAACAAAAAAAGATGGAAATACCGGATAGAAAATCTCCCCTCCGGTATCTATTCTATTACTTTTTCTTTTGTGGGATACAATTCACAAATCCGGGAGGTTTCACTTCAGGATGGAGAAATCACTACCCTTAATGTCGCCCTTCAAAAACAAACCCTGCAATCAGAGACGATTACTGTAACCGGCACACCTATACGAGTCGGTTCCCCTTACAACACCCGCCGATGTGGATGTATTAACCGGCGGTACCAAATTTTCTCGTCAACAAACTTCGCTGGGAGCCTCACTCGAAGAACTGGCCGGGATTTCCACGATCTCAACAGGAAGCCAAACGGGCAAACCTGTTATTCGGGGACTCAGCGGTAGTCGTGTACGGGTCTTGGATGACGGAGCTGCCATGGACTACCAACAGTATGGTGTTCGCCACGGCCCCAATGTTGACCCATTCCCCTCGGAACGTATCGAAGTGGTACGCGGAGCCGCAAGCGTACAATATGGGTCGGACGCTCTGGGCGGAGCTGTCAATGTAATCCCCAACTCACTTCCAGACGCGGTCAATTCCGATCCCTTTCTGCAGGGGGAAACACTCGGTGAGTTTTCATCGAACAACAATGAGCTCGTCGGTGGATTGCACCTCAATGGGGCCACCGGACGCTGGGGCTTTACCGGCACCATCATCCGTCGCTCTGCCGGTAATATGAAAGCCCCCGACGTACCTACTTTCCAGGAAAGTAATGACACCTCCGCTCCCAAGTTTTCGGGAGAATTAGATCACACCGACTATGATCAACTGAATGGTAGCTTCGGAATCGGCTATAAAACGAACTTCGGGCAAATTTCCGGCGAAAATACTCGCTGGCAAAACAATCACAACTTTCTACTGCCCAACGGTCGTGGCCTTGGACAAAATTTAGAGAATATCTCCCTTCAAATTGAGAGAGACCTGGATCTCGGAAATTACTTTAAATTGAATCCCCAGTTTACTTATAGTCAAAACCTGCGTCAATCCAATCCTGGTGGGGCCAATGCTGAACCGCGAAACGAACTGCCTGATGAAGGTTTTGCAAACTTGGATATCTTGCTAAACAGCTATACTGCAAAAACGGACCTTCAACATCCTGCTGTAGGCCCCTTCTCCGGTACTGTTGGTATTGAATATAAATACAAGAATCAGGATACCCGAGGAGATGAACCGTTAGTGCCTTCGGCCACTATCCAAAATATGGCAGCCTTTGTTTTTGAACAGGCCGAAATTAATAATCTAACTTTCTCATTTGGCGCGCGCCTTGACGCACGCTCTCAAGAAGCTGAACCAAATGCTGATCTGAATCTGCCTGATGAAAATGCAGGGGAAACGAATGATGTACTCAGGCAATCTTATATGGAATTTAGCGGGTCGCTGGGTGCTACGTATCAATTTTTCGAAGAATTTACTATAGCCACAAACATTGGACGCGGATTTCGCGCGCCGAGTCTATTTAACCTGCACGTGGATGGCGTTCACGGTGGTATTGCCGCCTACCAAGTCGGGAACCCATATCTGGATTCCGAGCGATCATTCAACACAGACTTATCACTCCGCTGGCGCTCCAAAAACGTGCAGGCCAAAGCTACCGTCTATCGCAATGCCATCGATAATTACATGTTTTTAGTTAATACCGGTGAATTTGCCGGATCGAATAACGACGGTCCCCCTATTTTGGAATTTGTGCAGGGTAACGCCCGATTAGTCGGAGCCAATGCTGATATTACAGCACAAATACTACCCTGGCTGCAATTATCAGGAACTTTTGAAACCGTTAACGGTCAAAACGTGGACGAAGACATTTCCGAAGTTGATGATCTGCCACTTTTACCGCCCACCAAACTAAGTGGCAAAGTAAAAGTTATGCGCTCATCAATAGGTGAGTTTGAAAATGCTTTCGTTAGTATGGGCGTACAATATGCCTCCTCAAAAGAAGCAGCCGGACGCTACGAACCATTCTGGCAATTTGGCAATGCACCCCAATTTAGTGACTTTGGGGTCGCCTCTACCGATGCATACACTTTATTTAATGCTATGGTCGGCGCTGAAATATCTCTCTGGGATCGCCCCATAGCACTTCAATTATCCGGTAATAATTTATTTAACAACGCTTATCGTGATTTCTTGGACACCTACAAGGGATATGCGTTAAGTCCCGGTAGAAATATCAGCTTTCGGGTTAAAGTTCTGTTTAATATTCTTTGATAATTAAAATTGGGAGCATCAAATCTGAGGGTGCTCTCAATTTTTATCTCTACTTAAATTATCGACTGTTTCTTAACTACACTTTGTACTTCGTTACACCGATTCCTTAGATAAATATATCTACTTACTTCTTTACCATATTAATTAATAAAACAATAAAGCTTTCTGTCATGTTTTATCGGTTAAAATTAGCACTTCGAATTGTTTGTCCGTAATTTTTGGCTCACTACAAGCAGACAAAAGCTACAATGGACAAAATCCATCATTACGAAATAAAACGCGAACTGGGGGCGGGACAGCACGGTACAGTTTATTATGCTACTGATACCCGACTCAAGCGGCCCGTTGTTATAAAAATTGTACACCCCGAGCGGGCCAAAGAGAAACAGATTCGTGAGCAAATTCTGGAAGAAGCCCAAATTGCTTCGGCTATACAGCATCCCAATGTAAGTACTATTTACGAAGTCGGGGAATATGAAGAGCGTCCATATATTATTATGCAATATGTACCGGGACGTACCCTGGCCGAACTGCTCCAAGATGGCTCTTTGAACCTACAGTTTGCCTTGTCGATAAGTATCCAAATTGCTGAAGGACTGGCTGAAGCTCATAAACTGGGGATATTGCATCGGGATCTAAAACCCGCCAATATCATGGTTACTGATGGTGGACTTGTCAAAATTCTTGATTTTGGTCTTGCTAAACGTCGGGAAATTTCCGAGATAGAGTCTATTACTAACGAAGAACAAACCAGCAATCAAACAAAGAAGTCATCGCAATTTGGAACCACCGCCTATATGGCTCCCGAACAGTTTATAACGCTTCGTAGTAGCAACCAAAGCGATATCTTTTCGCTCGGCGTCATTCTTTATGAAATTGTCACGGGACAACATCCATTTCTTTTTGATAATAATTCGCATGAGACCGATCTTATCAGAATAATTCGATCGGTAACCCCTACGGCTCCCCACAAGCTGAGTGAAAACATTCCAAAGCCGCTTAGTGAGCTTATAGTGAAAGCGCTGGATAAACAACCGAGTAATCGCTTTGAGTCTGTAACAGAACTTCACGATGCATTAAAAACATTAATGAAAAGCATGGATTTTGAGAAGGGTATGATCCCGGGTGAACGTTCAGCCCTGTTACCCTCTCCCTCACCTTCTCAAACAAAAGATTCTGAAAAGAAAAATAATCGGAACAGTACGGGATTGATCTCAATGTTAACGGAATTTTTCCTGCAAAAAGATAGCCAGGATATCCCCGAAAATTCTATTGCCGTCCTTCCTTTTAAGCAAATTAGCGAAAATGGTAAAACCCAATATTTTGGATTAGCTATGGCCGACGCTATCGCTACCCGTCTATCCCAAAATGCCTCTGTAGTTATTCGTCCGCCGAGTACTTTCCTGTCCCTTTCCGATCAGTCGATTGATGATATCGAAGCGGGAAAAAAATTAGAAACAGAATATGTACTTACCGGATCATTTTTTAGCACGGATGAAGAATTTACCCTGAACTGGCAACTCATAAAAGTAACTAATAAAGAAATACAAGCCGGTAACACCGTTTCAATTCCATCCTTCGACCTGTTAAAAGTACAGAGTGAAATCACAGAGCAAGTTTTTGATACGCTTTTTAGTCTCGGCAAACTTGAACAGCGACATGAAAAAAGATCTTTTGATAACCTGCCTATTGACCTCTCAGAACAGTATCTGGAGGCACAAGCACTACTTTCCCGTTTTTTATGGGGCTCAAATAATCCTAAAGACCTTATTGAAGGTAGAGAAAAATTCGAAGAGGTATTGGAACAGGCTCCCGATTTTGCTGCTGCTCATGCGGGTTTGGGCCGCACGCATCTGAACTATGTTACCAACGGTTATGGTGGTCCCACTTATTTTATGAAAGCTCAGGGGCATTTGGGTAAAGCGCTCGAACTTGATCCCGACAATGTTGAGGCTAAACTACAGAGAGCCTATACTTTCCTTTGGCGGGGCGAAAAAGACCGCGCGCGTCGCGATATTCAGTATCTGCTAAAAAATGATGGCCGTAATACCGAGGTTTTACTTGGTGCTGGTATTATTGTACAACTTGACGGACTCCACCGTGAGGCTCTTCGCCTACTGGGCAAGGCATTGCAAAAAAATCCCGCTGCAGCAACTCAAATTTACAATCGCCGGGCACGGCTCAATCACTATCTGGGACAGTTGGATCTGGCATGGCTTGAAGTTGATAAAGGATTAACCCTTGAACCCAAACACTCACTGTTACGAACTACCAAAGGATACCTATTTTTTAGTGAAGAAGCTTATGAAAAGGCCGTGCCGGTCTTGGAATCGGTTATTGAAGAAGATCCTAATCGCCGAGTAACATATCCGACACTGGCAATGTGTTATGTGAAAAATGATCAGCCCGAAAAGGCACACGCATTAATTACCGATGAACTGCTAACCATTGCTGCAACAGATTGCGAAATGGCATTTCGTCTGGCCTCATATTTTGCCGTTGATGGCAACCATATCGAAGCCCTGCACTGGCTGCGCAAAGCTATTTATCTTGGGTATGAAAATTATCCCTGGATCAAAGAGAATCCCATCTGGAAGCCTCTCCGCAACAATGAAGAATTCAAAGAAATATTATCTGATCTGGAACGGGTTTTTACAACAAACCAAACCCGATGGATGAAATTTTTAAATGAATTCTGGGAAGAATAATGATTTTGTATTCGTAGAAAAAATGGCTGACAATAGCTCATAAATTATCTTTAGCAGCTATTAAGTAAATCCATTTAAAAACCTATATTAACATTTTAATTTCTGCCTCCGAAACATTTTCTTTACCACTACTAAATAAATAAAGAAATAATCAGGTTTAGCAGTCGTTGACGAACTGCTATACATCTAAAGCAAACACCAATTTTTTATAAATTTCACATGATTAATACCTTAAAATATCTTTCAGCTATTCTTTTGGCAGTCGCACTTATCGGATGCCAAAATGACTCAAACGAAGAAAACACACAGCAACAAGAAACTCAGCAGCAAGGACAGCTGGGACAAATGCAGCAAGAAGTTCCTGATGTTGATGTTTCTGATGAAGAAGCTGCCACCTTTGCAGATGCTGCAATGAGTGCACAACAGGTACAGATGCAGGCTCAGAAAAAAATGATGGGCATTATTCAGGAAGAGGGACTTGATGTTCAAACTTACCAGAAAATTGCACAGTCACAGCAAATGGGCCAGGGAGATTCTACCCAGTTTAGTGAAAGTGAAATGAAAAAGTTTGATGCAGCTACCTCATCAATGGAAAAACTGCAATCTGAAATCAGAGATAGTGTAACAAAGGCTGTTGAAGATGCGGGAATGGAAATGCAGCGTTTCCAGGATATTAGCCGGGCTGCACAACAAGATTCTGCACTGCAGATGCAAATTCAGAAGCAGATCCGAAATAAAATGGGTGGCCAAATGCAGCAACAGCAACCTCAGCAGCAGCAACCGCCACAAAACTAAGAAACAAGTCAGTTATAGGATCTAAAGTCCGCTGTAATTATTCAGCGGACTTTTTTATTTGGAACAGTTTTCATCAAGGCACTTTAACAAAAAAGGTTGATCCTTCGCCAACTTTACTTTCGACCTGGATATTACCGCCATGGGCTTCTACAATTTTCTTAGCAATAGCCAACCCCAGACCCGTACTTTTTTCTCCCGCAGTAGCCTCAACACTTATTTTTGCAAAGGGCACAAATAAATCATCGAGTTCCTCTTCGGGAATTCCCTGCCCTTCATCGTCAACATAAATAGTAATTGCTCCATCACTCTCCTCACAAATCCCCACTTCTATTTCTGTTTGAAGTTGTGAATATTTAATAGCGTTAGAGATTAAGTTGTCTAACACCTGCTGAAATTTATAGGCATCTATTGCTTTAACAACCGACTTATCAGGCAAGTTTGTAATAATAGAGATATTCTTTTTGGTGGCTGTCGGTCGGTTTAGTGATACAACTCGCTCGATAAACTCACCAATGTTCTCATCGTTTTTCTCCAAATTAATACTACCCGATTCTATAGCTGAAATATCCAGCATATCCTCAATAATCCGCACCATATATTCACTGGACTCTTTAATCTCCTTTACCAACTGAAACTGATCATCCGTAAACATATTTTTCTCCTCATGGTCTTCAATCAAAAAGTTGGAATAATTCTGAATCAGCGTTAGTGGATTCCGCAAATCATGAGCCGCCATCCCCAGCATTTGATTTTTCAGCTCATTCAACTTTTCAAGCTCGGCTGTCCTTTTTGTAAGCTTCCGTTGCATATTGGCCAACTCATTATTTAGTCCGCTCATTTCATCATACATCCCCCACTCATCCTCTTTAGATTCTCCGGGCTTCTCTTGTTGCTCCTTCATATAGGCCCGCAATCTATTTACCGACTCGTTATTCATTTCCATCAGACCATTTAGAAACTGCTCGGTATCATCCGGATTGTCTGTTCCAATTAACAAGTTTTCACCATCAATCCGTATGCCAGAAAAGCCAAATAAGATAGTTTCGTCATCATTTGTTACATGCAATCCCCAGTTATAAGCTACCTCATTTGTTTTAATTCGTTCAAGAAACTGATAGGCTTTAGAGATGCTGTCACTATCAAGGCCATCAACGAAAGTAGCCTGATCATCTATATTAAATGTAAATAGGTCATATGAATCATGAATCACCTTCTGCAGTATTCCATTATCATTTACAACAATAGCAATTCCTTTAGGAACGTTTTGGTTCTGTTTGATCAATTTGCGGTTAATTTATTTGCGGTTTCAATTGCATCATCTGCAGATTCTGCCCACCCATCAGCACCAATTTTTTTCCACAAGTCAGGTATCATTTTAAAAGGATATCCTCCTACGATGATTTTTACATTATCAAGCTCACTTTCGTCTCGCAATGTTTGAATCAGGTCTTTGGCTGCGCTGATGTGTAACGGTATAGTAACCGAAATCGCCAATACATCGGCATTTTTTTCCTTAACAGATCTTATTAAATGCTTATCAGGTATATTCGCCCCCAAATAATGGGTATCCCACCCTTCCATCTCAAAGAAATCAGTAACCATTCTGATACCGATTTCATGAAGCTCATCAGCTACTGAACATGCAACCAATCGTTTATCACTTTTTTCCATTGCAAATATTTTGGGATACAACTGCGACATAATCAGCTGTGTTGCAGCGGTGCAATAATGTTCTTGGGCCACCATAATTTGATTCCTCTGCCAAAGGGCTCCAATCTCATACTGCGTTTTTTGAAAAATATGCTCGTATATATCTTTTATCGATACTCCATCATCTACCAATTCCTCAATAAGAACTGCCGCTTTCTTACGCTTACCGGCCAGCAACAAATCCAGATAATTCCGGGCCTCATCAGTGAGAGGATCATCAGGATCAAAAAATGTTATCGGCTCTTCATCACTACTTTCTATAGAGGAGAGTCCATCATTAATAAACGTAACCAGAATTGCTGCTTCTTCTTCCGGCAACACCTTTTTTATTGCTTCCCGGATAATTACAATATTATCAACGAGATCACCACTGGGAATATCCCGTTCTCGCAGCATCGTCCGTGCCCAGCCCAAGTAAGTATTAAACAGTTCTTTGCTATCAACACAAACGGCCTGCTCTAAGTAATCGAGGTGGTAAATGGTATCCTCATAGCACTTTTCCCGCCCCTCTTCACCATAGCACTCATCCAGCTCCGGATGGCGTTCAAAATGCATTGCCGTTACTAACTCAGCCAGCTCCTGTTTATGAGCTTTCAGTTGTTGTACAACTTTACGTTCAGATCCTGGCATAGTTAGCTCTCTAAGAAGTTATATGATCAAAATAATTGAGCGTAAAACTACGTTTTACCATCTTTAACCCTTTGGGGATATTCTGATGCGATTCGCTGCGATGATTGTCGTGCCAATAGTGAAACGATTCCTCATCCTCCCAATGGGTAATCAGCCAAAACTCTGCGGGATTATCCTTTGGTGAAATAACATTAAGTGTCACAAAGCTATCGGCATCCTCCACCAGCTCAGGACGTTTCCGAAAGGCCTCTCGCACTTCATCTTCCATATTATTACGCCCTTCAAATCTACTAATAGCCGTAAAGCCCATAATATTTGCCAATAATTTTGCTGACTTTTCCTAAATGCTCCCTACCTAAAGACTAATCTCTTCTCAATCAATATAACATTAATAAAGTTTAATATTAAAACAGTGTGCCAACTATTCTATCTACAATCTTTTCGATAAAACACAATATACTATACTACAGAGTGTCCCTTAATAACCATTCTGGAATAGAATTATCCTCTCGCTCGTTATTCCAGATTATATTAATAATCCACCAGCGATTCTGATCATACACCAATTGAACACTATTTACTCCGCGTCGTGTTACTTCTCCATCTTCAGCCGACCTAATTTTATAAGCTGTCTGAACCGTAGCCATCTCTCCAAATTGAAATACCTCGCGTCCAATCTCCTCTTCCCAGAATCCATTCTCCTTAAAGTATTCATCATTGCGGTCGATATACTGATCAGGTGTCAATGATACATATCGCAAAGAGCCATCCTCAGCCTTACTTATCGTCCCCATATTTGCTCCCTCTTTATATAGCGAAGAAAACCGATCCCAGTCACGCTGGCCAGCCGGACCGGAAATCACATCGTACAGAGCCGTAATTATTCCATCAATACTGCCAACATCTTCTTCATTAGCCTGTTGTCCGTAAGTAACACTGCTTAAAGTTAGTAGGAAACTTAAAATTGAACCGTAAAAAACTTTCATAATAGTATGAGCTATTTGTTTTTGGATGGTAATGAAATTTCCCAGAGAGGTAACAAGCAAGGTACATCTAAATTCAATTTTATCGGAACGTTATTTTCACTCATTTTATTTACAATCCATGCACTAAAACGTTAATCAACATAGCAAAACAATCTCTACCAAAAAGAAGCAACCTCTTCTAAAAGACCTTAACCTCTATGTAATCTTTGGCATCACGCTTTCAGCGGTAATGGGCGTTTCCAGTATTGCCCCCGCCCTGCCAAAAATGGCGAACGTCCTGGAAGTCTCGAACGAACGTATCGGACTGCTTATCACCGCATTTACCATTCCCGGCATGTTTTTAACGCCCTTTTTAGGGGTATTTGCCGACCGCATCGGACGTAAAGTCATTCTGGTGCCCTCATTGTTTATTTTCGGAATCGCCGGAACGGCCTGCGCTTTTGCCACAGATTTTACCTGGCTCCTTATCCTCCGATTCATTCAGGGAATTGGCGGCGCTTCGCTCGGAGCGTTGAATGTCACCCTGATTGGAGATCTTTATGAAGGCAACCGTCGGGCAACGGCAATGGGATATAACGGCAGCATACTCAGCGTGGGTACCGCAGCATATCCGGCCATCGGTGGTGGACTGGCACTGTTGGGATGGTTTTATCCCTTCTTTCTAACGCTGATAGCTATTCCAGTAGGTTTATTCGTATTAGCCAAACTGGATAATCCCGAACCCGATAATCACCAAAACATTAAGTCGTACCTCGGTGATATCCTCAACGCACTCAAATCAAAAACAGTCATCGGACTCTTTGCCGCAAACTTTCTTACGTTCATTATCCTGTACGGAGGTTACCTGACATACTTCCCGATATTACTCGACGAACAGTTCAGCAAATCATCACTGGTTATTGGGATTATGTTATCCGGCTCATCACTTATTACAGCCTTCGCCTCTTCACAGCTGGGCAATTTAACCAGGCGATTTGCTGAATCCACGCTTATTATTACAGCAGCTTTTCTCTATTTCGGTGTATTTTTAAGCATCCCCTTTATCGAAAATATCTGGCTTTTTACTCTGCCTATTATCGTATTTGGATTTGCGCAGGGTATTAATATCCCCAGTATATTAAACCTGCTTACCCATCAGGCGCCCAAAGAATATCGGGCAGCATTCTTATCGGTCAACTGGACCATTATCAGAAGTGGTCAGGCGGTCGGACCCTTTCTTTTGGGATTAGTGTATGGAGCTTTTGGTCTTAATGGCACATTTTGGATATCAAGCACTGCAGCACTCTGTTTTATCGCGGTAGGCTTTCTGATGATTCGCCCCTGAGCAGTAAAATAATCCTCAATAAAAAAGAACCCCGAGAGTATCCGTCCCGGGGCTCTGTGCTTTAGGTTTCAGCATTTAGGAGTGAATAGAGTATCTAGTTGGCTAACTAGATGATCTAAAGAGACAATAATAGTGCGTTCTGTTTTCAAGAGTATGGCAAACCCCTTTTGTTACAAAAAAATTATCTTACCATATTACCTGTACACTCAGGCTTAAGGAACAAATAATTCTGTCTGCGATATCAGTTATCACAACAATTCATCAATAACCTTAACTCGGCCGCCAAGAATGACCTTTCCAAAGTATATATCTGTGATTCTATTAACGTGTGCACTCTTTTTACTGGATGGATGTGCGGCCCTTGAAGATTTATCCAATTCTATTCAAAAACCAAAACTTTCGGTAGAGAATGTCCGCGTCAGTGATTTCAATTTTGAAGAGATGGAACTCACCTATGATATAAAAGTTGATAATCCGAATGCGCTATCGGTAAAAATGCTGGCCTACGACTATAATCTTGATATCAATGAAAATACCCTTGTAAACGGGAATCAGAAGAAAGAGCTTGCTATCGAGGCTTCGGGAGCCAGTACGTTCCAGGTTCCAATGCGGCTTAATTTTGCTGATGTATATCAAAGCGTACAAAATCTGAGAGATTCAGATGAAGCAACCTACAGCTTTTTGAGTAACCTAACCTTTGATCTGCCTGCCCTCGGAAAAACCAACGTACCCGTAAGCAAGAAAGGGCAAATTCCACTGTTGAAAACACCTGAAATAAGTCTTGAAGATTTTGAAGTTACGGGAGTTAATTTCAGCAGTGCCGATATCAACCTGCAACTGAGTTTTGATAATCCCAACAGTTTTGGGATTGACGTTAATGCTCTTAATTACGATTTGATAATTAATGGAGATCAATGGGCCGACGGCACGGCACTTAGGGGCACAACTATCGAGGAAAAAGGTGTCACCATGCTCAACATCCCAATCTCGCTGAATATTTCCCAGATGGGGATATCAGCCTACCGGCTGTTGACCGGCGGCGAAACCTTTGATTACCACATAAAAGGTAATTTTGATCTCAATGCCCGGCACGAGCTACTCGGCCAAACCACCTTCGACTTTCTACGCTCCGGCAATTTATCACTGCCGCCAAACTAAATCCTAATCTGAAGCAGAATCTCACATCATTGTCAAAAGATTATACTACATACGCACCATCCCCTTTAGGTACTCTTCAAATAACAGCTGAGGAGAACGGACTTACTGCCATCAACTATACCGATAATCCCGCGACGGAATCTTCGAATAAGCACCAACATCCTGTGCTTACAAAAACGGTTGACCAATTGAATGCATACTTTGACGAACAAAGAAAAGCATTTGACCTCCCATTAGTTTTAAAAGGAACTGATTTTCAGCAAAAAGTCTGGAAACAACTTCAACAGATTCCCTACGGACAAACGATAACCTACAGCGAGTTAGCCAATCGGCTCGGGGATCCCCAAAAAGCGCGGGCTGTGGCCGGTGCCAATGGAATGAATCCCCTCCCAATAATCATTCCCTGCCATCGTGTTATCGGTGCTGATAACAAACTGACGGGCTACAGCGGTGGCATTCAGCGAAAGGAATTTCTCCTAAAGCTTGAGGGGGCACTTCTTCTTTAATTTTGACGACCTATATTTCCAGTTCAGGACAAGTTACAATATCAAGCGTCTACATTTAATGCTGAACTAATATGTCACCCTGAACTCGTTTCAGGATCTAAATACATACCTTTTAAAAAGATGCTTAAACCCCGAATAGTCGGGACGCATCAAACCAAAAGGGATCCCCCAATCTCTTTTACTGTCAAAAAATGTACCCATAGGCATATTTTATTTATCATCATTTAAAATCTTTTACTGTCATCCCCTGCATCTGATTATTACATTCCATTAAATATTAATTATTGATACAAGACTCATGACCAAATACGCAGCTCCGATAGCATCACTTCTCTTAATATTTATGATTGGTGTTGGTATCACCAACGCCCAGATACAGGAAGCTCCTGATCGAACTGTGGGTGAAGGGCCCTATGATCGCATGATCATCCGTGGAGTAACCCTTGTTGACGGTACCGGCTCACCACCGCGCGGTCCGGTTGACGTGGTCATCGAAGGTAATCGAATTACATCCATACAATCGGTAGGATACCCCGGCGTACCTATTAATGAAGATCAACGTCCACAAGCCGACGAGGATACCAAAATCATTGACGCAGAAGGCATGTACCTGCTGCCAGGTTTTATTGATATGCACGCACACACCGGCGGAGAAGCTCAGGGAACGCCTGCCGAATATGTATACAAACTCTGGATGGCACACGGCATTACCACCGTTCGGGAACCGGGCTCTTTTAACGGGATAGACTGGACACTGCGCCAACGCGATCGGAGTGCCGAAAACAAAATAACGGCCCCACGTATTTTTCCCTATATCGGTTTTGGGATGGGACATGAGGGTGAAATAACATCCCCGGAGGAGGCCCGTGACTGGGTACAAATGATTGCCGATAAAGGAGCAGAGGGTATTAAGTTTTTTGGGGCTGCTCGTCCTGTGTATAAAGCTGCAATTGAAGAAGCGAACAAACTGGGGCTCGGCACCATGACTCACCACGCCCAAACGCGCGTTGTATACAATAATGCGCTTGAATCTGCTCGACTGGGACTCACAAGCATCACCCACTGGTACGGCATCCCCGAAGCGCTGTTTACCGATCAACAGATCCAAGACTATCCCGCCGATTACAATTACAATAATGAGCAGCACCGGTTTGAAGAAGCTGGCAAACTTTGGAAGCAGGCCGCCGAACCATATAGCGACAAATGGAACAGCGTGATGAATGAGATGCTGGAGCTGGATATTACATTGAATCCAACCTTTACGATTTATGAAGCCAGTCGCGATTTAAGTGCTCAACGTCGCGCCGAGTGGCACGAAAAATATACGCTGCCCTCACTCTGGGAGTTTTATAAACCCAATAGAATATCTCACGGATCCTATTGGATAAACTGGGGAACAGAACAGGAAATTGCATGGAAAGAGAACTTTGACCTTTGGTTTGAGTTTGTCAACGAGTTCAAAAATCGTGGTGGCCGCGTTACGCTGGGCTCTGATGCTGGTTATATCTATAAATTGTACGGTTTTGGATATATCCAAGAAATGGAAATGCTGCGAGAGGCCGGCTTTCATCCACTGGAAATATTTCAGTCGGCTTCCCTAAAAGCAGCTGAAGTACTCAATATGGATGATCAGCTTGGAACCATCGAAGTGGGAAAACAAGCCGATATGGTACTGGTGGATGCTAATCCCCTTGAAAACTTGAAAACGCTTTACGGCACCGGGGCCGTACATGTCAACGAAAATAATCAGCCAGAACGAATTGGAGGCATTGAATATACCATCAAAGACGGTATTATTTATGATGCCAAAAAGCTGCTTGAAGATGTAGAAGAGATGGTTAAAAAGTCGAAGGAAGAAAAAAATTACGAAATAACACAGCCTGGACTGGATTATTAATTACTTTTATGATGTAGCGTTGTTAAAAAATAAGATTCAAATTTATATTTGAGGTAACAAAATCCTTACTATTCATAATCCAATTAAATTGCTAAAGGTCTTTACTATTATGAAAAAATCGTTACTTGCGTTTTTATTTTGTGGATTATTATTGGTATCGGTTGAAACTGTTCATGCTCAAAATTCAGACCTTGGTGTAGGTGCAGTAATAAACAACCCTTCAGGACTCAGCGCTAAATACTGGCTCAATGATGATATTGCCGTAGATGCAGCTTTTTCGTTCGCGATAGCTGAGAACTTTTCGGAAGTATATCTCCATACTGATGTCCTAAAACATACTGATACGATTAACTCCGAAGCGTTAGAACTCTACTACGGGATGGGGATGCGACTTTTATGGAGCGACATCAATAATGACTTAAATACAGGACTTCGCTGGCCGGTCGGTACAGAATATTCTATTGCAGACTCTAATGTGAAGAGCTTTATTGAACTTGTGCCCACTTTAGATTTTTCACCTGACGCCAGTTTTTTCTTCGGAGGAGCTGTTGGCGTACGCTTGTATTTGAATTAACCACTGTCCTATCATCATACTTATTAGATATTTATGAGTAAAAGGGTTAAAAAGAAAGCAGAAGAACTCCATGTTGATAAAATAAAGCGACATATTTTTATCTGTGCCGACCAAACCAACCCTAAATGTTGCAAAAAAGAGATAGGTCTTAAAGCATGGGACTTTCTTAAGAAAAGGCTACGCGAACTCGGACTGGATGGCGCCGGCGGCATCTATCGCACTAAAGCAAACTGCCTGCGCATCTGCAAAAAAGGCCCCGTTGCAGTTGTTTATCCGGAGGGAACTTGGTATCACTCCTGCAAACCCGACGTATTGGAACAGATTATTCAAAAGCATCTCATTCAGGGCAATCCTGTTCAGGAGTATATGTTTGCTGAGCAGCCGTTAACCCCATCTGCAGAAGATTAACAGAAGTTTATTTTTAATAATTTTTATTGATCCCTGGCTTGAGTAATTTGAGTTCTATTTGCACATACTTTGTTTGGGGTTAAATAACTTAATTTTTGCCAAATCCTATGCAACGCTATCAAAAAGTTTTGATTGGCGTACTTGTCACTGTTTTAATACTCATTGGCGGTATCCAAGTTTATTTAAGCTTTTATCTCGATAAGCAGTTAAAAAAGACCACCGTTGAACGTTTTCATAAAGCAACCGATGGTTCATACGATCTCGAAATTGGTGACCTTGATCTTCAACTTCTGAGTCGAAAAATTTCACTGTCAGATATTACCCTTACAACAAAAAAGGAATCAGAAACCAATGTCCGAGTAGTATTAGAACACTTCGATATATCTGGTATTGGATTGTTCAAGCTTCTGTTTTGGAATGAACTCAGGCTTCAAGAAGTTGATCTCATAAATCCCGAAGTACATGTAACGACCTCTGGAACAGATACCTCTGCCCAAGATCAAGAATGGAGTAGCCCTTCCCGAAAAGCTTCTGAAAGTGTCCTAAAAGTGTTGAATCAGCTTTCCATTCCTAAGTTTAGTATCACCGGACTTTCTCTACAGTACAGCCGCGCCAATCTACCTTTTAATCCCCTGCTCTCAATTCCTAATAGTGATATCACCTTATCAAATATTACAATCGACTCAACATCACTAAAGGACCATCGCATAATTCCCGCTGAGAATATCGAAGTAGCCTTTCAAGATCTACGGTTGCAATCACCTAACGAGCTGTATGAAATTTCGGCCTCCCAATTAGAATTTTCATCTTCTAATTCGGTGATGGTAGTAAATGAACTTTCCGTAATACCGAAACTTGAAAAAGTAGCCTTCTCTGAAAAAGTCGGCCATGAAATTGATCGTATTGATCTTGGTATCCAACAAATAAAATGGGAGAAAATTGATATAAATCGGGCAAACAGCGCTGAAGGCATTGCCGCAGGACTTATCAATATCACAAATGCGGATTTAGACATTTATCACGATAAACGTCCCCCTGAACCGGCAAAGAGTAACAAACCTCTACCCCAGGAAATTATTCGGGGTATCCCTTTTCCAATTGCTCTTGATAGCATCCGTATTGTTGACAGTAATATTCGTTATTCCGAGCGGCAACCCAAAACAGAAAAAGAGGGATATATTGAATTTTCCAATCTATCCGCAACTTTAACCAACCTTACCAATATCGAAACCCGCTGGGATGACGGTAAGATACCTACTTTGCATGCTAAAACTGATGTTATGGAGCATGCCCAACTTGATGTGAAATTTACTTTTCCTATAGCTAACGGGGAAAACCGTCAGGAAATTAAGGGAACTCTGCAGCCAATGGATATGCAGCCGCTAAATAACGCCTTGGAACCTCTTGCATTTGTACGGATTGATGAGGGACGTATTCTCGATCTTGAGTTCGATATGAATCTCTCGGAAAAGCAGGCCGGTGGCACCCTTAACTTACAATACCAAGATCTTAAGATCTCACTTCTTGATAAGGAAGGCTCTGAAGAGAATTTTGGTGATAAAGCGAAATCACTTCTGGCGAATACTTTCAAAATTAAATCAAATAATAAGGGAGAAGATCTACGGATAGCAAAAGTTGATTTTGAACGGATCGAGCATAAATCCGTTTTCAATTATTGGTGGAAAAGCTTACTCTCAGGTCTTAAAGAAAGTATTGGTCTTTAACTCTGTTTTTGAATTAAATCAGAAAGTATGTCAGAAATACCCACATTTAAACAAATTCAGAAAGCATATCTTAAAATACGTGACAAGGTTCATCGCACAGCAGTGTTAAAGAGTCAAAAGGTAAATAAACGAGCAGGTGGAGAGCTTTTTTTCAAATGCGAAAACTTTCAAAAAGTAGGCGCTTTTAAATTTCGCGGTGCAACCCATGCGGTGGGAGAACTACCTGAAGAAAAAGCACAAAACGGCGTTGCCACACACTCCTCCGGCAACCATGCCCAGGCTGTTGCACTTGCCGCCAAACAGCGTGGTATCCCGGCTCATATTGTGATGCCCGAAAATGCCCCAAAGGTAAAAGTACATGCCGTTCGAGATTACGGAGCTGATATCACGTTTAGCAAATCCACCCAAGAGGCCCGGGAATCGACATTGGAAACGGTAATTGATGATACTGGTGCTGCATTTATACATCCCTATAACGATCCGAACATTATTATGGGTCAGGGAAGCGCCGCTATCGAGCTACTGGAAGACCAGCCGGATCTGGATATCATACTGGGCCCTGTTGGAGGGGGAGGATTGATCAGCGGTACGGCCATTGCTGCTTCGGGGTTTTCACCCGATACCAAAGTCATCGGCGTTGAGCCTGAAGTAGCGAATGACGCCTATCTCTCATTCAAAACGGGAGAACGTCACCCGATTCAAAGCACTGACACCGTGGCCGACGGACTACGTACATCACTCAGCGAGCTGACATTTAGCTGTATACAAGAACACGTGGATGATATTGTAACCGTTTCCGAGCATGAAATTATTGACTCGATGCGGTTTATTTGGGAACGGATGAAAATTATTATTGAACCATCAAGTGCTGTTCCGGCTGCTGCGGCTTTTAACGACAAAGTTAATATTGAGAACAGAAAAGTCGGAATTATCATCAGCGGTGGCAATATGGATTTGGATACGCTGCCCTGGCAGAATTTTGAGAATTAGGAATTGAGAATTAGGAGTTGAGAATTAGGAATGGCTGATAAAATTATTGTCATCGGAGCCGGTGTTTCCGGAATCACAACTGCACTTACACTACAACTTCTGGGATATAACACAGAAATTGTTACCGATAAAACAGTTTCTGATATATCCCACAAAAACAAATATCCCGAATTTGCGAGCCTGTTTCCTTCGGCTTCGGTTATCCCCCACTCTGTTTATTCCAACCGGCTTGAAGAGCTATTTAAACAGTCGCAAGCCTTTTTTTATGAGCTACGCAAGCGGACCTTTCCAGGACTGACAACCCATAAACATTTTGAGGTTTTTGAGTTCGAGGCCGACCGCCCCGGTTACTGCGATTGGATGCTAAACTTTTCTCCTATTGTCGATTTGACCGAAACTGAAGTGCCCCAAAGATCTGATAATCAACCGCTCTATGGTTGGGTTTTTGACTGCATCTTTGCGGATTGGTCGCTCTATTTTCCTGCTCTTACTGCACTATATCGACAAAGCGGAGGAACCATCACAAAACAAAAACTGGAGCAAGAAGATATTTCTAAATTACCCTCTGAAGTTATTATCAACTGCAGTGGTACCGGCGGACCTCTACTGTTTGATGATCCCAGTGAAGATCAGCTGATTATGCGTGGTCACCTGTTGCATAAATCCGAGGCTCCATTAATTACAAACAATACCGGTGAAATCATTTCATACAATTACATGCCTCAACCTGATGTGTATTCCGACGTTGATGGAAATGCCTGCGATGTGTATTGCTATCCCCGAAAAGATGGATGGATACTCGGAGGCAGCCGGCAGGCTGGTAAATTGGGTCAACAGCAGTGGAATACAAGTAGCGATGGGGATTACTATGAAATTGACGACATCAAATTTCCGAAGCAGATCATCGACCTAAATAATGAGATCCTCGATAACACTTATGGATTATCGCTTGAATACTCTCAACAACTTACTCCAACGGTAGGCGTTCGATATATCCGGAGTACCGACCAAGGTTTACGACTGGATCAAGAAACAATTTCGGGCAAAACGGTCTATCATAATTATGGGCATGGAGGAGCAGGTGTTACGCTGTCATGGGGCACCGCCCTACATATTGCCCAACAGTTAACGTCCCGATCGTCCTCAGAATTACAGGATTTGTTACAACAACAGATAGCAAAATCGGGCTCATAATGTAATATCTAACACGCTATGGAAGCATATCCTCTGGCCTTACGATACCTGATTCGGTTGCTACTTTTTTTTGCAGTCATTGGTACCTTAATTATTACCAAACAGCTGCTGGTACCACTGGCCCTTGCAATCCTATTTTCCTATTTATTATACCCCTCTGCTGAAAAACTCGAACAAAAAAACATTCCCCGAATTGCTACAAACTTCATACTAATTATCGGCTCTATTGCTATTGTAACGGGGGCGGCTTATGGAATCATCTTATTAGTTGCCACTTTTACAGATAATCTGCCTGCTATTAAAGACCAGATAGATAATAATATTACTCAATTCCGATGGGCATTGGGACGTACATTTGGCGTGACCGCCGAACAGCTCGATTCCATTGTAGAAAGCATAAAAGGATCGGGGCAATATATTGCACAATTTTTTACCGGGACTGCCAATACCATTCTCACCGTTGGTTTGATTCCCGTTTATACGTTTCTACTACTATTCTATCGGGATAAATTTCGCACCTTTATTAAAATGTTGGTACCCGAAAGCGAGAAAAACATAGCACAAAGTATTATTGACCAAGCAGCTGAAGTGGTACCCCGATATCTAAAAGGACTCTTTATCGTATTCTTAATTTTAATCGTTATTAATAGCCTTGGATTTTACCTTATCGGGATTGAATATGCACTGCTGGTGGGTTTAATTGCTGCTATTTTCAACCTCATCCCCTACTTGGGTACCGTTATTGGCTACGGTATTGCTTTTCTGTTTGTCTTGGCTACGCAATCTCCGACACTGGCCTTAGGCGTATTTGCCCAATTTTTTGTTGTTCAGTTCATCGAGAATAATATTCTAACACCCAATATCACCGGATCATACGTCCAAATTAATCCACTGGTAACCATACTTGCTCTAATTGCCGGCGGTATGATCTGGGGACTACCCGGTATGTTTATGGTGATTCCCTATTTAGCCATCCTTAAAATTGTCTGCGAAAATATTGAAAGCCTAAAACCTGTAGGATACCTGCTTAGCACAAAGGGAACCGAAAAACATTCTCTGACTCTAAGAGAAGTGAAAGATAAGCTCAGCTGGTAGCACTCTCCTTAAAAGAAGGGTTTACAATCCCATCCGACCGCTGAATTTACCTGTCTAATATCCCCATCAGATGGCAAACTCAGCCATCCAATGGGTTTTGCAAAGGGTTCTTAAAATTAATTATACACCTGTTTTTCAGCACAATCCGGGCAATCCAACCAGTTTTCTGATGGCATCTGCGGCAGTGCTTTGGGGCTGCTCCCCTTCTCAAAAACTGGGCGATACAGCACATCACCTTTTTCATGAGACTCCCCACAACTGTGGCAGCTTTCCTCACCATCGAGTTCTTTAGGGGTATAGCCTGCTATAACCCAACCCTCGTGACCGGCATGAACGGCAAGACTTTCCAGTGCCGCACGGACTGTTTGTGACTTGTTACCACTGTAAAATTTACCGGCTAATTCCTCCAGTAATTTTACCGTATCGTCATCGAGTGTAAAGTTTAACCGTTTCATACTTCGCAACCTACTTTGTGTTTATTTTGATGGAATCTATAATTAAACCAGTGTCCGGTTACCAGCAATGCACTCCCCGCCATCGTTACCAGAGACTCTCCCCATAATCCTAACCATTCATGAAAAATCCAGGCCAGTGCTACTATGACCAATCCCGAATACAACAAAACCGGGATACGCCGAGCCAAATTGTTGGTTCGTAATGCAAAAATTACAGTCGGAACGATAAGCAAAAATAAAAGCGGATGGGTCCAAAAGTGAACTGATTCAGCTACCGGCCAAAGGGGCAATAGTGCTATTGCAACCGGAAAGAATAAGCAGTGTATAGCACATAAACCTGAAAGGGTAATACCTATCTCATCCCAAAAAGATTTTGAAAACAAAAGATGTATAATTGGTTAGATTCTTAATGTGTATTAAGATACACACTTACTGCTTTTTTTACAAATTTTTGATACAAACGACTGACAAAAAAATTATTTGCAAAAAAATTCACAACACGGTTTCATAAGTTCTACAAAATTCTATTTTAAGAGTAATTAATCTTTAATAAACAGTATCAAAATGTTAGCCAGTAAAAGAATTTTTATCCTATTGGGCGTTGTTCTATTAACGCTGTACTTAACAGTTCCCTCCTTTGCCCAGGAGAACAACTTTTCCAGCAAAGATTACGAAAAATCACAGTTTGATATTGAAATGCGTGATGGCATCAAATTACATGCTGTCGTGTATGCCCCTAAAGACACTACGCAGGACTATCCCATTCTGATGAAACGAACGCCCTATAGCTGCCGTCCCTATGAAGAAGGAAAAGTTCCGGAACGCATCATGCATAATCCACACCTGCAGAAAGAGGGGTTTATCTTTGTATGTCAAGACGTTCGCGGACGTTGGATGTCGGAAGGAGATTATACGACAATGACACCAAACCGTGAAGATCCTGATAAAATTGACGAAAGTTCTGATACCTACGACACCGTAGAATGGCTCATCAATAACATCCCCAATAATAATGGGAAAGTAGGACAATGGGGTATCTCCTATCCCGGATTTTATACTACGGCCGGATTACCTGATGCACATCCCGCTATGGCCGCATCTTCACCACAGGCCCCCATCTCAGATTTCTTTTTTGATGACTTTCACCATCACGGAGCCTACCTCATGAGTTACTGGTACGTAACCCCTCTATTTGGGATACAGCACGAAGGCCCCACCGATACCGCTTGGTACAATTTTACCGATACCGGTACACAGGATGGCTACTATTTTTATGAGAGTATAACACCTCTTTCTAAGGCAGATAAATATTACTCTGAGGAAAACTTCTTCTGGCAGGAGCTAAAAACCCATCCCAACTATGATGAGTTCTGGCAAAGCAGAAATATTCTTCCGCACCTTAAGGATATTGATCACCCGGTAATGACGGTTGGTGGCTGGTTTGATGCCGAAGATCTGTATGGGCCGCTTAATACTTATCGATCAATCGAAGAGAAAAATCCGGATACAGAAAACACTATTGTTATGGGACCCTGGAGCCACGGCCAATGGGCCAGCGGTAATTCTCATCAATCAGTGGGGGAAATTTATTTTGGAGAGGGCATCTCTGCGTTCTATCAAAAAGAGATTGAATACCCATTCTTTATGAAACATTTGAAAGGCACTGATACCAAAGAGCTCCCCGAAGCCTATATGTTTGATACCGGCAAAAAGTCATGGAGTACATTTGACCATTGGCCGCCCAAAAGAGTGCAACAGGAATCATGGTATATTCACAGTGATGGCGATTTAAACAGTAAAAAACCAAATAATACCAACCAAAAATATACCGAGTATAAAAGCGATATTGATAATCCGGTGCCCTATAAAGAAGAAAGCGAACTCGTTTTTATTCCCCAAGATTATATGACCGACGATCAGCGGTTTGCCTCCCGACGTCCCGATGTAGTTACTTTTGAAACTGAAGTATTGGAAGAAGATGTGACCCTTGCCGGTGATATCCTTGCCGATCTCTTTGTTTCAACCTCTGGTACTGCTTCGGATTGGGTTGTTAAATTAGTAGATGTATATCCTCCCAGCATCGAAGAAAATGAACATACACCTAAAAATGTAGAGTTTGATAACTATCATCAGATGGTGCGCAGTGAAGTTATGCGTGGACGTTTCCGTGATAGTTATGAAAATCCTGAGCCTTTTAAACCCAACAAGGTTACCAATATTGAACTCCCCCTGCAGGATGTGTATCACACTTTTAAAAAAGGTCATAAAATCCAGATACAGATCCAGAGTACCTGGTTCCCGCTCGTGGACTTAAATCCCCAGAAATACGTACCCAATATTTTTGAAGCTGATGAAAATGATTTCCAAGATGCCATTCAGCGTATTTACCACAGCTCTAAATATCCTACTTCCATCGATGTGAAAGTTTTAGAGAAGAACTAAAATGATATCATAATCAGGATTAGACATTTTCGCTATCAAATACAGAAGGCTTCGAATAAACGAAGCCTTCTTATAATTATAACTGTCTTCACGAGCCTACCAAAGTTTCCATTGGGATATTTAAGTGCAGTCCCAATCATTGTTTCCCATGCAGAATTTAAAACAAAAGAGAGTCCCGAATTGAAATTTGGGCCTCTCTGAATGTGAAAACCGCTAAATATGCGACCGGATTTTTTCCAAGTCAACCTGTTATTTTTGGCAGCTCATTACTCTGCGTCACGTTATCGGAATACTTTTCTCGCGTAATGCAGCAATAAGCTCCTCCTTATTCATTTGAGAGTAACCGTCAATCTGCTCCTTCTTAGCTCGCTCGTATAACTCTTCTTTGGTCCACTCCTCAAAAGAAGTAAGTTTTTTTGCTTTTTTCAGAACGTCCTCACTTTTGTTTTTTGCTTCTTCGCTAAGTTCGTTAAGGTTTTCTTTTGTGGATTCGGTCCTCTTCTTCAAATAGTTCTGGATTTCGGTAATATCATTGCTGATCGTTTTCAAGTATTCATCGCCTTTTTGGGATATCTTTTCCCGGGTTTTAGTTCCTTTATTCGGAGCAAAAAGTAAACCCAGTACTACACCCCCGACCATTCCAGAAAGTGTACCAATAAGTATCTTATCGAACTTTGAATTTCCCATAATAGATTTCACAATTTTATATGTTCTGATTAACGGAATCTTATTTTCTAACAAGCTTTTGCGGACGCTCATAGCCATAGTGCTTATACACATTGTCTATAAATTCAGACCTTGCTTCCATTGGCCAATTGTCTTTATCAAAACCTGGAGCATTTTCCAGCTTTTCTTTTGTCACATCCATTTTAATAATGTGATCGTCATCTTTTCTTATAAAATGGAGCGCCTGCATAGGTACAGCAAAATACTTATCTCCCATACCTAAAAATCCTCCGAAAGAAAGTACGGCATATTCAATATTGCCCTCTTCAAGATTAATCATCAGGTCTTGAATTTTACCAATATCTTCGTTCCGATTATTCTTTACTTTTGTTCCCGTTATTGCCGTGGCTGATAACATGTTATTCATCATGGTTTTATCCTCTTTTATTAGGTTTTTTGTGGTGTTGTAATTGTTTAAACTTTTGCTTTCATATTCATCATCTCAACAGCAAGATCAGTAAGCTTTTCGTCGGCGTTTCGCTCCTCTTGTAAAGATTGTTCCAGCAGACGAGCCGCTTCTCTATATCCGAGTACTTTAGCGTATTCAACTACCGTTCCGTAGGCTGCAATCTCGTAGTGCTCCATGCGTTGTGCGTTGGCTATGAGTCCCGCATCGCGAATATTCCTTTCTGTATCCTCATTAATAAATGCTTCGGCTTCAGAAATTAACCCTTTCATTCCCTTGCATGTTTCACCTGTAACATGAGTGTTAAACTCGCTCCCGATATTTTTTAAACGCTCAACATGCACTTCGGTTTCCTCTAAGTGATATCTAAATGCCTTCTTCAACTTATCACTGAAGGCATGTTCAATCATTTTAGGAAATGCAGCAATAATTTGATTTTCGGCGCTATAAATATCTTTTAGCTGATGTTCAAAAAGGTCTTCTAAATTTTTTAAAGTACTCATAATTTCCTCAGTGATAGATTCCATTTCTTGACAACTAATACCTTATATATCACCGAGTACTAAAAGGTTCCTTAAATAATTAATTTCATTGAATTTACTACAAGAAAAGATACCTCGGAATGACATCCTTAAAATGATTTCCATAATGATTATTTAATTGGTACTCTATCCAATATAAAAAAGCCCAAAATCGGAACCTTTTTGATATAAAGTACAATTCTTTTATTCCTCTGAATCTCTACATTGACCTAAAACAAATACTTGGATTCAGCTTATTAGAAATAACGATATCATATCCTATTTGTGATAGTTACACAAGTGTAACAACAGGTTGAAGTAACGGATGGTCGGATGAAAGAAGCAGTATCACAATGATAGATCCCAACCACCAAAATTGCTGACGAAAAGCTTCCTCTCTCTTTCTGATTTATACCTTGGGAAGATGAAATATGAACTCTTTAAAAATAAAAAAGCCCCGATAAAAATCGGGGCTCAAAGTTATCGTGCGTTAAAGCAGCTACTTAGCCTGCTTTTTTCTTCGCTTTAAAGCGATTGATAACGCCACCGTGCAGAACGGCTTCTTTCTGCCGCTCACTAAACGTATGCTTAACGGTATATTTCTTTCCTTTAGTCTTATTGTGGATGACAACTTCGTTACCATTTTTAATAGCTTCTCGAATGTCATTCACTTCCAGGATATCTCCCTGATCGATGTCTTCGTAATCCGCATCGTTGGCAAACTCTAAGGGCGGAATTCCGAAGTTGATCAGGTTTTGCCATCCAATACGAGCATAGCTTTTAGCAATTACAGCCTTCATACCAAGGTATCGAGGTGCAATAGCTGCGTGCTCGCGACTGGAGCCCTGAGCATAGTTTTCACCGGCAATCACAACATGTCCGCCGTGCTCTTCTTTAGCTTCCATAGCACGATCGTGGAAGTTTTCATCCACAACATCGAGCGTAAACTTGCTAATTTCAGGGATGTTGCTACGGAAAGGAAGCACTTCAGCTCCGGCCCGCAGAATTTCATCCGTTGAAATATCATCGCCCATTTTCAGCAGAACGGGAACATCAAAATCTTTGAGCTCATCAAAGTCGGGCATGGTTGAAATATTCGGCCCCTTCTTGATTTCGCCGCGCTCTTCTTTCGGCTTTGGAGGCGTCAACATTTCCGTATTAATATGAATTTCTTGAGGATGTTCGAACTTGGGATATCTCATATTATAAAGATCCTCAAGATCACGGGGATCGGTGATCTTACCCGTCAGTGCCGAAGCTGCCGCTGTTTCAGGACTTACTAAGAACACTGAATCTTCAGGCGTTCCTGAGCGATCCGGGAAGTTACGCGGCACAGTACGCAGGCTGTTCTGCCCTGATGCCGGCGCCTGCCCCATCCCGATGCAACCGTTACAGCCGGCCTGGTGAATACGTGCACCGGACTGTACCAGGTTAAACATCACATTATTCTTAACCATATTCTCAATGATCTGTCGCGATGTAGGATTGATATCCCAGGATACATTATCATCAACCGTTTTATCCTTTACGATCTCAGAACAGATCCAGAAATCACGATATCCCGGATTGGCAGAAGATCCAACATAAGATTGATAAATGTCCTGTCCTTCAACTTCACGAACCGGTACAACATTACCGGGGCTACTGGGCAGGGCGATTAGTGGCTCAACATCATCGAGTACAAGCTCTTCATACTTATGATATTCGGCCCCTTCATCGGCCTTAAGCTCAACAAATTCGTTCCCACGCTCTTGGGTCTCCATAAAACGATGCACTTCGCCGTCGGCAGGAAATACCGTACTGGTAGCGCCCATTTCGGTACCCATATTAGCAATTACATGCCGATCCATCGTAGAAAGATTTTTCAATCCTTCGCCAAAGTATTCAATAACATAACCGGTAGCACCATCAACGTCGTAGCGACGTAACATTTCGAGTACAACATCTTTGGCACTTACCCAATCAGGTAAATTCCCTTTAATTTCAACACCCAACACTTTAGGCATTTTGATATAGAGAGGTTCACCGGCGATTGCAAAAGCGACATCCAACCCACCCGAACCAATTGCGAGCATGCCCATACATCCGGCTGCCGGGGTATGACTGTCAGATCCAGCCAGCGTTTTACCCGGAATTCCAAACCGTTCGGTTTCAATCGGGTGGCTTACCCCGTTCCCGGGACGACTAAACCACATACCAAATCGTTCAGCAGCGGACTTCAGAAATACGTGGTCATCAGGATTTTTAAAGTCCGTTTGTATCAAGTTATGATCGACATATTGACACGACAATTCGGTCTGTGCCTCATCCAATTCCATGGCTTCAAGCTCAAGCATCACCATCGTACCGGTGGCATCTTGCGTGAGGGTTTGATCAATTTTAAGACCAATTTCCTGGCCTGGAACCATTTCACCATCAACGAGATGGCTTTTAATTAGTTTCTCAGTAACATTAAGTGGTTTACTCATAAATATTTTTGGATTTATTTCCGCTGTATAGTTGATTACACTAAAGTAAAATTCTTTGAAAATCGTTTCTTAAAATACCAGACGAAAGCCCTTTTCTTCAAGTAAATGCACAAGAAATAATAATTTATACATATTCTAAGCTATAGGTAGAAATATATACTTAGTTTTTAAAGTTTTTTTTCTTAATTAACAGTACTTCTTGAGCTTTAAAGATAACTTGAATTCAATCTTCACATGAATACGAGCGATGTAGTAGCAATGCTTGCCAAAAATTGGGATATGACGCAAGCTGAAGCACGTAAATTGTTAGATGCTATTACACAGACATTAAATGAAAATATTGCTTCTGGCAATTCTTTCTCAATACCAAAATTGGGAACGTTTGGTACTACTACTCGAAAAAAAAGAACATCATATAATCCCCACTACGAGCAGTACATGAAGCTACCCCCAAAACGGGTTGTTGATTTTAATCCCAGCAAGGGACTAAAAGAAGACTTAAAACAAGTGGATATTGACGATGAGTGAAAAAGTCACATTTGGAGAACTTATTGAGTCGATTGCTGAAGAAACGGACAACAGCAAGCAATTCACTCATGATTTTCTCAAGGATTTTGTGGACGTCATCAATGGCGGACTCGAAGAAGATGGCAAAGTAAATATTGCCGGCTTTGGAAAGTTTAAACTTCAACGCGTGGATGAGCGTGAAGGATACAACCCGCAAACCCAGGAGAAAATAACGATTCCGGCTCATAACAAAGTGATTTTTAAGCCATATAAAGATCTGAGAGAGCTGGTCAATGCTCCCTATGCACATATGGAGCCTCAGCTGATAGAAGATGAGGAAACCGAATCTTCTATAAAAGAGACTTCTTCCCCCGATCAACAGCCGGTAGAGTCCAAAACAGAAGAATCGGGTACTGAGCGTGATAACAAAACCGATCCTGAAGTTGAACAATCGGAACAAAAATCAGAGCCCGACACTACCGAAATTTCCGAAGAGCAAGAACTCAATGAGGACGATTTTATACCTACTGCTCCTCCTACCTCGCACAAAAAAGAGAGGGAAGATATATTCGGCAATGAAAATAAGCCAGAAAAAGAACAGGAATCTCCTTTTGATTTTGGAGGAATACAAGATTCAGATGAAGATACCATACCGACCTCAACTACCGGACCTTCGGATGAAGTTAAAGATGATGTCAATGATGATGGAGATGTCGTTGAATTCAATGCTACCCAATCGGATGAGGAAGATGATCTCCTTGCAGATTTCATCCGCTCAGAAGAGCAAGAACAGCAAGAGGAACCCTCTAAATATTTAGCAGAGGAAGAAGAACCTGAACCAGAAAAAAATAAACCAGCTGAAAGTGAAGAAGAAGCGGATGAGTTCGTCCTATCAAACGAGGAAGATGACAAAGAGGAGGAACGAACTAAGTCTGAAGAAGAAGTTTTAGCCGAGGAAGTTGAAAAGCTTGAAGAGATTGCTAAGGATTTAAAAAAGTATCAACCAGATAAGTCTGACACAACAGATGAGAAGGACCCCCTCCCTACTGCTGCAACAAGTCGTAGATCCGAACGAAGTTCTTCATTTGCATATGTGGCAGCAGCTGTAATTATTTTACTGCTTATTACAGGGGGAGCTTGGTATTACAGTACGTTACCTACAAATGACACCTTAATTTCTTCATCTGAAGAAACAGCGACCTCGGCTGATGCTACCAACCAGCAAGATGATAGCAATCAGCAACAATTAGCGGAGCAACAAGAGACTCAAGACGCTCAACAAACAGCACAAAACCAATCCCAATCAACACAAACTCCGGCATCAACACAATCCACAAAGAGTACAACGCCAGACAATCAAGCCGTTGAAATTGAAGAAGGACAAACCTTGTGGAGTCTTGCCGAAGATCGCTATGGGAATCCCCGTTTATGGCCATGGATTTACGGCAATAACGGTTCACTTGATGATCCCGATCTGATTTATGCCGGCAGTTCACTTTCAGTCCCGCTGCCATCGGGACCCCAAAATACGCTTACCAATACCGATTCAGTAGGCGTTGCAAAAGGATATATCGCCACCTATAAATGGTATAAAAGCAATGAGAAATCCAAAGCTAAAGATCATCTTTGGGCTGCCAAGTTGTATCACAATGATTTACAACAACTTGCTGATGTACCGATAGACAAAGCAGATCTTTCTTATGCCAATAGAGCCCGCTAACGGTTCGTTTGGCAAATAAGCCTTAAATAAAATTTATAATAAAGCACACCATAGGAGTAAATATATGATTCGTCACGTAGTAATGTGGAAATTGAAAGAGAAAGCAGAAGGTGCCACCAAGGAAAAGAATGCCGAAAAAATGAAACTTATCTTGGAGGGACTAAAAGTAAATATTGATGAAATTAAAAATGTAGAAGTCGGAATTAATACTTCTGAGGATGATAACGAAGCGGGTTCACCTTACGATGTAGTGTTGATATCCGATTTTGAAACCGAGTTGGACTACACCATGTATACCCGTGATGAAAATCACAAAAAAGCTGTAAAGTTCATTAACTCGGTAATTGAAGAACGACACTTTGTTGATTATAAAGTAGATACCTAACAGCTGATAAATATTATTATAAACTGAACAGGGGTTTGTACCGCAAACCCCTGCTTTTTTATTTCTTCATCCTTGCCCTGGCTTCTGTTACCAGCTGTTCAAATATCCGTCGCTGTGCCGGTATCTGAGGCATATATTCCGGATGCCACTGCACGCCCAAAATAAAATCCCGATCGGTGTGCTCAATAGCCTGCACAATACCATTTTCCTCTTTAGCAACAACCGCTAAATTTTTGCCTAATTCATCTACAGCTTGGTGATGCAAAGCATTAACCCACACTTTTCTAAAAGTCAAAATATCGTATAGCATGCTATTTTCATCTACCTCTACCCTCTTTTTCGGCCATACGCTATGCACCCTGGGCACTTCGGTATAATAACTGGTGATATCCTGCTCAAGAGTACCTCCAAAATGGATGTTTAACAGCTGTGCTCCCCGGCATATTCCCAGTATTGGGATTTTTTTATCTACCGCCTGTTTTATCAATCCAAACTCGAGTTCATCTCGGTTATTATCAATGTCTGCTGATGAGGCAGAAAGAATCTTTCGTAAGAAATAGATAAAAGGGAAAAACAAAATCGTCAACAGGTAGTTGAAAAAATTGCGCACGCTTGAGACCTTTTCATCTTTCATAAACAACTCGCGAACTTCTTCAGCCCCATATCGTTCCGGATTGATATCGGCGCCCCCTCCAATAATCAGACCATGAATATCCTCATCAGGCAATCCTTTCTGTGGATAAATATGAATAGCACGTCCACCGTGCAGAAACACTGCAAAACGAGCAAACCACCAGGCTGCCCGTCCACCTTTATCAGGTCCCGTTACCCCAATATTTGGTCTACTGTTGCTCATCCAGATCTATCAATATTTCTAACGTTTTTGCCCATTCCTTGCGAAATGAAATTACCGTTTGGTCACGTCGCAGAAGATATAACCGACTTAACTTCTCAAGCATTTCATCATCGGTAACAAGCCTCTCAACCACCAGCCAGTGATTCCATTCATCCTCAAAACGCCAGTCCGGATTATCAATTCTGCTGTTGGGTAAGCGATAATGAAAAGTGGGACGCGGATCGTTCTTTTCGCCTTCCATCACAGGTGCGATGAGCTCATGATTAAGCATCCCAAAGATGGGCATCATATCAACCGGGCGATTACGGGTTGGATTAAATTCAATATAGTCCTCTATAAGTTGATCACAATTGGGAGCATACTCCGGATCCAATATCTTCTTTACATATTTCTCGGGAAAGGGATCCACAAAGGGAGAAATACGTCTCGTCATATCAATATTGAGAGCCTTTAAAAGCCACGGGTACACAATCAGAAACGCCCGCAGATAATTCAACAGCGTCATTATCTTTAAATCCGGCGACTCAATATTCAGGTGCATCCCAAAAGCATGCACCATCGAAGCATACGTTCCCTTTGCCTTATTTTTCTGTAGAGCCTCACGAAGCCTTTCCAACTTTTTTAGCTCCTGTATAGTTACCGGCGGCATAACAATTTCCAGGGGCACTACCGATCGCGCCATTTTATCTACCACATCCTCTATCGATTTGCGGATAGAATCTTCCTCCAAACTAATACCCAGCCTGTCAAAAATGTTTTCCTCGGCCATCTTTCGAAGAATCCGCGCATCCAGCTCTACCCTGAAATCCCCCAATTCAGTACCCGAAACATTAATGTGGTACCGATGCTCCCGAGAAATTTCTCCGCCATAAACCGAGGTAATAATATTAGCCGCCTGCATAGGCTCAACACCGGCAAACTCAATCTCAAGCCCCACCATTCTGGGATTACCGTTATTATTTTTTGTAATCGGGGGCGATAAAAAGGACATTTGGTATCGAAATTGATTTTATGAAGTTATATGGTAATAGCTAATTTGTACAACTGGCTGATTCAGAAAAAAAACAGCACAGTTGTAAAAGCTTGCAAATGAACTCATTGAAAATTTGCCAACAAATAAGCTTATTAGCATAATCAAGTTTTAAAGCACTGCAAAATATCATTAATAAAATTCAGGGAAACTTATGAAACGAATCATCCGGCTAAGTCTACTGCTGATCTTTTTCTTACCCATCATAACAGTAGCACAGCAATCCAAGGTTTTTACAGGAGCTAAAATTATTCCCATTAGTGGTGAACCCATCGATAACGGTGTGCTCGTCACCAAGGGTGACAAAATTGTTGCTGTAGGTTCTGAAGGCGAAGTTGACGTTCCATCCAATGCAAGAGAATTCGATGTATCCGGCAAAGTTATCATGCCGGGGCTCGTGGACTCTCACTCTCATATTGGTGACGGCGACGGCGGCGATCGCTCATCAGCCCTTCATCCCGATGCACGCATTATTGACAGTATTGATCCGCACAGTGAAACGTTCAAAAAAGCACTGGCCGGAGGGGTAACAACAGTAAACGTGATGCCCGGTTCTGGTCATTTGATGAGTGGACAGACCGCTTATCTCAAACTTCGAAATGCGGATAAAATAGAAGAAATGCTTTTTGTAGATGATCCCGGAAACGAAATATCCGGCGGACTCAAAATGGCTAACGGTACAAACTCCATAGGTAATCCTCCCTTTCCCGGAACTCGGGCAAAATCGGCCGCAATGGTTCGAGAGCTATTTATAAAAGCACAAGACTATAAAGAAAAAGTCGAAGAGGCCGACGGTGACCCCGAAGAAATGCCGAAGCGCGATATAGGAATGGATGCACTGGTTGAAGTGCTGAACGGTGAACGCATCGTTCACTTCCATACACACCGACATTATGATATTTTGACTGCTATTCGACTGGCTGAAGAATTTAATTTTCGTTTGGTTCTACATCATGTAAGCGAAGCCTGGAAAGTAGCTGATGAAATTGCAAAAGCCGATGTTCTGTCATCAATCATTGTACTCGATGCACCCGGTGGAAAACCCGAAGCCTCAGAAATAAAATACGAAAACGGAGCTGTACTTGAAGAGGCCGGAGCAACGGTCGGTTACCATACCGATGCCTCAATTACCGATACGCGACTGTTCTTACGGTCCGGAGCATTTGGCGTTCGCGCCGGGATGAGTCGTGAGGCAGCACTCAAAGCACTGACGATCGAAAATGCAAAAATGATGGATCTTCAAGATCAGGTGGGAACGCTTGAAGCCGGCAAGGATGCTGACTTTGTAGTTCTATCGGGCGATCCGTTGAGTGTCTATACAAAAGTTGAACAAACATGGGTTGAAGGTATTAAGCGATTTGACTACTCCAATCCCAGAGATCGCAAATATTCTACCGGTGGTTATGATGTATTTCGAGGTTCTGCTCAAAATCATCATCACGGTGATAAATAATTCACCGCTATATTAAACCGTAATACGATGTTGAATTTAATTCAACATATCCAAGAATTTAAGCTTTTAAAAATTAGCGCTATGAAAAAACGAATTACACTTTTTGTTTTTGCACTATTAGTTGGACTAAGCACCGTTACACAAGCCCAAATGGCTGTCCAGGCCGATACGCTTTACACCATGGAAGGCGACAAAATTGTGAATGGTATAGTCCTTATAACCAACGACAAGATTGAAGCTGTGGGCTCAGCATCAGAAATTGATATCCCTTCTGATTATGAAACTCACCAAGCTTCGGTTGTTACACCGGGATTGGTGGATGCCCACAGCGTCGTAGGTCTGGCCGGCATCAATAACCGGGATGATGACCAAAACCAACTGGAAACTTCTGATCCTATCCAACCCGAATTGCGAGCTATCGATGCCTATAATGCCCGTGAACAACTGGTGAAATTTGTGCTCGACAAAGGAGTCACTACCACCCATACGGGCCACGGTCCCGGGGCCTTGGCCAGCGGACAAACGATGATTGCTAAAACACCCTATAATACGGTTGAAGATGCGCTTGTAGATTCTGCAACAACCGTCGCCTTTACGCTCGGTTCTACAGTCGGTCGTAACTTTGAAAGCCCCGGCACAAGTGCCAAAGGGATTTCCATGCTCCGTCAAAAGTTTATAGACGCACAGGAATACCTCGAAAAACGTCAGGCTGATGATCCCGAAAAGCGTCCCGCAAAAGATTTAAAGATGGAAGCACTGGCTGATGTTCTTAGTGGAGAACTTACTGCTTTAATTACTGCTCAACGGTCTAATGATATTATGTCGGCCCTGCGACTCCAGGAAGAGTTCGGTTTTGATATGATCTTGGACGGAGCGGCCGAGGCATATTTACTGATAGATGAAATCAAGAAAGCCGGAGTTCCGGTGATCATCCATCCTACCATGGTACGCACCTATGGCGATACCCAAAATGCCAGCTTTACTACGGCCGGTAAATTAGCCGAAGCAGGTATCCCTTTTGCCTTTCAAAGTGGATTTGAAAGCTACGTACCTAAAACACGAATTATTCTTTACGAAGCAGCCATTGCTACCGGCTACGGACTCAATCGGGAAAAAGCACTACATGCGCTGACAAAAGCTCCCGCTGAAATACTGGGTATATCCAACCGCGTTGGATCGCTGGCGGAAGGCAAAGATGCTGACCTCGTATTATTTGATGGCGATCCACTTGAATACACCACCCACATCAGTTCTGTGATCGTAGATGGAAAAGTAGTGAAAGAGAAGAAATAAAGCATAAAGCTCTCAGGATTAAAACTACTTGATCTACTATTTAGACTTTAGGTCTTTGTAAAATCCTGAGGGTTTATAGATAATATTTTACTTAATTATTTGGATAAGCTTCGCGGATTGTTCTGCGGAGCTTTTCTTTTGTCTTTTCATCCGTAAAAGCGTGATCAATAGCCTCGAGATTACAGCGTAATAACTGTTTTATATCCCAGTCAAAAATATCAAAGAGCGTTTGATATTCCTCATCCAGCGTTACATCAGAGATGGTACGTGTATCTGTATTTACGCTCAGTGAAATTCCTTTTTCGTATAGCGTATCAATAGAATGGTCTTGGATCGTATCAAAAACATTGGTCTGTACATTACTTGTGGGACAAACCTCCAGATGGATCTCGTGTTCTTTTAGATAATCAAGCAGCTCCCCATCTTCTGCGCTTCGAACCCCGTGACCAATCCGGGAAGGCTTAAAATATTCGAGTGTCTCCCAAACGCTTTCTGCTCCGCAGGCTTCTCCCGCATGAGCGGTGCAGCTGAATCCTTTATCATTGGCATATTCAAAAGCAGAGATATGATCATCAATGGGAAAGCCCGCCTCGTCTGCGGCAATATCAAAGCCCACTACCCTGCTCCCGGAAAACTGTTCAACAAGTTTTACCGTTTCCATACTCTGATTCTCAGAATAATTGCGAAGGGTGCATAGAATAATACCGGCCTCGGTGCCGGTTGTTTTTACCTGTTCTTCCACCGCTTCATTCACGGCATCAACCACTTCCTCAGCCGACAAATTTTCTCGAGTATGCAAGAGCGGGGCAAAACGAATTTCGGCGTAGATTATATTATCCGCCTGTAATTGTTCGAACAAATCTTCAGTTACCAATTGCAAGGCTTCGCGATCCTGCATTAACGATACAGCACTTTCGGAACGACTGATATAATCCGCCAAATCTCGGCATTTATCCGGGGCAACAAACTGTTCACGATACTCCTCTTTGCTTATTTTAGGATCTAATTGCTGCACGACATCAAAACTCAGAGAACAATCTAAATGCAGATGTAACTCAACTTTTGGCAACTCAGAAAATGTCATATCACGATCAACTTGAAGTATTGATTAAAACTATTGAAAATCGGGAATTTCTCAGAAAGCACCAATAAGCTTCTCAAGATATCTCCTTTGTACTGATTTGATATGATCAACATTTCTAAGTGGTGCTCGGGTTCCTTATTTTGTATGGCAATCAAAATCAGCTATCGAATCATCCGTTTTAGCATTATCGCCCATTCATGACGTATCTTTCTACCGAAAACCTGTCAAAAAATTACGGACACAAGGTTTTATTTGAAGACCTTACTTTTGGAATTGCCGAAGGGGACAAAACAGCACTTATTGCCGAAAATGGCACGGGTAAATCTACGCTCCTTCATATTTTAGCCGGTAACGAAACGCCGGACAAAGGCAAAGTGATGATTCAAAATGACGTCAGCATCGGATTTCTGGAACAGGACCCACAACTCGATCATAGCCTAACTATTCGGGATTATATAGCACAGAGTAATAATGACATGGTGCGTTTGATTCAGGAATATGAGCGCGCCGCTGAAGCTCAGGCCAACGACTATAACGAAGAAACGCAACAAGCTTTTCAAAAGGCCGCCTCTAAAATGGATGCCGCCAATGCCTGGGACTATGAACAACGCATGGAACAGATTCTCGGCAAGCTGAATATCCACGATCTTGATCAATCTATTGCAACACTTTCGGGCGGACAGCGAAAGCGTGTCGCCCTTGCTTTCGTGTTGTTGGATGATCCTGACATGCTCATCTTAGATGAGCCAACCAACCACCTGGATGTGGAAATGATTGAATGGCTGGAGGATTATCTGAAATCCACAAATAAAACACTGCTGATGGTAACGCACGATCGTTACTTCTTGGACCGGGTGTGTGATCATATCATCGAACTGGAAAATGGCAAGCTCTATCATCACCAGGGAAATTACCAGTACTTTCTGCAGAAGCGAGCCGAGCGACGCGAAATCGAGCGTAAACGTGCCCACAAAGCCAATCAGCTGTATAAACAAGAGCTGGAATGGATGCGCCGATCACCCAAAGCGCGGACCAGCAAATCAAAATCTCGGATCGATGATTTCAAGGAGCTGGAAGATGAGCTCGATACCGGTCCCGATGGACCCGAACTGCGCCTGCAGATGGATATGCAGCGTATGGGCGGTAAAATTTTGGAGCTGCTCAATGTATCCAAAAGCTATGACGAAGAACAAATTCTGGACAGCTTTTACTACGACTTTGAAAAGGGCGAACGCATCGGCATCATCGGCGAAAACGGTGTGGGCAAAAGTACCTTTTTAAAAATACTAACCGGTGAAGAATCATTTGATTCCGGCAAGCGACGTGTGGGCGAAACAATCGTCTTTGGTCATTACCGACAGGAAGGTCTCGACTTTGATGAAGATCAGCGCGTGATTGATGTTATCGAAGAGGTGCGAAAAGTGGTGGAACTGGCGGATGGATCAAAGATATCGGCATCGCAGTTTCTCAAGCATTTCATGTTTACCTCAGAGATGCAATATACACCGGTTAAAAATCTGAGCGGAGGAGAAAAACGTCGGTTAAGCCTGATGATGGTATTGCTGGAAAATCCGAATTTCCTGGTTCTCGATGAGCCTACCAACGATCTGGATCTGCTCACACTTAATAAGCTCGAAGAGTTTTTAATGGGATTTGAGGGCTGTCTTATTATCGCATCACACGATCGCTTTTTTATGGACAAGCTGGTTGATCATTACCTGATTTTTGAGGGAGAAGGAAAAGTCCATGATCACCACGGCACCTATGAAGAATACAGAAAGCAAAAAAAACAACGCGAAGCTGAAGAACGTGCTAAAAAGAAGACGAAATCTTCAACGTCCCAAAACCGGAAAAACTCTTCCGGTAATTATGAAGAGCGGCTTAGCTATAACGAGCGTCGTGAGTATAATAAGCTGGAAGATAAAATTGCAGAGCTGGAAGAAAAGAAAGAAGAACTCGAAGCTGAAATTAGCAGCGGCAACCTGGATCACGAGGAGCTTCGCGAAAAGTCAGATGAATACTCGGCATTAAAAGCTAAAATTGAGGAGTGTACTGAGCGCTGGTTTGAATTGGCCGAACGAGCTTAATTGATCTATCTACAATATTTTCTGCTGATAAATAAGCTGCACTATTGCAATTGATGACCGGAGTGAACCTTCTTGTTTGGAATAACTAACGCCTGAAGAGAAAAAATCTAATTGATAATTTTTTACTATTACTGCTCTCCTTTCTATAATTATCTTCTGTGAAAGATATCTAATTTTAAAACTATGGAGCCTACGGAAATTCCCATTGATGGAATACTTGACCTGCATACCTTTAAGCCTGACGATCTGGGCTCACTCATTCCCGATTATATTGATGAGTGCCTAAAAAAAGAGATCTATGAGATTCGCATTATCCACGGTAAAGGAACGGGCAATCTTCGGCGTTCGGTACATGCTCTGCTTGATAGAAATAAAAACGTACAGTCCTACTCCCTGGCCAACGACCGGAGCGGATGGGGTGCTACGGTTGCCACGCTTAAAAAGGACTCATAGTTTTTTGGTCTTTGTTATTTAGGCAATTAAGTAACAGATAACATGATCATCTTTATCATTGTAACTGCTATCATCCTTTTTCTGATCCTCTTGGGATATAATGCTTTTGCGAGCTACAAATGGCATAACAATAATTTGGGCAAGCAATACAAATCTGAAGCGGAACATTTCTACTGGTACTTCATCTACTATAACCCTGATGATCCACGGCTATTTAAACCTCGCGGTGGAGGGTATACGCTCAACTTTGCCAGAGCTACAGTAATAATAATCGGTGGTTATATTTTTGCTATCATTTATTTGTAAGCAGTAATTCTATCCATCACTTGCGAAGCATAAACATAATAGGCAGTGAGTACTGTACTCGTACCGGAACTCCTCGTTGTTCGCCGGGTTCAAATTTTGCTAACTTTGCAACACGCACTGCTTCTTCGTCACATCCTCCGCCAATACCGCGAATAACTCTCGGATCTTCTACTTCTCCCTTTTCATTGACGATAAACTGCACAATAACCCGACCCTCTATACCGGCTTTTTGAGCCCTGTCAGGATAGACAATGTTCTGTTGAAGTTCTGCTAAACTGGATTTCATTTTAGGCATCTTTTCTACTGAAACGAAGAAATCCTCTTCTTCCTCCTCTTCAGCAGCTTCTTCCTCCTGAGGCGGTGGTGGCATATCCAAAGCCTCATCCATATCAATCTCCGCATCAATATTGATTTCTACATCTTCGATAATTTCACTGTTGGGAACTGCTACGGGTACCTGTGGTCGCGGTGGTGGGGGCGGACGATCTTGCTGCTGAGTTTGTACCACCTCTTCCATTTCAATAACCTCTTGTTCACCTTTAAAGGTTATTTCTGATTTTTTGACATCAAAATCTATTTTTGTCAATCCTATAAATATCAGGAGCGAAACGATAAGCCCTACTTCCCAAAAAAGTTTGTAGTAGGTTCTGAGATCATATTTTGGATTTTTCATATCTGGACGCATAACAACCTCCTTATTCCTTAATTTGGAGAATCCTGAAAACAGATGGCTCATCGAACGTCAAAAAATATACGCTACAATATTAATCCTCTGTTTCAACTTATTTCAATGGTAGTACTACAAGAATCAGACCATTCCTTAAATATCTTTCAGTTTTACGTCCTCACCTCCACAAACAAGGCATTTCCAAATAGTTAAAAAGTTACTATTGCAACGGTGCAAGAGTTGTATCAAACAAGTTTGTAGCAATGCATGACAAAGAAATATTCCCCGGCCTGTCTTCTTAAAATAGCAGCACAAATACTGGTAGAACTGACCAAGCCTTAAATTCTACTTTGCGATATATTAGAGATTATGGAATCAACTTTTACTTAATCTTTATCAAATCTTTATCATTTCGAGTAATACAATTTTCTTTATATTCAACTGGTTCGAGATTAATCTATCTAACTAACTTCCTATACGATGAAATTAATTCAGTTTTTAATATTATCGCTGGCATTCAGCCTATTGCTGTCCTCCTGCGACCAATCCAATAATGAAACAGATTCAATGAAGAACAACCCCCTATTTTCTGAAAGTTCTCTTCCTTTTGAAGCACCCAATTTTGATGCTATAAAAGTTGAGCACTATCGCCCGGCTTTTGAAGCAGGAATGGAACGTGAACTCGAGGAAATGGAAGCTATTGCCACGAATCCGGAGCCGCCTACTTTTGAAAATACCATTGTGGCGATGGAAAAAAGCGGAGAGCTTCTGCGTCGAACAAGCTCGGTCTTCTATAATCTTACATCGGCCCATACCAACGATAAAATTCAAGAAATACAATCAGAAATGGCCCCGAAACTGGCCGCCCATTCTGATGATATCCTGCTTAATCCTGATCTTTTTGATCGGGTAAAAACACTATACCAACAGCGTGACGAACTTGAGTTGGATGAAGCCTCACTGAAACTACTTGAGGATACTCATCGCGAATTCGTCCGCGCTGGAGCCGAACTTACAGAGGAAGAAAAAGAACGAATGCGCGAAATTAATGAGCGTGTTTCTACCCTTACAACCCAATTCCAGGATAATCTACTTGAAATAAGCAAAGAGCGTGCTGTTTTAGTTGATGATATAAATAAACTGGACGGACTCAGCGAAGATCGCATTTCAGCAGCCAAAGAAGCCGCTACAGACCGTGATGAAGAAGGCAAATATCTACTCAGTATTACCAACACAACGCGTGTCCCCATTTTAAAGAGTCTCAATAATCGCGATCTGCGCGAACGTGTTTGGAAAGCTTCTGCCTATCGTGGAATTGGCCAAGATGGTGGGATCGACAATCGTCCCATCATTTTGGAGCTTGTCAAGCTACGCGCCGAAAAAGCGAACTTGTTAGGATATGAGAACTATGCCGCCTATAAGCTGGATCCCCAAACAGCCAAAACACCGGATGCGGCACTGAATATGCTTACAGATCTCATTCCACCGGTAATCCAAAACTCAGAAAATGAAGCCGATGCCATTACAGAAATGATGCAAAAAGATGGTATCGATGACGAAGTACAGCCGTGGGACTGGAACTACTACGCTGAGAAGGTTCGTAAAGCTGAATACAATATCGACGATTCAGAAGTACGCCCCTATTTCGAACTGGACCGAGTGTTAAAGGATGGTGTTTTTTACACCATGAATAAACTGTTTGGCATCACCTTTGAAGAACGTCATGATTTACCCGTATATCACGAAGACGTTCGCACATTTGATGTGTTGGACGAAAACGGCGAACAGATCGGGCTGTTTTATGCAGATTATTTTGAGCGCGATTCCAAACGTGGCGGAGCCTGGATGAACTCATTCGTTTCACAGTCACATCTGCTCGACAAAAAACCGGTAATTGTCAATGTCATGAACATTCCACCCCCCGCAGAAGGTGAACCGGCACTCATCAGCTTCGATAATGTCACAACTATGTTCCACGAGATGGGACACGCTGTACACGGACTTTTCTCCGATGTAAAATACCCATCTCAATCGGGAACCTCCGTCCCACGTGACTTTGTGGAGTTTCCATCCACATTTGAAGAAGACTGGGCTATTCAGCCGGAAGTACTCGAAAATTATGCCATCCACTACGAAACAGGGGAACAAATTCCACAAGAGTTGCTCGACAAAGTCATCGAAGCCAGCAACTTTAACCAAGGCTTTGATACTCAGGAATACCTGGCAGCCACCATGCTTGATATGGAATGGCACCTGTTGGGGCAAGATGATATTCCCCAAGATGTACAGGCATTTGAAAACAATGCTCTGGCTAAATACGATTTGGATATGGAGGCTATCCCACCAAGATATAAATCACCCTATTTTGCTCATATTTTTTCTGGCGGATACGCTGCAAATTACTACGCCTATATCTGGAGCGAAGTACTTGCCGCTGATGCCTTTGCTCATATGATGGAGCAAGGCGGTTTGGAAAGAGAAAATGGAGATCAGTTCCGAGAGTATATTCTTTCTCAGGGTGGCAGTGATGAAGCAATGGAACTCTACAAAAAGTATCGTGGCCAGGAGCCGGATGTCAAGCACCTGTTAAAACGAAGAGGACTCGAGGTTGAAAATTAAGATATAGACCACCATCCATTAAACATGTACAATAGGCTGGAATTTGAATACGATTCCAGCCTATTTTTTTATTTATATTGTGAGTTCAAGTAGTAAGTGCAACATGAAGCAAGACCTCAGGGAAAAACCCCTGAGGTCTTCCGCCAAGCGGGTTATATTCATGTTGTCATGCAAAAATACACCCAACTCAGCCTAGAAAATCGTCATCAGATCAAGGCTCTGCTTAAAGCAGGCCATAATCAGAGTGAAATTGCCCGAACTATCGGTGTACATCGCTCTACAATCAGTCGGGAACTTAAACGTAATGTAGACAATGGCGGTTCCAC
>NZ_NSKE01000014.1 GCF_002287075.1 Fodinibius salipaludis
TTGAATACTAAGCCAGATAAGACATTAGACGTTTCCACGCGAAGGAAAACAGTCTCAGATAAACGCCTGGACAAGATTCATGTCCTCTTACAAAAGCAATCTCGTACATCGGGGATGGAGAAATGGAGTCAAAAGTAGTACGAAATTATCCAATAGCAGGTGTCCTAGCAATCGCTCAAATAGGACCAAAGGAGAAGTACGGAGTGAGTTGACTTTCTAATGCATAAACGCGTTAATGCGCGGGTTAGGTGTACAATAAAGTTAGGAATTTAACAGTTATGTGTATAGATTAATAAAAAATACACATTAACTAAATCAGTACAATTATGCGAACGAATGTAGTGATCGATGACGACTTGATGGATGAAGCCTTGAAGGTGAGTCGATTAAAAACGAAAAAAGATGCTGTGGAAGAAGGCTTGAAATTGCTAGTCCAGCGCAAAAAGCAAGAAAATATCAAAGACTTGCGCGGGAAATTGCACTGGAAAGGTGATTTAGAGGATATGAGGACTGACGAGAAGTGATTTTAGTAGATACCAGCGTATGGATTGATTATTTCAACGGCGTAGAAAATAAACAAACCGAAAGCCTTGACCGAATCCTTTCCGAGCAATCAGTTCTCTTGGGAGACATTATTCTCACTGAAATTCTACAAGGTTTTGATAGTGATAAAGAGTTCAGATTAACCAAACAAGCTCTTGAGCCGTTAGACTGTGTTCACCTTGGGGGAAAATCATTGGCAATAAAAGCGGCATCGAATTTTCGTTTTCTTCGATCAAAAGGCGTAACCATTCGCAAAACTGTAGATATGCTCATCGGAAGTTGGTGTATCGAACATGAAGTGGAGCTGCTACACAATGATAAAGATTTCGACCAAATAGCAATTCAACTACCATTGCAGATTTACACTGATTGATTTTGTACGGCTAACGCCATTGCGCATAAGCTGCACGCGATAAAATGTTGAATTAGCAACTAACGAAAGATGAGACTTAAAACCAAGAGCGGCAAAGACTTGGCGAGGCGTGTCCGTTTAATGCGCTGGTTAGCACAACTTCTACTCTTTTTGGGGAGGAATTTGACGAACATGCCAAACCGCTTCAATATAAATACCCTTTTCCTTTATTCGATAGGGCAGTCGGTAATTTCCCACAATCAATTCTCGAAGCGTCTCTTCGTTGTATTCTGGAACGACTCTACCAATTCTTGGATGTTCAGCCAGTTTATCGGTTTGCCTCATGAGTTCTAAAGCCCACTGCTCGGCAGTCTCATAATCATCTTGGGCAATATAATCGACAAATTCATTGACCATTCGAATGGCTTGCTTGGTCCAGATTACTTCCATTTGGCCAAGTTTTCCTTAATTTTCTCTTTTGCTTCTTCGTGAGAAAAGACCTCCCCACGAGCAATTTGGCGCTCAGCTTCTAGCAAATCTTCCATTTTATCCAATTTATCAACCATTCGTTGGTATTCTGAAACATCAACCAAAACAGCTGCACTTTTTCCATGTTGGGTAAGGACAATCGACCGTTTCTCTTTCTGAATCCGATCGATAAAACTGGCTGCATTTTTTCGGAACTCAGAAACAGGTTGAATATCCTGGTCTAATTCAAGACGTATAGCAGACATAATGTTACTATTAAATTATTTTTAAACGTACAATAAAGATACGCTAAAAATGATTGGAATACAATGAGAAGAAGTGAAAACAAAGTTGTGCTAACGATTAGCGCTACAGCTGCAGGCGCCGAATGTTGAATTTATTTACAAAAGAAAGAGTAACTAATAAATGGAAGGGAGGCAAGGAGATGGCGAGACCTGTCCGCTGATAGCGCGGGTTAGTTTGGGGCGAAAGGAGTGGAGCCAGCAAGATTTGTGATAAAAACGACGGAAGGAAACAGCGGAAGCAAGATGATTTAGCCCCGACCGGCCAGGACAAAACGGGAAATAGGATTTTCGGAAAGGAAAAGAACGATGAGGCAGATTGCATTGTGGAAAAGGCAACCCAGAATAGGCTGAAAAATGGATATTTTTACAGCCGAAACAGCCTTTATTGACAAACCGCGAAGGCCGGCGGGCAAACTAACGACATTGCGCTACAGCTGCAGGCGCTGGAATATCGAATTAGTTAACAAATGAAAGAGTAACTAATAAATAGGAAGCGAGCAAGAAAGGGCGAGGCCTGTCCGCTGATAGCGCCGGGTTAGTTTGGGGCTGAAGATGTAGAACCAGCAACGGCTTTGATAAAAACAACGGAAGAACACAGCGGACGTAAGATGATTTAGCCCCGACCGGCCAGAACAAAATGTGAAATAGGATTTTCGGAAAGGAAGATAGCTTTAAGGCAAATTGAATAGTGGAAAAGGCAACCCAGAAGCGGCTGAAAAATGGATATTTTTACAGCCGAAACAGCCTTTATTGACAGACCGTGAAGGCCGGCGGGCAAACTAACCTATACTTATACATACATCTCAAATACTATCTATTGTATACATAATATGCAATAAGCCAGATTAGATGATTTAGGAGGTGTGGAATTGCTACAAAAAAATGGACAGTGAGTTAAGCCAGATCATGCAGCCAGTTCTTGTTGTTGGGTTAAATAATCCTGCATTTCCGCCGGCGTGCAGTAGTCCAGCGTAGAATGCAAGCGCTGGCGGTTATACCAGATCTCAATAAAGTTGAATATTACCTGCCGCAGTTTGTTATAATTATAGTGCTTCGGTTCTATCGGCAGTTCTGCTTTAAAGGTTTTAAAGAAGCTCTCGGCCGGAGCATTATCCCAGCAGTTGCCTTTGCGGCTCATGCTTTGGCGGACCAGTGGCCGGGCGGCCAGTCGGCTGCTAAACTCTTGGCAGCAATACTGAATACCTCGGTCGGAGTGGAAGATCAGCTCCTTCTCGATAGTCCGCTTTTGGCAGGCGGCTTTCCAGGCCGGAATAATGGTCTCATCCGCACTCATACCTTCCGAGAGCGACCATCCCAGAATCTGGCGATCAGCCAGATCCATGATCGTCGTTAGGTATAACCAACCTTGGGTGCTGGGAATATAGGTGATGTCGCTTACCCACACCTGGCCTAATCGGCTGGTGGAAAACTCCTGATCTAATCGGTTCGGGGCCACCGGCAAGGAATGTTTCGAATCGGTGGTCGTGACCCATTTCGGGCGAATCTGACTTTGTATGCCCTCCTTCTTCATTAGCCGTGCTACTCTCGGGCGACTTGCTGTTTCGCCGTCCCGCAGCAGTTGCTGGTGAATGCGAGGACTACCATACGTCTTGCCGGAATCTAGCCAGACCTGCTTAATTCGTCTCGTCAAACGCTGGTTCTCTTTGGCGCGATCAGAGGGCGGCCGGGTCATCCAGCTATAATAACCGCTTCTGGGTACCTTGAATACCTCGGACATCTTTACAATGGGAAATATGCTCTTGTGTTCGGCCATAAATTGGTAGATTACCTGTTTTTCTTCGTAAAGATGCCCATCGCCTTTTTTAGGATATCCCGCTCGATCCGCACGTCAGCAAGTTCTTTTTTTAACTCGGCCAGCTCCTTCTCTTCGGGCGTCTGGCTGGGAATGCCTTTGCCCGGAAAGGCCTGCTGAGGTTGTTGTTTATATTTCGATCGCCAAGCGTAGATAAGCCCTGGATCAATGCCGAGCTCATCAGCCAACTCGCGGATATTGTCTCGTTGGTAACTTTGCTGGATCACGTCCAGTTTAAACTGTTTGCTGTAGGTTTGTCTTTTACTCATAATGGTTTTTTGTCATAAATTGCGGCGACAATCTATGGCTTAACTGGGTGTCCACCAAAATGTAGCAAGTTCAGGGGTTTTAGTAATATTATGTGTATCAATTAGAGTGAAGCTAATACACATAATATCTATGCATAATATATTTTATTTATACTAAAAGAACCTACCGGCTTTAGTCTACCACGCCCATCTCAATAATTTCTTCATCCATCTCGGCGGAAATTTCTTTTACTTTACCTGCTGTATTTGGATCAACAATAGCTATTAGTCCGATACCCAGGTTGAACGTTGCTCGCATATCATCTTCCGGTACATTACCCAGATCTTGAATAAGTTCAAATATTGGGGGACGTTGCCATGCATTCCAATCTAACTTAATAGTTAGTTTTTCCGGAACTACCCGTTTTGTATTCCCCATAATACCACCACCCGTAATATGAGAAAAGCCGTTTACACTGTTCAGGTTCCGTAATTTACGAATAATGGGTAGATATGATTTATGTACGGCCAACATTGCCTCACCTACGGTTGTACCCAATTCATCCACGTGATCGGTAACCTCATATTCAGAAAATAACACTTTACGAGCTAATGAGTAACCATTGGTATGCAGACCGGTACTGGGAAATCCCAGAAGAATATTTCCCTTTTCAATATCGGAGCCGTCAATAACTTTTTTGCGATCAACCATCCCCACAATGTTTCCCGCCAGGTCAAATTCTCCCTCGCTGTAAATATCGGGCATTTCGGCCGTCTCCCCGCCTATAAGTGCTACGCCGTTTTCTTTACAGGCTTTGGAAAATCCTTTAACAACCTGGTAACCAACATCTTTCTCTAATTTTCCGGTCGAAAAATAATCCAGAAAGAAGAGGGGATCAGCTCCACAAACGGCAATATCATTTATACAATGATTTACCAGGTCTTGTCCCACGGTATCGTACTTTCCGGACTTAAAAGCTACAATTAACTTGGTGCCTACGCCATCAACACTGCTGACAAAAACGGGATCATTGTAGCTGCTTAAATCGGGACGGAAGAATCCGCCAAATCCGCCGATATTGTGTAATACGGCATCACTGTGGGTTTCTTTAACGAGGCCTTTTATGGATTCAACCATTTCTTCTCCGGCTTCTATATCAACGCCTGCATCTTTGTAGGTAAATTTCTTTTTACTCATTACGTCCAGTTTTTTCGCTTTTTTAAAGAAGTTATATGTGCTAAGTGATGATTTCCATGCCACGCATAATGGCCAATTAAATGCTTGACTACAATGGTCCCGGATTCTGGATGATTTAACTCCCTGTTTAACTGCTTTTTATTCAATGATGTAAGTAAATAACTCCATCGCTTATGAAGTCCATCAATTAGTTTTAACGAAGATTCAATGGGAAGAGAGGAATCTAATAATGCTGCCCAAGATTCCTGTTGGTAGGGTTTTATCGTCGGTTTACTTTCTGTGAGTGTTAATTTAATCCGGGTATAACCATTGATGTGGCTGTCTGCAATGTGATGGACAACCTGCCGGACCGTCCAACCATCTTTTCGATATGGTGTATCCAGTTGTTTATCTGAAAAGTGAGCAACAGCTGCAGATAATTTTTCAGGAAGACTTCGAATATCATCAATCCATTGAACTATCTCTTTTGCAGATGGAGAGCTGTTTATCTGCTCTCGACCAATGGGATATTTAAGCTCTTCCATAAAAGTGTTCAATTTGGGTTCATTTTTTTGACTCAAATAAATATAGCCAACTTGCCTATCGTTTTTAAGAAATATTTCTCCACATTATCCACCGGAAACCCTTAATAATATTAGATAAATAATATTTGTAGTACATAGTAGTTACTGTGGATAAGTGGATAACTTTTTAACACACAAATTTTTAGTTGGCAAATTTCTATTGTGGATTATTTTGTGGATAAAAATCCTAATAAAAACAACTGTTTAGCAGAATTATTTTTAAGTTTTCCACAATTTACAATAGAATGGGTGTCAAGTAGAAAATGTTATCTACACGATTTTTCTACTTTATAACTTGTGGAAAATAATATTCAGTTGTTGAAAGCTGTGGAGAAATTTTGTTGGTTTTGGTTGATCTATTTTAAGAAGAAGTTATACACATACTTATCCACAGGGTTATTAACAGACTTAGATATGAAGATAGTACTACAAAGGGTATCCGAAGCGAGTATTTTTGTGCAAAATGAGCGTATTGGTGCGATTGGTCACGGCCTAATGTTGCTGGTTGGTGTCCATGAAGAAGATACTGAGGAACAGATGGAATGGCTGGCCGAGAAAATATTGAAATTGCGTGTGTTTGATGATAAAGAAGGGAAAATGAATTTATCTGTTCAGGATGTAGAAGGAGAGATCCTGGTTGTGCCGCAGTTTACCCTGTATGGGGATTATGAGCAGGGAAATAGGCCCAGTTATTTCGAGGCTGCCGAACCGGATAAAGCAGAGAAATTATATGAGGATATGATTGCTTACATTAAAAAAAATTCGGATCTGGATATTGAAACCGGCCAGTTTGGCGCTTATATGGATGTGCAGCTCCATAACGATGGTCCGGTTACACTGGTCATGGAACGGTGAATAGTCAAAGTGTCATCCTGAACCCCGATGTGTCGGGACAGGCTTTGTTTCAGGATCTCTTCTTTAAAGTTATGTATAGATGCTGAAATAAATTCAGCATGACATAAATATTTGGTTAGTTTAACTAATATGTCCGTAATATTTCTATTTATAGACGGCGTTGGGTTGGGAAAAGCCAATGAAGCAAATCCTTTTACTCAATCAATCTACCGGGGCTTTTCTGCCATGGCCGGTGATCAAGAGTTTTCTGAAAAAGCAACCGAACTCTCAGAAACTAACCATCTATTTAAATTTATAGATGCTCGTCTCGGGGTAGAAGGATTGCCCCAAAGCGGAACTGGTCAGACGGCCTTGTTTACTGGAAAAAATGCGCCAAAAGAAATTGAAAAGCACTTTGGACCCTTTCCGCATTCGGGGATAAAACCTTTTTTGAAAGAACAGAGCCTGTTTATTAAAGCAAAGCAGCAGGGAATAAGCTGTAATTTTATAAATGCTTACCCAGATATTTATTTTCAGAAAGCGCGAAAACGGAATCGCTGGAGCTGTACAACACTTATGACCAAAAGTGCTGATATTGCATTGAATACGACTCAGGAAGTTAAAAATGGCACGGCACTAACTTCTGAGTTAACACAACAGGCGTGGAGAGAGCAACTGAATATTGATGTGCCTGAAATTTCTCCGGAGCAGGCTGCTGATCGGCTATTGGAACAATCAGAGAACTATGACCTGCTACTGCATGAATACTATTTAACAGATAAAGCAGGGCATAGTCAAGAATTGAATAAAGCAGAAGGATTTTTAAATACTTATGATAGGTTTTTGTGGCATTTAATCCGCAATAAGTCATCCAATACAACAATTGTGTTAAGCAGTGATCACGGTAATGTTGAAGACCTGTCTACAAAAACACACACTTTTAATAAAGTACCGCTTTTTGTGTATGGGCCTGGGGCAAATTATTTTTTTGCTTCAGATAGTATTATGGATGTAACACCCGGGATTTTAGAAGTTTTTTTTAAAAAAACTAATTAATTAGTTAATGATAAAATCCTATTTATATTTGTGTTATACTATTCAGTATGGCTGAAAGAAGTTTAAGTAAAGAGGAAAAGATTGGAGTATAGTAGCTTTCCCGGAGGTAATTGGAAAAATCCCCTTTTAATATTTTTAAAAGGGGATTTTAAAATGTACTTAAATGGTATGAAGTATTACTTGCTGTTTAGCGTTTCTTTAATTATTTCGAATATTTCTTCAATAGAGCCGACACCGTCAATGGTTTCAACCGCATCCTGTTTTTTGTAGTGATTAAGTACGGGCGCTGTTTCCTCTCTATAAACGGCCAAGCGATTTTTAATTTTTTCGGGAGAGTCATCCGAGCGGCCTTCACCCCGGCTTAAAATCCGATCAATCAACTCTTCTTCTGGAACTACCAGCTGTAGAAAGGCGTCCAGAGTTTTGCCTTTTTTATCCAAAATAGCATCATAGGCTTCGGCTTGGGGAACAGTGCGTGGAAACCCATCCAAAATATAACCGTCACTATATTTGTCGTCTTTGAGCTCCTCTTCAACCAGGCCCACCACTTTTTCGTCGGGGACCAAATCACCGGCATCCAGAATAGCTTTTACTTCTTTGCCAAGGGACGTTTCATTTTTAATAGCAGATCTAAAAATTTCACCGGTAGAGAGATGGGGAATATCGTATTCTTCACTGATGAGATTAGCCTGTGTTCCTTTGCCGGCACCGGGTGGTCCGAAAATGATGATGCGCATAATATGTGGTTAGGTTAAGTACTCTAAATTAAGTGATGGTGAAAATACCGTAATCAACAAGTATATTCAACGAAAACCGACCTAAAATAAACCTTTATTTTTGTATTGATAAAATAGGATATTGGAAAATCAACTTGATTCATAATTAACTACCAAACTCATGAGCATTTATACCTTACGGCGATATCTTACACTGTTGATCTTTTTCTTGATCGCCGGATTTGTACAGGCGCAGGAAAACGAATCATTGTTGGAAGCAGGCCCTATGTTGGGTTATGTGGAAATGCAAGAGGCTAACCTGTGGATACAAACCACGAAACCGGTCTCTTTTGAATTGACTTATTGGAAAAAAGGAGAGGAGGATGCTCCCAAACATGTTTTTAGGAGTTCAACTTTAGCGCTGGAATCGAATACTGCACAAGTTAAACTGACGGACCTGGATTATGGGACGACGTATCAGTATGAGCTTACGATAGATGGACAAAAAGTAAACTTGCCGTATGATATGAAGTTTACAACCCAGCAGCTTTGGGAGTGGCGCAAACCGGCACCTGATTTTTCGGTAGCGATGGGATCGTGCCTCTATATTAATGATTCCGAATTTGATCGACCGGGTACGCCCTATGGAAAGAGTACTGAAATTCTAAAACACATCAATAATCAGCATCCGGATATGATGCTGTGGCTGGGAGATAATGTCTATTACCGCGAACCCGATTTCTATTCCAAGAAAAGATTGGACTATCGTTTTAAGGATGCGCGCAATACACCGGAAATGCAGCCGCTTCTGGCCAATGCTATCAATATAGCTACGTGGGATGATCATGATTACGGTCCCAATAATTCGGATCGTTCGTATCGTTTGCGCGAAGAAACGCTGGATATTTTTAAACGATACTGGGCGAACCCAGGATACGGAACCAGTGAAACTGATGGGGTTTTTACCAAATATAAATACAGCGATGTGGAGTTTTTTCTGATGGATAATCGCTATCATCGGGCGCCCAATAATTTTAAAAAAGAAGGCAAAGCATTCTTCGGGGAAGCGCAGCTACAGTGGCTAAAGGATAGCCTGGTGGGAAGCAATGCTACGTTTAAAATTGTTGTCGTAGGCAATCAGGCAACTAATAAAATGAATACCCATGAATCGTTTACAGCGTATCCGCATGAGCAAGAGGAGCTTATGGAGTTTTTAGATGAGCATGATATTCCGGGTGTGCTGTTTTTGTCGGGCGATAGACATTTTACGGAACTGCTTAAGACCGATCGGGAAGACAATTATCCTATTTATGAATTTACGTCATCGCCGCTAAGTAGCGGGACGTATGGAAACTTGCAAGAATCCGAAGAATATGATAATCCCCAGCGGGTGGACGGAACGTTGGTTTATGACGATCAGAACTTTGGGATGATGTATATTAAAGGGGATGAAGATAATCGTCGGTTGGTTTTGGAGACTTATGGATCAGATGGAGAAAAGCTGTGGGATTATACTATCACAGAAAACGATCTAAAAAATAAATAATAGCTGTTAAGCTGAACTTTGATTCATTTTCACCATATATTGCAATAAGGTAGTTGTTTAATAGAGACAACCTCCCTATTTATATATTTATCAATCAAACTATTGGCTATGAGTTGGGAAGAGTTTTTTAGTTATATCCGGGAAGTTTTAAACTTTCAGCTATTTGCAATTAGTGATGTCCCGGTTACAACGGCTTCTATCCTGCTATTTTTTCTGCTTCTTACTTTCTTTATTGTTGTAGGGATCTTTGCTCGTCGAGCGATAAATCGTAAAATATTTAGGCGTTTTCATATTGATGAGGGGACGAGTTATACGCTTTCTCGTATCACCCAATATATTATCATCACCATTGGGGTGTTGATCTCTTTTAATTTTGTTGGGATCAACCTTAGTAGCCTTACCGTTATATTTGGACTTCTTTCGGTCGGTATTGGTTTTGGGCTGCAGAATGTGACCTCAAATTTTATTTCAGGACTTATTATCCTATTTGAACGACCCATTAGCGTGGGCGACCGCGTAGTTGTGAATGAAATTGAAGGCGATGTTATTGAGATCAATATACGATCTACGATGGTACGGACGGTAAATAACATTTCTATTGTGGTGCCTAATTCGGAGTTTGTATCTAAAGATGTAATAAATTATTCACACGGAGATCCTACGTATCGGTTGGATGTAGATGTAGGAGTTTCGTACGACTCAGATTTGGATACCGTTCTAAAAGCACTTAATGAAGTGGCTGCCAATAATAGCAACGTGATGAGAAATCCTGAACCCGAAGTACACCTTATAGAGTTTGGTGATTCCTCTTGGAATATGCAGCTGCGCTCTTGGATTCCCAATGTTAAAGACTATCCCAAAATTCGTAATGAGCTCAACCAGGCGATCGTACGGACCTTCCGAAAATATAATATCGTGATTCCATTTCCGCAGCGGGACTTGCACATGCGCAGTTCAGTTAAATTGCCTATTGATAGTGGAGAGAAAAATAAAAAAGGCAGCACCACGAGTTCTCGTGATGCTACCTGAAAATGACCAAAGAGTTTTACTGTGATTAGTTTTCGATGGGAATAGCTTCTTTATCCATTTCCTCAATTAAGCTCGACGCATCGCCCTCTAAAATAGGCTCTATGCGTTCAAACTGAGCATCTACTTGTGCTGCGAGATCCTCATAAACTTCATATTGCTGTTCCGTTGGACGTCCGTCGCCTGTTGCAACGGTATTGGCCAGCGAAGCCAGTTTGTTGTTCAGCTTAATGGGATAATTCAGCACATCCTGGAACGACTCAGCTTTAGTCTGCATTAATTCTCCTTCCACATCCGAAAGCGTTGTTAGCATGGCATCAACACGTTCTTGAACGTCTTCATTACCGGCGTAGTCGGACTTTATACCATCCAACTCTTCACGTATTTCTCGAATGCGGTTGATAGTTTTATGGGTAGTATCCAGTTTGCTAATGATTGTTTGATGTAGCTCAAATTGCTCCTCAAAATCATCTTGTGTGACATCAATGCGTGGGTCTTTGGTGATTTCAAAGCTTTGGCTCATGATCGTTTGATCATCAACAATTAAGCGCACTTCGTATGTGCCGGGTACGGCTGAAGGACCATCCGTAGAACCGGACCATAAAATTTGTTGCCCATCGAGATCGGTTGCTCCGGGATATTCCATATTCCAAACAAAGGTATTTTGTCCCTGCTTGGTGGTTAGTACATCGGAGGGAACCTCATGTTCTTTTTCATGAAATTCTTCCGACTCTTTTACTTCTTCACCATCTAAATCTTCTTGGTTGGAGAAGGTGCGAATAACATCGCCATCTGATTCGGCAAACTGCAGCTGTACTTCTTGGTCGGAAATTTCACTGTTAAGATTGTAGTGTACCACTACTCCGTCTTTTGGATTTTCGCCCAGTGTTTGTCCGGGGTCCGGTTCGGTGTGGCTTCCAAACAGATAGGTTGTTTCCGGCTGATAGAGGTAGTAGTCGGATTGAGTGATTTCGTCACCAAGCTGATGGAGTATGGATAAATCATCCAGTACCCAAAATGAACGACCCTGTGTGGCCACTACCAAATCTTTGTCACGCTCATGCACCGCTAAATCGGTAATAGGTACAGCGGGCAAGTTAAGTTGAAGCGGTTGCCAGAGTTCCCCGTCATTAAAGGAAACGTACACACCCGTTTCCGTCCCCGCATAAAGGAGACCTTCTTTAATAGGATCTTCACGAATCACGCGCGTAAAATCTTTGCTGGGAATACCAGTTGTAATTTTAGTCCAGCTTTGGCCGTAGTCATCCGTTTTATAAAGCATCGGCTGAAAGTCGTCGAACTTATAACGCGTAGCCGCAAGGTAGGCCGTTCCGGCATCGTGGGGCGATGGATCGATGATGCTGGCCATCGCTTCGGGCATACCTTCAGGCGTAACTTCAGTCCAGTTGTCGCCATTATCGCGACTAATATGAATGAGTCCGTCATCAGCGCCGGTCCACAGAACGCCGGGCTCTACCGGTGATTCCGCGAAGGTAAAGATGGTGTTATAATACTCAACGCTGGTATCATCCTTGGTAATGGGTCCGCCCGATTCACCCTGCTTGGACTTATCGTTGCGCGTTAAATCTTCGCTGATGGTATCCCAGCTCATTCCCTCATTATCCGATCGGTGAACAAACTGTGATGTCGCATATAAGATGTCGGGATCATGAGGTGAAATGTAGATAGGAAAGGTCCACTGGAAGCGATATTTTAGATCCTTGGCACCCGCGCCCATGGGGTTATCGGGCCACACATCAATACGGTCGCTCTGATCGGTAAAGTCATTAAATTTATTAAAATATCCTCCGTAACTACCGCCGTAGGTTACATTGGGATTTTCGGGATCGGGTGCAATATAACCGCTTTCTCCACCGGCCACAGGATGCCAGTCGCGCGTTTCAATGCCATAGTCGGCTGTTCGGCTTTTAATACCTACGGTACTATTATCCTGTTGGGCTCCATAAATTCGATAGGGGAATTCATTATCGGTAATAACTTGGTAAAACTGTGCCGTAGCATACTTGCGGTACGAGGACCAGCTTTGACCATCATTATAGGAAACCTGCCCGCCCCCGTCATCGGCAACGACCATTCGGTCTCCGTTATTTGGATCGATCCACAGGTCGTGGTGATCACCGTGTGGGGTATTAATGCTTTCAAAAGATTCGCCACCGTCGGTAGATTTATAAAATCCAACATTCAGTACATACACTTCATCTTCGTCCTCGGTATCGGCAACAATGTGTGTATAGTACCAGGCACGTTGACGTAGATTTCGTTCACTGTTTACACGGTTCCAGGTTTCACCACTGTCATCAGAGCGAAAGACTCCACCATTATCGCTTTCAATAATCGTCCAGACACGATCAGGATTAACGGGAGAAATGGCTACGCCAATCTTGCCCATAAGCCCTTTGGGCATACCCGGACGTTCGGAAATATTATTCCATGTTTCACCGCCGTCGGTGCTTTTATATAGGCCACTGCCTTCGCCACCGCTCGACATCTCCCACGGATTGCGATAGGCTTCCCAAAGAGAAGCGTATAATATATTGGGATTGGTGGGATCAACTTCGACATCCACAGCACCTGTAAATTGATTGTGATACAGTACTTTTTCCCAATTTTCACCGCCATCGGTAGTTTTATAGACGCCGCGTTCTTCATTACCTTCTGTGCCAAATGCGTGTCCCATTACCGCTACCCAGACAATATCTTCGTCTTTGGGATGTACGGCAATTTCACCGATAAAATGTGATTCTGGCAGACCAATATGATCCCACGTTTTTCCGCCATTAGTGGTCTTGTACATACCGTCACCGGCCGCCATATTTCCACGAATACAGGTTTCTCCCATGCCCGCGTAAATAACATTGCTGTTGGAGGGCGCCGCTGTTAGTGCCCCTACGGATCCCGTTTTAAAATCACCGTCTGATACGTTTATCCAGTTTTTCCCGCCATCGGTCGTCTTATACACACCACCGCCGGTAAATCCGGTGTAATAGGTATCCAGTTGATCAGGATGACCGGTAACGGCCACCGAACGGCCTCCTCTAAAAGGGCCAATATTTCGATATTCTAAATTTTGCAGATAGGGTTCCTCAAATGAAACTTCATTAACGCCCTCGGCCTGAGCTGTTCCACCAAAGCGTTGCGCCTCGGCAGAGAAAGAAAACCCCATAAAAAGCAGAGCAACAATAGTTGCCATAGCCCATTTATATTTTTTATTGCGTCTTAACATATATCCCTGGTTTGTGTTGAAATTAGTTGATCCAATCGTAGAAAAAGCAATGTATAAAAAATGCGAGTGTCGTTAGGTAAAAAAATGTGAATCGAAGGCAGATACTGTTTTTATTGTTAGGTGTAATCCTTCTTTTTTTATGATTATTTTCAGGGCTTATGAAAACAACCGGATTTATAGCCAGACGATATTTATTTTCGCGTAAGCACATCTCGCTTATTTCCACGCTTACTATTATCAGTATTATTGGGGTAACTATTGGAACGGCGCTGCTCATTGTTGTTCTTTCGGTGTTCAACGGTTTTTTTGATGTAATTCAAGGACTTCTCCTTCAGAATGATCCCGATCTACGAATAGAGTCCACTGCTTCTAATTCTTTTCTTTTTACAGGTGATATGGAGAAAAAGCTGTCTGATATTCCAGAAGTCCAAGCTATGGCTTCATATGCAGAAGGGAAGGCGCTGCTGGCATTCAAGCATAGTGATGATAAAGTGGTACAGGTACAAGGAATAGATCCCGATGAATATTTTGAAGTAAATGATTTTAATGAAAACCTTAATGAAGGGATGCTTGATTTATCTGTTCGAAATCAAAGGCCGGGGATGTTGATTAACCGGCAGCTCATGAATGAGTTAAACCTGAGCATTGATGATGAAGTAGTTTTGCTAAGTGCTGCCGGGATGCGCAAATCGCTTACCCAATTTTCACTTCCACGTAGTTTCCGATTTCAAGTTCGAGGTAGTTATTCACAGGTTCAAATTACGGAAGGGGCCGGGGTTTTTATTGATAAAGAAGCAGCACAGCGCCTTTTTGAAATGCGGAATGCCGTTTCGGGTATTGATTTACGGATAACAAATACTGATGAGGCAGAATCCGTAAAAGAGAAAATACAGGCTTCACTGGGATCAGAGTTTGAGATATCTACATGGTATGATTTACAGAAGCCGCTCTACGATGTGATGTATCTTGAAAAATGGAGCTCCTATATCATTTTAATGATTATCGTGCTGGTAGCCGTACTTAATATTATTGGGTCGCTGACGATGATTGTCATCCAGAAAAACCGAGATATTGGGATATTACTGACAATGGGTTTTACCCCCTCGGATATCAAAAATATATTTGTCCGGCAGGGATTTTATATCGGAATTATAGGTTGTGTTATTGGCGGGGGAATAGGGTTGTTGCTCAGCTGGATGCAGCAGCAATACGGCCTCATAAAACTTTCATCGGCTTTTATTATTGATGCTTATCCGGTAAGTATTAGTTATCTGGATGTCAGTATTGTGCTGGCGGGAAGCTTAGCGCTTTGTCTGCTGGCCAGTTGGTATCCCGCAAAAAGAGCTGCGCAGGTAGATCCGGCCGATGCTATCCGGTTTGACTGATTTACTCTTGTAAGCCTAACTTTTTGCAGATACTGCTGAGTTGTTCCAGTTCTTCGTCGGAAAGTACCTCAAACTCTTTTTTTATGCGTGCCAGATGTTTAGGAAAGTAATCAGATATAAACTTTTCTCCCTCATCGGTAAGATGAATTAACATTGAGCGCCGATCCTTAGGATCTTGGTGACGTTCAACCCAGCCGCTCTTTTCGAGGTTATCGATGACAAGGGTAATATTACCGCCGCTTTTAAGAAGTTTTTTTCCCAGTGCTTTTTGATTTAACGGGCCCAGGTGTAGCAGTGCTTCTAACACCCCAAACTGGCTGATGGTTAATCCAACATCACTGAGCTGTCGGTTCAACCGATTATTTATGGAGTCGGTGGCACGCATTAACTTGATAAATGCGTTCAGGGTTTTCTCTTCTCGATCACTGCCTTGGTAGTGCGTACCCATAATTTTAATCCTAAATTATTGAATATTGAATGACATGCAGTGATAAATATATGGGTTAGAGAATGGGAAAGCCATTAAAGGTTATAACTTATTGTAACGGGGGCGTGGTCCGATAAATCCCATTTCATTTCAATAACCGCTTCTTCTGCGGCATCCAGCATATTTGGACAGCTCATGTGATAATCAATGCGCCAGCCTTTGTTCCGCTCTTTGGATGCTGCCCGATAGCTCCACCAGCTGTATAGATCTTCTTCGTCTTCGTGCAGACTTCGATACACATCCTCAAAACCAGTTTGCAACAGTCGTGTTACCCATTCTCGTTCTTCAGGTAAAAATCCGGAGGTGTTTTTATTACGCTTCGGGTTATGAATATCGATGGCTTTATGACAGATGTTGTAATCTCCACACATTACGACCGGTTTGTCTTCGGATAGAAATTTTTGTGCAAAGGGGAGAAAGTAATCCAGAAACTCCATCTTTAGTTCCTGACGTTCATCGCCGGTGGTGCCACTGGGAGCATAAATAGAGAATACGTAGAGATCCTCAAACTCTGCCATCATTACACGTCCCTCGCTGTCAACCCAATTTATCCCCATTCCTTTTTCTATGCGGATGGGTTTCTGCTTTGATAAAATACCCACGCCTGAATACCCTTTTTTCTCTGCGGTATGATAAGCCTCATGATAATTCAACTTTTGAATCGGTCCCGGAACCTGATGTTCCATAGCCCGTAATTCTTGCAGGCAGATAATATCGGGATCGGTTTGATCTATCCAATCGGTAAAGCCGTGGCGATGTGCCGCACGAATTCCATTAACGTTTAGAGATGAGATTTTAAGCATGGAATAAAGGCAGTTACTTATTTAAGATTAGCAGTCTTTTTATGAAATATAATTGTATTACCGGAGTGAAAAGCGAGAAGCAAGAAGTTATGTAAGGATTTGTGTATCAAGAGGTCCTACTTAATAAATGGGAACTAAACTTTAGCTTATGTTAGATTTAAGTCACAAAAAGATGATTATCTGGAAAAAGGGAATAGCGTTAATAAAAACGATTTATCAGGTTACGGAAAATTTTCCCAACGAAGAGAAATTTGGTCTTGTAAGTCAGCTCAGGAGAGCTGCTGTCTCCGTTATTTCTAATATTTCAGAAGGAGAAGCCCGAAAGACAAGCAAAGAGAAACGAAGATTCTACGAAATTGCTTGTGCCTCTTTAGTTGAAGTTGATGCCCAAATTGAAATATCACTTGAGCTTGGTTTTATTAAAAAAGATGATATAAAAGAACTTTCAGACTTGTTAAATGAGTGTTTTGCAATGCTATCAAAACTTAAAACAAGTAGATAGTTTGTTTCTTCTTGCTTTTCACTTCTTACTTAGACTTCACAATTGCATAATTACGCTTCCCTACCTTCAACGTAAATTCAGTATCATCTGCAAAAGTCACGCTGTATCCCTTGTCGGAAATCTTCTCATCATCAATAGAAATACCGCCTTGTTTGATCAGGCGCTTTGTTTGTCCGTTACTGTCTGTAAAACCGGCATCCGAAACAATATCCAGCAGGCGAACTTCGGTACCCGGCTCATATTCCAGGGTAGGGGCATCGTCGGGAATTTCATCACCAACAACTGTTTTTTCGAAGTGTTCACGAGCGGCTTTGGCAGCTTCCTCACCGTGATACATGCGGGTAATCACCAGCGCTAATTCGTGCTTGGTATTACGCGGATCTTTTTCTGCTTTCTCTTGGTACTTAGGCAGCTTATCTACATCAATATCCGAAAGGAGTTCAAACCATGAGTAGATCAGATCATCGGGAATTGATAGCACCTTTCCATACATATCATTAGCATCTTCGGTAATGCCGATGTAGTTGTCGTAAGACTTAGACATTTTTTTGGTACCGTCGGTGCCTACCAACAAAGGCATCATTAAGGCAATTTGGGGCTCCTGCCCGTCATCTTTTTGAAGTTCGCGCCCTACGAGTAGATTAAACTTTTGATCGGTGCCGCCGAGTTCCACATCTGATTGCAGGTGGACGGAATCCTGCCCCTGGGCCAGCGGATAAAGAAATTCGTGCAGCGAAATCGGCTCATTATTTTCGTAGCGCTTGGAGAAATCGTCACGCTCAATCATTCGTGCAACCGTCAGTTTAGAGGTTAATTTAATAACATCCTGGAAGTTCATTTCTCCCAACCACTCCGAGTTATAAACGATAGTGGTTTTATCTTCATCTAAAATCTTTGTCGCCTGATCGAGATATGTTTTGGCATTTTCTTTGATTTCTTCTGGAGATAGCGCCGGACGCGTTTCATTTTGCCCGGTGGGATCACCAATTAACGCTGTAAAATCTCCGATAATAAGAATGGCTTCATGACCGAGATCCTGAAACTGCCGCAGTTTGCGCAGAATTACTGAATGTCCCAGGTGAAGATCGGGACGGGTGGGATCGCAACCCAGCTTAATCTTAAGAGGTTTTTCTTCTTTTTTAGATTTTTTGAGCTTTTCGACAAGCTCTTCTTCAGGTACAATTTCAACCGTACCTCTTCTAATAACATCTAATTGTTCGTCAACTGGTAAAAAATTCATAAAAGTTAAGAATTGCTCTGTTCTAAAAAGGGAAAGTTTTCAATTGGATTATATTGCTCGAGTGTCTTCTGGACGGTCGTGGAAAAATCTTCGGCACCGGGATATACAGTAGCTACCGCATCATAAGCCCAAGGTGCCAGATAGATAATATAAGGATAGGTTGCTGAATTTTGTCGGGATTCTTCAGAAGGGATACTAAAACCAGCAAGGATTAATAGAATAGCACTGATTACGATACCGCTTTTTAAAAAGCCGAATGCAGCCCCTGCAATGCGATTAATAAAATTCAGCTTAATGGTTTCTAAAAACTTTTTGCTTAAAAATGCCGCAAGGTGTACCAGTGATAGTGTGCCAACAAAAATGATGATGGCCGAAATAAAAGGGACAAAAGAAGCTCCTTCTTCAAAAAGCGGATTGATTGCTGTAGCAAGAGGATCCATATATTGGAAGGTGAGAAAAACGCCTAAGATAATACCTACAATGCTGAGCACTTCCTTGATGATTCCGTTTGCAAATCCACTGTAAGCGAAATAAACAATAGGAATCAGGATTAGGAAATCAATCAGATTCATAGGAGCGGAATTTAGGAAAGTTCTTCTTTAACAACCTTGCTTACTACAGATCCTTCGGCCTTTCCTTTCAGTTCTTGCATCAATACGCCCATAACTTGTCCCATATCAGATATATCTTCGGCGCCAAGCTCTTCAATCTTTTCTTTAGCTATATCGCGTACTTCCTCCTCAGAAAGCATTTCCGGGAGATAGGAGTTTATGATCTCCACCTCATCTTTTTCGGCATCGGCCAGATCATTACGATCGCCTTTCTCAAACTGCTCTATAGATTCCTTTCTTTGTTTGACGGCTTTCATGAGCACTTCAATAGTTTGCTCGTCAGAGAGTTCTCCTTCACCACCTTTGCGTTCGCTAATTTCCCGCTCCAATAGTTTCGACTTTAGGGATCGGAGAACACGCAGTTTATCCTGCTCCTTATCTTTCATCGCCTGTTTTAGGTCGGCCATGATTTTGTCTTTGATAGCCATAAAAAACGGTTTTATAATTGTTGAAGGTCAAATAAACTCATAAAAAAAGGCTCCACCCACGCATGCGGATGCAACCTTTTTATCAAATAAAGAAAAAATGTTTAGTCTTTATTCTCGTTGATAAAGTCCCGCACGTTTTCTTCATCGATAATGGCTTCCTTGTAACCATACTTATTGTTAGCTGTTTTTTGAGCTACAATAACTTTGGCCATTCGCCGGTCGTCCGTCTTTTGCTCTTCTTTGGTTCCGAAAGTTTTCTTCTTAGCCATGATGCTGGTTCTTAAGTATTACTTATTTAATTTCTTTGTGAACGGTATGCTTGCGAAGAACCGGATTGTACTTTTTTAACTCCAGTCGGTCGGGAGAATTTCGCCGGTTTTTTGTAGTGTGATACCGAGACGTACCCGGTGCTTCGGTGCATTCTAAAATTACTTGTACTCTGTTTCCTTTTGCCATAATTCTTTTGTTTCTGGTTATCAGTTAGTTGTTATTTATGATGAATGGAATTCAACAACCAATAAACCTAACTGTTAACGAACTTATACGTCTTTAATGAGAGTTCCTTTTTTCCGTGCTTCTTTCAGTACGGCGTGGATGCCTTTCTTATTGATTGTGCGAAGCGTTTTGGCAGAAACTTTCAGTGTAACCCACTTATCTTCCTCGGGGATATAAAACTTCTTTTTTTGCAGATTCTGCTGAAACTTATGCTTCGTTTTATTATTTGCATTTGAGGAGCGATATCCATTCTGTGCTCCTTTTCCAGTAATATCATCTTTACGTGCCATAGTACGAATAAAACGTTATTTTACATTTCTCAGATAGACTGGAAAAATAGGCTTATTCCCCAAAAAGATCAATGTTTCTTTTAGAGATATTTTTTTTACATATTAAGCCGTTCTGGGGAGAACAAAAACAGGAACTTTAGGAAGACTTCTAACAGGGGATAAATTTGATTTACGAGCATATCTCGGCTTTTGTCAATAAACCCCATCGCTTACTTTGATTTTGCCTATTTATGCCCTATTTTCAGGCGTCTTCATCATTATTTTAAACCCCATTCATACCCACATTTATGGCGAAAAAGAAAGGATCAGATTATAAGGCGGAAAATATTCAGGTTTTAGAAGGTCTGGAGGCCGTTCGCAAACGTCCGGCGATGTATATCGGGGATACCGGTCAGCGCGGACTTCATCACCTTATTAATGAGGTTGTCGACAACTCCATCGATGAGGCCATGGAAGGCCATTGCGACGTGATGGATGTTACTATTAATGAAGATGGATCCATGACTATTACTGATAATGGGCGTGGAATTCCGGTTGATGAGCATCCCAAAATCAAATTACCTGCCGTTGAGGTTGTTTTAACAAAGCTACATGCCGGCGGCAAGTTTGATAAAAACACCTACAAAGTATCCGGTGGATTACACGGTGTTGGTGTTAGTTGTGTGAATGCGCTTTCGTCTCACTTTTATGCTGAAATTCATCGCGACGGTGAAATTTATGTAATGGAGTTCGAGCATGGGGCAACAGTTCAGCCGCTTAAGGTAAAAGGAAAGACTGACAAAACGGGTACGACAATTACATTTACCCCTGACCCGGAGATTTTCAATCAGACGACAGAATTTAAGTGGGATATTATAGCTGAGCGGATGCGTGAGTTAGCGTTTTTGAATCCTCAGATCACGATTAATCTTGAGGATAAGCGTGAGGATGATCTTTCCGAAACGTTTCACTATGAAGGTGGTGTAAAAGACTTTGTTCGATATTTGGATGAGGATCGGGAAACCATGATGCAAGAACCCATGCTGATTGAAGGGGAAGTTGATATGGTCCCGGTTGAGTTGGCTATTCAGTATAATGGTAGCTACTCACAAAATGTACATTCGTACGTTAATAATATTAACACGCGCGAAGGCGGCACACATATTTCCGGTTTTCGTCGTGCGCTTACTCGTTCGCTGAAGAAGTATGCTAAGGATAATAATCTTATTAAAAGTGATGTCAGCGTTTCAGGGAGTGATTTCCGTGAAGGAATGACGGCCGTGTTAAGTGTGAAAGTTCCAGAACCTCAATTTGAAGGACAGACTAAAACGAAGCTTGGTAACTCTGAGGTTCAAAGTGCCGTTGAGGTTATCGTTTATGAACAGATGAACGAATATCTTGAACGTAATCCCAAGGTTGCCAAGAAGATTCTCGAGAAGGTTATTCTTGCAGCTGAGGCGCGTGAGGCCGCGAAGAAAGCTCGTAAGCTTATTCAGCGCAAAAGTGCGATGAGTGGAGGCGGACTTCCGGGTAAACTGGCCGACTGTTCTATTAAAGATCCCAAACAAAGTGAGATTTACCTGGTAGAGGGGGACTCGGCCGGCGGTTCTGCCAAGATGGGTCGAAACCGAAGCTTCCAGGCGATACTTCCGCTTCGAGGTAAGATCTTGAATACCGAAAAAGCAAAGATTAACAGAATCTTGGAGAATAATGAAATTCAGGCCATGATTACGGCTTTAGGAGCTGGAGTGGGCCATTCTGAAGAAGATTTTGATCTCGAAGAGCTGCGGTATCACAAAATCATTATTATGACAGATGCCGATGTGGACGGCTCCCACATCAGGACATTGTTACTTACGTTTTTCTATCGATATATGAAGCCTCTTGTAGAAGGAGGGCATGTATATATTGCAATGCCACCGCTATATAAGATTACGGACAGTCAAGGTAATATTGACTACGCCTGGGATGAAGAAACACGTCGTAAGTTGGTAAAAGAGCACAGAAAATCCCGATATAAATTTGATGTTTCCCGTTATAAGGGACTTGGTGAGATGAATCCCGAACAGCTTTGGGAAACCACAATGGATCCCGAAACACGAACCCTGCAGCAGGTAACGGTAGATAATGCAGCAGCTGCAGATAAGTTGTTCTCCAGATTGATGGGGTCGGATGTACAACCACGACGGGAATTCATTGAGCGTAATGCAAAATACGCAACGCTTGATATTTAAATCTAAGTGTTGGGGTGCCAAAGGTGTTGATGTTCAGCTTTGAACGTTAACACTCAAGTACTTTTAAACTTAGCCGCTTTAAGGAATCTAATTTTTAACACTGTACTAAATATTATCCATGGCAAGAGATAAAATTATACCTATTGCGATAGAAGAAGAGATGCAGTCGGCCTATATCGATTACTCGATGTCGGTTATTGTATCTCGTGCCCTGCCCGATGTTCGGGATGGCTTAAAGCCAGTTCACCGACGTATTTTATATGGGATGAGTGAGTTGGGCATGCTTCACAACAGAAATTATAAAAAGAGTGCTCGTATTGTAGGTGAGGTGCTTGGTAAGTATCACCCGCATGGTGACTCGGCCGTTTACGATTCTATTGTTCGGATGGTCCAGGATTTCTCATTGCGCTATCCATTAGTGGACGGGCAGGGGAACTTCGGTTCTATTGACGGGGACTCTGCAGCGGCTATGCGTTATACGGAAGTTCGTATGGAACGTATCGCCGAAGAAATGCTTACGGATATCAACAAAGAAACCGTTGATTTTAATGATAACTTTGATGATACCCTGCAAGAGCCTACGGTCCTCCCGGGCATGTTGCCAAATATGCTGCTAAACGGAGCTTCGGGTATTGCGGTGGGGATGGCCACGAATATGGCACCTCACAACTTGACGGAAACCATTGACGGTATTGTTGCCTATTTGGAAAATCCCGACATCGAATGCAAGGAGCTTATGGAACATATTCCGGCTCCGGATTTCCCTACAGGTGGCATTATATACGGTTATGAAGGAGTAAAGGAAGCCTATGAAACCGGTCGTGGTAAAATCACCCTTCGTGCTCGTTGCACAACAGAAGAGCTTCGCCACGGACGTGAACAAATTGTTATTACTGAGATTCCTTACCAGGTCAATAAAACCACCTTGGTTCAGAAGATTGCCAAGCTGGCACAAAACGAAAAGATCGATGAAATTTCTGAGATCCGTGATGAATCGGATCGTGACGGAATGCGCATTGTGGTGATACTTAAAAGAAATGCCAATACTGGTATTGTGCTCAATCAGCTGTATAAGTATACACAGATGCAGACGACCTTTGGGGTTATTAGCCTGGCTCTTGTAAAAGGGCGTCCAAAGGTGATGCCACTGAAAGAGCTTATCTATCATTATGTAGAGCATCGTATTGAAGTTATTATTCGACGTACGCTTTATGATCTGGATCAGGCGGAATCACGAGCGCATATACTTGAAGGTCTTAAGATTGCGCTGGATGATCTGGACGAGGTGATTAAAACTATTCGAGCCTCCGACAGTCCACAGGAAGCAAACGAAGCACTACGCTCTCAATTTGCGCTTACCGATCTGCAGGCGAAAGCTATTTTGGATATGCGTTTGCAAAAGCTTACCGGACTCGAGCGCGATAAGATTGAGCTTGAATACAACGATATTGCAGAGAAAATTGCGGACTTTCGTGAGATTCTCTCCAACCGTGATCGTCAGAAGGCCATTATCAAAGATGAGCTTCTTGAGATCAAGGATCGATACGGTGATGAACGCCGTACACAAATCGTGCATTCTGCCGATGACTTCAGCGTTGAAGATATGATTGCTGATGAAGATGTAGTTGTGACTATTTCCAACAAAGGTTTCATCAAGCGTATGCCGGTCAGCGGATATCGCCGACAGAAACGTGGTGGAAAGGGAATGAAAGGAACGACTACTAAAGATGACGAATATGTAGAGCATCTTTTTGTAGCTACCAACCACAATTACATCCTGTTCTTTACAGAGAAAGGGCAATGTTACTGGTTAAAAGTGTATGAGATTCCCGAGGGTTCGAGAACTGCTCGCGGTCGTGCTATTGTAAATCTTATCGATATTGATAAGGATGATTCCATTAAAACATTTGTTCCGGTGAAGACCTTGGACGATGAGGAATACATCAACAACAATTACATTATCATGGCTACGAAAGAGGGCAAGGTTAAGAAAACCACCCTCGAAGCGTATAGTCGTCCGCGCCGAGACGGAATTATTGCCATTAATATAAATGACGATGATTCATTACTTGAAGCTGCTCTTACGAATGGTGAAAGCAATATTATTCTTGCCAACAAAAAAGGACGAGCTATTCGATTCCACGAAGATGAAGTCCGGGATATGGGCCGAAATACTTCCGGGGTTAAAGGAATGGATTTGGGGAAAGATAATGAACTCGTTGATATGGTCGTTATCAAAAATACGCACGGAGCTACCGTTCTGGCTTTATCAGAAAATGGCTATGGCAAGCGTTCGCTGGTAGAAGATTATCGCGAGCAGAGCCGTGGTGGAAAAGGAGTGATCACGCTTAAAGTCACGAAAAAGACTGGTGATCTTATCGCGCTTAAAGATGTCTCGGATAAGGATGACCTGATGGTTATTACCGAAGGTGGTAAAGTAATCCGGATGAGTTGTGATGGTATTCGGACCATGGGCAGAAATACCCAAGGGGTCCGTGTTATGCGTCTCGACACGGAAGGAAAAATTGCTGCCGTAACCCGAGTCGTTAACGAAGAGGAAGACGAAACGGTGTAGCAACTAACCTCTCTTTATAAACTTTTAAATTGAACCCTGTCAGAGTGAGAATTCTGACAGGGTTTTTATTTTAATCTAACTCTTTAATTCCTGCCAAACTTTCTTTTAGAACATTTGCCGATTTAGAAAGCCCTTCTATTTCTTCGTCGGTAATATCTGGGGTAATCCGATCTTTAACCCCATCAAGGCCGATAACACTTTGGAGGCTCATGCATACATCGGTGATTCCGTATTCGTTATCCCAATACACGCTAACTGGAATCACACTTTTTTCGTCTTCTAAAATACCCTCAACGATACGCGCGATAACGACGCCAATGGCCGTATTGGTAAATCCTTTGCGTTCAATAATTTCGTAGGCGGCATTCTTAGCTTTTTGGAAGAGTGTGTCGAGCGCCTCTCTGTTATAAGGTTTGTCCATAATGGTATTATGTTCAATAGGTTTACCTCCTATATTGGCTTGACTCCAGATGGGTACTTCCGAGTCGCCATGTTCTCCAAGGATATAAGCATGTACCGATCGGGGATCAACGCCATAGTATTCGCCAAGGAGGGCACGGAAGCGGGCTGTATCCAAAAGAGTTCCGGTCCCGATAATACGATGCGGTTCCCGGGTGCTTAGTTTTTGAGAAACATAGGTGAGGATATCAACAGGGTTGGTAGCAATAATAAGAATTGCATTGGGAGCATGTTTGTCCAGCTTTGAAATGATATCCTTGAATACCGATGCATTTCTATTAAGGAGTTCAAGACGCGATTCATCTGGTGACTTTTGTCCTACTCCGGCAGTAATAATAATGACTTGGGTATGTTTAAGATCTTCATAACTACCGGAACGTACCTTCACGTTTCCAACCAAAAGCTGACCATGCATTAGATCCATGGCCTCACCTTCAGCTTTTTCTTTGTTTTGATCGACCAAGATGATTTCACTTGCAATCCGCTGATTAAAGAGGGCATAGGCAGCGGCCACTCCTACATTTCCGGTTCCTATAATTCCCACTGTTCTTCGTTGTATCATATTATTTTATTTACAATATTCATTATATAATTTAATTATCTATCATTTCTTTTAATAATTTCTGCCTTTTTTCTAACAAAGAATCTGGAGAAATCAATTTTACATCTTTTGGAAATTGAAGTAACCATTTATTGATGAAGTCCAAGTTATCAAAATGAAACTCTATCCTAAAAAAATTAGGTTTAATTTTGTTTTTCTTAATTATTTTCGTCGGCAGATTGGCCTGAAATCGCTTTAAAGCCTTTTCATATACATCTACTATTATTTTTTCCGAACTCTCGTCAGAACGAAAAATAAGACTCTCTACGTCGATTTTGCCATATGGGACGAATTCTTTATCTAAAATTTTGATATCCGACATGCGATCGAGCACAAAATTTCGGGTATCGTCTCTTTTGTGGGAGTGGCCAATTACATTCCAGTGGTCGCGATAAAAAACGATTATATAGGGGTCGACTTTTCGACTACTAATTTCTTCTGTTGATTTCGCACGGTAATTAAACCGGATGGTTTTGTTTTCGGCAATAGCATTACTGATAACATACCAATCGCCGCCTTCCATTTTTTCAGCTCCAAAATTCAGATAGGGGTCAACCACGGTTCGCTCTTCCAGCGATTCCATAAAATCGCGTAATTCATCCGGAACCACTTCTTTTATTTTTAGCTCCACGCCCTTGGCATCTTCAATAAGTTTTTGATCTACTTGTGATTTGACAAAATTTAATCCCACCATAATAGTAGCTAATTCCTTATTGGTGAACATCAGTGGTGGAATTTTGTATCCCTGCATAATACCGTAGCCATGGTATTTATCGTGGGTCACTGGCACGTTCATTTCCGAAAGGGCATTAAAATCCCGAAAAACCGTTCTCCTGCTCACGTTAAATTTTTCAGCGATTTTATCTACAGTAATACGACTGTTGGATTGTTGAAGCATGAGGATGAGCTTCATTCTGCGTTCGGAACTGTTCATTGATTGTTGGGATAGATTTGTTTGCAGTGGATGAATGTCCCAATATAAGTGAAACCGCAGAGTTTCTCAGCGAATAAAAGAAGGGAGATGTTAAGGTTTATCTATGATGATAATCGCTTTACCGTTATAGAAATCAGAACCATTGGAGAGATCAAAACAGGTGATGTTGAGCGCTTCCGAAAATCTCTGGAGTTCATTTTCAAACTCTAATCCTTTGTAAAGGACCATCTTTTTCCAGGGTAGATGCCCGGTCATTTTAATAAGACCTTCAATTTTAAAGGCGTGCTTTGAGATAAGAATACATTCTTCCTCATGGTGCAAGTCCTCAATAGATCCATCTATAATCCCAATATTTTCGAGATCAATTTGTTGTGCGATTTGCTTCATCGCCAGACACTTTTTGGTAACTAAATCATTGAGCACGAAATGTTTATTGGGATGTGCAATGGCCAGAGGAATGCCTGGAAGACCACCACCGGTTCCGGCATCTATGAAGAGTTTATTTTTTTGAAAGTCTTCTAATTCTGAAAGTATCAAAGAGTGTCGGATGTGCTCCCAAATAGTTTCACGTGGAACGTCTCGGCTTACAAGATTTACGCGTTTATTCCACCAGAGTAATTTATCTAAGTATAGGTTGTGCTTATCCTGGAAATTATCGATAAGCCCATCAACTTGAGCAAACGTTTCACGTGGAACAGTTTTTCTGATAATGTTATGTTGTTCCACGTGAAACTATTTGGGTTTAGGGGCTTGTTATAGGAATACAATCAGTTAGTTGTTCAGATATACCATCAGAACGGATATATCACTGGGCGTTACTCCGCTTATTCTGCTGGCTTGACCGAGTGTTTCGGGTTTGATGCGCTCCATCTTTTGTTGTCCTTCAGATGAAAGACTGCTAATTTTGTCGTAATTGAGTTCATCAGGAATGAGGGTGTCTTCCTGCTTTTTCATTTCCTCAACCATCTCGAATTCTTTTTCGATGTATCCGGCGTATTTAATCTGAATTTCAACTTGCTCGTAAACAAGTTCATCAGTAGTGATCTCTTGAGCCTTTTCTTTGAGTTCCGGATCGGCATTCATCAAATTAAAGATGGAAAGCTCGGGACGAGGAATAAGCGTTTTTGCTTTTACCGGTTGGGATAGGGTAGAGGTATCTTGCTCTTTGAGCATAGGGTCCATTTTTTCTGGATAGACCGTATAGTCTGCAAAAAGATCATGGATCTTATCAATGGCTTCTTTCTTTGTCTTGAATTTTTCAAAGCGATCATCAGAAGCCAGTCCAATTTTGTGACCCAGTTCGGTAAGACGTAGATCAGCATTGTCTTGGCGAAGCAAAATGCGATGCTCGGCTCGAGAGGTAAACATCCTATAAGGTTCTTCGGTGCCTTTGGTTATAAGATCATCAATAAGAACACCGATATATGCTTCCGATCTTTTAAGGATAAATTCTTCTTTGCCTTGAACTTTTCGGGCCGCATTAATACCGGCCATAAGTCCTTGGCAGCCAGCCTCTTCGTATCCGGTGGTGCCGTTAATTTGTCCGGCAAAAAAGAGTCCTTCTGTAATTTTGGTCTCCATACTTCTCCGAATTTGATACGGAGGGAAGTAATCATATTCTATAGCATAGCCCGGACGAAGCATCACCGCATCCTCAAAGCCGGGAATAGTGCGCAATGCTTTGTACTGCACATCTTCGGGAAGTGAGGTGGAAAATCCATTAAGGTACATCTCGTAGGTATTCCATCCTTCGGGCTCAAGAAATAGCTGGTGACTATCTTTATCAGAAAAGCGGTTAATTTTATCTTCAATAGATGGACAGTACCGTGGCCCGGTGGAGTCAATAGTGCCATTAAACATGGGGCTTCGATCAAATCCGGAGCGGAGCATGTCATGCACTTCCTCATTGGTATTGCCAATCCAGCAGGTAAGTTGTTCTTCTCTGGATGGAAGGGATTCGGTCATAAAGGAAAAGGCATTGGGATCTTCATCTCCGTACTGAATTTCAAGCTTATCATAATTGATAGAACGTCCGTCGATGCGGGGAGGCGTTCCGGTTTTAAGACGTCCAACTTCAAAGCCTAAATCTTCAAGAGCCGCAGAAATTCCAATGGAAGCACGTTCGCCTGAGCGACCACCTCCAAAATTGGTTTCGCCAATATGCATCAACCCATTGCCGAAGGTTCCGGTGGTAAGGATAACAGCATCCGCTTCAAAGACTTGTCCGGTTGAGGTTTTTACACCGGTGGCTCTTTTACCATCATCTGTAGTTAAAACATCTACTACATTATCCTGGCGGAAGTGAAGATTCTCTTTTTTTTCAAGTTCTTCACGCATAGTTTTGCTGTAAAGAGCACGATCACTTTGGCAGCGCGGACTCCACATTGCGGGACCTTTGCTGGTATTAAGAATGCGAAATTGAACGCCGGATTTATCAGCGACTTTACCCATAAGTCCGCCCAGTGCATCAATCTCACGGACTAACTGCCCTTTAGCAACACCTCCAATGGCCGGATTGCAAGACATTTTTGCAATGGCATCAAGGTTCATAGTTATAAGTAATGTATTGGCACCAATTTCTGCAGCAGCACCTGCGGCTTCACTGCCTGCGTGACCGGCTCCAACTACAATGACGTCGTACTTTGGGAAAAGAGAATCCATAATGTTCTAAGTGTATGTTTATATTACACTTATATGTTTAAATTTTGTGGAAATGATTACTGTTGTCTCAATCCTTTGCCGTAACAGCGATAATCTTGAGAGTCTCCAAAAATAAGGGTTTTTAAGCAAAATATTTAACCTTCCATGGAAGAGTTAATATTCTGTTAGTTTATCGTATTGGTAGAATTTCCATTCAATAAAATAACGAAGAAAAGATGTCAAAAATTACAAAAGCAGTAATTCCGGCTGCGGGAAAAGGAACCCGAATGCGTCCGCTGACCAATTATATATCAAAGCCGATGTTACCACTGGGCAAAAGACCGGTGCTGGAGCATATCATCGAAGAACTGAAAGAAGCAGGAATACAAGAGATTGCGGTAGTTGCCAAAAGCAATGATAAAAAGATGATGAGTTATTTCGAGGACGACGCCTCCGTACAGTTTATTTTAGATGATTCTTTTTCAGGTCCGGGTGGTGCAATCTTAAAAACCGAATCTTTTGTAAAAAACGATGATTTTGTAGTGGTGTTTTCTGATGCCCCGCTAAAAGGGGCGAGAAGAGCGACATATTTAAAAGATCTTATATCTCTAAAAGAGGGAGGTATTATGGGAGCATTGGCAATCTATCCTATACGAAAAGAAGAGGTGTCGTCAAGAGGAGTAGTTAAATTTAATATTGATAAATACAGAAACAATGGAAGAGTCCGATTGACAGATATTATAGAGAAGCCGTCGGCAATTCCTGATCACCCATGGGCAACGGCGTGCCGATATGTATTAGACAATAAAGTTTTTGAAATTCTTAAAGAAGCAAAGCTTGATAATAGTAGTGAACTACAGCTTACTCCTGCTATTCGTAAGATGATTAAAAGTGGAGATTTGGTGCTGGGATATCCGTTGGCCGATGGGTTAACACGTCATGATACGGGCAATTTTGGGGGATACTTTAAAGCATTAAGGGCGTTTATACAATCTCAATAAAATGATTTATAACAGCTCTTCTTTAACTAACCACTCATAGCAGTCTTTTACAGATTTTTTGACAGGCGGAATGCTATACCCTAATTCCTTTTTGGCTTTATCACTTGAATAGACAACATTTCGGGTCATTAGCTTTGCAAGTTCCGGAGTGAGATCGGGTTTATTTTCGGTGAGATAGGAAATACCAGCTTGAAAGTAAGCGACTATTTTTAAAATGGACGCGGGAATTATTTTGGGTTCTGCAGAAATATTAGATACTTCAGTAATAATAGAGACAAATTCTGCAAAGGTACATTTTCGGCCTCCCAAAATATATCGTTCTCCATCGTTCCCTTGATCAACAGCGGAAATATGAGCTTTTGCAACCTCTTCAACATGAGCCACGCTCATATTACCGTGTGTAACGCCGGGCAGATCATCATCCCGCAAAGCAAAAAACAGGCGTCCCCAATTGTTGGCATCATGTGGACCAACAACCATCGCCGGATTCATGATTACGACTTTAGTATCGTGATTGCGAGCTTTTAATGCTTCGCGTTCGGAAAGCCATTTGGTACGTTCATAGTTAACCCACGATTCCCCGCCTTGTTGTGGACTCTCTTCGGTAACCTTACCATCCATGGCTCCCCAGGCCGAAACGCTTGATGTGTGGATGAAGGTTTCAACATTCTTTTGTGATGAAACCCGAACCATATTTTTAGTGCCGGTCACATTAACCTCGGTTTGACGAGCATTGTTTTGAGACCACATGTTCGTATCACCGGCCAGGTGAAAAACTACCTCTATATCGCTTGACATCACCTCTTGCAGGGAAGTCAGATCAGTAATAGATCCTTCAGCTAAATTTACCGGGAGCTGTTTTAGGGTTGACAAATCAGATGTGGATCGATGCAGTGCAGTAACATCCCAACCTTGCTCAACAAGTTGTTTGACCAAGTTGATACCAATAAAACCGGTTCCGCCTGTAACAAACGCATTCTTTGTCATAAGGGTGATGAGGAATATAGCATGTTAAGATTCAAGCAGTTTGTGAAATATTTAGAAAATGGCTCAGATGCAGGGAAACCTAAAATAAAAAGCCCTAAACTGGGGTAAGAGTTTAGGGCTAATATGAAATAGATAGCAACTTTATTGATCCTTATGCCAATCTAAAAACGTAACAATAGCCTTCCAGACAGATTCCATTTTTGTTTCAGCCTCAGATTCAAAAGTGGTATCATCATCAACTACAACCATACAGGCCTTATCTTTGATAAGTACGGAATATCCCAGATCATCTTCGATCTTGATAACAACCGGCATGAGCCATTTCCAGGCCTGGTGAAACTTCATATCTTCGAGTTGAAGAAAAGCCAGTGGTATGTCTTTAACATCATCTTGGTCTATTGTAATGGTTGATCCCATCAGATCTTCGATCAGGCGGTTGCCCTTGTTAATTTCTTCTTGGGTCATAATAGTATTTTTGTTTCTTGAATATTTACTGCTCTAAAATACAGAAAATTGAAAAGGGTACAACGTTAATTAAAAAGATCAGGATTTAAGTTAGCTGGTAAAGCCACAGCTACTTCCCTGTCTGGATGTTTTATTAAATGAGATCGTAAATTTAGTGCCTTGCTTTGTAGAGTCGACCTGGTGATTTGCTTCAAGCTGCTTCAAAAGTGTATCAATAAGTTGAAAGCCAAGGGAGCCATTCTGAGAAATTGACGTGAAATGATCAGGTAGTCCTTTCCCATTATCAGAAATAATTAGGGTAAGCTTTTTTCCTTTATTTCTGGATAAACATATAGAAATAAAACCCGATTCGTTAGCAGGAAACGCATGCTGTAAGGCATTCGTAACAACTTCATTAATGATTAGGCATGCAGGAACCCCTTGGTTAATATTAATAGTAATGGGGGATAGGTTGAGATCAAAATCCACCGTTTGAAGCTGATCATATATCTCACGTAAATTTTTAATCATTTGTTGTATACATTTATCAAAGCGTAATTGAGCAAGGCTATTTGATTGATATAACAACTCATGGATAGATCCAATTGCTTGGATACGGGTAATACAGGAAACCAGTTTTTCTTTTAGGTTGGAATCAGACTCCTCATAAACCTGAAGCTGCATTAGTCCCGTGACAATAGCTAAATTGTTTTTCACCCGGTGGTGGACTTCAGATAGAAGAACTTGTTTTTCTACCAAGGAGTGTTCGAGTTTTGCCTGCGTTTCTTTTTGTCCAGTAATTTCTGTGGCGCTTACAATAAGAAGTTTTTTCTCCTCATTTTGTAGAATGTGGCCATTAATAAGTAAGGTAATAGGAGTCCCGGATTTATCGAAAATATTCCATTCCTCATTTGGTAGGGGCTTTCCTTTCATCATTTGTTGAAAAACATGGTTGCCTATTTCTAAATTTTCTTCACTAAGCAACTCGGTAAAATGTTGACCAACAATCTCTTTTTTAGGATAACCGAAGATATTAACAAAGGCACTATTAACGCTATCGAGAATACCATCTTCGGTAATGACAAGGATGGCGACATCGATTGTTTCTAAAATAGAATCAGTATACTGGCGGCTTTGCTTCAGTTCTCTGTCTTTAAGGTAGAGCAAGACGTATAAACCCGTTGATGCAATGGTAACGAAGATGAGGCCTTTAAAGATACGTATATCAATAAAACTGAAGGTATTGTTACTGATATTTGCAATAAGAAAATCAGATCCTATAATCCAACCATATCCAAATAGCAGAAGTATTACGGCAATTGCCTTGCTGCTTAGCAAGACTCTATAAAAGCGCATAATTAATAGTCTTTTATATTTTACATAAGAACATAATAGTTTATCGGTCAGAAAATTGAATTATTAATCTAATTTTGTGTTTTGATTTCTCAAATATGAGCCACTTTAAAAGTGATATAGGATTCAGTTCCATTAATGTTATACTTTTATGAAATTATAAATCTGAAAGGTTGTTTATCGGATTACACTTTTTTAGTAACTATTGTAAAAGTCAGTCGTCACATAATTGAGCAGGTGTTGAAGAGTCCGATTCTGCGTTGATACATGTTTGTGCTAAATGGAAGAATCGAAGGAAAAAGAATTTAAACTAATACAGGATATTCTGGACGGGCAACAAGATCGTTACAGGATACTTGTTGACAGGTATGCATCAATGGTATTTAGCATCGTTGGCAAATTTGCGAATAGACAAGCTGAGAGGGAAGAGTTGGCTCAACAGATTTTTGTTAAAGCTTATGAGCGACTGGATTCTTTCAAAAAACAATCAAAGTTCTCTTCTTGGCTTTATACGTTGGCAAGAAATCATTGTTTGGATTACGCCAAGAATATTAGACGATTAAATAAGGAGTTTGGGGAAATGGAATCCGAAGAGCTTGTAGCCAACATGAAAGTAGAAGATCTACCGGATGATGATATTGAGAAAGAGGAAGAAAAGGCAATATTGAATAAGGCTTTGTCTGTAATAACGCCTATTCATGCGGAAGCTTTTTTGATGAAGTATCGTGATAACATGACATATAAAGCTATGGCAAAGCGATTGGATGCAAATGAAGGAGCGCTGAAAGTGCGCGTACACAGAGCGCGTAAAGAGTTGAAAGATTATATCAACCAATATAATTAGGACATCGTGGGTATGAATAAGGAAGAAATACTGCAAAAATATCTGGATGGCGAACTATCCGGTGAAGAGGAGCGGGAAGCCCTCCATATGATAGCTGACGATCCGGAAATGCGGGAGATGCTATCTTTTGAAAGGTCAGTGCGGAGCACTATTAATGAGACGAATGTATATGACCAGCCGGAAGTACCTGATGGTTTTACAGATCAGGTGATGTATAGTATTGAACAAGCTGAACAGCCAGAGCCAAATATCTCAGTAATAGAGGAAATTAAAAGTTGGATACAAAGTTTGTGGAGGCCAAAAGAGATCCGGCTTAGGCCGGTGTATGGTGTTATGGCAACAATGATTTTAATGATAGTAATATTAACACCATTTTATTTTGATACCTCTCAAGAGGTACCGCAGCGAAATAACACGCAAGAAACAATACAACAAGTTACCCATAGCAAGGATCAGGTGTGGGTACGCTTTGTTTATATAGATGAAAATGCGCAATCAATCGAACTTGCCGGTGATTTTAACGGCTGGGAGCCTGTTCCGCTTGACAAACAGGAAGTGAATGGAGAACAGGTTTGGACTGGATTGGTTTCCATGAGTAGAGGGGAGCACCGGTATATGTTTGTGAAGGATGGAGAGAAATGGGTGACCGATCCAATGGCTCCCATGCAGCGTGAAGACGGTTTTGGGAATAAAAATGCAGTTATCTACTTATGAGAATAGGTCTCATTATTGTGATATTATTAACTTCTATATCAGCTGAAATGTTAGCTCAGGATTGGCAGACAGTATTCTCTGTTGATTCCCGGATAGGATATTCAACAAATACCTATCTTAATCCCTATTATGGAGAGTGGGGGCAAGCTGAAAATACGTCTTTTGGAGTGTTCTCGGGAGTTGGTCAAAGCACTTGGTTTGGGGACCAAGATATGGTCCAATTAACGGGGGTTGGTATTCTGGAACCCTTCTTTTCTGGGTTAGATACATGGAAAGGTGGCTTGGCTCTGGCAAGATATCAGCATCAATTTAGTCGTTCGGTAAGTGGAGGAATAGAAATGGGAGGTAGTTATTTTAGTTCCACTTTTAGTCGGAGCATGGTTTGGGTTCAACCCACATTTTCGTGGTCACCTACGCCCTTTAGCCAGTTAAAAATAAAAGCGGGTTCAAACTTTCGTTCTTATCGAGATTATATGGTTGACAGCGTGGAGACCTCGATTTATGATCGATCTGATTTATATGCTCTTGAGTATGAAACGTGGCCCAGCTTTAACTGGCAATTATCTACAGGCTTGTATGGAAATTTCGATTCTTTCCCAGATATACAGGAGGGATTTAGCTCATTTGTAGCTGCGAGCCGGATTTTTAATAAAGGTTCAAAAATCAGATTTAAAGTTGGTCTTGAACAGTATCAAAATGAACAGACGGTAACTACCGGTGGTGGAGGTGGCGGCTTTCCTCCTGTTGGGGGCAGCCCCTCTGGGACGACAGAAACTATAAAAGAAACCAATCGAATATTTCGGTTAGGAATTGAAGGTAGTGTCCCCATTAGCCAACGGTTGACGGCTTTTGTGAGTGCAGAGGGGTTACGTTATAACACTACAGCGACTGATCAGAATATTAATGATGTAAAGATTTCCGGTGGAATTAGATTATCCCTGCAACCTGAATCAAGAAAGGAAAAAAGAAAAATATCACCGGAATGGAATAGCGGAAAAGAAATACAACAGGTAGAGATTTCTTATTCGGGGGATGGACGTATTTATTTGGTAGGTGATTTTAATAACTGGTCGCGTCCAGGCAAACCACTCGTAAATGTGAAGAAGAATCGGTACAGGGCCGAACTGGAGCTGGATGCTGGTTCTTATGAATATAAAGTGTTAAAAATTGAGGATGGAGAAGAAAGCTGGATCGAGTTTTCCAGCGATACGTATACCGTCGAAGATGGATTTGGCGGAAGTAATGCATTGCTATTAGTTCAATAAATTTAAAATGAAACGAATATGATGAAGGTTTTTAATCTACATATAAAGGTAATTGCGCTTTTGGTCTTTGCCTGTGCTTGTTTGGGTATTCCTGATAATGCCCTTGGTCAAACGGAAGCACTTGATAAACTGGTAGAGCGGGCAGATAATGCAGGAATAGAACGATCTGTAATTGAAGATTTGAAGGCAAGAAAGGAAGCAAGGGGTTTAAGTAATCAACAACTGGAAAACATGATTGAGCCGGCTGTACAGCTTGCTGAAGATAACTTGCCGGCAAATCATGTGTTGCAAAAAGCACTCGAAGGATTATCAAAAGGAGTGCCCGATGCGCGAATTGTTCCTTATATAAATAGAATGAGCAGTGCCACTCGACAGGCAGCAGAGGTAGTTGATCCGTGGATGGAAAAGCCGGAAGTGCGACAAATAATGGACCGGCAAAATGAGTTATCACCGGGAGAAAGTATGCGTAATAGGCTTGTGGAGTCCTCATCTCGGGCCATAACACAAAATGTTTCGCCAGAAAATATTAGCCAGCTTCTGGCGGATGTGGGCGAAAAATCAGTACTTTCAAAAACTACAGGAGCTGACATTGTTTCTGCAATGGATATTGTTTCTGACCTACCCATGCAGGATCATCCCGAACTTACGCGGTCATTTATTACCCGGGCGTTAAAAGGTGGATTTAGGGCGGGGGAATTTCAGAAACTGCCCATGGCTTTAAATATGGCACAGAAACGGAGTCAAATTCCTGCATCAAATATTATTCAAGGGGTTGGAAATCAGTTGCAGAAAGGAGTTCCGGCGCAAGATATTTTACAAAATTTGTTTGATGGAAATATCGGAGGTGGCCCGCCGGGCGATATCCCCAAAGGAATGGAAAATAATCGTGGGAAGGGGAATAGAGGTAACAATTCAGGTAATGGATAAATAGCTTCCTAAAAGCTTTTTAAAGGTTTCTCGGTCATTTGGATTCCGTGCTGAGGCTGTTTTATCAAGAGAAATAGTAAACCTATCCCAAAAAAGTTAGTAACCTTTCAAAATTCCGGTCGTCATACCCCCTTATTTAATATTAATAAATCTACAGGGTGGTAAGTATGACTACACAGAAACTACTACAAATACCATTTGTATTGTTAATAGTTACTTCCATTGTATTTGCGGGTTGTGATAGCGGAATCAATGCTGATGGCGATACTGGAACAATGGAGGTATTAATGCATGATGCCCCCGCCAATTATGATGAGGTAAATGTATTTGTCGAACGAGTTGAGGTTAATAATAGTGAAAGTGACGAAGGTTGGATAGAACTTAATAGTCCCCAGCAATCATATGACCTTCTTGAGCTTACCAATGGAGCTACCGAAGTTCTCGGTTCAGCAGAATTACCCGTCGGAACGTACGAGCAAGTTCGTCTTATTCTTAGCAGTGAAAATCACAGCGTGGTCGTTGATGGAAAAGAACACAGTATGTTTGTACCAAGCGGGGAACAAACAGGTATCAAGCTAAATGTAAATGCTGAAATAGAACCTGACTTTACCTATACCATGCTGCTCGATTTTGATGCAGCGCGCTCGGTTGTGGTAAGAGGAAATCAGCAAGCGGGAGAAAGCTATTTGTTGAAACCGGTAATAAAAGCAACAAATGAAGCTGTGACCGGAAATATTGCAGGAGCTGTTGAGCCTGTTGATTCTGATCCATTTGTATATGCTATAGCCGGAGGAGATACCCTTTCTTCCACTAAAGCTGATACGTCGAATGGCAAATTTAAGCTTATTGGGTTGGAAGAAGGCTCATATACTGTTTCAGTTGATCCTACCAATGATTCTTATGCAACAGAGAATGTAGATGATGTTGAAGTAAGTGTAGGAGAAACCACGGAACTGGAAACAATTACTGTTCCTGAGAATTAATCGGGAATTGTTGTATATATAAAGCAAGTCCGTCGAGGAGATAGTATCTGCTCGGCGGTTTTGCTTTAAAACTCCAAATATTAGAATTAAGCAGTTAGTATTGACTTAATGTTAAAACTTTCTAATGTTGCAATAACATTATCATAAATTGAAAAGTTATGGTTGGTTACGGGGAAGTATTACAAACAATCGGGGCGATGGTGATTTTTTCGCTGATATTACTTAGCGCCACCAGCATGATTCAGCGGAATACCTACATGCAGATAGAAGGAGAATTGGAGCAGGAAGTTGTTGCTTTGGCACAAGATATCATTGAAGAGGGCCGGACGAAAGAATTTGACGAAGTTTCCGTCGATGCGGCGGCACCACCTGCAGATATACCGGGTGATTTTGCAACCCTTTCTACTTTGGGACCAGAAACCAGTGGTACTCAAAATGATGATCTAAATGGAGATGGAGAGGTGAGTCGCCATGAGTTTGATGATTTTGACGACTATCATGATTGGGATGATGTGATAGAAACGGAGCATGGAGAGTTTAATATCCGTGCAGAGGTATTTTATGTGGATGAGACAAATTACGACTCAACGAATACACAAACGACGTTTAAGAAATTACGAGTCTATATAACCAGTAAATACTTGAATGGGCAAAATTCGGGTGATCTAACGTTATATAGTTTGGAATTTGTAAGAAATTACTACGCTGATTAGCGGAGGATAGTATTATGAATTTAGGTTTAATGACAAGCTATATTATCGGGGGAATCCTTTTAATAGGAATTCTTGCGATGAATATGTCCTTGTCCAATAGTTCAACAGAGTTAACGCTTACACAAACGACTCGTGAGAAGGCAAAGGGGGTACAGGAGTTCATAACGCATGATATCCAAAAGATGGGATATAATCGGGAAGGTAAAACCAATCCTATTTTGGTAGAAGCAGATAGTTACAAGATTATATTTCGCAGTAACATCGATAACAGTACTGATAACTCGGTTGAATTGATAACCTGGGAATTTACAAGTACGTTAGTTGGCAACGGAAATCCTAATGCATATGTGTTAAAAAGAACAGTTAGGGATGCCGATACCAAGAATATAATAAGTGAAACCCCTATACGATTGGGAGTAACGAATTTTAATATTAAGTATCTGGACGAATATGGTGAACCGGTTAGTAACCATATGTCAACACCGGTTGTAGGTTCTGATTTATTAGATGATATACGACAGCTATATATTACTCTGGAATTACAAAGTGCCGCAAAAGTATATCAAAATTCAGGCGGAGATGGGCGATTTGTACGTACTATTTGGGAAAAGCGTTTTTCCCCGCCGAATTTAGAAGAGATTAAATAATAATTAAGAGGTGTTATTATGGGACGAGCAATGTTAATAATATGTGCCGGCATGTTGGTTGCGCTCGGCATTGTAGCAATGGGAACGTCAAGTCAGGGCAAACTGATGACGGAAAAAACAGTTGAGTATGCCCAAAAAACACAGGCACTGAATGCGGCACATACCGCTATTCAAATTGTGACGCAGGAGATCAATAAAAAAGGCATCGAAAACATGGATCAGCAGTATGTTGATGATAGAAACAGCAGCAATTCGTGGACTCCTTCGACAGTTAATAGTGCTGATATTGTGCTATCAATAGAGTTTTTAAATAGTGATTGGGATACGAATCCTTATTTCGAAGAAGATAAGTTGCGAGTAATTTCTAAAGCAACGATTGATAATAAGTATGAGGCTAATGTGAAAAGTGTATACGTAGTAGCCCCATTTAGTAATCTGGTGCCCGACTTTGCTGGGGCACTTCAGTTGCCTACCGGCTATGGTTCCTTATCCGTGGATGGTAATGCACATGATATTAATGGTACAGACCCTGATTGTAGTGAATCGAGGCCACCAATTGCAGTAAATAATTCGCAAACAAAAGATGGGTTGCAAAGCCATGACTTGAATCTGGATGGTGATATTGCAGTGGATAATCAGTTAGATTATGAACCTACCGATGAACTCATTGCGCGACTTGAAAATTCGGAAAATGCAACTACAGTCACCTCTGATTATAGTGAAAACTTGGGAACCGCTGAAAAACCCGGAGTCTTTTTCATTGATGGACAGGTAAGTTTGACAGGTCAGCAAAGTGAAGGATATGGGATTATGGTTATTAAAGATAGCGCCCATATGGATTATGAGGATCAAGATGGAAATACCGTTAGCATCAGGGGTAATTTTGAATTTAACGGCTTGGTAATATTTGAGAATGCTCAGCTTTTCGATGGAAGTGGGACCCCTACGATAAATGGTTCCGTATTGGTGGGTGATACCGATCCTGAAGATACTAATGAAATAGAGGTAGATTTAAGCGGTAATATTTCAATAAATTACACGTGTGCCGGAGAAAAATATGCCAAGATGGGAGCTGCTAATACCGTAAAGCAGAATAAATATACTCGTGTGGTTTCATCCGAAGAGACAAGCCTTGTGAAAAATTAGGGTCGTCTTCTTAGTAAACGCTACTACATAATATGGGTGCTGCCAATGCCTTTAAGATCAGCCTTTTGGAAAGATAGTTTAAACTTAGTCCCTTCTTTTATAGGTTCATATGAGTAATCGGCACTAAGTTGTTGGGAAAGAGTATTGATGAGCTGCAGGCCCAACGTTTTATTGTCCATAACTTTATTAAAATCAGGGGGCAATCCTTTGCCATTATCCTTGACAGATAGCATTATTGCATCGTCATCTTCTTTGGCCGAAACGGTAATCTTACCTTTCTGGGTATCATCCTCAAAAGCATGTTTTAATATGTTGGTAATCACCTCGTTTACGATAAGTGAAGAGGGAATAGCTTGATTGATATTTAGAGTTATAGAATCAACCTCAAAGTGCACATCCAGCTCAAAATCAGTTTGGAATGTATCTGAAATATTTTTCACTAATTTTCTCAGGTTATCACCGAAATCAAGATTTGAAAAACTTTCGGACTGATACAAAAGTTCATGAATAGAACCCATCGTTTGAATGCGTGCGACACTGTCGAATAGCTTTTCTCTGAATTGTCTGTTTTCTTCATCAAATGCCTGTAGTTGCATCATTCCGGCAACAACGGCCAGGTTATTTTTCACCCGATGATGAATTTCGAGTAGTAGTGTTTCTTTTTCTTTGAGTGATTCCCGAAGTTGTTTTTCATCCTTCTTACGTTCAGTAATGTCTCTACCCACGCAAACCCAATAAAGAGAATTTTCAGGACCCTCGACAGGCGTCATAGAGACTCGAATCCAGAATTCCTCTCCATTTTTTTTGTAGTTGATAAATTCAGCATCACAGGATTCCCATCTATCCATATGTTCTCCCAGCTTTTGACGTTCTTTTAGATCCGTTTTTGGACCATTTAGCATATGCAATGTTTTGCCTTCGGCTTCATTTTTGGAGTAGCCGGTCATCTCAGAAAAAGCATCATTAACATAAAGTATTTTACGGCCGGGAGGATTGCTGGATTGTCCTTCAATAATAGCAACCGACTCTTTGGTGCTGGCAATGGCAGATTCAAAAAGCTGTAGCCATTTGCGTTCTTCACGTTGCCGGGTAATGTCCTGCATAGCACCGATTATACGGGTGGCATTGCCGTCGTCATCAGTGACTACAAAAGCGCGATCATAAATGTATTTATAAGAGCCATCTGCGGCCTCAAACCGATACTCTAACTGCAGGCGATCAGTATTGTTATGTATGGCTTTATCAAGTTTATCAAGGATATCCTGTCGGTCATCGGGATGTAACTTATTACGCCACCACTCAGCAATATCTTGAACTCCAATTTTCTCATACCCAAACATGCTGTAGATATTCTGGTTGTATTCTATAGTATCGCTTTCCAAATCGAGATCCCAAATGGTATCGCTTGTAGCTTTTGATACAATTTCGTAGCGTTCAACGCTTTTGCGGAGTTCTTGCTGATGTTCAATTTGATCAGTAACATCTTTTTGTATACCAATAAAACCGTCGCAATGCCCATTATTATCAAAAATGGGATCAAGGGTTAAATCAAACCAATACTTGTCGCCACTTTTTGAGTAATTGAGTACAATCTCTTGGAGAGCCTTTTGCTTTTTAAAAGCTTCTGATATGCGCTTCATCTTTTGCGGATTATTATCTGGACCCCTGACAATATTTCCAGGAGACTTACCAATTACTTCATCAAACTGATAGCCAAGCATTTCCTCAAAAGCACTATTAACCCAGGTGAGTCGTTCATTGGGATCGGTCATGAAAATCACATCAGTGGTTTTGGATGCTACCAAGGCAAGCTCTTCAAGTTTTTCTTCATACTCTTTACGCTCGGTAATATCTTGCAGCGATCCTATCATACGAATGGCATCACCGTTTTCGTCACGAATAATAAAGCCCCGTTCAAAAACGGTGGCATAGGAGCCATCCTGTTTTTTGAAACGGTATTCCTGCTCCCATTTTGACTTGGAAGAATGGAGTATGTCACTTAAACTTTTTTTTGCGTCCGGGAGATCTTCGGGGTGTACATTTTGAGCCCAGTAATCAATGGAATAGGTGCCTTCTTCAATATCATAGATAAACTTGTCATGATAACTGTCATCCCAGTAGAGAATATCTTCTTTTAGATCCCAGTCGTAGACAACATCGTCAGTGGCCTTGGTTACATATTCATACAGTTCCAGGTTTTCGCGCATTTTTTTCTCTCGTTCAATGCGTTCTGTAACATCGCGCGAGTTTGCTACAAATCCATTTACAGCTGGATTGTCGAGCATATTTGTTACAATACTTTCAATCCATCGCCATTTCCCAGCTGAATTTTTGAATTGAAAAGGGGCAAGTTCTACTCTTTTTTGCTGCTCTAGGCTTTCCAGAGCGTTTGCAACTCGCTGTTGATCATTTTCATGAATATAATCGAGAACATTTGTCCCAATGAACTCCTCAGGTGGTATTCCAAGTATAGCATTTGAGGTAGGGGCCACATATTTATAGTTGCCTTCAGGATCAAGTATAGCAATTAAGTCTGATCCTTCTTGTACTAATGACCGGAACCGCTTTTCGCTTAGTGCAAGTTTCTTTTCTGTTTCAAGACGGTCGGTAATATCATTGGCCACAACCATTTTGGCTTTTTGGCCGTTAAAGGTAACATGGGTGCTACGGATGTTTACCTGGATTTTTGTACCATCCTTTTTTTGATGGGTATGTATGCCGCTTTCATGGATTCCCTCGGCTGATAATGAATTTTCCAGCGTATGTTCCAAATGGGGTATTTCATTTTTTGGACGAATATCCTTAATTGTCATAGAGAGAAATTCTTCCCTGCTATATCCATAATGGTCAATGGCATTCTGATTTACATCAATATATTGCAGCGTTTGTATATCATATATCCACTTGGGAAGGGGGCTCAAATCAAAAAGCTCTCGATACTGTCTTTCTGATTGACGAAGAGAGTGATTAATACGATTACGTTCAATGCTATATGAAATACTTTTTGAAAGTATAAATGGGGTGAGCTCATCTTTGAGCAGGTAGTCGGCAACACCTAAACCCAGCGTTTTAATGCCAAAATCCTTGTTTTTATACCCAGTTAGAACAATTACAGGAATGTCACCGGATAATTTTACAATATCGTTTACTAATGATTCTCCGCTGGCATCGGGCAACGTCAAGTCCAGTAATATAATATCGAATAAATCAGATCCTTCAAGAATATCTTTGGCTTCAGAAAATGTTGAAACGTGTGTAATTTCCAGATGTACAGCCTCTTCATGTACATACTCTTGGATGAGGACAAAATCACCGTGATTATCCTCGATGACTAATATATTAATTTCTTTAAGCAACGTACTCATAATGTAATAACGCTAATTCAATTTAGTAGGCAGCTGAACGATGGAAATCCAGAAATACTCAATGGCTGAAATAGCCCGTATAAAGTTGTCAACCTCAACCGGCTTGGTAATGTAGCAATTAACATGGTTTTTGTAGGATTTGTTGATATCAACTTCATCAGAAGAAGTAGTAAGCATAATGACGGGAATATGCTTAAGCTTTTGGGTGCTCTTGATATGCTTAAGAACTTCGTGACCATTAATTTTCGGAAGGTTTATATCCAACAGTACCAAGTCGGGCGTTGTTGCATTGCCAAATCCTTCAGTCTCATTTTGGTCAAGATATTGGATTGCTTGCCATCCATCTCTGACGATTGATAAAGAGTTGGTGATTTTCCCCTCCTCGAGAGCCTCGGTAGTTAATACTATGTCTCCCTCGTTGTCTTCAACCAATAAAATATGTATAGGATCCATAAAAGTTAGTACCTAAATTAGTGTCTCGCGCTAACCCTTTTGTTTTGAAGATACTGTTTGGTGATAGTAAAACTAAAAATACTTCCCTTATCTTTGTTCGACTCCACCCAGATATCGCCGAGATGCTGTTCTACAATCTTTTTACAGATAGCCAGTCCCATACCACTACCGGAAAATTCATCACGAGTATGCAATCGTTTAAAGATGGCAAATACTTGATCGTGGTATGTAGGATCTATGCCAATGCCATTATCTGTTATTGAAAATTGCCAGCAATGGTCTTTTTCTTCAGCCTCAATACTAATTACAGGCTGTTGCCCATCCGGCTGATATTTAAGTGCATTTGCCAGTAGGTTTTGGAAAAATATTTTCATGGTAACGGGTACTACATGCAGTGTGGGTAGATTACCGATAGAAATTTCTGCTTTTGATTCCTCAATATCAGGTTTCAAATTTTTGAGGATCCCACCAACCAGCGAGTTTAAATCCGTTAGTTCTACGGTAGTATATTTTCGGCCGATACGTGAATATTCCAACAAATCATCAATGTTATTACCCATTCTTTGGGCACCATCTACCGCATAATGGATATATTCATGAGCTTTCCGGTCAAGTTTTCCTTCATATTTCTTTTTGAGCAGTTCCATAAAACTACGTACCATGCGTAGCGGTTCTTTGAGGTCGTGTGAGATGGTATAGGCAAACTGTTCCAGTTCCTCGTTTTTGGTATTTAGGTTTTCTACCGAATCTTCCAATTTATCTTTTAACTGTTCTTGCTCTTCAAAGGCAGATTGTAATCCGTTAAATAATTTTGGTATTAGAAAAACGGCAATACCACTTAAAAACACGAGATTTGAAGAAACCGCAATCCATGAATCCAGTTGGTATTCGTTAAGTAAAATAGAGCTGGCAAATCCATAATAAAGGGCAAGACCAAAGTAGATACAGATAAGGGTATTTAGCATTAATGTTAGATAACCATATTGCTGATCGAGACTTACTAAAACAAAAATAGTAATTGCAAACATATACAGTAGCCCGGGACCGTTTGAGCCGAGATAGTGTAACATTACTACAGATGTTGTATATAATGCCCCATTAAATAGAAGCTTACGAAGAAAGACCGAAATGCCGGGTACAAAAGCCACAGCTAAAATGGTAGCAAGGGTAATAAAATCGGAGAGTATCATCCCGGTTACGGAAAACTTGTAGGCCATATATATACCAGGGACCAGCACAATTATACTCATCGGTATTAAAAAAGTAACCGTAGCTGCAAAAAGCTGATTTTTCCAGTAATACACCGAGTTTTGCGAAATAGAAAGTACAGTACAATTACGGTAGATAGTGGTTTTATATGTATTCCAGAGATTTTTCAACGGCTGTATGGTTAAAAAATGGCAGGTGTAAACCTGAAATTGCTACATTAATAATGGAAGCCTTAACCTAAACTGAAGGATTAGAATTTGTTATAAATGATGAGTTCCTAATCAGATTTGCGGACTGTAAAATAAAACGTACTCCCTTCCCCTATTTCTGACTTTACCCAAATTTTGCCCCCGTGTTTTTCTATAATTTTCTTTGATACCGATAATCCAATTCCTGTTCCGGGATATTCATTTTGGGTATGAAGACGCTGAAAAATAGTAAATATAGTATCCTGAAACTCATCCCTTATGCCAATACCGTTATCAGTAACGGAGAACTCCCAGTAGTTATCGGCCTCTTTTGACTCAATCTTAACTATAGGCTTAGTACCAGGCTTGTGATATTTAATAGCGTTGTTAATTAAGTTTTGAAAAACCTGTTGCATTGGAGTTTTAGAGGCCTCAATAACCGGGAGGTTATCAAATACGATGTTCGCATTATTTTCCTTAATAGTAGTATGTTCCAGTTTTAATATTTCTTGTAACAGATCATTTACATTTACTTGCTCCCGAGCAAAATTATTTTGATCCATCCTTGAGTAATTAAGTAGATCCAGGATAATACGCCGCATGCGATGGGCTCCATCAACAGCGAAATTAATATACTGTTGTGCTTTGTCATCGAGTTGATTGCTGTATTTTTGCTCCAAGCGATCAAGGAAGCTTGAAACCATGCGAAGGGGTTCCTGCAAATCGTGTGATGCTACGTAGGCAAACTGCTCCAGTTCTTCATTGGTAGCGGCCAATTCCTTGGCTCGCTCTTCTAACTCTTGGTTTAACCGTTTAAGCTGTTCATGATTTTCTTTTCGCTCAGTGATATCTCGAAAATATACCGATAATCCCGTTTCTGAGGGATAAGCACTTACCTCAAACCATTTTTCTACCCCGGGATAAAATTCTTCAAAGTTGACGGTTACCTGCTTGTCAACCGCTTTGTGATATTGGGTATAAAAATCGAGTTCAACAGCATCATCATAAACATTCCATAAATTCTTACCGATAATATCATCACTGGACGTATCCAAAACCTGTTCGGCGCGTTTATTCCAATAGGTTACTGTCCAGTCTTCATCTACGGCAAAAAAGGCATCACCAATGCGCTGCAGTATTTCGATTTTCTCCCGTTCGGCTTCTTTTTCTTTAGTTATGTCCACCATGAGCCCATGCAGTTGATCAGGATCACCATTTTTTGTAACAACAGTTACATAATCACGAAGCCAGACGACCTCATCATCGGCATCAAGAATACGGTATTCAAAGGAGTGATCTTTCCCTTGCTGTGATTTATGGTGGCAATATTCAATAGCTTCTTTTCGATCGGCGGGATGGATATGCTCTTGCCAGAAGTTGGGTTTGCTGAGCCATTCTTTGGGAGTATATCCCAGCAATTCTTTTATCTTCGAGCTTATATATTGAAATTTAAAGGTATCTGCATCGGCCTCCCATACGATACCGTTAACCGATTGTATTAAAGATTTATACCGATTATTCGTCTCCTTGAGTTGAGTGCTTTGTTTCTGGTTTTGCTTATAGGTTGCTATTTCGCGAAGTACGGCAGGCCCCAGCCGATCTAAATTTTGCTTCGTTATATAGTCTGACCCTCCTCTACGTATAGCATCTATGGCTTCCTCTTCGCCGGGAGGTCCGAATACAAAAATAAAGGGAGTATGGGGATGAATGTCCCGAACGATATCGAGTGCTTTGGCCCCGGGAAAGGTGGGTAGATCATAATTACTGACAATAAGGTCTGGCGGATTATTTTCGAGTCGGTCAATAAGCTGATGCTCTTTGCTAATAATATCCAGCTGTACAGGAATATCGATTTTGTCGAGTTGCAACTGGATGAGGTCAGCCTTGCTCTCATCATCGGTAATAAGTAAGATTTGGTATCTCCCGCTCATACTAAATGCCCCTTTAGAAGCTCCAACCTTGTTAACAAATCTTAAAATCCTTTAATATAATTATAAAACACAAATGGAATTTGTCCAAATTATTTAAAGGGGGATTAGTTTTAGAATGATAAGACAACGGTGAGAAAAATGCCGTGGATGATGGTGCCTACTTTAAACGGTTGCTGATATTGTTTAAAGTATATCCGCTGCGCTTTACCATCTCCTTGCAAGGAATATGAGGAGAAAGCCACTCTAAGTATCAATATTAAGTGATGTTCAAATAACTTCTTCATAACAGTCCTTTAACATTGCCATAACGACAAGGTATAGCTCATCAACTATATTCTACTTTCTCAAATAAGGGCAGGAGGTTTCATCCGAATTCCTCTGATAAAGATTTGCGCTGTCCATAATGAAATGATTTTAACGGTGGCGATTGTACTGAGGATCAGCTTGAATGTTATTCAAAGCTGGCAAGAAATAGCGGGTAAAAGAACAGCAAGAACCTAATTAATGAAAGGGTATTTATGAAGGTATTAAAGTATGCAGTATTAATTGCGCTTATTGCAACTGCTGGTTGCGGGCAGTCTGAAGTAGAAACAACACCTGAGCTTATCGGGCATCGGGGCGCTACGGGATTAGCACCGGAAAATACTATTTCCGGATTTAAGAAAGCGCTGGATTATAATGTTGATGCTATTGAGTTGGATGTGGTGATTTCTGGCGATGATCGGGTAGTTGTTTCTCATGAGCCTTGGTTTCGACATGATATTTGTTTGACGCCGGAGGGAGATTCCATATCTGCGGATTCCCAGAAAGATCATCTGATATATAAAATGGAGTATGATCAAATTGCTGAATATGATTGCGGATCTGTACAAAGAAAAGGATATCCCGATCAGGAGAATCAGCCGCTGGCAAAGCCGCTTTTGACAGAGGTTATCCGAGAAGTAGAAGACCATATTGACGAAAATAATTTAAAACGGATTGGGTACAAGGTAGAAATAAAAAGTAAGTCTGCATGGTATGAGGACAATGAAATACAGCCTACCCCGGAGCAGGCTGCAGAACTGGTACATGAGGTGTTGGTAGAAAAAGGTATAATAGATCGGGTCGATATTTTTGCGTTTAATCCTCGGATACTGGACAAATTCGAAGAAATTGACTCCTCTATTCCAAGGGTATTTCTCATCCCTAAAAGCAAAACGGATGTTGGCAAAAACCTATCAGCCTTAAACAGCTTGCCTGATATTTACGCTACTAATTATGAAATCGTGGATTCCAGCCTTGTTGAACAGATTCACAATAAGGATATGCAGCTTTATGCGTGGACAGTAAATACGTACGAAGATATGGTTGAGCTTGTAAATGTAGGTGTGGATGGAATTATCTCTGATTATCCAAACTACTATAAAAAACTAAGAGCGCAGTGACTGACAAGTGTGGTTGGACTGAATAAATGTATTGCTCGGACCGGCAAATAAATTAAGACCGGACAAAAAAATGAGAGGAAGATAACTGGGGCCAACTATACTTATCTGTTATACAATTTCTCACCCATCCAATATAGCTGTGTGAATATAAGCCAGGCTTGAGTTGGTAATAGTTTGATAACAGTAAGTTTCAAGTATGGTCAAAGCTGAAAATTATTATCTCCAACCAATGAACGGACGGCAATAGTCTAAGTCAAAATCAAAAAAGCTAATCTTTTAGGAATGATGAATTGGAATATAATGGAAGGAATATGGGCAGAATTTCGAAAACCAGCTATATCGGTAATAATAATGTTAATGGGATTAACGTCTCAATTATATGCACAAGATGTTAGCGGCGTAGTAACGGATGAAACAGGTTCCGTACTTCCTGGAGTCAATATAATGGTAAAAGGGAGAGATGTGGGGACATCAACGAATACAGAAGGGGAATACAGTTTGACGGCCCCAAGTATGCAGGATACGCTGGTATTCTCATTTATCGGATATGAAACCCAACAAGTTCCCATCAATGGAAGGTCGGAAATTGATGTCCAGCTGCAGTTGGACACGGTAACTGGCGAAGAGGTTGTGGTTGTTGGATATGGTACCCAACAAGAAAAAAACCTTGTTGGCTCAGTTGATAAAGCGAATGTTGAAGGTATTTCAGCCCGGCCGTCTGCTGATATCGGAAGTTCTTTGCAGGGTGCTGTACCCGGGTTAAATATTCGGAATGCCGCTGGTGGAGACCCATCGGAAACCCCTGAAATTAATATTCGTGGTTTTAACTCGATTAACGGTGGAGAACCTCTTGTGTTAGTTGATGGAATAGAGGAAGATCTTGCGAACGTTAATCCCAATGACATTGAAAGTGTAACCGTCTTAAAAGATGCGCAGGCTGCCGCTATTTATGGTGCCCGAGGCTCCTTTGGTGTAGTTTTAGTGACTACAAAAACAGGTAAAGAAGGGGAGTTTGAGGTTGAATATTCTAACAATGTTGGTTTTACGACAAATACAGCTCGAACTGATTTTGTAACCAATCCCGCCACCTATGCCAGGTGGGCCGATGGTGCTATTGGCAACTATCACAGTGGTTGTTATGTATGTTATGATGAGGAAGATTATGAGATTGCAGAGCAAGTAGCTAATGGAGAGAGAGAACCTTTTTATGAGCAACAGCCGGACGGGACCTATAAATTCTATGAAAATAATGACTATTACGACATCCTGTTTAAAGATCGGCGCGTGCATCAGACGCATAATATTTCTGTTTCTGGAGGATCTGACAAATTACAAGGATATATATCGGGGAGGATATATGAACGGGAAAAAATTCAAAATATTCAGGATGCAGAGATGCGACGATATAATCTCCAGGTTAACTTGACGGCTACTCCTTATGAATGGTTGCAATTATCTGGGATTAGTAAGTTTAGCAGTAGGTATGACGAACAGTATGCGGGCACGAAAAACGGATGGGGTGGTGCCTTTGGAGTTAGTAAATGGCGAGATCTTTTTCCCAACTATCCCGCTTTTATAGATGGGGAGGGCGTAAGTGTTGGACGAACCAGAAATGGTTATGTAGGCCGTTTGGGCGCCCTAAAAGAAGGAGCCGCTCATCGCCAATGGCAATATGAAAAACAGACGAATACGCTTAAAGCTGAGGTAACTCCGATTGATCAGTTAGTACTTAATGTGGATTATAGCTATAGCATTGATCGAACGGATCGTACCTTTAATTACACTCCATTTTCCTATCTGTCGGGCAATGAACTTGAGTTGGTAGAGGATGCAGGTCTTAATCGCCATAATGAGTACCGTTGGAAAGATTATTATAAGGCGTTGAACATTTATGGAACGCTTACTGAGGATATCGCAGATAAGCATAACTTCAAGTTAATGCTTGGTTTTAACCAGGAAGTGTTTGATCGTGACCGAGTAGGAGCCCGCATTGAGGAGCTGCTTACAAAAGATAAGGCAAATCTCGCATTTGGAACTGAGATGTTAGATATGTCAGGTTCTACCTTAGAGTGGGCTCTTCAAGGTTATTTCGGTCGTTTTAATTACGATTATAATGGCAAGTATCTATTGGAGATCAATACCAGGTACGATGCCTCTTCTCGTTTTCCAGAAGATAATCGATGGGGATTATTTCCGTCAGTAGGGGTTGGCTGGCAAGTAAGCAATGAAAACTTCTGGACTCCTTCTGTCGAGGATATAATGTCCTCATTAAAGCTGAGGGTTTCATACGGAAAGCTGGGAAATCAAGAGGTGGGCGTGAATACCTTCCGGCAACTTATAGGAATGGGTAAGAAATCCTGGTTAGTTGATGGATCAGAAGTTAACTATGCCCGAGCGCCCGAACCTCTTCCGGCAAATATTGGATGGGAAACCATCACGTCCACGAACATCGGCGTTGAAATGGGCTTTCTTGATGATCGGTTGACGACTTCGCTTGATCTGTATGAACGCAATACCAATGACATGTATCTGCCCGGAAGACCTCTTCCTGCAGTATTTGGTGCTTCGGAGCCAAGAAGAAATTATGCTGAAATGCGAAACAGAGGTTTGGAATTAACCGTTGGTTATAATGACCAATTTGAGGTCATGGGTGATAAGCTTTCATTAAATATCCAAGCTAATGTATCGCAAAATAAAGGTGAAATTACGAAATTTGATAACCCAAATGGGTTGTTAAGTACGTTCTTTGAAGGACAGGAACTTGGTGAAATTTGGGGATATCGCATTGACGGGCAATTTCAATCAGATGAAGAAGCGGCTGCGTTCCAGGAAAAATTTGGTCGAGAAAATTTGGTTGAAGTTTACCGAGGAATTCTTGATTGGGGATCAAATAGTGACTGGAATTACCTGAGAGGAGGAGATCTTAAATACGTAGATGTGGATGGCGATGGTGAAATTAACAATGGGAATAACACCTTGGAAGATCCCGGAGATTTGCAACGAATCGGAAATGCGATGCCACAGTTTCCCTTTGGTTTTAACATCAATGTCGGATGGAAAAATATTGATCTTTCTGTTGTTGGACAGGGCGTTGCAAAGCAGCATTGGTACCCATCAGGTCCATTGTACTGGGGAACGTTTCACCGGCCATATGTATCGTTTCTCAGAAAAGATATGTTAGATAAGGTATGGCATCCAGACCATCCGAATGATCCTGATAGAGTCTATCCGCAGCGACAACGAGCGTATAATGCCCTAAGTGAAGGACGGATGTCGGCTAACGTAAATGACTATCATTTAACCAATATAGGATATCTTAGAATAAAAAATCTGACGGTTGGCTATACCCTGCCTTCAAGCCTTACGCAAAAAGTTAACCTCAAGAACTTAAGAGTATTTGTTAGCGGGGAGAATTTATTTACATGGAGATTTGGAGGGTTAACGGAATACCTGGATCCGGAAGAGGTAGGTGCACATGTAAGTTTTTCAAATCCCAACGGTGTTCGTGCAAAAGCTCCCCGAGATACGCAATTGTATCCCATGGGCAAGACGTATTCAGTAGGGGTGGAAATTAGCCTGTAATCTTCTTTTGAGCTTTGGGGAAGATTCACCGGCATAGTCTTTAATCAACAATGAAAAAAAATATCTATAACAATGAGTAGGATAATAAAAGTAGGAACAATAATACTGTTGACACTAACATTTACAAGTTGTCAGGATTTACTGAATCAGCCCCCTGATGATGCGGTGACCTCAGAGGAGTTCTTCAACACGGGTAACGATTTAGAAGTTTATACCAATGATTTATATGATGTCTTACCTGCGAAATCGGTCTACATAGACGACGCCAGTTCCGATAATATTTTGGGGGTAAGTGCTTCTGACAGACTAAAAGGGACACGGACTGTACCAACAGATAGGGGGAGTGGGGGATGGTCTTGGGAGAATCTCCGAAAAATAAATTACTTCCTCGAAAACTATAACAGGGTTGATGATGCGGATGCTAAGGCCAAATATTCTGGGATAGCAAGATTTTTCAGAGCTTATTTCTATTTTGAGAAAGTGAAACGGTTTGGGGATGTGCCCTGGTATAATGAAGTGTTGGATGCGAATGATGAAGAGTTGTTAAACAAAGAGCGGGATCCACGAACATTAGTAATGGATTCGGTTCTTGCTGATATAAATTATGCCATCGACAATATTCCAGCCGAAAAGCAACTAAACCGGATTACAAAGTATACGGCACTTATTTTAAAGGCTCGCATTAGTTTGCATGAAGGGACCTTTAGAAAATATCACGATATAGAGGGTCATGAGAAATTCTTGGAAGAGGCGGTTGCTGCTTCTGGGGAATTAATAAATTCCGGAGTTTATGCCTTATATACCGATGGAGGGCCAGACCAAGCTTATCTGGATCTTTTTGCGAGAAACAATCAAGATATGACGGAGACCATTTTAGCGGTGGATTATGAATTTGGAAAAAGAACGCATGATTTAGCCTATCGGATGACGGCTCCAACACTGGGGAGATGGGGCCTTGCCAAAGATCTTGTCAATAGTTACCTCATGGAAGATGGAACTCCATTTACTGAACAGAATGGATATAAAACGATGGGTTTCTATGAGGAAATGCAAAATCGCGATCCCAGATTGACTCAAACCACCGCCGGACCTGATTTTACGACCTATGGTTCAGATCAACGTGAGCCCGTAAACTTAGATATAACCCGAACAGGATACAGAATAATAAAAGGACTGCCTCCCAAAGGGCCCCAATGGGGTTCGGGAGGATCATATAACGATGTTATCCTTTTCCGTTATGCTGAGGCTCTTTTGATATATGCTGAAGCAAAAGCAGAATTGGGAACGCTTAGCCAGGGAGATTTGGATATGTCGATTAATAAATTGCGTGATCGCGTTGGTATGCCGCACTTGAATATGGCAGAGGCCAATGCTAATCCTGATTCCTATCAGGAAGCTATGTACGAAAATGTACAAGGTGCAAATAAAGGGGTCATTCTGGAGATTCGTCGTGAACGAAGAATTGAGCTGGTAAATGAAGGGTTCCGCTGGGATGACATCATGAGATGGAAAGAAGGGCAAATATTTGAGGACCCTATAAACGGGATATATTTCTCAGGATTGGGTGCGCATGATTTTAATAACGATGGTGATGCCGATGTATATGTGCATGATGGCGATGCCTCTGGAGCACCTGAAGAAGTAACCTCAACCATAAATACTAATGAGCGGCCCCTGACAAATGGCACATCCGGAAACTTGCAATTGTTCGACGGAGGTTCATTTGATGAGCGCAGGGATTATTATTACCCAATACCTCGTGAAGATTTAGAATTGAACGATAATTTAGAACAGAACCCTGGCTGGTAAAAATGAATTCAATTCTGTGTCATGTGGATTGTATAAGGTTCAGCATGGCACGGGGTTTATCAAAATCTGCAATAAGAAATTATTAGAATAACATCCATATGAAAGTGTATATAAGATTTTCAACATTAGTTACTGCAATGTTACTGTTTTGGGTTAGTTTGGCCCTGGCGCAAAACACCGCTACTGGTATCGTTTATCATGATGCAAACGGAAACGGAAAACTCGATTCCTCAGAACAAAGGCTGGAGGATGTCGCTGTATCTAACGGAGAGGATGTTGTGTTGACCGACAAGCAGGGACGCTATAAACTCTCCACTGGTGACGATACGATCATCTTTGTCATAAAACCAGATGGTTATAAACTGCCGGTTGATGATAAACAGCGTCCAGAATTTTACTATATCCATAAACCAGAGGGTTCCCCAGACCTGAAATACAGTGGCGTATCCCCTACCGGACCGCTTCCCAATTCGGTGAACTTCGGGCTAATTGAAGGCGATAAGACCAATAATTTTGAGATGCTTGTCTTTGGAGATCCCCAACCCTATAGCATGGAGGAGTTGGATTATTTTGACAGGGATATTGTAGATGAACTTGCAGATGTTGAGGGTTATGAATTTGGTATTACGCTCGGTGATATTGTCGGTAACGATCTGGATCTCTTTGAGCCTTATTCCAAGTCGGTTGCCCGCATCGGTCTGCCATGGTTCAACGTATATGGTAATCACGATATGAACTTTGATGTGGAGCATGACTCGCTTGCTGATGAGACTTTTGAAGCAACTTTCGGTCCGCCGACTTATGCGTTCAATAAGGGTGACGTACACTTTATTATGCTCGACGATGTAGTATATCCCCGAAAAGATGGGGAGTCTGGCTATATAGGGGGATTAACTGATAAGCAGCTTACATTTATTGAAAACGATCTCAAACATGTCCCCTCAGATCACTTAATTGTTCTTGCTTTGCATATCCCGATAACGCTACCTCGTTGGAGAGAGGGAGATAAATACTTTAGAATGGAAGATCGCCAAAAGCTTTTTGATCTGCTTTCGGATTATCCGCATACCCTCTCTCTTTCTGCTCATACTCATGTGCAACGACTGCAATTTTTAGATGAGGAGCAGGGATGGAAGGGAGAAAATCCCCATCTGCATTACAACGTAGGTACGACCAACGGAGACTGGTGGTCAGGCGAACCTGGTGAAGATGGTATCCCGCCAACAATTATGAGAGATGGAACGCCCAACGGCTATGCGAGTATTCAGTTTGAAGGCAATGATTTTAAGCTTAACTATAAGGTGGCCGGTGTTGATGAGGAAAAGAAAATGAATATATGGGGACCTAAAGTCGTTCCGCAGCGCGAGTGGTTCAATGCAGATATGTACGTAAATTACTTTCTGGGCAGTGATTCCACTACCGTTGAATACCGGGTTCAGGGGAAAGAAAAGTGGCGGCAGATGAACAAAGTTGAACTTGGCGATCCCTATATCACCTCTCTGCGTAATAAATGGGACAAATCAGAAGAACTCATTGAAGGGAAACGTCCCAATAACGCTGTTGCTTCAACACATTTGTGGAAAACACGTGTGCCTAAAGACCTTCCCGAGGGCAAACACACTATTACCATTCGTGTTACCGACATGTTTGGCCGACAATTTTTCGACGAATACAGCTACCGTGTCGAAGACAGATAACTACGTTATGGAGTGTAGCGCAAAATAAGTTTAGCGGTTATATATCGTCTTGAAATTATTTAAATACAGCGGACAGAGAATTTCGGCTATATTCTTCTGTTTAAACTGAAATGTGAGTTCAAGTAGTAAGTGCAACATGAAGCAAGACCTCAGGGAAAAACCCCTGAGGTCTTCCGCCAAGCGGGTTATATTCATGTTGTCATGCAAAAATACACCCAACTCAGCCTAGAAAATCGTCATCAGATCAAGGCTCTGCTTAAAGCAGGCCATAATCAGAGTGAAATTGCCCGAACTATCGGTGTACATCGCTCTACAATCAGTCGGGAACTTAAACGTAATGTAGACAATGGCGGTTCCACA
>NZ_NSKE01000015.1 GCF_002287075.1 Fodinibius salipaludis
GGTCTTTATGAACAAGACCGACCTGGTCGACGACGAAGAGCTGATCGAGTTGGTTGAGCTGGAAGTCCGCGAGCTGCTGAGCTCCTATGAGTTTGACGGCGACAATATTCCCGTGGTCCAGGGATCAGCCCTGAAAGCCCTTGAAGGCGAGGAAGAGCACGAGCAGGCGATCCTGGATCTGATGGACGCCGTCGATGAGACGATTCCGACGCCCGAGCGCGACGTCGATAAGCCGTTCTTGATGCCGGTTGAAGATATTTTCTCGATTACCGGCCGCGGTACCGTCGCAACAGGACGTATCGAGCGCGGGGTAGTGAAGCTGAATGACGAGATTGAAATTGTAGGAATTATTGAAGATCCGATGGACTCGGTTGTGACCGGCATTGAGATGTTCCGCCGGATGCTCGACGAGGGTCAGGCCGGTGATAACGCCGGAATCCTGCTGCGCGGGGTCGACAAAGAAGACCTCCAGCGCGGGATGGTACTCTGCGAGCCGGGCTCCATTACCCCGCACAAGAAGTTCGAATGCGAGGTGTATGTATTGAGCAAGGACGAAGGCGGCCGACACACGCCGTTTTTCGACGGCTATCGCCCGCAGTTCTACTTCCGGACCACAGATGTGACCGGAAGCTGTGAGCTACCCGACGGGGTAGAGATGGTAATGCCGGGCGACAACGTGACGATGGAAGTCAGCCTGATTCAGCCGGTGGCGATGGAAGAAGGCCTGCGATTTGCGATCCGCGAGGGCGGTCGCACGGTAGGCGCCGGTGTTGTAACTGAAATTATAGAATAAAAAAGTTCTGATAAGTGGCTACTCAACAAAAAATCAGAATTAAACTTAAGTCGTACGATCACAATTTGATCGACAAATCGGCTGAAAAGATAATTCAGACAGTAAAGTCAACGGGAGCTGTGGTATCGGGTCCGATACCGCTTCCGACGAAGAAAAATATTATTACAGTTAACCGATCTGTTCATGTTAATAAAACTGCTCGAGAGCAGTTTGAGTATCGTTCTCACAAACGTTTGATCGATATTCTTTCAACAGGATCGCAAACTGTAGATGCATTAATGAAGCTGGAGTTACCCTCTGGTGTAGACGTAGAAATTAAAGTGTAACATTTATAATCACTGAACAATGAGTAGTGGTTTGATAGGAAAAAAGATTGGCATGACCAATGTCTTCGATGACAATGGTAAAAATTATGCCGTAACGGTTATAGAAGTTGATCCCAATGTTATAACGGAGATCAAGACAAATGAGGAAAACGGCTACGAAGCTGTACAACTTTCTGCCTTTGATAAAAAGGAGAAAAGTACTTCTAAGCCCTTGAAAGGACATTTTGAAAAGGCCGGTACAACACCAAAGAAATATATCAAGGAATTCAGAGATTTTATTCCTGAAGATGCTGAACTCGGCGACGAGTTAAATATCGACGATGTGTTCAGCATTGGTGATAATGTTGATGTTGTCGGTGTATCAAAAGGAAAGGGCTTTACCGGCGTAGTTAAGCGACACAATTTTAGTGGTGTTGGTGAAGCGACGCACGGGCAGCATGACAGACAACGTCATCCCGGTTCTATTGGTCAGGCTTCTGATCCGGCTCGAGTATTTCCCGGAATTAAGATGGCCGGCCGAAGTGGTAATGAACGTAATAAAATTAAGAATTTGACAATTGCTAAGATATTTAGCGAATCAAATTTGATGATGGTTACTGGTTCTATACCCGGTCCTAATGGACGATTTGTTGAAATTTACAATAGATAGTAAGAGATAATTAGCAATGAAGCTTCCAATATTAACAACTGAAGGTAAAGATAGCGGAGATAAAGTTGAGCTGGCAGATTCCATTTTTGGAATCGAGCCAAATGAGACTGCTATCTATGAAGATGTTCGCCGATATATGGCTAATCAACGCCAAGGGACATCAAATACAAAAGAACGTGGGCAGGTTCGCGGTGGTGGTCGTAAGGCTTATCGCCAAAAAGGAACCGGCCAGGCACGTCGTGGTTCTATCCGATCCCCGCTACTAAAGGGTGGTGGAACAGTATTTGGTCCAAGTCCACGAGATCATTCTTTTAAAATCTCGAAGAAAACCAAGCGGTTGGCTCGTAAATCAGCATGGTCTGCAAAAGCGGCTGATGAGGCAATAACGATTGTTGATGACTTTTCATTTGAAGAGCCGAAGACCCGAAAAGTTGCTGATATTCTTAAGAGTCTTGATATAGAGGAACAAAAGGTTCTTATTTTGACTGCAGATACTGATAAAGTTCTTTACAAGTCTGTACGAAATATTCCAAATGTAGAACTATTGGAAGCTAATAAACCTACGACATATCAGATTCTTGATGCTGATGTTATTTTAATTCAAGAAAGTGCTGTTGAAGTACTGCAAGGATCAATTGAATCTGCTGAGGAGGCTGTAGCATGAAACAAGTATTAAAGAAACCATTAATTACTGAAAAACTTACACGGCTTCAGGAAGAAGGTAAGTATGCTTTTAAGGTAGACAAGCATGCATCGAAAGCGGATATCAAGCAAGCTGTTATTGATAGATATCCGGAAGTAAAGATTAAAAAGATCAATACCATGATCATGCCTTCTAAGCCTAAAGGTCGATATACCCAGAGTGGTTATATCGTGGGCCGAGAAAAAGTTTGGAAGAAAGCAATTGTAACTCTCAAAGAAGGCGAAATAGACTTCTTTAGCGAAATTTAGAAACAAATAGTTCAATGGCTACTAAGAAATCAAAACCATCTACACCCGGTTCCAGGCATAGGATTGCTCCTGTGTTTGATGATGTGACCGTTAGCAAGCCTACTGTTAAGCGGCTTGTCAAAGGTAAAGATCAATCCGGGGGAAGAAATAAGCAGGGACGAATGACTTCGCGCCATCGTGGTGGAGGTCATAAGCGTCGCTATCGTCAGATTGATTTTAATCGCGACAAACATGATATCCCTGCAAAAGTTCAAACAATTGAATACGATCCCAACAGGTCGGCACGAATTGCCCTTGTTGCTTATGCTGATGGAGAAAAGCGATATATCATTGCTCCGGATAAGTTAAGTGTTGGAGATTCCATAATTAGTGGAACAACTGGTGTTGAGCCGGATGTTGGTAATGCAATGCCGATGAAGCACATGCCGCCCGGTACTTTTATTCACAACATTGAGTTGCACCCGGGACAGGGAGCGCAATTATGCAGAAGTGCCGGTACCGCTGCACAGATGGTGGCAAAAACAGATCGTTATGTAACGGTTAAGTTACCATCGAGTGAAGTTCGGATGATTTTAGGTAACTGTATTGCAACTGTTGGATCAACAAGTAATCCCGATCACTTTAACACAACAATTGGTAAGGCGGGACGAAATCGCTGGAAAGGGAAGCGACCCCATACACGTGGTGTTGCGATGAACCCAATTGATCACCCGATGGGCGGTGGTGAAGGTAAAGCTTCGGGTGGACATCCGCGTTCGCCGTGGGGACAATCTTCTAAAGGATTGAAGACAAGAAAACGCAAGAAACTCTCGGACCGATACATCGTTCGAAGTCGTAAAAAGTCTAAAAAGTAATTAGTTATGCCAAGATCGCTAAGAAAGGGACCTTTCGTATATTACAAGTTGCAGCGTAAGATCGATGCAATGAATGAGAGCGGCAAGAAGAATGTCATTAAAACATGGTCGCGTAGCTCTATGGTTACGCCTGATTTCGTTGGACTGACATTAGCTGTTCATAACGGGAAGCAGTTTATCCCTGTTTATATTACTGAAGAAATGGTGGGCCACAAACTGGGAGAATTTGCTCCCACAAGAACATTCCGTGGACACCCAGTGAAGTCTAAAGCAACGCGTGAAGCACCGAAAAAACCAGGACAATAAAGTATTATGGCTGAAGAAATTTTAAAAGCACGAGCTACACAAAAACATCTTCGCAGGTCGCCTCGTAAGGTACGCTTAGTTGTTGATTCTGTGAGAGGAGATCGTGTAGATAAAGCCCTTAAGAAACTTGAATTTACCAACAAAGGGGCTGCAGATGAAGTAGCCAAAGTTGTGAAGTCGGCAGCTGCTAACATACGCGATAAGTTTCAGGATGCTCGACTTGATAACCAAGAGATTTATATCTCAGAAATTTTTGTGAATGAAGGTGCGACACTGAAACGCATACAGCCAAGAGCAATGGGCCGTGCTAATCAGATACGCAAACGTACAAGTCACATCACGGTTGTTGTGGCTAATAACAAAGAATTAGTTAATCAATAAACGATAATACCTTGGGACAGAAATCACATCCAGTAGGTTTACGACTCGGTATCATTCGCGGTTGGGATTCCAATTGGTATTCCGAAGAGAATGAACCCGAAATTTTATACGAAGACACGAAGTTGCGTGAATATTTGCACACGCGTCTTGAAAATGGCGGGCTTTCTCGAGTCATAATCGAACGTACACCAAAACGAATACTACTTACACTTAAAACAAGCCGACCCGGTGTTATTATCGGTAAGGGTGGTGAACAGATTGAACTTCTGCGCGAAGAGCTTAAAACAATTACCGACAAGGAAGTTCAAATTAATGTAAGTGAAATTAAACGACCCGAAACGGATGCCAGTTTGGTTGCTCAAAATATTGCACAACAGCTTGAGGCTCGGATTTCTTTCCGACGTGCAATGAAAACAGCAATCTCATCTGCAATGCGTATGGGGGCCGAAGGAATTAAAATTCGCTGTGCCGGTCGATTAGGTGGTGCTGAAATGGCACGTACCGAACAATATCGCGAGGGACGTGTGCCATTGCACACACTGCGTGCTGATATCGACTACTATAATACAACAGCGAATACTATTTATGGATCAATTGGTGTTACGGTTTGGATCTTCAAGGGTGAAATACTCGGTGATATTGAGTTGACCCCTGGAGATGCTCATACCCAACAGAAGGATGATTCGCGAGGACGACGTGGAAAAGGCGGTAAGCGCCGATCACGTCGACGTAGAAGAAATAAGAATTAATACTGTAAATAAATAGAATCATGTTAGAACCAAGAAATGTACGACGCCGCAGGCAGCATCGTCGCAGTCTAAAAGGTACTGCGCAACGTGGACATACGCTTGCATATGGCGATTTTGGTTTAAAGGCAATGGAGCCTAAGTACATCACTTCCCGGCAGATTGAATCTTGCCGTATTGCAATTGCTCGTCAATTGCAGCGTGATGGCCAAACCTGGATTCGAATTTTTCCGGATATGCCTAAAACTGCCCAACCCGCTGAAACACGTATGGGTAAGGGTAAGGGAGCTGTTGAAGAGTATGTTGCTGTCGTAAAACCCGGCCGCATTTTATTCGAAATTGCTGGTGTGCCCGAGGATTTAGCTTGGGAAGCAATGCGCCGAGCAGATTATAAGCTTCCTATTAAAACGAAATTTATTGTTCGTCGTGATTACGATGGACCATAATCAACAAGGATTTGATAAATCATGAAAGCACACGAACTACGAGATAAATCAATTGCTGAATTGAAGGCTCGGCTGGACGATGAAAAGCAGGCATTGCAAGATATGAAGTTTAACCGTGCAATTGCCGGCCAGCTTGAAAATCCCGCGCGTATTACAATGACACGCCGCGAGATTGCCCGAATTCATACGATTATTACTGAAAAACAACAAGAAAGTGCTGAATAATTAATACAATGGCACAAACTGAACGAGTACAACGAAGAGAACGAAAAGGTCGCGTGGTCAGCAATAAAATGGATAAAACCATTACCGTTGCTGTAGATAGAAAAGTAAAGCACGCGATTTACGGAAAATATATTACTAAGACGACTAAGTACATGGCCCATGATGAAAGTAATGAGGCCAATGAGGGTGATTTAGTACAAATCATGTCAACCCGTCCGCTTTCTAAGCGAAAGTCTTGGCGTCTTGTAGAAATAATTGAACGAGCAAAATAACTGGATATATTTTAGGAATCTGCAATGGTACAAGCACAAACACAATTAAATGTTGCTGATAACAGCGGCGCTCGTCAACTTAACTGTATTAAGGTTCTTGGCGACTCAAAGCGCAGATATGCAAGAATAGGTGATATTATTTCCTGCTCAGTGAAAACTGCAATTCCCGGTGGTAATGTTAAAAAGGGAGAAGTAGTTAAAGCTGTAATAGTTAGAACTAAAAAGGAGATACGTCGCCAGGACGGCAGTTATATTCGCTTTGATGAGAATGCAGCTGTGATTATTAATAAAGAAAGTGAACCGGTTGGTACACGAATTTTTGGACCGGTAGCTCGCGAACTACGTGAGCGAAACTACATGCGTATTGTTTCACTTGCTCCAGAAGTGCTTTAAAAACGAATTTTATTATGCCACGTACTAAAAACAAGCAAAAGAAATTACATGTTAAGAAAGGCGATGAAGTAAGAGTTATCGCCGGAAACGAGAAAGGGAAAGATGGCCGTATTTTGGCTGTATTTCCTGAAAAGGAACGCGTATTGGTTGAAGGTGTCAACATGCGGGTTCATCACGATCAGCCAACCCAGGATAATCCCCAGGGAGGCCGTATTGAACGAGAAGTAGCAATACATATTTCCAATGTGATGATATTAGATCCTGCAACAGGAGAACCTACACGTATTGGCCGCAAGCGAATTGAAGATGACAGCGGTGGACGGTGGGTACGATACGCAAAGAAAAGTGGCGAGATCATTGATAAATAAGAAGAAATTATAGAATGTCAGAAGCAAGACTTTACACACAGTATAAAGACGAAATTATTTCGAACTTGTTGGAACAGTTTGACTACGATAACGTAATGGCTGTTCCCAAGCTTGAAAAGATTGTAATTAACAGCGGTGTTGGTGAAGCAGTGGAAAATGAGAAAGTATTAGACACTGTTACCGACAACCTTGCAAAGATTACAGGTCAAAAACCGGTAACTACTAAGGCAAAGAAATCTATTTCAAGTTTTAAAACCAGAGATGGGATGCCTATTGGTTGCAAGGTTACTCTGCGAAAGAAAAAGATGTATGAGTTTCTTGATCGGTTAATTAATCTTGCGCTTCCAAGAATGAGAGACTTTCAAGGAGTACCTGATAAAAGCTTTGACGGCAGGGGAAATTATACGCTCGGTGTTAAGGAGCATACGATATTTCCTGAAATTAATACTGATGACGTTGACAATATTCATGGTATGGATATTACGTTTGTAACAACAGCTGATAGCGATGAAGAAGCTTATGCTCTGCTGAAGGAATTTGGAATGCCGTTTCAAAAACGAAATTAAATCAACAAGCATATATAATTATGGCTAAGAAAGCTTGGATAGCACGTAACGAAAAAAGAAAACGAACGGTAAAGAAATACGCCGAAAAGCGAAAAAAGCTGAAGGAAGAAGGCAAATGGGTGGAGTTGCAAAAACTCCCTCGTGATGCAAGTCCTACACGCGTAAACAACCGCTGTAATTTAACGGGGCGTTGTCGCGGCTATATTCGCAAGTACGGTATCTCTCGTATTAAATTTCGTGAACTTGCACTCGACGGGAAGATTCCCGGCGTACGAAAAGCAAGTTGGTAACACTTTAACGAAGAACTTCTATGTTTGATCCAATTTCAGATTATCTAACAAGAATACGAAACGCTCAACGGGCTGGACATCGACGGGTAGATATCCCTGCGTCCAAGTTGAAGCGTGCAATGACCAAAATCCTTTTGGATAAAGGTTACATTAATAAGTTTATCAATATTGATGATGGGAAACAGGGGATGCTTCGCCTGTTTTTGAAATACGATGCGTACGGTCAACCGGTTATTAAGAAAATGAAGCGTCGTTCTAAGCCGGGACTTCGTGAGTATTGTGGATCTGATAACATTCCCAGAGCTCTTAATGGATTGGGAATTGTTATGCTTTCCACCTCTCGGGGAGTAATGACTGATAAAGAAGCCCGCAAAGTGAAGGTGGGTGGCGAAGTATTGTGCACTGTTTATTAAAACTAAGGTAATAGAATTATGTCTCGTATCGGAAATCAACCGATTGAATTAAAAGAAGATGTTGAGTTCAGCATTGATGCTGATAACGTGGTCACCCTGAAAGGGGAGAAGGGCAGTGATACACTGCAGATGGATCCCACCATTAATGTTGAGAAAAAAGACGGTGAATTAATTGTCAATAGAACCGGTGAGCAAAAAATTGATCGCTCACTACACGGGCTCTACCGATCTCTGATCAATAATATGATGATTGGAGTATCAGAAGGATATAAAAAGGAGCTCGAAATTATTGGCGTTGGTTACCGTGCATCTTTAAGTAACGGAGTTCTTGAATTGACATTGGGTTTTTCTCACCCAATTTACTTTGTACCACCTGATGGAGTTGATCTTGAAGTTGATACAAAGACAAAAAAGAACCCCATGATTATTGTTTCTGGAATTAACAAAGAATTAGTTGGACAGGTTGCCGCTAAAATACGCTCATTACGTCCCCCGGAACCTTACAAAGGCAAGGGAATACGATATGTTGATGAATGGGTTCGTAGAAAAGCCGGTAAATCTGCTGCTAAAGCTTAATAGGAATTATTTACGATGGATAAGAACATTAAAAAAACATTACGTCGCGACAGGATACGTCGCCGTATTCGATCAACAATTAAAGGTACGGCCGAACGTCCACGATTATCAGTGTATAAAAGCAATAAAAATGTATATGCACAGCTTGTTGATGATCGTTTAGGACATACATTGGCTGGAGTATCTACTGAATCGGAAGAAATTGCTGATGATGTGAAAGACAAAAGCAAGAAAGAAGCTGCTGCCATAGTTGGTAAGCGTTTGGCTGAAATTGCTGTTGATAAAGGACTTGAAAAGGCAGTATTTGATCGAAGTGGTTATAAATACCACGGCGTTGTTAAAGCCCTTGCAGAGGGTGCTCGCGAAGGAGGTTTAGACTTTTAAATAAGAATAATTATGCCAAAAGTAAGAAGACGACATAACATAACGCCTACAAATCTTAACCTTGAAGAGAAACTGGTTCATATTAACCGTGTTTCCAAGGTGGTAAAAGGTGGCCGCCGTTTTAGCTTTAATGCTATTGTGGTTGTTGGTAATAAAGACGGTGTTGTAGGACACGGTCTTGGTAAAGCCAACGAAGTTTCTGACGCCATCCAGAAAGGATTTGATAATGCTAAGAAGAATCTTATAAGAGTGCCAATGACAAAAACCGGTAGTATTTATCATACTATTACCGGAAAAGAAGGTGCCGGTGAGGTATTACTTCGGCCTGCGTCTGAAGGTACCGGTGTGATTGCCGGTGGACCTGTAAAGGCGTTACTTGATATAGCCGGATTGCAAAATATCCTTACCAAATCAGTGGGATCATCAAATCCGCATAATATGGTTAAGGCAACATATAATGGATTGAAGAACCTAACTGATCCATTTGAGGTTGCTGAGCGACGTGGTATTTCAATGAATAAAGTATTTGAAGGCTAATAGATCTAAGGAATTTAACCAAATAAGATAATGGATTTAAGCAATTTAAAAGCCCCTGAACCCAATAAGAAAAAGGCCAAACGTATTGGTCGTGGTCAAGGGTCAGGAAGAGGTGGACACACTGTTGGAAAAGGTCACAACGGTCAGCGTTCGCGCAGTGGCTTTAAAGAAAAGTTTTGGTTTGAAGGTGGACAGATGCCTTTGCAGCGAAAAGTTCCAAAGTGGGGTTTTAATAATAAATTCCGCAAGGAGTATGTAGCTGTGAATACAGGCACTATTCAACTATTTGTCGAGCATGGAAAACTTGAAGAGAATATTACTCTTGAAGATCTTCGTAATGCTGGGCTTGCAGGCAAAAATGATCTGGTAAAATTACTTGGTGACGGAGACATCGAAGCATCAATTGATATTGAAGTACATAATGCCAGTAAATCTGCTCAGGAAAAGGTTGAAGAGGCCGGTGGAAGCATTACATTCGTAGAGAATAATAAATAGAAATAGATAAGCCACCTTCTAAATGAGTTTAGTCGAAAACTTTCGCAACATTTTTAAGATAGAAGAGCTGAAAAATCGCATCTTCTATGTCATCGGCATTTTGATGGTTTATCGCATAGGAAGTTTTGTAACACTTCCTGGTGTTGATGCCACCCAATTAACGCAACAGGCCGGGAATGCTTCAAGTCTTCTTGGTCTCTTCGACATGTTTGTAGGCGGTGCTTTTTCACGTGCCGGGGTATTTGCACTTGGAATTATGCCCTATATTACCGCTGCTATTATTATACAGTTAATGGGTGCAGTTGTCCCTTATTTTCAAAAATTACAGCGCGAAGGTGAAGAGGGGCGACGTAAGATAAATAGACTTACTCGTTATGGTACCGTAGGAATTACATTAGTACAGTCTATAGGTTTTTCTATAAATCTGATGGCAACATCGCCAAACGCCATTGTGGTTAGCAATTTTACTTTTGTACTTACCTCAATGATTATTTTAACGGCGGGTACTACCTTTGTGATGTGGTTGGGTGAACGAATTTCTGACCGCGGCATTGGTAATGGTATCTCAATCATTATTATGATTGGTATTATTGCTCGGTTACCTGCAAGTTTAATCAATGAGGTGACTACTAAAGGCAATCTCATTATTGTAATTGTTGAGATTGCAGCATTGCTTCTGGTAATTGCTGCTTGTGTCTTATTAACACAGGGAGTGCGTAAAGTTCCCGTGCAATATGCTAAGCGAGTAGTGGGACGTAAGGTTTATGGGGGGACAACACAATACTTGCCGCTCCGATTAAACGCTGCTGGTGTGATGCCCATTATTTTTGCACAGTCTATAATGTTTATCCCAAGCACAATTGGAACGTTTTTTCCCAACAATCAGACCGTACAAATGTTGACTGCTTGGTCGAGTGATTTTACAGGAATTACCTATTCCATTATCTTTGGCGTCATTGTTGTGTTCTTTACATACTTTTATACCGCGATTACGGTTAATCCTCGTGAAATGGCAGATACGATGAAACGTCAAGGAGGATTTATACCTGGGGTTCGACCGGGGAATCAAACGGTTGAGTTTATTGATAATATATTGACGAAGGTTACATTACCAGGTTCTATTTTCTTAGCGATTATAGCCATTATGCCGGCTATTGTGGCCAGAATGGGAGTTACACCGGGGTTCGCCTTATTTTACGGCGGAACGAGCTTGTTGATTATAGTAGGTGTAGCTCTTGATACATTGCAGCAGATAGAAAGTCACTTGATGATGCGTCATTATGATGGCTTTATGAAAACTGGTAAGATGAAAGGTCGGCGAAGAGCTTAAAATGATTTTTCTAAAAAGTGAATCTGAAATAGAAAAAATGCGCGAAAGCGCACAAATTGTTTCCCGTACACTCGGTGAAGTCGCAAAACATATTGAACCTGGAGTTACGACGGGCAAACTTGACAGAATTGCCGAAGAGTATATAAAAAAGAATAATGGACGTCCCGCTTTTAAGGGATATGGTCCCAAAGGGAATGAATTCCCGGGAACGTTGTGTATCTCTGTTAATGAAGAAGTAGTGCACGGTATTCCCAGTGACAAGCGTGAATTGAAGGAAGGAGATATAGTTTCCATTGATTGCGGAGTTGAAAAGAATGGATACTTTGGTGATCACGCTTATACATTTGCCGTTGGTGAATGTGAAGACGAGAAAATTCGTTTATTACGTGCAACATTAGAATCACTATACAAAGGAATTGAGAAGGCTGTGCACGGCAACAGAATTGGAGATATATCACAAGCCGTACAGAGCCATTGTGAAAATGAAGGATTCGGAGTTGTAAGAGACTTGGTAGGTCATGGTCTCGGAAGGTCGCTCCATGAAGATCCTTCGGTACCGAATTTTGGTAAGGCGGGGAGAGGAGAGCGTCTCCGATCCGGAATGACACTTGCTGTTGAACCAATGATTACACTCGGTTCTTGGCAAGTAGAAACATTAGATGATGGCTGGACAGTTGTTACAGCCGATCGAAAAGTTTCTGCACACTATGAGCATGATATCGTAGTACGAGAAGGAAAAGCTGAAATTTTAAGTACTTTTGATTATATTAGAGAGATAACGAAAAGTCGAATAAACGCAAATATTTAGTAATGGCTAAAGAAGAGCCAATTAAACAGGATGGCGAAATTATTGAAGCATTACCCAATGCACAATTTCGCGTAGAGCTTGATAACGGGCACGAAATTTTGGCCCACGTATCAGGTAAAATGAGAATGTATTATATTAAAATTCTTCCCGGCGACCGAGTCGCTGTGGAAATGTCTCCCTACGATTTAACGAAGGGACGAATTACGTATCGTTACAAATAAATTCTAATTAAAAAGAGTTTAGTATTATGAAGACTCGATCTTCAGTAAAGAAAAGAAGTGAAGACGACAAAATTGTACGACGCAATGGTCGTGTTTATGTAATTAACAAGAAGAATCCACGCCACAAGCAACGGCAAGGATAATTAATTCATATAGTTTTTTATGGCTAGAATTGCTGGAATAGACTTACCTAAAAATAAGCGCGGTGAAATAGGTCTGACCTACATCCATGGTATAGGACGGTCAACTGCTCAGGATATTCTTGATGAGCTTGAGATTGACCGTAATACAAAAGTTGTAGATTGGACCGATGAAGAAGTATCAAAGCTCCGTCAAAAGATTGACAATGAGTATAAAGTGGAAGGAGCATTACGAAGTGAAGTAAAAGCCAATATACGGCGGTTAATTGAGATTGGCTCTTATCGTGGTAATCGACATCGTAAAGGATTGCCCGTACGAGGCCAACGAACTCAAACAAATGCGCGTACCCGAAAAGGGAAGCGTCGCACCGTTGCAGGTAAGAAATCAGCTCCTCGAAAATAATTAAACGAGATAATTAAATGGCAAAGCGAGAACGTAAATCTGCAAAAAAGAAACGACGAAAGCAGCTTTCAGATCCTAATGGAATGGCTTTTATCAAGGCAACATTTAACAATGTCTTGGTAACGGTTACTGATGCTAATGGAAATGCACTTTCTTGGTCATCAGCTGGCAAAGAAGGTTTTAAAGGATCTCGAAAAAATACACCATATGCAGCACAATTGAGTGCCGAAACGGCAGCTACTGCAGCTTATGAAATGGGATTACGAAGAGTTGAGGTTTTTGTAAAAGGACCTGGCTCTGGACGTGAAGCAGCAGTACGTGCTTTAGCATCAAGTGGATTGGAAGTAACTGCGATTAAAGATCGTACTCCTATTCCTCACAATGGTTGCAGACCACCTAAACGACGAAGAGTTTAACGAAGTAAATTATTAGTTAATCATGGCAAGATACAGAGGCCCAAAACAAAAGAAAGCAAGACGTTTTCGAGAACCAATTTTTGGTCCCAGCAAGGCGCTGGAACGAAAACCCTATGGACCCGGCCAACATGGACGGTCCAGATATTCGAGAAAATCAGAATATGCTATTCAGCTTGAAGAAAAGCAGAAAGCAAAGTACACTTATGGTTTGCTTGAAAAACAGTTTTCAAATCTGTTTGACAAGGCAAATGCCAAAGATGGTGTAACTGGTGAGATTCTGTTGCAATTGCTTGAAAGCCGTCTTGATAATACTGTGTACCGTTTAGGTTTTGCAAGAACACGTCGACAGGCAAGACAGTTAGTGAGTCATAAGCATATGGTAGTTAATGGAGAGGTTGTAAATATTCCATCTTACCAGCTTAAGCCTGGTGATGTGGTAAGTGTACGACCAAAGTCTAAGACTTTAGAAGTTATTAATGAGTCGTTACAGCATGCTCCTTCCAGCAAATATAAGTGGATAGAAATCGATAAGAAGGATATGCAGGGTAAGTTTCTGAATGTACCCGAGATGGAAGAAATTCCTGAAAATATTAATGTACAGCTTATTGTTGAGCTCTATTCTAAGTAATTTAAATTAATTAGTTTATAAAGCGATTGATATGAGTAATTATAGTATACAAATGCCTGAACCGCTTGAGGTTGAAGAAGCAACCGATACCTTTGGTACATTTATTTTACAACCATTGGAACGAGGTTTTGGAGTTACCATCGGTAACTCATTTCGAAGAATATTACTCTCTTCTTTGCCGGGAATTGCTATCAATGCTGTTAAAATTAATGGAGTTGAGCATGAGTATTCAAGCATTGAAGGAGTAAAGGAAGATGTTTATGAAATCATCCTTAACCTAAAAGAGGTCCGGTTCAAACAGATTGAACAAAGCAGTGGCATTGTTCACATTTCAAAGTCTGGAGAAGGAGCACTTACGGCAGAAGATATATCCGAAGCAACAGCAGATTATGAGGTCCTTAATCCAGAACTTCAGATTGCTACTATGGCTGAAGATGCAGATATAGAAATGGAACTGCATGTTGGCAGGGGTCGTGGTTATGTGCCTGCAGAAGAGCAAGATGTAGATACCGAAGAGGATGTAAGTCTTATCCCAATCGATGCTATTTATACTCCTATCAAACAGGTACAATTTGATGTAGACAATGTTCGTGTTGGTCAGCGTACCGATTACGAAAAATTAGTTATGGATATATCTACTGATGGCTCAATAAATTCAAAAGAAGCTCTGACCATAGCAGGAAAGATATTAAAAGAGCATATTGAGAAGTTTATTACGGAAGAAATTGATGAGCCATTCACACAAGAGGAAGAAGAAGTAGATGCAGAAAAGCAACGTATTACAAACTTGTTGAAAACGAGTATTGAAGATCTGAACTTAAGTGTACGTTCATATAACTGCTTGAAATCGGCTAACATTAACACTATCGGTGAATTGGTAGCCAGAGATGAACAAGACTTGTTAAAATTCCGAAACTTTGGTAAGAAATCTTTGGCCGAATTAGTAGAAGTTATTGAAGGCAAAGATCTGCACTTCGGGATGGATGTAACAAAGTATTTAGATAAATCATAAAGGTATTATAGAAAGAAATGCGTCATTTAAATAAAGGTAGAAAGCTCGGTAGAACACCATCGCACCGTAAAGCAACATTGAGTGCGCTTTCTGTAGCTTTAATTAAAGAACATAGAATAGTAACGACAGTACCTAAGGCCAAAGAGCTCAGAACGTTTGTTGAGCCATTAATTACAAAGGCTAAAGAAGACACTTCACACAATCGACAACAAGTGTTTTCTAAACTGGAGGATAAAGCTGTGGTATCACATCTCTTTGATGAAGTTGCGCAGAAAGCTATGGATCGACCAGGTGGATATACCCGGGTTGTAAAACTTGGATATCGATCTGGCGATAATGCACAGATGGCTGTTATAGAATTGGTTGATTATAATGATATACAACCAGCTGATAGTAAGAAAAAAACGAGCACACGTAGAGCCGGAAAATCTAAGAAAACATCTTCTTCTGCTGATTCTGATGCAGATGTATCTTAGGAAGAAGAATAGTTATTTACGCTTTCTGAAGTAGTGAAAATCTTCTCAAAATTAAATTATTTTTTATTTGGTTTTGGGAAGTTAACTCCTTATCATTGGAACGCCTTGAAACAAGGGCAAGCGAACTGAAAAAATCGCGAAGCGTTTAGTAAAATAGCGCATTGTTTCGTTCTTTGACAGACTGAGAACATACAGACGATCGCACGTCGAGCCCTTGTCAGCCCCGACTTAGGTTGGGGTTAGATAAGAGATCAATTTAGAAGTACAGTGAAGCTAGGGCCAGAGACTCAAACAATTTATTAGGTGTATTTACCATGGAGAGTTTGATCCTGGCTCAGGACGAACGCTGGCGGCGGGCTTAACACATGCAAGTCGCGGGAGAAGTTGCCCTTCGGGGCAACGGAGACCGGCGGATGGGTGAGTAACGCGTAGGTAATCTGCCGTTAGGACTGGGATAACCCACCGAAAGGTGAGCTAATACCGGATGATGCAGCG
>NZ_NSKE01000016.1 GCF_002287075.1 Fodinibius salipaludis
AGTCCTTTTAGGACTTTTAGATAAAATTATTTCTTTGCCATCGAGAGAATTGTAGTTACAAGGCTCCATTTTTTCAGGCTCTTCAACAGAGGATATGGAAGTTGAACCTGTATTGGGATCCACATAAGGAGAACTAAAACAACCAGTTAAAAATAGAACGAGAAAAATTGAACTAATGAGTTTTCTCATAAAATGGACTAAAAATATGACTTAAAATTTAGAATTTATTTTTGAAAGTATGCCTAACGATTAGCGCTACAGCTGCAGGCGCCGGAATGTATATTTTTTTATAAAAAGAAAGAGTAACTAAAAAATGGGAGTTGGGCAAGAAAGGGCGAGGCCTGTCCGCTGATAGCGCCGGGTTAGTTTGGGGCTGAAGATGTAGAACCAGCAACGGCTTTGATAAAAACAACGGAAGAACACAGCGGACGTAAGATGATTTAGCCCCGACCGGCCAGGACAAAACGGGAAATAGGATTTTCGGAAAGGAAAATAACGATGAGGCAAATTGAGTAGTGGAAAAGGCAACCCAGAAGCGGCTGAAAAATGGATATTTTTACAGCCGAAACAGCCTTTATTGACAGACCGTGAAGGCCGGCGGGCAAACTAACGATTGGCGCTACAGCTGCAGGCGCCGAATGTTGAATTTATTTACAAAAGAAAGAGTAACTAATAAATGGAAGGGAGGCAAGGAGATGGCGAGACCTGTCCGCTGATAGCGCGGGTTAGTTTGGGGCGAAAGGAGTGGAGCCAGCAAGATTTGTGATAAAAACGACGGAAGGAAACAGCGGAAGCAAGATGATTTAGCCCCGACCGGCCAGGACAAAACGGGAAATAGGATTTTCGGAAAGGAAAATAACGATGAGGCAAATTGAGTAGTGGAAAAGGCAACCCAGAAGAGGCTGAAAAATGGATATTTTTACAGCCGAAACAGCCTTTATTGACAAGCCGTGAAGGCCGGCGGGCAAACTAACGACATTGCGCTTAACCGGCAGGCGCCAGAACGTCGAATTAGTTTAAAACGAAAGGTTAACTAATAAATAGAAGGGAGGCAAGAATAGGCGAGGCCTGTCCGAGTTGAAGCGCGGGTTATTCTTGTAGCTTGCAAGCCCAAATTGTGGCAAACCCAGAACGAAAGAAACCCACCAACCCAGAAATCTAGCACGACAGCATTGCGCCGCGGCGGCCAGCGCCAAAGTGGTGAACAGGCGGTTTGGAAACAGCACCAGGCACCAAGGCAACAGATGAAATGAGGCAGCCAGAAACGCTGGACGAAAGGGCACCGAATTTGTTTGACTTGTTAGAAAAGCACTGGTGCAGATGACCAGTTTTGGAAAGGCAATCGTTAAAACGAGCAGGAAACCGGAACCTGCCTACAAGCCCACAAAGAAGCAAAACCTTGCGCCAAACCAGTAGACAAACCGCAACGGCCGACCGCGCAGTATAACGACCTTGCGCGTAACCGGCGTGCAGGCGGGCGCCAATTATTTAAAAATGTACTACAGTAATTGATGATTTAAAATCTGGCAACCGACGGCGAGGCACGTCCGCGTTGACGCGCTTGTTAGCAGTAATTTATTCCTGATCGTTATGCCTCTGAAAGTAGTTACGGGTTTTGGGCTGCTTGTTCAATAGCAACACGACTTCTTCCAATTGTTTTAGCAATAAAAAAATACCCCGGAGGCACGCTCCGAGGTAAAAATATCGGTAAATTCCCTGAAAAAGTCAGACCGTATGAATTACATAGCTTATTTCGTTAGTACATATGCATCAGCTATGGGGCCGGTAACTTCTTTTTTGTCTGAATTTAGCATAACAATGGCGGAGTCTGATTTCATTCGATAAAACTCCTTCTTGTTATCCGACAGGGTAACAACAATAAGACCGTCATCCGTATTTATTTTGTACGAACCCTTCATCGTTTTTTCAGTATCATTACTATCTAAATACAGTGTAGTTTTTTCCACTTTGTTTTGCGGTTTAAATTTTAATGAAGTTTCTATGCCGGGGCAATCAGCGCAAGGAAGCGTGCCACTATAAACGCCAGTAATACTACGTTCTGATTGGGCACGTTGTTCGCTTGTCACCTTAGATTGTTCTTTTAATGATTGCTTTTCGGCATTATTACAAGAAGTTATGGCTATAAAAGCTACTAAAAATAAAAATGAGACTTTCTTCATAATATAGTTGATGGTAATTTAATTTATATGCTTATTATCATTAGTATACAACTTGAGAAAAAAGTTCCTAATTACTGCTAACGACATTGCGGATAAGCGGCGTGGTTACGAATTAGAAACTAAGTTAAAAACTACAACCGAAAACACAAGCAAAAGGGAGCGATCCAAAAAGCAACGGCCGTGACTATTTGAAGAAGCCAGCAGAAAAAAACGAGGGGAGACAGGCTGTTACCGCTAAATTTTTGAAAAGCACCTGTGAAGAATCGAGCAAAAAGAGCGACCAATTTGGAAAAAGCCCAGGCGAGCCACGTCCGCTTAATGCGCGGGTTATGCTGGAACTGGAAAAAGTACAACACAGCTTTTTTGTGAAAGAAGCAGGAAAACCAAAAGCTACTGAGTCTGGAATTTTACGCGGAGGCCGCGACAAACTGAACGATAGGCTTTGCGAAATGAGCAAGAGCACCGACGACTTTTTTAGAAAAAGCAGGAATACGAAACTTACCACGAGGGCAGGGAAGCGAAATCGAAAAAAGGCACTGGTGCAGATTCTTAGCTGGAAAAAAGCACACCACAAAAAAGGCTGAAAAATTGAACCTGTTACCAGCTAAAAAAAAGCAGAAATTTAGGCCAAAACTATTGGACAAACTGAAATGGCCGACGCGCAGTATAACGACATTGCGCATAAGCTGCGTGCAGGCCAACGCTGATTTAGAAATAAAATGTACTACAGAAATTGAGTAAACCAAAACCGGCAGGGAAGGGCGAGGCACGTCCGCTTAATGCGCGGGTTAGCCGTATTTTCTATCTTTCTTTTGAATTCTGTTTTAGATGTTCGGCTACTTGCTCTTTAGAAATGTCTTTCGATAAAAAGTCTAAGACTAAGTCCGCAAGTTCCAGATCATAGGATTCTTCAACTTCATATCCATTGAGATACAAAAAGGTCATGCCAGAGGCCAAAGCCGTTCGCTTATTTCCATCGATGAATGGATGCCGGATCGTTAAACAAATGATATAACTAGCAGCCATTTCAAATAGATCATTTAAGTATTCACCATCGAAACTGGCCTTGGGAGCATCTGCGTAAGTTTGGACATCTTTTTCTTGTCGAATACCTGGATCACCGCCTGCTTTTTGAATCTCTTGCTCGTGGATGAATAAAATGTCTTCCATAGTTAGAAAGGAAGGCTCCTTCATTATTCACCCAGTTTGTCTAAGGATTTACGATGCTTCTTGCTGACTTCTTGATAAGCAGATTTTGCATCAACTTTTTTAATCAAAAGTCCTTCATCTTGCGGGATAATTTCGACTTGGTCGTCATCTTCCACTTTTAAAAGCTTAAGCAGGGCTTTTTCGAGCAAAACACCACGGCTGTTACCAATTTTTTGCAGTTTCTTAATCATAATCTTGCTCCTTTATGTTCTTACGAAGTTATTAACATAAGAATACGAAATAAAAAGCAAAAAAGTATATGAGAAGGGAAGATTTAATACGGCTAACGATCCACGGCATAAGCGGTTTGGGGATTATGAACTCAATTTAACACTCGAAACCGTAACTGCAAGAGAAAGAACCAAAACCAAATTTGTACCAAATCCGCTTAATGCCGTTGTTAGCCGTAAATTGCGCCACTTTTATTTTACACGGGTATCTATCGTTTGAAATAATAAAACATGGCATGCACTTCTTGTAAGTTTTACACCTTTGAACTAACTCTGACTTTTTCAAATAACTTAAAGTGTTATGTCCGTACGTAGCCCTATTACCAGTGCATTCGAAGTATTTGAGATTGCCCCCGGGCTAATCACATATTGTATATCAGGTTGAATGTTTAACCAGGGTATAACTTTAGTTAAATAAGTAAATTCGAGTACGGTTTCGAAATCATCAACCTGTCCGTTTAACTGCTGAAAAAGTTTACTTCCTTGCACGGACGCTAATGAAAATCCCAGCAAGCCGTTTGGATCACCGGGAATTAACCCTTTGTAAGTTACCCCCCAACCGCCGTATGATTTAAAGCGACTCACTTCGTTTTCCGAAAAACCAATTCTACCAAAAACTGATAATTGCTGATAGGTTTTTTGGGGATTAGGATTCCACTTCCAGTCAGCAAGAATATACAGGCCTTTATCATTTTGGTCATCCGTAACAGTTGGTAATGTTGTACCATAACGGTCTGATACATAATTTTTTGAGTAACTCCAGACACCCAGGGCAATTTTAGTCCGATAATCACTGCTAACCTCTCGGCCAATAAAAGACCGGCTTTGTCGGGTGGATAGGTTGTCTTGTGCTATAAATTCCTGCTGACCAAAGGAAAGCAAGCCAAGCTCGGCTACGGCCAGGGTTCCGTCGGCGTTATTCCATGTGAAATCAGTGCTTTTTGCGGAATTCAATGAAGCAGGTGCGCCATCCATCAAACCGGCCTGAATGTATATTCTCCGGTCCGGAACAAACTTGATTCTGCCTCCCAAACCGGCAGCCGGGAAGGTAGGCGGACCGATTAAACCACTTCCGGCAAAATCACCCCCCAAACCTTGAGAGCTCTGCATAAACAAGGCAGCGGACCCCATTACATCGAATTCTGAATTTATGTCATAAAGACCACCAAGAATGGAAAGTCGGTTACTGAGCAACTTTTGTTGCAGCCATACTTCAAATAGTCTGATGGTTTGCACGGCTTCAATATTGCTTACACCCTGCACATCACCGGCGTACTGGCTAATGCTGTTCCCGTTGTTTTGGAGGGCGGAAAACAGAATATTGGATCCCGGCAAGCCTATCAGCTTTTCGTTATCAATGACAAACTTAAGATCAATATTCTGGATGAAAACAGATTTCCGGTTAATTCCCCCGGAAACGTTGCTCATCACATCTCCGATAAAACTTAACTCAAGAGTAAACCCATTATTATTGAATGGGGTGCGCAAACCACCCCAATCGCCTGTAGCTGTCTCTCGGTTCCATATAGAGGGCTCTTCTTCCGCATCCTGCGCAAGAACCTCAACCTGGCTGCTGATCAGTAGAAAAAGCAGAAAGAATAAATAAATAGATATCCATTTCATTCTAGAATCCTATTTGAAAATTTATGAGTATTTGTGAAAACTCTATGTCTTTATCGGTTGGCAAAATATAGTTGAGCTGTATTTCTGAAACCTGGGTAGGCCAGATATTCAGGCCAGCGATAATGGATTCAGTATCCGGGCCCATGCCGTCAGCATCAAACTGATCCCAGCGCACCAAGAGTTGAGTTTTTGCCCCGGCCATATAACCCGCTGTAAGATGGTATCCATAGGGGTTCGTTTCATTTCCATTATTTTCGAGCTTGCTGTAGATAAATTCACCGCTCAGCATAAGGTCGTCGACGGTTGTTCGTGCATCTACACCAGCCAGAGTACGAGTACCGCTAAAATTATTAGCAACTCCACTTAATGAAATATTATCGTCTTCGCTGATAGCGCCGTTCACACCTACAACCAGGTCGCTGGTTTCAGATGACCCTGCATGAAATTCCAACCGCCCGGAATAGAGAAAATGATTGTTGTCATTGCTGTTCCCATTATACCCATTACCGTTAAAAGCACCGGCAGCGTAGTGAACGACATCAGGCTTTAGCCAGCCGCTGATCTGCACACCTATCTGTCGGTTTGGGGCGAGACTACTAACCGCCCTGGAGCGATTTACAAAATCAATGGCAGCGGCTCCGGTTAGGAATTCACCACTGAAAGGAGATTTAAACAAACCGGCGTCTATCTGAAATCCTTCAGAATGTTTCCAGTATGCTATTGCATCAAGTATAGCAGGTGATCTGTCAAATTTGGTTTGTACTACATAACCAAATCCACTGTCCAGGTCTCCTGAAACTTTCAACCGCAGGTTGGCAATGGAAAAACCATTACTCCTTCCCAGGTTACGTTCCGGCTGAAAATCTCCAACAAACTGTATCAGAGAACCGATACGTAGGTACTCCTTTTGGAAGTCACTTTTTAGCTTATCGTATATGGGTTCATCACCAAATGTCTGAGCCTTGACACTATAAGACCCAATTAAGAGTAAAGTTAAAGTAATGACAGTTGTAGCGTATCTTCTCATAGTGTTTATTTGATTTAGGATATTAAATAGCCCGGACAGCGTACTACCCGGGCTATTAAATTTTATTTCTTTTGATTAAATCGAGATTTAGCTTTATCAAATGCGGATGACAGGGCTTCCCAGCTCTGATCTACTCCGTCTTTCAGGTCTTCCCATGCATCATCGGAGGCATCTTTTATTGAGTCTAACTTATTCTCGGCTTCCGTTCTTTTCTTCTTTAGCTCCTTAATTTGTTTTTTAACATCAGCTTCTGCTTCATCTTTAGTCTGGTTTGCCTCAGCCTCGAGTTTATCAAGTTCAGCATCCCACTCTTTAAGTTTTGCAGTAAGTTTGTCGATGTATTTATCTCGTTTGCTCATGTAAAAACCTCTTTTATTTATTGTTTTATTTTTCTTGGGTTATTAAATATTCGATACTTTCAGATTTGATTTTTCTTTATACCAATCTTCACTTTGTCGAATTTGTTTATTTCCTTCCATTTTAAGAATGGAGCTATTAAATTTTCCTGAATTAATACCTCCGTTAAGCGTCGCTCCATCATCTACAATAAGCTTAGATGTAAACAGATTACCCTGAACCCACGCTTTTTGATGTAAATGAAGAAACGTTCCTGAAGAGATATCACCTTTAACTTTGCCCTTCACCTCTACACTTCCTCCTATTACATTTCCGTGTATCAGTGCCTGCTCATTTATAATTATTTTTTTATCAGCTATGATATTGCCGTGGATAGCTCCATCAACACGAATATCACAGGCAGTTTTCACACTGCCTGTAATGATGGTATCTGCGTGGATAATGCAGACATTGAGGGTTTGGGAATTATTTTTTGGGGTCGCAGTTCCTGCCGACCTTTTACTTCGTCTAAACATGCACCTCGTGAATTTCTTTTGAATTATAGAATTAAGATCTGGTTATACTTTCAGAAATAAGCTTATGAGTGGGAAATAAAATCTCACCATCCTCTGTTGAAAGCGTAACATGCATAGAATCTATTTTTTTTATCTCGCCGGAAATTTCTCCAATCTTTATTTTTTGGCCTTCATCAAAATTGTTTCGCACATAAAAAGAAGAAAGTATGTTGCTCAAAACTTGCCTTGAAGAATACCCAAAAGAAATGGCAAAAGCCAAAATAATACCCCCGAGAATAATTGAAATATTAGCGGTAATAAGAGACGTATCTATACCTGCCTGATCTAACGATGTAGTAGCCACGATTATCAGTAACAGGTAATACACTATACTGCTTAGTACATTGCCTGCTGACAAACCAAGGGAGCTGAATACCGAGTTAAGAAATTTCTTGACATAACTGGCTAAATACAGACCAAACACGAAGAAAATGAGGGCACTGAATAGTTCAGGTAAGTAAACAACCAAACTACTGATTGATTCGGATACTACGTTCCAGCCTAGGGTGTCTGAAGCAGAAATTATAAATAGAAGCAGTATGATCCAGTAAACAAATTTTGAGACCCATGTACTGGGTTCAACTTTCATAGTACCCGAACTCATTGAGGTTGTCTCTATAAATTTTTCTCCCAGCCGGTCAAATCTTACAGAGCGTAGAACCTTTCTTACAACAAATTCGACAAGTTTTGCAACCAGCCAACCAATAACCAGCAGGAGTAAAGCACCAAGTATATTGGGGAGAACACTCATTAGCTTTTCGCCAAATGCTAAAAATGAGTTCTGCACTACTTCGGTCAAGTCGGTAAATGTTTCCATGTGTTCCTTTTTTAAGTGTTATTAGGTTAGACGCAGATTATTTCAAAAGTCACTATTAGAGTTTGAACTTTTTATCATCTCTACGATCGAGTCAATTGCTTTTACAGAGAAAAGATCCAGCGTATTGGCTAAAAGCCAACCGAATTTTGTACTGGAAAGAACCCTTTTTTTCAATTGAGGTGAAGGCGTGTTTTCATCAGCAAGTTGCTTAAAGGCGTTATTTGATATGTTTGCGTGATCTTGTTGCATAGGTCAATTATTTTTGAGTAGTATGTTATAGATAGCTACAGCGCGCTCCCTTGCACGGAGGAGGCGCATTTTGGCAGCACTTTCACCGATATCGAAAACTTCCTGAATTTCAGAAATAGACATGTCATCCTGGTATTTCATTAAGAGAATCATCTTGTCATCAGGCTCCAGTGTTTCCAATACTTTTTTCAGATACTCCACTTTCATTTGTAACAGATCATCCTCAGAGTTGCTATGAAAAGCCTTAACTCTTTGTTCTTCGATCTCTTCAACAGATAAAACTATGCCTTGTCTATTTGAAGATTTTCCCCTGGTGTAGTCGATACATGTGTGGTAGGTGATTGAGTACAGCCAGGTGTAAAAAGAAGAGTTTTGTTTAAAGGTGGATAATTTTAAAAAAACTTTTAAGAAAATATCGTGAGTCAGATCTTCCGCCTCGCTTTTCGAGTTTGTGAAGCTGATGCACTTATTATATACCCGATGAGAATAACGATCATAAAGCTCACCAAAGGCACGTTGATCAGCGTTTTCAATAGTTTCCCGTATTAACTCTTTATCAGTTAAGTTGTTTATGGCTTTAGTCATTAAGGATCATGATAAAACAGGTTGTGTTTCAGTCTTCTGACGTAAGAATAGGAGAAAAGTCACTTTTTTATTCAATTTAAGTGACCACTTAAAAAAATTACGTCTAATCATTATGAGAGTTAAGTACTATCAGTTTTTATTTACAATAGTATCAAATCTAAATCACATAACAACAGGAAAACAATAAAATGAGTGACAAAACAACTATTACTAAGATTATATCAGCGCTACTTTTTGTACTGATATTCAGCATGCTGAACAATTCGGTTGTTCAGGCGCAGGATATACGCAATTCGTTATTTTCTGATGCGGACAAGGCACTGAATCAAGCGAACGCAGCCGATGCCAGGTTGCTTGCTCCGGATAACTTCAGTAAAGCAATGGAGCTTTTCAATGAAGCCAACCGCGACCTTCAAAGAGGCAGAAACTTACAGGATATCCGCGAAAAACTAGCAGAATCGGTTACTTACTTTAATAAAGCGACCGAAGCTACAAAGCTGGCAAATGTTACATTCACTAATGTTTTAAGTGCCAGAGAAGATGCTATTGCTGCTAAAGCATTTGAATTTTCTCCCGAAAAATGGAAAGATGCCGAGGATGAATTTAAGGGAGCAGCCAAGGAATTAGAAGACGGGGATGCAAGAGATGCAAAAGAAGAAGCAGCGCGTGCCGAAAAAATGTATCGCGATGCAGAACTTACAGCCATAAAATCCAGCATACTTGAGTCAGCCCGTTCTTTAGTCAGGCAAGCTGATCGGGTGAGTGCGGACGACCAGGCTCCCAAGACTCTGGAAAAAGCCAAACGATTGATTAATGAAACCGAGAAAGCACTGGAAAATAGTCGATATGATACCGATGAGGCAAGGAACCTGGCTAAGCAAGCAGAATATGAAGCCAGCCATACTCTTTACCTTCATCAGTATATTGAGCAGCTCGACAGGGATCGCAAATCCCGGGAAGAGGTGATTTTGATGGCGGAAGAACCGTTCAAGAGAATAGCCGGAGAATTACTAATCAATGCCAAATTTGATAAAGGTTACGAAAGCGTTGCTGATTCTATCATTCAGAAAATAAATGGCCTGAAAGAGTCTCTGAACAGTCAGGAACAGGAAATAACAAGCCTTACCCAAGAGTATAACAGCCTTGAGAGTGCAAATGAGGATTTGAGAAATAAACTGGAAGCTATTACCAATGAACGAAGTGAGATCAGCGAACGTGTTCAGGCAATGAATGAGTTCAGAGAGCAATTTGAGCAGGTTAATAACTTATTCTCAAATAGAGAAGCTCGGGTCATTCGTGATGGAAATAATGCGGTTATGCGATTAACCGGTTTAAACTTTGATGTGGGATCCTCAGTTGTTAAAACCGAACACTTTGCATTGTTATCCAAGGTGAAACGTGCCATCAATTTATTTCCCGGGTCAAAGATTACCATTGAGGGTCATACCGACTCCCAGGGGGGCGATGATTTGAACATGAAACTTTCACAAGAACGTGCCAATGCGGTAATGTCGTACTTGCTTGCCAATATGGATATCGAGCCATTGCGAATGAATGCAAAAGGATATGGCGAAACTAAGCCGGTCGCAAATAATGAAACCGAGCAGGGAAGAAAGATGAACCGAAGAATTGATGTAATCATCGTACCGGAAGGTTTTTGATTATATCTGACAAATCTTATGGGTCAGGCACAGCCTGACCCATTTTATTTTAATATCATGACGACTTTTAAACGATTTTTGATCATACTAAATGTTCTTTTTTTAATACTCATTGCCATTTTCTTTACTCAAAACAGTGAAATTGTTTCGGTTACGTTTCTTTTTTGGCAATATGAGAGTGCACAGTCTATCGTATTACTATCAACTTTTTTTACAGGGGCAATAATAAGTCTTTTATTTATTCTTCCGTTTGTGATCAAAGGAAATAAAAAGACCGATAAAACAGCTGATAAGGAAGCGGAGTAATATTAAATTGAAGGCAGGTAGTTTTGTAATGAAAATGATGCGTTTAATTTTATCTACCATTAATTATTTCAATCAGTGCAAATAAAACATAGTTAATTAAGATCATGAAAAAAGTATTAGATCAGATTTACCTAAAAATTTCGGAAATATTTTCACCTGAGATCATAGGCGATTTATTGGCTGAGGGCATAATTGATATTGCAGTCATGCTCTCCGTTATATTTGCTTTTTATCTGCTTTGGAGAGGAGCAAAGCTGATATCAAAACCCATTTTTGAGAAAAGTAACCTGGATGAAACCACTACCATATTCGCTAACTCTATCATAAAATATGGAATTTTGATATTCGGGCTGATTACGGCCTTGGATTCGATAGGTATTAAAACTTCAGCCGTATTAGCTTCCTTAGGAATCGTGGGTTTAACCATTGGTTTTGCAGCAAGGGATTCGCTTTCTAATATTATATCCGGAGTGATTATATACTTAGACCGGCCGTTTGTAATCGGGGACCTTGTAGAAGTAGATGGGAGGTATGGGAAAGTAGATCGCATAACCCTGCGGTCCACCCGTATTGTAACGGTTGATGGGAAAATGCTGGCGGTACCCAATGTGGATGTGGTGAACAAAACCGTAACTTCTTACACAAACTTTCCTCACCTCAGGCTTGATGTGCCGGTTACTGTAGGTGTAAACGAAGACCTGGATAAAGCACGCTCTATACTGTTAAACCTGTTGAAAAATAATCACTTATATATGAGTGAACCGAAACCATCTGTAGTTGTAAAAGAGCTCAACGACTATAATGTACTCATTGAACTGCGTGTTTGGATTGATAACGAAAGGGATCATATTCCCATGCGTTTTCAACTTCGAGAAGATATTTTTAAAGCCTTCAATAAAGCCGGTATTCATATGCCTTATGAAACCCTGCAATTGGCACCGTTCAACGCAAGCATTAACAGTAAAAATTAAACTAAATACATAGCAATGAATTACGGCTAACGACATTGCGCATAAGCTGCACGCGAATGAATGTTGAATTAGCAACTAACGAAAGACAAGTCTTAAAACCAAGAGTGGCAAAGAATTGGCGAGGCGTGTCCGCTTAATGCGCGGGTTATGCCCACAGCTTGTTTTATTTTGAATCCCACATTCTTTCTTGTTCTAAGACTGCCTCAGCATGTTTTTGATCTCCACTCTGACCTTTCTGTCGATTATCCAAAGATTCAAGAAGTTCAGCCCGTCCGTAAAGTGTTACGGTATCATCATTATAAATTTTTGTTTCTCCTCGTGGTGCTCCGATGTATTCCCCATTGCTTCTTTTTATTCCCAATACCAATATGCCTTCATCATGTAATTGCAAATCATTCAGGGTTTTGTCAGCCAGCCAGTCTTGTTGTTCCACTTTTATTTCGGAAACCCGATAATTGTCTGAAAGATGAAGGAGACTATAATAATCCCTGACCTCTAAGGTCGTATAACGATTAAGTGCACGGTTAATGAGATAAGACAGTTTGCGGTCAATCCATTTACTTTGCACCAAAAACCATAGTGCAATCAAACCAACCACCAAAACCACGATTTCAATGGAAATATATCCGATTCGTTCAAGGGAGATAAAACTGAGAATGAGCGATGAAATGGTTGAGATGACTCCTGCACTACCGAGAAAAATTAATATCATCAAAATTTTACGGCGAACTGGATGATTAACCACATGCTCCGATTCATTTGTTGTAAATCCCGTTCCTGTAAATGCTGATCGAGCTTGAAATCGAGCAGCATCTTTTGATATTCCTGTTTGAATTAATGCTGTGGCAGCTATTCGGGTAATGAGTATGGAAAGAGAAATAATAACTAGAAGTGAAATAATAGCAACCATAGCCATACCCATTTAATTAGTTTTCAAATAGTAATATAGAGAATATTGAAAGAAGAGAAATGAATTAGAACTGGATTAGAAAACTGTGGGAATAACGACATTGCGCATAAGCTGCGTGGGTACTGATCAGCAACTAAGTTAACAACTCTTGGCAAAATTACAAGCAAAAGGGAGCGATAAAAAAGCTGAAGACGTGACCATTTAACGAAGCTAGCAGAAGAAATCGGGGAGAGACAGGTTGTTACCACTGGATTGGTAAAAAGCAAAAGCCTGAACCCCAGAAAAAAGAGCGACCACTTGAAGAAAAGTTAAGGCGAGCCACGTCCGCTTGATGCGCTGGTTATGCATGTAGCCTGAAGATTGGGGGACTGCTAAAACAAGAACGAACCAGACCCAAAAATGCAAAGCCCAGCATTTAATATTGTGGCCGCGGCGGCCAGCGCCAATCGAGAACCAGGCTTTTTCGGAAAGGCAGAAAGCACCAAGGCCAAATAGGGAAGAGGCAACTGGGAAAATTTAACAAATAGGGCAAACGCCTATTTTGTATTTCCGAATTGGCACTGGTGCAGATGACCAGCCCCGAAATGGCAACCGTTAAAAAGAGCTGGAAACGGGAACCCATGTAAAAGCTAAAAAGAAGCAAAAATGGTTGCTAAAATTGTAGCCAAACAGTGAAGGCCGACCGCGCAGTATAACGACATGGCGCATAAGCTGCACGCAAATGAATGTTGAGTTATTAAATAATGAACGAAAAGGGAAAAACCAGAAAGTGGCAAGTGGGGGCGAGGCGTGTCCGCTTAATGCGCGGGTTATACACCCGTGTATGATAATTTGGAAGTTGTATTTTATACTCTACATTTAAAGAAATCATTATAGGCTTCAAGAGAAAAGAATAAAATTACAATTAAACGAAGAAGAGTCGATACAGCATCTGTAGAAGCTGGAAAATGCTTTATGAATAATCTGCTTGAAGAATATTTTGACTAATACCGGCTTCAGCCACAGTTATTCCATCTGTATTTACTTTTCACTCACAAAAAAAGAGACTACTCATGATGTTTCGAAAGTATTCACCGTTCCTAACAGGTTCAAAGACCGCATTGCTCCTGCCCATCCTAGCCTTGCTTACCCTTACATTCTGCAGCCAAAAAACTAATCATTCGGATTCTAATTCTAGTAAATTAGATCATGTACCAGAGCTACATGTTGATTTTAATCGCTCTGAGGAACTCGGTATACCTAAAACTTTGGCCGCTCGTTTCACCACTTCAGGTGAGTTGTTTACGGGAACTCAAAAGGTTTATAACACCGAGAATGACAGCCTCTATATGAAGTATTATTTCAAAGATGGGATCGAGACCAAGGTTATTCATTATAAGAAAGATGGCGACATCAATAAACTTATAAAGGGCAGGTATCTTAACAAGCTTATTGTTAAGGAAATTTATACCAATGGTGTACTGCTTTACCAAAATGTTCCACCAACTGAAAGCGAAGACGGAATTGGACACCTTCGTGGATGGCACGAAAATGGTCAACTCTCCGTTGAAACCACTTATACTGGAGACCAAGTGCGCCAAGGACTGTTGATAGAATATGACGAAGAGGGCAATATCATTACCCAAGAACGGTATGAGGATGGGAAATTGGTGGAAACGATAAAATAACGAAAGCATTAATAGAGAAGAGCAACGAGGGGTGTATAACGATTAGCGCTTAAGCTGCGTGTTGTTTCTATATTTCGTTTAGTAATAAAAGACAGAATTTGTCGGCTAAAAGCAAGAGGGAAGGCCAACGGCGAGTCACGTCCGCTTGAAGCGCCGGGTTAGTTTGGGGCTGAAGATGTAGAACCAGCAACGGCTTTGATAAAAACAACGGAAGAAAACAGCGGACGTAAGATGATTTAGCCCCGACCGGCCAGGACAAAATGTGAAATAGGATTTTCGGAA
>NZ_NSKE01000017.1 GCF_002287075.1 Fodinibius salipaludis
CATATGAAAAGTGGGCCGACAGTGAAAAAATTCACAGTAGTCCAGATATTCACTGGTAAAAAAATCGTTAGATACCCAAACGCAAGTATGAAGTAAAAGATAAATACTTGGGGTAGGACTTTCTTTTTATTCTCCATGATATAGGAGAAATTCCTTTGAAAAAATGTCTTCATGGAGATAGTAAAATAATTAAAAAATTTTCCTCTTGAGTTACTAAATCAAATTTTACCTAACGACATTGCGCATAAGCTGCAGGCGCCAACGGATTGAAATTGTTTACAAATGAAAGATTAACTAATAAATGGCAGGCGGGCAAGAATCGGCGAGGCCTGTCCGCTTAATGCGCTGGTTAGGTAACTATTTTTATCTGCTATTGATGATAATTTTGATACCAAATAGGTTGTTTTTCCATGCTTGCTGATTCCTGCAAATTGGTTTCAAAGCTATTGTGAATACTAAAATTTTTGACATTTCTTATTACTAATCCAATACCAAAAGTTATAATGATAGATAGAATCGAAAGAAATAGTCCCTTTAAAGACATTAAGGTATTCCAAAAAGCACTCAATGTTAGTTCTTCAAAAGTAATTGTTTCATTCCCAAATACAGGTAAAAAGCTTAGTGGATAAATAACACAACTAAAGAAAATTAATAGTGATAAAACTGCACTAACTATTAATATTTTGCGCATCCCTTCAAATTTTTCCGCATCATCAATAAGTTGATTTATTTCTCTTAGAGTGAATTTTAAAGAAGTAAATTTGTTAAATGCTTTTTCCTTAAAATCATTCATCATTTGGTAGTAATCTTTATTTTTATCAAGAGTACTGGTAAGCTTACTACTAGGATGTTGGACTGGGACAAGTTTACCGAATGTAGAATCTTGCTGCTTCTCTTTTTTGTTTAAATATATTTGAAGCTGTTGTTCTGCCGTATTTATTCTTCTTTTAATTTTCTCAATTGATTTAGTTTTACTCTGAAAGGGTGAAAATTCATTAGGCTCATAAAGTTCTTCGGGACTTTTTTCTAGTTCTTCATCATATACAAGGTTAGCAATTTTGTTCAGATAGGTTGTTTCATAATTTTCATTAAACCACTCAAAATTTAGTTGGTTTATTTCTTGATGAAGTTTATCCCTGTTATTTAAACTATTTCTTAACTGTTTGGTAAGATTTGAAAATTCTTGCTGTAACCTCATCAAATAAGAAATAAGAAAAGCGCCAAAAACACCAACTATAGCAGCTGCAGACTGAGCTAATGCACTGTAAAACCAATTCCAATCTAAATCCATTTTCTGTAGAGGGATTTTATTGAATAGTTACCTAACGACATTGCGCATAAGCTGCACGCGAATTGATGTTGAATTAGCAACTAACGAAAGAAGAGACTTAAAACCAAGAGGGCCAAAGAATTGGCGAGGCGTGTCCGCTTAATGCGCGGGTTATACCCACTACCTTTTTAACCTTTCATTTCTCCTTTCTTTAATCTCTTTCAGGTCTTTTTGACGTTCATGTTTATAATCAAAGTGTTCATCAATAGCAGCATAATATTTGCTTTTATGATATACCCAATCATCATTTTTATCTAATCCATCAACTATTACATCACCAGTTAAAGAGGGACCAAGTGCATGAAATAGAAATACGATTACTATTGAAAGGACATTAAAAATCTCGTCCTTTAATTCCTGAAGTTCATTCTCAGTATCAAAACCTAAATCAATGCCTCTTTCTTTAAGTTCTAATCTTTCCTGAATTTGAGGTATTGAAGTATGGACATATGTGCAGGCAGTTCCATATATTTTTTTAAAGTCCTTGATAAAACTTTTTTTTAGTTCCTCATCCTTAATCAGGAATAACCCAACATCCTTGATTTGGTTAATAGATGAGGTGTCAACCTTTTTATCTAGATAGATCATTTTAGTATTCAGATCACCTGTTTTGATTTCTTGATCTACAAAAAGAGAATTCAGAGAAAGTTCTAAAAGGTAGCGAAGTTCCCTTCTAGCAGGATTTCTCATCCCATCCTTTCCCAAGACCATTAAGGCTACTGAAGATTCAACAAAATGATCAAAATTCTGGAAGAAAAGGCTATTAGATCTAAACTCTTGACCTCTTGAAGCCATTAGGCTACAAAGTCGCAATGCATCATTGAAATCAGAAATGGTTTTATAAAATTCGGAAAGTGTATTTTGATATTCATCAGATTCGAGGACCTCTTTTTTAGGTTTCTCATACCTCTCTTGATGTTTGTTTAATGATTCTCTCAAAATAGAAATAATATCAGAATTTTCGTCCATCGGATAATTGATTGATAGTGTAATTTAGTGGGTATAACAACATTGCGCATAACCGGCAGGCGCCGGAGTGTTGATTTATTTACAAGTGAAAGAGTAACTAAAAAATGGGAAGCGGGCAAGAGAGGGCGAGGCCTGTCCGAGTTAATGCGCGGGTTATACTACTTTTTTAGTTTAAAGACTTCTACAGAGTTATCATCTTTAACACAAATGTGATCTCCATTTACATGATATGATGCCCCCTCAATTTCACCATTTTCATAAACCAATGATATAGGGTCGCTTAATGAATAACTAATAGTATCAAATTGATATTTATACAGTCCATCAGCACTCTCCGGATATTTTTTAAACTTAATTGTATTGTAACTTGGGTTTAGTGCATTTACTAGTGCTTTTTCTACATCATTATCCACGTGAACCTTATGAGGATAGTTTTTACCTTGCATGGCTTCCACCATTTCTTGAATATCTTCATCTGGGGCAAATGAGGTACTAACCAAGTTATCAAAAAATCCAAAGAACAAGAGCACTATTTCGTGGTTAGTAGCATTTGTATTTGTTAAAGGTGACTCTTTCATTAAGATTTCTAATAAGGTGGAGTGAGATTTTAGTCTTTTGATGATGTGTTGTTTAATTGCCTTCCCAACGTAAAGAACATCATATTTTGTGAAAGACCTCAAGTCGCCGTTAACTTTTGCATCAATGCTACCAGTCCAACTGTTTTGCAAAAACTTTTCTGGTGTAAACCAGATTAAATGTTTTTCATTTTGGTATAGGTGAAATCCGTCAACCTTTCTTATAGGTTGTTTTTTACTATTTAGTGAACCATCATTACGACCGAATGCACCAACAACTTCTTTACTTCTATCCGTTGTTATATTCTTTTGAAATAGCGGAAGATTGCATTCTAATGTGTTGTCATTATTTTCCTGTTTAATTTCGAAATTGAGGGCTGCATTAATATTATCAAACTCAATTTTATCAAAGAAAGGAGTAGGCCTTTGACAGATTGCATATAGATTACTCGTCTCTAATATTTTATGAAAAAAACTCTCTTCTTTTAGGATTGAAAAATCAAATGTTGAAACAGGACTATATGCTAACTCAAGATAACTCAAAAATGATTTTCTGGGCATAATAGTTTATTCGAGTAAAAGTAGTATAACGACGTTGCGCATAAGGGGCGTGCAAAATGCCGCTGAATTTGCTTTAAAATGTACTACGGAATCTGACAAAATCGAAATCGGCAGCCAACGGCGAGGCACGTCCCACTTAATGCGCGGGTTATACCTAAGTTTTTAATTTTCTGGCCGACCAAATATATGTGAAGCGGTTGAATGACTAAAATAAATAAGAGCATCGAAATAAGTGGCTAGCGGAATCTTTTTATAGGGTAAATCTTCTGCAACAGAACCAATACTTCTAAATGGTTTAGGAGTAGCTAACCAACTGCCGCTTGAATCTCTTTTGGCTTTACATAAGTCGATGGAAAAATTAGGTTCATTTAGCTGTTGAAACACAAATTCTGCTGACCCAGGAATTGGGGCAGCAGCCTGGAATGATTTTACCGGTTCTTTAGGCCCTAAAACTGCTGAATATGTTCCTTCTCCAAAGCCAAAGGCAATGGGCCGGTAGTTATCTCCAAATTTCTTATTTAAATAATGTCCCATTTGATTTGGGGCTCTACCGATGTGATTATTGTGTGCCCAGACGATAAATTTTGAGGCATTTGGGTTAGACTTTTTTATCCATTGCAGGTTTTCAGCCATGCTTTTATCACGTGAATCACCATGATTTAAAAAGCGTGAAACAGACTGCTTAATAATAATGGCATTTTGTATAGCCAATGCTATATCTGCTGAATCAGCATTCTTACTATATTTTGATTGGCTTTTCTTGAGGTGGTCTAATACCAATGACGCCGAATCGTGTAAGTAGTTTAATTTATGCTTGTCCATTCCTCGCATTGCTTCAGGTCTCTTTAACGCTTGGTAGCTTGTGTCAATAACTTCAAGATATGACGGTTCTACATTGCTTATAAAATCTCTTACCTCCTTGACAGAAACTTTTGGAAATTGCATATCAAAACCCCAAAAAGTAATTTCTCCTTTTCCAGAGTGATTATAACTTCGCATCCATTCAACTAAATTTAGTACTTCCTGTGTATTCCATGTCCAAAAATGCAGATCAGCTAATAGCTCTTTTGGGTTTCCTTTCCCTTGTAGGACATATTGATTGATTGCTTTAGCTTCGGCCATTGAGGCTTCAATAGCAAAGACCAGTGTATCATGTTTGTTGGCAAACCATTTTGTTATCTGATGCTTAAACTGAAAAAACTCTCTGGTTCCATGGGTATTTTCACCAAGTCCGATTATTTTCGCTCCTTCAAATATAGGGGCTAATTTTCCAAGTCCTTCATCTGTGTTAATTGGGATAATCTGCTTTTTTAACCATCGCATTTCTTTTTTGCTTGCTTGCCATGGTTTATATGAGTCTGGGTTATACTTCTTGCCATCGATGTAAAGTTCGATATTATCAAACCAAACTTTCCCATTGCCATTATGGAAAATATCTAGGTAAGCATATTCCGCCTCTTCCTTAACCTCCAATTTTGTTTCAAATTTTTCCCATTTGATAGTTCCAGTAATTCCATTCGGCGGAATACTGATAAAATTGAGGACGTTTTTATTTTTGTCAAAAACGGCAATCCGGGCAGTAGCATTGCCTTGGGTTACAGCTTCGCTCCGTATTTGAATTGAGACTCTTACATCTTTTCCACGAATAAGCTCAGCTGGTAATGATTGCCGACTTATTCCAAATCCTCCACTCTTACCTTCAGACTGATTGCTTTGTAAGCTGTATTTCCCACTATGTGCAATCGAAGAATCTAGATTAATCTGATGATTAACCCATTTGTTAGACCAGCCAAAAGGCAATTCATGATTGACTAAGCTTGCTTTATCAAAGCCTAAATTCCTTATCTGTTGGGCACTTGAACTAGAAAAAATAAAAGTGAGGATGAATAGAGAAAGTAAATACCTCTTCATGATGTAGAATTAATTAAATAAGAAACTTAGGTATAACGACATTGCGCATAAGCTGCACGCGAATGAAAGTTGAATTAGCAACTAACGAAAGAAGAGGCTTAAAACCAAGAAGGGCAAAGAATTGGCGAGGCGTGTCCGCTTAATGCGCGGGTTATACCGCATTTAAAATAAATCCATGTCTGAGATTTCTTCTTTAGTTTCGCAATTTGTCAATTGGATATTTGAATTTATCTGAATGAGGCTTATTGGAGCTGTAAAAAATCCAGCTAAGATCCCCTTAAGTTCTGTTTTGTCACATTTATAAACACCATATTTTTCAATCTGTTGTGTAATATCATTTAAGTTATATTTAATTACGTCGATGACCTGAAACTCTTTTTCAGATCCATTAAAATCACTTCTAGTTTCTTTTGAGGCTATTATATCTATATCGATTTTTTTATCATTTTCTGAGGGGATATAGATTAAATCATAATTGGTACTTACCAATAAATTACTGATAAACTCAAAGGATTTTTTATAGGTTGGATTTTTTCGTAATTGAAGAATTCTTTCAAGATAGTGCTTTTTTGTTCTATTGAATCTAAATGAACCTTTTGAATCAAAATAGATTTCAAAAAGTATACCATTTAACAAGTGGTTTTCATCATTCTCCTGATACTTAGGTAAATTGTTATCAATTTTATCCATGAATTCCTGTGCGGCAAAAACTGCACCACTAGCTTGTAATAAATTTCGACCTAGAATAAATTTTTCGTTTTTATCAAGCTTATCACTCGGTATGCTTAATATCTTGTGGATTGCTGGATTTTGTATGTGCCAATCATAGGTTCTAATTTTCTTTATCAAATCTCCAAATGTACCAGAAGGTTCATATTCTGAATCTTTAACGACTTTTTCATGATATGGAATGGAAGGAGAGTGAATGAGTTGACCTGAATTGAAGAAAAAATCTCCAATCAAAGATGTATGTTCCCAACTAGTTTGCTTACCTCTGCTAAGATTGTAAACTGTTTTACGTACTTTTTTGAACAAATCTTCAACAAAGAGGTTTTCACGTCCCAAGTATTTTAGTAGAGACCCAGTGTAAATACTATGTCCTTCATATCCTGAATCACTAGCACTTTCTTTGGGAGATGTGGAAAATGCCAATAATGTACCTTTGGGTGCTTGAATAGGTGAAAATCCAATATTTCCACTTCTGTCAAAACTACTCCTACATGCATCTATGATAACAATATTAACTTTATTAGGATACTTTTCGAGCACTCCCAAAATTTCATTTAATCGAATACATTTTCTGTTATAATAATGTGTACTATTTGATGGTTGAATTTGGCAATCAGTAGCGACTAAATAATTTTCCCCATCAATTTCAAAGCCATGCCCAGCGAAGTAAAATATTGTGGCATCATAATCTGTTATTTCTGCTTCAAACTCATCCAGTATCTCGGAAATTCTATCAGATTTGATGTCAGTTTTTAAATTCACATCGTATTGTAACTTCTCAAATACTTCGGCGATAGCTTTAGCATCATTTACTGCATTTGTCAGTTTATTTACAAATTCGTATTCATCATTTCCTATTACAAGAGCGAATGTATTCATTTGATTGATTTAAATAGCGGTATAACGACCTTGCGCTTAACCGGCGCACAGTCCAAGGTTGATTCAATTTCCATTTTACTACTTGATACCAAGAAATCAAAACGAGCAGGGAGCAGGCGAGGTGCGTCCGAGTTGAAGCGCTGGTTAGCCTGTCAACACTCTTAATTAATATTCCCACCAGTTTTTTGTTAGAATCGGGCCTTCATAATTTTCAGAATTTTCCTCATTCAATGGATAGCTATTTAGCTTTTTCTTTAATGAAAGAAAGCTCTTATAACTTGACATGTTTTTTATTTGCCACTCATCAGAGTGATCAGCAGACCAAGCAGTTTGGGAGTTTATAATTCCCATTCTTGAAAGTGCATGTAAAAACTGGGAATTGTTTAAAATTACTGGATGATTGTCATCTCGATTGAATCCAATGAAGTTCCAGCCAAGTAACCAATATGGAAATATTTTGTCTCTAAGAATGAAAAGCTGTAATAATATTTTAGAAACGGTCTCTTTAATTTCACTGACATCCGTCATCTCTAAATCAACATAAATCGAATGATCTTCATGTTTTGGATGGGTTAAAGTGTTACGCATCTCATAAAATGTTTCAAAAAGATCGAATAGATTACTCTCTTTGTCAGTTAAAGTTAAAGATGAATCAAAGACCTTCTTAGGCCACTTTTTTAACTTACCCTTGAATCCCTCATATCGAAGTGTATTATAAATTTTATTTTCTGACTTACCTTCATCTTCTAATTTTGTCCTCATTATTTTATTTAACAAGGATTCAATAGAAACCCCCGCAAAATAGAGACAAGATTTTTTATATTTATTTTCTAAAAATGCATTCTCAACTTTTTTAGCACGATGTTGATCTTCTAATAAATAGGAAAAGTTTTCCCAAGTAGGATCTACATTCCAAAACCACGTCTTTCTCATTATCTCTTTTGACACTAGCTATTAATTATTTTCCTGTTGCAGGCTAACGGCCCCGCGCGTAACCGGCGTGCAGACCAGCGTTGACTATTTAAAAATGTACTACAGAATTTGATGAATTAAAACCGGGCAGCCAACGGCGAGGCACGTCCGCGTTGACGCGCTTGTTAGGTGTATTCTTGGGTTTTCTCGATGTAAGAAGTAATGCCTTGATTTATATTTTTTATGGTTTCCTTGTTTACAAATGGATTAAGAATAACCGTTCGTAACCACTTACCATCGTTGTAGGTTGGTAATGAAAAGAAAATTTCGTGCTTATCGAGTAAATACTTTTGTAAATCTTTGTTCCACTCATCCCACCTTGAAGAACAAATCCATTTCGGCTGGCCACGAAAACAGATGATATTCATTTCTGGAGTACTGGCCAACTGGATACAGTTGATTGCTTTGAGTTTATTATGAAGAAAATTAGTCAGATGGTAACTTTCATCAATTAATTGCTGAAAACCTTTTCTGCCGATGTGTTGAAATGAAGCCCACAATTTTAGAATATCAGCGTGCCGTGTTCCTTGTAAGCTGATTTCACCTAAATTAATTAGATCTTCATCTTCTTCCATATATGGAGCACCAATCCTAAAATTTTCGACCAATTGATTTTGGTCTTTGAATAGAACCATTGCACATGTTTTAGCTACATAAAGCCATTTTTGGGGATTTAAGATAATTGAATCGGCACCTGATATTCCTGCAAGTTTATCTTTGTGTGAATTTGAAAAGACTAATGCTCCTCCATAAGCGGCATCAACGTGGTACCACAGGTTTTCTCGTTGTGATATTTTTCCAATCTCCTCGAGCGGGTCAATATTTCCTGTGGTTGTTGTGCCTGCGGTAGCAACCACACAAAAAGGCGTCTTACCTTCATTTCTTGCCTGTTTTATTCCTGTCTCGAGTTCATCAATAATCATCTTAGACTCCGAATCGACCGAAACGGCTCGGACGGAATCTTGGCCTAAACCTAAAATCATCGCTGCTTTTTGGATGGACGTATGTGCTACTTCAGAGGCAAATAGAACAGGCTTTTTCGGCAATTTCTGAACTCCCTCTTCTTTTGTATTGAGTTTCTCATTTCTTGCAACTGCCAATGCTTGCAAGTTTGCAAGACTACCACCACTACATAATACTCCTGAGGCATTAGGTCCGAGACTAAACATCTGGCATATCTTATCGACGACTTGCTGCTCCAATCTGGAAAATGCGGGCGACATTTCTACACTAAGCATATTATTATTGACAGATGCCGTAGCAAAATCACCAATTAATGAAGCTGTGGTAGGCGGTGGATCCATGTGCGGAATCCAGCCAGGATGTGAAGGATTTATAGAACTTAAAAGCAAAGTCTCCAACTGATCAATTAATTTCTCATCTCCAATTGATTCCTCAGGAATAGTTTGTGTTGGAATATTTATTTCTTTTGGTAGAGAAGAACGAATTTCTGAGGATGAAATGACAGAAATGATTCGGTGTAATGCTTTAGATACGAAATTTTCGATTGACTCCTTGTTGGAGCCTGATGGATTTATAAAAGCATTAGCAGGTAATTCTTGTTGATTCATTCAATAATATGTTTTGATTTACAATTAGTGAAGAGAATACACCTAACGACATTGCGCATAACCGGCGTGCAAAGTAGCGTTGATTAGTTAAATAATGAACGGAGAGCTAAAATACCAAAACTTGGCAAGTGATAGCGAGGCACGTCCGAGTTAATGCGCGGGTTAGCAGTTTATTCCTCAGCTAATCTTCTCAAAACTCTAATACCTCGATCGGTTAGAGTCCAGTCTGGATTTATTAGGACATGTTTCTGTAAATCTTCAACGAGTTTCTTCGGCAATTGAATAGATCTA
>NZ_NSKE01000018.1 GCF_002287075.1 Fodinibius salipaludis
AGGCCGATAATCTTGCCAGAGAGGCTGTCGGCCAACACGGTCTCCCGCTTTTTGATTAGCTGCGGATCAAAGTTGCTTTGACGATCCTGTGGGGTGTCGATCTCGAAAGCCCCCGCTGAACTTTTAATCGTTTTGCGGCCTTTGCCGTTGCGTTTGTTGCCACCTTTGCGCTGCTCGTCGTCCAAATGAGCTTCCATCTCGGCCTGAAGGGCCGACTCAATGAAGCTTTTGAGCATCGGAGCGAAGGCTCCATCCTTTCCAAACAATGACTCTCCTGATTTAAGTTGAGCCAAGGCTTTTTCTTGCAGTTTATCTAGTTCTTTTTGTGTCATGATTTGCCTAAGTTAGTAAGTTTTAAGTTACCAAACCTAGACAGAGTTAGATTTACACTCTCATCTGTTCCACGGCGGAACGATACCATTCATTCGTGCATAAGCTATTGATTGTCCCACGTGCTCACTTTTATGGGTAATCAGCTGCAGTAACACCGCCTGACCGTTTACGGTATTGCCGTACATTTGTGTTTCTTCTTGTAGCTTGGAATCCGGCATTTCTTCAATTGCTCCTTTAACATGCTCTATGGATCGCTTCAGGATATCCACCACTTTTTCCTTACCTGTTATGGACTCAATATTTTCTACATCCACGTCATCAGGAGCAGGAATCCCAAATGAACTCTCCAGGTAATAATAATTGTAGCGCGCAATATGAGTATATACCTCTTCTACAGACATTACCCCATCGTCAGGACGCCAAGAATATTTTTCAGCGGGCATTGCTTCCGCCAGTGCAAGTACCCGGGAGGCATAATCAAAATGCCCGTTAAACTGATCCTTGAAATTATTGGTTTCCTGTGCTTGGAGTGGTTGTATCCAACACAATACCACTAATATCGATAACAAAACTCCTTTACATTTTTTCATAACAGATCCTTTTTATTGGGATTTAAATCTTTGGTCATTTATTAATCATTAATTTCTGCTGCCATTCTTTTTCTGAGCCTGTCCATTGGGATCGGGCTTATTAAGTTCTCTGAAAAATAATTCCATTGAACTTACCAATAATTCTTTATCCACTTCACTAATAGGATGATCGGTTTTAGGTAAAACCATCAGCTCAGCATTATCTGTTTTCTGAAAAATTTCAACTGTCTCACTGAGTCCCGCCGTAGTATCCCCATCCCCCACATGGAATCGCAGGGGACAGTTTATATATTTCCATTCTTCCGATTTTATTTCCGGATGTACGCCCAGATACTGCAGCATATCCCGGGTGCTGTTAACCACACGTTCCCATCCGGACAAATGTCGTTCTTTAAGCTGCTTGGCAAAATGCGGCACTTTTTCTTTTATCTTATTGGGATGCAGATATTTACACTCCCGTTCTGCTATTGCTTCATCCCACTGCATTATGGTTCCCAGTGTTGCCACCCTTTTTACTCTTTCGGGATAATCTTTTGCTAAAACCAACGCAACATATCCGCCCATACTGTACCCAAAAAAATAAGCCTGTTCTATCTCGTGCTCATCCATATATCCTAACACATTTTCTACAAAATATGATATCCGGAAAAGACTGTCCGTAGGACCGGCATCGCCGTGACCTTCAAAATTAAGGCGATGAACTTCAAAGTGTTCTTTTAGGTCAGGAATTAAAAAATTAAATTGCTCCAACGTACCCAGTGCACCGTGAAGCAATATTAATGGTATGTTCTCTCTATTATTCATGATAATCTACGTTAAACTCATATTAGACATTGGGTACTGAAATAATCAGGATGATCCTACTTTTAAACTCTTTTTTATATAGCAATGTTCTAAGATAATATCATTATTTATTAAAGATTGTATATCAATTCTTGTTTTAAACAGTCTATAAATTTCTCGATCTGCAACTTTCATATCTCTTATTGCGTATCTCTTTTACTATGAGATTTATTATTTCACTCATATTATTCCTCTTTTTCCAGAACATTTCTATTGCTCAACCATCATTTACGATTGAGGGTACAGTCGTTGAATCAGAAAATAATAATCCGATTCCTCTTGCAAGTATTGGGATCCCCGATCTCAACATCGGTACAGCATCACGCATGGATGGTTCGTTTTCACTAACCCTATCACAAGAACTACAAAAAGATACGCTACAAATTTCAGCTATTGGGTTTCAAACAAAAAAATATGCTATTCCCTCAATTAAAAGTAATCAAGATATCATCATTCATCTTGCTCCCAAAACCTACCAGATGGAATCAATAACGATTACAGACAGAAAACAAAAAACCAAGTGGATCGGCAAGAAATTCCCTCCCATATTGAGTGCATCTTTAGGTATTCGTACCCATCCTGAACGACTCGGTGCCGCCTTTGCTTTTAAAATTAACTGGGATAAACAGTTACCGTTACATATCCTTTATTCCCGCATCTTTCTAAAAAGAAATACCAATACTCCTGTTCATATTCGCTGCGGTCTTACAGAAGTAGATCCCGAGACAGGTATGCCGGCGCATCTTCTTATCCCAAAAAAAGTAGCTATAACAACAACCACACAGAAGGGATGGGCAACATGTGACTTTCGGGATCAAGATCTGTATATGGACTCCCAGGAATTTTTTGTTGTATTTGAATGGTTAACACCGCAGGATGAGCGGGTTATTCCCATGATTGCTACGAACCCATTTTTTAAGTCGGATACCTATATTCGTCACCACTCCTTGGCTGAATGGAAAAAATCATCCACCGATTTGATTTACAGTGTTAAAGTAGAATATTAGATTGACTATCATCAGTTCTTTACCGATGACGAAACGAACGATGTAACTCTTTTACCTTAACCGCCAATTTCGGTACTGATTACTCTACTTCAATATTTAACAGCAGTACCGGAAGAGCTCACATCATATTAATTTAATAGTTAGTTAATTATTAAAAGGCGCTGATATACACTATTCATCTCAATTCTATTCATCCCTCGGCCGTGGCACATATAGATAATATCCTCCCGAGGTGTAAACCATCGATAAACTTGTTCTTTTGGATTAAGGTTTTAGCAACCCCTCTTGCCATTGCAAATTCCAGATATCGAGTGGATCATCTTTCGTATTTACACGATTGCGATCTTCAAAAAACACTTCATTTACTTTCTAAACCAGTACCGAACCAAACGGTTTATCCCCCCCCGATTCAACTGCTTTTTACCAACTAAACACCGCGTTGCAAATGGATTAAACCTTAATATGTAATCATTATATGCCTTGGGCCACCTCTTTTCCTTGTTGGAAGGCCTCCTGTAATGAAGCGGTATCAATAAATACCCACCAAATAACAATTAATACTAATCCAAGAATTATCATTTTATATCGATACTCCCTGTACTTCTTAAACAAACTCATGATGAATAGTAAAATTCCACCTAATAAACTTAAATCTACTAATAATCCCCCAATAAAATCCATAACGAACCGCAATTATTAATGTTCTCTGTTAGATATAGTATAAAAGTATTATCGATAATATCTGTTAATATTCAAATTTTCTATTTAGTCTGATCTATTTTTATTGATACTGTTTTCCTTTGTATCCCAAAGGATTGGAATACTTACCCGTTTATTTTTCTGATCCCAGTTTATAGAAACTCTTTCTCCGTTAACCGTTACTTTTTTAGGCCGGTTATTTACATTATGAATAATCAACTCAATATTTTTTTCTGATGAAGTATACTTCTCACCAATTTCAGCTCGAAACGAGAAATTTAGATTATTTTGATCTTTTGCTCCTTCAAATGTTAGCAACTCATACTTTTCCTTTTTAACAGCTCCTCTTGTCAGTCCATCATCATTATACATCTCCGAAGTTGAATAATTGACATCTTCATCGGCATAATAATGTAAAATCAAATCGTCGCCGGTGTATTCCTTTGCGTTTTGCACCGGACCAGTCATCGGAATAAATGCACCTCCTCGAACGTAGATAGGGATAGTAGTATCATTTAAGGCAACAGTCTTTCTTTGGCCGCCATGGTATTTTTCATCCGTATAGAAATTATACCAATTTGATCCATCCGGGAAGTATACCTCCTTTTCTATTTGACCAGATTTGACAACCGGTGCTACCAGAAAATCATTTCCCCATAAGTAGGCATCATCGTAATGATATAATGATTCATTTTCCGGCTCTTCAAAGAACAGCGGACGCATCAGCGGTGCCCCGGTTGTATGATTCTGATACACTAAGTGATAATTATACGGTAACAGTTGATTGCGCAGCTCAATCGCTTTTTTTGATAATGCTTTAGTGCTGTCACTTCGGAATACAGGTTCACTCGGGACGGCTTCCTGGGCATGTGGACGATAGATCGGTTGAAAAACACCGTATTGCATCCATCTGACATATAGCTCGTCATCCAGATTAGCTCCCGCAAAACCACCTAAATCACTGTGCATATATCCAATGCCCTGCATCCCCATCTGTAGCGAAATTTCGGGCTGACTTTGCAGACCACCCCAACTGCGAGATACATCGCCCGACCACGGAATAATACCATAGCGCTGAGAACCGGAATATCCGGCACGCATTAAAATAAAGGGACGCATATTTGAATCGTATTCATGAAAAGCCTCATCCACTAATTTCGCCCATTGGTGTCCGTAAATATTATGAACCTCGTTAGCCGTTCCGGTGGCATGGACTGCTTCTTCGGGATGTACTTCCGGCTCCCCCAAATCACCCCATATTCCGGTAACACCCATTCCAAGTAATTCTTTATAAATATTCTTAAACCAATTGTATCCCTGCTGATCAAACACATCAATAATACCGGTATTGCCAAAAAAGAAATCAAAGGTAAGTGGTTGACCTAATGAATCTTTAGCTAACACCTCTTCCTCAACAGCTTCATCCCAACGTTTGGATGTCGTTTGTACGTAAGGTTCTGTAATTAAAATAGTCTCTATATTATCATGCTGTAAATTACTAATCATCTGCTGCGGCCTTGGAAAGGAATCCGCATGAAATTCAAAATTTCCCATATTTCCTTTCATCTCCTTTCCAAACCAAAAGAGGTCTAAAATAATAGCATCGAGTGGAATATGTTCTTTCTCAAACAGATTAGCAGTTTCCAACACTTCTTTCTGCGAATGATAGCCAAATCGGCTTGAATAATTCCCCATCGCCCAGCGCGGCAACATCGGTTGTTTACCTGTTAGATCCGTATAGTGATCAATAACATCCATCCATGAACTACCACTAACTATCTGGTAAGTCATTTGTCCAGTGATTGTTTCATATGCAAGCGTATTATTTGCTTGGCTGTCCATATCCAAATAACCGATCGGGGCATTATCAAAATGCACCAAATATTGTTTAGAGGATAAAACTACTGGCATGGTGTAATTGAGAAGCTCACTTTTCTCACCATAGCCATAATGTGCTTTATTGTAAAGCTCCAACCGGTGTCCACGCCTTTTCATATTCAGTGCCCGAGCTCCACCACCGTATAAGGCCTCTTCTTCGGATATATTAAAATCTATTGTTTTTAATGAATCCTTCTGAAAACCATTCTTCTCCGAAATAAGTAAGCTATCATCCTTATAATAGGATATCCGCAAGGGCGACTTTCGAATCTCAACCGATATACTTGGAGATGAAAGCTTCACAAACGAATCTGACTGGGTAACGCTCACCTTTACCTCCTGAGGATCCATAACCACGGCATGAGATTCATCCTTATACTTTTGATTATTCGGTATAAAAGAGGTTTCTACAATATTTGATGAATAAAATACCAACCGATAGGTACCGTCACTGACGTGAATCTCATAATGATTTTCTTTTTCGGATATACCCTTAAATTCACGATCAACGGACTGGGAAAGTGCGGACTGAACATTGAAGACCAACAGAAGCAGAAATAGTACTTTCCTCATCAACTTATACCTGGGTGAATATTTATTGATTACTGAGTTTGAAGGTAGGATTATTTAATCCACAGTACCAATACTTTTTGCTGGCCCGATCCTATCACTTTAATAAATTTGTGAACTTCGGCAATTAAGAAATGATCATGGTTCAATTAATTCAATCTTATCAATCATCAGCTCAAAATCCTGCTCTTTCTTGTTGCCGATCAAAAAGCCAAGTTCCTGGATGATATCGTGATTATAGTTCGGCTGATCTAATCGCCGGCCCCGAAAAGTAGGATATAAATCATTGAGTAAAATGGTCATTTCCTGCCACTCACCGGTGGTTTCAAAATAAGTGACATATGAATGGGAAGACTGCTGATCGTGCTTTATCCTGAACTGATATCGTTTACCGTCCCCCTTTAATCGAATGTTTATTTTATTTTGCGGATCCACTTCCAGACCAACAGGTAAAAAGCGAACCGATGAAAAACCTCCGTTATTTTCCAGTGATACAGTTCCGCTAAATCGCCCGTAGCCCTCTGGGCTAAGATTGATTTCTCCCTGCGAACGGCCCCCCATCACCACATCATCTACAATTTTCCAATTTTGAAGGCTGGCATTCTTATTAAATTCAAAGATAATCTGTTGCCGCATATCACTAATTTTCCATGTTTGTCTGACCCGTTGCAATCATCCAGTGATGACGTTGATGATGGGCTCCCTCAGCCAATAACCCAATGTATCCCAATGCTCGAATTTTTTTTACTTCGGATGCAATATCAGTCGTGCACCTCACAATCCAATCACCTTCATTCTTCTCGGCCTGCATGTCCCAGCTTTTCTCCTTTTTAAGCATGGTCGGATGCATTTTAAGTAATCTGTTTAATGCATCCTCAGCACGTTCTGTATTGGGCTTAACCATAATTTCAACGCCATTTTCAATCTCTCGCTTGGAAACTACTTCCACTTCTTCTGTAAAAGCCTTCATATCAAGCAGGTGTTGGCGTAAAGCTTCCAAATTAACCTCCGACCAATCAGTATCAGGGTTTGCTTCAAGTTTTTGGACTACTTCCTGAATAGTTCCGAAAACATCGTTTCCAGGTTCGGTAAGTGGGGTGTTATTTTGATGCATATCATGTTGCCCATAAGCAGTTCCTGTGATACCCAACATCATAAAAACAGCAATCCATTTGAGAACGAAAGTCGTAATTTTATGAAGCGACATTACTTTAGAAATTTTGAGATTTATTTAAATAAAGTTGTGTATAGTGTAAGAAATATTAGACCCTATAACGACATCCTATGTTTAAAGCACTTGGTATTGCCTGGTATTTTTAATTAGCAGATATTCCATCAAACGGAAGGTTGGTGGCGGGCAGGGAACCAGTAAGACGACATTGAGCCATAGAGCTCGAGCGCAATGATTGCCCCGCCCATTTGCCACCACCCGTGTAACCACCGGCAGCCACAGTAGGCTTCGAGCCAGTATGTAGGATGGATTTGGACACGGAAACCTTCTTCACTTCGAATGTAAATATAGGAAGCTATGAACACTATTGGTATAGATATTTCCAAAGAATGGGTTGACTGCTTTTGCTCCCAACAACAACAGCATAGAAGGTTGACAACAACCACAACGGATGGAAAGCATTAAAAGATTGGATAATCAATGAGGACGTCCATGTTATTATGGAAGCCTCCAGCCCTTATTACCTGGGATTGGCCAGCTATTTATATGAGCAAGGGTTAACAGTCAGTGTCGTAAATCCCCTTGTAGTCCGACGTTATGGACAGATGAAACTGACCCGAACTAAAACAGCCCCCAAAGATGCCGGATTAATTGCCCAATATGGTATTGATCAACAACCGGAGCTGTGGTGTCCGCCCTCTAAGGCCCGACAATCCCTAAAAAAGCTCATGAGCATGCGGGAAGGGCTACTGCGGCAGAAAGCCATTCTTACCGGTCAGGCCGAAGCATTTAACCAGAATAAAGATATTGAGCCCATGGTGAATGAGCTGAACCGGAAGATGCAAAAGGAGATAGAAGAAAACATTTTCCGCATTGATCGTCGCATGGAAACATTGGCTGAGAAGCATTACGAGCAGGTGATGGAAGCGCTTTTAACCATCCCTGGCATTGGCAAGAAAACAGCAATTGAACTGGTAACAGTGACCGATGGATTCGGTCGCTTCGATAGCGCCAGAACGCTGGCCAGCTACGTGGGCATTTGCCCGAGGATCTGGGAATCTGGCTCATCAGTCAAGGGACACGGAAGTATTAGCAAATTGGGTTGTCCACAACTTCGAAAGCTGCTATATATGTGCAGCTGGTCCGCTAAACGTAGTAACCCGGCCTGCAAGAAAATGTATGATCGACTAAAGCAAAAAGGAAAACCAGAAAAAGTGATTAAGGTAGCCATTGCTCATAAGCTGCTGCGACAGGCATTTGCTGTCGGGAGCAAATGTGAACCTTTTACAAAAGAAAAAGCATTAGCTGCTTGACTTTGAACACAGTTCATTGCGCATAAGCTGCACACGCATTACTGTTGAATTAGCAACTAACGAAAGATGAATTTTAAAACCAAGAGCGGCAAAGAATTGGCGAGGTGTGTCCGCTTGAATGCTATGACTTTGTCAAGTGTTATGCCGCACTTTTTTGCTTGTCAAACCTGGATGTATAATCCTTTTGGTAGGCTTGGCCACTATTCCAGATAGCACAGATAATTTTAATCATTTTGTTGATTAGATTATTGCGAACCACTGGCCACGGTTTCCCTTCATTGAGTTTTCGTTGTTTGTAGCAGGCAAACCGCTCATGGTGATGACTCACCGAACGGGCGACCATCGTCATACAGGATCGCATC
>NZ_NSKE01000019.1 GCF_002287075.1 Fodinibius salipaludis
TTTAAAATAAAAAAGGTGACCCATCTGTGGATCACCTTTATAATAACAATACAAAAATAAAAAAAAGAGCGGGCGGGGACCTACGCTTCCTCCCTTGTGGGAAGTACCATCGGCGCTGCCGGGTGTCACGGCCGTGTTCGGGATGGGAACGGGTGGAGCCCCGGCGCTTGGCCCGCCTGCTCAAAATTCGGTCAATATATCAAAGTCTTCGACGTAGTGATAGCTGAGAGTAAGGGAAGATCGGGGTGTTGCTGTTTGCTCGTTGCTTCGCTTTGGCCCGGCCCGACCCAAACGGTCGTGCAAGCCATATAAGCGGAAGCCGGTAGCCTTATTAGTACGGCTCGGCTGAACGTGTTACCACGCTTACACCTGCCGCCTATCGATCTGGTCGTCTTCCAGAAGGCTGTAAAGGGAATGTTTATCTTGGAGCGTGCTTCGCGCTTAGATGCTTTCAGCGGCTTATCACTTCCGCACATAGCTACCCTGCGATGCCCGTGGCCGGACAACAGGTGCACCAGCGGTGCGTCCACTCCGGTCCTCTCGTACTAGGAGCAGCTCTCCGCAACATTCCAACGCCCACAGCAGATAGGGACCGAACTGTCTCACGACGTTCTGAACCCAGCTCGCGTACCGCTTTAAATGGCGAACAGCCATACCCTTGGGACCTTCTCCAGCCCCAGGATGCGATGAGCCGACATCGAGGTGCCAAACCTCCCCGTCGATGTGAACTCTTGGGGGAGATAAGCCTGTTATCCCCGGAGTACCTTTTATCCTTTGAGCGACGGCCCTTCCATTCGGAAAACCGCCGGATCACTAAACCCTGCTTTCGCAGCTGCTCGACCTGTATGTCTTGCAGTCAAGCACCCTTATGCTTTTACACTCTACGCACGATTGCCGACCGTGCTGAGGGTACCTTTGGGAGCCTCCGTTACTGTTTAGGAGGCGACCGCCCCAGTCAAACTACCCACCATACACTGTCTTCCCTGTGGGGAATTAGAATTCAGCGGCCCAAAGGGTGGTATTTCACGGACGACTCCACGCCAGCTGGCGCTGGCGCTTCGAAGTCTCCCACCTATCCTGCACATCGGGCAGCTAAAGCCAATGTAAAGTTGTAGTAAAGGTTCACGGGGTCTTTCCGTCCCGCTGCGGGTAATCGGCGTCATCACCGATACCACAATTTCACCGAGCTCGTGGCTGAGACAGTGTCCAATTCGTTGCACCATTCGTGCAGGTCGGAACTTACCCGACAAGGAATTTCGCTACCTTAGGACCGTTATAGTTACGGCCGCCGTTTACTGGGGCTTCAGTGGGCCGCTTCATCGCCGAAGCGATTAACAGCCTTCCTTAACCTTCCAGCACCGGGCAGGTGTCAGCCCCTATACATCGTCTTACGACTTAGCAGAGGCATGTGTTTTTGGTAAACAGTCGATTGGACCTGGTCACTGCGCCCCCAACCAGCCGAAGCCGGCCGGGGGGATCCTTCTCCCGAAGTTACGGATCTAATTTGCCGAGTTCCTTAGCCACGATTCGCTCGAGCACCTGAGGATCCTCTCCTCATCTACCTGTGTCGGTTTTGGTACGAGCGCTATGCTAGCAGATGACGACGGGTTTCTTGGCAGCAAGATTACCCACGCTATCGGTTTGCCCGTAGGCTCCCCGTACTGTCGGCTTTCGGCCTTGGTGGTGGGCGGATTTGCCTACCCACCGGCCTACTGCCTTTAACCTCGCATTCCATCGCGAGGCGGTGGTGTCACTTCTGCGTGACGCCTTCATCTATAGCTAGATAGCGGTACCGGAATATTTAACCGGTTTTCCATCGGCTTCGCCTGTCGGCTACGCCTTAGGTCTCGACTAACCCTGATCCGATTTGCGTTGATCAGGAACCCTTAGATTTTCGGTGGAGGGGGTTCTCACCCCTCTTATCGTTACTCATGCCTACAGTTTCGCTTCCAGAACCTCCACCACCCCTCACAGGGCAACTTCGATGGCGCTGGAATGCTCCTCTACCACTGTCCCGAGTAATCGGGACAATCCACAGCTTCGGCACCAAACTTATGCCCGCGAATTATCGACGCCGGGCCGCTCGACTAGTGAGCTATTACGCACTCTTTCAAGGAATGGCTGCTTCTAAGCCAACCTCCTAGTTGTCTGGGCAACCCAACTTTCTTTGTTCAACTTAGTTTGGATTTAGGGGCCTTAGCTGGTGGTCTGGGTTGTTTCCCTCTTGCGGGAGGACGTTATCGCCCCCACGCTGACTACCTGGCAACACACGTCGGCATTCGGAGTTTGTCTAGATTTGGTAGGCGGTGAAGCCCCCTAGTCTAATCAGTGCTCTACCTCCGACATGCTACACGCCAGATGCTATACCTAAATATATTTCGAGGAGAACGAGCTATTTCCGAGTTTGATTGGCCTTTCACCCCTATCCACAGCTCATCCGGGGGCTTTTCAACGCCCGTCGGTTCGGACCTCCACGTGGTCTTACCCACGCTTCATCCTGGCCATAGATAGCTCACTCGGTTTCGCGTCTGCCCCGCCGTACTTTCGCCCTATTCGGACTCGCTTTCGCTTCGGCTGCTCTCCTGAGGAGATTAACCTTGCACGACAGGTGCAACTTGTAGGCTCATTATGCAAAAGGCACGCCGTCATCCCGATAAATCGGGACTCCGACCGCTTGTAAGCGTATGGTTTCAGGTACTATTTCACTCGCCTTCTCGGCGTTCTTTTCACCTTTCCCTCACGGTACTTGTTCACTATCGGTCATAACCAGTATTTAGCCTTGCCGGATGGTGCCGGCTGGTTCAGACAGGATTTCTCCGGTCCCGTCCTACTCAGGGGATCCCACCACCGCACCTTGCTTACGTCTACAGGCCTGTCACCTTCTGTGGGGCGGCTTTCCAGTCCGCTTCGTCTTCGCTTGGATTGGCTGATGTGGGCCCTACAACCCCCTGCCGCCGTAGCAGCAGGGTTTGGGCTGTTCCGCGTTCGCTCGCCACTACTTGCGGAATCACTGAATTGTTTTCTCTTCCTAGGGGTACTTAGATGTTTCAGTTCCCCCCGTTGGCTTCCTAAACGGATATCTGCCCGAAAGCAGATGGGTTTCCCCATTCGGATACCTGCGGATCTGAGCTCTTGTGCAGCTCCCCGCAGCTTTTCGCAGCTTTACACGTCCTTCTTCGCCTGGTTATGCCTAGGCATCCACCATACGCCCTTTTCTGCTTTCACTTATATGACTTGCACCACCCTTCGGCGGGCAAGCCTCGAAAAACAATGAGCGTTTCGCTTTGTTGTTGGTGTTATTTCTAAAAAATAACCTCGATCTTAACCTTTCTTACCTATCAGCTATCACTACGTCAAAGAACACCTTGCAGGTGAGGCTGTTTGTCGGGTCCGCCGGCTGCTTTCTACGCTGCCAACGATCATCGACCCACAACTTCACGACAAGAAAATCAAAGAACTCGTTGCACGAGCGGCTGTTTGTTGGGTTCGCCGGCAGCCTTTTAACAAAGCTGGCCTGCGATCAACGCGCAACACTCGGCAACATATCAAAGAACGCATGCCTTCCGGCACGGATCTGCTCGCCATCGACCTCGACAGCGAGCACATTCGTGCCCCGACATCATCACTCAAAGAACAACAAAAACTCCGTGGAGCTACGGGGACTTCCCGAATACTCGGGACATGCTTCTCACCCCTACTCTGTGGAGCTACGGGGACTCGAACCCCGGACCCCCTGCTTGCAAAGCAGGTGCTCTAGCCAACTGAGCTATAGCCCCGATGTGGGCTTGGCAGGAGTTGAACCTGCGACCTCACGCTTATCAGGCGTGCGCTCTAACCAGCCTGAGCTACAAGCCCATGGAATGGTCAGCCGGCGCCCGCCCCACTTGCGAACATATCACATCGGGAGGCCCTGCTGAGACCAGAACATACAGACGATCACACGGCGAGCCGCTAAGGCCAAGGCTCTCCTTAAAAAGGAGGTGATCCAGCCGCACCTTCCGGTACGGCTACCTTGTTACGACTTAGCGCCAGTCACCAGGCTTACCCTAAAGACCTACCTCCCCGAAGGGTTGGTACGGCCGTATCAGGTACTCCTGACTTCCATCGCTTGACGGGCGGTGTGTACAAGGCCCGGGAACGTATTCACCGCGACATTGCTGATACGCGATTACTAGCGATTCCGACTTCATGGAGTCGAGTTGCAGACTCCAATCCGAACTGGGAACAGTGTTGGGGATCTGCTGACCCTCGCGGGCTGGCTTCCCATTGAACTGTCCATTGTAGCACGTGTGCAGCCCTAGACGTAAGGGCCATGATGACTTGACGTCGTCCCCACCTTCCTCACTACTTGCGTAGGCAGTCTGGCTAGAGTCCCCACCATTACCTGCTGCTAACTAACCACAGGGGTTGGGCTCGTTGCGGGACTTAACCCAAGACCTCACGGCACGAGCTGACCACAGCCATGCAGCACCTTCTATGGTGCCCCGAAGGGAAGCTCCCTTTCAGGAGCGGTCACCGTAGATTTAGCCTAGGTAAGGTTCTTCGCGTTGCATCGAATTAAGCCACATGCTCCACCGCTTGTGCGGGCCCCCGTCAATTCCTTTGAGTTTCATTCTTGCGAACGTACTCCCCAGGTGGCATGCTTACTGCGTTAACTGCGTCACTGCCCCCGAAGGGACAACAACTAGCATGCATCGTTTACAGCGTGGACTACCAGGGTATCTAATGCTGTTCGCTCCCCACGCTCTCCTGTCTCAGCGTCAGTATCGGACCAGTTGCCCGCCTTCGCCACCGGTGTTCTTCGTGATATCTATGCATTTCACCGCTACACCACGAATTCCACCAACCTCTTCCGAACTCAAGAAATCCAGTTTCGAAGGCCCTTTTACCGTTAAGCGGCAAGATTTCACCTCCGACTTAGACTTCCGCCTGCACACCCTTTACACCCAATGATTCCGGACAACGCTTGCACCCTCCGTATTACCGCGGCTGCTGGCACGGAGTTAGCCGGTGCTTATTCACTGGGTACCGTCAGTGGTCCTCGAAAGGTCCAGGTTCTTCCCCAGTAAAAGCTGTTTACAACCCTTAGGGCCGTCTTCCAGCACGCGGCGTGGCTGCGTCAGGGTTGCCCCCATTGCGCAAGATTCCTCACTGCTGCCTCCCGTAGGAGTCTGGGCCGTGTCTCAGTCCCAGTGTGGGGGATCATCCTCTCAGACCCCCTAGCCATCATTGCCTTGGTAGGCTTTGACCCTACCAACTAGCTAATGGCACGCAGGTTCATCGTTAGGCTCCCGAGGGATTTAACAACTGTGGCCATGCGGCCCCGCTGCATCATCCGGTATTAGCTCACCTTTCGGTGGGATATCCCAGTCCTAACGGCAGATTACCTACGCGTTACTCACCCATCCGCCGGTCTCCGTTGCCCCGAAGGGCAACTTCTCCCGCGACTTGCATGTGTTAAGCCCGCCGCCAGCGTTCGTCCTGAGCCAGGATCAAACTCTCCATGGTAAATACACCTAATAAATTGTTTGAGTCTCTGGCCCTAGCTTCACTGTACTTCTAAATTGATCTCT
>NZ_NSKE01000002.1 GCF_002287075.1 Fodinibius salipaludis
GGCCGCCATTCCGCTGACGGATTTGCTGGCCACTTGCGTGTTGTCGGTGCGATCCCGGAGAGTTACCGTAAATCCATCGGTCGCATCCTTGTTGCCGGTATTACCCACCGTTACCGAAACGTCCACCTGATCTCCCCGAGTAACCTCCGTGGGAGCCTCCATGGCGCTCACTGCAATGTCGGCAACCGGGGTTTCGTTGATATTCACGCTGGTCGTTCGGGAATCGTTGGCTGTGTTCTCGTCGTCAAAGTCGTGGCGGGCCTCCAGCTCGTGGCCTCCCAGCGACAATCCCTGGGTATCCCAGCTAAAGATCAGGGTGGTAGAATCTCCTTTTGCGAATTCGCCTTCAATTTCTTGGGTACCTAAGGCCTCCCCATCAGTTAAGTCATTTAACGTGATAGTAATTGATTCATCTACGTCCTGACTTCCAACATTTTTTACATCAACTTCAACGTCAACAACTTTACCTTTTTCTATCATATCCGGGAGTCTGACATCAGAAACAGCGATATCAGTACTATCCAACTCACTTACTGTAACAGTCGTTGCCAACGAGTCATTAGCGGCATTATCATCCTCAAAGGTATGTTTTGCAACAAGAATATGCTCTCCTATGGTAACATCCCCCGTATCCCAACTATAACTGACTTGAATAGAATCCTCGGGAGCCAAACTGGAAGCTATGGTCTTGTTACCAATTATAACTTCCTGGCTCTGATTATTAAGTGATATTTCAAATTCTTCATCTACGGTACTTATACCAGAATTCGTAACAATAACATCAACAGTTACTGTTTCTCCCTGTTTCACCAATGGTGTTGTTTCAATGGCTAAAATAGAAATATCGTTATCGGGGCCAACCACATCAGAAACTGAATCAGAAAATGAATCAGAATCTTTACCCCCCAAAAGGTCGCAGGATGCAATTGCCAAAGTAGCGAATAGTATAAAAATGATTTTTTTCATCAATGCTTCGAATAAAAATTATACTGTCATTTCGATATCAAATGGGTGTAGTTTTTAGATACTTTTACCGCTTTCCCCATTTATTCTCTTGTCTTTTGCATGATGACTGCTACATTTTTGATTACAAACCAGAAACAATCTTTATCATTGGATACTTGTTTGAAATCAAATTATATGAACACACTACCTTTGGTAGTATAATTGTTGAAAAGGAACTTTTAGACTTCCTCTCTCATATTCATCCCAGTGTTATTCAGCGCTATTCAACAAGTATTTAAATCTACATTTATTATATAGATTTTGCTTTAAACTGCACTCAGTTGGTAACTCTTAGTTACCTTTAAGATCAGTACTATTAACCGGATAAGTGTTATATAATGACATGAAATTGTTACAAATTTTACAGATAAATAGACCTCAAAGAAGCACATCAAAATAAATTTGCAATAACTTATATTACTGGCGCTTACATATTTATCAGAATAGAAGTAGACATCTAAGGGAGGCTTAATTAGAAACCGTAAAATATGTAAACTAATTTGAGTGATCTGTAATGCTATTCATGTCTCAATTAGTAAGATTTGTTTAGAAACATTTTTTCAGAAATAACCTTAGGATTAATAAAACGGAACCATCATCAAACATAATGAGTGGTCTTAATGATGCTATCAAAGCAGCTAAAAAAGGTTGGATTAACATAATTGATTTGTAACTGTTGGTAATGCGTATGATTGTATTTCCAACAGTACCATTTAGCTATCAATTTTTTGCCACATTCATCGTAAAACAGAGGAATAAGCACTGGTTTGAGTTCTTCATTTGATTACTACAAAGGGTTGCTTGAACAAACGCTCGGCATTCCATTTACGTCGGGCAATAACATTCAGGTGTTAAAAAACGGCGACGAGATCTTTCCCGCCATGCTGGAGGCAATACATCAGGCAGAGGAAAGGGTCGAGTTTCTTACATTCGTATACTGGACTGGCAACATCGCCCAAAAATTCGCCAAAGCACTAGCCCAAAAAGCAGAAGAAGGGGTTGAGGTATTTGTGATCTTGGATAGTTTTGGGGCTGCAGAAATGCCACAAGAACTCTTGCAATTGATGAAAGAAAAAGGGGTTCAGGTTGAATTCTTCCGTCCGCTGACGCAATGGAAGATCTGGAAAATGGATAACCGGACCCATCGAAAAGTACTCATTTGCGACGGGGAGATAGCATTTACGGGCGGGGTTGGAATTGCCAGCGAGTGGGAAGGCGATGCCAGAAATGAAAATGAATGGAGAGATACACACTTTCTCATAAAAGGACCGGCAGTATTTGGTCTTCAAGCTGCATTTCTGGAAAACTGGATTGAGGTGGGACGTCCGCTCAAATTTGATCACACGATTAAAGGGGAAGCTGACCCAAATCAAGAAGTGGCTGTTCAGGTAATTCGCACATCAGTGTCGGTTCGGTGGAGTGATATTGTGATGCTATATCAGACACTGATTAAGATGGCACGAGACAGCATCCGCATCACAACCGCCTACTTTAATCCGAATTCGGTTATCATTGACCTATTGAAAGACGCAGCCGGTCGGGGAGTGAACATCCAGATCATGATGCCCGGAAAGACGACCGATATGGAAATTGCGAAAATTGCAGGAGATGAGTCCTTCGATACACTGTTAGACGCCGGAATCGATCTGTTTTACTATCAAAAAACGATGCTTCATGCCAAAGTCATCACCATAGATGGAATACTAAGCTGTATAGGTTCGGCCAATTTCAATCACCGATCAATGCTCAAAGATGATGAGATCAATGTTGTCATTCTTGATGAAGGGGTAACCGGAGAACTAAATAACCACTTTGTGGAGGATCTTGAACACTGTGAAAAAATAAAAAAAGGACAGTGGGAAAAGAGAAGTCTCCTAAAAAGAGCCTCGGAAAAAGTTACGAATCTTTTTGATGATGAGATATAAATTAAGGGAAACAAGTGTGTCGGACTTAAACCAGATAAAAGCTGTGATTATGGAAACCACCGGTGACATATCGGTTCTTCACAGTAATAACTCTTCACAAAATCTTGATGATTTTTTACTATCCGATGTAAAGGGTTGGAACGTAGAACAAAGGTGATAATACATTGCACAATGTTTCTTAATTACCGGTCTAAGCACATAATATCAATAATTAAAAAATCATGAAATTACCTGCAATAGCTATTCACGGTGGATCAGGGACAATAGCTTTCGATACCGAAGATTCTGAACAAAAGAAACAATACCTGGAAGCTCTGAACAATGCATTAGACGAGGGTTTTTACATGTTGACGGAAGGGTATCCGGCTATAGAATGTGTATCTAAAGCGGTAACGGTATTGGAAGACTGCGACCTGTTCAACGCAGGAAAGGGATCGGTATTTACAGCAAAGGGTCAGCATGAGATGGATGCAGCCATCATGGATGGAAAGACTCTTGAAGCGGGGGCAGTCACGGGACTGCGGGGGGTCAAAAATCCGGTTTTAGTGGCTTACGATGTTCTTCAAAACACCCCTTTTGTTATGATTGCAGGAGAGGAAGCCATAGAATATGCGCGCCAAAAAGAGTTCAAATTTGAGACGGATTCCTATTTCTTTACACAGCTCCGGTACGATCAGTGGCAGGAAATCAAGGGAGATGATGAGATGAAGCTGGACCATTCCGGGGAAGGAGCAAAATTTGGTACGGTGGGAGCTGTTGCCGTGGATAAGGAAGGAAATGTAGCCGCTGCAACATCAACAGGTGGAATGACAAACAAAGCTTGGGGGCGGGTGGGCGACAGTCCCCTTATTGGAGCTGGAACCTATGCAAACAACAAAACCTGCGCGATATCCTGTACGGGCCACGGTGAGTATTTTATTCGCGGAGTAGTTGCCTATGACGTCTCCTGCTTGATGGAATATGGCGGCAAGAACCTTAAGCAGGCTGCGAATAAAGTCATACATAAAAAAATGAAAGGGATGGGTGGTAAAGGTGGATTAATCGCTATTGATTCCTCAGGAGATATCTGTATGCCTTTTAATACCGAAGGGATGTACAGAGGCATGAAAAATAAAAGGAATACGATTACCCGGATTCTTTGACTTCAGATTTATGATGTCTTGTATCATAGTGAATCTCAGCAACCTTCTCCCGAATGTTATATCTGTCCTGAGTGGCCAGGATATGTACTGTTAAATTGGCAAGAGAGATCGGAATCCTATTTCTCAATTTTTCATATTGATTATATATGAGGTTACTACCGTCAAAAATTACAACTATTCCCGACCCAATAATTTCTAAAATATTTCCTTCTCTAACTATAACAGCCGTATCTTCGCCCAACCCCACTCCCAGTTTATCGGGATGCAGGGCAGCAGCCTCTGAAAGCCTGCCAAATCGTTGTCGTTTAATGAAATGGCTGTCGAAAATAATCTCACTGATCAGCCCAAGTCCTTTCCCCATTTTAAGATCATTCTTTCTTATAATGGTGCCATTTCGCCCGCCGGAAATCATCTCCTCAGACATAACAACGGCCCCGGCGCTGGTTCCCGCTATGGTAAACTCTTCATTGTGATAGCGTTCACAGAGCAATTGATGAGCCAATGTATCTTTTAAAATTCGGCTGAGCTTACGCTGATCTCCCCCTGAAAAAAGGATGATATCCGAACTGCCTATCCGATCAAGGATGGAAGATTTATCTGCTTCATCACGATCACGGATATCTAAAATGCCTACATTATCCACACCAAGCCTTAAAAAGGATTCTTTATACTTTTCCCCAACGATCATAGGTATTTCAGAGGCACTGGTGATCACCTCTATTCGCGGTTCAGAAACTTCGGAATTGTTAATGATATCCTGAAGGATGAATCCCTCCCCAAAATCAGGTTGAAAACGCTCATCTGTTTTTTTAAATCTCTTTTGCTCATTGCCGCCAATAGCAATCAGCGTTCCTTTTGGTGTCTTCATTTGAATGGGGTGTACATGATTTGATCACAATAGTACAAGGTAACTAACTTTTGCTTAGCAAATTACCCTTTGTTTGATACCTCATTCTATAAATGACCCAAGCAGCCGACCTTTTTACAATCTAAAGAGGGCTTAAAAACCAAGGAGTTTGTTAATGCCAAATCAGAGAGAAGTAAAAAAAACACAGTATAAAGCCTCATGTACATATTTTGCCCCATTTATAGCTCCAGCTTTTGGTGAGAGGCCGATTTTGAAAAGTCCGCCTTGAAACTATTTGGCATGAGTGAGGTAGTAAGATATATGTAACAATAAGTTGTCTTTCTGTAACTTCAAATCACCGTCTGTTTAATAAATTAAGCATTCAACATATTGTGAGAATAAAATTTCAAAATTGAACTCTGATGAACACCCTGAATATTAATGTCACGTGTGGTCCCAATAAATGGTCTGTAAAAAGACACCGGCTTGTAGTAATGCAGCTGGATATTGGAGATCTGGAATATCAGCCTACAAATGAAATAGAAGGGTTTTATGACCGTATAACTGAACTCATTCCCAGCCTTTACGAGCACCACTGTTCGGAAGGGAAGCCGGGCGGTTTTTTTGCCCGGGTAAAGGATGGAACTTGGATGGGGCACGTCATAGAGCATATTGCAATAGAATTGCAGGCTTTGGCCGGTATAGAGTCAGGCTTTGGCCGAACCCGCGGAACCGGTGAAAAGGGGCACTATTATGTGGTGTTTGATTGTGGAGATGAAGAGTCCGGCCGACTTGTCGCTGAAAAAGCTGTTTTAATAGCACAAAACCTGGTTGATGGAGCTGAAACAGATATAAATCAGCATGTTGAAGAGATCAGAATAACCCATGCTGAAAATACTCCCGGCCCCAGTACTGCATCGATTCTAAGGGAGACTGCAGAACGTGATATTCCAACTATTAAACTTGAAGACAACTCTTCCTGGCAATTGGGCTATGGTTGTAATCAAAAAAGAATTGCGGCTACAATTACCTCTTCAACCAGCCATACTGCTGTTGAAACAGCGTGTAATAAAGAGCATTGCCGTGATCTTTTAGAGAGCATGTCGGTGCCTATTGCCGATGGTACGGCCATAGATTCATTAGATAAACTAAAAGATTCCATTGATTCCTTGGGGTTTCCCCTCGTCATTAAACCGGCAGATGGTAACCAGGGACGTGGAGTGACAACAAATATCACAACATTTGAGCAAGCCAAGAAAGCCTTCCAGTTTGCATCAACTGTTTGTGAGCGGGTTATCGTTGAAAGATATATTCCCGGTTTCGACTACCGTCTTCTTATGGTTGATGGAAAATTAGCCGCTGCCGCCAAACGTACACCGCCCCATGTGGTTGGTGATGGTGAGTCATCTATTCAGCAATTAATTAATGAAGTAAATCGCGATCCCAACCGGGGCGAAGGTCATGAGAACGTTCTTACAAAAATTCAAGTAGGGCCTACTGCGAAGTCCATACTATCCCAAAAAAACTACCCCCTTAACACCGTCCTGAAAAACGAGGAAACACTTTATTTAGATTATGCGGCCAACCTTAGCAAAGGAGGAACTGCAGAAGATGTGACCGATAACGTCCATCCGGATGTGGTAAAAGTAGCCGAAAGAGTAAGTAAAATAACAGGACTCGATATTTGTGGTATTGACCTGATGGCTCAAACTTTAAAAAAACCTCTTGTTGAAACAGGAGGCGTGGTGCTGGAGGTGAATGCCGCACCAGGATTTCGAATGCACCTTGCTCCCTCAAAAGGAAAACCCCGGAATGTAGCCTCACCCGTAATAGATATGTTATTCCCAGAGAATAAGAGCCCCCGGATCCCCATCTTTGCTGTAACAGGCACCAATGGAAAAACAACCACAACAAGATTGATTTCACATATCATGAAAGAGGCTGGGCGCCGGGTAGGATACACTTCAACAGATGGGGTTTATGTAAACGATGAACGACTTATGAAAGGAGACTGCGGGGGACCCAAAAGTGCTCAACTTATTTTGAAAGATCCTACCGTAGACACCGCTGTACTTGAGTGTGCAAGAGGTGGGATTCTGCGGGCCGGACTCGGGTTTGATCGATGTGATGTTGCTGTTGTTACGAATGTAACTGCCGACCACCTTGGAATGAAAGGAATCAATACTCTCGATCAGATGGCACACGTGAAATCAGTGGTACCGGAAAGCGTACATCCCGGAGGGTATGCCATCCTCAATGCCGACGATGACAGAGTATACGCGATGCGGAAAAATGTTAGTTGCACGCTGGTACTCTTCTCAACAAAAGATGACAGTACGCGACTGAATAAGCACCGTGAAGCCGGTGGCATATGTGCAGTTTATACGGACAATACCGTTACCATCTGGGACGGACCGGAGACACACACCATCGAACATATTGAGAATATACCACTCAGCTTTGGCGGACGGGCCGGTTTTATGATTGAGAACATACTGGCAGCTGTTGCAACGGTTTATACACAAAAGATATCTCCTGAAGTAATTCGCAGATCACTAAGAAGTTTTATGCCTTCACCGGAACATACCCCCGGCAGGATGAACCTGTTTCAATTTGAAGACTACGATGTTCTGGTAGACTACTGTCATAATCCTGCGGGTCTGGTTGCCATCAAAGAATTTATAGATAACTCTTCCTACGAATATAAAACGGGCATCATAGCTGGCATCGGAGATCGAAGAGAAGAAGATAGTTTTGAGATTGGCCGGATCTCGGCGGAAATATTTTACAAAATTATAATACGCGAAGATGCCGACTTGAGGGGGAAAGACGCCGGAGAGTCATCAGCAATCGTAAAACGAGGTATTAATAGTTCCTGCTTTAATCCGCCCGTAGCGTATATTTCAGATGAAAAACAGGCACTGCTATTTGCGATGGAAAATGCACTGCCGGGCACCCTTGTTATGCTCTGTGTAGAAAAAATAGAAGAGGTGATCAGCATGCTAAAATTGATGCAGTCGCGAGAGAGACAAAAACAGACCAAGCCGACCAGCAAGGTTATGCTTATGAAAAAAAAATCTTTCTGAAGAGATGGATTTTTTGCAAGAGTAAAACCATAAAACGAATGCTTCCGGTTTCCGTGTTATGATTTCTATAGATATAACAAGATGCACCGGGCTGACTTATGTTAATCACCAGGTTAATATCTAACATCTTCCAAAAAAATTAAAAAAGACACCATGGAATATGATATGATTTGGATTCCTATACTGAATGTGGTTTACTCCATGTTTTTAGGAGGGGTAATTGGTTTCGAAAGAGAGCTGGCCGAGAAACCGGCCGGACTTCGCACACATATGTTAGTTGCCGGATCTGCCACCTTGCTAATTATATTGGGTGACATCATGATAAATAATTACAGCGGTGGAGCTGTCTCGGATATCATACAGGCTGACCCAATCCGTATTATGGAAGCTATTATCACAGGTATTAGCTTTCTCGGAGCAGGTACAATAATTTTCAAAAATCAGGAGGAAACTGTAGAAGGATTAACCACAGCAGCTTCTATTTTATTTGCATCAGCGATCGGTATTGCGGTGGCTATACATCAATATCTTTTTAGTGGCATTCTTACGTTTATGGCTATCTTAATATTGCTCGGAGTTGGCTATGTTGAACGGTTTATTATATGGGTACGACCTTATATATATGATAAAAAAACAGATGGTTAGAGAAAAACACCCATACAGTCTCTAACAGGTTATCAAGCTACTTCAAAACAGCTATAATTGACAAAACCCACAACATTGAAAGAAGAAGACATCAAGAAATTTGGGAAAGATAGGGCAATTCAAGACTTCTTGAAATAATTTTAGGTTTCGTAGTTAAAGAAACTATTTGGCCCACAACAAGTTAGAATAGCAATGTGAACTATAAAGCATAATCATCATGAATGATAACACAGTAAAAAAATTAATCGCAGCCAGTGCCTCAGTCATCGTTGGATATACCTTAAAACAGTTAGCACAAAAAAAGTGGAAGGATGTATATGATGAAGAACCACCCACAACTCATCCATCCGAAGAGATTAATTGGAAAAAGGTTATTATTTGGAGCGTAGTTACCGGTACCGTTATTAGCTCTGCCAAACTGGCTACCAAGCGGTACCTTACCCACAAGTTGGATGCCTGAACGTGATGGCATGGGGTAATTACTTGTCCCGCTTTACTCTTCCTCTTCGGCACGAATGATTTGGCTTTCTTTTTCTGGACCAACAGCATAAATAATATTACGAACCGCATTATACAGCATGAGTACAATAGCAATAACTGCTCCCGCCAGTATAGAAGAAATGATCAACGCCGCATAATAAAGATTATAGAACCATTGAAGGGTCCCGGAATCTGTTTCCTGAACGGGCACATTTAACAGTAAGTAAAAAAGTACGGCTGCAATAAATGTAACCATATCAACGAGGGCAATTTGTTTAATACGTTCATAATGGATCCATTTGAGTTGAGTTGTACTAGAAGAGCTCAAACCCAACAAGGTAAGCATCAGTGCAAGTACAGTTGCAAGTGCGAGCATCAGTGTGCCACTAAAGGATCGTACGTTAGGTAAAACTGTTTCCAATAAATACCGAGCTTCCGAACCACTAATTTGACCCATCATCCAGCTCCCGCCCATAATGGTTAGAGCTGCTAAGAATCCACCTATTGCAGCACGGCGGCTATCTGCCTTAAAGGCTTCTCTTTGCAGTTTATCGCTGGATTCTTTTTTCTCACTTATTTCGTTCATTTATAAAAACTTTGGAGATGATAAGTAAATGAATTATCAATTTTGTATTCATCAAAATGATTCGCACTTGCACTAATACAATCGATACCTATCGACACGACAAAGTCAAAACGCTAAATCTTTGAGAATGCCCGGATACCTAACAACTTATATCAACATTCACCTCATCACCCGGTGTTGGTTCTTGTTAAAATAACGAATGCTTTTGTCTCAGGATCGTCAATAGTGCCTATAACTGTTCAATGCCGCAAGCAGTTAAGCTTTGAAAAGATGCTTTCAAAAGAATGTTCATTTGCTCGCATACTAACTTTTAATTAGCTGATGTAACTATCACGTCTTTAATCTGTATATAAATTGAATGAGAATCGTTACAACTTCTTGGTTATGAGTTACAGATATCACTGAAGCTGAATACACATATTATTCCTGACTTCGATAAAAACACCCTTCAGACCCTTTAAAAGAAATAACGATCCGATATTTTCTAACCAAAAAACAGATAGGGAGAAATAACTGTTTTTGATGATCGGGCTGATGAATATGACCAATGGTCTGAAGAACACCCAGATTGGTCCAATCGGAGGTACCCCCCCCTCATATCAAGTTAATTTTTCTTCTTCATCCCTTATAAACTGTGCAAGTGTCAAAGCTGAAAGTTAGTCATAACTGCTCATCCGAATTAGGAGCCTTAATTTTTTCAGTTTTAATAGTTTTTATCTCCCCTCTCTCCTTTTGATTAACAAGTATTCTCATTACAAATAAAAGCCCCATATTTTTCCTAAAACTTCAACCTTTTAAGCTTAATTTAAGCAAGGTGCTCTATATTTCATTCAAACTAAAATTAAGCAGAGGTTCGCATGAAACTTGTCAAAGCTTATATCAGACCCATGGTGCTTGAAGATGTTTATACAGAACTTCGAAACAAAGGTCATACCTCAATGACGGTCTTTGAGGGCGAAGGAACAGGTCAATATACTGATCCAAAGAATAAACATGGCTCTCTGAATTTCCCCGCTATGCATACTCATGTAGTAAAATTAGAAATAGCTGCAGAATCAGAAGATATTGAGTCAATAGTTCAAACCATCCAAAAACACGCGCATACCAGACGAAAAGGAGACGGTATTATTTTTGTGACGCCCATTGAACAGGCTATCCGAATACGAGATGGTGAACAGGGATCAGATATTCTCAATTAACGGCAACAATTTAAGCTTGCTTTAAGTAAGGTATCATTACATTGAGAACAGACAAATTCAATCAGTGTTAATTTAATTAACAGAAAATTCAAGGTGGCTACTATGAAACGTTTAATCCTTACGCTCTCAATTACTCTTTTAATCGCCGGAATAACATTTGCCCAGCAAAAGCAAGGAAATATGGGTGAGAAGAAACAGCAGATGCAGGAGATGATGCAAGATTCCACCATGCGAACCATGATGATGAAACACATGGCACAGAATCCCCAAATGCGCAAGCAAATGATGCAACACATGATGAAGTCCGGAAACATGGACCACTCCAAGATGAAAGAGAATATGAAAAAGATGATGGATAATCCCCAGATGAAAGAACGCATGCAAAAGCATATGGAGATGATGCAATCCATGATGGAGGATGGAAAAATGAATCATTCCAAAATGATGGAGATGGCCGGCGACTCTTCTATGATGAAAATGCACATGACTTGTATGCAGATGATGCAGGAAGACATGATGAATCAAAAGGGAATGATGAACAAAGAATCAAAAAAAGGAAATAAGCATCAACAGCATCATAATTAATGATGCCCAAATATTGACTGCAAAATATCAGAACCATGTTTTATGATCACCACTTTATCGGAATGCACTGGGTCTGGTGGATCGTTATAACGTTGACCATATTATTTCTTGTATTTAATACCCTGCCTTTTCGTTTTTCTTCTAATTCCCGTGAAGGTCCTCTGGATATCCTGGAAAAAAGATTTGCGCGAGGGGAAATTGAAAAGGAAGAGTATCAAGAACGGAAACGCATTATTGAGGATGCTCACCAGTCCTGACAACTAATTCTAATAGCTATAAAACCACCTTATGGCCCGGAGAGGGAAACAGCACACGCGTAGTTGATACGATTTTATAGCTCCTCTCTATAACGTCATGGAGTGGCCTATTGAACAGCTGCTTCTCAAGCGCTGGCGAAAGGAGCTTTGGGATCAGATAACGGGCCCACAGGTTCTTGAAATTGGAGTGGGGACAGGCAAAAATATCCCCTACTATCCCGAAATAATTGAATTAACGGGTATTGACCTTTCCCCGGGCATGCTTAAACGTGCAAAACAACAGTTGCCCAAAAGCAAACAGGATCGTGTTGCCCTTAAAGAAATGGATGCCCAGGACATGGATTTTCCCGACAACCATTTTGAGGATGTGATTGCCACGTTCGTATTTTGCTCGGTTCCCAATCCCGTATTGGGATTAAAAGAAGCCTTACGTGTTACCCAGCCCGGTGGTAAACTGCATCTATTAGAACATATGCGTGCTAATTTTCCGGCATTAGCATCCGCAATGGATAAATTAGATAATCCCATCCATTATCTGAGTGGTGTTCATATTGCTCGCAGAACAGTTTCAAATGTCGAAAAAGCAGGATGGAATATCGAAGCCGTTCAAGACTTAACCTCCGGTGGAATTGTCAAAAAGATTGAGGCGACAAAGCCCCATTAACTTTGGATTTTTCTGTCCATAGCGGGGCCGTTTAATAAAATTATTATGTCTTTAATCTCAATATTAAATCAAAAACTATGCTTTACTGTTTGGGGAGTAATAAATCTTCAAGAAAAAAGGCGGACAACTCAGAACGACCCAATAGACCAGACTTTGTATATATTGCATTGGTTTGAGTACGAACGGTTTGTACGCTTGTATCTCTGACCTCCGCTATTTCTTTATTACTAAGCCCTTTTAATAACAAAAATGTGACATCTTTTTCTGCTTTGGTCAGACCCCAGCGATCTAACTGATTATCAATCTCGACACTCAGACCTTCCATATATTTTTTTGACACGCGCCTCCATTTCTGAGCCTCGACCTGAAGGTCCTTTGAAAACTGTTGCTCCCTGGCCAATGTACGTTGTAGCCTGAATCGCCCTCTAATTAAATAAAAAACTCCTGCCAGTGCTACCAATCCTACGATAGCTTCAATAGAAATATGCCATGTAGCAACCCCTTCAAAAAAGTCGTTGTAGATATCTACCGATGCCAAAACTGCTATTAAAAAAAGGATTGTGGCAATAACCCATCGTTCGTTGTTGTTCATTTTTTAGTTCTTAATCATTTTCCTGTTCGTGGTCTTCGTCTTCCAAAACTGACAGTGACTCGTGCTCTTCCTCACCAAGTGTTAGTTCCGTGCCAAATAAATCCAGCGTTTGGGTATTTCTATCGTACTGAGCACCCAGATAACCGAACCATAATAAAGTAACAATAATAAATAATATCCCGGCTACCGGTTTCATATTGGTGATACCAACTTTGTCCGGCAGTGCCTTCTTCTTTCCATCCATCATGCTCGACCACAGCGCATCTCTATGCTTGAGATGATGAAAAACAATACCCACTAAGTGAGTAATAACTGCAACCAAGAATACATTAGCTAATATCTCATGAGTTTCTTCATAAAAATCTGTTTCCGAACCCGATGTCATTAATACACCTGTAACGGCCAACCCAATAGCACTGATAAACATGAGTAAAGCGGCATAACTGGAAGCCGGATTATGACCCAAATACCGTTTCGTTTTTGCCATAACAGCATCCTTAACATATTTAAATAATTCTGCCGGTTTTAACTTAAAGGATGAAAATCGAGCATACGTTGATCCAATAAATCCCCATACAATTCTAAGGATTATCAAAAATACGATCGTCAAACCGGCCAGCATGTGATAAGAGAAAAGCGAGCTGTCGTCATCAACGGTTTCACCAATAATAAAAGCTGCCAGAAACAGAAAAGCGAAAAGCCAGTGAAAGAGTCTCGTTGGCCAATCGTAAACAGATGTCTTTTTCATGATAATTCTCCATAAGGTGAATATTGATTTCTGCCTCAATATTCTAAATTCACCTTAACTGCGCATCAAACAAATGATGTATAAAACACTCTTTATCTCACTGAGTAGAACAAGAAAAGATTGTTTCAGTGCATGAATTGGTAAAAAGGTTCTCGCTGTGGGAATCGGGAAACATCCATAACCGCTGATAACTGATAATTACTTAACTCAATAAAATTTACGTTCTTTTCTCCTCAACAAGTGGCAGCTCTACGACAAATGTACCCCCCTCCCCTTGGCCGTCGCTATACGCCCGAATCTTTCCATCGTACAGCTCGACAATAGCTTTCACCAAAGGTAATCCCAATCCACTCCCGGGACTTCCCTGGACATCTTGTGTATTAGCACGATAAAAACGTTCAAAGAGATGTTTTTGGGTTTCCTCATCAAATCCAATACCTGTATCACTAAGGTGGAGCACGGCCTTACTGCTGGATCGTTGCAACTGTAATTCTACGTTTCCTCCTTCCGGAGTGTATTTCAAGGCATTCTCCAAGAGATTATTGACGACTTCCTTGATATAAGTATGATGTGCGCGAATTTGTAAATTCGGGGTAATATCTACTTCCATAGCAATATCTTTATCCCGAGCCTTCTGTTGATGCTCACCTATTACCACCTCAGTAATTTGACTGATATTTACGCGTTCAGCTTCAGCCCGATGCACCGATTCTACTCTTGACAGCTGAAGCAGAAGATGCACCATCTCGCTCATGCGGCGTGTTTCTGTTAGCATCCGCTGGATGGTTTCACGATACTCTTCCTTGGACCGAGGTTTCCTAAGCATAATTTCTGCATCGCTTCGCAGAGATGAAAGTGGTGTCATAAGTTCGTGAGCTGCATCAGAGGTGAAACGCTTTTCCCGCTCAAATCCTTTTTGCAACCGATTGAGCATCATATTAAACGTTTCCGCCAGGTCGGTAAGCTCGTCCCTAACCTGATAGTTTACGGGGATGCGTTTATCAAGATCTGTGGTCGTAATTGATTTGGCAGCGTCAATAATCGAAGATACCGGGGACAATGCTCTTCGGGAAAGCCAGTATCCTCCGAGAATAGAAAATGCCACACTTATTGCTATAAGAAACAACAAATATCGTCTGAATCGACTCAGTTCGTCGTGCAGCGTCCATTCGAATCCGGTTACTTCCAGCCAGCCGTTGAGTTTCTCATTATCATCCATAATTGGATAAAACAGCGTACGTGCAGGCAGATCTTGCCACTGACTACTAAACGAGTACTCTTCCTCAACATCTGGGATATCAGTTTCCAGTGGCTGATCGGTGTCGGTAAAGTTCGGGCTCTTATACATGAGGTGTCCTTCCCTATCATATAACCGAACATAGGTTCCGTATTCTACGCCACTTTTGAGCGCTGCACTGCGACTATATTCTGACAAGTCAATAGCCAGTGTATCCCCGTCGGTATCGATATGCGGAAGCAACTGCTCAGCCTCGAACCGCAGATGGCGATCATAGTTGTGATGGATCGATTGATGAAATGATTCATACAAAAAATAGCCGAACAGGCTAAGCATCACGAATAGGCTTAGCCCATACCAAAATGCGAGTTTTTTAGAGATAGAAAGGCGATCAAAAAAGCTCGTCAAACTGCTCACAATCTTATTCATTTTCGTTCATCAGTTCATTGTTAAGTCGATATCCTGCGCCTCGTATCGTTTCAATAACTTGAGAGTGGTCATCTAAAAATGCTTTCCCACACTCTTCAAATGATTCGGCCAGCTTTTGTCGCAGTGTTGAAATCGTAGCCTCAATCGTATTATCGCTCACGTGGTAAGCCGATCCCCACACCCGCTCTGCCAACTGGGTCTTAGAGAACACCGTTTCCGGCTCGCTCAGCAACAGTTCTAACAAAATAAACTCCTTAGGCCGAAGCGATCGCTCAATTTCACATACTTTAACCCGGTGCTTGCGCGAATCCAATTCGATTGGTCCAACGGAAACAGCTTCATCATTATGCATCTCCGATGATCGCCGTCCCAACGCCCGAACGCGGGCCAGCAGTTCTTCAAACGAAAAGGGCTTGCCCATGTAATCATCGGCGCCCGCATCAAGGCCCGACACTTTGTGATCCAGGTCCCCAAGCGCCGTCAGCATAAGAACCGGGAACGTCCGATCTTCGTCGCGCCAGTGCTCCAGAATTTGCTTACCATCACGATTGGGCAGCCGCCAGTCCAGGATCACCAGATCATAATCATTCACCAACCCCTGCAGCTCCGCCTCTTCCCCATCATGCATCACTTCCACTACGTGACCTTCCTCTTCCAGTCCCCGCTTCAAATTGTTGGCCAATTGCTTTTCATCTTCCACTAAAAATATCCACATAAAAACAGATTATTTGCACCTATTCATCAAATAGCAAACGTAAGATAACAGACTCTGATCATTAATGTTTTAAGCTTGATTTAAGGTTTCAATACGTAAATTCAGTTAATCATGATTTAAGAGTTTAACATCTTCATATTACAATCAATCCACCATTCAGCTATTCTATCATGAAACATACCTACCTACTTATTCTCATTATACTAAGTACCATACTACTTTTATCAGGTTGTAAAACTTCTACGGAATCTGAAGAGCCAGCCCCTGTCTTTCCGATGTATGTAGATGACAACGGTAATGACATCAATGATTATGTCGAGCAAGAAACCCATGAATCGGGTCCCGATATTTCTACCTCCACAACCGGCCCCTCCTCTACTCCGGGTGGTGCTCCGGGCCACTCTTTTATCGATTCTGATGATGACGGTATATGCGACTATGCCCAAGATGGCACTCCAACTTGGCACAGCCCCGGATTTATCGATGATAATGATAACGGTATTTGTGACTTCTGGGATGAATCCCATCCCATGCATAGCCGGCATGATGGAATGCGTTTCCATGATGAGAATGGTAATCACATAAACGACTACTTTGAAGAAGAACCCCATCGATCAGGAGATCATGACTTTATTGATGAGAAGGAAGACGGCATTTGTGACTATGCTCAGGATGGTAGCCCCAGCTGGCATGGACCCGGCTTTATTGATAGAAACCAGAACGGGATGAGCGACCACTGGGAAAATGGAGGCCGCGGGCACGGCGGAATGATGGGGGGCGGCCATCATTAATGAAAGGAGTATCCGAATGCACTGACAACTCCTGTTAATAGCAAGTGACTAAAATATGGAATTCTTTAAGCTTTATTTAAGGTTCTCCTGTTATATTTCGGTTCTATTTTGAAATCAGATTTTTAAAGCTGATAAAAGAGGATAACAACCGGCTATGAGTGAAGATAATAACAACAATATGACGCGCCGCCGATTTCTACGATATACCGCTTCCATGGCGGCTATGGCAGGCATAAGTTCCGTTCTGCCAACGTATGCTTTTGCAGGATTTAATGATCGCGAAGTACTGACTCCCAAAGGACACGACAATATCATCGATCTGACTATTGGCAAAATGCCTCACAAGATTGATGGCCAAAAAGGAGAAGCCATCGGTATCAATGGCAGCGTACCCGGCCCCCTCATTCGCCTGCAAGAGGGACAAGACGTGATGCTGCGAGTAACGAATGAATTAGAAGAAACAACTTCTATTCACTGGCATGGAATCCTCCTGCCTTTCCAGATGGATGGCGTGCCCGGGGTCAGCTTTGACGGCATAGCTCCCGGTGAAACCTTTGAATACCAGTACCCAGTGCGACAAAACGGGACTTATTGGTATCACAGTCACTCGGGCCTGCAGGAACAGCTCGGCCACTATGGCCCCATGATCATTGATCCGGCCGAGGAAGATCCGGTCGAATATGACCGCGAATACCCGATCGTTCTTTCTGACTGGACGTTTGAAGATCCCCATGACGTGCTGGACAATGTTATATCACTGGATGCCTACTACAATTATCAACAGCGTACGCTTGGAGAGTTTTTTAAGGATATAAAAGAGAAAGGATTTGGAGATGCCGTTAAGGACTACCACTCCTTTGGAAAGATGCGTATGAAGGCAACCGACCTATTGGATATAACCGGTGCCACCTACACCTATCTGATGAATGGTCGCGACCCCGACTCCAACTGGAACGCCCTGTTCAAGAAAGGTGAAAAAGTGCGACTGCGATTTATCAATGCTTCGGCGGGTACTACGGCTTTTGACGTTCGCATTCCCGGCCTCGAAATGACGGTCGTTCAAGCTGATGGCCAAAATGTGGAGCCAGTACCCATCGATGAGTTCCGTATTGGTATTGCTGAAACCTATGATGTGATCGTAGAACCCAAAGAAGAAAAACCCTATACCATTTTTGCCGAATCCCTGGACCGCAGCGGTTATGCCCGCGGCACATTGGCTCCGCGCGAAGGAATGTCGGCCGAAGTACCTGATCTTCGTCCCCGTCCCAAGCGCGACATGAAAGACATGGGTATGGCAATGGACATGGACAATATGGATATGGAAGGCATGGACCATGGAGAAATGGATCACGGCAGCATGGAGATGTCCGACAACAGCTCTGAACCTGTCAAGCATGGGCCCGACAAGCACGGTATAGGTGCAGCAGCCATCGCCCAAAACCAGTTTAATCGACTTGATGAACCCGGCATCGGTCTTGGTAACGACGGACGCAAAGTGCTGGTGTACAATGACCTTAAAAGCCTGCGCCCCAATAAAGACACCCGTGATGCTCAGCGAGACGTAGAACTGCACCTGACCGGAAATATGGAGCGCTACATGTGGTCGTTCGACGGCAAGCAGTTTCACGAAGTGGACGGTCCAATTGAGTTCACACACAACGAGCGGCTCCGGTTGACGCTGGTAAACGACACCATGATGGAGCACCCCATCCACCTGCACGGTATGTGGATGGAGCTGGAAAACGGAAATGGACAGTATAATCCCCGACAACATACTCTGCTCGTGCAGCCGGCCCAGAGGATTTCAGCCCTTGTTACACCACGTGACAAAGGACGTTGGGCCTTCCACTGCCATATCCTGTATCACATGGAACGCGGCATGTTCCGCGTCGTCCAGGTAGCTGATGAGGACGGTAGTATTTATGGACAGGACTACTCGTAAATAGATTTTCGTAGTCAAATATATTTCAAATAATCTAAATCGTAGCTCATGGATATCAATAATCAATCCTCCTGTCCTCCTTTTCTAAGGAGGAACTCATTGATTAAAATATTGACCACTATTAAGTCCCTCTTGGAGAAGAGGGATTTAGGGAGATTGAAAAACATGGTTTGTAGCCAATAATCTATTTTAAGTCATAAGAGTATTTACAAAAGAATTCTGATATTTAAATTTCCATTAAAATGAATTCGATTAAACGCACGTCAATATTCATTCTCACTGCTTTTGTTATCATTGCAATCGGCGGCAGTTCAGCCTTTGCCCAAAAAGCACCCGAGTTCAACAACGACCTGATGATGGGCGATAAAACCTACGCCTACCTGATTGCCGACAAACTGGAGTACCGCAGCATCAATGGTTCAAATCCTGTCATGTGGGATATCAAAGGTTATATAGGCAAAGATCTGGGCAAGTTCTGGTTCAAGTCCCACGGGGAAGCGGTCCCGACCGAAAGTCAGGCACATATGGAGTTCCAGGGGTTATACAGCCGAGCCATCAGCCCCTATCTTGACGTCACCGGCGGCCTTCGTTATGATCTGGCTTATGAACATGGCAATAAATCCCGGGGATTTGCCACGGTCGGCCTTCAGGGCAAGGCACCCTATTTCATTCATTTTGAAAGCGGAATATATGTTAGTGAGGCCGGTAATATTTCTGCCGATCTGGAAGCTGAATACGATCTGCTATTTACTCAGCGACTTATCGGTCAGCCGATTTTCGAAACCAGCATTGCCCTACAGGATGTTCCCGAGTGGGGCGTCGGATCCGGATTCAATAACATCGGACTTGGCTTCCGGCTCCGCTATGAGTTCGTGCGAGAATTTGCGCCCTACATCGGCATCAATTGGGAACGTCAGCTGGGCGAAACCGCCGACATGGCTCGCGCCGGTGGCGGACATATCAGCAACTTTAGTATGCTCGGTGGGGTTCGCATGTGGTTTTAGTGGTTTATTCTACTACATTTACTAATATCAACCAACACTATGGTGAGAGTCTTATGCATGATTTTAATTTCTCTGGAGGTGGGTGGATGATGTTTTTCTGGTTGTTCATAATTATCGTACTGGTTCTTTTTGTCATGCAAGCTCTAAAAAACTCCGGTCAAAACAATCAGAACAAAGAAACACCCATGGAAATCCTTAAACGTAGGTATGCCAATGGTGAAATTGATGAAGAAGAGTTCAACAAACGAAAAAAGGAATTACTTAAATAGCGAATAATGGACCGGAAAACCTTCTTAAAGTATACGGGAGCCAGTGCTGGTTTCTTATTGGCTCCTTCTGTTATCACTTCTTGCTTGAATGCCGGTACTAATAATTCGGATATCTATCGCTATCCACTACAGCTACCTGATACCCTGAACAGTGATCAGCTGCGGGCGTCTCGCGATAACCTTACAATTGCTGAACAATATACATTAGAGGCCCTGCAGTTTAACGGAAGCCTGCCGGGACCAACCATCCGCATGAAAAGAGGAGAGCAATTTCAGGTTCAATTCCATAACGACATTGGGCAGGAAAGCATTATCCACTGGCACGGCATGATTGTACCACCTGATATGGACGGACACCCCAAGGATGTCATTTCGGAAGGAAGTTACTCTTATGATTTTAAAATCAATCAACGAGCCGGAACCTATTGGTATCATCCGCATCCACACAGAATCACAGGTCCGCAGGTTTATCGAGGCTTAGCGGGATTTTTTATCGTAACCGACGATGAAGAAGAGGCGTTAAACTTGCCTTCCGGAGATTACGAACTGCCGCTGGTCATTCAGGACCGCAAAATAGACGATTCCGGCAATATCTACTATGATCCCTCTATGCCGGAGCGCATGATGACGGGCTATTTGGGTGAGCATATTTTGGTGAACGGAGTGCCCAATCCTTATCACGAAGTACAGCCCCGCCCCTACCGGTTGCGATTGCTGAACGGTTCCAATGCCCGAATCTATAATATCGCTTTCCGCGACGATAATTCGTTTACGGTGATTGGTTCCGATGGCGGACTTTTACCTCAACCCGTTGAAACAACCGAACTCTTGCTGGCTCCCGGAGAACGTGCTGACATATTGGTGGATTTCTCCAATGGATTCAGTAATAACTCTGCAGAATTAATCAGTAAGACATTTTCCGTGCCTTCAAACGGTGGAATGATGGGAAACATGTCTCAAATGATGGGACAAGGCAGTCCGGAGCAAGGCAGCGAATTCCCACTAATGGAGTTTCGGATAGGCAATGAAATCAACTCATCCAATTTTGTAGATCTCCCTCAACAACTCTCCGAAGTCAATTTCCCCATCGAAGATAACGCTGTACGCACTCGAAGTATTGAACTGAATATGGAGATGATGACAGGTCACACCATAAATGGCCGTTTATTTGAAATGCTTCGCGTTGATGAAAAAATAACACAGGGAGATACAGAGATATGGGAATTTATCAATAATTCTGCAGTCCCTCATCCCATGCATATCCATGCTGTCCAATTTAAGGTGCTAAGCCGCAACGGAAACCGCGATCTTATTCCTACGGAAACCGGTTGGAAGGATACTGTTTTGGTGATGCCGGGTGAACGAGTTCGTGTGATTGTTACTTTCGACGCCCTAAAAGGATTATATGTATTTCACTGTCATAATCTTGAACACGAAGATGCGGGCATGATGGCAAACTTGGAAATCACTTAGGAAACCAAAACCGGTCTCAACCACCATTTATAGTTCATAATCTCAATCATCAACTATAATACTAATAGTCCAAAATGGAAACCTTTGTTGAATCTTTTGGTGAATCGGCTAAAACAGCACTGGGATTTTTCTGGAAGTCCGGCTGGGCATTTATACTTGGCTATTTTGTCAGCGGGATGATCCAGGCCTTTGTCCCCAAAAAAGAGCTCACTAAATACATGGGGGACGCCGATTTCAAAAGTATTTCGCTGTCCACCTTCTTTGGCGCAGCTTCTTCATCCTGTTCGTTTGCTGCCTTGGCCGCTGCCCGTTCCCTTGTCAAAAAGGGAGCCCATTTTGTAGCGGCGGTAGCTTTTATGTTCGCCTCTACCAACCTGGTTATTGAGCTGGGGATTTTGATTCTCATCTTTCTGGGTTGGCAATTCCTTGCCGCTGAACTTATTGGTGGACTCGTGCTCATTACCATTAGCAGCCTGCTCATCAAATGGACCTATCCGGAAAGCTGGTTGCAGGCGGCCCGTGAAAAAGTAGAACAGGAAGACGATGGCCTTACGGAAGATTTTGATTGGAAAGAGCGCATCAAAAGTAAAGAAGGTTGGCAGCTGGTTGGACACAAATTCGTCAATGACTGGAAGATGGCCTGGGAAGATATCCTGATTGGATTTACCGTCGCCGGATTTGTGGCCGTACTGGTTCCCGAGTCATTTTGGACCACCCTTTTCCTTGCTGACGCCCAGCACCTGCCCGGCTGGCTGGTGACTTTAGAGAATGCCATTGTAGCTCCATTTGTAGCTGCTTTTACCTTTATCGGATCGATGGGTAATATTCCCCTGGCTACGGTTCTCAATCAAAACGGCGTGCTCTTTGCCGGGATTATGGGATTCATCTACTCTGACCTGATGGTTCCCCCACTGGTCCATATCAACGCTAAATACTACGGTTGGCGGGTGGCGCTGTATATTGCCGGAGTAATGTTTGTCAGTATCGTTCTCACGGCTTTAATTTTGAACGGCATATTCTCCTTTCTGGATATTATCCCGGAAAGTCGGCGGGTTGTATCGGAGATCACACAATTTAAAATTGACTATACCTTCTGGATGAATCTGGTTTTCGTCTGGATCGCCGGAACACTGATATGGTTGCATAAGAAATACATGCAAACCCACGAGATGAAAATGATGGATATGGAAAGCGGTGGCAAGATTAAGAACATTGCTGTCGCAATATTTATTATCATTAATGTCTTGGGATTATCAGCATTCGTTTATACCCAACTATTTTAACTAAATGGTTTCTGTCTATGGATCGGGAACCTAAGCGAAACACAGTGATAAAAATCGCGCTGAATGGAGTGTATATCTACCCTTCTGTTAGCATGAAACTTAATTCAGTCTTATCAGCTATAAAATGATTAATAATCTTAATATCAGGAGTTGAGGATTTTTATTATGGAAAATAATAACAGCAGTTCTGCAAACTATTTTAGATTTTGCGCAATGATTCTAACCGCAATGGTTGCGATGTTCTTCCTTATGTATACAAACTCCTATCAAATTTTAGATCACGCGTGGTTTAGCGAAGAGCGGTTCTTTATGACCTTAGTTATGGGCGGCTCGATGATGATTATCATGCTGGCATTTATGCTTAAAATGTATAAAGACAGTAAGATAAATATTGCTATCTTCATCGGTGGTGCTTTATTGCTGATAGGATCAATCTGGCTGTCACGCAGTCAGATAACAATTGACGACGTTGACTATATGAAGGGCATGATACCACATCACTCAATCGCTATTCTAACCAGCGAGCGTGCCGATATTGAAGATCCCCGAGTGCAAAAACTGGCGAAGGAGATTATGGATGCACAGCGTGTAGAAATTAAAGAGATGGAATGGCTGATCAATGATATCAGAGAGAATGGTATCGCAGAAACGGAAAAAGAAGTAAAAGCACGACCGATCCCAAAATTTGCACCAACACCCGAATAAATTAGATTAAATTTTAAGAAACTGATCATACATCTATGGAATTAATTCCCGAATGGGCTCCTAACATACATCCGATTCTTGTTCACTTTCCCATTGCCATTATATTGCTGGCAGTTCTAATGGATTTGATGAACTTCTTTTTGCCTGATGATTGGTGGGATGATCTAAAATCCACTATTCTTTATGGAGTTGGGGCTATCTCAGCTATTGCGGCCTACTACTCCGGCACTTGGGCAGCCGACAGCGTCTTTCTACCATCGCAGGCACAAAACGTTTTAAATAGTCATTCCGACTGGGCTCTCTGGACTGTATGGTTCTTTGTAGGTTACGTTGTCCTGCGAATCGGGCTTCACTGGTATAAAACCTTTGATCAAATAAGCGTCAGGATGGCTGCATTTATTCTTGCCCTACCCGGGGTATTTCTACTATATGAAACCGGTGACCACGGAGCTGAATTGGTTTTTGGATATGGGGCCGGAACGGGACAGCTGCTTCAGCAAGAAGAAACGACGATTCCCGGAGATAGCCTTTCTACACAGTCAAATACTACGTTCGAGGTAACCGACAGCGGCAACTGGTCATGGGAGATCGGCCCCAATGGAGTCAGTACGCTTTTATCTCGGTTTCAATGGTTGGAGGGATCTGTCCAAGACGTGGAGCCTGTAGTTATCAATAGAGGAGAAAACCATCTTCTGAAGTTGACTGCTAATTCAACATCTAACTTCTTTGTGCAAAAACGTACTGCTCAAAACGTACAGGTCGATTACTACATGGATCTCTCTGAGTTCAGTGGAGAGGTTTCTCTTGTCAACCATGTGCAGGATGCCGAAAATTATGATTTTGTGACCTTATCCTCCGACGGCACCATATCCCAGGGACGGGTCAGTGATGGTAATCGTGAAGTCTTAGCTGAGGAATCCTACTCATCCTCCGGCATGCTATTTATCCGCACCGTTGGAAACGAAACTCATTTCCGAGCCTATATCAACAAAGAGATGGCGGTTCATGGCCACGGAAATGCCCCGGAGGCCGGCAACGTAGGACTTAAAATCGATGGAAACGGAACCATACTTATTGATAGCATTTCCTTAACACAACTCAATTAATCCCATAAAAACTTAATCTATATTGTTATTGCTATAAATATTTGGAAAACGTTTTTAACAGTATTACTCGTATTACTTGGAACCACTCTTTCTTTCGGGCAGCAGACCTCGCAAGAAAAAGCCGTAATAAATGCACTTAATTCATTTCATCAGACCATTGTGGAAAACGACGTTACCAAAGCAAGGCAACTATTATCTGATTCCGCTCGAATTCTTGAGGGAGGCAATATTGAAACTAAGGAACAGTACCTGTCTCACCATTTCCATTCAGATGGCAAGTTTTTAAGTGCCATGAATCAAGAAGTTGATTCTCAAACTATTACATTTAAAGACAATACAGCTTGGGTATCAACGCAAACACACACTTGGGGTACGTACAATGATAGAAAATTGGATCTCAACAGCCTGGAACTGGCTGTCCTTCAAAAGATAGACGGAAGTTGGAAACTTTCCGCATTACATTGGTCATCTGCCAGTCGAAATTGATAAAATTCCTTAGAAAATCAACGGTACATTAAGGAAACTGATATCGCTAAAATGCGTAGATTAGAGCGGGAAAATTATGGGGAAGCCTCTTTCAAGGAATAAATCACTGTCGGATTGTATCCCGGAGTCTTTTTTTGTAAAAGGAATATCATTCAAAATAGGATTGAAACCGGAATGAATGCAGATTAGTTCAAAGGGAAATGAAATGTGAATGTACTCCCGGTTTTATCCTCAATATCCATTTCTGCTTCAAGTTGAGATAAAACCGTATTAATAAGCAGCGATCCCAGGCTGTCAGTTCTGGCATCAAAATCATCGGGTAATCCAGGGCCGTTATCTGATATAATAAGAGTTGCTTGATCTTGTTTTTTGTTGAGCTGCACTTCCAATATGCCCGAGTCCTTGGAATTAAAAGCATGTTTAAATGCATTGATAACCAGCTCGTTGACCAGCAATCCACAGGTTGGGTTTCAAGAGATACCTTAATTTAAAACCACCCATAATCATATAGCTCAATGTACTTCTAATACATTATTTGAGTAGCCAAATAAATATGTAACGATTGGTCTTTTCGCTCGTCCTATGCTTGGAAAAATACAGGACAGATACCAAAAGAAACTCAACCCAATCTTGAAATAACTAATAATATGATACTAAAAAGAATTACTCTTATTCCATTTGCACTACTCATAGGCCTATCAATTCTTTTCGTTGGTTGTGGTACAGATTCAGATACTGGATCCGGTACAATGACCGTTGAAATGGCTGATGCCCCAATAGATTCTGCCGATGCTGTAAACGTATTCATCGAAAGCGTTGAAGTTAACAGAGAAGGCAGCTCGGATGGCTGGGTCACGCTAAACGAACCCCAGCAGGAGTATGACCTGTTAGAACTTACGAACGGAGCAACAACCATTATTGGAAGTTCTGAACTTGAAGCCGGTACTTACCAACAAATTCGCTTGATCTTAAGTCAAGACGGTCATAGCGTAGAAGTTGACGGCCGATCTTACGATATGAAGGTACCCAGCGGACCAGAAACCGGCATTAAGCTTAATATAAACGCAGAAATTCAGGAAGATATAGAATATGTCTTATTGCTGGATTTTGATGCCAGCCGTTCTGTTGTAAAAGCCGGACAGAACAATCCTGCTGTTCAGTATTTATTAAAACCTGTTATTAGTGCTACAGAAAAAGCTATAACCGGTAATATTGAAGGTACAGTCGATCCCTTTGAAGCTCAACCTGTAGTATATGCAATTGCCGGATCCGATACACTTACATCAACAATTGCCGATACTTCTGACGGATATTTCAAGCTCATTGGCTTGGAAGAAGGGACATATGATGTCTCAGTAAATCCTCGAAATGATACCTATAGCGAAAAAACAGTTACTGATGTAGATGTAACTGTTGAAAATACCAGTGAGTTAGGAACGATTGAGTTACCCCAAAACTAAAGCTGCTTCTTCTATAGAAGCTGTTTTAGCCCTCAAGGAAAGGCCTGCAAGTAATATTGCAGGCTTTTTTAATTAACAGATATTTGTACTTATAACCTTTCTCTTTTCAACCGGCCATTATTCCCACCACATAAAACACAAACAAATATAAACGCAAATTATAATGGTCTATTAATGGTTATTCTATGCCCAACCATTGGATTTAAAGACTAAATCTGTTATGGTACAAGTACATAATGGTAAATAGATATAATTTCTATTTTAGGGGAAATTGCTATTTTAAATAGAAGGATTTTATGGATGAGGTGCACAAAAAACAAGCCTATCAACTGGCTAATATTGGTCATTGGGAACTTGACGTTCTGAACAATGAGCTCCACTGGTCTGATCAACTAAAACGTCTCCATGAAGTTGAACTGGATTATGAACCAAATTTAGAAGCGGCCCTTTCTTTTTATGTGGAAGGTGAACCTCGCTCAAAAATTCAACAGGCTGTTAATGAAGCTATTGAAGAGGGTGAACCGTTTACCGTTGAGTCCCAAATTGTTACAGCCAAAGATAATTTACGGTGGATTAAAGCCATTGGTGAACCCAAAATAGAAAATGGAAAATGTATTCGGGTGTTCGGTAGTACACAAGATATCACCGATAGGAAAGAGGCGGAACAACAAAACAAAAAAATACAGCAACAATTAAAAGGTATCGTAGAACATAGCCCTATTATGTTCTACCGTCACGATACCAACCATAAACTATCATATGTTAGTCCGCAGTCGCAACATTTTTTGGGATGTTCCCCTGAACAAGCCAAACAGAAATGGACCGATTTTATTACTGATCATCCAAAGAACAAGAAGGGACTGCAAAAAACAAAAAAAGCTATTGAAACGGGCCAGACACAACCCTCATATGAGTTACAGCTGGAGCGGAAAGACGGTACAAAAATTTGGGTTCAGGTAAATGAATCCCCTGTTAAAAAAAATGGTGAAACAAAAGAGATCGTAGGCTCCTTAACAGATATTACTACCCTAAAAGATAAGCAGCAAGAAATAGAAAACCTTTCCCGGGTCGCCCAGAAAACGCAGAACATGGTTATTATTACCGATCCGAATGAAAATATCGAGTGGGTCAACGATGCCTTTGTAGAAGTTACGGGTTATCAGCGGGAAGAGGTAATGGGCAAAAAACCCGGCGCCCTACTTCAAGGTCCAAATACTGATCCAAAAACAGTACGGCAGATTTCTCGAAAAATAGAAGATCAGCAAACCTTTTCGGAAGAGATACTCAATTACACAAAAGAGGGAGAGCCCTACTGGTTGAAACTCGATGTTACTCCCATTACGAACGAAAATGGAGACATTATACAGTTCTTCTCTATACAGGAAGACATCACCGAGCAAATTGAAACAGAACAACAGCTGAAACACGAGCGCGATCGGCTTGATGAAGCTCAAAAGATCGGGAAAATTGGGGATTGGTTTTTTGATATTGAAACAAACAGCGTGACGTGGTCTCCTACATTGTTTTCTATCATGGAGCGTGATCCCGAAAAGGGTGAGCCGCCATATCAAAAGCTAATGGATTTATACAGCTCGGAGGAGAGTACTCTGTTTGAAAAAGTAGAGATGGCCATTAATGATAACATCGCCTACCGTTATGATACCTGGATTCAAACCGAAAAAGGAAATAACAAATATGTTCATATAAAGGGCATCCCCAAAACCGATAACAGCGGAGAGGTCAAGCAACTGCATGGTATTGTCCAGGATATTACTGAACAAAAGAAGGCAGAAGAAGAAAAATCCCGTATTCTTAAACGCATTGATGATGGCTTCTTTGCAATGGATAAAAACTGGGTCGTCACTTATTGGAATACCAAAGCCGAACAGATTCTTGATACGCCCGAAAAAGATATTGTTGGAGAAGTTCTTTGGGATGTATTTGAAGAAGCCACAGAGTTAGATTTCTACGACCAATATCATAAAGCCGTAGATCAACAAGTAACTGTACACTTTGAGGCATTTTATCCGCCCCAGCAGATGTGGCTCGATGTAAGTGCCTATCCTTCTGAAGGAGGCCTCTCAGTATATTTCAAGGATGTCACCCAACGAAAAAAAACACAGCAAGAACTTCAGGAAAAAGAGGCCCAGCTGCGTAATATCGCTAATAATATCGATGGGCTGGTCCATCGATACAGACTGTATCCTGATGGCAGCGATGAGTTCGTTTATGTGAGCGAAGGCGTTGAGGATTTACATGAAGTAACTCCTCAACAGGTAATGGAATCGTCAGACTTATTGTGGTCCCAAATTATTGATGACCATATTGATAAGGTAAGACAATCGGTTCAACAATCGGCCGAACAGCTGGCTCCCTGGGATCAAAAATGGAAAATAAACACACCCAGCGGTCAACAGAAATGGATTCATGGACGAGGAACCCCTATTCAACTTGAGGATGGGAGTGTGCAGTGGGATACCATTTTATTGGATGTTACCGAACAGAAAGAGCTGGAGGAGAATGTTAGCCGCCAGGTAACACTGTTGAATCATATTCTGGATAGCATTCCAGGCCTATTTTATATGGTTGGAAAAGACTTATCGTTTGCCCGAACCAATAAGAATGTAGAACGACTTTTTGACTTAACCGCAAAGGAGTTACAAGAGATTAACGCTCTAACATTAGTGGTTCCCCGGGAACGCAGTAAGGCCAAAAGACTCATCGGGAAAGCCTTTCAGGAAGGTTACGCTGATCTTGAAACCGTATTAATTGGTGGTGATGGTGAAGAGCATCACTATTTTATGAATGGAAGTCTTGTCAAACTGGATGGGAACCACTATGTAATCGGAAGTGGAATTAATATTACAGATCGCGTAGAAGCAGAAAAAGAAAATACGGTATTGCTTCAAGAGATCCATCACCGAGTAAAGAATAATTTAGCTATCATTTCAGGTATTCTCACTCTGGAGTTGGAAGAGTTACCCAGCGAAGACTTCTACCGACTTCCCTTAGAAAGAAGTATAAACCGTATTCATTCTATCGCTAAAGTCCATGAACTATTATACCAGACCTCCAGCTTTTCGAAGGTTAACGTCAAAGAATATATTTCAGATCTTGCTACTACCATTACTGGTACTTTACAGGCAGAAGATGATATTCAAATACGGTTGGATATAGATGAAATCGAAATGAATATAAATGAGATTATTCCTCTTGGAATGCTGCTGAACGAACTTCTTACCAATTCCATAAAATATGCTTTCCCGGCTAAAAAGGGAGGACTCATAAAATTAGAAATCACCCGTTTTTCCAAGGGCTATAAAATAAAATACAGCGATAATGGAAAAGGGTTCGATCAAGATGATTTTGACAATTCAAAAACTCTTGGTTTTACCATTGTAAATATGCTACTCAAGCAACTGCAGGCAGATTATAAGATAAATACTGAGAATAAGTTCGAACTATTCTTCACCTTTAAGCAAAAAACGACAGGATCTCATTCTAATATGTAAACGGTTCAAACCTCAATAATTTATAGCTCTTCATTTCCTTACAAATGGATATATAATTATGTGAGATTTTTCTTGACTCTTGACCGACGATATTTTAAAAACTTGATAAATGGTACAAGGCCAGGTTCAAAAATGAATAAAAAAGTCCGACGTTCCTTCCGCCGGACTTTTCTACTCAATAATCTTATTATTTAAGGAGTAATAACCGTTTTACCCCGGGTGTACAATGATTCTATTTCTTGCAAAGCAGTTTCCACTTCATCCAAATCATATGTCTTGGAAACCGGTACTTGAACCTTCCCCTCATCAGCCAGCTGTTGAATATGCTTTAGCTGTTTAGCATTGGGCTCAACAAATACATACTGGAAGTTAATATCTTCAGGAATTTCCGGATCACTATTGGTAATCGATATTAACTGCCCGCCACTTTTTAATGTGCCTATACTTTGTTCCAGCGAATTACCGCGCGAACAGTGGAAAATAAAATCCACTTCATCGGGAGCCACTTCTTTCACTGCTTCACCTACATCGCCTGCGCTGTAATCAATCGTTTCATCGGCACCCAGCTCTACCATATAGTCTTGATTATTATCACTGGCAACGCCAATAACTTTCGCGCCAACCGTTTTAGCCAGCTGTATAGCCATCGTGCCTACCCCTCCGGATCCACCGAGAATAAGCAGTGTATCTCCTTTTTTAAGATTTCCAAACTGAAACAGCGACTGATATGCCGTCAATCCTACCAATGGAATTCCACCGGACGCCTCCATCGAAATCTGCTGCGGACGCTTGGCAAGATAGCTTTCGGGAATGCAAATATATTCGGCAAACGTTCCCTGCTGTACGGTAGGTCGACGCGCATAGGCATACACCTCGTCACCTTCCTCAAAACGTCGTGCTGCATAGCCGCATTCTTCAACAACGCCGGCCATATCCCAGCCTGGAATAGCCGGAAATTCAGCGGGAATAACTTCATTCAACATGCCTCGGGCCACGGCGGCATCCACAGGATTAACCCCAGCTGCTTTTATACGAACCAACACTTCCCCTTCGCCAGGTTCGGGACGTTCAAGCGTACCAGCTTGAATATTATCCAGTTCTCCAAACTCTTCGAAATAGGATGCTTTCATAAATAATCTTATAAAACCTTTTTGATAATTTCACTGTGTAAATTCTATAACGTCAATTATCAACTGTACGTTTCAGATAAACATCCACATCTTATCTTGAGACTATCTGCTAAATTGAAATACCAGTTATACAGCCTTGCAATAATCTGCATCCATGCTAAATGCAATCGTAAACGTGGTTCCACTTTCATCCGACCGAAATGTATAGTCACCTTGCAGCTGATTATTTAAGGTTTTAATTAATCTAACACCCAATGAACCTTGCATCTCGTCAAAATTATCCGGTAATCCCTTACCATTATCAGCAACCCTCAACACCACTTTATTATTCTCTTTTAGTAAATCAATAGTGATTACACCCCCTTTCTGATCTTGAAAAGCATGTTTTAAAACATTTGTAACGAGTTCATTGACAATTAACGAACAAGGCAATATACGTTCAAAATCTAAATAGACCTCATCACAATTTGTCTTAAGCTCAACCTTTACATCCTGTTGCATCGTTTTAATTAAATCCTTGGCCAGTTTTTCCAGATTTTCTCCTAATGCTACATTAGCAAAACTATCCGACTGGTACAGATGCTGATGAATGCCCGCAATAGTTCTAATTCGTGTTGCGCTATCTTGCAGCTTTTCGGTAACAACCGGATCGTCTTCCTGTAACCACTGCAACTGAAGTAAGCCCGCTACCACGGCAAGGTTATTTTTTACCCGGTGATGGATCTCATCCAAAATAACCTGATTCGATTCCAGCGCTTTCTCAATCTCCTGCTTTTCAATTTCGTGTGTTGTAATATTTTGATTTGTTCCGATAGTAAGTACTGGCTTTCCATCTTTATGGAAATGAACAGCATGCGCTTCCACAAATTTTATCTTTCCATCAGGAAAAAGAAGGCGGTAAATAATATGATACTCGGAATTTTTTTCCAGCGACTGTTTAAATTTCTTTCGTACTTTATCCCGATCTTCCGGATGAATACGCTCCATAAAAATGGCATCAGAAGGAACGATTTCATCGGGTTCATATCCCCAAATTCGAAACGTTTCATCTGACCACATAAGTTCATTATTTTTAATATCATACTCCCATAGTCCTATATCAGCTACCTCTTGCGAGAGTCCAACCCAGGTTTGTAACTTATCAAATGCACTCTTTGTTGATCTAAGTTGTGTCGCAAGCTTCTTTTTTACTTCCTCAGTCATCGGACCATCAGTTTGTAAGGTCCGAATCGTTGTTTCAAGTTTTTCTTCTATTCCGTTTTGTATCGTTCTCATATTCCCAAAGCAGTTTTAATTATTGAATGGGTTTTAACTTCGCACTATTGAATCCACGTAGATTATGTTACTACCTTTGTTGTCACAACAAGCATGCCAACAATTTGTGAAGCCACATCCCACCGCTAATTCACTTCTCATTATTGGGTATCATACTCCCTACTCTTTATTGATCCCAATTGTATATGCCAATCACTATTAATCTGCCTAAACCCGGGGGAACGAAAAATTCCAGCCATTTTATTATTATAGGATGGGCAACAACTCTAAAAACGATCCGCAGTAAAGAAATATAGCATCACTCTACAGCCTAAAAATCCTGGCTATGATCCCATTTATATTACTCCTATCGAATGGCAAAAGGCTCATATTTTTAGCAAACTTATTAGATAGGCTTCGAAAAAATGGGGATTGGGGCATCCTATTCCAAATGAAATAAGATCGTATGCTAATCCGGGAAACAAATAATCAGCCCTCATCGGAACAGCTTTTTTTATAGGTCTCTATTGATTCAGGAAAGTGCTCGGTAACAAAAGCATAGAAATCATGCATCTCATTTAATCGATCAATATCTGTATCATCCTCAACCTTCAACTCCTCTTTATATTTTGCCGAAATATCTCGCAATTGCTTCATCTTTTCGAGATGACGCTCCATAACCTTACACCACGCATGGTCAACAAGCTTAAAACAGGTCTGCCGTTCACCCGGCTTACGCACTTTCTCAATAAATCCCGACTGTAAAAGTAAGCGTGTCATATTGCTTATGGAAGCCTTGCTAACATTCAGGTGCTCCACCAAATCACTAAATGATTGTGCTTCGGGCTCGCAAACATGCAACCAAGCCAACACCTGTCCACTTATTCGCGAATGGCCCTGTTCCTCAAAAATAAGGCTCGCCTCTTCTACAAATTCCTTTTTCTTTTTATAAATTTCTTCCTCAACCGCCTTCATATTGCTATCCCTATATTATTTATTTTTCTAATCGTTATTCTTTGGGTAAATCAGATAACTTCTGTTCAAATAACCGTGTACCGTCTTCATTCCAGAACTCAACCCAAATGCCCGTTTTGTAATAATGCACTACCGAAAATCCTCTTTGCTGAATACCAAAACCGGGCCGATCAGGGTTTTTAACAAAGCTGGTAACCGATACTGACCCGCTTACAATATAATATTGGTTACGTCGCTCATCCCCAAAAGTGAGGTACTGCAAATTGTGATCATGTCCTGATGCGTAAATAATCGGTTCCCGCTCTGTAAAAACGGTGGTCAACTGATCTTTGAGCTTACTATACTTTCGCGAAGCAATATCCTGCGAAGTGCCCCAAATATTACGATACAAAACGTAAAGCGATCCCCCGACCGGAGGCAGCAGATGTGTTTTGAGCGGGAATTTCCCTCCGTTATTGCCATTCGAATACATGGGATGATGCCCCACTACCAGTACCTGATCGGCCTTCTCGTCGGTCACCGCCTCGCGCACCTGTTCAAAAGCCTGATCACTCGTAGCATTGAAGGCACTATCGGTTTCGGCGCCCGGCTTGTTATAGGGATGTAGCCACCACTGTGTGTTCAACGCAACAATCGACAAATTTACCTCCTCATTACCTGCATTTACCACGGCCGGGCCGGGTAATCCGTCATCAGGGAGAAATACATTCCCTCGATTTAGCGACTCCTCTATAAAGCATTCTTGTCGCTGTACATATTCTAATCCATTCTCTCCACTCGAATTCCAATCATGATTTCCCGCTACAAATACCACTTTGCCCTCATAATCTTCTACCGTCTTGAACTGGGCCTGTAGATATTTCTCAGCTTTGGATCGGCTTTTGTGATTTTCGGGAGGTAATCCATCCGGATAAATGTTATCTCCCAAAAAGATCACAGCACTCTGTTCCCCGGCCTGATGCAGCTGTTTTTTTAATACCGATAAACTCGGCTCCAGCGGATCAAGCGACGCATACCCGGCATCCCCCGCCAAAAACACCGAATAAATTCGCTCGCTTTCATCCGGCTGACTACTATTTTCTACCACCGGAATTTCATCAGGCGACGGCCCCTTAGAAGAAACACATCCCGAAATAATCACTGGGATTAATAATATGGTCAATAACTTCTTCATCTATATCCTATTTACTCTTCGCGCCGAACTCTCACCACTCGGCTGTTATTATCATTCACCTCAATGTATACCATTACCATTTTACCGGCGCCGGAATATTCACTGCCAATCGTTTTGATATCAAATCGCAGAACATCATTTAAAAGCTTTTCGTCTTGTAATTCTACAGATAATTGAGGCTCATTTATTTCTCGATCTCCTGACAGAACCTTGCTTTCTGATTCAATTTCGACTCGATACTTATGATTTGAAGCCGATACCAATCCACTATTCACACTTAAATCCGTAAACGTTAGCAAAAGAGTCTTATTCTCAATTTCAGCATCAAATTTATCAAGCGGATTTATTTTTGCAAACCAATGGCGACCTATCTTATCCCGGCGCTCTATCAGGGTTCGAACGATGTATTCCTCTGCTTTGGGATTGGAATATTGCCCCGTTTCAACGATAGTACGAATATCTTCATCCGAAAAACTCATGACATGTTTGGCACCCCAAAACGCATCGCGAAGCGTCATATTCTCAAAGGGCGGCAGCGGATGCGTAGGAACCCATCGTCCCGGTTTAAAAACATCTGATCGAAAATAGCCCACTGAAGGATAGGGCACCTCGGGCTCAACCGTTTCCCACGGCGTAATATATCCGCCCAGCGAAACAGCCGACACCAACATATAACGCGGATCAATCAGGTAAGCCTGTCCCTGTATGGGTTTGTGACTCGACATACCGTTGGCACCCAGTGTATTCCCAAAATCCTGCACGTAATGACCAATGTAACCTTCATTGTTATAAACCGCCATCGTGTTGGCATCACGCCGGTCGGTATCATTGAGCCAGGAACTAATCACCCGCATGCCGCGCAGCTCACGGCGATGTTCATGTGCCACCCGATCGTTTGGATCGCCTTTTAGCGTTCCTTCAAAATTCCAAGGTCCAAGGGGAACTCCATCTACAAATTTACTAGCCAGCGCTCGAACTTTCCCATCCGCATTCTGTGGACGATTTTTCACGATCTCCTGATAATCGGTCACCGTCATGGCACGTTTCTCCCCACCCTCTTCTACCGTAACACCTTCGGCAATAGTTACGTTACCGGGATCAAAATAAGTAATTTCGGATTCGGGAACGGTGTAGCCGGCTGCGTAGAAAACCTTCGTCCCGATTACTTCTGCAGCAGTCGTTAACTCAGGGTAATCATAGCCATCAAACTTTATCAAGTAGCGGTTTCCATTTTCATCCTCTATAAAAAAACCGGAATTTGCTCCTTCAAGTTTCGCTTTAAAAATGGTCCACTCTCCCTTCGTATCGGGTGCCTTTGTATTAGGTCCGGCCGCCAACTCTTTCGGCGACATCTCATCGTAATAATGGCGATATGTGTACCAGCTCGATTCGGGAACCTCATCGAGCTTGTTAATATTATCGGCCTGACGTTTATCGCTTATTCCTAAACCTTGTCCCAACCAGCGTCCCGTTCGGTTCAGGTTCAACGGTTTTTCAAGCTGATGGAAAATAGTATTATCGATGCGATCCCAGTACTGGTATTGCGGCTTTTCTTCGGGCTTCTCGATGCGCGCCGTATCGGGATCAAACGTTTTTACAGGGCCCTTGGTATAAGGTTTTGTGGTTGAACAGCCCTGTAGAAAAACAATAGCTGACAGTACCGCAACCCCGATACTATGTATGTAATTAATCTTCATCGTACACTAAAAGTTTGGCGTTATACTGATGATAAATCGTCCGCCCTCGTTGCTGAACGCAAATTCTGAACGAAAGGCCAATCCTTTTTGGGATAACAGGTGAAAACCGAACCCATAAGAAGAACGGAAGGCGTCCAGCGAGATATCGCTATAGTCATTAAACGGTTGACCCTGATCGGCAAAAAGAACTATATCCAAAAAGTCCCAGATTGGATAGCGATATTCGGCCGTGAACAGTACAGTACCGTGAGCACGAAAACGGTTACTGGGAAAGCCACGAAGATTGCGACTCCCACCAAGCGAACGTAACTCATAAAAAGGAATATTGGTCGAACCAATATTCCTTTGTTTTTGTAACTCCATCTTAATACCCAGTCGGCGCGTTTCAGGCAAAATAGGGACCGGCACAAAGTGGTGGATGGCTCCCCGGTATTCTAAGTATTTCAAATTAGGATTGTTGGTTGACTGTGCCCACCCGACCCCCACCTTATATTGTGTGCCACTTAGGGTTCGCTTGCGTCCATTTTTGTAATTGAACGTCCAGTTGTTAGCCACTGAAAACAGCTTTGTATTTCCGAGCAATGACACAGGAACCTGTTCATTAATGTCATCCTCATACCGGCTCGTTTTGATGGTTCGATCCCAAAATCCTGTAGTAATTTGAGTATGTAACCAGCTATTTACCTGCTGATTGTAATTAACCTGGATATTTCCAAATTCGCTGGCGTAACTTAGATCCTCACTCGTATTGTCTAAATAAAAAGAGCGCTCAGGAGCATTTTCGTACTCTCCCGCGAAGGTAAGACTGCTATTGGGAACTCCCTTAATGGGAATCTGGTATTGCAGATCAAATTCGTTATATACTTGCGAACCGAATAAAATTTCTGCCCGTGCCCGGTGATCCTCAAAAAAGAGGTGATCATGATACAAGAGCGCTCCCGCGGCAAAACCTTCTTCACCCCCTATTTCTATCAGCGGTAAAAATCCGTATGGTCCGCGTTCCCCCTCAAACCAGTGCGGAAATTTGTCTTCGGCATATTTTACCCCGTAGCCCACCGGACGGCTTACCCAATGCAACAGATACGATGGAGCGGCCAGAATATGGTAGCCAATGCTACGATCCGTTTCATAAGGCACTGTATTGGGATGTACGTGTTTTGCTTTCAAAGAGTCCGCGGATTGTGAAAAAACCATTGCCGGATACAGCATGCCCATAACAAGCAAAAGGACTATAATCCATAACTTGTTGTATGCAAAATCAGATATTTCGTTTTGAAATTGCATACTATTCCCCAACCTCAACATTTGCTTTCTGTGCCAGCTGGCGTTGCCGTTCTGTTTCTTGCTCATCCTCAAGGTTGGGAGCCAACTTTTCCTCAAGTTCTGCGTGGCAGATTCCTTTAAGGAAAAAGAGCACATCTTCGGTATCCGAAAGTGCGCTGGTAAAGCTATTAGGGGGTAAACGGTCGGTGTGATACGTTTCCAAAATTGGAATCAACAGTTTCCGAACCTCCCAGTTAATAAGGTTTTCAATAAATTCAATTGCATCCGATCGTAATCGCGGATTGTCACCCACTATGGCTTTGTAAGCGTTATCAATATCCTCGATATCATTATTCAAGCTCAATAACCTGAATATATTTTCGAACGTTTGCTCGATCTCATACTCTAAAATCTCATCTGCTTCATCTGAAAGTTTAACCTTGCCACTCTGGTAAAACGTAAGGGCTTTTTTAAGTTTTGAATATCGGTCAATCTCTCGCTCAATATTTTGAGCAATCACTTCATCCGATACCCGAAATATCGGACGCTCTTTTCGCATTCGTAGCAATGCCTTGACAATACCATGCCGGATGGGAATGGAGCAGAACTTCAGACTCATCTTAAGGATTTCCCAAGAATCTTCACTCACAGTCTGAGAAAATAGCCATGGGATATACCGGCGCGTTGACACCGGTAAATGGGAATCAGTCATGTGATCATACATGGTTCCGTATATCCGACTACCGTACTCTCTTAGTGCCTTTTCTACTGCTTTGCGATAAATACCACTACCCATCAACAGCAGCAAGTCGTGCACAAATCGTCGATCCTGTGTTTTAGCCGTACTTTCAATCGCTTGCTTAACCACGGAGGGATTTTCATCATTAAGTAACTCCTTTAACAGGTGCGCATAACGATTTTCATACATTTCCCCCAACAACTTTGCCGATTGTTTGCGAAGTTCATGTCCATATTCTCCATAAAAATGTACGGCCTCATCTAATAATTTATCTGTTATCAGCTTCTTCTCTTCTTCAATCCCTTCTTCAGCAATAAGAGCCATCGCTACCGCCTGTACCCGAGCATCGTCGTGATGTAAGCCTACAGTAAGTTTTTCCCGGCGATCTCCTTCATAAAACTGATAGACATATCGGATGGCTTCCATACGCACATCGGCATCTTCATCATAGGCTAAATCCATCACCTCATCCACCCAGTCACCAAGCTCACGTTTCCGTAATAGTCGTACGATATTAATGCGAACTTTACAGCTTGAATGCTTTAGATTTCTGATGAGTAAGTTAGAATCTACATCAAAATCTTTTTCTCGCATTACATTCAAAGCCCAAAGTACATCTGATTCCTCATCGCTCTTTAACAGCTTCTGTATACTCTCTTCATTGGCCTCCTCAAACCGGCTACTATTTTCAGTACTTTTATCCCAATCGCCTTTCATTTTCCGTTTCAACGTATTACGGAAAACATCCACATACGAGTTTCCCGCCATCTTTGCGATTACTACCCAGGCAACAAGTAACGTAATCACCACAACGGATATCTCCTGCACATCGAGATTTAATCCAAATGTCAATCCGAGCAGTAACAATCCCGTAAGTCCCTGGGCTCCGTGATCCACAAAAAGATCAATAAATACCTTAACCCGATTTTTTAACTCTTCCGGAAGTGGTACGAAAAGTAATTCGCGTCCGGTACGATCAATAGAGTGTTTGAGCGTTTGGTCAATACCGCGACTGATGGTACCGGCCACCAATCCCGGGATAAGTAGCATTCCACCAGCACTTATCAACAATGCAAGAGGTAACAATAGTAACGCACCGGATACCCCATACTTTTTAGTAAAAATAGTCCCGATAAAAAGCTGAATAATCAGTGCTATCAGACTGACGCGACCATAAAATCTCCCCATAAAGCTGGTTAATCCAGCTTCGGTTGTATAGGCAGCCTCAGCCACTGTCTTAAACTGATAGTCAATGAGCGTTGTGACCATTACAGTAACTGCGATAAGGGCTGTGATTAAAAGCAGATGGTTGTGAGACAAAATCTCTTTTAACGGATTCGAAGGAATGGCTTGATCCGCTTTTCTATACTCCTTTTTGTCTACCGATGATAAATTCGACTTGCCATTCTTTCTTAGAATTAACCACACCAGCGGAGCTGTTGCTGCGATAATTATTGCTGATATCAACAGCAGAGATTCGGGCTGTAACGAAAGCTGATTTACAAATATAGCAGTAAGCTCTCCGCCAGAAACACCACCCGCAATTGCTCCAAGGCTTAAAAACCCAAATATCTTTTTCGACTGTACCGAATTAAATATCGTGTTGGCAAACAACCAGAACTGTGAAGTAATCAATACACTGTAAATGCTGACCCAAACATAAAATCCGTAGTACAGCCAGACTTTATTCATTTCTATAAAGAACCAGATCACAAACAGATTGGCTGCCAGAAAGAGCGTTATGGCTGAAACCACCCATCCCACAGAGTGGCGTTTAGAAAGCTTGGAGTACCCAATAGATATCGGGATAACAGCAATAGCCGTCAAAATAAAGACAAACGGCAAATTATAGGCTCCAACCTGCTCCAGAAACAAGCTATCGCGTACCGGCTTTAGCAAGTACAGCGTATTAAGCAGCACGAAATTATACGCAAACATCAAAAAAGCCTGCGTTTTTATTTCAGGTTCGAGCGTAAAAAGGGCCCTAAAATCTTTCCCAACGTTTCTGATATCCATATCAAATTTTGTACCTCTTATTTTATAGAGCCCAAAACTATTAACTTTGTTTATAAATTACTAAACAAAGTTAATAGTTAATTCCTATACCGTTCGTTTACCACATCTATGACATAAAAAAGGCTCCACCTAAGAGTATTAGATGGAGCCCAGCTTTAATGTATTACCTAATTTTCTAAAAAAGGGATATCAGACGTGCTTAAATCGATCACGCACTGCTTTTTCTATACTTTCACGGTGATCGGGGTGGGCAATGCTGATGAGCGCTTTAGCACGATCTCGCATGTTTTTACCATAAAGATTAGCAACGCCATACTCTGTTACTACATAGTGAACGTGCGCACGTGTAGTTACCACACCGGCTCCCTTCTTAAGATTTGGCACTATTTTGCTTTCGCCCCGGCTTGTAGTCGATGGCAGTGCAATAATCGGCTTACCTCCTTCGCTTAATGAGGCTCCGCGAATAAAGTCCATCTGGCCGCCTACCCCCGAATAGTGATAGGTTCCGATAGAATCGGCGCAAACCTGTCCGGTAATATCAACTTCTACCGCACTATTTATAGCCGTCACTTTAGGATTTCGACGAATCACGGCGGTATCATTTACATACTCCACATCAAGCATGGCAATCATTGGATTATCGTCTACAAAGTCATAGAGCTTGCGACTCCCCATCACAAAACTTCCAACAATCTTTTCGGGATGGGTGGCTTTATTTTTTCCGTTGATTACCCCTTTTTCAACGAGATCCATAACGCCATCCGAAAACATTTCGGTATGAATTCCCAGATCTTTATGACCATCGAGCGCATCAAGTACAGCGTTAGGTATAGCACCAATTCCCATCTGCAGCGTAGCACCATTCTCAACAAGCTCTGCACAATTTTGCCCAATTTTCTTTTCTGTCTCATCAGGCTCCAGCATGTTGAGTTCGTGAAGCGGTTCATCCGACTTCACCAAAGCATTAAAACGACTGGCATGAAATATACCGTCTCCATGTGTCCGCGGCATATTGGGATTTACCAGAGCGATAGCTCGCTTTGCCTCCTGAAGGGCAGCGCGAGAAGCATCTACAGAAACACCCAGCGAGCAATAACCATGTTTGTCAGGTGGAGAAACCTGAACGAGCGCGATATCAATTGGCATAATATCTTGACGAAAAAGTCCGGGCACTTCACTCAGGAAAATAGGCAAATAGTCGGCACTACCTTCGTTGACAGCCTTGCGAACGTTGGCTCCCACAAAAAAGGCATCCGTATGAAACGTATCACTGTATTCAGGTTTAACATACGGGGCTTCGCCCTCAGTATGGAGGTGAACGACTTCAACATTTTCGAGCTCGGGTGCTCGCGCCGTCATCGCATTAATCAGGGGCTGGGGCGCTGCCGCCACACTGTGAATAAAAACGCGGTCTCCTGAGTTAATAATTTTTACAGCTTCTTCTGCAGTAGTATACTTGTCTTTATAAGACATATAATTGGGGTCTTAAAACAATTAAATAGTTGTCAATTTTGTGATTTTTGAATCTCTTTTAAATACAAACATATCAACGCGTACCATAATGTAAAAACTCTCAAAATCACCTCGAAATAATCACTCTAATATGTATTCGATATGAAGATTACATAAAAAAAGACATTTTTATATTAATTCCGGAAATTTATAGATTTTGGCTCTTTTCTTTTTGCAGTTCGACAAAATTATAAGCACCATACAGCACCAATGATCAAAGGACATTTTCAATACTTGCACTACTTCTATAATCTGATATTATGGTTCATAACAATCGCTCAATAATAACCGGCACCGGTTCTTATATTCCACCAAACAAGGTTCCAAACGAACATTTCCTGGATCGAACTTTTTTAAATGCCGATGGTTCTTCTTTTGATAAAACGAATGAAGAAATCATTCAGAAATTTGAAGAAATTACCGGTATTAAAGAGCGACGTTATGCGGCTGATGATGTACTCGCTTCCGATATGGGTGCAAAGGCTGCAGAAAAGGCACTTGAAGATGCCGGACTTGAGCCTGAAGAACTGGACTATATTATCGTAGCTCATAACTTTGGGGATGTCCGCGCTGATAATCCCGTAACCGATATGGTACCCAGTTTGGCATCACGGGTAAAGCAAAAGCTAAAAATTGACAACCCCTACTGTGTGGCATACGACCTTCCTTTTGGATGTCCGGGCTGGACACAGGGCATTATACAGTCAAACTATTACCTGCAAAGTGGAGATGCATCAAGTTGCCTCGTAATCGGTACGGAAACCCTTTCACGTATTTGCGACCCAAATGATCGCGACAGCATGATTTATGCGGATGGAGCGGGAGCTACGGTTTTAGAATCTCGGAAAACTGATGAGGATATCGGAATTTTGAGTCATGCCGCTCGGACAGACGCCAAAGAGGAAGCATACTTTTTGCGGATGGAGCCTCCTTTTGATTCCGATTCGGCTGAAGCCCCCCTCTACATGCATATGGATGGCAGAAAATTGTATCAGTATGCGCTTACCAATGTGCCCGATCTTGTGAAATCAAGTCTGGAAAAGGCCGACCTTGATTTCGAAGATGTTCACAAAGTGCTCATCCATCAGGCCAACGCCAAAATGGATGCAGCTATTTTAAAACGCCTTGGCAAGCTGTACGACAACCAAGAAGTTTCCGACGGCTTGATGCCTATGACGATATCATGGCTTGGTAACACTTCTGTTGCCACCATACCCACCCTCCTTGATCTTATTCGCAAAAACAAAATGGAGGATCACCAAATCGAATCAGGCGACAGCCTTGTTTTTTCATCTGTCGGTGCAGGCATGAATATTAACTCAGTGGTTTACCAAACGCCATAACCTGAAGTCGAATCTATAGGTTATTGATTACTTTTTTCAGCAGATCCCGAACCTGTTGTGCTACCTCCCCAAGCTCATCATTTTCAATGGCCTGCATAGAAGCAACGGGATCAACAGCTGAAACTTCAACATCCCCGTTTTCATGCTCCTGCACAATCACGTTACAGGGCAGCATCAATCCGATATGATCTTCTGAGGTCAGCGCTTTATGAGCCAGCGGCGGATTACAGGCACCCAAAATCTGATATTTTTTGAAATCTACATCCAGCTTCTTTTTAAGCGTAGCCTTAATATCAATTTCGGTAAGTACACCAAATCCTTCCTCTTTAAGCGCTTCTGTTGTTTTCTCTATGGCATCTTCGAAAGTAGTGTCCAATGTTTTGCTAAAATGATACGACATAATAGGAATAGTTAAATTTTTTATACATTAATTAAGACTCTAAAAGCCGAAGAAAAAGGCATCCATGAGTTACCATAAAAGCCTTTTCCCTATCTGCGTTCCATTTTATTTGTCATCAACGTACGATGAATACATCCATACCTCTTTTTCCTGCTCGCGGATATAGTCACTCATCAAGGCGTTGGTTCCCTCGTCACCGGCTTCATCCGACAGCTCCAATATTTCTCGCTGCAGCGTAATAATAGCTTTAAATGCCTCTAAAATCTCTCGCACCGCTGTTTTACCGTTGGAAACCTGACTACTTTCCGGAATTTCAGACTTCTCAATGTAACCGGAATAACGGTGGTTGGGAGAATGGTCTAACGTTAAAATACGCTCGGCCACTTCATCAATTTTTACCAGCAAATCGTTATACAACTCTTCAAACTTCACGTGCAGCTCAAAAAAATCATCACCCTTAATATTCCAATGATATCCACGCGTGTTTTGGTAGAAAATTGAATAGTTTGCTAAAAGCTCATTCAGTTTTCCCGCCAGCTCTTTTGACTCGGCTTTCTCTAAGCCAATATTATTTAAATCACTCATAATTATGTTTTCTTAGGTTAGATAGAATAGAATTCTGTTATTTTGATTAATGCGTTTTATTCGAATCTTAATTCAGCGCTCCAATTGTTACTTTGGGTTCAAAATGAATTTTCGTTTTGATCGATCGGGTAATCAGACAAGCTTCTTCGGCCTTTTCCATGATGCGTTTAGCTTTGTCGGCAAACTTCTCTTCAGCTATTGTAAGCTCCGGCTGCAAAGTAATCTCTGAAACCACAAATTTTCCGTTTTCCTTATCGAGCTTACCGGTAGCATGTACCTCCAAATTTTCAAACTTCAGCTTTGAATACTGCGCAATCGCCACAAAGGTCGTCATAAAACAGCTGCTCACCGAGGATACAAAAAGATGCTCCGGCGACCAGACGCCTTCCACACCGCCCTCGAACGGCGGGGGCGTAGCCACTTCAATCTGTTCATCTAATTCGGGAGAACTCAACATACCGGTGCGATCCTCTTTCCAATTTAAATCTACGTTATACTCATGCTTTTTGTCACTCATAATTATCTTACTTTTTTATTGATAATCTGTTCCAGCTGCTTGGCCTGTACCACTCCGGACTGCTGCCAGAGAATCTGACCGTCTTGAAAGAGTATAAGCGTTGGTACGCCGCGCACGTTATACTTGATGGCAGCGTCGGCATTCTTTTCCGCATCAACCTTGATAATATTGATGGCGTCTCCCATCTTCTTTTTCAGATCTTTTAAAATGGGATTCATCATTTTGCAGGGACCGCACCAGTCGGCATAAAAATCTACCAGCACCGGCTTTTCCCCGTTAATAATATCGTTAAATGTCGTTTTTCTTTTCGTTGTCTCAGCCATATCACTCTTCTTTTATTTCTGTAAACTCTACGTCGTCAATATTCCTGCCCGCCTCATCCGTTACCTGAGCCGGCACCGAACAATTCCTGCATAAGCACCCGGTATTCGTTGCTGCCTGGAACAGAAAAAATCCGCCCAGTATCACCGATACAAGATCTGCATGCCAAGCGCCCATGGCGGCAAATGAAACACCGGCAACAAGGGCAACCCAGCGCATCGGGTACCAGTTATTTAACAACGTCTGTTTCATCGTTTTATTCATTAATATTTAATCTCTTTTTCAATTTGAATACCATAATAGCTGTCTGCCTAACCAATGTCAGTGACTTTGATCACATAAGGGTGATCTTATTTCTTCCCAGCCGAACCAATCCTTTCTCTTCCATCTTTTTTAGTAGTCGGGATATCACCTCGCGCGCTGTCCCCAACTCCTGCGCCAGCTGATCATGCGTCATAGCCAATGTATCAGTTTCCATCACTTCACAGCGTTTTTGCAAAAACTGTAACAGCCGCTCATCCATCTTTTTAAACGCGACCGCATCCACAACGCTTAACAACTCAATAAATCGTTTGTGATAAATCCGGAAAATATAGTTCAGCCACTCGGGATGCTCTCGAATCAAATCGTGAATTTTATCCACAGGAATAAACAACACCTCAGAATCCTCTTCGGCCACCGCTTTCACTTTACTGGCATCGTGATACAAACCGGATAAAAACGACATTATACATGTTTCTCCGGGTTGCAGATAATACAGAACCATCTCCTTGTAGGTATCATCTGATTGCATCACTTTAACACTTCCGGCCGTTACAATCGGAATAGATCGCACTGGGGCATTTTCACTGACGATGGTTTCTCCAGATTTAAAATGCTTGGTGATTCCCAGATCCGACAGGTTCATGTTCTCTTCCAGGGTAGATGTCAGCGAAGATAGATCAGTTGAGGGCTTCATAACCAGTTATAAAAATTGACGACTCACCTGAAATATAAGAAATAAAAGAGTGAGTTGTCCTAAATATGCTTTTTACTCCTTGACAAATCTAATCCCTCTCCAACCAATACTACGATTGGATAGTAAACACCGTCGTTTTAGGCCGGATGGTTTGGCGTCCCTCTTTATGTTCTCTCAATAATAATTTTTGGGCTTTGGGAGATTCAAAAACCTGCTGCAAGTTTTTAACTTCAGCTGCCGGCACAAAATGATTGTGACATTCTTCCAAAAAGGAATTAGCTTGAAACGCTCCTATCTGTTCCTTCAATTTTTGGGACAGCTCTTTACGGTTCTCCACTCTCGTTTCATTATGCTGATACTCGGGCTTCCCGGCTAATTCCGGAACTCCCAAAATAATACACAAATCTTTGAACTGTCGGTCACTACCGATAGCAAGCGTTATCAAGCGATTATCGCCAGTAGTAAAAATCTCACCGTACGGCGCAATATTGGGATGCAGCGACCCGATGCGCTCGGGTACTTTTCTGTTCATCAGCCAATTGGTAGCTTGGTTAATTAGCGATGATATAGCACTATCATACAGGCTGACATCCACACGAAAGGGCTGCTCCGGATGCTCTTTCTGTTTAAGCAGCGCACATAAAATGCCCTCTTTCAACTGATGGGCTGCCAACACATCTATCAGGGCCAGCGGTAGTTTCGTGGGAGGGCTGTCGGGCTGACCGTTCATTGACATAAAGCCGGTTTCGGCCTGTAAAATAAGGTCATAGGCAAGACGATCACTTTCTGTTCCAAAACCGGAAATATGTCCCTGTATTACACTTGAATTTATAGCTTTCAAATCCTCAAACGTCAGATCAAATTTTTTGTCATCTCCTTTTTTAAAATTGGTGATAACAATATCCGCCTTTTCAATAAGTGCATCCGCTTGCCGTTTATCATCGACATCTCCGAGATCCAAAAGCAGGGAATTCTTATTCCAGTTAACCGAAGAAAAGTAGGCCGACGGTCCCTCCGATTGTTCCCCCGGCTGACGCCACTGACGGGTTACATCACCGCCATTGCGCTTGTTCTCGACCTTGATGACTTCTGCACCCAGCTCCGAAAAGAAATTCCCAACGGCAGGACCGGCCAGAACCCCGGCAAACTCAACAACGGTAAGATCTTCAAAAATGGATTCCATAATGAAATAGATTATGCATCTGCGCCGTATACCAGCTCGATAAACTCGGATTTAGGCACTGCACCAAAATATTGCTCGATATTTATGGGCTCAACCTTGTTCTCAACTTCTTGTCGATCATAACGAACACCTTGCAGATACTCTTCGAGTTGCGCTACCGGCTCCTTGCCAAAGAAATCACCGTATATTTTTACGTTATCAATATGACCTTCGTCTACATCGAGGCGAAGATCAATCTCACCGGCATCAAACCGACGGCTCCGCTGGATGTTAAACTTGGGCGACTTGCCGAAATTCCAATCCCACTGACCGTATTTTTCATCTTTCAGGGCATGTACTTCCTTCCACTCAGATTCCGTAAGATGATAGGTCTCAAACTCCTCGCGATCTTTGTATAACCCTTCCAATAGCCTTTTTCGAAATGTCTGAGTGTCTATCGGCTCATCCATAAACTCACTGATATTGGCCACGCGGCTACGAACTGATTTATGCCCCTTTGATTCGATTTTGCTCATCTTCACATCAAGTGCATTTGTCACCTCATCCAGATCACTATCAAAAAGTAGCGTTCCGTGACTAAACATCCGATCTACACTCGAAAACTGGGCATTGCCCGATATCTTACGCCCCTCAACCTGTAGATCATTACGTCCGCTCAGTTCGGCATCAATTCCCATCGTATTGAGCACACGCACAATTGGAGCCGTAAACTTCTTGAAATTATTAAGACTCTTCTTATCGTAATCTGTAATAAAACTGAAATTCAGATTACCAACATCGTGATATACCGCTCCGCCACCGGAAATTCGTCGGACAACATGAATACCCTTTTCCTCTACATATTCATGGTTAATCTCTTCGAGCGTATTCTGGTTGCGCCCGATAATGATAGACGGCTCATTAATATAGAAGAGCAAGTAATCGTGATCATAATCGAAATTACGCAGCGCATATTCTTCAAGCGCCAGGTTTATATGGGGATCAGTAATACCTTCGTTATGGATAAAAATCATAATGCCACTATTAAGACCTTAAAAATAGTTGTCTGCAATAGTAGTCCACTACTTTGAAAGGAATATGAAGATGAGCGAAGTTTTGTATGGACGACCCATCTCCGGATTATAGAGCTAAGCCCATTTAAAATTACCGTCTGCCGTAATACGCAGATTCCCGGACTTCCCCTCGTCAACCAACTCCTGCAGGGAAGTATCTGATAACATTTTTCGTATTTCGTCACGTGTATCAGCCCACTTTTCATGAATTGGACAAGGCTTCTCTGTACCACATCCCGGCAGGCCCAATGCACACTCTGTTAAAATATCCATCCCGTCAATAGCTGCAACAATCTCGAGCAAGGTTAGATCATCGGTGGGATGTGTCAAACGCACCCCACCTTTCGGCCCCTTCATAGACTCCATCAAATTGGCATTGGTAAGCTGTTGTAAAACCTTGGTTAAAAAGTGGTGCGAAATATCAAGGTCTTCACTGATTTTCTTTATAGAAACATACGAGTCATCCGAAACCGCAGCCAAATAGACTGAAGCTCGTAACCCATATACGCAAGCATTTGATAATAACATATATAAAAGATCGGATTTATTGTCCTCTATTTTCCAGCTGAAAAAAGTGTGAGCTGATCATTTTATTTAAGCACAGATCAATCAACATTGTTTCTAAGAATTATCTGATATACTATCCTTTATTTAGATCCCCTGTGGTAATCAGATATCTTATGGTAACCCCAAAAATAATTTATTAAGACATCAAAAAACAGTTAAAATATGATACCGAAGGTAATGTTAATGGAGTGAAATGACTAACAGATTTTTTACCTTTGACTACAACTCGTTAAACAACGTAACTGAGTAGAACACGCTATGGAAATATGGACTGCGTTGGCAATAGGCTTTTTCGGCAGCTTCCATTGTATTGGTATGTGTGGTCCTATTGCTTTGGCCTTGCCCGGGAAAAATGACTCAACAGCCTCACTTATCTGGGGACGACTCCTCTATAATATCGGTCGGGTAGTAACTTATACATTCTTGGGGGTCATCTTTGGCATTATTGGTCATTCTATTGCTCTTGCCGGATTTCAACAATCGATTTCAGTACTTCTGGGAGCTATCATTCTTGCAGCTGCACTATTTCAGTTTAACTCTGTTGACGGATTAAAGAAAAAAATCGGACTCAATACATTATTTAATCGCCTTGAAAAACTTATGCTCTCTCAGTTTAAAAAGGGTGGTACTATCACTTTGTTTACCATTGGCCTCTTAAATGGATTGTTGCCCTGTGGTTTTGTTTATGTGGGATTAGCCGGGTCCATAACAACCGGCTCTGTTTTGCAAGGCAGTTTATTTATGACTTTGTTTGGAATCGGCACAATACCCACAATGATGGTGATGGCGTTAGCCCCCGGCTTTGTGAGCCTTGAATGGCGTCAGCGCATTAATAAATTTATACCGTACTTTGCTGCCGCATTTGGAATCTATCTCATCTACAGAGGTATTGTGATAGGAGATATGCTATATTAAATAAAATGTTCACGAAAGAGCACATCAATGGATATTCAATTTCAAATGTCAACTGATGAGCAGGTTATCAATCCAGTTTGTGATTTTACCTATAGCTGGTGCCTAAATGGTGGCCTTTCTGAACAAGAAGCGACGAAGTTTACCATTGCTGTCAGCGAACTTATCAGTGATATTATTCTCTTTGCCTACCCCAACAGAAGCACAGGCTTTTTTGACCTCACCTACCGGCAGACCCTTTCGAATATTGAGCTTATTGCCAGTGAGGTTGGCGAACCGTTCGATCCCGATAAACACAAATATGATCCGCAAAAAGCAATACAAGAGGGAGAGTTTGAAGGAGCGGGATTGCGAATTATCCGTCGATTTACAGACGATTTCCTGTTCATAAATAGAGGTAAAGAGGGCAAAGAGTTCCGCTTACAAAAGACCATTGATATACATGATATTGATGAACTCCTGGAGCTATCGAGAGCAAAAAAACCCGAAGAGCCGAAAGAACAAGCATCAAAGGTATCCTACAGTATTCACCAAATTACGCCCGGCGATGCCGAAGATATTGCCAAGCTTATTTATCGGACCTACGAATACTCCTACACAAAAGAGGAGCTCTACTTTCCAAAAAAGATCGAACATACACTAACGAGTAAAGAAAAGCTTGGCGTTATTACCCGAAGCGATGAGGGCGAAGCACTGGGATATTTTGCTATTCTAAAGAAAAGCGACTCCAATATTGCCGAAGTTGGTGAAGCTGTTGTTTCTCCTCGCTATCGCCGGCAAGGTATTATGAGCGGCATGATGGAACACCTTATCAAAGTGGCACACGATCATAACTTTGCAACACTGTTTGGCAAAGCTGTAACGATTCATCCGGTAAGCCAGCGGGTAAACCAAAAATTTGGGTTCATTACAACCGGACTTATGCTATTGGAAACTCCAAATGTAGTATTTAAAGGATTTGATGAGGAATATCCGCAACCGGTCTCTGTCGTAATTGATGTACTACCAATTCAACCTATACCTTCAAAAGAACTATATCTACCGGATAGATACCGTAACATTCTGGTGGAAACCTATAATTTGCTGGATATTCCTATTACTCCAAAAGAACCGGAACATTACAAAATGGCTGACAAGTCGGACGTCGAACTAAAAATTAATTACGCAGATTCTACATCGCTTATCATTGTCAAAAAATACGGGCCTGACTTCCGTTCAGTACTTCGTGAAATGTTGAATAGCTTAAGAAAGCAAGAAGATCCCAATGCCATTTATATAGATTTGCCCCTCGAAAATTCAGCCACACCAGACCTCTTAGCTCAACTTGAGGGTTTAGACTTTATCTATTGTGGACTGGCTCCCTATTTTCATAATGAATCAGATTACCTGCGACTACAAAAAATTTGTACTCCCTTTGATTTTGATCTTGTCGATGTTCACTCTGATTTTGGTCAACGCATAAAATCTTTTATCACTGATGAGTATTCCCAACATACATAGAGAAGGCACAACGCTTAATATTGAAATACAAGGCGGGTTCAACTTGTGGGTGAAAAATATGATTTTAAATCATATCAATAATTATACACACGCACTTAAAATTGACCTTACCGAGTGTAAATTTATCGACAGCGAAGGCATTATTTTTTTGCATCAATGGCAACAAAAAGGAAAGGATCTACAACTTATTAATCCGCCGGATGTATTTTTTGAGATACTCGAGATCCTGGAACTTGATGACAGCTGGCAACCCAATATTACAAATACAAATGAGGAATCGCTATGACTGATGAAACCAATACGAACATGGTAGAACTTGATGTTGAAAAGGATGTCTGGAACCGTGGCTATACGGTACATTCCCTACTCATCATTGGCAGTAAAGAAGAGGACGGAAACTACAATTTTGCTCCCAAGCATATGGCCATGCCCCTGGGTTTCAGCAATCACTTTGGATTCATCGGCACGCCGCGCAAAAGTACGTATCGAAATATTCAGCGCGAAAAAGTATTTACGGTAAGCTATCCCAAACCAAGTCAACTTACTGTTTCGAGTTTAGCCGCCACCCAACGCGAAGATGACGATTCCAAACCTGTACTCGATCAAATTCCCACCACTCCGGCACAAAAAATTGATGGTTACTTTGTCGAGGACTCCTATTTCCAGTTAGAATGTAAACTAACAGAATGCCTTGGAAAATTTGATGAATGGGAACTGGTTGTCGGCGAAATTGTAGCGGGTCGAATCGATAAAAAGATGAGTAGAAAAGTTGGTAACGGTGTTGACGAGGGACAACTGATCTACGATAATCCTTTGCTGGCTTATTTACATCCCAACCGATTTAGTGTCATTAAAGAAAGCAACGTCTTTCCATTCCCAAAAGAATTGAAAAGGTAATGACCATGACCGATCGAGCCCGATTGATACGTGAATATATTGGGGAACACAAAGCGGATTTTCTTTCCCTGCTTCAATCACTGGTTGAAATTGAAACTCCCTCCGATCAGCCGGAAACATTTTCGACTTTATGGAATATTTTATCCGAACAATTTGAAAATCTCGAATTTACAGCTAAACACTTTGAGGGAGCCAAAACTGCCGGACAGTTGCTCTGCAAACCCAATGATTTTGCCCCTTCCAAACCCACTCAATTAATTCTTGGCCACTGCGATACTGTTTGGGATATCGGGACCCTTGATGAAATGCCGTTTAATATAGAGAATGACTTCGTAAGTGGACCCGGAGTGTATGATATGAAAGCAGGACTTGCCATGATGATTTTCGGGATACAGACTATTCACAGCTTGGGTAAAAATCTCAATGTGCAGCCCATATTTCTTATTAACTCAGATGAGGAAATCGGGAGCAATGAGTCCAAAGAACGTATTATTGAGCATGCCAAATTAGCAGAACGAACATTCGTCTTGGAACCTTCGCTCGATAAGGATGGCAAAATAAAGACCAGCCGCAAAGGGGTCGGAGATTTTGAAGTGACGATTAGCGGAAAACCCTCACATGCAGGTTTAGCCCCCGAGGAAGGTGTTAGTGCTATTTTAGGTCTTTCACATATTGTACAACAGCTGTTCAAACTAAATGATCCTGCCAATGGAGTTACCGTTAATGTTGGAACTATCGAAGGAGGAGAACGCTCAAATGTTGTAGCAGCTAAGAGCAAAGCTGTTGTCGATGTACGTGTGCCCACACAGGAAGACGGCAAACGAATAAAAGAACAACTATACAATCTACAGCCCGAAATTGATGGAATTCAATTAGAAGTAACCGGTGATATCAATCGTCCCCCATTAGAAAAGAGAGAACCTAATAAAAAGCTCTGGAATCTAACAAAGAAGCTCGGCGGTGAACTCGATTTGGAATTACAAGAGGGAATGTCCGGCGGAGCATCTGACGGCAATTTTACTAATTTACATTCGCCTACTATAGACGGACTTGGTGCCGTGGGCGAAGGTGCACACGCCTATCATGAAAAAATATTTTTAGACCAAACATTAGACCGCCTCGCGCTCTTTATACTCCTACTGTTAGAACCTCCACTATTCGATTAATCCTTTTTCCTTTCAAAAACCCACTCGATAAGATAGTCATCCAATTTTTCTTGAGGAATCAATGGGGAATCTAACACCAAATGTTGACTGATCTGATAATTTCTGGATGAACACCGTTTGTAAAACCATTTCAGCGAATCCAGATCGTCCAAGATCATAGCTCCGGCGAATGACTCCAGTAATCCACGGGCTTTACATAATGCTATAACCCGATCGATGAGAAGCGTGCTTTGTCCTTTCACAAATTCTAACAGGGTTTCCCATAGGCTAACCATCACCACCCCGTCAGGATCAACCGGCAAATCATATTGCATGGGTGTTAGCTTTTGAGTTAAAAGCCTGGGTAAATGAAAGGCAGAAGAAACATCATGTTCCAAAATATACAGCATCCGGATAATGCCGCCCATCGATTTGCGTACCAACCGATGACCTTTAAAAGCCCCGAATACATAATCCGCTTGGGGTTGATTCATTTGAAGGCTAAAACTAATATTTTGCTCTTCATTATTTAGTCCTATAAAGTAATATGTTTCCGGTTTCTTTTTAGCACGGTTCAATTCAGGCTGGTGGTTACGAATAAGTTCATTTTCCAGCAGCAGTGCTTCCTTTTCCGACTCACAGATCTCGATGTCAATGTTGTGCGTCATCCGTATCAAACGAATCGTCTTTCGCGGGGTTGTGCCCATTTTTGCACGGCGATAGGTAAATAATCGATTCCTGAGGTTTTTGGCCTTACCCACATATAGCAGATCCCCCAATTCACTATACATTTTATAGACTCCCGGCTTTGGGGGAAGCCCCTCAAAAAACGACTTCCCCACCCTATTTTCTATGGGATTATAGTGCTCAAATAGTCGCTGTTGCTCAGTCATTTTTGTTTAGATTCCAGCGGTTTAAAGTATATTTGTATGAATATCAAAAAATTGAGACACAAAATTTTACATATAGTAGGGAATCCCCAAAAAATATACTATACTTAGGCTCTTAAGCGCCATTTATTGCGTTAGCAAGGCGTTATTAAACATTTAAGTAGCACAAGAAGTAAAAATTTTCGGAGATTTATCATGGCAGAACGTGAAGTAGGAACTGTTAAATGGTTCCATAACGGCAAAGGTTACGGATTCATTACCAGAGAAGAAGGCGAAGATATATTCGTTCATTTCAGTGAAATCGAAATGGAAGGCTATAAAAAGTTAGAAGAAGGCCAAGAAGTGGAATTCACTGTTGCAGAAGGCGAAAAAGGACTACAAGCACAAGAGGTGATTCCATTATAATATAATTTGTCAGATATCATTATTTTTAAAAAAGCGCTGCCTTACCGGTGGCGCTTTTTTTATTGCTGGAAGTTCCTATATATTACGAAAAATCAACTGTTATAAAATTTTATTCCAATGGAAAACCATACCTATAAAAGTATTGAGTTAACAGGTACTTCTGATAAATCGCTTGAGGAAGCTGTTGAAAATGCCATAGAAAAAGCTTCACAAACTGTAGACGATATGCAATGGTTTGAGGTTATTGAAACACGGGGTTCTATTGAGAATGGCACCGTTGCCCAATGGCAGGTTATCATAAAAGTAGGATTCACGCTAAAAGCGTAACGCTACCTACGCATTATTCAAAATATAAAACTCCAGCTTCTTCTTAAGGTCAGGTGGGTTAAAAGGTTTTGTCAAATAGTCATTCATCCCCGAAGCAAAAACCTTCTCCTTAACCTCTTGTAAAGCTGCTGCCGTAAGAGCAATTATAGGCACATTGGATTTATACTTATTTTCCAAACCTCGAATTCTCTGCGTTGCTTCATAGCCATCCATTTCCGGCATCTGAAGATCCATCAGTACTAAATTGATAGTTGAATTTTCTTTCATTTTTTCAACTGCCTCGTATCCATTCTCGGCAAGTACAACCTCTATATCCCACTTTTCCAGGAATCGAATCATTACTTTCTGGTTGATGGCATTGTCTTCAACCAACATTATTCTTGTCCCGTGTAACGACTCTGGTATTTTTTCCTCATTCTTCCGCAGGCTGGATCGCTGCTCATCGGCATGTTCTTTGGTTTTAAAGGGTAATTCTATATAGAACGTACTCCCTTTACCTTTTTCACTTTCCAAATCAATACTACCACCTTGTAGATCAATCAATTTTTTACTGATAGTAAGCCCCAATCCAGTGCCACCAAAAACACGAGAAGTTTCGCTTCGTTCTTGGGTAAAACTTTCAAAAATCTCCTCCTGTTTATCTTCGGATATCCCGATACCGGTATCAGTAATAGTGAATTGAATGTTCAATTTACCCTCGTTGCGTTCTTTTAGCTCCACAACAACCCCTACACTCCCTTCCTCGGTAAATTTTACTGCATTACTGACGAGATTATTTAATATCTGGGTTAGTCGATTCGGGTCACCGGCAATAGTTTCTGGCAATTTATCATCAAAATCCAGATACAGCGGCACATCTTTCTTTTCGGCTGTAAAACGGAAACTCTCTAATACTCCATTTAATAAATCCCTAAGGTTAAAGGCTACGTTTTCAAACTCAATTTTCCCGGATTCAATTTTTGTAAAGTCAAGCACATCGTTAATTAAGGAGAGCAAGGTTTTAGCCGAAAAATCTAATATCTCGAGCTGCTCAAGCTGATCTTCGCGCGGATTATCTTTCTCCAATAAATTGGTCATTCCAATAATCGCATTCATGGGAGTGCGAATTTCGTGACTCATCGTAGACAAAAACTCAGACTTTGCCTTTGATCCCTCCTCCACTTTTTGCTTTGCCTTTTCGAGCTGTTCAACATTCTCTTCCAACTGCTGTTTCTTTTCAATCAGCTCCTTGTTAAGCGATTGTGTTTTTTTAAGTAGTTTTTGAGTTTCTTCCTCAGCCAGTTCTTTTGATTCCGAAAATTTATTAAACGTTAGCCAAGTGGTTATAAATGCCGCTCCCAAAATACTCCCTCTTATAATGGCTCCTTCATCGGCGGAAAGGTGGATCTGATCAAAAATCACATAATCAAGTACAATATAGCATGCTACCGCCATACCTATCCCAATATTACGCAATTTCTGATGGTCTTTATCAAATAACAAAATAGCTAAACCACAGGCAGGGAGGTAAAAAGCCTGTATTAACATCTCTTTGCCAAATACAGAACTTAAGATAAGTATGCAAACATTTATATAAGCTAACAGAAGAAATTTGGCCGTATTTTCAAACCCTTTACGTGCCAATACGGGAATGAGCACAAATGCCACACTAATGCTCATAAAAAACCACGACAGCGAAACAGATTCATTCAAACGAAACGCAATTAAGAATAGAATAGCTACTGCCGCCAGCGAAAACGACACATTGTGCATTACAATAATGCCAGTCTTATTAATCTGCTCAATCTTATCTTGAACCAGATCTCTGGCAAAGGCAATATTTTTAATGCTCGACAATGAATACATGCGGTGTAACAGCTATTTATAATAATGCAACAAGCGAATAATCAACAATAATAAAACGAAAACAGCTATATAATGATATTAAAAGAACCTAACAAAAAATACTGATTTAAGCCTTTGCTTTCCCTTTTTGCATCTTGGTTTTATAAGCCATAGCATAAATTTTCATCTGCTTAACCATTGAGGCCAAACCATTTGAACGGGTAGGTGACAAATGTTGTTCCATCCCAATTTTTTTAATAAAGGTAGGATCGGTATTTATAATGTCTTCGGGGGTCTGACCAGAATAGAAGCGGACCATCAGTGCTACAAGACCTTTTGTAATTGCAGCATCACTGTCAGCCTCAAAGATTACTTTTCCATCTTCAAGCTCAGTATGTAGCCAAACCTGGGATTGACACCCACGTACTAAGTTTTCTTCAACCTTATGTTCTTCATCCAGCGACCCTAAATTTTGGCCCTGCTTAATGATATGCTTATAGCGTTCGGTCCAATCGCTTAATGCTTTAAACTCATCAATTATTTGTTGTTGTATTTCGTGGATATCAGCCATCATTCAATATTTATCATTATAGGCAACATCACTAAAATACAAATAACTATAGTAAATATAAGGTTATACTTTTGACTTCTCGTAGGCCGGATCGACCGAAACGGCACAACATACCGTTACCACATTCTTATTCTCTTGATCCCATTCAGGCTTGCCATAATCTAAAACCTTAACAAATTCCCCCTTATTATTCTTGAGACGATATTCACAAGTCGATTCCTTTCCCTTGAAAACTTTTTGCAGATGAGAGTTAAACTTTTCAAGGTCATCCTGATGAATAAAATTACCGGCATCGGTCTTTCCAATAACCGCATCAGCAGAGAGCCCTGTTACTTCCGGAAATTCTTCCGAAACTGTTTTAAAAACAGGTTTTTCATCTTTAAGCCCAACTTTATATGAAAACTCAGAGGCCTGACGTACCACCCGGCCAAAGTATTTATTTCGCTTTTTTAGCGTATCCATAATCCGCTTCTTAAGCGAAATATTTTCAATCTCTGCCCGAATCAATTTTTGATCCTTAAGATCTAAAATTGACGTCGTTCCCTTAACTTGGATTGGAAATCCGTTTTTATGATTGATAATACCCTTAAATTCTTGATCATTGAAGTAGGCATCCTCATCTTCCTTATCAAAACGCCCCTTTATTGAGCTCATATATTTATCAGGAAGAAGATCCCAAATCTTAATCTGTTTTAGTTCATTTTTGCCATAGCCAACAAGTTCACGGAATGCCTTATTTGCCATCACAATATTACCCTGCACATCAATATCTACTACAGTACGCTTTGATTCTTCGCGTAGCTTATCAAATTCCACTTTCTGATCAACAAGCTGCTCTTCGGCACGCTTACGTTTGGTAATATCATGCTGATAGGAAACCCAGTGCGTTATATTGCCCTCTTTGTCAGTCAATGGATGAATATCCCACTGGTTAACAAATTCCGATCCGTCTTTGCGATAATTAATAGCCTGACCAAAAAAGGATTTTCCCTCCTTCAATCGCCGCTTTAATTTATCCAGCACATCACGATCGGTTTTAGGTCCCTGGAGAATACGCGGAGTTTTTCCAATGACTTCTTCCTTAGAGTAACCTGTCATCTCACAAAACCCATCATTTACATATACAATTCTGGGTCCCGGTTTTTCAAGAGTAAGTTCTGTAATCAATATGGAATCGTAGTCACTGCGTATGGCCGATTCAAGGAGACCTAATCTCTTCTCCAGTTCATTGCCTTCCTCGACAATATTTTCTACCAATGATTTAACCTTTTTGAATGACTCTTCATCCTTGCACCATTTTTTGAGTGCATTAGTATCTGGTGATTCCATATTAAAAAATTTACTTAATCCTTGTTTAATAGATGATAATGGGCGATTTATGTGCCAACCTTGCTTTTAATACTTCTAATCAACAAGAATACAAATCCCAATCATTCCGAAAAATTCCACTTTTCTTAAAGAATTTTAGCTAAAAAGTACTTTAACATTAAAATAAACTGGATTTACTGCCGATCATAAAAAAACCTTAGGAAGCCAAAACCCCCCAAGGTTTACATAAAGAGAGCCTCAACAGCTCCTATTTTAGCAACAGTTTAGCAATAGTATTCAGCTGCATATTGGAAGTACCTTCATAAATCTTTCCGATCTTCGCATCACGGTAATACTTTTCAACAGGATATTCTTTCACATAACCATATCCCCCAAACAGATCTACAGCTTGAGAAGTTACATTCTCAGCAACTTCGGATGCATGGTACTTGGCCATAGCCGCTTCTTTCAGAAATTTATTGCCATTTTCTTTAATCCGTGCAGCATTATAAACCAACAATCGAGCCGTTTCAATATCCGTTGCCATTTTTGCCAGTTGAAATTGCACACCCTGGAAGTCAGAAATCGCTTTCCCAAACTGTTCGCGCTCCTGAGTATACTCCAGCGCTGCATCAAGCGCTCCCTGGGCAACACCAATCATCTGTGCCCCAATGCCAATCCTACCCTCGTTCAACGTTTCCATTGCAACCTTATAGCCTTTTCCGACTTCACCCAACACATTTTCCTTCGGAACCTTGCAGTTTTCCAGCAAAATTTCGCAGGTTGAGCTCGCACGAATACCCAGCTTATTTTCTTTTTTTGATACCGAAAATCCTTCGAAATCACGCTCAACAATAAATGCTGTTATCCCTTTATATCCGGCACCGGGATCTACCGTTGCAAATACTAAAAAGATATCGGCCTCATTAGCATTGGTAATCCACAGTTTAGAACCGTTCAGTACATAATGATCCCCCTCCTCTTTGGCCGAGGTCTTCAATGCAAAAGCATCACTGCCCGAACCGGCCTCCGACAAACAATAAGCACCTACCTTTTCGGTAGCCAATTGTGGCAGATAACGCTCCTTTATATCATCACCTCCGAAGTTTAGAAAAGCATTATTGACCAATGTATTTTGCACATCCATAAAAACACCCGCCGAAGCATCCACGCGAGAAATTTGCTCAATCGCTACAATCGACATGAAAAAAGATCCGCCGCCCCCGCTATAACTTTCGGGAATTTCTATTCCCATCAATCCCATATCAAAAAATTGCTGCACCAGTTCGGGATCCAGTTTCGCCTTCTCATCCATCTCCTGTACTTTGGGCTTAATTGCGCTCTCAGCAAAATCTCGTGCCGCATCCTGCAGCATCTTTTCATCTTCAGTTAGCGTTGTTAGTGCGGGCATCTGTTGGTCTACATTTTCCATGGAACAGCTTCTTTATATTCAATTGGGTTCAAAATTTCAGTCTTAATATAGCGATTCGTTTTTAAAAATTCGGCCCTAAATTGAAACCGGTTACATTTCCTGACGCATATTAGTAAAGTAACCACAACCTCATTATTTTCAAGCGTTATAATCAAGACGAAATCCGTATTATGAGCAACTCCGATACAACCAAGCAGTCTCTTTTCGATGAGTTCCCTCCCGTATCAACCGAGGAATGGGAAGAAGTAATTAAGCAGGATTTAAAAGGCGCCGACTATAAAGAAAAACTCCGGTGGGAAACCGGCGAAGGCGTTGAACCACTTCCGTTTTACCGACGTGAGGATATTTCTGATCTCGACCGTACAGCTCCAATTCCAAAATCATATTCGCGCACCGGGGCCAACAGCTGGGAGATACGCGAACCCATTTACGAGGATAATATCCCCCAAGCTAATAAAGCGGCTCGCAATGCACTCGATCGCGGGGCTAATGCCCTGCAGTTTCAAATAAATATTCGGCGTACAGAAGGGATGCTCGGCGGCGATATCCAGGGATTACCTATTCAAAACCAATCCGACTTCACAACACTTTTAGACAAAATTTCCTTAGAAAATACGCCTCTACATTTTGATGCGGGCATAGCTTCACCTTCCCTACTGTCTATGCTTTGGAATGAAGTTCGGACTCAGAATATCGATCCCAAAAAAGTCCGGGCAACCTTCAGCTACGATCCGTTTGTATACCTTCTTCAACACGGACAATATTCAAAAAAACGGAAAGAGGTTGAGCGCGACATTTTCCATATTGCCCAATTTTCGGCAGAACATATGCCCGCTATTCGGCCGCTGGGCGTTAACGCACGATTTTTTCACAACAGCGGTGCTACCATTGCACAGGAATTGGGATATGCTATAGCTTCCGCATCAGAATATTTAGCGATACTATCCGATAGTGAAATAAATCTGGATGATGCCGTACAGTCATTGTCCGTTAGCTTATCAATCGGCTCAAATTATTTTCTGGAAATTTCCAAATTCCGTGCTGCCCGGCTGCTTTGGAAGAATCTTATTGAAGCTTACGGTGTAGACCCGGAAGAGAATCCAGCTTATTTGCACGGAGAAACCTCGCGCTGGAATAAAACACTTTACGATCCATATACCAATATGCTTCGTACCTCCACCGAGGGTATGTCCGGCGCTATTGCGGGATGCGACTCCTTAACAGTCTTGCCATTCGATGAGCACTTCCGTCAGCCCGATGAGTTTTCACAGCGCATTGCCCGCAATCAGCAGCTAATTCTAAGTGAGGAAGCCTATTTTAATAAAGTTGAAGATCCGGCTGCCGGCTCGTATTACATCGAAACGTTGACTGAAGAAATTGCTGAAAAGGCCTGGGAAAATTTTCAAGATATTGAAACGGAAGGCGGACTATTTACAGCCATTGAAAACGGAACGGTGCAATCAGCTATTCAGCAATCGCAAGAACAGCGCAATCAGTCCATTGCCAAACGAGGACGTACATTTGTGGGTACGAACCAGTACACTAATGCTGACGAAAACAGGAGCGATGATATCGGCGGAACCCAACAAACAAGAGCCCTCCGCGAATCCGAAGACATTAGCATAGAAAGTGATTCTGAAAACCTTGTAGAATATCTGGGTGATGCTTTTTCACAACAAGCTAACATTGCAGATATCATTAACAAGCTATTTGACTTAGGCCGTCAGCAATACCGAACGGTGGCACCCTATAGAGGTCCCCAAGCTTTTGAAGAGCTTCGCCTGGCTACTGAAAACCACCAGTCTACACCCAAGGTTTTAAATTTGCCGCTGGGTAATAAAAAATGGCGCAAGGGACGTGCAACATTCTCTTCCAATTTCTTCGGCTGTGCCGGCTATGATATCGAAGACCCTATTGGCTTTGGGGATGTGGATGAAGCTATTGATGCCATTAAAAAAGAACAACCTGATATTGCGGTGATCTGTAGCTCGGATAAGGAATACAAGGAACTCGTCCCGGCTATTGCGGATGCGGTTTCTAACCTTGATGATCCACCGATTTTAGTGCTCGCGGGATATCCGGAAGAAGATATTAAGAAGTATAAAGAAGCCGGCATTGATGAGTTTATTTACTCGAAGTGCAATGTGATTGAAACACTGACCCGATTTCAACAAAAACTTGGGATAATTTTAAATGAAAAATGAAAAATTAAATTGGGATTACCCCATTCTTAATTTTTCATTCTTAATTCCTAATTGAACTATGAGACCTGATTTTTCTGACATAGATTTCGATGCTTCGATTTCTGCCGATCAAAAAGGAAATGACAACGAATCGTGGCAAACAGCTGAGCAAATTCCCGTTAAGCCGCAGTTCACTAAGGCTGATATCGAAAATCTTGAGCACCTTGACTATGCAGCCGGGATCCCGCCGTATTTACGTGGACCGTACTCCACCATGTACTGCTTTCGTCCGTGGACAATACGCCAATACGCCGGATTTTCGACCGCTGAAGAATCTAATGAATTTTATCGCAAGGCACTGGCTCAGGGACAAAAAGGGCTTTCCGTAGCCTTTGACTTAGCTACACACCGGGGCTATGACTCCGATCATCCGCGCGTTTCCGGGGATATTGGAAAGGCCGGGGTCGCTATCGATTCCATCTTGGATATGAAAGTACTGTTCGACCAGATTCCGCTGGATGAGATGTCGGTTTCCATGACCATGAACGGGGCTGTCATCCCAATCATGGCGTTTTATATTGTAACGGCAGAGGAACAGGGCGTATCCAAAGAGAAGCTCTCAGGTACCATACAAAATGATATCCTTAAAGAATTTATGGTGCGCAACACCTACATCTATCCGCCCAAGCCGTCGATGCGCATAGTGGGCGATATCTTTGAGTATACCTCTCAGCACATGCCGAAATTCAATTCCATTTCGGTGTCCGGCTATCACATGCAGGAGGCCGGTGCTACCTCTGATATTGAGTTGGCCTATACCCTTGCTGACGGACTCGAATATCTGCGAACTGGAATCGAAGCCGGACTCGATGTAGATAAATTCGCTCCCCGCATCTCGTTTTTCTGGGCTATTGGGATGAATCACTTTATGGAGGTTGCCAAGATGCGTGCCGCCCGCATGCTTTGGGCAAAGCTGGTAAAACAATTTGATCCCAAAAATCCCAAGTCAATGTCACTACGTACCCACAGTCAAACATCGGGATGGAGCCTCACCAAGCAGGATCCGTACAACAACGTAGCACGTACAACCATTGAGGCTATGGCCGCGGCACTCGGACACACACAATCGATGCATACCAATGCCCTCGATGAAGCCATTGCCTTGCCTTCTGATTTCTCCTCCCGTATTGCCCGCAACACACAGACGTATCTTCAGGAAGAAACTGGCATCACTAAAGCCGTTGATCCCTGGGCAGGATCATACTATGTGGAATACCTGACTGACCGCATTGCACGTCGTGCATGGGAGCTGATCGAAGAAGTGGAAGAGCTTGGGGGTATGGCTAAAGCCATTGAAACCGGTGTGCCGAAGATGAGGATCGAGGAAGCAGCTGCCAAAAAGCAGGCCCGTATCGATTCCGGCAAAGAAACTATTGTAGGCGTTAACAAATATCAGCTTGACAAAGAAGAGCCGATTGACATTCTTGAGGTTGATAATGAGAAAGTCCGAAAGGCGCAGTTAGATCGGCTCGAAAAGCTGCGAGCAGAACGCAATGAAGAAGAAGTACAATCAGCGCTTGACGCTATTACAAAAGTGGCAGATACCGGTGACGGTAATCTACTCGATATGGCAGTTAAAGCAGCTCGCAAGCGTGCAACATTGGGCGAAATTTCCGATGCTATGGAGAAAGCGTTCGGACGTTATACCGCAACCGTTAGATCCGTATCAGGTGTGTATTCTTCAGAGATAGATAAAGACGAAAACTTTAAAAAAGCGCAACAGCTGGCCGATGAATTTGCCGAGCTCGCGGGACGACGTCCCCGTATTATGGTAGCAAAAATGGGGCAGGACGGCCACGATCGCGGCGCCAAAGTAATATCCACAAGTTTTGCCGATCTCGGCTTTGATGTGGATATCGGTCCGCTCTTCCAAACACCCGAAGAAGCCGCACGACAAGCGGCCGAAAATGATGTGCATATTTTGGGGGTCTCCAGCCTGGCCGGCAGTCATAAAACACTCGTTCCGCAAGTACTTGACGAACTTGAGAAATTAGGCCGTGATGACATCATGGTAATTGTTGGCGGCGTAGTTCCGGAACAGGACTATGAGTATTTATATGATAAGGGGGTTGTCGGTATTTTTGGACCCGGCACAGTTATTTCGCTTGCCGCCCAACAGATTTTGGAGATATTAATTGATGCTCAAAACTAATTCATTCTCATTAAATTCTGCGGGGGTCCAAAACCGGCAGGGTTTTTAACTGTCTTTAAATTTGTCTGACGAAACCAAAAATAACAACCCTTCCCTCTCGGTAAATGAGGGTGTTGAACAAAACAACGCTATCAACAGAAAGGGATTGGAACGTTTTAAAAATAAAGGCTCGTCTCTTTCACTGGATGAGTACGTCGATGGCATCAAGTCCGGTAACCGAACCATTCTAAGTCGTGCCATTACGCTTATAGAAAGCACCAAGACAGAACACCGAGAACTGGCACAGGATATCATCGAGCAATGCTTACCCGATACGGGTAATTCCATACGATTAGGAATCACGGGCGTACCCGGTGTGGGTAAAAGCACCTTTATTGAATCGCTCGGCAATCACATCATTGATCAGGGAAATAAATTAGCGGTGTTAGCCATTGATCCAAGCAGCACACGCACCAAGGGCAGTATCCTTGGTGACAAAACACGTATGGAAACGCTTGCCACCAATGACAACGCATTTATTCGCCCATCACCTACAGGAGGTTCCTTGGGAGGTGTTGCCCGTAAAACACGCGAAACCATTTATCTCTGCGAAGCTGCCGGCTTCGACACTATTTTTATTGAAACGGTGGGCGTTGGACAATCCGAGACGACCGTACATTCGATGGTCGATTTCTTTTTGCTATTAATGCTGGCCGGGGCCGGCGATGAGCTTCAAGGAATCAAACGCGGCATTATGGAAATGGCGGATGCCATTGCGATCAACAAAGTTGACGAAGCCAGTGAAAAGGCGGTCAACCAGGCAGTAAGGGAATACAAAAACGCACTGCATCTATATCCCGAAACCAAGTCGGGATGGAGTCCAAAAGTTACCACTTGTTCTGCTTTAACAGATCAGGGTATTTCTGAAATATGGGAGATGGTACAGGAATATATGCAGCAGACCAAGGAAAATGGTTACTTTGAAGACAATAGAAACCGCCAAGCCAAACACTGGATGTACGACACTATTTCCAATAGACTTACTGAGCATTTTTATGATAATCCCGCCGTAAAAAAGAAACAGCAACAGATTGAACAGCAAGTATTAAATGGGGAGATAAGTTCTTTTAAAGCTGCACAAAAACTGCTTGATCTATATTTTAGGAAGATGGAAAATTAGAATTCCTTTAATACCAACACGAGTCCAGTCACAGGCAATTCTGAATAATATTAAACTACTACTCGCTAGATCGTAATACGATATCTCCGTCCTCACTCTCAATTTCGACTTTAGCCTGTCCCCCATTCAGTCTATAAACGGTTCTTTCCTCTTCACCACTTATTTTAGAGAATGCTCCAAAAGTATTGATATCAGTATCATCATGAGCTATATCAATGCTGCCACCTCCATCTAAAATCTCTAATTCCATATCACCGTCATCTATATTAAAGTAGTATTTTCCGGCATCTGATAATCCGGTGCCGAAATATAGGGCTGCATCATCTCCCCGAACATCAATTTCGCTAAACCGTCCGTTATCTACTCGAAACTCTCCATCGTCAAGGGTTACCGCAAGTTTACCCTGCCCTTTATCCATCCGGACAACACCATCATCAATTTTGAATGAAAAATCTTCTCCGGTAGCATTTCTTACGCTGATATCAGAATCATCTGCAACCATATTGATTGCTCCTCCAACATCAGATATGCTATACGTTCCATCGTCGCCCTTTACATCTATTGATACCCCTCTGGGAATCTCAATAGTAATTCGGTATTCCCTCTCAACCTTTCCAAAGCGAAAATTGGTATTGTTACGCTCGGCTTCTTCTATGTAAAGATCTCCGTTCCGTTGTTTTACATTCATCTTAAAATCATCTTCAGATCCCCACTCAATTCCATCTACATCAACACGATGATAAACATTAACATTGGCATCAAACCGATCGCTGGACCTTATTTCAACATCCGCATCATCGCTATCCAAAAAGACCGTTCCGTCTGCAGCGATACCATAATCCTGATCTAAATTATATTCGTTATTTTGAGCTTCTACAGACAGTGCCCCGACCAATAACAGCACTGATATCATTATAGAGACAGAAAATTTCATATGGAAAAAGCTTTTGTTAAAGTTGAAAACAACTTTACGCAAGATATGCTAAATTGTTATAAAAGATAGAGGCTACTAACTAAGCTTCAGCTCACTCTGCGCGGATGAAAAGGCTACATCATCTTCATCAATATCTTGATCCCCGAGGGCTTCTTCCATTTCACTTCGAAGCTTCTGGATGGTCAATCCGCTGGTAAGCGATCCATTTTTAGCAATAGAGATACGTCCCGTTTCTTCGGATACTACTACCACAAAAACGTTATTGGTTTCGGTAATACCTACTGCTGCACGGTGGCGTGTTCCAAATACTGACGAGATATTCTGATTCTGTGAGATAGGCAGATAGCAGCTTGCGGCTACAATCCGGTTGTTTCGGATAACGATGGCCCCATCATGCAGAGGGGTGTGTTTGTTGAAAATAGTTTTTAAAAGCTCGCTGTTTACTTTTGCATCCAGTTTTACCCCAACGTCGACCAGGTCTTGCAGTGTTGAACTGCGCGCAAAGACAATCAGTGCCCCGGTTTTGGTATGAGACATGTCACGGACGGCATCAACGACTTCATCAATAATGGTATTGGGATTGGAGTGCACGAAAAAGCGGTCGAGATTCGTATTCTGTCCCAAGCTATAGAGCAGTTTGCGTATTTCGGGCTGGAAAATGATGAATACTGCTAAAATCCCCACATCCAAAATACCGCGAAGTATAAAGTTGATGGTAGTGAGTCCCAGTGCGCTGACGGCCGCATTAATGATGATGATAAAAACGAGACCGACGGCGGCTTGAATGGCAAATGTACCACGGATCCACCGGTATAGGTAGAACAGCACCATGGTGATAATCAGGACTTCGACGAAGTCCCGGACGCCGAATTCAAGGAAGCCAATGGGGATCAACGGTGTACCTCGTTTTTCTGGATGTTATTTAACGGAATATAAGTATTATTTGGCGAAGTTTTAGGTAGGTATTTGATAAGACCTTATATCATTAAGTGGCAGTTATTAAGATAATGGGAAGGAAGGTTCCCAAAAAAATCATGTCCATTTTTTGTCAGCAAAAAATGAACGAAAAAAACTGTCGGAGGAATCGTAGATTTTGTACTATTTAGAACCTCAAATCAATATATCGCTCTAAATCGTCTATAGCTCTTTACTCAATGTTTCCCGCGATTCACCCCGAACCCCCTTCTTTTTTTCTCCCTATTCCACAAGGCGAATAGCTTGTCCAATATAAATTATAATCTATTTTAAAAAGTCCCTTTGCCCAATTTTAGGAAAGGACAGAGTAGGGTCAGATTTAAATTGCAGTTGGGACCTACTTAACCAATGGGGAGATAATACATTACGCAGAAAACCTACGTAACAAGAAAAGTAATGTTAGTGTCATTCTGAACTTGTTTCAGAATTTCAACCCCTCCTACACTATTCAATCCAGATCCTGAAATAAATTCAGGATGACATGCAGCCTGACAGAATTCATAACGAACGCAGATTCCATCCGATAGACAGCAAACATCTACTCAGCTGATGTAATTGCGTTGAATACCTGTAGCGAATCGTGGGCTTCTTTGACGTCATGCACGCGGATGATGTTGGCCCCATTGAGCATGGCATGGTAATGAACAGCAATGGTACCTGTCAGGCGATCATCAACAGGACGATCGTTAAGAACTTGACCGATCATTGATTTACGTGAGGCACCAACTAAAATGGGACATCCCAAATCCTGCAATTCCTCAAGGTGGGCAATCAGTTTGAGATTGTGATCCAGTGTTTTGCCAAAACCGATCCCCGGATCTACTATAACATTCTTTAATCCCTTCTCTTTGGCCTGATCAATACGTTTCTTCAGAAATTGCTTGATATCTGTAATCACTTCATCGTAGGTGGGGTCTTTTTGCATTGTTTTGGGATTACCCTGCGAGTGCATCATCACGTAACCTGCGTTGTACTGCACGCATAAGTCGACAAAACGAGGTTCTTTTTGAAGTCCGCTCACATCATTAACAAAATGAGTGCCGAGCTTAAGAGCTTCCTCGGCTACGCGATATTTGGTAGTATCAATCGAAAAGAATGTGTCAGGAAATTGTGTTAGGGCTTGTTCGAGAATCGGCAACACACGATCAAGTTCTTCCTGTTCAGTGACAGGCTCAGACCCAGGTCGGGTTGATTCACCGCCTATATCTATGATATGAGCTCCCTGGGAAATCATAAGTCCAATGCGTCCCAGTGCTGCTTCCACTTCATTAAAGTTACCGCCGTCAGAAAAGGAATCGGGTGTGGCGTTGAGAATCCCCATTATTTTGGGACATGAGAGGTCGAGGGTTTTGTCTTTGGTTTTAATCTGGTAAGCCACAGTAATACTGCTTGTTAAAAGATATGAATTATTTGCTCAAGGCTTTGCAAAAGCTAACATGTCATCCTGAATTTAGTTCAGGATCTCAGTTAAATATTTAAAGTAAAATTTACAGATTCTGAAACGAGTTCAGAATGACGCAGTAAATTTCGTTTTGCAAAGTCGAACTTGTTAATAGTTATTAGGCATCCCCAGACAAATAACTAATAACCAATAACAACATTAATCCCAGGTTTCCTGGAGATGTTCGCGCTTATCTTCTACTTCTGCCCACTCGTCAGCATCGGGCAAATCTTCCTTGGTTTGATTGATCACGTGATCGGCCCATTCTTCAGCCAGTCGTTCGTTAAGATCAATATAATGCTCCCACTCCATGGGCACTTCGTCATCGGGATAGATGGCCTCAACGGGACATTCCGCCACACAAGCATCACAATCAATACACTCGATGGGATCAATGGTAAGAAAGTTTGGCCCCTCCCGAAAAGCATCAACCGGACATACCGCCGCACAATTGGTGTATTTGCAGTTGATACATGGTTCTGTTACTACGTATGCCATTGGATTTTAAAAATTCTTTGGTGTTTACAAAATTGGACTAAATATCACGGCTTCTGGGGATAGATGCAACGTTTTATGTTCCCTAAAACTAATTTAGATGGACTCTTAATTTTGTACTTTTCTATTACAGCTTATTGATTTTATGCACAGCAGTATGATGTTTAAAACGGCCTTTCTTTTTTGCCCCTCGTTGGCTTTCTCCCTACTTCGCGAGGAGAAAAACTCTTTGATACAGTCCAAAACTTACTAATAGCGTACCTTTCCCTAATTTTAGGGAGAGGACAGGTGTGGGTCAAAATAATGCCGTTTAAAACCCATCTGCTGATATAAGAGGTATATAGTTATAGCTATAAGGCTAACAGAGTATTGGCTATATAATGACTATAGTTAATAGTATAAACAGCATATAGCCTTAACTATATTCCCCAGATACAGTAATCTATAAGCTTTAAAAGTACTGTTACATTAGATTAGATACATTACTTCAGCAATACCTTCACACTGTCCAGCGATCCATCATTCGGGGCTGGCTTGGTAGCCATTAAATAGTTGATTAGCTCGTAAATGTGGATATTCTGGAAAGTTCCAACTTTTTCACCCTGCTTAAAATCAGGTCCGTGAGCAATAAAAAAGGCCTGCATGGCTTTTTCGTTGTTGTCGTAACCGTGGGTTGCACGAGGTAATGATTCTATAAATTCATCCTGATAATCCTCATCCAGGATCGTATAACCCAAATCAGCAATCATAATAATATCTTCTACCCGCCGGTGATTCTTAAGATGATACCGCTCGGGCAAGTCTTCTTTTTTATATACGCGGTAGTTTTCTTCGGCAGATTTTAGCGCCTGATATACCTCCTCTTCTTCTCCTTCTTTGGGTTGAATTCCGGTCATGGGTCCCCAATTCACCCGTTCCGTATCATCCATATCGATTATTTCATCGAGGCGAATAAGCTTGTCAGCCGATAAATCAACCATACCATGATCAGAAACAATGAGGATATTCGTATTCTCCCACAGATTGTTCGCCATCATCTGATCTTTCAGGTATCCCATAAGACGGTCAGCGCGCTTAATAGCCTGCTTTACCGAATCGGATTCCGTACCGTACCGATGTCCCTTGCTGTCTACATCACTGTAATACAATGTGGCAAAATCAACGGTCTGATCACCGGAATCAGTCATCCATTTCATTACGGTATCGATACGTGCACTGCCGGGCATGTCATCGTCATAGGTTTTCCAGTGGGTGGGACGCATATCCTGAATATCAGCCTCGGAACCTACCCAAAACATGGTCCCCGTTTTAATACCCTGCTTTTCAAGCGTATTCCAGATTGGCTCCCCGCCATACCACTTACCATCTTCTACGGCTTCACGATCCCGAATTCGATACCACTCCTCCCACTTGGGATCGTACATGGTATTATTCACAAATCCGGTATTCTCGGGATATAAACCCGTTGCAATAGAATAGTGATTGGGGAAGGTTTTACTGGGGAAAACGGGAATCAATCCTTCCGCTTGTACCCCATTTGCAACAATAGCATCAAAATTTGGGGTGTCAACCTTTTCCAGATAATTGTACTTAAAACCGTCAAACGAAATAAGCAGTGTTTTTTGGGGATGTGATTGCTGCTCGCTACGGCAACCTGCAAGACCAACAAAAACTGTCAACAGTAAAATCGTAATTGCTCTACGTTTCATAAGCAGCGTGAAGTCATTCATTATAATATTGCTTCCTCGTAAGTGATTAGACGCGAAGATATTACTTTATCAGTCATATATCAGCATTCTTTTGTGAAATGATTTAAAATAAAAAAGGACAGCCCGAATGGACTGCCCTTTAGAAAGTAAATAAAAGACTGAATTAGAAGTTCACAGTAACACCAGCATTAAATCTTCGGGGAAGCCCAAAGAAGACTTCTGCATCATCAGCACTATGATTTACACCATTTGCCTCGTATGCATTATACTGACTATTGTCAGTTGCATCTTGAATATATGTATTATCCAAAACATTGTATATGTTCAAAAAGAGGCGTACATCTGCACCGCTAAATATATTATTCAGATCGTACTGCATATGCGCATCAAGTACGGTATAATTAGGCGCTTTCCAAGACTGCTCTCTGTCAGCAGTGGAAGGATCATTAGGATCATAAGTACGGCTAAATGGGTCAAAATCCGCATAGTGATCAAAGAATGATTTACCAACAATTTGGAAATGGAATCTATTCGTTGGATCGACTGATAAGGTATAAGAAAGTTGACGCTGTGGGGCATTTCCAACTTTAAGCCCATCTATTGAAAGAGCCAACTCTTGGTATTGATCTTGGCTATAATCAGCTAAGTAACGTGCTTGTACATCACTTTGGTACTCCCAAAAGTTGTAAGAACCATTAACATCCAAGCGTAAGTAATTTGTAGGCTTGAATGATGTCTCAAGCTCAATACCGCTATGGCGTTGATCAAGACCCGAAATATTAATTATTCCTTCAGTACCATCTTGTTGGGTAACTCCCCGAGTAAATGAACGATCCTTTCGGTCTGTTAAGTAATAGTTGGCACTAATTGCATACGCTTGCTTTGAATAACGAAATCCACCTTCATAGAAATAATATTTCTCATTTTCAGGATCTTCATTTATAGCACCTGAGCGATCGTCAATCACATTATCAAAAATTGGCACTTTTGAAATTATACCAAAGTTAACAAAGCCATCAAGTGCATCGGTAAAAGAGTATAATCCACCGGTTTTTACTTGATATCCTTGAATATTAGGAGATTCACGATAGAGATTCTCCCCTGGATTTTCAGGATCCTCGGTAAAGTGATTATCATATGTATATTTAATATTAGTTATACCTGCAGTAGCATAAATACTATAACGTTCTTTTTGAAGTTCTCCCTGCAAATAACCACCAATCCAATCAACGGTATTGGTAAAATTGTAATCAACCTTATCTCCTAAACCGGTTCTTCTATTAGGATTAAAATCATTTGCATTATCAATATAGTACTGACCTCCTAACAGATCCCGCACTTCACGATAGTGCTCAATTTCAGCGGTTCTCCAGTCAATACCACCACCTAATTGCAGATCACCAAGGTCCGCATTTACCTTTAGAATATCTCCTACTGACCATTGATTATTACGGCTGTTTCGAAGAATTCCAATTGACTCATAATCATCTTTAGTTCCTGAATCAAAATCATTTTGCCAACTTCTTGCAGTTGAACTATTTACTGCAATTGTTTTATCCCAATCAATTTGATAAGGACTAGGACCAAAGAAAAATGGCTGTTCAGATGAACTAACACCATTCGCGTCTTTATTAAAGACTTCTCCTAATGTTCCAGTTCCACCACCTTGACCACCGGAATAGTAAAGTACATTCGTTAAACTAATACTTTCAGTAAGTTGAGAATACCAGTTTAAATTAATTTGTGGCTTATGGAAAAAGTTTTCACGCTCATTGATTGAATTAGCAGAATAACGATCGCGAATTGAGTTTCCAATCCAACCATCACCGACATATTGCTTCCCATTATAACTACTACTTACAGGCGCAACATTTTGGTTAAAAAAGTACCCTCTGTCCTGAAATTGATTTAATCCTGCATTATCATAAGAGTCTAAATCTCTTGCAAAATCATGGCTAAAAGTAGCAATATTTTGTGCATATAAACGCTGTCCGTGACGCTGTGGAGCCCCTAAAGCAAACAGATCAAGACGGTTATCTTCATTCACTTGGTAAGAAGCACCAAAGTAATAAGCCCACGCATCCGTCCAAGTACCATCCACCATACCTTCACCAGTCTTACGTACGCCTACAGCACTAAAGGCAAACTTATCGTTAATCAAGCCAGAGTTCAGAACTACTGTGCTTTTGCGAAAACCAGCATTCCCTATCTCTTGCTTAAAACGGCCTCCCGCCTCATTCTCGGCTGGATTTGTAATAATATTCATTGTACCACCAACAGAAGGAACGGCAAGGTTTACATTACTCATACCGCGCTGTACCTGCATAGATTGAGCAACATCTCCAATTCCATCCCAGTTTGACCAGTAAACCCAGCCATTTTCCATGTCATTAACGGGAACACCATTAATCATGACAGCTACATTAGTTTGTGAAAAACCGCGTACATTAATACGTGCATCACCTGAACCACCACCTTGAGCAGTAGAGTACACTGAGGGAGTTGTATTTAGTACTAGCGGCAAATCTCGAGAACCTAACTGATTCTCTATCTGTTCTTGACCAACCTCTGCATAAGCTACAGGTGTTTTTTGGTCAGAACGAGAAGCAAACACTTCAAGTGCCTGCAAAGACTGACTTGAAACTTTCATTTCGAAATTGACTTCCACATCAGAACCATCAATAGTAACCTCCTTCCGCTGAGCAGAAAATCCGACCATTGTAACTCGGACTGTATAGGTACCATTTTCAAGATCATCAATTTCATAGTTACCATTGACATCGGCAGAAGCACCGGTTGTGGTCCCTACTACAACAATATTGGCACCCGCAAGTGGTTCGTCAGTATCAGCTTCGGTGACGGTTCCTGTGATAGCATGTTGTGATAATGCTACCATCGGAAACATCAACAAAGCAAAAAGTATACTTGTGTATCTTTTCATAATCAGATAGATATGTTCGTTTAGATTAGTGATTAGTGTTGTGCTTTAGAGAGCACGGTATTTTAAGCAAAATTTAAACTAACAGACCGTTGAGAACAGAAGACAGTTAATTGACTTGGTAGCTCTCAATCGGTCGCTAATATAAAAAACCTGAGTAACTTATTATACTCTTGTCTTTGTGAAGATGAGTATACAAATCCTAAGATTAGCATACTGTTAACTCTTTCTATTGTGTTGTTTCCAGAAACAGCATAACAAGCTTAAAAGCAATATTAAAATACCCCACCAATATTGGTCTCGTAATATTGTGCGTGAATAATTTTTATTTATTCTAATCCTTTACTTATTTCTGTAACATTTTGATAGGTTTAAAACACTTAATCACACATTAAGCGACTTTACTTTAACCGGTCATAATTGATTTGCTTAGAAGAGCTTTTCTCGGAACTTTCTCCATTATTTTCATTTTAAGTAACGTTGGTTATACCTCAAATAAATTTCAAATAATTAATTCATCTATGAAAAAACTACTTTCCGTTATATTATTAGCGGTTTTTGTAACACTATCATTAAATACTATTAGTCATGCGCAGGACGCCGACAAAGACCTGGGTATTGGCTTCATGGTGGGCGAACCCACGGGCCTTACTGCCAAATCATGGACGGGGGGCGGCAATGCCATTGATGTAGGCGTAGCCTGGTCGTTTGGACGGTACGATGCCATTACCATACAGGCAGACTATTTATGGCACAACTATAATGTATTCAGTGATGTTGAACAAGGAAGCTTGCCCCTATACTATGGTATTGGCGGACGCTTGGTACTCGGAGAAAATGACTCCTATATCGGTGCTCGCATACCGGTAGGGCTTAATTATCTATTTGAAGATGCTCCTGTTGGGCTCTTCATTGAAGCTGCCCCCATCCTCAACGTGGCTCCATCTACTGACTTTGATATTGATGGCACGCTGGGTGCTCGATTCTATTTCTAATACGAATTTTACCGTATAAACTTCAAAAGGGATATATCCATTATGGGTATATCCCTTTTTAGATTTCAGGGTAGAGCACTGGAATTAGATAGAGGGAAGGTAAGGTTACTATCCTCATTCCACTGTTCTGCTGCAAAATAAATCAAGATCGCAACGCAAAACGCTGCGATGACCCTCTTTTGATTTCTCCCTACTTTGTAGGAAGAAAAATTCGTTAATGAAAAACCTAATTTCTCAAATCCCTCTTAGAGAAGACAGATTTAGGGAGATTGACTACGTGAACCATCATTTTCAATCCTTCTGTCCTCCTTTTCTAAGGAGGAACTCATTCATTAAACTTATTAAAGGTAATGATACTATGCCTCATTGCAGAAATGGAGCTTAGCCTACTCAACGAAGTTTTTTAACACAGTTAAGGAGAATTGATAATTAATAAATACTGGCAATGAGCCCGATGACCTACAAGATAATCTGATATCCTTCCTTCGCCAGTCCTATTGATTTAAACACACTGCCAAACTCAGTATTCAGATGATCATCCAAGCTGCGAAGCTGTTTATCATCAGAATCGGGGTCGTGATGGGTGATAAAAAGGCGTTGAATATCTAACCGGACAGCAAATTCGACCACATCCTCCCAGGCTGAGTGCCCCCATCCTTTTTTCTCTTTGTAGGATTCACGATCGTACTGTCCATCATGAATCAATAAATCTACGCCACTCAAAAATGCTTCAAGCTTTGTATCATAATCTGACTTTTCAGACGGCTTCAGAATCAGCTCATTATCCGGACAAAAGACAATCTCTTTTCCATCAATAAAAATTTTATAGATAGCTGTTTCAATAGTATGATTGGCTAACATAAAGTCAACATCATAGCCCTCGTATTTCATGCGCTTCATGGGCTGGGTAATATATTCAAGGTTGGCATCAATCATATCCAACGTAACGGGAAAGAACGTTTTGGTAAGATGGCCATCCAAAATATCTTTACAACCACCCTCTTCGCCCTGTTCGGGCATATGAATGCTAAAATGGTTTTTGGAGCCGTAGATAGGTTTAAAAAAAGGAAACCCCTGAATGTGATCCCAATGCGGATGTGTAATAAAAATACGCCCCCATATTTTACCCGGCTGATCTTTAAACTTATTGCCCAGGTTGCGTATACCCGTTCCGCTGTCCAGAATTAAAACATCATCCGTCCCGGGCACATCAATTTCTAAGCAAGTGGTATTTCCTCCATACTCCATATTTTTTTTATCAGCACAAGGAGTGGAACCACGGACGCCCCAAAAGGTGACCGTTATATCTTGCTTAGCTTTGTCCATTAAATTTTATCATTTCATGAACCTTCAACCGTCTGCAGGTTATTACATAACTTCTCCTACCTATCATTAGACTTCTTTATATCTGCTGTATTCCAAGCACAGAGGAAGTTTTGTATAATATCTTATAGGATGATGGAATGAGTTAGAAAAACAAACTACACCATTAATCACCTGACTGTTCTCGAATCTGATCCATTTTTTGTGTGATCGATTCCATCTTTTCCTGTTTACTCTCTAACTTTTCTTCTACTTCTTCGATTCTATTTTCGACCTCATCGAGCAAACTATTTCCACCGTTGGAAGGTTTAAAATAGGTTTTTTTCTCTTTGTACTGCAGAACTTCTTTTTCTAATTGCTTGGCTTCTTTTTTAACCTGACTATATTCTTTGCGAAGCTTTTGGATTTTACTTCTGTCTTCGGGGTCCAAATCAGCCTTAGCCAACTCCTGATCAAACTTATCTCCTGATTTAGCAGCACGCATGCGATCATAAATCACATCACAGGCCTCGCGGTACTCTTTCCACATCTTGTTCTTATGCTTGATGGGAACGTAGCCGACATTTTTAAACTCTTCCTGCAAACCTTTGGCAATATCTACCGCCTCAATAGGATCATCATGTTTGCCCAGCTCGCGCAGTTTCTCAAGAATTTCTTTCTTCTTTTCCAGATTTTCTTTGCGCTCCTCTTTCACTTCTTTGAAGTGCTCCCGGCGACGATCATAAAACTCATCCATCGCCCCCTTGAACTTCTTCCAAATCTTTTCTGACTTATCACGCGGCACCGGACCAATCTTCTTCCAACGATCCATAAAGCTCTGCATCTGCGAATGCCCCTTTTCAAAATCATCGGTATGCTTTACTTCATTCGCCTTGTCAATAAGCTCCAGCTTCTGCTGATAATGCTCTTCTTCCTGCTCACTTATTTTATCCTGATTATTTGCCTTCCGCTCATTAAAAGCATCCGTAGCCGACTTAAAGCGTGACCAAAGCTTATCCTCCGCACGCTGTGGCAAGTTCCCTACCTTTTTCCACCGGCGGTGGAGCTTATTAATTTTTCGAGCAGCCGTCGCCAGATCCTCCTCTTCCAGCAACGCTTCGGCCTCTTCAATAATCTTTTCCTTCTTATGGGTAAATTTATCTACCTTACTTTGATGATCGGGATCATATTTATACTTCCGATCGTAATACTCATCCTGCGCACTTTTATATCGGTCCCATACTTTGTTTGATTTTTCTTTGGGCACACGACCAATCTTTTTCCACTGCTTAGTCAGGTCTTCAAACCTTTCCTCAATCTCATCCCAATTTTCCGTTTCGTGCGTCATTGACTCAGCGACATTCTCCATCTTCTCAAGAACTGTCAACTTGAGCATCAGGTTATCTTCCTCTTTCTGACGCTTCTGAACCAAGCGGTCTACCTTATGATCATTGAACGTATCGAGCAACTCCTCAAAACGTTCATCAAGTTCCTCTCCTTTCCCATTGGGCAGCGGACCCGTACTGTTCCACTGTCCTTTCATCTGACTTACCCGGCGGGTCGCGGTCCAGGTCTCATTAGAAACAATGCCCTCAAATTCTTCCAGGAGCTCTTTCTTAGTTTCGAGGTTTTCCTGCTTTTTCTTTTCGAGCTCAGCATAATGCTGCTCTTTTCGCTCTTCAAAATCATCAACAATATCGTTGAACTTTTTGTAGAGCTTTTTCACCTGCTCATCACCGGTATCGGGACCTTCAGCCCAGCGGTGACTTAAATTATCGAGCTCTACTGAAACGTACGACCAATCATTCTGCTTGGCCAGCTCTTGAGCCTTACTTACAATTTCCTTGTAATAATCCAGCGGACTTTCTTCATCCGAAGACTCTTCAACAGCATCATCTTCGTCAACTACTTCTTGCTCTTCTTCAGCCTCTTCTTCAGCTGTATCTTCCTCATCCTGCTGTGGTTCAACTTCGACTTCAGTCTCCTCGTCAGCAGCTTCTGCTACTTCTTCATCTTCAGTCTCTTCTTGTGCTTCAACTTCTTCGGTCTTAGTCTCTGAAACCTCTGGTGCAGGAGATTCTTCATCATCAGCCTCCTCTTCTGCCGCTTCATTGGCTTCCTCTCCCTTTTCTTCTTCAGCTGATGCAGCATCGGTTTCCTTTTCAGTCAGATCCGATTTTTTCTCTTCGACCTGCTTTTTCAATGTGTTGTAATCCCCTATAGCCTCGCTGTTCTCAATCTCATCTTCAAGCGCTGTCAGATCCTCAAGCGTTACATCACCGGCAAGCGTTTCTTCGATCCTTGCTTGAAGCTTCGAAAAGGCATCTTTCAGCTCAGAAATCTTATCCTCAAGATCATCGGGACTTACTTCGCAAAGCTTCTTACGATCAACTTGCTCGTCCCCTTTTAGGAAAAGCTCATTATTTTGGGTTAAAATTACGTATTCATCCTCATATGCATGTTGGGATGTTTCCTTGTTCTCTTCCATAGTAGTATCCACGGGTACCTCTAATTCTAACGCTTGTCGATTCGAAATTTTACTTCAAAACTCATAGCTGCTTTTGAGTTTAACCAAGATAATATTTCTGTGGAACTTATTACAATCCATCTCGGATATCAAAACATCCACAAATAAAAAAGCCGACCCACGTGGGCCGGCCTACTAATTATTCCCTCTTTTAAAAACAGAAACTAATTCTCGTTGTGGATATATACATCGCGCGAGGGAAAAGGGAAATTGATACCCTCTTCATCAAATCGCTCTTTAATTCGTTTGGTCAAGTCAAACTTAAGTGCCCAATAGTCCTCTTTTTTAACCCATGGGCGAACATTTAGATTTACAGAGCTTCCTCCCAGCTCCGAAACGGCAACCTGTGGGGCCGGCTCCTCCAAAATGCGATCATCCTCATCAAGTACGCCTTTAATTGTTTCCATGGCGTGATCAATATTGTCATTATATCCAAAGCCGATAACCATATCCAATCGCCGGATATCATTTACAGACATATTCTTAATATTTGTGCCCCACACATTTGAGTTGGGTAAAACCATGGCCACATTGTCGAACGTATCCATCTCGGTAGTAACAAGGCCAATTTCTTTTACTGTGCCCGAGACCCCTGCAATATCAACAGCATCCCCGACATTAAAAGGACGCATAATCAACAACATCACACCGGCAGCAACATCCGCAAGCGTTCCCTGCCAGGCCAAACCGATCGCCAAGCCGGCTGCACCAAGAACGGCCACCAAACTGGCTGTTTGAATCCCAACCATACTTAATACAAAAATTACAACAACAGTAAGACCAAGAATTTTGGTTACTTTAGCAAGTAAAGGAGTTAAGGTAGCATCTATGGTTTCAGATTTTTCAGCCCGTTTGCGCACCTTTTTACTTAACCATCCCGCCACACTCCAGCCAACAATCAGTACAAAAACCGCAGCTAATACCTTAAGCCCATATTGAACTAATATTGGTACAATACTATCAATAATTGAATTAACCTCTTCCATACCCTATCTCCTTTGACATTAGTTAATGTTCTATTAAAAAAAGAAGGCAGCCCAAAACGGACTGCCTTACAGTATATTAAATTCAGTATTATTCTTTGACGATTTCCCGGATTTCTGAAAAGCCTTTTTTAACGTCTTTCCAAAGCTTTTCGCTATCCTCCTTTATTTCCTCAAAAACATCATCGCCTGAGTTCTTAATCTTATCCAGTTTTGCACGCAGACGAGACCGTTTCTCTCGCAGCTCATCCATTCGATCTTCGAGCTTAGCTTTCAGATCCTGAGACTCCTTATTAACTCTCTTTTGGAGCTCATCAATCTGGGTATTCCATTCTCGGAGCTGCTTCTCTAACTTGTCGATGTATTCTTCTCGTGAAGCCATAATAATATTGTTTTTAGTTTGATTTAGTTATCTCACCTATTCTAAATGGCTGCGCAACATCCAGGCAGTCTTGGAATGTACTTTCAACCGTTCCGTCAAAAGATCGATTGTTGCTTCGTCTTCTGCATCGTTTGCGGGTTGAAGTGCCTCCCGGGCAGTACGCATTACCTGCTCATTACCTTCTGCAAGGCGCCGAACCATTTCCATCGCATCCGGCTCATCTTGTTGTTCATCTACAGATGTTAATTCCTTAAACTCTTTGAATGTTCCCGGGGCCCGGTACCCCAATGCCCGGATGCGTTCGGCAATTTCATCGACAGCTTCGGCAAGCTCTGTGTATTGCTCCTCAAATTGTTCGTGTAACGAATGAAAAAGCTCACCCGTTACATTCCAGTGATAATTGTGTGTCTTCAAATACAACATATACGAATCGGCCAATACCTTTGAAAGTGCATCGGCAATAGCTTTACGATTTCCCTGACTGATTCCAATATTAATTTCCATCGGTTTTTCTCTCTTTGTTTTGGTACTCATAACTGAACACCTTAATACTTTTTGATTCTAATTATTCCCACAGTTGCAGTTTACACTGCAGCAATAATGCTTATTCTTACTCTTAAAATACGCTTGCAAGAGCTCACAAAAGAATTCTTTTAGATCCTGTAAAAACATGCTGCTCTGTTGTTTGATTTCACCACATTGTTAATACAGGAATATGAGATTAATCATTCCAAGAAACCAATAAAAGGTACTTATAGAGAATATAGATATTCCCTGATAACTTAGGAATGGAAAAAAGAAAATATCTATAGCGCAATCTGCAGATTCAACTGAATTTGGGAGAAATCAGCCCCTTGGTCAACAGGATATATATAGTTCAACTGCACTTCAGAAAAGTCCGTCGGAAAGATATTAACTCCGCCAACAATAGACTCTGAGCTGGCTCCGATAAAATCTCCTTCAAAATAATCCCAGCGGGCAAGAAGCTGCGTTTTCGGCGTTACAAAATATCCGCCCGTCACATAGTACCCATAAGGATTGTATTTCCAACCGGCATCAGCATTAATGGTTGAATAAATAAATTCACCGGCTAACATCATTTTCTGATAACTGATACGCGTATCGGCTCCAAGCAACAGTTGTTCGCCCTCAAGCTGCGACAACAATCCCGCCCCTGATGTAGGATTATCACTCTCTTCATAAGAGGCATTTAATCCCATTATAAATGTATTATTTGAATTGTCGCCAATTTCTGAATTCGTCTCTATCCTTGCCGTATACAAAAACTTGTCGTCATCATTGGCATTAGTACCAAAGCCATTGCCGTTAAACATTCCAGCCGTATACTTAAACTTACCATCCGCCACCTTGCCCTGCATTTGAAGACCAACCTGTCGTTTGGGCGCCAACTGGTTAACAACCGACGACCGGTTAACAAAATCAGTCGCCGCTGCCCCCGTCAAGTATTCATAACTGAACGGAGACTTAAATAATCCTGCTTTTACTGAAAAGTTTGGCGTCACATTATAATACATATTTGCATCAAGCAGGGCAGTACTACTCACAAAATTTGTCTGCAGCTGGTAGCCGAACTTATTGTCGAACTCTCCATACACCTGCAGACGCGCATTGCCGACAGAGAATCCATTTTCACCGGTTACACGCTCAAACTGATAGTCGCCTATTGTTTGGAGTAATCCGCCAATCGAGAAATACTCATTTTTAAGCTGATCATTAAACTGCTCAAAATCAGATGATGGTTTATCCTGGGCCTGCAATGACATCCCCATAAAAAAGAACAGTCCAAAAAGAACAATCGATTTAAAAAGGTTAGGAGCATCTGTAGTCATAAAAAATAGTATTCGTTGGTGAGGTTATTTACTTCTAATGAATAAGAAATTGTTCAAAATCGAAAGTACAGCGACCGTTCCATTTTGGCCAAGAGGGCTAACCGGACTCTGCTTCTTTCTTCCATCGAAATCGATCAATCAGACGCATCATATCAGCCGGGATTTTGGCCTCAAACTGCACTTCTTTTCCATGTCGTGGGTGCTTAAAGGCTAATCGGTAGGCATGCAGCGCCTGACGGTTAATAAGCGGCTCCCCCTCTTCTTCGGGTGCGTAATGCTGGTCGCCCACCAACTGGTGACCAATATGTTCAAACTGTACGCGGATCTGATTTTTCAATCCCGTATCCAGCTGTACTTCCACCAGCGTGTTCTCCAGAAAGCGCTCCTTCACCTTGTACGACAACCGCGCCGGAGTAGCCCCCTCTTCACTGGGATCAACAACAATATTTCGGAAACCATCCTTAATAAGCTTTAAGTGATGCTCTAACACTCCCTCGTCTTCTTCAATCACACCACGCACAATTGCAAGATAGGTACGCTTGGGCTCATGATTACGGAACTTCTCAACAAGATCATTATAGGCACGCTCATTTTTAGCAAACACCATCAATCCGCTGGTATAGCGATCAATACGATGCACTACGCCCACACGAACACCGTGCTTGGCCAAATGATCGGCAACAAGGTCGTATAAATTCTTAACGTCACTATCGGGAATAGGAACGGCAAGTAATCCCGCCGGCTTGTCGACGACAAAAATATCTTTATCCTGTTTAACAATGTAGAAAGGTCGTTTTTTAGCCATCACAAACCAAGCCCAAGCGGCAGATAATATTAAATCACTTGCTACTCAACACCGTGCACTTCCTTAAGAATAGCTTTTGCCTCTTTATCATTCTTCTGCATTACCCGGTGCTGCAAGTTTGTAACAATCTCTTGCTGGGCCTTATCAAAAGCCATCTCCTTGGCTTCTTGTTCAGTACCCGTACGCAGCAACTCATAAACATCATCAGCCCGAATAACACTATAGAGCTTATCCTCATTAAAAGCATGAGCGCGCCGCTCCTCGTATTCCTTAAACAGCTCAGGGAACTCATCGCTGCTCTCGGCCCGGTCAATGACTTCAACATCCTTGGGACCTTCAGCGCTAAGTGGGGTTTTACAGAGATAAAATAACTTGTGCTTGTAATTCATAATCCAAAAACCTTAGTCAATTTTAATACCAATAACATTCAAACCGCTTTAATGTAAGAAAAAATCTTCGCACCTTCGTAATTCTTCACCCACAAAATTTTATTCAACGCACGTTTTTATGCAACAACCCGCCCTCAAAAAATTACGTAGCGCTATATCAACCATCCTGCTACTCCTTTTTCTTTTGGGAGGATGTTCCTCTCCTGCCACAATACAAGAAGCCGGCCAAGACAAATCATCCCAAAACCAGCAACAAAACAGTGCCGATAAAACCTCGGACCCTCCCGGGTTCTGGCTGCTTCCGCAAATCGACGGCCCCCTTTATGATAACCTACAATCACAAGGCGTTACCCTATCACAAAAAGAAATTTATACTCCCGAGGGTAACTCGCTCAACCAAGCCGTAGTAAAAATAAAAATCGGTGAAAGTCAGGCCGGCACCGGATCATTCGTATCTTCAAACGGACTATTACTCACCAATTACAGCACTGCCATTCAAGGGATTGCACAAAACAGCGATCGCAACCAAAATTATCTCCAGAATGGTTTTTATGCCCAATCCCGCGAACAAGAAATCCCGCTCGAGAACTTTAGCCTGCTCATCACTATTGAACAGGAAGAGATTACTGACCGGATCAACCGGCAGCTTGCCGATTCACTGACCTACCGGCAGCGACGACAACAAAAGCAGAAAATCGAGAAACAAATTATTGCAGATCGACAATCCCGTAACAACAATTTAGTCGTAGAGATCAACGATACCTGGAGTGGCAACCGACAGTTTATGTCGGTCTATAAAGTAATTCGAGATATCCGGCTGGTACATGCCCCATCCAATCCCAACATAAAAAATGCTGCAGATTACGCCTTTTTGAGAGCGTACGAAAGTCCAAATGGACGAAACAAAACTTATAACAAATCCAACGTTCCGTTTCAGCCGGAAAAGCACCTGGCAATTGCTGATGAGAAAGTTGCTCCTCAAGATCTTACGTTAACCCTTGGCTTCCCCGGCGAAACACAGCGCTACGAAAGCAGCTACGCCATCGACTTCTACCGGAAAAACCGCAACCCCGTACTAATTGATACCTACAAAGCCATCCTCGATGCAGAAGAATACGCTGCCGGCCAGGATTCTGCCACAGCTATTCAAAACGCACCGCTTCGCTCCTCACTAAATCACAACCTGATATACTACCAAGCGCTACAACAGGGTATTGATGAACACCATATTATTACAAAAAAACAGACAGAAGAAGAACAATTTAAAAAGTGGATCAAACAGGACTCACTACGCAATATTAAATACCGCCGTGTGCTAAGTCAGCTTGAACAATCTTATAGAATAGCATCCCAAACCGGCGACTTGCTTTTTGCATTGGTCAATACCATAAACAACAATAAACTCCTGCAAATAGCCGGACTGTACAATTCGTATTACGAGCATATAAGTGATCCCACTAATACTGAAATCAGCAGCACTAAGAAAAAAGGAGTTTTGCAGCGACATCAAAGCATACTCAGTGAAACCAATATCGAAGCCCAAACCCTGATGCTTGGGGACATGCTTTACACGCTCGCTACCCTGCCCGATGGAAAGGTCCCCTTTCATCTTATAGAACTATTTAGCAATAGCCAGGAAAATGCCCTTAAAAAAGAAATTACCTCTTATTTAGAAACACAAAGCAGCCAGTCTATAGTATACGACCTGAATCGTGCTAAAGAGTTTCTAAACCTGCCTGCAGACAGTGCTCGTAACCATCCAAAAGATGAGCTGGTCAAACTTTATAATGAGCTATTGAGCAGCTATCAATTCAGCCGGAAGAACTATTCGCAGCATGTGCCCTACCTTCGGCCGGCGCAAAAATTATATGTGCAGGGCCTCCTCAAATTCCGTGGCGAATCGCTCACCTATCCCGATGCTAATGGAACATTGCGGCTGAGTACGGGCCGGGTAAAAGAATCGGGGGATAAGAATAGTATTGTAAATTTTGTATCGACCACCGATATTTCAGGCGGTAGTTTTGGCAGCCCGGTACTAAACAATAACGGAAATCTTATTGGTATCGTAGCAAAAAGAAGCCCCAAAAGCATGATCAATGATCTGCTTTATATGCCCAAGCGTTCCCAAACCGTTAACATGGATATTCGCCATATAATCTCCCGAATATCGGAAATGTATAATAACTCAAGCTTGTTAAAAGAAATGCAGATTTCGGATAGCAGAACCAATTAATCCTTAAATTATTACACATCAAACCACGCTTTTTTAGCACATGGGTTTTGATATTACGATAACACTCCTTGTTCTTATTCTTGCATTTTTGGCTTTAGTATTTGACATATGGACTCCCGATGCTATCCTTATGACGGCTGTTGGAGTTGTTACTGCAGCAGGAGTTATTAGCCTTGAGCAAGCGGTTCGTCAATTTGGCAACACCACCATTTTAGCCCTTGGCACCTTATATATTGTTGCCGCATCCCTCCGTAACAGTGGTGCGCTCGATTATGCCAGTGAGTTCATTCTTGGTAAAGGCAGTCAAAACATCAGAAAAATATTATTCAGGATGACGCCAGGCGTTTCAATTTATTCGGGATTTCTTAACAACACCCCAATAGTTGCGATGGGTATACCCGCTATCCGTCGGTGGGCACGTAAATACAATGTCTCATCCTCAAAACTGCTTATACCATTATCATATGCAGCTATTTTAGGGGGCATGTGTACATTAATCGGAACCAGCACAAATCTAATAGCTCACGGGTTGCTACAGAGTAACAACTTAGCTGGATTTTCATTTTTTGAATTAGCATGGTTAGGAGTTCCCTGTGCTATAATTGGCTTAATCTATATCATTATTTTTAGTCCAAAGCTTACCCCTGACCGCAGTGATATTCGTGATGAGGAGGAAGCTCAGCGTAAATCACTGGTTGAACTTGAGATAACTGAAGAAGCTGCCCTTGTTGGAGAAACGGTGGAAGAAGCGAACTTACAACAACTGCCGGGGTTTCAACTTGTACGCATTAACAGGCATGACAACGAAATCGCCCCCGTACCCGAAGATGAAAAGCTTCGCGTAGGAGATCACTTATTTTATGCTCCCCAAAAGGGATTTTTGGATCTTGCCCCAGACCTTACTGATTATCCCGGACTAAGACTTGCCTTTAAACCGCCGCGAGATATTAAACGAGACGAAAAAAAGAACCGGGAACTCCACCAAGTGGTTGTTAAAGAAGGTTCTCGATTAGTGGGATCCACGGTAGAAGAGGCAAAGCTTTTAGATCGTTTTGGCGCTGCCGTCACCGGTGTAAGAAGAGGCGAAAAACGGATACGTGAAAACTTGGGGGATTTTGTTCTCCGTCCCGGGGATGTATTACTGTTAGATACGAAACGCGGGTTCCAACAAGCCCATGAAGATTCTCAAGACTTTTACCTGACAAGTGAGGCTGGTGGTGAGGCCCCTTCTTCTAACAGTGGAAAAGACCCAAAAAATGATTTAGGCAAAGATCTATATGTTTCTCTATTCGTACTTGCTGGCATCATTACATCAGTAACCGCTGGAATTTTCCATATTGCATTAGCTGGCATTCTGGGGGTAGCGGTATTACTGGCTTTTAATGTTATTGAACCGGGTGATGCAAAAGAATCAATCGACTGGACCGTGTTAATTGTTATTGGCGCTGCTCTGGGACTTGGCAAAGCGATGGAGGTCAGTGGGGCAGCAGAATTGATCGGTAATGGGATGCTTAGCATAACCAGCGATTATGGCCCCCGAATTATACTTACTGGACTCGTTTTGGTTACCGCTCTACTTACCGAGACCATTACGAATAATGGTGCAATAGCCCTAATGTTTCCCATTGCACTATCCGTTGCTCAATCACAGGGATTTGATCCTCGAGCATTTATTGCCAGCATTACTCTGGTATCTTCTATGGCCCTGTTAACTCCTATTGGTTACCAGACCAACCTAATGGTATATGGTCCGGGCAATTACAAATTTACCGATTTCTTTAAGGTCGGCTTTCCCCTTGCCATAACACTTTGGATTATTGTAATCATTTTAGCCCCTATAATATGGCCGTTATAAAATCTATATTGTTAGCTATTGTTTAATTTATATAGACAAAAAAATTCTATAACTATTATCTTTCGGGTTCAATTTACCTTATTGGGATTTTATTCATAAATGGAAGAATGGCTACGAAAAACATTTAGAATTGCCGAGTGGCTACCCAACTATGACAGTCAAAAGTTTGGCGGCGATCTTACAGCCGGCCTTACGACGGGGGTCATGTTTATTCCCCAGGGGATGGCGTATGCCGTTATTGCAGGCGTCCCACCCATCTACGGACTATATGCCGGTGTTATTCCCTTGCTTATCTATCCATTGTTGGGTACCTCTAAAAACCTTTCTATCGGTCCTGTAGCCATCGACATGCTGATTGTAGCTGCGGGTGTTAGCCTTCTTGCGGAACCGAACACTGATCGCTATATCACGCTCACAATCTTACTTACCATGATGGCTGGTGGCTTGCAACTGTTAATGGGATCAATGCGACTCGGATCGGTCCTTAATATTTTCTCACGACCGGTTATTGCTGGCTTTACACTTGCGGCGCCCCTCATCATTGCATTTAGCCAGGTTAACAATTTATTCGGGATTGAACTTTCTCAAACCCAGTATATTATTGTCATTATTGAAGATCTTATAAGTAATTTTGACCAAATCCATTGGCAAACGTTCACATGGGGTATTGCTGCCATTGCGATAATGGCCATTATACGGTATGTGAAACCTATATTTCCTATTTCAGTTGCTATACTAACCGCCAGTATCCTTTTATCTTGGATGACGGGAGCCGATCAGCTCGGCATTCAGTTGGTGGGGGATATTCCAACGGGATTACCTGCTCTTTCGCTCCCCGATATCAATTTTAACAATATGCGTGAACTTCTTCCCACTGCCCTGACCTTGGCCCTGGTACAATTCATGAGTGTTGCTTCACTGGGACAAACATTTGCAAAACGCCACAACTATATTATTGATGCCAACCACGAGCTGGTAGCAATTGGCGCATCCAATTTCTTTGGCAGCTTCTTTAAGTCGATCCCCGTATCCGGTAGTTTTTCTCGTTCAGCGGCCTCGGAACAGGCAAACGTCCAAACACCGTTGGCCAACATCATAACTTCTGTTGTGATCATTGCTACCCTCTTGTTTTTAACCCCTATTTTCTACTTCCTGCCGATGCCGATATTAGCGGCCATAATTATTGTCTCGGCCCTCAACCTTATTGATATTGAGGAATTTAAATTTCTATATAAAACCCGATACAGCGAAGGACTTATTGCGATCTTTACGGCTGTTAGCACGCTGCTTATTGGTATCCAAGAAGGTATTTTGCTGGGCGTTGTTGCCTCGATGATTCACATGCTCTATAAATACAGTCGTCCCAATGTAGCAGAACTTGGCATTATTCCGGGTACCCGGCTTTTTAAAAATCTGGAGCGCAACCCTGAAGCCAAACCCATTGATAGCCTCATGATTCTCCGCGTTGATGCCTCTTTCTCTTTCGTTAATGCCGATTTTTTCCGGGATTACATTATCGAGAAAAGCCGGGAGCGCAATAAGTCAACGCGCTATGTTGTTATTGACGGCAGCACTATAAACACTCTCGATACCACAGCTATTGAACAAATTAAAACAATGGTGGGCACCCTTAAAAACTGGGATATCGAGCTTTATATTGCCGGTCTTAAAGGACCTATACGGGATATTGTCAATAAGTCCGGACTACGTGAGTTTATGGGTAAAGACCACTTTTATCGTGATCCACACGAAGCTGTTTCCCACATCCTCGAACTCATTGACGAAGAAGATGAAAGTTCTCGTCTTTCTGATTACGAAGACGTCACCGGCTAATTATTTATCCAGTTTTCGTAACAACTCGGGAATCATCATCCAACGAAAACGAGCCGTCCCCGGTTTTATCTGCTTCCATTCTATTGCGGGGTGCTCAATGCTAACCAATCCCCCTGACGAGATTCGCGCCACATATTCTCCTTCACCATTACATAAAAGAGAAGCTGTTTCTTCGAGCAGAGGATTGTGCCCAACTATCATTATACGATCTATATTTTCTGACGCCTTTTGCACCACCGAAAGATAATCTCGTGCCCCTCCATAATACAGGTCTTTATTCCAGCTGATAATATCAGATGTTAAATCAGCAGCCTTTGTGAGAAGCTCGATCGTTTCTTGAGCCCGCTTAGCAGTAGATCCGATAATATATCCGGGTCGGACTCCTGCCTGCTTGATAAACAATCCCATTCTTGATGCATCGACACCTCCCTCTTTGGCCAACGGTCGATCAAAGTCTTTCTGTTTTCCAGCTCCATGGAGTGACTTCGCATGGCGCATCAGCATTATCGTCTTCATAATTTCTATTTCTTACCTATGAGTAAATCTTCTGAGAACCAATCTAACCCACATTTTAACTGAATCAAAACCATCGTCGTTACATTACGCTTTTGACCACAAATTTATTTTAAGGATATGCTTGGGAGCAAAATAGGTAAGCGTAGCACCGCGGGCTAACATAAAAAGCGTCATTCCCAACCACAGAGCATGATTCCCCAAATAATGAACGCCAATAGCATAGGTAGGCAAAAATACGACAAGCGTAGCAACAATCATGGAATCGCGCATTGGTCCGGTTGCCGTTGCCCCTATAAAAATACCATCCCATATGTATGAAAAACTACTTACTACAGGACCAGCAATCGTCCACAGAAAATAAACCATCGCTGTATCGATTACATCCTGCTGGTTGGTAAAAATCTGCAGGATTCGTACATCAAAAACAGCATATACCAATGATGCCGTCACGGCAATGCCCGTGCCCCAAATAAAGCAGTATTTCACGGCCAGCTTCACACGCTTTTGTTGGTTTGATCCCGTATAGCGACCAATCAGACTTTCAGCAGCATAGGCAAATCCGTCAATGCCGTACGAGACAATCATCCAGAGCTGCAACAGTATAGAGTTCGCAGCCAGCACCACATTTCCAAACTCAGCAGATTTTGCCGTAAAAAAGGAAAAGGTAAAAATGAGGCACAACGTGCGGATAAAAATATCACGATTTACCGTAAAGAAATTTTTCATGGCCTCCAGCTCCAGAAGTAGATCATGCACATAACCGCTCAACCAGCTTCGGTACTTATAGATCAGCAGGACCACTGCCAGCGTTATCCCGGCATACCGAGCAATAAGCGTTCCCATCGCAACGCCGTCAACGGTCATTCCCATACCGTAAACAAACAGCACATCAAGTCCGATATTAAGACTGTTCAAAAAGATAGTGACAATCATTGGATAACGAGCATTCTGCATCCCCAGAAACCAACCGTTAATAGCATACAGTGACAACGTTGCCGGGGCGGTAAAAATACGTATCTCAAAATAGATGCGGGTGTAACGCTCCACTTCGGGGGATGCCTCTACGAGCCAAAAACTAAGGTCGGCAATCCATGCCTGCAGCAGTACAATTAAAACCCCAAAAACAATGGCCACGGTTAACGCCCGTGTCAGTGTCATAATGCTCTCGGTCTGATTTTTCTCTCCAAAAGCCTGGGCCGTAATTCCGGTCGTACCCATCCGCAAGAATCCGAATCCCCAGAAAATAAAATTAAAGATCATGCTCCCTACAGCAATCGCTCCCAGATAATATGCTTCTTCGAGATGCCCTACCAGTGCCGTATCAACTGCTCCAAGCAGAGGCACGGAGAGATTGCTAATAATATTGGGAATCGCCAGGTTTAGAACTTTCCGGTTCAACGGACTTACAAAAATTTATCGTTTACATTAGCTGATGAATTGTAGCACAGGCATTTTGAAATGGCTAAATATAACTTAATCACAATAGAATTACGATTCTGTAAGGCCGGTGATTTTCCCTTTTTATTTTTTACCGCAATTAAATTCTATCCCCGGTCAATTGTTTTTATTTTGATAAAAATCAGATCCGAACCAAGAACATATGGAAATAAGTTACTGGCAAAGTCGATGGCGAAAAGGGAATACCGGCTGGCATATGGATACTGTTTATCCGCCCCTTCCCACCCTGTGGAGTCGCCTTGGTATTAAATCTGATGCACGAGTTCTTGTACCGCTCTGTGGCAAATCCCTGGATTTACTGTGGCTCGCAAAACATTCTGAAACCGTTACCGGCGTTGATGTATCTCCGAAAGCTCTGCACCAAGTGATGCAGCAACATAACGAGCCATTTGTTCAGGATTCCAGTCACGGCTTTACAATCTACCGTTCCGATTCCCTGGAATTATGGGAAGGAGACTTCGTAAAACTACCGGTAACCCAAATTCCTCCGCAAGATCTTATCTACGACAAAGCTTCTATTATAGCTTTACCTCCTGAGCAACGACCACATCACGCCAAAAAAATTATTGATCTCTGTAATACTGATACCCAAATTTTGATACAAACCTTTGAGTACAATCAAAGTGAGATGAACGGTCCGCCCTTTTCGGTGGATGAACAAGAGCTACAAAAGCTCTTTGGCAACCAGTTTGAACTTGTATGTATGCGCGAACAATCAAAGCTGGAGGAGCTGCAACAATTTAAGCGGCGAGGATTATCTTCTTACCTAACAGAAAAGATTTTTCACCTGACACCATCAAATCGTGGATAAGAACATACATTCGGCATAAAAATTAATATCGGAAAATATTTTCCATTTTAGACTTCCAGTTGCATATCAGCAAGTCGGCATGTATTTTCAAAGTCATATTTTCAAAAACCACTTTAATTATATACGTATCTGCACATGGATATTGAAAAGCGTAACAGAATATTAAGTATTGTACTGGCAATAGTCATCATTGTATTAGGGTATTGGCTGTACCACTCAATTGTTGACCCTTACGAAGAAGTTATTGAACGCGAACAGATGACCGAACAAGTTCGCCATCGAATGGGGCTTGTTCGCGATGCCTTGGTCCAATACGAGCAGGATAAAGACAATTTCCCTCCTACTGAGGGCGGACTCGACACTCTTGTAAGCTATTTAAAAACGGATTCTCTGATGGTCGCCAATGGGGACTCTCTTTTTGCACCAGCAGATCCAAATAAAAGTTTCAATCCGGACTCGCTGATATATTCACCGAGACCACCCCACAAGAAATTCGAGTATGCGCTCAACGATACCCTACGTCCGAATATTTATCTATTAGAAGATCCGGATACCGAAGATCGCATCGGGTCGCTTGAAAAAACTACTGAACTTAATGCTGCCAGCTGGAAATAATGACAGATGGAGGAACAACATCCTTGCTTAGGACTTTGCTTTTTTGAAAATCAGCTCTTTTATGCTGTCAACGATCCAACAAGTTCACAAAAGCTGGCGCATATAGGATGTTACGACTTTAACTTTGATATTACCGAAACGCTGCTTGGAAATTCCGAGCAGCACTTTCGGGGTATCAAGCAAACTATTGATCAGTTCAAGGAAGAGTACGAAATTCGTCATCTACGTATTCTTTCACTTCCTACTCAAGAATGCTGGACCTCAGTCCCCAAAATCGTTTATGACGATTCCGATGAACGAGAAAAACACATCAACATTTTGATGAGCGGGATTGACCGCAAAAACATCCAGCCCACCTGGTACACCCTAAGCAATCAAGATTATAAGTTTCTATTGCTTCGGAACAATCAATCCTTCGAAGGGTTTCGGGAATTAACCGGGAATACGTCCACAACCGACCTGGTCAGTGATTTTGAAATTGGTTTGCGCTGGGTTCAACATGCAAATCCCGGCGGATCGTTTATGACGGTCTGTTGTTACCAAGACTGCATTTCTGTAGCTTCATTTATTCTCGGGAAACTGCGCGGAGCCACCTACATTCCCTACGACGAAGTTCAGGATTTGCCCTATCTGTGGCTTCAGCATACGAAGCAACTTAACTGGATGGGCGGCCTGCACGAAGAGATTTATGTCTATGGTCAAAATGCTTTTCAAGTTATTGAAATCCTGGAACCTTTTTGGGATGATGCCGGAACCATTACCAAGATGGACACCCTTGATAAAATTCAAATTGAAGCTGATGAACAAACATATGGCTTTAACCTTGAGTCGGCCTTCCCCGCCATAATGTTAGCTCTCGATTATGATTGATAGCTGAATTGATTCGGCAATTATCTCTGTCAGTATTATTTTTTGTACCTTTACATCTAAATAGGGTTTTCAAAAACAGAATCAGCAGCATATGCGCATCATTACCGGCACGCTAAAAGGCCGTCAGATAAATATTCCAAACACGTTAAACGTTCGTCCCACGGCGGCCCGTACCAAAGAAGGGCTTTTCTCGATACTCGATGCCCGAAAGTATATCCGCAATGCTAATATTTTGGATCTTTTTGCCGGGTCGGGCAATCTGGGATTTGAAGCTATCTCACGGGGGGCTTCAAAAGTACTATTTGTAGATAACGACCGCAGGAATATCAAGCATATTGAAAGTGTAGGGCGGGAGTTTAATGTAAGTGATCAAATCAGGACAGCGACATCACCGGTAGAAAAGTTCTTGGAAGGCATGCCGCTCCCCTACGATATCATTTTCTCTGATCCACCCTACGACTATGAATATATGCACGAGATGATCGAAACCATTACCTCTGATGGCTGGCTTGCAGAAAATGGGTGGTTAATTCTGGAGCACGATAAGCGACATGATTTTACCGATCATCCGCACTGTTCCTATTACAAAGAATATGGACGCACCCATGTAAGTATTTTTCTTGATCAACCAGGAATTGAATTTTAAAATCTACTATTTATGGAAACGCTGGCCCTGTATCCCGGTTCATTTGACCCCATCACCTACGGACATCTGGATATTCTTGAACGTGCAACCGAACTTTTTGATGAAGTCATTATAACCATTGCCGTAAATAATAAGAAAGAAACCGTCTTTTCGGGGGATGAGCGCGAAGCCCTCATCAAAGAGTGCTTAACAGACAAACCATGGGCCGAAAGAGTTGAGATTCAACAGTTTACCGGCTTACTGGTTGATTTTGCTAAAGAACGGGATGCCCAAACATTGGTGCGCGGGGTTCGACAAGTATCCGATTTTGAATACGAATTCCGCATGGCCCTTACGAATCGGCGGCTGGCGCCCGAGGTTGATACTGTTTTTCTGATGCCCAACGAGCAGCTTACCTTTATATCGGCGTCGTTGGTTAGAGAAATTGCGTACTGGGATGGCGATTTATCCTCTTTTGTGCCCAATCATGTGGCACAAGCACTGCACGAAAAATTCAAGGATAAAGAAGAGAAGTAATTCATATTGACTTCTACTCAGTAACAATTCGTTAGGCTGCCAATCTCTTCTTATCAACACTTCCGGGATATCCATCTCATAAACACATAGAAATAGAGCGCACTTTTTGCTATTTTCAGTACTTTCTAAAACTGATCTCAAGAACTGATTTGATAGCGTTATGATCTCAAAACGAGCGCAAGCTGTTTCTCCCTCCGAAACTCTGGCCATCTCAGCCAAAGCAAAAGAACTAACGCGTCAGGGTAAGTCTGTCGTCTCGCTCAGTGCCGGCGAACCCGATTTTAAAACGCCCCAACATATTTGCGAAGCTGCTATTAAAGCCATTAATAATGGCTTTCACGGCTATACAATGAATACCGGCACGCCTGAGCTGCGGCAAAGTATTGCTAATAAACTACAGCGCGACAATAAGCTCAATTATGATCCTTCTCAAATTGTCTGTACCAATGGTGCTAAACAAGCTTTAGGCTTTAGCATGCTGGCCATGGTAGACGAAGGTGATGAGGTTATCATCCCCACGCCCTACTGGGTCTCATACCCGCAGATGGTAAACGTAGCGGGTGGCACTCCGGTAACCGTACGTACCTCATTTGAAAACAACTATCGCATGACGCCCGAGCAGCTCGAAGATACCATCACCGAAAACACCAAAGCGGTAATGCTCTGTTCGCCCTCTAATCCCACGGGCACCTGCTACAGTGCCGATGAACTTAAGGCTTTGGCGGATGTACTGGCTGATCATCCAGAGGTGAATATTATTTCGGATGAAATTTACGAATACATCGTTTTTAAGGATGAGCATGTGAGCATCCTAAACGTTGCACCGGAGCTCAAAGAACGCACAGTACTCATTAACGGATTTTCAAAGGGATTTGCGATGACCGGCTGGCGACTCGGATACCTGGCAGCACCTAAATCATTTTCCAATGCCGTTGCTAAAATTCAGAGTCAGGAAACTTCAGCCCCATCCAGTATTTCACAAAAAGCAGGCGAAGCGGCTTACCGCGGAAACCTTAATGCCGTCCGCAATATGCGCGACTCATTTGAAAAACGACGAGATTATATCGTGGATGCGTTATCAAATATCGACGGACTCAAATGCTTTAAACCATCTGGTGCTTTTTATGTATTTCCCGATATCTCTCACTATCTCGGTACCACATCATCAGATGGAACTACCATTGAATCAAGTACCGATTTGTGCATGTACCTGATCGAGCAACACGGGCTGGCCGCCGTACCCGGCGACGCTTTCGGGGAACCTAACGGCCTGCGACTCAGTTATGCATCATCCATGGAGGATCTGCAAGAAGCGGTCAAACGATTACAAACAGGACTGCAAGATTTAACATAGCATACTGTAAATTTGTACGAACAAACGAGTTTGGCACATTTTATGCTATTTCTCACTGCTATTAGAACCAAATAAAAGTATTATCAACTATGCCAACATATAAGTACAAACGCGAAGACGGAACGACCTTTGAAATCAAGCAAAGTATTAAAGACGACGCTCTCGAAGAATGTCCCGAAACCGGACAAAAAGTGAAGCGCGTAATTTCCGGCGGTGGCGGCGTTGTATATAAAGGTGACGGCTTTTATGTTACGGATTACAAAGACAGTGACCGTAAGGAAAAGCGTGCCAAAGAAAAACAGCAAGCCAACGGAACCTCAAACAGTTCAAACGGGACTACCTCAAAAACTGAAAACACCAATTAATTCAATATCAAGCGTGTGAATGAATCTCGCTCCCAAACACATGAAGAAGCATTAGAGCAATTTATTTTGCTTTGGGGAGAGATGGCATCGGCCTGGGGCATTAATAAAACGATGGCCCAAATTCACGCTCTACTATATGCCGAGTCTGATCCGCTGGATACCGATGCTATTATGGATCAGCTGGATATAAGCCGCGGTAATGCCAACATGAATCTGCGCAACCTGCTGCAGTGGCAACTGATCCACAAGGTACATTTCAAGGGCAATCGCAAAGATTTTTACACCGCTGAGAAGGATGTCTGGAATATCGTTTCCACCATCATCAGGGAGCGACAGCAGCGTGAGGTAGCACCCATCCGGCAGAATCTGAACAAAACTCTCGACCTTTTTGAAGAGAAAGAATCCCTCTCTGAAGAAGAGCAGAATTTCCGGGAACGTATCGAAAAATTTACCGAGTTCCTGGAGATGTTTGAGCGGTTTACGGAGGCTCTCCTGCCGTACATCAACAAGAAGAACCTGAAATTCTTAAAGCATCTGGTTAAACTGGCCGAGATGAAACATTCCATCACAGGACCAAAACCGGATTCTTCATCACCACCTCAACATCATGAGTAAAAAAACAACGCGTGAAATTGGCGATGAGGGCGAAGAGCTGGCCGTCGCCTATCTTGAGTCAAAAGGCTATACCATTCTGGAGCGGAACTATCATTTTGAGCGCGCCGAGGTAGATATTGTAGCCTATGATAATGAGATGTGTATCGTGTTCGCTGAAGTCAAAACACGCTCCTCAAATACCTTTGGCGAACCGGAGGAATTTGTAGATGAAGAAAAGATTCAGAATGTCTATAAAGCGGCCGAAGCATGGATTTACGAGCGTAAAATGGATGGTGTCCCGGTACGATTTGATGTAATTTCCATTCTACAGAAAAATAATGAAGCTCCCGACATCAAGCACTTTGAGAATGCTTTTACACAAGGACGATAACACAGGCCTTTAATCTTCTTGTTGACGAAAGAGTCGGGAACGCAAGTCTTTCAACTTCTCCAACTGCTCAACAAATTTTTCGTCATCCAGCAACGTTGAACGCTTCTTTTTATCAAGCAGTTTGGATTCCAACAGATCTTTTCCCCGCACAAATAAAGGGGCTGTTGCCAGACTTGCCAGTATATAACCGCCTATCCACGGCAAGCTTACTCCTGCTAAAAACAGGATAAACGCTATCAGTATATAATAGAACGGCAACATTAATCCCACTAAAAATTTTACAGAAGCCTCAAATGCTTCGTCCTCCAAGTAGCTGTTTACCAGCCACCGGACAAGCTGATAGGGCGGCGCATTGTTAAGCAATGAAAAAAAATAACCAGGACTCAGTATCACATCCTTAAGATCAAACGAAACCGGATCCACTACATCCCGGACAGTCAGATCATATTGATCAGCTGTTTCCAGCAAAAACCTCGACTCCTCAACCAACTCGCCATTTAGCTGATTGCTAATAACTGTTGCGCGACGATTCACCAGCTCAGGATCCAACAACTCTTCCCGATTGGACTCCAGATCATCCAGCATCAATTGGTATAAATCATAGTACTTCTTATTGGGAATATGCAGTGTCAGCTTTTTGAGGCGATCCTCAATCTGCATTTTCACCTGATGGGCAGTCTCGCGGTCATCATCCTGATACGCCTGTTTGTACTGTAAAGCCGGAACCGGCTCACTATACTCTATGCGTACGGGTGTTCTCGACTTCCGATGATTGCCATAACTGATGCCAACCGGTACAATCTGCAGATCTAATTCCCAGTTGTATTTCTCTTCCACGCCAAAAACAATACGCGTAAATCCTTTGCTAAGCGGACGTATGCGTCGCCCCATAACTTGACTTGCCTCAGCAAACACAAGCAGCGCATCATTCCGAGCAAGGCACTGATAACACTCTTCAAATATTTTCTCATTGCGTTTTATAGTTCCGAAACCATCTCTGGCGCGATAAACCGGAAGCATGTTCAGCGAATAGAAAAAACGATCCAATATAGGATTGCCAAAAGCCTCGGCACGGGTCAGAAAGTGGACAAAATGTCTCGTGTTGTTAACTATATGCAACGCATCCAGAAAAGAATTCTGATGGTTTGCAATAAACATAACCGGTTTATTTTCCGGCACATGTTCTCTTCCAATCACCTTTATATCCGAATAAAAAAGGTGCAATGCCGGACGTATAACACCATACCTGAAAAACTGATACCAGAGATAATTCTTACGCATTGCTAAAAACTTGTTGTAAAGCTGATTTTCCTATCGACCAGTACCACCCAATTCCCAAGCCGGTAACGATATGCCAAATGCCCCACCAAGCTGCGACAAGAGCCATACCTCCCAATCCCTCAAAAAAGTTAAAAATGAGTAGCAGTCCCAAACCGGAATTTTGGATGCCGGTTTCAATAGCAATTGACTTTCGATCTTTATAAGGTAGATTAAATATCGATGCCAGCGCATATCCGCCCGACAGGGCAAAAGCGTTGTGGAAAAATACAAGAGCAATTACCAAATGCACATAGCTCAAAAAATTATCAAAATTCATGGCAAAAGCTACGAGCACAAATCCCGCAAAAAAGATAATTCCAAATCCTTTAATATAGCTTGAAATCCTTTGGGCCACCTTTTCTCGATAATGACGAACGGTCATTCCCAATATAAGTGGAATACCCAGAATTAAGCCAATGATCTTAAAAACTTCCCATAAATTTATATGGATGTCTCTCAATATGATACTGGTAGGTTCATACAAACTGGCCCAGAGCGTGAAGTTAAAAGGAGTCATAATAATGGCCGAAGTGGTAACTATGGCCGTCATACTTACCGACAACGCTGCGTTGCCCTTGGCCAACAGCGAAAAAAAGTTTGATACATTGCCACCCGGACAAGCTGCTACCATAAACATCCCCAGAGCCATACTCGGATGCGGTTCAAAGAAAATCACCAGCAGAAATGTAATCGCCGGCAACAAAAAAAACTGCGAAAAGATACCTACTATGGTAGATTTGGGATCTTTAACAACGCGTTTGAAGTCTTTAATCGACAACTCCAGTGCCACGCCAAACATAATTACAGCCAGCGATATATTCATCACCAGCAGCCCGCCTTCACCTAAATTCAAGCGTAAGGCGTCAATAGATTCATTCATAGTTTATCAAATTAATAATCACAGTCTACCTATCATTACAGTAGACATCTAAGCACTTGAAACTGCTATTTAAATAAAACAAATTTTACTGCATTTCTCAGTTATTTCTACTTTACAACTACGTTAGGACGCAATTTATCCATGGTTTTGGGACCAATGCCCCTGATATTTTCGAGTTGATCGATATGGGCGAACTGTCCGTTGTGTTCACGATATTCAATAATTCGCTGGGCATAGGCAGACCCAATGCCGGGTAACAACTTCAGTAACGAAGCATCTGCCGTATTAATATTAATAGGAAAAGCCTCTGAAGGCTCAGAATCATCCAAATCTTCATCACGCAGAAATTTTCTCCCTACCTTTTCGGAATTTCTCCACATCCCCGCCTGTTGCCGCTTTGCCTGCTCGGTATACTGTTTGAAAGCTCGCACCGAATCGGGGTGTTGCGCATAGTACTGCTCGTGCTGACCAAACCCCTGCTGCAGTAAGTGTTTGTTTAATGGTATGATTTTGCCCTTCTCCGTTTTTAGCCTCACATATGCCTGAAATGCACCATAACCGGCATCCGGGCGATCACCCGACGCTCCCTGCAGCTTCACTTCCCCACCGGATATTAGGTTCCGCAGATAACCCGAGGCTTCACGGGCATAATAGTCCGAGGAATCTTGCCCCGCATAAATACGCGGTACATTTATACCCAGAAACTCCACACCGTATCCAAACCCCGGCAGGACCTCTATCGCAAACTCACCTCCGTCTGACACCTCCTTAACCGGGTACCAGTGATCCGGATCAATAACGGGAGCAGGCACATCGGCCTCTCGCTGCGCACGCCGCACAACCCCACTAAAGTCCTGATAGAATTGATTCGTAATCCGATCGGAATGAATAATAAGCAGATTTTCATCATTATTAACTTCGGCATTTTTTGAGAAATTATACGAACCGGCAACTGTTACCCCTTTATCGGATGGATCCGGATGTTTGGCATCCACCAGCATAACCTTGTGATGCAGTTTCCGCATCTCATTAGCGGGAAGAATCATCCGGTTTTGCACCTTGGCTTCCGGTGATGCCCAGATATCGCCGTTGTTCTTATATCGATAATAAAACATCGGATCGATAACCCCGTTAAGTTCGATTTCTCCCGTGGCCGACATCTGCCAGATTGTTCTGCTGAGGGGTATACTCGGCGTAATTGCAAATGCCTGGAATCCAACATCATGCTGGGCTTCTGAACGAACCACCTCTACCAACCGATCCATAATACTGGGCTTGCTACCCGATCGGTTGATAGGCGAAAAATAGAGTTCTACTTTCGTGTCATCCACAAAATAGGTGTTCTCACCCACGTACGATTTATCTTTGTGATATTTTGATTTTGCCGGATTGGGTGTTTCATCGTTATCACCCCACATCTGTTCAAACTCATGAAGATAGGCCTTGGCAACACCGCTATCTTTAATAATGATGGTGTTATTGGTATTATAGGCTCCCGTATACGTCAAGTTTGTTGATCCCGTCCAAACCTTATCATCATGAGGTGTGGGACTCAAACCATCAATAACTGCAAATTTATGGTGCATGTCGGCACCGGCGTTAACCAAATCGTTGTCATCAATATCACCGTCGGGTTCATACACGTCCCCATCATCATCGATTGAAATAATACCGGCCTGCCGAAGTGTAACCCACATAGCTGAATCAATTTCAGCTGCATCGGTTCGGTTATAATTATCTGTCACCACTCTTACCCTTACACCCCGCTTGGCCGCTTCCGCCAGTGCTTTACCGATGCGCGGATGCTCCAGATCATAAATAGCCAAATCGATACTATGATTCGCCTCATCAATAAGCGATTCGAGCGTAGCCAGCAGGTCAGCGTTACTTTTACTCATATTCCCAGGCAATGCCACTGAATAATCAGCCGGCTGATTAAAATAAACCTTGATCCATTCTACCGAACTGGTGTCCTGCAAAGCCCCTTTTGCCTGCAGATAGAGCGGCGACAAAATAAAAAAGCCACATAGTAGAAAGAGCCTGCCCTTCATTTGGTTGTGTTTGATCTATAATTTGTAGTATTTTCGACCCTAATGTTCGCCATTACTATTGCCTAAAGCAACTTCGCTGATGAATTACGAATTACTGAACCCCTTACGGTGGCGCAAATCTTTTCTGGCCCTTATTCTGGGCGGCATTGTCGTGGTATGGTTTACCTTTATCGATACCTATAGCATTTGGGCGCGTATCGAACTCAACCAGCGCAAAGCAGAACTCAAGGAAAAGAAGGAACAGCTAAAAAATGAAACACAGGTTCTTAAGCAAGAAATTGAAAACCTTGAAACTGATCCTTTTCTGCTGGAACGTATTGCCCGCGAAGAGTATGGTATGAAGAAAGAAGGTGAAACAGTTTATAAAATCAAAGAAGTTGATTAACTGCGCCTCTGGTGACACTTCGTTTCTTTTCACTTCTGCTTTATACTATATAAGCTTACATTCTTCTTAACATCCTAACTTTGCTTAACGCACTACCGGCATCAATCGCATGAATACATCGTTCAAATATTTTTGCGGATATTGGGGATTGATGCTGTTGCTATTCTTGGGGACCAATCAACCCCTTTGGGGACAAGACACGACGGCAGTTCAGGATACTTTGCAAGAACAAACGGTCCCCCAAGGCCGGCCGGGCGCTCAACAAGGCCAGCAATCGGTAAGCCAACCCGAACAAGAAGGGCAAGTTAATTTTCAAGCCAGTGATTCACTGACTTTTGACTTTGAACAGAATCGCATTGCCACCCTTTTTGGCGATGCCAATGTTGTCCACAGCTCCGGCGAACTAAAGGCTGGAAAAGTGGCTATGAACCTCGACAGCAGCCTGGTAAGCGCCAACACCCAGACACCACAAGATACCCTCTCACAACCTGTCCTCATCCGCGACGGCGACCGTGTGCGCAGCAACAAGATTGATTTTAACTATAAAACCGAAAAAGGTCGGTTCGAAGTTGCCCGGGTGGGTGTGCAGGACGGTAACCTCATCGGAACAAAGGTTAAAAATGAAAGTCCCCATGTAGTATATCTTGAGGATGCTATTTATTCTACCTGTCAACTCGACCACCCGCATTACTATATTCAGGCCGCAAAAATGAAGGTAGTCGATGAAGAAGAAATTTTCTTTGAGCGGGCCCGGCTGTTTATTCTTGATATTCCCTATCCGCTCATTTTTCCTTTTGGCTATCTGCCCGGCAAGTTTGATCAAAAGCAATCGGGATTACTCGAGCCAACTTACGCCTACCAACAGCGTCAAAGTCGAGGCATAGGTCTGCAAAATTTCGGATGGTTCCAATATTTCAATGACTACCTTACGGGACAGGCTTCGGCAGATATTTTTACATCTGGCTCTTATTACTTTAATGCACGTTCCAATTATCGCATCCGTGATAAATTAAATGGTAGTATCGACATTGGATATTCCAAAGAGAACAGTGGACTTGAACCTACTGATCCTAATTTTACTACGAATGTTCAGAAGTCACTCAGCCTTAGCCACAGTCAAGATTTTTCACCCTATGCCAATCTTGATGCAAATATTAATTTAAGGACCCAAGATTACAACCAGCGTAACTCCTATGATCCGGATGAGCGCGCTGAAACAAGCACCCGATCGAATCTTAACTATCGGTATCGACATCCCGAAGGTGATTACAATTTTAATGCCTCTATTCGACATAACCAGAATTTTGCCACTAATGTAACTACCCTTTCGGGACCTGAAATAACCTTTAACCCCAAACGATTCACACCATTTTCAGGGGACCAGCAAACTACCGGGGGAGAATCAAGCTGGTATGAAAGCCTTACTGTAAACTATCAAAACAACTTTAGTTCAGATTTTGAGTTTGAACCAACAGCGGGCGATTCTGCAACTGTCAATTGGTTCGAGTCGCTGATCGACCCCGCCAAATATCGGGAAGCAACAGATAATGACGACCATTATAACTTCGGGTTTCGTCAACAGGTTGATATGCGGATGAATCAACTTATCCCCAGCCAATATATCAATGTAAGTGCCGGTGGTGACTATACGGAATACTGGTACCCTACTTCAACCCGGAAAACATTCAACCGGGATTCTGTTCGCGTAGAAGAAGAACAAGTTCGTGGATTTACCTCAGCCAGGGAATTTAGCACAAACCTAAATTTTAGTACCAAGCTTTATGGTTTGATGAATCTGAATATAGGTAACTTCCAGAGTGTCCGCCATGTTCTTACTCCATCAATCTCTTTTAGCTACAGCCCCAATTTTCAAAGTGACTCTTGGGGATATTATCGCACGGTACAAACGGATACCGCTGCTTCGCCAGGTCAGGAGCCCCCAACACAACGATATTCCATTTTTGAAAACGAGGTGTATAGAGGACCAACCGGCAGAGAACAGCGCTCAATCAATTTCAGCCTTAATAATACCTTTGAAGCTAAAAAGGTAGAGCGGGATTCGACCGGCGAAAAGAAAGAAAACATTATTAATCTTATTGACCAATTAAGTCTTAGTTCGAGCTATAATTTCGCGGCCGACAGCCTAAAACTAAGCAACTTAAATACAAGCTTAAGAGCCAAAATTTTACCGGGATTAAATATTCGTGCCAACGCTAACTTCAACTTTTACGATCGCAATGATCAGGGTGCCCGGATTGATGACTTTTTAATTCAAACAGACAACAAACCATTTGAACTTACATCTTTTTCCACCAGTACCAGCTATTCGGTTAAGTGGGGTGAAGGGGGCTTTCAATCCAATGACAAACCTCATTATCCGCAACAGTATAATCCACTAAACCAGAGCATTTTTCATCCGGTAGATCCCCATTTCAACAGACAACCGGTGCGTGGCTTTAATTCTCCGCTCTCTTTTTCTATTGATTTCAGTTATCGATGGAACTTAAACCCATCCCCTAACGCAGATAACAATAAATCAGCTACAATAAACGCCCGTAATATCAACATCAAACTTACGCCAAAATGGGATTTCCGTACTCAAATAGGATATGATCTCGTAGCAAAAGAATTCACTCCTTCTCAGTTTTCATTAAGTCGCAATCTCCACTGCTGGGATTTGTCGTTTACCATGAATCCGTTTGGGGATAATCAGTATTACTTCTTTTCGCTGCGCGTAAATGCTGGACAGTTACAAAGCATCTTCCAAAAACTGCCGGGACTAAACAACCTTGAGCGATCTTCCAGCAACAGCGGTCGCCGACCACGTGGATTTTAGATATTATTTATAATAATTTTTGAGTGAGAATTAATTCACTCGTTTGAAATGAACATTGGGGACTCGCTCGAAGAAAATCAATTCACTCAATTTTACGGTTTTAAACCGGGCATAGTGAATTCTGGGTAGAGACCGTAGGGAGAACAGGATAATTCTATACCGGTTTATTTTGTCGAAATAGATCTTCTTGAGAAGGACCATTAGAATTATCCCTCCCGAAGGTCAGAGTAGTTCCAGAATTCCAAGCCTTGATCTTTTAGTTCCTTTTGCATCAAGGTAAAAGGAATACCAGAATACAATTTGGAAACCGAAAATAAATCTATCCTCTACTATTCAATAGAAATTTTTATATCCCTCGATTCTCGAGGTATTTCACCACATATTTCCCCAGCACATCAAACTCCAGGTTCACTGTATCACCCACCTCTTTTGCATTGAGATTGGTATGCTCATAGGTATAGGGAATAATAGCAACGGTAAAGGTATTATCCTGCTCATTGGCCACCGTCAGACTAATCCCATCAATAGCAATGCTACCGCGTCCTACAATTAAATTACTGTGCTCTTTAGGATATTCAATCGTAAACAGCCAATCCGTTCCTTCCTGATCTATATTTTTAATGGTGCCGGTTGCATCCACATGTCCCTGCACAATATGGCCGTCAAGCAGCTGATCGGGGCGGAGCGACCGCTCGAGATTAACCGAATCATCTTTCTGCAAATCCCCAATATTGGTTTTTCGAAGCGTCTCAGCTACACTTTGCACGGTAAACGTTTCAGCATCACACGCCGTAGCCGTATGACAAACACCGTTAATACTAATACTCTGATCAATGCTCACTTCATCAGCAAAATCACTGGCAATGGTGATTTCCTTACCATCTTCAAGTGAGGTAATCGTTTCAATCTGTCCAACCGATTTTATAATTCCTGTAAACACGTTTCTAATTCTTTCTGATTGTGATTAAAGATATCCGGTAAACAACAGATCGTTACCTACCTGTCGCCACTGCACATCACGAAATTCCATAATTTCTGACATCCTGTTGATGCCGACTCCCATCACTGATTTAGTGCCACCACCCAGCATTTTAGGAGCAATAAAACATTCCACTTTATCCACTAATCTCTGGCGCAATAAGGCCGAAGCCAAATTCTGTCCGGCTTCAACCAAAATAGAGGTCACAGGCAGATGAGCCAATTCACGCATTGCTTCATCTAAATCAGTATGACCGCCTTTTTCATCCACCAATAGCGTCTGACCCCGAAAATAATCCGATTGCAGCATGTTTAACATCGGATCGGCTTCATTTTCAAACTTTTCTTTGTTATGGGTCAGCACAATCGTCTTTTCCTCGTACTGATCGGTAAACAAGTTCAAATCGCGTGGGAGATCCAACGGACCATCAATGACTATGCGCTTGGGTTGGCGCCCCTCAACATGGCGCACCGTAAGCCGGGGATTATCGAGTAAAGCAGTATTACGCCCCACCATTACCGCATCATATTGGCTACGCCATTTGTGAACAAACGCCCGTGATTCGGGTCCGCTAATCCACTCCGAATCCCCATCGGGAGCAGCAATATATCCATCCAGCGTCTGTGCAATTTTTAGCGTTACAAACGGACGATTATGCGTCTGATAGTGCAGAAAAAACTCATTCAGTTGTTGAGCCTCTTCTTTCATCAATCCTACATCAACCGTGATGTCATGATCGCGCAAATACTGAATGCCTTTCCCAGCCACTTTGGGCGTAGGATCTTCCATCGCTATCACAACCCGGCTGATCGGAAGATCGGCAAGGAGTTCGCAGCAGGGCGGTGTATTCCCATGATGGGCACACGGTTCCAACGTAACATACACAGTAGCACCTTTTAGCAACTCAGGGTTGTTAACCGAATCGACCGCATTTCTCTCGGCGTGCGGCTGACCGTAGCGCTCGTGATATCCCTGACCAATTTTCTGACCGTCAGCAGATACAATTACGCATCCCACCATAGGATTGGGGGACACATAACCCGCACCTCGTTCAGCAATCTCAAGCGCCAGCTCCATCCATTTTTTATCTGATTTGCTCATAATAATATCACTAATCTATTGCCGCAATCATCAAATCTCTTCAAACAAAAAAGGGCAAGAAGCGTTCCTCCTTGCCCTGAAAATACATTTAATATTTTTCTATTACTTAGCCGCGCAGCAATTGGGCTCGGTTATCTTCAATATCCGCCTCTTTCTTAAGTTGCTCAATCCAGGTATTCATAAATGCCTGATTTTTCTGCCGGCGTAATTGCTGACGAATACGCTGTCGCTCATCAGCTGTGAGATTATCAAGATCAGCTTCGTACAGTTCATCCAACTGCACTACGAAAGCCGCTGATGTACCTTCAATTGCCGGGGATTGTTCACCTTCATTCAGGCCAAAAATAGCACCCACAACTTTAGGCTCTCGTCCTGCACCTTCAATTGTTGCATCACTTTTAGCAAGCGATTCTACAGTCATTACTTCTTTACCTGCTGCCTCTGCTATACTTTTCAGATCACTATTTTGACTAATAAGATCTTCAACATTGGTAACAATCTGCTGCTTCCGCTTATTATTTGTTACAACCGTTCTTATTTGATCTTCAACCTCCTCAAAAGGTTCAACTCCGGCCTCTGTAATTTCGTTTACTTTAATAACCACAAACTGCTCGTTTAGCTCCAGGGGATCGGAAATCTGCCCTTCATAAGCCGATTCCAAAAATCGCATGATCTGTTGACTCTGCCCGATACCAGATATAAAGTTGTTGCCTTTTGTAGCAAATGCTTCACTGATCTCGAGATCACGCCGCTCCGCCTCTCCTTTAAAACCATCTTCCTGGGCATAAAAGCTGAAGTCATCAGCTGTTTCGGCGCGAGCATCAATTGTTGCAATCGGATCTGCTGTAATATCTCGACCAAAAACCGTAAACGTTACCTCATTGGCGGTTTCATCCAGTTTCTTAAGCAAAAACAGTCGCCCCCCATCCTGAATTACATCCGTAACTTTGCCAACTGATACATCTAACACCGGTTGATAGAGTTCACGAATCTCATCTTTATTCGCCGTTTTTACACTATATTCCATATCGGACTGATAGCGATTAAAAAAGAGCGAATCGTTCTCCGCTGTAACAAATTCAGACTGCAAGCGATTCATTTCCTCAAATGTACGGGTTGTATCCTCCTTGGTAGGCGTTTTATCAAAACTCACATATGTGATGCGGTATGATTCTTTTCGCTCATACTTATCCTGATTATTGTTGTAGTACTCCCGTAAATCATCTTCAGATACCGAAATTTCACTATTGCTGACATCAGCGTAAGGGAACCGCACAAAAGAAACATCAGCACGCGTGTTATTGCGGATATAATACTGCTCAACCTCATAATCGCTCACATCCATCGACGATTGCAGATAATTATTCATTTTCTGCTGCTGCCGCTTTTGACGCATCTGCTGCTCAATAGAAATAAGCAGCTGCGTATTTTCCGGAGCTTCCGCCCATGATTGCAGTGCTACTCTATCAATAGTTCCATCTTCATTAGCAAAATTCTGCCGAATAAGCGGATCGGGGTTCGGGCCCGTAATCATATCTACTACTTCCTGATCGGTTACATGAATGCCCAAATCATCCATCTTATCCTGGAGCAATCTGCTATTCACCAAATCATTCCATGACTGTTGTTCGTACTGCGCACGAACTTCGGGGGTCATAGAATTACCCGTTCGCTCAGAATACTGCTGAGTATAATACTGCAGGCGGTTATTATATTCTTCCAATGAAATTGATTCACCATTTACCGATCCAAGTGTTCGCGGCCCCTGCTGAATAACATCAAACATGTTCGTATCAGCCAACATCCATAACACTCCGAATGAGAAAATAAGTACCCAGAGAATAACACTGGTACTTTTTCTCATTTTATCCATTACACCCATAAAATCCTCTTATCTACGTCTTAATTGGTTCAAAAATGACATTCTTTGTGCTGCTTACAAGCTTCCAAATATACAAGAAGGCAATACTAAGAGCAATCTGACAAACCCAAAAATTATTTACATACAGATTCGCAATATAGATTATTGCCCGGTGCTACGCCATAACTTTTAAAATACCTCGATAAGCCGCATATGCTTAAGGTATTTCCGAGGATTTTCATTGATATTTTTAATCAACGAATCCATCTCCCCGGTCATACTTTCTAAATTATCATACAACGCCGGATCGTTAATCATCTTTCCAAGACTTCCTTCCCCGTCATTAATTTTGGTAAGAATTTCCTGCAGCTCGTTATTCGTTTTATTCAGATCCTTGCTAAGAACTTCAAGCTCTTTCAAAGATTTATCCAGGCCCGTGAGCACAGAATCAACTTTTGATTTATTACGGGAACTCATCGTATCCACATTCGCCAAGAACCGCTCGGCATGTCTGATACTTGACTCTATCTCGGTACGCCTGTTATCAAGAATAGTGGCTATATCATCGGATGTGTTATGTAGGTTTTGGAAAACACTGTCTATTCGCCCTTTGGCATCATCATCGAGCACATTATTGAGCTGAGCCAGAAAACGATTTAACTTTTCAAATGAGTCTGAAACATCCTCGCTGAGCTCCTGTCCTTCATCTTTAAAAACTTCCATCATACCTGCCCGGTATTCTCCCTTTATTGTATCCCCATACTCAAGCATTTCAGAAGAGTCACCTCGTTCAACGATAATGGCTTTCTCGTCCAACAGTCCTGATGACTGCAGATAGGCTACTGAGTTGCGAGGGATATCTACCCCGAGCTCGAAACTAAACGTTACAGCCACACTGTCATCTTCAGTCAGTTCCATTTTCTTAACGGAACCCACCTTTACTCCATTTATATAGATATAGTTTCCCGGAGAAAGCCCGTCGGTACGATCAAAGGTGGAATGGATAACCTGCGACTGCCGAAATACGGGCAGATCACTCATTAGGCGATATCCGATAAAACCCAATACAATAGCGGCTAAAATTGTTATTGCTACTTTTAATTCGTTGCTAATCTTCAAAATAACTCCTGTTAATTTCTTATTTGATACTCGCTTGCAGTAATGAAGTCCATCAGTTCCTTATTGTCACTTTTACGCATTTCACCTACCGTACCATACCAGCACATTCCCTGATTTTCAAGGAATACTACTTTTTCGGCAATTTCGAGCACACTATGAATGTCGTGAGTAACAACAATAGATGTAATATTTAAGTTTTCGGCCATTGAGATTATCAGCTTGTTAATCTCAGAAGAGGTCCTCGGATCAAGTCCGGAAGTCGGTTCATCATATATTAAAAAATCGGGCTCCAAAATAGTAGCCCTGGCCAAAGCCACACGCCTGCGCATGCCTCCCGACAGCTCGGCCGGTGATTTTTCACCGGTTCCTTCAAGATTTACCAATCCAAGTGCTTCTTCTACTTTTTTAGTAATATCTCCTTCGGAATAATCTGTAAAATAGCGCAGCGGAAACGCAATATTTTCAAAGGTATTAAGCGAATCAAAGAGTGCCGAACCCTGAAATAAAACACCAAACCGCTGACGCATTTTCCGTAAGGCTACATATTCCAGATCAAATACATTCTCCCCGTCAATGATTACTTCTCCGGAATCAGGATACATCAACGCATTCAAATGCTTAACCAGCACCGATTTTCCACAACCGGAGCGTCCAATAATGGCTACGGTCTCACCATCCTCAATATCAAATGAGACATCCTCCCACACGAGGAGATCACCAAAACTCTTTTTTAGATTTCGTATTTCTATCATCGCAATTTATTGAATCTTATAAGAACACGGCTGCCAGTACGAAGTCGGCCAATAATACGTAAATACAGCTTAAAACTGTAGCCTGTGTGGTACTATTTCCTACTCCTTCGGCCCCCCCGGAGGCATAATATCCCTTAAAACACGATACGGAAGTTATTACATATCCAAACACAAAAGCTTTAAGGATACCAAAGGTAACATCCCAGGGATAAAAGAATTGTCGTGCGCCCTGTATAAACTCGGCAGGTGGAATAGCCCCTGAAATAGCTCCCGCAACGATACCACCTACTATTCCCGAAATACTGGCAAAAATATACAGCATGGGAAACATAATTAATCCCGCAAGTACACGAGGCAGTACCAAAAATGAAACGGAGTTAAACCCCATCGATTCCAGAGCATCAATTTGCTCACTCACGCGCATAGTCCCCAGCTCAGTAGCAATACGAGCTCCCACCTTTCCGGCCAAAACCAAACTTGTAATCACCGCAGCAAGCTCAATAAGCAGAGATTCAGAAGTAATAGCGCCAATAATCGAAATCGGAACAAAGGCAATTTCAAGTTGATAGGCCGTTTGGATAGTCATTACGGCACCGGTAAAAACCCCCGTCAATAATACGATAGGCACTGATTCATACCCAATTTTTAAAAGCTCGTTAACAAGATTTTTCTTGTACGTATCTACCTCATATAGCGAGCGTAATGACCTATATAATAGCAGGCTGTACTTTCCTAATTTTTCTAATGCTTCCATATATCATATTGTGCTAAAAGAACGCTGGAAACTATTAAATTTATACGTCGTTGTCATTTCATACGCTTTAATTTTTCAACTATATTAACCTACTGCAAATTAATCACAACAATAACCATTATATGTTCCGTTTTTACGACGATATCATTGACAGTATTATAGTGGTTAGAATCACTATAGCTATTAGTATATTGGTTGTTGTGTTTATAGTTGGTTCGCTTGGCTACCACTTTATTGAAGGCATGCAATTCTTTGATGGATTTTATATGACCTTCATCACCATAACCACTATCGGATTTGCAGAACTCACAAACCTCTCACAGGGTGGACGTATTTTGACGATGGTTCTTTTTGTAATGGGGATCGGAGTCATCTCATATATTGCCTCTCAAACCACACAGCTTATTTTTGAAAGTGAAATTTTTAGATTACGTGCTATGAAAAAGCAACTAAAAAAAATGGAACGCCATTATATTATAGCCGGCTATGGCCGTATAGGTCATCGCATAGCCGAAGTACTTCAAGACGCTAATATATCTGTTGTGGTAATTGATAACAGGGAAAGTAGTATTGAACGAATTAAGGATGATAAATTATTATACGTTGATGGAGATGCACAAGATGAAGATGTACTAAAAGAGGCCGGTATTGAAAGGGCCAAGGGATTGGTTTGCACCCTCTCCCGCGATCAGGATAATGTATTTACAACGCTCATAGCTCGAGAATTAAATCCTGAACTCTTTATTCTTGTGCGCACGAATCACCATCATAATACTAAAAAAATTAAGCGAGCCGGTGCCGACAAAGTGATTTCTCCCTACGAAATTGGGGCCGACCGAATGGCGAATGTTATTCTACGCCCGAATGTTGATCAATTTATGGATCAAATATTGGGAGGCACTACGCAAGATCATGTATTTGATGAGGTGAAGATTTTCGAAGGATCTGATCTTGCTGACAAAACTCTGGCCGAAGCGCAAATTCGGCAAAAATATTTTGTGGTTATAATTGCCATTATTCCTGAGGACCAACAGAATATCCGATTTAATCCCGGTAGCGATGATAAAATTTCAGTTGGTGACTCACTTATTGTTCTGGGAGATATTGAGCGTATTAAACACCTTCGTGAAGAAGGGTGTGAAGATTTTCGAACGCTTGAAGAAAGGGTCTCCAACTACGATTTCATAAATGAAATAAATACATCTGAAAAAAATATACAATCTGCATGATACGATATTTAACGGCTGGCGAATCGCATGGCCCACAACTTACAGGCATTGTCGAAGGCATACCTGCCGGACTCCCTATCACTGAAGAGGAAATTGCCCTACACCTGGCACGTCGCCAGAAAGGATACGGCCGCGGCGGACGCATGGCATTTGAAAAAGATCGCGCCGAAATTTCATCGGGGGTCCGTTTCGGTAAAACAACCGGCGCCCCCATTGCTATGCAGATGCCGAATCGTGCCCACGAAAAAGATGACTCTAACTGGCCCAAAGTGTTAGCAAAAGAAGGAGATGGTGAAGATGTCGAAAAGATTACCGTCCCTCGTCCCGGCCATGCCGACTTAACGGGCGTGCAAAAGTATCGTTATGATGATATACGTCCCGCCATCGAGCGTTCCAGTGCCCGCGAAACAGCCATGCGCGTAGCTTGCAGCTCAATCGCTCGAAAATTCCTTAAGCATTTTGGCATTGAAATCGGTGGACATGTAACCCGTATCGGCAGTGTGGGCTACGAGAATTCCTGGGAAGATGTGCGCGAAATTGTTGATCCACTTGCTGCACAAGGGGCAGAAACGATCTTTGAAAAATCAGACGAATCTCCTGTACGTTGCCTCGATGAAGAACTTACCCAAGAGATGCGCGAACTGATTATCAAACGTCGAAAAGAAGGCAGCTCACTCGGCGGACATTGGGAGGTCGTTGTTACCGGTCTGCCGGAAGGTCTCGGCAGCTTTGTCCACTGGGATCGTAAACTCGGAGGACAAATAGCCCAGGCTGTTATGGGCACCCAGGCTATGAAAGGTGTGGAAATCGGGCAAGGATTTGAGTCCGGTCGCCGGCACGGTCAGGTTGTACACGACGAAATTATGTATGCAGATGACACTTATAAACGAAAAAGCAATCGTATGGGCGGACTCGAAGGTGGCGTAACAACGGGCATGCCCCTGATTATTCGCGGCGTAATGAAGCCCATCCCTACCATGCTTACACCCATCGACACCGTGGATATCGAAACCAAAGAAAATAAAGATACCCGATACGAACGCTCGGATGTATGTGCCCTGCCTCGGGCCATTGTTGTAATGGAAAGTGTAATTGCGCCCGTGCTGGCTAATGCGTTTCTGGAAAAGTTCGGGGGCGATTCAATCGAGGAAATCGAAGAACGATATCAAAACAGAAATAATTGAAAAATAGAAATTAATTAAAACACCACATACTTTATTGATTTCTGTATCTTATTACCGGAACATAAAATACCTCGTACAACTTTAACGTTACCGTAATACGTTATGAGTTCAGATCAAAAATCAAAGATAAAACAGCTGGCCCGGCAGATTAAACACAACCCCGGGGACTCGTTTTCGAAGTTCGCTCTGGCGCTGGAATTCCGTAAGGAAGGAGCGTTTAAAAAGGCGCGCATTTTGTTTGAGGATATTCTGTCGAGCGATCCCGAATACGTAGGAGTTTATTACCACTTGGGCAAATTGTATGAAGCGCTGGACAGACTGGACGATGCACAAACCTTGTATCAAAAAGGGATAACGGTAGCTAATGAACAGGATGAACAACGCACAGAGAAAGAACTAAAAGAAGCGCTGCAACAACTTAAAATGGAAATGGAAGAACGATCGAGCTGATGAGGATGATGAAACCATTATTACTTTTTTTCATTGTATTTCTTGGGCTTACAACACTTACTCTGGCCCAAAGCCAATCGCATACCGTAAAGCAGGGCGAAACCCTGTTTAGCATTGCCCAACAGTATGATAACGAAGTGGAGCAAATAAGAGAATGGAATAATCTGCGCGGCAATGAACTTTCGGTCGGACAAACGCTGCTTGTTAGTGCCCCCTCACCTGATTCTGCCATCACACATACTGTACAACGACAAGAAACGCTTTTCTCGATATCCAAGCAGTATAACGTGAGTATTGCCGAAATTAAAAACTGGAACGAACTCTCGACGAATAACCTCGAAGTAGGTCAACAACTTACGATTTATCCATCCGAACCCAACAATCAGGAACAACAGTCGCTGGTGGTTGAAAATAACCCCCAAAACAACAGCTATTATACCGTCAAAAGTGGCGATTCGTTGTACAAAATTGCTCAAGAACATGATATGTCTGTTGAGGAAATAAAGTCACTAAATGATCTGACGTCCAATACCATCAGGGTGGGACAGCAACTAACAGTCCGCGGTAAATCTTCACCGCCGCCCTCTGTCGCTGACGAGGGTATTGAGTCTTCGCCCCAGGGTAAGTTTATGGTTCATACCGTATCCGGAGAGACAAAAACGCTGCAGGATCTGCTCAATAAATTCCGGATGGACGAACAGGAGTTTCGGGCATTGAACCCTTCGATAGATAAAAACCGTTTTAAAGATGGAAGTGAAATCACTGTCTTGGCTCCACCTACCAGAACCTACGAAAATCCTTATTTGATGAGTTCCGGTATGCAGGATTTGGGTTCTACGGCAGTGTCTCAATACAGTAAAAATGAGCGTGGAAATCCAACTACCAACGGTGAACTGTACAACCCAAATGACTTAACAGCAGCCCATTCTAACATCTCGCTTGGATCTGTTATCTACATTGAAAATAACGACAATAATCGGGGCGTATATGTGCGCATCAATGATCGACATTCAGGAAACGGGCTCAAGCTGTCATCCGCTGCCTGGCAAACGCTTAACTTTAGTGATAATCTGTCTACTGTGACTATTTATCAAAATCAATGAGCAATATTCGACAATCGATAAAACATTATTTTTCGTCCACACATACCCTTCTGTACAGCTATTTAATTAGCCTTCCGCTATTATTGCTTTACGAAGTGCTCATTTTTCTGGCACAGCCTGATTCAGAACAAGTGGTTCGCATCTCTGTGGATGTGTGGATTAAAACGCTATTCTCATATATCGGTAAAGATGTACTCTCTATTACCCTTATTTTAGTGGCACTCGTTGGTATGTTTGTTCTCTATCGCGAACGAAAGAAATTATCGTCGCTAAAGATGAGCTACTTTTTTACTATGCTCATCGAAGCCTCGTTTTATGCTTTTTTTCTGGCCCTTTTAATTAATACGACTGTCAGTGGGTTGTTACAGATAGTTCAAACATCACCCATCGAAAGTTTAACCACGCTGCAGCAATTGGCACTCTCACTGGGGGCAGGATTATATGAAGAACTATTCTTTCGGGTCATCTTAGTATCAGCCCTGCTTTTTATTTTCAAAAAAGTCTTTGCCAAACAATCGGTAGCTTTTGCCTCTGCAATTCTTTTGGCCGCTGTGATTTTTAGTTTAGTTCACTATGTGGGCGCTTTTGGTGATCCCTTTACATTAGGTTCATTTTTATTTCGTTTCTTATTCGGACTGGCACTCAACGCCATTTATTTATGGCGTGGATTTGGTATGGCAGCATGGACACACGCCATTTACGACCTGATGGTTATCGTCTATTAACAAACTTGATTTCGTAAGAAGTTAAAAGTAGAAACCATCTTTGTTTACCCTATGATTAAACAGAACATTTATATTAACTATGGGGTATATCAGTTAAAACAATTAACGTTTTAAAACCATAATTGATATCATAAGATTTGTTATATTTCAATTTAAGGGAAAGTGCTATTGATTTGAGTGTGTTACGCTTAGGTAACACTGACTTGATACATCATTTGAATAATACTGACTTAACCATCAACAGTTAAGCTATCGGGATGGCCGAACTTACAAAAGAGGAGATCCAAAAACAGGAGGATTTCGAGGAAGAAATTGTTCCTCACCTGGATGCTATGTACAATTTTGCCCTTCGCCTTACTTCTGATCCAAGTGATGCCGAGGATCTTGTACAAGATACTATTGTCAAGGCGTTTCGCTTTTTCAGCAGCTACGAAAAAGGCACCAATGCTAAGGCATGGCTATTCCGTATCCTCAAGAACTCCTATATAAACAACTACCGAAAGCAATCTAAACAACCCAACCAGGTTGATTACGATGAGGTGTCGGAGTTTTATGAAACAATCCGGGCCGACCGAACGGACACCTCTGACCTTGAAGATAAAATGTTTCGTGAGCTTGTTGATGATGATATCTCCCAAGCCCTGGAGGAGTTACCAGAAGATTTCCGTACTGTCGTGCTGCTTTGTGATGTAGAAGGCTTTACATACGAAGAAATTGCCAATATGCTGGATGTTCCCATTGGTACCATTCGATCACGGTTACATCGCGGACGAAATCTTTTGAAAGCCCAACTCAAAGAATATGCCGAAAAACGGGGCTATAAAGAGGATTAGTGCTATTATAGAGCACTACGCTCTTGTCACTTCCGATTCATCTTCTACCGCCACCGGGTTTTCAACGGCCTTTAAAATAACACGCATGGTGGTTCCCTCTCCCAACTCCGATTTATGGATAACCAGTTTTCCTTTATGATACTCTTCTATAATTCGTTTTGTCAGGCTTAGCCCCAATCCCCAGCCCCGTTTTTTAGTGCTGTATCCCGGCTTAAAAACCTCACTTTGATATTTCTTTTCGATGCCGACGCCTGAATCAGTAATATCGATAAACACCTCGCTCTCTACCCGCTCCAACTTTACTGACACATATGATTTTGTAGTGTTGGATTTGATAGCATCCATTGCATTTTTGATCAGGTTTTCCAGAGCCCACTGAAAAAGATCCGGATTAACCTTGGCACGCACATTGGAATCAATGTTCCGCAGCACATCCACATTATTACCCAGCTGGGGCAAACGCTGCTCCATATAATCCATGACCTCTTCTAAAATAGGATTCAGCTTTTGAGCATTTAGCTCCGGCTTCGATCCAATTTTATTAAATCGTTCGGCCACGCCTCGAAGCCGACTGATGTCATTTTCGAGCTCGTTACATATTCGCTGTGTAAAGTCATCATCCTTTTCCTCCCGAAGCAGCTCCACCCATCCATACAAACTGGACAAAGGTGTCCCCAACTGATGGGCTGCCTCTTTGGTCATTCCCACCCATAAGTTTGATTGCTCGGACTTAGCAATGGTTCGATAACTTATATATCCGATCCCAAGCAGTACCGCCAGCAAACTCAACTGGATATACGGAAAATATCGAAGGTACCGCACGGTCGGACTTTCCCCATAATACACATATTGGGTCTGGGAATACTCCTCATCACCAAGCGTTATTTCTATGGGATCATGCATGGCCGCAAATCGATCGATCAAATCTTGATCAACCGTCTCGTCAACGTGATTCGTAAACATCACATCCCCTCGTTCATCAACAATAATGCGCGGCACTTGGAATCGATCTTCACTAAGTACAATTTCCTGAGTGACAAATGTTTGAGAGGCCCGGTCGGCCTCAGCCTTTTCGATCATGTTAATCACACTATCGGGTACTGCAGCACTTGCATTGGTCCTAAGGTAATTGGAAGCAGCCAACAGGTTCTGGCTGATCTCTTCCTGAGTAGGATTCCCTGTATACTCTATGGCTTTTGCCCACAGCTCTATCCCCGACCGCTCCTGTGTAAGAATTCTGTTAACCAAATATTGATTATAGGCAAACGAACCAATCCCAAGCAGAATAAGAAATCCCACTAAAACAATATTTATTCTGTTGGATGTAAGTTGTATTCTCATACCAATGCGGATAGAATATATATCCCATTAAAAAAATCTACCGGTATATTTTACAAAATAAAAAAGGCATCACCGAATTGATGATGCCTTCAAAACTAATCTTTTTTCCTATTTTCTAAGCAGAAGCTTTGCGCTTCTCATAAACGGGCGGTGCTTCATCCAGAACCGTTTCACGGGTTATTACACACCGTTCAATATTATCCATTGAGGGCAGGGTATACATAATATCCAGCATGGATTTTTCCATAATGGAACGCAGCCCACGTGCACCTGTACCTCGTTCGAGAGCTTTTTCAACAATAATCTCGAGCGCATCCTCTTCAAATACAAGCTCGACCCCTTCCATCTGGAAAAGCTTTTTATACTGTTTAACGAGTGCATTTTTGGGCTGTACCAGAATTTTGATCATGGCATCTTCATCCAGCTGATGCAAGCCTGAAATTACAGGTAAACGACCAATCAATTCCGGAATCAAACCGTATCGCTGCAGATCCTGTGCTTCGACGTGGGTAAAAATATCGGGATCATCCTTATCGTATGTTACCTGCTCCTCGGAATGGAATCCAAGTGAACTTACCGAGAGGCGCTTGGCTATAATTTCCTCCAATCCACTGAAAGCTCCGCCACAAATAAACAGGATATTCGAGGTATCAACCTGTATAAAACTCTGTTCGGGATGCTTACGTCCACCCTTCGGCGGAATATTAGCTACCGTTCCTTCTAAAATTTTAAGCAGGGCCTGCTGTACTCCTTCACCGGAAACATCACGCGTTATAGAGGGATTATCACTTTTACGAGCCACCTTGTCAACTTCATCAATATAAACAATACCGCGCTTGGCCTGCTCTACATCATAATCAGATGCCTGTAACAAGCTTGATAGGATACTCTCCACATCTTCTCCCACATAACCGGCTTCCGTTAGTACCGTTGCATCGGCAATAGTGAACGGAACATCAATAACATCAGCCATTGTTCGAGCTAACAGGGTTTTTCCACAACCCGTTGGGCCCAGCAACATGATATTACTTTTTTCCACTTCAGTATCATCAAACTCATCACCTAATTCCGAGCTAACACGCTTGTAGTGATTATATACTGCTACCGAAAGAGTTTTCTTGGCTCCCTCCTGACCTATGACATACTCATCAAGTCGGGATTTTATCTCGGCCGGCTTCAACAGCGGTTTATAGTTCTTTTCCCGCTTTTCTGACATCGAGGCCAGATCACTCTTTACAATGCCGGAGGCGTCAGCCACACATCGATCGCAGATATACACGTCGTTAGGGCCGGCGACCATGCTGTTTACTTCATGGCTTGATCGTCCACAAAACGAACAGTGAATTGTTTTTTCGTTGTTATTTTCTTGGTCGCTCATTGTCCTCTAACTGAAAGTCTTAAAATTTACTCTTCTTTTTTACGCTTCATAATGTTATCAACCAAACCGTACTCTTTTGCTTCCTCAGCAGCCATCCATTTATTACGGTCGGTATCTTCCATAACCTGATCTACCGATTTTCCGCTGTGTTCAGCAAGTACTTCGCTAATCAGTTTTTTGATGCGTAAAATCTCTTGTGCCTCAATCTCAATATCACTGGCTTGACCGCGCACACCGCCCAATGGCTGGTGAATCATAACACGGGAATTAGGCAATAGATTTCGTTTACCTGCCGCTCCACCTGCTAACAACAGCGCACCCATCGATGCCGCCATCCCCACACAGGTGGTGGCAACATCACATTTAACGTACTGCATAGTATCATAGATTGCAAAACCTGCAGAAACCACTCCACCAGGGCTATTAATATACAGGTTTATATCCTTCTCGGGATCTTCCGATTCAAGAAATAACATCTGTGCTACAATAGAACTTGCTACTGTATCATTAACAGGGGTGCCCAAGAAGATAATGCGATCTTTAAGCAGGCGCGAATAAATATCAAATGCCCGTTCACCACGTTCCGTCTTCTCGACGACCATCGGTACCAGATTATTATTCTGGATACGGTCTGTATCTCCTGCATCGCTTGGCATTTCGTATAATGGTTGCTTTTCCATAAGTAAATCAGAAATAATAGTTTTATTCAATAACTAATGTTGTAGGCACTACGCCTCAATATCTTCGTCGTGTTTTTCCTGATAGGTTTCTTTATCAATTTCCTTGATGTTAACCTCATCTTTTAACCTGTCAAACACCTTTTCTTCACGAATACTGTTTCTCAAACTCTCAAGCTGCTGCGGATTCTGTGCAAACATATTCCGCATCTGATCGACACTGATGCCATAGCGCGAAGCTTCAGCCTCTAAGTGCTGATCTATATCTTCGGGTTTTATCTCGATATCGTCAAATTTTTCTTGCAGCTTCTCATTAAGGAAAAACCACTTGGCATCGCGAATCGCGCGATCTTCCATATTTTCCTTGTATTCCTCTTCATCAAAATCAGGGGGTAACTGTCCCTGTGACTGCTGCTTTACACGCTCAACATATTGGTTTTGCACCTGTTTCTTAAACACTTCAGGAACGTCAAAGTCATGTTTATCAACAAGCGAATCAATGATATCGTTCTTAAACAGATCATCCGCCGACTGATCGTAATAATCCTGAATCTTACTTTTGATCAGACTCTTAAACTCATCCACGTTTTTAGCTTCTCCGTCTGAGGCTTCCTTGGCAAACTCATCCGTAAGGTCAGCTTTGTGCAGCTTCTCAACCTTTTTAACATTAAGCTTAAAGCTGTGTGTGTGGTCATCATGACCAATTTCAACATCAATCTCATCACCCACTTCATGACCGAGAAGATCATCGCGAAACTGCTCTGATTCTTCTTGTGTCAAATCAATGGTTTCTTCCGTTTTATTCTCTTCGTCGGGCTCTCCGTCATCATCCAACGGAATAGCATCAACAGTTACGCGGTTGTCTTCCGTAATCTCTTCCTCAACAACCTCCCAGTTACCCTGCTGTTTTAGCTGTCGATCGAGCTCTTCGCCCACTTCTTCATCCGTAACGTCATGGACAAGGCGATCCACTCCAACTTCACTGAGATCAGTTAACTCAAATTCCGGACGTGCTCCTATCTTGAACTTTGCCTCGAGCTCATCATTTTCCCAGTTTAGTTCCAGCATCTCGCTTTCCCCAACCGGTTCATATTCAGGCACTACCTCATTCTCAAAAACCTCCTGAACATATTTACTGACCTCTTCTTGTTCGATTTCGTCTCCAAAACGCTTGCGAACAATTTTAATAGGTACTTTGCCAGGACGAAATCCGGGCATGTTAATCTGTCCGCGATATTTTTTATAGGCCTCTTTAAACTTCGGCTCCAAATCTTCGCGATCGGCCGAAATAATTAATTCCTTGTCTACAGAGGTGATGTCATTGACTGTTATTTCCACAGGACTACTCCAAATAGTATTTTATTAGAACGGTAAAAGTGATAAAAGATGTATGTACGAGAGGGGGGACTCGAACCCCCACGCCTTAAAGGCACTAGATCCTAAATCTAGCGCGTCTACCAATTCCGCCACTCTCGCAAGTGCTCAACTAATCTGCAAATATTTACATTTACCAGATTTTGAGAGTCTCGAAAAATATGGCTTTTTTCATCTGATATCAACATTAATAATGCGCAATTTTTTAGTGTTCGGGCTATGAGTCACAGCTTCAATTTTGTAATTTCATACACTACAACTAAACACCAACCCTGACGATTCGCACTCATGTTTTACAACCTTCGCTTGGTTTATATCACCACAAAAGATAAAGCAGAAGCCAAATCTATTGGTAAAAAACTTGTTAAAGAGAACCTGGCGGCTTGCGTCAATATTATTGACGGTATGGAAACTATCTACCGCTGGGAAGAGGAAATTGTGGAAGACACCGAAGCCATCCTAATTGCAAAAACGCCCTATCACAACGTTCAAAATCTTACAGATCGCGTGAAGGATCTCCACAGCTATGAATGCCCCTGTATTATCTCGCTACAGCTAACCGAACAGGAAGGCAACGAAGAATATCAAAAGTGGCTACTTAAAAACTCCCAAAAACAGGAAATTGATTATGAAGTAGAAGATTTGTAATCGGATTTCGAGTCTCTTAACGATGTAATCCACATTCAGTTTTTGAAAAGTCACTCCAGCGGCCTTCGCGGCCTTCCCCCTTGGAGGTACAGTGCGTACAACCTATAGAATCGAATCCCTCCTCTTTCAGCGGGTGCTCCGGTAAACCATGGCTTTCAATATATTCTTCCACCAGTGATGAATTCCAATCGATAAGTGGATAAAATTTTATAAGCTCATTATCATCATCCATAATAGGCAAGCTATTGCGATGACTATCCTGAAAGCCGATAAGTCCTGACATCCAAACTTTATACTTCTCCTTAACACGATCTAATGGCTCAACCTTGTTAATATCGCAACACTTATCGGGATTATCTTCCCAAAGTTCCTCTTTAAACGTATGAGCATGCTCCGCCGGATCGGGACGCAAATCAATGACATTTAAATCCAGCAAGCGTGTTAGCCGCTGCTTGTACGAAATAGTCTCTTCGAAATGATATCCGGTATCAATAAAATAGATAGGACAACCGGGCTTTATTCTACTTAACAAGTGCAACAGCACAGCCGAGGTAGTGCCAAATGATGACGTTACCAGTACATCCTTAAACGTATTAAATACCTGGGCTACGCGCGCATCAACAATTTTTGCCGAAAGCGACCGATTTATCTTTTCTTTATTGACAAGATACATATAGATTTCGTTTTAATACCCAATTCAAACAAGCCTTAATCTAACAGTGAGCATTGTAAAAATCGAACAGAAAAATCATATTTGCCGAGCCACCATCAATCGCCCCAAATCACACAATGCGATCAACTTTGGGGTGATGGATAAACTTGAAAACCTACTCGACGAACTCGAGCATGATGCTACCACTCGCTGTTTTATTTTATCGGGATCAGGCCAAAAAACCTTTATCTCCGGTGGAGACTTACGAGAGTTCCACACCATCAAAACAGCAGAAGAGGCAAAACCGATGGCCAAGCGCATGCTCGCCATTTTAAAACGCATCGAACAACTGCCCTGCTGGACGATCGCCGCTGTCAATGGAGCAGCCTATGGGGGCGGGTGTGAAATGATGCTTGCTTTCGACTTTCGAATAGCGGCTCCGCACGCTACTTTTGGATTTACCCAAGGCAAGTTCTATTTGCCACCCGGCTGGGGCGGACTTACCCGTTTAGTCGAAAAGGTAGGACGCTCTACAGCTCTACTTTGGCTGGCAGAGGCAAAAGTCATAGACTCACAAACAGCTCTCCGCCATAACCTTATTAACCATATAACTGAAAGTAGCGATTGGCAAGATGAAATTTGGGAGCGAGCTCAAAATCTCACGAAAAATGACCGTTCATTTATCAAAAACCTGAAAGAGGGAGCCATGCGTTCTACTCAGGCGCGCTGGAAAGCAATTGAAGCTGAACTCGATTCATTTGCTCAATTCTGGGAAAGTGATCTACATGAAGAGCGTGTGGAAAAGTTTTTAAATCGAAAATAGCATCTAAATAGAACGCTATTCTTTTACTCTTTTACGCAGATACATTTTGGTTTCATAGCGGTCCCCTTTGCGAAATAGCTCTACCCGCATCGAATCTCCCTCCTGATACTCTCGAAATAGAGCCTGTGCATGCATCTTACTTTGTATTCGCTCATTCCCGATTTTTAAAATAATATCGCCCGGCACAATTCCAGCTTCAAAAGCCGGCCCGTCTTTATTTACACTATTAACCAACAAACCACGGGTTGCCGGCAAATTGTATTTCATTACTAATTGACGGGTCATTTCAACAGTATTCAAGCCGGGATCATAAGACAATGTTACCTCCCCGGTACTTGACAGCTGATCGATAATTTTTTGCACCCGCTTACTGGGGATGGCGAAACCGAGTCCCACATTACCACCGCTGGTACCCCCGGTAAAAATAAAGGTATTGACACCGATTACTTTTCCCTCACTGTCAACCAGCGGACCTCCTGAATTCCCCCGGTTAATAGCGGCATCAGTCTGAATCATATCCATATATACCCGTGGTTCATTAGGATTGGGACGAAAATCACGATTTATCGCACTCACAACTCCCACTGTAACCGACGGCTTTGCAGACTCAAATAATCCAAACGGATTGCCTACCGCCAGCGACCATTCCCCAACTAACACGCTATCTGAATCTCCAAATTCTACGGCCGGGAATGTGCGATCTGCATCAATTTTTAACAACGCTAAATCGGCAAGTTCATCCTCACCCAATACCTCAGCCTCATATTGTTCCCCATCCGGCAAAGAAACAACTACGCGTTTAGCCTGTTCATTCGCTACATGTTGATTCGTAACTACCAACCCATCCGAGCTAATAATAAATCCAGATCCCATACTGCTAACTTCCCGCTCAATGGGCACCGGAACAAATCGATTATAATACTCACTGAACTTTAATCGGCGTCCGCCCTGTACCATTTCTGTGACCGTAATACTCACCACAGCCGGACTTACCTTCTTCACCGCTCTGGTTATAGCCGTTTGGCGACTGGTGCTGATTTGCTCATCGGGATCTTTCGTTTGTGCTACCGGCTGTTCGTAATTACTGTTACCTTGGGATTGCTCTGCCGAATTGGAATTAGACATAGAATCTCCCAATACGGTAGAAATGCTTGCTCCTAATGCCTCAGTCACCTTAGAATTGCTACTTGACTGAGAATGACTTTGTTTATCCAAACATCCTGCTATTAAAACAGACAGGACCACCGCTGCACTTAAAACGGATTGCTTAACCATTAAAAAGATCCAAGTTTATTACGACTTATCTACGCTAACAAGCTGTTCGGCACCAATCTCTACCAAGTCTTCGATCGCTTTTTCGAGCGGTCCCGGATGCCATGCACCCGATGCCTTTTTATGGCCTCCGCCTCCTACTTTTCGTGCCCATTTATTAACGTCGACATCATTGCTTTTGGAGCGAAGACTCATCTTTACGCCATCACCCAGCGCCTTAAATAATATTGCAGCTTTAATACCAGCTACACTCAGCGGATAGGCTACAAACCCTTCGCAATCGTCATTGGTAGTATTGGTTTCTTCCAGCATCTCTTTCGTAACGTACATAATAGCTATTTGATTGTCCTCAAATAACTCAATCGTACTCATCGCCTTGCTAAGCAAATGCAGCTGGTTGAGACTTTTCGTCGAAAACACTTTTTCGGCCACCTCGTTGGGACGAAACTCACCCAGTCGCAACAATTCTGAAGCAATGTTCATAGTTTCGGGCGTAACGCTGTCGTATTGCAGCGATCCGGTATCCGTTAAAATGCCAGTATAAAGAGCTTTCGCCACTTTCTCGTCTACCTGTGAGACATCATTTTGCAAAAAGAGATGAAAAATAAGCTCGCACGTTGATGACGCCTCCTCAACCGAGATACTCAAATCAAAACCATCATGTGGATCGGGATGGTGGTCAACCATAAACGACGGCTTCGGATAATCCTGAATATAATCGGAGTAACTGCCAAAACGCTTGGGGGAGTTTCCATCCAACACTAAGAATGCATCACATTTATTCAGTGCTTTCTCATTCGGTTCTTGGATAGGATAGAATTCAGCAAGCCATTGTAAATTTAATGGAACATTATCATCATTAAACCCAATAGCATTTATTCCATTTTTTTCCAGCCAGAGACAGGCCGCCACTTGGGCACCAATGCAGTCACCGTCGGGACGGATATGCGAAAAAACACCCACGGTGTCAAATTTTTGCAGTTTTTGGATGAGTTCTTCAAACATAATGGCTATTTATAGCGCGAAAAATAAGCTTAATAAAATGGTAGATAGCTTTGAAGAAAGCAATATTTTTTTATCAGTAAAATCTTATATCATTTTACTGTATCATAACGTGCAAATAAGCGTTAAAACAACCTAAAGCCGTTTTTTATGAAATCGATTCTAATTCTCTGTAATGGTAGTCCGCCATCAGAGGAATTGTTTAGCAAATATCGAGCGAAAACAGATTATTTTATTGCCGCCGATGGCGGGGCCAATATTGCCCAAAAGCTGGGTGTCACACCCGATGTAATTATCGGTGACTTGGATAGCTATAGCGGCACCGACCAGGCATCCGAAATCATCTTTCGCCCAAGCCAAGAGCTTAATGATTTGGAGAAAGCCCTTCAGTACGCCCAAAAGGAAAGGGGTACCCATATTTATATTTTGGGTGCCACTGGTCACCGGTTGGACCAGACACTCAAAAATTTATCCGTCCTCAAACAATTTTCACCGCATTTTGAACAAATTCGAATAGCCGACGATTTTGGTGAAACAAGACTACTTCCTCCTTCTTTTTCAGATGATTTCACAATAGGAACACAACTCTCGTTATTCCCCCTTTCGGGTAAAGCTACCGGTATTACTACATACGGATTAAAATATCCGATCGATAATGAATTTCTCAAAAATGGTGTACGTGATGGATCATCCAATGAAGTGATTGCGAACCCCGTTCAGATCACTCACAAAGCAGGAGATCTGTTGATGTTTGTAAAACATAATAGCGATTGACCCCCTACCCTTATTCAGATATCTTTCACCCATTTTAAAACCAAATATCGACCGTTGACTGAACTACAATTTACCCTATTCGATTGGAGTCTTATTGTATGCTACTTTGCTCTGCTTATTTACCTTACATGGCAGCGCAACTGGGAAGAAACCGATGAGGAGTCGTTTCTACTGTCGGGCCGAAAGATGAGTCTCGCCGCCTTTGTAGCCACGCTCGTTTCAACCTGGTATGGCGGTATTCTGGGCATTGGAGAATACAGCTACCAAAATGGGATCTCTACCTGGCTTATTTTGGGATTCCCGTTTTATGTTTTTTCAGCACTTTTTGCCTGGCTGCTGGCCGGGAAGATCCGCATGAACAAAGCTCTTTCACTGCCCGAGGCCGTTGGTAATTTTTATGGAGATACGGCCGGTCGCTTCTCTGCCATCCCTATTTTTATTCTTGTGAGTCCGGCTCCCTACATTCTAATGCTTGGGTTAATTTTCCAGTATCTCACCGGCGGCGCCGGCCACTTTCTATGGTACGCCAGTGCCGTAGCACTATTTTCTGTCGCCTACGTAATATTTGGAGGATTTAACGCTGTCGTCCGTACCGATATGCTTCAAATCGCCCTGATGTTCGGGGGATTTACGTTTTTGATCATTTTTGCAGTAATGGAGTTCGGAGGTTTGGGAGAGCTATGGTCTTTTATACCCCCTGACTTCACAGATATCACCGGCGGCGAAGATATCCAATATATTCTCGTTTGGTTTTTTATTGCGCTATGGACGTTTGTGGATCCCAGCTTTCATCAACGCGCCGCGGCGGCAGAATCGCCTGAAACCGCTAAGAAAGGAATTTTTATCTCCATCTTGTTATGGTCACTTTTTGATTTCTTGACAATTTTCAGCGGTATGTACGGCTTTGCCATCCTCGGAGATTCATTAGCCGAACCCATCATGGTTTATCCTTACCTGGCCAACGAAATTTTACCCATCGGCCTAAAGGGGTTGTTCTTTGTAGCACTGCTGGCTACCATCATGTCAACACTCGACAGCTACCTGTTTCTTTCCGGACAAACACTTGGTCGCGATCTGCTGGTAAAGATCTTTCCCAATATAAAAAATAACACCCTTACTCGGATTAGCACGCTGATCGCCGCACTGCTGGGGATCTTGTTAATCATCATCTATCCCAGTGTTATCGACTTGTGGTATGTTATTGGTTCTGTGATGATTCCCGGCCTTCTGATTCCCGTGATGGGCGTTTACCTACGATTTTTTACCCTCAAAAAAGAATGGGTGCTCCCAACTATGATTGGCAGTATCGGTGTATCATTACTTTGGCTTATTCTGGGTACTATCACCAGCGAAGGGATGTACGATTACACCTATCTTGGCATCGAGCCATTTTATCCGGGGGTAATTACAAGTATCATACTGTGGATATTGGGAAAGAAAAAAGATGGTAACCTTCTTGAAGAAACGGACTTTGCCAAAGATGAAATGCTTGACAATCACTAATTAGACCTGATTCCGTGGTAGAGCAACAAAATCAGATTTATGTCAGTCGTTACGTACTCTTCAAGATATGTCCCAAGTTCAGCTTATGAATGGGAATCAGGTACTTCATAGCCATAGCATCCTTTTCGATGTTAAGCTCACCGGTTCGACGGAAATCAACAATACAATAATCATCAAACGAGCGTACCACTTCACCAATACCGTAGTACTCGGGGCACGGTCCGTAATAAACCAGATCTCCAAGCTGGATATTATTATCCGCTCGTCGGTTATACGGATATATAACCGGCAGTCGATCTAATCGATATGGAAGTCTTTTCTTGGTTGCCATGGTCGCATAATATACGGGATTACGGCTCCCTTTTTCTAATGACAAATTTTCGGGTATTCTTGTCAGGTGCTTCAATGGAAATCCAGATAGCCTCCGGTGGAATTAGCGGCTCAATTCGTTCCGGCCATTCGATTACCGTAACTCCATCGCCATAAAAATATTCTTCAGCTCCAATTTCGAGTGCTTCACGAGGAGATTCCATGCGATAACAATCAAAATGATAGAGCAACTTATCCCCGTCATACTCATTGATAAGCGTAAAAGTCGGCGAACTGACATCGTCACTTTCAATACCCAGCCCCTCCGCCATCCCCTTCACAAAGTGTGTTTTCCCGGCACCAAGATCCCCCTGCAGGCAAACGACCTCTCCTGCCTCCAAAGAAGCCACGAATTCTTTTCCCCTTGCAATAGTTTCGTCAGGAGACGTCGTTGTAAATTCCTTTTCCATAAAATACTTGTTAATCAAAAAGAGTAAGAAGATACAAGCTCTTGGATGAGAAATCTATTACAACATTGACTTGGGACGCAATGTAGAAATAGGCAATATCATCTCTTCCATACTGGTTCCACCGTGCAAAAAGGTATCTCTGTAGCGATTCTGATAGCGATGATAGTTGGTGGGATATACAAAGTAGTAGTCCTCTTTGCCAATAATATAATTGTTGGAATGCCCCGGCGTTGGCAATTTATATTCGGCGGGATCTTCAATAATCAGCGCTGCATCATCGTTAGCGGATAAATTCCGGCCATATTTATATCGGAGACTTGTAGATGTTTCCCGATCCCCATACACCTTCGTATCCCGAAGGGCACGCACCGCACCGTGATCGCTCGTCACCACGATGACTACTTCTTCATCGGCCAGCAATTTAAATATTTCATACAGTGTAGAGTGCTGAAACCAAGTTTGGGTCAACGATCGAAAAGCAGGAACATCCGGGGCTATTTCTTTAAGCACATCAGAATCAGATCGGGAATGCACCAGCGTATCAACAAAATTATACACAAAAGTACTCAACGGAACCTGCAGATAGTTATGGATATTATCGGCGATACTCCTTCCCTCATCCGTTCGTAAAACTTTCTCATACTTCACTTTTTTGTCAATCCCCTTTCGGCCCAACTGCTTTTTAAGCAGTTCTTCCTCGAACTGATTTAAAGAACTTTCATCTTCACCCTGACTCCACAAACGAGGGTAAATATCTTCAATTTCAAGCGGAAACAACCCGGAAAAAATAGCATTCCGGGAATAAGGGGTTGCCGTTGGCAGGATAGAGTAATAGAAATCAGTATCAATCGCATAATCTTCATTCAACAGTCTTTGGAACATCAGCCATTGATCATACCGCATGCAATCGATTACCAGAAAAAGCGTAGTCTGCCCATTTTTAACATGAGGCAAAACATATTCGCGCACAATATCTGTGGAAAGAGCCGGACGTTGCGGCGTGGATTGACTGAGCCACGACTTGTAATTCTGTGCAACAAATCGCCCGAACATTTTATTCGCTTCCTGATACTGATCGGCAAGAACCTGACGCAATGATTCATCACCCGATTCCAAATCGATATCCCACTGGGTAAGCTGCTTGTAAATCTCTATCCACTCCTCCCATCCGGTTTCTTCGTGAATTTGCCCGGATATTTCATTGAAATTTCGCAGATACGACTGGGCAAACTTTTCACTACGAATCCGATGGCGCTCCAGGATACGCTTAACTGTCAGCACGATCTGGTTCGGATTCACCGGCTTAATCAAATAGTCCGAAATTTTGCCGCCGATGGCATCCTCCATAATCGACTCCTCCTCACTCTTCGTAATCATTACCACCGGCAAACCCGCCTGTATGGTTTTGATTCGATTTAGCGTGGCAAGCCCATCCATGCCCGGCATCTGCTCATCCAGAAAAACAATATCAAAAGGCTGTTCCTGGATCAGCGTAATAGCGTCTTCGCCGTTGGTTACGGGCGTAACCTCAAAATCTTTATTCTCTAAAAAAATGATGTGCGGCTTCAGCTGATCGATCTCATCATCCGCCCATAAAATACGTGTAGCCATCAGGATTCTGTTGCATTATTCTGAATCCTTAAGTTTGATAAATGGCATCAATTTGTCCAATCGTTTTTGGGCAATCCCCTTAATATTTTTAAGCTCCTCAAACGACTTAAAATTTCCGCTTTCATTTCGGTATTTGATGATTCGTTTTGCATAAGCCGGACCAATACCCGGCAATGCTTTCAGCGCTTCAATGTTGGCCGTATTAACGTTTATCCGCTCTATGCCTGTATTCTGACCGGTTCCCCCGACCTCTTTTTCGCTATCATCGACTTCTTTATTTGAAGTAGAATCCTCCGTTACCGTATCGATATGAGCCTTGGCAATTTGTTTTTCTGAAGATGGAAAATACTGCTCCATCAGTTTTTCTTCCTCGGCTTTGAGCATAGCTGTGCGTTCGGCAAACTGTTGCTCAAGTTCGAGATAATTTCCATCTTCAAATGGAACCGACGGTGACAACGCTAGATTTAATCCACCCAGTAAAATAAGTAGCACCAGTAATCCCGTTATTGCTTTTCGTTCACCGGGTGCAATTTTCAATTTTTCCAGCCAGAAAAATAATGTTCTCTTCATGGTTTTCTCCCTTGATTATTAACAAGCTATAAGTAAGACCCTTTGACCAACCAATCCTTACAAAAATCGTTCTTGTTTGAAGTCTAAAATAATTCGATGTTTGGCTTCTATATATGGAATCAACTAAGATATATCACTACGACGATCTTTCTGTCTCCTACAATCGAGTAGGTGTTCAGGATAAACAACCGTTGATTATCTTGCACGGCTGGGGCAGTAGCAAACAGGTGATGATGCCACTGGCCAAGCAGCTTTCGGATCTCCGTGATTGTTACGTCTTTGATCTGCCCGGATTCGGCCATTCATCGATACCTGATCGGCCGTGGAGTGTAGATAATTATGCGGATCTTATTCAGCAGTTTATTAATGATAAAGAGTTTGATTCTGTTGATCTGCTTGTCCACTCTTTTGGCGGACGCATTGCCCTTAAACTATGTTCACGTCCCGACGCCAAACAACATATTAATAAAGTTCTCATCACCGGCGGAGCGGGTATGAAACCTAAAAGGGGCTGGAAGTATTATTTGAAAAAATATACTGCTAAACTTCTTAAGGCTCCTTTTCTGATATTACCATCCTTTTCACGTGAAAAAGCACTCGGCTGGCTACGAAGAACATCCCTCTGGAAAGCACTCGGCTCCAGCGACTACAGCAAACTCGATGGGGTAATGAGAGAAACCTTTGTCAAAACCGTAACTGAATACCTGGAACCGTGCCTGTCCAAAATTCCACATGAGGTTTTGTTACTATGGGGAGAAAACGACGAAGCTGCACCGCTCTATCAGGCTAAACGAATGGACGAGGGTATAGAAAATGCAGAGCTGGTGGTTATCGATCACGCAGGACACTACGCCTTCCTGGATCGCCCCTCTCACTTTTCGTCTATCGCCAAAGCATTTTTTGAGGGGTGAGATATAGACTCGTAAAGTTTTCAAAACTTTGCGAGCCTTTTAAATATCAAATAACCTATTTCTCTTCTTCTAACTGACGCTCCTTAAAATCCTCATCAAAATAGTTGTACCATTTACGAAACGGGCGAAAAGCATTTTCGGGATCAAAAGGACGCTTGTATTCGCTCTGGCGACATTCCTCGCTACAACACCCCTCCATCATCTTTGCACCTTCCTCGGAGCATACAAACAGCTTATTACACTCCATGTTTGCACAATTGATATAAGTATCGGCAGGTTTGCCCGTTATTTCGCAGCGTGCAATAGGCTCCAGGTTGTCCTCATTCACCGGTACCACCAATCGGTCGTCAAATACAAAGCATTTGCCCTTGTAATGCTCACCTCCCTCTTCTTTGGCGTACCGTAGGATCCCTCCGTGGAGCTGATTTACATCATCCCAACCTTTCTCTTTCATCAGTACCGAAAACTTCTCGCAACGGATACCACCGGTGCAGTACATCAGCACTTTTTTGTCTTTACTGATTTCCTCTTCAACTTGTTCAAGCCACGCGGGGAATTCATAAAAACTTTCCACTTGTGGCGTCAGCGCTCCCTCGAAATGACCAATTTTAGACTCATAATCATTGCGCACGTCAATAAGCACATAATCATCCTCATTTTCGAGCACTTCTTTCCATTCATGCGGTTCCAGGTAGTTACCACCCTCATCAGGATCAACATCTTCCTTGTGGATAGACACCAGCTCATCCCGGGTCTTACACTTTAGCTTCGGGAAAGGTACATACTCACTCGTATCGGTCTTAAAATCAATGCCGTCGAAACCGGGAATACTCGTCAGATGTTCTTTGTAGGTTGATACCTGTTCAGGCGTACCTCCGCCGGTCCCGTTTATGCCTTCCTCGTTGATATAAATGCGTCCCTTAATCCCAATATCCTTGCAAAACTGTTTGTGCTCTTCGCAGAACGTTTCGGGATCTTCGATGGGAGTAAATTTGTAATAGAGTATTACTTCGTACATAATATGAATTTCATTTATTTACCACTAAGACACTATGTTCATTTGTTGAAATGGTCGTCTCACCCTGAAACAAATTCAGGGTGAGACAAGATCTTAACCAAACGTATTCCAACCACTAAGTCATCCTTGTAACGTAAATACTCAGTGTTCTTAGTGTCTTAGTAATGAACCAATTTGCAGATGCCAAAAATAAGGGTAATTTTGCAAGAAATGAACCTCATTTGCTTACAAATATTAATTCATTGATGAAAGTTACACTTCGGCTATTTTCTCTTAGTATCATTGTCTTCTTTGTAGCAATCGGAACCGCACAATCACAGGATCGACTACAAGAAAAACCTGTTGATCTATTTCAAAAAATAGATCGTGCCTACCAGCAGGAAGATATAACACTGGACCAAAAAGTCCTTTACAAATTCTTCCCTTCCGAGTCCAAGGATAAGCTGCCTGGTACAGATGATGTAAATTACAATAGTCCCCTCAAATGCGGTACCCCGGCTTATTCCGACTTTCATCGGCATAAAGCTGAACTTTCCCCATCCACTGTAAACCGCGTTGAATCTACCTTAAGTACTTCCAACATGCAGGCGTCCGAAAGCTACCAATCGCTGGATGGGCATTTTACCATTCACTACGAAACATCTGGCTCCCATGCCGTACCACCCGAAGATTCCGATAGCGACGGAATCCCCGACTACGTGGAAGAAGTAGCTGCTGCAGCGGATTCATCCTATCGTCACGAAGTTGATAACCTAAGTTATACCGATCCCATCCCCCAGGGACAGACCTATGATATACAAATTCTAAATCTTGAAAATATTTATGGCCGGACGGTAAGCACTGGAGGCGGTACTACCTATATCGATATTGAAAACGACTTTTCTGAAGGATTTCCGCCCAATGATGATCAAGATAACCAAATTGGTGCTGTCAAAGTAACGGTTGCCCACGAGTTTAAGCATGCCATACAGTACGAAGCAAATGAGTGGCAGGGCGAAACAGAGAGTTGGCTTGAAATGGATGCAACCCTAATGGAAGAAGTTGTTTACGATAACGTCAATGATTATTACAATTATATTGCCTCCGATAATTCCATTTTCAATGATCCTTCCGGAGGATTTTATCCGGGTTCGTATGCCAATATTACATGGGCACTCTTTTTTGAGGAAAAATTCGGCTCTCAGTTTTGGGTCGATGTATGGGAAACCATCAAAAACAATCCATTCATTTCGATGGTAGATGCCCTTACCAATCAGCTGGGCGGACCTGATTCCTTCAATCGAAATTATATTGAATCACAACTTTGGCACTATGCCTCGGGCAATAATTCAGCACAGGGCTTCGGCTTTGAAGAAAGGCAGCATTATCCCACTCCTCCAACCTCAACCACAGGAAATATCTTCACCGAAGAATTCCCCATCCCGCGTGAATCATCTTCTCTTTCACTCCCGGGTGCATTTGCAGCAAATTATTTTGATGTACCTCTTAAAAGCGATCTTGCTGGAAATATTAGTTTGGAAACAACATCCAACGTACAGAATAGCGGTGTAGGCTTAATCGCTTATTTTGATGACGGAACGGCGGCTCCACTTTTTTATCCCCTTGCCGATCGACAAGCTTCTGTTGAAACCACGTCCGTAAACTGGCAAAATATCAACGAGCTCGGACTTGTGCTGACAAACTCATCAACCTCATCGGCTGACGGAAATACAATCTATTTAGCTCTGGGTAGTGATAACTTTGACAATACACTAAGTCACAACTATCCAAATCCATTTAATCAAACCACTAAAATCCGGTTTACACTCGAAGAAGAAACAGACGTACAACTTAAAGTTTTTGACACATCCGGGCGCCTTGTAAAAACGCTGATTAATGAAGAGCTGACGCCAGGATTATATGAACCTACATTTGATGGTAGTGATCTCGCTTCAGGTGTTTATATTTACCAGCTTATCACCAACCAGAAGCAAACTGTCAAAAAGATGACGCTTATTAAGTAATAAAAAGCAGAAGTGAAACGTGAGACGTTTTTTTTATCCACTCACGTCTAACACCTATTCTTCCAACTCTTTAGCCGGCAATATTTTACCCTTCACTTCCCCAAATCCGATTCTATACTCGTCAGTATCGGCATAGCCGGTCATCGTCACCTCATCCCCATCTTCTAAGAACGTTCTGGATTCACCATTTGGCAATTCAATGGGATCAGTTCCCTTCCAACTCAATTCGAGCATACTGCCGTAGGATGATTTCTCTTCTCCGCTGATGGTTCCCGAAGCATACAGGTCGCCGGGACGCACATTACAGCCCGTAACAGTATGATGCGCCAGCTGCTGTGCGATGTTCCAGTACAAGTTCTTGGCGTTAGAAGCACAAATTTTATGCGGTTGATCCATGTTCTCGCTCTGTAAAAACACATCCAAATTAATATCAAATGTCCAATTACCCTCAGATTTCAAATAAGGGAGCGGCTCGGGATCTTGCTCCGGTCCTTCCATACGAAAAGGCTCAAGGGCATCCAGCGTCACAATCCACGGTGAAACCGAAGTCGCCCAGTTCTTTGCCAAAAACGGCCCCAACGGCTGGTATTCCCACTTCTGGATGTCACGGGCACTCCAATCGTTCACCAGCATCAATCCAAAGATATGATCCTCGGCATCTTTTACCGAAATAGGGCTGCCCAGCTCATTTCCGGGTCCGGTGAGGAACCCCATCTCCAGCTCAAAATCACACAGCTTGCATTCGCTAAAAATAGGCGTATCATCACTTTCAGGCGGTAGAATCTGTCCCTGCGGACGATGCAGCTCCGTTCCACTTATGACCACCGAACTCGCTCGTCCGTGATATCCTACCGGCAAGTGTTTCCAATTGGGCTTCAACGCATTTTCGGGATCGCGGAACATGCTGCCCACATTCGTAGCGTGCTGCTCGGAGGAATAAAAATCGGTGTAATCTCCAATATCTACCGGCAGTAGCATCTCGACCTCATTCATAGGCGTAAGAACACGTTCCCGAAGGGGTTGATTATCACGGAGCGCTGGCTCATCGGCGCTCAACAACGTACTGATATAGGAACGTGCTTCAGCCCAGGCCGACCGGCCAAGTTCCATAAAAGTGTTTAGAGTCCGTTCACGAAACACCGGCTTGCCATCCAGCTCCGGACCGTCAAAAACTCCCGTGGCATCGAGCTCGGTCAGATTCACCACATAATTACCGATAGCCGTGCAAATAAATACTTCTCCATCATCCTTTGAGCGCGCTACCCCGTAGGGCAAGTTTTGAATTGGAAAGTGTGAATCGGAATCTACCTCGACAAATGATTCTAAGTTCGGATCGTTTGTTGGATGCATGTCGTGAATTTTAAGTTATAAATTCTGAATGATGAATTGTCTTTTCTCAGACTCTAAGAAAACATCTGGATATAAAAATCTATAAAAGTTCAAGTTTTCGCAGATCTTCGCGCGGTTCATTGAAGCTACAACTGCCAAACGAAATTAATGCTACTTCGCGCAGTTCTTCAATATCTTCTGTTGATACTTCGTAATCTTTCCACCGGAAACCGGAATCAGTAAAAGAAAAATGCTCTGTATCCTCTTCTTTTAAGACCTCGGCCATCTGATCAGTCGAAAAATCATGTGCATATCCGAGCATAGCGCCACCAAATACATTAATAAATCCGTGCATTTTCGTTTTTATCGAATGATCATAGTGACGAATGGGATGATGCAATCCTGCCGTACATTTTAGCGCTAGATTCTGCTCGCACACTTTTTGTAAGGTAAAAGCAACCTGCTCTATCGATGGGAACATATCGGCCTCTACTCCGCCGCATCGCAACTTAAAACCGGCTTTTATTCCGTCCTCCGATACTGAGCTCTCGTTATACCGATTCATAGATTCGAGAATCAATCCAATCTCTTTTTCCCAGTTTTTATCAAAGATCCCTTCAAAAAAAATATCGTTCGGGAATTCTGCTACATCCTTAAAATTAAGGATCGTCTCCTCATAAATATCAGCAAGGAGGTCATCATCATTGGCAAAGACAGCTTCCCGCGGGAGCTTAATCTCCAATACATCCGTTTTAACTCGGTCTCCGTGATCAGCATAAAACTGCTCCAATGCAGCCACAATGTCTTTAATATGCTCTTTATAATCCGATACCGTCTCTGTTCTCTTGCCCAAAATCGAAAAACTAAAGGGATCTGCTTCTGCAAAAAGCGTTTTGCCATACGGCTTTAGCTCGCCCAGTCGTCCGGCCGGAATAATATATCGTGAAAGCATCCACGCATCCTTACTTTTACGATACTTATTATACTTTTGGAGAGACGTATCAAGAGAAAGGTCAGCCGGCGGAAACAAACCGGCATAATCAACAATCTCCCGCATAAATGCTTTAAAACTTGCTTTCATCTGCCTGTTATTCAGTTGTAATCATTTGTTCGGTTTGTATAGATAAGTAATCTAATGCAACGTTACTAAATCCAAAATTATCGCATCGGCAATTTTTATGCCTTCGTCCGTCAGGATTATGCGCTCATCAACGTTAACTTTACCCTCCTGCTCACGGTTTTCAAGATAATTCAGCTGGCGATCACTTAGCTCGTAATCATATTGCTCAGAAAGTTCTGCTACTCTTACCCCTTTTTTCGTGCGAAGCCCCATCATTAGTCGTTCTTCCGCCAACTGTTTTAAAGAAAGGACTTCTTTTTCGGGATGATCTTCGTCACGCAGATATTTCCGCAAATCCTTCTCATTTTCCCATCGTTCAGCTTTATCATCCCACCAAAAAGAATGTGCACCAGGACCTAATCCCAAATAGTTTTCGTGCTCCCAGTAATTACTGTTGTGGATAGCCTCTTTCCCGGGAATACTGTAATTACTAACCTCATAGCGTTCTATCCCCTGACTACTAAACAGTTGGTTAATAATATCAAAATGTTTAGCCACCTTATCATCTTCGGGTGGTGCAATACGTCCAAGTTCAACTTGCTTGCCCAGACGCGTTTTTGGTTCAATGGTTAAGGAGTAGGCCGAAATGTGCGGGGGATTAAACTCGAGAAGCTTTTTAACATCGCGCTCAAGCTGCTCTACAGACTGACCGGGATTTCCGTAAATAAGATCAACGGTAAACGAATTGAAGTCGGATGCGCTAAGCAGTTCCAAACACTGCAACGCTTCTTCACTGGAATGTGCACGATGCATAAACTCCAGCAAGTCGGGTTCAAAACTTTGCACCCCCATGCTAGCCCGGCTAATGCCGAGCGATTTTAAATCCGCCAAAAATGGTGCCGACACGTCATCGGGATTCATCTCCAACGTAATCTCTTGCTCACCTATATCAAACACATCATACAGTGCCTTCATGATCTGCTCTAACTGCGCCGGTTCCAGCAATGACGGCGTCCCCCCACCAAAATAGATGGTTTCCACCCTTTCCCGCGCAAATCTTGAATCCCGATAACTTTTTATATCCTCAACCAACCGTTCAACAAAATGCTCCCGCTCTGATGTACGCGTCACAAAATAGAAATCACAGTACGAACATGCTTGCTTGCAAAAAGGTATGTGGATATAAATTCCGGACAAGATAATTAGGAATTAAGAATTAGGTATAAATAGAACCATTCCTAATTTAATTTTTGGCATCATAAAACGGATTCGCGTCATAAGTATCTTTCTGCATATAAGCACGAGCATATTTCACATAATTATCGGAGTGCTCTTGGATAGATTTAATCTCATCGTCTGTCAATTCGCGCTTTTTCTCTGCCGGAGTTCCCATATACATATAGCCCGATTCCAGCCGTTTCCCGGGCGGAACCAGGCTCCCGGCTGCAATAATTACGTCGGATTCAATAATTGCCTTATCAAGCACAGTCGCATGGATTCCAATAAGTGCCCGATCGTGAATAGTGCATCCGTGAATCATCGCATTATGACCAATCGTAACATCGTCACCAATTTCGGTAGGACCGGTCTGGTTCATGACATGGATGCAAACGTTGTCCTGAATATTGGATCGATCACCGATTTGTATCCAGTTCACGTCTCCGCGGATCGTCACATTAAACCAAATGCTGCTTTCTTCCCCAATCGAAACATCACCAATGATATCTGCGCTGGGTGCTACAAATACCGAATCGGGATAATCCGGCTTTTTGTCAATAAATTCGTAAATCATAGTATCAGTCCCTTACCTTTTATTCTCCCACATACTGTTGCAGCAACTGATCGAACTGCTGAAAATTACGGGGTAGCGGATCAACCTTATCACCCTCGATAAAGAAGGTAGGTGTCGCATTAACTCCTGCGTTTCGCCCTTCCTGTCGCTGTTCCATCACGATTTTTTGGGTCTCAGAAGCATTAAGATCATTTTTGAACTGATCGATATCGAGATCCAGCTCCCGGGCATAGTTTACAAAAAGAGAAGTGGGACTTCCCGAGCCGGACCACCGTTTCTGGTTTTCAAAAAGCAGGCTATGCATCTCATAAAACTTACCTTGGTTTTTTGCTGCTTGTGCCGCCCGCGCCGCGAGTGCCGCATACTGATGGGAATTCAACGGGAAGTATTTCATCTCAAACTCAATCTGATCGCCATATTTGTCTTTCAACTTTTCAACTATTGGGTGGAAATACGCACAGGCCGGGCATTGATAATCACTGTACTCTACAATAGTTATCGGCTGATCACTCGAGTTTTCTTGTGCAGTTGTCTGATTCCATGTTCCCATCCCAAAAATTAATCCGGCGATTAGAACAAAGGTTATAGCTAATTTCTTCATCTGATTAGGGATATACATTAAAGTTGACTTAAAATTTAATCTTCTTGTAATACTAACGATACATTCTGACTTTAATTGGATGAGGCGTCCTCAATCATATCCAACCGCGTTTGCTTAAATTCATTGCCCTTTCGCCAGGTCTGCATTTCATCAGTATTAGCAATACGATAAGCCGCATCAAAAAACAGACGCACATCGGCTTTCATTCCCGAGAGATCCCAATGGGTGTTAATTTCGTCGTTTACATTATGATAATTGGCATCCTGGAGACTATCTACCATGACGGAGTAGCCTTCCGGCTTATCAATAAACTCGGTTCCCCGGTTGGGAAAAATGGCCGGTATTCCTTTTTTGGCAAGCGAAAAATGATCCGAACGGTAAAAATAACCGCGGTCGGGATGGGGATCGGGCTTCACTTCTCTTCCCCGCTCTTCGGCTACCTTTTCAATCATATCACTAACGCTATTACGACCGTAGCCGATAAGCACTATATCTTTTGTCTTGCCGTAGACATTCATCCCGTCCAGGTTGATATTTGCCGTAACTTTCCCCGGATGCACCGTTGGATTCTCTGCCCAGTACTGTGATCCAAGCAGCCCTACTTCTTCAGCTCCGACAAATAAAAACAACATACTTCGCTTTAGCTGGGGCTGAATTTCCTTATAAGCTCGTGCCATATTTAAAACGGCACTTACGCCGGCCGCATTGTCAAGGGCTCCATTATTAATTGAGTCGCCCTCTACCGGACTTGTTACCCCAAGATGATCATGATGAGCAGTAAACACCACATATTCATCTTTCAATCGTTCGTTGGTACCTTCAATTACACCAAGCACGTTCCTTGCATCCTTCTGGCTATATTCTGCCTTCAAATCCAAACTCAGTGATAAACCCTCTAAAGGTACCGGTTCAAAATCCCGGTCTTCGGCTTCCTCAAGCTGATCTTCAAGGTTCAGCCCTGCACTTTCAAATAAATTGGTGCCGGCCTCTTTTGTCAGCCACCCATTGAACTTGGTCGGAGAACCTTCCATAGTTTCATTATCACGCAGATAAAACCGCTCGCGACTCCAGCTATTGGCAACTACATCCCAGCCGTATCCCGCTGACGGGGTGGTATGCACAATCAATACTCCGGCAGCTCCCAGCTCTCGTGCCTTCTCATATTTATAATCATATCGACCATAATACAAACGGGTATCTCCCCCAAACAAATCGGGATCGTCACTGGGGTCATTGTTCTTTACAACCAGTATTTTACCCTCTACATCCATATCTTTGAAGTCATCCCAATTTTCTTCCGGTGCCTGAATTCCATATCCCACATAAACCAGTTCAGCATCATTGATAGACACCTCCTCTTCCAAATTAGATGGCCATGCTACAAAATCTGAATAGTAATCGAACTGATGTACGGCATTTCCATTTTTACGGATCTGCACCTGTGTATCCTGCCCCGTCTTTTGACCGACCAGTGGCACATCCTGAATAAATCCTCCATCTTCCGCTCCGCCTTGCAAACCGTACTCTTTTAGCTGACTAACTAAGTAGTCAACCGTTTTAAGTTCACCGACAGTTCCTGTTGCCCTGCCTTGAAACTCATCTGATGACAGCTTCGTTATCGGCTTCATCAAACTTTTCTCTGTGATGGTATCAGCCACCTGATCAATAGGGGAATTCACACATCCCACAAAAGCGCCTAATAGTAACGCGATTATTAATAATTTCTTCATTTTTTTACCTGTTTAATTTAAATATGACTTCAAATCTTATGGGCTTGAAAGTAATACTTTTTTTCATGATTGCTAAGCTGTAATCAGCTGCTTTTCTCTAAAACCTTTGATTGGATCAGATATCCTACAAGAAGTAAAACAGATCCAAATCCCATAAACAAAAGAATGCGCCAGATGGCCTGTAGCTGAGCCAAGTCAATCAAAAACAATTTAATGACTACTACCAACATCGTGAGAAGACCGGCCATCCGTACTTGTTTCCCAAAACGCCAAAGTCCCAAAACAATCAGCAAAATAGCATAGAGTCCCCAAACAAGGCTGACCCACGCCTGACCGTTTTCGAATGGAATTAATTTCTGATATAGCCAGTAAAGCAACAGCAGGTGCGACAATACGTGATAGATATTTCGAATATTCTTTTTTCGAAGGTATTGTGGAATCCATAACCCGCCTGCTAAAATAAGCGTTAACTCTAAAAGCATGGAAAGATTCAACAAATAGGAAGCCGCCTCGCTATACTCTAACCGGTTTATAAGCCACCATACTGTAATCCCGAACAACAGGTGTGACCCAACGCTTATCTTTTTATCGCCCGTTTGATATGCCAAGTAGCGGAGAGCTATTAGTTCAACCACAAGCACTGCAAAAAGGACATTCCCTTCCAGAATCATAAATAGGCCTGCCGTGGCCAATACAAACCCCAAGAAAGCATGGGTGAAAGCCAATCCCGGCAGCTTATAATGCTTTAGAACGAGATAAAGCCCGCCACCACCCAGTACGGCCATAACCATCGAGGCCAGACCGGATTGATCCGTAGTCCACTCAAAGATCCCTATACTGAACAATAACCCAATAACCGGAACGCACAGCGTCCAAATGTGAGTTGAGCTTCCAACAATATTATCAGAATCACTGTCTATCTGTAAGCTGCGCCGATCTTGCACATTTTTAAAAACCGGAATCAACCAACTTACCCCGGCCCAGACCATTACTCCGCCGAACATGATCCATTGTTCAAAAAAGGTCACCTCCTCAATACCAAGATTCGTTATCACTGCAGCGGCAAGCACCAGCATTCCGCCGACTGCGATACTCCATAGCAGAGATTGCCATTCCTTTTTGATATAGAGTACTGATGAAGGTCCGATAACCATTGCAAAATAAAGCATGAGATCAACTACCTCTCCATCCCCCGAAAAAAGCATAAACGGTGTTCCCAACGCTCCAAGCATACCCACGACTGCAAGTACCGCTTCATCCTGCTGCAGGGACAACAGAAACGACAGCAGTGTTACCGAGATCATAAACACCCATACGATAGTGGCGGGCATAAACGAAAATAGCTGAAATGTTGCAAAACCTGTGATATAGAAAGCGGCGATTCCTGCTCCCATCACCATTTGCCGAAACGGATTTAACCTCTTATCCATCCTTAGACCAAATCCCAAAAGAAGCATTCCGGCAATCAATCCCACAGCACTGCGAACTTCGGGAACAAGCCACCCCTGGTCAATCGAATACTTGAAAAGAAATACCATACCAATGAGTAATAAGGCAATACCAACCTTATTTAACCACTCTTCTCCCGACTGTAAAACATTCCAACGCCTCTCCTCTTTACTTTGAACCGGTGATTTCTCTTGCTGTTTTGATGATATTTTATCTCCCTCTACTTGTTTTATCTCATTCTCCAACTCCTCTACGCGGCTCTCTAATCGCTCAATCCGGTCTTGTAACTTATCGTAGGTTTCGTCAGCCATACGTTGTTAATCCAATAAATTAATTTACAGAGAAAAATATTTTTTATCCTTCTTATACATTTATAACTATACTTCTTTCAAGCACACAATTTGTCTATGAGCACTTTTAAAAACAAGCACATTTTAATAACAGGCGGCGCAGGCGGCATTGGGTTTCTCATGGGGAGAGAAGCTTTAAAACACGATGCCAAGAAATTGATTATCTGGGATATTAATGAGGATAATATCTCCGAGAGTCTGGCATCACTTTCTGATTATTCGGAACGGATATTCACCTATAAGGTTGATATTTCTGATCCTGATCAAATTTATCAGTCAGCCGAACAAGTATTGGCTGAACATCATCATGTTGACATCCTGATTAATAATGCCGGTACGGTAGTGGGCGGGGACTTTAGTGATCATTCAAATGGTGATATTGATAAGCTTATCCGAATTAATCTACTTGGTACCATGCATACTACCCGCACTTTTTTAGAATCAATGATCAATAGGGGGCAAGGACACATTGTTAATATTGCTTCGGCAGCCGGGCGCATGGCCAATCCCGGAATGTCGGTCTATGCCGGCAGCAAATGGGGTGTTATCGGGTGGTCAGAATCACTGCGCTTAGAACTCGAATCCAATGCTAACATCAATGTTACTACGGTAGAACCCAGCTATATCAATACCGGACTTTTCGAGGGCGTGAGTCCACCGGTACTTACGCCATTATTAGATGCAGAAGAAATATCAAAAAAGATTATTTACGCAATTCAAAAGGATAAAATACACCTTCGGGAGCCCTTTATGGTTAAGATTCTTCCCTTTTTAAAAGGTATTCTTCCCACCAGAATATTTGACTTTGTTGCCGGGCGCCTGTTTCAAGTTTATCACTCCATGGATACATTTAAAGGAAGAACATAAATATATCATTGGCCAGAATGAAACAAGTAGTTAAAAAGCAGCAACAATTTTTTTATTCAGGTAAAACGCTGGATATTTCTTTCCGCAAGAAACAGTTGCAAAAACTAAGAAACATCTTAACAGAAAATGAGGATGAAATTTATACTGCATTGGCCGAAGACTTCCAAAAACCACTGTTTGAATCCTTTGCAACTGAACTTCTCGTCCTTTATCAGGAAATCGATCATCTACTTGCCAATATCGATCATTGGGCCAAAACCAAAAAGGTAAAAAGTTCTTTTCTCAACTTCCCCTCAAAGAGTTATATCAAGCCCCAACCCTACGGTGTTGTTCTTGTTATTGCTCCCTGGAACTATCCCGTTCAGCTGGCACTTAATCCTGCTGTAGGTGCAATCGCGTCCGGAAACACCGTTATCCTCAAACCATCCGAGAATGCACCGCATACCTCCGAACTACTTGCCAAACTAATCAACAACAACTTTGATTCCGGCTTTTTTCATGCGGTAGAGGGTGATGCAAAAACAACTCAATCGCTCCTTTCCGAGCCGTTGGATTATATCTTCTTTACCGGGAGTACCCACGTGGGCAAAATCATTATGAAATTAGCTGCTGATCAGCTGACACCTCTCACGCTTGAGCTTGGAGGAAAGTCCCCTGCTATCGTTGATACATCTGCTGACTTATCACTGGCGGCCAAACGAATTGCCTGGGGTAAATTTATCAATGCCGGACAAACCTGTGTAAGTCCAGATTATGTGTATGTTCATGCCTCTATGCATATGCAACTCTGCCGCCTGATTCAAAAAGAAATTCGGGGCTTTTATGGGGATGATCCCAGCCAAAGTGATGACTTTGCGCGCATCATAAACGACAAACATTTCAGTCGACTTACTAATCTCATCAATCCCAATAAAGTATTTTACGGCGGGAATACCGATGCTGAATCCCGGTACATCGAACCTACCATTATGACCCAAGTTAGCTGGGATGACCCTGTCATGCAGGAAGAAATTTTTGGACCTATTCTTCCCATATTGCCTTTTGATTATTTGGATGAAATCATTTCAACACTGCAAAACAAATCAAAACCACTGGCCCTTTACCTTTTCTCGACTGATAAAAACAATCAGAAAAAGGTTATGCGGAACCTTCAATTTGGCGGTGGATGCATCAATGACACAGTTGCACATCTGGGGAATACTGAACTTCCTTTTGGGGGAATTGGCAATAGCGGTTTTGGCGGGTATCATGGCAAAACAAGTTTTGATACCTTTACGCATTCTAAAAGCATCATGAAGAAAAGCAACTGGCTGGATATTCCACTTCGATATCCGCCCTACAAAGGAAACCTAAAGTGGCTAAAAAAGCTAACTAAATTTCTATGAGTACTTTCAAAGCATTGGTCGTTGAAGAACAATCGGATGGGTCTTTTGAACGCTCGGTCAAGCAATGGCCTATTGAAAAATTACCTGACAACAAAGTATTGATTGAAGTCCATTATTCATCCCTAAACTACAAGGATGCCCTATCTTCAACCGGCAATAAGGGAGTCACAAAAAACTATCCGCATGTCCCGGGAATTGATGCTGCGGGTACTGTCGCCAAAAGCAGTAATCCTCAGTTTTCATCCGGTGACAAAGTCATTGTGACCAGTTACGATCTGGGACAGAATACATATGGAGGATTTGGCCAATATATTCGGGTACCTGCCAACTGGATTGTCCCGCTACCACAAGATTTATCCCTTCGGGAAAGCATGATTATCGGAACAGCCGGTTTTACAGCTGCTATTGGCATACACCATCTACAGCACAATAATGTTAACCCAGAAAGCGGTGATGTTTTAGTAACCGGTGCCACCGGAGGCGTAGGGGTGATGGCTGTTGCCATCCTGTCTAAGCTGGGATATAGCGTAACAGCAGCCACCGGAAAAATGGATCAAAAAAACTTTCTGCTTGATGTAGGTGCCTCAAAAGTTATCCATCGGAATGAAGTACAGGATGAAACCTCTCGTCCCCTGTTGAGCAGCAAATGGGCCGGAGCTATCGATACTGTGGGCGGCATCATGTTAGACACCACATTACGCCAAACAAAACATAATGGCACTGTTGCCTGCTGCGGTAATGTATTAGGGCATGAACTCCATACCAATGTTTATCCTTTTATCTTAAGAGGTGTTCATTTGGCAGGGATGGACAGCGGAAATTGCGAAATGGAATTGAGAAAGGAATTATGGCAGAAATTAGCTAATGAGTGGAAACCAGAAAGCATAGAGCAATTAAGCAGAGAATGCTCTTTGGAAGAGTTGGGTAGTGAAATCGATCGGATTTTAAACGGGCAACAAGTGGGCAGAATACTTCTTAACCTCACTGATTAAGCAGACTTCAATACCTGATCATCATTTTCATTCATCGCTGAATTGAGTGGCCCCTTCAAGTCGCCGCCAGTAACGGGTTTAGTAAGAAAATCAGTAAAGCCGGTTTTCTTAGCTCGTTCCAACGAATAACGATCCCCGCTTCCGGATAAATAAATGACCGACACATCGGACTTTTTACGAATAATCTCCATCGTTTCAATACCATCCATATCTCCCTTCAAAGAAATATCCATCACAATAATATCGGGATTAAGCTCTTCTTCCTTTTCGATCGCATCAACCCCTTTTGTGACTTTTCCGACAACTTCATAACCCAATCGCTTAATAAGCCGCTCCTCTACCATCGAAAGCAACATATCATCTTCAACAATAAGTACTCTACCCTTTTGAACTTCTTCCATAATAACCCGATTTCAATTTATATCTTAAAATACCCTAACCAACATTAAATTTCTTTAATAAAGTTAATTAAAAAAATCTTACACTCCAAGTAATAAAATTTATGACTCGCTTCTGGTGTAATTTAAAGCTTGTTGCCAAATTTTCATCGTTTATTTTAGCGGCAAAATAGCAAGTAGAAATAAAAAGTGCTTACAGCCATTAGAAACTGCAACGCTTTTTGAATAGGACCGACCGCTAATACGCATGTTGGACGTACTTACCTCGGTGAAGAGTTTGGGAAAGCGTTAAACTGGAAAAAAATATACTCAAAATTTGAACAGGCTTAGGTCAAAGAAGCCATCTGGGAAGCTTGCAACTTGAAAATGAGGAAATAGAAATGATTTACCAGAAAGAACTTGATTAACAGCTAAAAGAATGGGAATTCGAAGCCCCATAATACTTGGGGAACTACCAACTTTTCTAACATAGGGACTTTCAGCGTTGGCTCTACAACCAACTCCGTGTGAATGACTATAAAAAGTTATTTAAAAAGAAGGGACGGTAAAACCGACCCTTCTATCATTTTTATTATTACCTTTATAACCTAACACTTATGCCCACACCAGTATTAAATAAGTTTATAATGGTAGTATTGCTGTTTTCAGCAATAAATGTATTAATACCAGCCTCACCAAAAATGCTAAATCTATCATCAATATTGTATGAGGAGCCAACTAAAACTCCTGGACCAATCAATAAGTCATTGAATTGAAGGTTTAAATTGAGTCCCCAGTATGGGTTGAAGGTATTGGAATTGCTGAAATTATGGATATAGCTAAAGTCCAATAAATATTGGTCACCTATACTTGAAGAGGTGTTTATGGTAAAGAATCCTAATCCCCGGATTTTACTTTTATCGGAAAAGTGATAGGTAATACCAACAGAAGGTGATATCCCTCCCATTTTAACAGTAGCGGATAGGTTCGAATTAGGGTTGTCATTTGAACTTGTTTGAGAAAAACAACTAATAGTAACGAAGAATAAAAATACGGATAAAACAGCTCCATACTTGTAAGGAGCTGTTTTATGGTTGTTAATATTTAACATTCTGTAATAAAATTAATTTAAGTTTATTATTTGGTGGGGAGTGGTTGCCTTGAAATTATTAAATCCATATATCCTGTAACCATTCTTTATGCCGTTGATACCGCTATCTGTATTTTGGTTTAAAAAGACATCTCTATCAAAGAATATCTTTCCAACATTGTCCCTCTTCTCTGATACTTCATATTCAGAATTAATATTTACAGTAGTTCCATCAGTCACTTCAATTTCGGAACTAATATCGATCGTTGTTGTCCCACCACCATCATGATCATATACATGAAAAAGGCAAGATTTTCTGATATGAGTGTCAACGATGATCAGCCAAATAATTTAACTCCTTCCATCGATCATTTGATACATGATGCATATTTTTAGTACCCATATTTATTCCCTCGTATGATTATAATTTTAATGCATCTCTAAATGAAAGAGTATAAGAACGGGTGGTTGTTACAAATTAAATTACTTAGTAAACAAGCCTTAAAGACTTAGAAAATAATGCTGATTCCAACTCCTACATCAAACCCAGAAGCGGAGTAAAAGAAGGACTCATCCCGTTCCGTTACGCGGTTCCTTCCAAGAGGATCACCTATAGGCTCAACCGATGTTACCACTGTCTTTTCTCCATTGATGATGTGATAGCTGGCTTGCAGAAAAAGAGAACTAAAACGGGAAAACATCCACTCCCATTCTATGTAGGGTTTAAATTCGGTTCCCCAGCTTGCAAAACTTACATCCCCAACATGAGGACCAAACTCCTCTTTGTTAGCTTCATAATCCTTTAGGTCAATTTTGTTTAAACCCAAGCCTAATTTAAGATCATGACTGGACAACTCAGCAAGCAGATAGGCCAGGTTAAACCCAAGTGAAAGATGCGCCACATCGCCATTTCCTGTAGAAGCCTGGAAACCAAAATCCAGAGGAAGAGCATCGTAATCTGAGAACATCCAGCGTATACCGAAAGCCTGGACATTACTGTCAGAAGCTTCCTGAACCTTAAATTGTGGCATGTACATAGTCTGCAATCCCACTTTTGAATCAACCGTTTGCGCCTGACTTGTCGCGCAGGCAAAACATAAGCTTATAGCAAATAATAAACGCATATTTAGGATTAATTGAGGAAGAATCTGTGTAATCACCTCTTATCAACCCACTAAAAGTATAGTTACTCATGGGTAAAAGAATTAATTCCTGATGAGGTTAAAAAGGCTCTCCAATTGATTATAGCTATTAGTTTTATCGCTCAAGTATTGTCAAGAGTATTTAATAATTCATTTGTTACATTTTTTTTAAAAGCAACGGTAAGAAAGCATGAGTACTTCAAAAGTACTCACAGTATGTCTTCCCCATAACGCCGGACAGACCAAGATAAGGCACCACCAGACGTCCAAGAAGTCGAACCTCACACTACCTGTATAATGGTTTTACCATAAAATACTAAAGCCCTGCAACTCAAGGAGTTGCAGGGCTTTGCGTGGGACCGGCCGGAATTTATGATATCTAATTCAGTGAATCCCATCATTCAATAGACACTAAATTCGGCCTTTAGGGGCTGCAAACCTTGTTTAGTGACTGAGATTATCATATCTACTTGGTGAATTGTTTTAGCAAAATGTTTTAGCATCACAGCAAATAAATCATCAAATAGTATATGACTACATTCAAGTTTATCCTTTGGAAATATCGAAAAAAGAATAATGGCGAAGTACCTATTTATCTAAGAATTACTAAAAACAGAAATCCCCGTTATGTCAGCACCGGTATTAGCATTTTACCAAGGCATTGGAATGAATCAAAAGAACGAGTAAGAGCCACGCATTCCAAATGGGAAGTTTATAATAACAAGTTGGATGAATTCATCACTGATGCACGAGTCAAAGCCAATGAACTTAAATACGAAGGTGAAGAGTCCTCTAAATCAATCAAGAAAAAAATTAAGGGTATCGATAGCCCTAAGTTTATTGATTATACGAGAGAACTACTCCCCACTTTTGGCTATTGGAAAAAGAGGAAATACAAGGTACTCATTAATAAACTCGAGGCGTTCCATGGGCCAGACCTAAGATTCAATGATATTGACACCCGTTTTTTAAGAAAGTTTGAGCTGTGGCTTGAGGAAGTAAAAGAAAATGCTCAAAACACCCGCTCTAAAGAATTGGGGAAAATAAGAGCTGTATTAAATACTGCAATACAAGATAAAATCATCAAGCACGATGATAACCCCTTTCTTTTAGGATATAAACTAAAATGGGAAAAACCTGATGTTACAAAAATGGACTGGGACGAGGTGAAAGCATTTAAAAATGTTGATCTCGAACCCTGGTCATTAAAATGGATCTACCAACAAGCCTTCTTATTTGCCATGTATAATGATGGAATGCGCTTCCAGGATGTTTGCAACTGTAGATGGGAATATATTCATGAGGGTACACTTAAATACCGAATGCTTAAAAACAGTAAAGTCAAAGTATTAGAACTCCCCAAACCATCTTTAAAAATACTGGAAAAGCTAAAAGAGAAGCCAAACGGAAAATTTGTCTTTCCCATACTTGAAGCTAATGTAAAGTATGACAAAATCACTATTCGGGAAGCAATTGACAGCGCAAATAAAGTTGCAAATGAACAACTTAAGAATATCGCTTCGGAAGCAGAACTAAGACCACACCTTCAAAAACACCTCACCACTCACGTAGCCGTACACACCTTTACTCATTTAGCTGATGAACAGGGATGGAGTCTAACAGAAATACAAGAAGCTAGAAAGCATTCTAATATCCAAACTACCAGAGATTACATTGGAAGAATTAATGGAGATAGACTGACAAAGAAAAGAAGTGAATTATTCGGTTAAAGTATTAAGCTATTTTCTGTACGAAACATATCAACCTATTTATTAATATTTGCAATATGTGTTGATTACAGTCAACCAAATATTGCGCTCAATATTCCCGTAAGTAGTAAAAAAGCAATTAAGCCAAAGAATAAGAGACAACCAGTATTCAACGTTTTAAGAAAACACCCTTCATTACTACCACCCACAAAGTTTTTTATGGGATCTTTGCTCTTAGGTGGATCATTTACATAATTTTGTTTCATCGGCCTACCACAATGTGGGCAGGATTCAGCAAGTTCAGAAATTTCCTTTTGGCAATCAGGACATGTTGTTAGACCCATTATAAACAGATTCTTAGCTGTGAATTATTTAACTGCGAGACTAAGCACAATTATTGAAAAAGGCAAAAGCACATTTTTCGTAATCTGAGCGTCTTAGAAGCCAAATATGAAAGCCGGTTTTTAGTATATTTAAATAAATACCAATAGAAAACTAAAATACAGAACATAACTATAGTTAACGTTAGAAGGCCCTTGCCGTTGCTGAAAAAGAGGGCATTTAGAAGGATCCGTACAACCAAGTGACGAAAGAAATAAAAACCTTAAAAATTGTGGAAATAAATAATAATAGATCACTGAGAACATAACCAAACAGGAATACATCGAAGATATATTAAATCTGCCATATGAGTGGCAGATTGATATTATTAGCAGCATACTAGCCCGGACCCTTGAACCAGACCCGGAGATTGAACAGGAATGGGTTGATGAAATAAAGCGCAGAGAAAAAGAGATAAAAGCTGGAACAACAAAAATGATTTCCCAGGAAGAATTTGAGCAACATTTGAAGGAGTTGCGAGAATTATACCAAAAAGGTAAAAAAGAAAATCGTTCATAAATGATTTATTATGAGTAAGCAGGAAAATAAAGATGTTGATGCTTTGGCATTAAAACGAAAATTGTCTAAGAAATTTTCTAAGAAGTATTTTGATGTGGATGGCTCCTTTGACTATGAAAAGTTTAAAAAAGCCGAAGATGAGATAAAACAGAACCTACAAGAATCGAGCAATAGCGACAGCACGGAATAGAAAACCGTCAAAAAGGTTTATCATGGATAGGAAACCAAATAAAGATTTTGATGCCCTAAAATTGAAACGGAAATTATCAAAACAGTTCTCCGAGACCTACACCAACGAAAAAGGATTGATTGACCGAGAGAAGTTGAAAAAGGAAATGGAAGAATTTAAAAAACGTAAAGAAGGGTGGAAGGCCAAAAATGATGAAAATAACTAAAGCACATATTGTTAGTGCAGTCGATCAGCTTTCCGCCGATGCAACGACCAGAGATGCCTTGGACGCTCTTATGGTGCTTTGGAAAGTAGACAATAGCCTAAAACAAAATAAAAAAGTGAGCCAGCAAGAAGTTGAACAACACTTCTTAAGCCGTAGGAAAAAGCGAGAATGAGGTGGTCAGAACCATTGATTTGTACCCCGAAAAGCCAATGTTAGAGAGAGAGAGAGAGGGATTCGAACCCTCGAGACCTGGAAGGGCCTGCCGGTTTTCTGATATAGGTTGTACGACCGTTTAAGCGTTTACTTAATGTAGAGTTTATGCGTTGATAACTTCTTACAGTTATTAATAAATAAACTTTGCGACCGATACTGCGTGGATACCCTGACTACGCTAAAATGGTAGTCATACGAGGATAATTAATTGTCTGTCAGCGGGTTAGGTAAAAGATATACCGTCTATGCGGTGATAATTTCTATCCATTTGGGTACTTCTGCTGTGGATAAATATGTTATTTATGTACAATAATTACACTTTGTACATTTTGTACTAAAGTACTATATTAAGTATGCACTACTTCAAGGAAGGGTGCGATCCGACAAGGTCGGATGACCTTTTACCGGATTTCACCCTAAAACCGGATAAACAAGCATCGTTATGGCTACTGAACAAATTAACACGAACCAAGCCCGAAAGGAGTTTGCCGACAACATCAATCGCGTAGCATATGGGCACGAAAGAGTTACTATTACTCGGCACGGCAAACCAGTTGCTGCGTTAATATCGGTTGATGATTTAGAGTTTCTTGAGAAACTGGAACATCAGCTGGATAAGAAAGCAATTCAAGAAGCTTGGCAGGAACAAGGTGATAAGCCTTTGAAATCCCTTGATGAGGTAAAGTCCCAATTAGGGATACAATGATGAATTATAAATGTCTAATTCTTTTAACCTTTTATTCACGAATAAAGCATACAAAGAAGTCAAAAAATTAGACCAGGATGTCCAACGCCAAATTATTGATGCTGCCGAGGACTTACTGCGGGATCCTAGACCCCAAAATAGCCGGCAATTACGTGGAGAGCTTAGCAATTACCGTCGGCTCCGAACCGGTGACTACCGGGTAATCTATCAAATCAAGGATAAGGAACTTGAAATTGTGGTTGTTCGAGCGGGGCATCGTAAAGATATTTATGATTAATACTACTATGAGTTCTCATCAATTTATACCACCAACCCATCTTGGGGAAATTCTTAAAGAAGAGTTTTTGGATCCAATAGGAATCTCCCAACGAGCATTTGCCCGAAAAATTGATGTCCCGGCCAACCGGATTAATCAAATCGTTAATGGCAAACGAGGAATAACCGGTGATACGGCTATCCGTTTTGGGTTGGCCCTTAGGACAAGCCCGGAGATGTGGCTTCGGCTACAATCTCGATACAAGCTGGAAAAAGCCCAGGACGAAAGCGATCCGGATCTAGATAAAAAAATAACACCAGTTACGACCTAAAGAACTATATGAATAATTGGTACAGGTTTGATTGTCATTTTCTTTGCTTGGTTGCTTCTGAAAACCTGTTAGATATACGATTGTTCTTTTTTACGTTATATTTATAGAAATGTTAATTGTTGGAGAAAGTTGTTATGGGTGCTGCAACAACAAATGAAAAAGAGTTGATCGACTGGATTAACCAGCTTGAAGACCAAGCTATGTTACAAAATTTGAAGATGCTTAAGGAAGAGACGGAAGGTAAAGACTGGTGGGATGAAATTTCCGATGCTGAAAAAGCGGGGATTGATAGAGGACTGGATGATTCTAAATCCGGTCGAACTACGCCCCACCAAGAGGTACGTAAAAGCTATGAAGAATGGCTGTAAACAGCTATCCGGTTGTATGGTCAGATAAGGCCCAAAAGACATCGAGTACATTCAGCAGGATTTAACAGCTACTTTGCAAGAAGCCGAACAGATTTGCCAGGGACTGATCGAGCAAGCTAAGGCCTACAACGACCAAGAAGGCCAACAAATCTATGATATTGACCAGCTTAAAAATGACTCGAAAAAATACGAGCGATCTATCCCTTAAATTTCACGGCCAGGCGCCATAACCACCTCGGCAATAAAAGCACCCAAAACAGCCGACTTGCTACCATCTTCAAATTTGAAGCACTATAATCGAAATTTTAAAGCGGGTTTTCGGGCATCGAGAAATTTTCCCGGGAATAGCCCCGATCACGGCCAGTACGCCGGTGCAGGGAGAACCCGGCTCCAAGTAAGTAGCGTAACAATTAATTCAGAAACCGTTGCCAAATGTGGGATAGGAAGGGTTGGATATTTTGTCTTCCATGAATCACGTTCAGGATATAAATGATCTCCGGGGTTTCCTCGGGAAGAAAGTAGATAATGCGATATTTGTTATGAAATATTTCCCGAAAGTTTTCCTGATCAAGTTCCGGAAGTTTGCGGCCTGATTTAGGATGCTCTTTTAAACGTGCCGGGACATTAATAATATCCCCAATAACCTCGCTTATCGTGTCTTGATGGACTTTTTCGCCTTCCAGGTAATCTCTTATTGATCGAATATTTTCCTGTGCATTAATCGTCCATTTAATCACCATTATTTCAAAAATTCTTGCTTCATTTCTTCATGCGAAAGCGTCCGGCCTTGGTCAACATCCTTTAGTGATTTACTGACCTGGTGAAGCACATAAAGTTCATACAGCGCATCTTCGATGGTTGCGTCCTCGGGTAACTCATCTATGGCTTTTTGAATCCGTTTTTTGTCGATTGTGAGTTCCATAATGGCATTTTTTCAGGTTCGGTATGCTGTAATATAGGTGCTTAACGATTGGAAATAAAATTAATTTATGGGAATTCCACCTCTTGGCGGTCTTACTATCCCTCCCAAATCTATTCACCGTATATCCGTTGGTCCAACTTAAAAAACTTCGGCCACCGGCCACCTATCCCATGCTCCCGGCAAATGGCTCCCACTTTTAGCCCTTGTTCTTGTTTGTTGAGGATCGAGATGATTTGGGATTCGCTAAAACGTGATTTTTTCATGATAGAAAGTAGTGAATTTTCTCTACTTTCAAACGGTCAACTTTCAGGGAAGCTTACACATTCGGTAGGATATATAATGGATTTTCCGTGCTGGATGAACCGGATAGACTTCTCGTCCCTAAGATATTGGCATTTTGCCGGGCTCCAATGGGCAAGCTTACAGGGATCTGAAGTTCGAATATATTTCGGCAATTTAGAACGACGTATTATGGAGGGCAACGCCTTTTCTAAAGCCTGTTTAACAGTCTGTTCAATTAAACTTTCAGCTTTTTCTTCTTTTAAAATAACTAAATTCTCCTTTTGCATAATTATCTACAAGCCTATTTAAATTTTTAGTATTCATCGTTTCACTACCTTTAATTAATTTTGAGTTTTATGAAATTAGCCTTTCGACTTAATTCATTACATAGCACTTTTCAGTGTAGTTCACTTCAAGCTATTCAGGAGATTTCAGTAAAGCAAATTATACAATACGTCTATTTTTCACCTCATATCCTTAATAATATTACTAATATTAATAACCTTAGTAATATACATAATACAGTATTACCGGTTATACTGTATTACCCGTTATACGGTATAACTCGATACGAACTTATCAGCACAGTTTTTACTAAGACTCCAATATTATTTTCAATATAAAACTGATCGAAGAATTCTACATTTTTTCAAAATAATTTCTTTGCAAAAAGACTTTTTTGGCAAAGAATTGGCCGTAAAATTAAGAATTAGAAAAAGCGACCATTCAAAATTTTTCTAAAGTAACAGCTTTTTTGTGCGCGACCTGAGAAATCTTCCCCTTCGCTCTATTTTTATTGCATTCCATTTCATCATTTCTTTCAGAAAGAAATAGAGTAAGACAGAAGCAAAAAATAACCGACCAATCAGTCAATACGACTGATACACGTGATCAAACACCTCATTACAGGTCTGGGCAAAGAGCTGACGGTCGTACTGGTCAGGTAGCACGTTGTCCAGCTCTGTTTCGATAGTCACCTTCACATCAGCAATACGCTGCTGCTGTTTGGTCCAATCCATGACCAGCTTTTCTTGTTTCAGCTTCTCGATAAGCTCTGATATGCCTTCTTTGATCTCTTTTCGTTCACTCTCTTTCAAATCAATTTTTTCGCGCTGCGTTATTAGATCATACAGGGCCAACTCTTCTTCGCTCATGTTTTCTTTGGCACTGCGCTCACGCTCTTCGTTCAGATCCTGCTGCAGCTTCAAGAACTCTTCGAACTGCACGTCCAAATTGATGCTGTAGTTATTGTATTTCTCGATCATCTCCTCGAAGCGCTCCTTGAAGTCCATGCGCGTGCGGTTCTGCTCGACCATTTTCTGAATCTGGTTCTCAATCTTGGTCTTCATCTTCTGCAGGGCTACACGCTTATGCTTCTTTTTGGCAAAGCGCTCTTTGAGCTTCTCAAAATCAATCTTCCCAATATCCACCAGATCATTATCTCCGTCAATCTGGTAAGGCTCGCTAACAATATCCTCGTCCAGCTTATCCTCAATTTGTTTGCGGATATCCGAAATATCATCATTCTCTTCCGGACCCAGTATCTTGATGCGATCTTTAATGGCCTTTAGTGCTGATCGAACCGGCAGAAACTCCTCGGCCTCAGGGTCAGGCAGGATAGCTTTATATAGTTTATTCACCACATTGGCATGGGTAACAAACTCTTTCTTTTTCTCCTCATTGATGAGTACTTCTTCCACGGCATCATCCACTGCATCTCCCAATTCTTCGTAATCAACGATGGCCTGGGCAAATTCATCCTGGTACTTCGTAATATCCGCTCCTTCAGCCTCAATAATCTTGTCTAAATCCACGTCCTGCTGCTCACAAAACGCACGGGCTTCGGCTATGGCTTCCCGTAGCTGATTCACCAGCTCTTCCTTATCCTTCACCGGATTCTTGGCCTCAGGATCTTCGGGCTCGTGCCCGGTCGCATAGGTCGCCAGGGCTTTTTGCAAGTTGCGAAAGACACCCACGTAATCCACAATCAAACCATTATTCTTATCGCCGTGCACCCGGTTGGCCCGAGCGATGGTCTGCATCAGGGTATGATTCTTCATCGGCTTGTCGAGGTAGAGGGTCGACAGGCTCGGTGCATCAAAGCCGGTAATCCACATGGCGCAGACAAAGACCAGCCGCAAGTCATCCTCGGGATCTTTAAATTGTTCTTCTAAATTCTCTTTCTCCTTCCGCTTGCGGTGGGGGCGAATATCCAACCCTTCCTCTTCAAACTCTTGGATCTCATTCTGGGACTTGGAGATCACCACGGCCATGTCGGTTTCTTTCATGTAGTTGAGCCGCTCCAGCAGCCTGTCCCGTTCCATGTCTGTATTGGCAGACTCCAGCTCTTTTTTTAGGCGCTGCTGTTCCTTTTCCCACTCCTCCTGCACCAGATCATACATGCGTACGGTCGTAAAGCGATCAATACAGATCATCATACCCTTGCCCATGTAGCCCCGATCCAGGAAGTGCTGTACCATATCTGCGGCGATAGCCTCAAGGCGATCTTTTCTTGTGATGAGGTGATACTCCTGACGAAATTCGCGCTCCAGCTTCTCTTCCTGCGCTTCGTTGAGCATCGCCTCGTCGAGCAGTTCTTCCAGCTCTTCGTTAATATTTTCATTGGTGAGCTGCAGTTCTGGGATACGATTCTCATAATAGAGCGGAACCGTGGCCCCATCCTCAATGGATTGCTGAAAATCATAGACGCTGACGTAATCGCCAAAGACTTCCCGGGTCTTCTCATCCTGACCCTTTATGAGCGGCGTGCCGGTAAAGCCCAAGAAAGCCGCATTGGGCAGCGCCTTACGCATGTTCATGGCCAGCTTATCGTACTGGGTGCGGTGGGCCTCGTCGGTGATCACGATAATATCGTCGTCGGTGCTGAGCACCGGGAACTCCTCACCATCACGGTCATGGAACTTGTGAATAAGGGTAAAAACGTAGCGATGATTCTCGCTGAGCAGCTGCTTGAGCTCTTCCTTGCTATCGGCCCGGATGTCCTCTTCGGGCTCGGTGACCGCACCTACGGAAGCAAAGTTGGAATAGATCTGATCATCGAGATCCGTGCGATCCGTTATTATGACAAATTTCCAGTCCCCGGCCAGCTCGCGCATAATCTTGCGCGTCAAAAAGACCATCGAAAAGCTCTTGCCACTGCCCTGCGTATGCCAGAATACCCCCAGTTTCCCTTCGTTTTCCCCGATATGCTTAACAGCTTCAATAGCATTATTCACGCCTAAATACTGGTGGTTGCGCGCAAACAGTTTCTTGGGGTTGGACTTCGCACTTTCAAAGAGGATAAAGTGCTCCATCAGATCTGACAGCCGCTCTTTTTGGCAGATCCCGTAAATGGCCGTTTGCAGGCTGACCAGTCCCGGCTCGTCTTCATCGCTGATCTTTTTCCACTCCCCGTAGAATTCCCATGGTGAGGTGATGGTACCTACTTTGGTATCGGCCCCGTTGGAGAGGATAATCACCTGGTTGTACCAGAACAGCTGGGGAATCGTATCTTTGTAATCGCTAATATTATACTGGTAGGCGTCTTTGACGCTTCGACTGCCTCTTTTGAGCTCAAATAGAATGACCGGCAAGCCATTGACGAAAGCCACTAAATCGGGACGCTTATTGCCATAATCGCCGTGCACCCAGAGCTGGTAAACCAGCAGGTGATCGTTGTTTTCGGGCTCCTGCCAGTCGATAACCTTCAAGGTTTTACGGATGAGTGAGCCGTCTTCATCACGGTACTCCAGGTCTACCCCGTCGCGCATAAGCTCATAGATTTGTTTGTTGGCACGGACCTCGTGCATGGACGAGCGATCCCGCGACAGCTTTCTAACTGCTTCCTCAATTTGATCCTTGGGCACCTCGGGATTGAACTCCTCCAGCTTGGCCCGAAGTCGCGATTGTAATACGACCTGATCACGAGTCTGTCGCCCTAATGTACCATCGTCATTTTCGGTAGCTAATATCTCTTCATAGGCATTAATCGTTTCCCATCCCAGCTCCTCAAAGAGATCTATAGCCGGTTTTTCTACTGCGTGATCTTCGGTGTATTTGCTCATGATGATACTTTTCCCTTAAGCCAATTATCCAACGTCTAATTCTTCATTTCTAATAATATCTACAAACTTTGCCCAAGCTATTCCTTCTTCCCGACAGACATCCGGTACTTTTGGTCCATTTAAATCATTCGTCATTGATTCATTAGTCACCACAACACATTCCTCAACCATTGCCAAAGCAACTACATACGGATCACCTTCATTTTTACCTGTAGTTAACCCGAAGTTTTTATAGTGATTTACCAAATAGGCAACTGCTTCTTGTAATTCGTCGCTGTTTTCAGCTACAAAGTCATCTTTTCGTTCTTTAACCCAATCAAATAATTCGTCACCACCTTTTTCCAACTCCTCATAAATTACAGGCGCTATTCCAACCACCTCAGCTATAGCTAATTGATGCAGGCTTTCCCATACCTTGGGGAAAAATTCTATAGGATAATCTATCCAGGCCTGTATAATAGCGTCTGAATCCAGCGAATACCTCAAACGTAGCTACCCTCCTCCGGCCACCCGAACGTTTTTGCAGCCAACTCATTGAGATTCGGAACTTTCCAGCCCGTAATATTCGCTAACTCACCGAGAGTAATCTGCTCTTGAAAATAACTCTCAAATGCAGTGCGCATAAACAGCCGCCCCTTTTGAACGATACGGGTATAATATGGATCACCGCCATCACTTCGACGCGATTGTCCATAGAAGGAAACTTCCGACAGCAACCCTTCATAAACCTGCTTACTGATCAATTTCTCCGTTTTTAACCGAATGAGAACTACGTATGTGGACACGCCGTATGTACGGCTAAGGCCTTTAATTTCCTTGACCGGCTCAGTCTCAGCATCAAAGGCTTGTCTCAAATCATTAGATGGAACTAAGATTTCTGCGGCCAAACGGTTACAAAACTGCTCGATATTACGCTGTCCATTGGGGAAATACTCGGTTAACTCATCATTGATCATTACCGAATCCCGCAATAGTACATGAATTAGTTCATGGATAAGCGTAAAAATCCGGGCATTTGATGAATCTTTAGAGTTAATACCAATGATAGGGAGTACTGACTCTGCCAAAGCAAAACCACGAGATTCTGATACCTCTACATACGGATACTGTACAACATATATATCCTTATTTTCCAACACTTCTTTCCAACGCGTGAGCGCAGTAGATGAACCGGACCAACGCTTTTGATCATCCAGGGGAACGTCTAACCAACTTCTAATTTCCTTTGCTAAAGATAATATATCACTGTCATCGGGGTTTATAGATGGAATTTTTTCCAGCTTTTTTCCCTGATTTTTATAAAGCTCGAGAATAATCTCCCGGTTTCGCTTAGCTTCCCGAATAGCCTTTATAAGCTTGGGACTTGCCTCCAACAGAAGCTGATTATTGATGGTGCGAAATTCAGATAATGGCTGTTCCTCGTCAGGCAGATCCTCTAAATAGAAAAAGGCAGGTGTCCGGTCTAAATATTTTGCCAGCTTTATCAGCTGATTAGTGGTGGGTTTTTTTTCTCCCTGTTCCCATTGTGCCCACTGCTCTTCTTTTACCCGCATTTTTTCGGCAATTCTGCCTATAGGATACCCAGCACGTTCACGAGCGAACGAAATCGTTTCGGGATTGATATTTACGCGAGCTGTAGGCATAACAGTGTTAAAATAACAAAATATTTTGCTCTAAATTGTGAAGTATAAATTAAAGCCTATTACTTGCCTTATTCTCCTGAAAGTATTTGCTCAAAATGAAAGTTAAGATTCTTGAGTATAAACCCACTCACTAAATCTGGACGTATCTTCAACTGTTGCAAAGGAATCTGAGGTTTTTTCTTTTTGGATAGAAATAAAGGCCATTAATACTTCAAGGGTAAATCGTCGAGAAAATTTATTATAACCCATATAACATACGATTGAAGCTACCACGACAAATGATAATAGAAATATGTAGTCTAATACTACTCCTGAAAAAATCATGCTCCAAAAGATCACTACAAATAAAAAAGACAAAGCTCTTAAGAACCCGTATAGGGCGTTATAGTTTTGGAATTTGTTCTGTTGATACTTTACTCTTTCTAAACAATAATGATATATAACTTTGAAAAAGTTTTGGTCATTGACATCACCAGTTTCATCTGGATTCCTGATATCCGAGACCTGTTCAAAGTTGTTATCCAAATAACTAATGATCGTATTTTTAGTAAAATCATCTAGTTCACGCGCATACAAAAACCTCCCATAAAACAACCATCCCAACAAAGAATCAAAGACAGCAATTGGAGCTAAAAAAACTCCCATTGCCACACGAAATATCGACCTGATAACTTTCTCAAACTCACTCTTTGATTCCTTTTTAATGGATCCCCAATATCCTTTTGTATCGATACCAAGCAAGTATTTTGAAGGGTAACCCAATGACCAAACCGAATACTTCTCAACTGTTACGGAACTCAGAAAACTAATAATATGACCCATTATATAGCTTGATATAATCAAAGGAATATAAACTGCCGTTCTATCTAAACTATAATAGTCGAAAAAACCTGACCAAGTAGTTTTTTCTGGCGCTATCATAAATAGAAAAATATAAATACCAGTTGCGCCTGGTATCAAGTATCCCAAAAAGTCATACAATGAAAATGGGTTTTGTAATCTCTCCATATTTAAAGCGATACTCTGGTATTAACTTCCTTCAAAGAGGTTTTTGGGTGGGAAGGGTATTTAAAATTCATTAACCGTACCTATTCTCACTCTTTGTCCTCCCGAAGTTCCAACCATACTTTTAAGACTAACGAGAAAGGGGATACGGAATAACCCGCATCCCTTTTCACACTCTTACTTCATCTTATCCCTACATTTCTTTGGCTTCGTCTACAGAAGCTTTCTTGTAGGGGGTCAACAACTTCTTCAAGTTATTGGCCGCTTTCCTGGCTCTGCGACCAGCAGCTTTATTATCCTTTTGATCGAAGTCTGCGTGGTTTTCTTCTAACTTTTCCCACTCTTCTTTCATCTGATTGAAGAGACTAACTGTGCTTTCATCCATAGTTATGTGTTGTTTATTTGTTTTTAGTGAGTATACGTTAATCGTGGTTCTGTTTGAACTAACAATACACTTATAAAACGGACTCAGAAATTTCCCTTTTCCATGTCAGAGTAGTCAACATTCTCCTGATTCCCAAGTTGATACAAATCGTCCACATCAATCTTCCCCGAAATAAGCTTCGGCAACAGTAAATCTCTTGTTTCTTTAAGCTTTTTATTCTTCCTGCTCAGCTTATCTATTTGCAGATAATTACTCCATGTAATCTCATCAAACCTTTCTGCCAATTGCTCGTCAGGTACTAAAATCGGAGCGTTCTTAAAATCACTAACATTAACTGCTGGATATGCAGATCCTCTGGTGTGATTGACTAAATATTGAACAAAATACTCCGTTGTGGAATAATTGTATATAAATGAAGCTGGCAGTTTCTTAGGTCGAATCACACCAAAGCCAGTCGAAGCTATTTGGTTAGTTGGTGGATTTAATACTAAAGCATACGATTTCAAATTTGGGCGTACACTTGACCAAATTATATCTCCATGATCTACTTTTCTTTTAGCTCGGCTTGGCGCATCCTTAAAATCATGAATTTCAGTCTCATCAATACTTCCTTCATTGACTCCCGAAATGTTTATGTATTCAATTTCTCCTTTATAATCCGTAGAAATATTTTCCGGGTTAATTTTTACCACGTCACTTAATTCTTTCACCTCCCACCCCTCAGGAATATCACCCAGCTCGGTACCCGAATCCACCAGCTCATCATCCTCGTGACCGGGATAGCGGAAGTGCATAAACCACTCGCGGTAGATCCGTCGCCCCATCTCCTCCAGGATCTCAATGCGGTGGGTGTTGTTTTCGATTAAGTTGTCAAATTCTTTAATGACACCTGATACATTCTTTTGATGTGTAAGATCAGGTAGAAAAACCTTATAAGGCTCTAAGGAACTGATGGTAATCTGCGATTGTGCCGACCCTGTATTCAGCTTATCCTTTAGGTTTTCCAGATTTAGATAGTGTTTTAAATAATTTTTATCGACAAGCTGCTCATCAACATCTAAAACAATCGAAAGGTTGGTAATCCAACTCTTTGGTGGAGAAATTTTAACATCACCGGTACCTCCAACTCCCCTTGCAACCACTACTAACTTTTCTTCTTTGTAAAGATACTCCTTTGCACTTCCAGTTATTCCATACCCACTAAATACAGGGTATCCTTGCTCAGTTTTTAAATCATCAGGAACCATCTTCCCATATTTCAAACTGGCAAGTTCTCCTATTCTATATTCTCTACTCGACATGAATTATCTATTTAAAATATTTGAAATATTATCAGAAATGGATTTCTCTAAGTCTTTAGATTCCACATTCAATAATTCCAGCTCCTCATACAATTCCTGCAATCGTACCTGAAAATCCACATCATCCTCTTCCCGCTCGGCCACGCCTACGTATCGTCCCGGGTTCAGGCTCCAGCCCTGCTCTTCAATTTCCTCTACCGTAGCCACTTTACAGAGTCCGGGAATATCCTGGTACTCTCCATCATCAAATAAGTCCTCCATTTCATCCGGCTGGGTGACGGCCGAACCGTTAGCCTCGTAGTCGGTATCCGGTTCAGCAGCGACCTCAAAGTGCACTTCCTCTTCGTTGCGGTAGCGTCTCACGATGCTTGAAATAAACTCAATCTGGTCGGGCGTAAAGTCCCGGTGGGCGCGGTCGATCTGCCGGTAGATATTGCGGGCGTCAATAAACAGCACTTCGTTTTCTCGATCGGTGCCTTGCTTACTCTTGTCAAAGAACCAGAGCGTACAGGGCAAGGTCACCGTATAAAAGAAGTTGGAGCCGATGGAGATAATCACATCCACCACTCCCTCTTCGATCATCTGCTTGCGGATCTCCTGCTCGCTGTGGCGGGCATCGGCGGCGGAGTTAGCCATTACGAATCCGGCTCTTCCTCGGTTGTTAAGAGCGCTGTAAAACTCCTGCATCCACAGGTAGTTGGCATTATCGGTGCTGGGGATGCCAAACGGGTAGCGCGGGTCGCCCTCGATGGCTTCCTTGTCCACCCCGCTCACGTTAAAGGGTGGATTAGCCATCACGTAGTCAAAGCGTCCCACGCAGTCGTGCAGATTCTCGTAGTAGGTATTGCCGGTCTTAATGTCGCCTTCCAGTCCGTGAACCGCCAAGTTCATCTTGCAAAGGCGGACGGTGTTTTCCTTATTCTCCTGTCCATAGATAGAGAGATTCTGCTGGGCTTGGTCTCGGTGACGCTGGCGAAATTTCTCCGACTGCACAAACATACCGCCCGAACCACAGGCCGGGTCTAGAATTTTGCCGCCGTAAGGTTCCAGCACTTCTACAATCAGCTTTACAATGGAGGTGGGCGTAAAGAACTCTCCGCCCTTTTGACCCTCGTTCATGGCAAACTGCCCGAGGAAATACTCGTAAATTTGTCCGAAGACATCCCCCTCTACGTCGGTGCCCACATTAGAAAAGTTCTTGAGCAGGTCTTTAAGCATGGAATCGTCAAACCGCTTGTACTCCTTCGGCAGCACGCCGGCCAGTTCCCTATTCTCCTGCTCAATGGCTTCCATCGCCTCGTTTACTTTCTGTCCGATATCTTCGCTTTCGGGAAGCTGCAGCAGGTAATCGTATCGCGCCTCTTCGGGCAGGTACATCACGCCTTCGGCCTTGTAGTGCTCGGGGCCAATAGTCACGCGACTGCTGCTCTCTTTTTCTTTCTTTTCGTGGAGTGGCTTAAAGCGATGCCAGGCGTAGCGAAGGAAGATGAGTCCCAGTACAGGCGTAGAGTATTCAAAGGAACTGAGCGTGGAGTTGGCCCGAAGGTTATTGGCAACTTCCCACAGGCGATTTTCAAGCTTATTGAGATTGGTGGACATGTAATTCCTATTCGTCTCTTGGTTGGATTTAGAATGGATAATTAAAGAGGTGTTATATACGGAAAAGAGGGGGGATAAAGCAAACAAGATCACTCATTTTAAACAACGATGAGTAAATAACAAGAGTGTGGTAGATTATATACCCAAATAAAAAAGGGACCAGCCAAAATGCCTGATCCCTCCAAGTATATACCAATCATTGGCTATTCGCTTTCCTGTGTCCATTCGGACACTTCAGAAAGATCTTCGGATGTTGAATTTAGGATAGGATTAAACAAAAACTTAAAGGTTGCTCGTGGCTGAGCACGCAGCTGGGGACGAAATCCAACCAACACAACTTCTCCCTTCCCAAGGGCAACACGTACAGCAGCAGGCTTGCCGGCAAGGTGCTCTTCCTCTCCTAAAGCCCAGCCGCTAAGCAAAATGTCTTCATCACCATACCATGAAAAGACTTCAACCGACGGTCCTTTGGCTTTTTTATCTTCAACCTCGGCCGGATCCACAACGGAAAACGCCTTACTCTGGCGTAAGAAAAATCCGGCATGATTTTCCTCTACCCCCAACGCCTGAGGGTTACTGTTATCTGTTTTAAGTTTTATCAATGACCCGGGGATAAAAAATTCTTCCTCACTTATCCCTGCAAGGGCATCCTCTACGGGCAACCCAAACTGGTTCATCAAGAAATCGGTAGCTCCTTCCCATCCTATGATGGTACCACCCGATTCTACATACTTTTTCAGGTGATACGCTCCTTCAACGCCAAGACCACCCACATACTTCTCGGGCATCGTGCCTTGTTCATGTCCGTTTAACAATCGAGAGGCCGACATCGAAGGCAGAATAATTATGTCATATCCCTGCAAATCATCATTCTGGATATCACGATTTTTCAACCGATCATACTCAAATCCGTAATTGTCAAAGATCCATCGCGTCCAGCCCTCATCCATCGAGCCGGTCCAGGACTGATAGATTCCAATTTTTGGCTTCTCGGTTGCCATACTTTGGACATCAGGCTTTTCATCTACTCCAAATATATCAATGCCGTATTCACGGGACGCATTGCGCAATAATTGTTTAGCATTATTACTGTTTGCCACATAAAAGGCTCCGGGCTTAAAAGTCTGACCATCCACAGATACCTCCTCCTTCAGCCGTTCTACCTCATGGCCGTCTTTCAACAAATTATTGACAGCTACGATACCCATATTAGAATTGGATGGAATAATATAACCTGAACTGTTGCTATTATGCACTGTTCCGTTGAAAGGGGCAAGCTTCTCTACTGCTTTTGTATCTATATCAACATGATCTTCAATTTTTGTGACATCTACTCCCATTTGGATAGGCAGGGTCCATCCGGCCATATCATAGGGAGGCTCAGGTGGTCCATCCGGATATAATCTTCGATCAGGATAAAACTGAGGCTCCATAAGATCCTTCAGATACGGACGAAAGGCCTGGGAGCTATACACAACGTAGCTGTTTTCGGGATAGGTTTCTCCGTTATACTCAAAATCGCTGGTTGCCTGGTGGATTTCGATCCCACCTTTTTTCAGGGCTTTTAGCAAGTTTACAGATTCGGCCCGGTCCCATTGGTCCGGAGATATTACATAAGCGTAAGGGCTTTTCTCTTTGCCTTTTTCGATAGCATCCTGTCCCATCTGGTATATATTATACAACCATTCCTGTTTTCTCTTTACGGCAATATCCATCACACCCATCGAAGCAGTGAGGTGATAATCCACCATCTGTTTCATCGTAGCCGTTCCTCCTTCCCATGGATCGGGATAGAAAATGCTGGATTCATCCATCGGTATCTCATCACCACCGCGCACTAACTTTTCAGGAATATCGTCCTCGGTCCATTCTTTCGGTATCGGAGACCGGTGCGTTGATTCTGTAAGAATCCCAACCATGTTATGGAAATAGGGAACCGTTCGCATACCCCCGTTCCACCACATGTTAAAGGTAATTCCCTGTATTACACCCGATTTCCCTTCTCCCACAAAACGATTCGCCATGTGCTCACCAACGAGGTTTGTACCCCGAACGGCCATGGCCGGTATATTGGGATTTATAGGATTGGCGAATGGTGGGATAAACATTCGGGGCGGCATTTCACCCATCTGGTGGTGATTCACTACAATCTGTGGAAACCATTCCTCATAAAGCATCTTAGACACGGCCTGGCTTTCTTTTTGCAACATCATATACCAGTCACGATTATTATCATGGCCCACATATTCATGGTATACCTCCGGCGGACCTGTAAGCGCAAACTCAGTGTCCTTTTGCTGGCGATACCAATCCACCACAATTTCATGCCCATCCGGATTCATCACCGGCATATTTAATAGAATGACCTCATTCCGCATTTTCCGTATCTCCGGGGATTCCCCGGTAGCCATCTTATAGGCAAACACCGGATTATGCTGACTGGTTGCTAACTCTGTAGAATGCAGTCCACTGTCAATCCATACCACAGCTTTTCCTTCCCTGGAAAGTCGCTTGGCCTCCTTATCGGAAACACCTTTCGCCTTGGCCAGTTTTTGACTGATACTTTTATATTTATCCAAATTGGCCAGGTTTTCTTCACTTGAAATGATCAGCATCAATAAGGCATTACCCCGATGCGTCTCACCGATCTCTTTTAGGATAACCCGGTCGCTGGCATCGGCAAGTAACCGGTAATATTTTTCTAACTGGTCGTTATCTATGAGCTCATAGTTAGCTCCGGGCTCAAAACCGAAAACATCAGCGGGTTTGGGAATTTCCTGCGCCTTAAGACTGACAGACAAAAAGCCCAAGAGCAACAGTGCCAACCCCCATTTCAAGCCATTCTTTTTCATACTGTTTGACATAGTAATTTCTTTAAATGATTAATTGTAAATAGATACCTAATGATTAATACCCGCGCACTTCACCGTCATGTCTGGGATCAGCAACGCCAATAACTTTGCCATTTTTTTGCATCACTAAATACATACGGGCGTATCCTTCTGAAAGGGCTTGAATATCGTATCCCATATCGCGCACATTTTTCAGCACATAGGGATCAAAACCTTTTTCTATTTCAACGTCAGGCTCTTCATAATCGGGGAAGATCCGAGGCATTAATACGGCATCATAAGGATCTAAGCCATATTCAAGCACATACAATGTGTTTTGCAAAATAGCAGTTGGTATTCTTCCTCCGCCCGGAGCCCCAATGACTAAACGAACTTCGTTATTCTCATCGAGTATAATAGTTGGTGAAATCGTAGAAGCTCGAATTCTGTATGGATGACTTGACTCCCAATCCTCTTCCTCTTCAAGATACGAAAAGTCAAATCCGGAATTATTCAAAATAAACCCATTTACCCACGCTCCGGAACCAAATACATGACTCAATGTTGTAGATAACGAAACAGCATTCCCTTCAGAATCTATAACAGAAATATGAGTCGTCTCTCCTCCTGTTTTTTCTGATGAAGAAAGCGTTTTTCCATTAGTTACAGATGCCATTGTCATTCCCTCTGAAACAGAACCCATATCATTATGCGAAACACTTTGAGATGGCTTGCCAAAACCTACATTTTCTGCCGCTGTCCCCATTCCTACTGAATCACGTCGTGCCGAGATATATTCATCCGAGATTAACTCATTAACCGGTATATCTTCCCAGTTCGGATCAGAAACATATTCTCTTCTATCGGCATTGGTCAATCGCATTGTAGAAGTTAGAATGTCAAAGGCCTCGGCAGACTCAGTAGGCAATCCAATTTCTCTCAGGTTAAAAGGCTCCAAAAGACTCAACGCCTGAATTATATACATTCCGGTCTGTGGAAGCGGAGCAGAAAGTATTGATTTTCCTTTGTAACTACCCTTCAGGGGTGTCTTATCCCACTGGGGCTCATAATTAGCAAAATCCTCTACAGCCGCTGGATTTCCGGCATCATTAAGTACTTCAACGATATCCTGGGCATTTTCCCCCTCATAAAAAGCAGAAGCGCCACTTTCTGAAATGGCTTTTAGCGTTCTTGCCAATTCCGGTTGTTTTAGCGTTTCTCCTACATCCAGTGGCTCTCCATCCGGATAGAAGGTTTTTTGGGCTCCTTCATATCGAGTTAATTTTTCTTCTTCATCTCTTATAAACTGTGCCAGCGTCATATAAACAGGAAATCCCTCGGTGGCATATTGAATGGCGGGTTGCATAACCTGTTCACGACTCATGGTGCCATGTCGCTCTAAAGCCTGGAGCAACCCATCAACCGTTCCGGGAATCCCGGTTGATAACAAATTAAAATCATCCTCCCCGTACTGGTCGTAGTTTACTTCTTTGTAAGAATCAGCTCTTTTGGCGGTATAAAAATCTACATAGTCTGCTTCTTCATTTTCCTGATTCCATACCAGCATACTACCACCTCCACCGATACCAGACATATTGGGCTCAACTACGTTTAGCGCAAAAGCAGTTGCAACAGCGGCATCTACTGCATTTCCTCCCTGTTCTAACATTTTTAATCCGGCTTCGCTCGCCAAGGGATGAGCAGAACTTACCATGGCCTCTGTACCAACAAGTCGTTTACCTCTATCGGACTCATTGTCAGCTACCCTGGCACCATCCTGCTGCGTACATCCTACAAATAATAGCAACATCAACGCCGTTATAAGGTTGGCAGCACCGTACTTCTCCAATGCAAAAAATCGTCGTTTGCTCATAATTAAAATCTTTTAGTAACTGTTCTGTGCTTATAAAAAACCCAAAAGCAGTCCCTCAATTGAAATTAGGATAACTACTTTTGGGAAACGATTAGCAGATTTGCTTATAAATTGGGATTCATGTCAAGTTCGCCCTGACCGATAGGCACACATTTATCCTGACCTTCAAGATAGTTATTGTTGGCCGGTCCAGAATCTTCATACCAACGTCTCAAGTCCCAGAAACGACGGCCTTCCAACCACATATCTTTCCCTCTTTCGGTCTGAAGATGATCCCAGGCCTCTTCAAGATTATTCGCATTTAAATCACCAAGACCATGATAGTCTCTACCCTCATTGATTAGATCCATGGCAGCATCAAAATCTCGGTTTTCTCTTAACTCCATCTCTGCACGAATCAAAAGCATCTCGGTTCCCTTAGAAAGCGCTATATTAGTGCCATCGGATGCATATTTAAGCTGTGTAATCCAAGGGGTAGTACCATTTGCAGCGGTTGCAGTATCTCCTTCAGAAGTGTATTGTACTTCCTGTGGAAGCCGCGGGTCGTTAACACCTTCCCACTGAGTTCCCCAGACAGTATATTCCCCTCTTTCGGTAGTGCGGGAAGGCCAATCATTATTTTCTCGGCTGCTATTTATAGAATAGACAGCTTCAAATCTATACTCAATCGGAACATTAGCGGCATCATTGGCAGCTCCTGTCCAGTTACCCTGTGCGGCTCTTACCGAAGCACGACCGGCCAATGCTGCATTATATAGGTTTTGATCTCCAATATTGTCAGCAACTTCAAGGGCATTGGTAAAATGGTCTTCTGCTCTTGAGAAATGAACCGTATTGGGTTGTCTTTCCCCTCCGTCAATCACAGCATAACAAGCATTTTCTCCTAAAATCCGATTAGAATAACCAGCATAAAGATATGCCTTCGCTACATTTGGATTGTTGTTGAAACTATTGCCAAGAATTTCCTCAATCCGTTCCAATCCATCTTCCGCTACCCATCGTGCCCGCTGGGCATCCTCCCACCAGGGATTAACATCTTCACTGTTTATAGCACCACTACTAAAAACAGTTGGAGCAGAAAAAGTACCACTATGTGTTTGTTCATCTGCCCAAATACTCCCCCAGTATGTTGTAGTACGATATGCAAAAGACAAGTCAGCAGACATGCCTATCACTAATCCGGGTACGGCTTCTTCAGAGTTCAATGAACTCTCCTCAATTGGTCCCGGATTTTGAACATCACAGCCACTGACCATGACTACAAATGCAATTAACAATATTAGTTTCTTCATATCAGTATAGTTTTGAGTATTTAATTTCGTTGAAAAGCTATTCATAGGATCCTCCTTAGAATGAGAAGTTAAATGTAGCCAGGAAGGATCGGTACGTTGGCATTGCATAATAATCCCTTCGTGCCAAGCTTGTTCTATAGTCATCTATCTCAGGATCTGTCCCCGAATAATCTGTAATCGTCAACAAGTTACGAGCGGCTAACTTGAGGGACGCAGACTGAACTCCCCCAACTAACCAGTTTTGAGGAAGGTTATACGTTAACGAGACATGGCGTAGCTTAAAGTAATCAGTCGACTCGATCCAGTGATCATACCGTGGATCTACATCACCCGAATTAAGAGCACACTTAGCTCGTTGACTTGCGGTAAGACTTGAAGGATCTTGTTGTTGCAGATCATAGCAAGGTGGCCAAACCCCTCGACGGCCGTTCTGATATGCCGTTGCATTCAACATATATCCACCGTACTTAAACTGACCAAGAGCATCCAAGACAAGATTATCCTTCAACTGAATAGTTGTTCCCAAGGAAAGGGATTTATCAGGATAAGAAGGACCAAAATAGTGATCCTCTTCATATTCGGGATCGGCGACTTCATCAGGGTTGGTTATTTTGGCTCCAAAAACGCCGGGAACAGGATATCCTTCTTTGATATATGTCCGAGCAAAATAGGCTACCGTAATCTCATCGGTATTTCCTAAATCAACAGCTTCACTGTTTTCTTTGGAGAACCCAAATCTCATATCCCATTGTACATCTTGTAACTGCAAAACAGTCAAGTCAAGGTCTACTTCAATTCCGCTATTTTTAACTTTTCCGACATTCTGCACCTGCGAAGAAAGAAACCCTTCTGATGGAACTGATGGAACAGGAATCAAAGCATCTGAAGTAGTCTGATTATAATAGGTGAAGTCAGTGGTTACACGCCCATCCAAAAAGCTGGCTGTGAAACCGGTTTCAAATTCAGTACTTCTTTCAGGACCCAGATCTGGATTACCAATCTGGTTTGGTGTAAATCCGGGCTGTCCATCTTCACCGGCAACAGGCCTCCAGGTTCGTACCGCATCAAAAGCACCTGGAGCTTGACCCGCTTGGCCAACAGCTGCTCGCAATCGCATAGTATTCCACCAAGATGTTGGCCAGAAACCATAATCAGACAATACATACGAAGCACTTACTTTGGGATAAACCTGAAGTCCAAAATTATCACCGAAAGCGGAGTGCCCATCAACACGAACACCTGTTTCAACAAAGAGTTTGTCATATAAGTCAAAAGAGGCCTGCCCAAAGAAACCACCTGTTGTTACCGTAATTCGAGAGTCTCCAGAAATACTGGTTCGAGCTCCGGAAGTCAGTGTTGGTTCCTGAGGACCAGAAAAATCTTCAGAAAAAAGATCAGTTGTTTGGGTTTGTTCTTTAAAGAGTTGTCCACCCCAATTTAGTGTTAAACCAATATCTTGATTAATCGGCTGTTCAAAGGTTCCCAGATATTCAAACGAAAGGACTGTTTTTTGCCAATCAGTTATACTCTGTTGTCCCAAAGGAGATCGAGAATAACCAAAATATTGTGTTGATTCTAATTCAGAAGAGTTATAGTCATACCCAAACGTTAACCTATTGCTCAAATTTTCTAATGTATTGGTTTCAATAACTAAGCTATTAATAAAATGCTCACGATCACTTATGTTCTTGCTTTCAAGAATCTCACCGTTATTAACACAAATTGCATTTGGATCTTCACAGCCTGAAGCTCCAGAAAAGTTTCCTCCCGGTCCTCGGGTAACATTCAATACAAAACCATCCCCGTTATTTCCGGAGGGTACCCAATCTGTTTGGTCATTATTGTAGGAAGAATTAAAAGTGATAGATACTTCATCAATAGGATTGAATTGGAAGTTTCCTCTAAATCCTAATCCTTGGGTTCCGCCCCCATTATTGATAACTCCTTCTTCATTTTCATACTCACCGGATAGATAGTAGGTAAAATCTTCAACTCCGCTTGATACACTCAGATTATACCGTTGAACTAAGCCATTTTGTAACCAAGATCCGTTATCCGGACAATTCGCTTCTTGAAAGCGGGTTCCATCATAGGTTACTAAGTTATCTCCTCTACATTCTCCCATGAATAACCCCGTAGGATTATCTTCTTTTGGACCAAAATGTCCCATATTATTAAATCCACCCGTAACACCAGCATTCCATTGTGTTTGACCTGCCTGACCTTGCTTTGTGGTAATTCGAATAACACCACCCGAAGCCTCTGTTCCATACAATGTCGTAGCCGCAGCTCCTTTTACAACATCAATACTTTCAATATCATTAGGATTTATGTCATTCAACGGGGAAGATGACTGTCGAGAAGCTTGATGAGTTGGCGTATCATCTCCACTAATACGTATCCCATCTACATATATGATGGGATTATTATTTTGGGAAATACTGTTATTACCGCGAAGACGAATAGTACCTCCAGCACCTGGATTACCGGAGTTCGCTAAAATAGTAGCACCGGTAATACGACCATTTAAAATATCCTGAGTATTGCTTACCGCTCCAGCCTCAAAATCATCGGAACTTACACGCGAAAGACTGGTACCCACTTCTCTAGATCTCATTTCACCCGTAGCTGTTACTACTACCTCATCGAGACCTACGGATTCGGACTCGAGTTCAACATTCACCTCATTTGTTTGACCAACAACGGTAATTTGTTGACGATAATTTTTGTAGCCGATAAAACGTATCACAAGGGTATATTCACCCGCTTCAAGGCCTGTTATCTCAAAGTTACCATCTGCATCTACAGAAGCACCTTTATTTGTTCCTTGCAAAAGAACGTTTGCTCCTGGCAAAGGTTCTCCGGTACTAGCTTCAACAACAGTACCACTAATAACTCCATCCTGACCCTGAGCAAAACTGTCGGTAAAAACTAAAAACACACCCATTACCAAAATGGCAAGAATGGCACCTACCTTTCTTTTTCCACGTTTATCAAAAATTCGCCTGTAAATATTCGGTTTCATGTCCCTGATATTTTGATTTATAAAGTTATGTTCATGCCAGCTTAAGCCTTAAAACTTAAACCCAATAAAACGTCCATTGCATAATTTGCAACAACTATGCCAGCTATATATTAGAAGTTTTACGTAAGCAGAGGCCCCCTAAAAAACTAACGTTGTTATAATTCATCACGCTTTGTGAGAAAAGCTCACACAAAATTGTTACAATGCCATATTTAATTGTGTTATTTAACTTTTAGCATATACTTATTTAATGGCATTATTTCTGCATTTCTTAAAAGCAGTATTGTAAAGTTGAAAAAAAAATTTCTATGAATTTCCTCGGCATCCAGAAAAACCAAAAAATTATCCTGATTGCTGCCTTCGTAATCTTATTCATTACTATAGCATCTTTCTATCTATATAGGGGGGTTCTCAGGTCAGAAAAAGAAATAATTGAAGACAACAAAAATATCACTCAAACTGCCGTAAAAAAGGTCTTAGCTGAAGCAGAAAAAGACTTGACACCCGTTTGGACAGAGTATTTAGAAGGTAAGGATAAAATTACAAAGCAAGATGAAAGAGTAGCAGATTCTTTATTATCAAAAGATGTTAAAAATGTATTGAGAAATTTTCATCGATTAGAGGGGGGCCTTTATTTTTATGAGCTTGATGAATTCATTGGATATAGTTTTCCAACTATTGAAGATCCAAAGCCTGCTTTTGGCCCTCCCCCCCGTTCATATAATATAATTCGTGAACAAGCTCGTAAAACAATCCAAAAAGATACCTTATTAACTGAACTTCATCAGTTTGACCCTGCTATTTTTCCCCTTTCAACTATACCTATCTATGTAGATGGAAAATTAATAGGTGCTGCCTGGGCACGCATCCATATCGAAAGGAAACTTGCAGCCTCACAAAATATCCAAAGCGGTACCTTCTTTTTAACCTCTGGGGCCATATTGCTTGGACTATTTTTTACTGTTTTAATTGTTTGGGGATTACGGAAACGAGTACAAGAGATTAAAGAAGGGCTTTCCAAGATGAAGTATGATCCTTCACATCGCCTAAAAGAATACCGTGGTGCTTTTGGAGTTATTAGTAAGGCTATTAATGAAATGACCGATGCTCAACAGGAAGAGCAAGAAAAACGGAAAAAGCTAGAAAAGGAACTTTTCCAAAAAGAAAAAATGGCAACACTTGGAAATTTAATTGCAGGTACGGCCCATGAAATTAACACCCCAATTTCAATCATTAAAACCCGTATTCAAATTTGGGAACGTAAACTGAGTAAAATTAAAAATGGTCAAGAGTCTCCTTCAGTAGTTTCTGATAAATCATTAAAGCTTGTTCACAATGAAATTGAAAGGGTCTCAAAACTAATTAAAAGACTTTTGCTCTTCTCAAAACCAACCGTCGATCCTCATCAAAAAATAGATGTGAATAGTTTACTTGATGAAAAGTCTGACTGGTTAAAAGAAGCATATCCAACCCACGATATTACCTTTCAAAAAGACTTTCAAGAGGACCTCCCTTCTATATTCGGCAACAAAGAATCTATAGAGCATGTTTTAACAAATGTTTTAAAAAATGCTGTTGAAGCTTCACCGGAAATATGCCAGATTGTGCTATCTACTTCTTACAAACAAATGAATGATTTTTTAACAGTTAAGGTTAGAGATTTTGGATCAGGGATGCCTGAAAAAATTAAACCTAAAATCTTCGATCCATTTTTTTCCACCAAACCTAACGGCACCGGTCTTGGTTTGTCCATATGTAACGAAATAGTTAAAACCCATAAAGGATCGATATATTTCGAAAAACCTGACAAGGAAAATTCAATTTTAGAAACCTGGGATGATAATACAGATACAGAACAAGTGAAATTTACGCGTGGAACAATCTGTGTTATAAAACTTCCAGTATCAGATCAGCCTACTAACTAATTATGGTTTCTAATCACATCCTGGTAGCAGACGATGAACCCTCAATGCGGCTCAATATTATAGAGCTTTTAGAGGATGAAGGCTATTCAATATTACAGGCCTCAAATGGATCAGAGGCTATACAACTAGCTCTTGAACATCAGCCGCTTTTAATACTTATGGATATTAAAATGCCTGAGCTGTCTGGGTTACAAGCTTTAAAAACGATTAAAAAAAAGCTTTCAGAAATTCCAATCATTATCTTTACCGCATTTGGGTCCAATGAAAAACCCATCGAAGCTATGAAAGCCGGGGCATTTGATTACCTTGAAAAACCATTTGACATCGATGAATTTCTTTCAATTGTAAATGCAGCAATTGAACAACGAAATAAACTGGACTCCTTTGATACCGGATCATCCCAAAATAATAACAATGAATGGCCCGATATTGAGCAACATATCGTCGGTACTAGCAAAAAGATGCGGGAAATCCTCAAAATGATCGGCAAGATTGCTCCTAAAGATACAACCGTCTTGTTAGAGGGAGAAAGTGGTACAGGAAAAGAGGTAATTGCAGATGCCATCCATCGTCACTCTAACCGATCAAATGAACCATTTATTAAAGTAAATTGTGGTGCCTTGCCTGACTCGCTTCTTGAAAGCGAACTTTTTGGGCATGAGGAAGGTGCTTTTACCGGAGCAAATCAACTGCGATTGGGACGATTTGAACTAGCCGACGGAGGCACTATCTTTTTGGATGAGGTCAATGCTTTAGCACCAGCTACTCAAATTAAGCTACTTCGGGTACTTCAAAACTTCACCTTTGAACGTGTTGGGGGAGAAAAAACTATGAAGACAGACGCTCGAGTTATAGCTGCAACGAACAAAAATCTAAAAAAGGAAGTAGAAAATAATAATTTCAGAGAGGACTTATTTTATCGGCTTAATGTTCTAAACCTTTCTATCCCCCCCTTGCGTGAACGACTAGATGATATTGAACCTCTAACCAAATATTTCCTTAAAAAGTATGCGCAAAATAAGGAAATGTACATTTCCGAAGAAGCTCTTGAATATCTTAAATCTTATCATTGGCCCGGTAATGTAAGAGAGCTTGAAAACACTATTGAGCGAGCCACAGTATTAATGAATGGCACCGTTCTTGAGCGGAAAGATCTTTCCATATCGTTGAAAGCTGATCTCTCGAATATTTATGAAAGCCACACCGAAGATGGAAATATTCCAATGCAGAAGATTGTACAGTCAGTAGAAAAAGATCTAATCATCAAAGGACTTCACCGTACCAATTGGAATAAATCGAAAGCTGCCAAACTTTTGGGTATCAACAGACGTCTTCTGTATTCAAAGATTGATCAGTATAACATCAAAGAGAATTCCAGTTAACTAAACCTAAATTAAGTTAATCTCGCACAGGTTTTACGGATTTTTTGATAAAAACTTTGGGAGTTGAGTGTCTTAAGGAGGGGAGTTTTGATGATAACACGAATAGAAAAAGCTAATGCTACCTGCATAGTTGTTTTAGCATTGTTTTAGCACAAAATACTAAAGCCCTGCAACTCAATGAGTTACAGGGCTTTGCGTGGGACCGGGCGGAATCGAACCGCCGACACCGCGATTTTCAGTCGCGTGCTCTACCGACTGAGCTACAGTCCCAACTCGAATAAGAGTTGCCAAATATAAAATCTTTTAAACTTTATACAAAGAGGATATTCGGAATTTTCTTCCAAACCCTACTCTACTTCAACATCCCGCAAACGTATCTGCAACGTTCGGCGGCCATTCCATTCATTTTCCTCCAGTGAATAGGCAATATTAAGCTGATTATCATCCCCGTTTCGAATCACCGGCAGATATTCGTGCATGTTAAATCCGATTACATCGAATGCGCCCGAGCCGTTTTGCTTTACCTTCATCTTGAGATGTCCCTTGCCTACAATTGTGGGCACTCCCACCACTTCGACATCGCGGCTGACAAATATGGGGCGCAAATTTCCGGGACCAAAGGGCTCGAACTGGCTCATCAGTTTCCAAAAGCGCATATTTACATCGCTGAGATCAAGCTCACAATCAATTTTCAATTCGGGTTTAAAATCCTCGTCAGAAAGTCGTTCCGCAGCAATATCATTAATGCGCTGCCGAAACTCCTTGAGATTTTCTTTGGCAATTGTCAAGCCCGCGGCGTATTCGTGTCCGCCAAACTGCTCGAGTAAATCTTCGCATTCCTTAAACGCCTCGTAAATGTTAAAGCCGTCAATACTTCGGGCTGAACCCTTAATTTTTCCATCCACCGTACTCAACATAACGGCGGGACGACCATAAGTATCCACCAGCCGGGAGGCCACAATTCCAATTACCCCAAGATGCCAATCGGGATGGTGTAAGACCATTGATGAAATCTTATCCAGGTTATAATTTTTATCCACCATGGCCTTGGCCTCTTCCATGGTTTCCGAATCTTTATCGCGCCGCGCCACATTAATACTTTCCAGCTCATGAGCCCTGGATTTCGCTTCGGCAGGTGTATCAGAAATAAGAAGCTGCACCGCCTTTGTTGCATCCCCCATGCGTCCGGCTGCATTAATTCGCGGACCGATTGAGAATACAATATTTGAGGTTGTTATTGAACCAATACTTAAATTTATAAGATCCAGCAACGCCTTAATACCTATGCGGGGTTCCGAATTAATCAACTTAAGCCCTTCGCGCATCAATATTCGATTTTCGTCCTCAATAGGCACAATATCCGAGGCAATAGAAACAGCCACTAAATCCAACAACTTAAAAGCTATTCGATCCGCCAAGCCAAGTTTTTTTATCGTACCCTGGATCAGCTTAAATCCAACCCCGGCCCCCGAAAGTCCATCAAAGGGATAGTTGCAGTCATTTCGCTTGGGGTCGAGCACAGCCACCGCATCGGGAATGGTATCACCCACATTGTGATGGTCACAAATAATGACATCAATACCTTGCTCTTTAGCCTGCTCGGTTTCCTCAACGGCTGTAATCCCACAATCTACCGAAACAATCAGATCAGTATTGGTATCAATGGCATACTGTATTCCTTCCTGGTTGATACCATACCCCTCCTTAAACCGATGGGGAATATAGAAATCCACCTCAACGCCAAATTCTTTAAGGAAAATATACAATATGGCCGTAGACGTAGTACCGTCCACATCATAATCTCCATAAATAAGAATTCGCTCTCTGTTGCGGATTGCCTCTGCCAATCGAGTCGTTGCTTTATCCATATCCTTCATTAAAAAAGGATCATGAAGCTGACTCAGATCGGAACGAAAAAAAGCTTCCGCTTTATCATAGGTATCAACGCCCCGCAATACAAGGAGGCGAGCTATTTTTTGGGGAACTCCCAGCTGATCTTGTAAATCGGATACAGCTTCTTCGTTCTCCGGCGTGGTAAAAACCCAGCGAAAAGACATAGTTATCTGTTTTTTTCTTTTTTGTCATAAATAGCGTACCGACGATCAAGCCGAATAGCCATACTGCCCTGCCTTTATTGTAACGATCGGCCGGGGTTTTCATTGACTCTTAATTTAAAATACAATATCCGCAGTAAAATTCATCATCAAAACTAAGCACATTGCAACTTAATTTTAATCACCGGATACCGTAACAAGCCTCAAAATACTACTAAATTTGCGCCATTTTTTGTACTTTCCCATACGCTGTTTAATCAGGCTATTTTGATATAAAGTCTATTGTGATAGAAGATTTTTTATGCTGATAGGATCATTGAGGAGCAACAGTTTTATCGAACGTGTCAATGTGATTTAAACCATATAACCATGGAATCAACTACTTTAGAAAAAGAAACAGCTACCGAACTAAGTGGGGATTTCCCACTGTTCGACAAGCTGAAAAATTATGAACATGAACAAGTTGTTGTTTGCTCAGAGCCTTCGATGGGGCTTAAAGCAATTATCGCTGTTCATGATACAACATTGGGACCTGCTTTGGGCGGCGTTCGTATGTGGCCCTATAACAATGAACAGGAAGCCATTCGCGATGTGCTCCGTCTCTCTCGCGGTATGACCTACAAAGCAGCCATTTCGGGACTTAATCTCGGCGGCGGAAAAGCGGTTATTATTGGCGATCCGCGCAAAGAAAAAAACGAAGCCCTGTTTCGCGCTTTTGGACGGTATGTCGACAGCCTCGGCGGCCGATACATCACTGCTGAAGACGTGGGTACAGATGTTCAAGCAATGGAGTGGGTTCGCATGGAAACCAAATATGTAACCGGTTTACCAAAAGCGATTGGTGGAAGTGGTGACCCATCCCCGGTTACCGCTTACGGCGTATATAAAGGGATGAAAGCCTGCGCTAAAAAAGCATACGGATCTGATTCTTTGGAAGGAAAACGGATTTCCATTCAGGGAGCCGGGCACGTCAGTTCATACCTTGCAGAATTTCTGGAAAAGGAAGGGGCCGAACTCATTATCTGTGATATTTATGAGGATAAAGTAAATGACCTTGCCGATAAAGTTGGTGCCGAAGTTGTAGACCCCGATGACATTTACGGGCTGGATGTCGATATCTTTAGCCCCTGTGCTCTCGGCGGAATTATCAACGATGATACCATGGACCAGTTCAATTGCGACATCATTGCCGGTGCTGCAAACAACGTACTTGATGAGGAAGAGAAACACGGGCAGATGTTATTAGATAAAGGTATCTTATATGCTCCCGACTATGTTATTAATGCCGGCGGACTCATTAACGTGGCCAGTGAGCTGGAAGGTTACAATGAAGAGCGAGCCCAGGGCCAAGCCGAAAAAATTTATGATACCATTTTGGATATCCTGAATTATTCGGAAGAAAATGATACTCCTACTTTTACCGCTTCAAATATTCTTGCTGAAAAACGAATGAGCGATGTCGGTAAAATCCATAATATCTATACTTCACAAAGTAACTTTACCGGCCATATCGGTGATCTTTACAAACACGCGAACTTGTAATAGTGAAATTCCAATTTCATACATATGGCGGCTCAACAAAATGTTTGGGCCGCCTTTTTTGTTGAGCGTTTGAAAATGTAGAACAAAATGAAGGTTTATGATATCAAAAGAAGATTTTATACAAAAAGATCGTCTGATAAAAGGAATTGCCAAGGACGGGAGTCTTAAAATATCAGTCGTTAAAACCACAAATGTTGTTAAAGCAGCCCGTAAAAAACACGGCTTGTCCCTATTAAATACTGTACTATTGGGACGTGCTCTTACCGGTACCATGCTTATGGCATCAGAACTGAAAGGCGAAGAAAGACTCAAAATGCGTGTCGAGGGACAAGGTCCTGTAGGACTCCTTGTTGCCGAAGCCAATCGCGTGGGTGAAATCCGCGGCTATGTTCAAAATCCCCGGGCAAACCTCAATTATAACGGTGGAGATATCGATATTAGTGATGGTTTGGGTGTAGGCGTGATGACAATTAGCAAAACGCTATACAACGAAGCGGAACCCCGAAACAGCAGTATTGAACTCATCAACGGCAATATTACGGATGACCTGGCCTACTACATGGTGCAGTCTGAACAAATACCCTCGGCCATTTTGCTGGATGTGGGAATTGACAAGGATGGCGAAATCACTGAAGCAGGCGGATTGATGATCCAACGCATGCCGGATGCCCCAGAGGGAGTCATCGACCAGCTACAGCAAAAGCTTTTACAATTCGATTCCATCAGCCAGATGCTTGCCGATGACCTCTACATTGATGACATCATGGAAAAAGCCATGGATCCCATCAATGTAAAAGAGCTTGATCGCCAGCCGGTCGACTTTTTCTGCCGTTGTACGCGCAAACGATTTAAAGATGCCCTCGCTATGCTTGGCTACGAAGATCTGAAAGAGATTAGCGACGAAGGACAAGAGCTCGTATGTCACTATTGTAACGAGCACTATAATATCAGAAAAGATGAAATTGAAGAATTGTTGAGAGAGACCAAAGCAAAGATGAACTGAGAAGATATCAGAGGTATGGGATGTCAGGTCGCAAACATATTGTAATTATCGGTGGTGGATTTGGCGGTATTTCCGTAGCTAAAAAACTTAAAAAAGCGGATGTCGATATTACTATTATCGACAAAAATAACCACCACCTTTTTCAGCCGTTACTTTACCAGGTTGCTACAGCCGCTCTTTCGCCGGGAGATATTGCCGTCCCTATTCGCGCTATTTTGGGCAAACGCAAGGGATTAAAAGTATTGCTTGGCAAGGTTACCGGCGTTGATAAAAATGAAAAGTTCGTCTCCTTAGAAAGTGGGCAGAAAGTTAGTTTTGACTACTTAGTGCTGGCTCCTGGAGCACAATACAATTACTTTGGCAATGATGACTGGAAGCGATATGCTCCCGGACTTAAATCGGTAGGAGATGCCCTCCAAATTCGTGAGCGTATTTTGCTCTCCCTCGAAAAGGCCGAGCAACTCGAAGATCCTAAATTACGCGAACCCTATCTGACTTTTGTAGTTATTGGCGGCGGACCAACTGGTGTCGAGATGGCCGGTGCTATCGGCGAAATTGCCAAGCGCAACATGATGCGCGACTATAACACCTTCAGCAAAAATGAGACCCGCATTTTTCTGGTCGAGGCGGCACCCAAAATATTAAATGGTTATCCTGATTCTTTATCCGAACGTGCCCGTGAAACACTGGAGGAGATGGGCGTACGTGTCTTAGTAAATACTCCCGTTACTGATATCAACCATCAGCAAGTTTCATTTTCGGAAGGAGCTATCGATACCCCAAATATTATCTGGGCAGCCGGCGTTGCAGCATCACCCTTACTATCATCCCTTGAGACCGAGCAAGATCGCACCGGACGCGTATTTGTTAATGACGATCTTTCTATTCCCGGGCATTCGGATATTTTTGTGATTGGTGATGCTGCACATAAAGAGGATGAAAACGGAAACCCACTTCCGGCCCTGGCTCCTGTTGCTATTCAACAAGGTGAATTTCTCGGGACATCACTCCAGAATGAAATTAACAAAAAAGAACGGGGTACTTTCTATTATGTTGACAAAGGCACCATGGCAACAATCGGACGAGCCAAAGCCGTTGCCGATATCCGTGGATTTAAATTCAGCGGCTTTTTTGCATGGATATTGTGGTCGGTTGTGCACATTTTCTTCTTGATTGGCTTCCGAAATCGCTTTCGCGTTTTTGTAGAGTGGATGTGGCATTACTTTACCTTTAAGCGCGGTGTACGGCTTATCACTGATCGATTCAGTAAAAATGAAGAAAGGGATAACTCTTAGAAAAGACGTTGGCAAATCCTGAGAGTTTAGGAACGAAATCTTTTGTTACTTTGCCATTGCAACTCCCCTTTCGTATCTCCAATTTAGGTACAACCAACAACAAATTATTTATCCTATGAAATTTATAAACCTCCTCTTTTTACTCCTCCTTTTGTCTCCGGTTAATCTTTTGGCTCAAGATCAAAGTATTCGCGATTACGGTATTGAAATTGGAGTCTTACCGCCGGGTGAACAAAATGCAATCACTGATGTAGAAGGAGTTCAGGTGGGGCACCAAACGATCGTTGAGGGTGATAATGTCCGTACCGGGGTGACAGCTATTCTTCCACACGACGGAAACATTTTTCAACATAAAGTACCGGCTGCCGTGCATATTGGTAACGGCTTCGGAAAACTGGCCGGCTCAACCCAAATTGAAGAACTTGGCAACCTGGAAACGCCTGTCATTTTAACCAACACACTAAGCGTACCAACAGCCGCTGATGCCCTGATCGACCATACATTTAGTTTTTCAGAAAACGACAATGTCCGCTCTGTAAATCCAGTTGTTGGAGAAACCAACGACGGCTATTTAAATGACATCCGCGGTCGACATGTGTCCAAAAAAGATGTACTTACTGCTATTGAAAATGCGAAGTCAGGGAACGTTGAGCAGGGCAATGTGGGAGCCGGAACCGGTACCATCGCATTCGGGTTCAAGGGCGGCATTGGCACGTCCTCACGCAAACTTCCTAACGACCTTGAGGGATACTCGATAGGTGTTTTAGTGCAGTCTAATTTTGGAGGGGTACTCCAAATTGCGGGCGTTCCCATTGGAAAAGAGCTTGACAAATACTATCTGAGTGACGAACTGAATGAAACACCCAACGGTTCCTGCATGATTATTGTAGCCACCGATGCCCCATTGGATGCACGAAACTTAGAACGTCTGGCTAAACGTGCTATCCTGGGAATGGGGAAAACAGGCGGTATCGCATCGAACGGAAGTGGTGATTATGTTATTGCTTTTTCTACGGCCGAATCGGTACGGATTCCCTATAACTCAGAGCAAGATCTTAAATCCCAGAACGTTCTTCGTAATAGCGCAATGTCACCGCTTTTTATGGCAGTAAATGAAGCTACTGAAGAGGCCATTATTAACTCTCTTTTCCATGCTGAAACGATCACGGGCAGAGATGGCCATACCGTCAAAGAACTACCGGTAGAGCAAGTGTTAAAAATGATGGAGAAGTCTGGGAGAGATGGGAAATAGATCCTAACCCAAAGCTTTTCCCGACACATTGGGATTCAGGATCGACAAAGAAATTATTGCAAAACACCTGATGGATTTAAATGATCACGTTGCGAAAGAAGAGCCACACCCACAAGTTTCACTTGCATTGGGATTATCAAAAGTAAAACCCCGGGCATCCAGCCCATCGGGATAATCCACAGAAATTCCCTTTAGATACATCATATGCTTGGGATCAACGATAATTTTAATACCCTGACTGATGATCACTTCATCGTCTTCAGATTCATAATCAAAACCAAGCTTATAGCTCAATCCCGAACAGCCACCGCCTTCTACCGCAACGCGTAAGAAGATATCATCATCCAGATCTTCATCCTCCCGAATCCGGTGGACCTGTTCGGCAGCACGTTCAGTAAGCTGCACGGCAGGTCCGCTGAATTCTACCTCGGCAGATGCCTGCATTTCTTCCAATGGAGAACGATTCTGTTCTGCACTCTTATTCTCATCTTCATCATCAACGAGATCAGCAATGACACTATCTAAATTGTCTTCCGGTTCTGCAGGCATTGTAGTGATACTTAAAAATTAACGTTCACTTTTCTGTGAATATGTAAAGTAATCCGTGTTATCCTTCCGAGTCAAATTTAATATTTCAGCTGCTACCAAGTTCACCAAGGTTGCCGAAGCTCTATCCCGGGGAATATCCACGATTTGTGCAAATTTCTTAACGGTTATTTCACCATATTCATTCAAATATCGAAATAATCTTTGTTCATCAGGGCCATATTCAAAAGTTACCCCTTCATCCGAATTTTGTTTCTTTATAATCTCAATAAGTTCTTTACTGGCTACTTTGTTCTGATCGTTCTCGCGCATAAACACAATCTGTTCATTATCTCCTTTCACATACACCGGTTTATCAATCACTTCCGGCACTTTTATAACCAGAAGATCGCGCTCACCAAAGTGCACGATCTCAATTTTGATATCCACTGCCGGGTCACAGAGCTTCTTTGCAGCCTTATCAAGCAGAAACTCTTCTTCCTGATATCCCATCACCCCTACGAGCGATTTGTCATCATCCACACCAATAAGAAGGGTTCCCCCTTTGGTGTTGGCAAAAGCGGCAATTTCTCGTGCAATTTTATAAGCTGACGGGATGGTACGTTTAAATTCCAGATACATTCCTTCACCGGTCTGAGCCAGATTCTTCACATCGAGGTAATCCATCTCAGAAAGTGAGGCTGTACTACGATTTTGAGAATACATAGCCACTCAATCTTTTTTAGTACAAACGAAGGTAACAACAAAATATTAAGTACAAATGAACTTCCCGAACTTATAGCATTCTATCCTTTTGTACTCTAAATCACAATTTCCTCTTTGGGATTCCGGGTCATCAGGTCGTACAGCATATCTTTGGGATCCTCCTGTTCAAAAAGCACGTGGTAAACGGCCCCGGTAATCGGCATTTCAATATTTAGCTTGTTACTCCAATCAAAAACGGAGCGTGTCGTCTTAACACCTTCAGCTACCATATTCATTTTTGAAACAACCTCATCCAGACTCTTTCCCTGGCCGATATTATATCCTACAAAACGATTACGGCTGTGCTCACTGGTACAGGTTACAATCAAGTCGCCCATGCCGGCTAATCCGGAAAACGTATCTTGCGAAGCTCCCAACTGCATTCCCAGGCGTTTCATCTCGTGCAACCCGCGCGTCATGAGTGCTGCCTTCGCATTATCACCAAGCTCAGCCCCATCAACAATACCGGCGGCAATTGCCATAATATTTTTTACCGCTCCACCAATCTCAACGCCGATAATATCATAGTTGAGATATACCCGGAACATGGGAGTCAAGAAAGTTTCCTGAATAATCTGCGTGGTGCGCTTGGAATTAGCACTGGCTACTACCGTGGTAGGCTTAAACTTGCTGACCTCTTCGGCATGACTGGGACCCGATAGCACACCGATATGATCGTCTACAATAGTCCCCTGAAGTACTTCGCTAAGCACTTGGGACATCGTCATAAAGGTATCATTCTCAATACCCTTGGCAACGCTCACCACCATTTCATCTCCATTAAGATGTGGTTTTATATTCGCAGCCACTTCGCGCATAGCGTGGGACGGCGTCGCAAAAACCACCATCTCCGGATCATCAAAGCATTCTTTGGGATCTGTTGAACATTCTATGGAGTCCGGCAGCGTTACATCCGATATATAAGCAGGATTACGATGCCTTTTATTAATACCATAGGCGATCTCTTTTTCTCGCGCCCATAACTGTACTTTATTTCCAGCTCGCGCCAATACAATGGATAACGCTGTTCCAAAACTACCGGCGCCAATAATAGTTATTTTCTTCACAATAGTTAGCTACCCGATTGCGGTTTTTCTTCTTTATTGAGCCATCCAACGGCGGGTTTAAAAGAACTGATCTTGTTTTCGGTTCCATTCAAAAGCCGTTTGATATTTCCTTTGTGCTTAATGATTATTGCCAATCCAATAAACCCGGCAAAAATTAGGATACTGCCATCAATATCCCAGCCATATCCATAGCGTAACGCAACAAGCACCAACGGATAAACAAAGGCTGCAACTAATGATGCTAACGATACAAATCGACTGGTAAGTAACACAACAAGAAATACAGCGGCTGCAATTCCTACCGATACGGGCTCTATACCACACAGCATTCCTGCTGCCGTAGCCATACCTTTTCCACCCTCAAAATTGGCATAAAGTGGAAACATGTGTCCCACAACGGCCGCAATTCCACAAGTGATACTCAGAAAGGGAACCAAACTCCAAAATTCGAACAGGCTTACCGGACCAGACCCGATAAAATAAGCCAACTGGCTAATCCAAAGTGAACTGGCAAATCCCTTAAAAAAATCAATCGTTAATACAGCAACACCTGGCTGCCACCCTAAAAGACGAAAAGTGTTGGTAGCCCCGGCATTACCGCTGCCGTGATCTCGAATGTCAACGCCCTTGACAATTTTTCCAACCCATATTGATGAGGGAATGGATCCCACCAGATAACTCAACAATAAAACAACTCCAAGTGCAATCATATCTTCTGATTAAGTGAGAAATGCCAACCGGCTGAAATATAAAAGATCGCATGATAAACTCGAGGAAATTTCTCGAGTAGCTACAATATTCTTATACGTGCTCCTCAGCGTGGTATGATGATCGAACCAGCGGACCACTTTCAACATGCTCAATACCAAGTTCTTCACCAATCTCTTTATACTCTGCAAATTGATCGGGATGCACCCACTCCTCTACCGGCTGATGCATCTTGGTAGGCTGCATATATTGTCCAATAGTCAATACATCAACATCATGATCGACGCAATCTTTCATCAGTTCAATAACCTGTTCACGCTTTTCGCCAAAACCAACCATAATGCCGGTTTTTGAACGAATGCCCTGATCTTTCACGCGCTGAAGCAATTCGAGCGAACGCTCATATTTTGCCTGCGGACGGATGGTGCGATACAGATCGGGTACCGTTTCAAGATTATGACTCAATACATCGGGCGGCGTATCAATTACAATTTGCAGGGCCTCCCATACGCCTCGGAAATCGGGAATCAGGGATTCAATAGTCACACCGTCAATAGCTTCACGCAACTGGCGGTGACATTCGGCAAAAATAGGTGCCCCGCCGTCTTCACGCTCATCACGATTTACAGAAGTTAATACTACGTGTTTTAGCCCCATCTCTTTTGCCGCTTCGGTAACCCGTCGCGGCTCATCCCAATCCAATCCCTGTACCGGTCGACCTGTTTTAACCGCACAAAACGAACAAGAACGCGTGCAGACATCCCCCAGAATCATAAAAGTAGCCGTACCTCGTCCCCAGCATTCACCCATATTCGGGCAGCGAGCCTCCGAGCAAACGGTGTTAAGCGACTTATCCCGTACAGTCTCCGAAACTTCCTTAAACTTTTCGCCGGATGGCAATTTTACGCGTAACCAGTCCGGACGACGCTGAGAGGTTTCGTTACGATCTACAACGTTGAGTTCTTTAATCATGGAACAAAAATAAAATTATTGGGATGCTGCTTTTCTTTCAGAATTTTTAAGATACGAAAATTGATCGTCCAGTTCAGGCAATGAATCCACTTTTGATATGGTTACATCAAACACCTCCTGAAAATGGGTTAGAAGATGTTCTTTTACTTTTGATTCGTTCACCCTATGCCCCAGCAACTCTTCTAAGCTGGTTACTTCTTTATCCGTAATACCGCAGGGTACAATATGATTGAAATAGCTGAGGTCGGCATTTACGTTGAAGGCAAAACCATGCATGGTAACCCAGCGACTACACCGAATGCCCATGGCACATATTTTCTGATCCCCTACCCATACGCCAGTTAAACCGTCAATACGTCCGGCTTCTATGTCATATTCGGAACAAGTTCGGACTATGACTTCCTCGAGGTAACGCAGATACTTGTGGACATCGGTAAAATGGCGATCGAGATCCAGAATGGGATAACCAACTATTTGTCCGGGCCCGTGATAGGTGATATCACCGCCTCTATCAATCTCTATAAATTCGGCATCGATATTTGACAGTTCTGCCATTCCTTTGAGCAAGTGTCCCTTATCGCCGCTTTTGCCCAACGTATATACGTGAGGATGTTCTACAAACAGGAGCACATCGTTGCTTTCATCACCCGGCTTGTAGAGTTTCTGTTCTTTACGTCGACTCAATTTTTCATCTCCCAAGCGCTGTTGGATGGTTGTCTGCAGATCCCATACCGGGCGGTAGGGAGCGTGACCTAAATCGTAAAAGTTAACCGTATTCATAGCACCGTCGAATTAGGAATTAAAAATTTAGAATTAGGAATAAGAGTGATATACTCTCAATTCCTAATTCTTCATTCCTAATTTTTAATTACAACCCTCCTACCTTCAGAAAGATTCCGCAAAAAAACAGTTAGCTTCCTAAATGCACGCCTTCACCGTAAGCTTCGGCAGCAGCTTCCATCACTGCTTCTGACATCGTTGGGTGTGGATGCACAGCACTGATAATTTCGTGTCCCGTAGTTTCCAGATCACGAGCTACTACAACTTCTGCAATCAACTCAGTAACGTGCGATCCTATCATGTGGCAACCCAGCCATTCGCCGTACTTCTCATCAAAGACAACTTTAACGAATCCTTCTTCGTGGCCGAGCCCTGTGGCCTTACCGCTGGCAGAAAATGGAAATTTGCCGACTTTGACATCGTAGCCTTCCTCTTTGGCCTGCTCTTCCGTATATCCCACCGAAGCAATCTGCGGCTCGCAATAGGTACAACCTGGAATATTATTGTAATTCATTGGCTGTGGATCTTCACCGGCCAAGTTCTCCACACAGTTGATACCTTCGTGCGAAGCCTTGTGCGCCAACCATGGGCCACCGGCCACATCACCTATCGCGTAAATGTTTTCTACTGATGTTTGATAAGTCTCTTTATCAACCTGAATGGCCCCTTTTTCATATTCAACGCCGATATCATCAAGTCCGATTCCTTCTACATTCCCAGCAACACCAACGGCTGAAAGCACCACATCCGCTTCGACAACTTCCTCATCGTCACCGGATTTAATCGTAACTTTCACACCGTCACCGTCTTTCTCAACTTTTTCGACCGTGCTTCCAGTACGGATATCCATACCTTTCTTCTTGTAGATCTTTCCAAGCTCCTTGCCAATGTCTTTGTCTTCCACCGGCACAAGCGAATTCTGAAGCTCGACAATCGTTACATCGGTTCCGATGGTATTATAGAAATAGGCAAACTCAACTCCGATAGCACCGGCGCCAATAATCACCATCTTGTCGGGCTGCTCTTCGAGCTTCATCGCACGCTCCGAATCGATAATCATTTCTCCATCGATCGGCAAGTTCGGTAGTTCGCGCGGACTGGCTCCTGTAGCAATAATAAAGTTGTCGGCATTAATTTCTTCGACAACTTCATCACTGTCATCAAGTACATTCACCTGATCTTTTGAGGCAAAAACACCCTTTCCTTCAAAGACCTCTATCTTGTTAGCCTTCATCAAAAACTGAACGCCCTTGCTCATCTTGTTAGCCACATTTCGGCTGCGGTCAATCATTCCGCCAAAATCGGCAGAAAAGCCATCCACATTTACACCATAATCGCCGGCATGCTCGATACTTTCATACACTTCTGCTGAGCGCAGGAGCGCTTTCGTAGGAATACATCCAATATTCAAACAAACGCCGCCGAGGTGACGTTTTTCAATGATTGCTGTATTAAAACCTAATTGTGAAGCGCGAATCGCAGCCACATATCCACCGGGACCTGATCCAATTACGCAGACATCAAATTCTTTTGCCATGGGACTAATTGATTTATGTTTGAATAAAAATGGTTGAATGATTGATTTGAACCTTACATCGTTACATCAGCAATTTGATAAATCAATCATTCGGCCATTTTCAAAAGCCCTCTAATTTAAGAATTATAGACGAGAGATATAAGGTTTTACTCTGCGATTCTTTGGGATATAAAAACCTACTGTTAAACAAGGCTTTTATATCGGATTACTTAAAATCTTAGCTGCTATCCCGGGATATTCCCGAGCTAAATCTTCAGAGCTAATCATCTCAAAATCTTCAAACTCAAAGCCGGGACTCACCGTACAACCCACCAACGAATAGCTACCGGTGGTATAAGCGCGCTGACAACAATACCCGGGCACCAGCCGCTGGAACTCAACATCATCAGTAAAATCATTACCCAGCTTAAGCTTTTTTAGCTCTCCATCCCGATCAACTACTTCCAGAATCAGCGTATCACTGGCATAAAAATGCCAGAGCTCGTCCCATTGTACACGATGCCAATCAGATAATACGCCCTCCGTGAGTAAAAAATAGATCCCCGTTCCAGCGGACCGTTCCATCCCATCCAACAGTTTCACTTGTTGTTCGCTCTTATAAGTTTCTCGGTAGTACCCTCCTTCCGGGTGAGGACTTAAATCTAACCTATCAATTATTTGCTCAACATCATCCATATTAATTGTTGAAACTTTTTTGTTTCAGATCCATTTAAAAACAAGTGTTCACGAATTGTTAATAATTTAGACTGTTTTATGAAGCGAAGCAGATCATATTTGCCAGCCCTAATTATAGCAATTTTTATCGCATTTATTTTACAATCCTGCCTGGATTCAACAGGGCCTAAAAATGAAGAATCTGAACAATCCTATTCACATGTGCAAAATCCCGGGACTTCTGCCAATGATTTTCTGGCTGACTCTAACTTTACACATCTGGTTGTAGAAGTGGATTACATGCCGGGCTATGAGCCAAATGCGGAAGCCCTTGACAGCCTTGAAACATTTTTCAAACAGCGGCTTCACAAAAATTCCATCACAATAAAAGAGCCCACCGAAATCGAATCACGAAACCAGGATTCATACAGTGCTAACGATGTTAGAGATATCGAATCTGAAGAACGATCTACTTTTTCGGAGGGTGATACGCTGGCAGCCTATTTTATGATTGTTGATGGCGAATACAGTGAGCGTGAGCTGATGGGAATTGCTTATTATAATACTTCAAACGCTTTCTTTGGCCCGGCTTACGACGAGGCCAGCAGTGGTCCCGGCTCAATCTCCCGCTATCGAGTAGAAGCCATCTCATTCCGACACGAGTTTGGACACCTCTTCGGACTTGTCGATATTCCCAATTCGGGCACCGAAATGCAGGAGCCGCACCGAGATCAAGATCAGGGTAATCACTGTGATAACGACCAATGCCTGATGTATTATGCTACACAAACCACCGACTTAATTGGCAATACCGTAGGAGATGAAGAAATTACTTCCCTGGATGAAAATTGCATTGCAGACTTAAGAGGTAACGGGGGCAAGTAGTATTGAGTTCTGAGTAATGAGATTCATAAAAACTAACTCACATTAACTTAAACCGCATTTTATACAAATATCCGCGTTATGAGATTATTTAAACGAGTATCAGTCTTTATTCTTTGTTTTTCGCTGGCCATCTTCATTTATAGCTGTTCAGATTCCAGTACTGATCCAGGTGATCCGTCACAAGAAGAGTTTAACAGCAAAGCAGGAACCGGAGAGTCGGCCGAACACTTCTTACAAAGTGATACCTATAGCAATATCGAAATTGAACTTGACTATATGGAGGGATATAAACCAACAGAAGGAGCAATTGATAGCTTAGAATCCTTCTTAAATAATCGACTCAACAAAAACAGTATTACCATCAATACCAGCAAAATTCCTGCCCGAGGCGATGGCCCCTATTCCACAGAAATGATCACAACTATTGAAGAAGATGAGCGTGATAATTATACCGAAGCCAGTGGTAGTACGCTCCACGCCTATATTGTAGTTGTCGATGGCGAGCTCAGTGATAATCCTAATGTATTGGGAATTGCTTATTGGAATACCTCAATGGCTCTGTTTGGAGAAACAATCGACAACATAAGCAGTTCTGACCCTACAAGTCCCAGCGAACAACAGGTTGAAAATACAGTATTACGCCACGAAGTTGGCCATAACATGGGATTAGTCGGTAACGGTACTCCTACACAATCCGATCATAAAACGGAGGATAGCGCCCATTGTACAAACGATGAATGCTTGATGGCACCGTCGGTACAAACCGGTGATATTTTCCAGAATATAAGTGGAGATGTTCCTTCTCTTGATGAAGCTTGTATTCAAGACCTGAAGGCAAACGGAGGAAAGTAATATAGATTTGAGTATTGAGTCATGAGTAGTGAGTATGTTATAGTTCATATTTCACTACTCAAATACCATGACTATAATCAACCTTGCTTAAACTTGAAGAGGTTCTCGGCACCTACTTTCTCCTCGGCTTGGTTTAATGCATATTTGCTGTCAAACAGTACAATAGGATTTCCTTCCATATCCGTGGTCACGTGGGTAGAATAGCTGCTCTCCAGCTTATCGCTAACCTCCTGATCATCACTCAGCCAGCGCGCCGCGTGATACGAAACAGAATTCATATGCAGCTCGGTATTATATTCCGTTGACATACGATGTTTTACCACATCAAACTGAAGGGCGCCAACCGTTCCCAGCAATAGCTCATTCCCAACGCCATCGGGAACCTCAAAAACATGTACAACCCCCTCTTCGGCCAGCTGCTTGAGTCCCTCACGCAACTGCTTTCTTTTAAAGGGATCTTTGGTTGAAACCTTCATAAAGTGCTCGGGCGTAAAGAGTGGAATAACATCAAATTTAACAGGATCATCGCTGTAAATCGTTGTCCCAATGCGGAACGAACCGGGATTAAATAACGACACTACATCTCCGGGATAAGCTTCTTCCAAAATATTACGCTCGTCACCCATCAGCGTATGTGGTGTCGACATTTTTACCTTGTTGCCCGTATTACTTTCAGTGACTTGAAGTCCGCGCTCAAACTTTCCGGATGTAATACGAAAAAAGGCCGCACAGTCGCGGTGATCGGGATTCATATTGGCTTGCATCTTAAAAACAAAACCAGAGAATCCACGATCGAGGTCACGGTCTTCACCGCTTTCATCCTGATACGGCTGCGGAGGATTCGCCAGCTCTGAGAAGTAATCCAGAAACACATCCAGTCCAAAATTATTAAGTGCTGAACCGAAAAATACAGGCGTGGCCTTACCGTTGGCAAAAGCCTCATCATCCATCATCTCCATCATGTCTTCGGTCAGCATCACTTCTTCGCGAAATTTCTCCTTGTCAAAATCAGAGAGACGCGCTTCTTCAATTCCCTCTTCCAAATCGTACAATTCCGTTTCGGCCTTTTTTGCCCCGTGTTCTTCCTTTTTCTGCAGATGCAGTTTCTTGCCGATCAGATCATAAATACCCTGAAAGTCACGCCCGTAGCCCAACGGCCAGGAAGCGGGAACAGGCTCAATGCCCAACTGATTTTCAATATTGCTAATGACTTCCAGCGGTTCCAATCCGGGTCGATCACACTTATTTACAAAGGTGATAATGGGAATTTCTCGCATCTTACAAACTTCGAACAGCTTCTCGGTCTGCTCCTCAACTCCTTTGGCAACGTCAATTACCATAAGTGCGGTATCGGCAGCAACGAGTGTCCGCAGGGTATCCTCAGAAAAATCTTTGTGGCCCGGTGTATCCAGCAGATTGAATTTAATGCCGTCTTTTTCGAATCGAAGTACCGATGACGTCACCGAAATTCCTCGCTCCTTCTCAATAGCCATCCAGTCGGAAGCCGCATATCGGTTAGCCTTACGCTGACGGATAGAACCCGCTTCGTGAATCGCCCCACCATACAGAAGCAACTTCTCGGTAAGCGTTGTTTTACCCGCATCAGGGTGCGAAATAATTGCAAACGTACGCCGGCGCTTGGCCTCTTCTATAATTTCTTGCTGACGTTTTGTTTTGGTCTTGGACATGAAATAATCTCAGAGTTGGATATTCAAAAAGCCTGTAAAGATAAGGAACTTTCGGGCATATATCACCCTACCAAATAGACTTTCCAAGTTTTGTAAAGTCTTAGTACTATTTAAAACAAATTCATCTGTTTACTTTGCCGGTCTATAGGCCAGGCGGGCATCGGGTCAATTTCAACTAAATCAGACAATAGTTGGTGAAATCGTCGCGCATTTTTGGGCTGACTTACTTTATCGGGCGTATGGATAAACACATAGGGATGCAGGCCCTCTTTAATCCAATCGGCGACCACGATTGCCCACTCTTTTAAATAAGGTTCATTGCCAACGGGGTCGTTAGATCCCACGAAACGCACAAAAGGACGAGCCGCTGTATTATCAAATCGCACTGGTACTTTTGGCTTCTTCTTTTTTGCTTTGAGTACCGAGGTTTCCTCGGATTTCATGGCGTGCAATTTCCGCGTATCAAAAATTACCCGATCAATACTGTAGCTTTTAAGCAGTCGATTCAAGCGATGCTCCTGGCGGCCGTGATTAAAAAAGTCGGGATGCCGAACCTCTACGGCATAATGATAGGAACTGGGCAAAAGGCTAACTGCGTTTTCCAGCCGTAAAAATTCATCCGAAGAAAAATTGGGTGGGAGCTGAATATGAAATGGTCCCAACCGATCTGCAATGGGATCAAAAGTCTCAATAAAGTTTAGAATATCATCCTCAACATCATCCAGACGTTTTTCATGGGTTATTGACCGGTGAAACTTAAAACAGAATTTAAATCCGTCCGGCGTAGCCCTTTTCCATTTTGTCAGAGTCTCTTTCGAAGGGATATTGTAAAAGGTCGTATTCCCCTCTACGGCATTAAAAACTGAGGAATACTGTTTTAGAAAGTCGTCCGGTTTGGCATCATCGGTAAAAAAATTACCGACCCAATCTTTCAGGCTCCAACCGGTACAACCAAGATGATATTTTCGGATTCCCATGCGAAAATTTTAGCTATAACATTAACACCGTCTATCGTCTTCAACGGAACAGCATCAAATACCGTTCTTTTGAATCTACTTTTCCGGCGGCATAGTTCCAAAAATACGATCCCAGAACGTTGTAGAAACCCCAAAGGCCTTATCCGGATATTTGTAATGGTGCAGGGCATGATGCCTATATTTTGTTTTTAACACTTTCGGTACTTTTCGTTTGTGAACAGCAATGTGTACCGAGACGTATATAAGATAACCGGTCATGAATCCCGGCATAAACACATATACCCAATCACCTAAAATCAGTGAAAAGGCCAGATAGAGTAATCCAACGATAATCAGCCCGGGAATGGGCGGCATCATTAGTCGTTCTTTGTCCCGCGGGTATTCGTGATGAATCCCGTGAATCGTATGAGCTATTGCATGGGCAACTTTTGAATTCGGAAAATACTCATCAAGATGATTGATATACCGATGAAAAAGATATTCAAAAAAGGTCCAGAAAATCATGGCCCCAAAGAAAACGGCGACCGCGGTTCCAAACGAAGTCGCCATCCCTTTTATATAGCCGATATATAGCAATCCGAAAACAATACTGATATAGATTGTTGCCGATACAGGAGCCGGTGCTTTGGTCATCAATTCAAGCACATTATTATCAAATAAAGCGCCCTGCCCCTTGTTCTTTATCTCTTTCTGATTCATAGCTCCCTCTCTCCTTTTTATCCATTTAAAACCTCCCGAGGTATATTTTACATTTTTTGAATGATAAACGCTACTGTAATATCTACATGAGAAGATGTAAAAACTACTCTTGTTGAATGCTATCAACTGGATTAATAAGAGCCGCACGCAAGGATTGATAGCTTACGGTCAACAGACCGATACCGATTGTAACAATTCCTACCGTCACAAAGATAGCTGCAAGGTTCCATCCCAACTCTATTCGGTAGGGAAACTCCTGCAACCACTGAACTACTAAATAATAGATAACCGGCCAAGCTATAATATTTGAAATCACAATAAGCTTCAGATAATCCTTCGATAAAAGTGCGACAATATTGGGAACGCTTGCCCCCAGGGTTTTGCGGATTCCAATCTCTTTTGTTCGTCGGGAGGCCGTATAAGAAGCAAGTCCAAAAAGTCCCAGACAGGCCACTAAAATACATAACAGGGTGAAAAAGCCAGAGACGCTGCTCATTTGTGCTTCAGACTTATAAATTTCTTTTAGCTTTTCATCTTGAAAAAAGTATGTGAACGGATCTATATGGTTGACTCCTTTCCAGGTAGCTCTGAGATCTTCGATCCCATTTTGAGTACTTCCCGCTGCCAGTTTCACCGTGGCAAATTCAATATTTCTAACGGTCGGACGTCCTTCCTTTACCAGATTAATGACCAGCGGAGAAATCTCTTTCTTGATGGAGGTGTAATTAAAATCATCAACAACGCCAATCACTTCAAAAGGTTTGCGCTCGTCTTCTGCAGTTGTATAATAGAATCGTGCTCCCAACGCATCGCGCGGTGTTTGGGCATTAATTTGATTCAACATCGATTTATTAATCAGGATAGAATTCTCTGCATCGGCAGGATAATCTCGGGAAAAGCTCCGCCCGGCCAGTAATTCAATACCGTACGTTTCAAGGAAATCGTGCCTTACATGGAGTGTCATATTTGTAGGCGGTGCATCGGGCTGGTTCGCAGGCGAATATTTTGAAAAGATCTGCCTATCAGATCCCAAAATCTTGCTCATTCCGGTAACCCCCGTGATATGCGGACTCTTAAGCGCTTTTTCTTTAAACTGATCAAACTCCCAGGCGATAAGAGTCTGTGTAATCGGCATTACTACAACCTGCTCTTGATCAAAACCCATTTTTTTATCCTGCATGTGTTGCAGCTGCAAATAGACGATAAGAGTACCAATAATCAGAACCACAGAAAGAGTGAATTGAAATACCACCAACCCCTTACGCAACAATTTTTCTCCCGCACCGCTTTGCGTACTCTTAGATCCATGCATAATAGATACCGGTTTAAACCCAGATAAGTATAGCGCTGGATATAATCCCGCGAGCAAAGCGACTATAACAAATAAAATTAGTAACCCGGCAATTACCTTCCCATTCATTATAACTTCAGCTCCCAACGGGATATTCAAAAATTTATTAAACCAAGGTAATGACAGATAGACCAAAAAGAGTGCCATCAAAAATCCTAACCCTGTCATTAACATCGACTCTCCCATAAATTGCCCGAAAAGCTGCCCTCGTTGTGCTCCCAGCACCCTTCGTATTCCAACCTCCCGGGCTCTTTCGGTGGAGCGAGCGGTACTTAAATTCATAAAGTTAATGCCTGCAATAACCAAGATCAGTACCGCCACTACCGAAAACAGATACACATAAAAAATAGACCCATTGGCTTCCATCTCTTGGTCCAGATTGGAGTATAGGTGGATATCAGTGAGCGATTGCAGACTTAACGTAATTGTTTCTCCCTTTTCGCGATCAGCATAATTTTTATCTACAAAACCCGAGAATTGCGACTCCAACTCTTGCGGGGCAACACCGTCTTTAAGCAACACATATGTCCAGCAGGGATTCCAGAACCAGCGCTCCAAAAATTCACGTGACCCATACAACTCCGGTAAGCTGTTAAACGATACCAGCATATCAACCTGGAAGTGTGAAGTTTCAGGCAAAGCTTTCATCACTCCGGTAACTGTAAACTCTTCGACCCCTTTAAAAATCAACTGTTTGCCGATAGGATTCTCATCCCCAAAAAAGCGACGAGCCTGCTCTTCAGTAATTACCGCCGACCTCGGCTCATCAAGCGCTGTTTTTGGATTTCCTCGGACAAGATCAGCAGAAAAAACATCAAAAAAAGTAGAATCTACCACATAGAAATGGTCCACACGGAATGATTCTTCGGTCTGGGCATTCAGAATAGTTCGTACTTCTTCCTGCATATCAAAAAAGCGAACCGTTTTTTCTATCTGACCCGAAAAATCATTTTGTAATGTCGGCCCTACGGGGAAAGGCGTAGTAGCACCGGATTCGTTCTTGGAGGAAGTTTCCGTTGTTTGTGTTACGCGGTATATACGATCAGACTTTTCATGAAACTGATCATAACTGAGCTCATGCAACACATAAGCTGCAATAAGCAGACAACTGGCAATGCCTATTGCTAATCCCAATACATTAATAAATGTAAACCCCTTTCGCTTGCCCAAATTACGAAAAGCAATCTTCAAATAATTTTTAATCATAGCCTTTTAAACTTCTAAAACTCAATTACCTCTCAAGAATATTGCCGATCTTATATCAAGAAGAGCTACAGCACCCCCATTTGTTACAAAATTGGCCCTGTCTTAAAACAATTTAATGAACTATTATTTTGAAGATTGCAGGTAGGGAATAATCTGTTCGCGTAGCAGATTAAAAACCGGCTCTTTATAGCTGCGAGACTGCGTTGCATTATCGAGCGCACCGGTTAACACTATGGTGGCATCAAGTTCAGGGATCATAAAGATATACTGGCCCCCGAATCCCCAGGCAAAATATACCTTGTATCCGCCAACCAGTTTATTCCACCACATGTATCCATAATCGTAGGGATTAAAATTACTGCGGGTATAGGTTTTGAATGAATCGACAATCCAATCCCTGGATATAATTCTTTTCTCATTATAAACGCCATCATTCAACATCATTTGGCCAATTTTAACCATATCCCCAGGAGCTAACGCCATATTATTTCCGCCCATATAATACCCTTGCGGGTCGCGATCCCATCCGCCCACCTTTATATTCATCGGCCCAAAAAGCTGCTTTTCTGCAAACGACTTGGTACTCATTCCTGTAGTCTTACTTACAATTACTGACAACAAATGCGAGGTACCGGTACTGTAGGCCATATCACCGCCGGGCTGTTTTTCCAGCGGCTGATCCAAGGCAAATTCAACCCAGTTATTACTTATTACCCAGCGTCCGTAGTTGTGAAAACTGGTGGTTTCCAAACCGGATCGCATCGTTAGCAAATCTTTAATCGTGATCGTTTCCTTTATAGAATCAGGATTGGCGTTAAAATAATCCTCAAAATAAGGTCGGATGGGTTGCTCTATTGACTCGATATATCCTTCTTCTGCGGCTATGCCTACCAACAGCGAAATAATACTTTTTGAGGCAGATTTGATATTCGTCGTTTCGCCTTCTTCCATCCCGTTAAAATAGAATTCGGCTAACTGCCCACCGTCTTGCTGAATCAACAAGCTGGTAACGGAGTTAATGGAAGAAGCGCTTCGTTGAATTTGCTGAAGGGATACAGAATCGGGGTGAACTTCTGCTTTACCTAAACCGGAAACACCTAACAAAAAGAGAATTGGTAAAAAGGATTTAACTTTACTTATCATGAATCATATTCAAATCTACTTTTAGTCCTTATGTCACTCATACCATCTGCTCTTTGATATGGTTCCCTGTTACTTGTTTTTAATCTTTATCAAAAGTTATTCGCTACGTAGACTTTCTACAGGATTAATTGATGCGGCTCGCATTGCTTGCCAGCTAACTGTTGCCAAAGCAATACCTACGGCAATTAATCCTGAAATCAGAAAAATTCCGTATCCAATATCAATGCGATAAGCGAAATTCTGTAACCATTTATTCGTCACATACTAGGCAACAGGTACGGCAAGTATAAATCCCAAAAGAACAAGTTTTAAAAAATCCTTACTAAGCAAAGCTACGATACTCCCAATTCTTGCACCTAATACTTTTCGAATACCAATCTCCTGGGTACGACGCTCAGCAGCAAATGCCGATAGACCGTATAACCCCAAGCAGGCAATAATAATCGCAATAATTGTAAAAAGAACCACAATGCGTCCCAACCTAAATTCGGTTTTATACATTGCTTTAAATTTTTTGTCCAAGAACTCATAGTCGAATGGTTGGCTGGGCGCATACTCTTTAAGCTCTGACTCAATAATTTCCAATCCATTTGTAATTTTATCCGGCGATAACTGGACTAATAAATTACCAACCGTACTCCAGGACGTTGGTTCAAAAAGCTGAAGAGTTACAGGTTCAATTTCTTCTTTCAGTGATGTAATATGAAAATTCTCAACTACCCCAATTATTTTTCCCTCTTCTCTAAAATTAACGTTTTTACCTATAGCATCGTCAGGCATCCAGCCCAAGGCGGTAGCTGCTTTTTCATTAATCACATATGCCTGATTACGATCAGCAGATAAATCCTTTGAAAAATAGCGACCAGCAACCATATCAATATCTAACATTTTTAAAAATTCATAGTCCACCACGGTTGGAGCAAAAATAATTGGTTCATTTGAATCTGTTTTCACCTGTGATGAGATGGTTTCTGGTTTGTATCCTAACCTTAGATTAAATCCACCAGGCATACTACTCACTATCGAAACTTCTTGAATAGAGGAGTATCCACGCAATCGATCTTTGAGGTTTTCTCTGGTATCCCATGCTGTACTATTGGGCAAACGTACAGATACCACTTGCTCTCCGTCAAAACCCAGATCCTTTTCTTGTGTATATCTTAGCTGCTGATAAACAACTAATGCACTAATGATAAGTATAACTGCCAAAGTAAACTGTATAACCACAAGCGTTTTTCTGAGCCACGAAGCAGAACTTCCTTTCTTAAACTTATTGCGTAATACTGAAGCTGGTGCAAACCGAGACAGATATAATGCCGGATAAAATCCAGCCAAAACACCTATAATTGATGCCACCAGTAAGAGCCAAAGCAAAAAGCTGATATCAGTCTGCCAATGAAGTTCCGTCCCAAATAACTGATTAAAATAAGGAAGAGCCAATATCGAAATTATTCCACCTATAACATATGAGCTTATACTTATCAGGACTGATTCGCCCAAAAACTGACTAATTAATTGGGTTCGAAAAGCTCCCAATGTCTTACGAACTCCCACTTCTTTAACTCGGATAGAAGTACGTGCCGTAGCTAAGTTAACATAGTTTACGCACGCAATACCCAAAATAAAAAGGGCTACAGAACCAAAAAGATACAGATATGCTCTATTACCCGTAAAACCGCTATTGTTGCTAAGTTCTGACAGGTGCAATTCTTCCAATGGTAAACTAAAAAAAGATTGATCAGGTTCTTTGCCTTCCGATACTTCGTAATGAGCTTTCACCAACTCATCAAACTGATCTGAAAGCGAGTTTGCAGCCTCCGTTGATGTTAACAAACCATATGTATGGGGTGAAAACCCTCTCCACGATGAGATATCCCTTGCTGCCGCAGGTCTCGTTTTATATGACAAAAGCACATCATATTGCATAGTTGAATTGGCCGGAGCTTCTTCTACAATACCCGCTACCTGTAAAACCTTAACGGTATCGCTTCGCTGCCAATATATCCGTTGACCAATTAAATCATCAGATCGCCCAAAGATATTTTTTGCTGCTGAGGGCGTAAGTATAATATTATTCGGTGTCTTCAGTGCCTCTTGGGGATGACCCTGTAACAAATCAAAGGAAAAGAGTTCAAAAAAATCTGGCTCTACATATTTTGCATTATCAATTTTTACAAAGTTCTGCTCTGTATCGCTAAGAAGTAAATCACCGGTTATAGAAACCCGAGTCGCTTTTTCTATGGCCGGCATTTCCTCAACCATAGCATCAGCTAACGGATAAGGAGTTGCCCGCATTTTCCCCCACATATCGCCTTCGGTTCCTACGACAACGATACGATCAGACATTTCGTGAAAGGTATCGAAGCTCAGCTCTTCATTTACATACAGCGAGATGAGAATACAGCACGCCATTCCAAGAGCAAATCCGAAAATATTAATAGCCGTATAACTTTTATGGCGCTTAAAATTCCGTAGCGTCGTCTTGATGTAGTTTTTCAACATAATGGATGCTTCAAGTCTCCCAATAGTTTATTGGCGGCAATTTTATACCCTCTCTACAACCTACACGTGAAATCCGTCCTCAACTTCTTCTTGTACTATTTGTCCATCAAAAAGGTTTATTGTGTGCTCGGCATAACCCGCATCGTGTGGAGAGTGAGTCACCATCACGATAGTCGTGCCCTGGTCGTTAAGCTCTGCCAAAAGCTTCATCACTTCATCTCCGTGGTCGGAATCCAGATTTCCTGTTGGCTCATCGGCCAGAATTAATTTAGCGTTCGCTACAACTGCTCGAGAAATAGCTACGCGCTGCTGCTGACCACCGGAGAGCTGCTGCGGAAAGTGATTACGACGGTGTATCATATTCATGCGATCGATAGCAGCTTCCGCCTTTTCCTTACGTTCATCTTCGGGCATCCCCAGATACAGCAGTGGGAGCTCTACATTTTCAAAAACGGTAAGCTCGTCAATCAGGTTAAAACTCTGAAAAACAAAGCCGATATTTCCTTTGCGGAGTCGGGCTCGCTCGCGTTCTGACTTATCAGACACTTCATAATCCAGAAATTGATAGGTGCCTTCTGTGGGATTATCAAGCAGCCCCAAAATATTTAGCAGCGTCGACTTCCCGCATCCCGATGGACCCATAATAGCACAAAACTCTCCTTCACTTATTTCCAGATCTATGCCATTAAGAGCTGTTGTTTCAACTTCATCAGTGGTATATACCTTTTTAAGATTATTTGTCTTGATCATAGTCTAATGTATTAAGGTTTCAATTATTAGCATCATTATTCTAAATTTAGAACCTCATTTTCGCCAAAAGAACCGTAATTAGATGTTATCACACGATCGCCCTCATCCAGCCCAGATAGGACTTCAAAATAATTTGGGTTCTGTCTCCCCAATCGGATGTCATGCCTTACCGCTTTATCGCCATCCTCTGTAATTTTATATACCCAATTACCACCGGTCTTTTGATAAAATCCGCCTCTATCCAATACTAATGTAGATCCCGATTCCCCGAGCATAAGCTGAATGCGGAGTGTCTGTCCGCGAGTAAGATCACCGGGAACCTGTTCGGTAAATTCCATATCTACCTTAAACTGTCCGTTTTCCACAACCGGATATACCTTGGTAATCTCCAGCTGGTGGGTATTACCGTTATAATCAAACGTACCTTTCAGACCCGTTGTAACTCTGGAAAGATGATACTCATCTATTTGTACACGAACTTTGTAGTTATCCAAAATATCGACTTGCCCAATCCGCTCACTGGATGAAATAGATTGCCCGGGATTAAGCTCAATGGTAGATAGCTGTCCCGATATCGGGGCCATCACCACCAGGCGATCTAAAATATTTTGTACCGCTTCCAAACTTGTCCACATCCGCTCCAGCGACTGATCAATCTGGCGAAGTTGTTGGCTTGACTTAATAGAGTCCTGCTTAAAGGATTCATAGATCAAATCATACCGCTTTTGCTGGTAGTCGTAGTTTTCTTGCGTCTCCAGAAACTGCTGCTCGGCAATAAGATTTTGCTCGTACAACTTCTTCTCGCGTTCGAAATTCGATTTCGTTATTTCCAGCTGATTTTCTGCCTGTGCTAATCGCTCTTTCAGACTCAGTGTATTCTGCTCAATATTGAGACGAGAATTTCGCGTTTGGTTGATCTGGTCATATATAGCAGAGGTTTGTTGCAACACATTGAGACGTAAATCAGAATTGGAAAGGACCACAATCGTGTCTCCCTGCTCTACCATCGCTCCAAACTCTTCATAAATGTCATCAACCACTCCACCTTCTACTGCGTCCAAGTACATCGTCTGGATAGGCTGTACTGTACCCGTAACCTGGATAAACTCTTGAAAAGGTTCTTGCTGAACGGCACTGATATTTATTGTAGCTCGATCCACATTTAAGGACGACCGTGCATCCATAAAACCAAAACTGTATACAAAAGCCGACAGAATAACCACCCCCGTGATGATCATCCCCAGCTGTTTCTTGCCCCAGCTGCTTTTCTCAATCTTTTTATCCATTCCCTCACTGGAAATACGTGAATCATTCTCCGTGGCCATTACTCAGCCCTAAATTATTTTCAATTCCTATCTTTTTTTGTTGACTCGGAACTGCAAGAACATACCTTTCCCACATACCATTAAGTTATACAGGAGTTCCAATGAACCTACTTGTTACAAAAAAACACATTTTAGAAATCAATTACCGTATCACAACCAAATGTTAATCATCCAATATATCATCAATTCGATTCTTTAGTCTTCTGTCATATTTCTCGCGTTGATGCGATGGTACTGAATAGTGATACTCAGGATTTGTTATAATTATTTTGGTCTGATTCTTTCCAAGACGCTCTACAACGACTTTTCCCTGATCCTGCTGAACAGACTGATCATTAACAGCCGCCTGAGAATTAAAAATAATGGTATATTTATTTCCCTCATCCGACTTTTGAGCAAAACCTATATTGAGCGAACTACTACGAATGGCTTGTTCCACCGTTTCCACCATCGTATTAAAATCATGCTCATATGTAATAGAACGGTCACCCGAAGTGGTCTCCAGCGAACCACATCCTTGCAGAAAAGTTATTACTGTAATAGTAAATAAAACCAGCACTCTCTTTTTAATAGTATTCATAAAAATTGACGCTAAGTTATCTTTTAAATTTTGAAAAATTAGTATGAAAAATATATACAATAAATTGAGTTGTTTCTAAAACCTTTGTCCTCCTTACACTTGGGCGCTAACGAATACTTTTCGCCTTTTATCTATCACCTCGTATATTTCAGCAAATTAATAATCACTTTCGAGTTGCATAGTTATGCCCAAAAAGCCGCTGCTTACGGTATCCGTTGTTGTGCAAAATCATCGGGATGTTATCGAGTCCACGCTGACATCGCTCTATGAAATAGAGGGTATCCCTTTTGAACTTTTCCTTATTGATGACGGATCCAACGATAACAGTGATGAAGTTATTCAATCGGTTCTGGACTACTACCAGCACGAACAAACCTTCTATTTTACCCACGAAAAGCCGATAGGGTTGGGCAATTCGCTGAATGAGATTTTATCGCAACGGAATGGGCGACTCTTCTGGGCACCCCTGACCATCTCTGATATTGACATCGAACAATTAAGCCTACGGTTGGAACAACTCACTGAATCAACCAACAGTGTGCTGGCACTTCAAAATCATGAGCTGCCCACTGGATATAAAGAGTGGATCAACCTTCTTCAACAAAAGAACTGGCCACAGAACGGCTCTTTTATCTGGGATTTATCAGCCCTCTCAACTGGCAACAGGTTCTTCAATCCTTACCTAAAGGAGTTTCACGGACTTGAGCTGGCTGCCCGGCTCGGTGATATCTCATCGATCAAAAGTACAAAAAGCTGGTTTGCTCCAAGTAGCCTTTTTGAAGCTCCCGAACCCGACTTCAATATTCGGCAAGAACTGCTGTTGACCCTTCTTCGCCGTGCCGATTACGGTGGACAAATGCGAGAAACAATCCTTAAAACCCTTCAAAACCTCTCCGTAAAATCAAAAAAATCCTACGACAACGACCTACTTAACGAAGCAGTGCAGATGAAACAGGAGGGGCGATTTAACTCGGCGCTGGAACGTATTGAAGAAGTGCTGGAAAACAATCCAAGTCACAGTGGGGCCCGTAATCTCAAAATTAAAATCCTGGAAAAAAAGCGTCGATACGTAGAGGCATCAGAGCTCAAACACCAGATTTCAAAATCACAAAAGCAAAAAGAGAAAGAAGAAAAAGAAAAGCCCAAACAACAACCAACTACTGAAACAACTCAGCCATCCGAGCCTGAAGATGTTACCACAAGTCTGATTATCCCAACGACTACCTATGGCAAGCCCGCCCTCGAACACTGCCTTCTTTCGGTTTCGGAACATTGCGACACCTCTCAACTCGAACTTATTGTCATTGACAATGCCAGCCTGGATAACACACACGACTACCTGGATGAGCTCAAAGAACGAAACTTCTTAAACTGCCGGGTCATCACCAACACAAAGAATGCGGGCTTTGCTGCCTCTGTGAACCAAGCGATGGAAAAAGTGAACGGAGAATATGCCTGTATTATCCACAACGACATCGAGTTTGTTGACGACGCTATTACACAGCTTCGGGATTTGATGGAGTCTCAGCCCGAATACGCTATTATAGGACCCACAACAAATAAAACCCTCAATCCTGATCAAGCATCCCAGAACATTCAAGAAGACAGTTCCGATATTATTCGTGCAGAATATCTTGACAGTTTTTGTATGATGCTTCGTACAGATGCGAATTTAGAGATGGATGAGACCTTCCAACTGGCATTTTTTGAGGATATTGATCTCTGCTTTCAAGCTCGATCCAAGGATTTTAAAGTCGGTATTGCTCCGCATATTCAGGTTAAGCACCACTTTGGTACTACCACATTTTCGCTGGATCTGGATACCGAAAGCGAACAGTACTGGCAAAATGTCTCCTATTTTAATGAAAAATGGAATATCGAAGTCTTTTCTGAAGATGAACTAAAATCGCTCAGTACATTTGATCAGCTGTTGGCACTGGATGATCTCGTAAATCCATTATTCCCGGAGCCCAAAGTCCAACAGCAGTTCGAGCAGCTTTTCACCGATGAATTAAAAACAGAAATCCTAAAAACCCAGCACGATGAGGAAACGCTCTGCAAGCTTGTCCACCTGTTTATGGTGATGGAAGAGCGCGAAATTATGCGTCACCTCGAAGATAAGCTCAACAATATTGATATTCCTGCATCACTTATTTATCAACTGGTGCGCTTTTATTTCAACCGCAATATATATTCTCGTTGTAAGCACTACCTCAATCAACTTAAGCCGCAAAATGAATCGCTTCGCGCCGACCTGTATCGTTTAGCTATCCTCGTTGAAAACAAAGATCTTGATGAGGCTATACCTATGCTTAAAGAATTGATGGGGCACGCTCCTGCAAATCCAATGCTGTATAAACTGGCCGGTGATATTCACAAATTTAGCGGTAATAAAGAAGAGGCGATTTCATTTTACGATCTGGCAGAGCAAATCAATCCTTTTGAGTTTACCAACGAAGAGAAAGATGCGTTTGGGTTTAAACTCTAAAATGATCGCTTTCCCATAAAGACTGGCTTAAAAAAGAAAGACCCCACCGATCAAGGTAGGGCCTCCACTATTCATCAAGAGAGACGCCTAAAAAGGCGCCTTGTAATTTCATCAATTATATACAGAGTTCAAAATATGATTACGGTTAAATTTCGTAAAAATTTCTCAACGAACCATAATCTCTACGGTATTCAATAGCTTTTTTAGGCTTTCTGCCGTATCCAGCTTATCCTGCTTTTCATAACTGTTAATAAGATTCCGGATACATCGAGCAAGGATATCCTCCTCAGTGCTGGTCGAAAAATGTTTACTTTTGGGCTCTACACCGTTCTGTTTTAGAAAGTAATAACATTGATCGTACGTAACTACTTTTCCATGATCGAAAGGATCAATCAAAATTTCTTCGTTCGCCGTTTTATACTTCATCATAAAATGAATCGGCATGTTGATCCCATAAAATGGAAGATCCAGGCGCCGGCCAATAAACAGCACAATTAGGGCCAGCGAAATAGATAACCCTTGTCGCCGGTCAATTACGCGATTCAAATAAGAATTGTATGGATTATAATAGTCATTCGTGCTTCCACTAAACTCCAGATCCTCAAACACAAAATTGAGCACTTTGTGCATTTTTTGTGTCTGGCTGAGCGAATAGCGCACATCATCGGCAATCATGTCAGCAAAACGATCGAGTTTCTTCTTGTACTCTCTTTCGCGCAGTGTAGGATTATCAAATCGCGATAAAATAAACACCGCATTCTCCAACTGTTCCATATTCGAAAGCCCACCGTCGAGCACATCCATAAAATCCTGCTCTACACTTCCGAAGGTAATATGCTGAATAATCTCATTGATAAGCTCCCGCGCTTCTGCATCATTGGTCTCTCTTTTCTGTTGATCGAGCAATGGCACGGCTGTTTCCCCAAGCTCAAACAAGCGATTGCGAACTTCTGATTTTACAAAGGGATCGGGATCATCCAATAAATAAACAAGAGATTCTATTTCTGACTTTTTAGCTGACATTATTTTAAGGATAAATTCTATTTACCATCTGATTAGTATTTGGAAACAGCTTTGACCGTCAAATCGTGCGAACAAAATAGAGAAAAAGTTTTTGAATTATCTACCTAAATCTCAATTTAAATATTGCCCGTTCAAAACGTATATTTGGCCTTATGTAATAAGCTTATCGACCAATTTTTTAATCTATTCAATAAAAATATTCATGAAGCTATCCGTTACGTCCGAAACCGGATTATTAAAAAGCGTTATTGTCCACACTCCCGGCAAAGAGGTTTCGCTGGTAAACCCTGAGCTCAAAGACGAGCTCCTTTTTGATGATATCATTTTTGAAAGTGACGCTCGTAAGGAACACCTGGAGATGCTCAAAATTTTCAAAGCGGCTATGCCTGCCGATGGGGAAATTCATGAAATTACGGATCTGTTTGGCCAAGCTCTTGATACTGAAGATGCTCGCGGATATTTCATTGAGAAGCTAATCACCCGTATGCCGGAAGAAAATCTTAAAGCTATTGAACAAAATTTGCTTGCCCTTTCGGGGGGCGAACTGCTTCGCTTTGTGATTGACGGGGCAACACCTTCTATTCCCAACTTTAATATGCATCCCACGCCCAACCTCTTATTTACCCGGGATCTGGCTGCCGTTGTCAACGAGAGTATTCTCTTATCACGTCCGGCTAAAAAAGCCCGCGTTCGGGAAGCGGTGCTCATGGAAACACTGATCAAATTTCATCCGCTCTTTGCTGATATTAAAGAAAAGACTATAAAAATTTCGGACCAAGAATCCATTGAGGGGGGCGATGTACTTGTTGCCTCTGATAAAGTTGTGCTTATTGGTATGAGTGAACGGACCTCATTCAGCGGATTGATGAATGCCACTGAAGGGTTACTGCAGCAAGGCGTTGAACATGTTCTTGCCGTAGACATCCCCAAGCAGCGTTCTTCCATGCATCTTGATACTATTTTTACCTTTGCCAGCGAGAACGAATGCGTGGCTTTTCCTCCAGCTATCACCGTACGCAGTAACAACGTAGTTGCCCTGCGATCCCAAAATGGTTCTATTATTTCGGAATCCAAACCCTCATTAAAAACAGCACTTGAGGAATTATTGGATCGCGACTTAACGTTCATCAATTGCGGAGGAAATCAACGCACCAATCAATTTCGCGAACAATGGACCGACGGCGCTAACGTTTTTGCAATAGCGCCCGGTATTATTGTAGGCTACGAACGAAACACAAACACCTTTAACGAGTTGAAGGAACATGGATATCAACTGATGAATCAATATGAATTTATTGAAGAATACCACGATACTCCCTTTGACCCTACAGGCAAAAAAATTGCCATCAGCTTTTTAGGTCATGAACTCTGTCGCGGTCGCGGCGGCGCCCGATGTATGACCATGCCCATAGCAAGAGAATCCTAAAAACAGAGCAGCACCTTTGGATAACAAACCCACCACCGAGACAACCGGATTTCAAATCAGTGACTTTACAGCCAAACCCACTATTTGGGAAACTATGCAGCGCGATCTTGATTCCAAAACGGTAACCAAACATTTATCTTTATTTCTAATTACCGTTCTTACCGTTTCGCTGGCCGGCGCCAGCTTTGTAGGCTTTAATCCCGCACCATTTCCCTTAGCACTTCCTTCTTTATCTGACTTTTATCGCGGACTTCTTTTCTCCGGACTCCTTTTAGGATTTTTGGGTGTGCATGAATTTGGCCACTATTTTGCTGCTCTCTATCATCATATTAAAGTTACACTGCCCTATTTTATTCCTATTCCACTGGGCATTGGTACCGTTGGAGCTGTCATCCGTATCAAACAGAAAATTAACGACACTTATAAAATGTTTGATGTAGGCGTTGCTGGCCCTTTGGCCGGTTTTGTCGTCTCTCTGGGGGTTTTACTATACGGATTTTCAACCCTGCCCGATCCCTCATTCATCCAAAATTTCGCAGGTCACGAAGCAGTCAAAGAATACGTCGCCCAATACGGGGTATTTCCCGATAATCCATTACAAGAAACCAACGGTAAGGTTTTGATTGTTGGAGATACGCTGCTTTATGGTCTACTGGCTTCCTTTTTTGAAAATGTACCGCCTATGTGGGAAATGTACCACTACCCTTTTTTATTTGCGGGATGGCTGGGACTCTTTTTTACGGCCCTCAATCTAACACCTATTGGTCAGCTCGACGGTGGACATATACTCTACTCCCTCATCGGATTTGAAAAGCACAAAATCGTAGCACGGATCTTTTTTGCTGTGCTTATTACGCTGGGAGGAACTGAAGCAGTGCCTTTTATCCATTTGTCGCTTGGTGAATTTTCTTATCCCTATGGGCTGCTAAGCTGGATCATTTGGGGCGGCGTATTAATGATGCTGCTGCGGAAAGCCTTCCGAAACGACTTCGAGTGGATAATACCGGTATTTACAGCCTCACTTGGTGTAACAGCCTTATATTTATTTTTCGTTGTTGGGAACCTTACAACCGCAGGATCACTAATCTGGGTCGTCTGGTCATTTTTTATCGCTTATTTTGTTGGAGTTGAACACCCTCCGGCACTGCGTGAACGCGAGCTTGACCCAACCCGAAAATTTCTGGGATGGCTCAGTATGGCTATTTTCGTGCTCTGCATCAGTCCCAACCCACTGTATTTAATTTAAAAATCGTTATCTTTACTCGCTTTTAACCGCAAAAACCTAATCTCTCTATTTGATGCGTTATCTATTACTCTCATTTGTTGCCCTACTCTTTATTTCATGCTCAAACGAAACTCCTGAAAATGTATCTGAACGGGTAAATCAGCTCATTGCCGATGACAACTATACCCAGGCTTTGGATATCTTAGATAATGCCAATCCCGAACAAACAGATGCGGACCTGCCCAAACTCAAAGAAAAAACATATCTCAATTATGGACTGTACTTGGAGTATCGGGGTCCTGAAGACAGTACCATGCGCGACCGAATGACCTCTGCGCTGGAACAATTTATTGAGGTGCTTAAATTAAATCCTGACAATGAGAAAGCACGAAAAGAGATCCAACAAATTATGGGTATTTACAACACTATGCCCGAAAAATCGCCCGGTGAAGATATCGTTGCGGAGCTGAATAAGTTGGGGTTTGATTATTAAGTAAAGCTGTCAGCGTTCAGCTATCAGCCTGTACTTTTTTTAGTAATGACGCTAGCATACGCTTAATTTCGGTTACTTTTTTGAGCAATATTTTAAACGTTTTTTTATCAATAAATTCTAAATCTTTACTCAGTATCAACTGGTATTCTAATTCCGAAGCCGAACCAAACGCAATGTTTAAAAAACGTGCAAGTTGTGGCTGGGTATTCCTGCCACAGCCTTCAGCAATATTTGAAGGAATTGAGGCCGAGGATCTACGCATTTGACTTATCAAACCATACAATTCCTCTTTAGGATATGAAGAAGTGAATTTATAAATATCCAGTGTTAAGCTATGACTCTTTTCCCATATTTTTAAATTTCTAAAATTTTTCATGGCCCCTATTTTTAATAAGTTAACTGATAGCTGAACGCTGATAGCTTTAGCTTTGCTAACTTAGTAAGACACTTGAAGCTTAAAATCCTTACATCCTAAAACATGTCTAACAACTCCAATCCAACGATAAAAAACCGTAAAGCACGACACGACTATCATGTCGAAGAAACCTACGAAGCCGGTATCGTTTTACGGGGAAGTGAGGTTAAATCACTTCGCGATGGTAATGCCAGCCTTAGCGAGTCTTTTGCGTACCTCCAAGATGGAGAGGTATTTTTGCGGGATATGTATATTAAACCGTATAAAGAGGCTTCATACACCAACCACGATGAGCGACGTGAACGCAAACTGCTGCTGAACAAAAGAGAAATTGCTGAACTTGATAAAGCTGTTTCCCAAAAGGGATACACCATTGTACCTCTTAAACTTTATTTTAAAAAAGGTTACGCCAAAATTTTACTGGGTCTGGCACGCGGTAAGCAAAAACATGATAAACGTGAAGATATTAAAGAACGAGATACCCGACGCGAGCTGGAACGCAAGTATAAAGGCACCTACAAGGTTAACATGTAACCGGCAATGCCATGTTCGGGTTTAAAAAATGGCGGCGTAAACGTCTGTTAAAGAAAGGCTTTTCGGATAACCAGCTTGCGATTCTAAAAAAGCACGTTCCCTACTACCATCATTTACCAGCTCATCTTCAGAAAAAGCTGGTCGGATTAACAAAAATTTTTCTGTACGAAAAACGTTTTGAAGGATGCGCCGGTCTTATAATCACAGACGAAATTCGAATTAGCATTGCTGCCCAAGCGTCTATCCTTCTACTGGGAACGGAAGACCTCTCCTACTTTTATGAGGATTTACGATCGGTGCTTGTATACCCCAAAACATATGTAGCCAAAGTAAAACAACGGAATAACGGTATTTTTGTTGAGGAAGGGTTTGAACAACGCCACGGCGAAGCATGGTCACACGGCTATGTTGTTTTAGCTTGGAATGAGGTCCAACAGGGAGCCTCCGATATCCACGACGGACAAAACCTCGTATTTCACGAATTTGCCCACCAGCTGGACTACGAATACGGGGCTACCGACCAGATCGAACAGGATTATGGCGAATCCCATTTTTTATCCTGGGCTCGGATCTTAGGCAATGAATACCAACAATTTCTTACATCCATCAAGCAAAACCAGCAGACCCTTATCGATGAATATGGAGCTACCAATCCGGCAGAGTTTTTTGCTGTAGTCACCGAACTGTTCTTCGAAAAACCGAAAGAACTAAAAAGCAAACATCCCCAATTGTACAGCCAGTTCAAAGAATTTTACCAACAAGACCCCGCCGATTATATAAAGTTGTAGTAAATACACTATTGAGATCACTGAATCGTAACACTCGTATTCAGCTCGGGACTATTTTTTAACGTCTGATAAATTACGCAGTACCGTTCCGTTAATTCAATAAGCTTTTCTATTCTTTTCCCCGAGGCTGCTGTATTTAACTCAAAGTTCAATGTAATGGATTTAAAACCCACTGGTGCTTCTTTAGATACGGCCAGCGTACCCCGAAAATCAAGCACGCCTTCCGCTCTAACCGTACCCTCTCCGATCTCAATTTCCATAGCCGTAGCTACCGACTTTAACGTTACTCCGGCACAAGCCACCAATGCTTCCAGCAACATATCGCCCGAGCAGGCTTGCGAACCATCTCCCCCAGTAGCCGGATGTAATCCTGCTTCTGCTTCACCGGCATCAGTCGGAACAAAACATGCGATATCTTCTCCCAGCTTACCCTCAACATGCAGCGTATATTCACCTTCTTCGGGATTGGTCTTATATTTTTCCTTTAGTGGGGCTTGGCGGGCGCGTAACTCAGACTTCTTCATCTACAATATTTTTTTTGATTACACATTTAACGTTCAAAAAAGAAAATAAGCTTTCAATAACCCAGCTCCCAGTTAACCTTACATCAATTTACAACAGCAGACATATTTTTGGGGAAACATAAATTACAGCTCAAAGACAAAAGGCCGCCCTGTTCGGACGGCCTTTTGATATAGTTTCGAGGGATGATCTGTAAGCCGAATTCTGTATCCCGACTGCTGTCGGGATGGCAATCATTTATCTGGTCCCCGAATCACTTCGAGGCTCGAGCACTCTACCCGGCTGTATTGCGACGAGCAGCGCACAGCCTGCATGAGCTTGCACCCCATGAGGTTTTCCCTGCCTCCGAATGTTACCACCGGAGCGGTGAGCTCTTACCTCACCTTTTCACCTTTTCCCAGAAGCCAAATGGTCATCATGGGTAGTCTGTTTTCTGTGGCACTGGCTATCCCGAATAATCGGGATCTTCCCGTTAGGAAGCACGGTGCTCGTTGGTGTTCGGACTTTCCTCCCTCCTACGCCTTGACGCAGGTGGCGATTGCCCGATCATCCCTTTAATTCCATGACTTTAAAGAACTAAAACACTTCTATAAACGAAAAAGATGCACAACATCATATAAATTATATGCTGTACATCTTAAAAACAGTCAGCCAAGAAGAAACGTTCTACAGTGTGAGTTCCTCTTTGGCATTTTCAAAAAACGAAGGATGCACTACGATACGTCCACTGTTTTCGTCAATAATGATTTTATTCTTTTTTCGCACTTCAACCTGTGTCTGCGGAGGCAATGCCATTCCCAGTGCGGCACCACGTTCCATCGGCACAACTGCCAGACCGTTTGAAAGCCCTTCCCGGAGTCGTTTATAGCTTTTCAGATAGCGTTTATCGATATTTTTCTCGACCTCTTCGCGCTTATCCAAAAGCATATCTTCCTCTTTCTGGGTATCCTTTTTTACCTCCTCGAGGTTTTCTTGCTTTTCTTCGTGCAACTCTTCAATATCATCCAGCTTTTCTTGAAGCTTCTCCATCTCGGGGTCAACTTCTTGAAGACGCTTTTCTATCTCTTCTAACCGAGATTCTGAGTTTTCGATTACCTGCTTTTGAGATTCAATTTCTTTTGTCAGTGCATCATATTCGCGATTGTTACGCACCGACATCTGCTGCTCTTCATATTTCTCCATCTTATTTTCAGCATCCTTAATCTCGAGCTCCAGGTTATCTCTTTCAACCTTCAGCTCTTTCTTCTCTTCTTCAAGACGACTGATTTTTGCTTCCAGCCGATTGATGTCAGTTTCAATATCCAGAATCTCTTCTGGCAAATCGCCACGCAGTTGTTTAAGCTCGTCTATTCTGCTGTCGATATATTGAAGATTCGCTAATTGTTGTAGTACTTCTTCCATAGATTAGATTACGTCGTTTATTCCTGCGGATTTTGTTTAGCATCAGGCAAATACACCTGCATTGGATTGGTGATTACTTCGGTTTCAAGAACTTCCAGCTCTTCAAACGCCTCAGTAAGTTCTTGCTGAAGGGCCGCCACCACCGGCACTTCGCTTTCGTAATGGCCTACATCGACCAGTAAAAAATTCTCTGTATCAGTAAAATAATCGTGATATTTAATATCGGCGGTAACAAACGCCTGGGCACCTTCCCCTATCGCATTTCCGGTAAGTGAAACACCCGCACCGCCACAAACAGCTACTTTTTTAATGCGGTCAACGGATCCCGAAAAACGAACGGCTTTTACATCAAGTGCCTCGGCTACGGTATTTAAAAATTGTTGCTGGGTCAATCCCTTATCGCGATAAAAACCAACGACCCCCATACCTACATTCTTCGACGGACTGGCAACATCCATCACTTGAAAACTACCGTGGTGTAACAGCCCATTCTTTTCGAGCTCTTTCTCCAAATCAGCAACATGATGCTCATCAATAATAGCTTCGTATGTAAACTGATGGTCTTTTTTGCCCTCTACCTTGTAATAGTGTGCTTCCTCAGCCGAATAGTAGTTCAATAGCTTTAGCACCGAATCACTTTCGGAATGACTGGTTGTCAATACAATTTTTCGGCTGATATTGTAGCTGTTATCAAGGAACTTCAGATTTTCAAGACCCAACTCTTTTGCCAACACAAAAGAAACACCATCGAGGGCCGCATCGAGATTGGTATGAGCGGCAATCAATCCTATATCATTCTTAATGAGCTTAAAAATAATTTTGCCCTGCTCATTGGTAGGATTGATAGAATCAATACTTTTGAAAATCAGGGGATGATGTGCGACAATGAGATCGCAATTATTTGCTATCGCTTCATCAACAACATCCAGCGTTATATCTAAACAGGTGAGAATTCGTGACACTTGCTGGTTTGGATCGCCGACGAGCAGACCTACATTATCGTAGTCGAGTTTTGTGCTGGGCGGAGCCCATTGATTTAGGAAGGTGGATATATGCCGAACCTGAATATTCATTTGGGCTATCGGCCTCCGTGCTTTAAAGTTGCGATTCTACAGCACCTGAGGCGATGTAAAAATATATCAGAGTCGAAATAAAAAATACTCAGTGTGTGAACTGTCAATTTACCTTTTATTCTTTAATTCAGACTCATAAAATACCATTTTAATAGCTTTCTTAAAAGCTTATTTTTAAAGTGATGCTTGGTTGTTCATCAATCAATATCAACATTTAGTATAACCCAAACAGATTTGAAAACTGGTATTCTATGCCCGAAGACATTTGTAATAATATTAAAGAGCTACAAAACAGGATAACTCGAGCTTGCAAAAGTGCAGGACGCGATGCCAATGAAATTACGCTCGTTGCGGTCAGCAAAACAAAACCGGTTGAGGATATTAAGACAGCATATGGCTGCGGCCAAATCCATTTTGGGGAAAACCGGGCGAAAGAATTGCAGGATAAGATGGATGATTATGAGAATGAGGACATCCAGTGGCACATGGTCGGCAACCTGCAAACGAATAAAATAAAATACATGGTTGAGCGTGTAAATTGGATTCACTCTATCGAAAAAAGCAAATACCTCCGAGAAATAGAGAAACGGGCATCCCGTATTGATCGTGTCATCAACACCCTGATACAAATTAACATCAGCGGCGAGGAGCAGAAAAGCGGCTGCGAACCCAAAGACTTAAAAGAAATCCTCGAATATGCACAAGGACTCGACCACGTACGGGTACGCGGACTCATGGGGATGGCAACATTTGTAGATCCCGAAGAGGTAGAAAAAGTACGTCCCGAGTTTAAAATGCTCAAAGAAATACGGGATGAACATCAAAGCTATGAATCAGAAAATGTACAGCTCGATGAACTTTCTATGGGGATGACAAACGATATGGAAATTGCCATACAGGAAGGTTCTACTATGTTGAGGGTAGGCCGGGCCATATTTGGTGAACGTAACTACTGAGCAAAAATATCGTTATAAAACCTTTCAATCTTATTGAGATTTAGTACATTACAAAAGGTTAACTAAAATATCGCTTATTATGGCAGCATGGATTTGGGTACTTATACCGCTGGTTGCAATTATTGGTGCTTTCATCATCGAGTATCAGAAGAATAAGATGTCGATGAAGAATCGCAGCCGACAGAATGAGGAGGAAGTCGAAGATCTCCGAAAGTTGATCAATTCCCTAAAAGGTCGGATCGAAAACCTCGAAGCTATTGCTGCCGGCGAACCAGATGATTTTTCTACTGGGGCGGGACGAGGAATGGAAGAAATTGAAATTGACGAATCCTCAACCGTTAAAGAAAATAAGAAGGAAGTTTCTAATCTTGCAGATAAAAAAAGGAAAAAATCATGAGTGAAGATGCGATAATTGTAGCAATTGTTTTTGGATCAATCCTTGGCATGATTGCTATTCCCATGCTTATTAACTTAGCTAAGAAGTGGGTCGACCGGAACAACAGCTCCATTCCCGAAGAACAATTTGATCGGTTGGCCAAAGCGTTTATGCAACACAAGAAAGATACGCAGCGCCGTATTCAAAACCTGGAAGCGATTATCAGCGACGATGATCCCACTGAAAGCTCGCAAAATAAAGAAGCAACAAATAAAATTGAGGCTCCAAAGGAAAGCATAGAATTTGATGATTCTGATAATGTCTCGGAAGAATCAGAATCTAATGGTAATGAAAACAATTTGCGGAACATGCTTCGGGAATAGCATGTTAAACTAACCACTTTATTTGACAGATAGCTCATACATACTATGAAATTAACAGCTCTTGAAATAAAACAACAGGAATTTGATAAATCACTGCGTGGTTACGACAAAGACGAGGTTCAAGCGTTTCTAAACCTGATGTCGAATGAGTGGGAACACATGGTAGCAAAAAACCGTGAGCTCGAAAAACGAATTGACGAGCTGGAAGAAAAGCTTAAGCATTACGAGCGTGTTGAGGAAGCTCTTCACGAAACGCTGCAAACAGCCAAAGAATCGGCCGAACAAAAGCTAACTGGGGCCCGTAAAGATGCCCGCAACAAAATTGAAAAAGCTGAAATGGAGGCCGAGTCTATTGTCCGCGAAGCTACCCAGCAGCGACAACAGGTGCGACAAAGTATCATCCGACTGCTTGACCGACGTAAAGAAATTATTGGGGGCATCCGGTCCTACCTGGAGATGGCTCAGGAATCCCTCGAACAGTTTTCCAAAGACGAAGCTGCCCTTTTTGATCTACCAGCCGAGGAAGATGAGTTTTCTGAAAAGTTAAGCGAACAGGCCAAACGGCGCAATAAGGCTCTCCTTGATGAAGATGACAATCAACTCGATGATGAAGGACAGAGCATGCCCCCCGGCAGTGAAAATATTGATGATTTAATTGACGAACTCGACTAACTTCTTCTGCGTTTGTCATATCGGGCCTAACAATATCTTTTGGCAAATGTGATTTCCTATCTATATAGGCTTTTTATATTTTCTATAATCTATTTGAACCACTAAGATTACTGTATTTATGCAAAGAGATACTGTTGAAGAATTTCGAGAAAAGCGCGATGAAGCCCTTTCCTTTCTTAAAAATGAAACTGATGAACAACCGGATTATTTAATCATCCTCGGAACCGGACTCGGTCGCCTCGCTGATGAGATCGATGTTGTTGACAGTATTTCTTACTCCGAAATTCCACACTTCCCTGATTCTACAGTAGAAGGTCATGCCGGGAAACTTCTTTTTGGATCTCTCAGCGGGAAAAAGGTTGTAGCAATGCAGGGGCGCTTTCACTATTACGAAGGCTACTCCATGCAAGAGATTGCCTTTCCCCCTCGCGTTCTTCATGCTATGGGTGCCGAAACACTCATTGTCAGCAATGCCAGCGGGGGCATGAATCCCAATTATTCCCGCGGCGACATCATGCTGATTAACGATCATATCAACATGTTTGGTGACAACCCGTTAATCGGCCCCAATGACGATGAGCTCGGTCCCCGATTCCCTGACATGAGTGATCCCTATACGGAAAGCTTGCGAAAAGTAGCCGAAAAAGTAGCCTTGAAAAAAGGAATCAAAATGCACGAAGGGGTGTATTTAGCACTTAGCGGACCAACGATGGAAACAAAGGCGGAATATCGATTTCTCCGAAATATCGGTGCCGATGTGGTCGGCATGAGTACCGTCCCGGAAGTGATTGCTGCTGTCCATATGGGAATGGACGTACTCGGCATTTCGGTAATTACCGACGAATGTTTTCCCGACGCTCTTGAACCTGTCGATATTGAAAAGGTATTAGAAGCCGCCGGCGAAGCAGAACCGGCCATGACCGAAGTAATTACCGGTGTACTACAAGAACTTTAGTAATTATAAGATGCCAACTCGCTACAGCCATATTTTTCTGATTAGCTTTTCAATTCTTCTGTTAAGCTGTAGTACCACTGATAAAACGAAGACAGCCCCGGAAGTCTCCAGAGAAAATGTCAAAGTGGTGACAGAAACCAAACCTGCAATTATTGGAGGAATAGATGCTCTTTATCAGCAGCTAACATATCCTTCTAATAATTCGCGACAGACCTCGACTATTACATTAGAAGCCAACATACTGGTTAATAAAGATGGGACAGTGGGGCAAGTTTCCTTCAATAAAGATCAATATTCCAAATATAAAGAAGCAGCCCGTGAAGCCATACATGCAGTTAATTTCGTGCCGGGTAAACGCAATGGCGAAGCTGTTAATATGTTTATTACTATCCCCATTCAGTTCAATGCCCAATAAAGAAGGCAACTTGCTATATCCGTAAGAAAATTTACTGTCAGGAATAAAAAATTATATCAATTTTAATTCAAAAAGCGTTAATTTACAGAAGCCTTTCTTTTCTTTAAAAAGGATATAAGAAAGCAACTAACTTACCATATCACCAAACCTTAATCATATGTTTAACGGTGATTTTAATGATGATATTTGGGATGAGCATCAGTGGGAATCTCACCTGAATGATATCGAACGAAAAAGTACCCGCCTTCGGAAATTTATCATTCCCGAACACACCGGTAACATTCCCCGATGGCTTAAACTTCTACAGGAAAGCTCAGACGAGCTTGATGCAGTAGATGCCTTTATTGAGGAAGAGCTGCTCATTGATGAAGCCTATTTCCCGGGCGAAGACGATGAAGAGATTGATGATGACGATGATGGAGAAGAAGAATGGGAAGACTTTTTATTCGACGATTTTGAAGACGACTTCTTCTTCGAAGATGAAGAGGAATATGACGATTTTGATGCCGGCGAAGAGTGGAAGGAACTCAGCGATGACTTTGCAATGTCAAATATGGGTTCAATAGATACGCTCTACATATACAATACCTCTCGCACATTGGCGGCAGCCGTATTACAATGGGCCGAAACCATCAGTCCCAAAAACATTACGCCTGATTTCAATGAATTTATTGGCAATATATTAAAGGTTGGTGCTAAAATTGCCGGCGGATACAGTTTTGGATTTGATCGCGATTTTCTGGGCGGCAATATCGCCTATACCAAAAAAGCTCTGTACTGTTCAAATGATGCTCTTCTCATTTTGCAGCGCGACCTGAAAGGAAGCTCCTATATCACCCAAAAACAGTACTATTACTTCCACGAACAAACCTTTACCCTTCGCAATGATATTGGCATATATATCCAAGAGTTGCGCGATGAGTTCTACAATAGAATATAACAGTGCTAAAGTATTGTGGTGTTAAAGTGTGTGCACTTCAACACCACAATCTCCAAACACTTTCCCTTCTAATCCCAAATAGCCACCTCTCGGTTCCCTTCTGAATCCGAACTCCCGCGGAACATTCCGTTCGTATTCATATCCGTATATATATTTCCATATTTATCTACAGCAATCATTCCGGCCTCACCGGGATTTAAAACCTCTTGCAGCAGATAGTCCCCGGCTTCCTCCAACGATGCCGGCTTATATTTCATATACGAACTTACCGTATGTCCCGAAACAGCACGCATAATTTTTTCTCCCCAGCCGGTCATTGAAACAGCCACCACATCGCTGGCGTAGGTGCCGCTTCCAATAATAGGTACATCGCCAACGCGACCAAACTTCTTGTTTGTCATACCGCCTGTAGACGTTCCGGCAACGATTTGTCCATCCTTATCAACAGCTACAGCACCGACCGTACCGTATTTTTCGCCATCGGCATACAGGGCTGTTTTATCTTCTTCGGGGATAAGGCTTGACTGCTTGCCATCCCCTTCCTCCTCTTGATCCAGAGCCCGTTGTAAAGCCTCGTAACGAGATTCGGTATAAAAATACTCCTGATCTACGCGTTCAACACCCACCTTATCGGCATATCGTTCGGCCCCTTCCGTAGCAAACATTACGTGCTCAGAAGTCTCCATCACCTTTCGGGCAAGGGTAATAGGATTTTTGACGGTTTTAACACCTGTCACTGTTCCGGCTTCACGGGTATTCCCAACCATAAATGCAGCATCCAGCTCGTGTTCTCCATCATGCGTAAACACCGCACCTTTCCCTGCATTAAACCGGGGATTATCCTCCAGATAGTTAATCACCTTTTCTACCGCATCCTCAGCAGAACCCCCATCAGCTAAAATGTCTTCTCCAATAGTCAACGCTTCATCCAGATCATCAAAATAAGCTTGTTTTACCGAATCCGGGCGGTCTTCAGAAATGGCTCCCGCTCCTCCATGCAATGCCAGCGCCCACTCTTTTTTCTGCTGTTCCTGCTGGCCATCTGATTGCGTACATCCTACTACAAGTACAATGGCTAATAAACCAATAAACTTTTTCCCTAATCCCATATCAACATATCCTTTAGTTATTATTTAGAGGTTTCAAAATTATAAGCACCGCAATTCTCTTTTCAAAGTCGCACTATCAGTTATAACATCATTTAATAGCTGTAAGGTTTAGCCTCCTTAGCGGTCATACTAATGTGAGCATTCATCAAACATATCAATTTCCTTTCGCATCCTATCCTGCCATCAGAATAACACTATTGCTGGCGGCGGGTATTATCGTGGATTATCAGGCTGATCTTTCACTGTCGGTTTGGACACTTATTTTTGGATTTGCGGCTATCTTTTACCTCATAGCAGAAGTCACCTATCGCAAATCTCTGGATAGCCGGACCTATAATATCGCTATCCTTTCTTATTTAGGACTCATCCTCAGTTTTGGTGGAACCTGGCATTCTTTTTGGGATTATCGCGATCTCCCCGAAGAGGCTCAAGTTATTAATACCTACACCTGGGAAGAGCTGACATTTAGCGGAAATATCCACCAGATCAAACAAACAAGTACCGGTAAATTTCAGGTTGATGTCGATGTAGAAACCACAATTTTTCCTGATGATCTTGTTTGGGACAAGTCATTTACGTTACGGGCCGTACTCAATCCTGCTTATCATAATGTACCTGTGGACTTAGAGCTTGGAAATAAAATCACATTTGTAGCCACTGTATATCCACTCGAGGAAAAGCGAAACCCTTCCGAATTCAACTACAAACAATATCTTGCTTCCCAAAATATCCACGCCCAGGTGGGGATACAGCAAATAACATCGATCACTCCTGTCCATACTAATTGGCGGTGGACATTTCTGAGAAAACACGTACTTAATGCCATCGATAACAACTTTAGTAAGGAAAGCTCTTCCCTGGCCAAAGCTCTTTTAATCGGATATAAAAACGAACTGGCACGAGAAGATAAGATTTCGTTTTCAAGAGCCGGACTTTCCCACATCATGGCAGTATCAGGACTACATGTAGGATTTTTATTATTCCCATTTTGGCTGGTGATCCCATTCTTCTGGACACTCAAGTATGGTAAACAAATCGGGATTACCCTACTTATCATCACGTTATTTATATATGCTGGTCTCACGGATTTTTCTCCATCGGTAACCCGAGCTTCCTTAGTGGGAATACTGTTGGCCTATGGCAAGCTGTTTCATAAAGTCCGCGACTCCAAAAATCTCACCGCCGTTGCAGCGCTCATCATTTTACTAATCAATCCTTCAGATCTCTTTTCCATAGGATTTCAGCTTTCGTTCGGGGCCGTTTACATTATTCTGCTCACAGCGCCCGTCATTCAACGCCGACTACCTGCCTGGATTCGTTTCAGCTGGTACGGCAAGCCTATCATGATTATCATTATTTCATTTATCGTTCAAGTTGGTCTTTTCCCGCTGCTTGCTTATTACTTTGGTGAATTTTCACTCGTCGGTCCCTTGGCAAATGCTTTTGTCATTCCTTTTTTGGGGATTGTCGTACCCTTTGCCCTCGCCGTACTTTTAATAACACCCTTTGCCTCCGACGTTGCACAAACGTTGAATTATCCTGTTGATATCTTTCTGCAATGGTTACACAACTTTGTTGACTTTGCAGCCAATCTACCTTGGAGCTGGGTCCAAGTTCACGTTGACAGCCTGCTATTTTTCGGGATCTGGATTGTCATCATCTTTTTTATTGCTTCCCTCCCCATCCCCAAACTTCGCTGGAAGTTTTTAGCTCTGCTTTTACTCGTCAGCTGCCTTCACCAGGGAAACAGGGTTGTCCACAAACTTTCTCCTACTACACTAAATCTTACGTTTTTTGATGTGGGACAAGGTGATGCTGCGCTTATCAGCACTCCCAACAACAAACACTTTTTAATTGATGTAGGCCGTTGGCAACCCGACTACAACAGTGCAAAATATATCATCATACCCCACCTAAAAGAGCAAGGAATAGAAAAGCTGGACGCTGTTTTTCTTTCTCATCCCCATGCAGATCATATCGGCGGAATTCTCGAAATTATTGATTCTTTTCCGGTGGATACCATTTACAACTCTGGTACAAGCTATAATTCACAGCTTTATAAAACGTACAATCGAAAAGCTTCTGAGCATAAGATCCCTATTAAATCTCTGCACGCCGGTGATCAAATTAACATCGATCCCGCCATAAGAATGTTTGTTTATGGTCCACAGAAATCTGTTGCTCAATCAAATGTCAACAACCGATCACTGGTTTTAGAGTTAATTTATGGAGATACAGAGTTTCTTTTCATGGGTGATGCAGAACACCGGCAGGAAAAAAATATCCTAAAACACTTTCCCGGACTCATAAACACTGATTTCCTTAAAGTTGGGCATCACGGCAGTAAAACCAGCTCTGGCACTTTACTCCTGCAATCAACGACCCCTCATATAGGTGTTGTCTCACTGGCAAAAAGCAACCGATTCGGGCACCCGCATCGAGAGGCCTCCCGGCGAATACATGAGTATATTTCTTCACTCTATTTTACCAGTCTGGAGGGAGCAGTGCAATTTAGTTCCGATGGTAAAAACATCTATAAACAGTAATTAGCCTCAGCCCCTCCGCCATACAATTGTTTTACCACTACTAAACAAGAAAAGAGTTGGAATCTGATCACTAAAACTTTTTATTTATATGGTTTGAGGAAACATCTATTTTATTATATACAATTTTTATGCCCGAAAAGGAACGACCAAGCTTCGAAGAAGCTTTAAAAAGACTGGAAGACATCGTTAATCAACTTGAAGACGAATCTATTTCACTGGAAAAATCTATTGCTCTCTACGAAGAAGGGATAAAGTTATCCAAAATTTGTACAGAAACACTTGAAGAAGCAGAGCTTCGCATCAAAAAAGTAGCGGATCAGCATAATGATGACAACGAAAAAACATAATCACATATGGAATTTGAAAAAGTAACCCCTGGTCCTCTTTTAGCAGAAATTGATTCGCCTGACGACCTAAAGAAACTGGATCCTGAACAACTTGTGGACGTATGTGATGAGCTTCGGGATTTTATTATAGATATTGTTTCGATTCACGGTGGACACTTTGGGGCGAGCTTGGGAGTAGTAGAAATGACGGTGGCGCTCCACTATGTCTATGATACTCCCGAAGACCTTCTACTTTGGGATGTTGGTCATCAAGCATACGGACATAAAATTCTTACCGGTCGGCGTGATAACTTCCATACAAATCGTAAATATGGCGGGCTTTCGGGATTTCCTAAACGCAGTGAAAGCGAGTATGACACATTTGGCGTTGGTCACTCCAGCACTTCTATTTCTGCAGGACTCGGCATGGCCGTTGCCCGCGATCTTGATCAATCCGGCAAAAAGGTTGTTTCAGTGATTGGTGACGGAGCTATGACCGGCGGACTTGCCTACGAGGCCATGAATAATGCCGGGGTTATGAATTCCGATATTCTGGTTATCCTTAATGACAATAACATGTCTATTGATCCCAATGTGGGAGCAATGAAAGAATATCTGACTGAAATAACGACCAGCAAAACATTTAATAAGCTACGCGATGAAATTTATGATATGCTCGGTCACTTTAAATCGGCCGGCGAAAAAATGCGTACCGTTGCATCACGTCTCGAAAAAGCTATTTCCACCGCTATTACGCCCGGCGGATTATTTCAGGCATTAGGTTTTAAATACTACGGACCCGTTGACGGGCATAACGTGGATGCCATGCGTCGACATCTCGAAGATCTTAAAGATATTCCCGGCCCAAAACTCTTGCATGCCGTAACGGTCAAAGGAAAGGGATTTGCTCCTGCGGAACGTGAGCAGACTAAATGGCATGCGCAAAGCAGTCCGTTTGATAAAATTACCGGCAAGCAAATTGATCCGGACACGACGCCCAAGCCCCCCAAGTATCAGCACGTTTTTGGTGAAGCTATTGTAGAGCTTGCGGATGAAAACGAAGATATCGTGGGGATTACTCCTGCCATGCCAAGTGGATCGAGCTTATGGCCGCTGATGAACAAATATCCCGATCGTGCATTTGATGTCGGCATTGCAGAACAGCACTCAATAACCTTTGCAGCCGGGCTGGCGGCCGAAGGCAAAAAAGCATTTGCAGCCATTTATTCTACTTTTCTGCAGCGTGCTTACGACCAAGTAATACACGATGTGGCTATTCAAAAACTTCCGGTAGTATTTTGTATTGATCGTGCCGGACTGGTCGGTGCCGACGGGCCTACGCATCATGGTCTATACGACATTTCGTATCTCCGCAATGTGCCAAATATGATTGTTTCTTCTCCAATGAATGAGGAGGAGTTGCGCGATATGATGTATACCGCCTCAAAATATGATGAGTGTGCCTGGGCTATCCGTTATCCGCGAGGACGTGCAACCGGAATGGACTATCCCGAAGGTTTTAAAGATATGGAAATTGGCAAGGGACAAAAACTGCGCAACGGTGAAGAAATTGCGATCCTCAGCTTTGGTCCCTTCGGCAACTACGTAATAGAGGCTGCTGATGATTTAGCCGAAGAAGGCATTAACGTAGGACATTTTAACATGCGATTCGCCAAACCGCTTGACACCGATCTTATTGATGAAATCTGTCATACCTACGAACACATTATCACAATCGAAGATGGAACTAAGTTAGGTGGATTCGGAAGTGCAGTAACTGAATACTTGGCCGACAAACCGCACCATATTCCCACGACCATCGTGGGTGTTCCTGATCGCATTGTTGAACACGGTAAGCAGGAAGAGCTTCACCACGAAGTTGGACTCGATCCCGAAGGTATTAAAAAGAAATTACGCGAAGTCCATGAAGCTGTTTCTTTGAAAGCGTAACGATATTACATATAAGCTCCAGAACCAAAGTGTTTAAGTGAAAGAATAACTATAAAAGAGAGGCTGGCAAGAATAGGTGAGCCTTTTCCGCTTCATAAACGGGTTAGCTGTATCTCCTTCTTATCATTTTTTAATATACCATGTTAGCATTGAACCTCTTTTGGAGTCAATATAAATTTGTGGCAGAACTGCGCGAAAGGCCACTGAATCTGAACTTCGTTTCTTTTGATGTAAAATTTCAATCGCTTCCTTCACGTGGTATTTAGCATGTAGTCTGTACTTAAAAGCATTTTCTGAAAATACAAAGTCTACATTTCGGCTGCGTTCAACCTCAATATTATCCGACGCTATTACCATTGCGTATCGTTGATCCATAGCGCGATAGGTTGTCCAGGCATTTAGGGTATAAGTGTCTGCTTTTATTCCGGCAATTTTATAGAATCCAGTGGAGTCGGTAGTTACCCTTAACAAATCTGAATCTTCAAGAGGTAGATTGGATTTATCATTTAGAAAGACTGTGGCATTTGGAATTGGCTTAGCGGTTTCAAGGGAAATAATATAACCACTAATACTATATTGAGCGTTGACTGAATTTACTACGAAAATTAAACTAATCCCGAGGAATAGTAATTTTTTCATCTCCAGTGAATATTAAAATTTATAATGGGTTATCTATATCTCCATTTCCCCAAAGCAGTAAGAAAGATAATTGTTCTATATACCTAATGACCTTGCATATAACTTGTGTACATCTAGGCGTTTTTTAGAGACAATGACACATTAACTATCGATTTTTAAAATATGGAATATACCGTCATTAACACATTCTACTAATTTCGAATTGTGTGATGCAGGGATTCCAAAACTTCTAATCGTTTCTAATAGATATTTATCAAAAAGGATCTTTTCATGAATGGCCTGTTGACTTATATCATTAGGATAATCAGACATTGCTTTTTTAGAAGCCTCTTCCTGAGCTTTTTTGGCTTCCATACATACCTTATCACGAGTTGATGGATCGGAAGGATAACCTGGAATATTATTAACAACACCAGCTTGCGAATTTTTGATATACCACTTAGTCCCAGAAAAAAGATTAATTTGTAGCCAATCTTTTTGAGTTTTTTGGACTTCAAAAATATCACCTTTTTGGGCGACTATATTCAAAGAGGAACTCGTATTAGGCTGATTATAGAGATAAGCTTTATCTTCTATTACCTTAACATTTGTTTGTGCTGTACTTATGCATGGAAAGATAAGAAGTAAAATTAATGCTACTGATGAAATAGTAAGCTTTAAATGGCTACGCATATGATGTTATTTTAATAGTTAATGCTTTAGTACTGACTTAGAGTTTAGCAAGTTGCACCAAACAATATTTCAAACTTTTTTAGTCTATCTCAAAGTATCCTTGTGGAAATCTTACTAACATTGTAGTTACCTAAACATATCCCGTGGAGCCCACCAATTTTCAATTTTTGCATGCAGGTAACCGATGAAATAGTCACCGTAAAGCCAGCCCAAAAACAAGCAGATTATCGCATATAAACTCAGAACTAAATAAATAACAGTACTATTAGATAAATACACAACTGCAAAACTCATTGGAGTCACTTTAAGTAAAAATACACCAAAGAGTAAAGCAATTACGGCATTCCTCAGCTTTTGCCACACACTCGGCTTTTTACATTCTTTCATTTTTGTTTCATCTATCTCCATTTCACAGCATCACAATTTCATCTAATAATTAGGTACAACACCACACATAAGTCCAAATTGTCCTGGCCAAAACTTATAATATAGCGGACTAGAATCAGATCGATGTACCTTTTGTAATCTCTCCTCATTTTATCATTTCCACCAATTCCCCATCCTCATACCGCTTTTGTCTAGTAATATTGCCCTCTTCGTCGTACTCAGTCATAAGTCCCTGTTTCACCTGATCTCCGTTGTAAGAATGTTCAACTGAAAGCTGCCCATTCTTGTGCCACAAGCGGACATGACCCATTCCATCTTCACTCTCGGTAGGCGGGACATTTTCGTACACTAAAATTCCATTTTCATACATTTTCTTAAGCAAAGGTTGATTTAGATATATGCCATGCTTTTGTCGAACGGTGTCTCCGTCATCATAATAAATGACAGCCCTCGTTTGTATCCCGTCTTCAAAAAACTGCTTCATGTGCAGACTGTCAGTATCGGAGTGATAAATCTTTTGAGTCCCCGTGAAAGGTTCTCCGGAAGAAGTGTAATGGGTGCCTAAGGGCTTCCCAAGTTCCTCATTTCGTTTGGCATCATAATGAAGCTCTACATCGCTGTAGGTTGTCTGAGGATATTGAACCTTGTATTCGGTCTTTTTGGTGCAGAACGTAAGGACAAGCAAACCCAGCACAGGTAGGAGCAACAAGCCTTTAGAACCGGACCTTATAGGCGAATACGTTCGAAACATCATGCGCAATCGCTTTTTGGTTAGTGAATAGTTAATCCTGCTAGTCGTACTCATGGGTTTATTTGCGGCACATGCTTGAATCAGCAGTTTGTGGTAGTCGCTTGCCGATGAAACCTTGCTTACAACTGATCCATCTGCTATGAATTCATGATTCAATTGAACAGCGTGTTTGAATAGGTAGATGAACGGATTAAACCAAAAGATGACTTTCAGAAACTCGACGAATAAAACATCCAGAGAGTGTAACTGGCGGACATGTGTCAGTTCGTGATCCAGGATTTCCGGTTCAATATCCCCAGATTCATACTGTTCTTTTTCAAGGAATATAAACCTGAAAAATGATTGGGGAGTAGTAGGTTCATTTAGCAAGACCAGCGTGGCAGGACCTACTTTTTCATGCCTTCCGGCTTTAATTTTATTCCATATTTTCAATATTCCACCCGCAAACCGAATCAAAAGATAAAGTGTAATCAATCCATACAACCCAAACAACAGAACCAATATACTTACTGACCACTTTGAGCTTTCAGCTGTATCCGGGCTTATCTCAGCCTTGGGCATGGCTTCCTTTTTGGGTGCAATCAACGGATCAACCGTGTTATTTACGGCTTCGGCCGGGGCATTAACCACTCGCTCCATCTGTTTCATCTCAATTCCTGCAATTGACTGTCCGGGATAAATCTCAAAAGAGGTCAACGGTGCTGTTAGTCCAAAGACTAATGCGAATAACAAAAAGAACCGGTTGAAACGATGTATCTTTTCTTTTTCAAGAAGTAGTTTGTATAACCCATAAAGAAGCCCTAGCAGTAAAGTAGATTTAAATAAATAGATGATCATCGGTTTTTCCTCTCGATTTCTTTTTCAACTATAGTTTTCAATTCTTTCAGCTCTTCCTCGGAAAGCTCAGTTTCTGATGTGAAGAAAGAAGCAAACTGAGAAGCTGAATTGTTAAAAAACTTCTTGATTAGCTTGTTTACATGTTTTGAAAAGTAGTCCGATTTCTTCACCAGCGGATAATACTGCCGGGAACGACCCATTTGTTCATAACCGACAAAGCCTTTGTCTATCATCCGCTTAAGTAGCGTAGCAACTGTACTGTTCGCAGGCTTTGGTTCAGGATATTTTTCAAGCAGGTCATTGAGGAATGCTTCTTCAAGTTCCCAGAGATACTGCATCAATTGTTCTTCAGAATTCGATAACTTCATACCATTCTACATTTATAGAACTGTTTCTACAAATGTAGAAATAAAATGGTAAATAATCCAAATTCTTATTTAATAGTACTAAATTGATGAAAAAGAAGGGCTAAAGCCTACAGCTAACTCTATTCACTCTTATTTTTAAATCCTAAGGATAATTAAAATTCTGAGGTTTTTTTAATTTTATGTATTAACGACCTCAAACTCAGCTTCCTTTTCAAGCGCAGATTTTAATCGTTTTTCATACTCTTCAGCTGATATCTCAATACAGCCAAACTGTGCTAAATGCTCGGTCCAAAATTGCGTATCCCAAAGCTCAAACCCGCCCCTTTTTAGTACTTGGTGCGTCCAATACAAGGCCACCTTTGAAGCCTCTTTAGCCCAACCGAAAAGTGACTCTCCAAAAAAAGCAGCTCCCAGCGAAACGCCATATTGTCCGCCAACAAGCTCCCACTTTTTATTATAGACACTCACCGAATGCGCATGTCCCAATTCGTGCAAACGACAATACGATTCAATAATTTCGTGTGATATCCATGTAGAATCCCGATCTGCACACGCTTCCATAACCTGACGAAAATTGTAATCAAATTTGATATGGTAGTGTTGATTACGAACGATCCGCTGTACGTTGGATGAAACATGAAAATTATCCACAGGAATAATGCCGCGACGGCTTGAAGTGTACCACTTAGCCTCCTCATCATCACGTGAATCCGCCATCGGAAAAATTCCGTTGGCATAAGCATTTAATAATTCTTGGGGACCGATCATCTAAATAAAGCGTATCTCATTGTCATAATCTTACTACTACTTATAGATCCTGAAACCTCGATTGTCGGAACACAGCAAGTTCAGGGTGACACCAACTCATTACGCAGCAGAGCTACGCAACCAGACAATCATTAAGGATCTACACCTTTAATCTCGTTCTGTCCCTCCGGTACGGAACGTCATTTACTTATTTTTCAATTTCTCCAAATTATTTTCTGCTACTATATTTATTTAGACCCTCAAGGTATATAAAACCTGAGGGTTATGATCTATACTAATAGGAATAACTGCACTGCAAGAAGGTAGCATCGTCACTGCCAATGGGAGAACCCGGTGGTGGAGTCAACGGCTCCGTAGGCATAAACATTTCGCCTTTATCCTTAAATTGCTGCAACGTTCGATAGCCATACAACAATGAAGCCACCCGCTGTTCATTCTCGGCTCTATTTTCGGCCTCATCGCGCATCCACTCTCGTAACGCTTCAAGCTTAAAGTTCGTAACGGCACGCACTTGGGAGGAGGCATTTTCAGCTGCAGCCAAATTCATCATCTGATACAATACTACATGGTTGATCGTATTCTGTACGGCTCCCTTATATCCGCCGGAAGACTTTTTATGCCAAGTGTTTGCAATCACCACATCCAGCATATCTCCTAATCCCAAATTAGAAGAATCGCGTGCCTCCGATCCCACCAATCGGGCGGCTCTTTCCTTATTAAACAATAGTTTTGCACTCATGGCAGCAGCTGTTTCAGCAGCACCGATGGGATCAAAAGTAGGGTCAGTATGACTGTTAAATAACTCCCGCGAATCGTAGTATCCAATAGGCCTTGGAGGAATCAGCTCTACAATACGCTTAGGCATTGTCAGCTGCTCTGCGGATAATGTTTTAAGCATGGCATCTAATGCAGCACGTTGTGTTGAATCTGCCACCGGCTCAGGTCCCGACTGATTATCGCCCCGTAACTTATAGCTGTAATCCTGTCCACCGACAAGTTTTACCGTACCCTCTATTTGATAGCGGTGATACAGGTAAATCGGTACTAACGCATCCTCTAACTCAGCCATGGATGAACCCTGCGGAATATTTGACTCCGAAAAATTCTCCAAGGCAATATCCCGTACATCCAGAATATGGTGCAGCTGATCAACAGCATCTTCACCGTTATCCCAGAGATGGGCTTTGGGATGCGCTCCGCCTGCGGGACGAGCATCTGCATCAGAGATAAAAAGCAGTCCCTCATCAATAGCATCTTCGAGCACGTTATTCAACGCCGCCTCTTTGCTTGGTAAATTCGAAACATCCTTATATCCATATTCCACAGATACTTTATCCCATTCTCCAATACCGGTATCGTAGGCATCAGACAAATCAAGCGTACTGTCCCGGGTGATGCTTACTTTAGGAGCAGGATAATCCATAACCGACGCGCGATCGTTGGTGCTGGCGGCAAAGTTGTGGGCAATGCCCAGCGTGTGACCAATTTCGTGCGCCGAAAGCTGACGAATTCGTGCCAGCGCCATCTCCAGCATGGGATTATCTTCGTCAAAAGTTTCTCCCTCTTTGTAAGGGGATAATAATCCCTCAGCAATAAGATAATCCTGTCGTACACGAAGTGATCCCAGAAGCACATGCCCTTTTATTATTTCTCCGGTTCGCGGATCTACCACCGACGAACCATACGACCATCCACGCGTTGAGCGATGCACCCAGTTAATCATATTATAGCGCACGTCCATGGGATGCGCACTGTCGGGTAATACTTTAACCCGAAACGCATCCTTATATCCTGCGGCTTCAAAAGCCTCATTCCACCAGCGGGCACCATCCAGCAATGCCCCGCGAATGGGCTCCGGCGTTCCCGGATCTAAATAATAGACAATAGGCTCAACAGGCTCACTCATTTCCGCATCGGGATTTTTCTTCTTGAGGCGATGCTTGGTAATAAAACGTTTGGTGAGCGACTCACTGATCGGCGTGCTATAATCCTGGTAGCTGATACCAAAATAGCCCGCCCGCGGATCAAACTTACGCGGCTCAAAATTGTCGTCCGGAAGCTCCACAAAAGAGTGATGTTGACGAACAGTAATCGCATCCGAAGTGGGCGTCACTGAGCGCACCTGTCCGCCGGGATCACTGCCCGTAAAAGTAAGCATTGCTTCAAATTCCGTGTTTTTAGGAAAGTTCATGGTGGCCTCACGGTACAGTGCCGACCGACTTTTATCCACGCTGAAATTTCCTTCATTACTGCTCTTTAATCGCTCGCTGACCCCGTGAGCATCACGCATTAAAAAGTCCGTTATATCGATAAGCACAGCATCCTCATTCTGGGCAGCGACTTCAAATCCCCATAACACCGACCGAGCAAAAGCGTCGCGCACCGATTCCTTTTCTTTGGGATTGTCGGTGATCGCCCGATAGGAGTAGTTGGGCTGTATAATCAGCACCTTGGGACCGCGCCGCTCAAACTTAACAATGCGATCGTCGCCCAGCTGATTGCGATCGAGACCAATATCATTTGATCCAATTCCCGCGGCAAGTGAATTGACGTACAAAAATTCCGTATCGAACTTGTCAACTTCTAACCAAATCTTTCCGGAAGCATCGTCCCAATAATAAGTAAAGTATCCCTCCTGCTTTTCAACTCCCTGTGTTTTTTCACTGATCGAGGGGAGATCCTGAGAAAATCCGGTCGCCGTAATAAATAGAACTGTGAATAGTAAAACAGAAAGTCGTTTCATTGGTGCACTATTTTATTGGGAGTTAAAACCGTTGGTAAATAACTGTTTTTTGTAGAAAGATTAAAATCGGGATACATCTTTTAAAGAATATTGTCCAAAACAAAGATGCCCGGCGCTTTGGAAGTGCCGGGCATCTGAATAGCATCATAAAAGAAATCAATCGTTATTCATCGCCTTCATCATCGGCATATATTTTAGCCAGATCGTTAATCATCTGCTCGTCGATACCAGACGTTACAAATCCACCATCGTGATAGAGGTTCTGCATAGTAACTTTACGCGTAAGGTCAGAAAACAGGGTTACGCAGTAATCCGCACATTCATCAGCAGTAGGATTTCCCATAGGAGCGATCTTATCAGCAAAAGTGTACATGCCGTCAAATCCCTTGATACCTTTACCTGCCGAGGTTCTGGTCGGAGCCTGGGAAACCGTATTTACGCGGATTCCGCGGTCGGCCAGACGGCTTCCGTAGTTCCGGGCAATACTTTCGAGCAGTGCCTTCGCATCATTCATGTCGCTGTACTTAGAGAATATACGATGCGCACCGATATACGAAAGCGCAACAATGCTTCCGCCGTCAGCAAGAATATCTGCCTCATCGGCATAACGAATAACCTTGTGCAGCGAAATAGCTGAAATATCCATCGTCTGCTGCATCCACTGGTAATTCAGTTCTTTATAATCTTGTTTTTTACGCACATTCGGAGACATTCCGATGGCATGGAGCATAAAATCGATCTTGCCATGCTCTTCTTTTACATTCTGCATCAACTCCTCAATCTCATCCTCGTTGGTCACATCGCAGGGGAAAACCTCAGCGCCCGTTTCTTCCGATAACTCATCCAAATCTCCAAATCGAAGGGCCACCGGGGCATTGGATAATGAGAACTCTGCGCCCTCTCGCTTACATGCCAATGCGATCCTCCAAGCTATACTGCGCTCATCCAGCGCGCCAAAGATCAATCCTTTCTTTCCCTTAAGCAGTCCATATCCTTGTTGGTCAGCCATAAAATAGTATCCTCAATTTCTTTGAATTCAATAGATTTCTGTCGGAAGATAATAAAAGAATCATAAAAACTGTCATTACACATTTTGCCCGATCACTTACCATATTTCTAATAAATAATTCTGTTGATAACCCAAAAAAATGTCCTTATTTTGCGGGACTCTCATTCCCATGTCGTATCCGGGAATAGAAAAAAACAGTTTTAAAGCTTAGATAGTCAGTAACACATGTTTCAAGATCTCTCATCAAAATTAGATAGCGCCTTTCAGAAGCTGAAAGGCGAAGCTAAGATCACCGACGTCAACATTGCGGAGACGGTGAGAGAAATACGTCGCGCCCTGCTCGATGCCGATGTGAACTATGAAGTTGCCAAAGAGTTCACGAACAAGGTAAAAGAGCGCGCAATGGGTGAAGACGTGCTTACGGCCGTTAATCCCGGTCAGCAGTTTACTAAAATTGTACACGATGAGCTGACCCAGATACTTGGTCAAGAACGGGTGGATATTTCCGTTGCACATACGCCGCCCACGGTTATTTTGATTGCCGGCCTGCAAGGTTCCGGTAAAACGACCTTTAGCGCCAAGCTGGCCCGTTACTTGAAACAGGAAAACAATCGTAATCCTATTTTAGCAGCTGCCGACGTTTATCGTCCGGCTGCAATTGATCAGCTTAAGACACTGGCCGACTCTATTGACGTGCCGGTGTACTCTATCAATCAGAAAGATGCGGTGCGCGTAGCTAAAGAAGCTGTGAATATGGCCAAGAGCCTGGCACTTGATACTGTTATTATTGATACGGCCGGGCGTATGCACGTGGATGAGAAAATGATGAACGAGGTGGCTGAAATCAAAGAAGCTGTTGAGCCGCACGAAACGCTGTTCATTGTTGACTCTATGACAGGACAAGATGCTGTGAATACAGCAAAAGAATTTAACGAAGTCATCAATTATGATGGCGTAGTATTAACTAAGCTTGACGGTGATACCCGCGGCGGGGCGGCCCTTTCGATTAAGAAGGTGGTCCAAAAACCGATCAAGTTTGTAAGTACCGGCGAAAAGCTGGATGCTCTTGCTCCCTTTTATCCCGAGCGGATGTCGAAGCGTATTCTCGGGATGGGTGATGTTGTATCACTCGTGGAGAAAGCACAAAAAGAATTTGACGAAGAAGAAGCACAAAAGCTGCAGAAAAAGATTAAGTCGGACGAGTTTGATCTTGAAGACTTTTATCAGCAGCTGCAGCAAGTGAAAGGCATGGGCAACATTCAGGATCTGGTCGGAATGATTCCCGGCGCCGGAAAAGCCCTGCAAGAATCTGATACAGAAATTGATGAAGACTCCTTCAAGCCCATTGAAGCAATCATTTGCTCAATGACTCCGGAAGAGAAACACAATCCGGACATACTTAATGCTACGCGAAAACGACGCATCGCCAAAGGTTCCGGAACACGCGTTTCGGATATCAACGATCTGCTAAAACAGTTTGAGCAGATGAAGAAGATGATGAAGTCGTTCTCCGGCATGGGTAAGATGGGCAAATTAATGCAAGGCATGAAGGGGATGAAAGGAAATTTACCATTTGGTTAACACCACTGATGCCGACTGTTTAGCCCAGTAAGGTATCTTTTTATATAAATATATTGCGCAAGATTCCGACAATATCCTCTATTAGAAATCAACGCAAATTTAAAATTATAACTAAGGAGATAATCCATTGTTAAGAATAAGATTACAACGTAGAGGTCGAAAAAAGCGACCGATCCATCACATTGTTGTTGCGGATAACCGCAAACCCAGAGATGGTCGAATTATTGAAGATTTAGGTCGTTTTGACAACGTAACCCCTAAAAATCAGCTTGATTTAAATCGTGAGCGTGCGCTCCACTGGTTGAAGCAAGGAGCACAGCCCACCGATACCGTTCGTTCTATTTTCAAGGACGAAGGGATCATGTACGAAATGCACCTGATTCGCTGGGGTAAGTCGGAAGAAGAAATTGAAGAAGCTCTTGCTGAATGGCGTGAACGTCGTGAGGAAAAAGAAAAAGAAGTTCCTACGCGCAAAGAACGTCAGCAGGCACTCTTGGAAGCGGAGGAAAAAGAATTCCAGAAGCAGCTTAAGAAAAAAGCTGAAGAAGCTGCTAAAGAAAAAGCTAAGCAGGAAGCTCTTGCCTCTGAAGAAGATGATGAAGAGGAAGAAGCCGCAGCAGAGGATGAGGAAAAAGCAGAAGTAGCTGAAGAGGATGATCAGCAAGAAGCTGAAGCACAAGAAGAAACGGCTGATGAAGAATCTCCTGCACCGGAGACTTCGGAGACTGAAACTGAAGAAGTCGAAGCCCAAGAGGAAGAATCTGATGAAGATGATTCTGAAGATAAAGCTGAAGCCCAGGAGGAAGAGTCTGCCGAAGAAGCCAAAGCAAAGGAAGAAGAGGAAGACAAAGATACTGAAGCTGCTGCCGATGAGGACGAAGAAGAATCAGAAGCAGAAGGACAAGTATCAACAGATATGTTAGCCAAGGAGGCTATAGAACATATTGAGAACACTCCTCTTGATGAGCTTGAAGGCTTTGTCCCTGAAGACGAAGATCGGGTAACCGTTCAGCGTGCTTTGGACGATAAGAAAGAAGAATAGTTAATAAAGTAATTAGCTGAAGGTGATCTGCACCTTGAAGGTGAAGACCACCTGAGAATATATGCTGGAACCAGTTGAAAACCAGTACGAAAAAATCGGGTATATTTCCCGATCGCACGGCGTACAGGGAGAAGTATTAATTATTCCCGACATTTACGCGCCAACACTTTTTGATGTTCTTGATCTGGTACGTATTGAAACGGCCAGAGGGGATTTAGTCCCCGCTCGTGTTGAGTCGGTACGAGTGCAAGAAAAAAACAACCGACTTTCGTTCTTTGTAAAATTTGAACACGTAACGGATCGCACACAGGCCGAGAACCTAAAAAACTCTTCGGTCTATGCCGATCGCGAAATTGTTGAATCCCTGCTTGATACGGATACACTACCGCTGGATCTGACCTCCTTTGCAATACTAAGTGATGGACAATCCATTGGCAAGGTACAAGAAATGCTGGAAAACCCGGCACATCCGATCCTTCAAGTAGTCACAAACGAACAGGAGCAATTACTCATCCCTATTGTAGATGAGTACGTTGCCGATATTGATGAGGAAGCAAAACAAATTCAATGCAAAAATCTGGACCAGCTGAAAGGTATATAACATGATGCGCATTGATATCATATCGGCCGTACCGCAGCTTTTGGAAAGCCCGCTGAAACACAGCATTGTGGGCAACGCTCAGGATGAGGATTTGGTTGAAATCCATACTCATGATCTGCGTGACTATACTGAGGACAAGCATAACAAAGTAGACGATTATCCCTACGGCGGCGGTGCTGGCATGGTGTTAACACCACAGCCGATTTTTTCTTGCATTGAGCACCTGCAAAGCCAACGGAATTACGATGAGATCATTTTTACGGCTCCAAACGGAACACCGTTTAAACAGGAAGACGCCAACAAGTTGTCGACTGACAAAAATCTCATTTTTCTATGCGGACACTACAAAGGAGTCGATCAGCGTGTCATAGATTCGTTAATCACCAAGACATACAGCATTGGCGATTATGTACTTTCGGGCGGCGAATTGCCGGCTCTTGTGATGGTTGATTCCATTGTACGGGTATTGCCCGGTGTTTTAGGCGACTCTGAAAGTGCACTTACGGACTCTTTCCAAAATGAGAAACTACTGGAAGGTCCCGTTTATACGCGTCCCGCTGAATTTAAGGGGATCGAAGTGCCGGAAGTGCTGCGATCAGGTGATCATCAAAAAGTGAAGGAATGGCGACATCAACAGTCGCTTGAGCGTACGAAGGAAGTACGTCCGGATATTTACAAGAAATTTCGAAACGAACAGTAGTAAGGTAACATTATGGATAAGTTAAAATTAGCAGAACAGACATTAATTAACGATGAGTATCCCGAGTTTAAAACCGGTGATACCGTTGTTGTTCACTATCGCGTTCGCGAAGGCGATAAGGAGCGAATCCAGAAATTTGAAGGACTCGTAATTTCTCGCCGCGGTACCGGTGCCAACCAGACATTTATGGTTCGCAAAATTTCCGCAGGAAATATTGGAGTTGAGCGTATTTTCCCGCTCCACTCTCCTTTTGTAGCCAAAATTGAGCTCAAAAGACAAGGCGATATCAAGCGCTCCAAGCTCTATTATCTGCGTGAGCGTCAAGGAAAATCTGCACGTGTGAAAGAGAAAGATCAAAACCAAGATAACGTACGTGAGCTGAACCGAAAAGCTGAAGAAAAAGCAGCTGCGAAACAAAAAGCTGACGAAGAAGAGTAATCTCTTCTATACTTGCGTTGATTTTATTGGTCTGATCTGCAGATAACCAAACAAAGATTGGAAGGCCATTCTATCCCTTTAGTGTGGGTGGAATGGCTTTTCTATTTAATTTCTAAAAGAGCACCTTGCTTAGCCGCTCTATAGGAAACAACAATCTCTCATCACTACGTTCAAGATGACAAAAACTTTTATGCTAAATTACATAATTGTCATTTCGACCAGCGGGAAAAATCTTTGTTTAATACGTATTGAACAAAGCAACTTGGCAAGTCAATCGCCAAAGACCTATCTCTTCACTGCCTCATACACCGTCATTGGTGGAATATTACGCCATTCCCAAGAGGTTTTTACGTTGCCAAAGGTATCTCGAAGCGGATCTTCAAGATGTCCTGATGTTTGATAGGCCAGGAACTCCCCGCCATCGCGCAAGAGCTTAAAACTTTGGTCGAGAACAGACGATTTAACTTCCGCATCTAAAAAAGAAAATGGAATGCCGGAAATAATAAAATCTACTTGCCCAATGATATCCTCGGGCAACCACTCGGTTACATATTCTACGCTCTGGTCGTAAAACATGGTCCGGGGATCTTCAATCTGTTGCAGTTTCTTAAACAAGATCTCATTTGTTTCAAAAAGATACAGTTGCGAATTGGACGTCATTTGGTCAAGCAAATAATGAGCAAATACGCCCGCTCCGGCACCATATTCAACTATAGTGATATCTTGTGAAAAGTCAATCGGCTGACATACGGTGTGCACGCAAAAGCGTGAAGTGGGCGTAACCGAAGCAACATCTTTATCCTTAAAAAAACTTTTGAGATATGCTAATGTACTCATTGTTGGTTATTTGTTAATTGCTATTGGTTATTTGTACTTCCCGCTTACTAATAACAAATAACCGATAACTAATTTAGTCCAGTTCGTTTTCAAGTTGTTCGATCTGATCGCGGATGCGCGCCGCTTCTTCGAACTCCATATTTTGCGCAGCTGTATACATGGAATCACGAAGATATTCCAAAAATTCCTCTTTATCATCAAAGGTGACCTCGTTCATCGCAGGATTGGCCTTGTACTTTATACCATCGTCAGCCACTTTCACCACTTCAAGCGGATCCTCACGATCTCCATCTTTGTCTTCGAGATCAAAGTCTTTATTTGAAATAAGTGCAGGATCAACGAGTGGTTTAAGCTCTTTCTCAATGGTTTTTGGTGTAATACCGTGCTCTTCGTTGAATTCTTTCTGAATCTTACGACGACGCTCAGTTTCGTCGATTACCGTCTGCATGCTGTCTGTAATTTTATCGGCGTACATGATCGCTTTCCCATCGACGTTTCGCGCCGCACGACCAATTATCTGAAAGAGGGATGTCTCAGATCGTAGAAATCCTTCTTTGTCGGCATCCAAAATGGCTACCAGGCTGAGCTCGGGTATATCAATACCCTCCCGCAGCAGGTTGATTCCAACAAGCACATCAAAGTCGCCGCGTCGGAATTTGAAAAGCACCTCTACCCGCTCCATCGCATTAAGCTCGCTGTGCATGTAGGCAGCTGAAATACCGACGCTTTTGAGATATTCGCTGAGCTCTTCACTAAGTCGTTTCGTCAGTGTAATACAAAGCACTCGATCCCCTTTGGCAACACGCTCCTGAATTTGTTCCAGCAGATCATCAATCTGATTATCCACGGGACGTACCTCAATTTCAGGCTCCATCAATCCGGTCGGACGTACAATCTGCTCGACAAAAACACCCCCGCTTTTTTCAAGCTCGTAGTCACTCGGGGTGGCACTTACAAAGATAGCCTGATTCGTTACTTCCTCCCATTCCTCAAAAGTAAGCGGGCGATTGTCCATCGCTGATGGCAATCTAAAACCATTCTCTACCAACTCAATCTTACGGGATCGGTCCCCGCCATACATCGCCGAAATCTGAGGTACAGTCTGGTGACTCTCATCTACGACAAGCAGAAAATCATCCGGAAAATAATCGAACAAGCAGTACGGGCGTTCACCCGGCTTTCGGTTACTCAGATAGCGAGAATAATTTTCAATGCCAGAGCAATACCCGATTTCCTGCATCATCTCGATATCGAAAAGCGTCCGCTGCTCCAGTCGTTTGGCCTCCAGATGTTTTCCCTCATCGTTAAGAGTTCCAATACGCCAGTGCAGCTCATCCCGAATTTGCTCGATGGCGTCCTGAAGTCGATCTTCAGTCGTCACATAGTGCGATGCGGGATAAATTCGGAACTCCTCTACAGTGTCCAACAGATCCCCGCTTTCGGGATCTACAATTTCCATCTTCTCGATCTCATCGCCCCAAAAGTGAATGCGGAGTCCATGTTCGGCATAGGCCGGATACAGATCTACAACATCGCCTCGCACCCTGAACGTCCCGCGCTCAAATTCGCGATCGTTCCGCGTATAGTGCAGATCCACAAGGTCATAAAGCAATTTGTTTCGAGGGACTTCCGTGCCCGTTTCCAAGTTTATAATCAGCTTTTCATACTCAGACGGTGAACCAATACCGTAAATGCAACTCACTGATGAAACAATAATTACATCTCGGCGCCCGGAAAGCAGTGAGCTGGTGGCTCGTAGCCGAAGCCGCTGAATTTCATCATTAATTGACAGATCCTTTTCGATGTATTTATCCTGGGAAGAAAGATATGCCTCCGGCTGATAGTAGTCATAATAGGAGATGAAAAACTCGACCCTATTATCCGGGAAAAAGTCACTGAGCTCACGATACAGCTGGGCGGCCAGTGTCTTATTGTGACTCATCACCAGCGTCGGTCGTTCTACTTCATCGATCACGCCCGAAACCGTTCGTGTTTTCCCCGAGCCCGTAATACCAAGTAGGGTCTGATATTTATCACCGTTTTCAACCCCCTCTACCAACTGTTCAATAGCTTCGGGCTGGTCTCCGGCCGGCGGCCAGGGAGATTGTAAATCAAAATGGGACATGTATATTCTTTTAACTTTTGTCCCCCTTTAGATCCCCGGAGTTTCCCAAAAGACAAACTCCGCAAATATTTATTTCCCTCTTAATTAAACTCCGGGGATCTTGGAGGAATTTCTATTCACATTGTAATAAAACGAAAACAGCGCTGAATCATTCTCTTAAAATCCCATATTTTTAGGGAAATTAACAGCTAAGCTTCCATTTAATTTCCAGCTCCCATTGCGTTTTTTATCTATTGATAAATTTATTTCACGATCAATAAATTTGTATTTTAGGCAGCTTTAATACTAATACAGGCAGTTATCTGTGCCACGACTCGTAGCACGAGTTTAAACGCCAAATTTTTCAGGATAAAGAAGTTATGACCCCAAAAGAAAAGGAACTCGGTCCACAACGCAATCGCATTGATGAAATTGATTCTAAGCTCCTCGAACTTTTGGCCGAGCGTCGGGAGATTGTGCACGAAGTCATAGACAAAAAAATAAAAAATCAGCTCCCTATTTTTGCTCCTAAGCGGGAAGATGAAAAAATAGACAAATTTAGAGATATGGCTGCTGACCATGATCTCGATCCTGACTGGGCCGAGGATTTTCTTCGAATGATTATGGCTTCATCACGGGCAAGCCAATCTCGCAATGAATTCCCTCGAGCAACCGAAGCCCCTAAACACATCCTTATTGTCGGAGCCAAGGGCGGCATGGGGAGTCTTTACGCTCGCATTATCGAGCAAACGGGCCATCATGTTTACAAAATTGACAAGCATAACTGGCACGAACTCGAAGAAATTGTTCCTAAACTTGACTTGGCTATCGTTTCCGTTCCTATTAATGTAACGGTAGATGTCATTGAGCGGCTGGCACCGAAGCTCAAGTCAGAAACCATCTTAGCAGATTTTACCAGTAATAAAACTGGGCCTATCGAAGCGATGAAACGGGTTCATGACGGACCCGTTTTAGGATTACACCCTATGCACGGTCCCGATGTAGATAACCTCTCTAAACAGCTTATGGTTGCTTGTCCGGTACGTAATACCGAGGCTCTGCAGTGGGTAATCGAGCAATCAAAATTATGGGGCATGCGTGTAGTCGAGGCCAATGCTGAAAAGCACGATCACGTAATGCACATGGTGCAGGGACTCCGTCACTTTGTGGCTCTCACTCACGGCTCATTTATGAAAACCTATGATTTAAAACCACAGGATATTCTGGATTATTCATCGCCCATCTATCGTGCCGAACTGATGATGACGGGACGTATTTTTGCTCAAAGTGCGGAACTGTATGCTGATATTGTTTTTGCCAATGAAGAACGTCGCGAACTGTTGCTTAACTTTATCGAACACAACGAAAAGCTGGCCCGGATGGTCAAAAATGATGACAAGGAAGGATTCATTAAAGAGTTTGAGTCGGTCACTGATTTCTTTGGCAAGTTTGCATCCCAAGCCCTAAAAGAAAGCGGCTACCTTATCAACCGGCTGGCCGATCGATTTGCATGATTATTTCCCGTGGATCCTAACCATGGGGAATACTTAAGGTAAATGTAGATCCTTTGTCCAATTCACTTTCAACCGATATCTGTCCACCGTGCCGCTCGGCCAGTTCGTTGCAAAGTTTCAATCCAATACCACTTCCCTTTTCGTTTTGGGTTCCTTCTTTTTGGGGATGCTTCCGATCATGAAAAAGTCGCTCGACGTATTCCTCAGACATACCCATTCCCTCGTCCTTAACAGAAACGTGCCAGTGTTCCTCATCACGATTTATACTCACTTCTATTACATCACCTTCATCTGAAAATTTAAGTGCATTGGAGATGAAGTTTCGAGTAATCGTCGCAATCAATTGCTTATCAGCATAAACCTGAAATGATATCTCACTACTAAACTGCAAATCAATACCCTTCTGCTCAGCAATAATCGCAAGCAATTCAATCGTATCCCGTACTGTTTCACAAATTGAAAACTTCTTTTTATTTAGAGACAAATCATCTGTTTGAATACGCGCCCAATTCAACAGATCTCCCAATAAGTCTGACATTTTCAGCGCTGACTGTCGAATAATACTCAGGTTTTCTTTCAAAGCCTCTTCATCTTCCATTTCACTAAGCAACAAATCTGATAAACCCAAAATAGATGACAGCGGAGTCTTAAGGTCGTGGCCAACAACTGAATAAATTTTATTCGTCATATTATTCAACTTTTCAAGCTGCTGGTTTCGCTCAAGCAATTTATTCTCCATTTGTTTGCGCTCAGTAATGTCATTACTGATACCAACCAGCCCCACGATATTTCCGTTGCTGTCTTTCAAAGGAATCTTGGAAACCAGTAGCACATACTCTTTTCCATCAATTTGGGTGTAGGCGTCCTTGTCAATAATAGGTTCACCGGTTTCCAGTACCTGGCGGTCTTCATTTTCTGAAAGTGCTGCAATCCCTTTTTTGCTCAAGTCCGCATCCCTTTTTCCCAAAATCTGCTCTTCCCGGTCAAAGCCCCATAATTCATACTCGGACCGATTTGCCAGTATCTTGCGACCGTCCAGATCCTTTACATAAACGCATGCCGGAATGTTATCAATAATAGTACGAAGCAGATTATGTTCCTCTTCCAAATTTAGCTCAGCCTCTTTGCGATTATCAATATCAATAATACTTCCGGCCATACGGATCGGGTTTCCATCCTGATCATAGGTAGCCTTCGCCGAACCCTGAAACCACCTGTGTTCTCCAGACTTAGTCTGTAATCGATACTCTAAGGTTATAGAATTACCGGTCCCGGCACTTAAATAATTCTCCAGAGTATCAAATGCTCTTTTCTCATCATCGGGATGCATTAGTGATCTAAAATTATCAATATTGGCTTTAATCTCTTCCTCCTCGTATCCCAACAAGTTATAAAACTCGGATGACCACCACTGTTCTTTTTTATCAATATCCATCCAGTCCCAAATGCCTATATTGGCCTCATCTAGTGCCAATCTATACCGTTGTAAAAGTGTACTATCAGCTTCAGACAATGATTTATTTTTTAGTGTTGAAACTATTTCAGTATGGTCTATTAAATCCCCTGTTCCAATATATTTTTTATTCTGATTTTATTAAAATCAACTATTATAGGGAAAAGGAACCCTTTCTATTAATACTCTCATTAATGAAAACTTGCGATATCATCCAATTATTTTTTACTGATATCCGGGACTTTTACATTCTCTTCGGGATATCCTACCACTAAAAGAAGAAACGGTCGCTCATTTTCCGGACGACCTAATATTTCATTGAGAAAACCCATGGGACTGGGCGTATGAGTAAGGGAGGCTAATCCGACGTTATGAATAGCAGTGATTAATATTCCCGTTGCAATCCCAACCGATTCTTTAACAAAGTAATGCTTCTCCTTTTCACCGTTTTCTTTGATACCGTAACGCTGTGAAAATATAGCAATAAGATAGGGCGCCTCTTCCAGAAAAGGTTTATCAGCATCAGTACCAGGCGGAGCCAACGCCTCCAGCTATTCATCAGTAGCTCTGTTCTCGTAAAATTCTTGCTCCTCCTCTTCAGCTGCCTCACGAATTTCCTTTTTAACTTCCGGATCACCGACAACCGCAAAATGCTACGGCTGCTTGTTCGCTCCATTGGGAGCCGTACCGGCCGCTCGGATACAATCTTTAATTATCTCTATTGGCACTTCTCTGCTCGAAAAATCACGCACTGTCCTGCGCCGTTTTATATCTGTATAAAACGAACGGGCTCGCTGATACATTTCTTCAACAGGATACTTTTATAGTCTGTGTGTTCCACGAATTTTTACTGCTCATAATGTTGAAATAGTTTGTCTTTTATTTACAAATCTTACAACCAATAAGGTCAGGGTGATCCTGGACTTTTTTACCAGATCTGACATCACGCAGTAACCACAAAATTAATATGTCCCCGCTGGCTGCAAGGGTAAAAAAGAACCCAAATCCCAGCAGCCATCCATTCTGGAAGATAAGGGCAAATAGATAGGGTATTATACCTAACATGATCCCCGGCATTGCCACACCCCAGCGATAATTAGTTACCTCTATTGCTTCGGGACAGTGAACATAAGGCGTCAACACCATCCACTTAAATCCAAAATGAATTTTCTCCCACGGAATATCATCCATCCACCACCAGCTTAAAGCATGGATAAATTCATGTAAAACAATCCCCAAAAAAATAATAATTAAAAAGAACAACGGATTACCAATTCCCTGAATAATATCTACCCCAAAGGATGACCACCCATAAAGAAACCCATAGGGGATATAATATCCCACGATAATAGGAATATAAGCTAACAATGAGTACATATTAGCTTCCCAAAAAGATAGCGTATACTTCTTCATATCGGTGTTTCTCCTTTTATATTGCCTTTTAGACTATACTAAATCAATAAAGATTTAATCATAACTCCCATTTTCTCTACCCGTTTTCAAAAATTCCACCCACTCCCACTCTTGTTGCAATCGGTCGCGATAGCGATTTCGCAATGGTAATTTACTTAACTGCACCATAAGCTGTTTAGCCAAAACTATATTATTTTGAAATATTAAGTAATGAATCAACTGCTGGTAATCATCGAAATATTTTTTATCCAGCGATGCCTCCAATAACTGATGGGCATACAGTTCCACCATTTGCCACTTCTCCTGTTCTATTGCTTTGCGGACACTTCGAATCTTTGTCCGGTATAGTGCCTCATTAAAAGCAGCAGAATCAGGTAGCATATTATCGTAGGTCATCTGGCGATATATTTCCCACTGTAACCGATTATTCCGCGTTTCCAACGCCGGTTTTAGCAACGAGTCCGAATTTTCCTCAAACAACTGCTTACCTTCTGAAAGATGTCGATCTGCCATTTCCCAATCACCAACCATGGCAAAGGCATCCGCATAAAGAAGCTGTAAATCAACTGTCGTATCGACAAGCACTGCCGCCTGACGCACTTTTGGGGACTGCCCCTCTATCAAATTACGATAGCTCCACCCGGTTTTAATGGGAGCTGTGCTATCCGCTTCAACCAAGGCCCGGTCTAAAAATTGCAACGCCCGTGCGGTATCCTGATTCGCCAGAGAAAAGCGATAATTATCATGGGCAGTAGCAAAATCAGAAACTACATGCGGACACTCTTTTTCAAATAGCGATCGCATCCCAAAAATACGCCGTGCAACCTGTTGATCTATGGTATCTGTGTCAACGGTATCCAACACAGCATGCCATTCACTCGTCAATGTTTGCCAATCCGTTTGATACGCTTCTGCAATACCTCCTGTTTGGTAAGCTTTTTTCAGATATTCTATGGGATAATTCTGCATCAAAAACCGTACAAAAGATCCGCTTGTGGTATAATTAACGCCCGATCGTCCGCCGTAAAATCCCCAAAACGAAAATGCCCTTTCCAGTTCTTCTGCTGAAGGATATGGCTTTTCGGATACCACTAATTGGTGAATCGTTGAGGTCGATGAGGAACCTCCGTCAATAGCCACGGCAATGCCTTCAATCAGTCCGATAGTCCAGCTGGCGTTAAACCAGTTGCCAAACTTTTTGGACATCACGTGCACCAACTCATGTTTGAGGCTGCTGGAAATTTGCTCTTTGGCGATATGCAATTGATCCTGCTCTAACCACACCGGTACATAACTGGTGAACTTGGCGCCCACCAACTCCTTTTTCTGCCAGGGATGTCCGTATAAATAGCTTTCTATTTTATCTGCAGTATCTCTCTCAGTCAGTGCAAGCTGATTGGAAATCTGATCAAAATAAAACTCGTGCTCTTTCGCCAGCAAATTTATTTCGTAATCACTGTACAGCCGCTGATGGTAATACAGCTCAAAGTGCTCGGTGGATTGATGTCCGCCCAAGACTTTTTGTAGATGTGATCGCGGGGAGTTAATGCCTAACTCGGTTAGCTGTGTATAACTGATTAAGATTGCAACTGCCGAAAATCCCACCACCCATTTCGAATATCGATCTTTATCCAAAACTGGAATGTGCCAGAGAAGGATAGCCCACAACAACGTCAGCATGCGAAAAAAGCCGGTTGCTCTATTTACTCTCACAACCTCATCATAAATGGGTCCCGGCCAACCACCCCAAACGTGATTAAAAAAATACACCTGCGGATAGGTCAGCAGTTCAATCAGCAGAATGCCAATCCCGATAAATAACAGAATGCCAACCGTTATCGCCTTGGCATAGGATAATTTTAGGCTTCGAATTAGTCGACCGATTGCATATCCAAAGAAGACGCTGGGCAGTGGAAACAGCAACCAGTAGGCCAGCCCATGAATACTAAAACAGCCGGTAAGCAACGCATTTACAAGTAATGGCAAGCCTATCAAGAACAGGTAGCCGGTAATTTGCAAGGCCACATGAAAATCTCTTTCTGTGGATTTGTTGGTAGCCGAAATTCCAGCCCAGAAACATCCCACCAGAGAAATAAGTATGGCAGATTCGATGTGGAAGTCGCCGACCAAAGGGATAGAAAGTAGGGCGATTCCAGCAATGATGGGGATAAAAAATGTTTGCCACTTATATGCTGTCCAGTTATTCATAAAACATAATGTAAGGGGCAGAAGTGAAATGGCAAAGGTGAAACGAAACACACGTTTCACTTTTCACGTTTGCCATTTCACTCAACGTAAACACGCCCAATACACCCAGTAAATCAGCACAAATTGTAGTGGTAAGCGAAGGATCGTTACCATACTGTATAATGAAGTGTACCCTGATTTCTGAATGGATTCGACAGTCATATTGATATTTGCAGGAAATACGGCAACTAACAACAAAATCAGCCCCCATCCTGCCCAGACTTGTGTCCTCTCAAAGAGAATTCCCAATCCACCGAGCACCTCTGCCGCCCCACTAACGTAGACCATCATAAGGTGATAGGGAATGTAATCCGGCATAATTCCGGTAAAGAGCTTCGGTTTTACAAAATGGAGTATTCCTGTTATTAAAAACAGGGCTGCAAGAATATAACGGTGAACTTCAGGTGATATCTCCATATTATTTTTGAAATAACGTGGAAAGGACAAACCAGATATTTTCTTTTCGCTCCATCAGGCGGCGCTTAAAATAGGGAAACCACATAGTACCAAAGGGCACGTAAATACGGGCGTTGTATCCATTAGCGGCAAACTCTTCCATCGTTTCCTGGCGCAGACCATACAGCATCTGAAACTCAAATCGAGACTTCCCGATATCGTGTTCCCGAGTATACTTTTGAGTCCAATCAATTAATTCGTCATCATGCGTGGCGATGCGCGGATAAGGAGTATTATGCAACAACACTTTCGCGTATTCCTTGAAGGCCTCGCGGATGTCATCCATATTTTGTAGCGCGATATCTTTAGGCTCTTTATACGCACCTTTGCAAAGCCGTACATCGGCCCCAATTTCGGCCAACTGGTTGATGTCTTCTTTCGTACGATGCAGATAGGCTTGAATTACAATACCTACATGCTTGCCATACTCTTGAAAGGCCTCCCTAAAAATATCGATAGTCTGCTGGGTATAATCGGAACCTTCCATATCAATACGGACAAACTGATCGTTTTCGCGGGCAACATCGAGCAATCTAAACAGGTTATCTCTACAGTAGTTACGGTCGATATCCAGCCCCATCATCGTAAGTTTAATTGATATCGTGCTGTCCAATTCTGACTCATCGATATCATTCAGAAGCTGTATATAGTTCTCAACGGTCTCATCCGCTGTTTGGCGATCTTCTACGTTTTCGCCCAATAAATCGAGAGTTATCTTTATCTCTTTTCTATTCAGCGTTTTTACTTTAGGGAGGGCCTGATCAAACGATTCTCCCGCCACAAATCGCTTGGCAAGTACAAATGGTAATTTCATAAATCACTTTCATTTTATCCTGTTTCTAAGCTGTCTAAAAATAATGAATTGATAGCAGCTCTCCTACCTCCAAACCTTCTGTCAATTCCTAAATTTTTGAAACACTTTTGGAATAAATAACGTATAGGCAAACTGTGATTTTAAAAATTTTAACAAGGAGGTTTTATGACTGCCCGAAATGTATATTTAACCAAAGTTTTACTTGCTCTGACGTTCTCACTGATTTTAACTCTTCTTTTAGTGAGTACATCAGTTGCTTTAGTTAACTCCGGATCACTCGACCAAGATGATCCCTACCGTACCGAAGAATTTAATATTAACACCCCCGGAGAGCTTCAGGTTCGTACATCAGGCGGACATATTACCGTTGAGGGATCAAATTCCAACTCGGTTCGTGTTGAGATGTACGTACGCAAGGATGGTAAAAACCTTAGCCCAAGCGACATCAACCTTGACGAATGGGAGATTGATATATCAAAATCAAGAAATTCTGTCAAAGCCATTGCCAAATATAAAAAAAACAACAACTGGTCGTCATGGAATAACGATCGGCCGTCTGTTTCATTTGTCGTACTTGCCCCAAAGGAGATGAGTACCGACCTCAGAACAAGCGGTGGTCATATCGAGGCACAGAATCTTGAAGGAACTCAAACTATTGCAACAAGCGGAGGTCATCTAAACCTGAAAAATCTAACAGGAACCATTGACGCCAGAACCTCCGGCGGGCATATCGATCTTTCAAATCTTGAAGGTGATCTTAATGTTCGAACAAGTGGTGGACATATCAGTGCCAACATCATAGCCGGAACACTACAGGCTAAAACCAGTGGGGGACACATAAAACTTTCAGATGTAAACGGAAGTGTTAAAGCATCAACAAGCGGGGGTAGTATAACCGCCACCCTCAATGCTATTGATCAATTTGTCGATCTAAAAACAAGCGGCGGTAATGTAGATATCACCATTCCCAAAAACATTGGCGTTGATCTACATTTAAAGGGTTCTTTTGTTCGTGGAAAGTTTAATAACTTTTCCGGAGAGATGGAAAATGACGAAGTTGATGGCAACCTTAATGGCGGTGGGCCCAAAGTATCTGCCCGAACTTCTGGTGGGACTGTCTCGCTCTCTTTTAATTAACCAAACTAATCAGAAATTTTTTGGGGAGACTAATAGTACCACCTCCCTTATTTTTTAATTCTGATTAATAGTCACTGTATTTCCCTGACCTGACTGACGTACTTGCGCGGAGTTGTTACTTCCTCGCTGAGAAATATCAACATTGTTAAAACTACCACGCTGTACTGTCTTGATTGTATTTGATGCACCTGCCTGTTGCGATCTGAACAAATTGTAACTTCCGACCTGAAGGACTTCGTTTTCGGTTCGGTTAAAAGTGCCAAAAACGTCTCGTGAATAAATATCCTGTCTTACCCTATTATATGATCCATTTTGTGTTACAGACAATTGTGCATTATATGCATTAAAAACATTCTGCATGGTCGAATTATAATTCCCAATGGAGCGAACTATAAAATCTGAATAATATGTATTGTATAGAGCTTGATTCGTATAATTAAAATCTCCAACATGGGTTACTAATCGTCTATTTCCAAAACTGCCCACAACTTGATCATCCAGCTCATTATTTTGTCCAAGCTCGTTATAACTTAGGTTATTGTTTACTTGAGCAATTCTCGGTGATGACTGCCGGCTATTCTGCTGTATGAAATTAAAATCCATTGCCGTCACTCCTTGGTTATTTACTATCCAGCTAACACCAATTTTCTTAGCGATTTCAGGGAGATCAAAAAATAGATCCTCAGCTAACTGGTCTTGGTCAACCAGCTCGGATTCCTTATCACTTTTTTCAGGCTTTTTAAGCTTAATCTTTTCAACCTTTATACCCGAAGTATCAATATTCCTCTGAATATTCGGCTTTACAATTTTAGAATAACGATATAAGGGCACCGTCGGTTTACCAGTATAATCTAAATCGCTTAGTGTGCCATCATCCGGAATGTCTATATTAGGAGAAAGGAAATAAGAATTCGGGGGTGCTATCTGCTTCGATTCAGGAGCAGGAGGTGGTGAAGAAATGGTATCAATAAGCCGTTGCAAATCATGTTTCAAGAAAAATACCAGTGCTACCAGTATAACAAGAGAAACAAACCTATAGAACCAATATTTTTGACGTGAATTTTTCATATCTGAGAAATATCATAGCCACTCCTTATCAAACTATAACAACGAGCATTTAGTTACTTAGTCTGCGTATTTACCGCTTACCACCACAGAATCTATTGTGTTATGGTGAACATATTTTGAAAACTCAGCAATATTTTTTTCGCCGGCCGCAAGAGCCGTATCTCCTTCTTCCTTGGAAAAGGTTTCTCCTGAGGTGTAAATCTTAAAATAAACTTCGTATCTGTCTATTTCGATATCATCACTTCTGTTTGTCACTTCGTACTCCACATCCGCAAATGTACTGTCACTACCTGTGTTATCATTGTTAACCCTTCTTTCGTTCCAGGCACTTACTTCGGCCGTTAAACTTTTTTCCCCACTTCCATTTTTGGGATCAAGGTAAATCTGTGCCGTCGCTGTTTTACCTTCACGAACGTTCACGCTTACTGTTGTAGACTCAAATTCGGATTTACTGGCTGTTATATTATAGTTACCCGTAGTAACTTCATTAAGGCTAAAACTACCGTCCTCATTGGTGGCTATAGAGTTTGTGGCCGGAGAAGTAGTAATATTTGCCCCACCAATTCCCTCCTCGGTTTCACTGTTTAACACCTGTCCATCGATATTACCAAAGGTTTCGGGAGATATCGTTTCCTTGGAACAACCGACAAGTAAGGAAAAGCAGATAACAAATAGCAGACACTTATTTATGTACATTTCTAGAATATTAAATTTCACAAATTTATAGTTATTCAATTATAAGCTGTTGGTTTCGTGAACTGGACTCAACTTTAAAAACAGGCATTGACCCTTTTTGAAAGAAAAACTCAGATCCAGAGGCTGTAGGTACTTGTTCAGCTCTAATATTTGCTCCATTACCTAACATATTGATAGATGCTCCCATCGAATTACCGTCCTGGGTAAAATTAAGGGTATTACTATTTCCTTGAACATTCACAACAGAAATTAACCTATCCCCCTCTTGTGTAAGATCGGTTATATTACCACTGACATGATTCCCGGGACTTCCAATCAATATTTTGCCGATATTACTATTTCCATTTTGAGTCAGACTCGAAACATTGTTACTACCATATTGCGTTATTGAAGCATAATTTCCTTCAGCTGATACTCCACCAAACAAAGCACCCGTCGAACCTGAAAGTGCAAAGTTGTGGAATAGGCCAAAACTTTTTAAGGCTTCATTATGCTCGATTCCGGGATTCTCAACCTGTTCGATTGATACCGGACTTCTTTCCTTACTATCTTGAGCTTGTGCTCCCAAAAAACCAGCCAAGCAAAATACAATTGTGATAATTAGTGTTTTCTTTAACTTCATAGCAAACCTCTTTTTGGTTTATGAATATTCTTTCTCAATACGAGAATCATATTTTATGATAATTTATTGCAAAAACTTTGGTGAATAACTTACACCAGTACTTACGTTCCACATCTGATCATGTATCGACCCCTTACTTACTCCATCAAGTCCATCCCGAATCAAATAACGATAGTTAAATCCTACATGGACTCCAATTCGTTCTGATATCCGGTAATCTAATCCCGCTTCAGCCGAAACCGTTGGAAAATATCCCCTACTCGAAAATTCGGGCTTACTGTCATAAGTCATATTTCCCACGCCTATTCCAGCAAAAGGAGAAAGCTTTGAATTAGGTGTAAAGTGTCCATTTACCGTTAAATCAAAAGCGGTATAAGGTCTTGAAAACACCTGTTGTGCTCCAATTTTCGACCGTTCTACACTTCCTTTTAACGAAAGCTGTCGACTTAAAAAGTATTCAGCCTTTATAGCTCCACCAATCTCATCGTTCGCTGCAGAATAACTACCTATATGACTACCAAACAAAAAGTTTGCAGAAATATCTAAACCCGATCGCAACTTTTCGTTATCATACAAACCAAAGTAGTTTGTTTTTTCACGCTCTTCCCACTCCTTAATACTCTTATATTTTTTTTCATACTCATTAAAAGCAGTAGTGTCTCGAGCACTCCAAATCCCTTGATCTTCCCCTCTGATGATAAGCATTTTCACCGCCTCATCGATCGCTTCGGTAACAGCCATTAGGGGCGGTTCGTTATAAGTAAATCCAGCTTCCGTCTCCAATAGCCGATTAGTATCCACATAACGGAAGACACCGCTTTGCAGCTCCTGCGAAATTATTGATTTGGTTGTATGAACCGTTTCAAGCACCCGCCCGGTTTTTGTAGACACCGCTCGCAAATAGATCGTTACCTGGTCTTTTCGAAACTGTCCGGAAGCACCGGTTCCAAGCAAGCGTGCCCCACCTCCACCCGTAATAACATTGGTATCATATCCGATGATGCCCCCTTCTAATAACACTCCGGCAAATAACAACGGCGAAAGTCGACCGCTTTGGTTATTCTGCTGGCGTGTTTTTTGGATAATTTGGCGCTCATTCAACAAGTTCGATACCCCTTCTCGCTCAATGGGTGTAAACCAACCGGAGTCTTCCATTGATTTAATAAGTATGGAAGTAGCTCCCTGTGTAACAGCCGTAGACCAACTTGCAACCCTCTCAGAAGGCTTATATTGGCCGGTTTGATCGCGAAATCTATAAACGGCCGCAACTACTTTGCTTTGAGGTTCCGGCATCTCTTTCAGACTTTCGTGAACCTTGCTGTTAATTCCCGGTTTTACCCTTTCAGTCTCCAATGGTTGCAGTGTAGAACTACATGCACCTAAAGTCATCGTGATAAATAATAACAGTATACACGCTGTAACAGATTTATCTTGCATCAATTGTGCAATCTATGTTTTAGAAATATAATTTCTTGTAGTGTAGAAAACTGGTAGAGAAGATTCAATCTCCACCAATTATTAAGTTAAGTTGGAATATTTGAAGCTGATTCCAAAATTATCTAAATCATTTAATTCTGTGTAACATTTGTTGTGTTATTCATACCCTTTTGATTGACCGTAGCATTATTATTGTCAGAATGTTGATAGATATTAGCCTCGCTGTTTTGTGATGAAATATTAATACCAACGCCCTGATTAATTATTGCGTTATTATTGTCTCCATTTTGCAATATATATCCAGCGTTATCAAGAGCAAAACCACCATTAATACCTTGGTTTATTCTCACACCGTCGCCATTTCCATTATTGTCACCATTTTGAATAACAGTGGCTGTATTACCTTCAGCAGTTCCTGCTCCAGAACCGGGTCCGGCAAGTGATAATTTTGATCCCTGCAAAATAGTTGTAGATGAATTATTGTTGCCACTCTGAATTATCGTAGCAGTATTATCTAAGGAAGATGATTGGGCTTGTACCCCTTGATAGATTATACCTGTATTGCCTACTCCATTTTGAGTCATATTTGCACTCCCTCCTTCGGTACTACCTGCAAGACCCTGGCGAATTTGAGCGGTATTTCCACTCTTTCTTTGCTCCACGGAAGCATTTGTAGATACAGCAGTACCACCGTTATATACCCCTTGCAGAATATCTGCATAACCATCCGTTCCCGACTGGTCTATAGAACTTGAAGAATTTAGAGCAGTACCGGCATCACCCTGAATAATAAAGGCTTCAAAAGCACCATCTTGCATGATCGTAGCTTCGTTATCTTCTGCTACTGCTACAGGGCTCGACGCATATTTTTGCGTCCCTTGGTATACGGTTGCCTTATTATCCCCAACTTGGGTAACGGTGGCTTCGTTTTCATCCCCAACCTGTTCCGTTTCAGCATCATTCTGTGCAAAGCCCATCGTAGTTGAAAACAATACTAAAGCGGTAATGACAAATAACTTCTTCATAATATATTGCCTAATATTCAAATTGATGACTAAATAAAGTTTTAAAGAAAACCGTGAGAGGAGTCTTCCATCCTCTCCGGTCATAGTGTACTTGAAATTTTATGTTCCTCCTCCTACACCAGATTGACTTACCGTAGAGGAGTTGCCACTCCCAGTTTGGGTAACACCAGCACTGTGGCCGCTACCGGTTTGCGCTACCGTAGAAGAATTATTGTGGACTGACTGACTTACACTTGCAGTATTCCACAATCCGGTTTGATTAATCGTAGAGTTATGATCTGTTCCGCTTTGGTTAGAAATTGCTGTATCCCAAGCACCGTGAGAATCAATAATAGAAGTATTACCTTCTCCATTTTGAGAAATATCCGCATTTAGACGGGCTCCAACCTGCTCAACATCAGCAGTATTTATAGCTTGTTGAGGGCTACCAGTCTGTTTTACATCTGCTTTATTAAAAGCACCTATCTGAGTAATATCAGCATCAGCGTGATGTTCTTGCCAAACTCCAGCTTTTTGGAATGCACCAATCTGATTTAAGAACAGGTCATTTTTATCCGAAGAAAAGACTCCAGTACCGTTCTTTTGATATGCGTTTCCAGAGTAATCACCATAAGCACCAAGGACATTTCCATTTCCAGATTGATTTACAGTCAGCTCATTATATCCGGCTTGTTTTGAACGACTTTCATTCTCAGAACCCGTCTGTGTTACAAAGGCCTCAGAATTAGCCTGATTCTGATCTACAAAAGCAAAGTTTTCACTTCCGGCTTGCTGAGTGATTTCCGTCAAATGACCAGTTCCAAAATGGGAATCCTGATCAACAATAGCATTACTTTCGGAACCGGTTTGTGTCACCGTTGCATTATGACTATTACCATCCTGTTCCACTGTAGCATCGTTATTCTGTGCAAACGCCATAGAATTGGCAAATACCAGAACAAATAAAAGCGAGGTTAATTTTTTCATAAGTAGGTCTTCTTTTGTTGAAAATTAGATCAAATGGATAAATTAGCTCCCAGGATTTAAGCTACCTGGGAACTAAATGGAGTCAATTCTTTACGAGCCTCCTCCACTGGACTGCATTACATCAGCAGTATTATTATTTCCTGTCTGGGTTACTGAGCTGGAATGACCATTGCCAAATTGTTCTTGGTTTGACCAATTACCCATACCATCTTGTGAAACGGTAGCATTAAGATTACGACCATCTCCCAGTTGCCAGGCATTATTATCTTCACCAAGCTGAATAACTTCTCCATTATTACTGTGGCTTGATCCATGTCCTGTAAAGTCTTGGGAAGCATAATTACCAAGACCATCTTGATCGATGAGCATAACATCTCCCATGTATCCGTTATTAGAACCATTTAGATCTTGCATGGCTTCATTGGATTCGCCATTCTGATACACTTCCCCATGGTTATGAGCACCACTCGCGTCTTGATCTACCGTGTTGGAAGTACCATACTGTTCAGCAGTCAAACTTAAGGTATACCCGCTACCAGTAGACTGGGTTAGGATATTTTCTGATCCAGATTGAAGACCCCATACATCTTGCCCTCCATTATAACCGGGAGCATATTGCGTTTGGGTAGCTTCATTATCAGTTCCATCCTGCTCGATATAGGCAGAGTTCAGACCATTACCTCCACCCCCAGTTTGGCTTTGATCAACTGTGGCGACGTTGCCGGAACCCATCTGTATAACATCAGATTCCTGTGCCCCGCTATTATCTGTAAACTGAACTACATCAGCTTCATTTGTAGAACCCACTTGTTCCACATATGAATCTTGATTATCTCCTTCTTGATCCACTGTCGCATCGTTGTTCTGTGCAAATGCCATAGAACTGGCAAACACCAAAACAAAGAGTAATGTGGTTAATTTTTTCATAATATTATTTTTTTTGATTTGTACCCATAAACTGAGAGAATTTCTCCCAGTTTTAATTAGATAGAATAATTTTTAGTGATTATCGGGGAGAACAACTCTCCCCGTAAAATCACTAATGAAAACTATTTTAGTTTTGAATTACAGTGGCACTGTTAGCACTACCATTTTGGGTGATACCAGCAGTGTTATCCATACCAAGTTGAGAAACTGCTGCAGTGTTACCGACAGCTCCGTAAGCACCATCTTGGTCAACATTCAGAGTATGGCCTCCCTGGCCTCCCTGAAGAGCATAACTGCCGCTTCCGGACAGACCGTTAACGGAGTGCCCATCACCGAGCTGGTTAATATCTGCACTGGAACCACTTGTTCCATTTTGCTCCAGATAGATATCGGAATCACCGTCTTGTCTAACGTAAGCATCATTTGCACCTGCATCTTGCAGAATCTGTGCAAAAGCCCCATCGCGCTGTTTGATATTAACCAAGTCAGAGCCATACTGCTCAATACGCAGTTCACTTCCCAGACGTCGTACTCCTGTGGATCCCAGCTCTAATGTACCTTGCTGTTCAACATAGAGCTCGCTGTTCTCTTGATAGGCTTTAGTGCCTTCACCACCAAGCCCGAGGACTGAATGTTCTTCGCCGTAATCTTGGTTGATTTCGGCAATAGATCCATCAACTTGCTCAAGAGCAACATAGTCTCGACCTGTTTGATTAATTGTTGCTTCGCTACCATTACTCTGGTCTAAAAGCACATTATTGGTATAAGCACTGGAACCATACGGACTGGCTCCGGGATTATTCCCGTGCTGGGTGATATCGGCATCATTATCTCCCTGAACCTGTGTTATAGTTGCATTATTAGAATTGTTTCCATCTTGGTCGACCATAGCATCGTTACTGCTTCCAGTCTGGGAAACAGACGCATCGTGCTGCGCAAATGCCATGGAACTGGCAAACACCAGCATAAATAAAAGTGTTGTTAGCTTCTTCATACTAATTATGTGGTTTTTTATTTGAATAACTTTAATTAGAAGTGATTAATAGGAAAGGGAACACATCCCTTTCCTATAACCACCTATCAGATTTTATTAGTTCTGAGTAATTGTGGCTGAGTTTGAACTTCCAACTTGGCTAACAGCTGCAGTATTACCTGATGAGCTTTGCATAATATCTGCCATGTTAGAACTACCATCCTGTAATACAGAACGTACAATGTTGGAACTACCACTTTGATCAATCATCAGCTCGTTACCGTCACCAAGCTGAACGAGACCTTGTCCACCTTCTTGACCAGGTACTCCACCGGACTGTACGCTTTGCGTACCAGCGGACTGTCCCCAGCCATTTTGAACAATATCCATAGTGTTATTCACACCATCTTGGTAAGCACCCGTACCTGTTCCGGTACCAACAGCATGATCGCCGTCATCAGTTTGCAGGATGTCAATAATGTTACCAGCTGCACCAGTAGAGCGCTGTCCTTCAATATCAACGAAGTTGCCCACTCCCTCTTGCGTTATGTAAGCTTGGTTGCTTTGACCACTTTGGTCAACATCATGCACAGTATTATTATTACCGATTTGATCAACATCAATTAGACCATTGGTACTTGGCCCATGTTTACCTTGTTCTGCATGTTGTTTCACAAGGTTTCCATCGCCTATTTGTTCGACATCGTAAAGATTACCAGCACCATATTGATCCAGCAATGCCACATCATTTTGGTCACCGGCCTGATTAACAACAGCCTCATTCATGGCTGAAACACCATTTGCTGCCTGATACTCCTGATCAATACTGGCACTATTGCCTGAACCATTTTGATCTACCGTCGCATCATTCTGTGCAAATGCCATAGAACTGGCAAATACCAGAACAAAAACTAACGTAGTTAACTTCTTCATAATAGGTTACCCCTATGTTATTTTTATTCAGATTAATTGAATTAACAAGCCAACTTATAATTATTCCGATCACCGGAATATGATTCGGTGGCTTATTCCCGAATCTCATAGGAGCGAACAGTACGGAAGGCAAATCCCATTGAAGAAGCGATCACAAATTGTTATATTAGGATCTTTTAATGTTCTTCAATGGGCGGCATCAGAGTTCCACACTTCTCCAAACCTTTCGGTTGGAGAAGATCCCTGGTGCTGCCTTCCTTATTTTATTCAGCTCCTAAATGCTTCGTGCAATTCCATTACAATTCTCTTTGTTTTAACAATTTTACCTTAATTTCCTCCAAAGTTACTGCCGGAAAATCCCGAAGGAATCGTAATACTTGTAGACTCACCGGATAATATATTCTGGATATTGACCTGTACCCCATCGGGACCAGGATTTATACTGATGTTAAACTCTCCAAATTCATAGGTGCTCTGTTCACTCAGATCAATGCCCCCTTCACCACCAAAGCGATCACCAATAATTTGACGCGTCAATTGTGAGAGCACCTGGCGTTGCAGTGATTGTTCAAAGTTTGCTAATGGATCTCTTCTAAATCCGGATCCACCTTCTTGGAACTTGTTTTGCTGATTCGCAGAATTAAGCATCCACCCATAATTGGCCGGGCTACCCCCAAAAGCAGGATTCATCGGTCGATACACAAAATCCTGCGCTTGTGTTATTTGTGGAAGAAATAATGCAATTCCCACGAGCAATGATAAAACACCAATTATAAATTTACACTTTCTCATTGATTAATACCCCGCAAATTCATTTTGAATGGATGCTTGCTGAACTAATCTTTTTTTGCACAATGAAACAGCGCGTTTAGCTGCTTTTTCTGTTTTATAATAACGCGGCTCCAATCGATTCCTAAAGACCAGTTGATTATCAATTTCGATCTGTATCATCGTTCCGCGCGAAGGTGTTGGCTGTTCTGAAACCGTAATAGTAAAATTACTGATGTCCTTGGGATCTTCCCAGTGCTTATAAAAGATGGCATAAAAATCCCGTCCCATTTTACTTCGTGTTTCATCTAACACCATCCCCCCAAATCCCAATCCTTCATAACTATCTACCCCAGATCCTTCTTTCCTTTTCTTCTTTTTCTCTACTAACTGATTAAAGGTTTCCCGGAACTTTTTAAGCTTCTTGTCATCCTTCTTTTCCTTCTCTTCACGCTCAAATTTTTTGTTCATTGCTAACACCCTGTTAACATCATCTGTTGTTACAGTAAGGCGCAAATCTTGGACAATATGGGTGGGGATCTCCAGTTCTTGACCGGGATAGATGAAGTGGGGATTCTTAATCTTGTCTGCATTTGCTTTATAGATATCAATCCACCAAATAAAATTGCCGAATTCTGCAGCAATTTCGATCAATGTATCACCCGGCTCTACCTCATACGTTAATGGTTCCGGATCATAATCTGTTGTTCCGAGAAGGAAAAAACAAGACAGGATAAATATTATACAAGTAGCGAACCTCATGATCCATTGACCCATACTAACCTACTTACCTAAAACTAGATTTTATTGTCTCTTCTTGACTGCTTCTAATACGTCCTAATAGTCTCGATCTGAGCTCAAAAAATCAACTACTTTAAAAATATCTAATAGTTTTATAGCAAGGCTAAATATACTTACCTATTCGCAAGATGGGACATTCTTTTTTAACAGAAAACTACTTTTGCGTTTCTTTTCCCGTCATAACCATAATATGTGCCCATGGTTTTCCCGGTTCCATAATCCATGGAGCACCCTTACTGGCAGGTTTTTTGGATAGTCCCGTGGATTCTACTGTGGCATATGGAACATAAATAACATAAAGCGGTGATACATTTTTGACCATCCCTGTCGTGTAGTCAAATCCATTCTTTTTGCCTGTCAGAGAATAAAGCGCCATCGGTTTTTTAGGCAACTCAATTTTCCCCTCTTCAATTTCCTTATGGCGGATACTGTCAACCTTCTCTCGAGATAACCCTTTGGCTTTTAGTTCCCGTCCTCTTTGCATAAATGGCTCTAAGGCCTTGTGATAGCATACAACATGAAAATTACCTTGTTGGGGATCATCTGCAATACAAATTAACTGATTAGACCCCTCACGCAAGCTGGTCAACTCCCCATCCTCATTATACCCCAAAACCCTGGCTCCCTCTTTCATTTTATCGGGGGCGGGACTAACAGCAGCTTTTATCTGATCTTCTTTACTTAGCGTATCAGATTGTGCATGAACAATTGAGGTGCCAATTAAAAATACACTTGAAATAACAAGGATAAATATTGTAGTGATCTTCACAATGTGATGCTTTTAATTAAGCGGTTATAATGTGGGATCAAGTATAAACAAACCATTTGAAATATCACTAACAATAATAATCCCACTTTCAAAAAAGGGATAATTACTCCAGGCTCCATCAAAAACCTGATTATCATCATCGGGAAATGTATCAAAATAAGCGACTTCTTCCAGCTCTCCATCTCCAATATTATCGAGACTTAATATACGGAGTCCCGCCGTATAATTAGCCTGATAGGTATTGTTGCCCTTTATATACTGATTGTGATCAATGGACGTTGTATTTGCTTCATGCACACCAATCAACTCAGGATTGTCAAGATCTTGCAGATCCCAAATATAGGTCTGTGTACTGAGACCTCTTCGCTCATCAAATTCATCACCGAGTAAAAAATAGCGATGGTCTTCGGTTAACCATCCTTGATGAGCATAGCCATTATTTTCATAGGTAGATTTTGCTATCGTCTGGGTGTTTTCTTTATCGGTTACATTAGCAACCACCAAATGACTTTCGGCGGAGTTAATGCAAATCTCATCTCCATGATAATTCGTATCCGGACCATCGTATACCACACACTGTGTGTCGTGTACATATCCCGTAAAATCGAAACCAACGGTACTGTCACTGTGGAAACCTGCAAATTGAGGATCGAACGGACTTTTAAGATCGATGATATGCAACCCTCCACCATAGGTATCTGAACCAACGACATATCCATATCCTGTTTTTTTGTTAATGGCAATGTTGTGGGCATTTTCAAAACCATCGTAATGATAATCTTCCCTGAACATCACCGGCGCATTTTCTACTTCCCGAAGCCGAGTCAAATCAAAAACCTGCATGCCATGGAATTGACCATCACTTACCACATACAAGTGATTTTGGTATACCTTGAAATCGCGCCATGATGATTTATCCTCATGCATTACTTCTGCGCGCTTTCTTGTTTTTCCCGATGAACCCGAGGCAGATTCGGATTCCTCTAACTTTCCGACAACCTGAGGATCAGACGCAGTTGAAAGGTCTACAAATGTTACACCACCTACGAGCCCGACCAAGGCATACTCGGTTCCTGTTTCCGGGTCGGTCCATCCCCAAATATCATTTAAAGCCTGACCATCACTCAATGGTTCGGCCAATAAATTCTCGGGCGTTACCATTGCTACCAAATCGATGTTATTACATTCATACATCCCATTTGATAGCCCATCAACACATTCGAATTCTTCAGGAATCTCAATAGATGAATTAAATCCCTCGGCCCCATCATCATTTGTAGAATTGCTACTGCAACTAATGCCTAATATTAAAACAAAAATCAATAAAATTAGGACATGCGATTTCATAATAATCAGGGCTTTTACAATTCTAACTACACAAGACTGTCAAAGTTTCATTTTACGTCTTGCTTAAAGATATGCCCTTTTTAGAAATCTTAGAACAGTACTTATTCATTAATTACTATTCTTCGACCCGCTATTTTTAATTTGGGATATCACTCCACTCTTCGAAATACCCAAGTTAATTTCCCAACACAGCAATGGGTTTTATCTAAGCTAATTTCGATGGGATCATTTTGCCCATTTTGGGATTTGGCAAATAGTTTATTCTGTTCCTTCTGCAGACGCCGTAACATAGTTTCGTGAGATGAAGCAATAAGGAATATTTCATCAGGAGTAGGATCTTCATTGAGGTCAATTACAGCAATGTCATTCTCTTTTACCGTTGGAGCCATCTCATTCCCGTCACTAACAACCCCTATTAAACTGTTAGAACCCGGCAATCCACCAACCCCATTTGAAATATCGGTATAGATGTTCCCCGCTTTAGGACTGTTATTAAAATCTGGCCTCATATCTTTTATATCCAAAGATGTATAAACAGGAATAGCCTTTTGAATATTAGCCCCATCTACCGTTCTTTTGTCACCTTTACCCTCCAGCAACCAATTTTTATTTAAGTCACTGCATCTCTCAATTACTCTCTTCAGATCTAACCTTCCCCTGTTCTTTTGCATGCTTAGGGTACTGGGCTTAATGTCTAAAAAGTCTGCAACCTCTGCATCGGTCTCTAAATGATACGCCTCTTTTATACGTTCTAATATTGCATTCACTTTGTATTAATGCCTATATTTTATAAGTTCACATTATGTGAATAAACAAATATCCAATTTATAAATAAACAACTTTTAAATTGAAAACAAATGCAAAACAGAAAACGCAATGAAGCTGAAAAAGAGGTTATGAAAATGATGATTGATGCTGATATCACTCAAAAAATGATTGCCAAGCATCTTGATATTACCCCTCAAGCTGTAAACAATCGACTTAAAAGAGGCAGCGTCGACCCACTTATCAAGGCCATTGAGGAATTAAAAGAAAATCGTTCGTAAGCCAAAAAAGGACTACTCGCGAACTCTATTCAGTGTTTCTCATAAATAAAAGTTAGGGTTGAGAAACTTAGACCAGTTCGAAAAGCATACTTCGAATTTTATCTCAAAATCCATGCTCTTGAACAAATGATAAAGGAGCTTACCAAATTATCGTTCTTCGAAATAAAGATTCATAAACCGGCTTTCTTGGTCTAAATTCCCAATTAATACTAACTCACTATTGGGGTAAGTTTTTTATCTGGAGCAGGATTTATTTTCTGTTGTCCATTCTGTTTGATGGATAACACGCTGCATCCGGTATTTTTTCTAATATTGGATTCTACCAGGGTTTTGCCAACTAATAATTGCGGGTCTACAAGTTAAAGACATTTAGAGCTTCCGTGATCATAACTACGTCGTTACGTTCAAGGATATTAAAAATTACATCGGCTCCCATAGTGGCGTAAGACATTACAAAATCAGCTCCGGCTCTGTGCAATATTGACACATTACGCTGTAGCGTTGCCCGACTGATAATTTGGATATCGGGCCGCAGCCGACGAGCATAAATCGTTAGATAAATATTCATATCATCATGAGTTGACATGATGATGTACGGCGCCTCTTTAATTCCTGCTTTTTGGAGGATCTCCAGATCTTCGCCTCCTCCTAAAATATATTTCTCATTATCACGAATTCGTTCGGGATCTTTTTCTATAATCCGGTAGTCCATGCCGCGTTCTTCAAATGCTTCAGCCGTTCCACGTCCCTCCCGCCCCGCACCTACAATAATTACGGGGGGCCATAGATTGTCATATTTTCATCATAATTGCGAAACTGTTCAACTGACCCTGCTAAAAGAAATACACTTTCTTTGTTGATTAAGGTATCCGGTGTTGGCTTATTAAATTTCTACGCTCCCATACGCCCACAATATTAATGTTCAACTCTTCGCGCAGGTTACTTTCCGCTATCGTTTTGCCAACAAGGGGAGTCCCATCAGCTGTCGCTTCTGCAGTAACAAGCTCCTCAAAACGTCCTACTACGTGCACCCGCGAATCCTGACTTATTGTTCTTCGTGAGAGAGTCTTCCCCATCATTTCTCCCAGCTGAATAACATGATCTGCACCTGCCATCTTCAACAGGTCCACAAAATCGGCTGAGTTCGCCGTGGTAACTATCGTAACTTTATCATCAAACTCACGAACTGTATTACTGATATTGGAATTAACCATATCAGTACCCATAGAAACCACCATCGATGCATTTTCTACCCGCAGTCGCTTATACGTTTCGGGATCATCCAAGCCGCCAAACACAACTTGGTACCCTTCATCATATAACTCTAAAGCTTTGGGTAAATCAGTTACCAACAGGACATATTCATAGCCATATTGATCCAATTTTTCGATTAGTGATTCTGAAATAAGAGCAAGATGCGTGATAATCACATGGTTCCGGGTATCCTGAGGCAACTTTCGGGGTGCTCTTGCTTTGGATTGAGCCTCGAGCCAAGGTGCATAGAAAAATTCTATCAAGGTAAATGGCAGTGATATCATACCTGACATCAATACAATAACCGAAAACACTCTGCCCAAATCACTGGTAAAGGTAATATCGCCGAATCCAAGCGTGGACATTACCGTGAGCATCCAATAAAATCCTGTTACCCAGCTGTGCTGCTGTCCCTCATACAAATGATAAAATGAAAAATAACGTTGTACGCAATAATTAGAGTCGAAAGTGCTGCCAAAAATCGAAGGAGCCGCTTTATGTTTACTTTAGTATTGCGATTGGAAAGGAAGTAACTGATTTGCTAAGTAAAAAATTTTATGCTCTATCTAATAACCTGAACTAAATAAAATCAAAGACGTACTTGATCAATCTAATACTTTATTTTGATTCTTATGGAAATCTCTTTATCAAGCTCAGGATCTTAGCTCAATACGCTAATGTAGCACCAGCACAAGTAGATCTTATTCTAACACAAAGCGGAAGGTAATAGTACCCCATTGCGACTGCTGTGGTATCCCTGATGGCAATCGAGAAAAACGCCAACTGCGAAGCGTTCGCATTACTTCTCGTTCCAATTCCGGGTTCATTTTTTTGAGCGGCACAATACGTCCGATAGAACCATCCGGCTTCACCTCAAATCGAATAGTAATGGTTGCTTCGGCATCGGTTGTATTATCCGGGAGAGGCTGTACCATAGGATTTCGTTCGATATCACCCTCCCAATTAAGCTCGTACGGTGCTGACTTTTCCTGCTCATTACCGGTACCCTGATCGGCATTAAGTTCTCCGGTATTCCCTTGCTTATCACCGCTGCTTTCTGCGCCCTCTTGCTGCACTTCGTCTTCTTCTGTCTTCGGCGGGATGGTTACTTCTTTGGGTTCATCGGTTTCAGTATCTTCCTGCGGATCTACTTTATCGGTTTCCGGTGTTTCAATTGGCTCTTCCTCAATTTCTTCAGTTTGGTCGGGAGCATCTACCGGTTTCGTCGTTTCTTCGGTTGATTCCTGCTGTTCCTCAACCGGTTCGGGTTCTTCGGGCTCCGGGTTTTCAGGTTCAGTCTCTGACGGGTTGGGACGGGTGGCCACCTGCTCGGCCTGCTGCTCGGCATATTCCGCAGGCGTTCCCGTTTGAAACTCCCCGAACTCTACTTCAATAAATGAGGGGCGTACATTCGACTCAATAGAAAAGGTATAAAGTAAAAAAACAATAACCAGAGCCACGTGTATCCCACCCGTTACCGCAAGGGCAAAACGATCTTCTTCGTTATTGAATACAGGTTGCTCCATATACTCGTTTCTATCTTACCGTGATGCCTGTTCTGTTGCCATTACTATTTTTAAATTCAGTGCCTTTGCTACATTCATGACCCGCACAGCATTGTCAATAATAGCATCTTTATCTGCTCTTAAAACAAGTGTAGCTTCCGAACTATTCCCTCTGGCTTCCCGGAGTGCCGATGCCAGCATGCCACTACTGGTAGGCTCACCATCAACATAAAATTGTCCCTCTTTGGTTACAGCAACGGTTATAAATTGGGCCTCAGTCTGTGCACCGGTTTCTGCTTTGGGGATATCGACCTTAATCCCAAAGTTGGTAACAAACGACGAGGTCAACAGGAAGAAAATCAGGAGCAACAATACAATATCTGTCAGTGACGACTGTGAAAACAGCGTCAGTGGCTCCATACGGTCATCATCTTTTCTAAAGTCCATTATCCTACCTTCTCACGCTCTTTTTCTTTCTTATTTGATGGTGCCTGCAATAAGTCGATAAAATCTGCTGATGCATTTTCAAGCTCGTGAACCATACGGTTGATTTTACCCAACAAGAAGTTATAAAACCCATAAGCAATAATACCTACAATCAATCCCGTTGCCGTTGTAATCAATGCCTCCCAGATACCTCCAGCCAACACACTTGGATTTACATTACCCTGCAGCGACTGTATGTCCATAAAGGCCTCAATCATACCGGTAACCGTTCCCGTAAATCCTACCAACGGAGCAACACCAGCTATCGTAGCCAACCAGTTCATTCGTTTTTCAAGGTGATAAATCTCCTTTTTCCCGGCATTACCGATAGCATCTTCAATATCTCTAATGGGGCGTCCCAGCCTGCGGATACCTGCCTTAAGAATACGTGCCAAAGGTTTATCTATGCCATCGCAATAGGTTAAAGCACGCTGTCGGTCGCCATCTTTTAACATGCTTTCAACCGTGCGTAAAAAACCATCGATTTCTATTCGCGCATTATTTAACGAGCGCCAGCGCTCGGCAATAACATATACCGCTACAATCGACAGGATAAACAACGGAATCATAAGTACACCGCCTTCTGCCAGCAGTTCAAACATTGACATTTGTTCCTGTTCTGCAGCCATACTCAACGTATCTGCGGCTGTCGTATCAGTCTGTGCTTGTATTAACAAAAAGAATAACGCTTGCATAATTTTATATTGTTACGAGTATGTTATTGAATTCTTTTTATGAAATTATTATCTCGATATTGCTCTGGAATATCACCTGTTGCCTGCTGGGCATCACCAACCGTCTCAAACTGGCCAATACCAACACGGTAGTAGGTGGTTCCCTCTACCTGGGCCTGGCTTATTAATGCCCTATAGCCAGCCCCCTGTAATTGCTGACGATTTTGCTCTGCTTGTTGTTGATCTCGCAGAGAATGTACAACAATGGTATAACCATTAGCAATAGCTTGATTGGGTTCTCCCATCAGCCCATATCGATCTTGCTGCTGGGGAGCCGTTTCCGTACCAGTACCTTCTTCCCCTGTTGATACTGCTGACGGCTGCTCAGGTTCCACAGCCTCTTCATCTTCATCAGATTGTTCCTCTGACTCCGTATTATCAGAATTTTTAACAGGATCTACCGTCTCTGTAGGTTGAGGAGATGTCGTTGCAATTTCAGAACTGCCCGTTCCGGAAAAACCAAAATCATACATCAGCCATCCACCAATTCCTACAACCAATACCACTACTACAGCAACAATAACGGTTCCAATAGTATCCCTTGGCTTTTCATTTTGTTCCCCTACAACTTCTTCTTCAGAATCGTTTTCATCAGCCTCATCCTTTTGGGCTTCGACTTCTTCCTTCTCAGTCTCCAAAGACTCTGACACAGAAGAGGATTCCCCTGCTTTTCCAAAGACGGTATTAAAAACTTCTTCTGCTTCTTGCTGATCCTGTTCTATTATACCTTCACTATCTGTAATTTCCTGATCATCGGTAGTTTTATCATCCAGCTCCGGTTCAGACTCGACCGTTTCAGATTCTTGATCTTCGTCCTTCTCACTTTCGGTGGCACCAGAATCAAAAGCCCAATCATGCTCTGTATCCACACCACTGGATCCAGCCTCCGTCATATCTACGTCGGGGACTTCCTCATCACTTTCAGGCTCTTTAAAAGCCCCAATAAGCTCTATAGGTTTCATCCCCGCATACTTGTTGTTGATCTCCGTCTCAAGAGTGTCTCCGGGCTCAAACTGCAACCTTCCCTCCTCCATGCTAAAGGTCCCGAACCCTTCCACTTCAAAGGTTTTACCATCTTCAGCCGCCTTTTGGATTCTGTTTATCAACTCTGAGAGCTGCGCCTCAACCTGTTCGCGCTCCAATCCCGTTTTTTCCTCAAGAAGTGATATCAGCTGTTCCTTATCGATAGTCATATCCCCAGTTAATTTTCCGGAATAAAAGTGATGGTATCCTTAGGCGGCATCATCACAACCCGGCCGCTGTCATACTGTTTTTGAAACTGTTTCTGATGTTCAAATTCGAATCGGCCAACGCCTTCGAGATGTACATCATTTTTCCGAGCTATTTCTTCACGTATAACTTCAGAAAAAGCTTTGATAAACTCTTTATCCATCACCATTATAATTTTACTGTTACCCCGCCGTACGCTTGAAATGGTCGCTCATTATAGCCTTGCCAAACCTCGTAATCCTGACTTAATATATTTACCAATTTAATGTAAGCTCCAAACCGTTCTGTAATCTGCACATCAGCCTGGCCGCCAAGTAATATAAAGCTATCCAGCTTTTCGTTTGTTTGAAAAGTTCTTCGTGAACCTACATAATCAGCCCACGCTTCGAAAGTAATTCCATCGAAAGGTTGCACAGTTACACCGGAGTTAACACCAATTTTCTCCTCATACGGGATGCGTCCACCATCCTTAAGCTTGGGCGACCGCAGGTAGACCTTCCCATTTATCTGGAATTTTTCGGGAATAATTTGGTGTACCACACTCGCATAGGCAGAAACTTTATACGCATCTCGATACTGCATTTCATAATATTCATACCCTTGATTTCCGAACGGTCCATTATTAGAGCGCAGGAAAATGGGATAGTCCGACATATCCTCGTACTGGAATCCAAAGTTAAACTCACCCTGATCGGTATATTCTATACTGGCCTCTCCTTTTCCATACATGCGATAGGTATGCCGAAGTGTATTATTTACCGTCAAAAATCGGTTCTCTGAATGTCGCTGTTCTAATGTTTTTACGTAAGGGTTTGCCCCGGCAGTAACTTTTAACGTTAGTATATCCATCAGGGGATGCTCTACCGTAACCTCCGGTCCCAGATAAATCTGATCATCAAAACTATTTTGGGCAAAATAGACGCTGGCATCAATCTTTACATTGGTCGCATAGTTAAAAAGGCGTTCATACACTACACCACCTTGGGCGGTAAACCAAGAGTCTTGCGCTATCGTATTTTCGTAATTTCCACCCTTGGCACCAGCCTTAACAGTAAAAGTCTCGTCGGTATTTCCGCCAGCCCATCGTTTAGCCAAAGAAAGGTTATATACTCGTTCTTCACTCTTGCCTGTTAACGAACCCGCATTGTTCAGGTCAATATTATAGTAGCGGATATTGGCATCTGCCTTCCAACCGGTAACTGTATTTTTAAAATGTCTGAATTCAGTTCCTAAATTAATGCCGTTATACTCTTTGCGCGCATCGGCCGGTATAGTTGTAGTCGGAAGGTCGAACATGTTGTTAAAGCTCGTTTTAACACCCCCATTCACTGCCAGCTGACTTTTTTCGCTCAGCTTTGTAGCATATTCTGCATTGGCATCAAAAAAGCGAAAACTGCTGTTTTCGTTATCCAGATGTCCATCAGAAGAGGAATAGTCAAAATCCCCGCCGATATAACTTTTATTACTCAAACGCTTTACACCCCAAAATTCTGCTTCGGGACTTACGTAGCTTCCAAAACCCAACCGGCTGAATACATTCTTCGGAGAAGAATACGGAAATGCCATATATGCCGGCGGCTCGGGACGGGATAACTGACTTACCGGAAGATTGGCAACGACTTGCTCATGCGTTTCCATAAAGGGCGTGCGGTTGGGATCAATCTGATATACTCGTGGATTGGGATCAAAACCTAAAATGGGTTGTCGGCGCAATCCGGGAAATCGAGCCTCAAACTGGCTGCGGATCTCAATATCCTGTGGATCTATTTCCGGGAGCATCGAGGATTCCGAATCCTGCTGTTGTTGTGCAGCTATGGGGTTAGCTGCCAAAACCATAACGATAATAAATGCTATTGCTGATATCCCTTTCATAAGTTTTTTTTACTGCTATAATGCTCAAAAACAAGTGTTAAAGGTACTAATTTTTTTGCAACGATTAATGTCTCAATTAAGGCAATTTTATACCCGGTTCCGGCCTATCTGTTTCGAATAACGAAAAAAGAATCAGAGAATTGCTGCAAGACCTATTTTGCAACGAAAAAAGTCCTTACCCATTCTTAGAATAAAATCAGACAACCGGCTCACCCGCCTTGGTAGATCGGAGCTTATCAATAAACAGAAATACGGGCGTTATACTTGAAACAAATAACACCATTACTCCGTGGGTAACCGTAGCATAAGCGATTCCGGTAACGGCGGGGACGGCAAATAATACCAATAGCGACTGCTTTACAAAATAGTGATAAGTTCCCAATCCACCGGGCGACGGTATAGCAATACCGATGGCCGAAATAACAGTAATTACGAGTGCATCCAACATATCCAAATTATACGCCTCCTGCATATCAAACATCCAAAATGGAATATAGGTCATCAACGTGTAGCATAACCAGATAAGGATGGTATAAAGGATAAACAACCACCACCGTTCTACATCGCGTGCTGCCAACAGACCATTGCGAAACATAATAAAGACTCTTTTCGCCTTAAAAATCCATTTGCGCAGCACCTCAAACTTAGTACCAAGATAAACGATAAACTTAATCAGCAAAAAACCAATACCAACCACCGCTGCCAATAAAAAAGCCACCCATAAATAGGTAAGTATGCTCGATTCATTTGTGAGAAAGTTAATCGTTTCATTTCCAAAAATTTGCCGCAGCAGGTTCATATCGGCAATGACATACACCGATACCACAACCATCAGAAAAGCCATTACGGCAATATCAATTACCCGCTCTAATACAATTGTCCCCATTAATTTGGAACTGCTTAGTCCCTCTTTCTTACCCACATACACCGGACGGGATACTTCACCAAAGCGCGGGCCAACCAAATTCATCATGTATCCAACCAGTACTCCCGAAATCAAGGTAATGCGATCAAGCTCTTCTTTATCCTGTTCAATGAACAAGCGCCAACGTTCTGCTCTAAAGATATGACTAAACAGAGCCGTTACAACAAAAGGAAACAACCATCCAAACTGGATGTTCTTCGAATATTCCCACACTTCTTGCAGCTGTACATTACGAAAAGCCAACCACAGAAAAAGAGCCGCCAACGATAGTGCAAGCCCAATCTTAATTACTTTTTTATACATCAATCTCTAAGAATATATTAGTTTCGCATGTCAACTTTTTCAGCGCTCTCGGGATAGCTAAGCTTAAACATGTCCTCCTCGGGTTCCATAAACTCACCATCAGAAAAGGTAGTAGTAATTACATTATCAGCTGGATCTAAAGCTTCAATCTTTTTCGGCACCAGACTCTTTGAAAGGAAGATTTCGACCTTTTTATATATCGCAAAGGGATCTTCCGAAGACAATAATATATATATTTCATCGTCTCGCTTCTCCTGTGTCTGTACCGTAAACGTAGAATCAACTCCATTCAGAATTCGCGAGGGGGCAAAGTCATCATCCTCCGGCTCGTATTTGCTAATGATAACCCGATTTCTATCCTCGTCATAAACCATAGACGTTTCCCCATCCACAACCACAGATTTATTATCGGCTTCTACTCTATACTGCTGACCTCCAACCCAAATACGTCCATTGCTGGCAACAGTATCCTGGGTGTAAGAATCTACAGTTTGATGATGAAAATCAGCCTTAAATATAGATCCCTCTTCAAATGTCTGTTTTAATTCCGAGAAATAGGACTGCTGCCCCAGCGCCAACGCAGGCAACCCCAAACCAACAACTATTACAATGAAAACTATTTTTAAATTATCGCTCAAATTCTTCCAGATCATCTAATAATTCCTCTAATTCTTCTTCATCGTCAACTAACACATCTCGCGCCGTACTGCCCTGATACGGACCAACGATACCGGCATTATACAGCTGATCAACAATTCGTCCGGCACGATTATAGCCAATCTTAAGCTTACGCTGCAGCAGCGATACCGATCCCTGCTGGTGCAACACAATAACTTTGGCAGCCGCTTCAAAAAGTTCATCAATATCCTCGAGCGGGTCAGGGATGTCACCACTTGACGAGGTTTCATCTTCTAAAACAGGTAACTCGTACTTATTATTGTATCCCCGCTGATTTCCAATAAAATCGGTAATACTTTCCACCTCTTCTGTCGATACAAAGGCATTCTGAATTCGCGTCATGCCGCCGCCGTTGGTAAACAACATATCACCACGACCAATAAGCTGATCAGCACCGCCGGTATCAAGGATCGTTCGCGAATCTACTTTCGAAGCAACCTGATAGGCAATACGTGCAGGGAAATTAGCTTTTATCGTTCCGGTAACTACATTCACTGACGGACGCTGCGTTGCAACGACCAGGTGAATACCTACCGCACGAGCCAACTGAGCAAGTCGGGCAATCGGCTCCTCAATATCTTTTCCGGCTGTCATCATCAAATCAGCCAGCTCATCAATCAGCACCACAATATACGGCAGATGGCGGTGCCCTTCTTCCTCATCGAGCTCCCCGTTGTCAAACTTTTCATTATATGCCCGGATATCACGCACCATACCATCCTTAAGCAAGTCGTAACGCTCATCCATCTCTTTAGTTAAGCTTTCCAAAGTCTCTTTCGCTGCAGAGGTATCCGTAATAATAGGTTCTTCCGCGCCGGGCAACGTCGCTAAAAAATGTTTTTCGATTTTCTGAAACAGCGAGAGCTCAATCTTCTTGGGATCGATCATCACAAATTTCAGATCATCCGGGTGACACTTATACAACAGACACGTAATGATCGTATTGATACCCACCGTTTTACCAGATCCCGTAGCACCGGCAATAAGCAAATGCGGCATCTTGGTCAAATCTACCATAAACACTTCATTCTCGATAGTTTTCCCAAACGCCACCGGTAACTCAAAATCACTTTCTACAAATTTCTTTGTGTTAAGAACCGACTTGATAAAGACCGTTTCACGCGACCCATTTGGAACCTCAATCCCTACCGCCGATCGCCCGGGAATGGGTGCCATAATACGAAGTCCTTTCGCCGCCGTCGCCATCTTCAAGTCATTGGCATAACTCTCAATCTTACTGATTTTTACGTCCGGTGCTGGATCAAGTTCGTACAGCGTAACCGTAGGACCTACAATTGCATTAATACTGCGGATCTCAATATTGTGACGCTTCAGCTTATCGAGGATAATACGTTTGTTCTCCTTAATCTCGTCGAGGTCAACATCATTGCCTTCATTAGGCGGCGAATCCAGTAGATCAATCGTCGGGAACTTATAACGAACCTTAGGAACCTCCTTCGCCTTATCCTTATTCTGTTTATCCAGCTCTTTTTCACCGGCTTGCTCATCACCTTCACCCACATATACCGAGATATCGACATCGTCTTCCTCATCCTCAGCAATTTTCTTCTTCTCAATATCGGCACGTGGACGCTGATCGAGTGATTTTACTTCTTCTTTTTCCTGTCGCATTCGCTCACGATCACGTTTCTGCGACTCTTCTACAATATCATCAATAGAGCGAGGTTCAGGCTCCTCTTCTTCAGATTCGGTTTTTGTTTGGGGCTTAGCCCGTTGCTTTTCTTTGGTTTGGGATTTTTCACGCATTTGCTGTTCGGCCTGCCGCTGCTTCTCAATCTCTTTTTGCTCGGCTTCCTGCTGCTTGCGTTTTCTTTTCTCCTCTTTTTTCTGGCGGCGACGTTCCTTCCAATCCGCATACGACTGCTTTACATTTGCAATCCAATCCTTTACCCGCTCTACCGTATGCTGAAGATCACGGTCGAGCAGTGCCAGCAAGGTTGTTAGCAACAATACCGACAAAATAATAATAGAGCCAATGCCCGTAATATTTTGCAAGACGCGGGCTATATAAAAACCAGCCGAACCATTCCATACCGACTCAACCCACTCATAATTAGTATTGACCCACCCCAAAATAGTTGACAACAGTACCATACCCCAAATACCATAAGCTGTTGGCCACAGCATTAGGCTGATATCCCGATTTCTAAAAATGAGCCAGCCGTACCCTATGATGATAAGCGGTATGATGATGCTCATATATCCAAACAACAGATGGACAAAAAAGTGTGCCAGATAAGCCCCAATAACCCCCAATCCATTTTGGATACGCAGAACCGGTCCTTGATCAAGCGCAAACAAACTATCGGTCGACAGCGATTGGATGAGCGTATAATCCGATGGGTTATATGTAACAATACTAAACCCGATCAGGCCCCCGACGGCCATCACCAGAATACCCAGTATTTCCATTTTTCGGGATTCGGAAAGTCCTCCCAAAAATCCGCCTGATTTACTGCTTTTTGCCATTTATATCTGTAATAATTCCTTCTTTAAGTGCAGGTAAAATATCCGTAATACTGCGTTGACAACAGTACTCAAGATCATCTTCGCTTACAATATCCTTGAGGCGCACTGCATAATTCGATGATTTGATACTGTTTTCTATATCATCACCAAATTTTTCATAAAGACCAAAAGCAACTTTTGCTCCGTCCCTTGCCTCATTAGGCAAATCCCCCTCACAAAGTTCGTAAATTATATTCCCGGCACAAAGAATATCCTCCAGCGAAAGCCGGCCACGCCATCCGGCACAAACCAGTAGCACCTCTTCATCAAGATTCTGCAAATATTCAACAATGGCATCAAGGTTCAAAAACGAACCTACGATAATCTGGTCTGCCAAACTGCAGCGCCGAATTGCCTTTGTACCGTTTGTAGTATTCAGCATAATTGTCTTGCCATTTACCACATCCTCGGTATGTTCCAAAGGGGAATTTCCCAGATCATACCCGTCAATCGTTACCCCATTTTTTTCGCCACTCATCATAAAGCTCTTCGCATCTAAGTTATGCGAAATCTTGCTGGCCTCGTCCATATCCTCAACGGCGATAATACCCTTTGCTCCATTTTGTAATGCCGTAACCATTGTTGAGCTGGCCCGCAGCACATCAATCATTACCACTGCTTTGTCGCGAATATCCTCTTCCTTAAAAGAATGGGCCGACGAAAATACATCAATTTGATTTATCATATGCTATAAATTATAGTATCGTAATCTCTGTTTATCCCGGTTAACAACTTAGCAACAATTCCCTTATACAACTACTTTTTATTTCACAAACGGTGGTTTTGTTACTGCTGCCTCGGCTTTTTTGTTTCGAATCTCTACAAAAACAGATGATCCCTCATCAGCGTATCCAATATCCACATATCCCATAGCAATATTAGTGCCCAGCGTAATTGAACGAGAACCACTGGTTACAAAACCGATCTCATTGTCCTCTTCATCAAAAATAGTATAGCCCTTTCGTGGGATCGATCGCTTATCATCAATAGTGAGACCAACCAGCTTTCGTGAAAGTCCTTCCTCTTTGGCCTTAACAAGCGCATCACGCCCCATGAATTCGCCCTTATCCAATTTCGTGAGCCAGCCCATACGTGCTTCGAGAGGATGCGTGTCTTTTGTGATATCGTTGCCGTAAAGCGCAAATCCCTTCTCCAACCGCAGAGTATCCCGAGCACCTAAACCACAGGGCTCGATACCGAACTCTTCGCCCGCTTCCATAATCGCCTTCCAGATAGCTTCGGAATCAACGTTATTTTTATTGAAATAAAGCTCAAATCCTTTTTCCCCGGTATAGCCAGTGGCAGAAAGCGTCACATCATCAAAACCTGCCAGCTTACCCAGTTCAAAGGTATAGAATTTAATAGCAGAAAGATCCGTATCCGTCAGCTTTTGCAGGGTTTCTACGGATTTTGGTCCCTGTACCGCCAACAGGCAGGTATCTTCAGAAATATCAGTCAGCTCCGCATCAAACGAATTATTCTCGGCAATCCACTCAAAATCCTTATCGATATTTGAAGCATTTACCACCAGCATATACTCGTTCTCTCCCAGCATATAAATCAGAAGATCATCCACAATACCGCCGTCCTCGTAACACATTGCGGAGTACTGTGCCTTGCCGGGCACCAAATTTGACACATCATTAATAGTCACATACTGAATTAGATCCAGAGCTTCATCGCCCGTCACATAAAATTCGCCCATATGCGATACGTCGAACATACCCACCTTTTCACGCACGGCATTGTGCTCTTTTCGGATGCTCTCGTACTGCACCGGCATCTCAAATCCGCCAAAATCGATGAGCTTTGCTCCGGCTTGTTCATGAAGATTGTAAAAAGGGGTTCGTTTTAACATGGTGGTTTGGTATTTCTTTCATTTCTAAACTTTCAGTCGCCCAAAATACGGATTTCGCAATAGAATAGAGAATCATAATTAAACGCAGATACGTTTTGACTACCCCCTGTTAGGAATCTAATCCCGCGGATGAATCCATGAGCTAATTTTGTGCATAAATTCGCTTGAAGCGAATTTTTAAATACTCTTTTTAACCTGATGCGTTCAACTTTAGGTTATCGTTACATTAGCCTAAAACCATACGTACAGATCCTGAAACAAATTAAGGATGACATGTAAACTCATCAGTTATAATTTGTTCTAAGTTTCATTGGGTTCTATTTAACCGAATTCTTTCTCCCCAATCAGCGTTTAGCATGTGGCAAGAAATCCTTATCTTTCAAGACTGAAAAATTTAGCGACAACAGAACACTTTTACCCAATGGCCATTAACAAGCAACAAGTACGTACGGCACTTACCCATGTGATGCATCCTGAGATGGAAAAAGATCTGGTCACCCTCGATATGATCGAAGATCTTATTGTTCAGGATTCGTTCATCACCTTCACAATTGATCTCCCTGAAAAGGATCCCAAGTTGGAATCCAAACTCAAGGAGATGTGCGAAGATGCCATTCGTAAATTCGTGGACGAGAATGCCGTACTCGATATAACGACGGCCGTCAATATCTCGAAGTTTCGTAATAACGAAGACAAAGGCGAATTCCCGGGACAGGGACATCGAAAGAAAAAAGACCAGCAGCAAGATCAAGATGAAGAAGTCCTTTCGGGTGTTAAAAATATTATTGCTGTCGCTTCCGGAAAGGGCGGTGTAGGCAAATCTACAGTAGCGGTAAATCTCGCTTGTGGATTAGCCCGCACCGGTGCAAAAGTTGGGTTGTTGGATACCGATATTTACGGTCCCAGTATTCCTACGATGATGGATGCCCACGGACGACCTAATATTACCACCCAGAAGAAACTCATCCCCAAAGAAAAATATGGCGTCCGCTTTCTGTCTATGGGTATGCTTGTTGATCCCGACCAGGCGATGATCTGGCGCGGCCCCATGGTAACGAGTGCCGTCAAGCAGTTTATGAATGAAGTAGAGTGGGGCGAACTGGATTATATGGTCCTCGATCTCCCTCCCGGGACAGGCGATATTCAACTGACGCTGGTACAAACCGTCCCGCTGACCGGAGCTGTTATTGTTTCTACTCCTCAGGATGTAGCCCTTGATGATGCCCGAAAAGGCGTGGCGATGTTTAAGAAAGTAAATGTGCCAGTATTGGGTATGGTTGAGAACATGGCCTATTTCATCCCCGAGGATATGCCGGATAAGAAGTATCACATCTTTGGCAAACATGGGGTTCGCGACCTGGCTGAGCGCATGGGAACCAACTTTTTAGGTGAAATCCCGTTGGAACAAAAGGTGCGCGAAAGCAGTGACGAGGGCAAACCTATTGTGCTGGGCGATATGGAGACAAAGTCGGCACAGAAGTTTGTTGAGCTATCGAATAATGTAATTCAGCAGCTGGCTATTCGAAATCAGAAACAGGACGCGACTGAGAAAATCGACATTAAGATTCGTCCATGACCCTCATATCATGCTGAACTTGTTTTCAGCATCTATCGTTACAGATCCCGAAATAATACCTGTCCCAACCCATCGGGATTCTGTATACAACTCTGGACTTTTATCTATTAGTTTGACCTGAATTCCGTTTCTGCTTTTTTAGTATTATACCGCTGATCAAGTACCAGCTTTCGGTATTCAAAAATATCCCGCAGCTTATTTTTGATCAGCATTTTATTCACAAGCTTGCCAAGCATTCCATACGGAGGCATGTAGTTCACTTCATCAATCATCCTTACCCCCAATTCTGCCTCTTCTATTTTATGATAGTGATACCAAAAGCGATACGGACCAATGCGTTGCTCATCAACAAACTCTTTTCCCGGAACAATGTGTTTGATTTCGGTCACCCATTCCGAATGTCCCAGTAAAGGCAATTTCACATCATATTGAACCAACAAACCATTGTACATCATATCGGGCACTTCACTGATAATCGTAAAATCGAGTTCCGGGGGAGTAATCTCATTTAAGTTTTCCGGGCGGGATATAAATTCCCAAAGCTGATCTACTGAAGTATCTAACACCTGCTCTTGTCGCAATATATACATGGAACCGTTTATCATATTATCAGTTGTCTAACGATGAAGTACCAACCGAATTTCTTCACCCAAAGGTTCCATCATTACTCATTTTTATACCTTCTACATAGCTTGGAAGGCACAATATCAGAACTTTTTAATTGCCAAAGAGTAACAATTATTCTCGCTCACTTAATCCCAATAAAAAATTCCAAATCGTGAGGGCCGCCAATTTCGCGGTTTGATTGTCTCGATCATGCCGCGGATTAACCTCCGACAGATCAAAAGAGGTAACCTCCTTGTTGCGTCCGGCCAAGTATGCGGCTGTCAGCCACAAATCGGAAGGTAACCCATTTGCACACGGGGCACTTACGCCCGGCGCCTGTGATTGATCAACGGCATCCATATCAAATGTTACCATGAGTCGGTCGCTCTCGTGTTGATGGAACAACCCCGAAATTGAGGTAATATTGGTTTCATCCCGAAGAAGATATGCTCCACCGGACTCTTTTATATACTGCAGATGCGACCGAGATACAGAGTGAGGTTGTAATCCCGCTGCCAAATACATTTCCGCACAACTACTTTCATGTTCCATAGCCTGACGAAAGGGCGACCCAGAATGCGCTTGTCCATCTTTTAACGGACGCACATCCGTATGGGCATCCAAATTAAAGATTGCCGTTTTTAACCCTGCTTTGGCATAACCCAGAAAATGTCCGAAGGCTGTTTCGTGTCCGCCTCCTAAAATTATAGGCACTACTCCCTGTTCTAAACATTTGGCAACAACCTCACCTAACTCGTGCTGATCTTCCTCAACTTCATAACGGATATTTAAATCCCCCACATCTTTGGTAGCCCTAATCAAATCCAAAAAAGCATTATGGTTTTCCGGGTTAGGAGTCATCTTATATAGCTGTTCTCGAATGGTTTGAGGAGCATCCGCTGCACCCGCACGCCCTCCATTTATAGTTACCCCTTTATCCGAGGGGAAACCAATAATTACCGCCTCAGGCAAATCATTCTTAGCCAACTTTTTTTCTAAGAAATGACCTATTCGGGGATCATCATCTGAGGTATTCGGAACTGCTACTGTCGTCTTATTTAAATTCTCCATCACGGTATGTTCTATGTTTAAATTCCCTGACTGAAATTATAATAATTGTAATAACTGTTATCGGCAATATAAACCATATCATAGCTGCATTGAACAGGGGCAACAAGTTGTGTTGACTTGCTGTTAAGATCAGGTAAGTTGTGAAAACCAGATAATAGATTAAAAACAGCACTCCCTCCCATCGGGCAATCACGTTACCTGTAAAAAAGATAGGCAAGCACGCAATAGAAACAGCTATCATAACGGGTAAGTCAAAAGCGAGCACCCCATCTGCAACAGAAATATCCTCCGGCAAAACAGTGGCTGTTAATCCAACGATACACATCATATTAAAAAGATTACTGCCCACAATATTTCCCACGGCCATATCGCGCTCTCCCTTTATACTTGCCATAATGGATGTAGCAACCTCGGGAAGTGACGTTCCCGCGGCAACAATGGTGAGTCCAATAATAAGACTACTCAAACCCAGATACTCAGCAAAAGTTACTGCACTATCCACCAGCCAGCGAGCCCCCAAAACAAGCAGTCCGAGTCCTGCTACCACAAAAAATAGATGCCACAGCCAATGGTCGCCTGCCTGCCGTGAATTGTCTTCCGGCAACTGCTCCTGTTCTTCTGGATTATTTTGCTGAGAATCATAGACAAGGTATCCCAAGTAGATTAGCAGCGTCACAAAAAGGATAATTCCTTCAATCCTGTTTATTGAGCCACTTAACGCAAAAAGATAAAGCACAATTGAAACTACAATCATGAAGGGGACATCAAGCTTGATTAGCTTCTTTGATACCACGAGGGGAGTAATAATAGCAGAAAGCCCCAGTATAAGGAGCACGTTAAAAATATTGCTCCCAATAACATTACCGAGCAGCAAATCGGATTCGCCGGCAAATCCAGACTGCATGCTTATGGCAAGTTCCGGTGCACTCGTTCCAAATGCCACCACGGTAAGGCCAATCACTAATGAACTCATTCCCAAACGGGCGGCCAGTTTCGATGCTCCCCGAACTAATAGTTCAGCTCCACCAATAAGTAAAAGAAGTCCAGCAATAAAAAAGAGTATCGTAGCTACCACAACAATCTTACTTGTTAACTAATGATTTCGTTTATAGTAACGATACTATTTATTTAACAAAAAAATGCTATTCCCTTTCGCTAATTAATGCTCAGAATACAATATTAAGCAATTACCCTTCGTATCCTCGGTAATAACCGAATGCCCATAACAATCCTCGTCAAAGGATTTTATGCCCTTCCTCTTCCTTTTACCCAGCACATTTTGACGGTCAGAATTGGGCCGACTACTAATCCGTATTCCGCTCTACAATTTCGTTATCCTCATTAATAAAGCCCTCGTAGCGAGCCAGTTGAATAAGTGTTGTCGAAAGCAACTGATCAATATTCATAGATGACGATTTAAGCCATTTGTGAGTGGCTTTATCCTCGGGGTACTTTTCGATACACTGCTCGGTATACTTTGTAAATGCACGTACCTGCTCCAAAATCTGCATCAACTTGGCGGGACACTCACACTCGATCATATCCGCGTGCTTCTTTAGTTCTTCAACTGCTTCTTCACTTACCTGAACTCCGTCCTCTACAGTAATATCCATTGGTATTCTAAATTCTCTTTTAATCTTAGTTCATCGGCAATAGCCAGTGGGTAATAACCTTATTTTTCTTTCCTCTTAGCTTACGAGCCGGCATCTTTTGAAAATTAAAACTATCTGCGACATGCTCATAACTACTATCAGACAATAAGATATCCACCGAAAAATATTTGGTTAATCTTTCAATACGCGCCGCGGTATTCACCACATCACCAAGCACTGTTTTTTGATTAATTTGTTCGGTCTTAATTTCTCCATAAGCTACTTCTCCACTGTGGATCCCCACTCCAATCGTCACCACATTCTCTACATCCATATACCGCTTTGCATTAATTTCTTGTAGTGCCGCTCGCATTTCAATAGCTACCTTACACGCACTATCAATATGAGAATTATCTTCCTGAATCACTCCAAAATGTGCCAAGAATCCGTCTCCGGTAAATCGATCTACAGTGCCACCGCCCCGCTCAACCACTGTTCCCAGTTCGGCCAATACTGAATTTGCAAAAGCAACAGCCTTAAGCGGATCCTTCTCTTCAAACAAGTGGGTAAAGTTGCGGATATCACAAAACAGCACCGTTCCGCTTTTCCTTTCCGCATTAAAATTTTGTGGCATGTTCATCGACGAATTCATTCAAACTCCTAAAATAGTTTTCGTCCTTTTCTAAAACTTCTTAAACACTGTGCCCCCTTGTAATGATACATCCAGAAATCGGGATCGGGGGCATCAATAATTGCAAAATCGGCGGATTTCCCTTTTTCTATCGATCCTACTTTACGTTCTCGCTTGATCGCCTTCGCCGCATAAATCGTCGTCCCTTTCAATACCTCCGTAGGACTTAATCGCCCCTGATTACACGTTAGCATCATGGCCAGCGGCAGATCGTAGCTCGGTGCCGAACCGGGGTTAAAATCAGTAGCTACAGCCACTTCCACGCCTCTATCAACCAATTTCCGACAGTTGAGCGGATCCTCTTGCGTATATAAAGAAGCCAACGGAAGCGTCACCCCCACTACTCCGGCTTTTGCCATCGCCGCTATCCCTTCATCAGAAATCTTCTCCAGATGGTCGGCACTGGCTGCCCCCACTTCCGCCGCCAGTTCCGCTCCGCCACAAGAAGTCAACTGGTCGGCGTGGAGCTTGGGTGTAAGTCCGGCCGCTTTAGCAGCAGTTAAAATTCGACGTGACTCTTCTATATTAAAGGCCGATTCTTCGGTGAAAATATCACAGAATTCCGCCAGCTCTCGCTCCGCCACTTCCGGAATCATATCTTCAATTACCAAGTCGATATACGCTTGGCGATCATCTTTGTATTCCGGCGGAATGGTGTGTGCTCCCAAAAAAGTGGGCACAATATGCATTGGCTGATCTTCGGCAAGTCGCTTGTACACACGCAGTGTTTTTAACTCATCCTCCACCGACAATCCATATCCGCTCTTACATTCCACAGTGGTTACGCCCAGCTCAGCCATTTCCTTTAAAAAGCCGGATGCCTTTTTATACAGCTCATCTTCGGTGGCCCTCCGTGTCTCTTTTACCGTCGACAGAATTCCACCGCCCGCATTAGCAATATCAAGATAGCTTTTGCCCTGCACCCGCATCGCAAACTCATCGGGACGCCATCCCCCAAAAGCCAAATGCGTATGGCAGTCAACAAGACCGGGCACCACCATTTTTCCATCGGCATCAAACACATCTTCATTATAATACTGCGAAGGCAGATCAGCCTCCCGACCCACCCACGAAATAGTATCATCCTCCCAGGCTACAGCCGCATTTTTTATGGGATGGATCTCTCCCTGCCCGCCTTCCTCTTTACAAGTCGCTAAAAAACCGATGTTTGTTAATACTGGCATATCTTCCTGATCAGTTATCCAAAAATTCCTTCTTCTAAATCACTACCCTGATAATAACAAATAGCCCAAATTATTAGAAGATTCAAACATGATTATATGCAACGTTCTGCTTAGCTTTTCTATCAGATGCCATAAAAAGAGAGAGCATCACAAAAAATACTAAAAAAGGCTTTTTAAAGGGAGAGTATCATGACTTATTTAATCAACAAGAGATTTCTTTTACTATTTATCATAATTTTTATTCCAATCTTTGGTTATTCCCAAAGCTATTCCGGAAATGACTTTCGCAAACTTAGCCTCACTTTTAACGGAGGTGTAAGTCTCGGTGACACCAATCGCGGAGAATATTTTTTATCAAGCAACTTCAGCACTAATACTAAAGACACCTATTCTTTTGGAGGCGGGATACAATACGCCCTAACCCCAGCCTGGTCGCTCGAACTCGGTTATCAGCGGACACGAATCAGGGGATTGGATTCCCCATTTGAGACTCAGGTGAACATGATCTCATTCAACAATATTATCAACCTCAATCAACTTCTGCTTTTAAACTTAATTTCCGAGCGAATTAACCCATTTTTGTCAGCCGGGGTGGGATATGACTTATATAGCTACAGCGGCCCCAATGAAAAAAACTATAACCATAACTCGAGCTATAATCTTGGAGCCGGTATCGCCTATAAATTATCGAATACCGTAGACCTGTTCACGCATTACAATTACCATATAGGGTCTAACAAAATAGACAATGAAACTAATGGTTGGGGAGCAGACCTGATAAATTCTCTGACCGGTGGCATTCGCATCAATTTTGGTAAACCGAAGGCTATTCATCCATCCTGGAAACCACATCCCGCTGATTTAAGCCAATCCGATTACGACCTCTTCATGGCCCAGGGCGATCGTATTGATAAATTACATACGAAGCTTGATCAGCTTGAAAAACGAAGTGAACTCAACGATCAGCACCTTGATTCAACTATTCAAGATAATCGTACTTCCATTGACTCTCTGAATGTACGTTTGGATATCCTTGAGCAGCGAATGGATACTCTTGAATTAGCTCTATCCAATCTACAAGGATCAATTAATCCCGTTATTGTGAATCAGGAAACAGGCAGAGCAGAATTACTGCCGGCCGGACATTATGTGCAAATTTTTGCCTCATCTGGTATATCATCTGCTCAACGTGTAAGAAACCGTGCCGTTGCTCAACTAAATAGCTCTCTGCAAAATGCAAAAGAAAAGATTTTTATCATCAAGCGGAAACAGTATTACGAAGTTCTTATAGGAGTCTTTACAGAATTCAACGATGCCTCAAATATCCAGCAGATTATGACTGATTTTCATGCAGATGCATACGTGATATCATTTCCACGTCCGGTTAATCTTCTGCCAGATTTTGAAGGATTAAAAGTAATTGACTAATTCTTGTTGTAAGGACACGGCAGGCCGTGTCCTTACTTATTTTTACACTATATTTGTAAGCTCCTTTTCAACTTCTTCGACCATGCTTCGGTTTTGCAGTAGTTCCACCGCCTTACTAATATCATCCTTAAAATAGTGATCCTTCTCGGCGTGTGGGATTGCATCGCGGACAAATTCGTGCGCTATTTCCACTCCGCGTCCGGGTCGCAACGGTTTGCGAAAATCCAGTGCCTGGGCGGCCGTAAACAACTCAATAGCCAACACCTGCTCTACATTCTGATACACTTCGAGTAGCTTCAACGCACTGATACTCCCCATACTTACGTGATCCTCTTGTCCCAAACTTGTAGGAATAGAATCCACTGATGAAGGGTGACAAAGCACTTTGTTTTCTGATACCAGCGAAGCCGAGGTATATTGAGGAATCATAAATCCAGAATTAATACCTGTTTCCTCCATCAGCAGCTCAGGCAGGCCATCATGACCTTCGAGCAGCAAATACGTTCGTCGCTCGGAGATACTGGCAAACTCAGCCAGCGCAATTTTGGCGTGATCCAGCGCCAGTGCCAGCGGTTGACCGTGAAAATTTCCACCGCTGATGATATCCCCATTCTTAAAAACCAAGGGATTATCAGTTACCGAGTTCAGCTCCGTCTCGATTGTTTCCCGACTGTAACGCAGTCCATCGCGGCTGGCCCCATGAACCTGTGGCACACATCGCAGGCAATACGGATCTTGCACTTTACCACAGTTACGGTGCGATTCCAGAATTTCACTTTTTACCAACAGTTCACGCACATTTCGAGCTACTTGTTGCTGTCCGTTATGTGGGCGTATCTCATGGATGCGCTCATCAAATGGTTTGATACTCCCCTGCAACGCTTCCAAACTCATAGCGGCAATTAGGTCGGCCGATTTCATCAGACTAAGTGACTTTTCCAGCACATAGGCGCCGTACGCACTCATCAGCTGCGTACCGTTAATAAGAGAAAGTCCATCTTTGGGTTGCAGATCAATGGGATCGAGACCATGATCATTGAGTACTTTTTCGGCGGGGATAGTATCACTGCCATCTCTATTCCAGAACAATCCATAACCCAGTAGCGGCAACGACATATGTGCCAACGGTGCCAGATCTCCCGAAGCCCCGACACTCCCTTTTTCGGGCATGGCAGGGATCAGGTCATGATCAGAAAAATAGATAAGTCGCCTGAAAGTTTCTTCCGATATGCCGGAATTCCCCAAACCCAGAGAGTGAATTTTGATCTGCAGCATCAGCCGCGAAATATCCTTGGGGATCAATTCTCCAACCCCCACTGAATGCGACAGTACCAAGTTGCGCTGCAACTGTTTTAGCTCCTCCTTTCCCACCCTTTTATTTGCCAATGCGCCAAAACCAGTATTAATTCCGTACATCGGTTCATCGCGTCCAAGCGCATTTTCTACAATTTTTCGGGACTGCTGTACCGCAGAGGGGTCTTCTTTCAAACTTTCAATACTATCTGCAAGGTCGGAGTAGAGCTGATTTAATTTAATCATTGTACATCTAATGAATTTTCCTTTTTCTGAAGATAGTAGAATAGCGACAGTTGCCCAACCCATAATCATTCAACAAAACAAAAAAAACTGTTATTTATACCAGTGTATTGAGCAAGTCTAAAAGATAACGATCTGACCAATCCTTATATCCATCCAGCATAAAAAAAGGGATCAGCAGTTCTCCCGCCAATCCCTTTTTTAATTATATATTGAAAATGCTATTTAAGTTGACCCAACATCTTTTGGGCAACCAATTCTGATGAAGCGGGATTCTGTCCGGTAATAAGATTACCGTCTTCCAGGGCATATGCTTCCCAAGAGTCTGCCTTGCTATATTTACCGCCATTTTCCTTAAGCATATCTTCTACTTTAAAAGGCACCACATCGGTAAGACCGACGGCTTCTTCCTCTTCGTTTGAAAAGCCAGTAACTTTTCTGCCATTCACTAAGGGCTCATCATCCGTTCCTTTAACCTCTTTCAAAGCTGCTGGAGCGTGGCATACGAAACCAACCGGTTTATCTGACTTGTTGAACGATTCAATTAGATTGATAGAATCCTCATCTTCGGCCAGATCCCAAAGCGGCCCATGTCCGCCAGGATAAAATACAGCATCAAAATCTGCTTCATTAACGTCCGATAGCTCTTTTGTCTCCGCCAATTTTTTCTGGAGCTCTTCGTCATTTTTAAACCGTTCAGTTGCTTCTGTTTGAGCATCCGGGGTATCACTACTGGGGTCAATAGGAGGTTGACCTCCTTTTGGTGATGCAAGTGTAATGTCCGCTCCTTTATCCAGAAAGGCGTAATAGGGGCTTGCAAATTCTTCGATCCAGAAACCTGTTTTCTTCCCAGTATTTCCCAGTTTGTCGTGCGATGTTAATACAAAAAGAATATTCATAATGATATTTACTCTTTATTAATTATATGATGTTTGAACTATTATAACTTCAACGTATTTAAACTTGTACGACCATCTTCCCTTTATTCTTACCATCAAAAAGATCCAAAAAGGCCTGTGGGATATTATCAAAGCCCTCCACAATGGTTTCGGAATGTTCCAGCTTACCCTCACCCAGCCATTGAGCCAGCTGTTTAACGGCCTCCGGAAACTTTTCTTCATAATTTCCAACAATAAATCCCTGCATTAATGCACTCTTCTTGATCAGCATGGGCTCTACACGCGGCCCCATTGGCATCGACGTGGCATTGTAATGCGCAATAGCACCACAGTTAACAATGCGCCCAAATTGGTTAATATGTTGATGAACGCCGTCCGAAATTTCTCCGGCTACGTTATCGAAATAAATATCTACTCCATTGGGGCAAGCCTCCGCGATAACAGCTCCCATATCTTCAGTCGTTTTGTAATTGATACCTCCATCAAAGCCGAACTTCGACTTTAAAAGCTCTACTTTTTCATCAGATCCGGCAATGCCTACAACTCTACAACCTTTAATTTTACCAATCTGTCCGACAACGCTGCCTACAGCCCCTGCTGCCCCAGAAACTACCAGCGTTTCACCTTCTTTGGGCTTACCAATTTCTAACAGCCCCATATATGCAGTAAGTCCGGTCATCCCCAAAATGCCAAGATACGCCGAAAGTGGTGCCGCTTCAGGATCAACTTTCATCAGCCCTTCTCCATCGGATACCTGATACTCCTTCCAGTCCAGACGTCCCGATACATAATCTCCTTCCGTAAGGTTCTCTTTTTTGGATTCCACGACCTTGGCCACAATGCCGCCCTCAATGGGTTTTCCCAATTCAAAGGGGGCAACATAGGATTCTGCATCACTCATACGTCCCCGCATGTAGGGGTCAACAGACACATATTTGGTCTCCAGCAGTACTTCTCCTTCCTGAGGTGATGGCTTTTTTTCAGTTTCAAAATTAAAGTCTGATGTCTTTGGTCTTCCTTCCGGTCGATTTGCTAAGGTAATTACAGTGTTCATAATATTTTCTGATCTAATTCAATGTTATTCACTTTGTGATGTCAATTTATTTTTAGGCTTTGATAGCGTTCCAAGCCATCTGAAATGCCTCTTGTCTCAATTCTTCGGATAAATGATGCTCCTCACGCTCTTCAACAGCTACAAAAAAGGAAAGCGGATACACAGCATTTGCATATAATAGGTAGGGCGAAGCCTGACGAATTATCCCCTCCTGCTGTCCGCGTTTCCAAAGATCAAGCAATGGTTGCAGGTGTTTTAGGGCTTTCTCCCTGATCTCCTCCGAAATGATAGGTGAGTTGTCGCAGCGAGAAAGAACATTGGCTTCCATTCGGTTGTTCATCTTGTATTCAACCATATTGTGCCAAACATGCTTGAAACCCTCTTTCACAGGCATATCTTTAGAATAACCCTGGAAAGCCGCATCTGTAAACGCCTCCTTAGTCTTCAAATACAAACTATCAACAAGATCCTGCTTGTTATCAAAATAGAGATAAATAGTACCGGGAGATACATCCGCCAGCTTGGCAATCTTTGACATCGGCGCATTATGAAATCCGTTATTACTCACCAAGCTGAGCGTAGCTTCCAATAAGGCTATTCGCTTACTTTTTTCCTTATCCGCCATAACAATGTAGATTTTTATATTTGGCTTTTCTTCCCATTCCATGTGCTACAACAAATATGAATGAACATTCATTCATTGTAATATTTTGTTTGAACCCTTCTCCTTTTTGTATCAACTTTGAGCCAATTAAACCAAGTTTTTTTCTGTCTATTATGAATGCACTCTCCTGCATTTTGTGCAATAGCCCAAACGTTCAGCACTTTTATAAAGATACCTCTGAACACTATGCTTCGGATTATTTTCAGTGTCAAAACTGTCGGTTAATTTTTGCATCTCCCAAAGATCGTCCTCAAAGGGACGAAGAATTCGCCCGCTATGAAACGCACGAAAATGATCCTGAGGACGAAGGTTATCGCAATTTCCTGAGACAGCTATTTCATCCGTTAAACAATCTGCTTGAACCCGAAAGTACAGGACTGGATTTCGGATCAGGTCCGGGCCCTACCCTTAATCTCATGTTTGAAGAAGAGGGACATACCATGCGTTTTTACGATTCTTTTTACGATGATGATCCCTCGGTTTTTGAAGAGACTTACGATTTTATTACGGCTACCGAAGTGGTGGAGCACCTTTTCCATCCCGACAAAGAATTAGAGCGGCTGTGGAATTGCCTGCGTCCCGGCGGTTATCTCGGCATTATGACAAAAGTCGCCGAAGATGATAAAGAATCCTTCGCCGACTGGCATTACCGGCTGGACCTAACCCACGTTACTTTTTATACCGAAGATACGTTTCGCTGGCTTGCCGATCATTGGAATGCTCAACTCTCTTTTCCTGCTGACCGGGTAATTATCTTCCAGAAAAAACAATAACCTCTATCATTCTATCTTTTCAAAGAATACGTTTTTTGTGCGTCCGTTGGATGCATTAAATCCGGTTATCTCATCCTGTTTATTGCGAATAAACGAGAGGTCTGTGACAGGAAATGCGCCTGAAAAGGAATCCTCATCACCGGGAGACAGAGTGATTTCATCCAGATAATAATGCTGTAGCGCCAGACTGCTGTCTTCAAGTACGATCGTATAATTCGTTTCTATTTCCTCACTAAAATAACGGCCGGTATATTTTTCCATCTCGTCCATGCTTGGGTCCCACTCAATACGCTTTGCAATATGATTTCCATTCTGATGGAGCGTGAGAGAATCGGCAGTTCCATCGTCATTCAGATGGAACGTAACATCAGCATTAACCCCCTTCAGGCTAAAGGTAGAGTCGGAGGTAGCCGTTATATCTACTTCCGGCTGACCTGTCGCCTGGGTATAAAGCCGATCTCCGTCGCGATAGAATGAAAGCACAAAGCCCGGCTGAATAACCAGTTCGTATCGCCCTGTCAACGACTCAAAGTTTTCTGGGTCATAATTAAAGGATACATCCTCCTGACCTGTCCCCTCCGTTTCTTTGGGGTCCATATATTGTTCAAAATAGACATCCGCAATTTTTTGCGCCATATCACTCTGGAAAGAGCTATTATTACTTTGAGTTACAACTCCGGCATCGATCTCGGGGAAATACATCAGCATCGACCGGTGCGCCAGATCCGATCCGGCGTGATGAATATATTCGAGTCCCCTATACTCCTGTACAAAAAGTCCCAGCCCATATTTGGTAGGCTGCCCGTTATTTAGCTTATAAGGGGTAGTCATTTCCCGGACGATATCTTCACTGCCAACTTCTGGCTCCTCCAGGTTTCGAATCCATTTAGCTAAATCCCCAAGCGTAGTATAGATACCGCCAGCCCCCATAGCCCCACCTAAATCTGACACTTCCCTGTAATCTCCATCTTCGCTCATTGTATAACCCTGAGAACTTTCGGGTACTACCTGATTTCGGGTTTTCCGTACCAGTGTCTGATTCATTCCAAGGGGCTCAAAGACCTGCTCCTGCATATACTCAGGAAAAGACATATCAGTAACCCGCTTAATCACCTTGGGAATCAATGCATATCCGGTATTATTGTAATTCCATTGGGCCCCGGGTTTGTTTTGCAGTTCAGGCTGACGTTGAATCACCTTGATGATCATTTCTCGATCCAAATCACTACTCAGGTCCCGCCCCGTCATTGCCAATGTATTTAAAAACTCACGGTAGCCACTGGTGTGCGTTAGTAAGTGGCGAAGAGTTACGGTGTATTCGAACTCGGGCAATTCAGGAATATAATCACGAACATCATCATCCAGTGAAAGCTTATCCTGTTCGGCCAGTAGTAACAATCCAAAAGCCGTGAACTGCTTAGAAGTCGATCCGATATTGGTTCTGGTTTCAACATCAAAAGGAATATTATAACTGAGATCAGCCATCCCATAAGCCTCTGAAAAAATAACCTCTCCTTCCCGTATTACCATGGCTTCCGCTCCCGGAACATCATTCCCAGAATATGCCATCATCAACTGATCGACCCGAGCATCAGGCTCAGATGCAATAGGCTCTACCGTCGACACTAAAAAGGAATAGTCTCCTTCTTCCTCTTTATACGGTGCTACCTCAATCCGGTAAGTGCCGGATAGCTTCGTATCGAATTGAAAGAGCTCATGGCCTCGTGCCGGCCCATCAAAGGCAGCGACTTCCTCTCCCTTTGGATTATAGACTGTTACCACTACATCAACACTCTGCTGATCGGTCTTTCCGAACACAAATTGCCCTGAATCCAATTCAGTTGTATAAAAGTGTGAGCTATGTTGAGCTAATGTATTGTTCACTTCTTCTCCTGCTGCAATAGGGATCTCTTTTTGATCTGTTTCCTGACCATAGACACTAACTGTCAGAACCAGCAAAAAACATAGCGATGAGATAAAACCTTTCATTGGCATAATCCTTTATTGGAGTTTAACTGAATAGAATACTCTTTAATCTTTTCCCTTATATGTTTTTACGCTTCCAACTCTTTGGTGTTACAGTACGTAAAATCCCAACTCATTAAATGATCTCTTAATAATTAAATATGTATTAAGAAATAATACCCCATTACTCCGCTGGCAATAACTTTCATCAGTGTATTTACCAGTAATCCAGCAAATGATCCAATTGCCGATTTAAAGGCGCGATCGGATGTTTTACCTCCAACAAGCTCTCCCAGAAAAGCTCCGACTAATGGTCCAAGAATAATCCCAATCGGGGCAAAGAATAATCCTAAAAACATCCCTGCAATGCTACCCCATACTCCATAGGCAGACCCGCCAAACTTTTTAGTGCCATAAGCGGGAATTACATTATCTAATACCATTATTGATGCAACGATCAGTGCCCAGACTATCATAAAGGTTGTCGAAAAGGGTTGGGATGTTAATTGCAAAATCAGCAATCCACAATAGGTTACCGGAGTACCGGGCAGAATGGGTAAAAATGAACCTATTAATCCCGCAATCACAAATAATGCTGCTATTACTATAAAAACTGTTTCCATGCTCTAACGATTTTGTGAATGATGAACACTCTATCATACGTAAATTATGTTTTTTAGATACACGGGATAATTTGGTCATTAAAATCGAGAATCAGGAAAATACAGACCAGTCTTTGATCCCTAACTTGCTATCTTGGCCTACCTTTTGACTACTTTTTCCAACAACGAAGTTGATTCATCATCGTTTATTATTGGCTCTCCCTCAACAATAACCGTATGAATATCTTCCGTATTTTCGATGTCATCCAGTGGATTACCGTTAAGCAAAAGTAGGTCGGCCACATAATTTGGTCGGACTTTTCCATATTCATCAGAAACTCCAAAAAATTCAGGACCATTAATCACAGAGGTTTGCAGGGCCTCCAAGGGGGTAAGTCCTGCAGTCTCTAATTCCTGTAATTCTTTGTGAAGTGAAATTCCGGGATACACAAATGAATTATACGGTCCGCTATCAGATCCCGCCAAAATATTAACACCGGCATTATGGATATCAGGAATCATATCCACAAATAGTTTCCTTAAATTTCGGCGGCGTTGTGTTGCTTCTTGACTCTGGCTTTTAGCAGCCTGCAATCTCCCTTGATACGTTTCTTTTATGCCTTCACCAATATAATCTAAATATTTATCTCCGCTGTGATCCTCTTCATTTAGCTGTGCCAGTACCTTTCCGATATGCAGCGTAGGAACTACTGCAGTGCCGGACCCGGCCATTTGCTCATACGTTTTTTGTGCCGTTTGTTCATCATATGTTTCAATAACTTCCGTCAGCGCAGCCCAAAAACCATACTCCCCTTGGCGAACGGCCTCAGTTATCTTTTCTTCTTGGGATGAAGAACCCTTTAGTACATAATACATATGCTCAGTTGCATCAAGCCCGGCTTCCACAGCCTCATTGAAATCAACGGTAAACGGCATGTGTCCGGTAACCTTCAAGCCCCGTTTCTCAGCTTCTTTGACAGCAGCCAGGTAAACATCCGCAGGAATCGTACTATCATACAGTTTCACATAGTCAACCTTTAACGACTCCAACGAATCAAAAGCAGCGGATACCTGATCCACAGAAGTTAACTCAATTGAACCTGCCCAGGAAGGATCAGAACCATCAAGCTTGGGACCTGAAGTGAAAATTTGGGGTCCCAAAAGCTCTCCATTTTCAATTTGTTTCTCCCATTCCAGAATAGCAGGGGTAATATCTCCTCCGGCATCACGAACAGTTGTTACTCCATTGGCAATAAAAAGATCGAGCAAATTTTTATTCTCGGTAATCAGTGAATCCCCACCCCGGAAATGTACGTGCATGTCCCACAATCCCGGAATTACATATTTACCGGATCCATCGATTATATTCTCCCCATCGATGGCATTATCGCTATTATGAATTTCGGCAATTTTACCATCCCTAATTTCGATTGTCTTGCCCTCGGCTATTTCACCTGTTTCTACATCAATAATATTTGTATCAGTAATTACTACTTCAGCTGGATTTTGAGTAGTGCATGAAATAGCGAGATAGGATATAATCAGAAATAAACTTATTCGGGAAATCATAGTTATAAGGTAATAGTTGTGGATTAAAAGCTTCTGTAAGACGAGTCGTAATTCCGACTATTTCTATAGTCTGAAATTTAATTTACTCAGAACAATTGTAACCAAGATATCAAGTAATTAGTTACTACCACATTCACCCATCAACTTGTAGTATATAATATTATACAACTACGAATCTCATCTACAAAATAAACCGAGATATTACTATCTGCGTTTTTTAAAATCCTTTTTATGATACTTTCGATAAAATATTCACAAGGAATTTATCACATAGAGAGAACATAATGGATAAAAATAATGCATTGATATTTTTAGATGAGCAAACAGATTTTACGGGGGAAATCAAAGCATCAGATATAATTCTATATGGCAAAATAAGTGGTACCATTTGGGCAGAAGACTCAATTCGTCTTAAATCGGGATCGTACATGGAGGGTGAGGTTTATACAAAGGATTTTTTCCCTGAAAAAGGCGCTGTTTATAATGGGAAACTGCATATAATTAAGTCAGAATCCCAAAATGATACCACTAAAAAAAGTCAACCCAAACAATCGGGATTAAACTTCCGTACCGGACTGCAAAAAATATTTTCCATACTAAGCAGTTGGGCTCTTTAGAAACAGTGGTATCTTCAGGATAACTATCCGTATTTGACGATTATTCTACCATAGGTAGATCAACGCCGCGTTCCTTAGCTGTTCTAACAGCTTCATCATAACCGGCATCAGCGTGGCGCATTACTCCGCTCCCGGGATCGTTGGTCAGCACACGTTCGAGTCGTTCATCCGCCATTTCCGTACCGTCGGCTACGCAAACCATACCCGCATGAATAGAATAGCCGATTCCTACGCCACCGCCGTGATGTAGTGAAACCCAACTGGCTCCACTTGCCGTATTGAGCATTGCATTCAACAGCGGCCAGTCGGCTATGGCATCCGATCCATCCTTCATGTCTTCTGTTTCGCGGTTTGGCGATGCCACTGAGCCCGTATCTAAGTGGTCGCGTCCAATAACCAAAGGAGCATCCACTTTTCCCTTCTTAACCAGCCAGTTAAACTTGGCACCCATCTCGGCACGTTCGCCATATTCCAACCAGCAGATGCGCGACGGCAATCCTTGAAATTGCACCTGATCCTGCGCCTTTCGTATCCAGCGGTTGAGCGATTCTTTTTCCGGAAACGTATCCAGCACAGCTTGATCGGTCTTGTAAATATCATTGGGATTCCCCGATAGTGCTGCCCAACGAAATGGCCCCGATCCTTTGCAAAACAGTGGACGCACGAAAGCGGGTACAAATCCGGGGAAGTTAAATGCCTCTTCCATACCACGATGGTCGGCTACTTGTCCGCGGATATTATTTCCATAGTCAAACGTAACGGCCCCCTTCTCCTGCATCTTCAACATCGTCTCTACGTGTGTCACCATCGAATCCAGCGCAGCATCCTGGTACATCTCGGGATTCAGCTCCCGCTCTTCGGCCGCTTCTTCAACCGACATTCCGGCCGGAATATAGCCGAGTTGCAGATCATGGGCGGAAGTTTGATCGGTCAACACATCAGGAATAACATCCTTCTCCAGCATCTTCGGCAGCACTTCGGCCACATTACCGAGCAATCCAATCGAAAGGGCTTCTCCTTTTTCTTTGGCATCCAGTGCTTTTTCTATTGCCTCATCCAGATTGGTACATTTAATATCACAGTAACCGGTTTCCACGCGACGATCGATACGGCCTTCATCCACTTCGATTCCGATAAACGAAGCCCCATTCATCGTAGCCGCCAGCGGTTGTGCGCCGCCCATGCCTCCGAGTCCGGCAGTTACAACTAATTGCCCCTGCAACGTACCCTCAAATTTTTGGCGGGCACATTCAGCAAAGGTTTCATATGTACCTTGCAGGATGCCCTGAGTGCCGATATAAATCCACGAACCGGCGGTCATTTGTCCATACATGGTGAGCCCCATCTTGTCGAGACGACGAAATTCATCCCAATTAGCCCACTTTGGTACCAAGTGCGCGTTGGCAATAAGTACCCGAGGTGCTTCCTCATAGGTCCGAAAAACGCCCACCGGCTTACCGCTTTGTACCAAAAGCGTCTCATCATTCTCAAGTCGTTTCAGCGTTTCAACAATTTTATGATAGCTCTCCCAGTTGCGTGCAGCTTTGCCACCACCGCCGTATACAATCAGCTCGTCCGGCTTTTCAGCTACCTCCGGGTCGAGATTATTCATCAACATGCGCAGAGCGGCCTCCTGATGCCAGCCCTTGCATTGTAAATCTGTTCCTGTTGGTGCCTTTATATTTTGAACAACGCCTTTTTCTGTACTCATCACCACTATTTTTACTTCGGATTTTGAGGAAATGTAATAAATTTAATGCGTATTGCGTACCCCCTGCCCCGCTTAACTGCTTTAGCAACAACCGTAGAATTAATACAGACACTTAAAAGTTGCTTCACTTTGTCGGTTTAATTATCATGCACGGCGTAAATCAGATGTATTATTGGGAATTGCAATTCTAAATAAATACCAGTTTCAATGGCAAACGAACAATCAGGGACGGTAGACGCCGCCCAACAAAATGACTTTTTCGGTCATCCGAGGGGGCTGTCAACGCTATTCTTCACTGAACTTTGGGAGCGCTTCAGTTACTATGGAATGCGGGCATTGCTCGTTCTGTATATGACAGCTGAAACAATGACCGCAAATCCCGGCTTGGGCTTCAGTGTTGGTAAAGCTACAGCTATATACGGACTATATACTTTTTTCGTCTACGTACTTTCACTACCGGGCGGATGGGTCGCCGATAAACTTTGGGGACAACGAAAAGCAGTTTTTGTAGGTGGCGTTATTATTGCCGCCGGTCACTTTAGCATGGCTGTTCCATGGATTGAATTTTTCTACCTTGGTTTGGCACTCATCGTAATTGGTACCGGATTACTTAAGCCCAACGTCAGTTCCATGGTTGGCGATCTTTACCCTGAAGGCGGTGCCCGACGTGATGCCGGATTCTCTATTTTCTATATGGGAATTAACTTTGGAGCTATTTTAGGACCCCTGCTTTGCGGTGTTCTTGGCGAAGGCTACAACTGGCACTGGGGATTTTCACTGGCCGGCTTCGGAATGGTGCTTGGACTTATCTCTTACAAATACGGGTATAAATTTTTAGGAAATGCCGGAAACCTAAAAACCGGGGAAAGTGAAGAGGTCCTTCAAGCGCGCAGTCGTAAGTTTTATGCTACCATCTCGGCAGTAGCTGCAGGTATTGTCGCTTTTACCTTCTTAATGAGTTCTGGTGTTATTAATATTACGCTACAAACACTTGCTGAATACCTTGGTGGTGCGGCCGTTGCAATTACCGTTATCTTTTTTGGATACATCATCTTCTTTGGTGGACACAACAAGGAAGAGCAAAAGAAACTGGGCGTCATCTTTTGGCTGTTTCTTCTTGCCGCCCTCTTCTGGAGTGGGTTTGAACAAGCCGGTTCTTCGCTAAATCTATTTGCTAAAGATCTTACTGATCGTGCCATTGGAGGTGTTGCTTGGCTTGGACCAACTACAGCAGGATTGATCACTTTATTAATCGCTATTCCGGTCTTTTATATGGTTTACCGCGTATATAAACGCGATGACTTATGGAACTTTGCAAAAGGCGTTGTTGCTGTTTCTTCGGTTGGAGTACTCATCTTTCTATGGTGGCTCATCCAGCGCATTGGCATCGGATGGGAAACGCCAGCCAGTACGCTACAGCTTATTAATCCCTTTTTCATTGTTGTATTTGCCCCCATTTTCGGATTTATGTGGACGTGGTTGGCCGCGCGTAATGCCAATCCGTCTATTCCCGTTAAGTTTGGGTTGGGATTGTTTGGTCTCGCAGCCGGATTTTTTGTCCTATCCTGGGGCGCGGCTAATGCCACCGAAGCCAATCCGGTAAGTCCGGCCTGGCTCATCGTTACCTATTTTTTACATACAGCTGGTGAACTTTGTTTGTCTCCTGTAGGACTTTCATCCATGACCAAGTTGGCACCCAAAACACGGGTCAGCCAAATGATGGGAATCTGGTTTGTGGCAGCTGCCGTAGGAAACCTCTTTGCAGGTCTTATGGCTGGTCAGCTTGAAGTTCTCTCTGAAACCAGCCTTTTCTGGTGGGTAGCAATGATTGTAGGCGGTGGTGGAGTCATTGCCTTAATTGCAAGTCCATTTGTACAAAAGCTCATGGGCGACGTAGAGTAATACTCTAGAATCTTTTACCATAAATCCTGTCAAAGTGTACAGCTTTGACAGGATTTTTTATTTGAATGATATAAGGCATAAAACCCTTTATATTTAACTCTATGACAAAACAGGAAGCCTCTCCCAATACAGAAGAACAAGACATCAACCAGAAAGAACCCATTACCGCCATAGCTACTCCGGTAGGAGAAGGAGGTATTGCCGTAATTCGTGTATCGGGCAAAAATGCTATTGCTAAAGTTAACGAAGCATTTCGCGGCAAAGATCTCACCAAGCAAAATTCCCATACCGTTCACTTCGGTAATATTGTAAATAAGAATGACAACGTTGTTGACGAAGTTCTGGTAACCCTCTTTCATTCTCCAAAATCCTACACAGGAGAAGAAACGGTAGAGATATCCTGTCACGGCGGCGTACTCGTCACCCAAGCTGTTTTAGAAGTCATGCTGGAACTTGGCATCCGCTCCGCTGAACCCGGTGAATTTACCCAACGGGCTTTTCTGAATGGCAAAATGGAACTCAGTCAGGCCGAGGCGGTTGCCGATCTTATCCACGCAAAAAGTCAAAAAGCGATGGATGCGGCCCACCAGCAGCTCGAAGGTCAGCTCGGTGAACATATCAAACAGTTTCGGCAGCAGATCATTGACGCTACCGCCATGGTGGAACTGGAGCTCGATTTTGTAGAAGAAGACGTGGAGTTTGCCGACAAGGAAGAACTGGAGCGGCTTCTGAAAGAATTGGATGAAGAGATAGATAATCTGCTGGCTACTTACGAAACAGGACGCTTGGTTAAACACGGCGTACGAACCGTCTTCATTGGCCTGCCCAATGCGGGCAAATCCACCTTGCTAAATACCCTGGTGGGTAAAGAGCGCGCAATTGTCACTGATATCGCAGGCACTACCCGCGATACTATCGACGTAGACTGGAGCTATGACGGGCTCCGGTTTAAGCTCACTGATACGGCCGGACTCCGAGATACCGAAGATGTTATTGAGGCCGAGGGCGTTAAACGATCACAGGAGGCTTTCGAAAAAGCGGATCTGGCGGTTTATCTAAAAGATCTATCAAAAGAACTAACCCAGGAAGAGCGCGAAGACATTGCCCAATTCCAAAAAAGTGCGGGAGATACTCCCTTCGTGCTTATCGGGACCAAAAACGACATAGCACTGGATATTGAGGACGAGCGCATGGATTACGATCTTAAAATTTCGGCGCTGGAGGGGGGAAAAATTGACGACCTTAAAAAACTAATGAAGCAGCGGGCGCTCGAAAATAAAGAATACGACTCGTCAAGCCTGCTGGTTACTTCCAGCCGCCACCGTGATGCACTTCAAAATGCCCAGGAAAACGTGCGCAGCGCCCTACAAGCGCTCGACCAAGGTATGACAGGAGACTTTCTTTCTATTGATCTGCGATCGGCACTGAAAGATCTGGGAACCATCACCGGAGAAATTACTACCGAAGATATCTTGGACTCCATTTTTTCGCGGTTTTGTATTGGAAAGTGACGTACGCTTTAGGAATACCTTTTGTGGACAATAACCAGTATTAAAAGGCAAAATAACCCGAGAATCAGCAACCCAATAATAAAACCGTTCCAACTCCAAGCCGATAAAAATACGCCCGAAACAGTACCTATAATGCTGGATCCCACGTAATAGAAAAGCCAGTATAAACTGGTTGCCGTACTTTTTCCACTTCTCACCGAGACCGACACAATACGACTGGCCGTTGTATGAGCACCAAAAAAACCAAATGTCAATACACCAAGCCCTGCTACAAATACCCAGATATTGGTTGATAAAAGCATCAGCAACCCGACTATAACTGTCATGATCAAAGCTTTTAAAGTCGTTGCAGGAGTGTACAAATCCGACCATCGACCGGCAGCCATCGATCCTCCGATACCTGCTATATACATTACATAAACCAACGCAATAATATAATGAGGCATTGAAAAAGGCGGTCCTTCCAAACGGAAATTCAGATAGTTATACGTACTCACAAATACACCCATCAACAATGCCACAATTAAAAACATGGCAAGTAGTATAGGTCGACGCAGGAATAATTGCATCTGCCGAAATTTATAACCTACCTGTATTTTTTGTGATTGAAAATACTCCGACTTAGGCAAGGTCCATAAGAAAGCAACGGCTAATACTATCCCAATAATCCCAACTATGAACGTTGTATAACGCCAACCCAACCATCCATTGAGAAATCCGACTCCCACACGACCCGACATACCGCCAACAATATTTCCGCTCAGATATATACTGATAATAAAGCCCAAGGCATTACTATCCACCTCCTCAGCTAAATAGGCCAACGCTACTGCTGAAATGCCTGCAATAGTCATCCCTTTAATAAAATTGACAATCACCAGTGCTGCAAAATTGGGAGAACCCGCTGATACAATAGTAAACAGTGCAGTCCCAAACATGCAGGCAGACATTAACTTTTTTCGCGGCCATCGATCTGCCCAAAAGGCAAAAGCAAATAATCCGGCCGCCATCCCTGCTGTACCCCCCGAAATCGCCAAACTGCTTATAGCAGGGGAAACCGAAAATGCTCGTCCCAATGCAGGTAATAAAGGTTGAAAAAAATATAACTGTGCAAATATGGAAACTCCGGTAAGGATAATCCCCCATTGTATTCGTCGGTAATGCTGTGTTCCTTGTTGTGCTTTATTGGGAGCTATTTGGTTAGTGATAACCGCTTATTTAGCTATGTTTAATTTACTTTAATTTAATACAAATAATAGGGTTTTCATGGCAATAATTTACCATTGCTTTCCAAACGGAAGTCCCATCTTTTTCGTTTAGAATTAATCATCAATCCAAAATTTAACACCTATCAACTTTACTTATGAAAATTCTTCTTATTGGCGGCACCGGGACTATTGGATCGGTCGTAGCAAATCGCCTGAAAGACGATTATGAACTTGTCATTGTTGGTCATTCATCCGGTCAACTGCAGACCGACATCACAGATCCAAATGCTATAGAATCTTTATTTAAAAACGTTGGAAATGTTGATGCTGTAGTTGTTACCAGTGGTTCTGCACCTATGAAACCGATCGATGAATTAACAAACGACGATTTCCTGGAAGGCATCAAAAGCAAAATGATGGGTCAGATTAACGTCGCTCTCACCGCCCTGGACTACCTAAATGAAGGCGGTAGTATTACACTAACAACTGGCATTCTTTCACACGACCCTATCCCACAGGGATCAGTATTAAGTACTATCAATAATGCAGTAAACGGTTTTGTAATCGGCTCATACGGAGAGTTTTTGCAGCACGGGATTCGCATAAACGCGGTAAGTCCGGCCTTGGTAGAAGATTCTGCCGAAGCGTTGGGTGAATACTTTCCCGGTCATACTCCCGCAAAGATGGAACATGTGGTCAATGGTTACGAAAAAAGTCTCGGTACTTATATTACCGGACAAATTATTGATATCGATTAACCGGTAGCCATTTATTAGATTGCAGTAACAATAAATTAATCAATGGTGATTATGCGAAACCTACTAATCCCGCTTTTAGCCCTTCTTGTTACTTATGGCTGCCATCATGAATCCCCGGGGCAAAGGGATACTGACCTCTCTTTTGATACAACAGCGGTAGTTAATGAAGGAGAAAAAATTGCAAAAGCCACCTTTCAAACGTTAAGCTCAAACCTCAAAAATGCTATAGAAGAAGGGGGTATCGAGCATGCCCTGCAATTTTGTAATGTTGAGGCGATTCCCCTAACCGATTCGCTTTCATCACATCATGATGTAAGTATTCGCCGCGCCACTCACAAGCCACGGAACCCCTATAATACAGCTGACTCTCTTGAAGCTAACGTCATCAAACAATATATCGATAACATGGAATCGGGGGAAAACGTACAACCCGTTACCTATTCGGATGAAAATAGAATTACCTTTCATGCCCCAATTACAATTACCAATCAGCTGTGCTTAAACTGCCACGGCAAGGTGAATGAGGATATTGGCGAAGAACATTTGGCCACAATACAGGAACTCTATCCGAATGACCAAGCTACCGGTTTTGAGATGGGCGACCTGCGCGGTGTTTGGACAGTCCGCTTCCCGGCAACTCATTTTGATTCTACCGAAATTCAACAATTAAAGCAGTAAATAAACAAACGTTTTTTCCTACAATTCTGTTTTTCTGATCTAAATTATTTTTAAAATTTTAAGTAATTCATGAGTAAGAACTCCCTCTCAGACGTAAAATATTCCGTATTAGATTTAGCCGTCATTACCGAAGGACAAACCCCCGCCGATGCCATTAATAACAGTCGCGATTTAGCTAAACATGTGGAAGACTTGGGCTATACCCGATTCTGGATGGCCGAACATCACAACATGGAAAATATCGCCAGCTCGGCAACTTCTGTTCTGCTGGGATACGTAGCCGAAGCCACCGAGTCGCTCCGCATCGGTTCGGGTGGGGTAATGTTGCCAAACCACTCCCCGCTTGTTATTGCCGAACATTATGGCACGTTGGCTACACTTTATCCCGATCGCATTGATCTGGGACTGGGCCGCGCACCGGGCACCGATCAAAAAACAGCACAGGCCATTCGACCCGACCGCATGCAGCAGGTGCAGCAATTTCCCAGGAACGTACAACAACTGCAGCAGTACTTTTCTTCGGATAACAGTTCGGCAGATGTACGCGCTATTCCCGGAGAAGGAACCCAAGTACCATTATGGATTTTAGGTTCCAGCACCGATAGTGCTCATTTGGCAGCTGCTCTGGGATTACCCTATGTATTTGCCAGTCATTTTTCTCCACAGCAACTGCATGCCGCCCTGCAGGTGTATCGCGAAAAGTTTGAACCCTCCGATCAGCTGGATGAACCCTACGTATTACCCTGCGTTAATATTGTTATCGCTGACACTGATAAGCAGGCTGAATTTTTGTCTACATCCCTAAAACAGATGTTTATGGGTGTGGTTACCGGCAACCGTGATCCCATGCCTCCACCCGTTGACGACATGAATACGGTTTGGAATTTAAGAACAAAAATGGCGGTCGAACAGATGCTAAAATATACCTTTGTGGGTAGCAAAGAGACTGTTCGGGAAGAACTTTCGGACTTTACAGAACAAACAGATGCGGATGAAATTATGACAGCCACCTACATTTATGATCACAATCAGCGGCTTAAATCACATCGGCTTCTGTCTGAAATTATGAACGGCAAATAACAAAGCCCGATCTCCTATTAAGAAATCGGGCTTTAAAATCTTTAAGCAGTTCGAGAATTAGTTACCATCTCCCGAACCTCCATCATCATTGCCACCGTTACCACCTTGATTCTGTGGTAATTCAGGTACTGCAGACGGACTTTGAGTAGCATCCATCCCATTACCTTGTTGTGCCGGTGCCTCTACGCCACTTTGCTGTACCGCACTTTCGGAAGCACCTTCCCGCTCAATGGCAAAGTTTGCTAACACACTAAGCGCCAGCAATGCTGCTCCAAGTACCGTTGTTGATTTCGATAACAGGTCGGCTGTGCGACGAGCACCAAGCCCTTGTCCGCCGGCTTGTCCACCTGCCAAACCACCGGAAATTCCTTGTCCCTGCCCAGGTTGCAACAGGATAACAATTACCAATAAAATGCAGATAATAGTAATAACCGATAGTATAATTGTATAAAGCATAATTGTAATCTATATAACAGTAATTTTCAGACCCGTAAAGTTATTCAAAATTCCTTTTCTTTACAACGAAGAAATAATAGAACTTTACTTCTAATGCACATATACTAACTACTTGAATCAGCAAATATTTCATTGCCTAAATAATTAGCCGTGCAAGAGTTCCCAAATAGAGTTCAAGAGTTTATCCAAAATTCGCCGGGTATTAGCTATCAGCTTATCCTTACGATCGTTGCCATTTTTGTGATTTGGCTGGTTCGTCTTATCGCACTACGCATCATTAACAAAAAACTACCGGAGGCAAAAGCCCAATATAAATGGCGAAAAAATATGACCTATGTCGCCGTCTTCATAGGCTTTTTAATTGTAGGGCGTATCTGGTTTGAAGGGTTACAATCGTTGGCTACCTTTTTAGGATTGCTTTCTGCCGGTTTGGCGATTGCACTGAGAGGTCCGGTTACTGATTTTGCGGGATGGATATTTCTACTCTGGCGTAAACCTTTTGACGTTGGAGACCGCATCCAGGTTGGCGATGTCAAAGGAGATGTTATTGATGTCCGGGTTTTTAAATTTACCCTGCTGGAAATTGGCAACTGGGTGCATGCCGACCAAAGTACCGGTCGTGTTATCCATGTACCCAACCACCTGGTTTTTGATGATTCTCTGGCCAACTACACCAGCGATTTTGAGTTTATATGGAACGAGTTGGAGGTGCTTGTTACATTTGAAAGTGATTGGAAAAAAGCCAAACAAATGCTCCAGAAGATTGCTGACAAACATTTAGAAGACTATGTTAATGAAGCTCAATATCAGGTAAACAGAGCCAAGAAATCATACCTCATTCATTACAGTTATCTAACCCCTACAGTCTATACCGATGTGCGTGATAGCGGTATTTGCCTAACTATTCGCCATCTGTCTAATCCCCGGCGAAGACGAAGTCTTGGAGAGGCTATCTGGGAAGATATTCTCGATAAATTTAATGCCCATGATGATATTGATCTGGCTTATCCCACCATGCGAATTTATAGAGAAGGTGATCACTAATCGAGGCTATTGATTAGACTTCTCCGTGTTTCTATTTGGGAATCGGCTGAATAAGTTCCGGACTGTTATTTTCGGGATCATTGACATCCTCAGACACACGATTAACAGCCAACTCTGTCATAGTATAACCATTCATTACTTCCTCTAACTCCGACTCGCTTAATTCCTCATCTCCAAGCCATTGTACCTGATCATCAGGATGCACCAAAATAGGCATGCGATCATCAACCGGCTGTACGAGCGTATTGGCCTCAGTGGTAAGCATCGCGCAGGAATAAACATCACGTCCTGCAGAAGATTCCCAAACAGAATAGACCCCGCCAATGGCTGTAAGCTGATTCGAGAGTAACCGGATATAAAAAGGCGTACTTTTCTTTTCTGAAAATTTCCATTTATAGAATCCGTTTGCGGGGATCAGGCATCGCCGCTGTTCAACGCAATCGGTCAGCCATTCATCTTCTTCGAGATCCTCAACCGGAACAACAAAATTGTCATTGCCCTCAATTTCCTCTTCTGCATCGGGTGGAATCAATCCCCAGCGAAAGGTATAGATTTTACGTTTTCCATCCTCTTCGTAAACTACAGGGATAAGGGAACCGGGCGTGATATTATAATCCGGCTTAAAAAAATCATCCCGCGCCGTTGATACCCCAAACAGTTGTTCTACTTCCTGCTTTGATGCCTCTAAAACAAAACGATCACTCATAAATTTATGATTTCCTTCAGCTTTTCACGTAGATTATGTTGCCTTTATACTAAGGTAACCGAAGTAAAACTGCTAATGTTTCTTTATCCATGAATATCTTCATCAATGACGACGAACAGCGCCTTAGAGCCGGGTGGCGACTGTTAATCCAATTCATCCTCATGTTTCTCTTTGTTGGATTTGGCATAATGGTCGTGCAGCAAGTGCTCGATGATCCGCTGATGGCGTACACAACTATTCCTCAATTTGTGGGAATTATTCTGAGCGTCTGGATGGCATCAAAACTGTTGGATAAACGCTCTTTCTTTGATTACGGAATCAATTTTAACAAACAATGGGCAAAAGATTTTTTTACGGGATGCCTTATTGCTGCCATTTCCATCAGCTCTATTTTTCTTATCCAGTGGTCATTAGGATGGGTAACCATTGTAGAGTACGGCTGGAATACAGAAATGGAAACTCCCTTTGTTTCCGGAATTATCAGTTTTTTTGCAGCTATGCTAATGGTGGGATTTCATGAAGAACTCTTCTCTCGAGGCTACCAGCTTCTCAATATCACGGAAGGATTAAAATACCCTGCTGCCGGATCAAATAGCGCCCTTATTTCGGCAATATTACTCACCTCTTCCCTCTTTGGATTTATGCACTTCTTTAATCCCAACGCCTCATTTATCTCAACATTCAACATTATTTTAGCGGGAATTGTACTTGCCATACCATACGTTCTTACCGGCAGTTTGGGCTTATCTGTTGGACTTCATTTTAGCTGGAACTTTGTAATAGCCGGTATTTTAGGGTTTCCCGTTAGCGGGAAGAATATTGACTTTTCTATTCTCCGGATACGACAATCCGGTTCAGACTTTTTTACCGGTGGTGCTTTTGGACCCGAGGCGGGAATTTTTGGACTGCTGGGAATTACAATAATGTTAGGGGGTTCACTCGTTTACATAAAGCAGAGCCGTCGTGAACTTTACATTGATGAGTTGTTTAGAAAAGACTATCAACAAAACACGAAATCAGATGAGCAAACGGCATAAGTTTTGTATATTCTGCCATTGATACGCATCGCTTGGTTTTGAAGCGAATGCATGAAGAACAAACATTAATAAAATGAAAGGTTAGAACGTTGAAGTTTGAAGAAATAACGTTGAGCCCCAATATCATGAGCGGGCTTCAAGACATTAATTACACTGAACTTACTGAACTACAAGAAAAAGTAATCCCAGCTGTACTGGAAGGCAATGATGCACTTATAAAAGCCGAACCGGGAAGCAGCAAAATCGGCTCTTTTGTGATACCTGCACTTGAGCAGATCGACAAAAGAGAAGACAAGGATGGTACCTCACTACTGGTATTAACACCCAATCCCGAGGAGTCTCAAGAGATTGATGAACTTGTCTGGGCCATGGGTTACCATGCTCAAATTGAGTGTGCTTCCATCGATATGGATACTGATCTCGAGGAACAAAAGGAGGCTATCCAAAGTGAAGTAGAAGTTATTGTTGGTAATCCCGGCCCACTGCTGGATGTTTGCCAGGATCTGAAATTTATATTCCGCCATGTTGAAATGGTGGTTATCGATGCTGCGGACGAGATGGTAGCTCTAAATCTGCAGGATAAAATTCAGAATATTTTAAAACGTGTACTCAGTGATCATCAGACCCTCATCTATTCAAAAGAGGTTAATGATGATGTCAAAGAGCTCACCAAAAAGTATACTAAGGATCCTATCGCTATCGGTTTTGAAGATAAACCGGGCATGTTAACAGAACCTCCAAAGGTTGATCAAAATCTGACGCAGGGCTACATCTATGTGCCTAACCGCATGAAGATTACTACTCTGATGGCACATCTTGAGAATACCCCTCAAGATAACTGCATAATTTTTACAGCCTCTAAACGGGGGACGGACCGCCTCTATCGAACGCTGCGAAAAAATGATATGAAGGCCACAAGTCTGCACGGAAAGCTTTCGGATGAAAAACGATCGCAACGTTTCGCGAATTTTACTAACGGTGATGTACAATATCTCTTAGTTGCTGATACTCCCGCCGCTGAACTCGATCTGGATCGGGTTACACAGGTTATCAACTATGACGTACCTAACGATCCCGATGAATATCGCTATCGGGCCAACCTGGTCGGTTCGGGCACCGCATCACGCATTGTTTCTCTTGTTTCCAAACAAGATCGCAGCGATATAAACGAGCTGGAAAATAGCCTTGGACAAGCACCCAAGGAACTACCACTTCCAGACAAGGTTAAGCAGAAACTTGAAGAACGTAAGAAACAGAAAAAGAAAAAGTCACGAGGCGGTAAACGTGATAATCGCTCCAAACGAGGAAGTAATAATGGTCGCGGTAAAAAGAAAAATGATGATCTACAGTTACCACGCCCAAGCTATGACAAGTTAAGCGGTGGGAAGAAGGGTGATGCACCCAAGGATCAAAAATCCGGTGTTATCGGCTTAATCAAAAAGCTCTTTTCTTAATCCCAAAGTGAAATATTATTGTGTTTCAAAAGGACGAGCTTGTTGCTCGTCCTTTTTTGTTTGAATAATTTATTGTAAACATGTATTAGATATTCACAAGTTAAAAGGTACACATAAAATAAAGGGTCAGGCAGTAGGGCATTTACCTGCCCCCCTCACTTGATGAATAAATATTTCTTGAGTATTAGAAATGTAAATACACTATGTAACAAATTTATTATCTGTTAATTAATAGACTGTTATTTATACACGTACTCTTCATTAGCCATCTGCATGTGTTTATAATCCCAATGAGCGATCAAGATCACCTGCCATATTACCCTAATGCAGATTCTTTTGGACCGAATAGTCCAAGTTCTTGGTGTCAAAACCACAGAAAACACATAAGATTATCATTGCTTTAAAACCGCTTAATACATAGTTAAAGATCAGTCGTTATCATTTCCGCGTTATCCTCTATAACCTTAAATGTTGGAGTAATGATGACGGTCCTTTTTGAAGAAAAGCTTGAAGAATTTTATCGCACCGGGGAATACAAAGGGTTTTATGAAGTAATCGAACATGAACAGGAAAGAATGATACATCTGACCTTCACCGATGGGTTTCAAGAAATATCAGCATCGGGCATGTTCAAAAGTGATGCCTTGCAACGTATCTTTCATCAGATTGACAGCGTGCGATCAAATTAGTTATTGCGGAACTAAAAGTATGGAGAAACAAACTTTATAGAAATATCATCAAGTATCTCTGAAAAAGTTTATTGGTATACCTATGAACTAATAATAACCAAGTTACCTCTCCTTAATAGCTTCTCGCAATAAAAAAAGCCCCGCTGAATGATCAGCGAGGCTTCTAATAAAATTCGACTCTGCTTAAATAATTAAGCAGTCATTCTCTGTTTCTGCTTTTCTGCCTCAGCAAACACCACATCTTTTATCGCCTCAAATCCTTTGAGCGTTTTTTCGATGTGCTCTTTAGTATGAGCCGCAGTCGGTATCAGACGAATCAGCACCGTTCCTTTGGGTACTACCGGATACGCAACACCGCTTACAAAAATGCCGTGCTCTTCACGCATTTTACGCATTATAAGCTGACACAGATCAGTACTTCCTTTTGTTAAGACAGGTGTTACCGGACATTCTGCAGGCAATACGTTATAGCCCATATCCCGGAGTCCATCACGAAGCATATTCGTATTTTCCCACAGCTTTTCTCTCCACTGGGGATTGTTACGAATCATTTCCAACCGCTTGCGCGCCGACTTAACAATCGGCATCGGTACTGACTTCGCAAAAATTTGGCTGCGGACATTCGCTTTCAGGAATTCTACTACACGCTCATCAGTAGCTACAAAAGCACCAATCAAAGCAAAAGCCTTGGCAAAAGTACCAAAATAAAGGTCAATCCCATCGTGGCAATCCAGATGTGTTCCCGTTCCGGATCCATCTTCTCCCATCGTTCCTACGCCATGTGCGTCATCAACAAGCAAGCGAAAAGGGTATTCTTCTTTGAGAGCAATCATCTCATTCAAAATGCCCAGATCACCGGTCATTCCAAAAGCACCCTCTGTTACAACCAGAACAGCCCCATCATCCTTTTTCTTACGATGCGCACGCTCCAACTGTGTTTTAAAACTTTCAACATCGTTGTGCTTGAACACATACTTTTCAGCCATCGCAAGCTGCTTTCCATCAACAATACAAGCGTGGCTCAGCTCATCATAGATAAGAACATCGTTGCGATCTACCAGTGCATGAATAACGCTCATAATTCCCTGGTAGCCGTAATTCAGCAGAAAAGCATCATCCTTGTGAACAAAATCGGCCAATTCTTCTTCCAATTTTTCATGCTCAGTAGAATTCCCCGTCATCAGGCGGGCCCCCATGGGACTACTTAAACTGTAATCCTTGGCAATTTGGGCATCATATTCTTTTATCTCTTCATTGCTCCCAATACCCAAATAATCATTAATACTCCAGACAATTACATCATCACCATTAAACTTCATTTCGGGCCCCAACGGACCTTCAAGTTTAGGGTACGTATAATATCCGTATCCTTCTGATGTAAATTCCCCTAACGGGCTTGGTCTGGACTCAAGCTTATCAAATAAATCCATAAACTAATTTGTACTAATTGTTGGTTATATGTAGATGATTGTTCTGCTAATAAACAAAAAAAGTGCCTGTAAAAACATTTAAAAAAGGTAATGAAAATAACCTGCATGTCAAAAACAAACCCCCTCCAAACAGCCCACTATAACATACTGATATTACTATACTTATGGATAACATAAACTCATCTTATTAAATTTCTGCTATTTGTCGCTTCCTTTTAAACCCTATCTCGGCCCAACTTACCACCAATTTCCAAAACAACTTTTTCCAGAAGTTCTATATCCTCCTTCTTGGTGCGGGGGTTGATAAAACAAACCCGAAGTGCTGTTTTTCCTTTTATTTTTGTCCCCGTTAGAAAAACTCTTCCATCCGACTCAATTTCCTGAATAATATTATCATTCAACCTATTTAGCGTTGACTCCTCCATCCCACCGGGATTGTAGCGAAAACAAACAATCGATAACGGAACCGGGGCCATAAGCTCCAGCTTCTTATTTGAACCCACGAGTTCTGATAGATATCTTGCCTTATCCATATCAGAAGCTATTTCATCACGCAAACGGGTAGCACCATACGCCTTAATCGTCATCCAAACCTTTAGAGCCTTGAATTCTTTCGTAAGCGGTAGGTTGTATTCCATCAAATCGGTACGGCCGCCATTTTGCTCATCAGATTTCAAGTAGTCGGGAATAGTGCTGAACGTTTTTCGTAGATGATCGGGATTTTTAACCAGTACACCGCCGGCCTCAAAAGGTACATATAACCACTTATGGGGATTAACAACCACTGAATCTGCTTTTCCAATACCAGAAAACATTGAGCTCACTCCCTCAACCTTTGCAGCCGGACCTCCATACGCTGCATCAATGTGGTACCACAAATCGTAACGCTGACAAATATCAGCGACTGCATTCAAATCATCCACGGCGCCCGTATTGGTGGTACCTGCTACGGAAATGGCACAAATAGGATGAAGTCCCGCATTTTTATCATTCCTAATTTGCTCTTCCAGCTGATCGACATCAATACAGAAATCATCGTCAACCGGAATCTTACGCAAATATTTCTTGCCCAATCCCAGCATATCCATGGCCTTGTCAAAGCTTGAATGTCCCTCCTCCGAAACATATACCGTCATTGGTCGGGAGCCATAGATCCCCTCATCCGAAATATCAACCGGCGCTTTTATCTTACGCGCCACGGCCAGGCAATTAAAATTAGCCACCGATCCCCCGCTGAGCAACACCCCGGCACTGCTCGTCGGGTAGCCGATAAACTCAGCCACCCATCGCATTACCAATCTCTCCAGCTCAGTACTAACCGGAGACGAATGCCACTTTAGATTATTCTGATTAAGCGATGCCTTAATCATCTCTGCCAGCACCGCAACCTGATTGCCTCCACCTGTGATATATCCGAAATAACGGGGACCGGCGCTATTTGTAATGGTGCTCAACACCTTTTCACCGACTTCATCCAGCAGAGAACCAATATTCTTCGGATCCTCGGGTAGCGATTCATTCAAAAGCTCCTGCACCTCACTGGGGCTTTTCCCGGCAAAAACCTTCGATTCTCCATGTTCTTGGTAGTGAGATGCAATCAGCTTGCCGGCTTCATCAATCCAACGTTTAAATTGTTTAGGAGATACATCGAGACTCATTTTCTTACTATTTTACATTAATAAATTTGATATGACGTAGCCGAATATAGTCCTCTTCTACAGAAACTCCACAACTGATACTTCGATCTTTAAAAATGATATCAGAATCCCTCAAAAAAGTACTCTCCTAAGCCCAGCGTGAAAATCAGCCATCCGTACAGAATATGTTCTACCGTAACCCAAAAAAGGGATTGCGTTCTTTTATAGGTCATTCCAAATAGTATACCGCCACCAAAGCTGAGCCCTATTGCCATCCAGTTTCCATATACCAAGTGCAAAAAAGAAAATGCCAATGCACTAAACAAAACATCACTGTTCTTGAAGTAGAAGAAATCTTTGTATCGGTGGAAAAAGAATGTGCGATAGATAATCTCTTGTGGCAGCGCCGAAAAAACTGGATATAATACCATCACAAGCATCCATATCCATGGATCTTCAATGGGGAAAGCGAGTAAATTTACAGGATCTAATATCCACGCTAATCCAAATAATCCCGGAGCAATAATCAGCAGACGAAGCAATATGGTTTTACTGGCCTGATCAGCCTCAGACCTTCGAAAGAGTCCTTTTCCAAACATGGAATCCCGCCAAAGCACATAGCCACAGTACACCGCAACCAATCCAAGTAACACCAACTTGGGCAATGGACTTATTCCCACATATTCCGCCCCGGGCAATCCTATAAAAATTATTATCCCCTCTAATAAAAGAAGCCCAGATCCTGAATAAGTAGAACCCTTCTTATCACTATCACCGGTCATCATAAGCGAACGTATTTGTATTAAGGCATGTTTATATTGATTCGTCCATATGGATTAAAACCTCACTTTTTGTCATAAAATTTGTACCTTTACCCGTTTATAAAAACGCAAAAATAACTGAATGTCTCAGACCGAAACGATCTCCGATAAAGATCAATCACAAACCGACGAAGATCGCCCCATTATTGTCAAAGGGGCTCGCGTTCACAACCTTAAAGAAATAGATGTTGAAATTCCCCGAAACAAGATGACGGTGATTACCGGCGTCAGCGGATCGGGAAAATCGAGCCTGGCTTTTGATACTATCTATGCCGAGGGACAACGCCGCTATGTCGAAAGCCTCTCCAGTTACGCACGGCAATTCCTGGAGCGCATGGATAAGCCGGATGTAGACTTTATGCAAGGCATTTCTCCGGCCATGGCCATTCAGCAGAAAACCGCTTCTTCGAATCCCCGTTCTACAGTCGGGACCACTACCGAAATTTACGACTATATGCGGCTACTTTATGCCCGTATTGGTCGCACGATCTCTCCAAAATCCGGCAAGGAGGTCCATAAAGACAGTACCAAAACAGTTATTGAAGAACTGCATCATCAGTTTGATGAAGATACAAAATTTTATGTGCTGTTTTCTATTCCCGAGCACGAAGAAAAGGGGTTGGAAGATGAACTTCGCGTGTTAAAAGAAAAAGGGTATCCACGGCTACTGCATATTGAAGATGAAAGCATTTTGGATCTCACAACCGATGACGTAGATCCCGATAATATTGATGCGGATAATTATCGTGTTTTGGTCGATCGTCTCATTTTAAAAGATGATGAGGATACGCGAACTCGTATTGCCGGGTCACTTGAAACAGCCTTTCAGGAAGGCAGCGGACGCTGCTCGGTAAAAATACGCGATGGCAAAGAGCTGAATTTCAGCGAGCGGTTTGAACGTGACGGTATGGAGTTCACTGAACCTAAACCACAGATGTTTTCGTTTAATAATCCGTTTGGTGCCTGCGATAAATGTGAGGGATTCGGCAAGGTTTCGGGTATTGACGAGAACCTGGTTATTCCTGATCCCGAAGAAACTATTCGTAATGGAGCCATTGCTCCCTACAGCGGTGAAAAATTCAGCCGACACCTGCGTGATCTTATTAAAGTTTCGGCACGATACAGCCTGCCTATTGATACCCCTTACCAAGAACTTGATGATGAAGTCAAAGAAATTATCTGGGAGGGGAAAGACGAATATATCGGGATTCGTCCATTTTTTGATGAGGTCAAAAGCCAATCCTATAAAGTACATATGCGCGTATTCTATTCGCGCTATCGCGGATACAGCCGTTGTCCCGATTGTAAGGGATATCGCGTGCGAAAAGACGCCCTTTATGTAAAAGTGAACGAAAAGCATATCGGCGAAGTCGCAGAAATGACTATCGGGCATGCCAGAGACTTTTTCGAAAACCTGGAGCTAACAGAATTTGAAAAGGAAGTAGCCGAACAGGTGCTTTTTGAAATTCGCAAGCGACTTAAATATCTCGATGAGGTTGGACTTAGCTATCTAACACTCAACCGACTGGCGAAAACCCTAAGTGGCGGCGAGTCTCAGCGTATCAGCCTGGCAAACTCACTGGGCAGTTCGCTAATTGGCAGCCTCTATGTACTGGATGAGCCCACTATTGGATTACATCCCCGCGACAATGATCGCTTGATCAATATTTTAAAATCGCTACGAGATATCGGAAATACCGTACTGGTCGTAGAACACGATCCCGAGATGATAAAAGCGGCCGATAATATTATTGATATTGGTCCCTTTGCCGGCGTACACGGCGGAGAAGTAGTGTACAGCGGATCGTATAATAATCTACTGGAAGCCAATACATTAACCGGTAAATATATAAGCGGGCGAAAAGAGATCCCGGTGCCTGAAAAACGTCGCAAGGGCAGCGGAAAAGTTATCAAACTTGAAGGAGCGATGGAACACAACCTCAAAAGTCTCGATGTAGAATTCCCGCTCGAAAAACTGATCTGTGTCACCGGTGTCAGCGGATCGGGAAAATCGACCCTGGTACACGATACCCTCTATGCAGCTATTCAAAATCAGATGGGAACGTATAAAGACGAAATAGGTCATCATCGCAAAATTACCGGTACCAACTATATTGATTCGGTAGAGATGGTTGATCAGTCTCCCATAGGCCGATCTTCACGATCCAATCCTGCTACGTATACTAAAGCATTTGACGGTATTCGCGATCTATTTTCTAATACGCGCCAATCAAAAATCATGGGCTACGAACCGGGGCATTTCTCGTTTAACGTTCCCGGAGGACGATGTGAAGCCTGCCAAGGCGAAGGCATCCAAAAAATTGAGATGCAGTTTATGGCCGATATCGAGCTGACCTGTGAGGAATGCGGTGGCAAGCGCTATCGCAAGGACGTGCTACAGGTTAAATACCGCGGCAAGAATATCCACGACGTACTTAACATGTCTGTTTCTGAGGCCATCGAATTTTTTGTGGATGAGGATCGCATCACCAATAAACTACAGACACTTGAAGACGTGGGACTCGGCTACCTCAAGCTCGGTCAAAGTGCTCCGACGCTTTCCGGTGGTGAAGCACAGCGCGTGAAGCTGGCCAAGTTTCTCAGCAAATCAGCCGGTGACAGTACGCTCTACTTCTTTGATGAACCTACGACGGGGCTCCATTATGAAGATATTGCCAAACTGCTCGATTCCTTCAACGAGCTTGTCAATAACGGTCACACGGTCATTATCATCGAACACAATTTGGATGTAATCAAGTCTGCCGATCATATCATTGATATTGGCCCGGAAGGAGGTTTTGCAGGCGGAAAAGTGGTGGCAACCGGTACCCCCGAAGAAATTACTGAAGCCGAAGAAAGCTATACTGGCAAATACCTTAGCGAAGTCCTTTAACTTTATTCAACAGCACCCACGCCTTCGGTCGTCATTTGTACTTTTTGCAAGGTTCCGTCAGCATTATAATGCAGGGAGTCTACTGAAACCGAACGACGGTAACTACCACCCTCTGTTGGAATAGCACCAGTATGGTAAAAGAAATACGATTGCCCTTTGTAATCAATAATAGCTTGGTGATTGGTATTCGTATTTCCTGCCACCTCATTTAGTATCCCCTTAAAGTAATATGGGCCTTCAATATTATCGCTCATCGCATAAGCGGTCTTTTCGGGAAATTTATATGCATACGAAAGGTAGTAATAACCGTTTTTCTTGTGGATCCACGGTCCCTCCGTAAAGTGCGGTAAATCAATCGTTTTGATCTCGCCTTCTAACTCAATCATGTTCTCTTTCAGCTTCGAGTAATACAACTGTGTATTGCCCCAAAACATATAGGCCTGACCATCGCTGTCTACAAAAACAGTGGGATCAATATCATCCCAGGTAATATCTACATCGGTAGTCATATCATTAGTCACCAATGCCGAGCCACGCGCATCCTTAAACGGTCCGGTAGGACTATCAGAAACCCCCACACCAATCGCCTTGGCCTCATTTTCTGCGTGCGTTACCGTGGTATACCAGTAGAATTTTCCATCGTGATGGATGACTTCTGCTGCCCACGCATCGCCCGATGCCCATTCAAAATCTTTTGCGCAAAGCGGCACGTCATACTCCTGCCAGTTTACCAAGTCTGTGGAAGAATACACCAGCCATTCACGAAGATCATAAAATCCGTGTCCCGGCTCGGCCTGATCATGTCCCACATAAAGAAATACCGTATCCTTATAAACAATAGCTGCAGGATCGGCCGTGTATTTTTCAGTAATAATGGGATTACCCGGTTCCGGAACGGGCTCATCTGTAAGTACTTCCTCAGTTGATTCTTGCGTAGAGCATGAAAAGACTAATAAGGCCGCAACAAACACTCCCATAAATCCAAAAACGAATTTTCGACGATCGCATATACCCATAACATTGTAGCTTGAAGTAGCAGAAATAGTTAAGTGTTAAATATACAATTATTTTTGGATGCTTCTACTTTTCTAAAAAGAAACCAGCGATGATAAGGTATAACTTACCGTTTTCGAACCTTTGACTTTACAAAAGGATGATTAAAATAACAGGGGGAGGAACAAATGCTTGCTAATTCAATTTAAAGTTGTTCTAACAATTATATTGCTAAACTCAACTTATCTATAAAGAGGTGACGCTATGAAAAAACTATTTCTTCCTTTTATTATTTGTGGATTAATAAGCTTGGCTGTTGCACCCAAAGCATCGGCCCAGGCTGATTTTGGATTGCGCGCAGGTATTAATTTTGCCAACGTTAATGATAGACCAGACAACTTTGACCCCGATTCCCGAACCGGATTGATGGTAGGTGGATATCTCAATTTCAAAGTGCCAATGAGCCCCATATCCATACAACCGGAGGCGATTTATTCACAAAAGGGATTTAAAATTGGAAATGGTACTGCAGAAGTGGACTATTTGGAAATCCCCGTTTTGGCAAAATTTAGCTTTGCTCCTGGCCCTGTTCAGCCGCACGTTTATTTTGGACCCTATGCCGGATTTGTACTTAACAGTGAGGTCTCAGGTAACAACCTCAGCGTAGATATTGATAATACACAAACAGATTTTGGTGGTATAGTAGGAGCAGGAGCTGACCTTAATGCCGGAGTTGCAAAACTAAATTTGGGCGTCCGCTATGGATTTGGCTTCACTAATATGTTCGAAAACGGTGACGTCAAAAATGGAGTGTTTTCGGTTGTTGCAGGAATCAGTTTATAATTACTACATAGCCGAGTAATAACCAGAAACTAATAACCGCAATGACTATTCCCCTGCCGGCACAATTTGTCCGGTTGGGGTTATCTTTTCGCGTGGCCCCGGCTCCTCTTGAGGAAACTTGTCAATAGACACATTGGGGTCCCGATCATCCGGCACATAGTGGACATGCGAACCGTGTGACACAGCCGTATACGGCTTGGGATTGAAATATCCGAGCGAATCTGCCAGCGCTAACGAGGCCAATACAACTACCACAACAATAAAAATATACTTGAGCGTATTTTTTGAGGTCATATCGTCATCCTTCTGAATTATAAACAGCTTGCAAAAAGTTCTGCCAAACCTGCGGTGTCATCCTCAATTTTGTTTAGAATCTATATTTAGAAGACTATAATCAAACTTTTAGATTCTGAAACGAGTTCAAAATGACATATAGCGTGTTTTGCAAAGCATTATAAAGATAATATTGTCAGCTTGATTCCCGAAATGCTATTTTGAACATTAAAGAACTCCTGAATTTAGTGATGGATCATGCTGCGTAAGCTTATATATCTCAATTGGTCTGCGTTTTTAAACAGACTCACAAACTTCCAGACCTTTCTGGTAGTGGGGTATATTATTTTCCTGCTGTTTCTCTTTTCCAATCTTATCGGTTCGGCGCTGGTCATTGTGCTGTTTGATCAAAATCCTATTGTCGCCAATCGGCTGCCTTGGATTACTACCGAAATTCATCAACTCATCACCCTTATTTTTGCCAACGTTCTGTGGATTCTCCATTTCTCTTTTACCAGCACACGCCTGTTGAACATGGAAGAGAATCGAAAACTATTGGCCTACGGTTACCCGATAAAAAAACTGAGCTGGTACCTCAACCTAATGGGCTTCTTCCACCCACTAAACGTGATCTATAATTTCACCTGGCTGGTCTTTTTGCTGATGCAAATCCAAAACCTGATGTATATTCCGGTTGTGATTGCCGTAGTACTGCTAAATTATGCCGCTATATATTCGATTAAACACCGGTTTCTCAAAATTGTTGAAAAGCGTTTTAAGATCATCGTCTTTAGTGCGCTATTTCTCATTTTTGGAACCATACAGGCCATCGCCATCATTTCTCGTCAGTTCGAGCAAATTGTAGCAACTTACTTGCCAAGCATAGAAATCATCAATGGTTACCTGTTTTATACCCCTGGCGGACTGCTGCAATACACCGCAACCGGAACTTATAATTTAGCCGCGGCATCGGCCATTTACGGATTCTGCGCACTACTGATTTTCATGATCTTTAGAGATCACATTTTCAAAACCCGGGAAGGCCTGCAACAACCGGTTCGGGAACGAAAAATTTTCAAGCGTAATAAGCACTGGTATTATCTCAAAAAATGGCTTGGGCTCAACGCCGGTAAATTCTACTATTATGTATTTTCTCATTCTTACAACCGTCTGCAGTTATTAACTATCGCCCTTATTCCTGCCGTGTATATTCCCCTTCTGCTACAGTTGGGCAACAGTTATTACAGTGCTCTGCTCATTCCTACGATGTTGGCAGCTATCCCCGTTGCATTGCTCGCCATGGGCATGGCCAACATGTTTGGCTATGAAAACAAAGAGTTCCTGCTCCATAAACAATTCCCTGTACCCTTTGAAAAACAGCTTAAAGAACGGTTCTTGGGGATTATCGTTATACCCTTACTTATATTTTATCTAATTACAACCGCCGAGATCATCTACTTGCCACAACTGGGATCAGTTATTGAAATTTATGTTGCCAATACTTTTTTCTTTGTTTGCTTTACACTCGTATTTCTTTGGGCATCATTTTATTACTACAAAAAAGTCAACTACTCTTCCTTTAACTTCAAGCATCCCATAATTTCCCAGAAGGTCACTTTTATGATGATGTTCCTTATTTTTGGACTCGGCTATGCCGTTTTTGCACCAGTGGGAGAATTCCAGATTTATCGACTTTGGGTAATGGGAGCATTAATTATAGCTATCGGAATTTACCTTTGGCGTGACATGGACCTGTTAGTGCGTGCCTTTGATAAACATATTTTACACCGCGTTTGGATTGAAGCCGGCCAGTAACACTATAAAGAGTTTCAGATTCTATTTATTTCGATGATATTAAAGAACCGATGCTAATAACCCCCGTTTAAAATGGAAGAAGCAATTCAAATAGAAGGACTCCAAAAGTCATATGGCAATACTGCCGTATTGCAAAATTTTGAACTGGCTGTTCCGAGGGGTAACATTTTTGGCCTTATTGGCCCCAATGGTGCCGGTAAAAGTACGCTCATCGGCATTTTAACAGGTTTGCTCGATTATGATGAGGGGGAAATCATCATTAATGGACGCGAACTTAACGAGCAAAATGAGCTTATGATTAAACGAGAAGTGGCTTCGGTACTTCAGCCGCCACTACTTTTCGAGCACTTTACCAGCCATGACTTCCTGCACTATATCTGTGATATCTATGAAACTGATCCTGAAACACGACAGCAAAAAATGGATTCTCTGCTGGAATATTTAGGGCTTACTGAATTTGAACACGCTAAAATCAACAAACTATCTGCCGGAAGCCGTAAAAAACTGTCCTTCTGTGCGGCTATTCTTAGTGACCCTAAAATCTTATTTTTGGATGAGCCTTTTGAAAGCATTGATGTGATTTCAATTGGACGGATGAAAACCATCCTCAACCGTCTGCAGCAAAACGGGGTTACCATTATTATTACCAGCCATATTCTGGAGATCGTTGAAAACCTTTGCGACGATATTGCGATCCTCCATAATCAAAAAATTATTGCCTACCTCGATTCAGAAACGCGGAAGGAACTTCAAAAAGATGCCAGTCTTAGTGAAATTTTTGAGAATTATGTGCAGGTCGAGCAACCAAAAAATGACGTATTAAAGTGGTTGTAGTACTTAGCTTCTGTTAGATCCTGAAACAAGTTCAGGATGACACACTTTCTAAATTACATGATCTACTCCCATAAATCTTTCAGTTCTGGATTTGACCTTTTATCAAATTAAATTTCCACAACCGATGCCAATTCTTTAACTGCTTTTCTCTTTGTATTGCTTTATTAATGTTCGGATACTCCTCAAAATACAATAATACTTTCAAGTTGAAGTTGGCTGTGAATTTTGAACCATTCTCATATTTGTTATCAAGTATTCCCTTCTCTAATTCACTGGTAACACCATATAAAGCATACTTCGTTTAATGTTAGATGAAATATAAACGTAGCCATTTTCTCCTGATAAATTTTGATATGCTAAGTACATCTCACTTTATATTTTAAATAGCACCTCATTTATTAAGACCTTTTAAGGATTATAATCTTACAGAATCAAAAACCGTGTCATGCTGAACTTGTTTCAGCATCTCCCCCCCCTTCCATTGAAAAAGAGCCCCAAACAGTGAATGACTTTCATCGCGTCGTTAGTTATAATAAAAATACAATACCAATTTAGGGGGCGGATATGGAGACACGGAAAGCACAAGAAAACGTTAAGAATCCCAAACATAAAGTCGGCTACTTTGAAAAGCTGGCCACCCATGTTCATGATCTCCGCGATACTCCGCCCGATGTTTTTGAAGACGTTAGCGTTACCGATTGGTCGGGCCTAAGCTGGGAGCAAGTAAATCGTCCCTATAAAGTGGATACATGGGCCGAGGGCAAGAAGAAGTGGGAGGAAGAACACGGCGAACGTATGGGCGTCAAAGAAGGGTGGAAACATTTCAACAAGTCGTTTCATCAGCTTTTTATCAAAGACGTGCCCGAAGAGAAGCAGCAAGCGCGGTCGACTATCTGGAAAAACCTGATGAGCATGGATATCCACGGGGCGGGAGAAGCACTGGAAGAACTGGTACAGCTACTGGTTTGGAATAAAGTGCACCGAGTAGAAGACGCCATCTGGGATCCCCGCGGCAAAAGAGCGCTTTTTGAAGGACTGGATGTTGAAAAGCCGGAAGTACTGTTTCTGGGCGCGGCCGACGGTTATGAGGCCATGCAACTCATGGCACAATATCCCGGTGGACATGCAGTGCTGGTGGATTACGATGAGTTTTGCAAAACCGACCGCTATGGCAAATTTCCGGCTCAATATCCTTTCTTGGGCAACAATCCAGCCACCGGCAGCCACAAAGTGTACTACAAAGAGGATATGAATATTGACTTTGTGGTTGAGGATATTCGCAACCTGAAATACGGCAAGGAGTTTGATATTGTGGTAAGCATTGGTTTGATCGAGCACTTCCCCGATGAATACAAACACGAGGCCTTTGAGATGCATCGCCGTTTCTTAAAACCCGGTGGATATGCCATCCTGACAACACCCCGTAACCAACTACGTAGCAAAGCTTTTTATACAGTCATGAGCGACTACATGAATTACGGCTATCGCGAACTGATGGACATCAAACAGATGGGATTGTATGCCTGGGAACACGGTTTTGATATCCTCCGCGCCGGGTATATCAAGGCTCATAACGGGCTTATCTGTAAGGTGCGTTAACTCCCCTTCTCCTCAATTATCATTACCGAGGTTGCTACTATATTGTACTCTTTTCCTGACTTCCGAACTTCGTTCGGATCTTCACCCACATCTTCAGCATAATGCTTCGCTTGCTCTTCAGTAAGCGGCTTAACCTTGAAGGTCCCCGTCAATTGAACTTCTGCCCCGGCCGCATCAGTAGGAATAAAAAACTTATAATCTTTAAAGGTAATGCGAATATCGTTTTCACCGGCAGCAAGCATAAAAAAGCAACCTTTCTTCTGACATACCTGTTTTATTGTCCCTTTCGTTGCCACTGTTTGACCTTTAAATAGGTTGCTGTTTCTAACCAAGTATCTCGGGGCAAAAAACTGGGCATCATCCGGAAATTCACTGCCATATACCTCATAGTTCTCCCCCTTTTCTACCGGTTTCGCCAATTGCTCGCCTTCATCTGTATTTTGGGCAACGCCACTATTTGTTATAAATAATATTCCAAGAACTATTGTAGCAAAGTATTTCATAGTCAACTTCATCATTTTTTAATTAAAAAAGTGGTGAAACTACTCCACAAACTTTCTCCAACATATGTCGGTGTTCTTCGGTCATCGAATCTTTGGTGTGCGAATCGATATCCAGCTCGGCAACAAATTTTCCGTCCTTTTTAACAGGGACAACAATTTCTGCTTCTACATGTACGCTGCATGCCAGGTAGTTGTCTTCTTTGCTCACATCCTGCACCATGAAGGTTTCGTTAGTTTCAGCCGCTTGACCACAGATACCTTTTCCAAAAGGAATACGCGTGTGATCCGTTTCTTCTCCTATATACGGCCCAAGTATCAACTCTCGGTCAGCTTTGGGATCAACCAGATAAAACCCGACCCAGTCAAACTCGTCAATATGCTCTTCAAGCAACTCGCAAATTTGTTGCAGTTTTTGATCGCGTGAGGCATCCTCACGATCCACAATTTCGATAACAGTATTAACCAGTGATTGGTAATTTTGTGTTTCTTTTTGCTTCATTTATAATCTATTAAATACTTAAAAATTGGAGTCTAAATCTAAGATTAAATTTAACATTTGAAAAATGTATATCGCTGGCAAAAACTGTTAAACTTGTTTCATCTATTTCATATCTTTTGCCACTTATGTTTGAAGATCTTTTTAGCCAAAGCGACATATTTACATCATACTTATCAGGCACAACTACTCTTTTTATTGCCGCTTTTACGTCTATCATTTCGGTTGCTAATCCCCTGGCGGCCATGCCGGTATTTCTTTCGCTAACGGATCGCAATACCGATTCTGAACGAATAAACGTTGCCAAGAAATCGTCTTTCTATATGTTCTTGGTACTGATTATTTTTCTTTTAGTTGGAACCTATATCATGAGCTTCTTCGGCATCAGTCTGCCGGGTATCCGTATTGCGGGGGGACTCATTATTTTGCGTGCCGCCTATGCCATGTTAAATCCCGACGCCTCGGAGAAGAAGATATCAGATGAGGCACAAAAAGCTGCTAAAAAGAAGGAAGACATCTCATTTAGTCCCATGGCAATGCCCATGCTATCGGGACCGGGAAGCATTGCTGTAGTTATTGGTTTGGCATCGCAGGCAGAAGGATTTTTTGATTTACTTATTACAAGTGTCGCTATTCTGTTAGTAGCCTTTATTTCGTACAGTGTGTTGCGGCTGGCTCCCTTTTCAGCAAAATATATTGGCCCCACCGGGATGAATGTCATTACCCGCATGATGGGATTTATTGCCATGGCCATCGGTGTGCAATTTATCCTGAATGGCATTTCGAGTTTTTTTGGAGTCTAAGTAGCAGACGGGAAATGGCAGATGTGAAACAATATCCTGGCAATCATATTTGCCATCTAACATTTCGCGTCTCAATTCTGCTGCCTCTCCATAATCAGCCGTAAACCGTCCAGCGTCAACATCGGATCTATAACATCAAAATAATCGGTGTGCTCTGCTATCTTTTCTGATAATCCGCCCGTAGCAATAACTTTTGCCGATCCTCCCAGCTGCTTTTGCATCCGGTCAATAAGTCCTTCTATCATGCATAAGTGACCCAGTACAAGCCCCGACTGCATCGCTTCCATAGTACCACTGCCAATAACATTTTCAGGAGGCTCCAGCGGAATCTGGGAAAGTTGTGCGGTCTTCCCTACCAAGGCATCAATAGTCACTTTTAGCCCGGCACATATGGATCCACCTATAAGTTCCCCGGGATTCTGTACAACCATAACGGTGGTTGCCGTACCAAAATCTACGACAATACAATCATCCTCAAACACCGCATAGGCTCCCACCGCATCAGCAATAAGATCGGCGCCCACACTTTTGCGATTTACACGCTTGATAGCCAGCCCCGTATCCACCTCACCGTTCAGGATCAGCGCTTCGGTACGCGACTTTTTCTCAAACATTTTGCTGATTGTTTGAGTTAGCTGAGGTACCACACTGCTTATGATTATCTGATCAAACCTGCTAAAGGCAAGACCCTCTTCAGAAAACAAACTATTAAACATCACAACATATTCATCAGCCGTTTTATCTGTATCGGTCTGAATACGCCATTGGTGTCCCCAACTCCCATTTTCTGAGGCGCCAATCACAATATTACTGTTTCCAATATCGAGAGCGAGCAGCATAACAAGTTTCATTAATTAAAAATTACTACGATAAAATAGGAGCGTGCTCATCTACTTCAAAATTTGTATTATTTTTAAAATTCTAATATGCTTTTCGCATAAATAAAAAGGATTATGGACACTGCAGATCATTTACTTAGACTTTTCAGATACGATATTTGGGCAAATGAACAGATTTTGCTCAGCCTCCAAGATCATCTTGGCTTTGAGGGCTCAGATAGAGCGGTAAAATACTTTGCCCATATCACCGGATCACAACAAATGTGGTTTGCTCGGATCAATGGGGAATCGGTCGACGAAATCAAAATCTGGCCTGACTACGGTTTAGCAGATGCGTTGCAGCATCTAAAAACACTTAACCAACAGTGGAAGCAGTTAATAAACAGTAACAAAGAAAGCTTAGGACGCACCATATCTTATACCAACAGTAAAGGAACTCCGTACGAGACCCCTCTTTCTGACATCCTTACGCATGTCATTATTCACGGGCAACACCACCGGGCACAAATTGCCAAGTTGTTACGAAATGCAAAAGTTGCCCCCCCGGCTACTGATTTTATCTTCTTTAGTCGTTCTAATTAGTATATTTGGCCTGTTAATTTTATTCCTAACTAAAGACCAATCGTAGTTTGCAAGCTATAGAACAGTTTTTAAGTGCGTTTTCGAGTTTTATGTGGGGTATGCCACTCGTTTATCTGCTGGTAGGCGGTGGGCTTTTCTTTCTGATTTACTCGCGTTTTATCCCCTTTCTATACCTTAGGCACTCCCTCAACATCCTTCGGGGAAAGTACGACAACCCCGACGACCCGGGCGATATTTCCCACTTCGAAGCCTTATCGAGTGCGCTGGCGGCAACCGTTGGCATGGGAAATATTAGTGGTGTGGCCGTGGCCATTTTTATGGGTGGCCCGGGAGCTCTTTTCTGGATGTGGGTTAGTGCTTTCGTGGGAATGGCAACGAAATTCTTTACCTGTACGCTGGCCATCTTATATCGTGGCCAAGATTCTGAAGGAAAAATACAAGGTGGCCCGATGTATGTGATACGCGAAGGCCTCGAAAAAAATTGGGGCGGCAATTGGACCTATCTTTTCAAACCGCTGGCTGCACTATTTGCTCTGGCCGGCATTTTTGGCCCCCTGCCTATCTTCCAAGCGAACCAACTCACACAAATTCTGCGGGATTCTATTTATATCCCCCAAGGCTGGGTAGCGGCTAATGCTCACTTTGGCGGTGATCTCATTACCGGACTTGTGCTCGTTGTGATTGTTTCTTTTGTAATTTTCGGGGGTATTACCCGAATTGGAAAAGTAACCTCCAAACTGGTTCCCGCCATGGTCATTATCTACATCGGATGCGTGGTTGCTATTTTGGGAGCCCATATCACCGAAATCCCCCATTATCTTGGACTTATCATTACCGATGCCTTCAATGCGGATTACGTCCGCCAAAGCGCTATCAACGGGGAAGCAATGTTCGGGGGTATCGTTGGTTCGCTCATTGTAATTGGTATTCAGCGTGGAGTATTCTCTAATGAAGCCGGACTCGGTACCGAAGCCCTGGCCCACGGTGCCGCCAAAACAAAAGAACCCGTCCGCGAGGGATTGGTCGCCATGCTCGGTCCCGCTATCGATACCATTATTACCTGTACCATGACGGCCCTGGCCATTCTCGTTACCGGTGTTTGGAAGTCGACCGAAGCAAATGGCGTAACACTAACGCTTAATGCTTTTAATGAAGCACTTCCCGAATTTGGAACGTACTTGCTTGTAATATGTGTAGTCTTTTTTGCCATCAGCTCCATGCTCACCTACTCGTACTACGGAACCAAGTGTCTGGGCTATTTAATCGGTGCTGACAAACAACACTGGTACAACTACTTTTATGTGGGATCTATCATCTTTGGTTCCGTCGCCTCAATCGGTGCGGTTATCGACTTAATCGACGGTATGTTCGCACTCATGGCTATTCCTACGATGGTCTCTACCATTTTACTGGCACCGAAAGTCAAAGAGGCTGCCACGAGTTACTTTGAACGGATTGATAGCTTTAAAACTTTCAAATAATAATTTAGGGCCAATACGATTTTAATGGGTGAGAAATCCGTCGCAAATCCGTTATATTCAAATAAATCAACCTAACCGATTATTATGGCTGATGTCATTCTTGGTATCGATCCCGGCTCGCGCAACACCGGTTATGCCATCCTCACTGAAGAGGATAATAAACTGGTTGCCCTACGCTGTGATGTACTAAAGATGGCACACATGGATGATCATTCCGACCGGTTGCAGTTTATTTTTGAGGAAGTCTCCAAAATCATTTCTTCTTTTAATCCCGACGCCTGCGCTGTAGAAACCCCTATTTACGGGGTCGATCCGCTAGCCATGCTCAAACTGGGACGGGCGCAAGCAGCAGCCATGCTGGCTATCACCAATCATGATATTGGAGTCACTGAGTATTATCCCAAACAGGTGAAAAAATCGATTACGGGTAATGGTAACGCCAGCAAAGAACAGGTGGCGTTTATGCTGCGGAAAATGGTAACCCTGCCCGATGAAAAGCTATCCAAAGATGCTACCGATGCATTGGCTGTGGCATGGTGCCACTTGATGAAGCAGAACAGTTTTAACCGGCAGGCTCCCAAATCCAAGAAGAAAACGCACCAGAATAACAGTAAATCAAGCTGGGCCGATTTTGTAGAAAATAATCCTGACAGAGTTAAATAAAACATCTCCACTTTTCATGATTGCATACCTAAAAGGTATTATCCACGACAAGTCTCCTGACCAAGTAATTATTGATGTCCGCGATGTGGGATATCTGCTTGAAATATCAAATCAAACCTATAATGAATTGCCAGCTACAGGGGATGAGGTCGAGCTACTGGTCTATCATCATGTAACTGACAACGATCAGCGACTTTTCGGCTTTGCCAATCAAAATGAGAAAGATCTTTTTGAGCTGCTAATTACTGTTAAGGGCGTTGGACCAAAATTGGGACTCACTATCCTTTCCGGACTGCCCGCCCAACAAATTACGGGCGCTATTGTACAGGAGGACAAATCTGCCCTTTCCCAAATTAAGGGCATCGGTAAGAAAACGGCCCAGCGCATGATCCTTGAGCTCAAGGATAAAATGTCCGAAATGGTGGACGCCACCTATTCTCCGGACAGTGCCGCAAACCTCAGCAGCAACATAAAAGAGGAAGCCGTTTCGGCTCTGCAATCACTTGGCTTTAAGAAGAGAGACGCTGAAGAATCCATCGAGCTTGCTGCCAAGGGCGAAGACATTGATGGTAATGTCCAGGAACTGGTAAAAAAAGCCCTTTCACAGATGGACAAATAATTGCGAAATTATCTTTTATTTTGATTGTTTTGTCTTCGTCCAAATATAACTGTTCTAATTTCGCCAGTATTTGGGAATAAATATTACAAAAAGCGTAAATAATTCGAGGCGTCCGGCCCACATCAAAAAAATCATTACAACTTTTGAAAGCGACGAAAAGGCAAGATAATTATTCATTGGCCCTACAATCCCAAATCCCGGTCCAATATTTCCAATACAAGCCGCAGAGGCGCTCATTATCTCCAGAGTCTCCAGCTCAAGACCAATACGGTACGATTCGATCTCAATAATCAAAGCCCCTATCAAAAAGGTGAATATATATAACAGAATCATTATTGTGACACGACGAGCTGTTTCATTCTTAATAACATTTTTTCCCACTCGAATAGATTGGACTGCTCGTGGATAAATAGTTGTAAAAAGCTGTTTGAAGAATGTCTTAATCGTAACAATCCAGCGAAAAACTTTAATTCCGCCCCCCGTACTTCCGGCACAACCTCCGATAAACATCATCATAAACAATACTGTTTGTGCCATCGAATTCCATGTATTAAAGTCATGACTCGCATATCCGGCTGTTGTTACAAAAGTCAGTACTTGAAATAAACTATGGCGAATGGCATTCTGCGGTTCCTCAAAGGTATTCCCAAATGTCATCGCCAATATTATTGCAGTTGTGAAAAGGAGAATAAAGCTGTAAAAGAGGAATTCGGTATCTCGATACAATTTTCGGGGGTTCCCGGTAAACGCCCTCCACGTCAAGGCGTAGTTGACCCCTGCGATAAACATGAATGGAATAATTATCCATTGCACTGTTGATGAAAAAGCAGCAATACTTTCAGCTTCAGGTGAAAAACCACCGGTAGGCATCGTTGTTAGCGCATGGGCTACTGCATTATAAAGGTCCATTTCGGGGGAGAGTCCAATTAAATGAGACCCATAAAGCAAGCCCCCAAGTGTTATCGTAAGAACAACATAGAGCAACCATAAAATCCTTGCCGTTTCAACAATACGTGGTGTAATCCGATCGAACTGTGTACCTGGTGCTTCTGCTTCAATCAATTCTGATCCACCTATGGATAAACGGGGCAAAATAGCGATCCCGAGGACTATTATCCCCATACCGCCGAGCCATTGTGTAATTTGACGCCACAGCATGATTTCGGGACTATGGGTAACAAATGAAATAGACCCCATTACGGTAGCACCCGTGGTTGTAAAACCGCTCATACTCTCAAAAAAAGCATTGATAGGAATAGCCACTGTCCCTTCTCCAGCCAGCAAATAGGGAAGCCCCCCAACCAGGGTTACGCCCAACCAGCTTAATGATACCAACAGAAAAGTCTCCCGCAGTCCAAGTTTTGGATTGGTATCAAGTCGTTCCAACAGAAATCCCACTATCAATGACACTGCGACGGGTATCAAAAAAACCAATGGATTTTCACGACCAAATAACGAATAGATAAATGGTACGCCCAGAGGTACCGAAAGCCACTTTAAAATAGCCCCAAATAGGCTCAATACACATAAAATGTCAACCTGTTTTCTCATAGTTTTTCAACTATATCTTCAGCTTTACCAGTAGTCAGAATAACTAGCTGATCTCCCAGTTTTATAGATGTATCTGGCGTGGGAATAATAGAATGGTTTTGACGAACCATTGCCCCTACAACCAAAGGCTGGTCAAAGCTTTTTTCCAGCTCTTCAACAGTGTTATCCAAAGCTTGGCTTTCTGCATCTATTTTTATTTCAAATACCGCTCCACTTTCATGTTCCAGCTCTGTTACATTTCCTATATAACTATCTTGTATATAGTTGATAATGCTGGAAGCAACGACTTCTCTGGGATGAACTACCCGCGTAACGTCCAACGACTCAAAAAGCGATAAATACTGGTGTTCATGACCAACACTTACCACCCGCGGAGATTCGTAGTCTTTCCCTATTAGGGTCGCCAACACGTTTGTGGCGTCATCGCCTGTGCTAACCAACAGCATATCAGATTCAGGAATATTTTCTTCTTCCCACACAGTACGCTCGGTGATATCCGCCTGTAGAACCATGGCTTGAGACAGATGTTCAGAAAGAAATTGAGCCCGGTCGGGATCTTCTTCAAAGATACGAATGCTTAATGGCGTATTCTCCAATAACAATGCCGTTTGATAACCAATATCACCACCGCCGAGAATATCAAACGTATCTTGCACCGGCTCCATTTCAGTCGATGCTATTGAAATCCCAAAATCATCTACCTTTTGAGGCGATCCAAATACCGTAATACGGTCTCCTTCTTCAAAAGACGTATCCTTTGGAACAAGCATAAAATCACTATTACGGAAAATTCCGACGATATTAAGTTCTGAATACTTATTTGTTTGCTTAATTTTTTTACCAATCAGGTCACTCCCACTTTCCAACTTAAATTCTGACATTTTAACTTTTCCGTGGCAATACATCTCTTCATTAATCGATTCTTGTCGGGTCGATTGAAACCAAAGAAGCTCTGTAATTTGCCTTGCTGTTAATTTTGATCGGTCAATCATTGCATCAATACCAAACGCGCCCTCTCTTGTATCCCAGATATTAGCAAATGACGGATCGGATACGCGGGCAATCGTAAAACAATCAGTGAGAAGTTTAGCCATACTCCCAATAAGAACATTGGTGTGGTCTTCGGATGTCGTTGCAATCACAATCTCAGCCTCTTCTATTCCCGCCGATTTCAACACCTCTTCCTCAAGTCCATTTCCAGCACTCACATTAACCTCAAAGGGTATGTGATCCAAACTACTGGCATTTCTATCAATCATTGAGATCTCATGATCATCACTGAGAGCTTCCATCACACTCATCCCTACCTGTCCAGCACCAACAATTAGTATCGTCATAACAATCTAAATTATACAATAACCCAAATTTATATCACTAATAGACTTTTGGAACAAATAATCAATTAATAACACTGCTATTACACAAAGTAAAACAATGAACATGATATCCCATAAATTGGCTACCCAGACACCACATAAGAACTCTTTTGTCTCAAATTCATAACAATTATTTAACAGGCTTACTGTTTCAATTGCGGGAGGGGCTTTGTACTATTGCCTCTTAATATTTAAGCAACGTTTTACTTACCTTAATTTAATACATCAATCAATTTTTGAGCCGTGGCTGACAAACAAACCATCTTAGTAGTCGACGACGAACAAGATCTTCTCGATTTAATTGAATACAATCTTCAGAAAGAGGGCTTTGATGTATTAAAAGCCGAGGACGGTAAGGAAGGTATGGAAATGGCCCGCGAACACCGGCCTAATCTTGTCCTTCTGGATATCATGATGCCCAAAATGGATGGCATGGAGGTGGTAGAACGCATGCGCGCCGATAAAGAGCTCAAACACATTCCTATTATTTTCCTTACGGCCCGTGGCGATGAAAAAATGGAAGTTCAGGGCCTCGACAAAGGTGGGGATGATTACATCACTAAGCCGATCAGTACTACGAAATTGATTTCCCGCATTAAAGCTGTACTTCGTCGATTTGAAGAAACCAATCAAATGACAGATAAAATCGAAGCGCATGATATTGTCATCGATAAAGACCGGTATATTGTTACCAAGGGTGATGAGGAGTTCCAGATGCCGCGGAAAGAGTTTGAGCTTCTTTACTTCTTAGCCAGCCGCAAGGGTAAGGTTATGGATCGGCAAACCCTGCTTGATCAGGTTTGGGGTAACAATGTTTATGTCGTCGACCGTACAGTGGATGTCCACATCCGTAAAATTCGTGAAAAGATCGGAAGTGAGTATATTGAAACAGTTAAAGGAGTTGGTTACAAATTTAAGGAATGAGAAAAAAACCTTTCCAAAAATCATCGCGTCTTGCATTCCGCAGTGCCTTCTATTCAGCACTGTTAATTGGCACCGCTGTTGGAGTTGCTTCTACATTTCTATTGAATATTACCTTAAAAAACTCACTTTTTCTCAGCGGTGGAATCTTCGTGTTGTCAGGGGTTATTATCTACCTGATTATATATAAACTGCAATTTTCCCGTTTGGAGACTCTCAATCAAATCAATAAAAATATCCTCAAAAAACATTTTCGGGATTATGAAGAACTACAGGCAAAAAGTCACGATGAGTTGGATTATCTGATCAAGCAATCGGTGCGGGCCAGCAAAACTGTAGAACGGGAAATACAACGCCTCAACAGAATTGAAAATTACCGGAAGGAGTTTATCGGGGATATCTCTCACGAACTTAAAACACCCATATTTGCAATCCAGGGATTTATCGAAACTCTGCTAAACGGTGCGATTGATGATGAGGAAGTCAACCACAAGTTTCTTGAAAAGGCAATGCGAAATGTAAATCGCCTTATTTATCTCACCAAAGACCTAATGGAAATCTCCAAACTTGAAACCGGTGAATTGAAGTCTGACATCCAAAACATCAATCTCAAAGATCTGGTCATGGATGTAGTTACCAATCTACAATACAAAGCCGAAAAAGCCGACGTCGTACTGAAAACAGATCTCCCGCAAAATTACGTCGTCAGCGCCGACCGCAACCAAATTAGGCAAGTCCTCATAAACTTGATTGATAATTCTATCAAGTACAATGTTAAAGGAGGCAAAGTTACGGTTGGTGTAAAACCATGGTCAAAAGATAACACCCGCGTATTAGTGTATGTGAAAGATACCGGCATCGGGATTAGCCAGCAACATATTGAACGGGTCACCGAACGGTTCTTTCGGGTAGATAAATCTCGCTCCAGGGAAGACGGCGAAGGCACCGGTTTGGGATTGGCAATTGTAAAGCACATTATACAGGCACATAATGAAGAACTGTTTATCGAAAGTACTCCCAATGTCAGCTCTTCGTTTAGCTTTACACTCAGCAGAGCCGATCATACCTCGTTCAAAGATGAGCCTAACCAATAACGATACGAATGAATAATCCAGAAACCACTATTCTATTTCTTATTACCGGGCTCATCACCGCCTGCGGATCACATGAAGCGATGCCTATCCTGCAAAAAGCCCGGATGAAGGTTGTGAACAAGCAATATCTTGAGGCCATTTTTACCGCAGAGAAAATTGTGGAGCACTATCCCGGTACGGCCTTTGAAGAATCTGCACGAAAGATCATTTACCTCATCAATAAACATCACCTCGACGAAGAGTATACCGTCACCGTTTAATTATAGGATAGACCAAACAAAATCCCTTCACACTTGTTGGGATTTTCAATACCTTCCCTTTCCAAATTCATCCACACTAATATCCATTTATTTTTATGTTACATGCCGTAATTATGGCCGGTGGATCGGGCACTCGGTTCTGGCCGCGAAGTACTGAAGCTCATCCCAAACAGTTCTTAAACATTTTTGGCGATCGCACGATGTTGCAAGATACCGTGGATCGTATAAAGCCCCTCGTTTCAGCCGATCGCGTATGGGTGATCACTAATGATAAGTACGTAGATTTAGTGCAAGAGCAGCTTCCGGATGTGCCGGCTAGTAATATTGTAGGCGAACCGGTGGGCAAAAATACCGCTCCCTGCGTAGCAGCTGCGGCCACACTTATCCGGGAAAAAGATCCTGAAGGAACTATGGTTGTGCTGCCGGCAGATCACTTAATCGGAAAACCCAAAACATTTTTATCTGTTTTGGAAGCGGCTCAAGCCAAAGCACAGGAACCTGGCGCACTTGTAACTATCGGCATCAAGCCCGACCATCCCGAAACCGGTTATGGCTACATCGAATTTGATTCCGGCTCCTCTGACAAAAAAGAAGGACATGAAATCAAAAAAGTAAATCAGTTTCGCGAAAAACCTGACCTTGAAACAGCTAAAGCATTTATTGACTCGGGTAATTTCCTGTGGAATAGTGGAATGTTTATCTGGAAAGCGTCCACAATTTTGGAGAAATTTAAACAGCATCTGCCTACCATTTTTGATGAGATAAAAAAACTAAAACCTGCAGTAGGGTCAGAGAATCAAAAAGAAGCTGTTAATACATTTTATTACGGCTGTACCTCTATTTCTATCGACTATGGGATTATGGAACAAGCCGACAGCGTGTTTGTTGTCCCCGGCTCTTTTGAATGGAATGATGTGGGAAGTTGGAGAGCAGTTTATGACTTAAGATCCAAAGATGAGGAAGGCAATGTCATACAGACCGATACTTCTGCCACCGCTGATGCCAAGAACAATCTCATCCAAAGCGATAGTGGTAAAATGATTGCGCTTGTGGGCGTTGAGAACCTGGCAGTAGTAGAAACTGATGATGCCATTTTAGTCTGCGATCTGGATAGTTCTCAGGGAGTAAAAAAGGTGGTTAACAAACTTCGCAAAGATGATGATCTGAAACATTTTGTATAATCGGGCTTGCTATTCCAATAGATTACTCCACGTGTTGAACTTAATCGAGACAACAGAAAGCCCTTTAGTTGGATTATTACCTCGACTGTCATTTCGAACGTGCATAGCGTAGTGAGAAATCGTTGTTTAGGCGATTAACAACATCACGCAATGGTGAGCGTCAACTGATCATAAGCCAGCCGCACGTGTTCAGGCAGTCTTTTATTAGACTCCTCATGATTCACATACGAATTCATGTGGCAGAGATAGGTTTGAGGAATATTGAGCTCGTTAGCAATATCCACCGCTTCGGGAATAGTCATATGCGTAGGGTGCTCCGGCTTCCATCGCAAACCATCCAACACCATCACTTTTGATCCGCGGATACGTTCTTTCGCTGACTCATGCAGCTCCTTGACATCTGTAATATAAGACACATCATTCACACGATAGCCCAATACGGTAACTTTGCCATGAGTAGCCGGCAATGGAGTAATTTCCAAATCTTGAAAAGTGATGGAATCATTAATCTCCTGCAAGTTGATATCTGTCGCCCCAGGATAGCGATTGTGACCAAACATATACTCAAACCGACGGCGAATAGCATCTAAACAGGTAGCACTGCCATATACCGGAATTTTCTGTTCCTGCTTATAACAAAACGGACGCAGGTCGTCGAGCCCCGCAATATGATCCATATGTTCATGCGTAATCAGCACTAAATCTATTTCCGAAAGGCTGGCACGAATGGTCTGCAGTCGGAATTCCGGACCTGTATCAATAACAATGGACGATTCTTCTGTTTGTATCCACGCCGAACACCGCCAGCGAATATTACGCGGGTCACCATCAATTTGTTCCTTTCCAAATCCCCCGGCTGTTGGGACCCCCATCGAAGTGCCGGTGCCTAAAAACGTTAACTGCATTGTCTAAATATCAATATCCATTTCTTCAATTTCGCTGTCCTTGTACTTATCAAACCGATCCCAAAGTTCCTGGAGCTGCTTGCGAATTACCGGCTTAATATAGATATCAGCTAATTCCTGATCTTTATCTTTTAGAACACGAGCCAATAACCCCACCTGTTGTTGCTCCGGCTTTTTTTTATTTAGAACCACCAACTTTTGTCCCTCCATCACACAAGAATCACCCTGGAATGTTCCTTTTTCCTTTCGGATGGTATAGCCCAATTGTTCAACGAGTTCTTCAAGTTCTAAAAGTAATTTTTCAGTTTTCATCCGTTTAAAACGTAACTCCTATTTCGATACTATGTCCACTTAAATCGTAATCATAAACTTCATCTTCAACATCATAACTACGAAAATCATATTTATAACCCACTGATAACCCCAAATTATTATATAGTCGATCAATATAAAGCTTTCCAAAAGCATCTACTACGCCAATGGATCCACCCAAAAATCCGCCCGTGGCAAAAGAAAACCCATAACCCGGTATCGTCCCAAATCTTGCACGTATCTTTTTAGTCGGACGCAATTCTCCGCGAACCCCCACGCCGCCGGATATCATCCCATACTGAAACCTATTTACTGACTGAAAATTGATTGTTTGATTGTTTGTAATATTAGTGTATCGGGATGATAAACGAAGTGGAATTTGCAGGAGTAATTTTTGACTACGGTATAGATTTATCCCAAAGTCTAAATTACCCCCCGTATGAAAATAGGCGCCCTCATCTACACCGGTAATTTTTCCACCTGTAGCAAGAAATAAATCAAGGTCTGTGGTATTATAACCCATTTTTATTACCGGTCCAGAATATTCAAATGCTCCCGGCCTCACTTGACTATTAACACTCTGTGCTCCTTTATAGGTAGCCTCCATCGATTCTAATCCAATATAAACCTCCGAAAATGGAGCACTGTATCGAGAACCTGACTCTCCCACCGAAAACATTTGTGCCTGTAACATTGTTGTGCTTCCCGCCATCAATACAAACAGAATCGATAAGAAGGAGACTAATATTTTATATCTTTTTTCAAAAATAAGGGAATTCTTTGTTGTAGCTTTACATTTCATATGTATCATCCGTTAACTAATTGTATAAAATCTATGAAAACCGCAGGACTCTTAATAATACTTTTATCCATGTCGTTACATACTGCTGATACAACCACAGATTCCGTTCATGAGTTCAAAACTACAAACATTGATGGAGAAGTGACATCGCTGAATAAATATGAGGGAAAAGTTTTATTAATTGTCAATACTGCTTCGGAGTGTGGCTATACCCCACAATATGAAGGACTGCAAGCGTTATATGAAAAATACAGCAATGAGGAACTTGTGGTGCTGGGTTTTCCCGCTAATAACTTTGGGGGACAAGAACCGGGAACGGATAAAGAGATAAAACAGTTTTGTAAAGTGAACTATGATGTGAGTTTTCCGATGTTTTCAAAGGTATCAGTCAAAGGTGATGATCAGCATCCTTTGTTTTCTTATTTAACAACGGCTGATAATCCTGACTTTACCGGCGAAATAAAATGGAATTTTGAAAAATTCCTGATCGATACGAACGGAAAACTAATCCATCGCTACCGAAGTGACGTTAAACCGCAGAGCGATGAGATTTTAAGGGCAATAGAAAAGGAATTAAACAGTTGATGTAATGTATCCCTAATACATCCCATCACCATCCCGACGGAGGACCGTAACTGATACTTGCGGTCCTCCTTTTTTATTTAGTTTAATAAGTGTGAGGTAAGTAAAAATTCCGGTATTCGAACTTTTATTAACTTTTGGTCAGTACGCTCCATGGTGTAATACCCTCGCATACTACCGCGGTACGATTTTAGCACACAAAAGCTGTTGTACTCATGCTCTCCTCCCGGATCAATCGTTGGTTGTAATCCAATTACTCCTACTCCATCGACTTCATGATCTTGGCCGCCGGAGTCTTTAATTTTCCAGTGCCTTCTTAACAATTGTACACGCTCATCCCCCATGTTTCGAATCGTAACGAAGTAAGCAAATACATGTTTATTGACAACAGGGCTGGATTCTTCTTCTAAATAGGTGGGTTTTACCTCCACACTAATGTCGTGGGAAACCTCAATAAATGTGGGCTGATACATAAAATATGTTAGCTTAATTTTTATCTATAGTAATAAAATCCCTATGTGAATCAAAAGACCGAAAATAGCGTAAATTGTGCTTGACATAGGAGGTAAAAGGTCGTTATATTTGGGCTCTCATTTGGTCCGGTAGTTCAGCTGGTTAGAACGCCTGCCTGTCACGCAGGAGGTCGCGAGTTCGAATCTCGTCCGGATCGCAAATAACTAAGCCGCTGACTCGCAAAGAGTTAGCGGCTTTTTTGTTTGCAAATTATTCCTCCCTCAAAACTTATGAAATCGTTCTGGGACAGCTATGGGACAGCGAAATCTTGGTTACCTGCCTCACATAGTTTACACATTTGGGAACCTCTTAGTATAATAAGTGCCTATCCAATATCTTCAATTTAGTTGATCGGTTAACTTCAATACCTGGAAAGTTTAGACAATCAATTAAATTAGTCAGCCAATGGAATAAATAATTTTAATATGTAAGGCAAGAATTAATGGATATTGAAAATATTGAAAACGTAATTTCTAAATTAGAACAAATTCAATCAGTCTTTGGGACTTGGGGAATAATACTATTCATTATTCTCATACTCATAATTTGGTTGTCAGTTAGCTATTTGAAAAGCTCAATTGAATCATTACCACAAAAATCACTAAAAGAATTTCAGGCGGCACTCGATCAAGATCTAATTAAATTTGGTAGTACTTATAAAAAACAGTTAGATGCTATTCACACGATTTATCAAAAGTTTCAGAAGATGACTGGGCATCTCGATTATATAAAAAGCGGTGAAAATTTTACTCAACCAATTGAACCAAAAGAAGAAGTTGAGCTACTGATAAAATTCAGACATGAGTTCAAAATAGTATTCCAAAAAAACAGACTAATATTTTCAGAAGAGTTAGGAAAGAAAGTAGATGACATGATTGGTTCAATCGATAACTTTATCAAAATTTACCATAATGGGCTTTTTGATTTATCTCCAGAAGATATAAAGAGGAATAAAGAGGTTAATCATGGCACTTATATTGCTGGTCTATGGGAAAAAGATGAACTTGATCCCATACTTGAGGAGGTGAAGCAAATTAGATTAGAAATTGAACAGGAATTCAGAAAAATCTATGGTACAGAAACTTAACTGGTTTATTAGAATAGATGCTATTAATGAAATATGCGAAGTTGAAAAATAAGGCAAAAAAGTATGTAAGTAGATCTCTTATATTTCTTTTCATTACTGGCTTTGTAATGATACTTATTGGTGCGTTTTATTCAGGACCAACAATTGAAATTGCTGATTTTTCATTCCCTAATCCTATTCTGGGATTAGGATTCATATTCTTTATGATACCACTATTAATAATAGGATTGTTTTATCTGTTAGCATTTATCGGTGTCCTAATAACGACTATATTTTCCATATTCCCATTCTTAGACGACAATCCCGTTTTATCACTACTCGCTATAATTCTTGCCGTCCTGGTTGCTGTATTCTTGATTTTCGGATCCGGAGAAGAATATGATAGGATTCGCCATTGGCCTTTCGTACGATAGTAAATAGATGTTTCAATTTTTGTTTACTTTACCACCGTTCAAAAAAGCCTCTACATCCTCAATATCATACCGTATAGTTCGACCATTCTGTGAAAAGGGTATTTGTCGGCTATCTCTTAAATACTGAACTTGCCGGCGCGAACATTGAAGCATATCCATCACATCATTAGTTGTTAGCCACTTCTTCCTGGTTGCTTTTCGTATTAGTGCAGGCATTTCTTCTCGCATTACTTTTCTGACAGCTTTATAAATAGCTTCTTCAAACTCCTCTTTAGTAGGAATAAATACATTCATTTTTAAAAATTTTAAATCTATGGATGAGACTACTTTTATAGCCCTTTTAATTCACAAGAATACTAATTTTAGTTCTTAATTCATCTTTTAATCAACATCAATCCAGGATTCACCCTTTCTTCCCTGCTTATCTTTTATTAGTTACTCTTTCATATGCATGCATTTTAACTCCGGTACCTACCAGTTAAGCTTATACAGGACCTTTAGGTCAAAGTTAAATTAACCACTATTCAATGCTGATTTTAAACGACAAAAAATTCATCAAGTCACCGTTTGACAATGAGGCTGAACTTGAACAAGTAATCATAGATAATTACGAGCACATTTTTGGTCCTTCTTCTATTTATTTACCCAAAAAGAAAATTAAAACAGGTGATGGTGCAGGAACTATCCCCGATGGATTTGCCATAGATTTAGCATCCCAAAAATGGTACTTAGTTGAAGCTGAGTTGCTACATCACACAGTTTGGAATCACATTGCACCACAAGTTTCCAAACAAGTTATTGCCTCTCTACAACCCTATTCAAAAAAAGTTATTCAAGATTTAGCTGTCGAAACTTATTCAAGTGATGAAACAACCAAAGAAAAATTTCAGGAGCTTGGAATTAAAGAACTAAATGTTAGAAAGGTTATCCAAGATATTTTAGAAAAGGAACCAGTCATTGGTGTTCCGATTGACAACATTTCTTCTGACTTAAAAGAATGGGCAAGAACTTTAAAATATAATGTTAAGCTCTGGGTTATCTCAAAGTTTGTAGAGTTTAAAAACTCATCAAACGTGGTTTATGAATTTCCAGAGGAGTTCAAACCAGAAGTTGACACTGAAAAAGAAGAAGGAGTTGATAAATCAGGACAGGAAATTACAAGATATGATGTGTCAATTTCAGATCTAATTGAGGCAGGATTAATTTCAGTAAATGAACAATTAAATATGGACTACAAACCCAGAAATGGTGAACAAAAGCGATATTCAGCTTTAGTTCATGATGACGGATCGTTGGAGTTACTGGGCCAAAAATTTAGCAGTCCAAGCTATGCTGCATTAGCAGGTATTCAAGATGCGGGTAGTGATCGTCAAACAGTTAATGGTTGGACAAGTTGGAAAACGAAGGAAGGAAATCTTATTGCAGATTTGCGAGAAGAATATCTCCAGGAAGAAGAAAGAAATTAATATTAGCAACCCACCCATTCTTAACCTGTAAAGTTATGTATTATTTGATAGGAGCCGCATTTTGTATTGGTTTTGTAATTGGAATGGCTTTCGGTATGACAAAAGGTAAAAAGGAACTTGCAACAGAGATACAACAAAATATTATAACGGACCCGAATGGATCATTAGATCCTATTGCAAAAATAATTGAAGACCATAAGTAGAATTTGGGGGTTAAATTTTAGGTATAATTTATGATTCAACTTATTAAGCCATAACAATAAAACATCATCCATGCCTACAGGAATATTTCTAATCAATAAGAAAAATGAATTAGTAGAACTTGAAGAAACTGATTTTCAAAGTGAAGACATCTTTCAAGAGCTCCTTGAAAACTATCCCAACTTGCTTTCCGGTAAATTAATTGATCCAGAAGTGCCAAGATCTTGGTTATTAGTTGACCGTGAGGTAGGCATTCCTGGGGAAGAGAAAGGAGGAGGTCGCTGGTCACTTGATCATCTTTTCCTGGATCAAGATGGTATTCCAACCCTTGTTGAGGTTAAACGTAGTAGTGATACCCGTATTCGAAGGGAGGTAGTCGGTCAGATGTTAGATTATGCTGCCAATGCAATAACCTATTGGCCGGTAGAACAAATTATTTCTGTACTTGAAAATCGTTGTGAAACCCAGAATGAAGATCCCGTACAACTCATCAAAAATTTATTCGATGCTGAATATGAGACTTATTGGGATCGCGTAAAAACCAATCTTACCGCTGGCAAAGTTCGTATGATCTTTTTAGCGGATAAAATACCAATTGAATTAAAACGGATCGTCGAGTTTTTAAATGAACAGATGGATCCAGCAGAAGTACTTGCCCTCGAAATAAGACAGTTTAAAGCTGATGGTTTGCAAACACTGGTTCCAAGACTGTATGGCAATACTTCTGATGCAGAGAAACGAAAATCGACCTCATACAGCAAGCGAGAACCCTGGACGAAGGAAACCTTTTTTGAAGAATTAAGAAAAAACGTTTCACAAGAGCAGGTTGACCTTGCAAAGCAGATATTCGCGTGGGCAGAGAATACCTGTGATCAACTTGGATATGGTCGTGGCAAAACTATGGGATCGATGATACCCGTTATTGAAAAAGACGGGAAAGAACATTATCCCTTTGCTGTGTGGACTACAGGATATGTAGAGCTATACTTTCAGTGGCATTCTTATAAAAAACCGTTTGATTCAGAAGAATTACGGTTAGAAATGCTCGAAAAGTTTAAGCAAATAAAGGGCATTTCCCTCAACAAAGATGATATAAATAAAAGACCAAGTGTTCAGTTCAATATTCTTCAACAAGGAGATAATCTTGAGAAATTCTTCGAAATTCATGAATGGTTTATCAAACAACTGCATAATTGAACAGTGACTTATGGCTACTAAAACAAAGAAAGAACGAATTATCAAAAGTTTTAAAGATGGTGACTCACCTACAGAGATCTGCAAAAAATTCGAATGTACTATGGTCGCTCTAAGAAGATCTGTAAATGAAGCCATTGGAGAAGGCACTTTAAAAAGGTCTGACTTATATTTTTCGATACCAGAAGAGGTTAGGTCATATGTAAGTAAGCTTCATGATGATGGAACCAACATTCATGAAATTCAACTAAAAATGACCAAAAAAGGGTTGGATGCTGATTACATAGAACTCTTTAACTCTTTGGATAGCGAAGATAAGTTTTATGGGGATATGTATGAATATATAAGAGAAATAGAAATTACATTACATAATTTTATCAAGTTTGAGCTTATAAAAGAGTTTGGGAAAGGTGAAATGAATTGGTGGCGAGAAATCCCAAAAAATATAAGAAAATCTTGTGCTGTACGACGTGAAGAGGACTCAAATCCAACAGATTTTTATAACTATACATACATTATTGATCTAAAGAAAATTGTATCCAGTCATTGGTCGCTTTTTACGAGATCTTTGCCAAAAGAGTGGGCAAGTAATAAAAATGAATTTAAAAGATCCCTAAATAAACTAAATACCATCAGAAATTCAGTAATGCACCCTATAAAAGGTCGTGAATGGTCAATGAAGGATTTAGAATTTATTCGAAAAATACATAGGGTTACAAAACCGCTTTAATGGAGTAATTAAATAAGGTTCATAAATATTTAAATACATCCCTATAACTCCCTATTGACTTATATGTAATAGTTAATCTGTTCCGGTAATAACTTTTGCTCTCACTCAAAACACCAGCTCATTCAACTCCTCGCGCCGTTCCTTCCAGCTGGGCATATATTTCTCCAAGAGAGCTTTAAATCGCTCCGTATGAAGCCGTTCTTGCAGGTGGACCATCTCATGTACCACTACATACTCCAAGCATTCTGGAGCCTTTTTTGCCAGCTCCAGGTTAAGTATGATACGTCCCTCATCTGTATTGCATGATCCCCATTTCGTTTTCATTTGGCGAACAAGCCAATCGTTAACCTGAACGCCCATTTTTTCTTCCCATTTTTCGATAAGCGGAGGGATCTGCTTTTTTAATTCCGAACGGTAAAACTCTTTGACCACCTCTCTCTTCTTCTCTCTATCGCTTCCGGGCCGCACATACAGATCCATATACTTTTTGTTTCGGATCTCAACCTTGGGTGGGGCATCATGTTCTATAATATTTAACAAATACCGTTGACCCTGAAAGTAATGACTTTCCCGCTGGATGTACTCTCGTTCCGGCTGACGATCTTGCTCCTGCATATTTCGGATATGCTTTTTGATCCAGCCGAGTTTCGAAACGGCAAACAGACGAATCGACTTTGTTTCCATCTCCTTCGGACTGGAGATACGTACCCGTCCCGTTGGCGGATGGACCGACAAGTGCATATTCTTGATGTCTTTCTTTATGACATCTATATCAATACCGGAAACAGTAATTTGTGTTTGCTCAGTATTCATCCTGGTTCTTAATTACATCTAAGACTTCCTGTACGTTAAATTTCTCTGGCAGCTTTTGCTTAATCGCTCGTTTAACTTCCCGCTCCTTGATTTTATTGTCGCGCCATCCATCTTTGGCGGTATATTTAACGGTTTTATCAACTACTTTGGCAAGCTCATCATCGTTATTCAAGTTGTCATACAAGGCTTTCTGCCCAGATGTTTTAATCTGTTCTGGATAATCCTGCCCATTGAGCTGTTTGACCTTTTTGGTCAGTTCAACCAACTCCTGTAGATATTTCTTGTAATCCAACGCCTGCTGCTTGCGCTTTAAGATCAACTCTTCCAAAATATCCGACATCTTCTCAAAGTACTTCGGATTCGTTGGTCGCTCTTCGATAATGCGCTTACGGATGTTATTCTCAATCGTCTCGGCCACAGCTTCCGGATCGTTGCGTATTCCTTCGGGCAACTCGTTCACCGCATCTTCTCCTCGTTGTACTACAAGCTCGATAAGTGACAAATCATCCAGTGCTGAAATCTTCTCGCTCGGTTCAGCACTGATATACATATCGATCAGCTGACGCATCCCCGGCTCGTAGGTTTTCAAATCGATATAATCACCACTGGCATGTTTCACCTCATCACGAACATCGGAATAGAACTGGACTTGCTGTTTGATCTCGATGGCTTCCTGCTTCGTATATCCGGCGCGCAGCATCTCATTGGCAATGTCAGTATAGGCTCGAATCAGGGAGGCGGTCAGCTTATAAAGCGTAGTCCGCTGCTCTTCGGTTTCTTTGAGGTCATCCTCATTTTCAGGATCACCGCAAAAATATCGAATAAACTCCTTGGTGGTTTTCGGGTGGATCGGTTCGCAGAGTGCTTCCACTGCATCTAATGCTTCATCCAGTTTATTACGGGCCTGCTCGTACCGATCTTTTAGCAGTCCTTCTACATCATCCTTGTCATATCCTTCAAAGGCTTCGGAGGTATAATCAGCAATGGACTGCTCCAGGCTTTTAAACAGGTCCTTATAGTCAACCACATAACCGTACTCCTTATCTTCGGTATGCAATCGGTTAACGCGGCAGATTGCCTGGAATAGCCCGTGATCCTGCATCGGCTTGTCGATATACAGGTAGGTGGCCGGTGGTGCGTCGAAGCCGGTAAGCAACTTATCGACTACAATGAGCAGCTTCATTTGAGCGGGCTCGTTCACAAATTTCTTTTTGACATCTTCCTCAAACTGCTCAGTACTCTTTCCGTCCAGCATATCCTGGTACACCTTATACTTATGCAGCTCTTCGGTATCACCCGCGCCGGTTGACTCTCCCTTTACTTTGTCAATACTTGGATTATAGGAGGTAACAATAGCACAGTATTTACCCAACTCGTGCTCCTGGAACAGTTCATAAAACTTACAGGCATCATAGATGCTATTGGCCACCAACAGGGCATTCCCTTGTCCGGTACAAAGCCGATCCTTAATCTTGAAATCCTTAACAATATCATAGACAATCTTTTGCAACCGGTCTTTGGAGCTGAGCAGCTTCTTCATGGTTCCCCAGCGTTTCATCAGTTCTTCCCTCGCCACATCGTTGAGGCCTTCGGTCTCTTTTTCAAACCACTCGTCGATGCTTTCCTGGTCGGTAATCTTCTGATCTATGTCGCGAGCTTCATAGCGCAGGTCCAGTACAACGTTATCCTCGACCGCTTCATCAAACTTGTAGGTATGGATATAGGGCCCAAACACCTCCAAGCTGGTCTTCTTGTCGTTTTTGAGCAGAGGTGTACCCGTGAATCCGATAAACATGGCATCGGGCAGGATGGTTTTCATAGCCCGGTGTAGCTTGCCAGATTGCGTGCGGTGACATTCATCTACAAAAACATAAATGTCGCCTTTAGCCTTGAAATCCTTGGGCAGGTTTTGGCGGATCTCTTTAATGTAGCTTTCATACTCCCCTTCATCTTTGGTGCCGAACTTGTGGACCAGTGAGGAAATCAGGGGATACTCATTTTTATTGAGCTTGTCGATTAGGTCAGAACCGCTCTCGGCGCGCTCCATTGATTCACCGGCATCATCAAAAACCCGTACAATTTGTTTGTCCAGTTCGATACGATCGGTAATGACCAACACGCGCGAATCATCCACATGCTCGCGGATCCATTGGGCCAGCCAAACCATTGTTAGGCTCTTGCCGCTTCCTTGGGTATGCCAGATAATTCCATCTTCACGTTTTGTCACATTCTCCTGGGAGGCTTTAACGCCAAAATACTGGTGCGGCCGACATATTTTCTTCGCTCCCGCATCAAAGAGCACAAAGTCATGGATGAGCTCGATTAACCTTTCTTTATTACATAGCTGGACCAAGTGTTTGTCGAGTAGGTAATCAAACTCCTCATCGGTCTCTTCTTTCCATTTTTGATAATATTTCTCCGGGGTTTCGATGGTCCCGTACCGCAGGCCAGCGGTATCGTTACCGGCCATCACCAGCTGTATGGTATTAAAGAAGGATTTGATGAACTCCGGCTTCTGGTTGTCCAGGTTTTGCCGGATGCCTTTATTGACGGAAACTTTGGAACGTTTGAGCTCCAAAATACCCACAGCAATTCCGTTGACGTACAGCACTATATCAGGACGTTTATCAAACTCTCCAAGAACCGATACCTCCTCGGCAATTGCAAAATCATTATTCAGCGGATCCTGCCAATCGATAAAGTGAACCGTTTGTTTATTTTCTCCCTGGGAAGCCCGTACCTCGGTTCCATAGCGAAGCAACCTGTACACTTCCTTGTTGGTATTGTAGAGCGAATCGGCTTGGGACTGGGCTGCCCGTTCCAACTCAAATATGGCCTTATCAATAAGCGGTTTATCATAGCCCTGCCGGTTTAAAAAACGGCGGAGCAGCTCCTCCTCCACATTTCTATTGTTCTCCCGCTCTTCCCAGTTTCCCAAATAATCGTAGTCCAATCGCTCCTGAAATAGCTTGACTATCCGGTTTTGGGCATTGCGTTCTATTTGTCCAACGTCACTCATTCGCTATTTAAGTTTATCCCGATAAAGTTAAATAAGAACCACACTATTTAATAAAACAGCACTATTTTTAAATAATGAATTTTCATCAGTCATACAGCAAAAACCTCATAAAGCTCTCAGCTTCTCATATTCCCTTTTACACGTTTCCAAGTATTCATCATAATATTGGGTCATCTCATTTTTGTGCAGCTTAATTACTTCCTCCTGCCAATCATCTTTATCGCTTTCATAAACCCGCAACAGTTTAAGAGATTCAATACGATTGCGAACCTCATTCGACTCATTGAACTTCTCTTTCTTTACCTTGTAAGTGGAATTACTAAGTGAAGAATTAAGGCTACGAGAAACCAAGGCTAAGTTGCCAAATGAATCCAATAACTCTTTTGGAAGTTCTTTTTTTGTCTTTCCTCCTCTCGGATTTTGTGGAGCTATGTGTTCAACCGAATTTTTTGCTGTTATCTTAAATGAAGTAATCTTTTCCTCGCTACGCTCCTTCTTCATCTTGCGCCATAACAGATATTCAAGTTTATAGAACCAGTAATGTGGGAATTGTAGTCCCATTGGCTCTTCAAGCAAATAATTCGTGGGCTCATATTTCTGCTGGCCGCTAATATTTTGATTCTTTATCTCATCCATAAATACAGACGTTCTTTCAATCAGAGGATCATCCTCCATCTTGGTATCGATATTTAATAAATGATTATCCAGATATTGCAAATAAATACGATCCAAGCCAACCCGATCATCTTTTATAAGCTTCTTATAATTGGAATGAAGGAAGTATAAAAAAGGAGTAAGCCAGTAGAACGTACGCATCTCCTGTGAGTGATAGAGCTGACGTTGGAGCTGGCTTAATTCCGGTTTGTATTCTTTGGTTTGTCGGTAGAGATATATTTTATCCTTGTCCGGTTTCTCATAAAGCTTGCAGAGTTTGAGAATATCTGTACTCTCATCCTTTATCCACTTCACTATGTATTCATCAAAGACAAAACGGACCTCCCATAACAACTGAATAAAAGCTGCTACTTCCCGGGCTCTTTCTTTTTCATTTTTTATCTCATCCAATCTTTCAAAGAAATATTCTTCAAAGGTATGCAGTAACTCTTTGTCAAGAATCCGTTCGATGTCCCCCCAGCCGCGCTCTTTCAAATATATCCGTAGGGTATGTTGTAAAAACATGGGGAAATTGATTATGCTCTTGATCTCCTGCGAACGCTCATCTAAAACATCCTCGTCCGATTGATCGGACTGTTCTTCTTCTGATAACTCTTTGTTGAGCACCTCCTGGAGTCTTAATCCATCGCCATCAAACTCCTCACGCTGATTACTAACCCCACTGTTTCCTTCTTTGGAGTGATCTAATCTTTTTAAATCGCCCAGTACTGTATTAGCATCCTTATAAATTGTATAATTCTCGACCTTCGTATACGACTCCAGCTCGGTAAGACGCTTGCCGGTGGCATCCTGGAATCCCTTTTCAATAAATTCGTTCATGCCGGAACAACTATCCCAAAGCGTGGCGTAGTGATCCATACTATACTCCAGGATCTCTCTTCCTTTATGCATCGTTTCAAGTATCCGGGCTTTCAGGATTTGATGATGCTCAAGCTGGACACCCCGGTTGTTCAAGACCTCAAATAATTTATTCAGATCGGCATTGTCTGGGACGATCGTTTTTACCATCTGAACCTGATTCCGAATGTAGCTGCTTATCTCCTCTTTCTGCTCTTCATCCAGATAATTGGTGAAGAATGCATCGATTTCTTTAAAAGCGTTTGCCAGTGGATCCAACGCCCCGGTATCAAATCCCTTTTCTGGATTTTTTTGGACCAGATATTCCAGATCAAGTTCAGGTGCTTCCTCGTAGTCGTCGTAGTGTTCGACGATCTCCCTCATGAACTCTGATACCTGATCTCGAATATCAAACTCAATCCGCAACGGGATCTGATCTTTCTTTCCCGGCGCGCCGTTCTCCGGAAAAGCATACTCCTTGAGATCATTTTGCAGGTAGATAGACAAAAGCCATAGCGTAGTGAATCTCTGCTGTCCATCAATAAGCTCGTAGAATGTCTTTCCATCTCTGACATCTTCCTTAACTATGACATTTCCCAGGTAAAAGATCGAATCTTCTCCTGGATTATTTTTTTGATAGCTCGAAACTATATCCGACAGCAAAGCATGGATCTGTTCTTTTTCCCACACATACAGGCGCTGATAGATCGGGATTTTAAAAAAGATCCCCTCTTTAATAATCTGATCTACCGTAATAGGCTGTGATCGATATGCAAGATCATTCATTTGCATTACCCTTACTCCGTTTGATTACTTTTTTAGCAAACTTGGTCAAATCAAGATCATCCCCGTCATCTCCAGTCATTTTATCCCACCAAATGTCATAATACCTGTGGAAACCATTAAAACACCGTTCATTGACTCCACTTTTATCCAATACTCCATCATAATCTTCATCGGTAAGATCAACGTGGCGTGTTAACCGTTGCTCCCGGTCAGATAAAACATGCTGCTTTAACGATTCTAACACTTCAACAGGACGAAAGGAATGTGTAATGACATCAACAAGGTTATACTCGCGAATATATTTCAGGGCCGACTGTCGAAATATGTAGTACTGCTCCAGCCGTTTTATTCCGTGGGCCAAGCCCAGCAACTCAGCAAATTCAAACAACCGATCTGAGCCGTATTTATCGTAATACGTAACCGAACAGACCAGAAATAGTTCTTTCAAGTAGTAGGAGTTCTCTTCAACTATAGCATCGAAGTAATCCCGAAAATTCTTGATCTCTTGATCCTCGGTATCTTCACGAAATAGTTCATATAATAGCTCAGCATACTTCTCGGCAAATAAAAAGTAGTGAAGTCCACTGTGGATAGGTTGGCGTAATGTGAATGGGAGCAGCGAACTTTTTTCGGAGACTTTAATATTGCTGCCGGCTCGTTGCAATCCACCCTCTCTGGATTCCACCAGTTTTTCGCTCAGCATGTTCTGCCGATTGGGATACAATGGGATTTCCCGCCCCTGGGATCTGACCGCCCCATCTTGAAATTCTTCAATTACCAGATCCCGGTTTTCTTTTTCAACGTCTTCCCCCTTCCATCGTCGGGCACGCCAAAGGAGCTTATGGAAAAGCTCGAAAGCAAAATCATGCTCGGAACTCAAAATGCCTTTGAAGGTCTGTAAGTGCTCCCACCGTTTAGCACTGTTTTCTTCAAGATACCTTCTATCCTGATGATCCTCCGAGTCCAGTTGATTTATTTCCCGCAGGTGAAATGACTTTAACAGATCCGTGGATCTTAACCGGACGCCCCGGCTGTTCTGACTGTCAAAAAAGGTGAAAGCCAAGTCAATATCATCGGTTTCAATGATCGTAATCTCCAGTTCATTCAAAGAACTTCTAACTCCTTGTTTACCATCTCGATTGGATATAAAATCTTGAATGTGTTCCTTGGCCGACTTAATATTTTTGTATGACTCTTGGTGGTAGTAGCTAAGCTGCATTCTCTCTGTATCGATCTGACTATCACAAAGGATTTGATAGAGTAATAATAATGTAGTAAGCCGCTGCTGGCCATCGATGATATAAAGTCCTTCTTTTTCATGGTGCTCATGCAGCAAAATGCTACCCAGGTAATAGGCTCCCTTCGTATGACTTTTCAAGTCCTGGAGTAATTGAACAATCTTTCTCTGATCCCAGACATAAGGACGTTGATACCGGTCGATTCTCAGTGGATAACCAAATTTCCCGCTCTCATGGATCTTACCTGTTAGCAGATTATGAGTCTTACAAGTAAAAGCCGAAACTTTTTTATTCGAAATACCCATAGAAGCAAATAATTAGTTACCCGAACAACTCATAAGATTCATTAATAGCTCTCTTTATATTCTCATCGGAAAATATATCTCGTTCAAGTTTAGACTCCCATTCCGGATGAGATGCTATTACTTCTTTAACAGTGGATAATGTTACTTCTTGACCTTCTTTCCCCAACTCTATCCTTGCTTTGTCAACAGTAGTTAAAAGTTCAAGGTCATCATTACTCTGATAACGGAAATTCTCATCAATCCAATTAATCGCTTCTTGTCCATACCAGTTATCAAAATATGATTGTGCTTCTTCTATATTTTCACCGGATACAAAGCCTTTATACTTACCTTTTTGAGCTTTTCCCATATACTCTTTCTCTAAGGCTATTCGTTCAGGTCCCCCATATTTTGTTTTTGGATTGTATGGACCGGCAGCTTTCTTTCGGTATCCAGACACTTCATTATCAGTATATCGGTGTAAAAGATATGATAACTTTGTATACCGCTTACGGCCAAAAGCTATATCATCACCAAATTGATCAGCTAATGTTGCAATTATTACAGCCTCATTAAATGCCCAGCTATGAGTAGTAGAAATCTGTTTGGATTCTTGAAGTTCTTTTCTTTCTTCTTTGGCTTTAACTAACCTCGTCTTCCCTGTCAGCAGCTCCTGCATCATGCCCTGCTTAATTTGCTTGTACTTGTCGCGCTTGGACTCCAACGCTTTGATCTCAGCATCCATGTCACTGAGGATCTGAGCAATGGCTTTTTGTTCTTCTTCATCTTTAGGAAAAACTATGGACACCTTTTCTAATTCCCCCATATTTATCTTTTGGGGAGATGCATTTGTTAGTGCCCTTTTTTTGACCTCCTCAACGAATTGCTCCGATTCGGTATAGCGATAAAAATATTGAGTGTTAATTTTATCACTCAATTTTAATAAAGCTAAACTAACATAGATACTGGCGTCAATGTCCCAGTCAATTAATTTAGTTTTTCCAAGAGTTCCAATTCTGGTTAAGAGAACATCCCCTCTTTCAGGTTTGCAGCGTTTAATTAACTTTTCATGCTCTGTTTTTGATATGTATTTTACATCGGAATAATTATCAGCTGTAACATTTTCAACGCTATAGAATGGGATTCCATAATCAACATAACTGGGAGTATAATGAGTACCGTCACTTATTGAAATACACACTTCTCCCAATGTTTTCTCCTCCCACTCACCATCAAACCCGGGCAACCGTTTCTTACCGGTAAGCAGCTGCTGCATAGTGCCTTTTTTGACCTGCTGCTTCTTTTCGATGAGGGCATTAAGTTCGGCGATCAGGGCATCCACATCGCTAAGGGCCTCGGCGATGGCTTGTTGTTCTTCGAGGGTTGGGGGAAATGGCAACTTCATATCCGCAATCATCTCCATTCGAACAGAATCAACAGAAGACTTTGCAGTCATTCCCATCACTCGTTCATAAAAATATTGACTAAATGCTAAGTAGAAATAATATCCATCTATATCGTTATTGAAGTTACTGATCTTGTAAACACGCTGATGGTAATCGAACTTGCCATTGATATAATGAAATATCTTACCAGTGTTTACACCATCACCTGCCGTTAAAACTGCCTCCCCATCAAATGAATATGAGTTTATTCTTTCAACTTTTGAGGAGCGTACAAAGAAAGGGTATCTACCGTCATCAATTTTATCCTCTGTATTCTTAGCACCAGTCCCTATATGAGCTAAATCCTTTATAAGTCTCATTTCCCAATCATTTGGAATCACACCAACTTCGGTCCGCTTATATTCTTCGGGAACAGAATTTTTTGCTGGTTTATCAGTAACTACTTCCATGCAACCCCCATCGTTTCCAGGTGACTATTTATTTTTTCTTCCAGCGTTTCCACTTCTGAATCAATCTCAGCAACGGCGCGATCGTAGCGTTTGGCCAGCTCCTTCAAACGTCGGGTGAGGCTGCGAGAAACCGCTTCCACTTCATCCTCGATCTTACCCTGTATATCAGGTAGCCACTTGTCATCCACAACCAGTGTTTTTACTTCATCGGGCGTTAGTTCCGGATACTTCTCATTTACTTTTTTGCGAAGAGCTTTTTCAGCTTTCTTCACTTTCTTTTTGGCCTTGGAAGCTGCATCATAGGCGTCTTTATACTCCCGGACAATTTCGTATTCCTCTGCATCATCGGGACTGTTTTTAATTTCCTTCAACCGACTCTTTAGGTTGGTTTTGGTCACATTGCCCGCATCACTGAGACAGTTATCCAGCAACCCATCCTCGTGGGCATGTTCCTGCTCCAGTTCGTCCATGGTCTGGTCAGCTGTTTCCTGCTTCTGTTTGAGCTCTTCAATTTCGGCCTGCTCCTCCGGGAAGTAGCGATCGATCACCAGCTGTTTAGGAATTAGCTCACACTCAAACTGTCCCTTCTTGATCTTGCCCGTGCTGGTCCGCACCGGCTCCAGCGTGGCCTTCCATTCGTCCTCAACAATCATATAAAGGTCATCCTTCATAGTATCGGCCCAGTAGTCCATCAGGTGCTGGTAGATGTCGTACTTGTCAATGAGCGTGGTATCCGAGTAGGCCTTGAGCAGATCCTCCGAAAGATCTTCGATAAATTCAGTAGGACTGGTGTCTTTGGTGATCCCTTTCAACTCCTCATAATGGTCTTTCTCCCAGGCTTCGAAAACCCGATCCAGTTTCCGTTGGTACTGCTGAAATTCCGGATGGGCAAAAATGGTATCGTTGATGGCGTCCTTATCCACCGTTAGCTCAACGTATCCCTCCCGCAGCGGTTCAAACAGATCCTTTTTCAGCGTGGGATACACCTGCCAGAAGCGGTCCAGCTCGTCAATATCCCGCTCAGGGATCCCGCCTTTCAGGTGGGCTTCCAGATCCTGGTTGTCCTCCTCTTCGGTCGTATCAATATAGCGCGGAATGTTTAGGTTGTAATCGTTGTCGCGAATTTCTTCAAATGGAACCATCCGGGCATAACCATCGGCCTCACTCTGACTTCGGAAATAATCTACGATCTTGTGGATGTCCCGCTCCCGCAGCCGGTTTTTGTTGCCATCCTTCTTATAGCCTTCGCTGGCATCGATCATAAAGATACCATCCCGCGTTCCAGACTGTTTCTTATCCAGCACCAACACGCAAGCAGGGATACCGGTACCGTAAAACAGGTTGGAGGGTAAGCCAATCACACCTTTAATATATCCGCGTTCAATAAGATTACGACGAATCTCCTCCTCGGCATTGCCTCGGAACAGCACTCCGTGAGGCAAAATAACCGCTGCCTTTCCAGTATTCTTCATCGACTTGACGATATGCAGCAGAAAGGCGTAATCCCCATTACTCTTGGGCGGTACCCCAAAACCGTCAAAGCGATTGTAAAAATCATTTTGCGGATCCAGCCCGTTGGTCCAGGCCTTGTAGGAGAAGGGAGGATTGGCAACCACATAATCAAAGCGTTTCAGGGAACCGTTGTCAGTCCATTTGGGATCGGCCAGTGTATTGCCCCGCTTGATACTGTGCACCGCCGTAGGCTGGTTGTGGAGCACCATATTCATCTTGGCCAGGGCCGAGGTCGCATTATCCATCTCCTGCCCGTATATCGTAATATCCACATCCGCTTCATCAGCCACTTTCAGCAGGAGCGATCCACTTCCGCATGTCGGATCATAAACGGTATCCGTCGGGCTGTCAGCCTTTTCTACTCCTACAACCTTGGCCAGGATTCGGGACACCTCCGCAGGGGTATAAAACTGTCCTTTGCTCTTGCCCGATTCGGTAGCAAAGTGCCTCATCAGGTATTCATAGGCATCACCCAATAAGTCATCCCCACCGGCGCGGTTATCGGCAAAATTCAACGCTTCATTCTGGAAGATTCCAACCAGGTTAGTGAGCCTTTCTACCTTTTCCTTTCCGCTACCCAGCTTTTCGTCATCATTGAAATCAGTCTGGTCGATAACGCCTTTCAGATCATTGGCTTCGGCAATGGGAGCAATGATCTGCTTATTAATCTTGTCTCCAATATCCTTTTTGTTCTTGAGCTTGACCATATCCTCAAAGCTGGATCCTTCCGGAATCACAAGCAGGGCATCTTCCTGGCCTGCGTACTTATCAGATACGTATTTGATAAAGAGCATAGTCAGTACATAATCCTTGTACTGGGAGGCATCCATCCCACCGCGCAGCTCATCGCAGCTTTTCCAAATGGAACTGTATAGATCACTTTTCTTAATAGCCATTCGCAAACGTATTTCTATTTAAAATTTTCGATGCAAAAGTTTTTGTACCACAATAACAATTCTAACAAAGTATTAACAGCTGAACGATATGCATACTTTGTAACTGGTTCAGGATAGTCATGAGATTCTGTTTGTACCAAATCTACAAATCCACTTGTTAAATTTTTTATGTGTTCTGGGAAAACAGGTTCTGACCTTTGACTAACAATAGTTCTTCCATTCCGATCTCTGATTTCCATCCCTGAAAAATAGAACCAAGAACCTTTAATATTTACCCGTTCATCGTTATCACCATAGAAAAGATCCAAGGGAACCAGATCTTGGTCCTGATCATTAGCGTATGCTTCATCATAAAAGCTTTTAACAAAAGCCTCGTACATTTTTCTTAAAGGAGTGAACGCTCCATCCCTATTATACTTTGCATCACTTTCAAGCTGAGCCAATATTTCTATTAAATCAGGCATCTTATCCATGGGCATAAAACTTCGATCAAATACTTCAAACACATCGTTATACTTATTTTTTATCGCATAATCATCGGATTTTGAAACCTCTTCTTTTAAATAATCAAACATCTTTTTCTGATCACGGCCCTTGACGAACACTTCTTTGTTTCGCGTAACTGTGTCTGAATTTACCTTATCAAAATGTCCAGTATAGATACAATGGGGGAGATACTTTTCTTCAACATGAACTAATCTACTAATTTCAGCAAGTGTATCAGCAAGAGCACCAGCATCTCGTAATTTTGCTGAATCTGGTTTTTCAAAGAATAGTGCATCTAAAATTACAGCATCATATTTGTCATAATTATCTCGAATTTCTTGAATACCCTCCTGAGCATTTGTCAGCTTCTCTTTTATCAGCACCCGCTCACTTTTTGCTTCTTGAATAAAGTCAATCATTTTATCCGCTTCATCATCCAAGAGTAATACACTTATAGGTCTATCCATTATTCTTCTATCATTGGCATTAAAATTTCAAATTGTACTGGCCACATTTCTTCTGGCATAGGATTTTCAGGCTCTCGGAATATGCCATCAAGCTCTTCTACAATCCTTTTTATTTGAGCCCCTCCCAAACCGGTACCTCTATTTTTACCAGCGGATGTTCTTGCTGTAAGATAATCTTCAAAAGTATATCCATCTGGAAACGGCTTTCCATTATTTGCTATTAAAAGTCTTGCAAAAAAACCCTCACTCTCTTCAATCAAACCAACAGTCAAAACAAACTCATAATCAGATTTGTCCTCCGTAAACCCATGCTTGATAGCATTGTCCAGAAGATTTCTAAGCACCGTTTTAAACAAGGCAGGAACAAGAGATACAGTAATTCCTTTGGATGGCCAATTTTCACTTTTCTCTATTCGAACTGAATAGGTATCATCAATATTTACTCCTTGTTTCCAATCTTTTAAAAATTGAAACAATTCGACTTCTTGAAACTTGCTCTTATCAACCCCACTTACAATTCTGTCCATTTCTACTTCCAAAAAGTCGATGGCCGACTGTACATTATATTGTACTCGATCTAACGTACCTTTAATCGTTTCTTCTGGTTTTACTTCTTCACCCGGAAACTGTGGTGCAACGGGTTCCTCCAAAGAAATTACATCCTTTTCATTTAATGACTGTATATAGTTGGAAATGTTATTAATACCGGAAGATACATTGCCAAGAATTTGCATGAAATCATGTTTAAAACCAGACAGAAAATCTTTTTCAACTAATTTTAAACGAGAACTTATATTTTCAATTTCTGCAACTCTTGATTTTGCCACTTTTTTTATCCAGTCTCTAAAAAGAGATGCCTGCTTTCTTAGACTTGGCACCCTAACATATACATCCATCAAATCTCTTATTCGGATGTTAGGTATAGTTGATCCTTTTGGAAGTTTTGTAATTTGATTTCTAACAAACTCTGAATTGAGCTCACTTATCAAATACTCCGGATCCACATCTTTATTTGGCTCCAATACAATAACATTTTTGCCTATGTAAATGGGATTCCCTTCATACTTAAATAAGCTTGGCTTTAGATTGTTACCGACCTTACCTATCAACACTGCATCTTGATCCAAAACCATCAACTTAGAATTGTACTCTGATTTAGTTGATCGTTTAGATATATCCAACACAAAATCTGCGGGGTCATCAGTTAAATTAGACATGTTCATTAATGGATAACTGCCATCCACTTCTTTTCGAGGCAGTTTCAGTCTATTTGAAACCTCTGATAATTTTAAAATTTCCTCATCCTGACTTCTTTGATAAGACTCTGAATATACTTTGGGATTAAAGAAGGTTTGGGGGCCGAACTTAAACTTATTTTGTTCAATTTCTTCCCATGTAACATATCTCGATATACCGCGCTCTTCTTTCTTGCTCTTATACAACGATAGTATGTTATCTAAAGCATCTTGTAAAGACTTATTGGAAATATCCCGACCATTAATAAATAGAGGGGGAGTTTTATCATCTGATTTTGACAACACCAGAATTGAAGTTTCAATACTGGCATAAGGGAGGAAAGCACTTTTAGGTAAGTAGATTATGCTTTTAATATTGTTTTTCTTCGCTAAATTTTTGAGCAGCCCACTTCCATTAAACAGGTGTTTATTGGGAATGATAATAAATGCCTCCCCATCTTCTTTTAGCCCTCCCAACCCACTTAATAAAAATAGTTCTTCTAACGATTTAACGTTTTCAAGATATTTCCAATCTGGCTTATCTTTCCAAAAACTTTTATTCAATTTTCCCCAAGGAGGGTTCATTAATAATAAATCATACTTATTATCTACAGTCTCAAATGCATGATCCAGCAATTTAATCTCATCAATACCAAGCAATATTAGTCTTAAAGCGGATAGAACAAGTATTCTTGGATTCGTTTGAGCAATAGAGATACTGGATTGACCAGAATTATTTTTGATAAACTGAGCTGGTAATTCAGCATAGCTCGTATGTAAATCCGATACCCATTCATAATTGCCATTATCAATTAACTTTCCTACAAATCTTGATAGTTTATTTGGTGTATATCGCTCATTATGACCAGGACGATGAACTAAATTTTCAAATATCCTACCCAGAAAGTTATCAAAAGTTTTTATATCAACAGCAGAAAGCGACCAATCGTAATTAGATAAAAGGTTATAAAATTTAAAAGGAAGGTTATTATCTCCAACCACTTCAAACTTATGAATCTCAAATATTGGCTCAGTATCTGCAAAATCTTTGGGATACTTTCCAAAATAATCTCTAAAAATCATTTCAAAAGGTTCTAAGAGCTCATGAGCAGGCAAATCATTATTGGGTAGCTTTAATAGGTTCAACAATCTTTGCAGATAATTAAAACTATCTCCCTTTAGCTCAAGAGCTTCCTTTGTTGCATTATACCTGAAATAAAAAAGCATTATGATGAATAAATCATAACCTTCACTACCAAACTCGCCTCTCAATCTCTCAATGATCTCCGATAAATCTTCCTCCGAGTACTTTTGGCCAACTATAGATACAAATCCATTTCGAATTTCAAACTGATCATTATTTTCTTTCACACATTCTATGATGTCATTCTCAGTAACCTCATCCACCTCAAGCTGCTCAAAGTACATACCAATATCTACCAAATCTGATATAGACATTGGGCGCTCATTTTTATCAAGTATCTTTCCAATTGCATCAGCTAAAGTCATATTGCCTATCTACATTTTCACTTCAAGTTCGTGTACTAATTAGTACAAATGGTATACCAACCCCTAATTAGACATTAAATCCGCATAATACTTATATTAGACTATCAATAATTTAATATAGTTATCAAATATTGATATGAAAATACTCGTCTCTTGGCTTGCTTACAATAATGATTTCGATAACGGCCAAGTAAATACAGCTGGCCCGACATATAATTACCATCAATACTTCTTTGAGCAGGAAGGCTATGATCAACACCTCCTATTAGCAACTGAATCAAAGGAAGACCTCCCCATAACAAGACTTAAAAATAAACTTGATGCCGACTTCCCCAAACATAATATCCAGCCAAAGATCATTAGTATAAATGATCCGATTGATCTCAAAGAGATCAAAACAAAAGTCGAGCAGATTCTTTTAGAGTATTCAGATGATGAAATCGATATTTTCTTTTCTCCCGGTACCTCCGCGATGCAACTCGCATGGTATATCTGTCATACGACCCTTGGATTACAAACCCGCTTAATCCAACTCAGATCTTCCCGCTTTACCGATGACGATAAACCTGAACGTCTCTTCATAGATGTTGAGTCTACAGAAATACCCAAAGGAGTTATTCTAAAACAGAAGCAAACCTCATCAGATACCTTTGAGTATACCGAAGATTATTTGATAACAGACTCAATAAAACCGGTCTATGAGAATGCCTATAAAGTTGCCCAAACTGATAACGTAACCACCTTAATACAAGGAGAAACCGGCACTGGTAAAGAGCATCTTGCAAGATTTATCCATGAAAACTCCATCAGAAATAACAGTACATATATCCCTATTAACTGTTCAGCCTTTAATGATGATCTTTTAGAATCCAGACTTTTCGGTCATAAAAAAGGTGCTTTTACAGGTGCTAATGAGGATAAAGAGGGGATCTTCAAAAAAGCAGATGGAGGAACAGTTTTTTTAGATGAGATCGGAGATATATCGTCTTATATGCAACAAGTTTTACTTAGAGTTCTGGAAGAAAAAGAGATTACGCCGATTGGCGGGACCCCTGAAAAAGTTGATGTAAGAATAATAACAGCCAGCAATAAAGACTTAGTAGAACTCTGTAAGGAAGATCTGTTTCGGTGGGATCTTTTTTATCGACTAAATGTAGCACCATTAGAATTACCGAGCTTACAAGAGAGAGGTCGAGACGAAATAGAAAAACTTATCAGCTTCTTCGTAAAACAAAAAAAGAAGACACTTAAAAAGGACTCTCAGCTTGAGCTCACAAAAGAAGCTCGAAACCTACTTCTGAATTATGGATGGGCGGGCAATATCCGTGAGCTTGAAAATCTCATTGAGCGACTCTATGTATTCTCCGATAAGGAAGTAACCGTTGAGGACATACCCAGTTTTGTTAAAGAAAATAATAGTGAAAAATCTCTTCTACTGGATGATATTGAGAAAAGACATATTGATTATGTAATGACCCTGTACGATGGAAATCAAACGCGCTCAGCAGAAGCTATGGGAATTGCTTTGAACACTCTCAAAAATAAGATGGATAAGTATGGGTTAGATAGACAGAATTACTTGAATTAGCTATAATCAGCTAATCATATAACAGTTGGTTGGACACAAGGCTTATCATTTTCAATGTAACATAGCAATTTTCATATTTGTCCTGATAAGTTTACCAAGATCTGTTGCTATATCCATTTTACCATTTTCAATTTCAGAATCTTTCACCTGCTATATCAGCCAAATACCAATACAAGTATAATAATCTCTTTTCGATGTAATTTCATGTTCTAAAACAAACTCCATTAACTCATCAATCTTTTGTAGTGCATCTTTATCCCACTCTTTAATAGTTTTCTTATATAGCTTTATAAGGTCCGTTTGCCCACTTTCCTCAAACTCTTTAACAATCATAGTAAATACAGACCCAATCGCAGTCACTGTGGCATAATAGTCCCATCTATCCTGACCAAACCTATTTGCCAGCTCATTGGCATATACATTCATATGTTCTGGTCCGACTACAAGAGGATTAAATCCTGATAGTTTAGCTCGCTCAATAAATAATTCGACTTTCTCCTGATCACTTAGAGACATAGATTACTAAACCAACGCATTGGACTATTTGTCATCAACTTAGTACATACAGTAATGAATTATTATACAAATCTCATTTTTACATAATTGCTTAAAACATTTATATGCTACTATGAGGCCATTCACTAAGACTGGTAAAAAGGCGCTTTATATAAACATTTCCCTATTCCTATTGACAGGTTTAATATTGTACTGGGGTAGCAATGTTTTTAGCGACACCTTTAGTGCATCAGACTCTACGAGAACTATAGTTAAGATTTGGGATTTATTACGATTTACATCGGTGTTGGTACTTATAACAAATCTATTCTCATTCGCAGAGGCAGGCTACTCCGGCTACCTTCAACATAAAGGCACTTCATATACCATGTATGGCATGATCCTTTTCCCAGTCCTACTGGTGTTCATTATGCCGGTAACCTTTATATCTGTGGTAAAAAATTTATATACATTTTTACTACCACTTGCTATAATACATGCCACATCATTTGAATATCTTACAAAATATTATGTCCCTTTCATCGAAAGAAATTGGGATAGATTTGACGATGATCGCCATAGGTTAGTTTAAATATTTTCACTTATGTCAAAGAATATGGCTGAACGTATCGGGGGTTTTTTAAGTACTTTTTATTGGTATTGGTTTATTCCTGTAATATTGGGCCAAATTGCTCTTAGTCTTTGGGATTCACCACACTCTTGGAGAATCACTCATACCAACTTTAATTTTGTGATATTTAGTTTAATAATGTATCACGCTGGTTGGATATTAATTGACTATAAAAGGAAAGAAGAAAAGGAGAATTAAATTGAATCATTCTGTTTCCCCAATGGGGATCTTCATTTCAGCCGAAATAGGGACCCACTTTTTTTGCCTGGTACCCCTTCTTGAAATTAGCTTTGGGGCCCCCTTTTAAAATTCAAGAATGATTTGTAATCCCAGTGAAAGTCACATTCTTGCTGCACATTTGGCCAGACATATCGGCCCCTTTGATCTTATCAACTCATGTTAAATAGTATGTATTAGACCCGATCCTATCTTTCGAAGTGTTATATATCTATATTATTGTTATATAGTATGTATAATATGTAAATGCTGTACTATTAGTTAATTTAACCTTAGATGCTATGGCCAGACCAAAAAAGCTCCCTACGATCATAAATGAAGCCGAAATTCAGGCGCTAACAGCCCAAGCCAACTCAAGATATGTTACCGGTCATCGTAACCGAGTAATGATGCAACTGATGCTAAGTATCGGTCTTAGACTTGCAGAGGTGGTAAACCTTCGCTGGGATGACATCGACTTTCTTTCGGAGGTCCTGATGATCCGAGAAGGGAAAGGCATGAAAGACCGAACACTGTTTATCAAAGATAATAACTGGAGAGGCGTTGATGATAAAACTGCACTCCAAGAATGGAAAGAACGACAGGCCGAAGAGCTGGGAGAGCTGCCTGAATATGTTTTCACAACGATGTCTGCCAACTCCAGCGGAAACCAGTTAAACGACCGGTATGTCCAGGCAATGATCCGACGCTATAGCAAGCGCGCTGGTATCAACAAGAAGATTAGTCCTCATACGCTGCGACATACCTTTGCTACTCGACTATATAAGCACACTAAGGATATAGCCGTTGTTCAGAAAGCTCTGGGTCATAGCGACCTATCTACTACAATGGTTTATGTACATTTGGTAAGCAGCGATGTAGAAAAGGCCTTGTCAAATGTTAAGGATGAAAAGTAGAATTTTCTCGTTACTCTATAATGCTCGCACAAAATGGTCAAATAAAGGTATTAATTCATAAGCTCCAGCTTCTCCAAACTGGGGTTTTAGCCTGAGCACAGCAGACTGCCAAAGTGCCGTATTTTGATGGATTTGGATAATGATCCAGATAAAGAACTTTTTTTATCAAACACACCTTATAAATAAACTTGTCTTTACTTGCAGGCTGCTGCCGATGTTAAACTTCTTTAGCAGATGTCCTTTATGTCGTCTAAATGGAAGTTTGGGCTTTACTCCATTTCGGTGAAATCCTGTCAAGAAGTTTCTTTACGAGTATCGTTTCTGGTCTGCAAGAGCCGTTTTGCGTACCTTTTAGGTGAGTTTCCTAAAATTCTTAAAACCAGAAACCCATGCGGGGTGCCAGACCCTTAACCGACCCGGAAGTCCAGCAGATGTTGAACAAAGGATTTACCGGTAACTACCATCATCGCAACCGGTCTTTATTTGCCATAGGCATTAGTACAGGCTTTCGCGCCAGTGAGCTGTTAGCCCTGCAAATGCGCGACGTGATGCATCGCAAGTATCCAAAAGACTGGATTGCCTTGGAGCGGCGCCATACTAAAGGCAAGACCCAAGGCCGGACCAACCGGCTGATGGAGTTTGCTAAGAAAGCATTGCAACCGTGGATCGATGCCAGATTAGCAACTACAGAGCTTGCTGAGCTGCTTGATGAGCCGCTATTCATCTCCCGGGAAGTAGACACCCGTACGCGCCAAATACAGTCAATCTCCCTCCGGCGCGCCGGAATGATCCTGGCCGATGCCTACCAGCGATGTGGGATTACGGGATCGGTAAGTACCCACTCTATGCGGAAGACCTTTGCTAAAAAAGCTTACCAGGACGCGATTGAGAAATTTCAGACGGGGAAATTAATGAAAGAACCGATCTTTGTAGTTAAAGACCAGCTGGGCCACATGCATATCCAGACAACACTTCGATACCTTTCCTTCCTGGGGAGTGAACTCAGTGAGGATGTCTTTTCTTATCAAGTGGAAGTTTCCACTCACTAAATTGACAAACTTATTTATTAAATAAATAAGTTTATTTACGAGAAGGGTGATTTGGGTTCTCTTTCTTCTTTCGTAGGTAGAACCGGACGGCTTGCAGTTTATCATAAGTTTTCTGTTGCTCTTTCACTCTGTTACCCCATTTCTTCATCGGAGACCAAAGGTTCTCAATTTTCTCCTCGGACATTCCCCAAAAAGGAAAACTTATACAGAGTCCAAAGGTAATTGCAACAAATATGTACCGCATATTTGGCCTATCTGGAAAGAGTTCAGCTACCCTCGATGAAAGAGTGATTACAATAAACCAGAAAACGATGAAAATGAGAACAAATATACATCCCTTAACCAAATAATAGCCATACTTATTGATGACTCTTAAAATCGAAGTCCCAGCTCTTTCCTCCAACACTTTCATTTCTTTGGCCAATTGCTCATAGGTCATCCTCTCCCATTCAAAAGCCTTTCCCTGGAATTTTGTATGTATTTTAGCCCGTTCTTGATCCATCTTCTTGAGATATTGAGGCTTAGATAAATAAGTTTATTGATTTGATAAACAAACTTATTTAGTCAGATAGAATTAACATTTTTTAACAAGAGCCTTACTAACGGTTATAAATATACATATTTTTGTATGGTATACCATGTCGTTTTGATTAGACATTTCGCTTTACTTCTCCCTGATGCAGGGAGACAAAGAACATATCGAACAATCATTTGGCCTGGCGATCAAAGAATTGCGCCAATCAAAGAATTTGTCCCAGGCTAAGCTGGCCGAGCTGGGAAACTTCAACCGGACCTTTATATCTGATCTGGAGAGAGGAGTGTATCAACCTACCTTATTTTCAATATTTCGATTGGCCAAAGCCTTAGAAATAGCTCCTCACAAGATAATCCAACGAGTTGAAGAACTGGCAAAGCAATAAAATTATATAGGACTTAAACGCCTTTATAGGGTCTATTGCTTAAATAAAGCAATTGTTAAAAAAGAAAATTTGATTATATTATAAATATAAATTTATAATATAATCCTTATGCCATGCTATCAACCGAATTTGGGAACAATCTAAAAAAGATTAGGAAAAGCAGAGGATATAATCAGCAAGAGGTAGCTGACAAGATGGAAATGACCCAAGCCTCCATCTCTCAGTTTGAAAAAGGTAAGAGAGTACCCACTCCTTCACTGATCAGAAAATTTGCCAATGCCCTTGATGCAGATGTAGAGGAATTTGTTGGTAGCTCTGATGCAGAGTTTGAAAAACAAATGCTAATGAGAAATGTTAAGGACCTGTCGGCTGACTCAATTAAAAAAATAAACGAATTTGTCGAGCTTATTAAGGCCGGAAATAAGTAGTACAGATGTTAGATGAGTCAGAGATTATAAAGTCAACTATTCATTTAAGAGAGCATGTAGAGCTGAGCTCTAATGATAAAATTGACAATATTGAAAATTTAATTAACCAAGCTGGGTATGAACTTATAAAAAAAGATTTTCAAAATGATTTCTCCGGTTTCTCTAAATACGCAGGTGGGGCGGACTATATAATCGGTTTCAATACTCGACATAATTGGAGTACCGAATTTAAACGATTTACTTTAGCTCACGAACTGGGTCATTTAAACATCCCGAGCCATTTCAGCCTTCTACATCAGAAATCAATTTTAGTCTCATCCCCAGGTTATTATTCTATTGATACTATTGAACAAGAGGCTAATATTTTCGCTATTAACCTTTTGGCTCCCCCTAATATTTTTAAATCAAAACTTGATGAACTATCTATTTCCTTCTCTTCGCTAAAAAAACTGAGCTCTTATTACAAAATTTCGCTTGAAGCTGCTGCAATTCACATGATAAACTTAACAGATGATGACTGTTCTTTTGTAGTGAGTAACTCAGAAAGAGAAATATTATATGATATACGTTCGGAATCTTTTTTCAAGAGACATAGGCACACAACTATTAAAAATAACAACGTAGATAATCGATCTAATGTCTATACCTTTACAGGAAATGATGATTTAATAGAGGAGTCAAAGCTTAAATATTGGTATCCTTCTGTTCAGAATGATTTTACTATTGAAGAACATATTTTTGATTTAGGCTATCAAAATAAAATTGGAACCTTCATAACAGTAGATCCTAACTAATAAGCTCTTTGTATTTATTTTTTGAGTGTATTTTACTTACCAGCTGGGCTCTCCCTGAATAAGGACAATCCGACTTACATTTTGCCCTTCCTTTCCTAAAGGGATCAGGTAAAAAGTCAAAAAACATCCTCCAATCATTGGCCTTATCCTGTGATGCAGACTTGAAGGCCGTTTTAAGAGAAAGTGTGTATAATAATAAGCCAGAAGCAGTTGATAGGAAAGGCAAGGCTGCATCTCTATTGTTGGTAGGGGCTTCCACTTCTGTTTCTTTCTCCTTCTTAACCTCTCCCTTAGAACATTCAAGTTTCACATCTTTAATGTCATCCATTCGACAACGAATACAATCATCAGTATCATAAATATGCCGGTGTAACTGACTAAGCCAATCATGACCAGTCGTTGCATGCAACACAACTAAAGGGTATCTACTCATTATACGAGTTCTTACATCGCGCTCATTTGCCAGGCAATAGATTATATCAAATTTTTCGTCTTTGATTTCTTCTGCTTCATCATACCATTCTATAATGGGCCTACAGCTACCTTCTAAAGTCTCACCCAATATATCAACTTTATTCAGCGCCCGACCATCGAACCAATCTGAATGCTCCGGAATAAAAAGTAGTGACCTATTTGTGTTATGCAGTTGCACTGGATCCTTATCAATCAGAGTTAGTCTACCTTTAAACCCTAAAAGCCGTAACCAATATGTAAAAGCGCTTCCAACTGCTCCCGCTCCGATAATGAATGAGTTCCCAAGATCCGGTTTGCTGTTTAATACTTCTGGATAATTGCCTGCATCAAGCTTTACCTCTTCATAGTCCCACGCGCAGATTGCTAATGATCTGACAGGTTTATCAATCGTTTTCCGTAACAAAGCAGCAGCTGCTAAGGTAGAAGCCATTCCCGCCCCGATTTTGCTTTGATCTCCCCAATCAATACGGCCAATAGGATCTTTGCTTAAAATACCAACTGTTCCTCTACAACCTGTATAATAGGTTGTAGAAACATCTGTGTTACCTACCGTTATACTCGCCTCACAATCCATTAATTTATCTACAACCTGGAAGTCTCCATAAGGATCAATGGACTCAGTGAGCGATTGAATCGCTGCTGAGAACTTTGTCTCATTGATAAGAGGGTAATCATCTATTAAGAGAGGTTCGTCCTCTTCCACAATGACTGCTATTTGACGATGTACTCTGCTAAGCTGGTTTAAAAGAGTTAGAACTAATAATTGACCTATATAGCTCTGGCATGCCTTCTTCGATATAACAACACCGATTTTCTTATTTAAATGATCTGTGTCATCAATAAATGAAATTGTCCTCTTATCCCTTTCCGAATAAAACTCCTCGCTTTTAACATCCATCTTTGACCTCCCGTAAATCAATAAAATTGGGTAATACGTGCAAATTTTGCTTCACAGAATCCTCGCTACAAACAAACCAAGAACCATCATTAAACTGATGGATCGTAGACTCTGATAAATCAGTAAAACCTCGACCGTAATTAGGGACAACAATTGATAACATCCCTTCAAAAGGCATAATGATGAGATGGTCATCACCATCAGAATGTACGGTATCACTGCCTGGATGAGAATGTACTTGGCAAAGAATCGTAAGTCGGTTGGCCCTTGCTCTCCGGCTACATTGGCCAAAATCCTTCTCATCTACCATAACACGGTGTGCTCCATGCTCTGTATTTGGTGCAATTACAGATGTAAATATTGTAAGATTATTCAGCTCTCTACCACACCAGAACACCAAACCCTCATGGCCTCTGATCCCCTCTTTAGAATATTCAGTTAATATATTTCTCGTTTGAGAAATTACAGCTTCCGTAACGGCATATTCTCCAACGATAGGTCCTATTTTTATCTGATTCGTTCTATAGTATGGGTGAAGATACTTCATGATAAACGTGTTCTTGTAAATTTAAAATCACGATGAATTGCACTTAACATATCTCCCATCGTATCCGCAACGATCTTATCTCTTGCTGCATTAAGCCACTGTGCCGGTGACCCCCAATTAGAATGAGGGCCGTTATAATCATTATATGCTAAACGATTAAATGGAGCACAAATGACTCCGTTAGAATGGAAGATAGATGAACCGAATGGGGTGCTTTCACCTTTAGGGAAGTTTTGCTTCTTTACCTGATCACTCCAGCTGGAGTCTGTAAATATCCATCTTGGTGGTATTTCTCTGTAATCATCAAATAAACCTTGCAAATAATACAGGTCATTTGATACCGGCTGTGTAAATACGACCTGTAATTCAAGACGTTCTTCAAGCCACTCAAAGGGAATTTCGTGCCGCTTGGCCCAGGCCTCTGCGGCACGAATCTCTTCCTCAATTTCAAGCTTGGTAATTTCAGTTGGAACTGACACCGCCGCCACCTCCAACTAATTCAAGCTCATCTCCCTCTCTGACTCCTTCGGATACCAAATTTTTGGTGTTATCCAATATATCTTCACCCTTTTGGAATCGAGGTGGCTTTTCTGGTTCATAGCCGAAAGCATCCGCTGCTTCTTTTGCAGCTTCACCTACGTTTTTGTTCTTCTTCCAGGTAAACTCCTTGGAATCAAGGTTACGGGGAGCAAATACCTGTACTGTAATTTTATCTTTAGATTCGTTCTTCTTTTTCTTGGGATTCTTTTCCTTTGTTTTCATAGCATCTAAGACTTAATTATTGTTCGTTGTATAAAAATATAAATCCAAATTTATATAAAATCAAATCAAATAATTCTTAATAAGCTTATTTTATTTTGCCATATTTCTACTAATCCATTATAATGATAATGGATTAGTAACTGTGCAGTTAAAAAAGAGATCTTATGGGTTATCAACTATGGACATCTCCTTTAACCGGGTATCGAAGAAAGGGTACAAGACTCTCTGAAATAAGAAATCTCTTTGAAGAGGGGATAACTGCTAAGGCAATCCTTGAACCTCTGAAATCTTGTCCTATGGATGCGGATTCACAAGAAATGTATAAACGTTTAGAAAAACTTGATTTCGATGTAGCTGGGGTGAAAGAAAACAAGGAATCCCGAGTAGCTGGGTTTATTTACAAAAACGATCTAAAAGATTCGGATTTAGTGGGTGATGCAATAATTGATTTGACACCAAACTTCCTTATAGGTAGTGCTACACCCCTGGCCGAAATATTTGAAATATTGAAAACCAAAGATTTCATATTCGTTCTCGTTGGACAACAAGTTCAGGGTATTATTACCAGAGCTGATCTTAACAAACCACCAGTAAGAATATATCTCTTTGGACTTATCTCTCTTTTTGAAATGCATCTCACCTTTTGGATCCATGAAGAGTATAAAACCGAAGATTGGAAAAAGAGTCTTAACAAGAACCGACTCAAAAAAGCCAAACATATTCAAAAACTACGGAAAGAGCGAAATGAAGAGGTAGGTCTGCTTCATTGCTTGCAACTTTGTGATAAACGAGATTTAGTATTACAAAATGATGCTGTTAGAAAAATTCTCAATTTAGATGACTTGGATACCTCAAAAAATAACCTTGAAGAGATTGAACAGTTAAGAAACTCATTAGCTCATAGCCAGGTTGATATTGCTAATGGCTTAGAGTGGGATCAAGTATTCAAATTAGTGCCCTTCATGGAAAATACTATTAGCCAATCAGATTTAGTTGTTGAAGAGGAAGCATCCAAATCTTCTAAACAAGAAATAATTGATTTTTGGGCAACCGGTTAAGAAGATCACTTACTTAATGATTGCCAATCTTTGTCAACTTTAGCTTTTGAAAATCCAGAGTCCATATCAGATCCTGTCCTTTACCATTTCCAGCATTAGAATGGAATATCATCAACCGATTCACAATTTATATTGAATAAAAACTCTTCAATATTAAATTCCTTTTCTACATCTTTATCAGATTCATATTTTTCTACCATCTCATCTGCTTTTTGGATCAAGTAAGATACTGGATCATCAATTCCCTTCTCTTCCAGGATCTCTAAAGTCTTGCTAATATGTCCTTCTAAAGCAATATCAGAAATGTCTTGTAATACGTTCCTGTTAATCTTTTTAAACTTGTTGATCAAGATTGAGCTAATGTCCTCGTTAATGCTAATGTTAATTGCATCAGCACTGGCCTTGGTCTGCCCCTGAATTTGCTGTTTATTTTGATCCTTAGCCCCTGGCTTGTCCTTGACTTGGGGCAAAGTAAAGCCTGAATCCAAAAAAGCTTTCTTATTTATACAATTTGGATATTTACTTATGAACTCTTCTAAAAGTCCGTGTTTAACCAGTAACTTATAACATGATGGGCCCAAATTGTTACCAGTTGATAAAGTTCCCCAAGTTTCTCTGACAAAGTATTCAAGCCATAAAGTAGATTCATCCAAGAAGCTTATGGGGTATTCACTTGAACCTATTTTCTTGACAAAACTATTAAGATCAAGCTCCCCACCACAATGAAATTCAGCGAGCTTACAATTATGTTGATAAACCCCAACATTGTCACACTTAGTATTTACAAACCACCAAAATAACTTTTCAGCCTGGTTAAAATCACTGAAAAACGGTTTATCCCAAATCCTAATCTCTAAACTTCGTTTCTTCGAATCCATAATTATTCCCTCCCTGCTTCCTTGCGCTCTTCAAGCCATTCCTCAATATCAGACACCTTCCATCCAACGGCGCGCTCATGGATCTTTATCTGGGGAGGCAGTTCACCGGCTTTTTTCATCCGGTATAGGGTGGCAAGGGAGATAGATAATTTCTCTGCTAATTCTGCGGGGCGTATGATTAGATTCTTCATGATCAAGCATAGAGTTAATTGCGATTGCTTGATCTTATATTAGGGAGGATGAGAAAATTCCGTCTTAAAAAACTTGTTGGAAAAGCGTTGTAAATGTATTGGAAGTGCTAATTTTCGCCTTCATCCTGTTCGTAAAGAAAGGAATCTTCCCGAATTTGATCTATTTTTTCTTCAAGCCTTTTTGTCCAATGTGCTAAAGTACTATTACCGGTATTCTCAAGTTCATCTTTCATTTTTACATTTTTACAGTTACTAATCACAAAGTCCCGAATTTTCATCAAACCAAGTGAGGTACTTTTAAACAAGAAGTACCCTTTTAAAAAGTTCTCTATAGTTGATTGGCCAGTTTCTGAATGATTACTACTTGAAATCGCTATAGATACACTCTTAATGGCCTTTGTTAAGTTAGACCCCTTCTCCCATAATTGTTTTTTACTTACTATTGGTTCAACTGAGCCGTGCAGTATATATATACTTAGAAAGGTTTCAATTGCATAAAGTTTAGACTGTAAATGATGATATGAATGTAACAGAGCGGCTAAGTAAAAAATACCTTGTTCTCCTCGTTTCGAAACTGCTTCAATATCTTTTTTTAAATCAGCAATTTTGTCTGTTAGAACATCTTTTAATGCTCTAATTTCAGCTATCCCATGTTTTGAGTAAACCTTTCCTAAATTCATCTGAAACTCTTGAGACTTATCTTCAAATATTTCATCCAAAGAGGGATGCCCGGCAAGCACTGCTCCAAAACCAATATCAGAAATTGATATTGGAGGATTCCCATCATTTAAATCTAATTTTGCCATAACTAATTACTCCTTCTCTGTTAATATTTTGTTTAGATAGGCACTCCACTTTTCCAATGCCTCTCTCTTTTCATCAGTATAACTGTGTCGGTCATAAATAGCCGTAACCTGAGTATCTCCCGCCAGGCCTTTATGGTTGAGTATTTTCCCCAAGACGGTACGATCGACCTTCATCTTTGCCATATATGTTGCAACTGTGCGTCGCAAATCATGTGGACGAAAGTCGGGAACTTTAGAGTTGTCCTGAATAAATACCCTTGCCCTGGTGAGCCAGGAAATGGGCTCATTTTCCTTTTGAGGAGACTTGAATACATAATCACTGTCCTCATTCATTTCCCGCATCTTTTGGATGGTTTCTAACGCCATTTCAGAAAGCGGTACTTCATGAGGTTCTTTATTCTTGGCCAACTCTGCCGGGATAGTCCAGATCCCGTCATTGAGATCGCTCCACTTCATCTGCATGGTTTCGGTTTTCCGCTGACCGGTTATCAACAACATTTTCAAAACCGACTGGGTAGGTTCTTTCTGTCTCTCAAAGAACTTCCACAACTCTTTTATTTCCTTCTTACTATAAAATCTATCCCTCTTCGTATTACCGTCCTTATAAGTGGGTATTCCCTCCACTGGATTACTTTCAACCCAACCCCTGCCAATACCAAAATTATATATCTTTGATAACCGAGCCCTAATGCGATTAGCCATTGTTGGCGACTTACCCTTGAGTGCTTTTTTGTCTAATAACTCTCTAATTCGGTCCTTCTCTATTTCTTTAGCAGGAATTGTTTTAAGGTCAGGAAGCAGTTCATTGTCAATAATTCGCTCATATTCCTTTCGCGTACTTTCCCGCAGGGTAGGTAAATGTAACTTCTTAAACTCTTCAACGAGCTCTCCAAATGTTGGCAAGTCTTTTTTCTTCCTTTTTGTTTTTTTCTCCTCTTGGGGATCCTTGCCTTTTGCTATATCAGCTGCAAGGTCTTTAGCAATATCCCGTGCTTCGGCCAGCCCTACGTTAGGAAACTTTCCAATGGTATAACGCTTTCCCTTTGCACCATAACGATAGATAAAGGTTTTATAGCCAGTGGGAGTAACTCTTACAGCCAGGTTGTCAATCAATTCATCATAAATCTCAATCCTTCTATCTGGAGGATCTATGTTTTTTATATAAGTATGCGTTAGCTTCTTGGTTTGCACTTGTACCTCTTTCCAAATTCAGTAGGATTAATCTCTGGGACAGCCATGGGACAGCCCAATCATGAGGTACTATGCCAAATTTAGGTAAGACATGCAACCTTATGAGAACGAACAGAACACCATAAAGCCATGCATATCAATAATTTAGGACTTCTTATAAAATATTATGAGAAATTATGAGATAAGATATAGTCGCTTCCTGTCACGCAGGAGGTCGCGAGTTCGAATCTCGTCCGGATCGCTTTTACATAAGCCGCTGACTCCCAAGGAGTTAGTGGCTTTTTTGTTTTAGTATAAACCTTCCCAATTCTTGCCCTGTGTTAACTCTGGTACTAGAATGGTACTAGCACAGCATTCTCTCTTGTAGATTCATTTTACTGGCTTAGGCTGTTTATTTATTATTCGAGTACCTTTTAAATCATTTAAAAACTATTATGAATATTAATTTATTTACGGGGTCGGGGATACATTTTGAAAATGATATACCAGGTGTAGGCAGACTTACGGAAGAGGTTCTAGATGGAGAATGGTTTAGGAACTCCGATGGCAGATATTTTCCGATAGAAGATATTGGCGGCCCACTGGCTGAATTAAACAAGGTCGACCCACACCAAGATTTTTTGAAGCTTTTGAAAGAACTAAATGATAGATACTTATTTGATGGCTATCCTAGAATCGAATCCAATTATGAAGATCTTTACTTTTTAGTAGAACAAATCAATAAAGTAGAAAACGGTTCTATTGATAGTCTTCCGGTTAGTCGATTTATCAATGATATCATTCAACACACCTTTTCTTTTAGAAAAGACGCATCATTAACAAATGAACTAACAAGTCTATCGCAATTCACCCATAATACTCTCAACTTTCTTGAACATGCTGTTAGGTACCAACTTTTGGGGTATAAACCGGTTGGATTAGAACTAATTTCTCAAATTGTTAATCAGGAAGAGTTAAATAAGTTAAATATACTATCCCTGAACCATGACGACCTATTTGAAAAACACTTAAATGATCTGGGTTCAGATTTCTTTGATGGGTTTGATGAAGTTGATGGAGAAGTTATTTGGTATAACGATAGTTTTGGATATAAAGAAACAAAAATACGGTTATTTAAACTCCATGGCTCAGTAGATTGGTATTATGCCACTAATGAGAATACAGGCAGAACTGGTTATGCAAAGCTTACAGGAGATGATATCTGGCATATCGAAGATGCGGATGGCAACTGGGTGAGACCAAATATGACACAGGGGCACTTTTTGTCCGGCTATGGAAAGGACAAAAATTATCACTTCGGTATATACGCTGATCTTCACAATGCCCTTTATAACGAATTGAAAAGTTCAAATCATATCTTAATGTCAGGGTATGGCTGGGGAGACAAAATTATCAATGGAAAATTGCAAGATTGGACCTATCAGACAGTAGAAAATACAATTACTATTATTCATCCAAATAAAGAAAATCTTTTAGAGGAATCACTTAAAAAAACAAGCTCTTTAGCTTCTTTAAACCGAAATAATAAAATTAATTTCGTTGAAAAGGGATTTGAAGAATCAAGGTTTGAAGATATTGAGGAGTATTTGAATTAATCTGTCTTGGCTAACAACAAACAATTATTTCAGCTTTCAAAAAGCTTTTAAGGGCAACAAAGTATTTCTATTGTTGATTTCCGTCTTACACGGCCCATCAGATATATACCATCGTCAATGATACGAAACCTTAAAAACATAGCATCCCAAACAATTTTCAAGAGAACGCAACCCTTATGAAGCTTTAAAGTCTACTTTTTGGGTGGTAATGGAGGATTGTCTCAATTGTATTTACTAGCCTAAAATTGATCATATATTCAAGTAGAGTCAGTTATTTACGCCTATAATATTGCTGCAACCCCGTGGGGTATAAAGACTTTCTAATTTTACTGATCAGCAAAATTCAATTATTTTGCATTGTTCTTTGACATCTACTGTTAATGTGAGGCAAATGCTTATGTGAAGCTCATTGAAGCCGATTCAGTTCGGTAGCAACTCGTTGAAGTTGCCCCTATAGGTGTGGCATATTCGTTCCTCCTCTCGTGCCCTCGTGGATCTTTCCACATTGCACCCATCGTTGGAGGACACATTTCCACACTCTCTTGAGGACTCTATGTTTTCCCAGACTACTTGGGACAGGTTTCTCACCAATTGGGAAGGATTTAAGTATGGAGTAGTACGATGGACCATAGCATTTGTTTGTGGGACAGGACATCTGTTATAAGAGTCCATTAATTAACCGCAATTAAATCCATACTAATTATGGAACCTCAATCTTATATCTTTAAGAAGAAAAAGTTAACAGTGGAGAAAGACCGTACTACTCTTTCTGTCACAGAAGTTGAAATGCCGTTGAGTGCTGAGCAGCAGCCTGATAACGAGCAACCTGGTTTTTTCAAACGATATGTGATGCCTACTTTTTTTAGGCTTATTCAATATCTACCGGTATTTATCAAGTTGTTGTCAACTATGCAGGAGGCAAGTCAGTGGTAGTGGCGAGTCCTTCCCTTTCTTTTTAAACCCAATTACAGATGATAAAGAAACCTGAAAGATTAGCCTTCCTTCTCAGCTATAAGCTTTCTAAGCTTAAATCAATAGCCTCAAAGGCTCATGAGTATTACTACGAAGATAAGGAACCCAAAACAGATGATGACGGTAACGTTAGAAAAGAGAATGGTGATATAGTTTACCGCATACTCCATCCAAGCAGAGGTGTTTTAAAGCATATACAAAAGAGAATTCAAAAGGTCATCTTTAGAGAACTAGAGTTCCCTGATAATATCCAAGGAGGAATTAAAGGTAAAAGTAACATTACTAATGCCGAACTTCACAAAGGGCATAAATATTTTCTTTGCACTGATCTAAGTAAGTATTATCCCTCTGTAGGTCATGAACTAGTTTTCAATGCTTTGGTTGACAATGGTTTTTCTCATGATGTTAGCCATCTTTTAACCCGCCTAACTACTTACAAATATTCCTTACCCCAAGGTACTCATACTAGCCCTTATTTAGCCAATTTAGTGTTCTCAAAATATGATGAGCAGCTAACTAAACTTTGTGAAGACAAAGGACTTACATATAGTAGATACGTAGATGATATTGTTATATCTGGAAAGCATGACTTTAAGAATGAAATCACAGGAATATTAGAAGTTATCCATTCATCTCCTTTCAAAATTAACCACCAAAAAACCTTCTATAAAATTGGCCCTACTGTTGTTACAGGTATAGTAACAAAGAATAATGAGTTAGCTCCAAGAGAGGATCAAATTGAAAAGCTAACAGATGCAACTTTGAATGAAGCATCAAAGAAAGGACTCTTAGAATATATTCAGCAAGTCAGGAATAGTTAGATTTTGAGTTGGTAAAAACACCCATTTCTATCCATTATCCCGCAAATTTCGCTTCTAAGCGCCTATCCTCAATTAATTAATACTACTTACATTCAGACCAAATCATATATTTAACGTTTGCTTCATATAGTGGAGTGAATAGAGATCAATTAATCCTTATAGGCTTGAACAAAGCCCTTTAAGGAGTTAACCTATTTTTATTATAAATTATAATATATTATGTTTGTTTTCCGTTTTGGGAGGCTATAATCAGGCATCTACATCGTCAAAATGCAAAACTTAGAAAACATAGCCGGACACATCTTAAATAAGTTTCAGGGGAATATAACCCCTATGAAACTTCAAAAGCTACTTTACTATGTTAAGGTGTGGACAACTGTGGCTGGCAAAAAGACTATTTCTAATACTCCGGATCAAGCTTTTTATGCTTGGAAATATGGCCCCGTAAATCCTGAAATTTATCATGAATACAAAGGGTACGGCAAAAATCCCATAAAAGATATTCCACTGTTTAGCCCAATTCCTTCAAATGAAAAGAAGTTAATTAATTTCATTGTTGACAGTTATGGGTGCTATAATGCTATTACCCTGTCAAAAACGACTCACACAGAAGAACCGTGGATAAAAAATCAGGAGTTTGGTGGGAAAATTTCTGATGAAGAGATATTAGACTACTACTCTAAGGAGAGTTTTGCTCAAAATTTTCCTTTAGATAAGGACAATAAATTCTACCCGCCTAAGACTACCAGTCATCATGCTTATGTATTTGATATGGCAGAAGATGATGAAGCAACCAATGTCTATTTTGATTCTCTGGACGAATATCTGGACGAGTTTAATAAGGCTTCTAAGGAAGCCCACCTCTTTATGAATTCAAATACAGAAATCTTTGGCTAAAAGTGGCGAATTATCTCAATTAAAAGAATTAATAGAGGTATTCCCTGATAAATTTCCGCCTACTGATGAAGGCGTAAAAGCGGCCAATGCCTTAGCCAGAACTAATTACGAGGCTCTGGATAATGAAATTCTGCCAGATATTAACAGGCGGATACAGGAAGGAAGTTTAGTTCTCACCGATCATATCTGTTTACAGTTATGTAAAATTCTCCATGAATTCCTTTTTTCGGATATTATTTCAATTAATGGACAATTTCGAAAAAAAGAACACCCCAATAAGGGTGCCGTTTTCTTTGGCGGACAAAAAAGACAGGAATTCAGACCACGCTTTAGAGGGGCTCCGCCTGATAAAATACAAGACCATCTAAAAGAGTCTTTTAGTTTTTTGCGGAGAAAAAATGAAGACAAAGCGTTAGAAAATGCTCTTCATTTTTATCAGAAGTTTGTTTTTACCCACCCCTTTTATGACGGCAACGGTCGAATTGCCCGACTGTTTGTAAATATGTATTTATATCAATTTGGATTGTACATCAATTGGAAAAATCTTCAGGATAAAGGCTCCTTTCTTAAAAAACTGAATTACTACCATGAAACGAATATAGAAGAACACTTTGGCTGGTGGGTTCAAGTATGTGAAAAGGAAGTCTTCGAGATTTCGGAAGAAGATGAGGAATCAGAGTAGCATTTTCTCAATATGCCCCTACTTATGATCTTTACGGGTCAAAAACAGTGTTTATTTCGAATTTAGGCTGATCTATTTCTTTTTAATAGTAAACCATTGATCATTGAATGGTTTTGGGACGAAAGTATCGGTAACCAAGCACCCGAGTTTATCTTTTCAACTTTTGTCAATAAAACCTTTGCCAATATTTAGCCATGTGCAATTGTTTCCGCATAAGGTCGAATCACATTTTGCACTCTACATATATTAGCAAACCTCTCAATATCGTTAAATGAAGTTTTATTCTCTCTCATTCCGTCTTTCAAAGCTTCTATAGCTATATCAAGTCCTATCTTATTTCTAAATTTAAAACAGTCGGCAATCGTCTTGGCTGGATTATAGATTTGTACTTTTATCCCATCCACTTCATGCTCTTTAACTCCTTCGGTGAGACTCTTACCTGAGAAGCGATAGACTTTAATGGGAGGATGGTCAAGCTTGGGATCTCTACTGGTCCTGGGAAGAGCAATATGGACCTTGTGTGGAATTTCTGTTGTCATCTCGTGAAAATCCAGTGCTGAAACAAGACAAAGTTTAGCCTTTGGGATTTTCTTTGCTACAATCGCCAGATCAGGATTAGAAAGCATATCAGTATCTGAAAGTTTGTACACTCCACGCTCAAGCTTAGTTAGGAACCCTTTCTCCTCCATATGATAAAGTGTACGCCGGTATATACCCTCATCCAGAGCTTCTGAAGTTCTGAGTATGCCTCCATGTTTTTTAAAAACATTTATGGCATTATCTATCTTTTCTTTTGAAACATACATGTGCACAATTTTGCATACATTTATTTATAAATGTATGCGTTTTTGTACATAAGTGCAACTTTTCGGATGTCAGCATTCCTTTTATCTTGATACAAGGCTACCTCTCACATCCCGTTCAAAAAATACCCAGAAAGGCATGTTCGCTTTTTGCGAAACCTCTTTCAATAAAGTAGGATATCTATACCACTTGAGAAGAAAGCTCCCTAATAAATGATTTAGTTTCTATACTCTCCAACAACCCGTTCAGCATTCTTTTCCCGGGCCCGCTCTGCAACCTCTTTATCAACAACTTCTTTTCCAATAGGTGATAAAGAAATACGAGCAAGTTTACCGTGCTGAATTCCAAATGGAATCCCAATAATGGTTATAAAACTCACGATCGCTGCTAAAGCATGGCTTAAAGCAAGCCAAAAACCACCAAATATAAACCAAATTACATTTCCTAACATACCCCAACCACTGGTACCAACATCTTTTTTTCCTGTTAACACTTCTCGGTTAATTGCTTCTTTACCAAATGGGAAAAAAGAAAGTGTTCCTATTGTAAAACAAGCCTTCCCCCACGGAATCCCAATAATGGTTATGAACATAATAACCCCTGCAAACCACCATAAAAGGCCAGCCATAAACCCTCCAAACAAAAACCAAAGTACATTACCCAATGCTTTCATATCGCTTGCCTATAATTTCAAAACGTTTGGAATTAAATAGAAAATAATTAGAGAATTTCGAAATTCTGCTAAAGTCCAAACAACTGAATTTGAGAATCCACTTTAAAAACCTTTCTAAACACGCCAATATCCAGATCAAGTGTCTCCCTATAATTCTCCTATCAATATTCTGGGAAACCGTCCTCTGCTTTAACTTTAAATAATCAAATGATTACTACGGATTAATATATAGGACATTATGAGATAATACAGGTTTCGTTTTTTAAGAAAAAAGTACTTTAAGCGTATATGAAAAAGCGATCCGTAGACATTGTTGTTCTTTCAGACTTACACTTAGGAACTGTTGGGTGCCATGCCAGAGAATTGACTCAGTACCTCAATTCCATCGAGCCCCAAATGTTAATTTTGAACGGCGATATTTTTGATATGTGGAATTTCAAAAAATATTACTGGCCCAAATCACATATGCGTGTCATAAAATGTTTCTTAAGTATGTTGGCTAATGGCACTGACATCTACTACTTGACTGGTAATCATGATGAGGTCATCCGGAAAATATCGAGCCTTCAAATTGGGCCACTTTTTGTAAAAGATAAGCTACTCCTTGAGCTAAACGGGGAAAAGGTTTGGATTTTTCACGGAGATATTCTTGATATCACCATGAAACATACCAAATGGATAGCTAAAATCGGTGGACACGGATATGACATGCTGATTTTGCTCAATCGCCTAATAAACTATATGAGCAAAAAAATGGGCTATGGAAAAATGTCACTTTCAAAAAAGATCAAAGATAATGTTAAGAAAGCCATAAAATTTATTGACGACTTTGAGATAGCGGCTATAGAACTGGCCATACAGCATGAATATGACTATGTGATTTGTGGCCATATTCACCAACCTAAAATTAGGGGTTATCAGAATGAAGAGGGATCCGTCATCTATATGAACTCCGGCGATTGGATCGAAAATCTCACGGCCTTGGAATACCATCAGAACGAGTGGTCAGTATATAGGTATTACGACGACAAATTCATCAAGAGAGACGCTACGGCAGAACTACCAATTCGAAAATCCATTAAAAAAACATCCATTATCAGATGAAAATACTGTACGGCATACAAGGTACCGGACATGGACACATAAGCCGTGCCCGGGAACTGTTGCCTAAACTCTGTAAAGGGGCCAATGTGGACCTGTTAATCAGTGGTTACAATTGTGAACTTTCCCTGGAAAGGGATATTCGTTACCGGAAGCACGGCATAAGTATGAACTATGATAGCAGAGGAGGCATTTCCATTTTAGAAACGCTCCGTTCTCTTCGCCCGATTCGTTTTATCACTGATACCCAGTCGATTCCAATCGAGGAATACGATCTTGTGATTAGTGATTATGAGCCGGTGACGGCCTGGGCTGCTAAAACAAAAAATGTTCCGAGTCTGGCATTAAGCCACCAAGCTGCATTTCTATCACAAGCTACACCACGCCCCAAAACACGTTCGAGATTTGCAGAAGCTATTCTTCAGCACTTTGCTCCAACCGATCATGCCATCGGATTTCATTTCAAGACGTATGATTCCTTTATAGAGCCACCTATCATTCGGTCAGAAATTCAAAAGCTTTCTCCATCGCAAGCCGAACATATAACCGTATACCTTCCGGCTTTTGATCCCAATCTGTTAACTACCACCTTTCACAGATTTGATCACTATAATTGGCATATATTTTCGCCAAGTTGCAATAAGTATAGAAAAAGCAAAAATGTTCAGGTGTATCCAGTTAGCAACCAAATTTTTCTCGAAAGTTTTGAAAGTTGTCAAGGTGTTATTACCAGTGCAGGCTTTGAAATGTGTGCTGAATCAATGTATCTCGGCAAAAAACTCCTGACTATACCGATTCGCAATCAATATGAGCAACTGTGTAACGCTGCTGCCATGAAAGAGCTTGATGTAACCGTTCTGCATAGTATTTCTGATCAGCTTCAAGAGCTTGAACGATGGTTAGCATCGGACCGCGTGGTACCTCTCAATAATTCGGCGGATGTTGAAAACCTTGTTACAGATATATTTTCGCTGACAAAAACGAAATCGCCAATGCCAACTTTCCCTCCTGCTACAAGAACTAAAGATTATAACCTTCCTTCCATTTTTTAATCCACTTTAAAAGTAGTACCGCTTTTATATTTGCTGTGTTCAAGTAACTAATGCAACACTGCGGTATTTTAGGGTTTGTTGAATAGGATTAAGGTAATCAAATTTTCGTACCGGTCGAAAATTCAGATATTGCTCCACGGTTGTGATGCGCTCCTCGGAAACCGTTCGAAGATCCATGCCCTTGGGAAAGAACCGGCGAATGACGCCAATCCTGTTTTCGACTGTTCCTTTATCCTGGGAGGTATACGGGCGGGTAAAGTAGGTGTCCGCCTGGAGCTGT
>NZ_NSKE01000020.1 GCF_002287075.1 Fodinibius salipaludis
GGTCATGCGGGTAGTTGCGGGCCCAGTTGATCAGTTTGTCTGCTCGTGTGGGCACCTCCCGCTGTTGCACTTGCTCCCCAGTTGGGTCAATGGACTGTATGACGGTATTGCTTGCATGAATATCCATTCCTGCGTAATGTGTCGTAGTATTCATAAGAGGACCTCTCTGTATGGTTGGAGTTGAATGTGGATTCTACCCAATCTACAGGTGTCCTCTTTCTAATGCATAATACCGGACGCACCTCGCCGCTCGCCCATCGGTCCCACCTCTTGCTTTTACGGTTCAAATTTTGTCATTTATAACCCTCACGAATCTCGGCGTAGGTTATGCGCCGTCCGTTAAGGCAACACCAATGATTCAACGTGGTTTCGAGTTTGCTCTTCTAACTTAATCTTTTCTTTGTTTGCTCTATACCATTCGGCAACTTCCCATTCTCCTGTAATAGCTCTGCCAGCTCCCATCCAGTCAGCAACCATTTCTAATAAATATCGCTTTGGTATAGGCAAACAAATTTCATCGCCATCATCACGTTGCAGTATCCAATATTGCCAGTGGTGTTTTTTGCGGTTTTGGTGGTGGTTCCAAGCTACATCAAATTGCCTGTGTTCTTCGTATTGGCTACTTCCATCCGGCGCATAAAAAGTTTTCGCATAAGGCATCCATTCGCTCGGCAAAAATTTACTCCAATCGTGTATAATTAATTGCCAAATTGGTGCGCCTACTTTTAAGCCAGCAACAAACACAAACCATTTGTGCCTTATCACATATTTAAAATATTCTAAATGTCGTCGCATTGGTGTTGTCCTTAACCAGCGCATTAAACGGACACGCCTCGCCAAGTCTTTGCCGCTCTTGGTTTTAAGTCTCATCTTTCGTTAGTTGCTAATTCAACATTTTATCGCGTGCAGCTTATGCGCAATGGCGTTATAGCACTTATAAAAACTTGCCTGAATATGCTATTCCTTTATTTTACTAACTAATTTATCAGATTAAATTTAATTCAACCTTGGAATGCAAATAGATAAGGAAGTCCTAAGTGATATAAAGAGAGGATGCAATTATCTCATAGAAAACTATGATCATTTTGCAGATTATCGAGATGATTTAGAATTCAGTGATGACCCTGATGATTATAATGACTTTGATTATATACCATTTTATTTTCCTGGGGAATACGATTATATAGAAGTTCACGTCGCAAATTTTCTAAGACTAGTTGATGAATTCCCAACTTTAGAGATCGTAAATAAAGGGAGAATTAAAACTAAATCACTAACCTACCAAATTGTTTCGGCTGCAAATGGTGATGAAGAACATGTAATAAAGAACTTTCACGATTTCTCACTGCCTTTAGATAATGGAATACATATTGATGTAGTAGAAAAATCATTTATTGTAGGATTGGCAGCCACCAAGCTAGATGCTTATGATGAAGATTTTTTGGGTTCTATTAGTCCCTACCTAGCAGTTGAAATTGAATACCCTCAAGATTTTGAGAAACTTTCTGAACAGGAAGAAGAAAATTTAATAAAATCATATTTGTTTGAAATTGCTGATAGTTCTGGCATTTCACTAAAATATTCTGAGATAAATGATTTTGATTTTGATCATGAGGCTTGGGAAAAAGAAATGAAAGAGAAAGCCGTTGAAAATCTTCGAAATTTAGAGCCTTATAATGAAGGTATGAGACTATTTGTTTCTGCATTACAAATCGAAGATCCAGAATTGAAATTACTTAACTTCTACAAAATACTTGAGCATTTTGCTCCTGTTGTTGTAAACATAGAAGGAAATGAATTAATGAGAAAAAAATTAGATGTAGCACAAACAAAAACACTGGATGGTGATTTTATTAGATCTATTTTTGATTTAGCTAAATCTTTTGAGGAAAAGTTTCGTGATGAAGAATTGATTAAATCTATTTTTAACGTCTCATTCGATTTTGTAGGATTATTTGAACACTTACCGAATTCAATTCGAAAACAAGTTAGGAAACAAACTAAATTTGAAAAATTAACTTACGAGACTGACAATGATAAAATTGCTACCGCATGTAACATGGTAGCCAAAATATTGTATGCAACTAGAAATAGGGTCGTACATTCTAAATCGAATTTCTCTACGAATGGAAATGAATGCCCGAACTCAGATTTGAATCAATTTAATGAATTCTTAAAGCATGCTAGTTCTCAAACAATAAGATGGTATAATAGGCTGCCAAAACACCAAAAGTCTACCGATATACAGTGATAAGTGCTATAACCCGCGCATTTATTAGACTACCCTACCGAGTTGAGATGTGCAAAAACGTCTCTCATATTTAACAATACCAGCACGGCGGGAGACAGGCTAGCCCGCGCATAAGGCCTAGAGCCTAACGCTTGAATCAGCCCTCCCGCCGGTGGTATTACCAAAACCTAAATAGCATTCCAGCCGGGATCGCTCCCAGGCTTATAATAGAGTCAGGTTCCGTAATACAATGCTGGTATTATCAGCATACCATGAATAAAATGAGCATTTGTTATGGATACTACAACCCCCACATCCTATCACCATTTTCTGGGCATTGATGTGTCAAAAGATACCATCGACTGTTGGCTGCGACCCCACGGGGAATACAGTCAATGGACCAATCGAGACGAAGGCTTCCAGCGCCTGCACCGGTGGTTAAACACCCACAACTGCCCCCAACAGCACACCATCATCTGTATTGAAAATACCGGCATTTACAGCGACCGCCTCTTGGCCAGCCTTAGCCGTCGGGGCTGGAAATGCGCTCTGCTTAAGACCACCGCTGCTAAGAAAGTAGCCCCGGAACACCATCGCAAAGATGATCGCTTTGATGCCCGCCTGCTGGCAGAGTATGGCGATCGCTACGCTGACCAGATTAGCCTGACACCTCCGCCGAAAAAGCGTATTAAACAGCTTCAGCAGCTGTACGCGGAACGACAGCGGGTAATTGCCGCACGCGGTGCCACCCAAAATCGCACCCAACAAGCCACCCACGCCCTGGTGCCCTCGCAGCTGCTCGAGGAGCAGTGGCAGCAACAACTGCAGCTATATGAACAACAAATAGAACAGCTGGAAGATCACATACACCAGCTCATTACCACCCATCAGGGACTAAACCAGTATTACCAACTGTTGCTGACAATCCCCGGCGTAGGAAAAGTCACCGCCTGGCTTTGGCTGACGTTGTTTTATGGCCATCAAACCCTCAACCACAAACAGATTGCCTCGCGGTTTGGTTTTGCCCCGCACCGCCACCGCTCCGGCTCATCGGTGAGAGGTAAGACACGTTCCTCCGGGCACGGGAACAGCCAGATGCGATCCTGTATGACGATGGTCGCCCGTTCGGTGAGTCATCACCATGAGCGGTTTGCCTGCTACAAACAACGAAAACTCAATGAAGGGAAACCGTGGCCAGTGGTTCGCAATAATCTAATCAACAAAATGATTAAAATTATCTGTGCTATCTGGAATAGTGGCCAAGCCTACCAAAAGGATTATACATCCAGGTTTGACAAGCAAAAAAGTGCGGCATAACACTTGACAAAGTCATAGCATTCAAG
>NZ_NSKE01000021.1 GCF_002287075.1 Fodinibius salipaludis
TTACCGGGAAAACTTTCCTCGGGAGCCTCCTTGTATTCGGTTCGCCAGCGGTAGATCAGCTCTGGGCGAAGCCCCAACTCATCAGCCAGCTCCTTTATGTTATCTCGCTGGTAACTCTGGGTGATCACGTCCAGCTTGTACTCCTTGCTAAATTTTCGTCGTGTTCTTTTTTCTGTCATCGTTGGTATGGGTACGTTATAGCCACAATCTATGACTTAACCGGGTGTCCACCAAAATGTAGCAACTTCATTCATAGCTCCCCCCACTCTTTAGCTTTTAGTGTTCTTTCAAATTATTAATAAAAGTGGACAGATTCACATTTGTAACATATAACGACATGGCGCTTAACGGGCGCACGGAGTAGTGTTGAATAGCTAAGTAACGAACGAAAAGCCGTAAAATCAAAACGGGCAGGAAAGGGCGAGGTGCGTCCTCGTTGAAGCGCTGGTTAGGTGCATTTTACCGCGATTTGAGGATGTCGAGATGAAGCATCTGTTCCGCTCGCATGACATGAATAATGTAAATTGTATCATTGTCAATGCGGTAGAAAATGCGACAGGGAGAAAGAACCAACTGTCGATAAACGGACTGGTCCAATTCGGGAACACTTTTTCCCATTTTAGGGTGCTGGCTTAGATTCTCAACTCGCTGAAAACATTGACGGACTAGTTTTTTAGCAGCATCCGGATTATCGAGTGAAATGTAATCCGCAATTTGATCCAAATCTTGAAGAGCAGGCTCGGTCCAAATTATTTGAGCCATCGTTGCATGCGTTTTTTAGCATCTTCATGCGAAACAACGCGATCTTCCAAAATCGCTTTTTCTCCTCGTGCCAAGCCTTCAAGCAATTCAAGTTTCTTCTGGATTTGTTCAAATTGCTCAACATCAACGAGATAGGCGGAAGGTTTTCCGTGTTCTGTGATAAGCACCGGTTCTTTCTCTTCCCGAAGTTCGGCAAGGAGTTTTGTAGCCTGACGTTTTAATGTGGTAACAAGTTCTGTTTTCATAGTGATACTAAAGTAGTACTTTTTTAGAAAGGAAGCAATTTTCGGAAATGCACCTAACGCCATTGCGCATAAGCTGCACGCGAATGAATGTAGAATTAGCAACTAACGAAAGAAGAGACTTAAAACCAAGAACGGCAAAGAATTGGCGAGGCGTGTCCGCTTAATGCGCTGGTTAGGTAAATTTATTTCCAAGCTTTTTGGTACGCATTAATCATGTCATTCACATCTTGCTTATTTTGGACACTCATAATATTGTAAGTGCTCATATTTAAGGCATTTTGGACTTTTAGTCTATTGAGTTTACAGTATTTGAATAGCTCAATTTTCGCATATCTTTTTAAATTCGAACTCTTTTCTCTTCCCATTTCTAATCTGGTAAATAAAAGATCATAAGCAGAGTATAGTGCCATTAGGTAAACGAAGGGAGCTGAGAAAATTGAAAGTAAAATTGGGAGTAAAAACCCTCTTAAATTAGTTATGGCAAACATTTTGTCATAGCTCTCGATGGCTTGTGTTAGAGCAAAAAATACAATTGAAAGTCCTATAACTGTTTGTAAGCCACTCAGAAATTTTGATACAGTGGAATTTGGTTGCTTAATCTCAGCATAAGTATTTAACATGACAACAAATGACACAACCGGAACTAAAATTAGTTCAGTAATCAAAGAGAAAGTGTACACATTTACCACAAACTCTATCAATAGGATGAGTTTAATATTCTCAATAACAATTTTGTTGAAAATATTTTGATCACTCTTCGATGTAATCCACCTTACATATAAAGGGACTCCAGCAAATAGAAACCAGATAACAGTATCTTTGATAAGTCCCATGTTCCATAGGCTGAAATAGTTAAGCAAGTAAAGAATGCTAGATGTAAAGGCTAGCATTAGGAACAGTGAGAGGGATATTCTCCACTCGAATAACATGGCAAAAACATTCTTCACCGATTTACGAACATCACTTTTGGACAAAACAAAGATAAGGAATACAAATAGCCAAAAAGCGGTTGCAATTTCTCTGTTATTGAATGTTAGCATTACTGGTTTTGAATGATGAAGGGAAAATTTACCTAACGATATGGCGCTACAGCTGCAGGCGCCGAATGTTGAAATTCTTTACAAATAGAAAGAGTAACTAATAAATAGAAGGGAGGCAAGGAGATGGCGAGGCCTGTCCGCTGATAGCGCGGGTTATACTTGGGCGAAAGATGAGAACACAGCAACTCTTTTGATAGAAGCAGGAAAAACCAGAAGCTAATGTTTGGTGGAAATGCCGCGGAGGCCAAGACAAAATGGGAGATGGGCTTTGGAAAAAAGCAGGAGCACCGGGAATTTTGCCGTAAAAGCAAGAATACGTCACCAACCACGAGGGCAAGGAAGCGAAATTTAAAAAGGCACTGGTGCAGATTCGAAACTTCAGAAAAGCACACCACAAACATGGGCTAAAAATTTGAGCTGTTACCAGCTAGAAAAGAAGCAGAAAATTACCCCAAAATTTTTGGACAAGCTGTAATGGCCGACGCGCAGTATAACGACCTGGCGCATAAGGTGCGCACGAAAAAATGTTGAGTTGATAAATAATGAACGGAGAGCTAAAAAGCCAAAAAGTGGCAAGATTTGGCGAGGTGCGTCCCCTTAATGCGCGGGTTATATGGCTGAAAATTGATCTTTAATATTTTTGAAAATATCGCCGGGGAAATCAATCTGTTTTTTGGGGGTAAAATGAGTATCGAGGATTATTGCAACCAAAGGACCACAAATAAAATAGCCCATTACAAACGGAGTGTCATAGCCAAAAGCCCAAAATTGCCCCAGAGCAACTCCAGCCAAAAATAAATTTAGAAGGTTAATAAACCGAACCCATTTTGAGGCATTTTTGCGATCAGGAATTGTAATGTTCATAATGATCTTAGTTTAATTATTTTTATTGAGCCATATAACGACATTGCGCATAAGGTGCACGTGAATGAATGTTGATTTATTAAATAATGAACGAAGAGTTAAAAAGCCAGAAAGTGGCAAGACCTGGCGAGGCGTGTCCCCTTAATGCGCGGGTTAGGTAAAATTATTGAGGATTAAAGATTAACAAATAGGCCATACCAAAGACTAAAGCCAACACAAACGGTAAAATTAGCATTAAGAAAGGAAGTACAATTACCACGAAAACACAGTCCCAATAGGACA
>NZ_NSKE01000022.1 GCF_002287075.1 Fodinibius salipaludis
TAGATCTATTCAATTGCCGAAGAAACTCGTTGAAGATTTACAGAAACATGTCCTAATAAATCCAGACTGGACTCTAACCGATCGAGGTATTAGAGTTTTGAGAAGATTAGCTGAGGAATAAACTGCTAACCCGCGCATTAACTCGGACGTGCCTCGCTATCACTTGCCAAGTTTTGGTATTTTAGCTCTCCGTTCATTATTTAACTAATCAACGCTACTTTGCACGCCGGTTATGCGCAATGTCGTTAGCACCACAGCGCTTAATATTGTGGGTCTGGTAGGCGCTTGCCATCTTTATAAATCTCAACAGCTTCAATGCCAGATACTGGTTTAGCAGTTTCAGCCATTTCCTTTGTATCAAATTCACTTGCCATCAACTTTTCTACTGCCTGTTCCGCACTTTCGGCTTTAATAGTTAATAGCGGTCGTACTATCATCGTTGCTGCTATCTCGTACTCATCTGTATCGGCGCTGTGGTTGCTAACCATGCGCATTAAATCGGACTTCTCTCGCCCTGCTTCTTCGGGGTCGCTCACTATGTCTTTTACTTCATAGAGTAAATCATCAACCAAGTCCCAAATAGCATCAATATGTACCATTTCTCCAGTATCAGATTGCAAATCTTTTAGTTCTTGATGCTTACGTTGATGTAACTCTTCAATCTCTTCATCAATCGTTTTCCGTTCGCTTGTGCTTGTATTCTCACTCATAATCTTGTCGTTTTGTTAAAATTGTAGGTCAGCCGTTTATGCGCTACGTCGTTATACTGCGCGTCGGCCATTGCGGCTTGTCCATTTTTTTACAGCCGTTTTTTGCTTCTTTATGGGCTGGCAGGTGCTCCCATTTTTAGCCCCGGTTTGTGGGGTGATTTTCCAAAGCTGGTCATCTGCACCAGTGCCACATTCACCTTCCGTATTCTTGCCTTCGTGGTAAGGTCGGTATTCCTGCTTTTCTCACAATTTTCCCGGTGCTCCTGCCCTTTCCAAAAAACCTGGTTCCCGGTTTGCCACCGGCCTCCGCGGCAATTTCGCTGGTCACCGGCTTCTGGTTTTTCCTGCTTCTATCCGAAGCGTTGCTGTTTCGCATCTTTCGCCCCAGTATAACAAGGCGCTTCAAGCGGACAGGCCTCGCCCTCCCTTGCTCGTTTTCGGTTTTTTGGCTACCCTTTCTATTACAGACAATGTCAACACTCCGGCGCCTGCAGCTTAAGCGCTGGGTCGTTAGGTATTTTCAACTCCACACTAAGTAAATGAATTTTTTACGTTGGCTACTTTTTCTTCCTCTTGCAGCAATTCTTATAGCTATAGGCCAAACAATAACCGTGCTATTGGCGGAAAACCTACATTGGTATTTTGTGGCATCAATTCTAATTTTCTTTGGCTGGACAGTAATAATTACTTCTTATTTGCCTAGTAAAATTGCGCCAAAGCATAAAATTTCAGCAATAATTATACTAACTCTCTTTGTGCTATTTGAAGGAGGGACTTTAGTACTTCACTTTTCCGAATTTTCATGGACCGTAATTTTTGCAAGAATTTATATAGACATATTAATTATCGTTGGTGGTATTGTTGCATATAAAGATGATAAAAGTTTAAAGGAAGTTTTTACTAAACAGGATGTTTGAAAGCATGAACTTTATTTACTTTAATCTACTTTTACTTATTTCTGGTTGGATTGGTTTATATACTTTTTCGTTTATTCTAATGGCTATTTTATCACCCTTTAAATTCGTAAACGATGTTAGAAATCCACCCAAAATACTTTCTTTTTCATTGTCTGGAATTGGAATAATTTTCCAAATTTATTTTTGGTCACTTTGGTCAGCTTATTGTGTCGCAATAACTTTTGAATATACAACTTCCCCCACTACATGGGATTGGTTATATTTTATTTGTGGTTATGGATGGAGCTATGGTCTAATTGGATGGTTAAGCTATAAAGAACAACTTACTGCTTTTGATTTTGAAGAGAGTAAACAAATTACACGTGGTGCTTTATTCTATAAATTTGTAGCTGTAGCAAGTTTTATAATATTTGTATTTTGGCCTAATTTAATGGATAAACCATTTGGATGGGTATTAAACATCTTAGTTTGATAATAGTGGAAAATACCTAACCCGCGCATTAAGTGGGACGTGCCTCGCCGTTGGCTGCCGGTTTCGATTTTATCAGTTTCCATAGTACATTTTAAAGTAAATTCAGAGCTATTTTGCACGCCCCTTATGCGCCATGTCGTTAGCAGTTTTATTCTAATTTTAAATTAATAATACTATAAAAATGAGTGACGAAGACATTTCAAATAAAATTGAAATAGACTCTGAACCACCAAAAAACTCCAAACCAGATTATATCTTAAATAGAGAGAGTTGGTTCAAAATAATTTTAATATCAGTTGCTGCTATAGTTATAGGTTATAAAATTATTGAGGCTCCTATAAATTTTGATTTTTCAGATTTTCGCTTCTCAGACTTTTTGTCACTT
>NZ_NSKE01000023.1 GCF_002287075.1 Fodinibius salipaludis
CGGCGAGGTGCGTCCGGTATTATGCATTAGAAAGAGGACACCTGTAGATTGGGTAGAATCCACATTCAACTCCAACCATACAGAGAGGTCCTCTTATGAATACTACGACACATTACGCAGGAATGGATATTCATGCAAGCAATACCGTCATACAGTCCATTGACCCAACTGGGGAGCAAGTGCAACAGCGGGAGGTGCCCACACGAGCAGACAAACTGATCAACTGGGCCCGCAACTACCCGCATGACCAACTGCAAGTAATCCTTGAACAGGGAACCCATGCACGCTGGGTGGCAAGTGCTCTGGGCCAGTGGGTCGACCGGCTGGTCATCTGTGATCCGGCTGAAAATGCCTTGGTTCACAGGGGTGGAAACAAAAATGACCGAACCGATGCCCATAAACTGGCTCGACTGCTTCGACTAGGCGAATACAAGTCCGTTTGGTGGCAACCCTTGGAAGCCCGTCACGTCTTCAAGTCTCGCATGAAGATGTATCTGCGCCAGCGCCGGGCTAAGGCGGCAGCCATTCAACGGCTGACCCACTACCTTCGGCATATAGGGGTACGGATTCCTACCGGCAGCAGCCGGTTTAGTTTCCAGAGGGGCGAGAGGTGGATCAGTCAAATTAGCTCACAGGCTCATCGCAGTCTCGCCGAACAGAAACTTGGATTTATCACCTACCATCACGAGCAGTCGTTGGAAATCTTTCGAGGCATCCGCGAGCAAGGCAAAGACTACTGGGAAATTGCCGAATTTGCCAAGATTCCTGGTATAGGTCCGGTAGGCTCTCACCTGTTTTCGGCCTTGTTGGAAGATCCCCACCGATTTTGCAAGCGCAGCCAGGTCTATAAGTTTTGCCAGTTGGCCGTTGTGAGCCGCAGTTCCGCCGGACAGTCGGTGAGCCGCAAACGCTTGGATAAAAAGGGATATGGGGAGCTCAAAGCCATGAGTTATCGGGCTTGGCTGAGCGCTGCTAATACGAGCGGCGACAATGAAGTCAAACAATTTTGGAAAGAAAGCTGCCGCCGGGCCAGCAGTGAACGCAATGCCCGACTTAATACGCAACGTAAAATTATTAACGTCATGTGGAGCCTATGGAAGAACGGACGGATCTATGATCCGGACAAATTTTAAAATATAAATAACCGCTTTTGACAGCAATCCCATCCCAGCGATGGGTCAGGCCCGGGCAGGCTCTTATTAACGCGTAATCCGGCAGTCCACTGCTGAGGTTCTCGTCCGGTTAGCCGCCTGGGCCCTTTTTGAATACTAAGCCAGATAAGACATTAGACGTTTCCACGCGAAGGAAAACAGTCTCAGATAAACGCCTGGACAAGATTCATGTCCTCTTACAAAAGCAATCTCGTACATCGGGGATGGAGAAATGGAGTCAAAAGTAGTACGAAATTATCCAATAGCAGGTGTCCTAGCAATCGCTCAAATAGGACCAAAGGAGAAGTACGGAGTGAGTTGACTTTCTAATGCATAAACGCGTTAATGCGCGGGTTAGGCCGCTTTTGCTGGATTTATGTGACAAATTCTTCTGGGCTAATAGCTATATTAGGAAACTCACGGATAATTTTTTTATCAAATGTGACTATCTGGATATTTAAATCATCTGCCAATGCCACAAATTCACAATCGTAGGCCGAACAGGATGAATCTGAAACAAAACTCATAACTTGTGTTGAGTTTACTTCGAACTCGTTAGCATCCATCAATTGTTCGGCTTCTTCTATGGCTTGCAAAACAACCGATAATTCTAAAATTTCCTTCCGTAAATATATCGATAGGACATTTCTGAATTCAGATCGCCAGAGAAGAGGGGCAACCCAATCATCATCTTTCTTAAGCACCTTGTAAACCCACTTGTCCATATCATTTGGTACCCACATGCTCGCAATTACATTCGTATCGACAACAATCATGGACGCCCCTGATCAATCGCTTGTTGAATTTCATCCATAGAAAGGGTGCCTTTTGCTTTTTGTTTAAGTTTTTTCGCACGAGCAATTACTTGATCAGGATCTCGTCGATTGCTTTGAACTAACTTTTTTAAATAGACGATCACTTCACTGTTAATACTTCGGTGATGTAAATCGGCCTGTTTTTTTATTTTGGCATAGACTTCGTCGGGTATATCTCGGATTGTGATATTTGTTGGCATAGCATTTGAATTTATTTTGGTTTCAAAGTAAAACTAAACAGAAGGGGAGATTATTGCAAGGAAAGCAGTATAACGATTAGCGCTTAAGCTGCGTGTTGTTTCTATATTTCGTTTAGTAATAAAAGACAGAATTTGTCGGCTAAAAGCAAGAGGGAAGGCCAACGGCGAGTCACGTCCGCTTGAAGCGCCGGGTTAGTTTGGGGCTGAAGATGTAGAACCAGCAACGGCTTTGATAAAAACAACGGAAGAAAACAGCGGACGTAAGATGATTTAGCCCCGACCGGCCAGGACAAAATGTGAAATAGGATTTTCGGAA
>NZ_NSKE01000024.1 GCF_002287075.1 Fodinibius salipaludis
TATATAGAGCAATCTTGGTCAACTGAAATTAAATATGCAGTTCAAAACCAAGAAATAGTTATAGGCATGACAGAAAGGCAAGTCCGTTTATCATGGGGTCAACCAGATGATATAAATAGCACTGTTACTGCTGAAAATAGAGATGAGCAATGGGTTTATGGAGATGAAACTGAAAGAACTTATCTCTACTTCGAAAATGGAGAATTAACAACCTATCAAAACTAAGTAAAAGTATGCCTAACACGCGCATTAAGGGGACGTGCCTCGCCGTTGGCTGCCGGTTTCGATTTTGTCAGTTTCCGTAGTACATTTTAAAGCAAATTCACCGTCATTTTGCACGCCCCTTATGCGCAAGGTCGTTAGTACGCTACCAAAATAATTCAGTAATCGTGGATTTAGAGAATCATTACAATAAGCTATGGAGCCAGTCCCTTCAGAAATTTAGAAGCAATGAATTTAAGTTTGATCCTTTAATAAATTCAAAGGATGACAAACGCTATGGAGTTACATTATTAGCTCGTCCTTCAGAAGAAGTAAAACAAAATATTTCAGATGCTCTTGAAGAAATTAGAAGCGTAGCTCCCCACCAATATTATTACCCGGAATCAGATTTACATATTACTATTTTGTCAATTATTTCTTGTTACGATGGTTTTTCACTTGATCAAATAGATCCAGTAGATTACGAGAAAGTTGTACAATATGCTATTAATTCAATTTCTCCTTTTGAAATAGAATTTCGGGGATTAACAGCTTCTCCTTCATGTATTTTGGTCCAAGGATTTCCAAGTAGTAATCAGTTAATCGATTTAAGAAATGAGTTAAGGGAATTGTTTAAAGATGCCAGCCTGCAACATTCCATTGATAAACGTTATCAGTTGCAAACAGCTCACATGACAGCTATTCGATTTAAAGAATCGTTTGAAAATACTGAGAGATTTATCAACAAAACTACTGAGCTAAGAGACAGAAGTTTTGGCAGTTGTGTCCTTGACGAAGTTGAGCTCGTCGGAAATGATTGGTATCAGCAAAAAGAAAAAGTCGAATCCATTGCTAAATTTTCCTTGAGTAAACAAAAAGTGTAGTAGCGTACTAACCCGCGCATTAACGCGGACGCACCTCGCCAATTCTTTGCCCCTCTTGGTTTTAAGCCTCTTCTTTCGTTAGTTGCTAATTCAACATCAATCCGTGCGCCGGTTATGCGCAATGTCGTTAGTTTGCCCGCCGGCCTTCACGGTCTGTCAATAAAGGCTGTTTCGGCTGTAAAAATATCCATTTTTCAGCCGCTTCTGGGTTGCCTTTTCCACTACTCAATTTGCCTCATCGTTATTTTCCTTTCCGAAAATCCTATTTCCCGTTTTGTCCTGGCCGGTCGGGGCTAAATCATCTTACGTCCGCTGTTGTCTTCCGTTGTTTTTATCAAAGCCGTTGCTGGTTCTACATCTTCAGCCCCAAACTAACCCGGCGCTATCAGCGGACAGGCCTCGCCCTTTCTTGCCCAACTCCCATTTTTTAGTTACTCTTTCTTTTTATAAAAAAATATACATTCCGGCGCCTGCAGCTGTAGCGCTAATCGTTAGGTAAAATTTGATTTAGTAACTCAAGAGGAAAATTTTTTAATTATTTTACTATCTCCATGAAGACATTTTTTCAAAGGAATTTCTCCTATATCATGGAGAATAAAAAGAAAGTCCTACCCCAAGTATTTATCTTTTACTTCATACTTGCGTTTGGGTATCTAACGATTTTTTTACCAGTGAATATCTGGACTACTGTGAATTTTTTCACTGTCGGCCCACTTTTCATATGGTCATTTTTCC
>NZ_NSKE01000025.1 GCF_002287075.1 Fodinibius salipaludis
GATGCGATCCTGTATGACGATGGTCGCCCGTTCGGTGAGTCATCACCATGAGCGGTTTGCCTGCTACAAACAACGAAAACTCAATGAAGGGAAACCGTGGCCAGTGGTTCGCAATAATCTAATCAACAAAATGATTAAAATTATCTGTGCTATCTGGAATAGTGGCCAAGCCTACCAAAAGGATTATACATCCAGGTTTGACAAGCAAAAAAGTGCGGCATAACACTTGACAAAGTCATAGCATTCAAGGGGACGTGCCTCGCCGTTGGCTGCCGGTTTCGATTTTGTCAGTTTCCGTAGTACATTTTAAAGCAAATTCACCGTCATTTTGCACGCCCCTTATGCGCAAGGTCGTTAGCCGTACAACAACGTAAACTAAATTCTAAATTAAATGTCATTTCATCTGAGAGTACTTTTATATACAATTGCTTCCCTCTTTTTCATATTCACAAACGTATTTGGCCAGTCTCAACAAAGCTCCATTGATTCTACCTTTTCAGCATACATGGATAGTGCTAGTGTAGATCTAAGAGAACATAATTATTCAGACAACCTTCAAAAAAAATATTCAGACGAATTCTATCAGTATTTTGAACAATATCCAGACTCAGAAATGGGCCAAGAAGCCTTATGGAGAGCGTTTCTACTTTGGGGGAATTTGGGCGAAGCAGACAAAATGGATAAAGCGATGAAGAGGATAGATCATGATTCGAAAACTTGGCGTCGAATTATTGTTCCGATAAGCAATGGATATCACCTAAGTGATCAAAAAACAAGGGAGGATTATATTGAACTTCTTGAAAACCTTAAGAGCAATTTAACTGATCCTAAAAGTAAATCTGAAGTACTTTTTGCTTTGGTTCGTCATTTTAACAGCAAAAATAACAGTCAAAAGGTCATTGAGTTAGCCAGAAAAATGATAGAAATAAACGCCAATGATTTCTATGTGGAAAAAGCATTGGGTTTTCAGCATGAAGCAGAATCGTTAGGAATTGGTGTTCAAGCACCAAATTTCAAAGCCAAAACCCTTCAGGGTAATCAAATCTCACTTGCCGATTATAAAGGAAAAATTGTAGTACTTGAATTTTGGGCAACGTGGTGTGGTCCCTGTATACCTGAAATCCCCCATCTCAAATCACTCAACTCAAAATATTCAGAAGATGAACTTCAAATTATCGGAGTTTCTTTGGATACTGATTCCGAAAAATTGGAAGAGTTTCTAAAAGAAAGAGAGATGGAGTGGCCCCAAATCGTTCAACCGAAACAATGGGATGATGAAATTACTCAGATGTACAATGTATATGTAATTCCAAGAAGCTTTATTATAGGTCGCGATGGCAAAATTGTAGCTAAGAACTTACGTGGTGAAGAACTTGAAAAAGAAGTTGCGAAACTTATTCAACAGTAAGTTGTCCGGCTAACCCGCGCATTAAGTCGGACGCACCTCGCCAATTCTCTGCCACTCTTGGTTTTATCTCTCTTCTTTCGTTAGTTGCTAATTAAACAAAAATCCGTGCGCCGCTTATGCGCAGTGTCGTTAGTTTGCCCGCCGGCCTTCGCGGTTTGTCAATAAAGGCTGTTTCGGCTGTAAAAATATCCATTTTTCAGCCGCTTCTGGGTTGCCTTTTCCACTATTCAATTTGCCTTAAAGCTATCTTCCTTTCCGAAAATCCTATTTCACATTTTGTCCTGGCCGGTCGGGGCTAAATCATCTTACGTCCGCTGTTTTCTTCCGTTGTTTTTATCAAAGCCGTTGCTGGTTCTACATCTTCAGCCCCAAA
>NZ_NSKE01000026.1 GCF_002287075.1 Fodinibius salipaludis
GATAATCTTCGAGGTCTGGTCCGAAGACTCTTTAATATCTTCCATAGCCTCCTTCATCCGATTCATCGCCTCAACGCCTTCTTCCACCATCGGCTTGGCTTCATTCATCGCGGTCTCAGCTTCAGCTGAGTTTTGGTCGGTCTGTTTCAGCTGAGAGGAAATCTCTTCCAGCGATGAGGTCGTCTCCTCCAGACTTGCCGCCTGCTCGCTGGCACTTTCCGCCAGCTCTTGGCTTGCTCCCGATAGTTGTGAAGATGAAGAGTGGACTTGATCTGCCCCATTAGAAAGCTGCTTTATAATACGGGTCAGCGTTTTATTAATAGAATTACTGAAAATCCAGGCAATATAGGACCCACCCAATACTACAAGTAAGAGGAAAATTCCTGCATTTCGCCATATAAGAGCCTGAGACTCAGAAATTATCGTATTTACATCAGTCATTGGAATTCCAACAAAATAAATCCCAATGATATCATTTTCTTCATTAATAATAGGATCATATGCTGTTATGTAAGGTTTTCCAAGTATTACAGCATTACCAATATATAGTGACCGATTCATCACAGGTTCGTAGGCGTCACTCCCTGTACCAAGCTTCGTTCCCACCGCTCGTTGTCCATTATCTTTTCGAATACTGGTTATAACCCGTGTAAAATCATTACCATCACGCTGAAAAATAGTGGCAGCCACTCCATGCTCGTTTGCAAACTCATCAATAATATCAGAACGCCCAGCAATGGCAGATTGATCAGCATCTACCAATTCTCCATTAGATAACTCCACTCCTCCAAAATGGTAATCCGAAAAAACTTCCAAAGCATTAATATCACCATCCATTTTCATGTTCAAGGTATGATCAGTAAGCTCCTCCAAACTGCTATTGGCGGTATAAATAGTAACTCCGGTTAAAAGAAGGCCGGTCACAACTATCAACGAAATAGTCATAACAATAAGGCGCTTCTTTATAGTCCAGTTCTTTGCCGATCGGATTTTCTGTTGAATACTCATGTTTTCTCTGGTTAGTGTTTGTTGACTTCCGGCATATTTGCTAACCTCTTATTTTTGCCGGACACCTTGAATTATTAGATTTTCTTAATCCTATTATCGACCACATTGTAGTAATCTTAACTAATAATCTATGCCCCTTTTATAAATATATTTATCTAAAAAAAGGGGGATCTTATAACAAGATTCCCCCTTTCTTAGAGCAAAACTACAGGACACTATTACAGGCTAACAGCAACCTATAATCAAAATCCGCTGAAGTCGTCTTCATCTTCATCAAAGGGAATCAACTCATGTCCATTTTCATTGTTGCTGCCATTAGAGTAATCTTTCTTGTACTGATTATTTAATGAACTATTATTCTGTTTCTTGGAGTGTCCGTTACCTTTCGCTGACTCAACCTCCCAAGAGTTGCTGCTACTGCCATTGCCTTCATTATGACCATCAGTGCCTCCAACCAAGTATCTTAATTCATTGACTATAACTTTCAGCTCAGCCGCCTGAGAGGAAAGCTCCTCAGCAGAACTGGCCGACTCCTCCGATGCCGAAGCGTTGCCCTGCACTGCCTCATCCATTTCAGTCATGGCCGAGTTAATTTGCTGTACCCCACTTGACTGCTCCTGGGATGCTGCCGAGATCTCCACCACAAGCGTGCTCACATTATTTACACTTTCTTCAATCTTTTCCAGGTTTTTCGACACCTCTTCGGCTACCCGGGCCCCACGATTAGAGCTTTCC
>NZ_NSKE01000027.1 GCF_002287075.1 Fodinibius salipaludis
ACGGGCGGCGACAGTTGGGCTAACAACAGCGGCTGGGGCAGCGGCGACCCGTCGGGTAGCTGGCATGGCGTAGAAGTGGATGCCAACGGACGCGTTGTTCGACTCGACTTATGGAAGAATGGCCTGCAAGGACAGTTGCCGTCCACTATAGGAAACCTGACGAAGCTCACCTATTTGAATGTAAAAGGGAATAAGTTAACGGGCCGTATACCTTCAGAAATAGGGGGCATGAGAAGTTTAGAATGGTTAATCCTTTCAGGAAGAACCTATGATCAGCATGGAAAATCAATGAAAGAGCCTCCGCAAGACTTTTCTAAAGGATATCACCCGGGTAAATGGGATTCTGCCACAAATGACTTCTCTGGTGACTTTCCTTCAACAATTGGGAATTTAAGTAATTTGGAACGATTTGAGTTAGGAGGATCATCTATAACAGATCTTCCTGATGAATTGTATAATTCCACTTCCTTAGAAGGAATTTATGTAAATCTAAATAAAAATATAACAAATAATATTCCATCTGCGATAGGCAATCTTACCGAACTGCGACATTTATATTTTGCTAATAATCGCATGACGGGTGCTTTGCCTTCATCAATGTCTAATCTTTCAAAGCTTACGCACCTACATCTTCATGGTAATGGTGGTGATGATCCTGCTGGTGGTTTTGAAGGTTCGCTTCCAGATTTTAGTAATAATCATGATCTAAGGTATCTCTTTATAAGTAAGAATAACTTTTCTGGAGACTGGCCTACTTACTGGAACAATGGTAACTTTCAAGATCTGAATACAATACACGCTTCTTGGAACGAGTTCACTGGTCCGTTACACGGCTTTGACAATCTGCCTTCGCTAATTGACATAGGTTTATCTGGTAATAATCTTAGTGGTGATCTTCCTGATCTTACTGATCTCAATAAAAGAACACAGATTATTTCGCTAGGTTGGAATAATTTAACCGGAGAACTGCCACAAAGTGGTTATCCAGACTGGAGTATAATGAAGACGATTTATCTAAACGATAATAATATAAGCGGGTCTATTCCGTGTGCTTTTTGGAATAGTATAGATAATAATAGAATTGGCATTGTATGGTTGGGTAATAATGACTTTTCAGGAAACTGTACTTCTGCCATGAATAACCTACCTTCTGATACAGACATATCACTATAAGGAATAACTTATAGGTAGGTTTGCGAAATCTATCTACTTTACTAAGCATAAGCCGGAGTTGTCGAGAGGCAATTTCGGCTTA
>NZ_NSKE01000028.1 GCF_002287075.1 Fodinibius salipaludis
GTGGAACCGCCATTGTCTACATTACGTTTAAGTTCCCGACTGATTGTAGAGCGATGTACACCGATAGTTCGGGCAATTTCACTCTGATTATGGCCTGCTTTAAGCAGAGCCTTGATCTGATGACGATTTTCTAGGCTGAGTTGGGTGTATTTTTGCATGACAACATGAATATAACCCGCTTGGCGGAAGACCTCAGGGGTTTTTCCCTGAGGTCTTGCTTCATGTTGCACTTACTACTTGAACTCACAAATACATAAATAAAAGCCAGCAGGTAGGTACCCATATACCCGGTACCACGTCCAAACATGCTTAATAATGGAGCCCCCTCACCCGACTCACCTTCCACTGGCGAAAAACTATCACTTGTCGGGAGATCACTTTCATTTAAAAAGGTACTCGTCGTCACAAATGTCTTCCACTGTTCAATTTTAGGCCCCATCGTTTCTTTAATTTCGGGCCAGCTTTCAACAAAAACTTTAGTCTGGTATGATAGAAGGGCAACAAATCCCAAGGAAATGATGAAGAGCGTAAAAGTGCTAAGCAGAGAGGAAAAGCCCCTCTTAAAATGGTTCTCTATCCATTTTCCCATGGGGAGTATCACCAGTGCCAAAGTAATAGCAGTTATCAATGGTGCAAGAACGCCCTGGGCTTCCAACAATCCCCAAATCAAAAAGAAGATACCGATAATTATAGCTACCGAATAAAGGAGAATTCTTTTATTTGCCTCCATTAAAACCACTCGATAATAAAGATTTGTTTGCCAGCGCTAAATCAAACTGCTAATTTCAATTCACTGGTAGTTTTACCTACTCTCTTATTGGCTGTTCAAGCTGATAATCTTCTGTCTGGCAAAACTATGCATTGATTTTGATACCTCTTACTATTGATTATCTATAATCTCAATTTCAGAAGTACGAGAGTCGTTGCCCGCATTATCATCAGTAAAATTATGACTTACTCTTAAGGTATAACTGCCCGGGACCACCCCTCCGGTATCCCAGCTCAAAGTCAGTGACTGGCTGGTCCCGGCATTTAAGCCACTTATAGACCTTGAGTCAATTGTTGCCCCACTATTTTGATTCACAAGCGAAACGGCTATGTCTTGGTTAACATCTTGGTTGCCCAGGTTTTCTATTGTTGTCGAGACCTCTACCTGGTCGCCTTGGGTAGCTTCCGAGGGGGCCGTCATCGAGCTTACTGCAATGTCGGTGACGGGCGTTTCGTTGATGGTC
>NZ_NSKE01000029.1 GCF_002287075.1 Fodinibius salipaludis
TGTGAGTTCAAGTAGTAAGTGCAACATGAAGCAAGACCTCAGGGAAAAACCCCTGAGGTCTTCCGCCAAGCGGGTTATATTCATGTTGTCATGCAAAAATACACCCAACTCAGCCTAGAAAATCGTCATCAGATCAAGGCTCTGCTTAAAGCAGGCCATAATCAGAGTGAAATTGCCCGAACTATCGGTGTACATCGCTCTACAATCAGTCGGGAACTTAAACGTAATGTAGACAATGGCGGTTCCACAGGCAACCAATACTGTCCAGAGGTCGCCCAGCAGCAGACTTCCCAACGCCACCGGGATAAACCCAAACACTGTCGTTTTACCGACCAGCTCAAAGCCCAGGCCCGCCAGTGGCTGGCCAAAGAGAAGCTCTCTCCGGAGCTGATCAGCGGCCGCTGGAAGGTCTTAGATATCGAAGGGGTTTCCCATGAGACGATCTACCAGTGGATTTGGGCCGCCAAACGCACGGCCGATCCAACCGACAAGAACCTCTACAAACACCTGAAACACGGCTGTCGCAAACGCAAGCGGGGCAACCGTAAAGACAGTCGGGGCCGGATTAAGGGGCGTGTCGGCATTAGCAAGCGTCCGGAAGTGGTCGAAGAGCGGTCCCGCCTGGGAGATATTGAAGTTGATCTGATGATGGGCAAAGCTCACAAGTCGGCGCTGCTAGTGCTGACGGATCGCACGACGCTGCTTACTAAGCTCCAGAAAGTCACCTCCCGAAAGGCCGATCCGATGGCCTCTCATATTGTTCAGCAACTCAGCGAAATTCCTTCGGGATTCATCAAAACCCTAACCTTTGACAACGACAAAGCGTTTGCCAAACACCAACAAGTTGCTGAACAGCTCCAGGCGGACACCTACTTTACCCGCCCGTATACCTCCCAGGATAAAGGAACAGTCGAAAACAGGATTGGCGTCATTCGCCGGTTCTTTCCCAAGGGCATGGATCTTCGAACGGTTTCCGAGGAGCGCATCACAACCGTGGAGCAATATCTGAATTTTCGACCGGTACGAAAATTTGATTACCTTAATCCTATTCAACAAACCCTAAAATACCGCAGTGTTGCATTAGTTACTTGAACACAGC
>NZ_NSKE01000003.1 GCF_002287075.1 Fodinibius salipaludis
GGTGGAAGGCTATCACCGGCAACTGCGAAAGGTCACCAAGACCAAAGGCGCGTTCACCAGTGATATGGCTCTGCTAAAACTGGTCTATTTAGCCACTAAAAACATTGAAAAGAAATGGACATCGCCCTTGCAAAACTGGGCCTTAACTGTTCAGCAGCTGGCTATTCGATATGGCGATCGGCTGCCGTTGGACTTAACCCGTAACCACGAAAAATAAACAAACCAGACAGAGTTTAGTTTACACACCCGAACAGATAAAAAGAGGAAAGGTCATTGATCAGATATTGGCACTGCCAATACCCTTTATTTCTGACTTTTCAAATTGTATATAAAAAACTGTTCCCTTTCCCGGAGATGTATAGCTATAGGTAGCTTCTAATTGTTTAGCAAGGGTGTCAATCAGGCGATATCCTAATGAATTGCTATTCTTAATATCAAAATCTTTGGAAAATCCTACTCCATTATCCCGGATGATTAATGTTAATTGCTCGTTATTTTCTGATTGATTAATAGTAATTTTACCCGTTTCTCTTCCCTTAAAAGCATGTTTGATAATATTTGTAATTATTTCATTAACAATTAAGGAACAGGGGATTGCTTGGTTTAAATTTAATTGAATGGGTTCAAGATCCAGATCAAGAGTAATATCTGTTGGTATCTGCATGGTATCAATGATCTTGTTAACCAGCGCTCTTAAGTTTTCAGAAAAATCAAGTTTTGAAAAATTGTTGGATTGATACAATTGTTCGTGAATCGTTGCCATAGAACCTATTCGCACGACACTGTCCAGTAACTTTTCTTTTAATTCCTCATTTGTTTCTTCAAAGACCTGTAACTGCATCATCCCAGATACTACAGCTAAGTTATTCTTAACCCGGTGATGGACTTCAGCTAAAAGTATTTCTTTTTCTTTAAGAGTCTCCCTTATTTTTTCTTCCTGTTTTTTCTGTTCTGTTATATCCTGAGCAATACCTTCAAGTAATTTTGCATTTCCCTCGTCATCTCTGTGAAGCGTTATGCGTTCCATAATCCATTTTACTTTACCATCCGGGGTAATAATTCTGTGTTCAGAGTCATAAAAACTTTTATCGGGGAAAGCCTCTTCTGCGTCGACTATGAACATAGCGCGATCTTCGGGATGAATGGTTTCTAAAAATTTTTCAAAGGTAGGGTCAAAACTTTCAGGATTCCGCTCCCATATATTATAAACCTCTTCGGTCCATTCTGATTTATCTTCAACTAAATCATGGGTCCAATAACCCATTTTGGCTATTTGGTGGGCTGTTTTTAGCTTTTCATATGCTTCTTCCAACTCTTCTTGGTCTTTTTTCTTTTGAGTAACATCTTCCAGTGTTCCATATACTTTGGTAACCTTTGCACCTTCGGTTTGTGGAAAGCCATTAACACGTATAATTTTATTTTCCTCCGCACGCGTTAAAGTCAGTTCTATTTCGTATGATTTTTTATGACTTATAGCCTTTTTTAAAGCGCTATCAATTTTGTCAAGTGATTGTTTGTTAAATAATTTTTTATTGATTTCCAGATCTAATGATTCAACTTTCGATATTTCATAAATTTCATAGGCTTTGGGAGTCATGAAAATTTTTTTAGTCATAACGTCGTACTCCCAGCCGGCAACACCCGAAATTTCCTCCGTCCGCTCATTGATTAGTTGGAGTCGACGTTGTTCAGTAATATCCCGGAAATACGCAGAGATACCTTCTTTTGTAGGATAAACATCAAACGTAAACCACTTTCCCCAAGGCTCGTAATATTCTTCGAATGAGGTTGGAACTCTTTTGTTCATTACCTTTTTGAACTCGGGATAAAATTTTAACTCTTTCCCCTCGGGAAAAGCATCCCATATTTTTTCTCCAAGAATATCTTCCCGTTTTATACCCAGAAGATTTTCAGCTTCTGGATTCCAACTTGTTATGACCCAGTTCTTATCTATTTCATAAAATCCATCAGTAATACTTTCCAAGATATGGCCTTTTTCTTCGTAGTCCTGTTGTGACTCTGTCTTATCTGGAATAGATTTGGCTTGTTCTTGACAGATAACCAAAACACCATCGGTATCACCATTTTGATCTGTAACAGGATTAATATCATAAATCCATGAATTCTCTTTAGGTGTAGGTATTAGCTCTCTACAATGAATGGATTTTTCTTCGTAAAAAATCTGATTGATAGAAGGTTTAATAGAACTCCAAGTTTCTGGCCATACCTTTTCCCCTTTTTTACCTATTGCTTTTGTGTGTATGTCTTGAGTATCCAAAAAGGGGACAAAAGCGTCATTATAAAAACAGTTAAAATTGGGCCCCCAAAATAATATCATAGGAATATTGGACCCTAAAACAATTCCGAGAGTGGTTTTTAAATTGGGCGGCCAAGTGATATAAGCACCCAGAGGATGGTCAGACCAATCATTAGACTGTATAAATTCCCCGACTTCCCCACTATTACTCAAAAATTCAGGATATGGGTTCTTTTGTTCTGTCATAACAATAAGGAAGAATTGCCCAAATGCATAAAGGGGTATTAATCAGCATAATATCTTTTATCAAGATATTACACCCATGGCCCATGGGCAAAGTTATTTATCTAATAGAAAAGAATAGCTATTTAATGCAAATAGGGCAAACCCTACAACTATCGGGTTTGGGTACCCCCCCCTTAAAGCAGTAGAGGAATTAATTAGAGAAGGACAAGCAAATATTAAAAGGTTATACCTTTTTAAAAACCACAATACCATTGTGACCACCAAAGCCAAAGGTATTGCTCATCACCACATCCACCTGCTTCTCTCTGGCTTCACCCAGCACAATATCCAGTGACGAGGGAATTTCCTCATCAATATTCTCCGTATTAATAGTTGGAGGAATTACACCGTCGTTAATTGCTTTAATGCTGGCAATGGCTTCAATAGCTCCGGCCGCACCGAGCAGGTGTCCTGTCATCGATTTTGTAGCTCCGATAGTCAAGTGATCGGGAGATTCTCCAAATACGTTAACAGTTGCTTTTATTTCGCTGATGTCTCCCACAGGGGTAGAGGTTGCGTGGGTGTTCAGGTAGTCAACCTCTTCAGCATTGTGCTCACCGTCTTGTAGTGCCTGTTTCATAGCGGCAGTCGCTCCCTTTCCTTCGGGATGGGTGGCCGTCATGTGATAGGCGTCGGCGGTCATTGCAGCTCCGGTAACCTCAGCATAAATGTTGGCACCGCGAGCTTTGGCGTGTTCATATTCTTCGAGGATAAGAGTAGCTGCCCCCTCTCCCATTACAAAACCATCGCGGTCTTTATCAAATGGACGTGAGGCTCCTTTGGGATCATCGTTGCGCTGCGACATGGCACGCATAGCCGAAAATCCACCGAAAGAAGCTTCGGTAATTCCTGCTTCAGAACCGCCGGTGATCATAACTTTAGCTTTACCCCAGCGGATGTAATTAAGTGCATCCATAATGGCTGTGTTCGAAGTAGCACAGGCCGAAACGGTAGCATAGTTGATACCCATGAGCCCGTATTTCATAGAGATAAGACCCGGCGCCATATTAATGATCAGCTTGGGAACAAAGAAGGGATTAAAGCGCGGATTAAAGTCACGCTGCGTATAATTCTTTACTTCTTCTTCAAAGGTCTTCATCCCTCCTTGACCGCTACCCCAGATGACCCCCGTATCAAAAGGATCCATTTCGTCAAAATCGAGTCCGGAATCCCTTACAGCCTGATCAGTAGAAACCAGCGCATATTGGCTATAGGGATCCGACCGGCGAATCATGTTGTGTTCCAAGTGGTCGGCGGGATCATAGTCTTTGAGTTCGCAAGCAAAATGCGTGCGGAATTGGGAAGGATCAAAATGGGTGATACGATCGGCACTACTCACGCCATCGGTTAAATTGGACCAAAATTCATCGACAGTATTTCCAAGGGGTGATAATGCTCCCAATCCGGTGACAACTACGCGCTTTGGTTTGCTCATTGTGAAAAAAGAGAATTTATTTGAAGTAAATGTATGTGCTAAAAATTGATGAGGTGAAGCGCGTGGAAATTACGGATTCTTTCTCCCTCAACCAATTTGATATCGGGAAATAGAATAAGAGTAATAAAATAAGGGTATGAATAAATAAAAAAGCCCTCCTGTTAAAGGAGGGCTTAGGTAACGGGTCTATGGGAGTGTGTTAGTCCGTCTGTGTACCATAAAAACGCTCGGTATCAATTTTATCACCGTCCCAGTGCTGTACGGCAACTTGCTCAAGATCCATAGGTTCGTCGGTACCTTTAAAGGTAACGGTCATGGTAGATTCAACAGCTGTAATTCCTTCGTCTTCGTTAGCGGTAATACCTTTGACTTCGATACCATGAAATTCTTCAACGCTGCTGAAAAACTCGTTTTCACGTTCGCGATTGGCATCTTTACCTTCTACAGCGGTACCGTCTTCTAAGATCATAGTAACATCTTCGGCATAATACTCTTCAAAAGCATCCATTGCTGTTCCCTGGGCAATGTGATCGTAAATGTCAGAAATTTTATCGAAATAACTCATAAATGCTATATAGTTTGATATTAAAGTATCTGTGAGTATATATAACGGAGGTCGATGAAAAATCGTTTACGCAAAAGAACATTTTTTTGGTTGCAGGGGGGCACGCATCAATCTATCTTTACCTATAACAGAAAACAGAATGCAGAGCACAAAAAATTATGGCTACAGTTAAGCTCATCGATATTGCACATGGACGCAGCGGCGACAAAGGAGACGGCAGCAATGTGGGAGTAATTGCACGTCACCCGGATGTATATCCCTTCTTAAAAGAAAAGCTCACTGCTGATGTTGTTAAAGAACACATGAAGCATATCTGCCAAGGAGAAGTTGAGCGTTTTGAATTGCCCAATATCGGGGCACTTAACTTTGTACTGCACGAAAGCTTAGGCGGTGGCGGTACGGTATCCCTGAAATTGGATGCGCAGGGTAAAACCCATGCCTCTATGTTATTGAGAATGGAGCTGGAAGTACCGGATGAGCTCTTGGAGAAAGTGAAAGAAAAAGCGTAAATATTTACTACTATAATTGAGTCTTGATGTAGTTAAATGCCCGATATTTTCGAAGTAGTGAACATTTATATTAATTGGTCTTTACAGTTTTTGGCAATTCTTCACGATTAATTATCCTGCCATCTGACGAATTCCATCATAAATAAATTGGATGGAAAGTGCCGCCAGAAGCACCCCTAAAAATCGACGGAGAATCTCATCTCCTGTTCTCCCGATAATCATTTTGAGATATTTAGATGTAAGCATCAAAATAAAGGTAAGTAGTAAAATAGAAAGAATAGCTGCAATAACTGATAGGTTGGCGGATGTTTCTGAAGCCTTGGAAAATAGAAGAATGGATAACGTGAGTGCACCCGGTCCGGCCAGCAGCGGGATAGTCATAGGAAAAACTGATATATCCTTTTTGTGAGTGGTATCTTCGTATTCTACAGCTTCAGTAATCATATTAAAAGCGGTATAGAATAAAAGTAGTCCGCCGGCAATACGCAGCGAATTGATGTTGATACCCAGCTGATCGAGTAGCGGTTCTCCATAATTGCCGAATACAATGAGCAGAAAAATTGATATTAAAATTGATTTTACAGCCATCATCCGGCGATGATGCTTTTCCCCTTCAGGAATAAGGGAGTGAAAAATCAAGGCAGCACCGATGGGATCGATAATCACAAAAAAACCGGTTAAGGCATTTAGAAAAACAGCTAAATCCATATTGAGTTACGACTTTTACTAATTAGAGAATTCAACGGGGATTCTAACCTCCGTCTGATCCCATTCCATAATAATGTTGGTTGAATCTTCCTGTATATCAGCAAAGCGAATAGTAAAGGCTTCGGTAACTTTTTCTGTGTATTGGGATGGAACATTAACTCGAAGAACATCGTGGGCTGAGTTGTAATCGAAAGCACCCCATTGTCCTAATTTACTGTTTAGGATAATGGTCCAATTCCCATTTTCTTTGGGGATACTGAATAAAGCATAAGTTCCGGCCTCAAGTAACTTATCGGCAAAGGTAACGTCTCTGGTAGTTGTCAGCTCGGTTGCTTCGTTGGCACCAGTTCTCCATACCTCATTATAAGGAACTAACTCACCAAAAATTTGGCGACCGTTTTTGTAAGGTTGACCATATACAATCTTGATATAGGTATTGCTTGGTTCATGAGTTGTTTGGGCAATGGCAATGGGACTTTTCCGCCGTTCGCGGTCCGGTTCCTGAGGCTGCGACTCTCCGCATCCTGTCAGTAAGAAAAGCCCGATCAAAAAACTTGGAATTACTTCTCGAAAAAAGTAAAATGGCAGTTTCATAGGATGTTGATAAACTAAAATTCTGAGGTAAGTATACGTTTAAAAATCTCCTATAAAAAATTGTGTCTGGTTACGAGTGGGTTCGTATCCAAAACCGAAACCAATATTGAATCTAAGATTTGAAATTTGAAAATTTGTCCGCACACCAATCCCAAAAACAGTGCGTGAATCCTGATACCAATTAGAAAATGTAGGATCGGTAACCGTATTAGAAAAAGCGACTAAATAAATATTGCTCAAGTATAAAGGGAGTAGCAGTCCACCGTCATCAACATACGTGACAGGAATAGTATAACGAGTATTAAAGCTCAAAAGATTAGGTGAATTAGGGAGAACAAAATCAGAGAATCCATCGGAAACGATGGATTGATTATCAAAAAGCAGTCCCGATTGCGTAAGTCCGCGAATCCCAACTCTTAACGATTGATTCCACCGTTTGAGCGGTGCAACAAAACCATAAATCCCTACCTGCAGAGCTGTTGCATTGGGGGGAGAAAAAGTAATTTCATTATTCGAGGATTCAAATGTAACCTCATCACCGGACAAGTAATGTTCGAATTCAGAAAATACCATAATACCGGTATTGGGTTGGAGATCCCGAACATTTTGTTGGAGGCGGTAATTAAACTGGCCATATATATTGCCGACAGAAATATTGGCAAAATCAGAGATCGAATTGTCAAAATCTGCGTCAAAAAAGCGCACTTGTGATCGACGAATTTCAGGCTCTACAAATAGCGAAGTGCTGTATATATTTTGATTGATATTTACTCGCATTGGTACGCTCATTGCCAAACTTCGTTCTTGCCGGCCTAACAGCCCAATGTCCGAAGCCGAACGGTATGAAGGCTCGTTGAATGCACGAAGTTTTATCCCCGGCCAAAATGATTTGTTCTGGTAGGTGATATCATACCATCCTCGCTCTTTGAAGTAAGAGACATCCGCGGAGTAAGCTTGGGTCGACAATGTATTTGCGCTGTGAAGCGATATTCCGGCCTGGTATTCATTATTGTTTGAAACTTCTTCAGCAAATGGTAAAAACGTACGCGGCTTCAGCCAGCCCAAACCCGATGCATATGAGTCCGTTTGCCAACTTGCAGAAGCTTGGGCAACAGAATCAGAAACAAGATCTGTAAACCCGGTCGCACCTTTTGGCAACGGCGTTTGCCAGAGCCTGCCCTTTACTGGTTTTTGTAAAAATGCTGTTCGCTCCAGCACTCCCGGTAGCCGCATATTCTCTTTTTGTCGAACAAAAGCAACCCGGTTACCGTCCGGGCTGTAGCTCCCCTCAAAAGCGTTGAATTTTGAATCGGTTACCTGCAGAATTTCTTGCTCTGAAAGATGATATTCGTAGAGCTGCATGGTGCCCGAAAAATCACTGCTGAATAACAATTTGTTGTCCTCCGGATGCCATTCGGGATCAAATATTGATCCTTGTTCAAAAGCCACATCAGGCGCCCTATTTAATTGCTCAGATATCTCATCTCGTCCTGTAATCCACAGGGCTTGCTGCCCGTTTTTGTTGGATACAATAGCCAGTTGTCCGTGGTTTGGGTGAGCTGCCACAGTTTTAATCTCGTGATTCGGTGCCGAAAAAACCTCTCGCTTATCGCTGTAGTCAGAGCTGTCCAACGTCACCAGCTTCGAGCGGCCTGGATGTGATTTGAGGGCAAGTAGCTCATCTCCATTAAAAGCGGGAGCATACAACCGGGCGTTTTTGGTAAGCTGCTTTTTCTGATGGGTATTAAAATTATACTGTACTAATTCAGTTTTGGTCGTATTATCGTAAAGCGGATTGGTTTCGTAATAACTGAAGATCATCTGAGAACGATCGGAAGATAGATCATACTGGAAATCGCTAACTGAATTTGTAGTGATCAGACGACGAATTTTCTTGTTGGGCAAATCATAGATATAGAAACCGGAACGAGCATTGTAAAATGATCCGTAGAAGATTAGTTCGGATTCGGACAGCCAATCAGGCCGTCGGATTTCTGCTCCCTTGTAAGGCAAATCCAATTCTAAGAAGCGAGAGCCATTTTCGTTCTCCGAAAGTCGGTCTTTATGATAGGCTTCGAATCGGTTGTAAAGCTGCCCCGGCCACAAACTGGTAGTATGACGCAGGGCAACACCGTAGCCCAAGAATGGGAAATCCATATAAAAACCCAGTGTCTTTCGGGTAATACTATCACCAAATTTGGTGTGGAGCCAGTCGGTAAACTCGTAACCTCCAATATAGTGCCGCCCAAATGGTTGCGTGTAGCTGGAGGTCTGCATTAGCTGCCCCATCGACCAGCGTTGCCCGCTTTTAAAGGTAGCATCAAATTGATTGGTAAAAACAGGGTAATTGCCTCTACCACCGTCCCTGGTAATCTGTTCTGTTTCGTGATAAACGGCAATACCCTCGAGCATGCCCATTGGAATGGCAGCGTGAAACATGCGTGCCAGGTCGGGTGAAAACAGGCTGACGAAACGTGGGATATTGTAATCTCCAAGATTGTTGAATTGCAGGGCATGTACCAGCTCATGCGGTCCCACGTTAGCAAGCCAATTTCCCGTTTGGGGATTCAGTGACTTGCCTTTGATGGGGGGGAGTTCAATTTCCGAGCGGAAGTTATAGGGCGTCACAAATCCGTTGGAGCGATCATTGTAGTTGTTTAAAATGATGGGAAAGTTATTGAGCTCACCCCCGACAATATCTTGTACTTTTGGATACTGTGTTTCTAATATTTGTGCCAGATCAAAGGCTTGGGACTCATTTTTCTGGGCATAAATAAACTCAAAATGAGGGGTATTTAGCTGTTGCCAGTTCTGGTTAGGCGGACGATGCTGGGTGGAATAGAACTGAGCAAAAGAGGAAGCAGAAAGTAGGAATATAAAACAGAGAGTTAACAGTGCTTTGCGAGCCATGCTTCCGTTATGGGTAGTTATTAAAAAATAGAATCTAATAAATATTTGGGGCAATCATCAATATTAGGTTTATAACCGGGTTTTAATTTCTACTTATAGGTAGGAAAACGTTGATTCAGAAACGCTCTATCCCGCGTATCCGGGCAGGTAATAATAAATAGCCCAGAAATGCGAAAAGGTGCCGGCCATTACAAACAGGTGCCAGATTTCGTGATGCCCAAACCAGTTAGGTATGGGATTTGGTTTTTTAATGCCGTAGATAACGGCACCAAGCGTGTAGGCCAGCCCACCGAGAGCAATCCAGATTAAAAAGGCCAAGGGCAATTTCTCTATCAGGGTGGGAAAAATGATGACGGCCAGCCAGCCCATCCCCAAATAAAATAAGGTAGAAAGCCAACGCGGGGCATTCATCCATAAAAACTTTTTGATGATACCAATAATTGCAAGGCTCCAAACTGTAGCAAAAAATCCCCACTTCCATCCCCCTTCAAGTACCAGTAAGCAGATGGGAGTATAAGTCCCGGCAATGAGCACATATATCATGCTGTGGTCGAGCTTTTGCAGCAGTTCCAGGGTCTTCTGTTTTACAGGCAGGGCATGATAAAGCGAGCTTGCCGTATAAAGAAGGATCATGCTAAGGCCAAATATTGAAAAGGCAACGAGCTGACTTACAGAACCGCTTTGAAGGGCTTCGTAAATGAGAAACGCTAATCCTATTACAGCAAGAATGGCACCCATTCCATGGGTAAGAGTATTGATAGGTTCTCGAATATAGTTTAACAGTTTTTTCATTGGTCCTCAGAATATTGACCAAGATAACAGTTTATCTGGTTACAGGGAATACATGTATTTAATTTTTTGAAGATTCCCAATCAGAAATTTCAATAATTTTTTCTTCCCCGTCTTCGTTTATATATACTAACCGATCTGACTGGGAAACCGTTTCCGAAGTTTTTGGAAGTTTGGATGAAGAGCGAATGATCTTTCCAGAAATTGTTTTATTCCCATCCGTGGAGTCAGAAACTGATGCAGAAAGTGATTTTCTGTTGTTGTAGATAATATATTCTGGCGTGAAATCGGAGGGCCAATTCTTTACTGTAACAGTTAGATCGGTACCTACTTCCGGCAGGTCGGAATTGCCAACAGGTGGATGGGACCAGTTATCGTAGGTCGCATTTAAAATCTGAATATGTTCATTACTTGCTGTATTTTCTGTAGATGAACACCCTGAAGAAAACAGAAATATTGATGTTGTAAATAAAATTATAAACTTCATTGGGAATAAAAGTGATCTGGAATTAGTTTTATAAGTATATAACAGCTATTACTTAATATTAGTACAAAAGTTATGAAAAATTTGCGATTAATCTGGGTTTTGTTGCTTGTATTAATGATTGGAGGGTGTGACCTTTTTACAGGTTCTGATGATGAAATCAAAGAACCTACAGCTGAGAAGAAGTTTATGTGGAATGCCATGAATTACTGGTATTACTGGCAGGGAGAAGTTGATGAATTGGATGACGAATTTAATGACGATAAAAGTAAATTCTATAACTATTTAAATAATAACTCTGATGCAGAAGAGTTGTTTGAATCCTTACGCCATCCCGAAGATGATTTTTCCTTCTTTATCGATGATTATGAAGAATTCCAAGACGAACAGGATGGTGTTTATGCTGCGTTAGGGTTTAATTATGGATTTATCAGAATCTCACAAACAGAATATATGGGCTATGTTCGGTATGTAATCCCGAATACGCCGGCAGAGGAGGCGGGTTTTAAACGATTGGATCTTTTTACTGAGGTAGATGGAAATACTATTACCGAAAATAACTATTTGGATCTTTTAACCAGTGATTCTAATCACGAACTTACGATGGTTCATTTAGAAAGAACGGAGGACGATTTTACTATCGTTGAGGATTCTACTGTGTCTGTGAACTCGGAAGAGGTGGTTGAAGATCCGGTTTTAAAAACAGAGGTGATTGATACTGCTGGGGTAAGTATTGGGTATATATCATATAATGCGTTCAGGGATAATTATCACTCTCGACTTAATGAAGTTTTTGGGGAATTCCAGTCGCAGAATATTGATGATCTTGTACTCGATTTGCGTTATAACGGAGGGGGATCGGTATTAACGAGCCAGCTTTTAGCCAGTTTAATATCTGGATTGGGAAGTAATGATAAATATGCAACGCTGGCGTATAATGAGAAGAGATCAGAAAGAAGCCGGGATTTATACTTTTTGGATGAGGTTCCGTTAAAGGATGAAGATGATGAGTTTAACAATTCTGAACCCATAAATAACCTTTCACTTTCAACAGTTTATATATTAGTAAGCAGAAGTACGGCATCGGCAAGTGAGGCTGTTATTAATAGTCTGAAGCCATATATGGATGTAACAATCATCGGATTGAAAACCGTAGGTAAAGATGAAGGATCGTTAACGTTATATGACACTTCGCCCCCTTATTTAGATGATTCTGATGCTAACCCGGATCATAAAAAAGCGATACAGCCTATAGTTACAAAAATTATAAACTCACAAGGTTCAGATTACCCAGATGGTTTTGCTCCGGATGGATACGTTAATGGAGAATGCGCAGAGAATGCGGATGGTAGTGATGTAGTTGATAATTGTATTAACGAAATAACGGTTGATAATTTAATTGAAAGGCCGGCACTTGGTAGCCCTGATGAGCCGCTATTTTCGCGAGCAATAGATCTTATTATCGGTCAAACCGCCAAGCAAAAACAGGCTACAGAAACGCGTTTGCCCACACTTCGTGAAATAGAAATAAAAAATGGAGTACAAGATCTAAGACCTAATGGTAATGGCATGTATATTGAGCCTTTTATGGTACCAACAGATGAGAAGTGATAAGCGACGGCAGATATAAATTTTTAAAGGGGAATCAGAAAAATCTGACTGATTCCCTTTTTATTTGTTTGATTAACGAATAGCTCAATATCCTTATACATTGGAAATATAAAAACATATTTTATTGATAAAATGGGCTGATAAAGGTTATCTTCTTATTTAGATTTATTCCATATTAAAACATCAATTAAAAAATCATATTTCGGCAATGAAAAAATTATTACCAAAAAAAATACCAGCATATTTATTAGCAATTATTATGGTGACCGCAGTGGCTTGCGGCGGTAGTACTGAAAAAGAGTCCGATTCGGATCAGAAAGAAACTACAGTACAAACGGATACAGCATCCACTCCGGAAACCAAGCTAAATATTAATACTGCAGACGAAAAAGCCTTTAGAACCATCCCGAATGTTGGAGACAAAATGGTACACGAATTTGAAGAATATCGTCCCTATGTTAGTATCCAGCAATTCCGAAAGGAGATTGGAAAGTATGTCGATGAAAATCGGGTAGCGGCTTACGAGAAGTATATTTATGTGCCTATTCATCGCAATGACAGTGATGTTGCTACGGTAATGCAGATTACTGGGCTCGATGAATCGGAAGCTGATGAACTGGTGTCGGGTCGTCCTTACAAGACCAATCAGGCATTCTTGGATGCATTGTCTTCTTACGTTAGCGAAGAAGCGTTGACTAAGGCTGAACGTTACCTTAAGTCAGAGTAGGGATATGACAAATGAAGCAATATTACAGCGGCTGCGCCGATTTTTGTTCGGTGTAGTCGCTTTTACTTTGATTGGAATTGTTGTTGAGCTAATCCTTCTTGAGCATACCGAAGAAACATTGCAGTGGATTCCTTTTATTGCTTCTATAGTAGGAGGAATTTCGGTTGCTACGGCATGGCTTAAACCGAATGGGATAACGCTTAAAGCGTTCCGATGGATAATGGTCGGGATGATTGTGATCAGTTTTTTGGGAGTCTACTTTCACTTTCAGGGGAACCTTGATTTCATCCGAGAAATAAATCCCTCTTATTCTCTTTCGGAGTCAATTTGGCCGGCAATAAAGGGATCATATCCACTTCTGGCCCCCGGTGTGTTTTTCCTGGTAGGAATTCTCGGATCAGCAGCAACATATAAACACCCTAAACTGGAAGAGTAGTCCTTGGATTATATTTGTACGGCTCCTTTAAATTCCAAAGAACTGCTCTTTTATCAGCCACAGTTGATCTTGCTCTCTCCTCGTTATTGTAGAGTTATACACTAATTTGTACGTCATTCTATAAAATAGCTTTCGCCTATTACACGCTATGCCTATTTTGAGTGAGAAAGTATGTTGTAGATGAAATCTTATATTTAGATTTATGGCCCTCCCATACTACAATAACTAATCGAAACAGGCAGAAAAACCATTTATGAAATTTGGCAGCATTGATAGTCCCGCAGACCAAAATCTTTCGCTACCAGAAAGTCATCCCGAAACAAAAAAGGTGCTTTCTGCTCATGGTAATTCTGATACCCCGAATGTCTTTGTGGGGTGCGCGAAATGGAATAAGAAGGATCTAAAGAATTTCTATCCCAAAGGCGTGGGAGATGAGCTCGAATATTATGGAAAAAATTTTAATTCCGTGGAGCTCAACGCTACTTTTTACAATACGTTCGATGAAGATCAGATAACAACGTGGTACAATAAAGTGCCGGCAGGATTTAAATTCTTTCCCAAGGTAAATCGCTATATCAGTCACTTGAAGTGGCTGAATGGAATTGAAGAAGCTACTGATAATTATTACGACAGCATCGTGCATTTTAAAGAGAAATTAGGAACCATTTTTCTGCAGCTGCGTGGGAATTTTAAACCAAAGTTTTTTGATAGGGTCGCTAATTTTGTGGAGTATTGGCCCGATGGTGTGCCTTTAGCTATAGAATTCCGCCATCCTGATTGGTTTGCTGATTCCGGAGTAGCCGATGAGCTTTATCAGCTGCTGGAAGAAAATAATGTAGCTAATCTAATTACGGATACAGCGGGTCGGCGCGATCTGCTGCACATGCGTCTGACCAATAACGAAGCATTTGTCCGGTATGTGGGAGCGAACCATGAAACGGATTACAGTCGCCTCGATGAGTGGGTAGAGCGGCTAACAACCTGGAGTGATCAGGGACTTGATAACATCCACTTCTTTGTCCATCAGAATGAAGAGCGAAAGTCTCCTGAACTGTCGGCCTATTTTATCGAAAAGCTAAATAATGCTCTGGGAACCGATTTGGACTCTCCCAGGCTTCCGGGCGATCAAAATGATCTTTTTTAAGAAATGAGTTAATAAAGGGTAATCGGTCGTCATTCGTTAGAATAACCATACACCGGTATTGAATAAAAGGGAATATTATGGCTAACGATTTTTCCAGAAAAGATTTTCTTAAAACCGCGGGAACGGCCTTTGCTGCTGCCTCATTTGGATTTCCCAACATCCTTTTATCTAAACAAAAAGAAAAGCTGGGGGTAGCCTTGGTGGGGTTAGGCAGCTACAGCACAGGACGATTGGCTCCCGGATTGCAAAAAACGGAGCACTGCGAACTGCGGGGCATTGTAACGGGATCTCCTCACAAAATTCCAAAGTGGCAAAAGCAATATAATATTCCCGATAGCAATGTATATAACTACGAAAATATGCACGAGGTGGCCAAAAACGATGATATTGATATCATCTATGTGGTTACACCGCCGGGACTGCATGCCAAGTATTCGATTATTGGAGCCGAAGCTGGTAAGCATGTGTGGTGCGAAAAGCCTATGGCGATGAACGTGGAAGAATGTCAGTCAATTATTGATGCGGCCAATAAAAATGGGGTTTCACTCTCAATCGGTTACCGCCTGCAGCATGAGCCCAACAATCGCACGATCATCCGATATGGAAAAGAGGAAACGTACGGCGCAGTTCAGGAAGTAAAATCAGGAGCAGGATATAATGGTAGCCATTCGGCTGATAGCTGGCGCCGTGATCCGGAGCTGGGGGGCGGTGCGCTGTATGATATGGGGGTGTATCCCATTAATGCATCCCGTTATTCCGCAAACATGGAGCCGGTTGCAGTCCGTGGGAAACAGTGGTCGGAGCGTGATATTTACAACGAGGTGGATGAATTTACCGAGTTTGAGCTCGAGTTCCCTGATGGCGTCATGGCTTTTGGCGAAACCAGTTTTGGCAAATCTACAAATTACTTAAACGTAGATTGTACGGATGGATGGTACCGCCTGCAGCCATTTCAAACATACAGCGGTGTCAAGGGTGAAACCAGCGATGGTAAGGAACTACCACCGGACCCTCACCATCAACAGGCGCGGCAAATGGACAATGAAGCCCTGGCTATTAAAGAGGGTCGTGATCCCATCGTCCCCGGGGAAGATGGATTGCGAGATATTCGAATTGTTCAGGCCATCATGGAATCATTCCAAAACAGTGAAGCTCGAATATCGCTCTAAAAAAATTGAGACTATTTTAGGATAATTAATTTTGAAGCCTAAATACCACGGGTAAACTGTATTGTACGCGTACCGGAACGCCGCGCTGGCGGTTGGGTTCAAACTCCTATTGTTTTTTGATGGAGAAGATACTTTACATCAGAAGTATCCAGTATAGATATACCAAGGCGAAACCAGTCAAAAATACTAATCCACTCCAGCTGAGCCACTTAAGCCAGGGTTTGGGTTTGCAATTATCAGGCATGTGATCCGCGGTTACCAGCTTATAGTTGAGATACGCTAATACAGGTGCAGTTAAAAATGATAAGGTAGTAGCCAGATCAACCATCAGGGTAAAAGAATCGCCCAGAAAGTAGAGTACGCCGAGAGAAAGCAGAGAAATAACAACAATAAGTATGCGATATACGGTGAGGTTATCTTTATCTTGCATAGTGTCTGGCATGAGAACTTCCAGCATGTTGCGACTTACGCGCGGATAGGCGTCGGTGACGGTGAGCGTGGTACTGAACATAGTGGTAAAAGCACAGATGATGATCACCGGATAGAGCCAATCACCGAGGCTTTCGGTGTACAATCCAAGCAGCTGGTTGGCAAAAACAGCTCCGCTGCTTGCATACTCTTCTCCACTTCCGTACATAACGAGTCCGCCGAGCAGAAGAAATCCCAGTGCTAATAGCGCGGCACCGATGTACCCGATATTAAAATCGAGCAGTGATTCTTTAAGCTTGGGACGATACTGGGTTTGTTTTTCGCGCTCCAAGGTCCACAGCGAGTGCCAGGCCGCAGCATCAATCGGAATCGGCATCCATCCCATTAAAGCAATTAAAAACGAAACTCCGGCCACATCCCATATGTTTGGATAGTAGCTGGAAACTTCGTGTTGTCCTCCTTGAAAAAGAGCTGCCCCCAGGGCAACAATTGTTGATACGGCAAGCACAATCATAATCAATTTTATGGCGCCGTCGAGGGCTGAATATTGTCCCGAAATAAGCAGGAGAATACAGATGCCCAGTAGTATGGCGCTCCAGGCCAATGGAGAAAGGGCAATACCGGTAAGCTCGGCAGCCAGGCTTGCGCTTACAATAGTGACCGCAGCTTGCACGGCAAACATAGTGCCAATGGTGAATATCACAAAAATGCCAATAGCCCACTTTCCCAGCCTGTTGTATCCCTCAATCATGCTTTCGCCGGTGGCAATGGCATAGCGAGGTCCGTATTCTAAAAAGGGATATTTAAAGAAGTTGGCCAGAATTAAGGCCCATACCAATGCAAAGCCATAGGTAGCCCCGGCACGTGTGGATTGTACAAGGTGCGAAACACCGATGGCTGCCGCCGCCATTAGGAGTCCCGGGCCTAAACTCTGCTTTATCCCCTGCCAACGATCTGTATCCCTGTTTTTTTGTTCTTCCTTATCCTGCACAGCAGATGGTGACTCTTCAGCCATATCAGAAATCTGTGGTTAGAAAACTTTTCAAATTGAAATGAACAATAATAAAAATGGAAATGAAACAAAAAGAGATGGTTTTTATCACCAAGAACTCGATACGGTGAGAAAGATCAGGGGTTATATCATAGTATTTGGGATAAATTGTTCTGGCCCATCCATTACCACTCCAATGGGATTGAGATAATGATGAATGTTTATAGTATCCTGATGATAATTGAGTACATCATTAAGTTGGCGGTATACTTGGGGCGCTTCATCGAGTCCGCCGCCGCGCAATTCCACACCTTGTTCTTGTAGCCGATCATAAATCATGTTGGGCTTTATGGCAGATTTTGAAAGGTTGCGACCGCGGTAATCACCTTTGGCCTGAGTGCGCGACATCACACGTCCCGCCCCGTGAATAGTAGAGAACAGAGATCTTTTACTTTGCTCTGATTCAACTCCTTCCAGGATAACCGAAATATCGCCCATACTTCCGCCAACGAATCCACGCTGCCCGGGGAATGCCGGCGTAGCTCCTTTTCGAACGACAATCAGTTCTTGTCCATCGTGTTCTTCTTTCCATGCAAAATTATGGTTGTTGTGAACTTCATCTAAAATGGTAGCATCAAAAGCTTCTGCCAGGGTATGACAGACCCATTCGCGTCCGGCATAGGCATAGCGCCCGGCAAGGTTCATGGCGGCAAAATAGTCTTGTCCCAGCGGCGTATCGAGATCGAGAAGCACTTCCTTTTGTTCAAAACTGGCATTCCAGTCTTTACCCCGGGAAAGATTCATAAATCCCCGGGCTGTTTTATAGCCAAAGCCGCGACTGCCGAAGTGAACGCCAATCCAGATATGATCGTCTTCGTCGTGGAACAGATCTACATAGTGATTTCCGGACCCTACCGTGCCGAGTTGTTCGCGGGCGGTCTGTTTTAGCGATGAGGCTACCTTTTTATTTGGAAAGGCATCCCATTCGGGAGCATCAAAAATAGGGTGGTCACTCGGGGCGTCGGGATTTTGTTTCCCCACTCCGAACTGTATACGTTCTTCAATAATGTCTAAAGCAGCAGAAGTATCAAATGAAGAAAGAGCTTTGTCCAATTTTACGGCCATGTTACCACAGCCAATATCAAAGCCCACGCCTACCGGAGATACCTTATTCTGATAAGCCATAACTCCGCCAATTGGCATAATATATCCTACGTGGGCATCAGCCATAAGGGCGCCGCGCTCGGCTCGCATCAGGACATCATGAAATTGCTTAAGCGTATTTTCATCGGGCTGTCCAAAGACTGGTTTTTCCTCGGTCGATTGAGAAACCATTGTAATATCTATAGCTTTATTTGGTTATACTACCTTTACAAAATAACAGGAATCAGCTTAAAAACGATTAGCTGGCTTTGAATTTTTAAATATCAAAAACTGTTTTTAGATAACAAGCTGGCAGTTAATTAAATATTATTTGGAGGTATTTATGATTACGCGTGAAAACATCCTCAACCTTGCCCAAAAAGAAAGTGACCAATGTATATCTATTTATTTACCTACGCATAAAGCCGGAGAGGAGGTTCAGCAAGATCCTATCCGGTTAAAGAATTTGCTCACACAGGCTGTTGAGCAATTAAAAGACAGAGAGGTTAGAGAGAAAGAGATTGATGGGCTGCTGGATGAGGCCAGAGAGTTGTTGGATAATCCTAAATTTTGGCGGCATAATGATAAGGGCTTAGCATTATTTTTAAGTGATGATGAGTTTGAATATTATCGCATTCCGCATGCGTTTAAAGAGCGGGTGATGGTAGACGATCACTTTTTAATTACTCCGCTGGTGCCTATGATTACGCTGGAAGGTACCTACTGTATTTTGGCACTCAGTCAAAAGAAAATGCGGTTGCTGAAATGTACAAGAGCCAGTGTTGAAGAAATAGAGCTGGAAGATGGTCCCAATAGCCTGGAAGAGTTTTTGAAGTATGATGTTAATGAGACAAACCTTCAGCATCATGCCGGTCAAGGGGCTAATGCTCAGGCAATTTTTCACGGACAGGGTGGATCGAGTGATACCAATACCGAGGAAGTTATAAATTACTTAAAGGCTGTTGAAAATGAAGTGACTTCAATTCTTCGCAAACGCAATGATCCCTTGATTCTGGCGGGAGTGAACGAGGTAATTGCTGAATATAGAAAAGTCAATAATTATAGTCGACTGCTGGACCAAACCGTTTCGGGAAATCCTGATCCCAAAAGCAATGATGAAATAAAAGATGAGGGCTGGAAAGTTATAAAGTCGTATTTCTTGAAAGGGATGTACGAAGATATTGAGCGATTTGGCGACCTTTCCGGGTCAGAAAAACAGTCCGACAATTTATCCCAAATTGTTGAAGCGGCCTACTATGGTAAGGTTGAATCGTTATTTGTGCCGGTTGGAGAACACAGCTGGGGCTGGTTTGATATGGAACGCGATACGGTACATCACAGTGCAGAACCCAAGAATGGGGAGCATGATTTGATAAATATGGCTGCCATCAAAACATTAACCCAAAGCGGTAACGTGTATGCGCTCGATAAGGAAGATATGCCCAATGGATCTTCAATTGCGGCTATCTTTAGGTATGCATAATAATATCTGGTTAATGTGATATTTCTTAAGGCATCGGCTTTTGAGTCGATGCCTTTATTTTTTTAAAACATTTTTCATTTATAACCTTTACACTATGGCACAAACTGTTATTCGCTAAATAAAACTATCCGTTTATGAAATTACGCACACTTGTTATTTCGCTATTAGCTTTGCTCGTCGGTACGGGAGTACAGGCTCAAAGTCTGGCCGATGCCGAAGCTTCTATGGAGTACTACCTCCCACAGGATGTTGAATATGATGAATCCATTCCTACGCCGCAGGAGGTATTGGGGATGGTCCCCGGAGAATGGCATGTTCGCCATGATCAGCTTGTGCAGTATATGCACGCGGTGGCGGAAGCATCCAAGCGGGTAACGATTCACAAGTTTGGTGAAACGTACGAAGACCGAGACTTGGTTTATTTAACGGTTACTGCCCCTTCTAATCATCAAAATATTGATCAGATTCGAGAAGAGCATGTAGCGCTTACGGATCCGGCTAAGTCTGGTGAGCTGAATACAGCAGATATGCCTATTGTGTTATATATGGGATATAGTATTCATGGCGATGAACCGAGTGGCTCCAACGCGTCAATGTTGGTGGCTTATTATATGGCTGCAGCTCAGGGTCAGGAAATCGAAGAAAAGCTACAGAATAGTGTAATTTTATTGGATCCGAGTCTAAACCCTGACGGATTAAATAGATTTGCCAGCTGGGCTAATACGCACAAGAGTAAAAATACGGTGGCTGATCCTAACAGTATGGAACTTAACCAGCGCTGGCCAAGCGGACGTACTAACCACTATTGGTTTGACTTGAATCGCGATTGGATGCTGGTTCAGCATCCCACGAGCCAGGGACGTATTGATAATTTCCACAAGTGGAAGCCCAATATTTTGACGGATCATCATGAGATGGGTACGAACTCAACCTTCTTCTTTCAGCCGGGTATACAGTCGCGGACGCATCCCATTACGCCCGAGAAAAACCAGAACTTAACAAAGGCTATAGCCGATTATCACGCCGAGATTTTTGATGAAAATCAGCGGCTATATTATTCCCAGGAAAGCTTCGATGATTTTTATTATGGCAAAGGGTCAACCTATCCCGACGTAAATGGAAGTATCGGAATTCTTTTTGAACAAGCCAGCTCACGCGGACACGCACAGGAAAGTGAGCACGGTGTTTTGAAGTTTCCTTTCACCATCAAAAACCAGTTTTTGACTTCGCTTTCGACCTGGGAGGCCTCACAGAATTTACGGCAGGAGATTCTGAACTATCAGCGTAACTTTTATAAGCAGGCCAAGGAAGCTGGCGAAGATGCTGATATTGAAGGATATGTATTTGGTACTGACGATGATCAGGCTCGGACCTATCACTTGGCAGAACTGTTGCGTCGTCACAAGGTAGATTTATATGATCTGAATCAGGATATAACGGTTGATGGAAAGAATTTTAAAAGTGGTTCTTCGTACATGATTCCATCTGACCAGAAACAGTACCGATTTGTGAAAGCATTGTTTGAGCGTCGCACTACGTTTACCGACAGTTTATTTTACGATGTCTCAACGTGGACGATGCCTTACGCTTTTAATCTTCCGTTTGCTGAACTACAAGGCCGTGATTACAGCGACGATCTTCTCGGCAATAAAGTAGATGGATTGCCGGAGTTCCCTAACGGCGAAGTGCTGGGCGGCAAAAGTGATTATGCCTATGTGTTTGAGTGGGATGAATATTACTCACCGCGAGCGGTAAATCGTCTGCTGGAAGCAGGAGTACGTGTAAAAGTTGCTTCAAAACCATTTACAGGCGTAACGGCAGATGGCACGCACGAGTTTGATTATGGAACAATATTGGTGCCGTTAGGACCCCAGTCGGTAGATCAGGAAAAAATCTATAAGCTCGTTCAAAAAGCTGCAGGTGAAGATGGGTTGACAGTGTATTCTGTTGGAACAGGACTTACGCCAAACGGTATTGATCTGGGAAGTGGTTCGTTTGAAACCTTGGAACAGCCAAGCGTTGCCTTGCTATCCGGTGATGGCGCTAGCCCGTATGAAGCAGGTGAAGTCTGGCACCTTTTGGATCAACGCTTTGAAATGCCACCAACGCTTTTCCCCATGGATCGCGTAGAACGAGCTGATCTGGATCGCTACAATGTAATGGTGATGGTGAGCGGCAGTTATGATAACTTGTCTGATCGGGCTACTAAAAAGATTAAGCGCTGGACCCAAAATGGCGGGACGCTCATTACTACAAAATATGCCAATAACTGGGCCGAGCGAAATGGGCTGGCAAATATTGAGTATCTAAATGGCGATGAAGAATCCGAAGAAGAGCAAGAGGTAACCCCCAAACCGTATGCCGATATGAGTCAGGCCCGTGGCGCGCAATATATTGGCGGTACCATTTTCGATACCAAACTCGATCTGACCCATCCGCTGGGATATGGGTATAATGATGAAGATCTGACGGTCTTTCGTAATAGTACGCTCTTCATAAAGAAAGCCGAAAATCCTTACGCTACTCCCCTTTATTATACCGAAGATCCATTGGCCAGTGGATACGTTTCAGATGAAAATCTGGAAAAACTATCGGGCACCGCAGCTGTTGTGGTAAGTGATGTTGGCAGCGGACGTGTTATCTCGATGACCGATAATCCTAATTTCAGGGCCTTTTGGTTTGGTACGAACAAGCTGTTCATGAACGCTATCTTTTTTGGTCAGACCATTGATGGCGGATCGGGTAATTAATTAAAGACAATAGTCCATTAACTTCTTTAGGCATGGAAATGATTTCAATTTCCATGCCTTTTTATTTTCTCAAATATTTTGATTGAACCCTGTTATATTTCAACAATCAAAAAATAAGATGGATATATGAGCTTGTTTAAGTCAAAATTAGATTTAAAACCTGTTTTTCAGGTCCTTTTCGCTATTATTGTAATTGGTGCTATAGGGGCACTTATCCTTTCGTTAAGTATCGACAATATGGTACGGTCCAGCTTGGAAAGTACCACGGCCGAAGTACTTAATACATCGGTAGATGTTGAAGATGTTTCAATATCACTCTTGAATGGTTCCGGGACGATAAGTGGGTTTACTATTCACAATCCTGAAGGCTTTAGCGACAAGTCAGCCGCGAAGCTGCAAGAGATTTCTATTAAAATGAAGGTTTCATCGCTTCTTTCGGATACCGTTATTGTCGAAGAAATACGAGTTCAAAAACCGGTGCTTTATTATGAGCAAAAAGCGACGGGTAATAACTTTGATGCGCTTACCGAAAATATGGAGGGATCATCCTCGTCGGATACAAATCTAATTGTTGATTACCTGTTGGTTGAAAATGGACAAGTTACATTGACGGCCGACATTGGCAGTGAAAAATCTATAATAGCCGAATTTTCTAAAATAGAAATGGAGGGTATTGGCCGCACTGGTAACAATACCATGGAGCAGACGATACAGCAAATACTCAAGCCCGTTTTAGAAAAGGCGCTGCGAGAAGCAGCAACTCAGGGTTTAATGGATAAAGCAAAAGACGCCCTGCAAGATATGCTTGACGGGTAGCAGGTTTCTCCATTATCCTTGTAAAAAATAAAAAGAGACATCCCGCAAAGAGATGTCTCTTTTTTAATAAATCAGTGATTTTAAAAGCTTAGCTCCTAACTTCTACAGAGCATTAGTTAGCTTATCAGTATAATCTAACTTTTCCCAGGGAAACTCGTTGCGACCAAAGTGGCCGTATGCAGCGGTTTTGGAATAAATGGGTCGTTTTAAATTGAAACGGCTGATAATGCCTGCGGGCGTCAGATCAAAAGCCTGTTTAATAGCTTGAGCCAATTCGGCATCTTCAACTTTTCCAGAACCATAAGTATTCACGTTAATGGAAACCGGTTCGGGAATTCCGATAGCATAAGCAAGCTGTATTAAGCACTCTTCAGCCAGATCAGCAGCCACAACATTTTTGGCAATATGTCGCGAAGCATAGGCTGCACTGCGATCTACTTTTGAAGGATCCTTGCCGGAAAAAGCGCCGCCCCCATGAGCACCGCGCCCGCCATAAGTATCAACAATGATTTTACGTCCCGTAAGGCCGGTATCTCCGTGTGGTCCGCCTATTACAAACTTTCCGGTGGGATTTACATGAAAAATTGTTTCCGCATCCATCAACTCTTCTGAGATAACTTCCGGAATGAGATGCTTCTTCAAATCCTCTTTTATTTTAGCTTGATCAACCCCTTCGTCGTGCTGGGTGGAAATAACAATAGTATCTACCCTTTTGGGATTTCCTTCCTCATCATATTCAACCGTCACCTGACTTTTACTGTCGGGTGCAAGATATGGAAGCAAGGCAGTCTCTTTTCGGATATGTGCCAGCTCGCGAAGCAAATCATGAGAGTATTGGAGCGTCATCGGCATGTAGGTATCCGTTTCGTTTGTAGCGTAGCCAAACATCATACCCTGATCGCCGGCCCCCATTTTTTTGTCCTTTCCTTCGTCAACGCCTTGAGCAATATCCGGGCTCTGCTGGTGGATGGTTGTCAAAACGCCACAAGATTCCGAATCGAAGCGATATGAATTTTTAGTGTAGCCGATATTTCTTATTACCTCGCGTGTTAACTCTTGTACATCCACATAGGCGTCGGTGGTAACTTCGCCCGAGATAACGGCAAGTCCCGTAGTAACCAATGTCTCGACGGCTACCCGGGAATCGGGATCCTGTTCGAGCATGGCATCGAGGATGGAATCAGAGATTTGATCAGCGACTTTATCGGGGTGACCTTCTGATACAGATTCGGAAGTGAAAAGGTTTTTCATTTGAGTAAAAAAGTTCGTGTAAATAGTGATTATTAAGAAGCCTTGAAGCTACAAAAATATGTATAATTATGCAGAACGATCTGCCAATAGAAAAAGCCGCACTCCTTTTTACAGAGTACGGCTTTTATCAGGGATGGTGTGGCTAAAAAAAGAAAATTTTTAGCTTGGGAGTAACACACCGTCAATAATATGGACTACTCCGTTGGTGCCTTGCAGATCAACGGTAGTAACGGTAGATGTATTTCCGGTTTGATCAGTTAATGTAACGCTGCCATCACTGTTAACAGTGATTTCAAGTTCAGTTCCATTAACTGTGGTTACGGTTCCGGATGATATGTCGCCAGAAAGTACCTCCTGCGGGAGTACGTGATACTCAAGAATATCTTGTAATTCCTGATCGGAAAGGCCACTGGTATCCACTTCATCAAATGCTGCATTAGTGGGGGCGAAAACAGTAAAGGGACCATCTCCTTGAAGTGTTCCGCCCAACCCGGCCTGAACAACTGCATCTTCTAAGGCTTGCAGGTTATATCGCTTGGATATAATGCCAACAACATCCTGATAACTATCGGGAAGCAGTACATTGCCAATGGCATGTATCGTGCCATTGGATGCTTCAACATCTGCTGTCACGACGGTTGCAACATCGTTGACTACTACTTCACCATCAGCAGTGACAAAAAGGTTGCCCCCTGCTAATGCCTCAACGGATTGTTCGGCTTCCAAATCAGCAGCAAGTATATTGGCATTCACTACATGGTATTGTAGTATTTCAGCAAGTTGATCGTCAGAAAATCCACTGAGATCAACACCGGAGAAAGCATCGTCAGTGGGGGCAAAAACCGTAAACGGACCAGCTTGTTGTAATGCTTCGTCCAGCCCTGTTTGCCCGAGCACATCAACGAGTGTAGTAAAGTTTCCGTTATCGATGGCTACATCTACGACATTGGGGGCGGGATTCAGCACACCATTAATAATATGAACTACGCCATTAGTTCCCTGAAGGTCAGCTTCGGTAACTTCGTACATTTGTCCGCTGTTGTCAGTAATGGTTACGGTGCCGTCAGCCGATTCAATCGTTATTTCTTCCCCCTGTAGGGTCTCAACTGTTTGGACGGCATCAAGATCACCAGAGAGTACTTCGCCAGAAATGACGTGGTATTGCAGGACATCAGCTAAACTTTGATCGCCCAGATCAACGTTGCCAAAAGCTTCGTTAGTGGGGGCAAAAACCGTAAACGGTCCATCTTCCTGAAGTGCAGAAGCAAGGTTTTCACTGACTACGGCATCTTCAAGAGATTGCAAGTTGTACCGTTTTGTTACAATGCCAACGACATCAAGAAAACTATCTGGCAGAAGCACTTGGTCAATTGCGTGAATGGTGCCATTTGATGCTTCAATGTCGGCATCAACTACGGTTGCATTGTCATTAACGACGACATCACCGTCAGCTGTGATAAAAAGCTCTCCGCTGGAAAAAGCTTCAACAGCTTGTTCGGGTTGTAGATCTCCAGAGGCTATTTCTGAACCAGCTATAACGTGATAACTTAGTATTTCTGTAAGCTGTTCATTGGTAAGGCCGGACAGAAGTCCGTCAGGTAGGTTGCCAAAAGCTTCGTTAGTGGGAGCAAAAACGGTAAATGGTCCGTCACCTTCCAATGTTGAAACCAGGCCAGCATCACTTAGTGCAGATACAAGGTCACTGAAATTATCATCAGATTGAGCAACTTCTGCAACATTACCGGTTTCATTTAGAGGATCGGTTGGTCCGTTATCATCGTCGCCACATGCCTGCAGCGTAAAAACCAATAGAACGGCAATAAAACTGTTGAACAAAAATGTTCTCAGTTTTAATAAGGGATTGTGAGTTGTTGTTTCCATTGTGATATGTGATTAATTAAGGATTGTGATACCTGATAATCACATATCAAAACAATTAGTTCCCTAAAATATTAAGTATATATATTTAAATAATTTAATTTTATTAAATGAACGAAGGGCAAATAATCAATGTTAATCAGTTATTTTTTTACATGCCTAATTAAATAAATTTCCTTCTATTTTGTCGGGGTTGACTCCTAAATACTCAAAGGCTTGACGGGTTGCTATTCGTCCCTTTGGTGTTCGTTGAAGAAAACCCTCTTTAATTAGGTATGGTTCGTAGACTTCTTCAATAGTACCCTTGTCTTCGCCGACGGCAACACCCAGGGTGCCCAATCCTACAGGACCACCTTCATAATTTTCAATAATAGCTTTTAAAATGCGAATATCCATTTCGTCCAGGCCATTCTCGTCCACATCCAGGGCATTGAGTGCAGTGTCCGCAATTTCATCATTAATGGTATCCATATCTTTTACCTGGGCAAAATCGCGGGTACGCCGCAAAAGCTTATTAACAATTCGAGGGGTTCCCCGACTACGGCGCGCAATTTCATGTGCACCCGTTTCGGTGATACCCATATTTAAAATGCTGGCCGTGCGGAGTGCAATGCGCTGCAGAAGTTCCACATCGTAGTAGTCCAGCCGCATGTCGATACCAAAACGGGCACGCAATGGTGCCGTTAGGAGCCCCTTTCGGGTAGTTGCTCCCACCAATGTAAAGCGGTTAAGTTCAATTTGGATACTGCGGGCATTGGGGCCCGAATCGATGACAATATCCAACTGGTAATCTTCCATGGCGGAATACAGATACTCCTCAATGACCGGATTCAGCCGGTGAATTTCATCAATAAAAAGGACATCGCCCTCTTCGAGATTGGTAAGCATACCGGCAAGGTCACCGGGCTTTTCAAGAACAGGTCCCGTAGTGGGTTTAATCTGAACGCCCATTTCATTTGCAATAATATGAGCCAGCGTTGTTTTTCCCAGGCCGGGAGGGCCCGAAAGAATAACGTGATCTAATGCTTCGTCACGTTTTTGCGCTGCTCGAATAAAAACCGAAAGGTTTTGAATAACCTTTTTTTGTCCAATAAACTCGTTGATACGAGTTGGACGCAAGGTACGTTCAAACTCTTGATCATTATCAGAAGCATCTAACAGTGGGTTTTGCAAAATAAAGTATGGAATGAGTTAACCGACTTTTACGACAAGTAAATTAACTCATTATTTGCAAAGTTTCGAAAGCTTATTAGCCTTCTTTCATCTGTTCTTCAAAGTTATCAAAATCTACATTGCCCAACTCGTAATCCAGCTTTTTAAGCAGCCTGAAGGAAGGTTTGCGATAAATGCCGTCCATCGTATAAACCTTGTGGATAGCCTCGCGTGCTTTGTCTGTTTGCTCAATATTGATATAAGCATTACCCATATACCAGTATGCTTTCTCTTTTAAGACCTCTCTTTTTGTGTCTCGTTTTATAACCGCCTGAAATGATTCGATAGATTTACCAAAACTACCGTTATTGTATTGTATGATTCCTTTATTCAGGTACGCTTTTATAGCAGCCGGCTCATCATCGTATTTGTTGATTATTTCATCGTAGGCAGCTATCGCTTTTGATATATTACCGGATAGTGCGGCTTCGAATCCATGGTTCAACAGAGAATCGGCTGGGAGTGTTTCTGTTTTTTGGCTGCGAAATACTTCTGCAGAAGAAAGATTCTCTACCAGGTTAAATTGGTTGGGCACCTCACTTTGTAGGGATTGATTGGTATCAAGCTGAAAGAAGTTAATTGAAACAACTAACAGGGCTACCGCAGCAGCGGCTGCCATCCATTTCCATGAGCTCTGGATGGAATAAATAATACTGCTTTCTTTGGCAGAGGTGGAATTATTGCTGGAAGAACGTTTTTCAAGAATAGATTTTACGGCCAATTCCGTTTTTAAAAGGTCGATATAATCGGGACGCTGGAGCAGTTTTTTCCAAAGCTGTTGAGCTTCCTCCTCCGATAGCTTGCCCTTAACATAGGCATCAATTTCTTGTTCCAGTTCTATGTCTCTTGACATTTTGTTCATTCTCAAATGGTAAATTATACGCTTTAAAAAGTATTAACCCATGTTTATGTCTCAAGGTCTGTAAGTAAGACCCTTGAGAAACCCAATCCTTACATTATAATTTGCTTTTTTCTTGATAGCAGTCATTAAGTTTTTGAATGAGTCGGTGTTTCCGGGTCCATACGTTGTTAACACTGATCCCAAAATACTTGGCCACTTTTTTAGCATGGGAGTCGGGGTGATCAAACCAGTACTGCATAAACTCCTGATACTTCTCTTTAAGTTGACCTAGGCACCACTCGAGCAGACGCTCCTGTTCTTCATCCAGTAGCGACTGTAGTTGGGTAGGAGCCTGTTGATGAGTATCGGGGATTTCATCCGTTGCTTCGGGCCGCTTTTTTTTCTGCATTTTAAGGTAATTGTTTCTGCATACCGACAGAATATACGAGACCACCTGATCAGGATTGTTTAGCCGGTCCTCATTTATTACCTCAAGCGAGGTAAGAAGGGAATCTTGGGCACAATCCTCTGCATCAGATCTACTGGCATTCATGTGAATGCGTAGAAATGCTATTAACCTTGGACGAAGAGCCTCGATTATTTTATTTATCTCTTGAGTATTGTTCTCTTGTATGGCTGATACTAAATTCGCGTAATCCATAGTTTATGTTTCAAAAAGCCAATGTTGATGTAAAAAGTATAAAAAGTTAGGCAATAAACAACAGTTACATTAACTTTGAGTAGAAAAGCTACAAATAATTCCTTTTTATCCCATTAGAAATAGGTGGGAAGCCCAAATTCGAACGGTGGTTAATGTATCGAGTTCAACTTAAAAATTTTGAAGGTCCGCTCGACCTCCTTCTCTTTTTTATAAAGCGCGATGAGCTTGATATCTACGATATCCCTATCTCCTACATTACCAACCAATTCCTGGAGTATATCAATTTGATGGAGGAGCTGGATTTAGATGTCGCCAGCGAATTTATTTTGATGGCCAGCATGCTGATGTCGATTAAGGCCAAAATGATGCTGCCCCAGGAAGAATCCGATGAAGAGCTCGATGAGCACGATCCCCGGTACGAGTTGGTCCAACGGCTGCTCGAATACAAGCGCTATAAAGAGATGGCCGGGAAGATGGAAGATGTGGCTGAAGAAGCTCAGAAATCATATTTTCGCGGATATACCAAAGTTGACCAGGTTGATAAGCAGGCCAGTGGCGAAGCCCTGAAGGATGTAACCATGTTTGATTTGATGTCGGCTTTCAAAAAGGTATTGGCCGATATCAAAAAACAGGAAAGTGTACACCATGTTGAAAAGATAGAATTTACCATCGAAGAGCAGACTGAGTACGTGTTGGACCGTCTGCAGCAAAGTGGACGCACCTCTTTTAGAGCGATGTGTAGCGAGATTAAAAACCTGACAAAGATCGTTGTTACCTTTTTAGCAATTTTAGAAATGCTAAAAGAGCGGCAGATCAACCTGTATGTCGAAGATGATGATCCAACGGAGTTTTATTTAGATTTAAAGCCCGTTGATGAAATTATTGGCACCCCCGAAGCAAATTAGAACTAAAAAAGAAAGAGCGTTACTTATGAAGATGCACCTGCAAGCCGTTTTTATTGGGCTGCTGATTTTTACCGTAAGCTGTGCGGGATCAGGGCCGTCGAGCCAGGATCAACCTTCGGAACCTGTTACTGATACCGAACGGCTATTAAATTTCCAACAGGAGATATCGGCGGATTATTTGAAGCCTCATTTAACGGCTTTTGCCCACGATACCATGAAGGGGCGTGAAACAGGCACCCCTGCCGAAAAAAAGGCCGCTTATTTTCTTGCTAAAGAATATGAGAAACTGGGATTAACACCTGTTGGTGATAACGGCAGTTATTTTCAGAACTTTGAGCTCAATGCATCGAAAAGTGATAGCCTTGTTTTTGAGTTGTATAAAAAAGATAACTCTTCAAAAGAATTAATCGATCGATCTGTGGCCAACAGCAATCAAACGGCCAATTTTTCGCGATTGTTTGGGGGTACTGATACTTTGAGAGGACAGATTGTATTTGCAGGATTTGGTATTAACGATCAGGAACGCGGGGTTACCCATCTGGATGGTGTTGATCCAAAAGGTAAGTGGGTAATGGTATTTCAAAACGCCCCAAAAGTGGTGGACGGGGATACGCTTATCAATCCCAAGATTGATGCCCGGGCACGGTTTCAGATGATTATGCAACAGGGAGCATCAGGTATTTTGACTATACCGGTCAAAGAACCTCAAGAGTTTAATGTTATAGCTCAAAAAATGCAGGGTAGTTTTGGAGAAACCGGTCGTATGAGTTTAGCCTATCGGGAAAGCGAGAGCTCTTTGAGCGGATTCAGCGGCGGATATAATATTGTTAAACCGGAATTAGCTGCACAGTTGCTGGGATTGAACTCCGTAGAAGAACTGACAGAACATCGTAAAAACTTGATAGATAATATTACCGACTTTCAAGCCAAAGAGCTTAGCTATGAATTGACGCAAATCCCCTATTCATCCACAGAAACGATTAACTCCCGAAATGTTTTGGCTTTTCATGAAGGAGCTGATCCGGAGCTGAAAGATGAAGTTGTGGTGCTGACATCGCATTACGATCATGTGGGAATCGGAGAGCCAGATTCTACCGGCGATCATATTTACAACGGTGCAGATGATGACGGAAGCGGAACGATCGGGCTTTTGAATATTGCCAAAGCATTTGCAGAGGCGGAAAAGAACGGCATAAAACCCAAGCGATCTATTTTGTTCTTAAATGTGTCGGCGGAGGAAAAAGGATTGCTCGGTTCGCGTTACTATTCCGATCATCCGGTGTTTCCGATGGAAAAAACGGTGGCAAATCTAAATACGGATATGATTGGTCGAATCGATTCTACGCATAAAAGTGAAGGTATTGAAAAGTATGCCTATATCATTGGAGCGGAACTGATTTCTTCGGATTTGGATAGCCTTATTAGTGTCGCCAATAAGCAGTCGGGGCAGATAAAGCTGAACAAAAGGTATAACGATCTGAATGATCCTCAGCAGTTTTATCGCCGCAGCGACCACTGGCATTTTGGCCGGAAAAAGGTGCCTTTTGCTTTTTTCTTTTCGGGTATCCATGAAGATTATCATCGTCCATCGGATGAAGTGCATAAAATTCGTTTCGAAAAAATGGCAAGCATCCTGCAAACGATGTACGCCACTACAGTGATGATTGCCAATACCGATAATCCTCCCGCTGTTGATAATCAACAGTTTATTGAGATAACGAAGAGCGATAATTAGGGGAATTGAACTAAGATGGAAAAGGATTTATAGGATAGCCGGGATGAATATTCTAAGTTAGGGCATCTCAATCCCTGTAATCCTTTAATCTTATTAATCAGGGTTCTAAATTCTTGTTGTTAAAAAGGCGTTTAAATTGAAGGGAGCGAGAGCCAAAGTTAATGAGAAGTCCAGTTTTTAGATCGTAAGCCTCGAGATAGTTTAATGCCTGGGCCAGGTGAACGTCTTGAAGTTGAATAACGGCTTTTATTTCAAGTAAGACATCTTCTTCAATGATAAAGTCAGCTCTCCGGGTGCCTACCTGAACACCTTCGTAAAAGATTTCCATTTCTTGTTCACGCCAGAAAAGCAGGTTTCTCTTTTTAAATTCAAGAGCTAAACAACGTTGATAAATAACCTCCTGGAATCCATTTTCCAGTGTATTATGGATGTTCATCGCACAGCCAATAATATCTTGGGTGATCTTCTTATATTGCATCTCTCTGTGATTAAAATAGTCAAATAAGTAAGACCCGATGAAGAGCAAATCCTTACAAAAGTAATTTTCCTTTCTAAATTGTGGCTAAACTTACTTATTACCAATTATGGGTTTTGAACCGGGCTATATAAGATTAGAGGATAAAATGATGCCGGGCATCTAAATAAGCGCTTTACCGGCCGACCACAATAAAAGGCGCCCAGTAAACCGGATGATTAAACAGGGGATGTTTAATCATCTTTAGCTTGGCTTCGCGCATGGCTTTGGCTTTAGTCCCGAATGGAATGGATTGCTCCCAGCCGATCCAGCGCAGGGTACCATCGATCCAGCCCGTGGTTGTGTCTTGTTGGAGAAGCGACTTGTAAAACTCATTCATGAAGGAAGCCGTTGATCGGTCGTATACATTCCATAGACTTACCACAACCGTTGAGGTGCCGGCATAGAAAAAGGATCGCTGCATACCCAGCATGCCCTCGCCGCCCACTATTTTACCCAGCCCCGTGTTACAGGCACTTAGTACCACCATATCTGAATTGATGTTCATTCCGAAAATTTCGGAGCTGTGCAGCATGCCATCTTCGGTAGATGAAGCCGAAATTTCGCTGTCGGTAGAAAGGGCCAGCCCGCTGCGATTGGGTTGATTTTCATCAATAATACCGTGAGTAGCCAAGTGGACATACTGGTAGTTATTCTGGCGCAGTAAATTTTTTAGTGCTCCTTCTGATATCTGCTCATCTTTTAGGATAGAGGCATTTTTAAAGTGTGTGGCTATGGAATCAACTTCGATAAGGGTGGACGGTAGGTTGTTGAGATTATCCCGTTGTAACCCACGGTCATTATTGCGGACAAAATTGGATCCTGCAACGGCCAGTAAATTTTTACGGGCTGGGCTTTGGGGATCTTTTAAGAGCGTAAGGCTGGTAAGAGAAGGCACGTACTTGATATTAAAATTTTCAATCAGGTACTGGTCGCCCTGTGAAATAGCCTCAAACGGGAGATAGGCAAGGGCACCGTCGGGGACAATGGTCAAATTAGAAAAGTTTTCAAGGTCATTCTCAAAAGGTTTTAAAAGAATATTATACAATGCTGTGGACTGCGACCGTAATCGCGTACGCGAAGCGTTTGAAAGAATAGCATCCTTAAAATTGGTTACCATGGTTGTCAGCTCGGTAGCAAGCTCCTCGGTATTGCTCGACCGTGATATCGTTTCAACGCGTACATCCTCTCGGCTGATCATAAAAGCCAACAGCTCGTTGCCCGCCAGTGCGTATTCCAAGATGGCGGTTTGTTCGTCAACACTGTTTTGAGCCTGCTTAAGGGTAATGGGTTTGGGGGGTTGCAGCGATTTTAGCCGGGGATGTTCCCTCTGCAATTTATTTTCGTAGGAGGCATAGTCAAGTTCAGCATTTCGAATTTTTTGTCGCAGTTTTTCCCGTTTTTGGGCGTTAACGGTATTTTCAAGCTGGCTGAAGAGCTGGTCTATCTTATTTCGTTTTTGATTGCGTTCAAGGCGGATCTTCTCGGGCAGCTGCTCGTCAATATTCTGGGAGGCTTTCGCCAGCTCATCGCTGAGGGCTCGGGCCTTGGCCTGTTCAACGAGTTTATAAGCCCGGGCAACATCTGAAGTATACGTTAACACCCACGATGCCACCTCGGTGTAAAAATCGGAATGTTTGCCAAAATATCCCGACTTGAGATCTGAAAGCGCCCCGGCGTTGGAGCGATGTTGTTCAATAATATCAATAGCCTTTTGCCCGTAGGTAACGGCGCTGTCGGAGCCAAGCTTGTGATACTGCCGGGCCAGATCTTTGATGGGCGCAAGCTGACGACGAGGAGACAAATACTGACTGTAGCTGTGGGCTTTCTTGAAGTGTTGGAGAGCTTCTTCATCTTGATTTTGCGCTTGGCCAATCCGTCCTAAAAAGAAAGAAGCTTTTTGTAGCATATCGTAACTGTCGGTGGAATCGCCCATGGCTTTAAGCCGGTTGGTATAGGCGGTTGCCTGCTTAAAATCTTTTTGATCAATCGTTAACCGGAGCATGGAATTTAGAGATGAAGCAATATCTCGATTATTCCCGTTTTGCTCGCGAATTTTAAGAGCTCTGCGATAGTACTGTTCGGCTTCTTTTGTTTTGTCTTGATTAAAATAGAGCTGCCCGATATTGTTTACTGTGGTAGCGATGGAACGAGGACCGGAGTTTTCTTCACTGATAGCTAAACTTTGTTGGTAATAATCAATGGCCGTGTCATATTCGTTTAGTCTTTTATAGAGAAGGCCCAAATTGTTAAGAATGGTTGAGCTCAGTTTGGGCGTGGAGGCTTGCTGACTGTAATCCAAAGCTCTTTTATATGAAATCAGCGCTTGGTCGTAGTTTGCAAGGTTGCTTTGTATCGAACCTATTTGGCTATATCCATTAGCTAATAAATGGACACTCCCAATTTCTTCTTGAAGTTTTAAACTCCTATTGGCATACTCCAAGGCTTGGTTATAAAGGGAGAGGTCACCATAAATTCTACCAATATTAGATAAGGTAACGGACCGATATCTTTTATTGATATAGTAGTTAAGGGCCCGCTCGAAATATTCCAGTGATTTGGAGGTGTTTCCTTTGCGATTATATAACCTACCCAAATTATTATAGACTGTACCAATGAGTAGGCTGTCTCCCGATTGCTGTGCCAGTGGCAGGGCCCTATTGTAATATTTCTCGGCCTGTTTTGTTTTTCCCATTCTGTTGGAGGACCAGCCCATGCTGGTGTAAAGATCGCCGCGGTTATAGGTGTCATTGGCCGGGTGGTCGACCTCCAATAGTTTTTTATAGAGTTCCATGGCCTGTTCATTTTTTGAGCGGTAAACCATGGCGCTGCCATATTCTTTTCCGGCTTTTAGCCACGAGGCCGTATCCTGGAATTGTCGGTATATATTATAGGATTCTCGATAGTAGAATTCCGATTCCGCCATTTTTCCCTTATCGTCGTACTCCTTACCCTGTTTAAAAAGGGAATCGGCCAGCTGTATGCTTTGCCCCATGCCCGATAGAGGGAAGCAGATAAAAAGTGTGAGGCAAAGGAGAAGCCGTTTCATACCCTAATAGTTAATATCACCAAGTATTTAGATGTGTGCTAAGAGCCTTGAATATATACACAGAATTTGGGAAAAGATAAAAAGTTTGGTGTTGAGCATTAATTGTAGAATATTAAAAGAGCTTCTTCGCTGAGGAGAGGTATTTACAAATAACCGAAAATAAAAATCAGGAGATCATTATGTTTGATTTAAACAAAGATCAATTTTCACTGGCATTACCTGACCAAGATGGTGGAAGTACTAAAGAAGATGATGACGATGCCGGTAGTGTTTCTTAAATGAAAACTGCAGTTATTTTGAGCCATGTCTTTTATTGAGGCATGGCTTTTTTTATTGGCCGATAAAAACAAAGGGGGCCCAGAACTTGGGATGGGCATATTCGGCTTGGTCAATCATCTTTTGCTTGGCTTTTTGTAACGCTACGGGCATTATAGCACCATCATGGTGCTGGGCATAGAAGTTATGCATTAATTGTGCTGTAGATCGGTCGTTTACTCTCCACAGAGAGACCAGCAAGTTTCGGGCACCCGCATATTGGAAGGCCCGGCTAAGCCCAATGATTCCCTCTCCTCTTTTAAAGGTCCCCATACCGGTATTGCAGGCACTGAGCGTAACAAGATCGGCCTGCAGCTGCAGATTATAAATTTCTGAGGCGTATAATGTACCATCTTCTTGTTGGTCGGGTGTGGAGAAGAGTATTCCTGATTGTTCTGAATCTTCTTCCTGCAGAAAAGCGTGGGTGGCGAGATGGATATATCGATAGTCGGTAAGAGGCTCCTGTTTAAATGTTGATTCGGTGGCTTTTTGATCTACAAATAGATCGGCCTCATCGGTTGGTGATTTGAGGAATGAAAAGAAACCGTCGGGACTATTAAACAATTCTCCTAAATGCTGGACTTCCGTTTTGTTAAAAAGCAGCGGAGAGATGGGTCGATCAACCTGGGGATAGACTTCTCTGCTTTTAGAAGCGGCAAGATCTTTAAAGCTTGGTGCAAAGGCGGCAAGAGTTTTATTTTTAGGAGATTGTTCCTGATGGGCGCGAAGTTTCAGGTACCCCGCTGAAGGGGCATAACTTATGCTATGTTTGTTGAGCAGGTATGGGAGATCATGGAATCGGCTGGTTTCAGTTTCGGATATTGGGCGTGTCAGCAGTGCTTCAAAAGGCAGGTAATGCAGTGGGCCCGAGGGGATAATAAGGAGGTTTTTACCCGTAATATATTCTGTTACAGGATCAATGAGTTGTTGATACAGCTGATGACTTTGATTTGCAAAGGTATCCACTGAAGTGGTTTCAAGGATTGTTTCTCGAAAATTGGTAATGGTTTTATCGAGCAGCGTGTCGGTGCCAACCTCCTGTACTTCAAAAGATTCCTTGGTGATCACGAAGGCATACAGAGAGGCATCCCCAAAGAAATACGAGATCATCGTTTGGGATGGCGTTATATGATTTTGCTGTATCTCTGATATGTTGGCAACAGGCGGTTCGTATTTTAAGCCATAGTATTTTGGATATTTGTCCTCCAGCTTTTGAATGTGATTATGTAATGTTTTTTGGGCATGGAAAAGGGAATCCTGTAGGGAAATTCTTTTGAGGGAATCGCCGGCCATTCCTCGAATTGTAAACCCGGAAAGCTCTCGCTGCAATCCGGTAACGGATTCGCGCAACTGGTTTTCGCGTTCAATGAGTGAGTCGGGAATCTGTGCAAAACTTTTATTATTTAGCTCCTGTATTTGCTCCAGCAGAATCTGGTTACGACTTTTCTGGGCGAAATAGAACAGGTGATGCTTGTAGTCCTTGTCTCCGGTTTGCTCAAAGAGAGTAAGAGCAGTCTTGAATCCTTTCTGATAGATATCAACCGTGCGTTCCCTAAGTAAAAATTTTGACTTGCTACGGTTCAGCGATCGTTGAAGCTCGTCGATGAAATCCACGGCCTGTAGGTAGGTTTGCAGTGATTGGTGCAGTTGTTTGGTGTTTTCATTTTGATTGCCTGCCTGGTAGTGAGCTTCACCTTTAAGTCGCAAGGTATTAAGCATAAGCTCGGGATAAACGACATTTTCGAGCGAGAGTTCCTGGAAGGGATCTTCAGCACTATAATTGGTGAGAAGCACTTCCATTGCCTGCCGGTAATAATTGAGCGCCTGCCGATGGTTACCCATATCGGCATATATTTCCCCTATTTTTGTATAGGTATCGCCAATAAAGGGATGGTCATCCGACAGCATTCGGCGGTTGATATCCAGATCTTGAAAGTAGAAATCGAGTGCCTTGTTGTAAGCTTCTTTTTGTCCATAGGCCTGCCCCAGATTGACATAGACATTGGCTAACTCAGGGTGCCCGTCGGGAAAACGCTGTTGGTAAATCTCCTTGGATTTCTGGTAGTAAGTTATGGCTTTATCATATTGTCCGATATCCGAGTGGGTTGCGCCCAGGTTTTGGTAGCCGACGGCTACTTCGGGATGGTTAGCGCCAAGTAGTTTTTCTTTAATTTCCAATGATTTCTTGAGGTAATTGGCAGCTTGTTCCATCTCACCCATTTCGGAATAGACTACGCCAACATTGTTATATCCGGCCGCAACCAATCGGTGATTTTCTCCATGGAAAGACGCCAATACATTGGTGGCGTTTATCATATAATCGAGTGCCCGCTGGTAATCACTTTGATAATAGTATACAAGCGCCAAGTTGTTATATAAGATTGAGAGCTCGGGATGGGGATGCGGAAGTCGCTGCTGGTCTATTTCAAGAGCAAGCCTAAAAAATTTAAGTGCCTGTTGCTTGTCCCCCCTTTTTTGATGAGCCGTACCGCGGCCGTTATAGATCCGGCTTAGCAGTGCTTGGCCTTCAAGTTCATTGCGGTGGTAGCTGTCTTGGGCATTAGAAAACTGGGTTATAGCTTTTTGGTAGTTACCTTGCGATGAAAAAACTTCTCCTATGCCGGTATTCATCCGGACCTTAAATATCGTGCTATTTTCAACCAAATCTGCGAGTGACAGTCCTTTTTGATACCAATTCAGTGCGGTTTGGTACTCGGCATTGGACTCTGCCAGAACCCCTTTTTGATGATAATAGCGGAGCTTAAAAATCTCATCATCGGGAAAGTACTTGGTGGATAGAGTCCAGGCTTTTTTAAGAAAGGTAGTGGCTGCTTCGTTATCGTCTTGACTGTACTTGTTTAGGCTAACCTGGAAAAGCGCATTACGTTGTCCCTTTATATTAGATCGCTCGTCAAAAAAGTCAGCGGCCTGTTGATAATAATAGGTGGAGGAATCATACCGGGCAGTATGCTGCAGGGAGTCTGCCTTTTGCATGAGTTGTTCACCAGAGTGGACGTCATCGACACGCTCTTGCCCCCATCCCAAAAATGGGATTAATAGCAATAAGGTAGATAAAAGAATACCCCGATAAGTAATCTTTGCCCTTTTTGTAACAGCCATTGCAAGAGGATTGGCTATAAAATGCCGTACAGGCAAATGGTATCACTAAAAGTCGAAAAATAAAAATCAAATAATAGAAAAGTGATTTTGCAGCGGTATTTTTCTGTAAGAGCAGATGTTAGTCCTTGAACATAGAATTGACAAACAGCTCTCGATCAAATACCTGCAGGTCTTCGATCTCTTCGCCCACGCCGATGTACTTTACGGGTACGTCCAGTTCGCTTGAGATGCCGATAACAATTCCGCCTTTTGCCGTACCGTCCAGCTTGGTGAGCACCAGCCCGGTGATGTCTACAAAATCGGTAAAGGCTTTGGCTTGCTGCATGGCATTTTGTCCGGTGGATGCATCGAGAACCAGCAGAACTTCGTGGGGCGCACCGTCAACAACTTTGCCCATCACGCGTTTAATTTTAGCGAGCTCGTTCATCAGCGACTTTTTGTTATGTAGTCGCCCGGCCGTATCTACCAACGCGATATCGGCATCTTTGGCTTTAGCCGATTCCACAGTGTCATAAGCGACAGCAGCGGGATCGGCATTTTGTCCCTGTTGAATAATAGGAACTCCGGCGCGCTCACTCCATATTTTGAGCTGGTCAACGGCTGCAGCCCGAAACGTATCAGCGGCGCCCAGCATCACATTTTTTCCGGCTTTTTTGTAAAGATGAGCCAGTTTACCGATGGAAGTTGTCTTGCCAACGCCGTTTACGCCAACAACCATTACAATGTGAGGTTTTTGGGGAAAATCGGCATCGAATTCGGCGGGTTTATCGGGCGAATGATCTTTGAGAAGGGCAATGATTTCTTCCCGGAGAATGCGCTGTAGCTCGTCACTGTTCAGATACTTGTCTTCAGCAACGCGCGCTTCAATTCGATCGATGATTTCGATTGTAGTAGATACGCCGACGTCAGAAGTAATTAAAATCTCTTCCAGTTCATCGAGCACGGCAGCATCTACGGTATCCTTACCGGCAATAGCCTTGCCGATCTTTTTCATAATGCCGGAGCGGCTTTTTTCAACGCCCTTTTCGACTTTCTCCTTTTTCTTGAGACCAATTTTTTCTAAAAAACCCATAGTAGATACTTCGTATTAAAACATTTGTGTCATCCTGAATTTACTTCAGGATCTATATTATGTCCGTAAAATGGTAGTTTTCAGTTAAATTCCACTCCTTTGCGAATAAGATTGAAACGATGAAGATAATCAAAGAAGGAGTAAAACATAAGGGCTGCCGAAGCACCCATCAGCATAAAATGTACTTCCACTTCCTGTGGAAAGAAGAAGGCGGCCATCCAGTATAACCCCAACACGTTAACGCTTATTTTTCCCGACATTACAGCCATAGCCACTTTGCCGCGCAGATATTGAATATATGCTGATCCAATTACAATGACAGCATCGCGACCTACTTCGAGCAGGAAGAACCAGAGTGGAATAATATCAATATAAGTGGCGTACAGAAATAGAAAAAATGCACAAAATTTATCGGCAACGGGATCAAGTATTTTCCCCCACTCCGACACCTGGTTGGTCATACGAGCTACAAACCCATCCAAATAATCAGATACAATGCCATATATTACAAGTGTGGTAATAAGCCAGGTGATTTGATGCCCATTGGTATAGTGCAGGTAAATGACGGGTACAACGATCAAAATGCGTGACAGTGAGATCAGGTTTGACCATGTAAACAGGTCTTGCTTAACGTCTATCTGTTTGTGATCTATGTTAAATGTTTCTGACAATGGAAACCTAATTGTTTGTTATCATTCGCCTCTACTCTGTCTCGATGGAACAGCTTAAAAGATACATAAAAAATTTTCTATGTACGATTCTGATAAACTTGTTGAACGCAAACGGACCTCTCAAAAAGTTTTTAGCGGGCGACTGCTTCATGTTTATTTTGATGAAGTGGAGCTGCCCGACGGAACAACTTCAACCCGGGAATGGATTAAGCATCCGGGAGCATCGGCGGTCGTGCCCATTTTTGAAAATGGGGATGTGATGATGGTAAAGCAGTTTCGATATCCGATGTCACAAATATTCTACGAAGTGCCCGCCGGCAAGATTGATCCCAATGAAGATGCCGATTCAACGGCACGTCGCGAGCTTCAGGAGGAAGCGGGATTATCCTGCAAGAGCTTTCAATATATCGGGCACTATTACCCGGGTATTGGCTATTCTGATGAAATTATTCATCTTTATACAGCATGGGATATCACCTCGTTTGACCAGCAGGTAGATGATGATGAGTTTCTGATTAAGGAGCGATTGCCTTTTCAAGCCACCGTTGATATGGTGCACAATGGAGAAATATCAGATGGAAAAACGATGGTTGCTATTCTGCGCGCTTGGCACTGGTGGCAAAACGAGGGACCGTTTACGATTAACGGAGATTAGTAGCATTTTTGTAGTTGAACCGATTGCTATCGGGGAACTGCCTACTGAATAATTTCCTGCTCAACAGCCAGATCATAGAGTGACTTATGTAAGTTGGTGTCGGTAATATCACCACGGCTGATCAACTCTTCGACCTCGTCCCCGCGCAGCAGTAAAATACAGCCCATTTCGTTGAGTACTTCATCAAATTTTCGGGGATCGGCGTTGGAAAGCTTTTCCAGGTCTATCCCATCGGGACTTTTGGTGGTGTTGACCAGGCAGTAAAAGGTATCTTCGTCACTGTCATCGTCCCCAAATCCAAAAATTTCGAGCTTGGTGTCGTCTTTTTTAAGCATAATGTATTACTGATTAATTTTTTACTAAGCTGTTAAACATACATCACTTTTTAATGAATGCCCATTTTCTAAAGTCGATAAATTGCTATTAGCTATATCGATCAAGGAAATCACGTGCTTTAATGAGTTCAGTCACTTCATCAGTTTCACGATCAATAATAGCGACCTGAAATAGACTAATAATAGCCTGCTCCTCAATACATTCTATGGTTTCGTCGATTGTTTCGCATTCTTCCTGTTCGCTTACCAAATCGTTAATTCCCTTAACAACATAGCGGTAATTTTTGGGTTTCTTTTTGGGAGACTTAGCATCACCGGCAGTAGGCTCATTGAAGTACTCCCGCAAAGCCTCTTCGGTAACATACCACTTAACGCCCAGTTTGCGAGCACGTATTTTTCCCTCCCTGAGATAAGCTCGGATCGTCATTTTACTGAGTCCCAATTGTTCGTGGAGATCATCAACGGAATAAAGAGTAAGATTGCCAACTTGCTTGGGCATAAAGCACAAATAAAGTTAGTTGTTAAGTATTATACATCAATTCTATTTGATTATAACCTAACAACAATTATATAATAGATAAAGTTTAACTAATATTAGTTATATATTACCAACTTGTTAGTTGGTCTATATCAAAAATACTTGTTCTGTATGGGGTAATTCCATTATATTGTAAACAGTTGATTGAAAAAGAGCTCTGCAAGCGCAGGGCTTTTGTTATTTTAACTCCATTCTCAGCACCATTTCTCCTTTCCTTCCCTCCCTTTCTATATTGATACTCTGTATCTTATCCTTTGTACAAAAGAAGAACTTTTGTGCTATGGTTATTACATTAGTGGCCTTAAGTATTTAGAATTGACCAAATACATATGGGATCAGATAAAACAGTTCGATCATTATTGCTGGAACAACTCGAGGGTAGGAATGCACATGTTGATTTTAATCAGGCAGTGCAGGGGCTTACCTTTAAGCAGGTTGGTATACGGGTTGAAGGTGTTCCCCACACTATTTGGGAACTTATTGAGCATATCCGAATTGGACAGGATGATATCATAGAGTTCTGCAAAAATCCTGATTACGAAGCGCTCGACTGGCCCGATGACTATTGGCCCGAAGAGTCAAAACCTGAAAGCAAGGAACAGTTTGAGGAATCGGTACAGGCGGTCCAAAATGGCATTGAGGAGATGAGGGAGCTCATTCAAGATCCCCAAAACAATGTTCAAAAGGTTTTTCCCCACGGCGACGGACAAACGCTGTTTAGAGAAGCAATGCTAATTGTTGATCACAATGCGTATCATATTGGTCAAATTGTGTTAATCAGGCGTTTGCTTGGCAGCTGGTAGTTTATTGACTATGAGATAGATTAAAGTGAGTACGGTATGAAAGAGATTTTACGATTTTTGCGCGAAGCCCGGATGGGATATCTGTTTTTTACCTCCCTGATTATCCTGGGAGTGGTATTTGGCGCATTTGAGATCATTGATCAAACCTTATTTAAGGATACCTCTCAAGATACCATGCAGTGGCTCTACTTTAGCCGCGGTGTTATCGTTTCGCTTGTTTTGATGGTTTGGGCCGCGTGGACAGTCTATAACTACCGAGAGTACTATGAGGATCAGCTGGAAGCCACCAAAATGCGATACAGTGATATTATTGAGCATTCGGCTGATGCGATTATTTCTATTGACAACGATAATAACATAACTTCGTGGAATAAAGGAGCCGAAGAAATGCTTGATTGGCAGCGCAATGAAATCATCGGTGAAGAAATAAAGAAAATAGTGCCCGATGAACTAATTGAAATGCGGGAGTTGGAGTGCATTGAATTCGGGATGAAATTCAAGGGGAATGTTAGCAACTACGAGACTGAACGACTGACGAAAACAGGAGAAAAGAAGCTGGTTCATTTAACCGAATCCTATATCCGTAACAAGGACGATGAAATTGTAGGACGCTCCCAGATTTTACGGGACCTGACGGATGTTAAAATGAAGGAGGAGCAGATTCAGCAGTCGGAGCGTCTGGCTACAGTGGGACATATGGCCGCTGGCGTGGCCCACGAAGTTGGAAATCCATTGACAGCTATTTCGTCGTTGGTACAGGTTTGTCAGCGTAAGACGGATGATGAGTTTATTCAGGATCAGCTGAAAAAAGTGCGGGACCATATTCAGCGCATTAACAAGATTGTACGGGATTTGGTAGACTTCTCCCGACCTTCGAACATGCAGTCTGAAAATGTGCAAATCAATGAAATTATTGAATCGGCAGTGGGTTTACTGCAGCACGATGCCCGCTGTCGCGATGTGGAATTTGAGATGAATCTATCCAGTAAATTGCCACTTGTTTCTTGTGTGCCCGATCAGATTCACCAGGTGCTGGTAAATTTATTGCTTAATTCTGTTGACGCGATGGAAGGCGAGGATAAGCCTAAAGTTACGATCGTGACTGAGGAGCAAGATGGAATGGCTAAACTTACGGTTTCAGATATTGGAAAGGGAATTAAAGAGGAGCACAAATCTCGAATTTTTGAACCGTTCTTTACGACTAAAGAAGTGGGCAGCGGAACCGGTTTGGGGCTTTCAGTTAGTCACGGTATTATCAATAAGATTGGAGGCTCCATCCAGGTGGAATCGGACTACGGCGAAGGAACAACATTTATTATCAAATTACCGACTAAAAATTAATTTATGAACGGATCGATTTTAATTGCAGATGATGAAGACAGTATCAGGGAATCATTAACCATTGTACTGGAGGATGAAGGGTATAATTGCACCGCGGTAAAAGATGGCAATGGGGCTATTGAGGCAATCGACAAGGCCAGCTACGATATTATTATTACCGACCTTAAAATGCCAAATGCCAGCGGTATTGATGTACTTGAGTACGCTTTGAAGCATTCATCGGATACGTTGACGATTATTATTACGGCTCATGGTACTATTGAAACTGCGATTCAGGCCCTTCGAAAAGGAGCGGCAGATTACATTTTAAAGCCGCTGGAGTTTGATGAAGTGCTTATCCGGATCCAAAATTTGTTGGAGCATAAGAACTTAGCTCAGGAGAATAAATACCTGCGCGAACAGATCGATAAGGAGTATAACTTTAATCATATTATCGGTGAGAGTTCCGCCATGAAGGAAGTGTATAAAATGGTGGAGCGAGTCAGCCAGGCAAAAAGCAATGTGCTGGTAACTGGACAGAGTGGTACGGGCAAGGAGTTGGTGGCTCGTGCTATACACTCCAACAGTGATCGGTCCAAGAAACCGTTTTTGGCTATTAACTGTGGCGCAATTCCCGAAAACCTGGTGGAGTCGGAGTTATTTGGCCATAAAAAAGGTTCTTTTACCGGGGCTAATGCCGACAAAGACGGTGTGTTTGTTGCAGCTCACGGGGGAACCGTCTTTTTAGATGAGGTAGCTGAGATTCCACTGAATCTGCAGGTGAATTTATTACGTGTTATCCAGGAGCGAGAGGTAAAGCCAGTGGGGTCAAACCAGATGGTTTCATTTGATACACGAATTATTGCAGCGACGAATAAAGATTTGGAGAAAGAGGTTGAAGAGGGCAATTTCAGGGATGATTTGTACTATCGCTTAAATGTGGTTGAAATTTCCCTGCCTCCATTAGAGCAGCGCAGAGAAGATATCCCATTGCTGGCCCATCATTTTTTACAGAAATATAACAAAGAGCTTAAACGAAATTTAAAAGGTATTAATAGCGATGCCATGGGCGCCATGATGTCGTATCAATGGAAAGGCCAGGTACGGGAGCTTGAAAATGTCATTGAGCGCGCGGTGTTGTTAAGTGATGGCGACTTTCTAACAGTTGAAGACCTTCCGGCAGCGGTTAAGAAATCATCAGATAGTGAAGATTTTCAAATGGATAGTGACAAACTGGATGAGGCCATTCAGGTTTTCGAGAAACATCATATACAAAGTGTATTAAAACGAACGGATGGCAATAAATCTGAGGCGGCGCGTCTGCTGGGTATCGACCCTTCTACGCTGTATCGCAAAATGGAGCGACTTGGGGTTACAGATTAATTATTTAATCTGCGTGGTATCCTCCTCAAGCTGAACAGTCACATTAAAATGGACGCTCAGGTCTTTGCTCGCTTTGATAAGACCTAACATGGCTGTGGGCCGCTCAATATTAAAGGTATCCATGTGGATTTTTTTGGATCCTTTTACTTGGAATCTATTGTCATTCAGTAACTTCCCTTGCACGGTGAAAGAAGTGGTGTCCTGCACTCCTGCAATTTCCATAATACCGCGGGTATGAATGTCCATCCATTCGGTAGTATCACTACTCTCATCGGCCAGTTCAGCGCTTAAAAGCCTGTAGCTAATATTCGGATAGTTATCCGATTTGAGTGCCTTATACATGTCTTTATCCATAGCACGCTTGCCACAACTAAGAGCCTCGACCGGTAACGAAACCGAAATCTCAATTTCGCCGTCTTCTTGATTGATATTGTTTCGGGGATTATTTGGATTGTTGATTTTACCGACTCCGGATAGGTTTTCGGCATTACATTGATAACTTATCATCCCGGCTTCACCTTCAATCCAAACCTTTCCTCCTTTTTCGATAGTGATGTTTTCTAAGAGATAAGATTGCGCCCCGCTTTGGGATATATTGGCAAGGATTAACAAGGGGGTTAGTAGCAGTAAGAACTGCCATCTAACCTTTTCCAATATAGAGGAGGATAATAGAGAGGTAGCGGGGCGCATTAATTAATTTTTATTAGGATTTACCTACATAAATCTCAAAAGGTATTGTAACCATTTCTCCGGCTTTAATAGTTCCGAGCATAGCTGATGGAGGATCGACCTTATAATCTTTCATGTTGATTTCATATTCGCCGGTAAATTTAAAGGACCCATCGTCTTGCTTTGTACCGGTAACGGGCAGTGTAATGTTATTGCTTGTTCCGGCAATGGTCAAACTTCCTTCTACATTGAGCTTCATTGATGTTAGCGAAGAGTCAGAACTAACGAGCTCAGCTTTGTTCATTTGAAACATGATGTTGGGAAAATCATCAGATTTAAGGGCATCATACGTTCTTCGGTTCATTCCACCTTTTCCACTTTCGATGCTTTTAACGGGGATGGTGAGCGAGAGTGATTCCACTGGATTATTTAAGGTATCCCCTTCTAACGCGGCTGCATTAAACTTAATGTACGAACTAAACTTTTCTACGTCGGATGTCCAGTCATGTAGAGTAGAAGTTCCCTCAACTTGTATGGTACTTTTTTCAAGAATTTTATAAGAATCAGACTGTGCCAGGACATTGCCTGATATTGTGAATAAAAAGATTAAAAGTGTTGTAAATAAAGATTTCATAGTGACCCCTTCTTAACTGTGGTTATTGGGTTATTATAGTTTGTCTGCTATTAATAATGCAACCATCGTTCCAAACTATTCTTAGGGTGCTATTTTTTTATAAAGGGCTGTTTGAAGCGTATTAATTGGTTTAAATCATTAAAATAAATGCAACAGGATAATTTATTATAGATAGTTTAAAAACATAAGCTTGCAGTAATGCAAGCTGCATTATGAGTCTTGTTGCAGCTCTGCAAATGAATAATAAGAGTTTTTGAAAACGAGTTTAAAAATATGCCTTTATATAGCTTAAGGGGCACTTATTGATAAATTTGATATAGATGAAAAAAGTGGTCTTGTAATTGCATTACTAATAATGAAAACGTAGAAATGCTAACCACTTTGCTTTCCATGGAGCCTCAGTCAATTCTTATTGTTGATCAGCAGGAAGTAGTGCGCGACTCTCTTCAGCTTATCCTGAGCGAAGAGGGCTTTCGTTGTTATACGTCATGTAACGCAAGAAAAGCACAAAACGTATTGACGACTAAAGCTGTTGATTTGATAATAGTAGACAGCCAGCTGCTGGACCGCAATGGATTGTTTTCGTTTCTTCGGGCAAGATATCCAACGATTAAAATTATTGTGATGAGCTCCTATGTTGAGATTGAAGTAACTCAAAAAGCACTTATCGACGGAGCGCATGACTTTGTGATTAAGCCTCTCGATTTTAAGGAGCTGATCGACAAGATCAACTATCATCTTTCTGTTGTCCGCTCCTGATTATATTCTGGTTATTAGCTGGTTAACTTTTCCATATCTCTCCCTCAAAAAGCTAATAGTTAAATTTACTCCCTTAAGAAATAGGGTTTAGTAAAGAGTAATTATCTTAGTTGATGAAATTATCAGGATGCCTACATCAAATAAGAGAGGGTGTTTTGAAATCACGCCCTGTCTCAATTAAATTGGCAATTTTTAAGCATGCCCCTCATATATAGATTCTTGAGATAGGGCCTTACAAGACAATTGTGGGATTAATATTAGTAGCAAGATCAAACATCCGGTTCAATACAACCGCAGGTAAGTTATAGAAGGCTGTTCATGAATTTAAATGATTAATCAATAGTAAAAGGTTCCGGTTCCTCGTTTGTATATACCAGTTAACTCCTCAATAAAGGGGAACAAAAAAGCTGTGATTACTATGCCAGTCCTTTCAGGTAAGGTAACCTGCTGGGATATGACCTTGTCCTACTCTTGCGCTACAGACTATGGAGAATCATCATGCCCGGCGGAACCCAAGTATTGATGTGGGGGGGACTGTGGCATAAACCCATACCAAACACGCTACTAAAAAAGAAGATCTGTTTAGTTACTTAGCGTGATACTGTATGATAAATTATAGTAGCCGGGCAATGACATAAATCCTACAGGAAAGGGATGATACCTTATAGCGTCACTTTAAGCAGTCAAACATACCGTACTGTGTGAGAACATCATGACTGATGTAGGTGTGGGCTAATAAAAGAAATAGATCAGTGAGGGAAGAAAAATTGTGATCTATAGGGTTGGCATTTCTTGGGGTCTGAAAATAGGTACAAATAAAAAACGGTGTTGCCTTTTCACAGGCAACACCGCATCAGGGGATCGGAACTTAGACTTAGGGATAAGTCATACGCTCCTATGGTTAAAAACTTGTGTTAGAAGCTAATTACGGCTTCGAGCATAACGCCGTCGAATTTTCCGTCTTCATACTTAGTTCCAACATAACCGTCACCGCTGTATGATTGTGTTACATACTCAAGCTTGGCCATTACGTTTTTGGTTAGGAACCAGCCACCGCCAATATTGAAGCGATCAATTTCGATATCGCCACTAGTCATTTCACCATCAACCAAGTTGTAGCGGGCACCGAGATAGAAGTCTTCATTGGCTCCGAAACGATAGAGTGCTTCTGCACCATACTGGTTAAATGTTCTGCTATCATTTCCTTTAATATTTCCAGTAGTGTTTTCATACACACCGTAGAATTCCAGTCCGCCGAACTTAACAAAAGGGTTCAGCATAAACGCAGTCATCTCTCCGGCTGCAGCAGGGGCGCCACGTCCAGGAGTAAAGCTTGGAGCAAAACGTCCACTACGGAATCCATCATCCATTACGCTGTAGTAACGAGAACCGGCACGGTCTCCAGAGTACAAGTACATTGATGGTGAGTTGGATACGTTAAGGATAGATGCACTTAAACGGAAACGCATGTCTTCGCCCATCTTCTTGTCATAAGCTAACTTACCATAAACGGTAGCGTGTGTCTTAATATCTCCTGCAACAACGCTTTGGTTTAGTTTACCGTTACTTAAACCAAACATTGCCATTATGCCTTTGTCATAGTAGTAAATCTCACCGGCTACCTCAGTAGTAAAGGAATCCATGATGTAGTTTCCTACAAATGGGTTGTGGATAGCAGAAGCATTATCTGTACGGCGGAAGTGGTTGTCACCGTAGTTGAGCTCCATGTGACCTACTTTAATACGCAACTTGTCCATTAGGCCTGAAAGTAGTCCTTCAGAAATAAAGTCAAGGCGATCTACCTGCATATATCCACTTTTAACATAGGCCTCGGTGTGGTGCTGTGAGGTCAAATAGGTTCGCAAGTGCATGCGAAGACCTGTTGCCAAGGCTACGTCAAGATCTAAATTAGAAGTAGCAAGGTTAAAGTTGTTTTCTAACTCAGGAAGCGTTCCTGCATCGTTGTCTTGCGAAATACCTTGGAATTGTAGAGTATTGGCGCCGCCAATGCGAACATTAACGCCATCAAATTCTACATCGGTTTCAAAGGGTGCCTCAAACTGGTTTAGCCCCGTCTGGTCAGGATTAGTAAAGTATTGCATGTCCCGATCGAATTGAGCAGAAGCAATTCCGACAGCCCCGAAGATCAAAAGTAATACCAAGCTTAAGGACTTGGTTATGTGTTGTAACGTCTTCATAATAGAACCTCTGGTTAATTTATGTTTGTGAAGATTATGTTGTTTTTGTGGTTCGTTAGATAGTGCTACAAGATCTGTTCCAAAAGAGTATTTTGTCTCTAGATTATTTTCAATACTTCTTAAAAAGCTCGTTTAAATGGTCTAAGGGGCGAAAATAATCTCCTTTTTTTTGAGTATCTGAGGCAAGCTAAACGCAGGATATCAGACTATTGCATTTCTGCATTAGCTTTAGGCTTGTATCTTTGCAGATGTGCATAAGAACTGAACATCCCTACTTATTAGAAAGGATATACCGGTTACAAATGGTGAGGGAAGCAAGACTTGATGTGCTTTTTTCAGATGCTGGAGCTTATTAATAGTAAACGGATGAGGTTGAATGACTCGAAAGAATAGAAATTAAAAAAGCCCGATGGCGACTGGCCACGGGGCTTTTTTAATTAGTGATTAAGTAAAATACTATGCTTTTGCAGGTTCAGCTGTTTCTCCGGTCATCCATGAGGGGACCCAGCTCTGTGATTTAACTTTCGATAACAGGCTTTCGGCAGAAATATACACTACGGGGATAAATACCAGGGTTACAAGTGTTGAAGCTGTTAAGCCCCCAATAACCACCCGGGCCAAAGAAGCTTGAATTTCGGCGCCGGAGCCAATGCCGAAAGAAAGCGGCAGAAGTCCTAATATAGTAGTTAGGGTTGTCATCAAGATAGGTCGCAGTCGCAGTCGCCCCGATTCAATGACGGCTTCGCGTATTCCCATATCATGTTCCCGTCTCATCAGATTAATATAGTCGACTAACACAATTGCGTTGTTTACTACAATACCTATTAGCATCACCACGCCCATCATACTTTGCATGTTAATGGTTGTGCCGGTGAGCATCAGCGTTGGGACCACCCCGATAATAGCGAGGGGGACAGAAAACATAACAACCAGCGGATCAAAGAATCGTTCAAACTGGGCAGCCATCACCATATAAATAAGTATCAGTGCCATGATGATGGAAAGCTGAAAGTCGGCTGCTGCTTTTTGCTGTTCCTCGTATTCCCCACCGTAAACGATAGAGAACCCTTCAGGCAGCTGCATATCAGAAAGTTTGGCCTGGATTTTCTCAACGGCTTCGCTCAGGGCTACACCGCTTTCGAGGTTGGCCGATATATAGGACACGCGCTGACTGTTAACGCGATTGATATCCGTAGGTCCGCGTCCCTTAGATTGTGAAACGACTGCAGTAACCGGCAGCACCTCTCCATCGGCTGTACGGATTGAAATATTCTCCAAGTCTTTGGTACTTAGGCGATCTTCGGGCTGCAGGCGAACGCGGATAGGAAACTCATCACCGCCTTCTCTGAAAGTGCCGGCGCGGCTCCCGCCTACATTTGTTTGGATCACGCGGGCCACCCCACTTACGGTGAGACCCAGATCAGCAATTTTTTCGCGATCGAATATTAGATTCTGTTCCGGCCGGCCTTCACGTCGATCAGTACGAACGCCCGTAACTTCAGGGATTTGTTCCATTCGCTTTTTAATCTCTTCGGAAAGCGTTTTGGCTTGCTCTAAATCATATCCGCGAAGCTGGAGCTCTACGGCTTCTCCGCCGCCTGAGCCAAAAATACGCCGTAAAATCCACAGCCCGGATTGTGCACTTACGCGGATATCACCGCCGGGGACGGTACCGGCAACGTTTTCCCGAATCTGATCAGCTATTTTTGATGTGCTCATAGAACGCTCTGAGGCTTCAACCATAGCAATTTCAACTTCAGCACGTCCATCTCGTACATCCGTTGTAATATGCTCAACATCGTCCATGGGTAAATGAGCACGGACAACTGTTTCTAACTCTTTGAGATACTCGTTTTGTACGGCAATATTGGTACCCTCGGCCATCATAAAGTCTATATCAATTTCGTCGGCATCCGATTGTGGGGCCAGTTCCACAGGAATTAGAGGGATAAGAAGAACTGATCCAAGAACCAACACACCGGTAATGGTATAAACAGCCGGTTTATGGTGTAAGGTATAATCGATAAAATCGGTGTACCGCTGTTCCAGAGCAGCAAATGTCCGCTGGAACCAACTCTTTTTCGCGGCCTTTTCTGAGTTATCAGGTTGGACGGTCAAGAATTTGCTACACAGCATTGGTACCAGGGTAAGGGCTACAAACAACGAGCAAACCAAGGCAAAGACAACTACCAGTGCAAGTTCCTGAAAGATGCTGCCCGATATTGTTTGCATGAATACCACCGGCAAAAATATAACCGATGTTGTAATCGTAGAGGCAACAATAGCTCCCCCTACCTCTCGCGTGCCTATCAGCGAGCTTGCTTTTAGATCTTTGCCGCGCTCCTCCCTGAGGCGAATAATATTTTCGAGTACCACAATGGCATTATCAACAATCAGGCCCACCCCCAGGGCAAGTCCACCAAAGCTCATTTGGTTAAGGGTTAAGCCATTAAAATAAAGTAATCCAAAGGTTGCAATAATGGATATAGGAATGGCCAGCGAGATAATAAATGTAGATGAGCCGTTCCGTAAAAACAGGTAGAGCACAACAATGGCCAGCAAAGCTCCCCAGATAGCTGAACTTTGGACATTGTCTATAGAATTTTGAATAAACTCACTTTGATCGGTCGTAACGAACAGGTTCATGTCACTCCGTTCGTTATTCACTTTTTCAATTTCCTGTCGGATATCTTCTGCAACCGAAACAGTGTTGGCTCCCGTCTGTTTACGGATACCAAAACGAACCATCGGTTTTTTATCAATGGTTACAAGGCGATTAAGATCTTCATATCCCCATCGTACTTCCGCTACATCCTTAACGCGGATCGGTTTGCCATCCTCCATGCGAATAATAGTATTGGCAATTTGATCGATGGATTCATACTCACCGAGGGTGCGGACATAAAGTTGCTGGATCCCGGAATTTACATTCCCGCCCGGGAGATTAATATTTTCACTGGCAATAGCTTGTTGTACCTCGGCAGATGAAAGTCCACTTGCAATTAGTCGGTCGCGCTTGATTTCTACATGAACTTCTCGGTAGACGCCACCCCAGATGTCAATAGAGCCTACTCCGGGTACTTGCTCAAAGCGCTTGGTTACTTCGCGATCAAGAATCTGAGTGAGCTCCTGCAGGTTCATATCCGAGTTGGCTCCTACAATAACAATCGGGAAGTTATTAGGATCAAACTTCCAGATTCGAGGCGGTTCGGCCTCGGGCGGGAGCTCGTCACGAACCCGATCTAATGCAGCGCGAATATCGTTGGCGGCAACGTCAATATCAGTGCTCTGGGCGAATTCAAGCGTTACACGGCTCTGTCCTTCTGATGAGCTTGACCGAACGCGTTCTACGCCAGGTACACCCGCGATAGTATTTTCTATGCGCTGGGTGATGATGGTTTCAATTTCCTCGGGACCCACATTGGGATACTCCGTAGCTACAGTAAGCTGTGGGTATTCGACGGGCGGCAATAAATCTACCGGCAAATAGCGGAATGACATAACCCCTAAAACGATGATAATGAGGAAGAGCATCGTGGTTGCGATGGGGCGTTCTACGGCTGTTTCTGTAATCTTCATAGTGTTAGATAATCAAGTGTAGAAGTTATTGGCTCGAAGAATCGTTGAGTTCAGTTTGACGATTTAGTACGCGTTGCAACAGGTCTTGACGTTGTAATCCCTGAAGGGCTAAAATCCGCTCCCATGAGCTGGTGCGAACACGGGCTTGCTGGCTTCCGCTCGACAGCAGGTTTTGGCCAACAGTAATAACCCAGTTGCCGGGCTCAATACCTTCCACCCCTACTTCCATGCGACCTTCGGCAATGACATCAATTGACTTGAACTGTACTTCGGTGGGTGCTGTGAGCGGAGGCGGATTTTCGGGATCAACCTGTTCGGCAGGCTGTATCTCAGATCCTAAAGAAGTTGCTACAAAAACACCTTCTTCTCCCGAATTAGGATCGGTATAAATGGCGCTTGTGGGCACTAAGGTAGCTCGCTCACTTTGTCCATATAAAATGTCAACAGGCACAAACATTCCTGGTCGGAGCTTATTACCTGTGTTTTGAACATCAATTTCTCCCTCAGTGCTTCGTGTTATATTATTAAGGAATGGGGATATTCTTGATAGTTCGGCTTCGATAAAGTCACTGTTGTTAGCATTAGAACTGGTATAAATACGTGCTGTTTGTCCTACCTCGATATCATCGAGCATCTGGTCGGTCAATACCACTTCTACGCGCAAATTATCGAGATCTCCAATCGTATAAAGTTGGGTACTACTGCTTACCTGCATTCCGGTTTCAGCGGATCGCTGACCTACCGTTCCCGATATCGGAGCTTTAATTACTGTTTTTGAAAGCATGTCCTGTTGTTCGGCAAGGCTGGATCGAGCCTGCTCAACCTGGGCTTCAGCTAAATCCACATCGGCCTCGGCAGACGACATCTGGGCTTGTAGGGTTTCCATTTCAAGTTCACTCGATAACTCTTGATCGCTCAGTTGTTTTGTTCGTCTGTACTGAGCTTCAAGTTCGTTATAGCGGGCGCGTGCTTGTTTTAGGCGTGCTTCATTGATCCGCAGGTTGGCACGAGCTTGTTCTACTTGTTCCCGATATTGACTGTCTTCAAGCGAAACGATAGGTTCTCCCTTTTCAACATATTCTCCATTTTGTACATGGACAGTGGAAATTTTTCCTGAAATCTCAGGATACAGTGACACTTGGCTTTTAGCATATACTGTGCCGCTCAATCGTTCCGAAAGCGGAAGTGCTCCGTAACGAGATTTCACGGCTTCTACCGACGGCGTAGATGAAGAATTACTCATAGCCGGGCTACTATTGTTATCACTGTCACCGGAACAGGAAATGACCAGGCTTGAGGCAAGTAGTAATAATGATAAATAGAATACTTTTTGGAATAGAGAAAGCTTCATGGATGATAAATAATATTCAGGTTTAAAAAGGTCGTAATGACACAATGAAAAAATTAGCCGAAATGTTCATTACAAAATGTAATAGGATGTTATACTTTATAATGTTCTTAAACATACAACTCGATTCTGAAGCAAAGTTGAACCTTACAACACACTAAATCGTTCAAAGTATTCCTTCAGGAGAGCGTTTCTTTTTGAACTGTTTCATATTTTAAAATTCATAAAAAATTGATGGATACTGTTACACAGATTACGCTTGGTGCTGCAGTAGGAGAAGTACTGCTGGGAAAAAAGTTGGGAAATAAAGCGGCATTGTGGGGCGCTGCCTTTGGAGTGCTGCCCGACCTTGATGTGCTTGCTTCTCCGTTTGTCTCAGAAGTACAGGCGTTGGCTATCCACCGCGGTATTACGCATTCGCTGTTTTTCTGTGTGGTGGCTGCTCCTTTGTTTGGATGGTTTTTGCAGCGTTATCAAAAAAGCAATGTATCATGGAAAAAGTGGTCGTGGCTCGTATTCTGGGTGTTTCTCACCCATATTTTTATTGATGTCTGCACGAGCTACGGTACGCAGGTTCTTCAGCCATTCAGCAACTATTCCCTCAGCTTTAATTCTATTTTTATTATTGATCCCTTTTATACCTTGCCATTGTTGTTGGGACTGGCAACTGCTCTTTTTCTGAAAAGACAATCAATAAATCGCAGGTGGGCAAATTGGCTGGGGGTCGGGATAAGCTCCCTGTATTTGTTGGTTGGCTTTGGGATTAAACATCATATTAATAATGTGTTTGAGTATAATTTTGACCGGGAGCAGATTAACCCTGAGCAATATATGACCACCCCCTCTCCCCTGAACATTTTTTTGTGGACGGGCTATGCAGAGGCCAATGATACACTCTATGCCGGCTTGTATTCTGTTTTTGATGACGACCGGGAAATCAATTTTAAATCGGTTCCGAAAAATGAGGAGCTATTGCAGCCGTATCATAACCAGCTGCCAGTTGAGCGACTTATTTGGTTTTCACGGGGATACTATGCAGCTGAGAAAAAGCCTGATGGACTCATCGTTCATGACCTTCGATTTGGTCGGTCAGACTTATGGCTTACTGATCAGCCGGCCCCGTTTGTATGGAACTATAAACTGATATTTAACAGCGACTCGACTAAGGTTACGGGCTTTAAACAGTTTGAACCCAGCTTTGATATGCGGGCAGATATGTGGAATCGCTTATTAAAACGGATTCTTGGAGATGAGTAAGAGTCAGTTTGTTTGTGTGCTGTCGTTGGGTACGAAGTCCAGTACAAGGGAATTCATGCAGTAGCGCTTGCCTGTTGGAGGTGGCCCGTCGTTAAAAATATGACCGAGATGGGCATTGCAGCGCCCGCAAAGCACTTCCGTGCGCTCCATGCCAAGTGAGTTGTCCGGTTTAAATTTAACACTGTTTAACCCCACCGGTTCAAAGAAGCTGGGCCAACCGCAATGGCTCATGTATTTTGCTTCTGATTCAAAAAGTTTATTTCCGCAGGCTGCACAATAGTATGTTCCTTTTCCTTCGTGATCCCAGTACTTACCGGAGTATTCTCTTTCAGTTCCTTTTTCGCGGGCAATGTGATAGACTTTGGGTTTCAGAACCTTTTTCCAAACAGAGTCAGGGAGGTTTAATTTTGTGGTGTCAGTGCGAGAATAATAGGGATTGTGGGGTTTTATATCCGAAGTACTTTTAGCCACTTCGGGATTGGTGGTGCTATTATTTTCTTGCTGTGCCTGACAGCTTGTGAGGGGAAAGAGAATAACGATTAAGAGAACAGATAGAATTCGCATGGTCACCGCACTTATTTTTTTGTTAGTGATAATAACATCAGGGACAGTTAGATCATTCGTAATAAAAAAAACTGGCGCAAGTTGTTAACCTGCGCCAGTTGTAGTACCAGATTGATTTTAAAAGATTGGATTATGATTCATTATCCGTGTCATTTGAATCATCACTAATTTGCGGAGGCACATCAACACCCGACATATTTTTAAATACCTCGAGCATCTCCATGGGCAGAGGCATGAATGCAAATGTGGCATTTTCTTCGCTGATGTCGCTCATGGTTTGCAGAAAACGCAGCTGAAGTGCCATGGGCGCTTCTCTCATCATGGTCGCTGCTTCAACTAATCGTTCGGCAGCCTGGAATTCACCTTCGGCATTAATCACTTTAGCTCGACGGTCACGTTCGGTTTCTGCCTGACGGGCCATTGCTCGTTTCATGTTTTCGGGCAGTACTACGTCGCGAACTTCTACAGAAACAACCTTAATTCCCCACGGGTCGGTCTGTCGGTCAATAATTTCCTGGATGTTTTTATTTACTTTGTCCCGCTCGGCCAGCAGCTCATCGAGCTCCACCTGTCCAACAATACTGCGTAAGGTTGTTTGCGCCAGCATGGATGTAGCGTGGATATATTTCTCTACCTGAATGGTTGCCGCTTCGGCGTCGATAACGCGGAAAAAGGTAATGGCATCAACGTGTACCGTAACGTTGTCTTTGGTGATAACCTCTTGTCGGTCTACGTTGATCGTTAACACGCGGAGGTCAACTCGCTCAATTTTATCGATAAAGGGAATGAGCATGATAAGGCCGGGTCCCTTGGTCTTATGAAATTTTCCGAGCCGGAACACAACGGCCCGTTCATATTCCCGAAGGATTTTAAAAATCTGGGGCAACAGTATTGCTGCTAAAACAGCAATCGTGATAACCCACGTTATGATGTCAAAAAATTGATTCGAACTTTCCATAAGCTTCTTTTTTAGGGATTAAATTAATAATAGCTGTTAAAATAATTTACTATCCGTTATTTGTATTTGATGACTTTGTCAGTGGTTTTACTTTCATTTTAAGGCCTTGGATCTCGGTGATTTTACATAATTCTCCTTCCTGAATGGTATGTTCTTCACTAATTGCATCCCAGTATTCACCGTTCACAAAAACCTTTCCTTGATTGTTGTCAATCTTGTCGACGACCTCGGCCTGCTTACCAATCATAGAGTTTTTTCCCGTTTTACTATCCGTGAATTGCGCTCGAATTCCCTCCGTCACAATCCAAACAAAAAAGAGAGTCGTTAATATTGTGGCAGGGACAAGCCAAGCCCATGAAAGCTCCATAGATTCGGGTAAATCCTGGAAAAGCATGAGGGCGCCTAAAAAGAAAGATACGGATCCCCCCGCAATGAGTAGTCCAAAAGTGGGAGTAAAAGCTTCAGCGACAAATAAAATGATAGCCAGGCCAATGAGGGCAAATCCGGCAATATTGATGGGCATTGCTGCCGAGGCGTAGAGTACCAGTACCAGCGCAATGACACCGGCAACACCGGGCACAATAGCACCAGGATTGGTTACCTCACCAATGATACCGTAAATGGCAATCATCGTAAGAATGAGCATTACTTCGGGACGCATGATAAAACCGAGGAATTGTTCGGCGAAATTTGTGGGCACCTCTTTGATGGTAGCATTGTTAGTAGCCAGGGTATCACCATTAACCGTGCGGCCATCAATATTTTTCAGGAGCTCGTCGGTATTGGAGGCAATTAGATCAATCACATTTAATTCGAGTGCTTCCTCGGCTGTAATCGATTCTCCATCTCGAACTGCAGACCGGGCCCATTCGGCATTACGGTCGCGCCTGTTGGCAATACTTTCGATGAAGCTCTCGGAGTAATTAAAAATCTTTTTCTGCATGACGGTATCAGACTGTCCGCCTCCCATCTGAACCGGTGATGCAGCTCCTATCGTAGTTGTGGGAGCCATCGCCGCTACATGGGCCGCCATCGTGATAAATGTTCCGGCACTGGCGGCACGCGCACCCTCGGGAGCTACATAAACGATAATGGGTAGATCATCGGATTCAAGAAAAGACTGAACAATATTTTTGGTGGATTCCAACAGGCCGCCGGGAGTATCCATCTGTATAATTAACGCTTCGGCGCCCTGTTCGGTGGCTGTTTTTATTCCCCGGTTGATGTAGTTGGTAGTGGTAGGAGAAATAGAGCCCTCTACAGATATCATGGTTACAACCGGTTGTTGGATTTCCGATTGCTGTACAGAATCAACAACAGTTGTATCGGGTTGAATTGAAGCGTTACCCGAAAAGAAAGCAAGGAATGTGAAAATGATTAGTTGTTTCATACTGTAAAGTTATCAAAAAGGATATTGGAAACAATATCTGAACAGAATTTATAACTATGTTGAAAAATAAGTAAGCAAGATTCAACCGAATTTATGTACCAATTTAAAGATCGCTATTCTGATAGGGGTTTGTTGAACATCTCGGGGTCAGAGGGATTAACTATTCAATTAATACGCTTGCTCTTCCCCAAAGTAACAGTTAGGTTCAAAGAAATAATCCTAACTAACTATTTAGTTCTATGAGTGGGAAGGGAAAAGATACCCGGCAGGAGATTATAGAAGCAGCCAGGAATGAGTTTTTGACACACGGATTTGAAGGAACCCGCCTCCACAATATTGCCGATCATATTGGAGTAACCAAGGCGATGATACACTATTATTTTAATACTAAAAAAGAACTTTTCGAGCACGTATATAAACAATCGGTAGAGGTTATTTTTGATGATCTGAATGAAGTTCTTTCGAAAGACGTGCCGCTGTTTAAAAAAATAGAGTTACTGATCGAAAACAGTTTACAAAAAGCAGATCAGAGTCCCAGAGTGTTGGCATTTGTGATTACGGAAATCAGCAGAAAACCGGACTGGCTGCAGCCTATTTTTGAGGAGCAGGTGGTGCTACAGGTTGGGGCTTTTGAGGACGAGATTAACGGTGCTGCGGCTAATTATGAAATAGCATCCGTTAGTGTTCAAGATTTGCTCCTGAATATCTTTTCGCTTTGTTACTATCCTGTTGTTGCGGGTCCGATACATCAATCGTTGTTTAGCATAGATGATTCTTCATCAGAGAAAGGGTTTTCGGAGAAAAGGAAAGGGGTAGTTTTAGATACAATTTTAAATTGGCTGACTGCTTAATCCATTTTATTCAGTGGAAAAATGGATATTCTCAAACCAATATTTAAATTGATGAGTTTCTTTATTTCCTTGGCAATATTGGCACAGCTGGTTTCATTAATCACTTTTATATAGCCTGTAATCGGGTTTGAAGCAATATTGTTAGTTGGGAAGTGCGTTATTCATCGAGTTGGTTTAAAAATTTCATTGGAGAGAGTATTGTGATTTCAGACTGATCAAAATCTTTCTGATTTCTGGTTACAATGGCTTTGCAGGCTTCAGATTTTGCAGCGAAATAGTGAATGGCGTCTTCAAAATCATTCCATTGGGAATCAAGCGCGCTATCGATAACCGAAGATGTAACAGGGGCAACATCGAAAGCCCTGCGAATTTCTTTTAGTCCCTTATAGGCTTTTGTTCTGTTCATTTTTTTGTTGAGGATATAAAACAAGGTATCAAAGCTGTGGGCTGATATTATTCCCCTGAAATCTTTTGATTCTGATCGTTCTATGAGTTCAAGCGCTTGAGCTGCATAAGGTCTTCGGTAGATAATGGCATCCAAACAAATGTTGGTATCAATCAGTACTTTCGTCAACGTCATAGTGCTCTTCAATTACTTCCCTTTTTATTTTATTGTAGTCATAGTCACTTACTTTCTCTGATTCTGGGATAAGATTCATCAGCTCATAAGCAGCACTGCCGGGAGTTGGGGTAAAGCTATCAGGATCATCTTCTTGAGCTATTAGTTCCTCAAAAAATTGTGAAACGCTGATTCCCTTCTTCTCGGCAATTTTCTTTGCTCGTTCTTTTATTTCTTCCTCTATGGAAAGATTCAAGGTGCGTTTGCTCATAATATTGCCCATTTATATAATAGTTGCGTATGAGTATTATACATTATGCGCATAAAAAAACGAAATTAATGTCATAGTATTTTGCTGACAGGAGGTTAATGGGTAAAAATTCTAACAGAATGTACTTACGAAAAGATTTTCTTTCGAGTTTGTGGATAGACTTTTGTGCGTTTCTGTTAGTAATTTAGTTATAATGCCAGATTTGTCTTACCGGAAACAACAGAAAGTAATGGTTTTATTTGACTGTGAACCTGATGAATCCCAAAGGGGTTATATTCGAAAAATAGTTATAGTGCTCCCAGTTCCTGTATTTTCTTTTTTAACACCGATAAAATAAGATCAACATCTTCCAGGTGTGTACGAAAATTGAGAACCGCCAGCCGTAGGTACACCATTCCATTAAGATGGGTTGAGGATAAGAAAACCCGTCCATCACTGTGTATCTCATCGACCAGCTTTTTATTGAAAGCGTTGGCATCACCGGTTTCGGGAACGTATCGGAAGAATGCGATTGATAGTTCGGGCTCCGGCCCCACTTCAATACCTTCGATTTGTTGAATTTCATCATAGAAATAGCGCGTCAGCAACAGTTTTTCATCCAAGGCGGCGCGAAATGGCTGTACGCCGAAAAGTTGAAGTGGCAACCACATCCGTAAACCGCGAAAATGTTTGGAGAGTTCGGGCGAAAGATCAGCGGGAGATGCTTCTTCAGTAGCTTTATAGGTATCTTGCAGGTAATTCGCGCTCATGTGCTGCGAGTCGTATAGCTTTTCTCCATCTTTGACAAGCAGCGCCCCCGAGCCGTAGGGTAAAAACAAACCTTTATGGGGATCGATGGTAGCGGAATCAGATTTTTCAATGCCTTTCATCACTTTTTTACCGTGATCAGTAAGAAGAAAAAAGCCGCCGTAAGCCGCATCCACATGAAACCAGAGGTTATGTCGGTCAGCGATATCACCGATTTTGTCAAGGGGATCAACGGCTCCGAGATCAGTAGTACCGGCAGAGGCAAAAATCGTCAGTGGAATTAGCCCCTCGTCTTTGTCTGATTTAATTTGTTCTTCTAAAGCATCTGTCTTCATACGGTAATGGTCGTCCATAGGAATCGTACGAAGTGTGGCTTCACGCAGTCCGGCAAACTTGACGGCTTTGACCACACAGTGGTGGACCTGCCGGGTAGTGTAAATTACAGCACGATTAAAATCTTCAGCTTTTATGCCAGAATCGTCACGGGCTACAACCAACCCGATTAGATTCGCGATTGAACCTCCCGAGGTCAGGTTGCCGGAAGCCCCGTCGGGATAGCCGATGAGATCATTCATCCAGCGGATACACATGTTTTCGATGCGTACGGCCCCTGGAGAAGAGAAGAAGACACCGGTGTAACGATTGGTCACGGCCGCCAAGTAGTCAGCAATAGCTGAGGGATAGAGTCCGCCGCCGGGAATATAGCCGGTATGCTTGCCCGAAGCGGGATTGAGACCGGGCTTATCCACTTCGGATTTTAAAACATTTAAGAGTTGATCAAAGTCTGTGGGTTTTTCGTCAAAGGGCAGTTCGTATACACCCTTTCCCATAGATTCGGAATCCACATAAGCAGGCTGCTCGGAGAGTGATGACAAAAAGTTTTCACCATAATCAGCAGCTTGGTTGATTAATGATTTTCGATCCTGAGCAGTAGTTTCAAGTTTTTGAGCTTGCCGTTCGAGCTCTTTGATTTGTTGTTCCATGTATGGGATGGAAGTTCACGAAATTTCAATTAGCAAGTAGGTCATAAAATAATAAAAGCCGCGGCCAACTGAATGACCGCGGCTCCCAAAATCAAAAAGTGATATTTATTAGCTTACGTCGGTGCCTGTCAGGCGATAGCCTTCGCTGCGCCATCCGGCCAAGCCTTCTTCAAAGTCCCAAACATTATTATAGCCCATCTCAGTGAGCTTTTCAGCAAGCTTGGGAGAGGCATCGCAATCTGCATTGGCGCAGTAGACTACGATATCCTGATCTTTGTCAGGAATTACATTCGTTGCGCATTCGAGATTATGCTCTGTAATATTGATGGAACCCGGAATGCGCTTGGCCTCAAAGGCTTCTTCCGACAACGCATTGATCAAAACAGGACGATTTTCGCTCGTCATGCGATCGTGAAGATGGGTTGCAGATATACGTTGCATCGTAAGTGGCATAGTGGTCACCTCTGTTGATTTGGTTCCATATTTGTTCGCACAAATACAGCATTTTATAACAAGCTGAGCGATGGTTTCCATTCCATTGAGGAACGTCTATAAAAGATCTAAAATGTCGAAGATGGAATTTTTTGATACATGTCGGGATATCATCCCGATCTACATTTAGCGAACATTTTCAAGGATCAAATTTGTTAGGTGAAACTAAAACAAAGCGGTAATTTTTACGTTTAACAGGTAGAAAAAAAATAACTCCAAATTTTTAACGATTGCTATGAATAGAAATAGTTTACGAACAGTTTTTCTGATGACTCTGGCTGCAGTGCTATTTATGCTGGTGGGACAAATTCTCGGTGGTTCTACCGGACTGGTAATCGCTTTTATATTTGCTATGGGAATGAACTTTTTCAGCTATTGGAAATCTGACAAAATGGTGCTGCGAATGTATAATGCGGAGCCGGTAGATCAGAGATCGCATCCTGCGTTGTATAATATGATTGAAGAACTTGCTCGCAAGGCCGACCTCCCGATGCCTGCGGTGTATATCATTCCGCAGAATCAGCCCAATGCCTTTGCAACAGGACGAAATCCTAAAAATGCAGCGGTGGCAGTAACGGAAGGTATTATGCAGGCACTAAATGAGGATGAACTACGAGCAGTGATAGCCCATGAGCTGGCCCACATACAAAATAGGGATATTCTAACGCAGACGATTGTCACGACGGTCGTAAGTGCACTCACCATGTTGGCACAGTTTGCATATTTTATCCCGATAGGCGGAAGTGACCGCGGATCAAATCCGTTGGTGGCGCTTATTGTGTTGATTACAGCCCCTATTGCAGCGAGCATGCTTCAGGCAGCCATTAGCAGAACGCGTGAGTATGAAGCTGATCGGGTTGGGGCTGAAATATGTGGTCAACCGAATCAACTTGCCTCAGCATTACAGCGTATCGAAAAAGCAGCTCAGCAAATTCCAATGAATGTATCGGATACAGCCATGCGATCAACATCGCATATGTTTCCGGTGAATCCGTTTAGCGGGGGAAGTTTTATGAGCTTGTTTTCAACGCATCCCGAAACCGAAGATCGCGTAGAGCGGCTGATGCACATGCAGCGAACTGGTGAATATTTGTTTGAATGATTTCTTGGGGTACAAAAAGCGAAGATTAAATAAAAATGCCCGGCACTTCAGAAGTGCCGGGCATTTACAAGTAGCTAATTATATTTCTTTCTATTCTTCTTCCTTGTACTGCTGATCATAAGCATTTTTGATGCGCTGATTCATGTGGCGCTTATAATTTTCGTATTCATATTTTCGGACTGTAAACTCGGAATGGTAGTTTCCGTCGTTACAATCCACTTTTAATTTATTGGGATGATCAGTTTCGCTGATTTCAACAGCGATTTCGCCAAGTTTGTATGAATCGATAATTGAGCTCATAAATTCTTTTTATGTTGTTTACGCAAAGATAATTACTACAGAGCTCAATTTGAATCTTTATTCATCATTGGAATTACATATCTCCCATTCCACCTTCGGGCCCGTCCCCATTTTCGCCTTGGTCGCGACGCCGTTGTTCATTATTCCGTTCGCCAAAGAAATACTGGAAGCTAATGGTGGCTGAACGCGATGACCAGCTAAATTCGCGCTGCGTATAGAAATCAGTGCTGGGATTGCCGTCGGTATTAGCAGTGTAATTAAAGTTTTGTGAGTCCAGAAGATCACGAACGTTGAGCGTTACTTTGGCTTTGCCACCCATAAGATCTTTGGAAAGGCCGGTGTCCATCATTGTCATGCCTTCGCGGCGACCCTGGGTAGTATTGCTGGGGCCCCGATAACGCATGGAGGCCTGATAGTTCAAGCCATCCACAATTTCCCAACGCAGTCGCATGCGTGCTCGGAAGTTTTCAGATTCGCTACTGAACACTTGTGGTTCACTCAAATTTTCGGACTGATAGATGCCCTCTGATGAAGATTGAAATAGGTTTGCATTAGCTGTTAGATTCAATCGATCGGCTATTTCCTGATCAGCAGAAAACTCAACGCCCCAAGCTTTTTCGGAAGCAAGGTTGATCGGAAATATCCGTGTGACGCCTTGTTGGATCTCGGTTATTCGTTCAATAACATCCGTACGGTAACGATGATAAAAGCTCGTAAGCAGTGATCCTGAATTCCAGTAATGCAGGTATCCCAGCTCATAAGAGTTGCTGAATTCTGGCCTCAAATTGGGATTACCCGTGAACTGACTTCGTTGGTCGTCAAAATCATTAAAAGGAATAAGAGCTCGTGACCATGGACGTCGCAAACGTCGGCTATAACTCACCTGAACGGATTGTTGCTCGTTGAACGAGTAGCTCAAGAATACGCTTGGAAAAAGGTTTACATAATTTTGAGTGACGACCGTGTTATCACTTTTAACTTCTGTACGAATGTTTGTGTTTTCAAGGCGAAGGCCTACTTGTCCCGACAAGGAAGACCATTCGTAGTTTAGAGTAGCGAAAGCAGCATTCACGTTTTCGGTATAGAGAAAGTTATCGGTATAATTCTCTTCATTTACCCAGTTACCGTTGACCAGTGTTTCGGCGCGATAACTATTATCCATCCACTCGGTATCACTGCGCAGGCCGGCTTCAAGTTTACCGCCACTGAATAATGGACGTTCATATTCGGCGTTGAATCGAAGATCCATCTCTTCTTCCTCATCGATGGCACGCTGCATCAGGGGATTGGCATTCCCTTGGCGGACTGTTTCTTCAATATTATTCGTGGATTTTTCTCTGCTGATATCAAAACTTGCATCTGCAACAAGCTTGTGATCATTACCCTCAATTTTGTTTTCATAATCCAAGTTGATGTCAATATCACGCTCATTAGTTTCCTCCCTATTTTTACGGAATGTCTCTTCTAATACATCACCGGTAAACGCACCGGGACTGTATTCGAGGTCGGTATAAGTAATGTCTTCGTTATTTTCTTGGCTTTCTGCACTAAAATAGGCACTTGCCGTGAGTATCTGGGTTTCTGTGAGATAAAAGTCAGCCCCAAATTGAAGATCACCGTCAAGTTCCGATTCCTGCGAATCGGTCTGTTCACGATACATAAGGGTATCTTGTGGACCTGCAAAACGCTGAAAAGAACTACCTCCTTCGGGATCGCTGCTATAATCAAGACCGCCATTGAAGAACCAGTTAATATCTCCTACACGATAATTCAAGTTGACTGAACCCTCATACTCTTCTGGCAAACCAGTACCCACCTGAAAATTACCATTCAGTCCTCGCCGTTGATCTTTTTTAAGGATAATATTGATAATCCCACCGGAACCTTCGGCAGCATAACGCGCAGAGGGATTGGTGATAATTTCAACAGATTTAATCATGTTAGCGGGAATACTGTTGAGGGCATCTACATTGCTGCTGCTGGCCATGTTCGATGGCTTCCCATTGATGAGTACACGGACTGATTCATTACCTCGAAGGCTAATATTTCCATCGATATCGGTAGAGACCGAAGGTACATTGTTTAGTACATCTACAGCCGAGCCACCCAAGCTGGTAATATCCTGCCCCACCTGGAAGGTTCGCTTGTCAAAGTTCATCTGCATTTCTGATCGTTCGGCACGCACAAAAAGCTCCCCAAGGTCTTCAGAGGTTATGGTCATGGCAATAGTACCAAGATCATTTGTTTCACCTTCCGAAACTTGAACCTCCTTAGTATAGGGTTGATAAGAGAGAAAGGTAATTTTTAACACATATTGCCCGGGTGCTATATCGATTGAAAAGGCCCCTTCGCCGTCGGTAGAAGCACCGGTAATAATATTAGATTGGGTTGAATCATATAGGGCGACTGATGCACTGGACAATGGTTTATCTTCCTGATCTATAACAGTGCCTGTTACAGAGCCTTTCGTTTGAGCCATTGCGGATATTGAAAAAAGAAATAGCAGGGAAAGTGTTGAGACTAACTTTTTCATTACTTTCTTATGGGTGAAATTTTTGGCGGATTTATTTCGTCTGTTTGAAAAGATAAGAGGTGATGCTATTCAAACCCTGAACAAATACTGAATGAAATTTGAAGATTTCTCAGTTTTGTAAATTAATTGTGATTGTATGCCATCCATCTTCGTAGGTATACGAGATGCTATAATGGTATTGATCAACAATTCGTTTGATTATTGCTAAACCCAGCCCGATAGAATGGGAATCCACATTATCTTTTTTAAAGCGTTGGAATAATTCCTCGGGGGTAGATGATAGTGGATCCCCGGTATTTGATATGCGAAGGTGCTGGCTGGATAGTGAAATATTAATGTCCCCCTCTTCCACATTATGTTTTATAGCATTTTGGAAAAGATTAGTCCATAGGATATCAGCAAGAACAGGATGTATCTGTAGAGAAACATGATTTTCGATATCGGTTTCAACCGTTAGGCCGTTAAGAGCGATAAATTCATCAAAAGCCTGGATGCTTTCATTAATCAGCTCTGAGATGTTGACCTCTTCAGTCTCGGTAAACTCGTGGTTTTCAATTTTAGTGAGGAGGGCCAGCGATTCGCTGAGACGCGATAGTTTTTTTACCGACCGCTGACTGTCTTCTACAAATTGATACTGTTCGGGCGAAAGATCGGTTTCGGTAAGTAGTTCCAGCTTCCCTTTAATGATAGAAAGGGGCGTTTGAAGTTCATGTGAGGCATTTTCGGCAAATTCTTTGAGATTCTTATAGTCAGATACCGCCTTGCTGGTCATTTCCTCGACAAACTTATTTAAATCGTCAAATTCGACCACAGAAGTTTCTTCGGCAGTTATGGGCTCTTTATCCCGAAGTGTAAAGTTCTTGATGCGCTCCAGTGTTTTACGGAATGGTTTAAAAAGACGATTTGAGACAATAAGTCCCACTCCAACGGCACCAATGACTTGCAGCCCCAAAATCCAAAGAAGAATCTGTATTACAGCCTCGGTTATATCATCAGATTCAACAAGAGCACCGTAGGTTGTAATACGATAACTGGTGCCGTCAACGTTGCGGTGGGCAACCATCTTTAGATTGGGTTCGCGCTGCTGCAGGCGATCGTGCCAAACCAAGGTGTCACTAATTTCGACATTGGGTTCTACCCTGTTAGGCAGGGCTGTTATTTCTAAATTGATGTGATTGTTGCTTCGGACTTTGCCCTCGAACCTTTTACCCTTTTCCAGCAGATGGGTAACGCGTTCAACCCGATCCAAAAAGCGCCATTTAAGCTCGTTGTCGAGTTCGCCCTTGATAACATGGTAAGATACAAATCCACCTATCCCGAGCACGAAAATGGTTACAACAATATAAATGAGAACAAATTTTGTTATCAGCCTCATGGCAATTAGTGAACTTTTAATTTGTATCCTATGCCGTAGACACTTTCGATATAATCATCAGCCCCGGCATTCTCTAATTTTTTACGGAGATTTTTGATGTGTTGGTACACAAAGTCAAGGTTTTCCAGATGGTCCACGTAATCGCCCCAGAGATGTTCGGCAATAGTCTGCTTTGAGAGTACGTGATTTTTGTTAGATGAAAAATAGAGCAGCAATTCGTATTCCTTGGGCGTAAGGTCTACCGTACTTTCATCCACCGTAACCTCCATTGTTTTAGTGTTGATAGCGATTTCGTTCACGTTGATGATTTCCTTGCCGTCGCGCTGCTGTCTGCGATTTACGGCTTTAATACGGGCGTGTAATTCAGGTAGTTGAAAGGGTTTGGTGATATAATCATCGGCACCCAGCTCCAGCCCTTCAATTTTATCGTCCAGGGCGTTTTTGGCTGATATGATGATGGTCCCGGTTTCCGGATTTACGGATTTAAGTTCTCGCAGAACCTGTAGCCCCGACCCGCCGGGAATCATAATGTCGATGAGTACCACATCGTAGGTATACGACATTACCTTATCGAAAGCGGCAGAATACGATTTTGCAGACTCACAAATATATCCTTCACGCTTTAAATACGTTTGGATATTTTGCAGTAAATCTTCGTTGTCTTCGATAATCAGTAGTTTCATAGCTAAACAAACATAACAAATGAATTTGAAGCAAAACTGAAGGTTTGAATATTATTACTTCAATATCTTGTAGGTTAGTACTTTGAAACGCAATGGTTATATTGATTATAAAATAAAGCTGATTTTCATCTTACTCATTTATGCAGCGTATAGTACTAATTATTGTTTTGGGAATTGTTTGGTGGGGATGTGCTTTGGAGCAGGAAGCACCTTCTGCCACGGAGCAATCAGCAGATTCGGTAATAGAGCAGAAAAGTTCGAGTGATGATGTGTTACCACAAGAGCCTACTGAGTTTGAACGAAAGAATAGCAGTGTAGGTCAGCTTATTTATGTACCTGTCTACTCGCATATCTACCAGCAAAACCGTCAGAAGACCTTTAACCTGACGACGACGCTAAGTATTCGCAATGCAGATCCCTATCGTGCTTTTACTATAACTGAAGTTGCGTATTATGATTCGAAAGGAGATTTAGTTCAACAGTATGTGGATTCAACAGAGCAAATTCGACCGCTGGCCTCAACTTCTTATGTGATCGAGGAAACTGATTTGCGAGGTGGTGTCGGAGCTAATTTTCTTGTACGATGGCATTCGCAAAATCCCATCTATCCTCCGGTTGTAGAAGCCGTAAATATCAGCACTTCGCAGCAACAAGGGATATCATTTTTAAGTGTGGGCCGTGTACTTCAGGAGCGATCCATAGGGAAATCCAATAATTAGTTTAATAAGGATTTATCTTCTCCCTTACTATCACGTCTTAAAATAAAGCCTAAGTTGTTTCGAATCAGGAATTCTGATTCGTTGAATATTTGGACTCTATTTCGATCACCCCATAATGCCCTTGCATGCCATATTGTGCAGAAGCACCGGGAGGAAGTACTTTGACTGAGTTTATCTCGCCCCGAGCAAACATACTCGAAACACGGTAATAGTTTCGTCCTGCTTTTTGACCGTCAACAATAAATAACGGCTGTGAGAAAGGATTACTAATTGATTTATGTCCTCGTATTATTACTTGGATATCGTTGCCACTTCCATTGAGCTGTACTCCATTGGCTCGTCGCAGAAAATCCTCGAGAGTCCAATAGGTGGTATTATCTTGGGATTCTATAGCTTGCGAATGTTGACTGGTGGTAGCACATCCTATTGAGCCAAGCAATAACACGCAAAGTCCTATCGATATACCTAAGTTTAATCGTTTCATAACGGTGGGATTTGATTAACAGTATTAGGTATTTAGCAGTATACTTATTTTCAGTTAATTAAGTAAATGAAAAATAACCACTTGCGGATATTTTATTGGTTCTTGGTATAGATACGAATAACGCCGAAATGCCCCTCCATCCCATAACGCGCTGCTCGGCCTGGTGGAAGCACTTCGATATAATTTATTTCTCCGGGATATAGCATTTCGTTAACACGTGCAAAGCTTCGCTCGGCTTTTTGTCCATCTATGATAAACAATGGCTGGTTTCCGGGATTATTCGTACTACTTTCACCACGAATAATAACACGTTCACTTCCTTTGCTGCCGGTAATAGTTGCCTTGGCTGTTCTGCGAATATGATCTTTAAGGGTCCAGTTATTTTCTGGATTGGTCTTCTGGGTGTTTTCCTTATTTATAGTGCTGGAGGTGGAGCATCCCAGAACCGTAGCAAATAATCCTGCAGCAAGCAGTATGATAGGTAGTTTTGAAAACTTCATAGTCTTTATGGTCTCTTGGGATTATATAAATCAACCTATAATATTGTATTGATTTAAAAAATATGTGACAGAACGATCATAGCCGGTAACAAGGCACATTAATTCTTTAAGATGGTCTCATCCAGCATATCGGTATCTTTAAAAACAAATTTATTGGTGAAAAGAATCCCTAAATAGACCGAAAGTATGGTACCCGAAAAGATGGCAACCATAATCATGATTTGATATTTAATAGCAATAAGCGGTGAACTTCCGCTTAAAATTTGACCGGTCATCATGCCTGGAAGAGAAACGAGCCCTATAGTAGCCATAGAAGCCAATGTAGGGTTAGCTGACTTTTGCAGTGCTTTACTAAAAAATGAATGTACTGCTTCGGATCGTGTTGCCCCACAGGAAAGATAAAATTGATAACGCTCTTGATGTTCGTTTAAGCTGTAATAAAAAGCATTAATCCCAATAACATTACTTCTCAGACAGTTACCTAAAACCATTCCGGTAATAGGGATAGTGTATTGTGCTGCCAAAAGTTTGGGGAGCTGTATTACTACTTCCAGAAAAAAGAGATCGATAACGATAATACCTAAAAATGTAGCTCCAAAAATCGGAATAATTACCGACCATTTCCTTTTAAGGTCACTGCGATCAATAGTGGCAAAATCGGCGACGGCTACCATCACAAAAATCCATGCGGCGTTGATCCAGGGATTGTCATATTCAAACAGGTACTGCAGATAATATCCCACAAAAAGTAGTTGCAGTACCATCCGAACGGAGGCCGTTAACAGCTTTTTGTTTAATCCGGTTCGGTACTTCCATAAAATATAGGCTGGCACCAGCATGATGATGAAGCCGATACCGAGCTGTGTCCATGTGAGGTCAATAATTTCCATTACAGTTCTATTATATTATCAGCTTTGGCTACCCAGAATGGATCGTGTGAAGTGGAAATGACCGTTCTATCGTTAGTAAGCAACAATTCAGCGGCCTTTTGTTTGGAAGCTTCATCCAGTGCAGAGGTCGGCTCATCCAGTAATAAGAGCGGCTTATCAAGCAGACGGCATATTGCTAACCCTATGCGCTGACGTTGCCCTGTAGAAAGGTCACGAAACGATTTGTCGAGCGTATCCGGGGCCAATCCTAACATTTTTAATGTTTTAATGCGATTTTGCTGAGTATTTTTGTCTTGTGGGGATTGGTTAGCTGCAAATTCAAATGGTTTAGCCATAACCTCTGCAACAGTGCCGGAGCCCAGATTTAAATCCTGTGGTAGCCAGGCTGTTTTTTTTCGCACTTTTTGGGCATCATAGTCTTTGTGGCCTACTGAAATAGTACCACGCCGGGGTTCATAAAATCCCAAAAGAAGTTTTAAAAGGGTGCTTTTACCAGATCCGGATTCTCCTTTCAGCAGAGTATGCTGGCCGGGTTTTGCTTCAAATGAGAAGTTCGTTACAATCCGTTCATTTTCGAATGCAAAGGTAATATTATTAAATAATATGTTGGGTAATGGAGTCAATATTTTGATATGATTATTTGTTGTACGAGAACCATGCGCTATCGAGTGACCACCGGCCACCGCCCTTGATGATAAGAAACAGGCTGCCTAAAAACATCGCAAAATCGGTGCGCATCTCGTGGGCCATAGCCCAAAACCCATAGGTGGAAAGTTCTCGGACTTGGAATGGACCAAAAGCTTCCCCAAATAAAATGGGGATTTTTGTCACGATAATAGCAATAAGCATTATGGAAAACGTAATAAATGCACCAAGGCGGGTTGCTAAGCCGGCTAAAATGGGTAATCCGGCTATAATTTCAAGGCCGCCTACGAACGGACCAAAAAATTCCGGAGCCGGAAATCCCATTCCTTCAAACCGTCCGCATCCTCTTGCGGCGGGATATAAAAACTTTTGAATGCCCTCTGCTAAAAAACAGATCCCACCATAATTCTTATGATGATTGTGGTAGCTGAGGAATCGGTTTTTGTCAAATCAGAGAAGTAGATCATCAGGTTATTATTTTGAATGATTAAAAAGGTAACGGTTCTCCGGTTGTTTGGGCTCGCTGTCGATGTAGCTTTTGAAGTTCAGCGGTAACAGGTCCCTTGGTGCCATCACCTATTACACGCTGGTCTATCTCTACTGCAGGAACCAGTTCGCCCATGGTGCCGGTGGTGAAGCACTCGTCGGCAGAATACATCTCGGCCATACTGATTCGTTTTTCCGCTATCGGAATATCATTTTCTTTGCAGAGGTCAATAACGATACCGCGTGTAATGCCCGGCAAGCAGCTATCTGCAAATGGGGTAAGCACTTTCCCGTTGTTGACAAAAAAGATGTTTGTTGCATTTACTTCGGATACATAGCCCTCGATATCCATCATTACCGCACCATCGGCATTTGCGACATTTGCCTCAATTTTTGCCAATATATTGTTAATCAGGTTATTATGATGAATTTTGGAGTCGATACACTGCGGTGGATTGCGACGAATTGAGGAGGTAACCAGTTGTACGCCCTCTTTATCCTCGTGGATAGGCGGCTTCCATTCGGCCAGTACAATAAGCGTTGGTCCGTATTGGTTTACTTGCGGATCCATATAGGAAGTGACTTTCTTTCCGCGCGAAAGGGTCAGCCGAATATGGGTTTCATCGCGCATGTCGTTGGCTTCAAGGGTGGCAAAAAGAGCTTCTTTTATTTTCTTATTTGAAGGGACTTTATCGAAAGCCATGGCATGGGCAGAATTCTGTAATCGCTCGAGGTGTTCGTCGAGCGCAAATATTTTGCCATCGTAAACGCGCAGTCCCTCCCAGACACCGTCGCCGCCTTGAACCAAGCTGTCGAATACCGAAATTTTAGCCTCCTGACGATTATAGAGCTCACCGTCAATCCAAACTTTAATATCTTTGTTACGGGGATTTGGGATAGTGGGATGTGTATCCATAGTTCAATACTGAATATTTATAAATTAATATTATTTTTTAATTGCATGTGCAAACAATCTATCATAAATCGACTTGCAGTGTTCATAAAGTGGTTTTAGGCGATCGGGCAGTTTCTCAGTTTTAGGAGTGTAAGGTTTAAAGCCTGTAGACTTATGGACATTATCATACCAGTGTTCAGCCCATATGCCGTCCTCGGGAATGGGGCCCGGTTGCCATGAAAGCATGGATTCCTCAAACGGAATACCCAGTTGTTCACATAATGCTGATAAAACAAACTCAGGATCTTCTAACAATTCTTTTGAATCGAGGACGGTAAGAGGAAGCTCGTTGTTCTCGACTGTTTCAAAAAGATCAAGCAGATGCTGATATCCGGTATCACGCAGTGAGGGGTCGGGCAGTGATTTGTCAAGTGAAAGCAGCATGTCTGCAGGATCACGAATCAAAAATACCGGAGTAAATTCTTCAAAAAGCTGTTCCAATATATTGTCCATTTCAATCATGTGATGAGCCATATTTTTGACAAACAGGACATCAGCATTTGTGCCGGTCGCCATCAGGTTTTGCATCACAATAGAAGGATCTTTGGGCTGGCTTTCGATGACCTTTGCACGTCCGGGATGCTTGGCACCGCTTTGGAGTAGATAATGAGCATAGAAGGGTTCATCTACTACTTGAGTGTCAATGCGTTGTGCAAAGGAGTACATGATGGCCGTGGAGATATTACGAGGCCCGGACCACATGTTTATTTTAATATTGGCCATACCAAATGAATTCGAAGTATATTAGTTTCGAGATATATTGTATTGATATTTTGGGGATCATCAAAAACAATAACTAAACTGAGTAAGGAGCATTATTATCCCCCGCTTTTCTACAATAGTTTTTATATTTTAATAGTATTGGCTAATGAATTTGAATAGACCTCTGGGCTTAATGGGATACAGAGAGAATAACAGTGGTGAGACCAATTTTCGAGTTGGTAAACTGCTGAAAAAAAGTTCCATCGCATGTTATCATCGGGAGAGCGATGAGCAATTTTCCTATACCGATATCAGTTCTAATGTTAGCCGTCTTGTGGGATATTCCCAGTCCGAAATAATAGCCGATGATTTTAGCTGGCTAGGACGATTACATCCGGAAGATCGGCAGACAGTAACCTCATTTTTGGAGAATCTTGAGACAGGTCATCCCCAAACGATAGAATACCGGTTCAAGCATAAGTCCGGACACTATATTTGGCTGCGCGATGAGGTAGAACTGGTTGCCGATGAGATTAGCGAGAAGTTCGTTGGTATGCTTGTTAAAGTAGATCAATACAGGGAAATACAACAGCTAAATGTAAGAGAGCGGGAGAAACTGCAGCAGCTGGCGCTGGATAATTTGAATGATATGGTGATAATCACCAAAGCCCCCAAAGATGAGCCGTTGAACTCAAGAATTGTATTTGTTAATAAGTCATTCGAGCAGTTTACCGGTTATGAATCAGAAGAAATTATCAATAGAACGCCTACCTTCTTACACGGTCCCGAAACGTCAGAAGAGGCATTGGACCGAATCAATCAAAAGATTAAAAAAGGTGAATCACTTCGGGAAGAGTTTGTTAACTACAAGAAGGATGGTACACCGTACTGGGTTGAGTTGGACATGGCCCGCTTTCCCACCGATGACGGGAGGTATGAGTATTGGGTAGGAATTAATCGAGATATTACACAGCGGAAAAGAGCTGAAAAGAAACTCGAAGAAAGCGAGAAGCGACACCGCACTTTTACTGAGCTGTCTTTTGATGCCATATTCGAAGTCCATGTTGATGGTACGATTTTGCGATGTAACAAGCGGGCATGTGAATTGTTTGGATACTCCCGAGAAGAGCTTATTGGAATGCATGTGTTGGATCTGACCCCTGAAGAATATCATAGTAAACAGCCAGAAATATTTGGGAATATAAATACAACAGGTGATGATGCCTGGGAGCGGATTTACAAAAAGAAGGATGGTACCAAGTTCCCCACTGAAATTCACACGGCTTTTTATGAAATGGGGGGAGAAAAACGTCTTATTGCTTATGTGCGTGATAATACTGACCACAAAAGAAATGAGCAAACCATACGAAAATCTCTGAAAGAGAAAGAAACACTGCTGGCTGAGGTTCATCACCGGGTGAAAAACAATTTGGCAATTATCTCCGGTTTACTACAGATGCAGGTATTTAACACCACTGATGAAAGCCTATTGGCAAAACTTAGAGAAAGCCAGTCGCGCATACAGTCGATTGCGATGGTACATGAAAAGCTTTACAGCTCGGAAAGTTTTTCGGAAATTGCTATTGATAAATACATAAATGATTTGCTGAATATGATAGAAGGATCAATGACTAATTTTGAAAAAGACATCCGTGTAAATACGGATATGGAATCGATTCTTTTAACCGTAGGTCAGGCTATTCCGTGTGGTTTGTTACTCAATGAAATGATTACAAATTGCTACAAGCATGCATTTGAAGATAGGGATGAAGGCCAAATTGAGATATCAATTGAAGAGAATGAGAAACAAATTAAATTAAGTGTGGCGGATAATGGAATTGGACTACCGGAAGATTTTGATATTGAGCAACAATCTTCGCTGGGAATGACGATTATTAATACACTGACAACTCAGCTGAATGGCCAATTGGAGGTGGATACCGGTGAATATGGCAGTCGATTCTCATTAGCTTTTGAAATTGAGCGTGAAACTGAAGAATAAAATTATACCGTCAAAGACAGTTTGTTGAAGAAACAAAGAACCACCATTTTTATGTTAAGGGAAAGTGAGCCAGCGAATTATGAGACCCTAAAAATAATCAATAAAATCGGAGAATAAGTATGATACCATTATCACTAAAAAAACCTCTGTTATTTTTATTAATGGTCTGTTTTGTTGCCGTACAGCCATTGGTGGCACAATCGGATCAGGGATTAACTCCTAAAGATGTTGCTAAGATGCAGCAGGTAAATGAGATTGCTATTGCTCCATCCGGAGAGAAAGCAATCTATACTTTGCAGAAGCAGGCCGATCCTGAAAAGGAAAATGAGCCGGCAAGTTATCACTTGTATCTTGCGGACTTGGCCAGCGGTAATTCCATTCCTTATGTGACGACGATGAGCGTTAGTGATATTGCTTTTCGTCCCAATCATAATTCAATTACGTTTTTGGGAAAGCGTTCGTCGGATGAAACGACGAGCCTGTACGAAATTTCCATGAATGGCGGAGAAGCCCAGAAGATTTATTCTTTCGAAACTCCCATTGGGGATTATGAATGGGCTTCTGATGGGAGTCAGATCGCTTTTATGGCACAAGATACGATTACGTTTGAGCGATCATCGCTGCCCTATCATCCCGAAGTGTATGAGGAAAACCTGAAGCAGCGTCGCGGGTATATTGCAAATGTAGATATGCCCGACCGCGGACCACATCAGGTTCAGGTAGAAGGATCTGTTTACCAGATGCGGTGGAGTCCCAATGGAGAAAAGCTGGCTATAGCGGTTGCTCCTTCGCCAAAGGTTGATGATTACTACATGAAACAGCAAGTTAAATTTGTTGATCACGAGGGCAAAAAGATTCTCGGTGAAGTAGATCATGAGGGAAAGTTGGGACAAATCGGCTGGAGTCCCGACGGAAGCAAACTCGCGATGATTGCCGGTGCCGATATTCATGATCCCATTGCTGGTCGATTGCTAATTGTCTCGGCCGATGGTGGTGATCCTACCCAGTTAAAACCGCAGTACAAGGGAATGTTTGAACAGTTTAAATGGACCGGCAGCAATGAGCTGCATTACCTAAGCAGTGAAGGCGTGTGGTCTATATACGGCAGTATCAATGCCGACGGATCAAATATGAATACCATTGTTGATAAAGGTAATACAAATCTCTCTTCTTTTGATCGTACATCGAATGGGGCTACCATTTTTGCCGCCAGCTCAGCATCTCATCCCCAAGAGTTGTATCAGTTAGCTGATAACAGCGTTGATCGAGTAACGAACACAAATTCTTGGTTGAAAGATAAAACGCTTGGTAAGCAAGAGGTGGTGTCATGGACGACCGATGATGGTACGGAGTTACAGGGCATCTTGGTGTACCCTGTTGATTATGAAAAAGGTAAGCAATATCCATTGATTACAACGGTGCACGGTGGACCTGAAGCCCATTATAATCATGGCTGGGTAACAAACTATTCTGATGCCGGCCAAGTTGGTGCTGCGCAGGATTACTTCGTTTTTTATCCTAATTACCGAGGCAGTACCGGCCGCGGAGAAGCCTTTGCCAAAAGCAGTCAGGGCGATTTAGCCGGAGCAGAGTTTGATGATATTATTGCTGGCGTTGATGAATTGGTAGAAGAAGGATTGGTAGATGACAATAAAGTAGGCGTTACCGGCGGTTCTTATGGTGGGTATGCTACCGGATGGATGGCCACGAAGTATACCGACCGTTTTGCTGCCGGGGTTATGTTTGTGGGAATCAGTGATAATATCTCGAAATGGGGAACCAGCGATATCCCTGAAGAACTCTACTTGGTACATACCCGGGAGAGAATTTGGGAAGATTACCAGAAATACTTGGAGCGAAGTCCTATTTACTACGCCGGACAAGCAGATACGCCCTTGTTAATTATGCACGGTAAAGAAGATACGCGTGTTGATCCGGGACAGTCTTACGAGCTGTATCGTCATATTAAAACACGTACCGACACTCCCGTCCGATTAGTACTATATCCCGGAGAAGGGCACGGCAACAGCAATGCTACGGCGCGATATGATTATAATCTGCGTATGATGCGATGGTTTAACCAATACCTGAAAGGTCAGCAGCAGGCACGGCCCGATGTGGAAATAGAAGTCGAAAAAACGGCTGTCGAGCACTAATTAAACTTCCGTAATTAGCTTATTGATCCCCTTCTGCTTATACAGGAGGGGATTCCTATTTGGTCTTTATTCCTCTTGTGCCATTGGAGAGGTGTATTTTTGAATATTTTTAGTATCTCCGAGAAATTTCACCTCGTCAATATCTTTAGCTCGCCTAACATATGCCACGATATTGTTAAGAAGTTTTTCATGGTTGTGAAAATCTTTGCCGAAATGGATTTTTTTATCTTCGGACTCCACATAAAAGTTAGACAATGTAGATCCAAAGTGAATAGTTGTTATATCCTCAAAGTCAATAATGCTTGGTGAGATTAAACCCTGTCGGTAAAGGGATGTGCCCGTTAATTTAATTTTAAAACCTACTGCAATTAAAATAACGATAGCCCATGTCAGAAATAGGATTACCATCAATATAGCAAAGAATAATTCCCCAACACTATAGTTGAGATACGCTGCATATAGCATGGGGCCGCCTACCAGAGAAAACAAAAAGAACATACCCCATTTTGATTTTGTCCGAAGCGAAAATTCTTTTACCTCTTGCTCCATAACAATCCTATATTTAAAGTGTTAGTGTCAACGGTGATAAATGTTATATATCTATTAATAGGTTAAAATGAAAGGGAACAACAGCTTTTGCCGAACTATTTATACGGGTTAGCAGATGGATTTAACAGCACACAGTAAATTTTTAAGCTATGTATTACGCCATCACCCCGAGGCCATTGGTCTTGAAGTGGATGAAAACGGTTGGGCAGAGGTTTCAGCGCTGATTGAAAAGGCTAAGAAACATGGAAGGCATTTAGATCGAAATATAATTAAACAGATTATAGAAAAGAGTTCAAAGAACCGGTTTATTCTAAGCGGTGACGGCCAATACATCAGGGCAGGTTATGGTCATTCTATTGATGTTGATTTGCAGCTAAAATCGAAAGCTCCTCCCGAAAAGCTTTATCACGGTACGGCTCGTAATAATGTGGAGTCTATTTTGGCAGATGGCATTAAGGCCCGCAATCGAAATTTTGTGCACTTATCCACCACTGTTGATGAAGCGCGTAACGTAGGCGGACGCCATGGTAGCCCGGTAATTTTGAATATTAAAGCCTCGAAAATGCATAAAGATGGAATTAAATTTTATCAATCAGAAAGTGAACAAAGTATCTGGCTGACGAGTTATGTGCCACCGGAATATATCGAGCAACGATGAAGAATAGTGACAAATAAGCTGACTTATTATTCCCTTCCATAGATAAAGACTGCAACCGGATAATGTTATTTGTATGTTATTACTGATGCAAAAAATATCGAATATATTGTTAGCCTTTTTGGCTACTGTGCTGATTGGCCATTCGTTGGTTCAGGGTCAACCGGGAATGGAGAAAAGGTCTGCTATTCTTTCTCCTACAGAAGAAAAAAGCACCCAATCCACAAACCCTTTAGCGCAACCGAACTTATTAAATATTTATCATCCGGTAGAAAGCGGGATAAATATATTGAGTAACATTCCTGTTCCCTATCTTTCAGAAGAGGATCAGGAGCGATCAGCCGTTCAGAAATATATCATATCGGCTGCAGAAAATAGAGCAATAGAATATCTGCAGCTTTATGAAGCTGTAAATCGAGTTACAGCAGTACTAAAACTCATCTTCCCCTTCCACACATTTCTATAAGCTGTTTAATGTGTCAAGAGTTATCAGGCTTACGACAGACTGATAGCCTTTCAATCTTAAATTGATATAGCCGAAATTTTTAAAAGCAACGGAATCGGTATATCACAACGATATATTTAAAACAGTTTTAGAAATGGATATAGATTCAACAACAATTATTATTAGTGTTATTGCATCGCTGTTCTTTATTATTCCGATCGTTATGGACCAGTTGAAGAAGAGAAAGGAGAACAAAAAAAGTTAGGAATATTCTACCCATCCGACCGCTGAGTTCGTGGACGGATGGGTAAATAGAGGTGCTAAAATTCATCGGATGGCAGTTTTAGCCATCCGATGATAAAAGAGAAAAAGCCACGGAAACCCGCGGCTTTTTGAGTCGATAAATGAGCCGGATTCTGTTAATTGACTTCGATCTTTTTACCGGCTTTATCTTTCAGCTTTGGTACTGTAATTGTCAACACGCCATTATCGTAGGTGGCGCTGATGTTTTCTTCGTCAATTATGTTGGGCAGTGGCAGTGAGCGTTCAAACTTACCAAAACGGCTCTCAATGCGATGATACTTGGTGCCGTCTTCTTCTGTCAGTTTTCGCTCACCGCTTATAGTAATAGTGTTATTTTCAAATCCGATGTTAATATCGTCTTTGCTCATTCCCGGTAGAGCAACGGTTATTTCGAACTCTTTGTCTGTTTCATAGACGTTGAGTTCGGGTACAAATGTACCTTTGTTCCACGAAAATGCATCTTCCATCATCTCGTCAAGCATGTCCGAGAATCGAAGTGTATTCGTGTTTCGACTACGTCCTCGATTGTTGAACAATGTTGGAAAGTTGTTTTGTCTCATCAGCATAGCAAATACCTCCTAATGTATTTCATTTAGCAGTTCTAATTACTCATGAGTGTGATGGATGTCCATCACATTTACACTTTTATAATTACAAATGTTGTACCAATACCGAAGTGGTTGAAATTTTGACAAACCGGAACTGTAAAAACGTCATTTTAATTGTTCTAAAGGTAAGACTATTGGGTTCATGCTTGTATTTAATCTGTTCTATTGTAATTTACATGTTACTATTAATTAACCGCATGCTGTTATGAAAAAAGTGATTTCCATTTTTATATCTGTAGCATTTGTAGCGTCTTTTTTCCTGATGATCAATGCCACTGAAGAGGCGACTGTGGATGTTTCTATAACTGAATGGGAAGTACCGTGGGAGGATAGTCGACCGCGTGATCCCTATGTAGCGCCCGACGGAGATATTTGGTTTGTTGGTCAGCGCACGCATTATGTTGCGGAATTTAACCCTGAAACTGAAGAGTTTCGTAAGTTTGATCTGGATGATGGCGCCGGGCCGCATACTGTTATTGTGGATGATGAGGGTACGCCTTGGTATGCCGGTAATCGCGCGAACCACATCGGTACAATAGATCCAGAGACCGGTGACATCAACAAATATATGATGCCGGATGATAATAGTGCGCGTGATCCGCATACGATGGCCTTTAACCAAGAAGGTGACATATGGTTTACCTCACAAGGAGCTAACTCGGTGGGTAAGCTGGATGTGGAAACCGGAAACCCGAAAATTATCGAAGTGCCGACACAGCGTGCACGTCCGTATGGTATTATAATGGATCACGATATGAAAACGCCTTGGATTTGCCTGTTTGGTACCAATAAGTTGGCTACCGTTAATCCCGAAACGATGGAGCTGAAAGAAATTGAACTGCCTAATGAGGATGCGCGTCCCCGTCGACTGGCACAGACTTCAGACGGCAATATCTGGTATGGCGATTATGCGCGTGGTTACATAGGTATGTATAATACAGAGGATGGTTCGTTTAAGGAGTGGGAAATGCCCTCCGGTGAGCAATCGCGTCCCTATGCTGTTACAGTAGATGATCAGGATCGTATTTGGTTAGTTGAGACGGGCGTAAGTCCCAATATGTTTGTCGGTTTTGATACCAATGCCAAAGAATTTATAAGCGAAACCGAAATTGAAAGCGGTGGAGGTACGGTACGGCATATGGTGTTTCATGAACCGACCAGTGCGATCTGGTTTGGTACCGATACCAATTACCTCGGACGAGCGAAGATTCAGTAGTTGCTTATTTTCATCGGGCGACTGGATTTGTCTTCCGATGAATTAAACAAAGATTCGGTGTCACCCTGTCCTCCGGCTGGCGGATCAAGGGTCTATAAAAGTGGATGTTACAGATGCTGAAACCCCGAATGGTCGGGACACGACAAGTTCAGCATGACATGTTACCATGAAATAAATTAATGTAAGCAAACTGTTCATGCTTCGAATTTTTGCACTCCCGTTTTTAACGTTGATGATTGCATTTATTTTTGCGGAATTTGACCAACCAGAGTTTGAATCCACAAAAGCGATTTCCGGAAGCGTTTATCCAGAGCACTTAACCGGTGCTTTTACTGGTGGTTTCGGGGAAGAAACGTGTCGCAGCTGCCATTTTGATTATGACCTGAATCCGGATGGTGGAAGTATTGTTGTATCAGGAATTCCCACAGAGTTATCAGCAGGTGAGTCCATTGAAATCAGTATAACAGTTGAGCGGGAAGATATAGGAGCAGCAGGGTTTCAGCTTTCGGCGCGTTATGAAGACGGCACACAGGCGGGACAGTTTTTTGTTGAGGGTGACGATCGTCTGATGTTTAGTAATGATGTGCCCGATTCGTTGCAGTATGTACAGCATTCCAGTAAGGGCACAAGTCCATCCGGAGAAAACAAAAACAGCTGGGCGATACGCTGGCAAGCGCCCGACTCAACGAAAGGACCTGTAATATTTAATATTGCCGCCAATGCGGGGAATGGTGACCAGTCGGAGTTTGGAGATTATATTTATGCCAAAGAGTTTCAGGTATCACAGTAATTTACGACACCGAAATTAGTTTAGAGTACAATCGATAACTTAGATACATCATACTTACAGCAATCATAATAAAAGCCGCCTGTAGCCAGCCCGGTAAAATCCCCAATGAAACGATGAGCGTAGTGGCGTATGCGGGTGGATGACTTGCTTCGAAAATTAGCATAAGCAGTACGGTAATGACGAGCGCTAATACGGCACCAGAGCCCAGCAAGAAGCCGGACTCCTGCATTACGCCGGCCATCATATTCAGGGAGTTTGGTGCTAACCATTAAATGATACCTAAGCAATCCTCCGGCCACCCCGCAAGCATGTCCGCCAATAATCGTTTTCACGGTATATTTGGATTCAGATCGAAAAGCCATAACATAGGCAGTTGGCCCCAGGCTTTGAAAGATGAACGGTTCTCCAACTACCCAGGCAATAATGGCCAGAATAGTCAGAAATGGTCCCGAGCGAAGCGCAATGTATATCTTCTTGATGGATATGTCAGTTGTCTTGCTCAAGGATATTCAATCTGTTCTTGAGTTTTCGGGAGGCAGAAACATACCCTCCGCCACTGCCATCAACAAAATGGATATGGTCTCGGTGATATTGAAAAACCATGCAGGTAATCATGGCGGCATCAGTGAGATGTATACCGTAAGCCAGCTTTTCCTCTTGAAATAGTTTATCCAAAAAAGCTTCGAACTCTTTGCGCTGTGCCTTACTGCCACTGATTACGACGCGCAACATATCGTCAAACTTTCGGTGATCGGAATTTAGAGCCAGATCCGACTTGTAAAGTCCCCAGTGAGTGGCCGATGTTTCGTAGTTTAGCGCCATCAAGACTTTACCAATGATGGTTTGCAGCTGTACTTTAAGGATATATCCGATACGTTTTAGCAAGCCTTGCCCGTGCGTTCGAATTTGGGCCTCTCCCATTAGTTCTGAGCAGGATAGCGTCATAGAAAGCCCCGGTACATTTATGGGATTGGTCTTGTCATCAAAGCCGAAGGTGGTGCGCATTTTTTGCAATACGTCTTCGTATATTTTCTGGGGATGCTCAATATCCGGATTACTTTTCACCATCATGGTAATGACTTCATTTTGCGGCTGGCGCACTTGCTGCCAGCGGCATTCGAGCCCGCTAAAATTAACAGATTCGGCGTTTTTTAAAGCGGGGACGTGAAACTTTTCTCCATCAGACTTTTTTAATGTCTCTTCCGCAAAATTTAGACCGCCTCCCGAAAAAATAGCTTGTATGTAAAATTCTGATACTCGATATCTTGCAACCTGTATGTCACAGCCGTGGTCACGAATGTATGATATCGGGATGATGGCAGCACGCAAATCAAGGTTGTATTCGGATTTGCCAATAGTTTTGCATCCTCCTAACACCCGTCGGGCATCGTCCAGCAGGTTGGGCGGTAAACAAAAAGAAGCTCCGTCTCCGCCAAAGGTAAAGGGGATTTTATCACGGCCAGTTACATTAAGGATTCCCACAATAGGCGATGCACCCAAAATATTTACTGACTTATAACGGTTGTTCTTTATAGCATCGGTGGAGTTTACAATATCTGTTACAGCTACGTACCAATCATTGGGAAGAGGGTGGAAATTTTCTTGGTTTGAGGCATCAAAAAAGTCCTCAATAACATGAAGATCTGCGTAAAAGTCAGTGCTGTCTGCCACAGTTATTATATTGATTCGCTTTTGGAAGGATCTTAAACATACAAAAACTATTTGGTTAGGATAGCACTATTGTATCAGCGGTGGTGAGGCTTTAATGACTGTGGATCAATCTCCACTTTTTTATGATTTCCCTCAGTGGCAATTTCAGTGAAGATAGCCATGTACTTCAGGTAGTCTTTTAACGGACGTTGATCATCCCGACATTTCCGGAAGATAGTTCGGAATTCATATCGTAGCTTATGCCAGTTGACGGAATTTTCCGGCGCGCGCCGCTGGATATATGTTGCCAGTTTACGCTCAAAAGTGGGACGAAAGCACATTTCTTCTTTGGCAGCCCTGTATATTCGTTTGATATCTTTGACGGTTCGTTGATCCATGATAGTGCAATCTAAAAAACATGGATGCAACCGTACTGTCACCGGAGTTGGTGGTACTTTTTAAATTGTAGAAAGGATGACGGATATCATTTGATACTTTCGTGTCATGCTGAATTTATTTCAGCATCTATGATGAAAGACGGTATGAACACCTAAAAAGTAGATTCGTTATGTTTTTTCCACTCATTCTGGTCGTCGAAAAGCTGTGAATGAAAGACATCCATAATTTGGCAGGAATTTACAATCCCTCCGCAATAGCCCGGTTCCATGGCCAGCGTGATGCCATCGATGCGGGGGATCATATATTCAAATACGGGGTGGCCGGGGGCAATAATTTGTTTGATTTCGTCATCGGAATAACGTCGGAAATTTTCAGAGTAACGCTGCTTACCTTTACCGTGGATAAAGTAATCGAGATCTACATCAAAAAAGATGTTTTCATCTTCACGGCTGGTCATGTATTCCTGAAATTGCTCAAAATCCTGAAACTCATACACGCCGTGTTCGTTGTCTTCTTTATCAATAAAAGTACTTTCTTGATAGTCGGTCGTGTTTTGCAACAGAATGATATCACCAATTAGGTTTAGCCAGGCTGCGCAAAATATGTGTCCGTCATTGGTTTGGTCGAGTTGTGCCCAAACGTAGTTGCTTACATCGGAAAGATTGTTTTGGTCTAATTGTTCTAATGTAGCTTTCTGTTCATCAGGGACTGGAGCAAGGTCGCGATGCCAGTCGATGGTAACGAGCGTTGGTGCAGGCTGCTTAAGAAGGCCTTTGTTACTGAGGAGGTTTCGCCATTTCATCCAGAAAAAGAAGGCAAAGCGATGCTCCATGATGATGGCTTTATCGATGGAGCGATTGGGATCGGCGGCATGTGCAACTTCTTCCAAGTGGGTGCCGGGCGGGTTGCAACTGTTGGGTTCAATATTCTCGTACATGATACTTCATTAATCGGCTGTTGTGATGAATAAGAGCCCTTAAATTAGCAGACTTCGTGTTAACTTCAAGGTATATTAATTATTGATAATTTCAGACGAAACCCTATACTATAAAATTCGTAGTCGGTATGTTATTTATAAATTTAATATGAGACTATTATGAGAGTGCTTCGATTTAAAAATGTGTTATTGGGATTGCTTATTGTTGTTTTAATGCAATCGTTGGCATTGGGACAGTCATCAGCAATATTTGATAAGCAGAAGCTGGATACCTATCTGGAGAAACTGGCCGAAAAAAATAAAATGATGGGATCGTTGACCATCGATTCAGCGGGAAGTACAGTGTATCATAAATCGGTGGGTTTTAGGGACGTCGAGAATAACATTCAAGCCAATACTGATACCAAGTATCGCATTGGATCTATCACCAAAACCCATACGGCGACCATGATTATGCAGCTGGTTGATGAGGATAAGCTTGCACTCTCGACGCCGCTGGCTGGTTTTTATCCTCAAATACCGCAGGCAGAAAATATCACTATTGAGCATCTGCTTCGTCACCAATCGGGGCTGTATAACTTTACGAATGCCCCGGATTTTCCTGATTGGATGACCGAGCCGCGATCAAAAGAAGAGTTGCTGCAGATATTTTATGAGGATGATTCACAGTTTGAGCCGGGAGCTCAAGCCAGTTATAGCAATACAAACTACGTGTTGCTACAATTTATTCTGGAAGATATCACCGGTCAAAGTTATGCCGACCTGCTACAAGACCGTATTGTGGATCCGCTAAACCTACAGCATACACATTATGGTGATAGGATTGAGCCATCTGAAAATGAGGCGCTTTCGTACCAGTATCAGGGTAAGAAATGGAGAGCGGCTCCAGAAACTGCCCTCAGTATTCCGGGAGGGGCCGGGGCCATTGTATCTACTAATAGCGAGATGATTGGGTTTATTCGTGCGTTATTTAATGGAAAGTTGGTCTCTCAGCAGTCAATAGATAAAATGACTGACATTGAACAGGGGTTGGGAATGGGGTTGATGAGAGTGCCTTTCAATGATAGGTATGCTTTCGGTCATAACGGCGGTATTGATGGATTCCAGTCTCATCTCTCCTACTTTCCGGAAGAAGATGTTTCCATTGCTCTTGCGACTAATGGTTTACAGCATAGCATGAACGATATTCTGATTGGGGCCTTGAGCATTTACTTTGGACATGATTTTGAAATACCCAGTTTTGATGAAAAGACGATTACGCTAAGTGTTGAACAGATGAAAAAATATGTTGGTGTTTATACCACCGATCAGCTGCTAATGGAAATTGAGGTTTTTATTGAAGGCAGTACGTTGAAAGCCCAGGCAACAGGACAGCAGTCTTTTCCGCTGACAGCGAATAGTGAAACAAAAATGCGATTTGATCAGGCCGGTGTAGTGATGGAGTTTGATTCGCTGGAAAATGGAAAGTACCAGCACTTTACGTTGAATCAGGGGGGAGGCTCATTTCCTTTTACTCGAAAAGCCTCGAAAGAGCAATAAAGAGTTATTTTTAAATATTATTCTGAATTTTTCAGCCGAATTAAATGCTCGGCACTTTCAATGAGCCGGGCATTTGTAGTCACATAAATTAGAGAGTCGGAAAGGTTTCGGTTACCCGTAAATAACCGTATTTTTGGGGCTTCATTTGAGACAACAATAATTTGATATCATTTCAGTGAATTATCTGAGTTTTGCCCTCAAAGAGAAACGAATTTTGTCGTTTTGGGCTTTCTTTCACCTTTATGTCCAGCTTTGGACAAACCTTTCTAATCTCCCTGTTTGTCCCCTATCTCGGTAAGTGGATAGATGACTTACCTCTTCGTATGTACAGCCAGATGGTGGCTGCCGGACTGCTGGTAGCAAGTATAACGGTAGCGCTGTCTTGGCACGTGGCGCTATTGTTTGTGGGATTGGTATTACTCAGATTGTCGGGCCAAGGGCTTAGCAGTCATACTGCACAGACTGCCATGGCGCGTTACTTCGTGCACCAGCGGGGCAAGGCCCTCAGTATTTCCAGCCTGGGATATCCTGTTGGAGAAGGAATATTGCCATTAGCTATTGCGGGGCTATTGGGCATTTTTAGTTGGCGCGTGACCTGGGGCATTATAGTGTTGGTTATTGCCCTGTTTTTTATACCCCTTGTTCGTTTTATCCTGAGCAGTCGCGAATATAAAGATGTTGAGGATACAGAGGAGGGTTCCCAAGCGGCTGATAGTAGCTGGGAAGTATACAGGATGCTGGTAAAGGATTACCGCATATGGCTGGTAACGCCGGTAGTTCTACTACCACCCTTTTGGGCCACGGGATTATTTTTGTATCAGGTTTCTATTGCCGAGCAGCTTGGATGGACAGCCACGTTAATCGCTTCGGCCTTTGTAGCCTTTGCTGCCAGCAGAGTGGTAAGCTCTATTTCTATAGGTCCGTTGATAGACTATTTTAGTGCAAAAACGCTTATACCCTACTATGTACTTCCTTTCGGGGCCGGATTGGTGTTTGCCTATTATCATCCGGGAAGCTGGTCTGCCTTTGCCTACATGCTGCTTATTGGTGTTACTATGGGGGTAGGGAGTAATATAAAATCGGCACTGTGGGCCGAGTTATATGGCAGAGATGTTATTGGAACATTGCGGTCGGTATTTTCATCATTGATGGTATTAATTACGGCACTGTGCCCCTTTTTGATAGGTTGGGCCATTGATAACGGAATGGCAATGGAATCCATTATATTTATCGCTATTGCTACAATCGGCATTGCCACTTTGATGGCTTTTGCTGCATTCAATTTTACGACAAAGGAGGAGACAGTATGACAGAGCAAGAGCAGCAGGAGATGAAAGAAATATTAGGCGAAAAAAATTGAAGAGACTAAAGAGGAGATCGAACAGCTTGAAGAGCTTACAAAACCTGTGAAACCCGATAATGCCTACGGTCGATTGTCGCGAATGGATACGATCAATAATAAAACTATTAACGACAAAGCATTGCGCGAACGAAAAAAGTAGGCTTCAAAAATTAGAGCGGCCCAAAAAAGCTTGATGAGGGCAAGTACGGCACGATTTGTAAAGTGTGCTTAGAAATCATAATTATATTATTATTGATTATAGGGAACGCCACTTTGGGTATAAGTAATTTAATATGCAAAAGGGATTAATTTATTAGTATAATTCAATATTAAATCGTTTAATAAGAAAGAACACTTAATAATAAAAAAGGGGTATTATGTTAGATCGATTACGTTCTTCTAAGTTAGGTGAATTTGTGGATGCCGGAACATCGGCAGCAATTTTCCGAATTTTTGTTGCCTTCTTTATGCTGTACGGTCATGGCTGGGGGAAACTCATGAGTGTTTTCGGAGGCGAATTTCAATTTTTAGATCCTCTTGGTATTGGCCCAACAGCGTCATTAATATTAGCCGCTTTTGCCGAGGCAATCTGCTCACTGTTAATTATTGCTGGTTTTTGGACCCGCCTTGCTTCATTAATATTAACTATAAATATGGCAGTAGCTGTATTTTTTGTACATCTTCCCGGTGGCGACTGGTTTGGTGATATGGAACTTCCGGTATTATATTTATTAGCTTTTATCGTTATTTTCTTGCTTGGTCCCGGCAAATATTCTGTCGACAAAAGCTAAGGATAAATTAGAAGTATCATTGTTTATAGAGGGAGGGTATTTTACGATACTCTCCCTTTTATATATGCGTTTGTAAATGAAACTTTTCTTCCGACACAATTATATTTATTTGATATTATTTATAAGCCTAACTTTTATGGTGTTAGGCTGTAAACAGCAAGTTAAGCAAGATTCCAAAGAAATAGGTAATGGGGGCGAACTTGCTGAGTTACCCGACTTTAAATCCATAGAAACCGAGCAGGTTTTTGTCTATAATTGTGCTGACTCCCTTCAGTTTACTGCTCATGTAACTTCCGACAGTACGTGGCTTTTCTTGTCCGATACAACGTTAAAAGTGATGCCCGTAAAAGCTGGATCTGGTGCTCGGTACGAAGGGAATTCCTATTTATACTGGAGTAAGGGTAGCGAAGCTGTCTTTCAAAAGCCAAAAGGGTCATTTATGACCTGCCAGTCCGTTCCGAAAGAACGAGCCTGGGCCGCGGCAAAACTTCGGGGTGTCGATTTCAGGGCGTTGGGACAGGAACCCGGCTGGTTTTTAGAGCTTCAAAAAGAAAACCAGCTTAAATATGTGGGAAACTATGGAGAGGATACATTGATCGTTGAATCACCTGAACCCGAGGCGGATAGTCAGGATAAACGAACAGTATATCGCGCAGAAAGTGCGCAGCAGACGCTCGAGCTGGTAATTGAAGATACGCCCTGCACGGATATCATGAGCGGGTTCGATTTTCCCCAAACCGTAAGAGTCACTGTAGATGGTGAAACCTACAGGGGGTGCGGCCGATACCTGTAATAGGTTATATTTCCTAAAAAGTTATTGTAGATGGTCGACAAGCTCCCAGAGTTCAACCTTTATTAGATCTCGGGTGTTGTAGATCGTTTCAAAAAGCTCAGGCACATTACTGTTTTTACCCATCGTTTGCCGGATAATCTCTTCATTAAAACCAAACTCGAAATGTTCCAGTTCTTTAAAATGATTGCCGGTAGCGAAATTATACCCGTAATTCATTCCGGATGGCAAAACAAGTGAATATACCTCCCAGCCCGCCATTCGATCTCGTTCAATCCGTTCCAGATGAATGGGTTTGGCAATTTCATCCTCCAGCATCAAGTAGTCGGGATCTTTGCCTTGTGCTACTTCCATATAGTCCATCGATATGTACCGACTTGGCGTTGAGCCTGTATCAGCAAAGGCGCTGTCTTCGACCCTCCATATTTCAGACTTAACAAGGGTGGCAAGTTTAGTAAGTTGTTCCGCACCGCCTTTGGCTATTGCAGAAGGCACAAAGCCAGGTGCATTACTCGCAGAAAAATGGTCTCCCAACTTATCTATCGAAGAAGCCGTAGTAATACTTACAAAGTTGTAGCTGCTTTCTTGGCCACCCGGATATTTCACCTTGTATAGGTACCAGGCTTGTATATCATCATTCTCGAGGAGAGATCTAAATCCCGAGACAAGATCTTTGTCGGCCACCTTCAAGAATCGATCAAACTCTGTTTGGTTAACTTGGAGATAGTCAATTTTCTTGTAGAGATCATCCCCCGTTTGTGCAAATGAGGTTGCAAAAAAGACGAAACACAGTGCAAAAGGTAAGAGTAACTTCTTCATGTCAGCCCCCGCTTTTTTATGAAGTTGTATTACCAATTAAAGCAATTTATAATACAAATGCACTATTCGGCTGTTCTTATAACAAACAGGCCTTTCTATGCTACAGAAAATAGGTTAAGAGCGTTGGAAATGTTTTTTGGATTGAATAAGAAGTTGGAGTCATCGTTTCGTTGCGGTTACCCAAAAGTGCTCGGCGGCCGGGCTATGATTGCCCCTTCTGTTGAAGGTTGGCTTGGCAAACTACTAGCAAGGTATCTCAAAAGGTCGATTCCCGTCGATAAAAAAGATTCTCGCTCCCATAAAGTATGAGAACGAGAACCTTCAGGGGTATGATAAAAACTGTACGGATTCTAAAATGTTATGACCTGATACCCATCCGCGATAAAGTTTCTGAGGCTTGGATGCTGATCGTACTCGTCAAGTAAATCGATGTCAGATTCTTTTATCTCTTTAAAAACGCCGAATGCCTTTGCACAAAAGCGACATGCCCCGTGAATGTTACTTTTAATGGTCGCATAAAGTGGGTGAGCATCATGTTCTTCATCTTCCAGTTCGGGAATCCACTCAGTTCCTGCTCCGTCAAATACAATTTGAACTTTATCGTCGTGATCCTGGAGCTCTTTGGCAAGTTCCAGAGCGTTTACAACGCGTCCCAGTGATGCGTGAGATTCCGTTCCGGCTAATACTACGATAGCTACTTTATTCATGGCGGTAAAAGGTTAATGGATATTAGTTTTATTGTTAATGACGAGATTAGTTCAGGTTATCTTACCTGCTTATAAGTCATTTAATGCGATAAACTATATTTCTGAATTATATCGTAAGATTTTCGGAGGCCGCTTGTTCTAAAGAGTGAACTATTATTGAATCTCAAAATTATGTGATCATATCATGAAAGGATTGAACTTTGGTATTGCTGCTTTATTCTCGGCTTTACTTTTATTGGGGGCATGTTCTTCAGAAAATTCAGAATCAACGGAAAATAATAACGCCAAAAATGAGCAGAGCGAGCTTAAAAAAGCACCTGATTTTGAGGTTGAAACACTGGAAGGTGATACGGTAAGCCTGCAAAAAACGATGGAAGAAGATAAGCCACTGATGGTATATTTTACGGCTTCGTGGTGTCCCATTTGTGCTAAAAACTGGCCGGTGCTTTCCGAGGTATATCCAGATTACAAAGATCGAGTTAATTTTGTGGCAATTGGCATTGATCCCACCGATACGCGAGAGGTGATGGTAGATCTGGCTGAAGAAAAAGGATTTGAGTTTCCCACGACATGGGGGCATCCGCAAATTATGGTAGATTTCGGGGTGGAAAGCCAAGCAACGACTGTTGGAGTTAATCGTGATGGTTATATCGTTTTTCAAAAAAATAAAACGGCTCTGAACGAAGTGGAGTACAGAGAACTGTTTAACCAGTTGGTCAATAATTGAGATCCATGGAATTTATCTATTTCTCTTTTATACAGGGGGTTTTTGCATTCCTTGCTCCCTGTGCTGTAGCCATATTGCCGGGGTATATTGTCGCTTTTATTTCGAGAAATTCGCAGCAAAATCCGTCTACAACACGAAGATTTTATCGCGGATTAAAGTTAGCGATGCTAAGCATTTTGGGAATATTAGCTGTGTATGCTGTTGCAGGTGGACTGATTATCGTAGCTGCGCAGGTGTTAAAAGATAATATGGTATGGATCACTATTGGGATGGGTTCGGTGCTGGTAGTAATGGGATTTTTTATGGTGATGGGAAAAGACCTTTCATTTTCAATTAATATGAATAATCCCACCGATAGAACCGAAGCCGTTGAAGCATTTGTATTTGGCATTGCCTACGCTATTGGTGCACTGGGGTGTTTGTTCCCCCTATTTTTAGTGGTAGCAACACAGGCTATGGCCGCCCCAACAGTCTGGTTGGGAGCGTCTTACGTCGGCGCATATTTTGTAGGAATTAGCGGGATGATGGTTGGCGCTATCTTATTATCTGTTTTTGCCAAGGATTTACTCATGAAGTACCTCCGAAAAATACTTCCACACATGGAACGAATTACAGGAGGGCTCCTTATTCTGGCAGGCCTATATGTTATTTATTATCAAACGACCTTGCTTTAAAAAGTAAGATAACACGTCTTGTTGACATCAATAATTATAGCTCACAATAATAAAAGTTAGGGGTCACATATGGATCAACTAAATAAACTATCGGGAATAGCACATTGGTTACCGCGACTTTCATTGGCTGCAATATTTATTTTTCATGGATTTCCAAAGGTTGCGATGACGGGAGATGTGGCAGCTATGATGGGCATGCCATTTATCATGGTTTTAATGATAGGTATTGCAGAAGTAGGCGGAGCTTTGCTTATGCTATGGGGTGGATTTGGTCCGGATTGGGCTACACGATTATCCGGTATTATTTTTACTGGAATTATGATTGGTGCCATCGTGATGGTTCACGCCCAATATGGTTGGAACTCGATTAACATGGGTGATAACGGTGGACGCGGAATGGAGTTTCAGGTACTAATTATCGCTGTGTCCTTGCTTTATGCCTTTAAGGGAAATGCCATCAAAAAAGCGACAGAATCGGTTGCAGCATAAATATTCAATTTAAAACTGAGAAGGGATAAAGTTTTCCGCTTTATCCCTTTTTTATTTATACGTTTTTTAAAACAGATTGATCAGGTTCTCCGGTCTCAATAGGGTTTTCCGGATCGTTGCACCATTCAAACCATCCCCCATCATAGACCGAAACTTTGGGCCATCCCATCAGCCAGGCATTCATAAAAGCCTCGCTACCCCGCCAGCCGGTCCCGCAATAAAACGCTACATGTTTGTCGGGCGTTATACCCCCTTCTTTCCAGGCCGAGGCAATTTCTTGGTATTCCCGCATCGTATGGTCAAAATTGCGATAGTTTTCCATGTGGTAAGCGTCACTTCCACAATTGCCAAAAATAGCACCGGGAATTCGCCCCTTTTTTTCAATGTAGTGATAACCGCTGCGGTTGCCGATGAATTCCTCCCAGCTTCTGATGCTCACCAGTTCTCCCTTATTTGATGCCAACAGTTGCTTTGCTTCAGGTGTATCAATCATATATTCGGGGTTCCCGGGAATCTCTTTGCCGAAGTCTTCAACCGGTGTAGGATGATGTTCTTCAGTTGTCAAATCATAACCTCTCGTTTCCCAGCTGGTGATGCCGCCGTTAAGTATTCGAATGTCTTCTACACCGGCATAGAGCATGATGGCGGCACAGCGGAGCGCTCCAAGGTGACCCGCACTTTTACCCGGAAATTTTTCCTCATTATAAACGGGCGACGAAAAGCGTCCGTAAATTACGACCGTGGTATCGTGACGAATGCCCAACTTTTGAAGTGTTTCCTGAAGCTCTTCGGGCAAACGACGGTTCCATGTTTCCGTTGATTCCAGGCTGTTGGTATCAACAGGGATAGCTCCCGGAATATGGCCCTTGTGGTAATCTTCTATGTGATCATAATGGGAGTGACAAATAACATAGTCGTCATTATTAAAGTGGGGTGGTTGTTGTCCGTCAATGAGATTTTTTATCCACTCGGGATACACCAGATGCTTATATCGCGGTAATTGGTTAAGGGGAAGATCTGAATTTCCGGCCCACTCTTCTACGAAGTTGGTATAGATTTCTACATCTGAATAACCAAGATCAATTAACTTCGTGTACATTTCATTACTTTGATTCTCATCGTATCCGTACACGACAACAGGCTGATCCCGTGAAATCGATTTTTCTTCCAGCACTTCTACCCAATCCATGTATTGAGTCCATTGCATTGGAATACTTTTCGCTCCGGGGATATGTCCGCCTCGCTGCTCGTTTTGAAGGGCCCATCCATTATAAGCGGCAATGGGACGAACATCGATTAGTATAGCGTTGGTTTTTTCAAGCTTGGAAATAAGTTCTTGCGTAGATAGGGTATTCATGTTCGTAATATTTTGAGATCGTATGGGAATTAACGAATAGAGGTGTTGTAATTTGGGAAAAGTTATGTTCTCTGCAAATATTGAGTGGAAAAGTAATTATTGGCGTCAGTCCACACCTCTTTAACGGTAAACCAGAGAGAAACTAACTCCTCAAACTCTTCAATAGAGTATTTATAGGAGTTTTCGGTATGGATAGATTCTCCTTTTTGGAAAGAAAAGTCTTCGCCTGTAACCGTTACGCTATGATCTTTTTGAGCGATAAGATGCATTTCTATGCGCCCTTCATCAGCATTAAAAAATGCATGGTGCTTAAAATTACCGGAATCGAAAGTGCCGTCTAACTTACGGTTGATATGGTGCAATATATTCTTGTTAAAAGCAGCGGTAACACTCTTGTGGTCATTATAAGCGGCTTCAAGCACATCAATGTCTTTTTTTAAATCAACCCCAATTAAAATAGCTCGATCAGACAGGTCGGCATTTTTAAGTGGAGTGATGTAATTGTCTTCTTCTATACTATGGGGATCAAGCGTTAGTTCCCGTGCCAGCTGACATAGCCGCTTATCGACATCGTTAAGATCCAGTTTATTGTAGTTTGAACGCAACTGCTCAATGCGTTCTTGGTCTTTCCAGTAGTGATTAAGGACTTCTCCGTGATGCAGCTTGCAGTATTCACAATCATTGGTAGCAGAAACTACGACAGCCATCATTTCGCGCTGTGCTCTGCTCAGCGGTGATCTGGTAAACATGATGGACATATACAGGTCCATATGCGTAGTTATAGTCTCGGGATTCAAGCTTTGGATTTTGTGGATCCGGGCCAGTTTGCCTCGTCTCTGCTCAAGCTTTTTGTAAATATCTTTGAGTTTGCCATCCGCCTCATCAGGTTCAATAATATCTATAATGCCATTTGAGAACTATCCATGATTTAAATTTGACGGCGTAATTCATCCAAATATGTTAACAGATGAATTATAAACAGGTGTTCTTACAAATATTTTAAATAAGAGAAACAGTGATTCAACTAATTTTTATATTAAGGGGGGGGATGCTTAAGTCGGTGGTTTGGAAAAAGGTTATGTAAAATGAGAAGGGAAATACTTCTCCCAATTAAGTGAGCTTAATTATCATTTTCGATATTGCGCAGTGCTTCCAGCAGGGCTTGATATTCCTCACGGCAACTTCCGCACTTATCGAGATGATCTTGAACTAATGGCTTGGCTTCAGCAGGCGATTTGCCAGCTAATTCCAGTTCGGCAAACTCGTGGAGCTCATCAAAGCACTCTTCGCATCCGATCTCCTGATCGGTTGCCATCTGCGCCGATTTAATTAGTTTTTTTAGTATGTCAGGTGTTAATTCCATGTTAACTATTATGATATCTTTTGTTACTCATAGTCACTGATGTTGCAAGGTGAACAGATCTTACAGTTTATTAAGCATTTTTTCGGGATCGATCCCTTCCAGTTCCAGTTTCGTTTTTATTTTCATCCGTGCATCGTACACAAGTTTGTACAACGCATTACGGTTAGTATGCATTAGCTTAACAACAGCGGGCATAGGCAATCCTTGAATCATCAGCGCATTTATGGCTTTCTTTTGCTTATCGGTAAGCTCTTCGTTAATGATCTGCATCACTTTATCAATAAGCTGTGATTCATGTAGCGAACGGTCGGGACTTGTTTCGTTACTGGCAACAGAGAGCGAAAAGACTTCTCGGCTTTCGTCATTTGGCTTGAGATCTTCAATTGAAATGTCGTCATAACGCTTCAAGCGCAGTTCAGTAAGACCTTCGCGCACGGCAATTTTCATAGCCCAGGTAGTAAGCTTACTCTCTCCCCGAAAAGTATCAATATTATCTAAGACTTTGAGGAGTGCATCCTGGGCTACATCCTCTACAAACTGATCCAGCTCGCGATCAACATATTTGTGTAAAGCCGGCTTAAGGCCTTGAATAAGCTTTTTTCTCAATACTTCAACGGCTTGTTCGTCTACCGGTGGAGATAAAGCCTCAACCCATTCTTCGTTGGTGTCGTAAGATGTTTTCTTATTACGACGTCTCTTAAACCAGTTGATCATGTTATCCAGTTTTTATTTTTCTATCGAACTGTAAATAATAATAGTCATGTCTCTATTCAAGTTTCACGGGTTAAGTCATGCAATAATCTTATTGTTTGGAATTAGCTTATCAAGTTTTGGGCAATCTCAGAACTTGCCGGGATGGGAAACCAACTACTGTAAAGTTTTATGATCTTAAACAACGGGACGGACTGGCCAATATTGGCATCTCGGGGCTTTATAGCTTGCCTAATTTTTAAATTATCAAACCTACCTTGCAGGGTAAATTTGATTACCATAAACTATCCTGGGCAAATGAGTAGGTTGTTATTAACAACAGTGTTGGTCTTGCTGCACTGGCGGACACGCAGTATCTCCATAGGAACAAAACACACAGCAGTCTTCCTGTTTGGCTTTTAGCACCTCACCGCAATGGGGACATTCCCAGAAGTACTGGCAGGAATCCTCGGGCATGGTTTCTTCGGTCTTTTTTCCGCAATTGGGGCAGGTTACTGTGGATGTAAGGGGAACTTCACTCATAATTAATTTTACTGACGAAAGTTAAACGTTAGTTTTAGTCCAAATGCTCGAGGTTCTCGAGCATTGTAGGGATAAGTTCAGAAACTGTTGGGTGGATATGAACCGCATCCCGAATTGTGGTATAGGGTTCATCGGCGTACATCATATCAATGAGGGAGTGGATAATTTCGTCTCCTTCAATGCCCAGAATAGCCGCCCCTAAAATCTTCTCGGTATCAGCATCAATGAGAATTTTCATAAAACCCTTGGTTTCTCCCTTTTCTTTGGACCGGGCAATGTGATCCATTGCTCTTTTGCCAATTAGCACGTTACGGTCGGAGGCTCGAGCTTGTGATTCCGTCATCCCCACACGCCCCAATGCCGGATCTATATACAATGCATAACACATAATACGGTCGGACAGGCGGCGCGGATTATCATCAAAAAGGTTGGCCGCAACAATTTCAAAATCGTTGTAGGCGGTATGGGTAAAGGCCCCTTCGCCGTTGCAATCGCCTAATGCCCAGACATCATCAGCGGTCGTTTGCAGCTGATCGTCAACCTGGATAAATCCTCGATCATCGGTTTTTATAGAGGTGTTTTCCAGTCCCAGGTCATCGGTATTGGGGCGACGTCCCGTGGCTAAGAGCAGGTGAGATCCTGTTATCTTGGGAGGCCCGTCATTACAGTTAACCTCAACGACAACCTGACCATTGTTTTTAGATCCGCCAATGCATTCGGCATTAAATCGAAAGTTCACGCCTTCATCTTCCAAGATGTCCTGGATGGCTTCCGAAATATCTTCATCCTCTTTGGGTAACAAGCGTTCACCTTGTTCAACAATGGTAACTTCACTGCCGAAACGCCGGTACATCTGTCCAAATTCCAATCCAATATACCCACCGCCGACGATAATCAGGTGCTTGGGCACTTCATCCAGCTCCATGATGCTGGTATTTGTCAGATAATCAACATCTTCAAATCCGGGCGGTATAAATGCTCGTCCCCCTACATTGATAAAAATTTTGTCGCCTGTTATCTGATCATCTCCCACTGACAAAACTTTCGGTTCTTCAAAGCGGGCATGTTCCTCATATACCGTCAGGTTTTCGGTACTCTTCAGCCAGTTTTCGACGCCTTCGGTAGACTCTTTTACAATAGCATCCTTTCGGGCTTTCACTTTTTCCATATCAACTATTACCGGACCGTCAATTGATACTCCAAAATCCTCCATACGCCGGGCCATGTATGCAGCGCGGGCACTGGCCACCAGCGTTTTGGTAGGCGTACATCCGTTATTTACGCAAGTTCCTCCAAACAGATGCCGCTCAATGACGGCGGTCTTTAACCCCTCTTGTGCACAGCGGGCTGCCAAGGAAGGCCCCGCTTGTCCCGTGCCAATAACAATTGCATCGTATTTGTCCATAATTAGTTACCACTTACGTTACAGTTTAAAAACTCGCAATAAAAATTGGTAGCAGTGTTACCAAGACTCTGTTTGTACCGAAGATCTTACGATATGTTTTGGGATGGTGATATTCGAAACCTATATCGTAAGAAATGTTTGATCTTCAGGCATTTATAGATGTCGGATATAGCAAGCAAAATGTGCTGGAAGTGAACCTGATTATTGCTTTAAAGAAGATCAGCAATTACACCAATCATTTGGCAGAAACACCGCTTGATGAGGCGTTTGAGCCGAAAAAAATCGCTTTTGCAAAGGCTTAACCCCAAACAAAGTAGATTTAGATATGAGCCTGCCTGTTTAGGCAGGCTTTTTTATTATCCAATATTTATACTTGTATGTGCAATCATATAAATTATTTCTGGGCATATTTTAATCTGTATAGGCTAACCATAGTTAATTATGTTCTCCATATTATAGAGGATAAAGCGGAGTGGAGGGCAATTTTGTTTAAAATTAAGCCATTATTTAATAAGGGGTTACCAAGAAAAATTTATACTTTATTTACCATTTAGTCCCGGGTTTTAAACAAGGGCAGGACTATTAATATTTATCATAATGTCTGTTTATGGTTTTAGCGGTAGAACTTCCGTTTCTGAATGAGCTTGTTGCACTTTTCTTAGTAAGTGTTGGGATTGCCTACCTATGTTACCGGCTTAACCTGGTGCCTATTGTCGGATTTCTTATTGCCGGTGTAATTATTGGTCCCAATGCCTTGGCATTAGTTCCGGATCAAGAGCTTGTAGATATTCTTGCTGAAATAGGAGTAATTTTACTGTTGTTTACGATTGGCATTGAATTTAGCCTCAAAAAATTAAATCGGATACGAAAAGCTATTGTTATAGGAGGCGGATTCCAGGTAACCGTTACAACGCTGGTAGTGGTTGGATTATCAATGGCATTTGGGGTTTCACTAAACACTGCGATATATACGGGATTCTTGGTAGCATTGAGCAGTACCGCTATTGTGCTGGGATTATTTAGCCAACGAAATGAAACGGATACCCCCACGGGTCAGCTTTCACTGGCGGTATTAATTTTTCAGGATTTGTCTATTGTTTTAATGGTTTTGCTTGTGCCGCTCCTGGCCGGGCAGTCAGAGTCTGTATTTGATGTATTCTGGATACTTGGAAAAGCTGTACTCCTGATTCTTGCTGTGCTTGTTTTGGCGCGACGTATTGTTCCATGGATCTTGGAAAAGGTAGCAAAAACCAAGAATCCAGAGCTTTTTTTGCTGACGGTAGTAGCAGTCTGTTTCGGGACGGTTGCGCTTAGCAGTATGGCAAATGTGAGCCTGGCACTTGGAGCTTTCTTGGCGGGTTTGGTGGTAAGTGAAAGTGAATTCAGCGAGCAGGCCTTAAGTGAGATTCTGCCCCTTCGAACAATTTTCAATGCAGTCTTTTTTGTATCGGTGGGCATGCTGTTGGATCTTAGCTATGTGCTGGAATATCCTCTCTTGCTGCTTGGTATTGCAGTTTTTGTGATCTTGCTAAAGCTGATTATCACCTCAGCCGGATTGCTTACGCTTGGTTATCCCGTACGAATTGCTGCCGCTTCGGGATTGGCACTGGCACAAATTGGTGAATTTTCTTTTGTACTTGAGCGAGCCGGACGCGCAGCCGGAATAACCCCTGCCGGAATGGGAGAGTTGGGATCACAGATATTCATTGCTGTTTCGGTACTGCTGATGATTGGGACGCCCTTCCTGTTAAATGCAGGACCCCGGTTAGGTGAACTGCTTAGCCGTACACCGCTCAATAAATTGGCAGAAGACGCAAAAGGTAAACAAACGGATTACAAGAAGAGTTTGGAAGATCACGTAATAATTGTAGGGTATGGACCTGCTGGCCGTCATTTGGAGCAGGTATTGCATGAAACCGGCATTCCCTATGTGGTTATTGAAATGAATCCCGATTCAGTGGAAGAGATGAGAGCAAATGATATTCCCGCTATCTATGGAGATGCGGGACGTATTCATATAATCGAAAAAGCGGGCATTGAGAAGGCTAAAATGCTGGTAATTGCTACCAATGATCCAGCTACCAGTCCCCGAATTATACGAATAGCTCGGCATCATAATCCAACACTGCAAATTGTCGTGCGCACCCGGTATTTGTCAGATGTTGATCAGCTTAAAGAATTAGGAGCCGACGATGTAATTCCCGAGGAGATGGAAACTACAGTACGTATCTTCTCGAAGGTACTTGGAGCTTATAGGGTACCGCAGGATGAAATCAAAGGCCATATTCAAACCCTGCGGGCGCATGATTATGAAATTCTGAGGGGAAGTGTACAGGAGGCCCATCTGATGGTGCTTGAAGGGCTTGATGAGGAAGGTTTACATACACGGGCTGTGGTGGTCCGCGAAGGAGCTCCGGTAGTTGGAAAAACACTTCAGGAGTTGGAACTGCGTAAAAAGTATAGCTTAACCGTACTGGCCGTTAAGAGAGGAGATGAAACGATCGGTAATCCAGCCAGAGATTTTGAACTGGAACCCGGCGACCGGTTGGTGATGGTAGGTATGGCAGATCGTTTTGCAGAGTGTGCCGAGTTGTTCCGGACCCCGATAGGGAGTTGAAAAGTATTTGGAGTTGTATCTATAGAAAATGAGCTTGTCCCTTTATCAGGAATTGAGTCCTTCTATTTTTATATTTATCGGACTATATTCTTGTTTACCTATCTGAAATGCATTCTGTTTTTACCTCTGAAGAACATTAATAATCTTTTAAGCATCGTAAGATTCTTAGGGCAAACTACGTCTATATGTTTTAGGTGATAAGCTGTATTTCGAGTTCGATAATCTTATTAGTTTTATTCAGCAAAACGACTATACTAACAATTTTCAGAGGTATTCTATGGATGCTCCCCAACCCGATAATGAATTTGAACGACTAATCGAGCTCTCAGAACTCGATTTAGACTATAGTAATCTTGAAGATCACCTTGAGGATTTGACAACATTGGCTGCCCGTATTGTTGGTAGCAAGGTATCACTGGTAAATCTTATTGATAATTATACACAGTGGTCGGTTGCAGATTATGGAATAGATTTGCAGCAAATGCCGCGCGAAGATTCAGTTTGCCAGTACACTATTTTAGAGGATAATGATCTCGAAGTTAAGGATCTCTCCCAAGATCATCGATTTAAAGCAAAAAAATATGTGAAAAATGATCCCACCTTAAAATATTACTATGGGATACCCCTGAAGACCTCTAATGGAACCAATATTGGCGCATTATGCGTGATGGATCCTGAGGAAAAGAATATTTCGCCCGAAGATAAAGAGCTTCTCCACCTAATTGCCAAGCAGGTGGTACGGCGGTTAGAGGCTCTAAAAAGTATCAACGACCTGCAAAATAGGGTGGAAGAGCTGAGCCAGACCCATCGAAAAGTCAGCCACGATATTCGTAATCCTATTTCCGGAATTATAGGAATTGCTCAGCTGATGAAAGATGATATAAAGAATGAGCAACTTAATGAAGTTTTAGAATATGTTGAGATGATCGAGCAAGGGGGAAAGACCCTGTTAGAACTGGTGGAAGAAATCATGGACCGCGAAGACACGCAAGAAAAAGAAAAGCCCGATGCGAAAAAGTTTAGCTGCAGTAGTTTTTGTCAAAAATTGAATGAACTCTACCAGCCTCAGGCGAAGTCAAAGGGTGTGGAACTGAATATTCGGCCTTTGGAAGAGTCTGACGATGTGCTGTTTTCTAAAAGTAAGCTCCTGCAAATCGTCGGAAATCTTATAACGAATTCCATCAAATTTACAGAAGAGGGAGGAGAAATAGAGGTGGAGATAAACGTTACAGAGACAAATAAGGAGATCAAAAATAATAAACTAAGAATAAAGGTAGAAGATACGGGCGTTGGGATGGAACAAGAAAAGATTGAGGAAATATTGGATGGATCAGCCAAGTCGGAAAGTGGAACCGGGGGTGAAAAGGGATACGGTTTTGGATTGTCTCTGGTACATTATCTCGTAAGTAAAGCGGATGGAAAAATGGAGATTGAGTCGGAGCTCGGGGAAGGGACTTCATTTATAGTTCAGCTGCCAGTCTAAAAAAGCGCCATAAGCTAATAGCGAGCGGGTTACTTTGTGGACTTTAGTCAACATACTTTAGTTAGTTTTTGCCAGTGGAATTTTGACGGAGAAAATAGACCCTTCACCTTCTTCGCTGCTCACCGTTAAATTACCTTCCATTAGGGTTACAAGTTTTTTACTGATTGGGAGTCCCAGCCCAAATCCACTTTTGCCTGAGTCTGAACTATTGTTATCCATTTGGTTAAAAGGCTGGAAGATTTGATCAATTTTTTCGGCGGGGATTCCAATGCCGGTATCTTTTATATGTATTTTAGCATATTGATCCTCTTTTTCCGTAGATAGGATCACTTCGCCCCCAGACTCAGTGTATTTGATGGCATTTGTTAATAAGTTCATGATAACTTGTTTAAGTCGGTCTTTGTCGGCAAAGACTTTAAGCTCGGTTTTTTCACTTCTGGTTAGTTCGATTCCTTTGTCTTCAGCATCGTGCATAGCCATCATAAAGGAATTCATGAGAACCTCCTCAAGTAGTACCATTTCGTTGTTGACTTCAAAATAACCCGATTCAAGTTTGGCAAAGTTTAGAATGTCATCAGCTAATCTTGCCAGGTCTTTACCGGCATTTTTGATAAGACCCAAATATTTACGCTCTTCACTCCCGGCGTCACCATTAATCTCATTAGATAAAAGATCGACCATCCCGAGAATTACATTTAATGGACTACGTAGTTCATGGGACATCATCGACAGAAGTTTTTCCTTTTTGTCGCTCTTTTTTTCTGCTTTCTTCTTGTCATACAGAATTCGGTCTTCATATTCGGAGCGGCGCTCCATTTGAAGAACAATGCAGCGATTTATTGGGTCATCGTTTTCTACTATTCGTTCGGCATTAATCAATACAGGTATATTTTCCCCTTCTTTGGATTGAAAGGTTAAATAAATCTCATTCACCTGTTTTTTCATTTTTAACATGGGAAACAGGTGGGTTTGATAAAAAATCTTGGCACCCGGCGTTAGGATAATTTCAATATGATTATCAACTAATTGCTCCTCGGTATAGTTAAAAATATCACAAATTCGGTTGTTTACCTGTGTCAGTATTCCTTCATCATTAAATTCCAGATAACCGCAGGGTATTTGATTTATAACTGAGCTCATGATCTTGTTAAGTCTTGTTTCAGGTAATTGTCGATAGCTTCAATTGTCAATTCCGGATCAGACATATGCGGACAGTGGCCATTTGCCGGGAGTACTTCCAGCGTGCTATCTTTAATTTGGGAATGCACATATTTGCCAACCCGCAGTGGTGCAATGGAATCATTTTCGCACTGGATGATAAGTACAGGTACGTCTACCTCAGGGAGATCTTCACGATTATCAGAAAGGAAAGTGGCTTTGGCAAATTCACGAGCTATAACGGGATCGGTAGAGCAAAAACTTTCTTCGAGTTCTTCTGTTAACTCAGGTTTGTCTTCATTTTTCATGACTTCAGGAGCAAAAAATTCCGCCCATCCGATATAATTTTTTTGCATTAGCTGCAGTAGCTCCTCGATAGTACTACGGTCATATCCCCCATAATATTCAGGAGGATCATTGAGATAGCAGGGAGAGGGACCGATCATAATCAGGTGCTTAAACTTTTGAGGTTCTTTAATAGATGCCAGGGCACCGATAATTGAACTTACCGAATGCCCTACGAATATGACATCATCAAGTTCTAAAGCATCAATAACCTCTAAAACATCCTGTACATAACCATCGAGGGTGTTATATCGCTCAGATTTATAAGCACTGGTATCGGAATTGCCGAACCCCACATAATCAAAAAGAATAATTTTGAACTTGTCTTTGAATGCCGGGGTTATAAATCGCCACATATGTTGGTCACAGCCAAATCCATGGGCAAAAATAATGGGTATTTCTCCGTCTCCTGTAATGGTAACATTATTTCTTTCAACAATGTTATGGGACATAATTATATCAAATTAAAAATGAGTGAGGATGAGGATGTACTATTTTATAACATTTTTAATATAGTTAAGTTTATTCTGGGAAATAGCTGGCACTGGGTCCGCTGGATTGTTTTTTGGGAAATCTGATATGGAATGAAGTTCCATTTTTGGTGTCGATGTTAACTTCCCCATCGATCTGATCGATAAGTTTCCCCAAGAGAGCTATCCCCAGCGTATTAGTTCTTTCCGGAGTTTTTCGTCATAGCTCCCATCCCATTATCAGATATTTGTATTTTCAATTTACTGGGAACGTAATTTGGAAAGTGGTCCATTCATCATCCGGTAATATTTCTAACTCGCCTTCCAACTGCTGGGTTAGTGTTTGAATTAATGTCATGCCCAGTGATTGCTGGTCCTCAAGGCTAAAGTCGGTGGGAAGTCCCTGCCCGTTATCTGCAACACGGAGAGTTGCCCTCCCATTTTCTTTTGTCAAGGTTATATGTAGCTCCCCGTTTTTAACGTCTGTGAAGCCATGTTTGTAGGCATTATTCAGCAACTCGTTTAATATGAGTCCGACCGGTACGGCCTTGGTTATGTCCAAACTAAAGCTTTGAACCTCTTGTGTTATGGTAATATCTTTTTGGTCTGATCCAAAAGAGCTGGCAATCATGTTGGCAAAATCTCCAATGTATTCCTGGATGTCTATATCAGAAAGTGTTTTGGTCTGATATAGTTTTTCATGGATCATCGCAATAGAATGGATGCGAGACTGAGTATCCTGGAGTATGGGGGTCACTTCTTCACTGGCTTCATTTTTTTGGAGCTCAAGCAGGCTCGATACCACGGCCAGATTATTTTTTACGCGATGGTGGATCTCCTCTAATAGAGTCTGTTTTTCTTCAAGAGATTTTTGTGTTTCAACTTCATGTTTTTTCCGATCCGATATATCCCGTACGGTTCCTACGATGGCAGTTGGATTCCCGTCGCTGTCTTTTACCAGCGATCGTTGATTATTAACCCAGATATAATTTCCATCTTTTGTTTTGATGCGAAACTCAGTTTCTCTGGAAAAATGGTCTTCAACTCCTTTACCCTTCATCTCTTCAATTTCTTTATTCAATTTTTTAAGATCTTCGGGATGGATGCGATCCAAAATAAATTCAGGTCCTTTATTTACTATGTGATCCGGCGAATAGCCAAGCATATGTTTTACAGCGGGACTCATGTATTGGTAGGCACCGGATTCAAAATCCATCTGGTAAATTACATCGCGAGAGTTTTGAAGGACTGTGCGGAATTTGGCTTCGCTTTTAGTCAGTTTTTTGTTCAGACTATTAATATCCCTAAAATAACTGCGGGTAATGAAATACCCTGTAATGAAGATAATTGCTCCCAGCGTTACGATAGACCAGAAGAGTACCGTTCGAATCCAGCGAGCACCGTCTGCCATTGTTGCTGAAAACGAGCTTTCCAAGTTGGTTAATCGTGTATCTATAGTGGAAATTTCTTGGATAAACTGATTTCTGGCATTATTGTCTAAACGATCTTCTCGGATTGTTTGATGTAAGATGCGACCTAAGCTGTCCAGCTTCGCAATTTGTTTGTCTCCTTGTTTCCAGATGTGAAAAGCCTGTTTCAGATAGGATATATCTTCATGGAATTGGGCAAGCCATATTAACAGATCAATATCATCGGGATGAATATTATCAGCAGTTTCAAATCCCCGGAAAGCCAGGTCGTAATCCGGATTGGCTGAGATCAGCGTTTGACGAGTTGTTTTAAATGCTTTGTGCAGCTCCAGTTCTTTCCTGAACTGTTTATAAAATTCCGGTTGCTCTTTAACGCTGTATTGAATAAGCAGACTCGAAGCTTCTTTTTGGGCTTTGGTCCATTGACCTTCAGCTCCTACATACGCCCTGACCGCAGAAAGTGTTTTTGTTCCATAGTGTGTTGTTATGACTGTAAACAGAGCCAGACCTATAAAAACTGATATTATTGCAATGTTTCCCCTCTTACTGTGGATTTTTTTATTTAGGTTAGCCATGCAATATTTTATCTGTCCTGCGGTAGGTCATCCAATCATTATTAGAATATATGTAACCTTGAGGATATAACAAGTTGGTTCTTTTGATAATGCATGGAATGAGCCGTTAATGAAGATTATTGATGAGGGTAGATAACCGGGTGAGCCGGGATTCTCTTGTTGGGGAGGATATTAAACAGGGTTGTTCAGGCCCCCTGTGGATAGTAAAAAGTTATACCTCTAAGTGACTATGCGACGATAATAGACATTTCAGTGGTTCCGTAGTCTGTTACTTGCTTTAAAGGGTTACAAAGGGAAACAGGACAAACCCAAGAATTTGCAAAAATATATCAGCCCTAAAGCGAGTATTACATGATCTTTTGGGTTAAAGAAAAAGAATACGTCTGCCTCACGCCTGTGCTTCAGTGTAAGTGAATTCCGGATCCCCAAACTTTTTAAGCGTACGATAATGAGAGGCCACAGCTTCAAAAAAGGTTTCGTGGTGGTTGTAGGGGATGTCAAACTCCTTGGCCGTTTTCTCAACAATAGGACTAATAGCAGGATAGTGTACACTGCATATCCTGGGAAATAGGTGGTGCTCAATTTGAAAATTTAATCCGCCGACAAACCAGCACAAGGCCTTGTTATCTCGAGCAAAATTGTTGGTAGTCACCATTTCGTGAATCATCCAGTGCTCGTCTATCATATTTTCTTCGTCCGGCACCGGGTGATCTGTTCCCTCCACGACGTGGGCAAGCTGAAAGATTACGCCAATAATAACCCCTGCCGTCAGTTGAAGAGTTAAAAAGCCAATCAAAAGATGAACCCAGGTAATATCGAGCAGGAGCATGGGCAGTACCAGTATGTAGGTATAGTAGATGGCCTTAGTTACAAATAGAATAATCCATTCGCTTATGGGATGAGACTTATCTTTATACGGCCCGATATTTGTTTTGAGGAAATGCTTGTAATCTTTGATAAACACCCAAAAAACCATGGCCAGACTATAGGCAAAAAATGCCAGAATATGTTGCACGCGATGAATCGGCTTATGTTCGGAGTGCGGGGAGAGTCGAATAAAGCCCGCTACTTCAAGGTCTTCGTCGTGACCGTGAATATTAGTGTAGGTGTGATGGATAATATTGTGGGTGATCTTCCAGATATAGCCGTTTGCCCCGAGTAGATCAAAGGTAAATCCCAGGGCACGATTGACATACTTGTTGGAAGAATAAGCACCGTGGAGGGCGTCGTGCGATACCGAAAATCCAACCCCGGCCATTCCAATACCCATCAGAAAAGTAAGAAACCACATGGTTCCGAGTGAAAACTGCCCGGAGATAATTAAGGCATAGCATCCTAAATAGACGGATAACAAAATAATGGTTTTCAGAACCATCTGCGCGTTGGCATGCTTGGAGATATTATTCTCTTCAAAATATTGATCCACCCGCTGCTTTACCGTTTTACTAAATTCCCGGCTGGTACTATTGTTAAATGTAACTTTTTCGACGTTAGCCATATTCTTAAGCTTTTTTAGTACACTTAACATCAAAATTGACAAAACTTCGCCAAGAGAACCTTATACAATTCTTGGCTTTTGTTGCATATTTTTGACATCTGTGATGAGTGTGCCTGTTCGTTTGTGAAGGTACTGTAGGATCTACAGGAAACCAACCTTTACATCGTCTTTTCATTATATGACCTGGTAACCGTAGTTGAGGAAGTAACAAAGCTTTTAAAAATGGGGCCCTCTCCAAAATCAATGCCATCAACTGTAAATTTCTGTACCTATCAGGTTCGTTTTGGCAAAAGAATTGAATCAACGAATTATATCAGTACGGTTGCTTTTCTGATGGGTATAAGTTCAATTAAAAATCGCTAAATATCTTTAAACCTGTGATATATGTAACAGTTCAAAAATAATATATAACGCATGTTGGTTTAAATGTTCTCAGATTTAAATCGGGAGTAGTATTAACAATGTTCCCTTAATCGTTGTAACGCAAAAGCTAAAAAGAGAGAATATGAAACAAACAATTGGCAGTATCTTAAGTATAGGCGGACTGATCGGAGTTATTTATTTTGGAATTCAATACATGAATGAATCTGAATCTTTTGAATTATTAGGAGCAGATGTCGCTGTGAGCACCGGCGATTGGGTTCCAATTCTGGTATCACTAATTATCCTCGTTGTGGGGGTGCTGGTTTATCGGTCTGAATAGTCCGTTTGGTTTGCTATAGCTGATGTTACTTGATTGAAATAGTTCCTTCATGGACTCGTCCGACCAAGGGGTGTTATACTAAGATGAAGATTAGCACTTGATGGCTGGAAAAATCAATTGCCACGACCGGCATTCACAGATTAATATGCGGGAAGGGTATGCCCAATAAGAAAATAATTAGGAGAGGTTCATTATGAGATCCAAAATTTCAAATAGTTTCCTGTTATTAATTCTGGCACTTTTGTTTTCTGCCTGCAGTATTCAAGAAAGTGCGATAAGCGGGGACCGGCGGGCATACGGATACAGCTGGGACCAGGAAAAACAGATTGGCAAAGATGCTGATAAGCAGATTCAGCAGCAATATGGGATATATGATAATGAGGATCTTCAAGCGTATGTTGATAATATTGGGCAGGAGATGCTGACTATCAGCCATTTTCAGAGAGAAGACACCCCTGATGAGTATGAAGGGACAGACTTTTACTTTCGTGTTTTGGACAGCCCGGTTGTTAATGCTTTTGCCTTGCCCGGCGGATATATTTATGTAACCCGCGGACTACTTTCACATCTTGACAATGAAGCCCAACTCTCCGTGGTGCTGGGTCATGAAATCGGGCATGTTATTGCACGCCATGCCTCCCAACGGGCTTTTGAACAACAGATGGGGCAGCTTGCCCTGATCGGCGGAGCCATAGGTGGAGAATTACTGGGGCTTCCCGGTGGAGATATTCTTGGTATTGGAAGTCAGGCTGCTCAACTTTTGTTTTTGAGCTATAGCCGGGACGACGAGCGGGAATCTGATCGCCTTGGAGTAGAATATGCCTCTATGCAACATTATAAAGCGGCCGAAGGGGCACAGTTTTTTGTTTCCCTCGAGCGGATGTCAAAACAGTCCGGTCAAAGCATTCCTGATTGGCAATCAACCCACCCCGATCCTGCTGAAAGAGCAACGAGTATTCCTGAACTTGCCGAGGAGTGGAGAGCGAAAGGATATGAGCAGACCATTGAGAATACCGATCAGTATATGGATAAGCTCGACAATATGATCTATGGTGAAAATCCGAGGGAGGGATTTACCCGTAACGGCAATTTTTATCACCCGGATATGAAATTTCAATTCCCCTATCCGAATGGTTGGCAGGTCGTTAACCAGCGGTCGCTGGTTGCGGTTGTCAACGAGGATCAGGATGCCATTTCGATTATGACGCTGGACGGCGAGTCGGCGGGGGCACAGGCCTCGGTTAACGAATTTTTAAATCAGGAGGGCATTACCACGTTGGGAAAGTCAAACGCACAAAGCAATGGTCTTAACGCGTTTCGGGCAGAAGCTACCGGGCAGGCTGAGGACGGAACCCAGCTCAAATTCTATCTCTATGCGATAGAGTATGACGGTTCTATATATCGCTTTTTAAACTATACAACAGCTGAAAAGTATGGAACCTATGCTTCACGTTTTGACGAGATTACCGGCGGGTTCAGCAAGCTGACTGATGGAGAGGTACTGAATATACAACCGGTTCGTCTGCAAGTGGTACAAGCCGGGCGTTCAGGTACCTTCGAGTCCTTTCTTCCAACGAACCTCGAAACCCTTCCGATAACCGTTTCGCCAGAGGACCTTGCCATAATGAACCAGGTGGAGCTCGATGAGCAGATTAATGTCGGTACCTGGCTAAAACTCCCAAGCAAGTAATTGGGAGGCCAGAATTAAGTTTTGGCAAATAGCACCCAATAAAAAAAGGACAGAAGTTTTAATTCTGTCCTTTTAGGATATGACTCCTTGATGAATATTCGTTAGGAACTAAGAAATACTGATAGAATAGGAATAAGATGTTATGATGGTTTTACCCAGTATGATGTCATAATTAGTTGGTCCCGGCTTGGGCCATTTCTGTTCGCGCATTTTGAATAGCCGTTTGGAGTTTCTGTATTTCATATTTAAGGTTGTTTCCATCCCTGACAACTTTATCAGAAGTGGGACTAATGGACGTAATTCCCTTTTGAGTCAGATCATTGGATAGGAAAGTCTGTATTTCCTTTAGGTCAGAGACATGAGTTTTAAACGACTCATCGACGCCTATGCTGTTTTCAGCAATTTTATCATAGATTGTTTTAACTTCTGATCGTCGTTGATCACTGAGTTCTTGAATGCTGGGGTTTTTATATTCTGTACCCTCCTTTTTCCATTCTTCAAAATAATTAATGCCTTGTTTTTTCATCTGTTTGGCATGTTTGGCAAACTTCTTCTCCATGGTAGCCATTTTTTCCACATTTTTAGAATAAGCGTTAAACGCTTGTTTTATGTCAGTCTGGCCGGGTCTCAAAAGTTCATCCAGGGATGCTCCTGTAGCATCAAGCTGGCGGGAGGCTTCTTGAATATCATTATCCATGGTCTGCATGGTTATTCTCGTGTCTTGTGAACGCTGCATACCTGTAGAAGCACAACTGGTAATGACCAGTGCAGCTATTATTAGTAGTGTACAGTGCCAAATATAAGTTTGTTTTAGTAATTTCATATTAAGCTCTTTCTATTGCCCGCAACTGGCGGGGCAGGTGTGAATTAATTATCACAAAAGAAATATGAGCATTTTAACTTCGGGAAGCGTTACAAGTTACCAACGCAGATTTATATATATCACACATATTACAGGTGCCGGCAATTGCTATGAAAGGAGATTCAATAAAAAAATAAGCAGAAACCGAATATCTCTGCGTCGGATCTTTCACTAAGAGTTACCTCGGACTCAACTATAAAGGCCAATGCATTTGCCGGGAAAGTATAGCTTTTGCATCATTCTGAACTTGTTTTTGTTGAAGCGAGCGGGTTAGCTTGGGTAGGCTTGTGCAGGAACTACAAAGGCTGGAATCGTTGATATAGTTTGACAACAAAATAACATTGGCAAATCCCGAGAGATACCGATCAGGGTTCGGGATAAAACGGACACAGCGGGTGTTTTTTTAGCTATTTATGTCGTGTTTCCTCCCTCATTGACCATTCGTTCAGCGTCTTCGCCCATTTTCTTCAGCTCTTTTTTAACACCGGCAGCCGAGTCTTTTATTGTTTCTTTGGCAGTATCTGTATAGTCCCTTGCTTTGTCGAATATTTCCTTTCGCTTCGATGAGTCTCTATACGAGGTAAGTAAGATTCCAATTCCGGCGGAAAGTGCTACACCACCAAGTATGGCGAACAATGTTTTTTGTGAGTTCATAACGTTATTTTTAAAGTTGATATGTTTAGGCGAAGATTCGAAGCAATAAATTTAAATACGTTGATTTAGCCGTCATAAGATTGCTATAATAATAGCAGTAAAAACGGCACAGGTTCAGATCTGGAGCCGAGGGCAAGAGCAGCCCCGATAATCAAAATACCGACTATCAAGCAGAACGGATTTCCCTTTTGTTGCCTCAAAGTTCTATCCGAATATAATATGCCTCCTTTATGCCCAATAATCGTTATACAATGAGGGAAAAGGTTTGCATATATCACAGGTTCCGAAATATTTGAAAATTGTACTTACTTTTTCTTTGGTTTCCAAAGCACTAATTAAAATTACAGAAAGAGACAAAAGACAGACGATCTGTGATATTTACAACTTTTTTCCAAGATGATGTAATATTGATCCGGTTAAATGATGTTACCTTTCATTGTGGAGATATACTTCACCTCTGTCCCGTTAATAGCGGTTTCAAGTACGAGATCAGACCAACTGGACGGTGATTCTATTTGCCACTGTTCATGTACTGATTAAAAGTAAGACAGATAACATAATCCGGAGAGCTGGATTGTAATTTTTTAAAAAGAAACTATTATGGGAAATCTACTTTATATTGTTGCCGTAATTTTAGTAATCGGCTGGTTGGTTGGATTTATTGGATACAGTGCAGGAGGGTTGATTCACGTATTACTTGTGATTGCCGTTATAGCTATTTTATTACAGATAATTCAGGGACGAAAAGCAGTATAAAGAGATTCGGTTGAAATACTACTGCTTTGACTACTTCATAAAAGAGAGCCTGTGATAGTTCTGACTTTGTAAATAAGTGTGTTCTATTTACAAATTATATCTGCTCATGGGATTAGCCGGCAGGTTATTTGCTATAGATACTTAAGATAAAAAGTTAGAGCTGAAGACCTCAGGAATACGTTCCTGGGGTTTTCTGGGTTATACGTACTACCTGAGCGCGGCTGGTAATCACTGTTGAAGTAGATTAGCGGTTGGCAATAATCCATATCGCATGGATAATTCCAGGAATGTAGCCAAGGATGGTTAGAATAATATTTAACCAAAAAGCACCTGTTAATCCCACTTCTAAAAAAACTCCGAGAGGAGGAAGAATAACAGCAAAAATAATTTTTAGGAGATCCATGTTTATGTCGATTATTTATTATTTGAAATGAAAGTTAATCGCTTCAGATTACCCAAGAATGTTGTGAATAAAGGCCACTTTTTATTTCACGACTGCCACGCTCTACTCTTCAGCTCATCTTTTTATCTATTGGTTACCGATATTAATGTTCGGTTCTTGGAAAAATAGCGATAGCCCAAAAAGTAAGTTTGGCAATAGTCTTGCCAACAAGATCACATGTCGTTTCCACTTAGAGTATCTCTTTACATGTACTCTGTATTGTCTTTGGCATTGTGCTATGTTGAAGATTGTGTTGTTCTCTCTGTTTCTTGATCAATTCTCACGTCAAGTAAAAAGATTAGTATTTAAAACGGATCAAGTATTATACCTTTTTAAGGAAGTGTTATATATTTTACAGGTTTCGATTTATTATTTGTTAAATCGTCATCCCTACAACTACTCCAAAGGATCTTTTTAAGAGATTGTTGAATCAATCAACTTAAAAATAAGGTCATACGACCACTCAAAATTCTAACTATTATATTATAATCTATTCCATGATTGTTGTACATATTGAGCATTTTTTAAACGAAGAGGGACGACATCATTTTGAAGAGTGGGTTGCTGAAGTTGCTCAAACTCTTCGAAATTTTGAAGGCTTTATTTCAATTTCTATTCTTGAAGAATTACCTCCAAAAAATGAATCCCATTTGTTACTAACATTTGAAAATGAAAGGCTGCTTAAAAAATGGGCAAACAGTAAAGAACACGATGATTTAATTAGTAAACTCAAGCCGTATCAAAACCGTAAACAGGTATCAGATATTTTTAAACAAACAAAAAAGATAAAAAAATAAGCTATTCAATAGCCTTATAAACCCACGTGTGGGGCGGACAAGTCTTGCTAATTTCTATGTTAAGTTTAATCTTTCATTTTATAATTAACCTACACTCCGGTGCCTGCCCTCGTAGATTCCTGCAGCTTATGTGTCATATCGTTAGGTACTTTAAATTTAGAGAACACGTATGAAATGTAAAGTCCAACAAAAGTTCAGTTCATATCCAGATCAAATCAAACCCAGAATGGAGAACCTTCGCGATTTGATTTATGAAGTGGCGAAAAATACAGAGGGGGTTGGAAAACTGGAAGAGACCTTAAAATGGGGCGAACCGGCGTATTTGACCTCACAAACAAAAAGTGGGACAACAATCAGGATTGACTGGAAACCTAAAAATCCAGATCAAATAGGTATGTACGTAAGTTGCAATACAACGTTAGTGAGTACCTTTAGAACAATGTTTGGCGATGATCTAAAATTCGAAGGAAACAGGGCAATATATTTTCCAGTTGATAAGCCATTACCCAAAAAACAAGTAATGATATGCATACAAATGGCACTGCGGTATCACCTTGATAAAGGTACTTAATTCACGCATTTAGGGCATACCCCTTGGCATCCCCTTCTGGCTTTTGAGCTGATCGGTTTATTATCTAACCTTAACATTTACTTGTATACGGCCTTATTAAAGCTTGCATAGCTTAACTACTTCGGTGTAGTAGGCCGCAAGGCTGATATTGGTCTGTCCCGGACAAATATTTACAGCCCACTTAAAGAAGGTTTTGGAACGCTGTTACTTATTGTAGGATAGATTTTATCGGGAAGGTACATTTCACACGGGTTGTAAACTCCTCCGACTCGGGCAGTCTGTCAATAGTCAAAGCGCCTCCCAGTAAATCTACGCGATGATTCATTATTTGTAATCCCATGCCCTCGCTGGTTGTTTCTTCGGGGGAAAACCCTTCACCATCGTCCCTAATCTGTAAATGGAGCTGCTCATCTTCTTTTTTGATATTTACAAGAATTCGTTCTGCTTTGCCGTGAATAGCAGCGTTTTTAATAGATTCCTGTGTAATGTGGTATAAGTTGGTAGACAATTCCCTGTTGGTAATCTGATCTAAAATTCCATCAGACTCGAGGGTACATTTCAGATCATGAACGTTTTGCGAGCGGCGCATAAGAAGGGTGAATGCATGCGAGACGCCCTCCTGCTCTACATCAATAGGTATAATATCGTGGCTCAGGTCTCGAATATTATCAATTTCGAGATCTATAAGATCTTTTATTTCATTAATAATCTCACTGAGGGGCTGAGATATGTTATCTTCCCCGTTGTCGGTGAGTTCATTTTTGAGTTCATGAATCATGATTTTTATAGTGGCAAGAATTTGCCCCAGGTTGTCATGCAGGTATTCCCCGAGTTCCCAGCGTTCGGCCAGGCTATTGCTTAATATCTGCTTTTGTAGCGTTTCACTCCGTTCAATTTCTTTCCTGAGCTGCTTTTCAGCTTTTTTGAGGGGAGTAATATCCACAAAAGTAAGTACTACACCGTCAATTTTGTCATTAACAGTGCGGTAAGGTCGCAGCCGCATAATGTGTTGGTGGCCTTCGTCATCGGCTACAATCTTTTTTGTCGTTTCAAGGTTTTCATTTACCTGCTCAATATCAGATTTTATGGAATTATAATGGAGCTGGTGGGTGATGTGTTCAAAAGGTCGTCCTGTATCGGAGGGGATTAGATTAAAAAGATCGGTTGCCGCAGAAGTAAAAAATTGTACGCAGTTATTACCATCGATAAACAGCGTTGCAATATCGGTGGATTCCATCAGGTTTTTGAGATTACTGTTCGCCTCATTGAGCTTTTCTATTTTGCTCTCAAGCTCAGTATTTACGCTCTTCAGTTCCTCATTAACCGACTGCAGTTCCTCTTTGCTGGTTTCGAGCTGTTCGGTTGTCGATCGCAGCTCTTCGTTCATCGACTGTAGCTCCTCGTTAGAAGCCTGGAGCTCTTCATTGGAGGTTTCGTACTCCTCAATGGTGATATGGAGCTGCTCCTTGGTGTATTCCAGTTCTTTTTCCAAGGCTGCAATAATATCGGCATCTTCTGCTGATACATCATCAACCTCCTCCAGGGTTTTGGGCGTTTGGCTGTTGAAGGTATCGGGATCTTTCATGAAGGTAACATGCAGTAAATCTTCCGGAGCATTGGGCTCCATTATTTTTCGGACGATGATTTTATAGTAACTCGTGGAATCCTCAATATTGAGTTTTATTTGTTTTGATGTCAGCGGGACTTCCCCCTGCTTGGCCTGGAATAGAAGACGACTGAGTACTTTTCGAAATTCGGGTACGATCATGTCCATAATATTCTGGCTCGGCTCTCCGCCAGAATATTTTAGAAACCGATCGATGTCAGAAGTTGAGTGGAGTACCTCGTTATTCTTATTAATAATGACGCTGGCAGGCTTGTACTGCTTGAATAGCAGCTTATGGTGGAGGTTTTCAATATTGGTTTTTTCCCTGTGGTTCTCTTGTCGGCTGCGTAATGCTTTGGGATTGGTACTTTCATTGGAAAGCGGATAACGCGGCAAGCGAATCTTGGATTTGGTTAATGTATTTTGCCGGTAAATCTGGTATTTCTTGTTTACGGAATTAAACAGATCGGTGGCTTCTAACGTTGAATCCGACAAGCCCAGGAACAACCATTTCTCCTGTTTTAGAGCGTAATGGAAAAGGTTAAACACCTCCGATTGTATATCGCGATTCAGGTAGATCAACAGGTTTCGACAACTGATAAGATCCAGCTTCGAGAAGGGAGGATCTTTTAAAAGGTCATGATCGGCAAACAGTAACAGGCTGCCTATATTTTGTTTTACCTGGTATTGTATTCCCTCTTTGGTAAAATATCGGGCAAGACGTTTGGTAGATATATCTGTAGCAATAGATTCCGGGTATTTGCCTCTGCGTGCCATGTCCAGTGCATCATGATCAATATCGGTGGCAAAAATCTGGATGCTTGGCGGCTTTTGAATTTTTTGGGCATATTCGTACAACAGGATGGCCAGCGAGTAGGCCTCTTCTCCCGTTGCGCAACCGGGTACCCATACGCGAATACTGTCCTCGGAATCTTTATCTTCAAAAATCTCGGGAATAACGGTTTTTCTGAGTTCTTCAAATGCCTCCGGATCACGAAAGAAGTTAGTTACGCTGATAAGTAGATCTTTGAATAGATCGTTAATCTTAGAAGGGGTATTGGTTATATAATCGAGATAGTCTTGTAGTGTATTTATATGCGTGATACGCATTCTGCGCTCAATCCGGCGAAGAATAGATGAGCGTTTGTACTGGGAAAAATCATGACCCATTTTAGTATTTAGTTTCCCAAATATTTTGTTGAGCACTTTGGAATCATCTTCCGGCAGCTTTTTGGAATCCGGAATTTTTATCTTTTTAAGGCTCTCCCGGTATTCAATTAGTTTGGCTGGAATTTCTTTGGCCGCGAGGACCAGATCTACAAGCCCTGTTTGTATAGCACTGCGAGGCATACCGTCATAGGAGGCCTCTTCAGGGTCCTGGCTGATTACGATTCCGCCGTATTCTTTTATATTCTTAAGCCCGATGCTCCCATCACTTCCGGTTCCGGATAAGATAACGCAGGCAGAATAGCTGCTGAGAGCCGTGCTCAGCGATCGAAAAAATAGGTCTATAGTCGTAAGCTTTTTATCTTTTTTGTCAGCCTCAGATAAAATAAGATCCTTATTTTCTACGGTAAGCAGTTGTCCGGGGGGGATAATATAAATGTGGTTGGCTTCCATTCGCGTTTTTCTGGAAACTTGTGTCACGGGCATGGAGGTATGCTCCTGCAGCAGATCGGCCATGCTGCTTTCATGGTCGGGTGACAGGTGAATAATGACGACAAAAGCCATTCCGGGATTCTCGGGCATGGCGTCGAAGAAAGATTCGAGGGCTTCCAACCCCCCCGCCGATGCCCCGAGCCCTACTACCATTAGATCATTATCTTGTTTTTTATTTTGGGGATGTTTAATCATTGAATGGTGCTGCTCTAAATTATTACTACGTGAGATAAAGAAGTTTATACCTTAGCACAAAGTGCTATAAGGTACAATTTTTTACTTTTCTAAGGATATAAAAAATCAATTTTGCGAGAGTTGGGAACCGTTGAAATAGCAAAGTGAATACAATAGTAAAATTGAATGTATTTGATGTAGTATGAGATATTAAATTTTTGAAATAAATGTATTTAAACGGGTGTAGAAATGCCTCTTATACAGTATGAGAGGTTTATTAAATAGAATGTGTGTTTAAAAATTAAAGAATTGTATTAAATTATTTTATCTTAATCGCAGGACAGCAAGGGAAGAAGCAGCCTCATAAAATTATAAAGGGGAAGGGAATAGGGATAAGTTGTTCTTTTCATGATGCATAATCACATTAAAAAAGTATGGTGAATTAGATGATAAAAGTAGTAATTGCAGATGATCATCCCTTTATTCGGGAGGGAGTCAAGAAGGTAGTTGATGGGAAGATAGATTTGGAAATAATCGGAGAGGCAGAGAACGGAAATGAGTTGTTAGCCATCCTCGAAGAAAAAACACCGGATATTATAGTGTTGGATATCACAATGCCGGGGAAAAGTGGACTCGAACTGTTAAAAGAGCTTCGTGATCGTTACCCCAACCTGCCAGTTCTTATTTTGAGTATTCATTCTGAAGAGCGATTTGCCATTCGTGCCCTAAAAGCCGGGGCTTTTGGCTATTTGACCAAGGCAAGTATTTCGGATGACCTGTTAAAAGCTATTCGCAAGATTGTGACCGAAAATCGAAAATATATCACGCCGGAAGTAGCCGAACAGTTGGCCTCCCAGGTAGATAGTAGCAAAGAGGGAGCCCTCCATGAGGCCCTGTCGGATCGGGAGTTTGAAGTATTGTGCATGATTGCATCGGGTAAGGATGTAAATGATATTGCCGAGGAGCTTTCGCTGAGTCCGCAGACCATCCATACTTACCGGACGCGCATAAAAGAGAAGATGAATATAAGTTCGAATGTAGAAATGACCCGCTATGCTATTGAAAATAATTTAATTGAATAGGGTTGTTTGATATTTAGAATTATATCTAATGTTTTTGTTTGGTACAGCTTTTTTGGTACAGCTTTAAAAGCTGTATCAAACAGATATATTTGGTCTTTTGCCCACCTCATTAATAGTGGTTAACAACCCTTTTAAATAGCTTAAAATACGATTGGCTGCCTTCCTCTTGGCATAATTGCTGGCTGTATATGTGCATTTAATGTGGGTAATCCAGGTAAATAACTTGATGGATGGGTACAACTTGTAACGGATGGTTCTGTAGGAATAATTAGTACAAAAAAGTAGCATTAAATTTTAGCTCATTTATTTGCTGTTATCAATAGATTTGTAACGCAGAAAGAGTTTCAAGCTAAAGCAGTTATAGAGAGAGGATGTTCGGGTTAACCGAACATATTATAAAAAGATGCGGGGTTTATCAGACCCCGCATTTTTTTTCTCGTTTTTTGAAAACTTGCAATAAAAAATAGGCCTGTCCAAAAAATATCAGGCAGCAGATAGGGTAAGACGTAGTGGTTTTTCTAATTAACAATCAAGAAAATGAAACAGAAAAAAGTTAATCAAAAGCCCGTATTCTTGACGCAAAATGATGTGATGATAGATTTAGTCAAGAAAGTTAAACAGGTGGCTCAAAGAGGCTGTACTGAGCTATTGGTTACAGGAGAGAATGGCACGGGTAAAGAAGTTATTGCTCAGCTATATCATTATTTCAGTAGCCGCCAGGATAAACCCATGGTAGCTGTTAACTGTGGAGCTATTCCCGAAGATCTTGTTGAAAGCGAACTATTTGGACACGAAAAAGGGGCGTTTACGGGGGCCCATGAACAAAAGAAAGGATGTTTTGAACTGGCTGACGGAGGCACATTATTTTTAGATGAAATTGGGGAAATGCCTCAACCCATGCAGGTAAAATTACTGCGGGTTGTTGAGCTCGGTTCATTTCGCAGGGTGGGAGGAACCGAAGAAATACAGGTGGATATTTCATTGGTTTCAGCGACAAATAAGGTGCTTATCGACCAGGTAAAATCAGGGAGTTTCAGGGAAGATCTGTTTTACCGGATAAATGTTATTGAATTATTTATCCCTCCGCTGCGGCATCGCAAAGAGGATATCCCGTTATTGGTGAATTATTATAAGGAGTGCTATAAGGAGTTGTATAGTCTTCATGAGATGGAATTTTCTGAAGAATGTATGGAAACTTTTATGGGACACGACTGGCCGGGAAATGTCCGTGAGTTAAAGAATGTAGTAGAGCGATGCATGGTTTTGTGTGAGGGGGGTAAAATAGAGTTAGAGCAACTGCCGCCCAGAATTCGGAATGAAAATGAGATTTTGCCGGTAAACGGGAACCATTATTCAAATGAAGTGATACAAATACCTATTGGAACCAGCCTGGAAAAAATTGAACAACATGTTATTGGGCGTACTTTGAACTCTGTGGATAATAATAAAACCGAAGCGGCTAAAATACTTGGCTTTACCCGAAAAACGCTTCATAACAAACTGGACAAATATAAGGATATGTCATCCAATGAAGCCTGATTCCCTACTTTCACTTAACACCGGGTCGCCCTTCTGTGGTGGATTGAATAGCATGTTTTTCAATGATCTGGTAAGATTATCAGGTGATATTGGTATCGTTAGGATTATACAAAAATGACCAAGTTTCCCCCAATATGGACTATGTTTGTGTTGGGTTAATGACTTCTAACCTCAAATAAAAATGTACAAAGCCGAGTAACGAAAATGGTACTACAAGATTTGATATCAAGAAATTGCATGATGTTATATGATTGTGATAAATAAAGTAGGGACATATTGATTCATAAAATGATCGCCAGGTTATGAGGTGAAGTAACGTAATGTATATAGGCTGGTTTCTAATTGTTTTTGCTCAAGGTTTTAAAATGGCACAGTATGAAACTGTACATTAAATATATGGTAAGCCTGCGTTGCAAGATGCTGGTTAAGGACGAGCTAAAAAAGCTGGGTATAGACTGTGTATCGGTTGACCTTGGCATGGTAGAAATACAAGATGATATTACCGACGAGCAGCTGGAAACATTTGCGAAGAACCTCAAAAAGTCTGGTTTGGAACTTCTTGATGACAAGAAGAATATCCTGGTAGAAAAAATTAAAAGTGTGATTGTGGAGATGATCCACTACGAGGATGAAGTTCCCAAAGTAAATGATTCCGATTACATCAGCGAAAAACTGGGATACGATTATACCTACCTGTCCAATACGTTCTCGGAAGTGAAGGGGATGACCATCCAGCAATACATTATCATGCACAAGATTGAACGGGTTAAAGAACTGCTTTTGTATGATGAGCTGACCCTGACCGAAATTGCTCATCAACTACACTACAGCAGCGTTGCTCATCTGTCAAACCAATTCAAAAAAATTACCGGTCTTACGCCCACCTATTTTAAAGAGCTGAAAGATAAACGAGAGAAGACTCTCGAGGAACTGTGATTTATGTAACATTCTTTCAAAAAGATATAATGGTTGTCTGTTGCAATATATCAATAATACTATTATCCACTTTTAATTATAGATGAATAGCTGCAATTATATAATGAAATCCATTTCATGATGAAAAAACTTATCACTACTATCTGTCTCGTCTTTGCCTTCCAGTCTGTTGCTTTTGCACAGTCGTTTGATCTTACAGAAAAATTTAAAAAGAGCTTTAACGAAACTGTTCAGGAAGTCCAAAGCACTGAGAATGCAGGCGAAAAACGAATGCTGTTAAATGATTCGTTTAGCAATATGATTACGGTTATAAAACGTATAGAATCAAAAGCGAATCTTTCGGAGGATGAAATTGCTCAGCTCAAAGCTTATAAGAGAGATATTCAAGAAAAGAAAGCCGAGCTAAATGGGAGAAATGATTTTGATAAGGTCCAGGATAAAGCCCTTAACGACTTCTCAGATTATTCGCAGCAGTATTTTGAGCAAGCCGACCGAACGATAACCATTGGTTTGACAGCAGCTCTTTTAATCGTTCTGATCTTAATACTCCTGTAGTAGCTACAAAAAAATACGAAGATTTGATTTAATCTCTTTCAGCGAGACGAAGATTGTTATATGTATTTATTATTCTGAACTATGATAGTGATTAGAAATCTAATCTTTTGCTTAATTATTGCAGGGATATTTTTTGCGGGATGCAGCTCTACCAATGAATTAGTGAAAAATGATGTATCCGATCAGCCTGTTAAATATTCAGTGATTTATTACATCCACGCTGATGCCGGATACCTTTATCATGATCCCGATGGGCAGCCGATCCGGGCTAATTCCCAAGTACTTGAAACGGCCCTCGAAGTTGCCGAAAATGCAGCCTCGGGCGAAGTTTTTATTTTTTACCAACGTCCTGAGAAGAAGTTTTTGGGATTGTTCCCCCGAAAGAGTAATCAGTTTTATCACTACACGAACGGACAGAAAACCACACAGGTTAAATATCGTCATTCCAACAAAAAGGAGCCTTTTCTCACTACCGAAGCTCAGCTTTATAATAAATATAAAAATGATATCACTGGTAATGATCAGGAACAGTACTTTCTTTATTTCGGCCATGAGATTCCAAGTGATAATGGAGAAGGCTACCACCGAACTCTGCCGGATATTGAAGTAAATACTGCTTCTTTTGCAGGTGGGGTACAGCAATTTTTAATGGAAGATGATCAAATCCTTGACCTGGTGGTGCTTTCTACCTGTAATAATGGAACTCCGGCCATGGCATCCCACCTCATGCCATTCGTTGATCACCTGCTTGCCTCTCCTCAAAACCTGCACTTATCGCATATCGATACCGAACAACTGGGACTGCTGGAGAGCAATCCCGGAGTTTCGCCCGATGAGGTAGCACATTCGCTGGCGAATGACACCTTTCAACGTCTTGAGGATCAAATACAAACCACCATAACACTTGCCGAGTATGATTTTGAATCTATGCGGGGATATATTGATGAACTTGATGACCGTACTGCATCCTATAAAGATACGGCTCGCATAGATCCTTACCATCAAAATACAGACTGTGGACAGTTTTCTTTTTTTGATGCTGAAAAGTACACGCAGGGAATTGAGACATGGTTTAAGCCGGCCAAGTTTGGAAGACGTGCTACTGCATCAGACACCCATTCAGGCTGGGGATGTAGGCCATTGCTGGAGGATTGAAAAGATTCTCCGCCAATCTGTGATTTATGTAAGGATTCTTTTGTAAGTGTGTAACGCATCCTCCCCATAATTTACTGATTATTGTTTGAGAGATACGAAGTGAATGGTAATAAGATGAGTGATCAGTAACCGGATGTTTTACCATTCAGAAATCCTTTAAGCAATCGTAATCAAATGAAAGAACCATTAGATCTTGAAAAATCAAAATCGATGATCATTGTCGAAATTATCGAATATGTCCCAGATTCGGTGGTGATTAAAACGATTATTAAGAAGGCGACCGGTAATATCAATGTGGTCTCTTTTGATACCGGTGAAAAACTGGATGAGAAAACGTCTCCTTTCGACAAGTTTATACAGATTATTGATGGGAAAGCGGAGATTATAATCGATGGGAAATCGAAACTCCTTGATACAGGGCAGTCAATAATCATACCGGCTCACGCACGTAATTCATATAAGGCAAACGACCGGTTTAAAATGATATCCACGGTAATAAAGAGTGGATATGAAGAGGTGAGCTGATGGATTTGGGTACACATGGGAAGACGGGTGGAAAGAGAGAGCGCCGGTCTTCCCATTTTAATTTTGAGTGTAAATGAACTAAAAACTAATGATGATCAATTGTTAAGTATGGGATCTACAAAGCGGTATGTGAAATACATGGTGAGTCTTAGGTGTAAAATGACAGTAAAAGAGGAACTTGAAAAAGCGGGCCTAAAATATGCTGTTTCGCCACACGGTGCCATAGAGTTTCTTGGAGAAACTACACCGACTCAGTTTGAGGAGCTGGATGAAGTGTTGTTGGCGTTGGGCTTAGAACTGCTTGATGAAAATGACAGTATGCTTATCGACCGCATCATAAACACTGTGATTGAAGTGGTGCATGATTCCGATGAATTGCCCAACCTGAGTTTTGATGATATTATTGACAGAAGCCTTGGATCGGGAAGTGAATCGATATTAAAGATCTTTTCAGACGTAAAGGGGATCTCAATTATGCAATTCATCATCCTCCAGAAAGTAGATCGTGTAAAGGAGCTTCTGTTGTATGATAATCTGTCCCTGTCGGAAATCTCCAAAAAACTTCGTTATAAAAATGAACATTACTTAATTGCTCAGTTCAAAAAGCATACCGGATTATCGCCCACCTACTTCAAGAAGTTGAGAAATGAGCGCATGAGTGTTTTGCAGGAAGTATAACTGCATAACTTATTCCGCGTTGTGGAGTTGAAATAATGTACCCCCTGAAAGAAGGTGTAGTGTTTCTTATCAGTGTGCAAGTACTGGCTTTATAGCATTTAAGCTTAGCTCTATACCCATTTTCAATTTTCTAACGGTAACTATTTGCAAGAAATGTTAATTATATATTAATCGGATATATTCAGTATCAAGAGAGACACATTGTAAATGGATTTGCAGTGAGCACTGCAAGAGTATATTATATGCATGAATATCAATTTTTGTTAAAGAATTAAAGATTCATGCTCGAAAATATCTCCAAGTGGCTGGAAGATTTTGCCGTATCAGGTTCGTTGCCGAATATGTTTATCAGTACGGCCATTCTTATTCTTGTAACTATAATTTTGCGGTGGCTCTTTTCGAGATATATCCGCCGGAGCGTATCTTCCACGGAGCTTTGGCGTCGGTGGCTGGTTCAGTCGCGTAATGGATTACTTCTGTTACTCTTGTTGGGACTGCTCTTTATCTGGGGTGAAGAGCTTCGAACTCTCGCATTGTCTATCGTTGCAATTGTGGTGGCTTTTGTTGTAGCTACCAAGGAGCTGATTCTTTGCGTCACCGGATCTATATTCAAAGCCGGCGCGGGCTCATTTAATATTGGCGACCGGATACAGATCAAGGATTTTCGGGGCGACGTAATCGATCAAAAACCTGCTTGCCACAACGATCCTGGAGGTAGAACCTCGGGTTACCATCCAGGTTCCGGCCGCCGGTGAGATCCATCTGATCATACGAATTCCCGTGAAGTCGGGGCAACGCAGCTTTATTGAGCAATCTATTATCTCGGAAGTATTAAGTAATAATGATTTCGCCGCAAAGAAAGAGTCTGAAGAAACCACCGATCAGACTAACCGATAGATTGTAGATTAGACAATGTTGCAAAAAGAAGTGAATGTCATTCTATAGGGGTTTTACCTTTGTTTTGATATTCCTGTACTGCAATTATAATGATGGTGATTACAGTGATGGGTATTATGAAATAGAGCATCACCGTACTAAATAATGGCAAGGTCTCATGTTCGGTTGCGGCTAAGACAAGATACAGCGTATAGGCTGCATAGTAACAGATCAACAGCCCCCCCTTCCCACCTGTTAATGGTGCCGCCGGTAAAAAATATGGGCAGACAGTCAAATGCTACGGCAATCATAATGGGAATGTCGAAATGATAAATAGCTTCAGAGACTTCGATACCCGCCGGGGCAATTACTCCGGCAATTCCAAGTACGCCCATAATATTGAAAATATTGCTCCCTACGACATTGCCTACGGCTATATCCTGCTCACCCCGAATGGCTGCAATGATAGTCAAGCCAATAATCAGCTCGCTGACGCCCAGATATTGCACAAAAGAAACCGCTCCGTCGACGAGCCAGCGCGAGCTGATAACTAATAATACAAGTCCCCCGGCAATGAACCCTATATTTTAAAGCCGATTGTTCTTGCCGGTATCTTTTTTTGGTTGAGGCTACGTTTTTCATCGGATGGGCCGTTGTGAGTACCGGTGTTTTTGCGTCCTTCGTAAATCAAAAATCCGAGGTATGCGGCAAGGCCCGCAAGCAGGATATAACCATCATACCGGCTGATATTTTGGTCCATCGCAAACAACAGGACGCCAACAGAAAGACCTATCATCAGAGGGACATCAAGCCGAATCAATTGTTTTGAGACGCGCAGTGGCACAATCAATGCCGAAATACCGAGGATAAACAATACATTAAAAATATTACTCCCCACTACATTACCCAGTGCAATATTAGCCTGATCCGAAAGCGCAGACTTTACACTCACCGCAAGTTCTGGATTGATATATGTCAAGAGTATTTCCTGTTATATATCAATGGTGTTACTGTGAGGGTTCGCTATGTTATGCATGAACAAAATAGTTTAACATCAAAATAATTTTTGCTATGACTACTACAGCGAAAACTTTATGGAAAATTGATCCGGCGCACTCGGAAGTACAGTTCAAGGTGAAGCACCTGGTAATTTCGACGGTAACCGGAAGTTTCAGTTCTTACGATGGACAAATTGAAGCCGACGGTGATAATTTTGAAAATGCTAAAGCGACATTTACTGCCGATATTGACAGTATTTCAACGAATAATGAAGATCGCGATCAGCACTTGAAGTCCGAGGATTTCTTTAATACTGAAGAATATCCAAAACTTAAGTTTGAGTCTACAAACTTTGAAAAAGTCGGAGACGGGGAATACAAAGTTACCGGAGATTTGACAATCCGTGACGTAACCAAGGAAATTAAATTAGATGTTGTGCATGGTGGAACGGTCGGTGATCAATATGGTCAGACCAAAGCAGGATTTGAAGTCGAGGGCACCATAAACCGGAAAGAGTTTGGCCTAACATGGAGTGCCGTAACAGAAGCTGGAAACGTGGTTGTGGGAGATGAAATTAAACTGCAGCTGAATGTTCAATTTATTCAGAGCTAAAGCACCGACTAACGTCCCCTACACATACCAAGCGGGTATTCTCTTCTGGAGGATATCCGCTTTTTTATTTCCTGATAATTCCCTGTACATTTTCAAATATTCTTGATGGTTCATTGTGCATAAACGACCTGACAATCCCAAAGTTGATAACGAATGTATCAGCAACTAAAAGAAAGTCTTCAGGAGCATGTCTCACTAACTGATGAGCAGTGGGAACTCTGCAAGAATAATTTTCGTCCGAAGCGAATGCTTAAACGGCAATTCCTGCTTCAAGAGGGAGACGTTTGCCGGCAATTGACCTTTGTGGAGAAAGGAGCCTTATATTCATACTCTGTGGATTCAAAGGGTAACCAGCATGTTTTGCGCTTTGCCTTTGACGGCTGGTGGATTGCAGATCTGCAAAGCTTTTTTACTGATAATCCATCTACGCTAAACATCGAGGTGCTGGAAGATAGCGAGCTGCTGGTTCTGGATAGAAAGAATCATGAAAAACTACTCGAGGAAATTCCCGCCTACGAGCGCTACCATCGTATCATCGTCGAAAATGCGTATGTAGCTCTGCAGAAGCGCGTTGAAAATGCATTGGGACTTACGGCCGAAGAAAAATATGCCCGCCTGATTAAAGACAATCCCGAATTTATGAATCGCGTGCCTCTGAACCTGGTGGCTTCCTACCTTGGGATGAGTCCCGAAACACTGAGCCGCGTTCGCGGGAATTTCAGTGGTTAGACAAAAAACGACTATTTTAATACATCTTGGAGCGACTCGTCTCTTTCTATAATTGACTTGGCAAACGGGCAGAGTGGAATTACTCTCAATTCATTTTCGCGAGCATAGTTCACCGCATGTTTAACTAACGCCTTTCCAATACTTTTGCCCCGCAGCTCATCGGAAACCTCGGTGTGATCAATGATAATCTTTGATTGTCCGGCTTCCGAGTAGGTTATTTTGGCTTTTATTTTACCGTCCTCTTCGATAAAAAAGGATCCTTTGCTTTCTCCTGTCTTGTGTTGAATATCCATAATAGTAAACCTGTAGTGTTATTATCACGATCTTAATATGGTAGGCAAAACATGTGGCAATTAACAGTCATAATCTAATGCCCATATTATTGATATATATCAAGAGTGTTTCCTACCACATATCAATGACAAGGGAGCGCCAGAGCGCTATGTTTGCAGTAACAAAATGAAACTGTAAACAGAGCAATCACTATGCCCATCACAAAACAAACAATCGCTATTATTGGAGCTGGTGGAAATATGGGCTCTGCCATTGCAAAAGGTATTGCGGGAGGAAACTATCGTCTTCTTCTTTTTGACAGAGATCCTGACCAATTGGAGTCATTAATAGAGAAGATTCAACAGGATCATCCAAACGCTGATGTAGTACCTATAGATTGTGCCCACGAGTGCAGTTGGGAGGCCGATATTATTATTCTGGCCGTTCCACACCAGGCCGAAAAAGAAATAGCTGACAAGATACGGGATGTAGCTACCCAGAAGATTGTGATTAGTATAGCCAATCCCGTGGAAGAGGATTTTAGCAAATTGACAACAACCTCGGACACAAGTGCAGCAGAAGAGCTGCAAGAATGGTTGCCACACTCCAAAGTCATCAAAGCGTTCAACACCACGTTTGCAGCTGATTTTCAGCAGCCGATCATCGATGGTAAGCAGGCCGATGCCTTTATTGCGGGCAATGAGAAGGAAGCATTACAATCCGTCATTGAACTTGTAGAAACAGTGGGATTCAACCCGATTATTGCCGGAGATTTGTCAGTAAGCGGCACGCTGGAACGTATGCAGTTGTTACTTATACAGCTTATGATCAGAAACAATGACGACTGGCTGGCCCCGTGGAATGTCACAGAGTGGGCACCCGAACTTTCGGGTGATTCCACAGGGCTGGCCGGATGGAAGATTCTACGAAACTAAATCACACTTTTAAATGAACAACAAACAATTGACACTATGATACTTGTCACTGGAGCAAACGGAAATTTAGGATCACAAACGATCGATTTTTTACTGGATAAAAATATTAATGAGGATATCGCCGGACTCGTCCGAAATGAAGAAAAGGGAGCGGAGTTAAAAGAAAAAGGCGTGGAAATAAGAATTGGCGATTATACGGATTATCCCTCTATCGAAGAGGCCGTTCAGGGAGTTAATACTCTGCTTTTGATTTCCTCGAGCACGCTGGAGGGACGAGCCCAACAGCACAATAACGTTATTGAAGCTGCGAAGAAAGGGGGTGTGCAGCAGATTTTTTATACCAGTATAGTGAAAGCGGAGGAAGAGTTGAGTCCGCTTTCACCGGATCATGCCAAAACCGAAAAGCTTATAAAGGAGTCCGGCATTCCCTATACAATTTATCGCAATGCATTCTATATGGAGTTTCTGCCTCTATTCTTGGGAGAAGCTATGGATACGGGCCAGTGGGCTTTCCCATCGGATGGGAACCCCATCAATTTGGCGCTTCGCTCAGAGATGGCCGAAGCCCTCGCTAACGGATTGGCTGATACCGAAAAACATGCAAACAGCATCTATGAAATTACATCAAATCAGGCTTACACTCTTGATGAAATTGCCAGTATGCTGAGTAAAGCGTCCGGCAAGGAAATCAACCATACCGATATCTCTGCTTCAGAATTTGAGCAAGGGTTGAACGAAGCAGGATTGCCTGAAGAGCAGGTTGCCATGAGCGTAATGACGGCGCAAACATTTGTTAACGGTGGCCTTGATTTTACTTTTGATGACATGGAAAAGCTGCTCGGGCGCAAACCGACCGGACTCAAGACCTTTATAAAGCAATTTGTCGAACAATAGTTTATACAACAATTGTACCTAAATAATCATAAATCAATACACTAATACTTAACCATCATGAAAAAGTTAACTTTCATTTTTTTCCTCTTAATTCTACCAATCAGCGTTTTTGCCCAGGATACTTGGGTAGAGGATCCTGCGCACTCAAAGCTCGGCTTTACGGTAACCCACTTGGGTATTGCTGATGTTCCCGGGTATTTTGGAGATTACGATGTTACCATTGAAGCCTCTGAAGAAGATTTCAGTGATGCCAAGGTAGAACTCACTGTGCAAACGGCTTCTATCGATACCCGCGTGAAAAAGCGCAATAATCACCTGAAAAGTCCTGACTTCTTTAACGTGGAAAAATATCCGACGATGACATTTAAGAGTACGGGTATTAAGGAAATTGCTGATGACAAATACGAGCTAACCGGCGATCTGACTCTGCTTGGGATAACCAAGCCGGTAACTGTAACCATGTTGTATCGCGGAAATATCCAAAATGATATGACGAATGGTGCTCTTAAATCAGGTATTCAAATCACCGGTACCATCGATCGGTCGGAGTTTGATCTCGGAGGAGATTTCCCGCCGCCCATGATCAGTAATCAGGTACGCATCAAAGCCGACGGTGAGTTTACGCTAAAAAAATAAGACCCCTTTTAAGGGCGATGTATAAGGCCCCGATTATTGTCGGGGTCTTGTAGATCTCCATCAAAGAAAACTGATGATTATGAACAAGGATTACAAAACACCAGCCAATACACGTATTGGACATATTCATCTTCAGGTATCAAATTTGGACCGGGCCTTGGAGTTTTACCGCGATCTGCTTGGTTTTGAACTGACGACCATGTACGGCAAAAATGCGGCTTTTCTGTCGGCCGGCGGATACCATCACCATATTGGTCTCAATACGTGGCATAGCAAAGGCGGACCGCCCGCGCCGCGCAATAGCGCCGGCTTGTATCATACCGCTTTTTTGTATCCCACGCGGAAAGACTTGGCCGAAGTTCTTCAGCGCCTCATCGATGAAGGATATCCCATCAGCGGCGCCAGTGATCACGGCGTTTCTGAAGCCATCTACCTGGAAGACCCGGATGGCAATGGAGTAGAACTATATTGCGATCGTCCCCGTGAGGAATGGGAATACACCGAAGATGGCTCAGTCAAGATGGTCAGCAAGCCGCTTGAGGTGCAGGATCTGCTCAGTGAGTTTGATTAAAACCACTTTTTAATCATAAACCCCATCCTCCTAACCTCCCAGCCTTCGCCGAAGCTCTTGTATCTATGGTAGCCTTATTTTCTAAAGGCTCTGCGCAGGCAGGCTTCTCCAAGGAAGAATTCATTTAGGGGCTAAACTGATGATAAGGCCGAAACTATTCCGAATTGTTTAATAACCGGTCAATGATAGTTGCCTTTCCCGGTTCCACATACATGCCGTAGGAAATGACCAAGAATCCCTTGTCCCCTGATTCAGTTGTGATGGCGTGTACGCTTGATTCACTCCCGGGGTCTGTTCCCTGATCAAAAGGGTGAGACTCGACGATGGTCAGTTCATCGGGGTTGAATTCTTTTTGTAATGACTTGCAAGTAATACAGTCATCTTCTAATTCAAAAATATTGGTATACCCTTGTTCCTTCAACGATTCAACGGCGTCGGCAAGATCCTTGTACATAGTGACCACCTCTCAATATTTAATCACAATCTTATTTAAGGTGTAAGTATTTACATTTAAAACAAAATGTTAGAATTAGACGTATTTTTTTGAACGGGGTTAAAGATTACAGAGCTGCCTGTTGTACACTTTTGATATTACCCCCCCCCTTTCTTACCTATCATTTAGGATGTTTAAAAGCAACAAACATACCGTCAAAATTACTACCGGACTGCTGATCTAACAGTCCCTTCTAAAACCGTAACCGGTTGGTGAGCTTTGGCTATATGTGGCTTTTGTACACCTTTTCCAGCTGATCAACTATCGGAATCTTATTAAAACGATGTGGAACTGGACGACCGCTTATTTTACGGAGGATCAGTCACCGGGCATGATTGTACGTCCCACGGTAAGAGTTTATCCCAAAATAAAGCTACAGTAAAGAGCTCCTCGAGGAATTACGCCATTGAAAAGTCCTGCCCAAAGTAAGTTGCCAAGTCGTTTAAAAAAGTAGAAGACGGTTACCATGCTAACTCTTACTTCTTTACATTGGGACTACTAAATAAGCCCTATTATATCACTTGATTGGCCAAATTCATCTAAACCATGCTGAAGCTACGTATTTTAAGTAGGTTAAAGCGGTTTTCGTTTGCGGATTCACGAACAGCTGCTAACAGATATATCAAAAAAATAAAGTGGCCGGTAACTCGTAATCTCACACTGCTTGTCTTAACAATATTAGGCAGTATTGGCATTGTTTATTTTTTAGCTCCTGCTGATCTTACTCCTTCTGCCAGACATGCTCTGTTCATTTTATTAGTTGCCTCAGCTTTGTGGATATCAGAAGCCATTCCCCCCTTTGCGGTCAGTTTTTTAATTATCGGTCTGGCCGTATTTTTTCTTGAAAGCCCGGCCCCGCTTCATATAACTGAAGACTGGGAAAAGTATGTCAATACCTGGTCAAGTCCAGTTATTTGGATATTACTCGGTGGTTTTATTCTTGCCATGGGAGCACAAATCACGAAGTTTGATAGAAAGTTTTCGACTTTTATTCTTGAGAAATTTGGGGGACAACCCAACCGGCTTTTACTGGGAATTATGCTCACTACAGGTGTCTTGAGCATGTTTATTTCGAACACCGCCACTACGGCCATGATGCTTACCATTGTTATGCCGTTTTCGAAACGATATGGCAAACAGGAGCCTATTATCAAAGCAATGATGTTGGGGATAGCTGCAGCAGCCACCACCGGTGGAATCGGTACGGTAATCGGAAGTTCGCCCAATGCCATAGCGCTTGGTATCCTTCAATCAGCAGGCTATCAATTCACTTTTATTGATTGGATGATTCCGGGTATTCCTACGGCACTTATTCTTATTGTATTTTCTTGGTATGTTCTCACAAAAATTTATAGCACTGATCTAAAGCAGATCGATGTAATTATTGAAGAGGAATCCACACCCCGTGAACTGGCTGATCGCAATACCACTGAAAACCGGGTAATTGTAGTTTGTACATTTATTTTAACTGTTGGATTGTGGATGACATCCACTGTTCATATGATCCCGGTAGCAGTCGTTTCGCTTATTCCGATTGTAATTTTTACGGCAACTGGCATCATACAATCCGAAGAAATTAAGTGGATCCCCTGGGATACCCTGATACTGGTGGCAGGCGGACTTACGCTTGGCATTGCAATTAACGACTCCGGTCTGGCAAGCTGGCTTGTAGAAAAGATACCGGTATTTACCAATCCCATTATTTCTATTTTAATGATGGTTTTTATAACAAGCCTGGTATCCAACATAATGAGCAATACAGCGGCGGCCAGCATTTTGATTCCCCTGGGTGCCATTCTGGTATCTCCGCCTTATGTGTTGGTGATGGTTGTGGCATTAGGTTTTGCGGCCTCAACTGCTTTGTTGCTGCCCATATCCACACCGCCCAATGCGCTAGTCTTTTCTACACAGTACCTTAAACAAGCCGATTTTCGATTTCTCGGTCTTTCAATCACCGCCATTAGTCCGTTTTTGATCACACTGATACTATGGCTGACAATTTAGCAATAAAATTCTGAGTTAAGTCTTATACAACAATGGAAACATTTAACTTATGGAAATTGCTGGCGGGACTGGGGATCTTTTTGTTTGGCATTTTTCTGATGGAGGAATCCATCAAGGAACTTGCCGGCAAAGCGTTCAAAACCTTAATACGCCGCTATACTGAGACCAAAATATCTTCAGTACTATCCGGTGCTCTGAGTACTTCGATATTACAGAGTAGCTCTGCTGTAAACCTCATGGTGTTAGCTTTTGTTGGGGCTGGAATTATGAGTTTAAATAATGCCATTGGTGTGATTCTTGGTGCAAATATTGGAACTACAATTACGGCATGGATTGTAGCATTTTTCGGATTTAAAATAAGCATCGAAAGCTTTGCACTTCCCTTAATAGCTATTGGTGGACTTGGATTTATAATCTTTTCCAGTGCTCCCCGCTATTTATATACCAGTAAGCTTTTAATTGGGTTTGGGTTACTGTTCCACGGGCTCGATTATATGAAAACAAGTGTAGATCAAATCACCCAAATTTTTGATATAACAATGTTGTCGGGATACAGTTTACTAATTTTCCTTTTAGTAGGAATTGTATTTACAGCTGTTATGCAGTCGAGTTCAGCAACCATTGCTCTTATCCTTTCCGGTATTTACAGTGGGCTGATAGAATTTGAAGCTGGTGCCGCCATGGTTATAGGCGCTAATGTAGGTACAACGGTCACGGTTATGCTTGGGGCTTTGGGTGGTATCCCAATAAAAAAGAGAGTTGCTATAGGTCATCTTGTTTTCAATATAGTTACTGGAATAGTGGTATTTTTATTGTTACCCGTATTGGTATGGGCTATACAAAATGGATTGGGGTGGAATCAAAATGCTATTATGGGAATCGCTATGTTCCATACTCTGTTTAATTTAATTGGGATTATTCTTTTCCTACCGTTCATTACAATATTTACGGATAAGCTGAATACACTCTTTCAGGAACCACGACAAATACTTACTCACTATATCCAAAATACATCACCAGAAGTATCAGATGCGGCCCTGGAAGCGTTTAAAAAAGAAATTCTACATCAATATGTTGAATCCCGATACTACTTAATCCGTTTATATAATTTGTCGCTGTCACTAAACCTAACCTATGTCGAGCAACCTCCATTAAAATCCTTGATTCCTGGTTCAGTAGACAAAGTGTACGAACGTTTAAAAGAACTGCATGGAAATATTTTTGAATACTATTCCATGATTGATGGGAAACAGCTTGACGATACGGAGGCCGTAAGAATAGATCAGTATCTTAGAGCCAGCAGGAACATTATGAATGCGACTAAAAACTTAAAAGAAGTGCGTGATGAGCTCGAACAGTTCGAGCTTTCGAGTAATACCTATTTGACTGAACAACTCTCCATTTTCCAACAAAGATTGGAGGAGTTATTTAATGATTTGGATCCCATTGTTGAACAAAGAAGGGGTGATATTACGGATTTTAATCATGCTATTGATAGCGTAGATGATTATGATGTTAAATGTATTAATGAAAGTTCTCAGGCTATAAAGAACCGAAAATTGAAGGATCTGGAAGCTACTTCTATGGTGATGACTAATAGACTTTTTACACAATCATGCCGCATGTTTGTGTTTGGTATCAAGGGATTATTGAGTGAGTAAAAAGCAATAAGGAGCTGATTCTTTGTGTTACCGGATCTATTCTGAAGACCGGTGCCGGCTCATTTAATATTGGAGACCGTATTCAGACTAAGGATTTCGGGGGTGATGTCATTGATCAAAACCTGCTTGCCACGACCATTCTGGAGATAGGACCGGGAAAGAAGATTACTCACCAGCGAATGGGGCGGATGATAGTTATTCCGAATTCATTATTTGTTTCAGAACCTGTTATCAATGAGAGTTGTACTAACGATTATATACTTCATGTGTTCACTATACCGCTAAAACGTGAAAATGATCGGCGTGGGGCGCAAGAGATATTTCTTGAATCCGCCAACCGTCATTGCAAGCCGTATCCTGAGGAGCGCGCAAGCATATGAAATGTCTTAGTGAGGAACGAGGGGTTGATATGCCAACGGTAGAGCCACGGGCAACGATTCAGGTTCTTGTGGCTGGTGAAGTTTATCTGATCATACGAATTCCGGGAAAGTCAGGCCAGCGTAGTTATATTGAGCAATGCATTTTATCCGATGTTTTGAGCGACAATGATTTTGCAGCCGAGAGTAACTAAAAAGAATCAGAAAATCAGAGTGGCCAATAGGAATCCGAAGTAAACTCAACGCAGGCAGGGTCCCCTATATTTTCTGATAGGCAATCGAATGTTGAGTAAGTGGCTGCCACGGCCTTTACCGGGAGAAATGCAGCGGTACTCGAACTTCTCCTGGCGACGTATGAATGTTATGGCCTATAGGCTTTCCAAAGCGTGCCTCTTTTAAAGTAGATTAATGCTTGGATAGTAGTACCACATTTGTCGTTATCTCATGCATTTGTTAAGTATATATATCGAATATTATTTCAATTTTACTACCTTACATTTATTACATATGAAATATTCCCATTGTGTTTGGTTTATAGTAGTCAGTATTCTGGTTAGTTCATGTGCTTCAACAAAAAAGCCCAGCCAAAAACATGCTGGATCAATTCATTCGTATGATCTTAGTGAAGAGGGGGTAATTAAGCGATTAAGTAAAAGTATCCGACATGAAACGGTCTCGCTGGAAGATACTTCAGAGATTAATTATAAGGCTTACGAAGATTTTATTGATTTCTTGGAGGTAGAATATCCAAGTATTCACGATAATATCGAACGTGAACGTATTGGTCAGTATAGTTTACTTTACAAATGGGAGGGAAGTAACAGCGGACTAAAGCCGGCGATGATGATAGGGCATTATGATGTAGTGCCGGTAAAATATGGTGATGATACATTATGGCAATACCCTCCATTTTCCGGTGAAGTTGAAGACGGTTTTGTATGGGGGCGTGGTGCCCTCGATGATAAGAGTGGGGTAATGTCAACAATGGAGGCGCTGGAATATTTGACAGAGCAGGGGTTCCAGCCGGAGCGTACCTTTTACATTGCGCTACATCATGATGAAGAGGTAGGCGGAGTTCGTGGAGCGCAACAAATAGCAGAACATTTAAAAGAACAGGATATAGAATTGGCGTATTTGGTTGATGAGGGGTTGCCCATTGCTGAAGAAATTCTCGAGAATGTAGAGGTTCCCCTGGCAATGATCGGAGTGGCTTCCAAAGGATCCATCAACATTGAGCTTAGATATACGCAGGATGGGGGACATTCATCGATGCCGACGCGTTCTTCGGTAATTGGAACGCTTAGCAGGGCTGTCAATCGCATTGAACGTAAGCCGATGAAAGCAAGCTATCGCGGATTAATTGTTGATACCTTTGAACCGCTTATTCCCTATATGACATATACGCAGCGGTTGGCGTTTAACAATACCTGGTTATTCAGGGGAATTATCAAAAGTAAACTGAGTAAAAATCCCGCCACGAATGCAGCGTTGCGTACTACTGCAGCCAAAACGATCTTTGAGGCGGGCTTCAAGGAAAATGTATTGCCCGTAGAGGGAAGGGTAATTATCAACTTTAGGATACATCCGAATGATAATGTTGAAGATGTGGTAGCATACGTACGTGATAGAATTAATAATGATAATATAGAGGTCCGCGTATTAGATCGGGCACGTAACCCATCTCCGGTTTCCAGTACAGGGGCGGCCCCCTACCAAATGCTGAAAAAGACCATTGAAGAATCATTCAGCCAGGTACTGGTTTCCCCATCCCTTTTTATTGCCGCCAGCGATGCCCGCCATTTCCATGATTTAACGTCTAATATTTATCGCTTTCGTCCCATTCGCGCCCGCCACGAAGACCGTTCCAGGGTCCATGGCATTGATGAACGAATAAGTGTAGATAATTATATGGAGATGATAGAGTTTCAAATACGTCTGATTAAAAATGGGGCATCAGAGCTGTAGATAGGTTTTTTGGGGAAGGGTAAGATAAAGTCACCGCACCTTACAGATAAACCCGTTGTGGGCTTTGATGTATCCGGTGCCACTATCTCAAATAAATAAGGTTTCGTTCTTTGATTTGTGAAACTGATATGAAAATGTGAGATGACTTTAATATTCCATTACCATCATTTAAACATCAGCTAAGAAGAAAAGCTATCCCCGTTAATAAGTGGTCATAACAACCAGTTTGCCATTTTTGGGGCTGAGATCTATCTTTTGATTAAGAGAGGGATTCAATTGAAGTGACGTTTGGCCGGTATGTGAATCATTTTGGAAATATACTCCAAGAGCTGTTTCACCATATTCGGCGGCAATTTTTCTAAGCTCAGAGAATTTTAGGCTTTCTTGATCTAACTCATAATCCTCGGGATCCCGGAAGATAATTTCAGCACCACCTACCGTGAATAGTTCATTATAGATGGTGTGGAGTTCTCGACGAAGGGCAACCTGTGCAAGAAGGTGACTTAAGATCATAGGACTGATGATCACTTCATTGTCATAACCGGACATAAGAACTTCATTATCGGGATCAGAAAGCTCAAGTAAAATCTGGGGATTGCTTTCTTCCTGTTTCAGAATTTCTTCCAGAAGGATATACCCTACAATCGATCGGGCATCAGCCTCTTCATTTTCCAGACGTTCACTGTTTGCTAAAATAATATTATCATATCCAGCAGGGTTAATCCACTGTAATTCTGTTTCTGTTACAAAATCGCTTTCAATTTGTGTATAAGTAACATTGGATGAAGAAAGACCAAACAATTCCATTGCTTTGTTACGTTTATCCGCAGGGGTGACCGAAACAATATCAACTTCATATTTTTCTTTTTTGTAGGTGCTAAACTCGTTAATCAAAGCAGGAATTCGGTGGTTCCATCCCAAAATAAGTACGTTTTTGTCGACTGATACCTCCCGATGTTTGAGCGGTTCTTTTTTTGAGGTTCGATGCTCAATTTGCAAATGGGAAGCAGAAATTATTTCCTTGCAGTCAGTGTCCTCAAAGGAGCGAGCCATAAATACCAGTCGGTCGTTGTTTTTAACTTCAAAATCACCAGGCATGTTTAAATAAGGAACAAGATCATTATTTTCCCGTCTGACAACTCCGATTATGATGGTATTGGGAAACGAGGGAGCCAGTTCGGCCAGTGTTTTTCCTATCGTTTCTGGATGTTCTCTTACAAAAATATTATTGCTTTTGCTGCGTGAAAGAAGCTGGTTATATACATCAGATAATTGTGGATGACGTACATTCTGGGCAATCAGACGACTGATAATAGAGTCACTGGCAATTGCTTCGAGGGGTCCAGCATAGGCGCGGTGAGCAGCTCTTCGCTTTCGTTCGTCCTGTATTTCAGCAACAACAAATGGCAGTGACGATTTTTGTTTTGTCTTTGGATGTTCATTGAGCGACAACAATGTCTTAATTGTTTCCACATCGGAATTAATTAAGTCCTGCGGCCCGGTAGAATGACTCGGTATAATGATCGCAGATGCCCGTGAGCTATCCACCCGTTCAAGATGTTCGTTGTCCAGTGGCGTGCCTGATCGAAGAATAATATCATGTGCGCGTTTGCCAATTAGCTCATCATCCTTAAGTTCTTGCAATCGATCCGGAGTGACATCGTCAGCTAAAATGATCAGTTGCAAGTTTCTGGAACCCACCCTCTTTAAGAAACGTTTGAGCCGAACAACAGACTGGAACAATTCACCGGCTATCGGAATGGTGCGATTTGTCCAGCCCAGAATCAGGATGTGATTTTCAGCTGCAATAGGTGTTAAACCTTGTTCCAGGTTTCGCATTTTACTGTGGAGCCATGTTGTTATAATTGCAACTAAGGCACCGAGAAAAACGACATATCCGGCAACGGTAATTATGGTTGATATGATGCGCCTCCATGCGCCCTCATCATCTCCCAGGTACCCGGGATCCGAAAGTCGAAGAAATGCCCACCAAATAGACTCTCCGAGATCATCAAGTGGTTCTCCGGTTGGCAGTACCAGTATGCCGCCGATTATAGATATAAGTCCTATAAGTGCAGCTACAAATAGTAGTTGGTAATGAGCTCCCTTTACAAACTGGCGCTCCAAAAAATATTTAAAGCGTTCAGTCAGGCGGAATCCTTTCTTCATTAAAACAGGTCATTTTGTTAATTATTACCTTTTGAGAATAACGTTCAACGCCCGCAACTTACTAAATAAGAATCTAACATATTTATTTACCTTGCTTTTCGTGAGTTCTATGGTATCGAATTATAAACAAATCGTAAAACACCGCTGCGTAACATTAATCACTTGAACTGGCTTGCACTCTAAAAAGTATATGATAATTTATCTCAGGCAAGAGATTTTTAAAGAATGCTGACGAGCATCATACATAGCTCTGATGAAACTAGATGCTGAATCTAATTAAGAAGATATACGAACTCAAAATATACTACCAATAAATTTTTACACCGAAGACGAAAAGTACTCCATTATGGGAAAAATTATTAACGGTATCCTGCTCTTTACGGCAATTCTACTATTGCAAACCCCCAAAGCCCAATCCCAGACTATTGTAAACGTTGAAAAGTTACAGGCTCAGGCCAAACCCGGTTGGTTCGCCGGCTTGTCGGCTGATTTTGACCTTGAGAAAGGGAATTCGGAGGTATTGGAGATTGAAGGGCAATCTATTATCGGATACGAGCAGCGCAGGCATGCCATCAAGCTTTTTACAGGGCTTAGGTTTTTAAGTGAGGATCAAAACACCATTACCTCAAGAAGTTTTTTGCAGCTTCGATATAACTATATATTCAACAACAGATATAGAACGTTTTCTTTTTATCAATATCAGCAAAATAAAGATTTGATTTTGAAAAGTCGCCAGCTTATCGGAGCGGGTCTCCGAAGAAAATTCGGTACTGCTGAAACCCTTGATCTTCACCTCGGAGCGGGGTTAATGTATGAGGACGAAAAATTGGACGAAGAGCAATTATTTCCGGATGAAGCTTCGAATACAAATGTACTCCGTTTAAATGCCATAGCATTTTTTTCTCATCAAATAGGAACGAACAGCACTCTTTTAAACTCAACCTATTATCAGCCGGCAGTCTCTGATTTCAGTGATTTCCGATTGCTGAATGAAATGAGTCTGGAAGTAGCGATAAAGGAATATTTAGATCTGACTTTTTCCTTTGTTTGGCGTTATGATAATAATCCTCCCCAAATTTTAAAGAAGTCTGATATTAATATTACCTCCGGTTTAACCATACATTTGTAAAAGGATTACCTGTATTTCTCACAAAGAGAAATTTTTAAAAGATCTACATGCTGATTTATCAATGCGTTAGTTTAATGGATAAGAAAATCTAATCTGGGTTATATCTTCTGAACTTTACCGGCAATTTCCTGTTCCAGCATAGTGTCAGATGGAATTCGATAATCATCAGTTCAAAATAACCGGAATGCTTTCCAAGCTATGAAAACTGTGAAAGATGGTTTCTCCTTTTTCGGACTGCTAGAAAATTATGTGGAATGATCATATGATAAGCCATTCCATATTAATATATAATCCAAGTCCAGATTGGCCCTGAATTATACCTTTCTTATAACCCTCCGTTTTTTTGTAGTTGTATATCCAACGGGCTCATTGTAAGTGCTGTCGATACCTCTGAACTTAATGTAAATCCTTCTTCAATAAGCTGTACCCGGCAATTGTTCATGGTTGATGTCCGTATTTTTGCCAGTCCCTTTTCTTGGTCTTTTGTATTGATCCAGAAAAATGCCTGAAGTTCTACATAGTTGTCCGTAAAGTTTTTTATGGACGCACTTGTTCCCGGAGATTGGAGCACACCGGACGTTTTCTGTACAACCTCTCGTAAAATGTTTAACGCTTTATCCACATCATCAGCGTAATCTATTCCTACCGTAAGACCGCCCCGCCGTAACCCGTCGAGAGTATAATTGGAGAGTGGTTTGGTAAAGAGTTGCGCACTTGGAACAAAAACGTCGCATCCTTCGGAGGTCCGGATATGCGTATGCCGCAGATGAATACTTTTGACCCTCCCTGTTATGCCTCCGGTTTCGATAAGATCATTCGTGTTGAAGGGCCGGCTGAATGCCATGAGGAATCCTGCCAAGAAATTCTCTCCAATATCCTTGAAGGCAAATCCCAGCATTACCGCAGTAAGACCGCCACCGGCAAGAAGGCTTGCCGAAAGCACGCTATAGCCAACCATATTTAAAAATACAATGATACAGATGAAAATGGTGATTCCTTTGATCAACGTTTTGAAATAGTGGTGGTACGCTTCCTGCATGGAACTGCGTTTTAGAATTTTGACAATTCCGGATGCAACGCCCAATCCGACAAGGTAGATAACTCCTACGACCACAAGTGCTATTGTTAGTCGTGGCAAAAATTCTACAAATGCTACGTATTCTGACATAAATCCTTCGGCAAGAGTATCGATCATATGAGGAGGGTATGGCTTAAAATTAATAATAGGCTACAATGTTGCAGTTAATAAAAATAAACTAATCCGTGTTAATGGTGGGCATTTCTTGGATCGTTAATGTAAACGTATTCCACTAATCATCAGTTTAGGCTGACAGGAATGCTTTCCAAGCTATGAAAACTGTGAAAAATTGTCTCTCCTTTTTCAGCCTGAAACTCAAAAACTTTTTCAGTATTCACATTCTTTCTGGGCGTGCGAGTATTTAATTTTATGCTATTTATTCCTTCATCCAAAGGCACACGTGCATAAGAAATAGTATGCGGTATAGTCTGCCAGTTTCTGGTGTCCGCTTTTTCAGATACGGCATTTACAACAGAGAGTAGAGCTCCAAGATTCTGGTTCAGTTTGCGAGTTTGTCTTTCTGCGGTTTGTTTTAAGGCAAGTCGCAGCAGTGAATTGGAAAACTCTCGTATCATGCGGTCTTCGAGTGTGCTAAGGGCTATTTGATTGATATTTTGGGCCATTTCCAACTTGTAGGTATTATTTCCAGAAACTAATTCTGCGCTTTGGTTATATGGTTTCCGTTCTACATACTTTGGAAATGCTACCCTTATAAATTTTAGGTCGCCGAGTCCCCCGGATCCTTCCCCCATGGCAGGCAACGGGAAAGGGAAACTTAGTCCTAATTCTTCGTTAACAAATAGGACAAAGCCCCCTTGTCCTTTAACAATGAAAAAATTAAGACTCCATTCATCTTTAATTGGCCCGAGGCCATTATGCCAGAAAAATACTAATTCTCCCCCTTTCTTTTCCTGATACTCATATTCCCTTGAGAATTTTTTCTCATATCGCTCCAGCTCTTCGGTAAAACCATTTAAATAGGCTGTTCGCAGAAGATCTTCTTTCAGTTGTGATGGAACGTCGGTATTAAAATGTTTCTTGTAGTTCTCCGTATAGGCTTCGTAGGCATTTCTGTAGGCAATAAAAGCGTTATTCACATCTCCTGATGCCTCATAAACGATGCCCATTAGGTTCATGGCAAAGGCGTCCCGCTTATACCGATTTTTTCGATTTTCGTACCGGTCGTTCAGCTGGTTGAGCCTGTTGTTAATTCTCCGACACTCTACCAAGGCTTCCTCATATTGGTTCATCCGAAGATAGTTTAAGGCCTTATAATAGTGAATCAAGACTAATTCATGGTCTTCTCCGGTATATGGTTTTGTCGTTGGGTTGGTAATGAGGCTGGCAGCTTTGTTTAGATTGCTTTGCCGATAGTCTTGCGTAAAGATATAGGCTTCTTCAAGAAACTTGTTGCTTTCCTCATGCCGACCAAGCATCTGCAGGACGACGCCTTTTTTCAGATTGTACAGCAGCTTATTCTTATCCTTGGTCGCTGCTTTTTTATTTTTATCCAGGACCTTATTGGCTTCTTCAATTTCTCCTTTGACGAAGTTTTCCTGAAAGTCCAGTGTTGTTTGATAGTATGTGGCACATCCAGCAATTGATACTATAGCGAGCAGTACAAAGCCGTAAAATAGTCTGTTATACTTCTTCATTTTAAGAGTTTCTGACTATTTCACGACTTTTCTAATCTTCTTGGTTCCTATCCAGACTTTTTCATTGTTTTCAAGATCAGTAAGCTCTAAGTCGACCTGATAAGAAATCAGTTTTTGTTTTTTGTTGGAATCCGTAATAGAATTGATGGTTCCCTGCAGGATGAAGTCAGCGCCCCTTTCCAGCCCCCATTTTTTCATTGTTGAAAGGGAAGCATAATCCTGTTGATCATCCCGTTCTTTTCTTAATTCTTCTCTGGCTTGTCCAGCCTGCACAATTCTGGCTTTATTTGAGTTCAGCATCTCACGTTCCATGTCCTTAATGAAAGTCTCGGCACTAATGTGCTCACTGGTCTTGTTTTTGACCGTTCCCACAATAATCGTGGGTTTGCGACCGTGTTCTTCGGTGTAATTTGTGAGCCAGTTGCGTGAAAGGGCATCACTTATCATCTCATCGGATACCAGCTGTGAATCAGAGTCATTCCATCGGCCACTTAAATTAATATCTTGATCGGAATCTACCCGAGAAACATTCTTTGTGTTACTACAACCCCAAATACCTATAAGGCAAAGAAGGAATACGATAGCAAATTTCTTCATAGTTTTTATCTGATTTAACATGTTCTGGATTGGCTGTTGAGAAAATGGAATTTTCTTGTTGAAAGTTAATAATAGTAAAAGGTAACGACTTTACTACTTAAATCATATAAACATTGTAATGCAGGCATAATAAGAAATTTGAATATCTGCCAAAAAGGATACGACATTGCATATGATGCTCCCCCCAACTTTAAGCCCATAAATTATTATTAACTAACATTATCACAATGAGCAGGTTATTTAGTTTCCGATGCTTAAATGCGTATAAAGCTTATTAATAATCTATTGCACATTAATTATTTAACCTAATAAACAACCAATACTATGAAAAAGCTTGGATCCTTCTTTGGAAGTTTACTTGTGAGTGTTGTTTCGTTTATTGTTATGAGATTTCTGGCGATTATTTCATTCTACATTATCATGCTTGTGGTATCTGCCCGGATCCGCTTTTGCAGGCATTCAACCCAGTGCCGACTTTTTGGTTCTCTCCGGCTCACTGATTTTGGTTGCTGCTATTATTGCCGGCGGTAATTTTTCTATTGCTTTTTTGAGTAATGTTCATGTCGATCAACGGACCAAAGACGTAAAACAGGAAGATCAACTTCCATCCGATAAATCTTAACCATTCCTTATTAAACCAATATTACGATTATTGGGATAGAACCACCACATACAGAAGATGCTTAAGGTGGGACATATGATCGTATCAAACTTTTTAAATTTGCCAAATCCTTAGGATACCGGTCATTATCAGTCTATAAGACAAACATCACGTATAGCTGACATTCCATGTATCATCATTTCTTACATCAGGATGGAAAAAATGAGTTTTCCCAGTTAGGATAAAATGAAACTAAAATAAAAAGTGCCCGTCATTTTTTGGCGGGCACTTTACTTGAGTACGCCCGGAAGGATTCGAACCCTCAGCCTTCTGATCCGAAGTCAGACGCTCTATCCAGTTGAGCTACGGGCGCATTTCGAAAGGAATCTAAATATCCCGCTTTGGCAGACAAATTACAACCCGGAATTATGACCTCTTAGGGAGTAATGGTGCCGTAATAAAAAGGGGGATTCTCAGAAAAAAGGATTTATTTGCCAGCTCAGCATAAATCTAATATTCATAACTTTTTACGTGCATTAATTGGTAATTATCGAACGAATGGTGTTAATTATTTATTCATAATTATATCACCGAGAATGGGAATAATAGTCATTATTATGAGGATCAAAATGTATAAATATCTGTCAATATTTATAGCTGTAATATTTTTAACGGCTTGTAATGCTACCTCCGAAAATGAACCGGAGGCTGGTGCTGATCAAAATCAGGAAGTTGAAAATCCGGAGCTTGCCATGGAAACTATTACCAATGAGATAGATGTGCCCTGGGGGATGGACTGGCTGCCCGATGGGGATATGCTTATTACTGCTCGCAGCGGAGACTTGTGGTTATACAGTGATGGAAGCTTGGCTGATGAACCCGTAGTCGGTGTCCCGGACGTGTGGGCACGCAGCCAGGGTGGGTTACTTGATGTGAATCTACACCCTGATTATGAAGATAATGGCTGGATTTACATGACCTACTCCAGTCCTGAAGGCGGAGGGGGAGCAAACACAGCATTAATGAGAGCTAAACTTAATGATGATCGTACCGAACTTGTAGATCGTGAGATCCTCTATAAGGCCGAACCCAATACCGAGCGTGGCCAGCATTTTGGCAGCCGTATTGTGTTTGATAATGAAGGCTATGTTTATTTCGGGATTGGGGATCGCGGCAACCGCGATGAAAATCCACAAGACATTACCCGAGATGCCGGTAAAATCTATCGTCTTCATGATGATGGACGTATTCCCGATGATAATCCTTTTGTGGGTGAGTCCGGTGCTAAAGAAGCTATTTTTGCCTATGGTATTCGCAACCCGCAGGGTATGGACCTGCATCCCGAAACCGGACAGCTCTGGGAGCATGAACACGGTCCGCGCGGCGGCGACGAAATAAATATTATTGAAGCCGGGAATAATTATGGGTGGCCTGAAATCAGCTTCGGTATAAATTATGATGGTACAGAGTTTACGGATGATACTGCTAAGGCTGGAATGGAGCAGCCCGAGTGGTATTGGGATCCGTCTATTGCTCCATCTGGAATGACGTTTGTAACCAGTGACAAATTCCCCGAATGGAAGGGCGACATCCTTGTAGGTTCGCTTAAGTTTGGATACGTGATGCATGTTGATATAGAGAACGGGGAAGTTGTTGGTGAGGAAAAGATATTCGAAGACATTGGTCGTGTAAGAGATGTTAAGCAAGGTCCGGACGGTAATATTTATGTAGCAACCGAAACGGACAAAGGTATTATACGGATATCTCCAGAGGATGAATAACAATTCATCGTCATGGACAACTTTATAAATATACTGGCGCAAGTGTTGAGGTTGCGCCAGACTTATTTTAAAAGCTTATTAATTTCTCTAATCCTCTACATTCTGCTCGTCAAGGTTATCCACTTCATCTACTTGTTTTAGTTTTAGGTAGTCAACCAACTCTTCCTGCATGTCTTCTCTGATACGTTCGGGATGAGTGATCTTTGTATAAAAAATAGTGAAATATATTACTTTGACGGAAGTAACGGTGCGCTCGAATAGATTGCTGAATAGTTTTCCTATCCATAGCGCTACAATTACAGGTACCCAGCTAAAGGCGACAGGATCTTCCCCTATGGTTATTGTAGAGGGCGGAAAAGCTGAACTGGCGAAATAACCGATTGCGGCGGAAATGACAAATAATATTACATAAGCCGGGATGGTAACATGGCGGACGACCCTACCCAGAAAGTCGATCCCGAAAATCCCGACTAAGGATTCGGGTACGCGGTCTTTAAGTTTCTTCATCTCTTTAACGGCCGGAGTAATATCCATCTTGTCGACCGCCACTGATGGCAACAGGTAATGATTTGCCAGGTCCCAGACTTCTTCAAGCCCGGCAATAAAAAGTCGAATTAGCATTTTAATAATTCCGCCACCAACAAATTTACTTTTTTTGACGAAGATCATCAGGATATCAATGCATGCAATTTTTCTTATATGCCACTTTAGTTCTTTGCTGGCCATGGTGGCTCCTCTATAGGATGGGTCATTGCCGATGACTGTTTCATAAACGATCCAGCTCAGGCGCATTTCTTGTTTGTTGTTATAAAAGTGCTTGTATAAAAAGAGCAGAAAGCCTAAAAAGAACGATAGCAATCCATATCCTATATGCTCGTATTGCCACAAAAAGAATACCCCAAAACCGAAGGTAACCATTAAGGAATGGTAAATAGCCATCCGTATCCACGGTTTTATGATATCGTCATCTTTGCCAATGATAGTGAACGTACCTTTTACCAAGTGCAAAACCGATTTAATACGCTCCTTGTAGGGAAGCGAATCGAATGATTGGCTTGCTTTACTAAAATCAAAACTCATATATACCCCCTATAATTTTATTATTTTTTTCAGATCTATTGATAAATCGACAGGAAGGAAATAGTTGAACTATTTAGGTCCCACCATTTTTTTACTCGTTTAACAGATCGTGAAACAAATCCTCAAATTCAGCCTTTTTAATGATCTACCGGATGATCCGGTTATTATTAATAGGTAGTACATACGAAACCATGCAACTTTTTGGCTCATATTTTGATTTAAATAAATGAACCTTAATTAAATGGCTAAACTATGATGCGAATTGGGAGTGTTATAACGATTGGATTGATGTTACTTTTGGTCGGATGTGGCGAAAGCCGGGAGAATGAATTTATTGATCGGATGGATAAGGAGCATGAGGGAGATAGTCCGGTTGAAAATGCTGCACAAAATTTGCAGCAGTCCGGTAATACATCAGGCGAAGAAGTAACATATGCTACCGTAAACGGTAATGAAATTACCGGGTATTTAGCTCAACCTTCTGACGGTAATTCGGAGGCACCGGGTATTATCGTAATTCATGAATGGTGGGGATTAAATGATAATATTCGAATGATGACGGATAAGCTGGCCGGTGAAGGATATACGGCCTTGGCTGTAGATTTGTATAATGGAAAAGTAGCCGAATCATCAGATAGTGCAGGAACGTATGCTCGTTCTGTTAATGATGAGGAGGCTTTGGATAACTTGACTCAGGCATACGGCTACCTCAATGAAAAACAGGGAGCAGATAATATCGGTGTAATAGGTTGGTGCTTTGGTGGAGCGTGGTCGCTGCAAACGGCTCTGGCACATCCAGAGAAAATTGATGCCACGGTTATCTACTATGGTCGACTTGTTACGGATACCGATAAATTGGAATCCTTACAGATGCCGGTATTGGGGATTTTTGGTGAAGAAGATGATGGTATTCCACCCCAAAAAGTGAAGGCGTTTGAATCAGCGCTAAATAAAGCAGATGTCGAGAATTCCATTCATATTTATGAAGGGGCGGGCCATGCGTTCGCCAATCCATCGGGTACGCGATATGTTGAAACGGCCGCTGAAGACGCCTGGCAAAAAACGGTCCGCTTTTTAGAGCAGAACTTGAAAGAAGAGTAAAAAAAGAAAAGCTGCTGACCAATGGTTGGTCAGCAGCTATCTATAAAATAGTTATTCTTACTCTTCCCATTCGCCGTCAAAGAGAATCTCGTCCAGATCTTTACGAATACGCGGCGAGGTTTCCTGCTTTTTCATTTTCTCATTTAATGATTCCGGATGTCCTTTATAGCCGATAGTAAACATGGTCATCGGTTTGTAATCCTCGGATATATTGTAGATTTCACGTGCCTTCTGGGGTAAAATTCCGGCCATCTGATGCACGTATAAATCGTGTTGGGTGGCTTCAAAAGTAAGATGGGCAATCGCCTGTCCTAAATCATGTCCGGCATGGGGATTATCTCTTCCGTCTAAATCAAAGGTGGTTTTGGTAAGGGCAAGCACCAATACGGGTGCATTTTTGGCCCAGCTTTGGTTGAAATCATTCATTACAGTAGCCAGTTGTTTATAGGCTTCCTGATCTTGCTTCCGAGCCACAATAAATCGCCATGGCTGTTCATTGTAGGAGGAGGGGGCCCAGCGCGCAGCTTCAAAAAGTTGATTTAAGAGTTCCCTGTCAACGGCCTTTTCATTAAAAGCCCGGGGACTCCATCTTTTCTGCAAAAGTTCGTGAATAGGATATTCGGTGTCTGCCAATTTTATGGGTTGTTCGTCTGTAGCTTGCATATTGTTGATTTATCGTTTCAATTAGTTTAATGTTGAATTAAATAACAAAGAAGATCTTGGGATAATTCCAAAGACTTTTGAATGGTTAATGCTCAAAAAGCATTTTTTTAGTGAATATGAATTAAGAAAATAAGAACGATGAATCACAAGGTTGAGATTTTAAATACTGAAGACATCACCCATGATGTAAGAGCGTATACTTTTGAAAAGCCCGATGGCTATTCCTTTACTCCGGGACAAGCTACAGAGGTGGCTATCGACAAAGAGGGCTGGCGTGATGAAAAGCGACCATTCACATTTACAAACCTGCAAGATGATGATCAGCTGGAGTTTGTGATCAAGAGCTATCCGGATCATAATGGCGTAACCGAACAAATCGGTCAGCTCCAAGAAGGCGATCACTTTATCATTGATGGTGCCTGGGGAACAATTGAGTATACGGGCGAAGGTGTTTTTCTGGCAGGTGGTGCAGGCGTAACGCCTTTTATTGCTATCTTACGCGATCTGTTTGAAAGGGATGAAATTGGATCCAATACGCTCATTTTTTCGAATAAGACGGAAGATGATATCATCCTGAAGGATGAGTTTGAAGAGATCTTGGGCGAACAGTTTATCAATGTGATTACGGATGAACCCACCGATGAGCATATTTATCTGGATGGATTTATTGATAAGGAATTTCTGGCCGATCAGATTAATGATTTTGATCAGCCTTTTTATGTGTGTGGTCCGCCGGCCTTTAAAGATGCGATGATTAAGTACCTTAAAGAGCTGGGTGCTAATCCCGATGCATTGGTCTTTGAGGAATAAATGGTCTGTCATACTTTTTTGAGTTCTGGAAGATAAACGATATCCTGTAAGACTGTGTTTTAAAAATGAAGTAATTCTAAACCAAAGTATTTGTAAATTATGAAGTTAGTCGATGCTGACGGTAATGAAATAACAAGTAAAGAAAATGTAGATGCTAAAGAGCTGGAAAAGCAGATGTCTCAAAAGATTGAGACCCTGCTTGAACCGGTGATGAACAAGATTAAGCTTTCCGGCGCGCAAGTGCCGCAGGAGCAATTAATGCAATTAAGTTCTGCAGCCCAGCAGATGTTGCATAACCGTATGATCTATAACCTGTTGCAAAAGGTTGGTGTTGAAGATCTGGACCAAGTACTTTCGGAAGATGATGTGGAGGAGCTTTCTACATCGCTTAAAAACCAGGTTAAAATGGTTGACGGCGACGAAGGGCAAAATGCCCAGCAACAGATGAAGCAGAAAATGAAGGAGATGCAGCAACAGCAGGATAATCCTGAAGCATAATAGTATTATGCTATCTGTTATTGGCATTTAGCTTCTATCAACAATAGCCAATTAATATTTAAAGTATCAGCATGGCGTCGCCAAAGGAGTAGAACCGATACTCCTCATCGATGGCATGCTGATATATTTTTTTCATCTCTTCGTAACCGGTAAAAGCAGCCACCAGCATCAGTAAGGTACTTTTCGGCAGATGGAAATTCGTAATCAGCGCATCGGTTCCCTTGAATTCAAAGCCTGGGCGGATAAAGATATCCGTATCCATTTTGGTGGATGTAAATTGCTGATGCTTCCTGAGCGCCGATTCTAACACCCGAACGCTGGTCGTTCCGACCGCTGTAAGATGCTCGGCGTTATTTAATTGATCAGCTGTTTTTTCGGTGATTTTAAACCACTCCGAATGCATGGTGTGCTCTTCAATACTGTCGGCTTTAACCGGGGCAAAAGTTCCCAGTCCTACATGCAAGGTGACTTCTGCTTGGTTGACTCCCTCCTCTTTAATTTTGGCAAGAAGTTCATCCGTAAAATGTAGTCCGGCTGTAGGTGCGGCCTTGCTACCTAAATGATCAGCATAAACGGTTTGGTACTTTTCCGAGAGTGATTCGTTTTGTTCGATATATGGTGGAAAAGGGGTGTGTTTGTATTGTTCATATACCTGGTTATCGAGTGAAGGACTCATTTTTAAAGTCCGCAATCCTTCCTCATCAATATCCAATATTTCGGCAGAAATCGTATCCGTCAGATCTACCGTTTTACCCTTTTTGAACTTTTTACCGGGCCGAACCATTGCTTGTACGGTGGTATTGTTGGCCGTATCGAGAATAAAAATCTCTTTTTTACCATCGTCAAAAAGCAGCCGACATTTTTCCACTTTGCTGTTATTGACGACCAGCGTCGTATTTTTTGGCAGATACTTATAGATGTTATAAAAATGATCGTCAGTTATAGTCTCAGACTCACGATCATACACAAGCAGACGGGAATGGTCGCGCGGATCGGCCGGTTTTTGGGCGATAAACTCATCAGGAAGATCATAATCAAAGTCGGAAAGCGTGTAACTCATTTGAAGGTGATTTAGGCCACAGATTTATGCAGGTTGAAATGGATTATTTTCAGCTGCTAAAGATAAGGAAAATTAATGGGTATCAAGAGTTGTGAGATGGTTAAATATCAGCAGGAATTGTAGTGACTGAGAAGAGGAACTATTCAAAAGGGATTTCCAACTGTTTGAAATGGCCTTTTTCATTGAGGTTTAAATTAGAAAGCGTGATACCGAGCAGGCGTACCTTTCGCTCTCCTACTTTGGTTTCTTCAAGCAACGAAATGGCAGTGTGGGCGATATCTTCGGCATCATCAATATAATGACTGAAAGAAGTACTTCGGGTGATAGTCTCAAAGTCGTCGTATCGTACCTTAAGTGTTACGGTTTTTCCTGCTGCATTCTTGTCTTGCATGATTTCAGAAATTTTCTCGGACAATTCGCGCAAAAAATTATTAATCCATCCCAGATCATCCACATCCTCAGAAAACGTCCGTTCTTTCCCTATTGACTTGCGAATACGATGGGTCTTTACTTGCCTATTGTCGATACCTCTAACAATGCGATAGTAATACCGTCCGGTTTTACCAAACTCATTTACCAGATCAATTTCCGACCATTCTTTTAGATCTTGGCCGGTATAAATTCCCAGCGATTTCATTTTAGATTCGGTAGCGTCTCCTATCCCATGGAATTCGCCAATTTCGAGCTTCTCTAAAAAGTCATGGGCATCTTCGGGAAGAATTACCGCGAGTCCGTCCGGTTTATCTAAGTCGGAAGCTACTTTGGCCAAGAACTTATTATGTGCAACGCCTGCTGATGCTGTCAGCCGGGTCTTTTCTTTGATGCGTTTGCGAATCTCCTTTGCGATTAGTGTAGCAGAGGGCAGATTAATATGATTTTCGGTGACATCAAGATAGGCCTCATCCAGCGAAAGCGGCTCAACGAGATCCGTAAATTCGAAAAATATCTCTCTGATTTGGTCTGATACTTTGTGGTAAACTTCAAAGCGGGGTTTTACAAAAATAGCATGCGGACATAAGCGCACCGCTTTGGCTGCGGGCATAGCTGAGTGAACACCATATTTTCTAACTTCATAGCTGGCAGCTGCAACAACCCCGCGGCCTTCGGGTGATCCTCCTACAATTACGGGTTTCCCGCGATATTCGGGAAAGTCGCGCTGCTCAACGGATGCATAAAAGGCATCCATATCAATATGAATAATTTTACGGATGTCTGGTTTAGCCATAGGAACAACAATTGAGAGAAAGCTATGGAATATATGGGATCAGAATGGATCTATTGTAAAAAAATAGGTTCCAAAATCGGTTAAAAAAGTATATTTTTTGTGCAAATCATTTTAAAATAAAATATATGACGGAATGGAAGAATTAAATGGGACCATGATATTCTGGCTAATTTCTGTTGGGTTGATAGCTGGAGCCCTTACCAAGGTAAGTATTTGGAAAAAAGGTGTTGAGCTTGTTCCCAACCTTATTGCCGGTGTTGCCGGAGCTGTAGTAATTGGGAGCTCTGCTGTTATGATTAATATGCCGGGAAGTTTGATGTTTGGTTTTTTAGGGAGCTTAGCGGTGCTTTTTATAATGAATGTCTTTTACTTACAATCTGACAAAGATCATGCTTAAATTTTCTGCTGTACTTTTTAAAGAGGTTCTACTTCAGAATATTATTTATTGAGATGGATTGGATTCTTATCCAAAATTTATTTAATTAGCAGCAGGGATTGTGATGAGTTGTACTGGGGTTCTGGTTTCGGCCAGGACCCTTTTTATTTTTATGATGTGATGTAACTTTTCTTTTGGCCGGTCGTGCAAAAAGATGATCCACAGTTATATCATAGAAAATATGGAAACAGAACAGAGCCCCTCTTTTAATCATCTCAAAGAGTTTAATGATCAGTTCGATCAACAGTTACAAGAGCTTGATAGAGAGCCGTCAGGTGATACCTCATCTTCTTGGAAGAAAGCACTGCTAAAAATTTTACTGGGTATCATCGCTTTAGTCCTGCCTTTTTTCCTGCTTGTCAGAACTTCGGTATTTATGTATAGCAACTATCAAACAAATGGATGGCTGGCACTCTCGATCGGATGTATAGCTACTGTAATATTATTGTTGCTTTATGGAGGTGTTTTTGTCTATAGGTTTGGCATGGCAAATAAAGCTCTTACGTACATCTTCCGAGGGGTTTTAGTATTGGTGGTGGCGTATACTTTTTATGGGATGTTATTTTATTCGAGCCTGAATACCAAGACAGAAGAAATACGTTCCTATTATCGCTCGTTACATCCCATAATGCGAGTAGCCTTGACGACTGTAACACTTGCGGACAGTGAGATAGTAGTAATAGATATACAGCGTCGTCCCGAGGACTATCACCGAATGGGACTTTCTGAGAATGAACAATCACTGCATTATATTCAGCCCAGCGGATATGTGCATGCGGTGGATTTACGCACTAAAGATAAACCAAATTGGAAGAATTCGATGTTTGAATATTCTTTTAAGATTCTTGGATTATCAACTATTCGCCATGTTGGTACCGCTGATCATTTGCATGTTTATTTGCCGTTGAATAAATAAAAAAGGACTTAAGTAACCTGCACTGTTTTAAAATAGTTGGTTTACTGTATATTTAAGAAGACATGAACCGGAATCTTTAAGAGAGATAAAGAGTCATAGTTATGGAAAAGCCAGTAACATATTCGCTTTGGTTAGAACCCACGGGTGATGTGGCCTATAAGTTACAACAGCGTATAAAAGATCTGAGTAAAAAGCACGATACACCGGTATTTTCTCCCCACGTAACATTGCTTGGGGGATTGACGGCATCGAAAACCGAGCTTGTTGCATTAACAAATACGCTGGTCTCATCGGCGCCCCCCTTTGATTTAACACTTACAAAAGCAGGATATCGAAACACCTATTATCAATCATTATTTATTCATGTAGCGCAGAATGAAGGGCTTACAAATTTGCATAGTAATGCTTGCCGCTTATTTGATTGCCCCGATGAATATAAAAATGAATACATGCCGCATCTTAGTTTGCTGTATGGGGATTTGAGTCAACAGCAAAAAGAGAGAATTCTCAACAAAATTGGCCGAGAATTCTATATTCAGTTTGTTGCAAAGAAAGTAGTGTTACTGCAAACCGATGGGAAACCTAAGGAGTGGAAGAAGATACATACAGCAATGTTTAAAGAGAAGTAATAAATGTTGACACTCTGTAATAATATTGCGATTGTCGATCTAATAAGTTGCTACTAAGTTTGCTCACAATATTACATCAGCTAAAAAATCTATTTTATGTCCGACTATAAATTTTTCGCCCAGGTAAATGAGGCGTTCGATAAGGCAGCCAAATACTCTAAATATGACAAGGGGCTGCTTGATCAAATTAAAATCTGTAATAACGTTTATCATGTTACCTTTCCGCTTGAGCGTGATGACGGTTCTATCGAAGTAATTCACGGGTGGCGGGTAGAACACAGTCATCATAAATTGCCCACCAAGGGAGGTATTCGTTTTAGCACTACCGTCAATGAAGATGAAACGATGGCTCTGGCGGCACTTATGACCTATAAGTGTGCTGTTGTTGATGTACCTTTTGGAGGGGCGAAAGGAGGTATCAAGATTGACAAATCCAGATTTTCGGATAGTGAGATAGAACGCATTACTCGGCGCTATGCCTATGAGTTAATTAAAAAGGACTTTTTAGGACCGGGATCTGATGTTCCGGCCCCTGATTACGGTACCGGTGCTCGCGAAATGGGATGGATTTTAGATACTTACCGGCAGTTAAAGTCTGATATTAATGCCGAAGCATGTGTTACGGGCAAGCCCATTCCTCAGGGCGGGGTACGGGGCCGTACCGAAGCAACCGGTCGCGGAGTATATTTTGGGATCCGCGAGGCTTGTAAAAACAAAGAGGACATGGAAGACCTCGGTTTGGAACCCGGATTGGAAGGAAAGACCTTTGTTGTTCAGGGACTTGGTAATGTAGGTTATCATGCGGCACAAAATATGATTCAGGGTGGTGCCATCATGGTTGGCGTGGCAGAAATTGAAGGCTCTATATATGATGCTGAAGGAATAGATCTTGAACGATTGATGGAGTATCGAGAAGATACCGGTTCCATATTGGGCTTTGATGACACCACAGAGCTTGAAAGTAACACTAAAGTGTTGGAAGCCGAATGCGATATTCTGATACCTGCTGCGCTTGAAAATCAGATTAATGAAGGAAATGCAGCTAATATTAAAGCAAAAATTATTGGTGAAGCGGCTAACGGCCCAACAACTGCTAAGGCCCACGATATTCTAAGAGAAAAGGGAGCGCTTATAATACCTGATAGCTATCTGAATGCCGGCGGAGTAACAGTATCATATTTTGAGTGGTTGAAGAATTTATCTCATGTTCGCTTTGGACGTATGGAAAAGCGATTTGAGGAGGGCAGTTATCGTAAAATTCTAAATGTTATTGAAAATATTTCTGACCGTAAATTTTCGGAAGCCGAAATGGGTATACTGGCCCAAGGGGCAGATGAGAGAGATTTGGTAGATTCGGGGCTTGAAGAAACGATGGTCAACTCCTATAACGAGCTGAATGAATTGCGGAAAACTCATGATATTGATCTTCGAACCGCGGCTTTTCTAAATGCGATTAATAAGGTTGGGATCATCTATAACCAGATGGGTATTTTCCCATGATTGATAATTGATTCAGGGAGTGTAACCGCCATTTATTATGACCTCATTTTATCTGATAATGTTTGCTGTGCCACTGCTAATTATTGGGTTGGCAGTGGCTCTTTCTTATCGCATAAAATACCGTGATAATGGATGAAACGCAGGTTATCTCGATTGCGGTAGATGAATATGCAGTTGGAGCATTTATTGGATACCTCTTGATACTTGTTGGTATAGGAATATATTCTTCCCGCTTTTCCTCGGAGGGTATCAGCGAGTTTTTTATTGGAGGACGTCAGATAAATCGCTTTGTGGTAGCTCTGTCGGCAGTGGTATCGGGACGCAGTGCTTGGCTTCTTGTGGGCGTAACCGGTATGGCCTATGCCCAAGGCGCTTCGGCGGTATGGGCTGTGATGGGATATGTTATCGTTGAGCTTTTTCTTTTTCTGTATTATGCCCGGAGGCTCCGTAATTTTTCGGAAACTTACAATTGTATAACCGTTCCCGACTTTTTCGCCGAGCGATTTAATGATAAAAATGGCTATCTGCGCATTGCACTGGTTGTCGTATTCTTGATTTTTATGGTCAGTTATGTATCGGCACAGTTTGTGGCGGGTGGTAAAGCTTTTGCCTCCAGTTTTGGCCTTACACAAACCAACGGCATTATTCTCACTGCTGTTGTCATCATGGGATATACCGTTCTTGGCGGGTTTTTGGCCGTGAGTCTGACCGATATGTTTCAAGCTATCTTTATGGTTTTTGCATTAGTGGTGCTTCCTTTTATTGCTATCTGGGATGCGGGTGGTCTGCCGCAGGTTTTATCGCAATTAAATAATATGGAAGCAGGTTTTGCAGATCCCTTGGCCATTGGTTTCGGCGGACTCCTTGGCTTCTTGGGTATTGGGCTTGGATCACCCGGGAATCCGCATATTCTTTCTCGTTATATGTCGATCGATGATCCTAAGCAGCTGCGGTGGTCGGCTGTTATAGGCACAATTTGGAATGTCTTAATGGGATGGGGTGCCATTTTTATTGGTCTGGCAGGCAGGGTTTATTTCCCCGAGGCAGAACTGCTGCCGGCCGGTGATACGGAAAACCTTTATCCCGCCTTGGCACAAGAGCACTTGCATCCTATAATGTTCGGGGTTGTGGTTGCATCAATATTTGCCGCTATTATGTCTACGGCAGACTCACAGCTTTTGGTAGCGGCCTCATCAGTAGTTCGCGACTTGTATGACAAAATTATCAAAAAAGGTCAGAAGATTACCCAGCGGAAGCTGGTACTTTACAGCCGAATTATCGTAGTAGTTCTTGTAGCTATAGCACTGGTCTTAAGTTTGATTGCTCAAGAGCTGGTGTTTTGGTTGGTACTCTTTGCCTGGGCCGGATTGGGAGCAGCCATTGGCCCAACTTCTATACTTGCTCTTTATTGGAAAGGGACGACCCGCATGGGAATTTTTGCGGGATTAATTACCGGAACAGTAGTAACGATTGGTTGGTACTACAGTCCGGTATTGAAAGATAATCTCTATGAGTTGATTCCGGCCTTTTTACTTAGTTTCTTAGCGACATGGATAGTAAGTGTATTCACTCAAAAGCCGGATAATATTGAAGAGGCTTTTGTAGAATTTAAAAAATAAGTGGGGTCTGATACGCAGTAAGGTTTCCCATCGTACATGATAGGGTTATTAATACGTTCCCACTTGGTTCTTCATCAGAGAAGTGAGTAAATAATAAGGGCTAAATGCCCTTATTATCGCACTACGATATAATCGAGATCGGTAAGTTGATCAAGTAAGTATCCAAGCATAATTGTTCGGTTATCACAATCCGATACCGGATAGTATTTCGTCTCAATGGTTCAGTGCATATATGGCTGAGGGACATAAAGGAAGAATGAATGGAAAAGTATGCGCGTCAAAGAGCAGTTCAGGTTGTACAAGAGAAGTTATCTTCAGAGTTTTGGGGGTTTATAGAAATAAAGAGTTACTATCTGTCGAATAAACGTAATTAGTTAAGCTATTTGTCAAAGAAATGTGATTTGCTGATAATTTTTATAAACTGTTATTCCATTTTATGGGATACACTTAAAAAAGTTCATCAATACAGACTACTTTAATTATCAAATACAAACAGGGATCATTATGAAAATACGTGTACTACTTACTGTTTTAGTAGCCGGGGTTTTAGTTATAGGATGTAGCAGTTCGGAATCGACAACCGATAATTCGGGAAGTGACTTACCAAGTTGGTACACCAATCCGCCCGGCAGTGATAATGAATATATCTATGCTGTTGGAGAGGGTACTGCTACTCGCAGAAGTATGGCCAGAAAGCAGGCGTTGCAGAAGGGAAGGGCAGCACTTACGCTTAAGCTTGAGTCAGAAGTTAGTGCCATACAAAAAAAACTTGCTGAAGAAACAACATCAGGAACAAATAGCAATTACAGTGAAGTATTTTCAGATGTATCTAAATCAGTTGATCAACAAACGTTACGCGGTGTAGATATTGATAGAAGCGAGTTTTATATACGCGATAATAACACTAAGCATGAGGTGCTTTTGCTGGTGCGGTTACCCGTTGGTGAAGCGGCGAATGCTTTGAACAAAGCCCTTGAAAATACATTGTCGAAAGAAGAAGAGATGTATACGAAGTTTAAGGCATCAAAAGGCTTTGAAGAAATAAAAGAGTCTATTGAAGAGATGAAAAATGGCAGTATGCCATCTGAGCAATAATTTAAAAAAGACATGACTGTTTAGGTTTAGAATATTTCGATCCGGATTAACCGGGTTGGGATATTTAATTTTATAAAGGGGAGGGAGATTTGAATTTATTATTCAGATAGATTTTAATCCGATATTGCGAATTGCAATATCTTCTGTTAAATGTCAAACTCTTTCCTTTTCGCTTTACCGGTACTCATATTTCACCGGCCTTTGTTTTTTATACCGCTCCGGTAATGTAAAAAGTATTGATCTGTTATGAATATCGTTGCCGGTGTTGTTATTTGGTCTATTATGCATTAACTATATTATCTAAATTGGATTTTGATAATGTCTTAACTTCCAAGCTATTGAAAACGATTTTAACGGATAAAGAAAAACAGCATTGGCAAGAGGGACACCAATATGAAGCTTATGATTTTATGGGTTCCCGCCTTACGGATGATGGGGTGTATTTTGCTGTTTGGGCACCGCATGCTTACAGTGTGAGTGTAGTTGGTGAGTTTAATAATTGGGACGGCCGAGAACATCCTATGGAGAAGGATGAGGATACGGGTATTTGGACAACCTTTATACCTGATATTGAACACTGGGCTTTGTATAAATATGAGTTGAAAACGGCTGAGAATGCTCCTCCCTTTTTAAAATCAGATCCTTATGCTTATGCCATGGAAGTACGCCCCAAAACAGCTTCGCTGGTGTACGATTTGTCGGATTATGCGTGGGATGATGAAGAGTGGATGGAAAACCGGGAGCAGCGTCAGTCATTTCAGCAACCCATATCTATATACGAAGTGCATCTGGCATCATGGAAGAGAAAGGGAGAAGATAATAATGAATATTTAAGCTATCGGGAGTTAGCACATGATTTAGTTCCCTATGTAAAGGATTGTGGGTTTACACATATCGAACTAATGCCTATTGCTGAACATCCCTATGATCCCTCTTGGGGATATCAAGTTACGGGTTATTTTGCTCCTACCAGTCGCCTGGGAGATCCCAAGGATTTTATGTACTTCGTAGATGAATGCCACAAAAATGGGATTGGGGTGATAATGGATTGGGTGCCCGGCCATTTCCCAAAGGATGAGCAAGGGTTACAAATGTTTGACAGTACTCCTTTGTATGAGTATGAGGACCCTAAAAAAAGAGAGCAGAAAGATTGGGGTACCTATATTTTTGATTATGGGAAAGACGGAGTGCGAAACTTTTTGCTGTCAAACGCACACTACTGGTGCAATAAATATCATATTGATGGGCTGCGCGTTGATGCAGTAGCTTCTATGTTATACCTGGACTATTCTAAGGAGCCGGGCGAATGGTCACCGAACAAGTACGGGGGCAATGAGCATTTAGAAGCTATTCAGTTTTTGAAGGATTTTAATAAGATGATCCATGGTGAGTTTCCGGGAATACTAACCTTTGCCGAGGAATCTACCTCTTGGCCCGGAGTGACAACGCCTGTACATGAGGATGGACTTGGTTTTGATTACAAGTGGAATATGGGATGGATGAATGATACGCTGGCGTATATTCAAAAAAGTCCCAAAGAACGTGAGGATGATCCCAACAAGATTACCTTTCCAATGATGTATAACTATTCGGAAAATTTCATTCTCCCCTTCTCGCATGATGAAGTGGTACACCTTAAAAAACCCCTCGTTTGGAAAAGTACAGGCAATGAGGATGAACAGTTTTCTAACCTGCGCCTGCTATTTACATATCTTTTTGGTCATCCCGGCAAGAAATTGTTGTTCATGGGTGATGAGTTTGCTGAGACAAGTGAATGGGCCGAGGATCGATCACTTCATTGGCATCTGCTGGATCATAAACGGCATCAGGGGATTAAAAAACTGGTAGATGATTTAAATCGTTTGTACAAGCAGGAAGAATCGTTACACCAGCTGGATAAAGATCCTAATGGTTTTGAGTGGATAGCCTTGGGAAAAGAGCAAGTATCGGTGTTTTCATTTTTAAGAAAGGCAAAGGAGCCTTCCAACCATCTTTTATTTATATTGAATTTTTCTGATCGACAGATATCTGATTATTCGGTGGGGCCTTTTAAAGGGGAACAGTATCGTATAATTTTTAATAGTGAGTCGGAATATTACGGGGGGATAGATAAAGGTGGACACTATGGATTAGGAGAAGAACAGCACGTTTGGATGGAGCCGTATTCAGCATTGGTATTAAAGCCTGAGCGAGAACTTGAATAATTTGTTCGGTTTCGTTCATTTGGTGGAGTTGTTGGGTACAGGTTTATAGGAATAAAGGTCGTAAAATATTTTATTAACAGGCTCTATTTTAGTATATTTGTCCGTTTAATTTGTCAAATTTATAATTTCCAATGTCTTTTAAGCTCAATCACCTCCCAAACCGTACTGAGAAACCTCGAGAAAAAGGAATGACGCTTGTTTTAGACAAGGGTCTAAGTGTTCGACAAGTTGAAGATTTTTGCAAATCTTGTTCCAAATATATTGACATTGTAAAGCTTGGCTGGGGAACCAGTTATGTAACACAGAACCTGGAAGAGAAACTGGCTGTATATTCTAATGCGGATATACCGGTTTATTTTGGGGGAACACTTTTTGAAGCGTACGTACTCCGTGACCAGCTTGATGCGTATATGGAGCTGTTAGATCGGTTTAATATCGAACATGCCGAGGTGTCAAATGGTACAATATGGCTTTCCGATCAACGAAAGGTGGAGATTATTCAGAAGATGAGTAAGCACTTCACCATTTTGTCGGAAATAGGGAGTAAAAACCCGAATGATATCATACCGCCATATAAATGGGTAAAAATGATTGAGCGTGAGCTCGAGGCCGGTGCGTGGAAAGTTATCTGTGAAGCTCGAGAAAGTGGAACAGTGGGCGTATTTCGTCCCAATGGTGAGGTACGCTCTGGACTTATTGATGAGATCGCAGACTCAGTACCTGTTGAGAATTTGATTTTTGAGGCACCTCAAAAAGAACAGCAAGTTTGGTTTATTCGTAAGTTTGGAAGTAATGTAAATCTTGGCAATATACAGCCTTCAGAAGTAATTCCTGTCGAAACCCTGCGTCTGGGGCTACGAGGCGATACGCTTTTTGATTTCTATTCACTTGATGACGAAGAGATGAGTCAGCTTTATGCGGATCAGGAGAAAAAAGAGTCCGACGAATAAACAATAAATAAACAACGAATTTATTAGTATTTATCTATGAAAGTATTATATGCTGCCGCTGAAATATCTCCTTTTGCCAGAATGACACATACGGCTGATTTACTCCGGTTTTTGCCGGCATCCTTACAGGATAAAGGATATGAGATTCGTATTTTGTTACCTAAGTATGGAACCATTAATGATCGCAGAAATCGATTGCATGAGGTAATTCGTTTGTCTGGTATTGAGATCGAAGTAGGCGAAAAAATAGAAAATATGCGTATTAAGGTGGCAAGCATACCTAATGCGAAGCTACAGGTATACTTCTTGGATAATGACACCTACTTTAAGCGTAAAGCTATGTTCATGAATCCGGAAACGGATGAACACTATGATGATAATGACGAGCGAATCGTCTTTTATAGCAAAGGTGTTTTGGAAACGGTAGCAAAATTGGGTTGGGAGCCTGATATCATACATTGTCACGATTGGGCGGCAGGGCTAATCCCATTGCTTGCCAAAGAGAAATATAACGATTTGGATCTGTTTAAGGATACGGAAGTCATTTACAATATCCACCACCCCGAAAACAACGGCATATTCAATAAAAAGCTGTTAGATTTGGTTGGTTTGCCTGATTCTGTAGATAAGGACAATCTTATAGAGGGAGAGAACGTTGACTTACGCACCCTCGGTTTAAAATACAGCGATCATGTTGTAACCGGCAATCATATAACAGATGAATTAGACGATCTTTTTGAGCAGTTGGGTGTTTCGGCAAGAAAAATTCAGGGATCGCCTGAAGATGTTTCTGATAAATTTGCCGACTACTATGATGAGATTGCCGGAACCGAAGAAGAAACGGAAGAATCATAAATTTAGAGCAGTATCTCGTTGCAAAATTTTATACAAATCTCTTTTCAACAAGCAAGGTCATTTTATTTAGTATTAATTTTAAGTGTTTTGGTGGGGCTTAGCGCCTGCGAAAACCCGGGTTCGGTAGGAGGTGACCTCACAGACCCAACTTCAGAAGTAGTACAAGACACGTTGATTATTAATGGTCTAACCTCTGTAGATGCCACATCTTATTCTGGTGAGCAGAATTTCTTTTCGGCCGGCAGTTTTGAGGATCCGCTATTTGGCAATATGGGCGCTACGGGCTATTTAAAGCCCAACTTGCCAGCCTCGTCGGATACGATGAAAGCAGATGGGGAGATGCTGTTACAGATTATGTATAACCTTGGACAGGTTTCTGGAGATACCGTTGGTACCCAGCGATTTGACCTATATCAAATCAATCAGTATTGGCGCGATCGTGTACTCAAAGTTGATGATGAGCTTACGTTAGGACAAAAGCTCGGTGAATTTTCGGTTGGATCAGAGGATTCACTGATGATTAATCTATCTGACATCGCTCCACAGTGGGTGGATGAATATCGTACCTATGCCGAAGATTCCAAAGATGATACGACGGGCTCGGTTGATTCGACCTATAAATACGAAGCTCACGGCTTGGCGTTAGTTGCCCAAAACAGTACGAAGATTCTGCCATTGTATCGAGATTCAACTCGTTTTGTTATACAGCATCCCGAGGCGGATACCTTTGATGTATCGCTAAATAGATGGGGGTATAGCTTAAGCAGAGGAAGTGGCAGCACTTTCCCGCAGGGTTCAATTCCTTTGCATAGCACCTACGAGAGCGTACTAAACTTTAAAGAGTTGGGAATTGATCGACTGGATGTACAAGTTTCCGGATTGTCGCGGGCTATATTGGTACTAAGTGAAAATGCTGAGGCCTTGGAACAAAGTTTGAGCGGAGAACCTTCAACTACTAAAAGGGCAAAAGAACAGGTAGCATATTTGCATTTAGCTAACCCGGGAGGGCTGCCCGAGAATATAGACCCTGGTGCACCGTTGAATAGTCCAACCAGATTGCAGGGAGTTTACTCTGCTGAAAGCGAAACTTTCCGGTTTGATGTGACAAGCTTGGTCGAAAATATTATAAGAAATGGATTTCCGGAAGATCGGGAGTTTTTTGTAACGCTCCCAAATAATGGTGTGATAAAATCTACCCTTATAATGACGGATGATGGCCAGGTTCCCGACGGATTGAAGCCAAAAATTATAATTACCTCTTTAAAAAATATTAAGAATTAGCGTTGAAAAAGTTAGCTCTTATAGTAACACTACTGGTTTTTGGAACGTCTGCAGCATTTGCCCAATCAGGTGATGCTAAGGCTGCAAGTGGATCTGTTTATTCCAAGATAGGTATTGGATATCCATTAGCCACAAGTAATTCGGCAGCCCAATCTATGGGATTGCTGGGTGTTTCTTTTAATGATACGTTCGTAGGATCGATTTCAAACCCCGCTCATTGGGGGAATACTGTTTATGGTATTGGGGTAGGTGAGGTTGGCGTTGATTCTTATACTGCCAGTGATGCTACGGGAAGTGTAACAAATTCAAATTTTTCGGTTGGCCAATTTCAGCTTCAGCTTCCCATTATTCGAGGAGAGTTGGGAGTTTCGGGTTCCTTTATTCCTGTAACAGAGGCAAAATTTCGGACTTTTGAGCAAAAGACACTGGGAGTTGGAGGAGAACCTCTTGATTATAGTGTTGAAAATCGTGGTAGTGGTGGATTAAATAGAGCTGAGTTAGGACTTGGTTGGAGGATTAATTCAAACATATCGGTTGGATATGCTACCTCATTATATTTTCTCTCGATGGATGATTCATATGTAGCACAATTTCCGCAATCTCCTTTTCGTGATGCGAACTTTGCTATTGAAACCAGCGGACACAGTTTTGGACATCGGGTGGGAACATCAATTCGGCTGCCCAACATTTTGCGAGAAGATGATCAGCTGGGAATTGGAGCAACGGTTGACCTACCCGTTGAGCTAAATGCAGAGCGGAAACAAACAGGTGTTATAGATAACGGAGCAGTAAACTTGACTAAGGACTTGCAAAATGCGGAAGGTCCCATTAAACTACCGATGAAAATTAGTGGTGGAGTAAGCTACAGACCCAGCAATTTATTAATGGTAGGTCTTGAAGGACTTTATGAGGGTTGGTCAGGATATGAAAATGATTTCAAACCCTCAGAAGATGAGCTTTTTGTAGATCGTTATAAAATGGGTTTGGGAATACAGTATTTTCCTTATGTCACAGGTTCAAATAAATTTTTATCCAGTTTTAAGTATCGGGCGGGAGCTTCTTATGATACCGGGCACTTGGATATTGATGGACAACGAATAAATACACTTAAATTTGCGTTCGGGATTGGAATTCGATCACCGCGATCAAACTCTTCCATTGATTTAAGTTTTGAGTATGGAATAAGAGGTGCACAAACATCAAATTTGGTTAAGGAAAATATTTGGGGAGTACGATTGACGCTTAATTTAGCTGAAGTAATGTTTTTCCGTCCAAAACTTCAATAACAATAAATTGCTTTAGAAACAGTTTTAAATCTGAACCATACAGTTAAATGTCAGCATTATGAAAAAATTAATACTAATAACGGCTTTTATCTTCTTAGGCAGTAGTTGGTCCTTGGCACAGTCCGAACAGTCTTCTGTGCAGCCACCAAGTGGAATGAGTGAAATACAGGCGTATTCCATTTTTTATGAAAACTATAAAAATGATTCTTTTGAAGAGGCTATAAAATTTGGCCGATGGATGTGGCAGGGAATGCCTGAAACAATTGAAGGCTATTCGCGCTTCGATCTAAAAAGAAATATTGGGCGGCTCGTTACGTCTTATAATGAAATGGCACAGAAGCAAGAAGATCCCTCACTTAAAGAAGCCTATGTTGATACTGCTCTTTTGATCTTTGACAGAGCATTTGAGAAATTCTCAGATGATAAGGATGCAAAATATGATTGGTATATAAAGAGAGGCCGTTTGCTACAGACCCATTCCGATAATGTTGATAATGCATCAATGCGTGCGGCAGAAAATTATTATAAAGCTTTTCAGCTGAAGCCGGAGGAGCTTACCAAAAGATCTAAAGGATATTATATACAAAGGATACTCAATGAGTTTTCTTCTGGTGGCAAAAAGGATGAGGCCTTGGCTGTGATGAAAAAAGCAGAGCCGCATGCCTCCCAAGAATTATTAAATTCGTTTAGTAATGTAAGAGAAGAACTTTTTGATTCTCCGGAAGAACAGATTGAATTTTTGGAAAGCGAGCTTGAAAGCAGCCCAGAAGATGAAGAGGCTTTAACGAAGTTGCGTGATGTTTATCAGGAACAGGAGATGGCTGCGGAGGCACGAGAAGTAAGCCAGAAATTGTATGAATTGAATCCGAACTTTGAAAATATAATGGCTGTGGCTGAGGCTGCTAAGAATAACGCCAATTATGATTCGGCCATACAGTATTTCAAGGAAGCAATGGATAAGGCCTCAACGGATAAAGAAAAAGCTGATATAGCTTTAAATATTTCTGAAGCCTATTTAAACCAAGATCAATTGCAGAGTGCTCGTAAGTTTGCTCGTCAGGCTATTAATAATAATAATAGTTGGGGCGATCCCTATATTCAGATTGCTGATATTTACGCTCGAGCAGTAAATCAGTGTACTGGTGACCGAAAGCTTACACCCGAGGATAAAGCTGTTTACTGGTTAGTATTGGACTATCTGGATAAAGCGAAGCAGGTGGATCCAAATACGTCAAATGAAGTAGATCGAAAATATCAGTCGTATAAGCCGGTTACACCTTCAAAGTCTGAGAAGTTTTTCTGGAAACCACCATTAGAAGAAGGGGAAAGTTTTGAAATTAACTCCTCCTTGATGGAATGCTACGTCTGGATCAACGAAACAACAACTGTTCGATAAATTTTAAATAACGATAAAGATTATTATCTTTATCTACTCGATTTGGCAGTACAGCTTTAAAGCTGTACTGCTTCTTCACCTCTCAATTCTTAAATCACAATTGCACTCCTACCTTTCTGTGTGTTAGTAGTTCTATTTTTTATAACAGCAGATATGTAGGTATTAAGCTAAATCATTGGATGTAATGGGACGTTCACGGAATAATAAGAATCGCGGTGGTAATAAAAATAAGAATGTTTTTGTGCCTCGATTTAACGATAATAAAAATGTGGAAGTAGCCGGTCGATATAAAGGCGTAGTCGAAATTAATGAAAAGAACTACGGCTTTGCTCGGGAGAAAGATCATGAATTTAGCTATGAACCCAGCGATCCTTTTCTAAGACCCGACGAAGTTAAAAAACATAACCTCCGGCCTGGTCTGGAAATTGAAGGTGAATATGAAGAAGATGGAAGAGGACATCGTCATATTTATTCTATTGAGAAAATAAATGGACGTGATCCGATGGAGTGGCAACGAGCTACCCGTTTTGAACTTCAGACTCCTATTATGCCTAATGAGCATATTGAGCTGGGTGTTGATCCCGAAGATATTGAGATGAGAGTGATGGATTTGATTGCTCCTGTTGGAAAAGGACAGCGGGGGTTATTGGTTGCACCGCCTCGGACCGGGAAAACGGTGTTGTTGAAAAAAATAGCTGAATCATTAACTAAAAATCATCCGGATATCAGTACCGGAATATTGTTAGTGGATGAACGTCCCGAAGAAGTTACTGATTTTCTCAGATCAACAGATGCAGAGGTATTTGCCTCTTCAAATGATAAAGAAACCAGCAGTCATATAAGAATAACGGAGCTCGCTCTGGGATATGTTAAACGAAAAGCTGAAATGGGTGATGATGCGGTGTTACTTATTGATTCTATTACCCGACTGGGACGAGCTTATAATAATATTCAGGAAAGCAGTGGGCGTACCCTTTCAGGTGGGCTGGACATACGCGCATTGGAAATCCCCAAAAAAATATTTGGCTCGGCACGAAAAATTGAGGGAGGCGGATCGTTAACAATTATAGCAACCTGTCTTATTGAAACCAATTCCCGAATGGATGATCTTATTTTTGAGGAGTTTAAGGGGACCGGTAATATGGAGGTTGTACTTGATCGTGAGTTAGCAAACGATCGCATCTATCCTGCTATAAACATAAGTGCCTCGGGAACTCGGAATGAAGATAAGTTTATTGGCGACTCAATGGAAGAACGGAATATGGTACGTCGCTATTTGCTCAAAAAATCGCCGAAAGAATCCATGCAGAGCTTACTTAAAGTATTAGGAAATACCGACAGTAACGAAGAGCTACTTAATCAAATAGCTGCGATGGTGTAGTCGGTAGAAATATTGATTCAAATTTTGTAACTATGGGACTGTAGGAACAAGCCCCCTTTTATATCTACCAAAGTTAATATGGCTACAAAATTTGAGAGAGGATTATTTAAAACCGTGACCTTTTTAGGTGCAGTAATAGGCAGTTATATAGTAGGTACTGCAATTTATACCATAATTTATGGGAACGGTTTTTGGTATAATTTTGGCTATTCAGTGGGATATTTAACCCAAAAAATGGGTCAGTTGTTTTAGTAAACAGGCAAACTATCATCAATTTCGCGGGCCCATTTATTAATTCCACCTTTGAGATTCTTCACGTTTTCGAATCCTTCTTCCTGTAGTAATTCACATGCCTGGGCACTGCGACCTCCGCTCCGGCAAAGGCAGATGATTTCATTATCTTTGTGATCTTCAAGCTCATCAATTCTGTCTGCCAGTTCGCCAACAGGAATTAATACTGAATTTTCAACATCAATCTTAGACTGATATTGTTCGAAGGGTTCACGTACATCTAAAAGAAGGAAGCCCTTTTGGTTATCAATTTTTTCTTTTAACGACTGTACAGTAATTTCATCCATTATCCTAAATATCGTGCTATTTTGGGTTAAAAATTCATTTGTATTACTCTTCTTGCTGTCGACCATAGCGGTCCAGTCTAAATTGATCACCGAGGTATAGACGTTTAGCTTCTTCATCTTCAGCCAATTCATCAGCGGACCCTTCTTTTAAAATATTGCCCTGAAACAATAAATAAGCGCGGTCAGTGATTGCAAGGGTTTCGTGCACGTTATGATCCGTAATAAAAATACCAATATTCCTGAATTTCAGATCAGCTACAATTTCTTGAATATCTTCTACCGCAATGGGATCCACTCCGGCAAAAGGCTCGTCTAAGAGGATGAATTTGGGATCCGTAACAAGGGCCCGGGCAATCTCTGTTCGGCGGCGTTCGCCCCCCGAAAGGCTGTAGCCTTTGCTGTCTACTACACGTTCCAGGCCAAACTCTTCAATGAGCTGATCAACACGTTGATTAATTTCTTTGTCGGTGAAATCAAAAAACTGGAGAATTGATTCGAGATTTTCTCGTACGGTTAAATTACGGAATATGCTTGCTTCCTGGGATAGGTAGCCCACTCCAAGACGAGCTCGTTTATACATCGGCATACCGGTAAGATTTTTGTCATCCAGATAAATCTCACCACTGTCGGGTGTTACCAATCCCACAAACATATAAAAGGTGGTGGTTTTTCCTGCACCATTTGGCCCCAGCAGTCCTACAATTTCTCCCTGGGTTACATCAATAGATACATCCGAAACAACGGTACGCTTTTTATAGCTTTTGGTAAGACCGCGACTGTAAAGCGTTTTGTTGGATGATTGTTTTGACATAAATAGTTGTTGCTGGTTTATGCAACAGCGAGTTCATCAAGAACTGATTCAAAAATTAGCTTGCCGTCATCAGAGCCGATAAGTTCTTCAACAGCACGTTCGGGATGAGGCATCATGCCAAGAATGTTACGTTGGGGATTACAGATTCCGGCGATATTATCGACAGATCCGTTAAAGTTAGCTTCTTCAGTGACCTTACCTTGTGAGTCACAATAGCGAAAGACAATTTGATCGTTATCCTGGAGTTTTTTCAATTGATCTTCGTCTGTAAAATAATTCCCTTCACCGTGTGCTACGGGAATCTGCAGCACTCTTCCTTCTTCAATATTTCGGGTGAAGAGCGTATCGGATGTTTCGCAGCGCAGATGAGTTTGCTTACAGACGAAGCGCAATTGCTGGTTATGCATCATGGCTCCGGGAAGAAGACCAGCTTCGAGCAGGATCTGAAATCCGTTACAGATACCTAATACGGGGCCGCCCTTTTCAGCAAATTCGATAACTGATTGCATGATGGGAGAAAAGCGGGCAATAGCACCGGAACGGAGATAATCACCGTATGAAAATCCACCGGGAATCAACAGAAAGTCGATATCCGATAGGTCGGTATCTTTATGCCATAGAAATTTCGTTTTAGCGTTCATGACATGAGCCATGGCATGGTACGCATCATGATCACAGTTAGAGCCGGGAAATACAATTACGCCAAATGTAGCAGACACAGTTTATCCTTTTATTTCGGTGACAAGTTGAATTTCTTTGAGCACGCCGTTGACTTCGAAGCAATCTTCAAAGCTGCCTTTATAAACTTCGGCTTTACCCTCATTATGTACTTTGTAAGTTAGCTCTTCGGCGTGGTCTTGAGTACATCCGAGGGCTTTAATAAGTTGTCCGATAACTTCGTCGAAAGTATGTATATCATCGTCGAAGAGAATGACTCTCCACGGAGATTTTTCTTCATCGTCTTCCTGTTCCTTCTCGAGAACGTCAACATCAATGTCGGGAGCTTCTTGTTCTTGGCCGCCCGATTCAGATCCTAATAAGCTAAAAGGCAGATAGTTCATAGCTATAGCTAATTAGTTTTCATGAATCTCAATTTCAAAATCTTCCATAACTTCGTTGGCAAGTAATTTCGAACACGCTGTTTCGGCGACTTTGTGCGCCTCTTCTTTGTTATCAGCGTCAATATCGAGTTCAATTAGTTTACCAATGCGAACTTGATCGACCTCCTTTAAGCCAAGATTTTTTAACGCATTATGGGCTGCTTTGCCTTGCGGGTCAAGAATTGATTTACGAAGTGTTATGTTTACGGTAGCCTTATACATGCTGTGTAAAATTATGCGGTTTTAATGAGGGTAAAGTTAATCTTTATTTGCCTTAGCTGCTAACTGTGACTGGATAAAATTACGAGCCTCAGATTGTTTTGTTTGATCCAGATCAATCCAGTTAATAAAATCCCAACGTCGGAACCATGAAAGTTGTCGCTTGGCATAGCGACGTGTTTGGGTTTTCATGTCCTTAATCATCTGCTCACGGGAAATTTCGTCATTCAAATAAGCAATTGCTTCTTTATATCCAACCGTATTCAAGCCGGGACTTTCCAACGTGTATCCCATATCAAGAATTGTACGTACTTCATCGAGGAAACCTTCTTCAAACATTTGATCTACCCTGCGGTTGATGCGGTCGTAAAGCTTCTGTCGGTCGCGATGTAATCCGAAAACCACCATATTCTCGGGGACGGAAATTGTATTGTTATCGGAATGAAAAGAGCTAAACGGGCGTCCGGTTTGCATCCACACATCGAGGGCACGAACAATGCGCTGGGTATTCATTCCGTCCATTTTTTGTGCGTAATCGGGGTCTACCTCTTGTAATTTTTGGTACAGCTTTTCGATGCCTTTGCTCTCAATTTGCTTTTCGAGTTTGGCAATGTTGTCTTCGTTGGCTTCAGGAACGTCATCCAAAGGTTGAATTACACATTGCACGTGCAGGGTGCTTCCCCCAACATATAATACGTTCTTGTCACTCGACCGAATCTCTTTTTTCCACTCCATCGCCCGCTCATAGAAATTGACGACACTGTCTTTTGTGGCGGGATCAATGATAGATAAATTGTAGTGGGATATTCCGGATTGCTCTTTTTCGGTAGGGGTAGCGGTGCCAATATTCATATATTCATAACATTGGCGGGAATCAGTAGAGATAATTTCGCCATCGAGAGCTTGGGCCAACTCTATTGAGAGATCGGTTTTACCTACGGCAGTAGGTCCCAATAAAAGTATCTGCACGTTAATAGAGAATCACTTATCTGAAATTTTTACGAGACTGAATATAAGGAAATTTCTATCCATTTTTGGAGTATGTGTAGATCCAAAAATGTAGAATTCAGAGGGGGTAAGTATCCTAAAATTAGTTGTAGAAAGCATGGGTTATATGGTTGCTAAGAGAGCAAGTATTTATTAGTATAAGGTACTTATTATTCAGACTAATAATTGAGGTCTGTTGAACGCTTAGCCTAAAAATATTTATCTATGAAATTCAACGTATCAAGCAGTGAACTGGTAAAAGCACTATCCGCTGTATCAGGGGCGGTACCGAATAAGGCGACTCTTCCGATTCTTGAAACTATTTTATTTGAAAGCGACGGAGATAAGCTGCGCCTTACCGCTACGGATCTTGAAATTTCTATCCTTGAGTCGATGGATGCTGATATCGACGAAGGAGGAGCGGTGGCAATTCCTGCTCATCGTTTAATAGAAACCCTGAGACAGTTGCCGGATATTCCCGTTTCTTTTCAGGTGGATGAAAAATTCAATATTAAATTTCGAACGGACAAGGGAACGTACAAGCTTGTAGGCGAAGATCCCGATGAGTTTCCTGAGGTTCCCAACCTTGAGGAAGGGCATACAATTGAAACCGACAAGGGAGTTATCACTACAGCGATTGATAAAACGCTCTTTGCTGTTTCCAATGATGATCTGCGTCCTGCCATGATGGGCGTTTATTTTGATATCGGTACTGAGGAGAGCAAGTTTGTGGCTACCGACGGTCACCGTTTGGTAAAATATATCAAAGAAGATCTCACCAGCGATAAAGAGGTGGACTTTATTGTGCCCGAAAAGGCGTTGAATTTGGTAAAAAAAGCGCTGCACGATGAGGAGTGTGCTCTCACTATTACCGAAGATCATGCACGATTTAAAAGCGGCAATACGATTGTAATTACCCGACTTATTAACGAGCAGTACCCCAATTATGAGTCGGTCATTCCCAAAGACAATGAAAAGACGCTGATCATTAATAAAGAACAGATGTTGGCTACGGTTAAGCGTGTAGCAATTTTCTCGAGTTCTACAACCCGTCAAATCCGTCTGCAGCTCAATTCCGATCAACTGACTATTCGGGCAGAGGATATTGATATGAGCAGCGAGGCTAAAGAAACTATTGCCTGCGAATACAGTGATGATGATATGGAGATTGGTTTTAATGCCAAATATCTTGCTGATGTATTAGGCAATGTTGATGATGAAGAAGTCTATTTTGAATTTTCTACTCCCAACAGGGCCGGAATTGTGAAACCATCAGACGAAGAAGAAAACGAGCGTATTCTGATGCTTGTTATGCCGGTGATGCTCAATACTTATGCGTAATGTGATTACCCTTACCACAGATTTCGGTCTGCAGGATTACTATGTGGGTGCCATGAAGGCTGCTATGCTGAATATTGCACCCGACGTTCGGCTGGTTGACATCTCCCATGAGATTCCCTCTCAGGATATAATGGCCGGATCTTGGATCCTGAAAAATTCTGCTATGCTTTTTCCGGAGGGTACAGTGCATACTGTTGTGGTTGATCCGGGCGTAGGGACTGATCGCGACCCGATTGCCTTAAAAATGGGGGATCAATATTTTGTTGGTCCCGACAACGGAATTTTTTCGCTGCTTGCCACCGATGTTGAATACCAAGCTGTTCGGTTAATAAACGAGAAGTATTGGAGAGACAATCCATCTAATACCTTTCACGGACGCGATATATTTGCTCCGGTCGCGGCTCACTTAAGCCAAGGGGTAGCATTAGAAGAGTTTGGAGATCCCGCAGACGATCTTGTTAGCTATCGATGGACGGTACCCATTGCCGACAAAGATGGACTTGAGGGGATGGTCATACATATAGATAAGTTCGGTAATCTCATTACCAATATTACAGAAGAACTTTTGGAAGATGTTATCGGAGATAAAAATGTGCGTATCTATGTGGGAAATACCATTCTTGACGAAATTGCAACTACCTTTGGCAAGGTAGCAGAGGGTGAGCCGGTAGCATATATTGGCAGTTCGGGGATGCTTGAGGTTGGAATTAATAAGGGCAATGCGGAGAAAATGCTGAGCGTTCAAAAAGGAGCTCAAATTTCGTTGATTCTTCAGAAAGAAAGTTAGTCCGAATCGTAACACCCGTCTAATAATTTGCGTATCACTTTGGGTTAGATCGAGTACGCAGGTATCGTCTTTTTTAATATCAACGGTTATAAACCACTATGTCTCTCGAAATCCGTTCTCCCAAATATGAGCGCGCTTCCATAACAATTCCCTCCGAAGTGGCAGATCTGCAGAAAAGCTTTAATGGAACTGTTTGTTCCAATAAAGGGGACGAATATGAAATTACCGGTAACGTAATTGATTTGTTGGGGGATGAAACTTCAGAGATGACCTGGGCGCAGAGTTCTAATCACTGGAAAGTGACAGCAGCGGTTTACGAGGATATCTGGCGAAAGCGATCCTTGTCTATTCTAACGGGAGAAGAGTTTCCCATCCAAAAAGAGCAAGAACTTTTGATCAATTGGCTCAATCCCCAAGCCAATAAGCTGTATATGGATATGGGTTGTTCAACGGCGCTTTATGGACGATTGGTTAAAAAAGAGCAGTCCAAATGCGATGTGGTATCCCTTGACTTTTCAAAGCAGATGCTCACTAAGGCACGCCTGAAGGCGGAGGCCGAGCAAGCAGATTTGTATTTGCTTAGAGCTGATGCTCGCTACCTCCCCTTCTTTGGAGCAACGTTTGATGGCCTGATGATGGGGGGTACACTTAACGAGCTTACCGATCCCTTAAAAGTTTTGTATGAAGCTCGTCGCGTCATAAAGAAAGACGGGACATTTTTTATGATGCACCTTGTTGAATCGCCTACTTGGTATATTCGGTTGATGCAAGATTCAGCCGGACTTGGTGGACTTACATTCTGGACCGTAGAGGAAAGCAATCAAATGTTTGATCGTGCAGGATTTTCTGTTTCTGATCAGTTTACCAAAGGCATTGTCTGCTTTACGAAGCTGCTTCCCGCTTAAGTTTTACTTGGCAATTATTATATCTGGCACCGTAGCTCTGCTGCGGTGCCTTTTATAAATTGTGTTAGGCGTTCTGCAGCAAAGCTACGGAACGAGATGTGAATTATTATGAGTAAGGAGAATGAAACTGATTCCGGCTTTAGGAAATGGGGCATCCTGAACTTGTTTCAGGATCTATTCAGATGCTAAAATAAATTCAGGATGACATGGTCTCTGATATATAAAATAACTGGCTACAGTCGATAGTTGGTTATCAGACTGATCACGTTATTTTTCCTACATCTTTTCCGGAGCAGAAATGCCCAGAATTTCCAACCCATTGGCAAGGACCTGTGCTGTTGCTTTAGCCAATGCCGAACGCGCTTGAACAAGCTCCTCTTCCTCCCCCAGGATGCGGCAGTCGTGATAAAAGGAAGTAAAAATCGAAGCTAAGTCTTCAAGGTAATTAATCAGTCGGTGCGGTTCTCGGTTATCGGCTGCACTTTGAATTATCTCGGGGAAACGAAGCAGGCTTTTGATAAGTGCCGTTTCTGATTTATGGGTGAGGAGTTTTAATTTGGGTTGATCCTTCACATCAAAAGTATATTCCTGATCTATTTTTCGCAGGATACTATGAATACGTGCATGGGCATATTGGAGATAGAAAACAGGATTCTTTTCGCCGGCCTCCTTGGCTTGTCCGACGTCAAACTCAAGATGGGTATTGGGATCGCGCATCTCAAAAAAGAACCGGGTAACATCTGAACCCACTTCGTCCATCAAATCATCGAGCGTTACAAAGTTTGCCTTGCGCGTGCTCATTTTAAAAGGGTTTCCGTCTTTAACCAACGTAACAAATTGATACACAATGACATCTACCTTAGATCGATCATAGCCAAGCGCTTCAATACCTGAGAGGACGTCGGGATAGGTATCTATGTGATCGGCGCCAAAAACATCAATGCACTGATCATAACCGCGATCGAGCTTGTTTGCATGGTAGGCTATGTCGGGCAGACGATAGGTGGGTTCACCACTGCTTTTGATTAATACCGTATCTTGATCTTTGCCAAACTTAGTTGTTCTAAACCAAGTAGCACCATCTTTGTCGTAAGCCAAATCTTTTTCACGGAGTGTTTCTACCGTTTCATTAATAGAACCATCCTGATAGACTTCCTTTTCATTAAAAAACGAATCCATTTCAATATTCATCCGTTTGAGGGTCGCTTGAATATCATCAAAAATAACCTGCTCGGCTTTGTCTTTAAAAGGATCTACTTCCTCGGTATCGACAAGGCCGTCGCTATGCTCATCAATAAGTTCCTGTGCAATATCTTTGATGTATTCACCTTCGTAGCCGTCCTCTGGCAGTTCTACGTCGTAGTCCAGTAATTGCAGATAACGCGTTCGGACACTTTCTCCAAGCTTCCGCATCTGTCGGCCGGCGTTGTTAAAGTAATATTCACGATCCACTTCAGCGCCGGTCCATTCAAGCAAGTTGGCAACCGTATCACCCAAAACAGCGTTGCGGCCATGTCCCACGGTAAGCGGTCCGGTGGGGTTGGCGCTCACAAATTCTACAAGGATACGTTTTCCTCCAAGGGAATTTGATTTGCCAAAGCTGGTACCCTCATTTAAAATATTAGAAAGTGCATCAAAGAGATAGTTTTCAGCATAACGGAAGTTGATGAATCCCGGTCCGGCAATTTCTACGGCTTGTATTTTGCGCTCGTCATAATCCAGTCCATCAACAATTTGTTCAGCAATCTTACGCGGATTCATCTTGAGTACGCTGGCCAGATTCATCGCAATATTGGAAGCGGCATCACCGTGCTCGGGCTGGTTCGGTTTTTCTATCTGAATTTCGGGAATGTCATCGTTGCTGAGATCAAACTGTTGCAACGATGTTCTGATGATTGAGCGCAGGTAATCCTTCATGAAATGATGTCTTGCTGAAATTTTAATGAGCGCTAAATATAAGAGTTTTTTGCCTCTAAAATCGAATAGAACACAGATGAGGTAGCTTAAAAATTAAAAATGAGTAAATTAAAAAATAGATTAGTTGCCAATTGATTTATTGAGTGATACTAATATAGCGCCGAGGATACTTTTTAATTCATGACATTCCCCTATTAACTTATTTCCATGTTTGGCTGGAATTAGGTCACTGTCCTTCAATAATCGTAACCAATAGTGTGTTTCTCTTGCCTCTTTATAGGCAATAGACATTTTTGCACGGAAATCTTTTTTACTCTGTCCACCGATTCCTTCTTCAACGTTAGCACCAATTGAGGTTCCACTTTTAAGAATCTGTCTTGAAAGCACAAATTGATGGGATTTATTTAATACTTTTGAAAGTTGTACGATTTCTAATGCGAACTCATAACTCTTTTCCTTAATTATGTTTTTCCTCATAATTTAAAATTTTTCATTTACTCATTTTTAATTTTTAATCAAGAAGTCCTTTTGCACGAAAACTGGTGTAGCCATCGCCGGCGATAATGATATGGTCATCAACCGGAATACCCAGGAGTTTTCCCGATTTGGTGATACGCTTGGTTAGTTGGATATCTGCTTTTGATTCTTTGTTGTTGCCACTGGGATGATTGTGAAGCAATAAAATACTGTTGGCCTCATTCATCACGGCCTGACGCATAACTTCGGCCGGGTCAACGATAGTAGCCGTAGAACCACCGGAGCTGATCTTTTTGTATCCCATTACGATTTTGGCATTGTTCAAAAAGGCCACCATAAATACTTCTTTGGTAAGGTCGCGCAGTTTCGGTCCAAAATAGGCAACGGCATCCTCGGGCGAAGTAATTTGCACCTGCTCACCAAGGCTGGCCATCTGAATACGTCGCGATAGTTCAAAAACCGCCTCCAGGGTCAGAGATTTCACCTTTCCCATGCCGGGAATCACCTTTAAATCTTGCCATCCCTTCCGCGCCAAGTAGCGAAGTCCGTCAAAATGATCGAGCAGGGCTTGCGACATCTGGATCACATTCATCTTTTGGCTACCTGTACGGAGTAAAATGGCAAGAAGCTCAGCATCCGAAAGGCTTTCGCTGCCATAGTTGGTGAGCTTTTCGCGCGGCTGCTCATCAGGATTCATTTCTTTAACGGTGCGCTTTAAAAAGTCATTAGCTTCGAATTGCTCTTGATCAGACATATTTCTGTACTCTTTATTTGGGTTTATTAGTAAGAGCAGTGGCGCAGCAAATCCTTACAAAAAAGCTGATGAGAACGAGAGATCCGTTGTTTATTTTTAACAACCTTTTAATGGTCAAAACTGTTCTTTCTGATATTTTTAAAAGACTTTTAGCGTAACATTTTGCGAACTATTCGTAAGAGAAAACCTCAATTTGAAGTAAAGACATAAACTTTAAAATACACGATATACATGTATCAGGGCTATTTCCGGCGAATTTTACTCCTGTTCATAATTCTTTTTTCTACTTCTTTCCTGTCTTTAAAAGCTCAGGAACAAGTCGACACTCTCGAACAGGTATCGCCCTATGCAATAGAAGAAGATTTTGAAATTTCGGCGGATCTGTCACATCCGGCATGGCAACAGGCACAATCAGTGTTTATTAAGCATCAGATTCAGCCTAACGACAATGTGGCGGCTTGGGTACAAACGGAAGTAAAAATGCTGTACAGCGATCAAAATCTGTATGTCGCATTTATTAGTGAAGATCCCGAACCCAGTAATATAAGGGCCAATATCTCAGATCGTGATAATAGCTTTCAGGATGATTATGTGGGTATCATCTTAGATCCGTTTAACAACAACCAGCAAGCGTACCAACTATTTATAAATCCGCTTGGTATACAGATGGATGGCATGCGCACCGGCAACAGCGAGGATATGAATTTTGATATGCTGTGGTATTCGGATGGAAAGATCACGGATAGCGGGTATCGAGGTGTGATGAAGATTCCTTTTAAAAGCCTCAGTTTCCCGGATCGGGATATCCACAGCTGGTCTATTCAATTTATCCGTAATTATCCGCGGAATAACAGGTATCAATTTGCGTGGAGTGAAGTAGATTTGGATAATTCTTGCTTAATCTGTCAAAATGGTCGACTGGTTGGGATGCGAGATTTAGAAAATTCCAAAACCGTAGAGTTTTTACCCTACGGTATGAGCTATCAGAACAGTACAATAAACAATGCTGACGATCCTAATTCAGGGTTAAATCATGGTCGTATTGATGGACGTTTGGGTGGTGGCATAATGTATGAACCCACGTCAACAACCTCGCTAAATGCAGTTTTTAATCCGGATTTTAGCCAGGTAGAGACCGATGCCGATCAAATAGCAGCAAATGAAACGTTTGCTCTGCGATACTCTGAAAAACGACCCTTTTTCATGAAGGGAAGTGATCTGTTTACAACGGATGAAAATCTTTTCTATTCACGGATGATCAATCGTCCTTTGGCTGCAGGTAAAGCTACGCATCAGTCCCAAAATTACAGCATCGCCTTTTTGACGGCCTACGACCGCGATGCGGCTTTTATTGTTCCGGGTCTATATAGCAGTTCGCAGGTGCAGTCAAATATCGAAGCCTACAATAATGTACTACGCGGGAAGTATAATTTGGGATCCGAATCACATATTGGTGGGTTGCTTACCACACGAAACCAGGAGGACGGGCACAACTATGTGGGCAGTGTTGACTGGAATTTTTTGTTGACTGATAACTACTATTTTAGCGGCCAGGCAGCCTATACAAATACCAAAGAGATTACCGACTTGGCCTTGCATGATGATCCCCGAACTTTTGGTCACGGTTCATATGATGCTGCTTTTAATGGCGAACAGTTTGGCGGTACGTTGCTAAGTACTGAGTTCTCAAGACAAGCCAAGTTTTATGATTTTTCAATAGGATATAGTTCCTATTCGCCTACCTTCCAAACGCAGAGCGGGTTTATCAACCAGGTAGATCAACGAGAAATTGATGCCTCCCAAAGTTTTACTTACTACCCCGATTGGGATTGGCTGTCAAATGGTACGGTAAGTGCGAGCGGAACCTGGCGATATGATTTCTCGGGGCAGTTTCAAGAGCGGTATATCTTTACAAGATGGAGTAATAACTTTGGCGGACAAACAAATTTGTCTCTTAGCTTTTTACCCTTAAATGACGAGCGATTTCGAGGTCGACTTTTTACCCAAATGAACCGGCTCATGATTGATGTGAGTACTAATCCGTTGAACGAGTTGTCATTGAGTGGGCATGTGGATTTTGGAAAGTATGTGAATCGTCAGGAGAATCCCACGTTGGGGGAAGGATATAATATTTCGGCGGATGCAACGCTAAAGCCGACTTCTCGTCTTGAGATGGAGGTCAGCTACAACTATTCTACGCTTTCGGCTGCGAATGGGGATGAACACTATTTTAGTGGAGATATCTACCGTTTGAAGAGCAACTATAATTTTTCAAAGAAACTTTTTGCTCGTCTTATTACCCAATACAATTCATTCAATGACCAATTGCAGATCTATCCGCTTGTCTATTACAAAGCCAACCCATTCACTAAGTTCTATATCGGCATGACTGATTATCTAAACTATTTTGACCAGCCTGGTCCAAATGGATATAGAGGATTCAAAGAAACCGATCGGCAGTTTTTTGTAAAGTTTCAGTATCTGATAAGAAGTTAGATCGCAAAAGTTGTTTCAATAAGTGTTAGGTCTCTCCGCAAAGATTTTACTTTTAGAAAAAGTTTAACATCTGAAAAATATATCCGATAAGGTAATAAAAGGGAAGTTGAACCTTTTCGGATGAAAAACACTCTTTCAATAATATTATTAGTTGTATTACTTCTGCTCCCGGCGGGATTAGTGATCGGATATTCCTATTTTGGCGTTTCCTATCCAATCGAAAATAAGCAAATAGAAACCCCTTCATTTCTAACTACAACAAAGCATAATCTGGCCATAGTTTTTTTTGGTTTTGTAGGCTGTGCTTCTGTATGCCCGAATTCACTGACAAAATTAAGCAAGGTGTTTGATTCCCTGGAAAAAGAATATCCCCAAAAATCAGTTGGAGCGGTATTTGTAGATGTCCGTAAGCAGACAGATTCGTTATCAGCAGAGAAATATGGATACGAGTTCTCGGATAATATTGATGGAGCGTACTTACCCCAAGAAGAGCGAACACAGGTAATCAGCGATTTTGCATTGGAGGTAAAGCCTGCCGATGATCACACCCCATTACTACATACCGACCACTTTTTTGTATTAGAAAAGGAAGATGAGAGCTGGAGAATTTTGCGTGTACTTGCCAATTCAACGAAGGCATCAGAAATCACAAAAATATTGAAAGATAATTTACCTTAAGCGAGAGGTTGAATAGCCTGTCGTACGGTTAAAACTTTATACCTATGAATAATCAGAAGGATTTTTTGACATATCTATTCCCGATGTATACCAATGATATTTCTAATAAAGTTCGCCAAGCTCTTTACCAGTCGTACAAGCAGACAGATAGATTTATGCTAAAGCTTTTGGTGGTTCATTGGGCGATTGCATCCACGCTTACTGCGTATACGTATGATACATATCTGCTTGGATTTGTTGGAGGAGCATTTATAACAGGTATAGCCTTTTTAGTATACAGGATGAACCCCGGAAGTTTACTTAGTAGAATTACGATTGGTGCTTCCTTCATGGCATTTTCAATGATTTTTATCCAACAACATCTGGGTAGGATTGAAATGCACTTCCACATTTTTGTAGCCATTGCCTTTTTGATCCGATATAAAGATATCGCTCCGGTATTTTCGGCTGCCTTAACCGTTGCTGTACATCATGCGCTCTTTAATCTCGCTCAGCAATTTGAGATGGCCGTAGCAGGGACTCCCATTAAAGTGTTTAGTTACGGTTGTGGATGGGATTTAGTAGCCTTGCACGCCATCTTTGTTGTCGTTGAGACGATTGTAATCAGCAGTTCTATTTTGAATCTAACACGTGAATACCTGAATAATGCAGAGGTTTTTACCATTATGGATGATATTAGTGAGTCAGCCAAGCATACTAATGAGGCCTCGAATTTTATATCCAGTGCTGGACAGGAGCTGGCGCAGAATGCGGCCGATAACACACAGGCTGTTACAGATTCAACAACTTCAATAGCAAAAATGAACGAAAGTATTGAGAGTTTGGATAATAAAACATCGCTGGTTAAACAGAAGGTGCAAGGTATTGTAACTGATATGGGAGAGATGAAACAATCGATGGCAAACCTCAAAAATTCGAGCAATAGTATTTTTACAATCAATGAAACGATCGACAGTATCGCAGCACAAACGAATATGTTGGCTCTTAATGCGGCTGTAGAAGCAGCAAGGGCTGGTGAGGCCGGTGCAGGATTTGCTGTTGTCACTGAAGAGATTCGAATGTTAGCCCAGAAGACAGCTGAGGCGGCCACTGATATCCGTGAAATGATTGCAGAAAATATTGAAAAGGCTGAAGCGGGAGCAGAAGTCTCAAAAGAGATTGCTACTCAAATTACGGAATTAGAATCCTGGATCAGTGATGTTAATGTGGTGGGACAGGAACAGATGAGACAGCTTGAGGAGTTGAAAGATAATATCAGCAAAATTTCTGATACTTCAGATCACACAGCTAATATGGCCGAGAAAAATGCCGCCACATCAGAAGAGCTGCAAGGGCAAATGGCAGTACTGAAAACTGCCATTGATGACATCAATCAAAAAGCGACTTTAGAAGAAGCCTAGGTATTTTTTGAGATAGACTAATCATTAGCATTTTGCCTATTCTATAATGTTATAGTGCTGGATATATTATTGTAATTAAAACTGTTTTTTTCGGAACAGGTAATAAGCCAGCAAGCCAAAAGGTACGCAGCTGACAAAGGCAAAGCCCAGCAGACTACCATCAATTCCCGATAAGCCATTGGCAAAAATTTGACTCATAATTTGTTGAAAAGCTTCTGCGCTGGGTATAAGATAGGATAGTATTTGAAAGAGCGTTTCAAACCAGGTATCCGTTAAACCAAACATCTGTAGATACGAATCAACATTTAAGAATAGAGAGGAAAATCCAGTTAAGAAATATCCCAGCAGAACCCCACCAACATAGGAGTTGGTAAGTATCAGGAATAGAACGATTGTTATGTAGTAGCTTAATAATATGAGGGGCAGAAATACGATTATAGCAATGGCATGATGCAATGGAAATAGTACTCCGTGCAGTGAGGTTAGCAAGGTTAAAAGTAGCACACTTATGAGCGTGTATGAAAAACAAAAAGCGAATACACCGGCAAAATCTGAAAGGAATAGCTCATCTCTTGATATGGGTTTAGATAATAGTAGAGATGCTCGATCCGGGTTGATATTTTCTGAAAAATGAGTGGGAATACCAATGATTGAGATGAGGATCGTTATGGAAATCAATTGATTTATTACTATTCCGTTTGGCAGGGGGAATCCACCCAACTTTATTACATATGAGGAACTCGAGGGATCTGCTGAGACCCCGCCCCATAAAGCAATGGCTACAACAAACAGGATAAAGATTCCGGGCCATGCCCACAGCATTTTATTTTTGAGAAGTGTACGAATGGTGAATCGAATCATGATCTAACGGGGTCTTTGGTTTCAAAATAATTAAGATAGTAGTCCTCAACAGAGCCAAATTGGTTCTGAATTTCACCTTTGGTAGCCGAATTGATAATACGTCCATCTTTAATAAGATAGAGCGAATCGCAGGTCTTGTCGATGTCAGAGAGAATATGAGTAGTAATCAGGATAGAGATGTTCCGCTCTTTTTGCAGAGTAAAAATGTAATCCATGATAGCCTTTTTCTGCACGGCGTCGAGTCCGTTGAATGGCTCATCCAGGATGTAAAACTGATCATCCGCCAGAAAGGTGTGCATCAGCGCGGCGGTTTGGGTCATACCCTTGGACAGATTTTTTATCTTTTTGTCCAGAAATTCCACATTAAAAGCGTTTGCCAGTTTGCTTATTTTATGGTCTATCTGTCTTGGTGTTGATTCTTTGAGATCACTAAAGGCATGCAGCATTTCATTGACCGTAAAGTTATCGGGAAATGAATAGTTCTCGGGGAGATAGCTCACTTTAGCCCGCGCTTGCTTTTGTTTATGATTGTGGCCCATTAGCCAAATATTTCCGGCATCAGCAAAAAGAAGGTCGAGGATGATTTTCAAAAAGGTTGATTTGCCCGATCCATTGGGACCGAGGATGGCGGTAAAGCTACCTTCCGAGATTTCGATCTCATCAACCTGTAGTCGAAAGGTGTTGCCTCCCGATTTATTGAATGTTTTGTTCACATTTTGGGCTTTTAGTATCATAATAGCTTCACTTACGATTAATAGTTAGTGGTTTCATACGAGGTATCATTACTGACGTTTCGGTACTGTGAAACGGCAGATGTGAAATGCGGTATTTTTCCAATGCGTTTTTCGTCTCACGTTTCATTATTGCCGTTTGCCTCGTATTCCAAGATATCCCCCGGTTGGCAGTCTAATGCTTCACAGATGGCGTTGAGCGTGGAAAAACGTACGGCCTTGGCTTTGCCGGTTTTAAGGATGGAAAGGTTGGAGATTGTGATACCCACCTCCTCAGAAAGTTCGGTAAGCGTCATATCACGCTTCACCAGTATTAGATCCAAATTTACTTTGATGGCCATTGTACTAAATCGTGAGGTCTTGTTCTTTCTGAAGTGCTACGGCGCGCTGCAGTATGATACCTGTAAATAACAGTGCGACGCCGAGCAGTATGAGCTCGTTGTCGATAGGCGGTGACGGTTCTCCAAGGTAAAATTGATTGTTCAGGAAGCTAATCAGACGAAAGTCCAATCCCCATTTAAGAATTGCTCCACCGCTGAATAATAACGAAAGGCTTAAAATCACGTTTTTGATAGCGGGCACAAACAGTTTGTTATCTCTTCGATAGTTGATCTCGTAATACAGCATGTATAGAATCCCGATAATAAACAGTCCGCCGTAATAAAAGAAGATCTGCAGGCAAAACTGTGACCGCCAGAACGTAAGGTCATCCTCCAATACCAAAAATGAGGGCGACCCTTGAAGGCCGTAAATGGTGCGTTGCTGTTGTCTGTCCGTAAGGTTGAGCAGGGTATTATCCAGCTGCGGCAGAGGCGTTTGTTTATTTAGGTTTGTTACTGAAATATACGTTTTGCCGTATGTTGGGCGCTCGGGTCGCTCAACATCCTGGATAGTTGTTTTAGTAATTCTAAGATTACCAATTTTTAACGAGCGTTCGCCTGTGTTCGAAGCTGTTATGGTTTGGGCATCCAGCATGTTGCTTACAGCTCGATAGTGATTGAATCCCAGGTAGCCCATCCAAAGCGTAAACACAGACAGCAGGCTAAGGACAACAATCCGGTAGTTTTTTGTGTACATCTGTTACACCGTGAGTTTTAATTCTTGATACATTTCGTTGCCTTTCTCGAACACAGCGGCCAGGGTAAATACAATCAATCCTATAATAATGAACATCCAATCTTCGCCCACCATGGGAATTTTAATGTTGATATTGGCCTGTTGCGATGCAAGCAAGTGTGCTTTGTCAGCCAGGGAATAGCGAATGAGATATCGGGTGAGCCACTGCAGGGGCTCAACAATAATCAGCAGGATAGCTATGGTTTTGATCCGTTGGATATTTGCAGCTGTAAATATGGATCCGTTAATAGTTCGCTTGAGAAGGCTACGAAGCTGATATAATCCGTAAAGAAAAAGGCCGAGCGCAATGCAGATAAAACCGCTCCAAATGATGTAAATAATGGGGTTACTTTGCATGATAAAATCAAAATCTATGGTTCCGGTAACCGAATCAATGTCAAGAAACTCATAGTTGGCTTCCTCGTTCAGCGTTACCAGCGAGGGTTCCAGGGGCAGGGTGATCCCAAAAATAGAATCGGGATGGCTGCTATAGAAGTACTCATAAATTAGTGTGGCGGGGAAGATAACTCCTATAACACACGATAAATACCACCACACGTTAACGATCAGGTAACAGATATAGGCGGTCGATTTTTTGCTGAATCCACTCATAGTTCTATACCGTTAGTTTTTGTTCTTCGTATAGGCGGGTGCCCTCTTCAAGAATATAGGCGACTAAAAGTACCGCCAGTCCTGCAAGTCCCAGTTCCCACGCAACAGGTGGCCAAATAAGAGAGGTGTTTGCTGGCAGCTCAATATGGTGAATAGTGAGATACGAAAGCCATCCTATCGCATACTTATATGGGACGGCTAGCACCATCAGGTGTCCAATAGTTTTAAGATTTTTGGAGTTTTGAGCAGACCATGGTTGTTGACGTCGAAGATTTCGCAGTATGTGTTTGAGGAGGGTAAGCCCGTACATTGCAAGACCATAGAGCCCCAAAGTCATTATGGAAGCCAAATAGTAGCTCCATGTTTGCTTGAGATCGGCCTTAATGGGGTCGATACTCGTTTCGAAAATAGATTTTTGGAAAATACCATCCACTCTACTGTTGGCAATAAGATCGGAAAATTGATGAACGCGGATACGGACGGTCAATTCCTGTATACCCAGTGGGCTACCCACAAAAATTTCTAACAGAAAAAAGATGGCCCCGAATAGAATTGAAATGAAGTATACTGCCCAGGCAAGCTGAGCAAAAAAGAGTAGAATGCCAGCAATGTTCCAGTCGTTCTTAAACCATTTCCAAGCCATATCTCTAAATCATTTCTTGATGTTCATCCGTAACTAAAAAGAAATATTATTGAATTACAATAAATTTTTATTGATAAACAACAAATTATTGGTGTTTTATGGTAAAATCAACGAAAATATAGTTGGCCAGGGATTTCTCATTGAAATTTCAGAAGTCAAAAGTGAGAAGCAAAAAGTGGCAACTAATGAGTAAAAGGTGGGAAATTTGTCACTAGTAACTCATAAAGCAATACGCATTACTATGGGCCCGTCTTACTTTTTACTTTTCCTCCTTCCCGTCTGCCTTCTCATATTTGCCGTTTTGTAATTAATCGTCATCTGGGCCGCCCATCAACGGTTCATTCATGGCTCGTATGCTGGCGTTGGGTAATCCTTCGGGATAGGCTTCTTTACACATATTGAGTACCTCTACAGCCATCTCAACATGTAGCTGTTTAGAGTTTTCGTAAAACTCTTGGGCATCATTGCTGAGCTTCGGCTTGCCATGCAGGGGCTTATCACTAACACAGAGCATGGTAGCGTTGGGAATACGATAGCGATAGCCGTTAGTGGCTACTGTGGCCGATTCCATATCCACTGCGATACTGCGACTTGTATGAATTTTCTCAACCGTTCGACGCTTAATAAATTCCCAGTTGCGATTGGCCGTGGTAAAGATCGTGCCCATGCGGTGATTACGATTATACTTATCGAGCACCTCTTTAAGAAAGACGTTCATCAAGTAGTTGGGAGTAATAGGAATATTGAGCGGCAGGATGTCATCCAAAACGCCATCATCGCGCATAAATCCGGTAGCTAGCACAAAGTCTCCAATCTCCTGGTGGTTGCGCAGGCCGCCACAGTGACCGACCATAATCATGGCATCGGGTCGAAGAACAGCAACATGGTCGGTAATGGTTTTAGCGTTGGAAGGTCCTACCCCAATATTAACAAGTGTTATACCCTTGTTATCATCCAGCTTATGATGATAGGCCGGCATCTGAACACCCTCTCGAGCCGGTTTTTTACAATCGGGAAACATTTCTTGGAAAACTTCTACGTGCATATCATAATTGGTAAACAGGATATAGCGCTGAAAATCTTCGGGGTTGGTACCGGTGTAGTGCTCTAATCGGTTGAGGGAAATTTCGATACGTTCCGGACTAAACAAGAAGAGTTTTTTCTGCGTAATGTCCCAGTCGTCTTCATCGGTATTGTCGAGCAGATCGGGATCATTAAGTGGCAGGCGCTCACGCGAGGGAATTATTTTTATGACAGCTCCCTTTTGCCCCAACTTTTTAAGTTCACGAAGCAAATACCATCGAAAGGCTCCGGGTTTAGCCATCTCTCCCGTAATTATGGGATTGTGTTTTGACCACGATCGTTTGACCAGTACTTTGGGATATTCCCCATTTTCATAAATCTTCTCCATCGTATCGCAGGCGGCAACCATGCGCTCGTGGAGTTCTTTTTGAGAATTAACTTCTTCTGTTTCAAATTCAAATCGATCAGCCATAAATCGTAACCTGTTAATCTTATGAGTAAAAAATCATTCCAATTTACCATTGAACCGTGGTCGGTAGTCCGTGAAAATAAGGAATATCCTACACCAATTTTTAATCTTTTGCAGCGAAAAATGCGTTTGGAGGCAAAAGATGAAAAAAATGAAGGTAATTTCTATGTATTAGAAGCTCCGGAGTGGGTAAACGCAATACCCATAACAAAAGATAATGAAGTTTTATTGGTTGAGCAGTACCGGTACGGAATAGAACAGCCAACACTGGAAATTCCGGGGGGTATGGTCGATCCGGGGGAAGAACCGATGGAATCCATAAAGCGGGAACTGATCGAAGAAACCGGATATCATTCAGCAAATTGGAGCAGCTTGGGAAAGGTGAGTGCCAATCCGGCTATTATGACTAATTATACGCATCTGTATTTAGCTGAGGATTGTAAGCTAATAGCATCCGAAAAGCCGGAGGGAGATAAGCACGAACGAATTAATGTTCATCTGCTATCGATGGATGAGTTCTTGGATTTTGTTGCCGATGGCACTATTCATCACAGTATTATGGTAGCAGCTGTAGCGCGATTTTTGTTGAAGAGCAGACGGGAGATGTGAGACGGCAGTTGGCAATCACAAGGTTGTAAATGTTCCTAAGTGTTCTTAATCAAGTTGGAAAGCATTGCAAAAATATGCTCTAATTTATTCTCAACTTTGATTAATTCTTTATCTGACAAATAATTTAGCTTCTGAGCTATTTCAAGTTGTGTATCAACTTCAACTAATGATGAACGAGCGATTTCATAAAACCTACACCGTTCTTTTGCTGACTTTCGTGCTGCTCCTTCTGCAATATTCGAGGGGATTGATACAGAAGCACGTCGCAGTTGGGATGTTAACCCATATAGCTCATGTTTGGGAAATCCTAAGGTTATTTCATAAATAATGGCAGTTAATTGTATGGATAATTTCCAGACATCAAGTTTTTTGTGGCTTAGATTGATCATGATAAAATGATTTATAAAGTGAGTTTGTATTAGTAAGATCAAAGAACTTTGATATACTTACAAAATTATTAAAATGGCTTTAGTACATCTCACTTCTGCCGTCTTACATCTAACATTTGATCCCTTCATCTAATCTTCAACTAATAGCAGTACCTTCCGCAATCAAAAGATTTATTGCAGTATCTTGCTGATCACATTATTATACAAGTTGCAATAATCATCATATACAGAACGAAAGTGACCAGATTAACAGTTCTTACATATCACACAAACAAGTAGAATATCTTATAGATACAGATATGATTGAAAAAGGAACGCAAATTAATACCGACTTTACGCTCGATATCGTCAAAGACGGTGAAGAAAAAACCGTACCGTTTGACGATTTATTGGATAGGCCAACTATTGTATCGGTATATATGCGAAATAATACATCCGGTTGCGACAAACAAAACAAAAGCCTGGCCGAACATGCCGATTGGTTTGACGAACAGGGCTATAATTTGATTGCTATAAGTAAAGACAGTTGCGGTTCGCATAAGAACTATGCCGAAAAGTTGGGAATTAATTATGTACTGGCATCTGATCCTGATTATAAATTTGCTGAAGCCACTGATTCTATTGTCGAAAAACAGATGTTTGGCAATAAATATGAGGCACCAACACGTTCTGCTTATGTGATCGACACAGATGGTACTGTTAAAGCCATTATTGAAAAAGTAAATACTAAAGATCATGCCTCCGAGTTAAAGGAAGTGATCAAGAATTTGTAGAAAACGAGGTATATGAAGTCTCTTGTAATTGTAGAGTCACCCACAAAAATTAAAACGCTTAAGAAGTATTTGCCCAAGGATTATACTATCGATTCGTCGATGGGACATATTCGTGACCTTCCCGCAAACGCCAAGGAAGTTCCCAAGAAATTTAAAGGCGAAGACTGGGCGAATCTTGGAGTAAATACGGATGAAGGATTTGAACCCCTTTATGTAATTCCATATGGCAAAAAGAAAGTAGTTAAACGCCTGAAAAAAGAACTCAAGAATGCTGACGAGCTTATTCTGGCGACAGATGAAGACCGTGAAGGGGAAGCTATTTCGTGGCACTTAACAGAACTGCTGAATCCCGATGTGCCGGTAAAGCGTATGGTATTCCGTGAGATTACAGAGGAAGCAATTAAGGAAGCGCTGAAACATTTTCGTGATATCGATATGGATCTCGTGAATGCCCAGGAGGCTCGCAGGATTATTGACCGTCTGGCGGGATACACTATTTCACCGTTGCTCTGGAAGAAGATTGCACCCGGTCTCTCTGCGGGACGCGTGCAGTCGGTAGCGGTACGATTCCTTGTTGAACGTGAGCGAGAACGCATGAAGTTCCGATCGGCGCGTTATTGGGATCTAAAAGCACAGCTTCATAAGCAGGATGACAGCGATATTTTTGAAGCTGACCTTACACACTTAGACGGTAAGCGGCTGGCTTCGGGCAAGGATTTTGATGAAAATACCGGTAAGCTCAAAAAGCCCAAGAAAGTTGTTCTATTGGATGATAAGACCGCCGGTGAACTGCGTGATGATCTCGACAAGGCAAAGTGGGAAGTTTCTGAAGTTAAGAAAAATCGCAAGAAACGAAATCCATCGGCGGCCTTTATAACCTCTACCCTGCAGCAGGAGGCCAACCGAAAGCTGAACTTTTCAGCAAAGCGCACGATGGGTGTAGCTCAAAAGCTGTACGAAAATGGATATATAACCTATATGCGTACCGATTCTGCTCGTCTATCGGGACAAGCAATTAATGCGGCGCGCAATGCGGTAAAGGATGAGTATGGCGAAGAGTATTTGTTTGACCGTCCTCGAAATTATGGTGGCGGATCTAATGCACAGGAGGCCCACGAAGCCATTCGTCCGGCAGGAAGTTATTTTAGAAAGCCGGAAGAAGCGGGACTCAGCGGTGATCAATTCAGATTGTATGATTTGATCTGGAAACGAACCATCGCCACGCAGATGGAGCAGGCCGAGCTTGAATTTACGAATGTGACGATCAAAGCAGAAGCCAACGGCAAAGTAGCTGAGTTTAAGACAAGTGGTAAGACCATTGTCTTTCCCGGATTCTTTAGAGCGTATGTGGAAGGCAGTGATGATCCCGATGCAGCGCTTGAAAATCAGGAGAAGTTCTTGCCTGAACTGAGCGAAGGAGAAGAAGTGATCGAAGAAGGCATTGAGCCGATATCCCACGAGACTAAACCGCCGGCGCGATTTACGGAAGCAACGCTTGTTAAGGAACTGGAAAAACGCGGTGTCGGACGTCCGAGTACGTATGCATCTATTATCAGTACCATCCAGAATCGCGGTTATTGCGAAGGGGATGGAAAAACGCTGGTACCTACCTTTACCGCTTTTGCAGTTACGGAATTGCTGGAAGAAAATCTCCATGATGTAGTAGACAGCGACTTTACGTCTGAGATGGAAACAAAGCTGGATGAGATTGCCAAGGGTAAGTTGGATACGAAACAATATCTGCAAGCATACTACAATGGCGAAAAGGGATTAAAGGCCAAAGTGGAGGAGCAGGAAGATCAAATTGATCCCAAAGAAGCACGTCAGCTGGATCTGCCTATTCAAGATCTTGATGATATTCAGGTATTCGTGGGACGTTATGGGCCATACATCAAAAAACAGGTCAATGGAGACGAGTTAACTACTTCCATTCCTGAAAGTTGGAAGCCGAGCGATATTACGGTAGGAAAATTAGAGGAATTGATTAAGGCTGAAGAAGAGGGACCGAAGTCGATTGGGAACCATCCTGAAACCGGGGAGCCTATTTATATGCTAAATGGACGATATGGTCCCTATGTGCAGGTTGGCGAACGTACGGAAGATAATAAGAAACCGGAGCGCGCATCATTGCTCAAAGACATGAAGCCGGAAGATGTGGATGTGGATTTAGCATTACGCTTGTTAGAACTTCCGCGTCCATTAGGTAAACATCCGGAAACAGGTGAAATTGTCCGCGCAGGTGTGGGCCGCTATGGTCCTTTTGTAGTGCATGACGGTACCTTTGCTTCACTGCGAAAAAGTGATTACGTGCTGGATGTTGAGCTGGATCGTGCGCTGGAGCTTTTGGAGCAGAAAAAGAATAAGAAATCGCGTAAAAGCAACGTGATTAAAGAACTGGGTGATCATCCAGAAAACGGAAAGAAAGTGCGCGTAATGACCGGCCGGTACGGACCCTATATCAAGTATGGTAAAACGAATATCAGTCTGCCCGATGATTTTGACCCTGAAGATGTGAATATGGATATTGCTGTGCAGCTTATTACTGAGAAAGGAAAGTAAGAGATGGCAGTGCTGAGACGGCAAATGGCAGAAGTGAGACATTTTTTTACTTCTTCTGTCTTGCATTTATAGATCCAGAATCTATGTATCGAATTTTGTGTCAGGCTCAATCTATTTCGTCATCTTTTAAAGGATGATCCTGAAACGAGTTCAGGATACACGAATTGGAAATTCGCGTAAATTTAACATGACAATAAGGTTCCAGTTTTCTAACTTGAGGTGTCATGGAAAAACAGTCAGATACTTATTTCAGCTATCCGCCGAACCTGCACGAACTGGATTTGGCAACGTTGGTTTCGATGTATCGCGACCGAGGTATTCCTAAGAAAGCGAAACCCGGGGAATATTTTGCCTGTACGGTGACCAACAAGCTTATCAAAGAAGGAAAGTGGTGGTTTGGTCGGTATTACAGCCAAGAGGCCTGGGATGATACGCTGAGTCGCGGATCGGAGGGCTTTCCGCTTACAGAGGTTGAGATGAATGTTCTGGGGCTCGTCTATGCTGCGGATGACGAAGCGCCTCGTCGTGATTATGTGGAGCAAAATTGCGGAGCTGTCAGCAAGCTTGCCTATATGATTGTTAACGACCTAAAGGAGTTTGGCTTTTTGTCACTGGATGATCATGATCGATTGTTGATTACGCCCCGTGGAGAGAAGGCACTACAGGGCATAGCCAAGCAAGTTTACGGTAAAAAGTTCAGGTCTGGCATGCTTAAAGTAGAGCAGGGTGAAATCACCAATCCCAAGATTGAACGGGCGCCCAAAGAAGACAGCGAACAGGCAAATCTTTTTTAGGTATTATCACACTTCTTATTTTTAACTATATGCAGTAGTGATTTCGAGCGATAGGGAGATCTGTGTTTTCTCCCAAAGTTTGTTTCTCGGCAGGAAGTTTTGGGCTGTTATTTTTTATCGGTAAAGAGATGAAAATCTAATCTGTTTTAAAGACCTTTGGAAGTTTAAAAAGTTAAGATTAATCTCATTTTCTGCTTCGGTTAATTTAGCTCTTTTTACTCTTCCATTGTATCCAAAGCATTCGAAATCATCTCAGATAACACGTCAACATAACGTTCACCTAATTCCTCTCTCTTTTGCTGGATCAATTTCTCCCATTTCTCTTGTACTTTCTCAACAGTAACTTTTCCATCACTTGTACATACAACTTTAGTTGCGCGTCCTTCTGATTGCTTTTCAACCAATCCCCGACGCTCCATTTTTTGAACTAATCGGGTTATCGTAGATGGTTTTAAATGGAGCATTTCTGCCAACTGGCTGGGCTGAATTCGAGGATTTTTGTTAACTAAATACAATAATAAGGTATGTGAAGGCGATAGACCTATTGTTTTCAACATTTCATCAGCCTGATTACTGAGCTTCCGGGCAAATGCGGAGGTAAGAAAAAAGATATTACCTTCTGTGAGTTTATCAGCCATAACCTTCAATTTAGTTGCGCATACAAATAAGATAGTTAAAAGTTATTTCTTTTCAAGCTTAATGTACAGTGCTACGGAAGGCTAACTTCCCGGCACTGTATAGGAGTTATGATGATTTTAAATTATTGACTGACTTCCACATCCCAGATACGCTCACAGTAATCTTTAATAGAGCGATCGGATGAAAAATGTCCCATGTTGGCTACGTTGATTATCGCTTTGCGATTCCAGTCAAACTCATCTCGGTAATTGGCTTCAACTTCCTCCTGTTTTTCAACATACTTACGGTAATCAGCCAATACCATAAAGTAGTCGCCTTGGTTTAATAAGGCGTTGGTTATGGGGTGGAATAGGTTTGGATTGTCGGGACTAAAGTAGCCGTCGTGGATTTGATCAATCACTTGTTTGAGTTCTTCATCCGACTCGTAAATTTTCTGCGGATTATATCCCTGAGCTCGTACATCCTCGATCTCATCAACGGTATGTCCAAAGATAAAGATATTATCTTTACCGACTTGCTCACGGATTTCAATATTGGCGCCGTCCAGCGTGCCTATCGTTAAAGCTCCATTCAGGGCAAACTTCATATTTCCTGTTCCGGACGCTTCCATACCTGCTGTCGAAATCTGTTCGGAAAGGTTGGCTGCAGGAATCATCTTCTCTGCCAATGTTACACTGTAATCCGGTAAGAATAATACTTTTAGTTTGGGCGCTACTTCCGGATCATTATTGATAACTTCTGCCACGCTGTTAATCAATTTGATATGTAATTTTGCCATGGTATAACCCGGTGCAGCTTTTCCCGCGAAAAGCAGTGTACGCGGTTCGATGTCTGCATTGGGATCATTCTTAATTCGGTTATACAGCGTAATAGCATGCATTAGCGCCATCAGCTGGCGTTTGTACTCATGAATTCGTTTAATCTGGATATCAAAAATAGATTCGGCATCAACGGTAACGCCCATCGTATCCTTAATATAATCAGCAAGCTTTTGCTTGTTACGCAGTTTAATAACTTTAAACTCCGACTGAAATTTCTCATCCTCAGCAAAGTGTTCTACTTCTTGTAGCTGGTCCAGATGCGTAACCCAATCGTCTCCAATGCGATCAGAAATTAAGTCCGCCAGTTCACGGTTACATTGTCGTAGCCAGCGACGAGGCGTAATACCATTGGTTACATTCGTAAATTTTTCGGGATAGTGATCGGCAAAATCTTTAAAAATAGTCTTCTTCATCAGATCACTGTGCAGCTCGGAAACGCCGTTCACTCTTTTAGCCCCAATAATGCCCAGATTCCCCATTCGCACGCGGGCATCCATCTCATTACTAATGACCCGCATCCGATTTTTCTTATTACGATCATCCCCGGAAATATCAATAGAATTTAGGAACCGACGGTCGATCTCCCGGATAATCTGCACGTGCCGCGGAAGCAAGTTTGACATCAGCGAAAGCGGCCATTTTTCCAACGCCTCAGGCATCAAGGTATGATTGGTGTAATTAATAGTCTGAGAAACAATATCCCAAGCGGGCTCCCACTCCAGCCCTTCTAAATCCATCAGCATACGCATCAGTTCGGGAACAGCTAAATTTGGATGCGTATCGTTACACTGGATAGCCATTTGATCCGGAATTTTACGCAGATCGTCGAACTGTTTTTTAAAGCGATTCATGGCATCCTGCAACGAGGCCGAAACCAAGAAATACTCCTGCTTTAGCCGGAGCTCTTGTCCCTTGAATACCTTGTCATTGGGATAGAGCACCCGCGAAATATTTTCCTCAAGCAGATTGCTGCGCACTGCTTCAATATAATCTCCCTGATTAAAACTTTTAAGATCAAACCCTTCATCGGAAGTTGCCTTCCAGAGGCGGAGGTTATTAACCACATCATTCTGGAATCCTGGGATAGGTGTATCGTAGGCCAGGGCCGTTACATTATGGGTATTCACCCAGTCGTAATGCAGGCGACCGTTGCCATCCTCACTGGCAGTGGTATCCCCATAAAATTGCACCGTATATTTTTTCTTGGGACGCACAACGCTCCACGGATAGCCGTACTGCAGCCACATATCGGGTTTTTCCACCTGCCAGCCGTCTTCAATATCCTGATCAAAAATACCGTAGTCGTATCGAATGCCGTATCCAAGTGCCGGCACGCCGAGCGTAGCCATCGAATCCAAAAAGCAGGCAGCCAGACGTCCGAGTCCGCCATTTCCAAGGCCGGCATCGACCTCCGCTTCGCGCACCTTGTCGTAATCAAAACCAATCTCTTCAATGGCTTCGGCGGCCACATCCTGCATCCCCAGGTTAATAAGCATGTTATCCATCAGGCGGCCGATAAGATACTCCATTGACAGGTAGTATACCCGCTTAGACTCATTCTGATAGTAGCTCTGCTGGGTATTAATCCAACGATCGTGCAGGCGATCCATCACCGCTAATACTACGCTGCGATATTGGTCCCAATCTGTAGACGAAAATTTATCTTTAGCTAAGGTGTAGTGAAGGTGCTGCTTAATATCTTCCCGAAAAGAGTCTACGTCCATGCCGGTTCGGGGATTTATAGTTGAATCAACTGACATTTATTGGCCAATTAAGTTACTGGATTAGTGATGAAACAAGTAATGATGAAAATACATGAATTAAAAGGAGAAAATGAAGAAGAATGAATTAATTAGAATGTTGTAGCTCCGGCTCCGGTAAATACTTCCATACGATAAACGCCATTCCCAAAATCATAGCAGCTCCGATCAGGGTATTACTAAGGTATCCTTGTGATACATAGGCCGGTCCGGCAATAGTGCCGCCTATCCCATAGCCGACCTGGCCAATAGCTACAAGTAAGCTCATGAGCGTGCCACGCTTACGCCCTGATACTAACTCTGTGGTGAGAGCTTGAAAAGGACTGATGCGCATCGCTACCAGCATCATGATCACAAAAAACAGCACATAGGCAACCCAGAAGGATTGGACTAATGGGATTGTCAGGGCCATCACGATTGCCAATCCTAAACATGAAGCGATAATAATGCGTTTCCGTCCCCACAGATCTGAAAGCTTTCCTGCCTGCGGACCGGTTATCACATTCGCAATTCCGCCCACCAAGAAGAGCGAAGCGATTTCATTTCCAGATACGTTGAAGGTAGTTTCTAACCAAGTGGGAAGAAAAATAACATACACCGAGAGGCTCAAAAACATCAGGAAATAACTGACGGCAGAAGCAATAATTTCGGGCTTGCGAAGCATTAGCAGATACTTCCGGATGGATCCGATTACCGTGACTTTGGCTTTTTGGAGTTTTATATCCGGTTGTGGGACGGTAAGCCAAATTAACAATAGGGCAAACAACATGAGTACTGCGAATGCAAGAAAAGGTGCTCGAAAGCCAAAATATTCTGCTAAGATTGTACCTATGGGAATACCCAGAATTTGTCCCATTGCAATGCCGCTCATAATCCATCCGTTCGCCCAGCCCCGTCGCTCATAAGGAAAATAATCGCCGACATACGAAACGGATGCCCCGCTTAGAATTCCACCGGCAGCTCCCGCCAATCCCCGAACAATTAAAAAGCTAAAAAAATCGAATACAAATCCATGTAAGAAAAGAGCACCGGTCATAATACTTGTGCCAATGAGTAGTATTTTCCGTCGACCGATCTTATCGGAAATGGGTCCTGTTATCAGGGCGCAAATGCCAACCATTACGGCATAGGCGGTAACGAGAATTCCCAGCAATGCTTCGGATACGGCAAGCTGCTCACTAATGCGCGGCAATATAGGCGCGATTATCATAATTTGACTGCTGGCAGCAAAGACCAGCAACCAAAGCGAAAAGATGATAAAAAAGACTTCTTTTTTCTTGTTGGGCATAATACTTAGATGCCTGACACTTTTTGAAGTGCCAGGCATCTTGATGTCCCTCAATATTTAGAATTTATTTCACGCTTTTCGATAAATCCCGTAGTCGGGTTCAAAACCCGGACGGGTTAAGTTAGTTGGGAAATCAAGCTCTAATAGTCCTTTATAGGCATTGGTCGCCACAAAATCCTGCTCAAAAATGCCGTATACGGCTGATCCGCTTCCGGTCATCGAAGCATAGGTGGCACCAAATTCATACATTTGATCTTTCATATTTCCTGATACGTTGATACGCTGGAAGACTGATTTTTCCAGATCGTTATTGAGGATAAACTGCCACTCGTCAATATCTTCTTCGGTAAGTATTTTCTTTAAATCAAATTCCGGCTCGGGATCGGGCACACAGTTTTGATAGGCTTCGGCCGTGCTGCTCTGTTCATTGGGAAAACAGGTGACAATCCAAAAATCAGGTTGTAAATCCAGATGTTCAATTTCATGACCGATGCCTTTGGCAATGCCAGACTTTCCTTTAATGAAGAAGGGAACATCGGCTCCCAGATCGCGGCTTATGTCGATAAGTTCATCGTCGGTAAGCCCCAGTTCCTCAATTTTATTCAGCAACCGCAGCGTAAGTGCCGCGTTACTGCTTCCTCCGCCAAGTCCGGCCCCCGCGGGAATTCGCTTATCTACGCGAATTAGGTAATTATGCTGCAGCCCGATGTATCGGTTGAGTGTTTCAATGGCTTTGTTGATGAGATTGCTGTCATCAGTAGGGATATTTTCATCGTTCATCTCCAGCTTCATTTCCGGAGCTCGCTTTACTTCGAAATGATCGCGCCACTCCAGAAAACACATTCCTGTTTCTATGGCATGATAACCAGTGGGCAGGCGCTCAAGGACATGCAATCCTAAATTGATTTTTGCATACGAATCGGCAATCCAAACGTCGTTGGCCATATAATTTTCTATTTAATTAACTAATGAAACCCTGCGGGTTTCTTTTATAAAAACTGTGAATGTTATTCAATTAATAATTCTAACAACGAAAACCCGCAGGGTTTAAAGTAGATTTATTGTTTCTCGACAAATTGGTCTTTAATATCCATCATGTAATTAAAAGCAGCATCGTGCTCATTGGGAATTTCGCCATCTAAAATGGCTTCCTTAATGGCATCTTTAATATCTCCGATTACCGGACCGGGCTCCAGGTCTAAGGCATCCATAATTTCATCCCCTCTGATTGGATTAGTCCAATTGCGAATACGATCCTTCTTTTCAACCTCTTCGATTTTTTTCTCCACATAATCGAAGTTACGGTTATACTGCTTCACCTTGTAATCATTTTTACTGGTGATATCCGCACGGCAAAGCATCATCAAATCGTCAATATCGTCCCTGGCTTCGTAGATTAGTCGACGCACGGCACTGTCGGTTACATCATCAGAAACGAGAGCAATGGGACGCAAGTGCAGGCGTACTAACTTGCGGACATACCGCATCCGTTCATCGAGTGGTAGCCCCAGTCGCCGAAAAATAGGCTTTACCCATTTAGCCCCCAGTGCATCATGACCGTGAAACGTCCAGCCCGTTCCTTTTACAAATTTCTGGGTGGCAGGCTTGGCAATATCATGCATAATGGCCGCCCAGCGGAGCCAAAGGTCTCCGCCCATTTCAGCTACATTATCGAGCACTTTGAGTGTGTGCCAGAAGTTATCTTTGTGACGGACCCCCCGCACTTCCTCAACACCGTGCAGCTTTACCATCTCGGGAAAGAAATGTTCCAGTAAGCCTGTTTTAAACAGATGATCAAATCCAATAGAAGGTTTCTCGGCCAGCACAATTTTATTGAGCTCCTCAATGATACGCTCTTTAGAGATAATCTCGATACGCTCGGCCATTTCCTCAATACCGCGATACGTTTGTTCCTCTATATCGAACTGCAGCTGTGTGGCAAAGCGGATGGCGCGCATCATCCGCAGGGGATCATCCTCAAAGGTTTTAAGTGGATCAACTGGGGTGCGAATGAGTTTCTTTTTAAGGTCTTGTATCCCGCTAAAGGGGTCAACAAGCTGACCATAATTTTCTTCGTTCAGCGACCACGACAGGGCATTAATCGTAAAGTCACGCCGCAGTTGGTCATCTTCAAGCGTCCCATCCTCCACAACAGGCTTGCGGGAATTTCTGCGATAACTCTCTTTGCGTGCACCCACAAACTCCAGATCCATATTGTCGTGCCGGATGTGCGCGGTCCCAAACTGTTTATATACCGAAAGATTATCGGCGTCCAACCGGTCAGCAATTTCTTTCGCAATTTCGATGCCGGACCCAACGGTCACAAAATCAATATCCAGCTTATCGGCATCTTTGGTGCGGTTAAGGTAAAAATCACGTACGTATCCGCCAACGACATACACATCTTGGTTAACCGTTTTTCCGGCCTCTGATATTTGTTTAAATACTTTCTGATGCTTTGGAGGGATATCTTCCACTTCGCTGTCCTTCATTAATTACTTGTCATAAAACGAGCGTAAAAATAAGAACAAATACACTTGCTTTCAGGTATTCTTTGCGTAATCTTTTAGTCCTGTTATAACTAACATTTACCATGAATAATCTGTGAAAACATCCCCCGCCAAAACCGCTTTACGCATTAGCCTGCTGGTATCGGTTCTTTCTCTTTCGCTCAAAGTCACTGGTTTTGGAATTACCGGGTCCAATACCGCCTTGTCTGATGCCGCAGAATCTGTCATCCATGTTCTTGCTGTTTCATTTGTGTATTACGGATTGTTGCTGAGCACCAAACCCGCCGACGACAAGCACCTGTATGGACACGAACGCGTTGAGTTTTTATCTGTCGGGATTGAAGGTGCTGTTATTACACTTGCAGGGATCACTATTATTTATCAATCGGTCGAAAATTATCTGTACGGATATAATCTGCGCGAACTTATGACCGGGGTGTATCTCATTGGAGGTGCGGGAATTATCAATTTTATTCTTGGCAGTTACCTGTTAAAGGTTGGACAGCGCGAAGAAAATATGATCGTTATAAGCAATGCCAAGCACACGCTTACCGATGTGTGGACCAGTGCCGGCGCAGTTGCCACCTTGCTGATCATTAAGTTCACTGATTTACTTATTCTGGACTCTCTGGTCGCTATTTTGCTGGCTTTTTATATCATGTACGAGGGATTTAAACTGCTCAAATATTCGGTGGATGGACTTATGGATTCCCGCGATCCGGCGGTAGACAAAGCCATCCGCAAAGAGTTATCCAAAGAACTGCCGGGATCTATGATCAACGTTCACAACTTGCGTCACCGCACTACCGGTAGTACAACATGGATTGAATTCCATGCCATCTTTGAGGAAGATGTGAATTTGGAACAGGCTCATGATGAAGCAACTCTTCTTGAAAAACGACTTATTAATGCCGTTAAAGGCGATGTTATTGTTACTATCCACCTGGAGCCGGAAGGCAGCCACGAAGAGGTACACAACACGCTGAAAGATGCGGATCAAAATCGTCCGCTCGAAGATTTTATTTGATTGATGATAGATAGTAATGAGTAGTGAGTGATGAGTATTGAGAAAATACTAAATATCAATACTCACTATTCAGATCCCACTACTCAAAAAAACTACACTTCAACTCCTATTTTCGTATGATCACCCAGATGTACTTCCTGATCAACATCTTTGAGCTCCACATGTCGACCAATAGTTGAATCCTCAATATTACAGTCTTCAAGCGTAGCATGCTCCTGAACCAGGCTGTTTTTAACCGTGCATTTCTTAAGAGTTGATCCTTCGGCAATACTGGCTTTGGGACCTATAATACAGTTTTCGAGCTCCACATCATCCCCAATATAAACGGGAGGTATAATTTTGGTACCGGGGAAACGATCTTCATCGATCTCCTCATATTCCTTCTCGGTAATAATGCCGGATGTCTCTCTCCAGGCAGGCAGCGTCCCGCAATCCAGCCATTGATCAACCGTTGCCTTTTTAAATACTTTATTATCCTTTAGCAGGCGGTCAAGCGCATCCGTAAGCTGAAACTCATTCCCTTTTCCGCGGATATCATTATCTAATAGGTATTCAATTTCTTTCTTGAGTTCGGCACCATCCTTAAAGTAGTAAACACCAATAATTGCCAGATTCGAAATGGGTTCGTCGGGCTTTTCCACAAAATCGGTAATCTTGCCATCCTTCTCGACAGCTACACCAAAACGCGAGGGATCTTCCACCTCTTTAAGCCAGACAACGCTGTCGGCATCTTCGATAGATACGGAACCTTCCATATCAAAAATAGTATCAGCAAAAACAATAATGCATTCGCCATCCAGATCTTTTTCGGCGCAATATACGGCGTGCGCTGTACCCTCTGCCTGTTCCTGTACCCGGAACGTGGCCTTAGCATTCTGCCGATCGCTCATTGCTTTTAAAGCGTCTTTAATTTCCTGGCCAAAATCGGGACCAAGAATAAATACAATTTCATCGATATTGCGATCAAGTGTGCGTGCAAACGTCTCTACAATACGTTCCACAATCATCTTTCCGGCGACGGGCAAAAGGGGCTTGGGAACTGTGTGCGAATGGGGTCGAACTCTTGTGCCTCGACCTGCCATTGGGATTATTAATTTCATATATTTGAACGAATTTTAGATGAAAGATTATCTATTTTGTTTAGCGCGTTAATATAACGGATGTTCCAAACTTTAGCGACCATTCATCACTTGCTATCTCTTTAATCTAACTGCTGTATATTGAACTGGTATTTAAATCTTATTGATATCCTGATCTTGGTTTTCGTGCTGGTAATGGCACGTCATACTTTGCTCAGGGGACGTTATTTTTTACACATTTTTCAGCAAAACGGATATAAGCTCAACGAGTTTTGGTACTGGCTTGTCCAACACTGGAATCAGCGTGTCATAACTGTTGAGCACGTATTGTATAATGTCATCATTTTTGTTTTGCTGATTTTCCTCTCTAATGCGGTTACGGGCAGTGCGGCCATTATCATTTTGGCTGTTTTTGGAATTTCCTGGTTTGGCCCCTTCAACTATTACGGTGGGGAAGAATCTAAAAAGCCGCTTGTATTTACTCCGCGGATGATTCGCCTGACTATTCCTTTCGCAATATTATCGCTTTTATTACCTGTTGCAGTAACCTTTATTTCGTATGCAGGATATATTCCCTTCACCGAAATGACTATCAAAAATTCCGGGTTGTATGCCGCCGATATGTATCTACTTGCTTTCGGATGGGTGCTGGGCCATGCGCTTATTCCATTTTTCATTTTTGCGGCCGCCCTCATTACCAAACCTATAGAGGCATACGTCCACCGGCACTTTATTAAACTGGCCAAACAAAAGCTTTCCCAGATGCCCGACCTAACGGTTATTGCTATTACCGGCAGCTACGGCAAGACGAGCACAAAGTTCATGATTCGTGACCTGCTGAGCGAACGGTATTCCGTCTGTTCAACGCCGGGTAGCTATAATACGCCGATGGGCATTTGCAAAGTTATCAACAACGATCTGGAAGCCCGTCACCAAATTCTCGTACTCGAGATGGGCGCCCGCTACGAGGGTAATATTGATGATCTTTGCGATATTGCCGAGCCCGATATTTCGGTTGTCACTAATGTGGGGGTCGCTCATCTCGAAACGTTTGGCTCACAGGATGCCATCGCTCGAACCAAATCCACTATTGTAAAGCGCACCAAGCCAAACGGTAAAGCAGTCCTCAACGCTGACGATGAACGAGTTAGGACCATGGCCGATCTTCGGGATGATTTAGAGTTTACTTTTGTGGGACTTGAATCTGGTGATATCCGTGCTAAGAATATTCAATATGGCCCCGAAGGAATGACATTTGTTATAACTGTGGATGATCAGCAAGAACAGGAATTTACTATGCAGCTGCTGGGATCCCACAACGTGCAAAATATGCTGCTGGCCGTGGGAGTTGCCCGATCATTCGGACTCCGGCTCACCACCATGGCAATGGCCGCTTCACGCATGGAGCCCGTAGAACACCGCCTGGAGCTGAAGTCGCAGAACGGCATTACTGTCATTGATGATGCTTTTAACTCGAATCCCGTGGGCGCTAAAAATGCTGTTGAAACACTGGTGGCTTTTGATAGCGGACGCAAAATTATCATTACTCCCGGGATGATTGAATTGGGCGATTTACAGGAGGAAAAGAATTGTGAATTCGGTGAGCAGGTCGGAAAGGCTGGTTTAGATCTGGTTATCCTTGTGGGACAAAACCAAACACAACCGATTAAAGAAGGCATTGCATCAACCGGCTTTGATATGAAAAATGTAAAAACGGTAAATAGCCTTCATGAAGCTAACCAAACAATGCAAAACTTTGCCCAAGAAGGCGATGTAGTGCTTTACGAAAACGACCTACCGGACAGTTTTAATGAATAACGTTTTAGACCCGCAGGGTTTTCAAAATATTACTATAACCAATTATTTTTCACTTTAACTTTCCACCAAAAGAACCCCTGCGGTGTTATTGCAATACAAAAAGTTTAACAGGATGAAGGACACCCCTCAAAAGTGGCTTCATCTCATTTAGAGCTTATCTAATATATCTAACTGCCAATTACCCAGCCATAATTTTCTCTATTTCATCTCGCTCTTTTGGAACAGTCGTCATATTTTCGCAGCCGTCTTCAGTAACGATGATGTTATCCTCAATACGAACGCCACCAAAGTCCATCATATCGTTCAGCTTCGAAGCATTCAGGAATTTTGAAGCCTTATCATTTTCAAGGGCAGGTTTTAAGAGTGCAGGGACAAAATAGAGTCCCGGCTCGATGGTTAGCACCATGCTCGGCTGCAACGTTCGCCGCATTCGCAGATACTTAATACCTGGGCGTTCAATGCGCTCTACTCCTTTTGGATATCCACCTACGTCATGGGTATCCAGTCCAAGAAAGTGGCCGAGTCCGTGTGGAAAGAAAAGCGCGAAAATATCCTCTTCCATAAGGTCATCGATCGCCCCTTTTACGATATTGGCATCCTTAAGCCCCTGCATCATCACGCGCGCTGCCAGAATATGCAGATCCTCCATTTTTGCTTTGGGTTTTGCTGCATCAATAACCTGTTTTTGAGCTTCCAACACCGCTTCATAAATTTCAGCTTGTGTATTCGTAAATGCTCCGTTGGCGGGATAGGTCCGCGTAAAGTCCGAAGCATAGCCGTTACATTCATAACCGGCATCAATCAAAAACAGGTCGCCGTCTTTTATCTCGCGGTTGTTTTCAACATAATGGAGAATGGCGCTGTTTTCTCCCGCCGCAAAAATACCGTTGTAGGCATCCTGCATCAGACCATTTTTAATCTGATGATAATCGAACACCGCCTTCATCTCGTGCTCATATTTGCCGGGCTCCAGCGCCTTTAGCACGGCCTTATGGGCGATATTGTTTACGCGAGCCGCCTCCCGCATCTGATCGAGTTCCCAGTCTGTTTTGAAAACTCGGCAGTGCGTCAAGGCATCTTCAAGGGTATCGAGATCGATAGGCAGGTCTCGCTCAAACTTTTCTATGAATTCGGCTTGCTCCTCTTCAACACAGTAAATTTTCTCGGGAGCTAATTCTTGAAGAACCTGGGGTAGTTTGGCCTCGTAATGAAGATGGTCGGGCTGATAGTCATCCTGAAGTTGCTCCTTTGATTTTACGCGTCCGTGCCAAACCGCATACTGAGCATCGCGATTGGGAGCAAACAGGTGATAATCCTGGTTTTTAAGATCAAGGATGAGATGGAAGTCCGGCTCATTTACTCCGGTCAGATACCAAAAATTTGACTCCTGACGAAAAGGAAACTCATAGTCGGTATCGTAACGATACATCAAGTCTGCTCCTTTCATATAAACGATAGCAGATTCCTTGTCATCAAGAAGTGAAAATAGTTTTTCGCGGTGTAAATGATGCATAGAACAAAGTTTTTAAATGAAAATGAGAGGTGGAAGTTACAGTAAAAGTTGTATCTGACAAACTAACCAAAACCTGAATTAATTGACATGCTCTATAAATAATGTATCGATCTCTTTTACAATATCATCAACCTTGGTTATTGATTTCAGATCTATATAATTACTAAGATCAAAAGTTTTAATTCCCTGTCGAGAATATATCGAGCTATTTCCGTTTTTCTCTGCAAAAAGCACATCTAAATTTACTTCGAGTACGGCCTCGTTTTCGTTTTCTTTGTTCAGAATAATCACAAATCTATTGCCTCCGAAGGCCGTATTTAACGTTGTCAAAGCCAGACGCCTGTTTTCTGATGTTTGTACGATTCGATAATAGTGATTGAGATCAATATCAGAAGGACTATTACTGAATGTCAAAAAATTAACTTTTGAACCATCGTTTGGCAGCCAAAGATTAGGCAGTGTTTCTTCGAGCCATAACCGTAGCTCCGGTGATGCTTTTTCCCCGGCAAATCCACGCTGCTTCCAATCATCAAAGTCGTATTCCGGTTGCTTTTGTTTTCCATCTAAAAAGTCTGGATGGTGGCCATTCAGTTCATTCACTTTTCCTGATTCCTTATCTATAGCATACCAAAAATCTGAAATGCCGTTGGTCATCAGTAAATAGGGAGCGCCCACTTTTTGATTATATCGCGCTACCTGCTGGGCCGTTTTCGCAGATATGGACACATACTCTGCCTTGCATTCGATTAATAGCTTAGGATCAAATTGCTGGGAATAACAGATCAGGTCGGTTCGCATGGAGGTGTCCCCGAGCTTGCCAATAGCTTCTTCAGTTGAAATGCGATGCTTTGACCATCCCCTCTGTATCAAGGCCTCCATAATACGCAGCCGAACTCGTTCTTCGGGCAGGTTCTTGAGCGCTTTTTTATGGATGGGATTCCATAGTTTTTTCTGCCGGTCGCGCCAAACTATTGGAGGATAAATGTGTTTTGCAATACTTGCCATAAGGCTAAATATAGGGATGATTTGAGAACTGCCAAGTTTCCTGCAATATCTGATTATAAATCGAACACGCTGACATTATGAAGGACTATGGGAACGTGAGAAATCCTTGTTCAGTTATATGTCATTCAGAATGAAAACAAAGATCTCTTATTAATTTTTGGGATGATCATTCCCTTGGGCATAAAGTTAAAAAGGCCCCGAAATTCGGAGCCTTTTTACACTAAATGAATCTAAGATATTTTTAAGCTGCTGCCGCCTCTTTTTCCTTGTCCATCTGACGGTAGATAATCAATTGTTGACCGATAGATACCACGTTATAAATCAGATAGTAGAGACTAAGTCCGGCCGCAAAATTATTAAAGATAAATAGCAGCATAAATGGAAAGACGTATTGTAAAGCCTTCATGTTAACGCCGCCGGGGCCACTGCCCCCACCGCCACCGCCAGGTCCCATACCGCCGGTAAGTTTACTTTGAGCAAACATGGCAGCGGTCATAAGTAGCACAAAACCAGCCACCTGATCACCTAAAAATGGTACGCTAAAGGGGAGACTTAGAATATAGTCCGGTGCCGATAGATCACTGGCCCATAGGAATTCCTGTTGACGGATCATGATAGAATTCTGGAAGAAACGCCAGAGGGTAATCAGGATTGGTAACTGCAGAAGGTTAGGCAAACAACCGCCCAAAGGATTTACCCCCTCCTCCTTATACAGTTTCATGGTAGCCTTCTGCTGCTTCTCGGGATCGTCCTCATACTTCTCCTTGATCTCCTGCATCTTGGGCTGCAGCTCTTTCATAGCTGCCATACTGCGGTAGCTTTTCTTGGTCAATGGATAGAGTACCATTTTGATCAGAATAGCGAAGAGGATAATGGCAAATCCGTATCCCATATAATTATCAACAAAACCAAAGTATGGAATAACGAGATACTCAACGATCGGATCCGATATCCAGCTAAGCCAGCTGTAGCCCGTATCAACCATGCCGTATGTGGTTCCATCATAACCCTGCAATGCGTAATAATCTAACGGCCCTACGAACATGTGAAAAGAGGCGGTACCTTCCTGTGAAAGATCAGTGGTTATAAACGATTGATACCGGTGCTCGGTTGTTGAAAGATCTGTTTCTCCACTCTGTTCGCCTATAAGATGAGCTCCTTCTGTGGGATTACTCGTTTCTATGATTTGAGTAAAGAATTTGGTTCGTGTAGATACCCAGTCAATATTTCCATTATAATCCTGGGTATTGCGTCCGGCTTCACTTAATTTGAGCTGCTCCATCTCTCCACCGGTATATACATATGCTTTTGCATAGGTAGCCTCGGTAGTGGCTGGGTATTTCTCAGTAAAGTTTAGCGGTGATTTCCATCCAAAGTCAAAGTTACCGCCAATGATATCTTGTTCAAGTCCTTCAAATTCAACATCTAATTTAATCTCGTGGGAATTCCCAAAGAGCGTGTAGGTATAAATCAGACGTTTTTCGTCACTGATATTTAGTGCATATTTGACCTCGGTAGAATCATTTTCTCCAATAGAGATCGAATCGCCCGGTGTAACTTGTTCAAAAACCAAGTCTTCGGTTTCGACATTATAGTTTTCACTGGTGAGAAACCCCAATGAGTATGCCGATTCAGTGGTATCCTTGATCATCTGAACCGGGTTGTGATTCCATGTCTCGTAGTCTTTAAAAGTAATTTTAGATGGACCGGCACCAATATTAGTAAATGTGGCGTTATATAGTGGTGAATCAACCACTAATTTTGTGGTATCATCAATACTGGCAGCAGAAAACATTCCCATTTCAGGTTGCTCTTCCTCATCTTGAGTTAAGCGTGCAGGTTCTTGCTCTTGTTCTTTTTGCTCAGCCTGCTGTTGGGCTACACCTTCTGCTTGTTCCTGGTTTTGTTGCTGGCTATCAGCCTGCGCGGCAGCTATGCTATCCTGACGAGCCTGTTCGGCTTGCCGTTGTTGTAGTTCCTGTTCCGATGGCATGGAATAGTAGGTCCATGCAACCATTACTAAAAATATTAATATAAATCCGGTTACTGTATTACGATCCAAAAGAAATCCTCAGTCTATATTGTTAATTATTTTTAGGTTCCGGCACAGGGTCGTGTCCGCCTTTACTCCAGGGATGACAACTGCCCACCCGTTTTATGGTCAGCCATAATCCTTTAAGCATACCATGTTTTTGGAATGCTTTGATACTGTATTGGCTACAGGTTGGATGGTACCGACAGCTGTTAGGCATCCATGGAGAAATGATTAATTGATATAAGCGGACAAGTCCTATAAAGAGATACTTCATGAATGGCCGGGAGAAGTAGTAGAGAGTTGGTCTCGAACTTTGCTTAGCAAAGCGATAACATTATGTTCCACATCAGCGTAATTTGCATTTGTCGTCTTTGCCATCAGCGCCCCGTGAAACATTTTACCAGCATTTTCAATAGGTTCAGATAAGATACTCTGGTGATGCCGATATGCTTCTTTAAGGAGCCGTTTCATGCGATTTCGTTTATTTGCTTTTCCCAAGCTTTTTTTGACGACAAATCCCATAAGGCAGCCGGAAGAATCTGATTCCAAAATCTTGAACCGCAGGTCAACAAAAGTATTGCGGATGGTTTTTGCATCTTTTTCAAACAGACGCTGAAAGTTCTTCCGGCCCCTTAATATTTTGGCTCTGGGCAAACTCTTATCATCAGCAGAGCCAGAAATATGATTACTTGGGTCCTTGTTCATCACTAATGGTTAGGCTGTGACGTCCTTTTTTACGGCGCTTCTTCAACACCTTTCTTCCGTTCTTGCTGCTGTTGCGCTTACGGAAACCATGCTTGGATTTGCGCTTCTTGCTGCTTGGTTGGTAAGTACGTTTCATTGTTACAAATTGGTTTATGAAAATTCAATTCTTAGAGAGACTCCTAAAATAAAAATAAAATTAGACAATAAGAACCTTAAATTATCGGTTACATTAAGGTGCGTAGGTATTGGTCTGATTTTCAAAAATACCTGATATGCCGTTAAATAATTTGAACAGGCACTGCGTATACTGTAACTTTCACAAATCACAAAAATTGCACGAGACCCGTATTATTTTATGTTCGATACATTAAGCGAAACGGTTGGAGATGTTCTAACCTCAATTTTTGGTACCAAAAGTGATCGCGATCTTAAAAAAATCTGGCCCATCGTTGAAAAAGTAAATGAACACTACGAGGGCATGGAGCAGCTTTCTGACGAGGAGTTGAAGCAAAAGACAGAAAGCTTTCGTCAGAAAATTGAGGATGCCACCAAAGAAATTAATGAAGAAATAGAGTCTTTAAAAGAGACTCTCAACAGCGATGAGGAGTTATCCGTAAATCGGCGGCGCGAACTCGCTGAAGAGTTAGATGATCTCAAACAGGAACAAACAGACACTATTGAAGATGTGTTGGAGGAAATTCTTCCTGAAGCTTTCGCCGTAATGAAAGATACCTGTCGCCGGTTTTTGGGCGAAAAATGGATGGTGGGCGGCAATATGAATGAATGGAGCATGGTGCCATACGATGTTCAGATTGCTGGTGCCATTGCGATGCATCAGGGCAAAATTGCTGAAATGAAAACCGGTGAAGGTAAAACGCTGGCTGCTATTATGCCGGCTTATCTGAATGCACTCAGTGGTCGCGGGGTGCATATTGTTACTGTTAATAATTACCTGGCCAAGCGTGATGCCGAATGGAACGAGCCGCTGTTCAATTTTCATGGCCTCGAGGTGGATTGTGTTGACCTTTACGATCCTAATTCTCAGCCACGCCGCGAAGCCTATCAGGCTGATATCACCTATGGAACCAATAACGAGTTTGGATTTGATTACCTCCGTGATAACATGGTAATCAACTCCGAACAGCTGGTGCAACGTGATCACAACTTTGCCATTATTGATGAGATAGATTCTATCCTCATTGATGAGGCGCGAACACCTCTAATTATTTCTGGTCCCGTGCCCGAGGATACACAGTCCGAAAAGTATGAAGAACTCAAGCCACGGGTTGAGTCGTTGGTCAGTGCCCAGAAAAAACTGGTTGCCAACCTTGTTAAAGAAGGCCAGGAACATCTTGAAGAAGGAAATAGAGAAAAAGCAGGTCTTGCCTTGTATCGCGCCCAACGCGGATTTCCAAAGAATAAGAAATTCCGTAAGATGATGCAGGTTCCTGAAAACCAGAAGCTGGTTCAGGAAACGGAAGCTTTTTACCTGCAGGATAACGCACGTCGCCTGCCGGAGGTTGACGAAGTACTCTACTACTCGGTGGATATGAAGATGAATAACATCGAGATGACCGAAAAGGGACAGGATTTTATAACCAAAGCTGATGAAGAGGAAGAATTCTTTGTGATTCCTGACCTCGGTACCGAAACCACAGATCTTGACGAAGAGATGGATAAGCTTCGGGAACAAAAGATCAAAGAGATTGAAGAAAATGATGAGTGGAGTGAGGAATATAAAGAAGAAAAGATTGAAGAAGCGAAGCAGGAAGTTGCCCAGAAACGTGAACAGCGCCTGAATGAATTACACCGCCTGTTTGCCGAACGCAGCGATCGTATCCATACAGTAAACCAGCTGCTTAAAGCGTATACGTTGTTTGAACGTGAAGAGGAATACATTGTGCAAGATGGGAAAGTCCAGATTGTAGATGAGCACACTGGTCGTGTGCTTTCGGGACGACGTTATTCCGACGGACTGCACCAGGCTCTTGAGGCTAAAGAAAATGTAAGTGTTGAGGCCTCAACACAGACTTATGCAACTATTACGCTGCAGAACTATTTTCGTATGTATAATAAGCTGTCCGGAATGACCGGTACAGCAGCAACGGAGGAGGGCGAATTTAATGAAATTTATGACCTCGATGTTGTTATCATTCCTACCAATGAACCGGTAATCCGGGATGACAAAGAAGATCTCGTATTTAGAACTAAGCGCGAAAAATACAACGCGGCTATTGAACGCATTCGTAGCTATCATGAAAACAAACAGCCGGTGCTTGTGGGTACCACCAGTGTGGATGTTTCGGAAACAATCAGCCGGATGCTTAAACGCGAGGGTATTCCGCATAATGTACTGAACGCCAAGCATCACGCCCAAGAAAGTGAAATTGTAGAAAATGCCGGTCAGCCGGGTGCCGTTACAGTAGCTACCAACATGGCCGGTCGCGGTACCGATATTAAGTTGGCCCCAGGCGTTAAGGAACGCGGCGGACTTGCTATCTTGGGTACCGAACGTCATGAATCACGACGTATTGACTTACAGCTGCGTGGACGTGCCGGTCGACAGGGTGATCCCGGAGAATCACAGTTCTTTGTATCTCTTGAAGATGATTTGATGCAGCTCTTTGGATCGGATCGTGTAGCCAATGTAATGGAGCGCCTCAATTTTGAAGAAGGTGAACCTATTACGCATTCCTGGATTACTAAATCCTTGGAGCGTGCCCAGAGCAAGGTTGAGCAAAACAATTTCAGTATCCGTAAGAAGCAGTTGGAGTATGATGATGTACTGAACAATCAGCGTGAGGTCATCTACAAACGACGTAAGCATGCGCTCGAGGGCGATGAGCTTCGCAGCGATATTTATGATATGCTTGAAGACCTCGTAGAAAGTATTGTTGAAGAACATTATCCGCAGGGCGAACTCGATAAACTTCGCGACACTATTCTGCGATTTTTGGCAGTTGATATTAAGCTCGATCGAGATGAGATGGGCAGGATGGGCCCCGATGTATTGATTGATCATATTATTGAGCGGGCCTACGAGGTGTATCGTCAGAAAGAAGAGATGATCTCCAAGCCGCTGTATCAGGTAATTAAAAATATTAAGAAGTCGGATGCTGATAACAAGCCAACGAAGGTGCAGGTTATTTTTACTGACGGTATTCGTCGCCTGCGTGTAGTGGTAGATGTTGATAAGGCCTATGAAAACGAAGGAAAAGAAGTTGCACGTGCTCTTGAACGTACCGCAGTACTTTCAACGATTGACAGTAAATGGATGGACCACCTGCGTGAGCTTGATTCGGTGAAAGAGGGTATTGGTCTGCGTGCATACGGACAGAAAGATCCCCTGCTTGAATACAAGAAAGAAGCATTTGAAATGTTTAAACAGCTTCTTGATGAAATTAATCAGGAAGCTATATCACTGATATGGAAGGCTATCCCCGAAATGCAGGCTGATGAAGAAAAACTAAAACAAGCACCGGAGGAGCGTGCCAAAGTTGATATGAAACACGCTAAAACGGAGCATTCTGATGCGACAAACATGGGCTTCAAATCAGGAGGTGGAGCACAACAAAATGGAGGACAACAGCAACAGCGAAGTGATCAGAAGCCACAACCAGTAACTGTTGAAGAAGAGCCCGGTCGCAACGACTATGTAAAAATTCAAAACATGAACAGCGGTGAAGTCATTGACATCAAATGGAAAAAAGCCAAGCGCATGATTGATGAAGAAGGATGGGTGCTTATTGAAAAGTAGTAATCACGGATGGAAGTTTTAGGAATAGATATTGGCAGCTATGGCATAAAAGGTTGTATTGTAGATACCGAGAAGGGAGAAATTATATCAGAACGTAAGAGTACGTCACCTCTTGACGATACAACACCCCACAAAATTCTCGCGCAGATGCATCAGATTGTAAGTAAAGAATTTAAGTGGGATGGACCGGTAGGCTGTGCTTTTCCCGCACCGGTAAATAACGGTATTGTGTTGTCGGCAAAGCGTATTAACGATTCGTGGATTGATGCTAATGCCGAGCAACTTTTTTCTGGGATTACCGATAATGACTTTTCTGTAATTAACGATACTGATGCCACCGGACTGGCTGAGATACACTTTGGGGCCGGCCAACATGAGGAGGGGGTAACTATAGTACTTACCGTAGGCACGGGCATTGGTTCTTCCGTATTTTTAGATGGAAAGTTAGTGCCCAATACCGAGCTGGGACTTTTAGAAATTCAGGGCATTACTATTGAAGAACGTGCTTCTAACAAATCCCGAAAAGAAGAAGGAATTCGCCAAAAAACGTGGGCCAAGCGATTGCAATTCGTGCTCGAGCATCTTGAGCAAATTTTCCATCCCAACCTGTTTATTCTGGGTGGACAGTTAAGTCGAAAGGCGGACAAAACGTTTCCGTTTATTAAAGTTAATACCGCATTTAAAGCGGCCAGTTTTTTAAATGATGCCAGTATTGTAGGTGCTGCAATGGTAGCATCCCAAAAGGGAAATATACTTTATAATCGTTAAAGTTGGCTTGAAAGAAGAAAAGCGTAAAATCTTGTTGCATTCTTTGCCCATTTCAGAAAACCTTTCTTTATTATCGATCAATTAATAAAAAATGTTCTCTATGCGATCATTTCTAAAGATTTTTTTTGTGCTTCTTTTTATACCGGCATTGGGTTACGGCCAAAGCGGGCTTGATACCTTAAGCTTGGAATCAATTTTTTACGATCCTCTGTTGTCTGGAAACCGACCCGATATTGTTTCCTTTTCTCCTGATCAGTCCCATATTTATTATCAGGCTAACGACTCATCAATGACTGAAGAGGAGTTGTTTCAACGTCCTGTTACCGGAGGAGAACGCAAGCTTGTAGCAGACAAGGTGGAACGAAATTTTAGTGTATCGCCCAATCGCCAAAAATTACTATATACTGATCAGGGGGATATCTGGATAGCAGATCTTGATTTTACAAACAAAAAACAGCTGATCGATTCTAAGGCAGAAGAGTATGGAGCGAAGTGGGGGCCTGACAGCGAGCGTATTGCATTTGTTCAGGATGGGGACATTTGGATGATAAATATCAACACGTCAAAGCTTACGCAAGTTACCAGTAAAAAGGAGGATGAACCCGGATTCAGCGTTGAGGGTTGGGCCGGTAATGACAAGCTCATCCTCACTCAGTACGATACCTCAGACTACGAGGAATATTATTTTCCGGAGTATGTAGGTCAGCGTGTAGAGCCGGGATCTACACGCCGCGGCATTGCTCGTCAACTTGTGTCAATTGCCGACCTGCAAAACAAAGAGATTGATCTGCTATTAGAAAACAAAGGATATATAGATACCGATATAAGTGCTGAGGGTAATTATCTTGCCGTTGATGTTACCGGTGCACCCATGAAGAAGCGAGAGGTCAAGGTTTTTGATCTCTCCTCAAAGAATCCTACTACCGTATTTGAGGATTCAACGAAAGGCTGGCTCTATAATACGGAAATAGCTTTTGCCCCATCAGGTGACAGGTTGATGGTCTTATCCGAAAAAGACGGTTGGAATCATATTTATACGGTTAACCCTGACGGATCCAACCTGCAGCAACATACGGATGGAGAATATGAAGTTCCGTGGGCAGAATGGCTAAATAGTAATGCAATTATTTACGCTTCAACCGAGGTGGGACCGGGAGAACGGCATATTTATCGGATGAATATCAACAAAAACGAAACAGATAAACTGACGAAAGAAGCCGGTTATCGGCAGAATTTTGAATTAAGTAAGGACAAGGATCAGCTTGTTTATCGGTACAGTTATTTTAACGAGCCGTTTGAAATTTATTCGCTGGATCTGAGTGATCAATCCGCAGAAAAACGATTGACAGAAACTATTCCCGATCAGTTTAATAAAATAGACTGGCAAAAAGAAGATTATATACGATTCGCGGCCAGAGATGGAGAAACCAAGCTTTCAATGTCTGTTCTTGAACCCATTGATAAAAAGGAAAAATCCGGTAACCCAGTGGTTGTTTTTGTTCACGGAGCGGGTTCCCTGCAAAATGTATACAAGGGCTGGTCGAATAATTACTATCGCGAATATATGTTTCACCAGTATTTAACGGCGCGCGGCTATTACGTGATCGAGGTAGACTATCGTCATAGTACCGGTTACGGACGTGAATTTCGCGAAGATGTCACAAACTGGATGGGCAAGTACGAAACCCGTGATATTATTGACGGGGTCGATTACCTGGCTGAACATTATCCACAGGCTGATACTTCGCGGGTGGGCATTTACGGTGGAAGCTATGGCGGGTTTATGGCATTGTATGCTACGAGTGTAGCACCCGGTTATTTTGATGCAGCTGCGGCCTTGCGTGCGGTTACCAACTGGGAAAATTACTACCAGACAAATCCGTGGTACACGCAGCCGCGGCTGGGAACACCCGAAGCCGACTCTGCACACTACGCTCGAAGTTCTCCCATTACTTATGTTGAGCAACTCGAAGATCCTGTTCTTATTCTACACGGCTTGACCGACAATAATGTAGGGTTCCAGGATGCAGCCCAATACATCGAAAAGTTAATACAAACAGGCGACAAAGAGTTTGATATGATGATGTATCCCTCGGAACGCCACAGCTTTGAAGATCCGGATGCATGGTTTGACGAATATTCTCGTATTTTTGACTTTTTCAACAAACATCTTAAAAATGAGACCGATTAAATTTACGGGAAACAAAACGTATCGGTATCAGTTGTAACCATTTGAAAACTTTTAGGACAAACGCATAACATTAATGGTCTGGACATTTGCAATTGCAATTACATTTGTTGCTGCCCTTTTTATTGTAGATAAATTGTTATCTGCCCCCAAATACATTGAAGGTGATTCCGATCATTTTGATGGCAAAAAATTTGTTAATCCTAATGGCGCGGGAACCCATCATTATATTGAGGTTCTAAAATGGTGGCTTGGAGGAAATGATAAGGGAGTTTGGGATAGTTACGACAAGGATGATTTGCCCGATCATCCCACACCGGTACCCTCTGTTGAAAACGGAGAACATCGTATTACCTTTATAAATCATGCTACTTTTTTAATTCAGGTTAACGGACAAAATATATTAACCGACCCGGTGTGGAGCTTTCGCGCAAGTCCCTACCAGTGGATTGGTCCCAAGCGCAAACGTCCGGCCGGTATTGATTTTGAAGATCTACCCCATATCGATACTGTTTTACTGAGCCACAACCATTACGATCACCTCGATATTGAGACGATACAAAAACTACAAGAGCGGGATAATCCACAGTTTATTGTTCCGTTAGGAGTTGAACGATACCTCCACACCAAGGGAGTAGACAAGACCATTCGTTTGGACTGGTGGGACAAATATGGTTTGGGCAATGATACTACTTTAACAGCTGTACCGGCACGACACTTTTCGGGGCGCGGCCTTTTTGATCGCAATAAAACCCTCTGGTGCGGTTACGTAATAGAAAATCCGTCTGGCAATATTTACTTTGCAGGAGATACCGGCTATGGGGATTTCATTAAAGAGATTAAACAGGAAGTAGGTCCCGTAAATACTTCAATTATTCCCATCGGAGCATATAAACCACGCTGGTTTATGGAGGCTATTCACATGTCGCCCGAAGAGGCTGTCAAAGCACATATAGAGCTGCAATCCCAAAAAAGCATTGCTATGCACTTTGGCACTTTCCCCATGGCTGATGATGGAATGTATGAACCCTTGGAGGATCTGGAAGAAGCGCGGCGAAAACACCACGTTTCTGACAAGGATTTTGTGAGTCTTCAACATGGTGAATTGTATTTAAGGAATGTACAACAATCAGATTTTAGATCTGAAGTAGCATAACCTAAATTCAGGTTATCACTTCTACCAGTTAAACAGCGTTACTGTACATAAATTCAGCTGCGAAATGGTCTTCATTTTTTGTAGATTTATCCGTTGTTTAAAGCCATAACCAATAGCTCAACAAGAGCCTCTGATGTCTGATAATTATCGCGCGTTAACACGTACCTACCGCCCTACTTCTTTTGATGATATTGTATCACAGGAGCACGTCAGCAGTACGCTCAAAAATGCCATCAAGAAAAGTCGGCTGGCTCATGCCTATATGTTTTGTGGTCCGCGTGGCGTTGGAAAAACGACGATGGCGCGTGTATTGGCTCGAACGGTTAATGAAATTGATCGCGATGTTGATGGAGAATCGCTAAATCAGACACTCAACGTTGTTGAAATTGACGCGGCTTCAAATAATAGTGTTGATGATATCCGGGATCTGCGTGAACGCGTCCGTATTCCTCCCCAAAACGGACGTTACAAGATCTATATCATCGACGAGGTTCATATGCTTAGCAAGTCGGCGTTTAACGCCCTGCTAAAGACCTTGGAAGAGCCCCCTGATCATGTGATCTTCATTTTTGCTACCACCGAGCCGCACAAGGTACTGCCAACAATATTATCGCGCGTTCAGCGGTTCGACTTCAAACGTATTAGCGTTGATCAAATCGTAGATCGTCTTGCTAATGTTGCTGAGAACGAAGGTATCAACATCGACGAAGAATCGCTTCATGTAATTGCTAAAAAAGCAGACGGAGCACTGCGCGATGCCCTCGGACTGATGGATCAGGCCATTGCCTTTTGCGGCAACAATATTCAGCATGAAGAGCTGCTTCGGGCACTCAATGTGGTGAGTACCGAGCGCATGTTCGAATTTATGAATGCGGTAGAAGCGCAAGATGCCAGCCACGGACTCGAACTGATCAATGAGTTGCTGCAGGAAGGCTATGACATCCAGGAATACCTGGTTGGATTAACCGAACACTTGCGGAATCTTTATGTGGCTAACAGTTCGGAGCAAATGCATCTGGTCGAAGCATCTCCTGATACAAAAGAACGTTATCGTAAATCAGCCAAGAGTTTTTCGGAAGACGATCTGATGCGTATGCTTCATATTGTGAGTGAGGCACAGTACAAGATCAAAGAAGCGCATCAGCCTAAAATTCAGTTTGAGATAACGCTTCTCAAGCTTATCCATATGGAGCGCACTCAAAAGCTGAATACCTTACTAACCGAGCTGGAGCAGTTAAAAAAAAAGCTAAATAATTCTGAGCTGCCTGCATCTGCTGGCATAGATTCCAATGAAGAGGGCTCAAAAGAAGAAAACCAGCAGCCAAATACGGTATCGATATCAACAAGTCCGACTTCTGATTCAAATGGACAATCCGCTTCACAGGAAGAAAAGGAACAGTCGAAAGGTCATTCAAAGGAAGAACCAAAATCATCAGATAAAGAACCGGAAGAAAAGCGAAGTGCACCGGTAACACCCGATTCGAATGGTCAGGTTTCCTCCCCCAAAGAATCCACTTCTAAAGAGCAGCGCCCCGTAAAAAGCGAAACATCAGTAAAAGAAGAGGGGCAGCAGGTTGGTGATGAAGATGAATTTAAAAACTTGTTTGGAAAATCTTCTCTGGGCAATCCGCAGGCCAAAACCGAAGACGATAGCCCGGATCCTGATTCTAAACAACCTGCTGAAACTGAGACGGTTACTGCTCAAAAACGGGCTCCCAAAGATGTTTCACTTCAGGAAATAAATGACTGTTGGGATGACTATTTAGACAATTTGCGCCAGCATGTGCCGCAAATGCTTTACTTTCAGATGCAGCGTGTTGATCCTGTTGAACTTAAAAATGGCGATCTGAAGCTGCGAGCTAATGATGACTTTGCCAAAAAAATTGTAGACGAAAACAGACGTCGCCTCGGTAAATTTTTGGAGGATGAAATTGGTGCTTTTCTTAACCTTACTTGTATCGTTCAGAAGCAGGAAAAGAGTGGTGAGGATTCAATGAGTCCGTATGAGCGATTTAAAAAGCTTCAGGAACGAGACCCGACTATTAAAAAGCTGGTTGAACTCTTTGGGGCTGAATTAGATTATAATTTAAATCAGTAGCTAAAGACTCTTATCTTTACACAATCGTTGACAGATTGTATGGCAAGAATTAAACGTATCTAAAAACGCTAAAACCTATTGTTATGAATCAAAATATGGCTAACATGTTCGGAAAGTTTTCCGAGCTGCAAGAAAAAGTAGAAGAAGCAAAACAGGAACTTTCGAAGCTTGAAGTTGAAGCCGAAGCCGGCGGCGGCATGGTTAAAGTTAAAGCCAACGGTAAGCGCCAAATTTTAAGCATCAAATTGGATAAGGATGTTATTGATCCCGATGATGCCGAGATGATGGAAGATTTGGTGGTGGCAGGTGTTAATAAGGCACTTGATAAAGCAGAAGAAGCGGCCCAGGAACGTATGCAGGAAACCTATAAGGATTTGATGCCCGGCGGCGGAATTCCTGGTATGGATCTGAGTAAATTAGGGCTGTAACCATCGTGTCATGCTGAATCCCGATGTGTCGGGACAGGCTTTGTTTCAGCATCTATCATGTAAACAGACCCTGAAATAAATTCAGGGTGACACAATGCTTAAATACTCATTAAATCTTTATGGAAGGAACATCAGAAATACTGGAGCAGGCTATCGAACAGTTGGCCAAGCTCCCGGGAACAGGGCGTAAATCAGCACGGCGCATTGCACTCTTCTTGCTGAAGCAGAATGACGAGTCGGTTATTAAGTTGGCGGAGGCGCTGATAAGTCTCAAAAAATCTATTACTCGTTGTTCTACCTGTGGTGTGATCAGCGACGGAGACCCCTGTTCTATTTGCCAAAATACGAAACGCCAAACGGGTCAAATATGCGTGGTTGAGGAATCACAGGATGTATTTCTGATTGAAAAAACGAATGAATTCCGCGGGCGCTACCACGTACTCGGCGGTGTTATTTCTCCTCTCGACAATATTGGGCCCGATGATGTTCGCATCAAGCAGCTTATGCAGCGGATCAACGAGGATGATGAACAGATTGACGAAGTTATTTTAGCGCTCAATCCCGATTCGGAAGGCGAGGCTACCTCCTATTATATTAACAAACTACTCAAGCCTTTTGATGATGTGGAGGTAACGCGCATTGCCTATGGCATCCCGATGGGAACCGAGCTTGAATTTATTGATGAAGCTACGCTGGGGCGTGCTTTTGCGAGCCGGAATACTTTTTAAAGATAAAATCAATATTGGAAGCTCCTTGTTGGGAGTTGGGAGGTTTTCCATTTTTGATATCGAATATTTAATCAAATACGACATTATGAAATTAAGACATTTACTTTTACCGCTACTATTTTTGGGGCTAACATTTTCTGCCGATGCACAGGATGAAAATTACTGGCAGCAAGAGGTAGAGTATGAAATGGATATCGATGTTGATGTCGAAGATCATCAATTTACCGGGACTCAGAAGCTGACGTATCATAATAATTCGCCCGATACGCTGCATCGCGTTTTCTATCACCTATATTTTAACGCGTTTCAGCCCAACAGTATGATGGATGTCCGTTCACGTACAATTGAAGATCCGGACAGCCGCGTGCGAGATCGTATTCAGAAATTGCCCAAAGATGAGATTGGCTATCATCACATCAACAGCCTTAAACAAAATGGTGATGCCGTTTCTTACAGTGTTGAAGGTACCGTCATGGAAGTTACTCTGAATGAGCCTATTGCGCCTGGTGAATCCACTGTTTTTAATATGGAGTTTGAAAGCCAGGTGCCGCGACAAATTCGTCGCAGCGGCTGGATGAACAAAGAAGGTGTGGAGCTTTCGATGAGCCAGTGGTATCCTAAGATTTCGGAATATGACGATAACGGCTGGCATCCCAATCCCTATATAGGTCGTGAGTTTTATGGTGTTTTCGGTAGCTTTGACGTCGAAATTTCGATCGACAGTTCGTACGTATTGGGATCAACGGGGCACTTGCAAAATCCTGAAGAAATTGGACACGGTTATGCCGAAGAGTATGATCGAGCCAATTCCGAAAAATTAACGTGGCACTGGAAGGCGGATAACGTCCATGACTTTATGTGGGGCGCCGATCCCGACTTTACACATACGACAGCCCAAGTGCCAAATGGGCCGAAATTGCATTTCTTTTACCAAAAAGATACGGTGGCTGTTAATGCTGATCGGTATTCCCAAGAACAGCTTCGTCAAAATTGGGAGCAATTGCCTGAGTATGCGGTAAAAGCCTTTCAATATATGAGCAGTCACTATGGAAAATATCCCTATGACAAATATTCCTTTATCCAAGGTGGCGACGGCGGAATGGAATACCCCATGGGAACGCTCATCACCGGCAACCGATCGCTTGGTAGCCTTGTAGGAGTTTCTGTTCACGAGCTTATTCACTCATGGTACCAAGGGGTGTTGGCCAACAACGAAAGTCGCTATCCCTGGATTGATGAAGGTTTTACGACGTATGCATCAGCCCTGACCATGGCCCATCTGTTTAATGACGGGAAGGGTAAAAATGTGCATGAACGTTCTTATCAATCCTATTACAATATTATTGAAGACGGCAAGCAGGAGGCAATGGATACGCATGCCGATCACTTCCATACCAATCGTGGTTATGGAACGGCTTCGTATTCAACCGGAGCGGTATTCTTAAATCAGCTGCGTTACATCATTGGTGGGGAAACCTTTGATCGCGGGATGAAACGATTTTTCAAAGAGTGGAAATTTAAGCATCCCAATGGGCGTGATTTTCTGCAGGTTATGGAAGAGGAATCAAATATGGTACTGGACTGGTATTATCAATACTTTATCGAGAGTACCAAGCATATCGATTATGGAATCACCTCAATGTTAGGGGTCGATGGGTCAACGTACGTAACACTAAAACGTGAAGATCTGATGCCGATGCCGATCGACCTGATGGTTACGTATAAGGATGGCAGCAAGGAACAGATTTACATTCCTATGCGCATTATGCGGAATACCAAGCCGAACGAAAATCCTGATATCCCCCGCACTATCAAAAAGGATTGGCCGTGGGTGAATCCTACATATACCGTTGAAATCTCCCGATCACCCAAAGAGATAAAGCGTGTTGAGATTGATCCTACAAAACGCTTGGCTGATATCAATCGTGATAATAATGTTATTGAGATGGATGAATATATGAAGCCTGCGAAGAATTGATTGAGAAACCTTGCGATACAATTTTTAAAGCCCGGATTTAGCGATCCGGGCTTTTTTTATTTTAGTTACAATCGAAATGACACCAAATTTAAAAAGCGAAGAAGCTGGGAGTTATCCTTATAAGTAATTAATAAACTCCCATTGGGGATTTTCGTTCTCAATTAACGTTTTCTTTTTTTTATGGGACCATTTTTTTAATTCCTTTTCCCTTTCTATCGCCTTTTGAGCTGTTTTGTAGGTCTCATAGTAAATTAGCTTGTAGCAATAGTAACGACCGGGAAAAGTTTGTCGATCTCCTCTGTTTTTATAGTGTTCGTTAAGCTGTTCGCAGAGATTATCGCTCATACCTATGAATAGTGTCGATCTCCCGGGATTGGTGGTAATATAAACGTAATAAGGCATTCTGAATTTTATCTTTTGAATCTTATATAGGTAAGATCTGTAAAAGGGTAAATCCTTACAGTTTATTTTAGAATAAATAGCTCTGGGATTGTCATTTAGACCATAGAGAGGGATCTTTGGTTCCCATTGATCAAAACAAAGATTATCAATTCACGTACGTTACGTTCAAAATGACATAGAAGTCAAAGCCGACCAACCCGGAAGTCATCGTTATAGTTAAGAAACTTCCAACCGGGGTTCACATTATTAATCAATATTTCTTTCTTATCACGACGCCACTTTTTTAATTCTTTCTCTCGCTCAATTGCTTTTTGAGCTGTGCGATAGGTCTCATAGTAAATTAGCTTGTAGCAATAGTAACGACCAGCAAAAGTTTCAGGATCTCCTCGGTTTTCATAATGTTCTTTTAGCCGTTCGCTCAGCTCTTTTGTTATTCCGATGTACAAGGTGGTTCTCCCGGGATTTGTCGTGATATAAGTATAAAATGGCATTGTATCTCAATTATTTGAACTTACAGGTAAGATCCGATGGAAAGCCATTCCTTACATCTTTTCCGGATACTTAATACCATATTCTTTTGAAACATTGATTTCTCACTATGCTATGTTTCGCTTGAAATGACGGCATTAGGTGTGTTTTTTGTTGTCATCTCGAACGGAGTGAGAGATCCTTGTTTTCGACCCGAGTTAATAAAAGCCTTATAAATAAAACATAGATTTCTCGCTTACACTCGAAATGACGATTAGATTGTAGATTAGAAATGAGAAAAAAATCCACCAAACTGCAACTACCATGTCATCTCGACCGCAGGGAGAGATCTTTGTTTTCAATAAATAGCAACAAGCTTAAAATATAGTTTTCTCACTTTGCTCGGTCACAAATGGTAAGCCAGGGTGAGAATGATGGAAAATTATTCATCTATCTATCATAAAAGGGTAGTAAGTATTTAAAAGTAGTATCCAATATTGATGTTAAACCGGGTATTCCAGCGCGGGTTATTTGTCCCGGCTCCTAATCCTTCCCCAAAATTATCCGTTAGCCACGGTTGATTCTTCCCCGAAGCAATATCAAAATACGTGTACATCTTACCGGCCGTGACCATAAACCCGAGTACATTGTGTTGGGTATCCGCAAAGGTTTCATTCACTTTATCGAGATAGGTGTAGTTATCATAGAACGTTAGGTTCGATATGGGTCCCCAGTCAACATCTTTGGAATACGAAACGCCGAGTACGTACATATGTCCTTCGGCTGCAACGTCATAGCCCGGCGTACCATCGCTTGAGGGAAATCCGTAGGCTCCCATCTGAACCACATCTACAGGATTACCCAGATCGTTTTGGGCATTATGGTTGTAATAGATGTATTCGGCTTTGACATTGAAATTGCCGTACATTCCGTCGATATGTGGAGCCACTGCGTAGTGATCGCTTACCTCGTCAAGAGCGCTGTTATAAATGCCGCCGTATTGTAAAGAGGTGCCAAGCTCCGTACTACCTAACGATCCGTGATCCCAGTTATAAGCTACTCGTCCGTTAAACTGACTGGTTTCAGAATTTGACAACCCTTCATTGGGCTCTTCGATAATATCGTAGGAATAGCGGGCCGTATTCTGTGGGGCAAACTCGGCTATGCCATTGGGGTCGGCCTGCATGAAATAGGCCAGTTGAAAATCCCAGTTTTTACGTGAAGTGGTCAGTTTGAATCCCATGTCGTGATCGTCTTCTAATCCCAGGTAATAGGGAAGCTGGAACCACCAATTGTGGGAAGCATATTGAAGTAGGCCGAAAGGCACCTGGGTGACACCTATCTGCAGATTTGTTTGATCCGAAAAATTATAGCCCAGCCAGCCCTGTTTTATGAAGTGTGTTCCAAAGGTGGGATAAAACCGATATTCTAAATTTATGTTAATACCTTCGGCGCGTCCCTCTACGTTGATGCGCCACATGTCGAATGTGAATTCGCTATCTCGCTCACCAATAGATCCCCCGTAATCCTCGAGATATAAATTATATCGAAGAGCCCCGCCAATTGATAAGTAATTGCTGGTATCTTCATTGGCTACGGCAAGAATCCCGGAATCCATAATCGATGGCCCATCGTTTTTATTTTCATCATCATCGATTGCTAAAGCAGAAGAAGAGATAGAACTGATTAACCCAAAAACAAGGATTAAGAAAATGAACCGAGGATAAGACGTACAAATACGCGAATTCATTGAACCTAAAGCCATAACATAATCCCGATGTGTTTATGTATTATAGAGACTTCCCAGTTGAACACAGTTACAAGTTTTAACGGCAAATAGTTCAGTGGTACTCTTAACTGAACTGGACGTTCAATTATATTGATCAGATAGATCTGCGAATACAGTACAAGTTTTTACCCGTAAACAGGGTTCAGAATTTGTTGGTAGTGAGGAATGGATTTAAACTATTTCTGGATGGGTCATCTCTCGATGAGTATGGATTGGAGTTATCCTATATTATTGATGATGTGTTGGGCGTATTCAATTTCGTCTTTATTAACGGTATGTGCCATGCCTACATAAATTTTCTTGGTAACGTTGGCGCCAAGTTTTTCAAAGACCTCTTCGGTCAGATCAACACGCTCCTGCGGAATGTGTGGGTCCCGGTCACTACACCCCAAAAATACCGGAGTTTGCTCCAGTGATCCCTGGTAATTTTCGGGATCCACTTCTTCGCCAATAAGTCCGCCGCTAAATCCGACAATACCACCAAAACGCTGTGGGTGGCGCGCCGCGAATTCAGTTGTCAGGCAGGCCCCTTGTGAAAATCCGAGGAGGATAATTTTTTCGGTAGGAATGCCACCCTCATTTAGTTCCGAAATTTGGTCATAAATAGCCTGGAGTCCACTATTGATACCCGGCTGATTCATCTCTTTGGGAGCCATAAATGAGCGCGGATACCACGTATGTCTCTTTGCCTGTATAGCTCTATAATGGATGTGATCGCCCTCAAACTCATCGGCAAACATCATCATACTTTGGGCCGATGCGCCGCGACCGTGAATGAAGATCATGCTCATTTCAGCATTATCTATTTTTGCTCCATCGGTTACGAGCGGTTGATTTTGGTGTGGGCCGCTAAAGGGGTTTTGGGGATCAACTTGGAATAAGGACATGGTTGGGTGTTTTGGACTTCAGGTTTTGATAGGTGGCAATGCAGCTTCAATTTGCTCTCGCTTGGGTTCGTGCCACGGAGTTAATTCCAGTTTATCTGCCTGATCTTCGGAAGGATCGGCATTGACAAAGTACCCGGGGCCGTTGGTCGCCATTTCGAAAAGTACGCCGCCGGGGGTACGATAATACACGGATTTAAAAAAGTGTCGGTCAATAATTTCGGTCGGTTGCAGTCCGCGCCGGATAATTTCAAAGCGCATTTGAGTCAAGTCCTCTTTGTCTTCGCTTTGAAATGCTACGTGATGGACAATACCAGCTCCATTTTGTCCGGCTTGTGAGTCGACTTTTTCAATAATCAGGCTGTGGCCGAGTATGCTCTCCGTTTCATAAAGCGTGAGGTTATTTTCGCTATCCGTTTTCTCAAACCCTAAAACGGAGGTCAAAATTTCTTCGGTCTGTTCTATCTGATCAAGTTTTAGCGTGGTGCTCCAAAATCCCTGAATCTGATGCTCTTTGGAAACGGGGGACTGTTCCCAGCTGTGAAGCTCATCATCATAATCAAAGACCAAATGCAGCTGTAAGCCATCGGGATCTTTAAACGAAATATGAGTTTTTCCAAAGCGAGAAAAAGGGTCGCTGTGGGATATATCTTGCTTATCCAAGCGATCCTGCCAGTAATCCAGAGAATCTTTGGGTACAGTTAGTGAAACTTCCGTAGCTTCTCCCGAACCCGGGTTACCTTGGCGGGCGCGCGGCCAGGGAAAAAAGGTAAGGCTGGAGCCCGGACTACCCTCAGCATTGGCATAGAAGAGATGATATTTAGTGGGGTCGTCCTGATTGACTGTTTTCTTGACCATGCGCATCCCCAGTTTTTTGACGTAGAAATCGTAGTTATCCTGGGGATCACTGGCAATTACTGATATATGATGTAATCCTCTGTGATTGGTCATAATGGTTCCTAACTATTTAGTGTTGGAAGCTCTTTCTCAATTATGGAACGTTCGTGTTCGAGCCAGTCGGGTAGTTTCAAAGATGTCCCCAGCTCGTCCGGTTCTTCATCGCGCGTAAAACCGGGTGGGTCGGTGGCAATTTCAAAAAGGATACCGCCCGGCTCATGAAAGTAGACCGATTTAAAGTAGTCACGATCTTTCACTTCGGTAAGATAATACCCTTTGTTGAGAAGTTGTTTGCGCAGGGATTGTTGCTCTTTTTCATCTTCGACCCGAAAGGCAATATGATGCACCGTGCCTTTGCCCGGACGTCCATTCAGGTCAAATCCATCAATAATTTCAACGGTTGCGCCAAAGTCGGCGTCGGATTCGTAGAGATACCTGTTGTCAAATTGATTGGTCAGCTCAAATCCGAGATCGTCTTCAAGCAGACGTCCGGCCCCCGAATAGTTTTCTTCGCCCAAAGTGGCGCCGTGAATACCTCGGATAGCATAGTTCTGAGGTATGGGTCCATCCGACCAGCCGTCAAAAATATTAGCTTTGGGATCAAGTACGAGCTCAAGATGAAGTCCGTCAGGATCCTGTAAGCCGATTATTTCTTTTCCAAAGCGGGAAAAAGGTTCCTCAATGTCGAGACCGTACTCACGAAGATGATCCAGCCAAAAAGTTTTTGAACCGGTTGGAACCGAAAAGGAAACGGCAACAACTTGTCCGCGATCGGGATCTCCATCTTGCAGATGCTCCCAGGGGAAAAAGGTAAGTATAGTTCCGGGATTTCCGGATGCATCCCCGTAGTATAAATGGTATACCGAAGGGTCGTCAAAGTTGACCGTCTTTTTGACGAGTCGCAGACCCAGAACCTCAGTATAAAACCGGTGATTTTCTTTGGGATCTCCGGCTACGGCCGTAATATGATGAATACCTTTGCTGTGTGACATAAATTCTTAGTTCATACTTTGTTTACCTGTAAATCGTACCCAAAAGATAGTGGTTGCAGGATAGAAATCTATATTGGAGTTTGTTTAAATGGTGGAATTCAATAAGGCTTAGAATGTATTATGAGTTAAGGTGTCATCCTGAATTTAGTTCAGGATCTTAGGTTTCATACTTTTATAACAGATTCTGAAACAAGTTCAGAATGACATGTATTCTAAAATGTCCGACATTAACATTTAGGCTACTCCGCAGCCACTTCCGCGGATTCATTTAGGAACGGATAGTCGGTATAGCCTTCTTCACCGCCACCGTAGAATGTGCTTTGGTCCGGTTCGTTGAGTTCAGCCCCGGCTGCAAAACGAGCAGGCAGATCAGGATTAGCAATAAACGGGCGCCCGTAAGCCAATAAGTCAGCTATTCCATCTTTAATGGCTTTATTGCCACTTTCTTTGTCGTAACCTACGTTGGTAATGATAGTCCCTTCGTAAATTTCACGGAAGTATTTAGTGACTTCAGTAGGATAGTTGTTGAGATCACTGACATCGTTCATGGGCTCCATTAGGTGTACGTAAGCCAGGTTGAAATCGTTGAGTTGTTCTAACAGATAGCAAAAAGTTTCTTTGGGATTAGAATCACTGATACCCTGATTGCGTCCGGCCGGTGAAAATCGAATGCCTGTTTTGCCTGCCCCGATTGCATTCACAACAGCATCAACTACTTCGATGGCAAAGCGGATACGGTTTTTAAGACTTCCCCCGTATTCATCAGTACGTTTATTGGTACCGTCTTTCAGAAATTGATCGATGAGATATCCATTGGCTCCGTGAATCTCCACACCGTCAAAACCGGCTTTTATAGCATTGCGAGCAGCTTGGACATAATCCTCAATAATGCCTGGAATTTCGTCCGTTTTAAGGGCACGCGGAGTAACAAAATCCTTCATCCCATCCGCCGTGAAAATCTGTCCCTCAGGTTTTACGGCAGAAGGAGCTACCGGAGGTTCACCATTGTGGTATCGGGGATGGGATACTCTGCCTACATGCCAGATTTGGGCGAAAATTTTGCCATCTTTCTCATGCACAGCTTTTGTTACTTTCTTCCATCCTTCGACCTGTTCATCCGTGTGAATGCCGGGCGTCCACGGATAGCCGATACCCTGTTGTGAAATTTGCGTGCCTTCACTGATGATAAGTCCCGCTGATGATCGCTGCCGATAGTATTTCGCCATTAAATCGGTAGGTACATTGCCTTCTCCTGCTCGGCTTCGTGTCATTGGGGCCATCACCATACGGTTGGCCAATTCAGTTCCGGACAAATTGTATGTAGTTAACAGTGGTTGCTTGTTCATAAATATCCTGTAGTTAGATTCAATAAACTCCTTTGTTTGAATATTAATTTAATATTGAACTATTTAATAACAAAATAGATAATTCCTATGTTTCTTATTGATTTTACTAAACACCGGACGTCATTACTCTATTCCTTTGTTACAGCTATAATTTGTAGATTAGGGTGATAAATATCGATTTAAAGTCTGAAATCAGTTATTACCATGGAGTTATTCGGTTTTAGAACAGATGAAAAAGTTGGTTTGGCATTAGGGGGCGGCGCAACGCTTGGCGCGGCACATGTAGGCGTATTGCGGGCGTTGGAAGAATCCCAAATTGAAATCGACTGCATAGCGGGTACCAGCATTGGGGCGATGGTCGGAGCGTTTTATGCATTTGGGATGTCGGTGGATGAAATTGAGAAAATTGCCCTGGAACTTGACTGGCCGGATATCTCAGGAATCGCCTTATCGCGAAGGGGGCTGTTGAACAATGACAAAATGGGAAAACGGTTGGATAAATATCTGGGGGATGTTCATTTCGAAGATGCTGATATATCCTTTGCCGCAGTAACGACCGACATTTCTACCGGTGAAAAAGTTATTCTTGATACAGGAGATGTTTCCGAAGCAGTAAAGGCAAGCACCTGTATTCCCGTGCTTTTTGAACCCATTGAATATAACGGACGTCTTTTGGTGGATGGCGGACTTAAAGAGAGCGTTCCGCTTTCAGCTATTCAAAATATGAGCGCTGAATTTACCATCGGGGTAGATTTGAATGCTCATAGACAATACAAGCGTCCCGAAAATATATTGGATATCCTGAATAATACCTTGGAAATTGCTTTGAAGCACCTGGCTAACGTAAACCTTAATGAAATGGATCTGCTTATTCAGCCTAACCTGGCCGAGTTCAGCCGAAGTGAAACCAAAGATATTGATAAGATGATTTTGGAAGGATATGAGGCCGCCAAAACCATTTTGGATAAGGAAGAGATCGGATAAGAGCATGGTTCATCACTGATTTTTTTCTGGGCCCTTCTCTTTTTTTACAAGGAATCGGTGTTGTGGTCTATATATGACGAAATATTAGAATATATAAAAAATGACCTCTTTTAGTTATAGGTCTCCTGATATAATAGTGAGACAGATAATGGACAGGATATATACCCAACTACAACTCCCCTGTCATCTCGAGTGAAACGAGAGATCTTTGTTTAATAGTAATGGCAACTTCAAAAACACAGATTTCTCTCTTTTCCCGAAAGCTTTTGGGATCGTTTGAAATGACAAAGGATAAGTTTAAAAGCAGTACTATCATTGGTAATGATGGGAATGAAATTCAATCCGTCTCCACCTGATTCATATAATCTACTGAAGTGTTGGATTTCTCTTCAAAGATTCTTTTATCGATAATTTGACCCGAATTTCCTTTCGGTTACGTATCTGTTAGTAGGGATTACTCAATTTAGTAGGGATTACTCAATTACGATCTACGAATCTTTTATTGGTCCAAAATCCCTTGACCAAAAATTTAATAAATCTACAGATACGATGTATAAATCAAGAGTTGTCCAAACGATACTTATTTCATGCATTGCATTAATACTACTTTCATGCGGGGGTGACGACGAACCCAGCCCGACCGGCGGTGGGGAGCCAACCTTCTATGATGTTAGCGTAAACGTGAACCCGTCTGGTGCTGGTACCATTTCCCCTTCAGTAGATGATACATACGAAGAGGGCAAGGAGGTTGAATTGCAAGCTAATCCCGGTGATGAGTATGTGTTTGCCAGTTGGACCGGTGATTTAGAAGAAACAGACAATCCTTTATTGCTCACTGTTGACAAAAACTATGAACTAACGGCGAATTTTGAACTCAAAACGTATGAACTTTTGGTCAGTACCGAAGGAGAAGGAGCCGTGTCAGAGACAGTAATTCAGGAAAAATCCAAAGAGTATGAGCACGGCACGGTCGTAGAGCTTGCGGCCACTCCGGCTGAAGGCTGGCGATTTGTAGAGTGGCAGGGGGATATTACGGGCAGTGATAATCCGAAGCAGATCACCGTGAATAGTCCCAAAGAAGTAACCGCCGTATTTGAGAAAAAAAGCTATCCCCTTACCATTCTGACCGATGGAGAGGGAGCCGTTTCAGAGACGGTGATACAGCAAAAGACCGCTGATTATGACCACGGTACGGTTGTAGAGCTGGAACCAAGTGCCGCTACCGGCTGGGAATTTGTCGGGTGGAAGGGCGATTTAACAGGTAGCCAAACCCCGATACAAATTACCGTAACGCAAAGCACAACGATTATAGCAGAATTTGAACTACTTGGCTCGGGCAGCCGCCCGGACTTCTACCTGGCTGAAAACGGGGTGACTATAAAATGTGAGGCTGCCAGCGTAGGCGACACTGGAACGGTGGATGGGGAGGAATACACTAAGCGCATCGCCGGAGATATTACCACTGGCAATGCCCCCACTACTTGCACCAGTGGCATTATGACTATGAGGACAATGTTCAGGGATTCAACGGCCTTTAACGGAGATATCAGCCACTGGGATGTGTCCAGTGTCATTGACATGAGTCTGATGTTTTATAATGCTTCATCCTTTAACCAGGATATTGGTGATTGGGATGTTTCCAGTGTAGGTAATATGAGTCAGATGTTTCAGTATGCTGCATCCTTCAACCAGAATATCGGTGATTGGGATGTGTCCGGGGTAGAAGAAATGGGTTGGATGTTTCGGGATACCGATGCCTTCAATCAAGATATTGGCGGCTGGGACGTATCCAATGTAACGGATATGCGTCTGATGTTTTATAATGCTTCATCTTTTAATCAGGATATTGGTGATTGGGATGTTTCCAGTGTAACAAATATGTATGCTATGTTTCAAGGCCCCTTTTCCGGAACCTCATCTTTTAATGCAGATATCAGCGACTGGGATGTCTCCGGTGTAGAAAATATGGGTAAGATGTTCCAGAATGCCGATACCTTCAATCAAGATATCAGCGGTTGGGATGTATCCGGCGTAACCAATATGAGTGGTATGTTTTCTGGCGCTTCAGCCTTTAACCAGGACATTGGTAGTTGGGATGTTTCTGCCGTGACAACTATGGGGGCTATGTTCAATAATGCCTCTTCCTTTAACCAAGACCTCAGCGGTTGGTGCGTATCCAATATTTCATCCGAGCCCACAAATTTTTCAGCCGGCAGTCTGCTTACGAATAGTAATAAACCGGTTTGGGGAACCTGTCCATAATTTGCCAGCAAATTAATTGATATTGTTTTGTCAGAAATAATAAATGCCCGGCTCTTCTAAAGTGCCGGGCATTTGTGTATAAAAGTCACCAGCTTCTGACGTACATGGTTAGAATTGTGCACTACTTATACATGTCCATGGGGTCTCCGATTAGTTGATTTTACAAGTCGATTAATATTTTATATATCTTTAAAAATTTATTTCAAGGGAGCTACAAATAATTCTGTTAAATATTTTTTTAACGCATCAAGAGAGCCTAACTGTTATGAGACGTTTATTATATTCTTCAATTCTTGTACTTCTTACCATTTCATTTATTTCTTGCGGGGGCGATTCGGGTACCGGCCCTGATCCGGATAACGACAACGAAGGCACCGGTGGAGAAGAAGCGACCACCTACACCGTGGAGGTCTCTGCTGCCGATGGCGGCTCGGTGTCGCCTTCCGGGTCCAACGAATATGAAGAAGGCGAGGAAATAGAGATTGAAGCCAGTGCCAACGACGAATATCTGTTTTCCGAGTGGACGGGCGATACCGAAAGCGAGGAGAACCCGCTGTCGCTTACCGTGGACCAAGACTATTCGCTGACGGCTAATTTTGAAAAGAAAAGCTATTCACTGACCACCAATACCGAAGGGGACGGAGCCATCGATGAAAATGTGATTGAGGAAAAATCCACTGATTACGAGAGTGGCACGGTCGTGGAACTGACGGCCAATCCCGCCGATGGGTATAAATTTGTGGAGTGGAAAGGCGATCTGACAGGCACCGATAATCCCCAGCAAATAACCGTGGACAGCCCCAAAGAAGTGACAGCGGTTTTTGAGAAGAAGACGTATTCGCTGACCACGAATACCGAAGGGGAAGGAGCCATCGATGAAAATGTGGTTCAAGAGAAATCCACCGATTATGAGCACGGCACGGTTGTAGAGCTGACGGCCAATCCTGGCGAAGGGTATAAATTTGTAGAGTGGAAGGGCGACCTGTCAGGCACCGACAATCCCCAGCAAATAACCGTGGACAGCCCCAAAGAAGTGACGGCCGTATTTGAGAAGAAAAGCTTTGCACTGACTACTAATACGAGCGGGAGCGGTTCAATAACAAAATCTCCTGATCAGTCAACTTATGAATATGGAACGACTGTTGAGTTGGAGGCTGTCCCGGCTGACGGCCATGTATTCGTAGAGTGGACTGGTGCAATAGCGAGTGCTGATAATCCTGTTCAGCTAACTGTCGATGAGGAAAAGGAAATGACGGCAGTCTTCGAAGAGGAACAAGCAAAATTCTATCTGGCATCCAACGGGGTGACTATAAAGTGTGAGGCTGCCAGTGTGGGGGATACAGGAACGGTAGATGGTGTGACTTATACTAAGCGCAGCGCCGATCAAATTACCACTGACAACGCCCCCACTACTTGTACCTCGGGCACTACGGATATGAGCGAGTTGTTCAAATATGAGGATAATTTTAACGGTGATATTGGGCACTGGGATGTTTCTTCAGTAACAAATATGCACCGAATGTTTACAGATGCCGACGATTTCAATCAAGATCTCAATAGCTGGGATGTATCCAATGTAACAGACATGAGTGTAATGTTCGCATCAGCCTCTAAGTTTAATGGAAATATCAGTGGATGGGATATATCGAGTGTAACTGATATGAGTGCAATGTTTAATGGCGCATTATCTTTTAATGGTGATCTCAGCGATTGGGATGTTTCCTCTGTAACAGATATGAGCAGTATGTTTAGGAAGGCTAATGATTTCAATGGGGACATCAGCGTTTGGGATGTGTTAAGCGTAACGGATATGAGCAATATGTTTTCCTCTGCAGCTTCTTTTAATCAAAATATTGGTTCTTGGGCTGTGAACAATGTGACGGATATGAGTAGAATGTTTTATGAAACTGATTCTTTTGACCAAGACCTGGACAATTGGGATGTGTCTAGTGTTGAAAATATGGATAGTATGTTTGCCTATTCCACTTTTGATGGGATTATTAGTAATTGGAATGTGTCGAATGTGACTAATATGGATCAAATGTTCTATTACGGTGCTTTTAATCGTGATATCAGTGGCTGGTGCGTTGAAAAAATTTACTCTGAACCTGACAGGTTTTCAGAATGGGGTGCCCTTGAAGAAAGCCACAAACCTGAATGGGGCACGTGCCCATAATAGGCCTACAAGTATATCTAATAAAATGCCCGGCAACTTCTGAAGTGCCGGGCATTTGTGTATAAAAACAATCAGCTTTTGCCATACACCGTTACGATACTTCCCCGCGTTACTTCATTTTCGGGAGAAACCAAGTAGGCAACCTGTTGGGCCAACTGCTTGGGCTTCGGCCACTTGCCAAAATCAGCATCGGGCATGCTTTTGCGGTTTTGTGGCGTATCAATCACCGAAGGGGCAATGGCGTTAACTAAAATATCATCCTCCACTACTTCGGCAGCCAGTGATTCAGTGAGTGCTGCAACACCTGCTTTAGATGTTGTATAGGCTGTCATTCCTTTTCCCTGTCGCGGCTCCTGGGCGGGACGTGCGGCAATATTGACAATACGTCCACCTTTGCCCTGTGACTTAAAATGCTGCACCGAAGCGCGACAGCTGTTGAAACAGGTAACTAAGTTTAAATTAATTTGCTTCATAAAATCCGCTTTGGGCGTGTTTTCAATGGAACCCATGCCAAAACCGCCGGCAATATGAATAGATCCCCATAGGGAGCCGTTGGCGTCAATCGCATCCTCATAAAATGATTGTGCCTGGGCTTCATCGGATAAATCCACACCAACCTTGGCAAAAACATTTTCGTGATCCGACAGCTCAAAAGAATCAAACTCATCCTGATTAAAGCAGGGGACGCTGCAAGTGGCACCGGAATCTAATAATAATTCTACAACAGCAGTCCCCAGTGATCCGGCTCCGCCTGTTACAATCACATGTCGATCAGAAAAATCCATAGTCAATTCTATAAAGTTTGAAACCACCCCCATTACAGATAAAAAAAGAGTGGAATTGAGATTCAATTATTCAATGAATCCAAGTTAAAAATAAACAAATAGAAACTTTAGTCTTCTATGTTCCCAAATACTTAAAAAAATATCCCATTTTGAGAATATGATCTCCCAAAATGAAGCATTATAAAATGAGAATTAAATTCCATTTTCTGTTAGAAAATCCTATAAATCGTTGCATAACAATTGGTTTTGGATATAATGGATGTGCTTCAATTTGAATTGGCACGTTTTTTTCAACTTATCTTATGTTCCAAGACTGTATCTCAAATACAGATGGCCATATATCACAAGACAATTGTATCGAAGATTGAAAACTATGTGTAATTAGCGGAAGCTGTTATAGGTGTAGATGACGACGATCCCTGTAAAATAGTTGAATAGTCTCCTTTCTAAATAATAGAAATACAACGAATAAGATTTAGATAATCCCCAATACATGAACGCAAAAAGAAGTCAATTTAGAACCATCATTAGAGATGTTGGAAGCATCCAATTACTCATTGGTCCCATATTACTGATTCCGGGTTTGGTTTCTATGTTATATGGTGAAACCTATTCGGCCTTCTCTTTTGGAATCAGCTCGGTTATTACTACCCTTTTTGGAGGTATTGCCTATCAAATAAATAAAAAGGCAGAGAGCAACGGACAGAGTCAGGCGATGATGACGGCAGCAGCGGCCTGGATGGTGACTTCGTTCTTCGGAGCTCTTCCCTTTTTCATCGCTGCTCATATTACTCCGGTTGAGGTAGCTCAGTCATTTGTACCGGCCGGAGAAACCTATTCTTCAAGCCTATACAATTTTAAGAGTTTCCTGCACGCTTTGTTTGAGAGTGTGAGTTCATATACCACCACCGGTTTGACGATGAGCGTTCATGAGCCGTCGGTTGGCTATGGACTACTGTTCTACCGCTCATTTGCGCAATGGCTTGGTGGGGCGGGTATGATTGTGTTGTCACTTGCTATCTTACGACACTCTAGCGGTATGCATGGGTTAGCCCTGTACAATGTTGAGGCCAGCGGACAAAAAATACGCCCCAATGTCAGGCAGACCACGCAAGCTATCTGGAAGGTCTATCTAACTGTCACATCCTTTTCTGCACTGTATATCTTTGTGGGCACCTGGATGGTATTTCCTGACTATAATCTTCTGCAAAACCTGTTTGAAGCGGTTAATCATGCCATGACCGGTCAGTCAACAGGAGGGTTCAGTACTTTTGATGACAGTATTTCCGGCTATGGATCATACGCCATGGAGATGATTTACCTATTGCCAATGTTATTGGGGGCGATCTCTATCCCATTATATTACAAAATTTACGAGAAAGGGAGCTTAAAAGAACTATGGCTGGATTACCAGGGGCGTTGGCTTATTCTGCTGAATATTGTTGGTTCTACGGTGCTGATTATAATGTTAATGAGTTCATTTTCTTTTTCTCAATCATTCAGAGAGGGGATTTTCCAATTTATTAGTGCGTTGACGACCACCGGCTGGCAAACGGCTGATTTAAACACGTGGCCAGTTTATGCCACATTATTGATGGCTTCGATCCCAATGATTATTGGAGGATCAACTGGAGCTACGGTAGGAGGAATTAAGATTTTTCGTGCCTATTTTATGGCAAAAGGATTTACATGGAAATTAAAGAAGGTTATTCAGCCGTCCAGTAGTATTATTTCAGTAAAGTTAGGAACAGACCGCTACCCATACAAAGAAGTTTCTGACGATTTGATGGAAGCATATGTGTACTCCATGTTATATTTTGTCGTACTATTGGGGGGCATTATAATTAGTGCCATGTTTATGGGAGAAAACTTTCAATTGATTGATGCCATCTTTGAATCGGTCTCAGCACAGGGTACGGTAGGTTTATCCAGTGGACTCACAAGTCCTTCTATGCATCCCGTAACAGAGATAACCTATATCATTCAAATGTTGGTAGGACGTCTGGAGCTTATTCCGATACTCATTATGCTGCGCTCATTTTTCAAACACTCAAAGATTTAACTAAAACTTTTACAAACAAGAGTTATGACTAAACAGAATAATATGATGTATCTTATCGTCGTGGGAGCTGGTCGCATAGGCAACCGTGTCATTGAACTGGCTACTCATGACGGACACGAAGTCGTGGTAATAGAGAAAAATACGGACTTGGCAGAAGTAACAAGCTCAAAGTATGATTGCCTGGTCATTAATGACGATGCCTCCAAAAACGATGTATTGGAAGATGCCGGTATTGAAGAAGCAGATGCCTTAATCACGACCACCAATGATGATTCCACCAATCTCTTAGTGATGATGCTGGGACGGCGATATAACGTCCCCCGGTTGTTGAGTTCGGTCAGAGAGCCGGATCATATCAGTTTGTTTGATGAATTGGATATCGATTCTGTTGAAAGTCCTCACCGATTGAATGGAGAATTCCTGTACAAAACGATTCAGCGTCCGGGTATTAAAGATTTTATGCGCCTGGATGGAGGAGCTGAGATTGTCGAGGTTGTACTTGAGAAAGAATCTTCACTAATCGGGCTGACTATTATTGAAGCGCTTGAATCCGAGAAAGTTGCAGAGGATGTCATTATTGTAGCTATTTACAGGGAGGGTGAGCTTATCATTCCGCGAGGTAATACCAAGTTTGAAGCAGGAGATACTATAACAGTGTTGTCCAAAGAAGGAATAGGAGAAGATGTCATTCAGACATTTAAACCCCGGTAACGTTATATGTTTCTCGAAAGAAATATATAGCATTGGATATGGAGCTTGTGCCAGCTGGTGGAATATGAGCTACCAAACATCATGATGGGGAATCATCCTGCTTGCTGTGATTGAAATTTTGACTACTTGTAGTCAAGCAGTTCAACCTGAAAAGAATTTTCATGCAAGTAAAGTTCTCCAGATCATAGAAAGGGCTGGCTGCAATGGTACCCCTTACACATCTACTACTTACTATAACTATACCAGTGAGGAGCTTGCCGGCTCATTGGATATTGTTTTGACAGCCAATTGTTACGAAGTTCTTTCTTGCCTGGTTCCGGGGCTTCAGTTAGGGAGGCTTAGCTGTAGTTGCGTCTCGGCGAAGGCAGGGAGACCAAAAGAATAGAACATATTGGTTTATAATTGAAGTTTAAGCTTTCCATATCTCTCCTCCCTTTCTATCAAGACATATTTCTTATTTGTCTGATAAGATTTTAAGCCCCCCCATGTTAGGTCTTCCCAAATTGATAATCCATCCTCTCATTTTGAATGAGCATTCCAGTGTTCAAAGATAATTCAGAGTTCTGACTAAAATTTGTAAGTATTTGTTAATAATAGACTTATAGAAATAAATAGGACTTAAAAAACACTTTGGCACGCTTATTTCCTACCCCTATACGTGAAGATGAAACCATAACCAAAGGCAGCAGCATGACACTTTTATTCTGGATTACACTCGTAACATTCGGTCTCGTCATTTTCTGGGGACTGTTCAAAAGCATCGACTTTTTTGCCGACATATAACTCTAAAACAACACAATTATGATGGTACTTCTCATTCTATCAGTCACAATGTTCGGGTACTTGTTTTATGTACTTCTGCACCCCGAAAAGTTCTAGCAATTAATATTCAATCATTAATCTAAATTTGAAACATCTATGGATACGCAACTAATAGGTATTGGGTTTATCTACCTACTTACAATCTTGCTGGCGATACCACTCGGTAAGTATATAGCCCGGGTATATCGCGGCGAGCATACCATGCTTGATCCGGCATTAAATCCGGTGGAAAAGCTGGTGTACAAAATATGCCGCATTACGCCTGGTCGCGAAATGAATTGGAAACAACATCTGGGAGCCCTGCTAACCATCAACATGATGTGGTTTGTATGGGGTATGGTGTTGTTGGTGACTCAAAAAGGCTGGTTTTGGAATCCGGCTGAGATAGCCAACATGTCGCCGGACCTTGCTTTCAACACTGTGATCAGTTTTGTGGTGAACTGTAACCTGCAGCACTATTCCGGGGAGTCGAGCCTGACCTACTGGTCGCAACTTGGCTTCATTACGTTTATGCAGTTTGTAAGTGCCGGTACCGGGATGGCCGCCTGTGCCGTAATTTTCCGTGCGATCAAGACCAAGCAAAGCGAAAAGCTGGGCAACTTCTACCGGCTGTTCGTGCGAAGCTGCGTCCATATCCTGCTGCCGCTTGCTATCGTGGTAGGTTCGCTGTTGGCATTAAACGGATCACCCGTTACCTGGGAAGGCTATGATACCATCACTACGCTCGAAGGCCATCAGCAAACCGTCGCTAAGGGGCCGGCTGCTGCCGAAATTGCCATAAAACAGCTGGGTACCAACGGAGGTGGATTTTTTGGAGCGAACTCTTCGGTTCCTTTTGAAAACCCGAATTACATTACCAATATCGCAGAAACTATGTCTCTTATACTTATTCCCATGGGCATGGTATTTGCCTTTGGCTACTACACAGAGAAGCGAAAACTAGCCTGGATATTCTTTGCTGTAATGACGGTCGGCTACTTGGCTTTAACGACGCTTGCAGTCTATGGTGAGATGGAAGGGAACCCGGCCATTGCCCAAATGGGAGTGTCACAGGAACTGGGCAGCATGGAAGGTACTGAGACGAGATTCGGTCCGGCTGCTTCAGCCTTGTGGGCTACCGCTACGACTTCTACTTCCAACGGCTCGGTCAACTCTATGCACGACAGCCTGATGCCGCTTGGTGGCATGGCTACACTCACGGGAATGTTCATCAATGCTAATTACGGTGGCGTGGGGGTAGGCTTTATCAACTTCTACGTATTCGTGATCGTTGCCATCTTTATTGCCGGACTGATGGTGGGACGAACACCGGAGTTTTTGGGTAAGAAGGTAGAGGCCAAAGAGATGAAGATAGCCACTATTGTCGTCTTGCTGCATCCCGCTGTTATTCTGGTGGGTACGGCCATTTCGGCTTGGTTGATCACCCATAATCCCGATTGGGGCTGGCTGAACAATGCCGGTTTCCATGGCTTCTCCGAGATGTTGTATGAGTTCTCTTCGGCCACGGCCAATAACGGTTCCGGTTTCGAGGGACTCGGTGACAATACGCCCTGGTGGAATATCGCAACGGGTGTTGCGCTCTTGTTGGGCCGTTATGTGCCTATCATCGGACCCATTGCCATCGCGGGGTTACTGGCTAACAAACAATTTATCCCCGAAACGGCGGGAACACTGAAGGCAGACACCGCAACCTTCGGCGTCGTGCTTTTCGCAGTGATTGTAGTTATCGCAGCCCTGGCGTTTCTGCCGGCTCTGGTACTCGGCCCGATCGGTGAATATTTCATGCTCTATTAATCAAATTAGGAATACATCATTATGAAGAAGCAACGACCTAAATTATTTGAACCTGCACTTGTAAAGACGGCCATAAAGGAGGCTTTTGTAAAACTAAAGCCTACTGTTATGGCCCGGAACCCGGTTATGTTTGCCGTGGAAGTGGGAGCGGCAATTATGCTGCTTGTGAGCCTGGCGGTTCTCTTTGGAATGGTTGACCAGGGAAGTTTTGGCTATAATATTGCCATATTCTTAATCCTGCTGTTTACCATTCTCTTCGCCAATTTTGCGGAAGCCCTGGCAGAAGCTCGTGGTAAAGCACAGGCCGACTCCCTGCGAAAAACCCGGAAAACAACCCCTGCCAAACGGCTTAACGAAGATGGTACTACGGAAACCATCCAGTCATCCGAACTGAAAAAAGGTGATATTTTTGTCGCCGAAGAAGGAGACGTAATTCCGGCCGATGGAGAGATCATCGAAGGATTGGCTTCGATTGACGAATCGGCCATTACGGGTGAATCTGCACCCGTGATCCGTGAATCCGGTGGGGATAAATCCGGTGTGACGGGTGGTACGAAAGTACTATCCGACCGTATTAAGGTGGAAGTGACCTCCGATCCGGGCGAATCATTTCTGGACAAAATGATTGGACTTGTGGAAGGCGCCGAACGTCAAAAAACACCGAATGAGCTGGCGCTCGGTATTCTGCTTGCCGGCTTTACGCTGGTGTTTCTGATTGTCGTGGTTACGCTGCAGCCGTTTGCCATGTATGCCAATACGGCTATAGCCATCGCATCGCTGATCGCTCTGTTTGTCTGCCTGATACCCACAACCATCGGTGGGCTGCTTTCGGCTATCGGTATTGCCGGTATGGACCGGGCGCTGCAGGCCAACATCATCAGTAAGTCGGGCCGGGCGGTAGAAACGGCCGGTGATATCGATACCCTGCTGCTTGATAAAACGGGTACGATTACTATCGGGAACCGTAAAGCAACCAACTTCTATCCGGTTAACAGCGTGGATGAGGATCACTTTATTCAGCAGTGTGTGGTCAGCTCGTTGGCTGATACTACACCGGAGGGAAAGTCCATTATTGAACTTGCCAAAGAGATGGACCAACCTATTCCGGAGCCGGACGAGGATGAGGTTGAATTTATCAAGTTTACTGCTCAGACTCGAAGCAGCGGAATCAACCTGCCGGACGGTACGGAGATTCGCAAAGGTGCTGTAGATGCTATGAAGGATCTGGTGGAATCGGCCGGGAATAATTTCCCGGATGCCCTGGAAGAGAAGGCGGAAGAAATATCGTCTGATGGGGGTACGCCGCTGATTGTAGCCGAAAATAAGGAGGCTATCGGGGTGATACAGCTCGAGGATATCATCAAAAAAGGAATCGAAGAGCGGTTTGCCCGCTTGCGCAAGATGGGGGTCAAAACGGTGATGGTGACCGGCGATAACCCGCTGACGGCCGAATATATTGCTAAAAAGGCTGGAGTGGACGACTTTATCGCCGAAGCGACGCCCGAAGACAAGCTCGAGTACATCAAAAAAGAACAGGCTGATGGGAAGCTTGTAGCCATGATGGGTGACGGTACCAATGACGCGCCCGCACTGGCGCAGGCCGATGTTGGCGTTGCGATGAACACCGGTACGCAGGCTGCCAAAGAAGCCGGTAATATGGTGGATCTGGATAACGATCCCACCAAGCTTATCGAGGTAGTGGAGATCGGCAAGCAGCTGCTGATCACCCGCGGTACGATGACCACCTTCTCCATAGCCAACGACGTGGCGAAATATTTTGCCATCGTGCCGGCCCTGTTCATTCTGACATTCCCGCAACTACAGGCGCTGAATATTATGAATCTGGCCAGCCCGCAATCGGCCATACTGTCGGCGGTTATTTTCAACGCCGTTATCATCCCGCTGCTAATTCCGTTGGCACTGAGGGGCGTGGAATACAAACCGATTGGCGCCTCAAAGCTGCTGGCCCGAAATCTCTTTATCTACGGGCTCGGCGGCATCATCGCGCCATTCGTGGGTATTAAACTGATTGACATTCTAATTAATCTGGTATAAAACTGAATCCTCCAAGGTTGTGGAACCCTTGGAGGAATTAAATAATAATCTAATTTCTAAAATTATGAAGAACGAACTTTTAAAGTCATTTTTGCTAAGTGTTGTTTTATTGGGATTGTTTGCATTCGGTTACCCCTTTTTGATAAAAGGAGTAGCCATGCTGGGAACAAGCCATAACGGTGAAGGCGAAGTCATCAAAGTAAATGATCAGGTCGTTGGTTACGAACTAATCGGTCAGCGCTTTACATCCGACCGATATTTTAACAGCCGGCCCGGAGGGTATGATGCCGCCGGAACCGGTGGTTCAAACAAAGGGCCTATGGATCCGGATTACCTGGAAACAGTGCAGACGCGCATTGACTCCATTCTGGCACAAAATCCCGATATCACCAAAGAGGATATCCCCACCGACATGGTGACGGCTTCCGGCAGTGATCTGGACCGGCACTTTTCTCCGCAGGCTGCCTACATGCAGATTCCGCGTATAAGCAAGGTGCGGGATATTTCCGAGGATCGCCTGCGCGAGCTTGTAAATAACCATGTAGAAGGACCTCTGCTTGGATTCCTTGGTCCGAATGAGCGCGTGCACGTATTGAGACTCAATATTGCTCTGGATGAACTGGATAATCAATAATTGCCAATAAAAAAACCGGCGGTGGTACTGGAGGTACCGGCCGCCGGTTCATTTGGTGCCTAAACATGGAACTGTCTAAACACACAAGGAACTTTATTATGAACATTTCAGGAACAAAGAACAAGGTTGTTTATTTATTTGCCACAATATGTTTTACCGCTATAGGACTTTGCAGCTTACCCGCCGAAAACGCTAAAGCCCAGGACGTTGATTTCGGGGCCGATTTTGTAAACCGTTACGTCTGGCGCGGAATTGACTTTGGTAAATCTGCCAGCATCCAGCCAACTATTGAATTTACCTCCGGTGGATTTACTGCGGGCACGTGGGCGTCGTATGCAATGAGTCCTGTAGAAAACAGCACGGTTAGTGCGGTCGGCGCCTCCGAGCACGACTTGTATTTGAGTTACAGCTTTGGGAACGTATCTGTCGGGGTAACTGACTACTACTTTCCCACCGGATCTGAGATCTTCAATTTCGATGACGATGGAGCCGGAGCGCACTATATTGAGCCTAATATTAGCATTGCGGGGCCCGAATCGTTTCCCGTAACCTTCTATGGTGCAATTAACGCCTACAATGATCCAGACCATTCCATCTATCTGGAAGCCAGCGTTCCATTTTCTGTGGGAGATACCGATATGGCGGTTACCATAGGAGGGGTACCGGCTGAGTCGAACTACTACGGCACGACCAAAGCGGGTCTTATAAATATGAATCTTTCGGTGTCGCGAGAGATCGAAATTACTGACAAATTCAGTTTGCCAATCTTTGGCGGCTACATCCTGAATCCCTACGCCGAACAGTCCTACCTGGTATTCGGGCTGAGCCTGTAACGAGATGCATTACTCCACCCAAAGCATCCACCTTGTCAAAATAATAAGTTGAAGGGTGGATGCCTTTGGGATTTTCGTCAGGGGATAATGGTGAAGATGCTGGATCTTGACCTTGCCACTGGATTTAAAATTAAGTTATTCACTTTTGAAATATGAATCTGATCATTATAGGTGCCGGACGTATAGGCCGTCGTATTATTGAACTTGCTACAAGTGATCATCACGACGTGGTTGTTATTGAAGATGATGAACAAGCTGCCCGAGAGGCGGCAAAAGATTTTGAGTGCCGTGTTTTACATGAGAAGCCAACAAATGACGAGGTTCTAAAACAGGCTGCCATCGCAGAAGTCGATGTTTTGATCACCACAACAAATGATGACACCGTCAATCTGACAACGATATTAATTGGCCGCCAGTATGGTGTTCCACGATTGATCAGCTCGGTAAGCGACCCCGATCATATCGAATTGTTTCGCAACCTGACCGTTGATGTTATTGCTGATCCCCACCGTTTGCTGGGGGAATACTTGTATCGAAATGCCCTGGAACCGAGTATGAAAGGTATTATACAACTTCGTGGTGGGGCTGAACTTACAGAAATCAAACTGGATAAACATTCTTCCCTGGTTGGTAAAACGATTGTAGATGCCCTGGAAAGCGAAATAATCACCAATCACGAAATTATAGTGGCTATTTATAGGAAAGGGGGGGTGATTATACCCCGTGGTGATACGCAATTTGAAATCGGTGACGGTGTAACTATCTTATCAAAAAAGGGAATCAGCAATGGTATCTTCAGGACAGTCCAAAGACAATAATGTGTTTGACATTCAAACGCTTAATGAAAATAACCTAAAGGCAAAATTAGCATCTTCAGAGGAACAAAAGAAAACTGATTCCACCGGGTATACCATTCTAATTCCCATTAGTAATCCGGATTCTTTCAAAGCATTGCTCCCGCCAGCCATTAAGGCGTGCTACAGGCATAGTGGGAGATTATTACTGTTGCATGTCCTCTCCGTTTCGCATGTCACAAATGGAGTTGAAGAAGCCAAATTGGATACTGCTAAATCACTGTTGCTGGAGGGATTGCAACGGGTTCGTGCAGCCGGGCTGGAAGCGGAATTATTGATACGAATTTCGAGCAACATTCCCGATGCCATAATTCATACTGCCCAAGAGCAATATACTTCCCTTTTGGTAATGGGATGGGGCGTTCCCGATGACGATGAGCAAAATCTAATTGATGCGGCTGCTGTGGATCGAATCTGTAGGAATGTTGAGGGAAATATTCTGATTGGTGAGCCTCACATACAATCAACGTTCAGAAAAGTAGTGGTGATGGTGGATGAACTCTCTTTGGTTGAGCCGGTACTGGAACATGCCTCTTTCCTATTGCATGGAAGACAGGAAGGAGTTGTGTTATTTCACTCATTTAAGGGAGGTCCCTGGGAAACTGGCATTAACGAATATATCCATTCTTTAAACAAAGAACTGCGAACATTTAAGCATAAGAATCCCGGATTTGAGGGAGAAATATTGCTCCGTCATATTTTAGAAACGGAGCTCGAGGACGGGGCGCTGAGCAACATACTTAAAGAACACGCGCAAGATGCCGATTGCATCCTGTTGGGAACCCGCGAGGAACACTGGGTCAAAAAAGCGTTACTGGTGGAGCGCCCCAATGTAATTACGGAGGCCGTGTCGAAACCCATATTTTTATCCCGTCCGCAAAATGCACAGCCTTCTACGTGGGTAGATATAATTTTCAATTATTTTAGAACACACTGGCTATAGTTGTTATAAAAATTGCTGATCAAATAAGTAATAGTTCCAAGAACTAGAAATATTTAGGTCTCCCAAAATGGGAATCGTCAATTCATATTTGTAGAATTAGACTCTTCTGTGGCTGCTAAAGAAAAGAAAAAACCTTGCTTAATTGACGTTGAAGGGTGTATACAGTTAATCTGAAGTATCTTGGCACGATATCTGCAAGCTTAAAAAGTGATGAGTAAAACTGAATCAGAACGTAAAGAAGCAGCGGTTAATCGGTTCCTGGGTCTCATCAGGAAATCGAGACGTGGCAAATTCAAGCTGTACATCGGCATGGCCGCCGGTGTGGGGAAAACGTATCGCATGCTGGAAGAGGCCCATCAACTCTTAGAAAAAGATGTAGATGTCAAAATCGGTATCATTGAGACCCACGGGCGCAAGGAAACGGCGGAACTGACTGAGGGAATTCCCCGAATTCCCATGAAGGAGGTGTTTTATAAAGGAAAAGAGCTTAAAGAAATGGATGTAGAGGCCATCAAACAAAACAAACCGGAGGTGATTCTGGTCGATGAACTGGCACATACCAACATCCCGGGCTCGAAAAACGAAAAGCGCTGGCAGGATGTGGTGGAGCTTTTGAATGCCGGCATCAATGTAATTAGCACGGTGAATATCCAGCACCTGGAATCGTTAAATAACGATGTAGAGCAAATTACCGATGTAAATGTCAAAGAACGAGTACCGGATACCGTGCTGCAGATGGCCGATGAGCTTGTCAATGTAGATCTGACGGTCGATGAACTTTTGCAACGGCTTGAAGATGGCAAGATTTATGATCCGTCTAAAATTAGTACGGCACTGGAAAACTTTTTTAAAAAAGAAAATCTGCTGCAACTGAGGGAGCTGGCCCTGCGAGAGGCGGCCGGACAGTTGGGAAGAAAAATTGATGCTGAGGTTTATAAAAAAGATGCTATTACCGGCAACCGAATCATGGTCTGTATCAGTACAAATCCAGAAGGCGGTAAACATCTGATACGGCGCGCGGCGCGTATGGCCTCGTCAATGCGATCAGAGTGGACGGTAATGTACGTACAGTCGAAGGAAGAAAGCAGTGATCGCGTTGATCTGGCGGACCAGCGGCATCTTATCAATAATTTTAAATTGGCCACCGAGCTGGGTGCTGAGGTGGAAAAGATAGAGGCTGAAAATATTGCTGAAAGTATCGTTGAATATGCGAAGGAGCATGATGTTCGGTGGATCATGATGGGAGCGCCTAAACGGACGATATGGAATAAATTGGGGCTTCGAACGCTTACTGAAAAAGTGCTCCACCTGGTAGAAAACTTAAACATTGATTTAATCGTGGTATCACACAATGGGCATGAACATTAAAACCAAACTGTACACAGGACTTGGGTTTTTGGCATTTCTGCTGGTCTTACTTTGGGGCAGTAGCTTGGTATCTGTCAATACACTCGCTGAAAATACCGTTGACATCATTCAGAACAACAGTCGTACAATTACCTACATGCAAAATATGGAGCATGCGATGAGTAAGCTCCATAAGAAAGAGGTCAATATGTTGTCTGATACAGCCCGTCCTGCATCAACGAATGTAGATTCGCTAAAACGAATTTTAAAGCGGGAGATGTCAAAACAAATGAAAAATTTTACGGAAACTGGTGAACCTGAGGCAAGCAGGGCGCTACGAGGGGCTCTTATGCAATACCTGGAACAGTTTGATCGGTTTCGTTCTCAAGAATATCGAGACATGAACTCTTATCAGACTATCGTAAATAAATACGCAGAGATCCAAGACCTGATTTCTCAGATCACGTATATGAATCTCGATGCCATTGACCGTAAAAAGGATCGAGCTCAAGAAACCGCGGCACAAGTTATTTTGTATATGACGATTATTGGTGCAATAAGTACGTTATTGGCACTGGCGCTACTCTTGAAATATCCCAATTATATTGTTAATCCAATCCGAGAGCTTATAGAGCGTATACAGAATATTGCGAACCAAAATTATGACCAGCGTCTGGAATTTAACACCGGCGATGAATATGAAGAGTTGGCCCAGGCGTTTAATACGATGGCCACCCGCTTGCAGGAATATGAAAGCAGCAATCTTGCCAAATTGAAGAATGAGAAGCAGCGCATTGAGGCCATTATCAACCAGATGAATGAGGCGATCGTCGGGCTGGACAGTGAAAAGAATATCCTTTTTGTAAATTCAAAAGCGGAAGAACTTCTTGGGCTGGATCGCAACAAACTGGTAGGGCAGTATGCGCCTGATGTAGCATCTACCAATGATTTGATGCGTAAACTGATTAAAGGCTTGATGGATACGGAGAAAACGAATCAAGATGAGGAAGGCGATCTAATTAAAATTGCCTCTGAAAATCGCCATATTTACTATTCCAAAGATACCCTGCCTGTCCTTTTAGATGATGAGGCGCAGCAGGATGGTAAACAGATCGGGACTATCGTTACGCTCAAAAACGTAACCCATTTCCAGGAAATGAATGAGGCGAAGTCAAATTTTGTGGCTGTGGTTTCTCATGAGTTAAAAACCCCCATTGCCTCCATAAATATGAGTCTGCGATTGTTGGAGGATGAACGTGTGGGACCTTTGAATGAAGAGCAGGTTGAGCTTATTGATAGTATTCGCAATGATGCCGACCGCATGAAACGTACCACAGCTGAACTGCTGGATCTTTCAAAAATCGAAAGCGGGAATATTCAGTTAAATAGCCAGCCAGCTCGTCCTTCCGACCTGCTTGATTATGCATTCGAAACCATGGTAATGCAGGTCGACCAAAAGGGAATCGACATAGAAATTGAATGTGAGGAAGAGCTGCCTGCCGTTAAAACCGATCTACAGAAATCGGTATGGGTACTTGTAAATTTAATATCGAATGCTGTGCGATATACCCCGGACCATGGAAAAATACTGCTGAAAGCAGAAGAGCAACCTCGTGTAGTTCGATTTTCGGTTACTGATAATGGAAAAGGCATCCCCGAAGAATATATTGACAAAATTTTCCAAAAGTATTTTCAGGTCTATGGAGATAAAAATGGCAGTGGAGGAAGCGGTTTGGGGCTGTCTATTGCCAAGGAATTTATCAATGCGCAGGGAGGAGAAATCGGTGTTGAAAGTGAGCTTGGAAAAGGAAGTACTTTTTATTTCACTCTGCCCAAAAATAGAAGTTTGGATAAAATAGATAGTTATGAAGTCTGAGCATGTATTGATCATTGACGATGAAGAGCGATTCAGGGAACTTTTGTCGCGAATTATAGGGCTCGAAGGATTTGAAGTTTTCCAGGCAAAAAACGTTCGGAAAGCGCTCAAAATATTGGAAAATGAATCGATTAGCGTAGTTGTTACCGATGTTAAATTGCCTGATGGCAATGGCATGGATCTGCTGGAACGAATCAAAAGAGAATATCCCCTGATAGAGGTTATTCTTATTACCGCTTTCGGTAACATTCAGGACGGCGTAAACGCTATGAAGCAGGGCGCGTTCGATTACATTACCAAGGGCGATGATGACGAGCATATCCACGTAGTGGTTGAACGTGCCGCAGAAAAAGCCCACATGCAGCAAAAGCTTCAACATCTCGAACAGCGAGTAGATGAAAAGTACGGGTTTACAAACATTATAGGGGAATCCGAAGCTATTCAAGAAGCAGTGCGAATGGCTAAGAAGGTGGCTGCTTCGGATATGAGTGTATTGCTGCAGGGTGAGACCGGGACCGGTAAAGAGCTTTTTGCCCAGGCTATTCACCAGGCTAGCCCGCGGAAAGGTGGTCCCTTTGTGGCCTTAAACTGTAGTGCCTTTCCCAAGGATATGTTAGAGTCTGAGATGTTTGGTTTTAAAAAAGGAGCATTCACGGGCGCTACGGAATCCAAAAAGGGGTTAATTGAAGAAGCTGATGGAGGAACACTATTTCTTGACGAAATTGGAGAGATGGACATTGGCCTGCAGGCCAAACTGCTGCGTTTTCTTGAAAACAACAAATATACAAAACTTGGTGAAACCCAGGAACGATCGGTTGATATTCGGGTTGTTGCCGCTACAAACAAGAATTTGAAGAGGGAAGCCGAGCAAGAAGCCTTCAGGGATGACCTATATTATCGCTTGGCCGGTTTCGAAATTAGTATTCCTCCACTCCGCGACCGTAAGCAAGATATCCCATTGTTGGCCAATTTCTTCCTTAAACGCCTGAATGAACGAGTGCAGCGGATTGATGACGAGACTATGAATCTGCTGCTTTCTTACACATGGCAGGGAAATATACGAGAACTAAAAAATATAATAGAACGGTCGGCTATCTTGGCCGAAGGCGATGTTATTACTCCCGATCTGTTGCCACCCGAATTTCATGGGGATTCGACCACGGATTCAGGCCATCCGGATTCGTTAAAAAAAATGGAACGTATTCATATTGGGAGAGTATTAGACCGCGTTGACGGAAATAAAACCAAAGCTGCAGACTTATTAGGCATCGGGACCAGTACGCTGTACCGTAAAATTGAGGAATATGATTTATAGATTTTGCCATTAATCAGCCCAATGGCTTAGCCTGAATTTGCATTCGATATGAGAATTGGTACCGTCTCCAAACGTAGAAATTTGTCCTGCCTGACTTTAAAAATTCCTAAAAACCTTCTCAAGGTTATTTACCAGCTACATTTCTCTTTTAGGTGCATATAAGTGAACGGCAATTTGTCAAAGTCGGTAATATTTCCGCTTCGGAAAGAGAAGCACTCGGCTCAAAGCGTATGGTAAAAGCTATGTTCTTGGGTTCGGAGAATATGAAAGCCGATGTTGTTGAATAAGCATTAACTCAGTATCAGGCTTAATGCCCTCTCATGGCATAAAGTTAATGATTCAACTACTCACTCAGGTAGAGGGGCAAGCAATCTCTTTTATGTGTAATATTTAGAAAAAGACAGGTCAAATCTTAGGGGAATTTGTGATTGAGTGATTGCAAAAAAAGCAATAGCTTGTTCAGGCCTGTTAATACCGTATCAAATTACCATAAATGAAAATTCCATATCACTGGAAACAAAAGTGGGTTGAGCTTCAACGTCGTTGGCGAACATTTAAAAGGAAAGCCAATCTTGAATTCCACTACGTCCAGGATGATCTGTATGAAATAGATAAGATTGCTGTTCCTTATCTCAGAGCATTCTCTGTGCTGCTTAGTATACTGGTTTTAGTCAGTATTTTATTACCGATCGCTTTTGAGTTGACCCCAGAGCTATCCCAACTAAATGAACAGATAGAAAGCTGGATCCTTATTGGATTTGTAGTAAATTTTGGGTTGCGGTTTCTACTTACGGGGAATCGGTCGTCCTTTCTTAGAAAACGTTGGTTTGAAGCGTTCTTATCGATATTCTCGTTGATAATATTGACCGATCTGGGCCTGTCGTTCATCAACGTAATCGACACCTATTTTTTGGGCATGGATAATCCCCGTATTGCATTTGTACGGTTTCTAAAAGGATATCTGTTGCTGTTTGTTATCATAAAATTTCTCCAATATTTGCCGGAGCTGCTGGACCAGCAAAAAAATACGGCGCGTTTCCTGGTCTATAGTTTTCTGTCGCTCATTGCTGTTGGTACATTTTTGTTAATGCTGCCGGGGGCTACCCAGGATGGACTCGGGCTTCAATTCATAGATGCCCTATTTACTTCAACCAGTGCAGTCTGCGTCACCGGTCTTATTGTGGTAGATACTGCCACCCATTTTACCCTGTTCGGGGAGTTGGTTATTCTGACACTTATTCAGCTCGGGGGTATTGGGATTATCTCATTCGCGACCTTTCTGTTTTTATTTATCAGTGGCGGATTGGGCGTCGGCCAGATGAATACCATTAAGGGTATGGTGGCAGAGAAAAACTCCAGCCTGGTGGCATCAACACTGAAACGAGTCGTCGGGTTTACGTTTGCGGTCGAGGCGGTGGGAGCCATCGCATATTATATTAGTTGGGAAGTAAGTTTTCCCAATCAGGGGCAGCGTATCCTGTTTTCGGTTTTTCATGCTATTTCTGCCTTCTGTAATGCCGGGTTTTCGCTGTTTACCAATAGTCTGGCCGACCCAGCTAATGCCACCAATTTGGGAATCAACATTACCACCATGATTCTCATTGTCTTGGGCGGGCTGGGATTTACGGTTATTTGGGAGTTGATTCGCAAAAGAACAGACAAAAGTAAATGGCGCAGTCGATTATCGATTCATACCCGAACGGTATTGGTTACCACTGCAGTGCTTATCATTGCCGGCACGGGGTTTATTTTATGGATGGAGTGGGGGAATACCCTGCGCGGATATTCATACGGCAATAAATTTATGCTTTCTCTTTTCCAGAGTATTACTACGCGAACCGCCGGTTTTAATACGGTAGACACAGGGGCTATTGGCATTTCCGCAACACTGGTTATGATGATTTTTATGTTTATTGGGGGTTCTCCGGCATCTACGGCTGGTGGCATTAAAACGACAACTTTTGCCGTCCTGATGCGGTCTATCAGTATGACCATCAAAGGCTACAATCGCATGGAGTTGTTTAAACGCACGATCCCCAATTCAACGATATTCCGTGCGGTAACCGTACTACTACTGGCATTCTCCTGCATTAGTGTAAGCACGATATTGTTATCGGTAGTGGAAGATCACGCATTTCTCGATCTGTTGTTTGAAGAGATTTCCGCATTTGCCACGGTTGGATTATCCCGGGGAATAACCGGCGACTTAAGTGCGTGGGGCAAGTTTATTATTGTGGTCTCTATGTTTTTAGGCCGAGTGGGAATACTCACCTTTATGGTGGCATTTGCCAGTCGCATGGATACCCACAAATACGAGTATCCTGAAGAAACAATTATGGTCTCATAATTTTAACGTATAACAGTATCTATTATGAAACGACGAAGTGACTTACATTTTGCAGTTATTGGAATTGGGGCTTTTGGCAGTGCCTTAGCCAAAAAGCTTTCTGAGGAAGGGGCTTACGTCATTGCTATCGATAACGACATGGAGCATATTAACCATGTTAAAGAATTCGTCTCAGATGCCATTTGCTTTGATGCCACTGATACGGATCTTTTGGAAAGCCACGGTATTACCAATGTGGATGTAGCTATTATCTCTATTGGTGAAGCCTTCGAACCGGTAGCCCTTATTGCCATGCATCTGCTTAATTCGGGGGTAGAAGAAGTTTATGGTCGGGCCGGGAGTCGTATACAGGAGCAGATTTTAAAGCAGATTGGAATTACGGATGTCATTCACCCCGAACGGCAGGTGGCCGAGCGGATGGGAGTATCACTGGTGCGTCGAGGGATGTCTGATGTTTTTGATATCGGAGAAGGACTGGCCATGTTTGAAGTTGAAGCCCCCGAGGCTATGGTAGGATATACCCTGACAGAACTTGATATACGGAAAAGGTATGAGCTCAATTTAATTACAATAAAACGACCGGTCGAGTTGGAAGGTGAAATTGGTCCAGACAAACAATATAAGCCGATCGGTATTCTGAAGGGATCAACAGAAATCAAGGAGGGTGATCACTTTCTATTGGTAGGACGTAAAGACGATGTCGATAAATTACTTGAAACCAATTGAGTTACTCGATAACGATGCTACCATCATATGTGGCTGAGGTATTTGCGCAGATGCACAATGGATTATGGGTGACCTTCTGATTTTAAATTCCCTTCCAGATTACATACGGCTCTAAAGGATATCGCGCTTGGCCTTATTTTATAATCTGCTCAATTATTTGTTGTAATGGGCGTAGGTATCTGCTTTGTATTTGTCGGTTGAAGGATAAATCTGACTTTCTATTGTATCTGCCCCAACTCTCTGCTGTTATGCTCCTAATAGATTCTTAAACATTCTAAGCTCTGAGGCATCAATGCCAATAAGCGGTCACTCCTATTCGGTATCATAGGATAGCCATCTGAGCATTCTTGGGTAAATGGAAAATAGAGGTTTAGGTTAAAGGTTCGAGTTGCTTTCTGATATGCGGTATAAGTAAGAGTCTGCATTTAATGATATCGTTCACTTTCCATACCTTTGGGAATGGAATTAAGAAAAAATTAGAGCAAAAAATAAATTTCACTGTCGATGGCACGAAAAACAGTAGAACAGATGGCCGTTAATAATATCGAGACGCCGGAGGGGGATCCCGATGTAGAGCAGTCTATGGAGTTCTTTTTGTACTTCCCCACCGAGTGGGATGCTCATGTAACGAAGTCTTGCCTGATGAATTTACAGTTTGATACGTCGGTGCATTATTCCGAATCGTCCGATAGTTGGTTGTGTCTGGCTAAAAAAGAGATTAAGCCTACCAAGGATCGACTTTTGGAGCTCAAGAATTTTTTTGACCGCTTGGCAACGGCCAAAAATGGTAGCTATGATGGCTGGGGCACAACTGTTAGAGACAATGAATAAATAGACAGCTGGGTCGTTATTACAATTGCTTAATTTTGCTCATCTTTACAGAATTCTATTTGAGTTAAAACGTATTTATTAAACTCCAAGTGTATTTATGAATATTTTTGCAGTAATAATTTTAGCCACGCTGGCCATCGATTTTATTCTCAACATGGTTAGCGATTACCTGAACTTAAAATCACTCGACACAGGATTACCCGAAGAGTTTCAAGATGTCTACGATGAGGAGACTTACGAAAAATCACAGCGCTATACGAAAGAACGGACGAAGTTTGGTATTCTAACTTCGGTATTTAATCTGGGGCTGTTGCTGGTTTTTTGGTTTGCCGGCGGATTTCAATGGCTGGATGAGATGGTGCGCAGCTGGGAGCTGGGGGTTATCTGGACCGGTTTGGTATATATTGGGATGTTAATTTTTGCCAGACAGATTCTATCTCTGCCCTTCAGTATTTATTCCACCTTTGTGATCGAAGAAAAATATGGATTTAATAAAACGACCCCCAAAACGTTTGTATTGGATCTGGTTAAGGGACTGGGGTTGAGCATTCTGCTCGGCGGTCCGCTGCTGGCTGGAATATTGGCCTTTTTTACGTTTATCGATCAATATGCGTGGTTGTACGCGTGGGGTGCGGTAACGGCATTTACGCTTTTCCTTCAATTCATAGCGCCCACGTGGATTATGCCGATCTTTAACGATTTTGAACCGCTGGATGAGGAGAGTGATCTGCGTCAGAAAATTCGTGATTACGCTGACAAAGTAAACTTTGCAATGGAGGGCGTTTATGTGATGGATGGCTCCAAGCGCTCCAGTAAGTCGAATGCTTTTTTTACCGGATTTGGTAAAAACAAGCGTATTGCACTCTACGATACGTTGATCGATAACCACGAGGAAGATGAGCTGGTTGCGGTGTTGGCCCATGAGATTGGTCACTATAAGAAAAAGCATATTATTAAGAATATGGGAATTAGCATTTTCCAGACAGGTATTATGTTCTTTTTACTGTCGATATTTTTAAATTCTGAGGGCTTATTTGACGCGTTTTTTATGGAACAGATGTCGGTATATGCCGGGCTCATTTTCTTTGGGATGCTTTATGCGCCCATCGATATGATTGTGTCGGTCTTTATGCAGATTCTGTCCCGCAAATATGAGTTCGAAGCCGACGAATTTGCATCTACGACGTACAAAAAAGAACCGATGATCGATGCGTTGAAAAAGCTCTCGAAGGATAATCTCTCGAATTTAACGCCCCATCCGTTTTATGTGTTTCTAAACTACTCGCATCCCCCGGTGCTGGATCGGATTAAAGCAATTAGGGCTACGGATTAACCTTGGTATTGTGAGTTTTGTCGCGGAGTAGAGTTACAAAACGAGAGGTGGGGTTACTACCCTGTCATCTCGACCATAGGGAGAGATCCTTGTTTCGATAAATAATGGCAGGCTAAAAACAAAGATTTCTCATTCCGCATAGCTCCATTCAAAATGAGAAGATGCTGTTTGTAAGTTTAATCTCCCTAAATCCCTCTTCTCCCACCGAATATTCGGGACAGGTAAGAGGGATTTTTGGATTAATTGCCTATGTAGAATTAAGCTCTGCTCTACAAAGTAAAAGGATTGATTTTCTGAAACGATGAAATCGCCTTAATTTGTATTCAGGAAAATAGAAACTCGTGTATAAAATATGTCAGATAACCAGCTAAACACTGAAAATCTTTGGCGACGATTTAGCGACCAAGTGCGCGGATTTATTCGATCGAAGGTTTCCAGCGATCAGGAGGCCGAGGATGTACTCCAGGATATTTTTATTCGGATCCACAAAGGGATTGGCGATCTGCGTCACAAAGATCGCGTGCAGTCGTGGGGGTTTGGGATCGCTCGTCGTGCGTTGGCTGATCACTATCGGCAAAAAGGAAGGGATAAGGAAAAACCAGTTGGGTCCGAGGTTAAAAGGGATGGCGATGAAAATCCATTACTCGATTTGAATGAGTTCGAGGGAGATCACGATGTTCACGAAGAGGTGCTTTCCTGGCTGATTCCAATGATAGACGAGTTGCCGGAAAAGTATGGAGAGCCCCTCAAGATGGCAGATGTGGAGGGGAAAACCCAGCAGGAGGTTGCTGATTATTTTGGGTTGTCGCTGTCGGGAGCTAAGTCAAGAGTGCAACGGGCACGACAGAAACTGGGCGAAGTATTGGCGGCTTGCTGTGAGGTACAATTCGGAGAAGAGGGGCGTGCTGTGGCTTATCATAAAATTAGAGATGAGAGTGAAGAAGATTCCTGTGACGACTGTTAGGTAAACTTTTTTGAACTTCGGTATTCATGGATGGATATTCCTGCTTAATCAATAAGCTATGAATTAAAGATTGGGTTAAATGATGTCCCTTTTGGCTTGATCCAAAAGGGACTAAAAGATCAAGGCTTTAAAATTCTGAATCCGCTCCGTCCTTCGGATGGGATAATTCTGATGGTCCTTCTCGTTTAATAACTATCTCGTAATGATTTATCGGTACAGAATTATCCTTTTCATCCTTGGCCTTTGCACAGAATTTTAGGCCGGCTATAAAAACTTTAGTATTCAATAAAGGTTCCGCCACTTAAAGATCGCAGGTCTTGCTGAGTTTAAGGTGTGGGGATTTAATCGGCTCATTTTCTTTAAGTGCTGGTTTTGATATCAATATTTTTGTCTTTCCGGCCTAATGAATTGTGGATAGAGTAAAGAGGGTGAAAAGGATAATTTCATACCGGTGAAGCATGTTGTATGAGCAATGAAGGCAAAGGACCATTGAAATTATCCAGCCCGAAGTACGTAATGTTTCCACAATTCTCAGCCGGTCAATTTTTTGGTTCATTTTTTCTTGACTGAAAAAATGAACGTACTAGCCTTAAGTCTGACGCATTTGAAAAAATCTGAAAAAAATTTGCGTCTTTTTTGGTTGGGGCCCGACTACATAGGTGTAAATGGTTAATTATAACTTAAAACACCTAAAGGTGACTATTATGAAACGCATGCACGTAATGTTAAAAGTGAATAACCTTAACGAATCAATAGAATTTTACAGCACGCTCTTTGGGGTAGCTCCAACGAAGCAAAAGGAGGATTATGCCAAGTGGATGCTTGATGATCCGCGCGTGAACTTCTCGATAGCCGAGCGCGAAGGTGCTAAGGGTATCGAACATCTCGGAATCGAGGCAGAATCAGAAGAGGAACTTCTGGAGCTGCGTTCAAATATCAACCGCACACACGGTTTAACCCGGAACGAGGGTGAAACGACCTGCTGCTATGCAAATTCCGATAAAAGCTGGGTTACGGACCCGCAAGGCGTAGAGTGGGAGGCTTTTCATACCTTTGGAGAAAGTGAAAATTACGCGGCCGAAGAGGAAGCGTGTTGCTAAAAGCATGACTTCTACCCGATCCCGAATTGCTGGGATCGGGTTTTTCTAATTAGAAGAACTTTACGACCTTACTCTTCATGTTATAAAATATCCAAAAGGATATTTACGTCATTCTAAAAAGAGATCTCACTTAATTATGCGAAAAGAAACCAAAGCCATCCACGCCGCTATGGAAGTGGCCAACAACAATCCTGATATCGTCCCGCCGGTACATCGGTCAACAGTTTATGAACTTGATAAAAAAGGTCGCACCGAAGGCGACTGGCACTATACGCGACTCGAAAATCCCAATCGGGTGCAGTGGGAGCAGGTGTTGAAAGTAATGGAAGAAGGAAAAGCGGCCGCGGCATTTTCAAGTGGAGTGGCTGCAGCGTCCGCAGTATTTCGAGCCTTGGAGCCGGACGATCATATTATCATCCCGGAAGATGTCTACGCCGGGAATCGAAAGCTGGTTAATAAGCTGATGAAACCGTGGGGATTGCAGGCTGACTTTATTGATATGACCGATCTCCAAAATATTGCGGACCATATTAACAAGGATACCAAGCTTATTTGGGTTGAGACTCCTTCCAATCCGTTGATGAGTATAATGGATATCGAGGCGATCAGTGAGCTGGCCCATGATAACGGCGCGATAGCTTGCGTAGATAACACCTGGCCGACGCCCATAAACCAGATGCCGTTGAAGCTGGGTGCCGACTTGGTGGTACATTCCACAACAAAATATTTTGGGGGACACAGTGATATCCTGGGCGGAGCAGTTATAGCTAAAGAGCAAGATGAACGATTTGAAAAAATAAGACTTGTCCAGCGTGTTGGTGGTGCGGTTCCGTCGCCGGATGATTGCTGGATGCTGGCACGCAGTACCAGAACGTTGCCGTATCGGATGAAAGGACACAACGAAAATGCTACTACTCTGGCTCGATTTTTGCAAAACCATCCAAAGGTTGAAAAGGTGTTCTATCCCGGTCTGGGCACCCATGCAGGGCATGAAATTGCCGACAAACAGATGAGCGGATTCGGAGGTATGATTTCATTTCTAATTGACGGCACTGCGGATGAAGCGATTGACATTGTAGGGCAATCTAAGCTGATTGGTCGGGCAACCAGTCTGGGCGGTGTGGAAAGTACCTGGGAGCATCGCCGAAGCAGCGAAGGGGAAGGATCAATTACGCCTGAAAATCTGATTCGCATCAGTGTTGGTTTAGAACATGCGGACGATCTGCTGGAGGATTTGGAACAAGCGTTGTCTGATGAGTGATACGCAGTAAGTATAAGACTATAATTTTAGTAAAATTTTGTGTCATGCTGAACTCGTTTCAGCATCTGTATAAGTGAGTTTTGTTGTAGACCCTGAAACAAAGTCTGTCCCGACGCATCAGGGGTCAGGATGACAAGAAGTTCTTAAGTATTTAATGGTTTAACTGCAAAAATGTCCAAAACCGTATTTTACATAAAGCTGGTTCATTCCTTCCTCTTTTTTCTGATTGGAATCAGTACCATTTATGTATTTGTGACGGCGGCGCTTGATCAGGTAAACACACTTACCTGGTGGGCATTCGGTGTGGCAATTACGGAACTTTTGGCATTGATGCTAAATAATTGGCGCTGTCCGCTTACCGATTTAGCTGAGCAACACGGCGCTGAGGTAGGATCGGTGGCAGATCTGTTTGTGCCGATATGGTTGTCTGATCGTTTGTTTGCTGTTTTTGGGGTTCTGTTTGTTGTTACTTGTCTGTTGTTAGCCTGGCGATTATTGGTTTAGCTATTGGATAAATGATTTTGAGACAGTTATTTAGTTAACTAAGTAGTTACTTAAATATGGCATATGCAGACCTAATTATTTTGATCTAACCCCATTTATTGTGATCTTTGGGAGCTGATTTCTGAACGTTTAAAGCAGCATTTTTATTAGAAGTATTTGTATCCAAAATTTTTAACATAATCTGAGTAACGATGGCCAGAGTTGAAGTAGAAATGCCCCAAATGGGCGAATCGGTAATGGAAGGCACCGTCATTGAATGGGCGAAAGAGATTGGCGACAGTGTAGAAGAAGACGAGACACTTCTTGAAATTGCTACGGACAAAGTAGATACCGAAGTGCCCTCCCCCCAAGCGGGAATTCTTATCGAAAAGTTAGCCGAAGAGGGCGATACCATAGAGGTCGGTCAGGCGATTGCTATAATTGAAACGGATGCTGACGAAGCTGATGTTTCTGCTGGCGGCGGATCTGCCGAGGAAGAAACCGAGGCTGAAGAACCAGAGACGGAAGAAGAGCCACAGCAGGAAGAGGTTGTTGCTCAGGAATCATCCGAAGAAGAACCTTCTGGCGGAGATACCGATGAGGAAGGCGAACGCGTTGAGGTTCAGATGCCTCAGATGGGCGAATCGGTGATGGAAGGAACGGTCATCGAATGGGCGAAATCAATTGGCGATGAAGTTGAAGAAGATGAAACACTGCTCGAAATTTCTACGGACAAGGTCGATACTGAAGTACCTTCTCCACAGGCCGGTACATTGGTAGAAATTCTGGTTGAAGAAGGCGATACCGTTGAAGTTGGTCAGACGATTGCAATTATCGCGACCGGAAAAGCGGCGTCAGCTTCTGCAGATACGAAAAGTGCTTCTACTGCTGATACTCAGAAAACGAAAGAAGAAACAACATCTACACAGAAAACAGAATCTAAGCCTGCTGAAGCATCTACAAGCTCAAATGGTGCGCCTTCCGGTGGAACCGAGCCGCAGCGTATTGGTAGTGACGGACGTTTTTATTCTCCGTTAGTGAGATCCATTGCAAAGGAGGAGGGAATTTCTCAGGAAGAGCTTGAAAGTATTGAAGGTTCCGGTCAGGGCGGACGTGTTTCCAAAGAGGATATGATGAACTACCTCAAGGAACGAAAAGCTCAGCCGGAGCAACAGTCACAACCTGCTGCACAGCCATCGGGCGGCCTCAGCAAGCCAAGTACGGAGTCGAAACCTGCTTCGCAAGGGAAGAAAGGATCTATTTCTGCCGGAGAACTTGATATTCAGCGACCATCAGAAAATGTGGAACGTATTAAGATGGACCGCATGCGTAAGATGATTGCCGAGCATATGGTTCGGTCTAAGCAGACTTCGGCACATGTTACAACGTTTTCCGAAGTGGATGTGACTAATCTCGTGCGCTGGCGTGAGGAGAACAAGCATAAGTTCCAGGAGCGTGCCGGGGTTAAGTTGACCTATACACCGCTCTTTATTGAGAAGATTATTCAGGCAATAAGGGAATTTCCTCTCATCAACAGTTCGGTGGATACCGAAAATGATGAAATTATCCTGAAACGTGATATCAACTTTGGTTTGGCCGTTGCGCTGGGCGAAGGGGGTAAAGGTGGACTTATTGTTCCCGTAATTAAGCATGCGCAAGATAAAAACCTCGTTGGCTTGGCGAAGTCGGTCAATGATCTGGCTCTCAAGGCGCGGAATAAGAATCTGAATCCCGATGATCTTGTCGGCGGTACGATTACGCTTACGAACTACGGAAGTGTGGGTAACCTGATGGGTACGCCTATTATTAACCAGCCGCAGGTTGCAATTATGGGAACTGGGGCCATTGAAAAACGTCCTGTTGTCCGCGAAACTTCCGAAGGCGATGTGATTGCCATCCGCCACATGATGTATCTCTCCATGAGTTATGATCACCGTATTGTTGACGGCGCTCACGGTGGAGCATTCCTCAACCGCGTCAAGGAGCTGCTCGAAGATTTCGATACTGATCGTGCGGTTTAGTCAATCCAAATTATAATAATGTAGAAGAAGGGGTTTATTACATACAATAAGCCCCTTCTTTTTTGTGATAGTTATGGAAGCACAGCGAACCATTGATGATATTCGTGAAAAGGTACGGGCCCTGAAAAAGGAAGGGAATACCATTGCCTTTGTACCTACGATGGGTGCTCTCCATGACGGACACTTATCTCTTTTTCGATTGGCCCGACAACATGCCGATGAAGTGGTCGCTTCTATCTATGTAAATCCCGAGCAGTTTGCTCCTGATGAGGATTTTGAGGAGTATCCGCGGGAGCTGCAAGATGATCTGAAAAAGTGCGAAGAAGAAGGTGTTGCTGCCGTTTTTGCTCCTACGGATGAGATCATGTATCCCGGCAAGCAGTATTTTAGTATTGAAGTAGATGAGCTCAATGAGTATATGGATGGCGGCTCGCGTCCCGGCTTTTTTGAAGGAATTCTGCTGGTTGTGAACAAGTTGTTCAATATTGTCGAGCCCGATTTTGCTGTATTTGGCCAGAAGGATATTCAGCAGTTTCGCATTCTGCAGCAGATGGTGAATGAGTTCAATCACGATATTGAGTTGCTGATGGGTCCCATTAAACGGGCTAACGACGGACTGGCATTGAGCAGTCGAAATAAGTATCTGGATGATGAACAGCGGAAGTTAGCGCCCGGCCTATATCGGTCCCTGCAGTATGTAGGGAAGCAGATCGTCGATGGAGCGAAAAACATTGAATTATTGTTGAACCATCAGAAAAACGAATTGGAAGCAAAAGGTTTTAAAATTGATTATCTTAACCTGTTTTCGTTTGAAAAGATGAAACCGGTTACCAGTCCCGAATCAGACAGCAAATATATTTTAGCCGGGGCCGTTTACCTTGGAGAAACTCGCTTAATTGATAATCTCATTATTGAAAAATAGCTACGACTATGAAGCTGACGATGTTCAAATCCAAATTACATCAGATGAAGATAACCGAGGCAAATCTTCATTACGAGGGAAGTATCACGATTGACCAGGAGCTGCTGAATGAGTCGGGTATTCTTCCCTACGAGAAGGTTCAGGTGGTAAATATTACCAACGGTGAACGTCTTGAGACCTACGCTATTCCCGGTGAGGAGGGATCACGGGTGTGCTGTTTAAACGGTGCGGCGGCACGAAAAACGCAGGTGGGGGATCGGGTTATCATCATTTCTTATGCCGAAATGACACCTGAAGAAGCCAAAGATTTCAAACCCAAAGTGGTTATTGTGGATGAAAATAATGACCCCAAAACTATTGTGGATGAATCTGAGCACGGTACCAAGTACGATCTCGAGAAAGGAGTTATTGATAATTCTGTTGTAGACGAGTAAGGAGTTTTTATTCTAAAGCAGAGTTTGAGGAGGATGTTATTTCTCTGGATGTTCAATAAGAGAGAGCTTATCTAAGATCAGGTAAAAGTTTGTTTATCTACGGTGTTGCCCATTGAAGCATGCCATTCAAATAGCTATTATTGTTTTGGTCGTAATTTCAGAATCATTCGTGGACAGCTTATTTAAATCCTAAAATCACTTTTTATGAAACGTTTTCTCCTTCCCCTCTTTGTTATCTTTTTGTTGCCCTTCATAACGGTCGCGCAATCGGATCAACCTTTTACCGGCATGGATGTGTTCGAGTTGCAATGGGTTCAAGATCCGCAAATATCACCTGATGGGGAACATATCGTATATTCTCGAGGACAGATGGATAAGATGAAAGATCGTCGGGTATCGCGTCTGTGGATAATAGATGCCGACGGTTCTAATCACCGGAAGCTCACGAATCGGGATATCAATGAAGGGAGTGCGCGATGGTCACCCGATGGCAATCGTATTGCCTTTACTTCTACATCAGAAGATGACGGCAGTGAAATCTATGTCTATTGGATGGAGAGTGGAGCTTTATCTCGTATTACTCAGCTTGAGAAGTCTCCGAGTAGTATAACATGGTCGCCCGATGGGAAGTACTTGGCTTTTAATATGAAAGTGACAGAGTCGAACCCTAAACTGGCCGATTCCAAACGGCCTCCTGAAGGAGCAGATTGGGCAGATAGCCCTCGTGTGACTACCCGACTCAATTATGAATCCGACGGCTCCGGTTATATTGATCCGGGTTTTACCCATATTTTTACGGTACCGGCAGAGGGCGGAGCGCCGCGCCAAATTACTGAGGGGGAGTATCACTATTCCGGCGATCCTGTATGGAGCAGCGATGGGGAACGGTTGATCTTTTCTGCTAACTTAAACGACAACTGGGAACACGAGCGTCGAGAATCGGAGTTGTATGCAGTGGATGTTGGAAGCGGTGAAATGGAACAGCTGACTGATCGGGACGGACCGGATTACAGTGCAAGGGTATCACCCGATGGCGAAACAATTGCATACCTGGGATATGATGACGAAGTACAGACGTATCAGCTGTCAGAGCTATATACGATGGATGCTGATGGTGACAATAAACAGAAAGTTGAGCTGAATTTAGATCGGAGTATATCTTCCATACAGTGGGATGAAGATGGTCGGGGCCTGTATTTTATGTACGATAATGAGGGCAATACAAAGATTGGTTACACTACACTTGACGGACAGACATCTGTAGTAGCTAATAATGTGGGAGGTACCACAGTAGCACGTCCCTATGGCGGAGGATCGTATTCGGTCGCTGATGACGGTACCATTGCATATAATGAAACAACACCGTACTACCCTGCCGAGTTGGCAACTACAAAAAGGGATCAAGATGGAAGAACAAAAATAACCGGGTTGAATGATGCGCTGCTGGATTACCGTAAACTGGGGCAAGTCGAAGAAATCTGGTACACTTCTTCGGTAGATGGACGCAAAATTCAGGGCTGGATTGTGAAGCCGCCCAGCTTTGACCCCGACAAGAAGTATCCGCTGGTGGTCGAAAATCACGGTGGACCTATTTCTAATTACGGTGATCGGTTTTCACCGGAAATTCAGTTGTATGCTTCGGCGGGGTATGTGGTTTTTTATCCCAATCCGCGCGGCAGCACCGGTTACGGAGAGGAGTTCGGTAACCTGCTGTATCACGATTATCCCGGCGATGATTATCACGACGTGATGGACGGCTTGGATGCAATGCTTGCAAAGGGTTATATAGATGAAGAAAACCTTTTTGTGACCGGTGGTAGTGCCGGCGGTACAATGACGTCTTGGATGGTTGGTAAAACGGATAAATTTGCGGCTTCGGCGGTGATTAAGCCGGTGATGAATTGGATCAGTAAGACGCTTACTGCGGATAACTATTACGGTTATGCCAATTACCGCTATCCGGGACAACCATGGGAAAATTATGAGGCGTATTGGGAGCATTCTCCCGTTTCTCTGGTTGGCAATATCGAAACGCCGACGATGGTAATGGTCGGGACTGACGATCTGCGTACGCCGCCTTCAGAGGCCAAGCAGTTATACAGTGCGCTACAGCTGCGCGAGATTGAAACAGCCTATGTTGAGATGCCCGGCGCGTCACATTTTATTGCTAATCGTCCCAGTCAGCTTATTGACAAGGTTGAGAATATTATTGCGTGGTTCGAACGATATCGGACGGATAAATAATTACCAATCATTAAAACTCGCAGGGTTTTTCTCGGAAATAACAAAGGATGTTCTAAGATGCTTCACCTAATTGGAAAGGAAACCTTGCGGGTTTAGGGTACTGAAATAAAAAAGGCTACGAACCGGAGGTCCGTGACCAGATAGAATATATTTCGTGTGATTCTCAGAATGTTAAATCTCGTTCCGTAGCCTGTTCCACGAATTTTTAACGTAGGAGAGCCTCCGGTGCGGACAAACAAGTCCTTAATACTTAGTGGTCTTCGGAAAAAGGAGTCATCAAAGCTTGAGAGAATTAATTATTGATCAGATTTTGAATAGCTTCGTTAATCGTTGTATCTCCGGAAGTCAGATCAAATTGATAGCCGGCCGCTTCGGGTGTTTCCAACACTTTTATAAGAACCCTTGCTACATCTTTACGGGGAATTTCGCCGGATGATAGATCACGACCAATAGTTACTTTTCCGGTTCCCGATTCGTCTGTCAGTCTGCCCGGTTTTACAATGGTATAATCCAGGCCGCTGTTGCGTAGTGCTTCATCAGCTTCAGCTTTTGCTTTCAGATAGGCTTTGAACACTTCATTGCCCCGGGGATTATTGGTTCCCATTGCACTAATCATTACATACCGATTAATGCTGTTAGCTTTTGCGGCCTCAATTAATTTTATAGCTCCGTCGCGATCAACGGACCATTTTCGGGCCGCCCCGCTTCCGGGGCCAGCGCCTGCAGCAAATACTACGGCATCAACATTACCGACTGCTTCAGAAATATCGTCAACTTCTTCGATATCACAGACAACGGGTTCAACACCAACTTCTCGCAAATCATCCGCTTGTTCTTCTTTACGGATGATGCCTCTGACCTGATGATCATTCTCAATTAACATGGGATGCATCAACATAGCAATACTTCCGTGACCTCCTACAACAGTAATTTTCATATAGAATACTCTTTGTGGGTTACTTTTATTGATACAGTTTTAACATAACTGTTAACTGTTGCATTCAAATAGACTTTGGGTTTTTAAGATGGGTGGTTTTAAGAAGTAGGGAGAGGATTGATTGAGTCAGTTTAGAATAAAAGCGCCTTCGAATTTTATGTCATAGGTTTCATTGGGGCCTTTGGGTTGTAGTGACGCTGAAACAGACCAAAGATTTTCGCTTAGTTTTTGTCCCTCTATTACCCCATATTCAACTTTTAAAGCTCCAATTTGGGGACAAAAACAACTTCTTTGGAAATAGATCTTTGCCTGACTTAGCTCACTGTTTTTAAACTTAAATCTGTCCACCTCCCTCGGGATTTGAAAATGGACTGTTTCTGAATATCCTCCGTCTGCTATGTTGCGTGGAGCTGTTATATTTTTATGATATCGGAATACTCGATTATTTCCGACAATGGTAGATACATTTAATAAGTTCATTGTACTGTCCGCACCAAAATCACGATGGGTAGTGTCGATGGCCAATGCTTTGTTATTTTGAAAGCTGTAGGAATACGTCTCTTGGAAAGAATCATCATTTGATAGGTCACAGCTTATGAAGGCTATAGCAAGGAATCCGGTAATGAAGAGATGGAATAAATATTTTTCTTTTGATGACATACGGCAGTTTGGCATTTTTTAGAGAGCCTCTCAGAAGACTACAAGTTAACCTCTTTGTTAGTAATAATATCTATTTCGAAACAAAGATGTAAGAGTAAGTGGTGAAACTGTATCACCCTGTACAATGAATTGCTGAAGTAAAAAAGGTCACGAACCGGAGGGCCGTGACCAGATAGAATATATTTCGTGTGACTCTCAGAATGTTAAATCTCGTTCCGCAAGATGTCTACGAAGTTTTAACGTAGTAGGGCCTCCGGTGCGGAATGTTTTTATCTTAGGGACCAAGTTCTAATAAAAAAGGCCGCACACCAGAGGTATGCGGCCAGATATTAGTCAAAGGGGAAAATAGGTAATCTTAGCTGTAATCGGGTAGCAGCTCAAAGAATTTGGAGGAAGTGTGAATGCCCCGGTAGAAATCTTTGAGTGCAAATTTTTCATTGGGCGAATGGATAGCATCACTATTGAGCCCAAAGCCCATTAGTATAGATTGCGCGCCCAGTATTTTCTGGAAGTCCGCGACAATAGGAATAGATCCACCTTCGCGGGTGAAAAATGGTTCTTTGTCATAAACCGCTTCAAAAGCATCGGCGGCAGCTTGTAGACCATAAAATGTTAAATCTGTTATGGCCGGATGTCCCCCGTGATGCTCTTCTACCTCAACGGTAACAGTATCAGGAGCTATCGATTCCACGTGCTCTTTAAAGAGCTTCGCAATTTTTTTGGGGTCCTGGTCGGGAACCAGACGCATGCTTACTTTGGCACCTGCCTTGGCGGGAAGGACTGTTTTAGCCCCTTCACCTTGGTAACCGCTCCACATGCCGTTTACATCCAGCGTGGGGCGAGCGGAAGTGCGCTCCAGGGTGTTGTATCCTTTTTCGCCTTTAAGCGCTTTAAGGCCGAGCTCATCCTTGTATCCTTCCTCGTCAAAAGGAAGCTTTTTAAAGGTTTCGCGATCTTCTTCCGTTAGCTCAACCACATCATCATAGAATCCGTCAATCTGGATTACCCCATCCTCGTCTTTGAGTTGGGCAATGATTTCACAAAGTACATTGGCCGGGTTGTCAACAGCCCCGCCATAAACACCGGAGTGTAGATCTCTGTTAGGACCCTGGACGTTAATTTCCATATAGGCAAGTCCGCGCAGCCCGTACGTGATGGATGGCGTATCTTCGGCAAACATGGCCGTATCTGAAATGAGCACCATATCACATTCGAGCAGATCTTTGTGCTCTTCGATAAAAGGCACAAGGTTGGGAGATCCGATTTCCTCTTCACCCTCAAAGATAAACTTGATGTTTACGGGGAATTCGGTATCTGTTTCCTGATAGGCTTCCAGTGCTTTTACATGGGTAAATGACTGTCCCTTGTCGTCGCTTGCCCCGCGGGCATAAATATCGCCGTCGCGTACTTTGGGGTCAAAGGGCGGGGTTTCCCATTTATCCATGGGATCAGGTGGTTGTACATCATAGTGTCCATATACCAACACCGTAGGCTTAGAATTATCCGTAATGAGTTCACCATAAACAATGGGATTACCGCTTGTTTCGAACACTTCAGCACGATCAAGATCAAGGTTGTTAAGATTATCGAGCAGAAAATTTGCGGCATCGATAACCTCATTTTTATAATCAGAGTCGGTGCTGATGCTGGGAATGCGTAAGAAGTCAAACAGTTCGTGTTTGAACTGCTCCTTGTTGATATCAATATAGTCGGCTACTTCAGACATAATAAAATGATTGTAATTTGTCCTTGTTAGGAGATTGTCATGTTGCGTATTTCATATTCCGTTTAGATACAATACAACGCACTACGAAATACGCAAATATTTACAATCAGAGTATAAGTATCTCGTTGTTTGGAATCCATCCGTAAAGGCCGTTGCGCATGCGAACGTACGACCAATCTTGTTGCGATTTGTTTTGGCGGTGATCGATGGTGAAGGTATATCCTTCATAGGCGCGACTTACAATGGGTGCTTCCTCAGTGGGTTCTTCTAAAACGGATACCTTTTCAGTTACCATCACGGCTTTGCTGTATCGTTCGTTAATATATTGTGTGTAAAAGCTAATGGCGATAATAAGGAGTGCTGCTGCAATCAGGGAAAATCCCCCGATGCGTAATACCTTGGGATACATCTGCAAAAACCAGTGCGTGATAAAAATAAATACTCCGATATTTAAGGTGATAATCCCTATCAGTAATATATTTTTAGCCCCAATATGTTCCTTTAACCAGTCGGTAGCTATATCCCAGGGCAGTTTGGGCAGGACAGCTGATTGGCGGCTGAATTGTGATTCTACAAACTCCAGTGCCTGATGAGCCTGTTCTTCTGTCTCCTCAAACTGGGAAGCTTTCAAAAAGTAATATTTTGCTTTTCCCAGCGAGTCGATACGCTGGTAGCTGATTCCCATATTTAAAAATAGAGCACCTGATACGGTGTTTCCATCCTCTAAATTTTGATATGAAGATATAGCCTGTTGATAGCTGCCTTCCTGGAGTAATTCATTGGCATTATCGAAAAGAGCCTGGGCATTCTGCTGGGCAAAGCTGAGAGGGGCTAATCCTCCGAAAAGAAAGAGAAAAAGAAATATTTTAATAAATCGATTGGTGAACACGGTTATAATACTTTTTGCAGTTTTTCGAGCGTACTTTCTGCCAATCCAACATGCGATTTAAGATAAGCATGGGTGGTATTGGGAGCATAACTGATAGAGGCACATTTATCCAGCAGCATGCGTACGTTCTTAACCAGATTTTCTTCGATATCTTGTTCTTTGAGTGCTTCTATATAGTCCTGATTGGATAACCCGGCTTCGGGCATATTCAGTCGATCGCTGATAAAGCCTGTTATTGCTTTTTGCAGCAGGTTATAGGCTTGTTTGATATCTCCCTGTTTGGAAACTTCAATAGCATTTTCAAGACGCTGTTGTGCTTTGTCGGATGCTTTGACTGATCGGGCAAAGGCTGTATCTGTTTGCATTTTTTGAACATACGATTTTCGCCAGTATGCTGCACCGGCAATAATCAGTGGAATGATTAGTCCGGCCCAAAACCACCATATTCCCAAAAGATCTGTTGGTTCCGAAGATATGGTAATCCAGCTGGCAAGACCTGTGATAGGAGAAACAGGAAATTGCCCGGAACTTTCAGAAGCGGCTATGGCCTCCGGATTTTCATCAACAGAGAAGGTAAGTGCTTCAAGCGTGGTAGTAATAAATTGGTCGCGTGACGGATTATAGTACGAAACTGTTTTTTCGGGAATAGTATAATTGCCCGGTGATCGAGCAATAATGATATCTGTAAATGATTTACTGCCGCTAATAGTACTGTTACTGCGATCAAGCCGCGTGTTTTCCTGGGGTTCGTAAATTTCTATTCCTTTGGGAAGATTGTAATTGGGTTTCGAAATAAGCGGGATGTTACCCGAACCTCTTACGCGCGTTTCAATTTCAATGGATTCGCCAACAAGGGTATTTGTGGTGCTGATGCTTCGGGAAATATCAAAATCCCCCACCGCTCCAAGGTAGTTGGCATTATCGGTAGAAGAAAGGGATTGAACATCTATCGTTATGGGATCACTGGAGAGCTCAACCTCGCGCTGGTTGCTTCCGAAGCCACTGAAGAAGCTGCTGAAAGGATCATTGCCGGAGCGGGCCGAGCGGACAGCTACAACAATTTTGTAAGGGCTAATTTCCAGTTCGCCTGATTTAGTTGGGAACAGCGAAAACTGTAGCAGTCGGGCTTTTCGATACCTCACGCCATCTAAAATAGTAGATTCGGCCCGGGGGCGTTCGGAATTTTTTAGTTCCTCTTTCCAGAATCCTTCGGCTTTCCAACCGGGTACGGGTTGGTAAGAATTGACTTCTAATCCATTCCTGAAATATAAGATAACATCAGTAATAATTTGTTGTCCCGTTACCGGTTGCTTGTCAGACACTTCGACCTGTAGAAAAATATCGGGTCGTTCCGACGAATCATCTGATGTGGCCGACTCGTTGCGGTCAATTACATTAACCCGAATAGGATCAGTGGAATAGGTTTCTCCGTCAATGGAAACGCTGACGGCCGGTAATTGGAATTCCCCCTTTTTCTGGGCTATAAGGTAGTAGCTGTAGGTATATGATACTGTGCTTTGTCCATTTACGTAACGATAGCTCCGAGAGGTGGAGGGATTGTTGCTCAGTAATCGAAATTTTTCAAATTGGGGAAGATCAGGCCGAGATACGTTGTTAAAGTTGCCACTTATTTCAATCGAAAGATTAACCCGTTCGCCGGTATAGACCGTAGTTTGAGACAAACTGGCTTCAACAGAAACATCCGATTGTGCCCAGCTGAATGAACTCCCGAGGAGTACGAAAACCAGAAAAAAGCCGATTGTATAAAGTGGTTTACCAATCTTTCTCATTGGAACTATTACTGGACTCCGTTTCCTGTTTTTTGAATTGCTTAAGCAGTTCTTTCTCTTTCTGTTCCAGGGCTTCTAATATCTTTTGTGCCTGAGCACGGCTCATTTTTTTGGGCTGCTGCTGTTGGTTCTGCTGGTCTTGATTTTGCTTATTCTGTTGGTTTTGCTGCTGGTTCTGCTGATTTTGTTGATCTTGCCGCTGTTGCTGGTCTTGTTGTTGATCCTGGTTCTGTTCGTTATTCTTCTGCTGCTGATTTTGTTGGTTCTGTTTATTCTTATTTTGCTGGTTCTGTTGCTCCTGCTGTTTTTTCTTGGCAAGCTCAAAATTATGTTTGGCATCGGCATCTCCGGCCATATAGCGAAGGGACTTTTTAAAATAGTCAACAGCTTTATCCCACTGTTGATTATCAGATAATACCTTGCCAATGTTGTAATTGGCTTTAGCTTTTTCTTGGGTGCTGCCGGTCATCGATTTGTACTGTTCAAACGTGCGGATAGCTTTTTCACTTTGTCCCGCTTGTGCCAAGGCCGAAGCTAAGTTGAAATGGAGTTTGGAGTTTTCAGGATCGGCGTCAATAGCTTTTTTGTATAGCGAGATCGCCTCTTCATAGTTGCCTTCATCATAGGCCTCATTAGCCTTACGGGCGTCTTCAACGGAAGCTCCAAGCAGTAAAAAACTTATCAGTATAGCCCAAACGTATCTCATAGTATTATCTTTATTTATTGTTCATCGCATTAACGAAAAAGGAGAACGAAAAATTGTAAAAATCAGTCCATCTCCTCCGCTATGGCCAGCGTTTCGTCATCCATCTTCATATTCGTAAATACGTTGGATACATCATCATTATCCTCAAACTTTTCCATCAGCTTAAAGTTCGATTCTGCCACATCGGTTTCTACTTTCACTTCGGTCATGGGGATGCGGATGAGTTCGGCAGATTCAATATCGTAATCCATTTCTTCAAGCTTATCATTGACCTCATACATCGACTCGCGGCCAGTTGTTACGTTTAATACCTTGCCATCAGTATCAATATCTTCGGCACCAGCATCGATAGCTTGTAACATAAATTCTTCTTCGTCGATTTCATGATCCTGATCCTCTTTTTTTATGCGGATCATTCCCTTTTGTTCAAACAGGTAGCCGACCGAGCCGTCCGTACCCAAGTTGCCGCCGTGGGATGAAAAAATATGTCGGATTTCTCCCACTGTGCGATTGTAATTATTGGTCGTTACTTCAATAAAATAAGCGATTCCACCGGGACCGTATCCCTCATAGGTGGCATCCTCATACTTGCCATCGCCCTCATCGAGTTCTCCCGTACCTTTTTTAATGGCACGTTCGATATTATCCTTCGGAACGTTATCACTTTTGGCATTATTGATGGCTGTATCAAGTCTGGGATTCATTTCCGGATCGCCGCCTCCTTCGCGTGCAGCAACGGAAATTTCACGCAGATGCTTGTTGAAAATCTTGTTCCGCTTTTTGTCTTCTTTCTTTTTTTTATGCTTTATATTAGACCATTTGGAATGACCAGCCATAGGTTGATATCTGTTTTTTGAACAAAAAGTGTATTTGGGTGCATAGGATCTCCAAAAAATCCTAAGTCTTTAATATAATAGATAACTGACTTTGCACCTAATATTGGATTGTAGGAAATGAGATACACTGTTATTTTGTTTCAATTAAACGTTAGACCTAATAAAGGGTTATACAGTATTACTAAATTAATTTTTTAAGTAACGATTAGATGAATATAGGAATTGTTTGTTATCCCACTTTTGGCGGTAGTGGCGTAGTGGCGACAGAGCTGGCAAAAGGATTAGCCCAGCGCGATCATAATGTCCACATTCTCAGTTATGCGCGTCCGGCCAGGCTCGATACGTTTCGGACAAATATCTCGTATCACGAAGTGAATATGAATACCTACCCGCTGTTTGAATATCCACCGTACGATCTGGCGCTGGCAAATCAGATGGCCAGCCTCATAGAATACGAAAAGATTGATGTTCTGCACGTACATTACGCCATTCCGCATGCAACCAGTGCTTATTTGGCGAAGCAGATATTGGGAGAAAAGGCAGAGCACGTTCCCCTTATTACAACATTGCACGGCACTGATATTACTATAGTGGGGAGTGATCCCAGCTACAAGAATGTGGTCGATTTTTCTATCAATCAAAGTGATGGCGTTACGGCAGTGTCGGAATATCTTCGTGAGGAAACCTATGAACGTTTCGATATCAAAAAGGATATCGAGGTTATTCCCAACTTTATTGACCTCGATCGCTTTCAAAAATCAGATCAAAACCATTTCAAGAAGGCTATTTGTCCGAATGATGAAAAGGTGGTGGTACACGTATCTAACTTTAGAGAAGTAAAACGGGTGCCGGAAGTGGTGAGTGTTTTTGCAAAGATTTTAGAAAATGATATTGAGGCCAAGTTGCTCTTGGTTGGCGATGGCCCTGATCGCCAGCGGGCTGAACAGCGGTGCCGCGAGCTGGGAATTTGTGATCAGGTTCGTTTTTTGGGCAAGCAGGATCAAGTGGAAGATATTTTGTCTATAGCCGATCTGTTTTTGATCCCATCAGGATCAGAAACATTTGGGTTGGCCGCACTTGAAGCAATGAGTTGCAGCGTTCCTGTAATAAGTTCTAACATAGGTGGGTTGCCCGAAGTGAATATCCATGGTAAAACAGGTTACTTATGTGATCTCGATGATATCGATTGCATGGGCGATTATGCCGTTAACATTTTATCGGATGAGAGTTTACACAAAGAGCTTGCTGAAAATGCCCGAAAGCAGGCCGAAACGTTTGAAATGAGTAAGATTATCAGCCGGTACGAAGAGTATTACAAGCAGTGTAAGCAGCAGTTAGAAAAAAAGTCGAGCAGTGCTGTGTAATCCTATAATGACCATTATCAAATCAGAGAGACCTCCCCAAAAAATTTGATATGACTGATTCACAAACTTCACTGCGAGCTATTGGTTATATCATTTTTGGGGCGGCAATGGTTAGTTTTACGTCGGTCCTTGTAGAATTGGCCAACGTTGGTCCTACCGTTTCGGCATTTTACCGGATGTTTTTTGGGGGATTTATCTTGTTGGTAGTGGCCGTTGTAAGAAAAGATCGACTGTGGTTCGGGATGAAAAACCTGGCTATTCCCTTAGTTTGTGCTTTTCTGTTTAGCATGGATCTGTTTTTCTGGCACCGGAGTATCAATTTTGTTGGACCTGGTTTGGCAACCATTTTGGGCAACATGCAGGTCTTTTTTGTGGCTTTACTGGCGGTTCTCTTTCTAAAAGAAAAGCTTGGATGGCGACTGTTGGTTGCTATTCCTGTTGCGGTAGTAGGGTTGTTTATGATTGTCCGAACGGGGTGGGGGCAGGATGGTGGCCGCGTGCAAATGGGAGTGCTATATGGATTACTTACCGCTCTTTCGTATGCCTTATATATTTTGGTACTTCGAAAATCACAGTCGGCGGGATATACGCTCCGCTTTTCATTGATTCCCAATATGATGTGGATTAGCCTGATGTCGGCGGCAATATTGGGTGTTGCGGTCACTGTTGAACCCGAAGCTCATTTTGGGATTCCTGACTTGCAGACCTGGGCAGCTTTAATTGGACTTGGTATTATGGGGCAGGTTCTTGGTTGGGTTTTTATATCCAAAGGATTGCCACAGGTAAATGCTTCGGTGGCGGGATTGGCACTGCTCCTTCAACCGGCCCTGGCGTTTGGGTGGGATATTCTTTTCTTCGACCGTCCCACAACAACTCTCGAATATGTGGGCGCTGCCATTGTTTTAGCCGCTATTTATTTGGGAGCAACTAAAACGAAGAAATGAAGCTGTTAAATTTTCATTAATTGCTATTAACCGCTGATCCATTTCGATTTTTGCAAATAATGTGTTAGCGTTATCATATCCTCATAATATCAATGGAAAACGCAACGCTATGGATTACTACAGCCGAACATTTACCGTTTCACTTCTTGGATTTTTACTTATTGTCTTGGGTTTAGGATGCCAGCAGGTGAAAGCACAATTTACGCTTTCCGAACTCTCGGATTGGGAAAATCCCCAAACAATTGGAATTAATAAAGAATCGCCCCGCTCCATTTTTGTTTCTTATCCCGATATGGAATCGGCGGTAAATGATACGGATCTTGAGGTCACCTCTCCTTTTTATAAATCGTTGGATGGGGAGTGGAAATTCAAATGGTCTCCTAATCCTAAATCTCGACCGGCAACATTCTATAAGAACAATTCTGAGGTTAATAATTGGGATGATATTCAGGTTCCGGCTCCATGGCAAACGCAGGGATATGGGCAGCCGATTTATTTAAACGAGCAATACCCCATGGAGTCGATAATGGGTGGACTGTTTCCGCCACGTGTACCTCGGGATAATAATCCGGTTGGTTCGTACAAGCGGACGTTTACCGTACCCGGTGGCTGGGAAGATCGACAGACATTTGTCCATTTTGGCGGGGTGAAAAGTGCATTCTATCTGTGGGTGAACGGTAAAAAAGTGGGTTATAGTGAGGGGGCAATGACGCCGGCCGAATTTAACATCACGCCTTATCTGCAAGAGGGGGAAAATACGCTCTCGGTTGAAGTATATCGCTGGTCGGATGGTTCTTGGCTGGAAGATCAGGATATGTGGCGGCTGAGCGGTATCTACCGAAGTGTCTATCTGCACTCTCAGCCGAAGGTGCATTTTCAGGATTTTGAGATTCAAGGCGGATTGGACGAGCAGTATCAGGATGGGAAATTAGAGATTACGGCTGAAGTACGGCATAATACCGATAAGTTCATTGATGCACCTATCGTAGAAGCGCATCTTTTTGACCAGCAGGGTAATCGTGTGGGAGACGGACCGGTAGCCACGGCCGAAACCGAATATAACTTGGAGTCGGGGATGCACAGCCTGGCCGAATTACGCACTGAGATAAAAAATCCTCAAAAATGGACGGCCGAAACGCCCAACTTGTACACAGTTGTACTGGTACTGAAAAATTCTGATGAAAGAGTGCTGGAAATCACGCGCGAAACCACAGGTTTCCGCGAGGCTGAAATCCGTGACAATATGTTTATGGTGAATGGGAAAGAGGTCAAACTCAAGGGGGCAAATCTCCATGATCACGATCCACAGACTGGTCGAACGGTAGATTATGAAACGATGGTCAAGGATGTAAAGCTGATGAAGCGAAATAATCTCAATGCGGTGCGGATGTCGCACTATCCTCATGATGCCAAATATTACGAACTGTTTGATCAATACGGTTTGTATGTGATGGATGAAGCCAATATCGAAACGCACGGCATCTCCTTCCGCAAAAACTTGTTGCCGGGCAGCGATCCACTTTGGACTGATGCCGTAATGGATCGTACAAGAAGTATGGTGGAGGCCCGAAAAAATCATCCCTCTGTAGTGATGTGGTCACTCGGCAACGAGGCGGGGTACGGAACTAATTTTGAGCAGATGGCTGCGTATATCCGCAAAGCAGATCCTACACGGCCGATTCATTATCAGCATATGAATAGCGTGGCAGACATGATGAGCTACATGTATCCATCTCTGGATTATTTGCAGGATGTGATAAATGATCCGGAAATCACCAAACCGATTTTACTCTGTGAGTTTGTCCATTCCATGGGTAATTCCACCGGGAATTTGGATGAATATATGTCGCTGATGGAAAATAACCATAACTTTATCGGTGCCTTTATCTGGGATTGGGTAGACCAGGGATTGTGGAAAGAAACGGAAAATGGTGAGGGGTATTGGGCCTACGGTGGGGACTATGGTGATGAACCCAACGACGGAAATTTCAACTTCAATGGAGTGGTTTTTCCGGATCGGCAGCCAAAACCGGCACTTGAGAAGGTGAAACACTCTTATCAATCAATAAAAGTAGAGTCTGAAGATTTGAAAGAAGGCAATATTCGCGTAACGAATAACTTTTCACATAGTTCACTTGAGGATTATCAATTGCGCTGGTCAATGACCGAGGATGGCAAAAGCATACAGTCGGGAAGTGTTGATGCGTTGAATATCAAAGCCGGAGATTCTCAAGAAATAAATCTGCCGACGGATACCCCAAAGCTACAAGCTGGACGTGAATATTGGCTAAACATCAGTTTTCATCTGAAAGAAGATACTCGCTGGGCAAATAAGGGGTTCAAGGTAGCCTGGCAACAGATGAAAATACCTTATGCAGTAGATTCGGCGCCCCAAATTTCCACGGATAAGATTACTTCGTTACAGGTAGAGGAAGGAGATGATAAAATTAAAATTTCTGATTCAAATTTTTCAGTTGTTATTTCTCAAAGCACCGGTGCTCTTGAGCGGTATCAATTTGAGAATGAAAGCTATATCAGTGGTTCTCTTAAGCCAAATTTTTGGCGGGCAACCACCGACAATGACCGGGCTGGCTGGGGGGGTAGCTTGGATCCGTGGAAAGAAGCAGCCCAAAATCGAACAGTGAAAAGCATAGATGTGAGCAAGGTCAGTGGCAATCGTGTACAGGTGTTAGTCAAAGGAACGTTGCCGGTTGGGCAATCGACCTATCAGACCAAGTACACTGTTTTGGGAGATGGAATGGTGCAGGTCGATCAAAAAGTGACGCCCATTGGGAATGAAATTCCACCGGCTCTACCCAGGGTGGGTATGCAGATGCAGATCCCCAAGCAATATCAGACCATGACGTGGTACGGTCGTGGGCCGGAAGAAAATTACTGGGATCGAAAAAAAGGTATTTCTGTTGGCAATTACGCTGGGCAAATTGATTCGCTGTGGACGAACTACCCCTATCCGCAGGAAAATGGAAACCGGAGTGATGTACGCTGGGTGGCGTTTACGGATGATCAAGGCAATGGCTTGATGGCGGTTGCCGAAAGCATGTTGAATATCAGTGCTTGGCCATATACGCTGTGGGATTTGGAGGAGGCTTCTCATATTAACGAGCTGCCCCGACGTGATTTCTACACCGCAAACATTGATTATAAACAGCAAGGCGTAGGTGGCATTAATAGTTGGACGTCGCATGCACGAGCATTACCCGAATATCGAATATCAACAAGTGAAAGCTACCGCTATCGGTATTATTTACATCCCATTACTTCAGAAATGGATAAGCTGAGAAATGTGGGGAATCGGGCATTTCCACAGAAATCGCAGAAATAAAAAGCTGGCAAGCATAAAATTCAGTTTAGGACTTCCTTTTTCTCATCTGTTCATATTTAATATGGGGAGCAGTGTGTCGATTCTGGTAACCATGGATTGAAATAGCGATAAATAATATTGCCGAAACAATAAAGGCCGTAGTAACAATTGATTGATGGGCGCCCCAGTTTGCAGCTGCTACGGCAACCAGTCCCCATATGCCTACCAGTGCGAATTCGCGCATGTTGCGGGATACAATCATAAATAAGTTAATCAGTCCCGCAATGATAATCATAATAATAGCCCAGCTTATGTTGCTGATACCAAAACCATTCCAGCCTATTTTTGTAAGGTAAGCTGAGATGTTTGCAATAATGGCTACGGTTATCCATCCGGAGTAAAAACAGAATGGCCACCACAGTAGGAGGATTTTTGGGAAGGGAGCATCCCAGCGCTCCATGTTCGTGTTGATGATGACCTTTATCAAAGAAAAAAGTAGAAGTGCTATCAGTATAACGGATAGCCCAATATAGTCGTAGATCCAGACAACAAGCCACAGGCTGTTGGCCATACAGCTTATAACAAACCACCAGCCTATTTGTAGGATAAAGTCATCGTTATCAACTTGTTTGAAAAGACCACGTGCCTGGTAGATGGCAAACGCCGCAAGCATCAGGTAGATTAATCCCCAAATGGAAAATGCATATCCTGCTGGAGTAAATAGGTTATCATAGCGGGCTGATATCTCACCGATTGTTTGACCGTTGATCAACCCGGCACCAGCTACATAATTTAAAATACAAGTAACAATAAGTGCTATAACGTTGGCGATTTGCAGTGTTTTCTTCATAAGGACTACATTGGGTTGGGATATTTTATCGACAAAATAAAAAAACCTGCCGGGAGTTCACCACCCGACAGGTTTTTGTAAAAGATGTCGTTTAGAAGGAATAAAATCCTTTCGAAAATGTGTATTAAGCCAATACTTTGGATACTTCTTCGGCTGCTTCTTTCAGAAGTACGGCCGAGATTACGTTCAAGTCTGAGTTGTCGATAATCTCTTTGGCTTCTTCTGCGTTGGTACCCTGCAGGCGTACAATGATGGGTACATTTTCGACTTTTTCGGCAATTTCGGGATCTTTTACTGCTTCGATGACCCCATTTGCCACGCGATCGCAGCGAACGATACCGCCAAAGATGTTAATAAGAATAGCTTTTACATTTTCATCTTCCAGGATGATGCGAAATCCGTTTTTAACGGTTTCGACATTGGCACTACCGCCTACATCGAGGAAGTTTGCGGGATCGCCACCGGAAAGCTTAATAATATCCATGGTAGCCATGGCAAGTCCGGCACCGTTTACCATACAACCCACGTTTCCGTCAAGCTTAATATAGTTAAGCCCAAATTCGGAAGCTTCAACTTCAACGGGATTCTCTTCAGACTTGTCACGTAGCTCTTCGATATCGGAGTGACGGAAGAGTGCGTTATCGTCGAATGTCATCTTGGCATCAAGCGCCATAACATCGTTATTGGTAGTAAGAACCAGCGGGTTGATCTCTACCATATTGGCATCGGTCTCCAGGTAGCAGTTGTACAGCGCCATAATAAACTTCACTGCTTTTTTGAAAGCATCGCCTTCAAGTCCCAGCGCAAAAGCAAGATGACGCGCTTGGTTGTGCTGCAGATCCATACCTGGCTCAACCCATTCCTTAACAATTTTTTCGGGCGTTTCTGCTGCTACTTTCTCAATCTCAACGCCACCTTCAGTAGAAACCATGATGACGTTTTTGCTTTTAGAGCGGTCGAGCAGAATACCAAGATAAAATTCCTGTTCAATATCCACACCGTCAGTAACATAGATGCGCTGAACTTTCTGCCCCTCTTCACCGGTCTGTTTGGTTACCAACACATCACCGAGCAGGGATTCGGCCGCATCGCGAACCTCATCAATCGTTTTACAGAGAATTACGCCACTTGCACCACTGTTTTTGGTTTTCCCCTTACCGCGTCCACCGGCATGAATTTGGGCTTTAACCACAAAAAGGGATGAACCATTTTCTTTCATCTCTTTAGCGGCTTCAACTGCTTCGTCAACCGAAGAAGTTGCTACACCGGCCGGGACGGCAACATTATAATCTTCTAAAAGTTCTTTCGCTTGATACTCATGAATTTTCATAACAACAATCGTATAGTTAGTAATTACCTCAGTTTAGCTCGTCAAAATGGGATGCTGTGAACATCCGGAAATACCGTATCAAAATCGAGCGATTAATATAACAAATGAAAGGCAAGAATTTTAGGACTTTGGATTTAAATATTCTATTGATGAAATATTCACTTCTATATAAACCGTAATTTTTAGGGAGAGGAATTCTTTAGTAATTTTTATAATATTAAATTATTAAGTTTCTTCTGTTATACAGGGTATAAATAATAAAAGAGAATTAAATTTCAGGGTATTTTAACAAACCAAAATTATTATGGAAAAAGTATCTAAAGTATTTTTAGCATTATTAATGATGATCGTTTTCCCGGTCATGATAACATTTGGGCAGCAGATTGTTGAGGAAGATGCGGAGCCCGAAATAATTACTGAAGGATATGAGTTTACGGAGGGTCCGCTCTGGCACGATTCGGGCTATCTGTTGTTTAGCGATATTCCGGCGAACATAGTGTATAAATGGACGCCCGGGGAAGGAGCTAATGAGTATTTAGAACCCAGCGGCCATTCGAACGGACTAACTTTTGATCAGGATGGAAATCTGTTGCTGGCTCAGCATGATGGTCAAGTCTCACGATTAACCGAGGGAAAAGAGTTTTCAGTAGTAGCTGATACTTATAATGGGAAGCGCCTTAATAGTCCCAATGACATTACAGTAAAATCGGATGGGTCGATCTACTTTACGGATCCTTCTTTTGGTGTTTCGGATGAGGATAAGGAGCTAAATTTCAATGGCGTGTATCGTTATTCCGAGGATGAAGGCCTGCAGTTGCTGATTGATGATTTTGATCTGCCCAATGGTATTGTCTTTTCTCCTGATGAATCCCGTTTGTACGTAAATGATACTGGTCATAATCATATCCGCGTGTTTGATGTTAATCAGGATGGAACATTAAAGAACGGAAGAGTATTTGTCGAAATGGAATCGGATGCCGAAGGTGCAGCGGATGGTATGAAAGTGGATACCGAAGGCAATTTGTATTCTGCCGGTCCCGGTGGGCTTTGGGTCTTTTCACCAGAGGGGGAAGTACTTAAGCAGGTTGAGGCACTGGCAGGTGTTACGAATTTAGCTTGGGGCGGACCTGAGTACAGTACGCTTTTTCTGACGGCACCTAATGCTATTTACCGGCTTGAGACGAATAGAAAAGGGAATAAGTGAACGAATATTTACTGGAAATAAGGAGATGATATAACCTGCCCAATATTGTCGAAGGCCGGTATCTCATAACGTTTTAACCATTTTTTATCCTGATTAGCTTCGTGTCGCGAGCGAATAAAAAACGGGGTCATATTTAATTCAATGGCTGGTTTTAAATCAGTAATTTTATCTCCCGCCATATAAGATTTGCTGAAATCGATATCATGCTTAGCGGCTGCTTTTTCGAACATTCCCGTGCCGGGTTTACGATCTTCGGGAGCATGTTTATTGTCGGGATCATGTTTCGGATGGTGTGGAGCATAGTACCAGTCATCAATATGTAGATCACGTTTAGCCAGCTCTTTGTCAACCCATCGGTGAAGATCTTGCACATGCTGTTCAGTATACCGGCCGCGGGCAATACCGGATTGATTGGTCACTACAATTATTTTGAATTTTCGCTCTTTCATCCACTGGAGAGCATCAAGAGCACCGTTGCACCAGGTCCATTCCTCGGGGGTGTGTACGTAATTGTAGTCGATATTAAGCGTGCCGTCGCGATCCAGAAAAAAAGCTTTATTCATAAAAAGAGTTACAATTGAGGGTAATAGCTCGGGATAGTAGATGGTTTGCTAAAATTACGGGATACGGGATGTAATAAATTTTAGACCCATACTGTGGGAACATTTCTATATGTATGCTATATCAACAAATCCCAGTAGATAAAATATCTAACAGACTTCAATAGCATAAAATAACGAAAAGGACATAATTATGAATACCCCAAATATTAAATCGACAGTTTATCGTGTGTTGCAAAGTACATTGGTGGTAGGACTCATTGCTTTTATCGCAATTTCTTGTAATGACATAAATTCCAACGATACCAATACTGAAAAAGCCCAAATGAATGTAAGTCTCATCGATGCCCCGGGCGACTACCAGGAGGTTAACATTGATGTGCAAGGATTGCGGATTCAATATACGCCCAGTAGTAACGATACCGCAAGTGCCGATGGACAATGGATTGATCTACCGGTAGAACCTATGAAAATAAATCTGCTTGAGTTGACTAATGGTGTTGATACTTTGCTGGCTGAAGCTGAATTAAATCCTGGACATTATGAAGAGCTTCGTCTTATTCTCGGAGAGGATAATACAGTAATGGTTGACAGTACAATCCAAAACCTCAAAGTGCCAAGTGGGCAGCAATCCGGTTATAAAATTAAATTCAAGACCGACCTTGAGGCAGGAGATGAGCTGGATGTTGTTGTTGATTTTGATGCCGGTCGTTCGGTACATAAAGCCGGAAACAGTGGAAAATATATCCTCAAGCCTGTACTGAAAGCATTTGTTGAGAGCGGCGACGAAGTAGATGTGGGATCTGTAGCCGGCGTCGTTGATCCTTCAGAGGCTGCTCCCAATGTTTATGTACTGATGGGTGAAGATACTACTGCCACTACGCAGACCGACGAAGACGGCAGTTTCTTGTTGCAAGGATTGGAAAACGGTCAATATGATATCAGTATTGAACCGACCACTGAGCAATACGCTGATACTACGGTTAATGATGTGATGGTTGAGGAAGATGAACAAACAGATTTAGGGACAATTATCTTGAACGAAACCGAATAGAATAAGAAAGGTAGCTTTCGCTTTGGATTGTAAGCCCGACTGCCTATAAGGGGTCGGGCTTTTTTGTTTGTGCCACTTGGTTACGATTATTTAGACTCACAAATTGATTAAGTTGGATGTAAATTTGTCCGGCTGTTGATAACAAACTATCTTCTTGCGTGGTATTGAGTTCGTAATAAGCATTGACTACATTCTTTCTGATTGAATCAAAGACCGAATGAGGAGCCACGTTTGAATACAACTAAGATAATGTCGGCGGATGATCTAAATCGCACCTATTTGCGATTCGCCCATCAGTTTTTAGAGCCGCATGACGATCCCCAACAATTAGCTATTATCGGCATGCAAACCCGTGGGGTGTACATGGGAAAACGCATTGTGCAGTATGTACAGGAAAAGTTCGGTTATGATATTGATTTTGGAATGCTCGATGTAACTTTTTACCGAGATGATTTTCGAACAAAGTTAAAGATGCCACAGGTGAAAGTGACCGAGATTCCCTTTGATCTATATGACCGAGACGTGGTGCTGGTGGATGACGTACTTTATACTGGTCGAACAGTACGTTCTGCTATGGATGCACTTATGGATTACGGGCGTCCGCGTAGCATTAAATTTTGTTGTATGGTGGATCGGGGCCACCGTGAACTTCCTATTTGTGCTGATTACGTGGGGACAAAGCTCCCAACCCACGTACAAGAAGAAGTGCGTGTAAAGGTGAAGACGTTGGATAATGAAGATGCCGTTTATGTGGTAGAAAATGCAGATGAGGAGGGCGGATAAATGACTGAGAATATCGAACTGCAGGATAGTAATCACGATTTTACCCACAAGCATTTGTTGGGACTGGCGGATTATTCCAAAGACGATATTTTATTTGTACTGGAACAGGCCAAGTATTTTCGGGAAATCCTGGATCGGCCTGTCCCCAAGGTGCCGACCCTTCGTGACAAGACTATTGTGAATCTTTTTTATGAGGACAGTACCCGAACGCGGCTTTCTTTTGAGCTGGCACAAAAGCGCATGGGGGCAGATGTGGTCAACTTCTCCAAGGGATCGTCGAGCGTTAAAAAAGGAGAATCGCTCAAAGATACTATTCGCAATATTAGCTCTATGAAAATTGATATGGTGGTAGCCCGCCACAAAAGCCCTGGTGTACCTCACTTCTTAACACGTTGTGTAGATGCAGCTATTATTAATGCAGGCGATGGCGCACATGAACATCCTACTCAGGCCCTGCTTGATATGTTTACCATGCAACAGGTGTATCCTGATTTAACGGGTAAAAATATTGCCATTATCGGGGATATTGCTCACAGTCGTGTGGTGCGCTCAAATGTTATCGGGTTGCTGAAGTTAGGGGCCAACGTTACGGTTTGTGGGCCCAAAACTATGATGCCGGCTTATGTTGAAGAGCTCGGTGCTGACGTATCTTATAATATTGATGAGGTTTTGAGTTGGTGTGATATTGCCATGGCGCTTCGTATCCAATTAGAGCGACAGGAAGGCGGTACCGAGCTGTTTCCCAGTATTCGCGAGTATCACCAGCTTTTTGGGATTACGATGGAGCATCTCGAGGAGTATCCTGATTTTACCATCATGCATCCTGGTCCGGTGAATCGGGGAGTAGAAATGGAGAGCGAAGTGGCAGACAGTGATCGATCAATAATCTTAAGCCAGGTTACCAATGGCGTGGCTGTACGAATGGCTATTCTTTATTTGTTAAGTGGCAGAACACGCGTTTAGTGAGTTCTCGTTAGGATGTGTTTTTTCTTAGGTTAACAGCCACAAGAGAGGAACAGGATTGAGGTTAAAAAAATATTTTATGGATAAGGAATTAGATCGTTTACAGCATCTTTCTTCATTTGCTTTGGATTATGATTCGTATCACGAAAAGTTAGAACCATTTGTAGAACTGGCTAAAACGATAACGGATTCCCCGGTTTGTGAAATAAATATCATCGATGCCTATAATCAGTGGACGATTGGACGAACGGAGAAAGATCTGAAAGTAATTCCTCGTGAAGAAAGTATTTGCCATGATACTATTGAGAAAAACAAACCATATGAGATAAAAAATCTACAAAAAGATAAACGTTATCGTGACCGCGATTATGTTGTAGGGGCGCCCTACTTTCGCTATTACTGCGGAGTGCAGCTTACCACTAAAGCAGGTGTTAATGTTGGTTCAATTTGCGTGCTGGATCAGAAAGAGAAAGGAATTTCTGATAAGAAAAAAGAGCATCTGCAGTATCTTGCTAATTTAGTTGTTCAGTATCTGCAGAAAGATCAGTTGGTTTATCGGTCCAAAGGAAAGCTGCATGATCTTCAGCAGCGTTTTCGAACATTAAATCATGACCTCCGGAGTCCGGTAAATGGCATTGTAGGCATTGTTGATTTGTTACTTACTGACGAGGATGAGGTAGAAGTATCAGCCGAAGACTTGTTGATGATTAAAGATTGTGCGGAAGCTATTGTTGATGAAATTGATAGCGTTTTATCACCAGATAAGAAGACAAGTAACAAAAGTGGGAGTGATAACATATTATTGGAAGGTGTTTTTGAAAAAGTAAAACGCCTGAATGCCCCGCCAGCTCAGAACAAAGAGATAAGTTTTAAGGTAGAGAGTCAAACTGATAATAATTATAGTATTTCAGTTTATTCTTCGAGAAAATTAATTCAAATTGTCAGTAATCTTGTAGCGAATGCTATTAAATTTACGGATAACGGAGGGCGGATTTGTGTGCGATATGCGCTTGTTGAAAACGATGAACAGAAGGTTTTGAAGGTTATAGTAGAAGATAACGGTATTGGAATGAATGGAGATAAAGTTGATAATTTTAATAGCGGAGAAAAAGTCGTAGGATCTTCTGGAACAGCGGGAGAGGAAAGTTTTGGAATCGGGCTTCAACATGTAAGACAATTGGTTGCTGAATTGGGTGGTAAAATTTCAGCAGAGAGCTCTATTGGCGAGGGAACTGAATTTACGGTATTGGTAGAAGCTCAGAATTTGTAGGGGAGTAATGCTTGAATTTAAATAGAATGACAGGAACTACTCTTTAAACCCTTTTCGAATCATTTTGCCCCAGCTTTTCTTTCCCTTAAAAAAGTCAATGAGTCCTTTGAACTGCCACCACGAGTGAATCTGTCGATACCCTATATTCTCAAGGAGAGAGTACAAACTCAAAATAGCGACATCTTTAAAACTACTGTAGGTTTTGAATGCGACCTCTTCAGCTAAAACAGCAATGAGCGAAACAACCATCCCATAAATGATAGAAACCCCCAGGAATAACAGGATAAAGGTCAGGCTGAAAAGGTCTGGAAATGAAATTATGATAATCAGGTAAACGTAACTTAGCAGGTTGACAATGGGGCCTAATAACTCAAAGAAGAGAAAGAAAGGCATTACGAACATCCCGATATGTTTGTAGGTGGGATTAAATAGCATGTATTTATGTTGCCACAGTGAATCGGCCAGGCCCCGGTGCCAGCGGTTGCGCTGGTTACGTAAACTCTTGTAGTCAGTAGGAACTTCCGTCCAGCAGATAGGTTCTGGTAGGAATCGAATCTGGTAATCCTCATTATTACGAAGGTGGTAGCTGTGCAGGCGGACAATCAGTTCAATGTCTTCGCCCACGGTATCAGTAAGATAGCCCCCTACTTTAATAACAGCTTTCCGGTCAAAAATTCCGAATGCTCCCGAGACAATTAGCAGACTTTTGAAGTAATCCCACCCTACACGCCCAAATAAAAATGCCCGAATATATTCCACCGACTGCAGTCTCCCCCAGAAACTTTTGGGAACGTGTATTTCTTTTATTTCTCTATTTCTTATCTGGCATCCGTTGATAACCCGGACGACCCCTCCTGCAGCAATGGTGTTTTTATGTTCTATAAATGTTTGGATAAGCTTTTTAAGCACATCTTGTTCCAAAATAGAATCTGCATCAATCGAACAAACCAGATCAGTTTCGGCAATATTGATTCCGGCATTAAGGGCATCAGCTTTGCCCCCGTTTTCCTTATCCACGACGGTGAGCATGGGGGTATTGGGGGACCGATAGATGCCACGGATATGTTGATGTTCGATTTGCTCTTCAAAGTAAATATCGGTTTCCGTCAGGCCAAAATGATCAATAATTCGTTGTAGCGTATCATCGGCGCTCCCGTCATTTACGACAATGATATGATATTCAGGATATTCCAGTTTGAGCAACGATTCCACCGACTCTACAATATTATCTGCCTCATTATAGGCGGGAACGAGAATGCTGATAGATTTAAAGAGCTCGGTCTTAAAAAGGGCGTCTGCTTCAACAACACTGCGGTGTAACATTTGTTTGCGAACATAGAGTAGGGCGCCGATAACTAACGCCAGATACACAGTGTTAATGGTGATAAAATAGCCTATAATGAACTGCTCAACAATATTGAATAACGAAAAGCTATCAAGCATGGGATTTATTGAGTCGGTGATTGAGGGCTATTTTGATGCCGGATGTAATATCCAAAATTTTATCTAAATATAAATCAAACTGTTCATGTGATCTGCTTCTGATATCAATATCTGTGAGTGATCGCAGTGTTTCTTGAATAAATTTTGTCAGTAATACTATGCGATTTTCCTCTTCCGTTACAAGTTCATAAATAATGGCTTTTCGGATCGGGAATTCAGCATTTAACAGGTGTTGTAGTAAAAATGAGATATTTTCTTCTCCTCCAAAAGTGCTGAGTGTTTTTATGCTGGCTAATCTAATAGGAATGCTTTTTTTCTTCTTCCAATAGCTCTTGATAACAGCATCGGCTTCGGTATGATATAATTCTCCAAGAGCAGTAATAAGTCCTCGAATTAGGGGAAACTTTTCAGGATTATAATGAATCCGTTTTAGGTATTGATATAAAAACTCTCCACATTCATAAAATTGCTGATATCCCATATATCGTACGATGATATTTTTAACGTTGGGATCTATTTTTTTTAGCAGTACATCTTTGAGGGCTTCGCCAACTTGTCCACGCTCCTCGGCCAGTCCCGAATCAAATACATGAAGAAGTTCGGCAACCATTAGTTCTGAGATATCAGTTCGTTTGAAGAATCTCAATAAGGCGCTTTTACGTATTGACCAGTCCTCGGCTGATTGCAATGCTTTGGTAGCGGCAAAGGCTAATTTCAAGTTGTTTGATTTGCTTACAGTAATAAGTTTGGCTAAAACTCGGTTGTCAAGATGGGTGCTTTTTTGAAAGTAGATACAGGCGTATATTTTGGAATCGGTAGAAGATTGAAACAGCTTATCCCGGTAAAAAGAGGCAAAGGTGGGATGTTTAATTAAATCATTGAGTCGCTTGCGTTCTGTGCCATCCAGAATATCGTCAAGTTCATTAAGCAGATTTATAAAAAATGTATAATCTTTCGTTCGCTTAGTTATTTTTTTGATGATATCATCAGCACTTAGCGGTGGGCCGGATTGTTCTGCGTAATCCAAGAGAATCGAAAAAAAGTAATCCCGAAATTTTTGCTCATACCTTTTCCAGTACTGCTGTTTCCTTCGGGTCCAATAAGTATAACCGAGTAGAAAAAAGAATAGGAGGGTCAAAAAGACAGTTAGTCCAATCAGCGACTGTAAGGCAATGTTGAAGTCAAACATGCCACAATATACGCTCTAAGCGGCTTTTGTCAATAATTTTCGGATGCGTGCTGTAAATTCTTTGGGTTGAAAAGGCTTGGTAATATATTCATCGGCGGTTAGGTCAAAACCGTGCTCAATATCTTCGGAACGTGATTTTGCAGAAACCAAGACCACTTTTGTCTGGTTGAATTTTTGATCTTCACGAACTTTTTTAAGGATTTCAAATCCATCCATGCCGGGAAGCATTAGATCTAAAATAATAAGTTGTGGAATATGCTTTCGGGCATACTCCAGGGCTTCAATTCCATTAGCTTTACTTGTAATCTCATAATCGAACTCTTTAGATACGAGTCTGCTAATTAGTTTTCTGCTGAGATCATCATCATCGACAATAAGAATTTGCTTTTTGGGCATTGTTGATTCACTTCCCCCCATACTTTTATCTGTTGAATTATGTGCAACCCCAGTTAGCTTTAGATAAGAGTCCATGCTTTTCATAACTGCCTCACTATTTTGCCATTAATAATTTTTGTGGCAGTTTAGTATTTATGTCACTGTACAAAATATAGCGATTTTAATTAAAAAATCTTAATGTTTATTAAGGGATTCTTATCTTGGAGTGATCGCAAAGCAGTTAAATTCTATGCTAATTTCACAAAACGCTGTAATACAATACGGTAATGAATAAAAGTACAGCTCTGGATTCTTCTTTTTTACCACAGGCAGTGGTGATTTTTATTGTGCTGATTGGGGTGCTCCTTTTGGGGCGTAGTTATGAAATTGGAGTTGGAATGTGGAAGTTCGGAAGCGAGTTCGCAGACGGTTCATATTTTTGGGCTTTACTGGTTAGAGATTTTCAGTTCAGCGTTATTTTGCTTCCCTTTCTATTGTTTTTCTCAGTTGGGTTGAAAAGAGTACAAAAGTCCAGCACAGCTAATAAAGTGATGGCTCATATTATCGCTTTTATCGGGATAGTGAATATATTGTTAATATCATATTTTGGAGCAACACATATGCCTTTGGGCTCAGAATTCTGGGCCTACTCGCTGACCGAAATGGCAAACACCGTTATTGCAGCCGAGCAGGTGACAGTAGTGGGCATTGGTTTTATTATAGTTGCTTATGTGTTGATGTATGGGGTTGTTAGAACAACACAATCAACGCATATCTTTCAGGAGAATCGGTCTAAAATAGCTTATGGCGGTCTGTTTGGAGTTATAGGTCTTTTTGTGATTTCATTCTTTGCAACGGGCATTGATGCTACTCCGGCCCAGCAGGAAAAACATGCAAACAAGCTGTCATATTTTATTCATCAGAGTGTGGGGACCGTTGATTGGAACGGAACGGATTCTACAGATTATGATCCGGAAGAATACCCATTGCTACAGACGGCAAACTATGAGAAAGATGTACTGGGTCCTTTTTTCGAAGAATTTGAGCGTCCACCCAATATCGTGTTTCTGTTAGTGGAAAGTTTGGGCGGAGAGTTTATTGGTCCGTCCGGGCAATGGACAGGCTTTGCTCCCTATTTGGATTCCCTTTCTAAGCAGGGATTGTATTGGGAGAACGGTCTTAGCCTTTCGGGCCGTACATTTGGGATGATACCGTCACTTTTAGGATCGCTTCCATTTGGCCAACATGGATTTATGGAACTTGGTCCCAACTATCCCAATCACCAATCACTTATCAGTATTCTTGATAAACGAGGTTATCATACTGCTTTTTACAGTGGCTATGATACGTATTTCGACGGGCTCGATTTCTTTTTGGATTATCAGGGGACCGACTATGTTTTAAATAAACAACGCTTGGAAAAACTGCTTCCGGAAGCGAAAAACGAATCGAATTACTGGGGTGTTGATGATAAAACTATGTTCGAATTCTCTGCGGAATTATTGGATACTGCAAATACATTTCCCCGACTGGATATCTACCATACCCTACAAAGCCATTCCCCATTTACCGTTCCGAATGCAGAAAAGTATAAACAGGAGTTTACAAGTCGTCTTGAAAGCTTGGAATTTTCCGAGAAGAAAAAGCAGTCTTATCGACAGTATCAAAAAGAGTTTACAACATTATTATTTGCCGATCAGGCCGTCAGAGATTTTATGGAGTCTTTTAAGAAACAACCACAATTTGAAAACACGATTTTTGTGATTACGGGTGATCACTGGCTTATTCCGGTACCGCAGACAACAGCTATTTCGCGCTATCATGTGCCCATCATAATATATTCGCCTAAACTAAAAGAGCCGGTTCATTTTAAGTCGGTCAATACCCATGCCGAAATTACTCCTTCACTTGTGGCAATGTTGGATCAAAAAACTGATTTGAATATGCCCGATGAGGTACACTGGATTAGTGAGCTAATGGATACGACCAGAACCTTCCAAAGCACACAGTCTGTACCGTTTATGCGTAATAAAAATCGTATTTCAGATTATCTGGATGGGAATTATTACTTATTTGGGGATGAAATTTACTCGGTGAGTGAAAATCTTTCGCTTAGCCGTAGCGACAATTCACGGAAAAATGAGGAGTTGCGTAAAAAGCTGAATAGGTTTAAATCGGTAAATAACTTTGTGGTACAAAATAACCGATTGTATCCCATCCAAAATAAAATTCCAAGTTCATCAGATAGATATGCTTTTTTATCAGAATATGATACGCTATTTGCAAAACTGGATTCGTTGTCGCTAACCATTGATGAACAATTTGAGCGGGCGCGCCAACGGGCTTTTAATGGGGAGTATGAGGTGGCTCGTGCTATTGCAAAGCGTATCCTGTTGCAAGCTCCCGAATACCAGGATGTACGAATTTTGGTTGGTAGAACGAACGCTTGGCAGGGAAACTACGAGCAGGCCGAAAGTTATTTCAGGGAGGTGTTGGACGAAGATGTAACCTACGAAGATGCTTATAATGCCTATACGGATAATGAGTTTTGGCAGGGCGATTACGAGATGGCTTTGCAAGTGATTGACCAGGGGCTTAAACACTATCCCAAAAATAAATCATTTTTAGAACGAAAAATTAAAATCCTTGTCCAGTTAGATAAGCTGAATCAAGCCCAGAAGACGTATGATGAGCTTAAGAAGTTGGATTCTAACTATAAGGAACTGCCGAACTTGAAGAAATATATCGGTGAATAACGTTTTGCCATGTATTAAGGGTTAATAATTGAATGGATGTTATGAGAAAATTAGTAATGATCTGCGTGGGATTCTTATTGATTAACAGTGCTATGGTATTAGCGCAAGGAACGGAGGACCTTTCTGTTGATGAGCTGTATGAAAAAGCTCGTACGGTTGCTTTTGATGACGGCGATTATGATGCGGCGCGTGAGTTTGCATATAAAGCGCTGGATCGAAGTCCCGATTACCATGGTATTCGAATTTTCGTGGCGCGGCTGTATAACTGGGAAAGCAATTATAAAAAAGCTCAAGAGGAGTTGAGCTATGTACTGGGCAAGGATCCCCAGAACCGACGGGCACTGATGGTTTTGGTGGATACCCAGACTTGGTCGGGACAAAAGGATGCAGCTCTAAAAACTGTTAACAAGGGATTGGAGTACTATCCTGACGACACAGAATTTATGTTGAAGAAAGCGTCTGTTCTTTATGGAATGGAAAGCTATGAGGAGGCGGAGCAGGCTTATAAACGTATTCTTGCTGATGGTTCGGGCAATCGAAAGGCGCGGGAAGGATTAGAGGATGTCCAGTTACAGCAAATGAAATATCGAGCAACGATTTCTTATCGTTACGATCGGTTTCAAACTATTTTTGATCCTTGGCATTTTACGCAATTCGGATTAACACGGCAAACTCCCATTGGTTCCATAACCGGTCGGGTTGAGTATGCTCGGCGGTTTGGCTCGGATGGGGTACAGTTTAATGTAGATGCATATCCATCAATAGCAAAAGGATTATATGCGTATGTAAGTGGTGGTTATTCGCAGGCTTCTATTTATCCGGATTACCGATTTGGCTTTTCGCTTTACAAGTCGTTGCCTTCTGCTTTTGAGCTCGAAGCAGGTATGCGATATTTGGATTTTGGGACCTCACAAACTGATATTTATACCGTATCGCTTACAAAATATTTGGGAAGCTATCTTTTTACTGCACGTACATACCTGGTGCCGTCATCGGGAGGAACATCGAAGTCCTTGAATATTGTAACGCGGCGATATTTTGGGACGGCAGAGTCTTATCTAAGTTTAAATGCCGGTTATGGATCAGCCCCGACAGAAATTGGAACTTCATCTGGGACAATAGCAATTGATGCATTAGATTCGTGGTCGGTAAGTGTTGACGGGCAGTATCCACTATCTAAGGTTTGGTTTATTGGCGGAAATATGGGATTTGATTCCTCTGAATACCCGAATTTTACAAGGGAACGCTTTAGTGCAAAAGTGAATATTTCCTATCGTTTTTAAGAAGTATAGCCTATTCCATAGGCGGGACTTTTTCCGGTGATGATGTTCTCCACCGTGCCAGTACAATTCCGGCTATCACCAGTGCTGAACCTATATATTGTAGAAAGGTTAGTTGTTCATTTAGCAGAACGATGCCAAAGAAAAGTCCCATTACGGGCACAAGGTTTTGGTAAGTTGCCGTATGAACAGCTCCAACAGTTTGAAGACCATAGTTCCAGATGAGATATGCCACTCCTATTGATAACAGTCCGCTGTACACCACTCCGCCATAGGCCGCTGCCGAAATTTGTGTCCACTGAAGATGTATAATATTTGGCAAGCCAATCAGAAAAAGAACAATTGCGCCAATGGTGGCCATAATAGCCGAAAATTGAATGGGTGTATATCGTGTAAGGAATGATTTGGATAAAATGGTGTAGCCTCCCCAGACAACAGCGGCTGCGATGATGATCAGGTCCCCAAAGAAGGTGTCAGAACTCAGGGAGAAGGGATCTTGCCCTCCCGACACAATAAATATGATACCACCAAAAGCTGCAATAACTCCAAGTGTTTTAAAGATGTTCATTTGTTCCAGCTTAAAGAAGTGACTTATTAGGGCTACCCAGATGGGAATAGTGCCGAGCATGACAGCAGCATTGGCGGCGTAGGTATAGTCAATACCGATAATAAAAAGTCCCTGGTAAATAATATTGCCCAAGAGTCCCATCCCCAGCAGTGGGAGCCAGTCTTTCTTCGGGATGGTAAACAGTTGTCGACGATAGAATAGTACGGCCCAGATAATGGCTGCGGCAAAAATAAACCTGAGCCCATTAAAACTAAGGGGATCAATTTCAACAAGGGAGTATTTTACAACCGAAAAATTCAGTGCCCAAATTAGGGCCACCAAAAAGAGTGAGGCTTCAACGACTGTTTTCTTGGATATGTTCAAGGATAATTGACCGGATTGAAATTGTAAGCACGAAAGGTAGGGGATTATTCTCAAAATCTCTTATTCCAATTAATGAGATTTATTGCTGGATTGGGAATTATATAATTAAAAAGGTTGTGCCCTGATAATAATATTATTAACTTTGGTCACTTTCTGACTGATAGTCATTTTTAATGAGTTTTGTATGAGCAAAAAAGATCGAAAGGCGCGTGAAAAAGAGCGCCGAAGAAATCAGATAATTGATGCCGCCGAGCGGGTTATTTTTTCAAAAAGCCTGGAGCAGGCTACCATGGATGAGATTGCCGAAGAGGCCGAGCTCAGTAAAGGTACATTATATCTATATTTTGAAAACAAAACGGACCTGTATATTGCCATTACCCAACGTGGTTCTGACTTGTTAAACAGTAAGTTTGCAAAGGTTTTTTCAGGCGCACACGATCACACGGGGCTTGAGCTTATCAGAATGATGGGGGAAACCTATTTAAATTTTGTGGAAGAGCACCCGAACTATTTTACGGCTTTTATGTATTACGAGTCTATAAGTAACGTAGAGGTGCTTGGAGACAGTAAATATGCAAAGCAGTGTGACCAAAATAGGCATGAAGCCCTGAACTTTATGATCCGCGCTCTTCAAATTGGAATGCAAGATGGTTCAGTTGATGATCGATATGAACCTAAAGAATTGGCTACGATTATTTTTGCAAGCACACGTGGGCTTACTGCTATGACCCATGCCAGTGGCCGAGGGCATTATTTTGAACTCTTGGATGAAATGGAAGTGGGTATGAGTACACTTTTTGAAAACTTTTTAAATCTTCTGGTAGAGGGAATGGCATCAAAAAAGGAATTAAAAGATATGGAAAATAGTTCAAAATGACTCTTGTTCATTTTTATTGTAACCTCTTATAATTAATTGCGTAATAAGCCGTCTTGTTACGCACGGTTTTAATCGAAAATCATTACACTTTGCAACTTTAATATTTATGCGTTCAACCAAGTTAATTAAAATTGGATTACTCTTTATGCTGTCGCTGTCGCTGGCCGGTACGGTTTTTGGTCAGCAGCAGGATACATTGCAATCAGCTTTTAAGCAGATTGAGGAAGAGCCGGGAGCTATTTCGCTTGATCAGGCTATACAAATTTCCTTAGCTAATAACACCGAAATAAAGCGGTCGTTGCTTTCGGTTCGTGATGCCGACCAACAGGTACGTACGGCTTGGAGTAACGTTATGCCGGAGATTACTTCATCTGCTAATTATACCCGGAACCTGGAAATACCGGTGAACTTTATTCCCGAAGTTGTATTTGATCCAGCTGGTGATCCTGATAACCTGGTGCCCGTTGCTTTTGGCACTGATAATAACTGGCAGGGTGGGTTTACGGTTTCCCAAACATTATTTAATGGACAGGCATTTGTAGGAGTCAGTACATCAAGTTTGTTTAAAACAGCACAGTCCGAGGGGTTGCGTGCTACTGCTCAGGGTATTGTTACGCAGACCCGGATGGCTTATTACCAAGTGCTTATTGCTAAAGAGCAGGTGAGATTGCAACAGAGTCGGCTGGAACGGATCAAAGAGAACTTAGAAGACACGAAAAAAAGTTATGAACAGGGCTTGGTCGATGAATATGCCGTGATGCAGCTCGAGGTACAGCTCGAAAATATTAAGCCGGAACTGACCAGTGCCGAGTTTTCCCAAAAAGAAGCTGTACGTAATTTATTGGATGCGATGGGGTTACCTGTTAGTTTGAGTTTGAATGTTAAGGGAGATCTCAGCGACTTTGATATTCAAGCGCCCAACACATCCAAGGAAGAAAATAAGGCGCTTAAGAAAGTTGACCGAATGACCCCATTGTCTTTGGAGTCGGATTCCACCTTGCTTGAGCGAGCTTTTGATATGCGTGGTGATTTGCGTGTACTTGATGTGCGACAGCAGCTACAGGAAAAACAGATTAAAGCACAAAAAAGTAAATATCTGCCCAGCATCGTTGCTAACTATAATTTGCAGTGGTCTGCTGCCCAGGCCGGAACCCCGGTGTTTTTTGGATCGGAACGACAGCGAGCTCGATCACAGACATTTATGATCGGGGTGCAGCTCCCCATATTTCAGGGATTTCAGCGTGATGCTGCTATCCAGCAGGCGCAAATTCAAAAGAAGGATTTACAGCTTCAAGAGTATCAGACTAAGCGAAATGCTGAAAGTGAGATCACCTCAGCTGAAGAAAGTATCAAGGAGGTTTTTGAGGTTGAGACAGCCAGAAAGCGTGCTTTGGATTTAGCGCAGGAAGGATATGATCGCGCGCTAAAAAGATATCAGGCGGGGCTGGGATCGCAGCAAGAAGTGACTGATGCCGAATTGCAGCTAAGGGAGGCTGAGGTTGGCTATGCCCAGATGGTATTCAACTATCTGGCTGCTAAAGCCCAGTACGATCAAGCGGTGGGCGAAGTGCCTTTTGTCGAAAAGAATGTAGAACCTATTAAAGAAAAGATTGAACTCGAATAAATGGATATCCGAACAATGAATAAACTATTAGTATTTGTATTTAGCACGCTGATATTAGCATCAGCTTGTAGTGATGGGCCGGCTGTTGAAAATGAGAAAGAGGATAATACAGTTTCGGTTAATGTAGAGAAGGTTATTCCTTCGACATTTAATCATTATTTGAATATACAGGGGAATGTTGAGTCGGATAAGACGATATCAATAACTCCTAAAGCTACAGCAACAGTCGAGGAAATTCCGGTACGAGCCGGGGATTTTGTTGAAAAGGGAGCGGTGTTGGCTAAGCTCGACGGTGAAGTTACGCGCACCCAGATCGAAGAAGTTAAGTCGCAGCTCAAGTTGGCTAAAACACGATATGAGCGCCAGAAAAATTTGCGGAAAGACAACATTGGTTCCGAAATTCAACTTTTAGAAGCTGAAACACAGGTGCGGTCGCTCGAAAATCAATTGGCGACATTGCAGGAGCAGTATGATAATTACACCATTACAGCTACTATCAGCGGTACGGTAAATCGTGTTTATATCAAGGAGGGGGAAAATATTGGTCCTGGTGAGCCGGCGTTTCAAATTGCAAATTCTGAAGCGTTGAAAGTAACTGCTGAAATTTCAGAATTCTATATCAACAGGGTTGAAACGACCGACAGCGTTACAATTACATTGCCCAGCATTGATAAACAAATTGTCAAGCCTATTGATGTGGTAAGCAAGGTCATTGATCCCATGAATCGAACGTTTGGTATCGAAGTGTATATCCCCAATATCGATGGGATGGTATATCCTAATATGGTAGCGAAACTTAAAGTAAATGACTACCAACAAAATAATGTGTTGACGGTGCCTATTAACATTGTACAATCAACGAACGGTGGTGGTTATCTTTATGTGGCAGAAGAGACGGAATCAGGTTGGCTGGCCAAACAGCGGTCGGTTGTTACCGGAAAGAGTTATCAGGACAAAATAATTATTGAAGAAGGTTTAGAGCCCGGAGATCAGATTATAACCGTGGGCTACAACAATATTAATGACGGCGATCCTATTTCTATTCAAGAAAATTAAAGTAAAGCTAAATTAAATAATGAGTTTTAAAGAATTTAAACCTTCAAGTATTGCAATAGATAACCGTACCACGGTTTATCTGGTTACGGTTTTATTTACGATAGTTGGTATTTTTTCTTATCTGATGCTTCCCAAGGAGCAGTTCCCGGAAGTAGAAATCCCCATTTTTAATGTGGTTACCATCCAGGCGGGATCTTCACCTGCAGATGTCGAAAACCTGATTACGCGTCCGCTTGAGCAGGAATTGAGAAGTATTGACGGCATTGATGAAATTAGCAGTGTTTCCAAACAGGCTGCTTCTATTATCACCATTGAGTTTGAGACCACAAAAGATAAACTGGTGGCTCAGCAAGAGGTGAATGATGCCGTTGAGAAAGCCCGAGGTGATCTTCCCTCCAACTTGACGGAAGAGCCGGATGTTACGGACATTAATTTGGCGGATCAGCCTATATTGAATATCAACCTTTCGGGTAATTATGATATCGTCCAGTTGAAGCGTTACGCCGATCAGATTCAAGATGAGGTCGAAAGTCTATCAGGAATTAATGAGGCAGAAATTGTGGGAGCTTTGGAGCCGGAGATTGAAATCAACATGGATCTGCCCAAAATGTTAGCAGCCGGTGTCACTTTTGAGCACGTGCGTCAGGCAGTGGCAGCTACGAACGTGACGATATCTGCCGGTGGAATCGATATGGGACGGATGGAGCGTTCGGTTCGGGTTGATGGTGAAGTGACCAGTGCCGAAGAACTGAAAAACCTGTTGATTACTAATAATTCCGGACGACAGGTCTATTTAAAAGATGTTGCTGAAATTCGAAATGGCTTTGCTGACCGGGAAAGCTATGCCCGGCTCAATGGAGAGGATGTGATTACCCTCAATGTTAAAAAGCGGAGTGGAGCTAATCTGATTGAGATGTCGGAGTTGACAGTCGAAACGGTGGATGAGCTTCAGGAGGCACAATTGCCGGATGGTCTGAATATTACGTATACCGGCGATCGTTCCCAAGATACCAGAGACAGTGTTTCTAACCTTTTTAATACCGTTATTCTTGGTTTCTTCTTTGTAGTACTTGTGCTCATGTTCATCATGGGGGTACAGAATGCTATTTTTGTGGGATTAGCGATTCCCTTATCCTCGCTTATTGCGTTTGCCGTAATGCCAATGATGGAGGATTACAGCATCAATATGGTGGTGCTTTTTGCCCTTATTCTGGGGCTTGGTATCGTAGTTGATAACGCCATCGTAATTGTTGAAAATATTTACAGGTACATAACGACTAATAATTACAGCAAGATAGAAGCGGCCAAACGAGCCGCCGGAGAAATTGCTCTTCCGGTTATTACAGGAACGCTTACCACTATTGCCCCTTTTATACCGCTACTGTTCTGGACAGGAATAATGGGCCGGTTTATGGTTTATTTGCCTATTACTATAATCCTGACATTAACAGCATCGTTGGCAGTGGCACTGTTTATGAATCCCGTTTTTGCGGTTTCATTTATGGAAAGCGATGACGGAGAGGCAAGTAGCAATGAAGGCCATGAAAGTAACAAGGGGTTATGGATTGCAGGAGGTGTATTTGTTGCACTTTCCGCAATTTTCCATCTGATTGGCATTCCCTTTGTTGCCAATTTATTATTGTTCCTCTATGTGTTGTATTTGATAGAACGCTTTGTGTTGAAACCGATGATTGCCAAATTCAATCAGTCAACCTTGCCCAGAATACAAAAAGGGTACAAGCAATCTATAGCGTGGATACTGGAAGGACGTCGTCCGTGGTATACCCTTGGTTTTACCATTATATTCTTGGTAGGAAGTATAGCACTGCTGATAATACGATCTCCCAAAGTGGTATTTTTTGCAGAAAGTGAACCGAATTCGGTATATATTTATAACGAGCTACCCGTGGGTACTGATCTGGAGGTAACGAATGATGTTACGCAAAAATTGGAACGTCGTGTATATGATGTCTTGGGTAAAGATAATCCCGTAGTAAAATCAATAATCACCAATGTGGCTGTGGGTGCTGCTCCACCGAATGAGATTGATCAGACCCCCAGTCCCAATAGAAGCCGTATTGCTATTTCGTTTGTTGATTACCAGTATCGTAATGGCGTTTCCACGCAGGCTTTAATGGATGAAATACGTGATAATGTAAAAGGGATACCCGGCACGCAGGTAACGGTTGAGCAGGAGCAACAGGGTCCCCCTTCAGGCAAACCGATAAATATTGAAGTGACCGGAGATGAATTTGATAAGCTTATAGATATCTCCAATAGATTGACCAGCTTTATTCAATCACAGGATATTGAAGGTATTGAACAGCTCCGTTCGGATCTCCAAAATAATAATCCTGAGATCATAGTCGATATTGATGAGATAAAAGCCAATAGCTATGGACTTAGTAATGCCCAGTTAGGTATGGAGCTAAATACAGCCCTGCTGGGACAGCCCATCTCAACGTATCGTGATCAGGATGAGGAGTACGATATTCGGCTACGATTGCAAGAAGAATATCGATCAAATATTACAGACCTGATGAATCTTAAAATTCCGACACCGGCTGGAGGAATGATCCCGATATCAGCGGTAGCTGATGCCGAATATGTGTCAAATGTGGGATCAATAAATCGACTGGATTTAAACAGGGTTGTTACGGTCTCGTCAAACGTGCTGGAAGGCTATAATGCCAACGAGATTAACAATCAAATTCGAGAGGCCTTAACAGATTTCGACGTGCCGGAGGGATATAGCATTTCGCTGACGGGTGAGCAGGAAGATCAGGCTGAGGCAGCGAACTTCTTGTCCATCGCTCTATTTGCAGCCATCGCGCTGATATTCCTGGTATTGGTGGCACAGTTTAACTCTATTGCCAAGCCGATCATCATTATGTCGCAGGTTGCATTTAGTTTGATTGGTGTTTTTATCGGATTTGTAACCTTTGGGCTGGATATCTCGGTAGTAATGACGGGAATGGGCATTATTGCTGTAGCAGGTATTGTAGTGAAAAACGGTATCATCCTGATCGATTATACTGATATCTTACGGAACGAAGGGAAAAGTTTACGCGAAGCCGTTATTGAAGGAGGAAAAGTTCGATTGAATCCTGTTATTCTGACGGCTGCTTCCACCATTTTAGGATTGATACCATTGGCCATAGGACTCAATATTGACTTCTACGGGATGTTCGCCAGTTTAGATCCCAATATCTATTTCGGTGGTGATAACGCGGACTTCTGGGGTTCATTGGCTTGGACAATTATATTTGGACTTGGTTTTGCTACCTTCTTGACTTTATTTCTGGTGCCTTCTATGTACTATATTGGAGTTCAGACTAAGCGTAAAGTCAAAGCAATGCTACCTGAGTAAAATATTTTAGTTATAACATCCCTGACTGGCCCGGAAGCAATTCCGGGCTTTTTTATTGTATTCAATTTGATACACTTTGGGGATGACCTGCTCTGTAAAAAATTGTATCTTTGCCAATCGTAATTAATAGTAATAAAAGTTATTCTTCATACTCGTGATTCAACGGATCCAGTCGGTTTTTCTATTTTTAGCCTTCCTTTTGAATGGCAGTGTTTTCTTTAACGCGCTTTACAGTCATGCAATGAACGATCCACAGGCTTGGATCGGTCTTGGCTATGCGATCATTTTAACCATCGCTTCACTTGGATCGCTGGGGACTATTTTTCTGTATCAAAATCGCGAAAATCACCGGAAGTGGGTAAGTGTATTGCTACTTGTTCAAATAATTACTATTGGTTTTTCAGTAGGTATCTATATTTCGTTGGGAGGCTTCGGTACGTTTTTATGGGATGAAACCATTGGCTTAGGATTATTAATACTGGCGCTGGGTGCTCAACTATATGCCCGCAAAAAAATTAAAGACGATATCGAGTTGGTCAAGTCGATGGACCGTATCCGGTAGTATAATTCCAATTTTATCTTCGCGATATGTCTGAGGAGTATCCAAAAGTAAAAGTACTGGCAGCTCTGCTGGCCGGATTAGCTGCTTTTGGATTCGCTCCCATCTTGGTTCGTTTTGCTTCGGATACCTCTCCCTTGGTGCTGGTCGTTTATCGAACTGTTTTTGCTGCGGCCATGCTGTTTCCTTTTTGGGTTTGGCTGCGAAGTAGCGAACAGCGTTCCGGGAAGGGCAAAGAACGATTATGGATAGCGCTATCAGGTGTATGCCTGGGATTGCACTTCACGTTCTGGATTTCTTCTCTTTATTATACCTCTGTTGCTTCGGCTTCCGTACTGGTAACCATCCACCCTATCATCATGATACTGGTTGAGCGCCTTTGGTTTAAGCGAAGCTTTGCACCATCTACTTGGATTGGGGTAGTGCTGGCATTTTCGGGATCTCTGTTGCTGGGGATCTCCGATAGTCAGATAGAACAGGATTTTGCCGATCCGCTATTCGGCAATTTTCTGGCATTGATGGCTGCTATTATTTTTGTAGCGTACCTTCTTATCGGTCAAAAAATCCGTAAAAAAAGAGAATGGATTGATTATGTCTTTCCGGTATACTTCTATGCGGCGGCGGCCTGTATATTAATGGCCGTTGTGATGGGTAAAAACCTGCTTGATATTTCTATAATTGGAGTTTGGGCTGGAGCTGGATTGGCTTTTGGTCCGCAGATACTGGGCCATGGCTCGATGAATTATGCCGTAAAATATGTTTCGCCTACCTTATTGTCGACACTCATTTTGGTAGAACCATTGTTAGCATCAGTGTTGGCATTTCTCCTATTTTCCGAGTTGCCTCCAATTGCTTCAATATTAGCGATGGTTATTATTTTGGCGGGCGTTGGTTTAACATGGCGTAGGGCGGCTAAATAACCCGCCTGTTAAGAATTGTAAAGAGTGGTGATATCGCATGATTATAGTATTTACCTTTCCGTATTTGGTTTCTATTATCAACAGCATTTAGAATTAAGAAACAAAAAATTAATGACATTGAGATTTTGGGTATTGTTTGCAGCAAGTTTGCTACTTTATACTGTTGACCTATCAGCTCAAACGGTGAAGGTGGTTGATGAAAATTCTCAGCAGCCAATTATCAACGTATATATATTCAACAACGAGCGAAATAAAATGGTATCTACCAATAAGGAGGGGGTTGCTCGAATCGAAAAGTTTTCTGTAGATGATACGTTGAACTTTCGCCACCCTTCCTATCAAAAATTGGTGCTTTCTTATCAAGAATTGAAAGGGCAGGATTTTATGATACAGCTGAAAGGACAATCAGTTTTAATGGATGATATTTATGTGTCAGCCAGTAAACGAGCCGAGGATCGTACAAAAATACCGCAAGCCATTACCCGGATTGATGACCAACAGGTAGCTTTTAATAATCCTCAAACTTCGGCTGATATTTTAAAGCACTCTGGAGAGGTGTTTGTTCAAAAAAGTCAGATGGGCGGTGGAAGTCCCATGATGCGTGGATTTGCGGCCAATTCAGTATTGTTGGCTGTTGATGGAATAAGGATGAATAATGCGATTTTTCGAAGCGGGAATTTGCAAAATGTTATTTCAATAGATCCCAACGCGATTGAAAATACGGAGGTACTGTTTGGGCCCGGATCGATTATATATGGAAGTGACGCTTTGGGCGGGGTAATGAATTTTCAGACTATATCTCCGGAGTTATCATTTGATGACAGCACTATTGTAAATGTCAATGGGATGACTCGTTATAGTTCTGCCAATAATGAGCGTACAATTCATGCTGATGCATCCGTTGGATTTGAAAAGTGGGGAAGCACAACGAGCATTACCTATAGCAGTTTTGATGATCTGCGATCGGGGAGCGATTTTTATGATGAGTTTCCCAATTTCGGTAAGCGGAAGGAGTATGTGATTCGGCGCGACGGTTTTGATGCGGTTGTTCCCAATGATGATGTAACATTGCAGCGCTTTTCGGGATATCAGCAATTAAATCTGATGCAGAAAATCCGTTATAAACCTAATGCTAATTGGGATCTGTCGTATGGATCTCATTTTGCAACGACTTCAGATATTCCGCGTTATGATCGACTAATACAGCGTGAAAATGGTGATACAGGACAATTGGTCAATGCAGAGTGGTATTACGGGCCGCAAATTTGGATGATGAACACGCTAAAAGCTGATTATTTAAGTGCAAGCAATTGGTTTGATAATTTGACGACTACATTTTCTCATCAATGGTTTCAGGAGAGCCGTAATGATCGGGACTTTCAGGATAATTGGCGCCGAAATCGCGAAGAGAATGTGAACGTTTATATCGCTCAACTCGATTTTGATAAGCATTTCGGTGATGATAAAGAGCTGTATTATGGCATTGAGGGCATCTATAATTATGTAGGATCTGATGCGAAATCGACCAATATTGAAACTGAAGATGTGCGTCAGGTAGCTACCCGGTATCCCGATCAGGGAAGTAATCACACACAGCTGGCAGCCTATGTTAAGTATGAACAGGATTTAACCTCCAATCTTACAGCTATACTCGGCACGCGATATAGCCACGTTATGCTGGATGCCGAGTTTAGTAACGCGTTTTATGATTTCAATTTTCAAAACATCTCGCTGAATACCGGGGCGCTCAGTGGTAATGCGGGGTTTACCTATCGTCCGGCTGATGGATTGCAGCTGAATCTAAATGCTTCTACCGGTTTCCGTGCACCTAATGTTGATGACGTTGCCAAAGTATTTGATTCCGAGCCGGGCACCGTTATTGTCCCCAATGCCGATCTGGGCTCAGAGTATACCTACAACCTGGATTTTGCCGTCATTAAAACATTTGGAGATATAGCTCGCTTTGAGGTGAATACTTTTTACACCTGGCTTAGAGATGCGATGGTACGGCGCGATTTTGGGGACTCTTTTGGGCAGGATTCTATTATGTACGATGGGACGTTGAGCAATGTAGAAGCCGTTGTTAATGCCGGAAAGGCGTATATTTACGGCGTAAGTGGTAGTTTCTCCTCGGATATGGGAAGGGGATTTTCTTTCGATTCCCGGCTGACGTTTACCGAAGGAGAAGATAGGTCGAATAATGAGCCAATGCGCCACGTAGCGCCACTATTTGGTATGGCTTCTGTTAAATATGAGATCAAAAAAATGTCTGTGGAGACGTTTACCGAATTCAATGCAAAGAAACCTATTTCCGACTTTTCTCCCTCAGAGCGCAATAAACCTCATCTTTATACTCCGGAAGGAACACCGGCTTGGGCTACATTAAATTTGAGAACATCATATCAGCTTAGCAAAGATATAACACTCAATTTACAGGTAGAGAATATCTTAGATAAGCATTATCGTCCCTATTCTTCGGGTATAAGTGCTCCCGGCAGAAATATCGTTGTAGCATTGCGCGGACGATTTTAGTAAACGTTTTTTGTCATTTCACCGTTACGGAACATAGGGCGAGACTTGTTAAAGATTGGTTAATGAACATTAGAAATTCTTTGAAATAGCCGATCTTTCAAGAATTTTGGGTATTTTGCACTCAAGAAATAAAATATACGTTGGTAAAAATATTTGCATATAGGATTCATCTGGCGTTAACCAATTGATATATTATGCAAAATAAGACACTCGTTCCGTCAACAATACGTAATACTGTTGTGGGTGCTCTTTCTGTATTATTTATTAGTACAGGATGTATAAACACTGATGACGTTGATCCATTCGTTGATGGAAGTACACAAAAGGGGTTAAATGTTACGGTAACCGAACCTATTGATCGAGACTATTCTGATATAAAACAGGATGGGACGATCAAAATGATTACCCGGTATAGCTCCAATACATACTTTTTACATCAGGGTATTGAATGGGGATTTGAGTATGAGTTGGTACGAAAGTTTGCCCAGGAACACGACCTTGCATTAGAAGTCGTTGTGGTTGGCCCCAATGAAAACCCCTATGATTTGCTTAACAGCGGAATGGGAGATTTGATTGCTGCTAATTATACAGCTACTCCGGAGCGGAAAAAGTATATCAAGTTTACGCGGCCTTATAATCTGGTTGATCAGGTATTGGTTTTTTCGGATGGAGTAGAAGATCCTCCGGAAACGATTGAAAAAGTTGCAGAACGTGATATCCCTATTACCGTTCGCCGGAATAGTTCATATTACTACCGCTTACAAAGTTTAAGAGATCAGGGGATTAACTTGGTAACACGGCAGGTACCAAATACCAAAGATACCGAGTCACTTCTATTTGAAATATCGAACAATACGCATTCGGCAACCGTTGCAGATGATAATATTTTTAATGCCTCTAACAGATATATGCAGGGATTGGTAAAGGGACCAACCATTGCCAAGAATGACACTATTGCGTGGGCGATTCGCAAAAATGCCAATGATCTTGAAACAGAGTTAAATCGATTTTTGTATAAGCATTTTCGCTTTGGGAACGAGGGAGAGGATCCCAAACGATCGACTTTTTTAAATATCTTGCGAAAACGATATTTCGAATCGGGACAGCAGATTGCGGAATATTATAATCCTGAAATGTCGAGTCGAGGATCGGGTGTTATATCACCCTATGATGATTTGATTAAAGAAGTTGCCGATTCTGCCGGTGTTGATTGGCTGCTGGTATCTTCTATTGCGGCGCAGGAGACGAAATTTAACCCTAAGTCAAAAAGCTGGGCTGGGGCAGTGGGATTAATGCAGGTTATGCCGCGATTTTCTGAGGTCTCAAATGAAGAGGATCTTTATGATGTAGAGACGAATATAAGAGAGGGGGTCCGTATTATTAAAGAGCATCTTAATCATTATTCGTATATGGACAGTACCAACAAATGGTCTTTTGCTCTTGCCACGTATAATGCCGGTCCGGGTCATGTTGCAGATGCCCGTCGATTGGCTATTGATCAGAATAAGAACCCGAATGAATGGGAAAATGTTGAAGCTGCTCTTCTTAAATTAATGCAACGAAAATATTATAAGGATGCCCGTTACGGCTTTACGCGTGGTATCGAAACGGTACGCTATGTCAAAGAAATTAAGAACAGGTACAATACCTACGAAAGCATCTTGACGATGTCAGAAAGCGATGAGGAGGGGACAGTTCCCGGAGTAATGGGGTTATTTAATTAACCTTGATAACAATAATAGTGACATCGTCGTGCTGAATGTCTTTTGAAAAGCTTTTGATATCTTTAATTATTGCCTCTTGAATCTCTTCAGAGGAAGAACCTCGATTCTTTTTAATGCACTCAAAGAGTTGTTCTTCGCCATATTCTGCTGACTCACTTTTGTTTTTGGCTTCTGTTACCCCATCCGTATAAAAAACCAAAAGATCATCTTCCCTTAGGGTGATTGTTTGCTCCTCATAGGGCGTCATTGTAGACATGACTCCTAATATTAGCCCTCCCTCTGTAAGCTCCTCGACTTCATCCTCGTGTGACCTCAGTAAAATTGGCGGATTATGTCCGGCATTAACAAACTGAAACTGGTAATTATCGGGATTAAAAATACCCCAGAAGAATGTAATAAATTTATCACTGGGCGTATTTTGATAGATGATGTCATTGATTTGTCCGGTGGCTTCACCCAGCGAAATATCGACGGGCAGTAATACATGTAACATTGCTTGCAGGTTGGCCATCAGCAGGGCGGCAGGCATACCTTTCCCGGCTACATCACCGATTGCAAAGAGGAGTCTATTTTCGGGAGCTTCTAAAATGTCAAAGTAATCTCCTCCCACCTGGTACGAAGAGATGTTACTCGCAGCAATATCAAGCTTATCACTATGTGGGATCGGATCGGGAAGTAGTCCTTTTTGGATCCCTTTCGCAATATTAAGCTCTTCCTCCATCCGCTCTTTTTCAATGCGTCCCTCGAGAAGGTAGGTTTTTTGGATAGAGAGTACAGCAAGGTTTCCGAGTGATTGCAGAAAATTATAGTCGGAGCTGCTATATTCTTCTTCATTAGCGCGTGCTCCAACACCAACAAGGGCTACACGCTCACTTTGGAATTGAAGCCCGATAAGTGCTTTGATTTCATTTTCTGCTAAAAATGGAATTTCCTTTTCTAAGGCGTCATCCACTTCGGTAAGATCTTCGTCCAGCGAAAATAACTGTTCCATCTCCTCCTCAGAGAGTTGACCGCTGATGCCACTGGTAGCCATTACTTTACGCTCATCTTCATGCTCAAGCACAAAAAAGAACTTGCGGATCAGCATTTGCCCCAGCATGGCAAACTTAAAAATGCGGATAATTTCTTCACGGTCTACAAGGATATTAAAGTCCTTGCTGAGGTCAAATAGTGTATTTAGTTCATATACTTTGCGATCCAGCATGCGGTTGATACGCCGCAGCTCAGTAAACATTTTGGAGTTGGCAATAGCAACTGAGGAAATGATGGAGAGGCTTTCTACAAACTCAACTTCATGTTGGTTGAGCGGTTGTTTGTTCCCTTTAGAACCGAGGCATAAAAAACCAATATGGTCGTTGCTGGTCTGCAGGTTAAAAAACGTACAGTGTTTGTCATCTTCAATGAGTTCGGGCATTTCAAAATCATCAACGCCACATTGTATCACCGACTGTTCTTGTACTTCTTGATCCCAGTCAAAAGAAATAGTTTGACCTTCTTCGGGGCAGTTTCGTCCTTTTGATTTAGAAATGATATAATTGTCGGCCCCGGGCTGATATAACAGAATCATGCCCTTACTCACCATCAGTTTACCCATGGTGATGAGTAAGAGATTATTGAGAACAAAATCCATGTCTTGAGACTCAATAAGCATTCGGGAAGTCTCAAGAAGGGTTTTTAACTCAAATCTGGAATGGCCTTCATCATGTTTGTTGGAAGAGCTGCTCAAGGTTTTATTTGGTTTTTGTCATCCTGATTTCGTTCACTGAACCTTCAGTGTGGTATTCGACGTCATCCATAAGTTTTCTAATAAGATAAACCCCGACACCGCCTCGCTTTTTCTCTTTAATTTTTTGTCGAACATCGGGTTTTGAGTAGCTGCTGGGATCAAATGCATCCCCGGTATCCATCAGAGAGATCGAGAACATGCTACCGTTGTAGCCCAACTCAATATCTACCGTCTTTTTTTCATCATGCTTATAAGCATGTTTAATGATGTTTGTATAGGCTTCATCCACTGCAAGTTGGATATCAGCAACATCTTGTTTGTTAAACCCAAATTCCTTGGCGTGTTTGGCAATAAAATCCCGTACCTCAGCCAAGTGCTTGGTAGAAGCCTGTACAGAAATACTATATGTAGTAGATTTTGCCAAGGTAATTATGATTCAGCTTCGTCGGTTTCAAACTTTTTGATAGCATCAGTTTCGTCCTCCAAGATGTCGTAGAGCGAGGGAAATCCCAGCAGGTCGAACACGTTGTATACTTTGGGATTCATATTTGTAAGTTTAATGTCTCCACCCAGTGAGCGAACATCCTCAATGTATGCCATAAATACTCCCAGGCCTGCACTTGCGATGTAGTCTAATTGCTTGCAATTGACAATTATTTGGTGCTTCTCTTGATCTATTAGTCTCTTAAGAGAATCCTCTAATTGAGAGGCCGTATGAGCATCCAGCTCACCGCATAGCTCCAGAACATCATAGGACTGAACTTCTCTGTGATTAATTTTAAAATTTTTCATTACTGCGGATTTGTTGTTAGAAAACTATTCCCTATATGTATAGAACGACCAAACATAAAAAAATTTATGAACATGGTACGCAAAAATGAGTAAATGCCTAAAATTTATCTGGAGTGGTATAAGCCGATATCCAACATCATAAATTTATATTGTGTAAGGCTTACGGATAGAAAGGGAAAAGGATTCAAAAAAAAATAAGGCCTCACGAGTATCAGTCGTGAGGCCCTGACTATTCATCAAGAGAGACGCTACTTGAGCGCAATTCAATATACATCAATTTCAAGGTATACTACAAATATTTTGCGGATTTAAAGTTGTAAGCCCATTCGGAAATACTTCTCAACTCTATTTATTGCTATTTTTATGGGAGTCAAGGCTTTTCAGAAATTTGTAGCTGTTATCGATAACACCATCAGTAGATTTTGAGACCAGCGAATTGCAGATAACATGACTTTCAGCCTCGGGAAAGTTCGAAATATGAAGTAATTCTGTGCGAGTACCTAAGTTTTGGACCATTTTTTTTATGGCAGAGACGGAAACTACGGTATCCTGTTCGTTCTTATTTTTGTAGTAATAACCAACAAAAGTAGGATGTGATATCTTTTTAAAAAGATCTGTTGTCATATAGTGTTCAACAAAGGCTCCCAGCTCCAAAGCACCTGCAAGGGCATAGCGCTTATTCCAAATCTTGTCCTCGGCAAAAGTCGTATTCTTAGTTGTAATAAGATGTTTTTTACCGGGAATAATTCTTAAAGCCTTTCTGCTTAGTTTATTCGTTAAAAGTTTTGCGTTTATTCCATAAAAATCGATTAAAGGAGAATATAAAATAAGAGATGAAATCTCATTTTGATATTCAGGTTTCGAGGCCAGATAGAGGGCAAGTGATCCACCGGTTGAAGTCCCCATCAAAATAATTTTTTTGCCAATACGCTTGCCTATTTCAAAAGCAAAACGAGAAGATCGGAGCATCTTTTCTTCAGTTAGATTTAGTAATGGATACTCGCTTTTGATCCCGTGTTCTTCCATCCGGCTTAAAAAAAGATTGCATCCAAATGTTTTAGCAATCGTTTTATGAACGGGATCCCCTTCAGGATGTGAGGCACGAAAGCCGTGAAGATACACAATCGCGTATTCTGTTTGTTTTGGGTCTTCCGGTGAAGCCCAGACTATCTGTGCACTTGTCCCTCTTTTCAGATCAAACTGTGACTCTCGTTCATTCAGAAAGTCCTCAAGCTCGTAAAGGTTGTAAGGTATTTCAGAAAAATTGTCTTTCATCCGGGTTATAATTTTATCTGTGACTTAATCAGAATTGAAAATAAAAAAGCACCGCAGAGTTAACTACGGTGCTTTTTCCTAAAATGTTTATGCTTCTTTTACTCTTCCTTTTCTTCTTTAGTCATCGAGATCCAGGATTTTTCATTATGATTACGCATCAGCTTATCCTGCAGTTTTTTGGCCATGTCTTTGGTGGCAACTCGTCCTAAGCGTACGCGGAACCAGATATTCCCGGTTTCTTCATTACCCATTTTAACGACATAAGCATTTTCGTAGCCGCGGTCGACCCATTTTTGAATTTGTGCTTCAGCTTTATCTTTTGATCGCCATGCCTCGACCTGAACTGCAAATGCTCCATTGCTGTCATACTCAATTTTGTTGCGCTTTTGTTCTTTTTTGGCAGTCTCAATGCTATCTTGACGAGCCTGCTCAATGCTATCCTGTCGCTGCTGTTCAAGACGCTGTCGTTCAACTCGTTCCAATGAATCTTGGCGTGCCTGTTTTCTTTGTTGAATTTCTTCTTCACTCGGACCGCAGGCTTGTAACATACTGATCGCCATTGCCGAAGTTATGAGAAAAATAACTACTCGTTTCATAAGCCTTGTATTGTTAATGTATTGGGATGATTTTTTTAGCTTTTCAAGCTTAATTGTACTTAAAAAAAGGATTGGCACAAAAATAATTAAATAAAAAGATCATTTTAAGTTTTTTTTGGTAGTATCTGGGCCTTGAAAAGCTGTAATAATTTACGGTTAACGGTTGCTATCAAGGATGTTTCTATTTAGATTTGATCTAAATTTTTCACTTCTCAGAGAAGGATAAGCACTATTATAGGCACAAAAGTAAATAGTAAATCGCCCCCGTGGTACCTGTTACTTACTGCGGGTGTTATTGCAGCAGGTGTTTTATTACCCCTTGTTTATTTATTGATCAGGGCTTTTGATGCGTCCCCGGAAATGCTTAATAATGTCGTTTTCCGGACGAGAAACCTATATCTGCTCGGTAATACCTTGTTATTAACATTCGGCGTGTTACTGTTAGATATTCTGATAGCCTTGCCGTTGGCCTATTTGTCGGTAAGGGTTAAAATTAAAGCTCGAAAATTTATTACCATCTTGGGAGTTCTTCCCCTTGCTATTCCCGGTTATGTAATGGCTTATGCATTGTTAGGGCTCGGTGGATATAATGGCACTTTTCAGGCTTGGTTTGGATGGACCATACCACGTATTAATGGATTTTCCGGATCACTCATCGTATTAACACTCTGCACGTTCCCCTATCTGTATTTGAACCTTCGCACTGCGTTGGCAGGTATGGACCGCTCTATTGAGGAGGTTTCTCGTTCCCTGGGGCATGATGCTAAATCAACATTTTTTAACGTAATATTACCCCAGCTTAGGCCGGCCTTATTGGCTGGGTCATTATTGGTGAGTTTGCATGTTATTGGTGATTTTGGAACGGTTTCACTGATGCGGTTTGAAACCTTCAGTTACGCTCTTTACTTGCAATATATTGCGGCCTATGATCGTATTTATGCGGCCTGGTTGGCGCTAATGCTCTTGGCTCTTACTACTGGAGCATTAGTATTAGAATATAAGATGCTTAAAAAAGCGATTTTTCATCGGCTGGGACGCGGGGTTTCTAAAGCCAAAAGCTATTTAGAGTTGGGGCCATGGGCTGTTCCCGCTTATACTTTTGTGGGAATACTATTTTTAGTAGCTATAGTTTTACCAGTTTCATCTATTGTTTTTTGGCTAAACCAAACAGCTTTTGCCTCTGTGGCGGGCAATTTATATGAAGCATTTTTGAACTCTGTTCAGGCATCGGCCCCGGCAGCGGTACTTACAACCTTGATGGCATTGCCATTGGCATATATTGGTGTTCGGTATAAAACGAGGTTAAGTAATCCTATTGAGCGTGTTGCTTATTTGGGCTATGCAACGCCGCCGCTGGCATTTGCACTGGCTTTTGTATTTTTCTCGCTGCAGGTTTCCAGTGTATTATATCAGTCGTTACTATTATTGGTGATTGCCTATTCCCTGCACTTTTTGGCCGAGGGAATAGGACCGGTACGCAGTGCGTTATATCAGGCCCCCGAAGATCTCGAGGAGGCGGCGCAGTCGTTAGGGTATTCGTCAATAAAATCATTCTTCAAAGTAACCCTGCCGTTGTTGAGGGGTGGAATTATTGCGTCGGCATCTTTGGTTTTTTTATCTGCAATGAAAGAGTTGTCAATAACGTTCTTATTATCACCAATAGGGTTTGATACCTTGGCCTTGAACGTTTGGTCATATACGGGAGAAGCGATGTTTGCTGAAGCGGCTCCCTTTGCATTGTTAATTTTGTTATTTTCGTCACTGTTTGTGGGATTTTTGTTTACTAAGGAGCTGAAAAAATGATGAGTGATCTACTTACCGTAAGAAATTTGACGAAATCCTTTGATGAAAACGGTCCGGTTGTAGACAGACTGGATTTTGAGGTCAGGGAGCATGAAATATTTGCTATGCTGGGACCAAGCGGTTGTGGTAAAACGACGTGTTTAAGACTTATTTCAGGATTCGAAGATGCTGATAAAGGAGAGGTTCGTTTGGACGGTGAGGTGCTGGAATCTCCTCAAACCCACGTAGCCCCACAAGATCGAGGTATTGGATTTGTTTTTCAGGATTATGCACTGTTTCCTCATCTTTCGGTGCTTGAAAATGTAGCATTTGGACTCACCGATATTCCCAAGCACAAGCGGCTTGTTTATGCCGAGGAGGTTTTATGCCGGACGGGAATGGGCGATTACAAAGATCGTAATCCCAGTGAGCTTTCGGGCGGTCAACAGCAGCGGGTGGCGCTGGCACGGGCAATAGCTCCTAAACCCAAGCTGGTACTTCTGGATGAGCCGTTCTCTAACCTCGATGCGATGTTGCGCGACTCAATGCGTAAAGAGGTGCGTGAATTGCTTAAAAAAGCGGGAATGAGTGCTTTGCTTGTTACCCACGACCAAGAGGAAGCTCTTTCATTTGCAGATCGTATTGCGGTGATGAACGATGGAAAAATTGAGCAGATCGGTACGCCCGAGGAAGTCTATTATAACCCGAAGACAAAGTTTGTAGCACAATTTCTTGGTCGAACTAACCTGTTTCATGCGGATGCACAAGGAGGATCGCAGGTAGCTACAAAGCTGGGACCAATGAACCTAAACTGCAACGCTTGCGGACGTGTACTTTGTTCTATTCGGCCTGAGCATTTAACACTTGAGAAGCCCACTAATCAAAAGCCGGAAAATGTGGGTACGGTATTAGGACGCGAGTTTAAGGGGCATGATATTACCTATCACGTGCAGCTGGGCGAAGAGAAATATTTGGTACATACCGATAATCGTGTGCTGTTTGAACCTAATGATGCCGTAGTTATTAAACCCCTTGAGTCAGCAGTAATTTTGGATGAATCCGATTAATAAAAATTGATTATATGAGCTTTCTATTACTACTCGTTATTGCTGCCATTTGTGGGGCAATAGGTCAAAGTATAGCAGGTTATTCGTTGGGCGGCTGTCTGATTACAACCGTGGTGGGATTTATTGGTGCTTTGATTGGTAAGTGGCTGGCTGCGGAAATGGGACTTACCTATATTCTTCCCATTGAAGTAGGTGGGGAGACGTTTCCAATCATCTGGTCTATACTGGGGTCAGCAATATTTGCAGTTGCTATAGGATTATTATCCCGAGGGAAAAGTCAACTAAAAAAATAGCGACTTTTTCTGTGAAATGGTGGTGTGTTGAGCCATCCAATGCTTGCCTGTCTGCTAAGACTTATTCCGGAGCAGAAAAATCCTGGTTAAAGGGATTATTATTAAATCCGGGTTTGATTTTTACGAATCCGTGAGCTGTTGCATTGTGGCAGGAATTACAGGAGTCGACAAGATCAATTGTTTTTTGTCTAACCTCATCCCAGTTTTTGTTGGCCAATGCTTTTTCTACGGGTTCCACAGCAGGATCAAACATCATTGTCATAAACCTTTCAATATCATAACCTTCGTAGCCCGGGATGTTCTCTTTAATACCCTCTGAAGATGCTCTTACTTCATGAAAATAAAAGGTAGCCAATTCATGATTTTTTGCTTCAACGGCCAAAGCATATTTGTGCAAATATGTTTGTAGCTGTCCCATTGCATCGGCAAGCTCAGGTGTATCTTCCTTCGCTTTTTGTGCTTCTTGCTGGGAAGCCGAACTATCATTATTAGGTTGTTCGGTTGTGCATTGGATTGTTATAAAAGCACAGAAAATGAAGGTCAAACCCAGGTAAAGGGTTTTTGCCGGACTGATTTTATCAAACATTATTTGAAAATATATTCACTATTTAAAATGAGTCTAAGTATATAAAAAAATGACTAAAGGTGGAACCCAATTTCAATTTATATTAATAGCTAAAATAGCCGCGCTACACTGATGTTGAGTAGAATGGCGGGTTGGTCAATGCGCGTGGCCAGATCTATGCGAAATAGTCCCAATACACCATTAAATGATGCTCCTACCTCCCAATGAGTTCCTCTGGTTTGTTTTGGTTGATATCCCGATTGAGATAAGAAATTATCGTTATGTAGCCAGGTTTTAGCCATTCCACCAAATATTATAAAACTGATGTTACGATCTGTCAGCGCCTGTAGTCCTATGAGTTCAAAGGGGATAGTGCGGAAATTGTGTTCGGCATTTATGGACAGGTATTGTTGTCCTTGATAGGGACGATTTCGAATTGTTTTCATGACCCCATAAGGAGCTGTATAACCGATAGCACCGTCTACGATACCCCATTTTTGCGGAGGAAGACTTCCGCTGTAAGTTCCTCCTTTGATATTGAAATCGAGTGTGTTGGCTAAAAATCGTCGTTGATAAAATGTGGGTAATGACCAAGAAATGAATCCGGTGTACCGCGTAAACTCATAGTTGCTGCCGAGAGCCATTGAGGAATGTTCAACGGTAAATTGCACTTTTTTCTGTGCTGTCGCTCCAAAGTTATAACCCTCGTCTACATTATAGCCTGTCGTAACATCAATAGATTTTAGTGTTCCTTCCGGGATGGGGGGATTGGGTCGAAAATTGTTTGATTTGCCCAGAATATCATAAGCGGTTGTTGTTGGCAGGGAAGTATGGTTTTGAAGATTGACCCCCATTTCAAAAGAAAGGTTCTGCGGGAGATCCCATCCGGTAAAGAATCGAACACCTTCCGACCGATAATAGTCAAAGTAGCCTTGGTTCCCCAGCAGGTTGGGGATAATGGTGTAGTAGGAATTATAGATGTGGGAGTGGTACCGGGTTTCTGTACCGGCGCGATAATCACCGCCAATCGTTGCCGATCCCCAATCACGCTCAAGCCATTCAATGGTGAGTCCGCCGCCGTAGTTCCATTTGTGGTAGCCGGTACTGTACCCACCTTGCCCTCGAAGGGTAAGCCAATCGGTGGCATCAATATCATAGCGTAATCCTAAAAAAGCTTGGTCCACGCGATTATACCAACCATTAGGGGTGAAATTGCCAGGCACATTATCTAAAAAATTTAAAGAGCCGGAGTCTGACTGATAATCTTCATCTTCCTCGTCTATAAACTTAGCTAAAAAGCCGCTTGGCTTGAATGCTTTTTCGAGCGTAGCAGTGCTATCAAGGGTGGCATAGGCCTGTTCTTCTTCGGATGATAACGGGACAGTATTAACTTGCTGAGCGATCAGCGAATCGGATTGAACGGTAGTACTGTCAACGCTGAATTGATTTCCATTTTTGTAAAGGGAATCGGGCATTGAGGTATTGACCTGATAGTTGGTGATGCGGGAAAGCTGTTTGAATTTGATGGTTGGAAAATCAAGTCCTACCATTTTTATTTTGATATCACCCCCGATACGTACGTCAACAGGTAGCCAGAAATCCTGACCAAAATTATTGAATTGTTGTTGGTATGAGGTGCTGAATGATTTTATAGGGGGTGGAAAATTCACCACATCATTTGGAGCCAAATCGACTTCGATCAGGGCGTATTCATCTGCAAGTACATAGGCGGTACCTTCAAACAGAGGTTGAAGTTTTTTGGCGGGTGTTACCTTAATCTCATACACGGTTTGATTGTCGAGCGAGGTTTGGTCGACCAGTTTAAAATCATAATAATCCGGTGCGTCGGGATGAGTAATGCCCACCAGTTCGAATTTTGCAATTTCAATATCATCATCATAAAAATTGGGCAGGTAGCTAACGCCTGCAAAGTTTGCACTGGCCTCAATATTGGCGGTCTGACGTTTGGATTTTTGGACCTCGCGGTGACCTTTTTCTTTGTCCCAAAATACTTCTGATACCGATTCGCTGATAGAAACAATAGCAGTATCATTGGACAGTGATTGTCGGGTATAAGCCTCGGCGCGATAGGTTTTGAGCTGTTTGCGCCATTGTTGCTTGCGCTTTATAACTTCGCGCATAATACGCATGCCGGGATCTTCGTCCGTAACTACTATTTCCTGCATTTCGGTTACTGACGGTTTTAATGAGATGTTTTGCTTTGCTGATGAGCTTTTGGTAATTGTCAGCTGTTGGGTTTCATACCCGATATAGCGAATAAGAAGCGTAGCCGGCAGCAGAGAGTCGGGAATCGTCAAAGAAAAATTGCCATTACTGTTAGTGATGGTACCGTGGTACGTATCTTTAATCAGAATATTCGCAGAGGGGAGCGTTTCTTGTGTTTGGGCATCGGTGACGGTTCCGCTAATTGTTTTTTGCGCCTGCAGGGATGAGCATATAAAAAGCAGAAAAAAGAGTACAGGTACGAATGTTCGTGTTACGAGCATTGATCTATTTTTGGGTTGAAAACAACAACAGAGTTGTACTGATATTGCTGTATTTTGTTACAGGACATATCCTTTAAGCTTTTCTAACGTATTATAAATGTAAAAGAATTCGATTTTCAGGGGAAGGGCACTTCTTAATTAATAAGCTTTTCATAGATTTTAACCAGCTTTTGTTGGCTAAAACCCAGGTAATAGAGCGAGAGAATTAGGGTAAAGACCAGCTGTAGTTTTATAATTCCGTTATCTCGGTATTTTTGTGCAGAGGTGGTGACAGCCTTGTCAAAAATGGTAAAGGAAGCGTTTTTCTTGATGCGGCGGAGGAATTCCTGGTCCTCCATTACGATATGATCTTCTCGGTATCCTTGTAGTTCGTGAAATGTATCCTTGGTGATAAATAGACTTTGATCTCCAAAGCGAAAAAGATCAACATCAAAGCGAGTGAACCAACCGTAAAACCGTAGCAGAAAATGATCATCGTCAAAGCCGAGTTGAAAGCATCCGGCCTGATAGTTTTGGTCAACAGCTTTTTTTATAACGCTGTCAAAGTTTTTGGGCGGATGGGTGTCAGCATGCAGAAAATAAAAGATCTCTCCCTCTGCATGTTTTGCTCCGGCATTCATCTGTGCCGCACGACCTTTCTTGGGACTTTCGAGTGTTTGAGCACCGACGGTGTTGGCTCTTTCAATGGTTTGATCGGTACTTCCCCCGTCAACAACTAAAATTTCCTGAATTTGACCGTTGCTATGCTGCCGTACCTTTTTAATGGTCACGGTTATGGAATCGGCTTCATTAAATGTGGGAATAATAACGCTGATGCTCATGAATCAGTAAACATATTTGAAGCTTTGAGGTCTGCTTCGGTATCAATATCGTTGAGAACGGGCAGTTGGTTGTAAGAAATATTCAATTCTTCAAATTGTCGGATAGTCTCTTCAAAAACAGAAGATGTGCTCCAGGGTTTATCTTCAAAAAGGGAGGAATAAAAGTTTGTCATTCCCAACAGATAGTAGCCGCCGTCGCGGGCGGGTCCAATAACGGCCTGATGATTATTCAGTGCCCGAAAACTTTGTTCAATCAATTGGGGGGTTAGAGCACTGCAATCACTTCCGATGATCACCACTTTTTGATAGTTATCGGCAAAAGCTTTTTTGAATGCATGTTGCATCCGAAGGCCGAGGTTGTCTCCCTTTTGGAGGCGTTTTTCGTAATTGCCCTCAGACCAAATATCATTGTCGTTGATAAAGCAAGAGTACCATACCTGCTTGGATATATGCAGCTGATCAGCAATAGATTTGGTTATTTCTAAAAGCTTGTGATACACCTGTAGTGCTTTTGGATTGCCAACGGTTTTGGCAAGCCTGGTCTTTACCTTTCCTTTTTCAGGATTTTTGGTAAAAATGATAAGTATTTGATCGTTACTTGAATTGTTTTTCTGTGATCCCATAAAAAGATTACTCCTTAGGTTGTAGCGCCTCCACAACTGCTTCCATCTCCGGCCGTACAGCCAAAGCAGTGTTGGTTAATCTTAATATTCCGGTCATTAAGCTTTTCTTCATTCCACTCGCTGATATGCTTCGGGGCTTCATCTTCCACCGGCATTTCCAGCATCTGGTTAAAATCGCAGTCGTAAAGCGTACCGTCCCAGCCTACCGAAATGGTATCGCGGCACATGACCCCTTTTGCAGCAGCGGGATTAAAGGAGGTAATCAACCGATCCATATATTCATCCAGGTTGTCGGATTCCAGCAAGAAGTTAAGATACCGGCTAATGGGAAGGTTGGTAATAGTAAACAAATTGTTGAAAACAATGTCATGCTTGCGGTCGAGTTGACGCTTAAATTCTTTTTCGAGGGATTCTTGTCCGCCGGGTAAGAAAGCTCCTGTGGGATTGTAGACGAGGTTCAGTTCCAGCCCGGTTCCCTCTTTGCCGTAACCGATTTCGTTGAGTTTTTTAAGGGCTTTAATAGAGCGGTCGTATGTGCCCTCTCCTCGCTGACGATCAGTCCGGGATTTATTATAAAAAGGCAGAGAGCAAGTTACCTCCACGCCATGTTCGGCAAAAAATTCCGGCAGCTCCTGATACTTGGGAGCCGTAGTTAAGATCGTCAGGTTTGATCGCACAATGATATCTTTTCCAAGTTCAGAAACCTGTTCGACAAACCATCGGAAATGAGGATTCATTTCCGGTGCGCCCCCCGTTAGATCTACCGTTGTAGCATCCGAGTTCCGTAGTGCTTCAAGACACTGTTCGAAAGTTTCTTTTGTCATGATCTCGTCACGATCCGGTCCCGCATCTACATGACAGTGTTTGCAAGTCATGTTGCACATGTATCCCACATTCATTTGGAAGATTTCGATACCGGTGGGACGAAGAGGAAAAAGGTCAATCTCTTCAAGTTTTTCCTTGAACTTAGGTTGCTGTCGCAGTGATTCTGAATAATTATTGAGTACATCTAACTGATAAGTCGGATCAGAAAGGTCGTGATTAAGGGTTTTAAGTGATTTGATCATAATGCGATGTATACGCTAAAATACTTTGGACTTAATATATGTTGTCAATGGATCCTAAAACAAATTACATGCTCAGATCTTTGGTTTTATTCATCATCTGTATGCCGTGTACAAGTGATGAACCGCCACGAATAGCTGAAGCTACATGAACCGCTTCCATCATCTGCTCTTCACTCGCTCCTTTTTCCAGGCTTTCCGTAGTGTAGGCGTCGATACAATAGGGACATTGCACCGTATGGGAAACCGCGAGGGCAATCAGTGCTTTTTCACGAGCACTCAATGCTCCTTCTTCAAAAACAGCCCCATAATAATCAAAAAATTTCTCGGCTAACTCAGGGCCAAATTCTCCAACATCTTCAAACTTTTTTAAATCCTTGGGATTGTAATAGCTGTCACTCATAATAAGTATGGTTTTAATTTTATATTACTGTGTGTTACAGGTGTAAAAAGCAACGAAATAAAGACTATACCAACTGATAGACGATGTAGAAAATTTTGACGAGTATAGATTCTTTCTTCTTACGATTTTTAATGATCATAGAAGTATGCAACTAAATATGAGAAAAAGTAATTCGTACAAAATAAATCACAAATAGTAAGAAGCTGCTTGAATGAAGCATCTAAGTAACCTTGGCATTTATAAGTAACTCAGTTAATAAAACTTGCAGGTTATAGTTTGATATTAGAAACATTACACGAGTGGATGATGGGATTGTCGGCTGATTATAGCGTTAATCCCTATATATTTGCGGCTATTTATGTGGGAGCTATTCCTTTCTTTATGGGATCCGTAGCCTGGATCATCAGAAATTTAAAACGAAGCAAGCCAATAGCGTTGCCGGTTATTTCTACGGGATTCTGTCTTTCCTCAGCTTATTTATATCTGTTAACAGCCGGTGAAAATATTCCTTCGTGGGTTTATGCAGTTGTTATATTGTTGCTTGTGTATGGACTTTACTCTACCTATCAACGAATTAAGGATAAACGAAAAGACAGTACTATATGAAGTACGATTATGATTTACTGGTAATTGGCGGTGGGGCCGGTGGGCTTACTGCAGCGGGGATGGGCGCAAATTTTGGAGCGAAAACATTAATGGTAGAAGCCGACAAGCTGGGAGGTGATTGCACGTGGCACGGGTGCATCCCAAGTAAAACATTGCTTCATCTTTCGAAAGTGGCGCACAATGTGAGTGAAGCTGAGAAGTTTGGGTATCAAAAGTCACAGGGATTGGATTTTTCGGCGGTAATGGAGCAGGTCAGATCCAAGCGGGAAGAGGTCTATGAAGAAGCGGATGACCCGGATATCTATCGCCGGATGGGCGTAGATATTGCATTCGGGCGGGCTTCATTTGTGGATGATCATACTGTTGAGATTGTAAGCAGTGAAGAAAATAAAAAGGTATCGGCGCGGTATATCATCATCGCGACGGGGAGCAAGGCCATGGTCCCTCCTATCAAGGGGATTCAAGAAATATCATATCATACCAATGAGACAATTTTTGAGCTCGAAGAACAACCGGAGAGTTTAGCAATTATCGGAGCAGGTCCCATCGGTATTGAAATGGCACAGGCGTTTCAACGTCTGGACACGGAGGTTACGGTTTTTGATATGCTTCCACGGATACTTTCCAACGACGATGAGGAGTTCGCCGGAATGCTCCAAGAGTATTTGGTAAATGAGGGTATTGATTTTAAGCTTTCGGCGGATGTAAACAGGTTATCTGAAGCTACCGGTGGAAATGTTAAGATTGAGACAGAAATTAATGGAGAATCATCAACTTGGGAGGGAAGTGAAGTACTTATTGCTGCCGGACGTACGGCCAACTATGAAAGGTTGCAATTAGAGAAGGCAGGAATCCATCATCAAAAAAGCGGTATCACTGTGGACGACCGGTGTCGGACAAATATAAAGCATATTTATGCGGTGGGGGATGTGACGGGACGATATCAGTTTACTCACATGTCTGAACATATGGCCAAAGTTGCAGTAACGAACGCACTGATTAAAATACCGAAGAAGATTGATGAGAAACATGTGCCGTGGAGTACTTATACCGATCCCGAGTTGGCACATGTAGGAACAACAGAAAAAGAACTGAAGGAGAACGGGATGTCATACAAAACCTACCGTTTCCCGTATAATAAAATTGACCGAGCTATTACGGATGAGGCCACCGAAGGAATGATTAAAGTTTTTGCCAAGGAATGGAACGGAAAAATATTGGGAGCTACCATCTATGGGAGGCAGGCCGGGGATCTTGTTGGGGAATATGCACTGGCGATGCGAAATGGAGTAACACTCAGAAATATTGCCGATACCATACATCCATATCCCACATACGGACTCGGTATCCGCAGAGCGGCAGATCAGTGGTATGTTCAAAGTCAGTCAACCTGGATGGTTAAACTGGTAAAATGGGTGTTCGGTTACCGGGGAACAGTCCCGGATTTAAGTGATGATGATCGTATTGTTTAGTTGGGGATATACAAAAAGCCCGCCCCTCCGGGCAGGCTCAATGTAACTCTCTCTTGATATTATTCAACGGCTTATCTGTTGGTAAGACCACTGGCAAAGGTGATCCTTGCAAAATTTTTCCTTTTCATATTTTTATACATTTATTTCATGCATTTGTTCATGTTATTTTGTATAATTGTTTCTTATGAAATCACTTACCGACAAACAGCGACACCTTTGGGAATATATTTTAACCTCTTACGAAGATTACGGGCAGTTCCCCAGTTATGATGATATGCAGCAGGAGTTTGGATACAGTTCCTCCAATAGTATCTATCAGCACTTGCAGGGACTTACCAAGAAGAACTATTTGACAAAGCATGGTCGGGGCCGTTACGATATTCACCCGACTAAACGAAATGAATTGAGTGGGTTTTATCCGGGCATACCCGTTAAGGGACGTATTGCAGCCGGGGCTATGCATGAAGCTATCAGTGAAAATCTCGGGCACTTGCCGGTGGAAATACATCCTGAAAAGTCAGATCACTATTTTGCCCTAATTGTAGATGGGGAAAGCATGATTGATGCTGACATCCGTGACGGTGATTATATTATTATTGATCCTCGTGAGCCCAAAGACGGAGAAATTGGTGCTATTCGCTACCGTGGTGAAACCACCTTAAAGACGATTCGAATAAAAGATAATGGAATTACCTTGCAACCGGAGAACCCATCTTATGAACCTATCGATATTACTCCCGATGAGTGGGAGGAGATAATGGTTTACGGAACTTATGTTGGCAAGGCTTGGAAAAACGGGGACGATTGGGGAGTAATATTTCGATCCGGATAATCTATTTATAGGAGTATAATTCTGTTGGAACCCATCGTAAAATAGTTGGGTTTTTTGAGGATTTTCTTTCAGGTGAAATTATCAGGGGCAATGGACTTTTAGTACAGATTTGTGCTGGTTTTACCTGATATTCATTTCGGAATATTTATGATTTCTTATCTGATAAATCTGTACGATTGGATTCCATGCTATTTTTATTCTGCACTAATTGTAGCATAATAATATCATAAACAGCGTGGGCAGTCATGGCGGCGATAAGTCCGGCGTATTCAAAAAGGTAACCCAGCATCATGCTGAGGCTAAACATCATCACGCCAAAAATAATGTGGCCTATTGAAGTGAATTTAAAGTACCCGTGGATGCCAATGAAAATTGCCGAAGTAATCCATATACCAAGAATTGGCTGAATGGCTCCTCGAAAAAGCAGCTCTTCTCCTGCTCCCGCAAAGGCTGATAGTTGTGCACGATCAAAGTTAGTGAGCTTCATTTTGGAAATGGCCTCTATTATATAAAAATCATTGAGCACATCAGCTACCGGCGGACGCTTAATAATGAATCCAATGATGCTCGCTGCCAATGCTCCGGTTACAATACCAATAGAAAGCTGAAAGCTCGTAGTGTAGCCGTGGTCGAAAGCGGTATATAAGTTTCCGTCGCGGAGAAATTGAAAAACTAGAATGGTGATTAACAGATAAGCAGTGGTAGAAAGAACGGAGAGTAACAGTAACTTACTGCCGGTGATTTGAGGTTCGTTGTCGGTTGCAGGTTGTTTTTCAGTGTCTTGCGTGACCATGAAATTGTGATCAGTGTGATTTTTGTAAGCTCTTTTGAGGTATAATATCAATTCAAAAGTATTAATTTGTAAAACCAATTAGCATAAAAGTTTGAATTATGTAAGTTGGAAATTCTTGTCAAGATCTTTCAAAACCTTAGAAATAAATATTTGATATTATGAAACGATTGTTGCTCTTACCTTTACTTGTATTGTTTGTGTATCCGCATGGTACACAGGCGCAGGATCTTACGATTGATCCCCAGATGTATGACATTATTGATGCCGTAAGTGCCGATAGGTTGGAGTCAGATATTCGAACGCTGGCCAATTTTGGGACGCGTCATACGATGTCTGATACCACTTCGTCGGAACGCGGCATTGGTGCGGCTCGCAGGTGGATTAAGCAGGAGTTTGAGAAGATCAGTGAAGAGTGTGGGGGCTGTTTGGAAGTTCGCGAGCAGCGTACTCTTGTTGAAGCCGATCCCGACGGACGTATTGATGAGGATACTTGGGTGGTTAACGTGTATGCTGTATTAAAGGGCAATACGCACCCTAATCAGTATGTGATTATGAGTGGTGATATTGACAGTCGGGCTTCGGATGTAATGAATGATACCATTGATGCACCGGGTGCTAACGATAATGCTTCTGGCATGGCTGGAGCGATTGAAGCGGCGCGTGTGCTGTCAAACTATGAGTTTGAAAGCAGTATTATCTTTGCCGGTCTTTCGGGAGAAGAGCAAGGACTTTACGGCGGACGTCATATGGCAGAGATGGCCAAAGAAAAAGGTTGGGAAATTATCGGTGTACTCAATAATGATATGATTGGAAATATTGCAGGTATTGACGGAGTAATTGACAATCGTGAGTTTCGCATTTTTTCTGAGCCCTATTCTTCGCAAGCCAGTGAGCGCGACTTGCAGATGAAGCGCTTCTACGGTGGAGAAAACGATGGTATTTCACGTCAGCTTGCACGCTATATTTACGAAACGACCGAACTTTATATGCCGCAGATGGATCCAATGCTGATTTATCGATTGGATCGCTTTGGCCGCGGCGGGCATCACCGGCCGTTTAATGAAGCCGGTTTTGCAGGAGTTCGTATTATGGAAGCTCACGAAAATTATATTCAGCAGCATCAGGATATCCGCACTGAAGACGGTATCGAATATGGCGATGTAATTGAACACGTTAATTTCGATTACGCTAAGAAGTTAACGGCTGTGAATGCCATTGCGATGGCCTCTTTGGCGAAGGCACCGCCGGCACCAAAGAATGTAGAGATTGGTGGGGCGGTACAGCCGTCGACTACGCTGCGCTGGGAAAAGCCCGACAGCGATTTAATTAAGGGATATAAAATTTACTGGCGTCCAACTTCTAAGCCGCTTTGGGAAAGCCAACGATATGTAGGCGATGTGAGCAAGTTTACACTCGAAAATATCGTTATCGATAACTACCTTTTTGGGGTTTCGACCGTCGGTAAGAATGGACACGAAAGCGTAGTATCATATCCTTCGGGTCTAATTCGCGATTAACTTTGTGTTTCTCCCACTTGATGGCTGTACTTGCCATCTAATGGGTTAGAAAGGTTTAAAAATCCACATCCTGAATTTGTTTAGGATTTGTTCACGTAATAATTTTTCTATCACTAAAATTATATAAGTATGAGAAAACAAATATTTACAATTTTAATTGCGGTAATGGCTTTTTTGTATTGTGATCAGGCCATAGCCCAATCGGATGTTTTGACGCTTGAAAATGTTTTTGATCTGGAATACGTGTCTGATACGCAGATTTCCCCGGATGGTGAGCAAGTCGTCTATCAACGGAACTTTATGGATATCATGGAAGACCAGCGACGATCAAATCTGTGGATTGTGAATGCTGACGGCAGTCGGCATCGTCCGCTGACGTCGGGCAACAATAATAACTTCTCGGCCAGATGGTCGCCCAGTGGTGATCGCCTGTTGTTTGCTTCTACGCAGAGTGGTTCCAGCGAGTTGTATATGCGTTGGATGGACACCGGTGAAACTGCTAAGATTACAAATTTGACACAATCACCCGGTTCTATAAGCTGGTCTCCGGATGGGGAATATATTGCCTTTACGATGTTTGTCCCCGCCAGTGAAAAGCCGATGGTTTCGCTTCCCGGCAAACCGAATGGGGCGAACTGGGCCGATCCTGCAAATGTGATTGATGACTTGGAATATCGTCGCGACGGTTCTTCGGGATTTGTAAAAGATGGGTTTACGCATGTTTTTGTGATTCCTGCCGAAGGAGGAACGCCTCGACAGATTACGGAAGGAGATTATAATCACAGTTCTCCGGAGTGGACGGCTGACGGGAAGCATCTTATTATATCATCAAACCGAAAAGAAGATTGGCAGTATAATGAGCGTGATACCGAGCTCTATAAGGTTTCAGTTGATAATGGTGAAATGACGCAGCTTACAGATCGGCGCGGACCGGATTACGGAGCAACGGTTTCGCCGGATGGTGAACAGGTTGCCTATCTGGGATATGATGATAATATGGATAGCTACCAGCTAAGTAATGCCTATCTGATGAATATGGATGGTTCCAGAAAGCGAACTTTGACAAATGATTTTGATCGTAGCGTTAGTAATCTGCAATGGGCGGAGGATGGAAACGGCCTGTATGTTCAGTATGATGATGAAGGAAATGGAAAGGTCGGATTTATTTCGTTGAATGGATCTTCCAATGTGCAGAAAATACTGGATGATCGTGGGGGTACAACAATTGGACGTCCTTACGGTAGCGGCTCATATTCTGCTGCAAATGGTCAAATAGCATATACCTATGCCACGCCGTATCATCCCGGAGATGTAGCGGTGGCTGATCGTGATGGAGATATGAAACGTCTAACCCATGTAAATGAGGATTTGTTTGGACATAAAACGCTGGGTGAGGTGGAGGAAATCTGGTATGAATCGTCTCACGATGGGGAACAGATTCAGGGATGGATTATTAAGCCGCCGAACTTTGATCCGGATAAAGAGTATCCGATGATCTTGGAAATTCATGGCGGTCCGCATACTAATTACGGGGATCGCTTTACGGCCGAACTGCAACTGATGGCAGCCCAGGGATATGTGGTAGTTTATACTAACCCGCGGGGAAGTACCAGCTACGGTAAAGCATTTGGCAATTATATCGACAAAAATTATCCCAGTGAAGATCACGATGATCTGATGTCGGGCGTTGATGCAGTAATTGATAAAGGTTACGTAGATACTGACAGCCTCTATATTACCGGGGGCAGCGGCGGCGGTGTATTGACGGCCTGGGCCATTGGCAAGACGGATCGTTTTAATGCTGCAGTAGTTGCCAAGCCGGTAATTAACTGGTACAGTTTTGTATTGACGTCGGATGGGTCTTCGTACCACAAATATTGGTTCCCCGGCTTCCCTTGGGAAAATCGCGATCATTACATGGATCGTTCACCGATTTCGTTGGCAGGGAATGTAACAACGCCGACCATGTTGTTAACAGGAGAGCAGGACTACCGAACGCCGATGTCAGAGACTGAACAGTATTATACGGCACTACAGTTGCAGAAAGTGGAGTCGGCTATGGTTCGTATTCCCGGCTCGGGACACGGTATTGCCAGCCGACCAAGCAATTTGATGAGCAAGGTTGCACATATTCTGGAATGGTTTGGTGATCACTAACCGTTTATTTATATAAATTTGTGTAAAAAGACCCGATGAGGTGATTTCATCGGGTCTTTTTGTTGAAATGAGAAGAAGAAAAATTCTCTTTCAATGAAGCATTGTCCCTAATATCTTCAGCACCTTTAAAAAAAAGATCTATCAAAAAAAATTCTGGAAATGGACTTATTGAATAGGAATCTTATATCTACGATATTTTTATCAATTTTAACTTCTTTGTTTTTGGTGGGAATTTCTCATCCTTCGCAAGCCCAAGAGGCTGAAACCTTAGATACTCTCGTTGTTTCTAAGGAAGTGGTTGTTTCTTCGAGTAGGGTACCCCAAACTGTTGCCGGATCCGGACGTAGTATCACAACAATTTCTGACCGCATGATTCAGGATGCACCTGCGCATACTCCGGATGAGCTTCTTCGTTATGTTCCAGGTGTAGAAGTGCAGTCACGGGGAGCTTTTGGAACCCAATCAGATTTTAGCCTTCGCGGAAGCACCTTTTCTCAGGTGTTAGTACTGGTTGACGGTATGCGAATTAATGAGCCCCTTACGGCACATCTTAACTCCAATATACCGGTGGCCTCTTCAGAAATACAACGTATTGAGGTGTTGCATGGACCGGCTGCTGCACAGTATGGGGCCGATGCCGTTGGAGGGGTTATTAACATTATCACCCATACCTTTGGGAGTCAACCTTCGGCGAAAAAAACCACTGCTCGAATTAAAGGAGGTTACGGCCAAGTCGACCTCAAAATGGGGAAAGGTGGATTTTATCATAGTAATGAAAACGCGCGTTTTAGCGGTGGTGGAATGTGGCACAAAAGTCCCGGTCAGGAATTATCAAATGGATACAAGAATCGTTTTAATATCGCCAATGGATCTGTATCGGGAGGCTTCAAGTTAAATAATAACTGGGATTTGGCATTACGAACAGGTTATGATTACCGCGATTTTAATGCCAAGTATTACTATACCGCGAGTCCATTAGACGAAGCCACCGAAACGGTTTCGGTGTGGTGGAACCAAATGCGTTTACAGCGGAGTACGGAAAGTAGTGTGACAACCTTAAAGGGTTCACTAAAGCGCACCAATGATGAATATATTTTTAATCCTGAATTTCCTGGGAATCAACACACTACCACAATGGGTTCGATGCAGTTATATCAGTATCGAACATTATCGGATAATTGGGATGTGACTTATGGCGTGCAGTTGAACAATCGAATGATTCGAAGTAGTGACAGGGGCGATCACAGTGATTGGCATTACGCCGGCTTTACGATGTTGCAATGGCAACCGTCAAATCCAATGACGGTTTCGGGAAGTTTGCGGTTAGATCATGATGATAATTACGGTACGGAGCTCATGCCACAGCTAAGTTTCTCGTATCAGCAAGACCAGTGGATTCTGCGAGCTTCGGGAGGAAGAAGTATTCGTGCTCCGGGCTATACAGAGCGATTTATATCAACTAATTTGTCTGGTCCGTTAGCAGAAGGACGAAATCTTGGGAATCCTTGGCTGCAAGCAGAACGAGCATGGTCTGGCGAAACAGGTGTAGATCTCTTCCCGTGGAAAAATGTGCGTTTCTCCACGACGGGGTTTGTCCGTGAGTCGAGCGGTTTGATAGACTACGTGGTTACGAGTTCAGAACAAATTAGAAATAATGGAAACTTACAAGTAGCAACAGATTATCTGTATGCTCAAAATATAAACAGCGTTACAACCGTCGGATTGGAAACGGAGTTGTCAGTAAATAAAAACTTGGGAAATAACTGGCTGGCTAACGGAACGCTGGGATATTCATTTACCGACTTTTTTGGCGGTGAGGATGTAGCCTCAAAGTATATATCCAACTATGCACGACATATGGTAAACACTATTGTTACTCTTGATAAGGGAGCTTTTAATGGTACTGTGAGTATGGTTTGGAAAAAACGTCAGTCTGCACAAAACGAAACAATTGAAGCATCTAAATCTTCAATTTACAACATGTGGAATCTAAAGTTAGGCTACGATATAACTCAAAATGTCTCAGTGGGACTTCAAGTTGATAATATATTTGATCAGAAAAATCAGGATATATTGGGAGCGCAAATGCCGGGCCGTTGGGCGTTGGGTACCCTAAGTTGGAAGTTATAACGTATAAGGTACATAAGTTTCATTTTAGATCCTCGCAGGTAATACTGCGGGGATTTTTCTTTTTTTGATATATTGGATGAATATTTAGTGATAATTGTATATTAAATATCATCTGTTATGAAAAATCAGCAAGCGGTAACGGTTCTTTCATCATTAATAGTATTGCTGGCAATGGCTGCTGCAGGTACGGGTTTTTTTTTATCGGGAGGGTCGGGCCAATTTAGAGTTGAAACTGTCCGGGAGATATGGTTACCGTTTATGGGGAAGGAGTTTACAAGCATATGTCGGTCTCAGTAGCCCTCAAGGTATAGCGCAAGATTATGTTACGCTTTTTGTGGGAGTTCTTTTGTTGATACTTAGCTTGGTCTGGGTTCGAAAGAATTCACTTAAGGAACGCTTTTTGTTAGCGGGGGTCTTGGGATATTTTTTGGTGACCTATCTTTTTTACCTGGTTATGGGTATGTACAATGTATTGTTTTTGGTATATGTAGCATTACTTGGGACATCATTCTTTGCCTTTACATTAACACTGTTATCATTCAATGTGTCGGAAGTGTCTCAATATTTTGGGAAGAATATGCCGAGAAAATTTACCGGCAGCTTTTTGATTTTCAACAGTATGCTTATCGGGTTGATGTAGTTGGGCGTGGTTGTACCTCCCTTGTTTGATGGTTACGTCATTCCATCCGAGGTTGAACACTATACCACGCTTGTTGTTCAGGGCTTAGACCTGGCACTGCTGCTTCCGCTTGCGTATGTGTCCGGTTGGCTATTTTACAGGGAAAAACCGATGGGGGATCTATTGGCTCCTGTGTACGTTATTTTTTTATCGATCTTAATGATAGTATTGACGGCGATTATTATTATACCACTATTAGCTTTGACTGCTATATTTTGCTCGGTATCAATTATTCGGAATATAAGAGAGCCTTATTGAGTAAATAGCTAAAGTGAAGTTATTGGCTGGGGTAAAGAAACGTAATGATCAGCTGTACCACTATTTATTTAGGAAATAAAAAAGGCGACCTCAAAACGAGGTCGCCTTTAATAATTTATGATATTCCGTTAAGCCTTAGTTATTCGGCTCATACTGGTAAGGGTTCAACGGATGAGATTCTGCACGTCGGTTTTTACGGCAGCCTTGTTTTTCCGTTTTATCCATGCATGGTTGAGGAGCTTTTCCTAATCCGCGAGATTCAATGCGGTTCTCGGAAATGCCATTCTCGATATAAAATTGTTTGACGGATTCTGCTCGTCGCTTACTTAAACGCAAGTTATATTGATCTCCACCAACGTGGTCAGTATAAGCGTCGATGCGAATTCGGAATTTAGAAGAATTCATCAATTTCTTGATGTTCTTGTTTAGAATACTTGCAGCAGCCTTGTCAATATTAGACTTATCGAAGTTAAAATTAACAGTTCCAAGATCACCTTTCTTTAAGAAAGGAGGATCGTTGCTGTCATTAGGATCCGTATCCATTTCAATTTCCTGACTGTCGTTAAAGCCGTCACCGTCAGAATCAGCATTGTTAGGATCAGTACCGTACTCATTAACTTCTTCACTGTCAGTCAGACCGTCACCATCACTGTCGGCACTTAATGGATCAGTATTGTATTCGTTGACTTCCTCACCGTCAGTTAACCCGTCACCGTCAGTATCTTCATTTAACGGGTCGGTATTATAGGAATTAACTTCTTCACCGTCTTCAAGACCGTCTCCATCAGAGTCGGCATTGTTAGGATCAGTGTCATATTCATTGATTTCTTCGCCATCAGTGAGGCCATCACCGTCACTGTCAGCGCTTAACGGATCAGTGTTGTGCTCATTCATTTCCGCCCAGTCACTAAGACCGTCATCATCAGTATCAAGAGAGCGAAGGGTTTCTTCATCTAATGATTGAAGATATTCCAGATCTCGGTCAGAGGGGGCTCTAAGTTCTTCGGTACCGGCACAGCCAGTAAGCAATGCCATTCCAAGAAACACGGAAGAAAGAAGTAGTATTATTTGTTTATTTATCATCGTGTTACGAGTGTAGGTTAAAAGTTAATTTGTGATAGATTGTAAGATAGTGTTTTCCAGAAAAATTATAAATATCTTTATAAAAGACTTAGCTACAATATGTTATCTAATATGATTAAAAACAAAATAAAGTTAATCTTACTATAGGGGTGTAATTTCCAATAAAACTTCTTTATATTAGCCTACTCTTAAATGGGGCTATAGCTCAGTTGGCTAGAGCGCTTGCATGGCATGCAAGAGGTCCGGGGTTCAAGTCCCCGTAGCTCCACTTTTTATTTTCATTTCTGCCAAGCACCATATTCTTTAATTAACACTGCTTCATACTTGGGATAAGAGTAAATGTTCCCAGTCTTTTTTGATTAATATTTTACCATCAAGAGATATTATATTGAATCCAATTTTTAGTGAAAGTTGTGTTAATTTAGGTCAGCTATATTCATATGGTTAAAACATATTAGAAAGGGTGGGTGTATTATTTTCTATTTGATGTTGATATAATCATTTTCTTGGTCAACTTAATATGGACCCTGAAATAGGTGAAACCTTGGAGAATTTTCAAGTATAAATGCCCAAACGGTGTTGGTTAATGAATCGAGAGCTCCCCTACTTTATTTTGACTATTTACACGGACTAAAAATAGTTCGAGTATTCAAATAACTTTTAATTGAATTGGTAGACTTTTGGAAATTCGTAAGGCCTCGGACTATAGGTTTAGGTTAAATTCATCACAAATATGAATTTGCCTGTAATGAAAAATTGAACAGGAAAAAGTCTATAAAAATAAGGGGTGGGACAGCTATAAAATTATTTCAAGAATCATTCGGAGCTGGAATGGTTTGTCCCGAACAACGATCCTCTCATTCATACGAATCCTTCTTTGGCATATCTTAGTTAATGAGAAAGGATAAAAGAAAATCCCTTTCCTGAGGATTGGAGCGGCGTTTACGTGATGAAGTTAAAATATTATGTGGGGTTAATTTTGTTTGCCAAATACCCCGGGAAAATCGTATCTTTGTCTTTCGAGGGTAGGCCCTACGCAGCCAGCTCCCTCTGAACTCCGTCAGGACCGGAAGGTAGCAGCGGTAGGAGGTTGTAGCGGCGTGATGTAGGTTGCTTACCCTCTCTTTTTTTTTGCCTCATATCTTATTGATAAATGCCAGTCAGATTTGAACGAATTGGGATTTTTTAAAGGTTATTTGTTCGAAATAAAGTCACTATCATTTTACTCATGTTTCTATCTCGAACGAAGGAGGGGGCTACTCTTTAGTCTATTTTCTTCTGAATATCATTGGCAATATGCTCGGCATGGACACGCGTATTTTCAATAAATAACTTGCTGGTATCCATCCCACCACAAACTACGCCGGCTACATACATCCCTTTGCGGTTAGTCTCAAGTGTTTTCTCGTTGTAAACCGGCATTTTGTCTTCATCGTCAGTAAGATCAATACCAAAGCTCGTCATTAAATCAAAGTTTGGTTTATAACCGGTCATAGCCAGCACAAAATCGTTGGTGATGGTTTTTGTGCCGTTGGGTGTATCCAAGATAACTTCACTTTCTTTGACTTCCTTCACCTCGGTATTAAAGAAGCCGGTAATTTCCTCATTTTTAATGCGGTTTTGGATATCAGGTTTCACCCAATATTTTACGGATTCTTTAATTTTTGAATTACGAACAGCTAACGTGACATTGGCGTTAGCACGATAGGTTTCTAAGGCAGCATCCACAGCTGAATTGCCGCCACCAATGACAAGTACATCCTGCCAGGCATAAGCATGGGCTTCATCATAGTAGTGACGAACCTTATCGAGTTCTTCACCGGGAATACCCATCATTTTGGGAACATCATAAAACCCGGTAGCAACGACTACTTTTGAGGCTTCGTAGCTGTCTTGATCAGTTTTAATGGTAAAGGACTGATCTCGTCCCTGGATATCCTGCACTTCTTCATAGAGATGAATATCCAGATCATAACTTTCTGCGGCGCGACGATAATACTCAAGCGCTTCGCGGCGCGTTGGTTTTGGATTGTGAGAAATGAAAGGAACGTCCCCAATCTCTAACCGCTCAGAGGTGGAGAAAAAAGTCATATCTTTGGGATAGTGGAAAATGCTGTTGACCAAACAGCCTCGTTCAATAATTTTTGCGGGGATATTTTTTCGTTTCAGTTCAATAGCGGTGGCTAATCCAATGGGGCCGGAACCAACAATAATAACCATATGCGTTTTTATAAGATGTTCGAGAATTTTGCCTGTTAAAATACAGTTTTTAACAAAAGGGACCCAAGATCAGTTCTATGAAAAGTTTTAATACCGGTGATAGGAAATTCCTATAAATTACTGTTCAAGTAGTTTTCAATTACAAAATTGAGCCACCCCCGGGGCTTGCTCCAAAAACCCACATGTCCGCCCTCCTTGGTAATAATATAGTCGGTGAATGGATTTTGGTTAATCTTTGCTAAAGGCATTGCTTCAATTGGACACAGTGGATCTTCTTTGCTGTGAATAAATAGTGTATCAATTTTGATACCATCTACAAATCGTCGGGCCGAGCACTGTTCATAGTAGTCTTCGGCTCCCTCAAAATTGTGGATTGGGGCTGTAACCTGATCATCAAATTCATAAATGGTGGATCCAGAAAACTCAGGCAGGTTGGGAAAGAACTTTCGTTTTTCGTTGAGCTTTTTACGCAACGTCCGCAGAAAACGGTATTCGTAAATACGGTTAAATCCTTTTGAAAGGATGATAGATCCCAATCGCAAATCAAATGGTACGGATACGGCAACAGCTGTTTCGACGTTGCTTTCTTTACCGGTTTCTCCAAGATATTTTGCCAAGGCATTACCACCAAGGGAAAAACCTACTGCACCAATTTTTTTATTGGGATACTCTTCTGCGACCCAATTTAAAACCGTTTGATAATCGTTTGTTTCTCCGGAGTGATAAAATCGTGGCTGATCATTGAGTTTTGATCCGCAGCCCCTGAAGTTTACTCCCACCACCGAATATCCTTTGTTGATGAGCACTTTCATGAGTTCAACTATGTAATAGCGTTTGGTTGAGCCTTCGAGGCCGTGAAACAAAGTGATGATGGCATCAGAGTCAGATTGGATGTGACAGTCAAGCTCCAGAAAATCATTATCGGGAGTTGCGATTTCAATTCTTTTTAGTGGAGGTTGTTGGGTATCCCCGAACAATGACCGAGCGGTGGTATGCATATGACCATTAAAACACCAGTAAGGAGCTCGAAGATGGGGAACATGTCGTAGATTTGTTTTCATAGCGCAATACTAAAAAACTATCAGAATTTATCCGAGTAAATTGAGTGTTTAAAAACCTCAGAATATCGATGAGAGAGGATGCATTATGATGATTATTACAAGAATAGATTACACGTCAAGGAGCCTTTATTTTTGTTATGGGAATTGTTTGAGAGTCACGATCGGTCTCAAGACGAATAAAATAAACACCGCTGCTTAAATTGCGGGCATTGAAGGTTAGAAAATGGGCACCAGCATCAAGATTGGTGTCAGCTATCTGACGGACCTTGCGCCCCAACACATCAAAAACGGATAGGGTTACGTGGGAATCATGATCAAGATCGAAGTGGATTTCAGTTTCTTCATTAAAGGGGTTGGGATAGTTCTGGAAAAGCTCTGTCTGTTGGGGAATTTCATCAGCCGTAGCTCGACCTGTGGGCGAAACTTCAAAGAAGTTCCGGGATCGTGCTTCAGTAATTTGATCGCGCAGTTCATTCAAATCCTCTCCAAAAGCGTAGAGGAATCCCACTGTTATATCGGCGCCCGGATTTAGCGTATAAGGTCCCGAGCTGGTAACGGCAGAAATGTCGGTATTTTGTAGATCTGTTCGTACGGTTCCGGCGGTTAGCGAGGCTTCTTTTTCTGAATCAGAAAAACCAGCATAGATACCGAAGGTGAGCGAGTCCTGTCTTCCTTCTATTGTATTGTCGATGGCAAGAGCTCCTGACATCGGTCCCAAATGTGCAACAGCAACTGTTGGTTGAGTGCTTGATGAGGAAGCGTCAGAGATGTAGAGCAGGCTGTCGTTTTCACTGTAGGAGATGTTATTATTACCCGAATTGCTGCCAATATCCCAGTCGTTGAATAACCCAACGTACATGTTTTCCATTGTTATGAATTGTGAGGGATTAGTGATGGTATACTTGACAAAGACTACCTTGTTGATAGCGTGGTCATTGAAGGCAAAAGTTTCCAGCTGGATGGAGGCTCGTTTTGCGCTGTCGTTGAGAGTAACAAATCGGGTAGATCCCTTCAGGCCATTTCCATTAGTGGTTGGTAGAATAGTGACGGCATCTTGAGGAAGAAAATCACGAGAAACATTTCCACCGGTGGTCCGAACAGCATCAAAAAGCTCTTCGTTAAACTGCATTATAAGTCCTCCCTCAAAAAGTAAGTTGTCTCCTTCTTTATACCCACCTGTACCGTCGGGATAGCGGGGAATAAAGCCGACACCGCCGCGGCCGGCCAGGGGATCAGAAAAGCCAAATGTACCTTCGGCTCCAAAAGAAGTTTTTACATTATTGCCAGCAATAACTTCGAAAAACATGTCTTCGTAAACGAGGGCATTAAAATCGTTGTAATCCAGACTATTGTCGATAAATTCTAATCGAAAGGCCGGTATTTCGGTTAGATCAAAATTGCTGGAAATTTTGATCGGAAAACTTAAATCCATGGTATCACCGGTAGCGAAACTTCCCAACTGCTGTCTTGAGTTCTCCAGTTGCACCTCGCTTTCATTTAATGATAAAAGTTCCAGTTCAAGGTTAGATGTTGTATTGCCTACATTGGTGATGGTTAGCTCAATAATTCCCTCTTCGCCCAGCGAAAGCTTATTTTCTTCGTTGTTAATAAATTCTTGAGATACTACTTTTAAGCCTGGCAGGTTGGTGTTCAGCGCCTGATAGGCATCAATCGAACCGTGGCCAAGCTGATTTTCGAGGTCGGGATTAGAATCATCAATATAATTGGCAGATGCACGAATTTGCATACCGATGCGTTCGGGCTTCCAATTAGGGTATAGATCCCCAACAAGTGACGCAAGTCCGCTAACTACGGGAGCTGACATAGAGGTACCGGTTTTGGAAATGTAGTTATTATTATAGGAAGTGCTGAGGATATCAGTACCTGTAGCCAGTACGTCCAAGTTATATCCGAAATTGGAATAGGAAGAGCGGTTATTTTCTGTATCTATTGATCCTACTGCAATTGTTTTATCATAACGGGCAGGGTATTCTGTTCTGCTGGCTTCGTTACCGGCGGAAGCGATGACGAGAGAGCCCATTTGCGTGGCAAGGTTTGTAATATCTTCTTCAGCCTGGGAGGCTGATCCGCCACTCCAGCTACAATTTATGATATCGGCTCCGTTATTTGCAGCATACAAGATACCCTCGTATCCAAACCCGATAACGTCGTCAAAGTTGGGAGCACCGCCCGCTTTTATAGGTATATAAGTGGCGTTGTAGGCGGCACTGGCAATCCCTTCTCCATTATCTGTTTTTGCTGCAGCGATACCGGCTACGTGTGTGCCGTGATCGGTGGCATCATGCATGGGGTTATTATCTTGCGTGATGTTTTGCCCATCACTCCCCGATTCCCAGAAATCCCACCCAAAAAGATCATCTGTGAATTCATTATTGTCATTATCATTAGCATCTGTAAAATCAGAGTCATTATGCAGGGCATCTTCCAGGGTAATGCTTCCATCGCCATTATGGTCTGCACTATTTTGTTCAAGGTACATCCATACTTCAGAAGCCGTTACCTCTCCGTCGTCATTTTCATCAGCCTGTTTAAAAACGGTTGCTGGAATTTCATCCTGGTTTATCCAGAGGTTCTCATTTAGCTCAGAGTGCGTATAGTCAACGCCTCCATCGACTACGGCAATAATAATATCTCGAGAACCTTTACTTAAATCCCAGGCATCGGTAAAGTTGTGGGCGTCAACGAACTTCTGGATATCGGGATCGTTTGGCTCGGCATTCATATGGCGGATATATCGGGGTTCGGCATAGTCTACGCCGGGCATTCTATTTATTTTGTAAGCGAGTTGTGCCGGATCAATGCTATGGTTGAAAATAACTTCTTCAATTCGAAGAACGTCATTTGCTGCTGGTACCTGTTGGGCTTTAATCATCTGTTGTGTTTTGGCTGAAAGGAGGGGACGACTGAGTCTGGCACCGTACTTATTAAGCAGTTGTTGGACTGCTGACTTGGGATTACTGCCAATTTTGTTTTGAATCTGCTGGAACTTTTGGTCCGACTTATATTTTATTATAAGCCGATTTGGAAAATAATCGTTTTGCTGAGATTGAGAGGCTCCAAACAAAGGCAGCAGAAAAATGAAAATGAATAGTTTAGCTGAAAGCTTTTTAAGCATACAGATACATTTAAGAAGGAAATTTTATTTACGGGTAAAAAGTTTTTAAATGTAACTTAAAAAAAATAGTATATCAGTTTAGGTACGTATATCCAATTTGCTCAAAATCAAAAGTAAAATAATGTGATTATACAAGCTAAGACAGGCAACATTAAAGATTTAATTCAGTTATTGTAACTGTATAATTAATTGGGCAATTTTAGATGCCATTGAATGTCCGTTTTAATCGTATATCGCAATAAATTAACGCACAATGAAAAAGAAGGTATTTTCAAGGTTTTGTAAGATTCTAACATCTGCTTTACTACTTATTTTATCGGCAGGTGTTATTTCTAATACTATTTATGCCCAGTCACAAAGCTCATCTGCAGACAATAACGGAATTCGTCCCCTAAATTATGATGTAGGTATTCATGGGTTGACGGCCAATACTCATTGGCTCAGTGATCTGCATTACAAGGGAAATAGTAAGGAACTCACATATGATGAAAGCTCTGAATTGGAGTTTGTATATCGGAACGTGCGTACTATGTTTCCGCGGCTGGGTGTTGGTTATCAAGTAGTAACCAGCTTTTTTACGGATAGTGAAAATGCTGATTTTGGGGTAGGTAGCTGGGGTGTTGGACCCATTGTTCGCGCTTATCCTTTTAAAACCGATCGCCTGCAACCATACGTACAGCTCAATTCTTTATTCGGGAATAATTTAGCCATGGGCACCCTTGCTAATACCGACAAGGATATGGGTTTTAGAGTTCGCTTGGGTCTTCGAGCCGGCATGGCTATTCGCATTTCTAACAATGTTGGAATATTTACCGAAGTTGGCTACGATTGGGAAAGCGATCGCCTTTTTAAATCTGACAGCCGAAATCTCCAGGCTAATATTGGAATCGATTACTACTTGTTTAACTAAAAGATTCTGAGCTAATTTTTGTTCAGATCGTCATGCGGACGTTTTAGTGAGTTTGGTATATCTTGTTTTTCATCCCGAAGGCGCTGGATATATCGCTGACGTTTGATAGCCCCACGCCGCAATCCGTAGTAGGCACCTAAAAAGGCCGAAAAAATGACGGTGAGTACAAATGCCGGTTGTAATGCTGAAAGCCCCACATTTTTGGTATAAACCCAGAAAATGGTTGGCAGAATAGTAAGAAATGCCATGGTATAAGCAATCCCATCAGGATTCAGAGCCTTGATAGCAAATCTCCGACTGATGCCGAAGTTGAGGTTCAGAAATATTAGTCCAAAGCCAAATAGAAAAAGGTAGCCGGTAGCACCCTCATGGGCAACGTACTGGATAAAGCTGTTGGATATGATGATAAATAGCAATCCGAAAACAAGAGCGCCGCTTATAAATGCAAAAGTGCGTTGCCAATTGGTCATGAAAAGAAAGCTTAGTTATAAATTAATTGGAGAGAAATCCTGAAGATAAAAAATGTTTTAATTAGTAATTGCTGGATATGGGTTCCACTTGAAGCCAGTTTTCAGGATCGAGATTTTTGTCATTTTCGCGAATTAGAAAAAACAGACTTTCGCCTTTAGGAGAATCCTCATCGCCGGAAAGCCCAAGGATATCACCTTGATTTAATACTTCGCTTTTGTGCACCATAACCTGGCTTAAATTGCCATATGCGGTGATAAAGCGTCCGTGTTTAACAAAAATAACATCGCCATAACCAGGGATAGGTCGTACATCAATTACATAGCCATCATGTACCGCTTCAACCGAAGATTGTGCATCGGTTACAATTTCAATCCCCAAATTGGGAGTTTTTGTTCCGTAAACAGGGTGCACTTTATTGCCAAAATGTTCGGCGATAGTCCTGCTATCGACGGGCCAGGGAAGCTCTCCTTTATTTGAGGCAAACCGGTTTTCGATCTCCTCCATCTTATTAGAGTCCAGAAAGTTATCGAGTTTGATAGGCTCGGAATACTTCTCAACTTCGGCTTCCCGTTTGGCATCATCCTCAATTTTTTTGGCAGCAGCCAGTTTTTTCTTTCGTTCGGCTTCTAATTGACGGAGTTTTTGTTCTCGGGCTTTTCGTATTTCTTCTTCACGCCGAATGAGATCAGAAAGCGTATTATTAAGATTATCTTTTTGTTGCTGAACTTCTTTTAATTTGTTGTTGATCTCTTCTCGGTTTTCCCGTAACAGGGCCACATTTTTTTCCTGTTGCTCTTTCTTCTCGGCCAGCTCTTGTTTTTCGTTTCTAATTTCTTGTAATACTTCCTCATTTTTTTCTTGGGCTTTAACCAGCTGTTCTTTGGTTTGCTCAAGGTCCTTTTCAGCTTGACGAATTTCCTGCGCCTGCTGCTCGCGGTAGTTGTTGAACTTTTCGAGATAAAAGGATCGTATCAGCATTTGGTTGATAGAGGAAGCGGAAAAAATAAGGGCCAGCTGGGAAGTGCGGCCTTGTTTGTACAGATAACTGAGTGTTTGTTTATAGTTTTCAATCAGTCGTTCTAACTCAGCCCGTTTGGCACTCAGTGATTCTGTTGTAATCGTGATTTCTTCTTGAATTTGGGATTGCTCCTGCTGCAACTGAGATAGCTTTTCATCCTGAAGGGCAATAAGCTGTTTTAAGTTTTGATACTTTTGGTATAGGGCTTCGTACTTTTCTTCTGCTTGCTGCAGGCGTTGTTCGAACTCCTGAATTTTTTTATTCAGACGCTCTATTTCGGCGCGTGTATTTTTCTGCTTCTCAACGATGTTATTTCGTAGCTCGTTAAATTCCTGGACAACAGCGGACTGGCCGAACAGGAGGTCCGGAGCCACCAATAAGCAGGTGACAATCGCTATGAGGCTATATATTTTTTTCATTTGTGATAAATGGGGATATCGTCTGGTAACTCAATTATTAATGCGTCAAGCGTGGGATTAAGTTCTAATGCTGTTAGTTGTAAAGCAACTTTTGATTCACGATCAGGCCCGAATATACTAATTCTGCGCGGAAGGGTGAACCCTTTCATTGAGGTATATGCACTATATTCAATTTTTGAGTACGGTAGGTTGGTAGATGAAGGCTGTACAATTTGGTTTATAGTATGCGATTGTCTGTCGATATAAACTTTTGTACCAGTTTTTAATTGTAGCTGATAGAGTGTTTCACTTTCCAGGAATTGCTCAACATCCTCTTCTTTGATTGAATAATTTAGTATGGATAAAATATTAAGTGAGGCCAGCCGGTTTATGCGATTCAGACTGGCTCCCTTTACAGGCACTTTCCGGGCATATTTATCCACTTTGTTATAAACGAGAAGCGTATCACCGTCAGTGAGTAATTGTCCGCCTTCAATACCCAAACCATTGCGAATTGTTACAAGGCTTTTTTGTCGGTTGCTGGCAAAGTGAATGGTAACGCGCTCGGTGTTGCCCGGCTCGCTAACTATCGCACGTCCTTTACCTTCAACAGATTGTAAATCATCACTATAGTCGGGCACTTTATTAATGGTTTTCGATAGGTTTGCTTCCGATGGACGAAAATTATCGTCAACAAGTTTTTGGGAGCTCGAACAGGAAATCATCACCAGGCATAACCATCCCCATAAAAAATAGTGTAATAGGTGTTGGTGTAGATTCACGGTTAGTTCAATATTTTTTCTTTGAGATAAGTTCTTGACGGATCCTTGTCGAGCGCTTTTTGCCACCACTTTTTGGCCTTGTCAGGATCATTGAGTTTAAGGAGAACATCGCCCATATGTTCCAGTGTCTCGGCGCTGGGATCCCCCGAATCAATGGCCTTTCGGATATAACTTTGAGCTTTTTGTAGCTGCCCCTGCTTATAGTATATCCATCCAACGGTATCCAGAAACGAAGTATTGTCCGGAGAAAGTTCTAAAGCACGAAGCGCCAGCTTTTCTGCTTTGGAAAGTTTTTTGTCTTGCTGGGATAGGTAATAGGCGTAATTATTGTAAATAACAGGATTTTCAGTATCCAAGATTATAGCTTCCTGATAATATTCAAAGGCAGCATCCCAGTTTTCTTGTCCGGCATAAGTATCAGCCAGAGAGCCGAAAATATTGGCTTTTAATGGCCTTCGCGCAGGGAGGTTAGAAGCCTCCTTGAGGTGTTGTTCTGCACTATCGTACTGCTCGGTAGATAAATAGGCGTTACCGAGCATGTATAATAAGATGGGCTCCTGAGGAATGTTTTGGATTGCCTGTTTGCCGACTTTTATAACTTCATCAAATCGCCGTTGTTCAAGGAGTAGTTGTAATCGCTGTTGCCAGATGGAATCGTTTGTAGGATTTAATTCTGTAGCCCGTTCAAGTGCACGGAGAGCGTACCGGGTTTGATCGGTGTTTAAAAAGAAATCTGCCGCTAATGCATAAGCTTTACCAGACTTTGGAGCGTTGTGTATAAGTTTCTTGAAAATGTTGTTTGTTGTTTGTTGAATCGCAGAGTTTGAAGGAGCGTTTTTGTATTTACTGTAAATAAAATGTGCAATTTCTTCCTTGGTTTTGGCAGCAACTGTTGAGTCATCCATAAGCACGCCAAGGGTAGTTTCTGCGCTATCCCATTTGGCTTGTGCCAGATAAATGTCAGCAAGGATTATCCGGGATTTGGGATTATTGTTAATTTGGAGAGCACTCTGAATAACATCATGAGCTTCGGCCGGTTTGTTCAGCTCTAAATAGTAGTTGCCCAACAGGTGGAGCGTGGAGAGGTTTCCGGGATCCATCGACCGGATTTTTTCCAGTTCCACAATGGCTGAATCTTTCATATTCAGCTTGTTAAAATTTTTAAGCTTCTCAATCCGTAAGGAGATCATTTCTCCTTTTAGCTGCAGCAGCTTGTTATAAATGGTGTTCGACCGTTCTAATTGTCCCAGATCGGTATAGATTTGTGCAAGATCATATAGAATGTCGATATCCTTGGGATGAGAAGTTAAGGCATTCTGCAGCTCCTTGGCAGCGGTCTTATTATTGCCGATGGCCTTGTAAATTTCAGCAAGTTGTAGATGATACCATTTGTTTTCAGGATTAAGAATTCGGGCCTGCTTACTGTAGTACTCTGCATTTTGAAAATCATTTACTTGTAAGTAGGCATCAGCAAGAGCAAAATTAATTCCGGGATGGTCGGGCAGCTTTACGTACGCCTTGTTTAAAAGGCTGATTGCTTCTTCGTAATTATTGTTTTCAAAAGCGGCTAAACCATCGATGTAAGTAGTTTGTGCTGCGATATATTCTTGTTCTTCGACCGTTTGATTTTGCGCCCAAACCGAAGAGGTGGTAATTGTACACAGCACAACGATATAAACGCATGTTGATGCAGCCCGATTATGTGATAGAATAGTATTCATGAATAAAGACCAACGATTATCTACCCGGTAGTATAACAATTTACAGCCGAGAGTAGGTAACACTTTTAAGCAATGGTTTTACGCCAGCCATTGAGGCGTTTAAAAGCATGTTCCATGCGCGACCCGTACCAGCTAAACCATTCTCCCTCGACCAGCAGTACCCGGGCTGTGGGGCATGCTTCTTCAATTTGTGCCATGTGTTTTTCCTTAAAGGGATAGGGTTCACTGCTTAGTAAAATAAGGTCGGGATTTTGTCTCTTAAGATCATCAAGATCTATTTTGGGATATCGTTTCTGTTCTGCAAACACATTGGGCAGTTGCCAGTGATTCATAATATCATGGATATAGGTATCGCGGCCTACGGTCATCCAGGGATCTTTCCAGATAAGGTAAGCGGTATTTAGTTTGGTAACCTTGGGACGATCGTCGAGTGCTTCTTGGATATTGCTGATTAGGCTTTCTGCTTGTTCCGATCTGTTAAATTTCTTGCCCAGCTCATGGATGGTGATCAGGGCATCTTCAATAGTGGCGATTTGTGTGACATTAACTTCAAAGTCCTCCGCCAGTGTTTTAATATCTTCGGGACGATTTTCTTCTTTATTGGCGATGATATAATCCGGGTTAAGGTCTCGAATTTTATCCAAACGCGGATTTTTTGTCCCACCGATGATGGGAATGTCTTCTACTTTTTCTTTGGGATGTGCGCAAAACCGCGTTCGTCCTACCAATTGCTGTTGTAAGCCCAGGTCAATGACCAATTCCGTAAGGCTGGGGACAAGACTGATAATGCGTTGTGGAGTGTTTGTCATAATGCTCTGGCTATGATTACGTCTTATGATTATTATAGAGCGATTTGCCAAATCGCTCTACACAAAATCACTTTTAAATTCGGATTTACAAAAACTGTAAGGCCAGTCCGTCCATGTATCTACAAGGTTAGCTTTTACAGGGTTTTGTAAAACATAACGTATTGTAGATTCTAATTCTCCCTTATCACGAATAACTCGGTCGAAGCTTTCATGTTGCCAAAATTGACCTTCTCTGCCTAATGCTTTCTTGGCTTCTCTTGCTGTAAATCGTTTTAAACTTCTCAATATTTCAGTAACAGGATTATCTATTTCATCCTCAGTTTTAAGGAGTTTGAAAACAAGGTGTACGTGGTTCGGCATGATGCAATAGGCATAAAGATCATACTTTTTGCTATCTCGATATTCGATAGCATTACAAACCAGTTGTGCTACTGCTTTTTTTCGGAGCCAGAAAGGACCTATATTGTTATTTTCTAAGAGACTTTCATATTTCTAAAAAATTCTTCGATTAATTTTTTAGATAAGGTCTGAGAAACTTTATCGAATTCCTTCTCTATCTCTTTACGCTGGGATTTTATTTTTTGGGTAGCTTCCTTTGGAAGAGATCCTGCAAGGCGAAATGTGATAAAATATTGAGCCTCAGGAGGTTGCCAGTGAGGTAAATTTCGCCTGTAGAAATTCATAACTTTGTTCCATGATTGTAGAGCGATTTGACAAATCGCTCTACTTGATTGATCAAAATTGTTTTACAATACTCTCCACCTGTCGAGCATAGCTTCCGCCAAACAAATTAGTATGCACCAGCAGGGGATATAGATTGTAGATATCCTTGCGCTGCGAAAACCCGGAAGACGTTGGATAGGCCTCTTCATAAGCGCTGTAAAAATTACTTGGGAATCCCCCGAACAGATGAGTGAACGCCAGCTCTATTTCGCGATGCCCGTAATATACGGCCGGATCGTAAACAGTGGCATTCCCATCTTGGTCAAAAAAGTAATTACCTCCCCAAAGATCACCATGTAATAAGCTGGGAGGTTCATCCGGAAAAATATCGGGCAGTTTTTTATACATTGCTTTAAAACGGGAAACCGTATCGGATCCTAACTTCCCACTGTTGGCAGCCATTTGGAGCTGAGGCTCCATGCGCTCCTGAATAAAGAAATCAACCCAATTGTCATGAGGAGTATTAGACTGTGGAAGACGACCGATAAAGTTGTCGTGATCCAGTCCATAGGATTCGTTGTGATGCTTGTGAAGCCGAGCTAACGCTTGACCAAAATTACTGGCTGAATTCGGTTTCGAATGCCCTTCAGATACAAATTCTTGCAGCAAAAAGCCTGTACCATCATCCGTTTCTCCGGTAGCTAATACTGAAGGAATACGCAGCGGAGTATCCGTTGATTTGAGCAACTCAAGCCCTTTCTCTTCAACTACGAACATATGCGGATCGGCCGACGTATTCCATTTCAAAAAGCAGATGGTTTCATCAGCCAATGTAACTTTTGCTGCTTGGTTGATACTGCCGCCCGAAACTTGCCGGATAGACGTTATAGGCTGATCTACTGTTTGCCGGATTTCCTGTTTAACAGAATTCGGAATCATTTTTGGACATGTCTTTCAAGTTCGTTGAGCAGGTTTTCACAACTTCGTTTCACAATCTGGAACACATTTTCAAATCCTTCCGGTCCGCCATAATAGGGGTCGGGGACTTCCCCATCACCCGGACTGGGGTCAAAATCGCGCATGAGGCCTATTTTATGCTCATGATCCCCAGTAGCCATTTGACGAACATTTTTTAGATTCTCATTGTCCATTGCCAGAATAAAATCATAATAGTCCAGATCGGAAGCCTCAAATTGACGCGCTTTTGAATGGAGTGTAATACCGTGTTTTTGGGCAGTACGTTGACTTTTGCTATTGGCGGATTCCCCTATATGATAGGCAGAGGTACCTGCAGAATCGACCTCAAAATGATTTTCAAGGTCGCGTTCGTTGATCAAATGTTGGAATATGCCCTCAGCGGTCGGACTTCGACAAATGTTGCCAAGGCATACAAAACAGATTTTATAGTGGTTTTCTCTGGTTATGGGGTCATTTACGGGGGTATCCATATAGCAAATACAATTAATTTATGATCGGTTTAATAGATTATAGGCAATAAAATAATGGCTGAAGACAATAAAGTATAGCTTAAAGATTTGCAATAATTCTAATTTGCAAATTGTTATCGCAATGCTTTTTATAGGTCGCTTGCAATGTAAAATATGCCTCAGAATGTGAATTGGTGAGTAAAGACTTGTATCTTTGGGGTTCATTTATTTTGATAAAAATTTATTAGAAAACTTAAGCTACTGTAAGGTTTAGAAAACCCTTATATTGATAGCTTTCAAAAGCCAATAGAGAACGTACAGCGGCCTTTATGAGTAAACAATTTGATGAAGTCAGAAGATTAAATTTTTCAAAACTTGAAGTAGAAACCCTTAAGTGGTGGAAAGAGAATAATATCTTTGAGAAAAGTGTTTCTACCCGCGAAGAAGGAATCCCCTTTACCTTCTATGAGGGACCACCCACGGCAAATGGCAAGCCGGGCATACATCACGTGCTGGCACGTACCGTAAAAGATATGTTTTGCCGGTACAAGACCCTGAAGGGATTTCGAGTTGATCGTAAGGCCGGCTGGGATACCCATGGCCTTCCCGTAGAGATTGAAGTGGAAAAAGAGCTCGATCTCGAGGGACGTGAACAAGTAGAGGAGTATGGTATTTCGGAATACAATGAGAAGTGCCGAAACAGTGTCCTCAAATACAAAGATCTTTGGGATAAGCTTACAAACCGTATGGCTTATTGGGTTGACTTGGACGATCCCTATATCACCTTCGACAACGATTACATTGAATCTGTTTGGTGGGCGTTTAAGACACTGCACGAAAAAGGTCTGGTTTACAAGGGATATAAGATTCAATGGTATTCGCCGGGCAGTGGAACCGTATTGTCATCACACGAAGTTGCTCAGGGCTATGAAGAGGTTCAGGATCCTTCCATTTTTGTAAAATTTAAAGTAGAAATGGCCGAGGATGTTTACTTTTTGGCCTGGACAACCACGCCGTGGACGATTATTTCAAATATGGCATTGGCGGTGAATCCTAATCTCGATTACGCCAAGATTGAACTCTCCGAAGGCGATCGGACTGAATATTATATCATGGCCAAGGAGTGCATCGATGAAGTGATCGACCATGAGTATGAGATTGTAGAAGAATACAAGGGCGAAGAGTTGGTTGGCTGGACCTATGAACCAGTATTTGATTATGCCCTTGAAGAATATGATAAGGATGATGCATGGAAGGTTGTCTCGGCCGACTTTGTAACAACAGAAGAAGGTACTGGCGTTGTACACACCGCACCTGCTTTTGGTGCTGATGATTATGAAATGGGACAGGAGCATGACATCCCAATGTTTAATCCAATTGACCAAGACGGAAAATTTACCGACCAGGTGCCCGATTTTGAGGGGCAGTGGTTCAAGGATGCCGATAAGGAGATTTCTCGTGCAATTAAGGATAAATACCTGATGTACAAGCATGAGACCTATCTGCACAATTATCCGCACGACTGGCGCAAGGGTACACCCTTGATGCAGTACCCGGTGGAATCATGGTTTATCCGTACTACGGATGTGAAAGACAAAATGGTGGACTTCAATAAGAAAATTAACTGGAAGCCGCCAAGTACGGGAAGCGGACGTTTTGGAACGTGGCTCGAAAATAATGTGGATTGGGCGGTTTCGCGTCAACGCTACTGGGGAACGCCCATCCCGCTTTGGGTAAGTGATGAGAATCCCGAGCATGTGGAAGTGGTAGGAAGTGTTGAGGAGCTTAAGAAAAAAGCTGGTTTGCCCGATGATGAAGAGCTCGATCTACACCGCCCTCATATCGATGATATTACGTGGGAAGGCCCCGGTGGCGGCACGATGCGACGCATCCCCGATCTGATGGATGTCTGGTTCGATTCCGGATCAATGCCGTTTGCGCAATGGCACTATCCGTTTGAAAACAAAGATAAGTTTAAAGAAAATTTTCCTGCTGATTTTATTGCCGAAGGCGTTGATCAAACGCGCGGATGGTTCTATACGCTCCATGCATTGGGTACGATGCTTTTTGATCAGCCCGCCTATAAAAATGTAGTATCTAACGGGCTTGTGCTTGATGAAGACGGCAACAAAATGAGCAAGTCTAAAGGCAATACCGTCGAGCCATTTGAGGTTATTCAGGAGTACGGTGCCGATACGGTACGCTGGTATATGATGAGTAATTCATCGCCGTGGGAGAATCTGCGATTCAGTGAAGACGGATTGCAGGAAACACAGCGGAAGTTTTTCAATACTATTGTAAATACGTACTCGTTCTTTGCGATGTATGCTAATATAGATGGTTTTGCGTATTCCGGTTCACAAATACCGGTTAGCGATCGCGTAGAGATGGATCGGTGGATTATTTCCCGTTTGAATACCACTGTGAAACTGGTAGATGAGTATTTGGATGATTACGAGCCGACCAAAACAGCGCGTACCATTGAGCACTTTGTAGATGAGCTTAGCAACTGGTATGTGCGTCGTAATAGACGCCGATTCTGGAAAGAGGGAAAGAGTCTGGACAAACAGGCTGCCTATCAAACACTATATGAATGCTTGGTAGATTTGGCTAAATTGATTAGTCCTATTGCTCCGTTTTTGGGAGAATGGCTGTATCAACGGTTGAATGAAGTAACCGAGGCGGATGAGGAGTCGGTACATATTTCCTTCTATCCGACGGTTGAAGAAACGGCTATTGACAAGCAGCTGGAACACCGCATGGAGCTGGCGCGACATATTTCATCCATGGTGTTGAGTTTACGCAATAGGCTGGAGCTCAATGTTCGTCAGCCGTTGTCACGCATTATTCTGCCTATAGAAAAAGAAGAAGACCGACAGGCTATTGAGTCGGTCAAAGAAATTATACTGGACGAAGTAAATGTTAAGGAAGTACAGTTTGTGGATGATGATTCCGGAATTGTCCACAAGTCTGCCAAACCTAATTACCCCAAGCTTGGTAGTAAGCTTGGTAGCAAAATGAAGCCTGTAGCATCAAAAGTGGCCGAATTGACTACCGAAGAGATCACTGAATATGAGGAGACCGGATCTATTGAATTAGATCTGGGTGAACAGGGTATTGTACAGCTCGGTGAAGATAGTCTCGAAATTATCCGTACCGGCCTGGAAGGTTGGTCGGTTGAAACCGAAAAGGGATTAAGTGTAGCCCTTGATACCGAGTTGACTGAAGAGCTTATTCAAGAGGGATTAGCACGAGAATTTGTTAATCGCATCCAGAATATGCGTAAGGAAGCGGATTTTGACGTAGAAGATCGTATTATTATAGGCTTCGAGGGTTCAGAAGAACTTGAAGAAGCGGTAACAACGATGAAAGATTATATTAAAAGCGAAACTCTGGCAGAGGAAATTTCATCCCAAAAATTAGAAGTATCAGATTTCGTAAAAAGTTGGGAGATTGGCAATAGTGAATCAACCATTTCTATTAGAAGAAACCCTAATTAAGAAAGTGAGCTATTATGGCATCATCAAAAAATGAAAATAAAGATACAGAGCGCGTTTCTCCTTATTCTGATGAGGAGTTGGAATATTTCAAAGAGATTATCTTAAAGAAACGTGAAGAAGCTGAGCGAGAGCTCGAGTCGCTTCAAAGTACTTTGCGCGACAGCATGGAAAATGCCAGCGATGAGTCAGCGTATTCGTTCCACATGGCTGATGCCGGGACAGATGCCCAGGAGCGTGAAAAAACGTACATGCTTTTTAACAGAACGAAGAAATTTATTCGTTATCTGGATGACGCTCTAAAACGGATCGAAAATAAGACCTACGGTGTTTGTAAAGTGACGGGTAAGAAAATTTCCAAGGGTCGGCTCGAAGCGGTGCCCCATACTCAGCTTAGCATTGACGCAAAACTCAAGCGTAAATAATTTTTTCGGTTGGATAGAACAAAGATAACAGCTCTTTCAGTCCCGGCACTGGTCGTCATTTTGTTAGATCAGCTTAGCAAGCACTGGATTCGTCTTAATCCGCAGTGGCATTATGCTGATCTAATTCCGGGATGGCTTACATTTAACTATACCCAGAATCCGGGTATGGCCCTGGGGATGCGCTGGGCTTCGACGGAAGTGATCAGTGGTATTGCTATTTTAGCCACTATCGCTATCCTTTCGTACGTGCTCTATAATCGAGAGGATGCTACCGTAGGATATCTCGTTTGTATGGGATTAATACTTGGTGGAGCCATAGGAAATATCATCGATCGCCTGATTATGGGATATATTGAATCATACGGTGGTATTTTAGAAGGGCATGTAATCGACTTTATTCATTTCAATCTAACGATTAGTGGATATCCCGTTTTTCCGTATATCTTTAATGTTGCCGATGTGGCCATCAGCACTGCCATAATTGCTATGCTTATTTTTCACAAACGGATTGTGCCACAAAATCTGTCGGGAACAAAACGGCAAGATCAGCCAAACGACGAAAAGGCAGCCGACATACAGCGTTCTGTGGATGTGGGAGGGTAGCTTTGTTGGGAGGAGAAGTGAGAGGTGTTAAGGGGTTTTGAAAGATAAGCTAATGTTAGGGTAACTACCTGATTTAGCAAGAAATTTCTAAATGATTCATTCGTTACTTATCTTGAAACAAGTCAATTCTTCAAAATCTTATTTCACCTTATGAGTCCTGCAAAAAAACTCATTGAACAACGAAAAGATATTTTAGGTGGCACCCCTGTCTTTAAAGGGACACGTGTTCCAGTGAAAACCTTTTTCGAGTATTTAGAAGCTGATCATTCGATTCCCGAATTTTTGGAAGATTATCCTACCGTTTCCCGCCAGCAAGCTATTGATGTACTTGAATCTTTAAAAAATCAGCTTCTTCAGCCTCAATGATTATTAGAATTTTATTGGACGAATGCCTTCCAAAGAAATTGAAACACCGAATTGAGGAATTAGATCCTGATTTCATTGTAAGTACCGTCCCAGAAATGGATTGGGCTGGAGCAAAAGATGGAACCTTGCTTTCAAAGGCGCAGAAAGATTTTGATGTATTTATAACCAGTGATCGAAATCTAAGTTTTCAACAATCTATTGAAGATGTTGGAATCCATGTACTGCTTTTAGTTGCATCTACAAATATTTATGAAGATCTCCTACCCTTAGTTGCAAAGTTAGAACCAGTTATCAAGAATTGCGAGAAAGGCCAATTTAGTAGAATTAAGTAAGTAGTTTCTCTCTAACCCACGTACGGCTCAACTCGGAAAGACCTCGCCATTTCCTTGCCTCTCTATCATTTATTAGCTAATCTTTCATTAATAAGTTCAACACTGTTGCGCCTGCCGGTTATGCGTAAGGTCTTTACTCCTCGGTAACAATGCTATCAATGAAATCGGGGCTGTGAGGATCTAACTCATCGAGTTTTAGATCGTGGCCCATCTTATCGCGCTTAGTTTTCAGGTATTTCGCATTTTCGGGATAAGCACCCACTTCGATAGGTACTCGTTCGGTCATTTCCAATCCAAAACTTTTTAAGCCGACACGCTTAACGGGATTGTTCGTCATAAGGCGCAACTTTGAGATACCCAGGCTGCGTAGGATCTGTGCCCCAACACCGTAGTCACGGGCATCAGGTTCAAAACCAAGCGCTTCATTGGCCTCAACGGTATCCAATCCCTCTTCTTGTAGTTTATATGCTTTTAGCTTGTTCACTAATCCAATGCCGCGGCCTTCCTGATTCATATATAGAACAACCCCACGACCCTCTTCTTCAACCTGAAGCAGTGCCTGATGTAGTTGCTCCCCACAGTCGCAACGCTTAGAGCCAAAAATGTCCCCCGTCATACAAGAAGAATGGACTCGGACTAATACAGGCTCGTCTTCATTCCATTCACCTTTGGCTAACGCCAAGTGATGATCGCCGGTAAGGCGCTCCTGAAAAGCATGGAGCTGAAAGTCGCCGTAAATGGTGGGTAGGTTCACATCCACTACCTTGCGCACCAGCGACTCGTTTTGCATGCGATAGGAGATTAGATCCTTGATGCTGATCAGTTTCATATCGAACTCATCGGCAATTTCGACCAGATCGGGCAAGCGGGCCATCGCCCCATTATCTTTCATAATTTCGCAAATAATGCCCGCCGGTTGGAGTCCCGCCAGTCGGGCCAAATCGATAGCCGCTTCGGTATGTCCAGCGCGACGCAAAACGCCGCCTTCGGTGCCAATGAGCGGAAATATGTGACCGGGACGTCGAAAATCACCGGGTTCTGCATCCTTTTTAATCATCTCCTTAATAGTATTGGCGCGGTCGCCAGCAGAGATACCTGTAGTAGTAAGCTCCTTGTGATCCACCGAAACCGTAAAAGCGGCCTCATCGGGATCAGCGCCCTCGGTTACCATATAGTCGAGATTGAGGGAGTACGCTTTTTCGCGTGTTATGGGCACACAGATGAGTCCACGGCCATATTTGGCCATAAGATTGACAGCTTCGGGCGTTACCTTTTCTGCCGCCATAACGAAATCACCTTCGTTTTCGCGATCCTCGTCGTCGGCAACGATAACCATACGTCCTTCTTTAATATCTTCGATAGCGACTTCTATACTATCGAAGTTGATATCAGCGCCCATAAGTGATTGTGGAGACTTAGTTAATCTTGATTGGGGTTCACATCCGAAATAGAGCTTTTCTTAAACCGTGCTTTAACACCTTTATCAATTTCAGCCAGTACGGTATCTTCATCAACAGTGGTTACCTTGGCAATCATTCCACCGGAAGTCACAATTTTATCTCCTTTTTCAATATTGTCAACCATTTCTTGAAGCTCTTTCTGCCGCTTCGTTTGTGGTCGGATGATAAAGAAATAGAATATGGCAAAAATAGCTCCTAAAAAGATGAGACTTGACCAACCTCCTCCGCCGTCCGGAGAACCCATTAATAATAGTGCGATATTTAACATGAAATAACTTGTTTAATTACTTTCAACGTATTTAAAAAAGAGTGTACAAAGATAGTATTTTTGGCGGCTTGCTCCAATTTTGGGGAATAACTTAAATTTCTTCTTGGAATGAGGTTTTCAGGGACTTGGGTACCTTGTATTAAACCTCGTTACAAAGCAGAGTATTGGTACCAGATAACCGGAGATAACGTGTCATCCTGAACCCCGATGTGTCGGGACAAACTTTGTTTCAGGATCTATATAAAATTTTGAATCAATAGATGCTGAAATGAATTCAGCATAACACAGAGTAAGGTTGATGTTAATCTTGGTGAAACTTCTTGTCATCCTTAGCATACTCTTTCAGGATATCGGCCGGTGTAAATCGCGGACCATGTTCCTGTTCAAATTTTTCCAATCGCCCAACAATGGTATCAGCGCCTTCTCGGTCGATATATCGAAATGGACCGCCCAGAAACGGAGGAAATCCGAGGCCGAGCACAGCACCCAAATCACCGTCTGTGGGATTGTGCAAAATATCTTCTTGCAGGCACCAGGCTGCTTCGTTTACCATCGTTAGCGTCATACGCTGCTGAACCGTTTGCTCATCAATAGATTTTCGATCACTTCCGCCAAAGTATTGGTAAATTTCTTTATTTGGATCGGTTTTCTTCATTTTGCCATTTTTCTGCTCGTACTTATAAAAGCCCTTCTTATTTTTTTTGCCTTTGTAGCCGTCTTCAAATAGCTCTGTCGGTTTTTTGCTGGGATGGACCCCGCGATCAGCAAAAAGATCACTAAGCACTTCGGTGATATGAGCGGCTACGTCAATGCCCACTTCATCAAAAAGGGTAGCTGGCCCAACGGGGAATCCAAACCGCTTCATATGTTTGTCCAGTTCTTTTATAGATATTCCCTCTTCGAGGAGCATAAGTGCCTCGTTCATAAAAGGAGCCAGAATCCGAGTTGTATAAAAGCCGGGACCATCATTAACTACAATTACATGTTTGCCCTGTTGGATACCCACTTCCCGAGCGGTAGCCGTAACCCAGTCGGCCGTTTGATCAGTAGTAATAATTTCGAGCAGTGGCATTTTTGGTACCGGCGAAAAATAGTGCATGCCAACAACTTGCTCCGGACGGCGCGATGCTTTTGCAATTTTAGTGATTGGCAGGGAAGAGGTGTTTGAAGCAAAGATATAATCGTCGGGCGTAACTTCTTCCACCTCTTTTATAATGGATTTTTTAAGATTCAGATCTTCAAATACGGCCTCAATTACGAGTCCCACATTTTCAAACCCGTCATAAGTGCCCGTAGGTGTAACATGACTCGCAATACGATCGCGTTCAAACTCAGAGATAATTCGTTTCTTCCGTTTCTTGTCGAGATTATCCCAGATCGATTTTTTGCCTTTTGCCGCCTGTTCCGCTTCTTGGTCTTTTAATAATACGCGATACTCGTTATTGGCACTTACATCTGCAATTCCAGATCCCATTAGTCCGGCACCCAAAACTCCAATTTTTTGGATCTCTTTTGCTTTCTCTTCATTGGGGTTTTTCTTGGCGTTCTGCATCGCAAAAAAGAGACTGACCATAGCTTCCGATTCGGGAGTGGCCGCCAGTTTTCCAAAATACTCGGATTCAAGTTGTAAGCCTGCCTGCATACCGTTTTCGTATCCCTCTTGTACGCAGTCGATAATTTTTTCGGGAGCAGGGTAATTACCTTTGCTTTCTGATTTTGCTCGCTTGCGTGCCTGCGAATAAATAATGTTGCGAAGCGGACTCATACCCTCCATCAGCTGGTGGACAAGGCTACGTTTATCCTCCCGCTCAAACTTTCCACTGTTGATTTTGCCAACCGCTTTTTTAGCTGCCGTAAGTACCGCATCGCGATGAGTAAGCTCATCCACGAGACCCAATTTATAGGCCTTTCGCGGATAAATATTTTTACCCGTAAGCATATAGCTAAGGGCATTTTGCACGCCAATAAGACGGGGTAGCCGCTGCGTTCCTCCACCTCCCGGCAGAAGTCCCAACTGCACTTCGGGCTGACCCATGACCGTATCGGAGTGCTTTGAGGCCACCCGATAATTGCAAGCCATGGCTACTTCCAAGCCACCGCCGAGACACGATCCGTGAATAGCAGCAACCACCGGTTTGGGATAATTCTCCAGCTGAAGGAGCAGGCGGTTGCCACGCTGACTTAAATCCTCAATTTCCTCCGGAGCTTTTTTGTTTTTAAGCATTTCTACATCAGCGCCAGCAATAAAATTATTCTTTTTGCCGCTGACCATTACGATGCCATCGATATCATCGGGATTCGTATTTTCGAGCAGCTCTTTAACTTCTGAGATCAACTCTTCGGTAAGCTTATTTACTTTAGAATCGGGTTGATCCAGCGTTACAACTAAAATGTTGTCTTGAATTTCTGTGTTTAGATAGCTCATAATATTATGACTGAGTAATTAAATGTCTTGATATTAGCTGTCAAAGCGTTCGAGGATCATCGCATGTCCCTGTCCGCCCGCAGCACAAGCGGCAACAAGTGCCAGTTCGCCATCCTCATGATGCAGTCGATTGGCCGCCGTTGTTACCAGCCGCGTGCCCGTAGCACCAAACGGATGGCCCAGTGAAAGTGAGCCGCCCCAGCAGTTAAACTTTTCCATCGGGATGTCGCCCACTTTTTTATCGCGATCCAGATTCTCTTCAGCAAATTTTTCAGAATTGAGTGCTTTAAGTACGGTTAAAATCTGTCCGGCAAAAGCCTCGTGGAATTCAAAAACGTCGATATCCGAAAGCTCCAGTCCCATCATGTCCAAGACCTGGGGTGTGGCATAGGCGGGACCGAGCAGAAGTTCGTCTTCCGGATCCTGAGCTACATAGGTATAAGCTCTTAGAATAGCTTTAGGTTTTAGTCCGCGATTTAAAGCCTCCTGTTTTTCCATGATGAGGGAAGCCGAAGCCCCGTCAGTAAAGGCCGACGAATTTCCAGCTGTAATAGTACCATGCGGTTTAATAAATGCGGGAGATAATTTCTGCAGCTTCTCCATAGAAGTATCCTCACGAAAGGTGTTATCATGTTCTATGGCCTCGAAATCGGGAGGAACTGCTGCCGGCAGAAGTTCCTCATCGAGCCAACCTTCATTGGTAGCTTTGGCCGCCAGCTGATGAGAACGCAATGCATATTCGTCTTGGGCTTGGCGACTGATTCCAAAATGGGCCGCCATCTTATCACAGCTTTCGCCCATCGTTTCTCCGGTAGAAAACTCGGCAATAGCCGGAATTTCTGGCAGCAGATCAGAGGGACGCAATCCCTTGAAGAACTTCAGGAAATCGCTCAGTGATTTATACTTGCGGGCATCGAGCAGTTTTTGACGGAACTTCTTTCGAAACCGGATGGGGATATCACTCATTGTTTCCGTTCCACCGGCCAAGATAATCTTTGATTGTCCCGATCGAATAAGCTCAACCGCACTGGTAATGGCCTGATTTGAAGAAATGCAGGCTTGCGTAACGGTGTGCGCCGGAACGCTGTTGGGTATGCCGGCCCCCAGTGCTGATTCCCGTGCTACGTTACTGGTGTTTACATCCTGGATAACCGTTCCCATAATGACGCGGTCAAGGTCGTCACCGTTGATGGGGGCGCGGCCGATAAGCCCTTCAATAGCCATGCGACCCAGATCGTAAGACATTAATTCTTTGTAGCTGGTACCCGAGCGTTGAAACGGAATGCGTCCGCCGTCTATGATTACTGCTTCGAAAGGAGTGTGATTTTGTGATTGATCTGCCATAATAAACATGTTGAAATGAGAACCAACGAATATGTGAGTACGACTAAGATGGTTGAATCAAAATCGTAAGTCAAGCATTAACTTAACACTGTTAACCTAATTATAGTTTTCTGTTGCCAAAGGTTCAATAAATTGTTTTGCGAGATAATAGAATATCCGTATATTTGTGCTCTTCAAAAACGGGCGATTAACTCAGCGGTTTAGAGTGCTTCCCTTACAAGGAAGAAGTCGCAGGTTCGAATCCTGCATCGCCCACTCAAAACCCTGTAAGTCGTTGGCTTGCAGGGTTTTGCTTTTTTGGGTACAAATATTAGTACAAACATATTCTTTATTTGGCCTTAATTTGTACCATTATTTTGCCCTCGTGAAGCTTTTGACTGTACCTAATACGCGTATCTAAAACCTATTCTATCCAGACCTTGGTAGATGTAGAAACTGCTCCAGCAGGTGTAGTTCTTTCTAATTGTTTGACAGATACTGAGAATGGTCCAGTATTTTCAAAGCTTAGTCTGCTGGATAGCTCAGGGATTTGGAGAGCAGGTGGCTTAGAAATAGATGATGATACCTAAAGTCATTAATGCTAATAAATAAGGTAAAATATATTCCGTGAATGCTGGTCTTAATACCAACATTTTTAGAAAGGTAGCCGCATAGGGTTTTGATATTTCTACAATATTAAAGTAGATATCTACCGCATCCTTGTTTTTCTCCTCGTCTTTAACAGGATCGTATGGTTTGTACGTGTAAGCCCATTTAAATGGGCTTTTTTTCTTTATGTCTTCGTACTTAAAAGGTCTTCTTCCTCCCATGTCGTCACTATTAACACTCTGTGGGTCAACATTTCTGGCAACTTTCTTGAATATATATTTATGTCTAAAATCACTGAGATATTTTTGGTACTGACTAAATAGTTTCTTGTGACCAAAAGAATCCTCAATAGATGAGTATTGGAAAAATCTTATCAGCGAATATACCCAAAAAACAATTAATAGGATTTCAATATTTTGCTGATTGCTTATTCCTACCTGGTTTCCCAAGATGTTTATTACATCTATTTCTAACCCAATAATATCATAAATAGATATAGCTATACTTGACAAAATAAGATTCCTTCTTTGTTGGTAGAACTTTTGGTGGTTTTCCATCGGTTTTAGTACTTAAAAAGATTTTAGGATCCTTCACTAAAAATATCTTGGTATTTCCCCTCTAACATATTGACTTCATCCTCAGTCAACGCCTCAAACTCTTTAGTACGAGCACGTTTGGATAGGGTGCCATCATTTTGACGTAAGAAGCCTATAAGGTTTTCCATACCTTTATCTGGTATATCGAAGTGTTCGGAAATGAAGGTTCTCATCTTGTCATGTCGTTCCAGGTATTGAACTTCTTCCGGTAAAGTATCGGTAACCGTTTCTTCTACGCATTCATAAAGAAATTCAGCTTGTTTGGTAGCATCAAAGTATCGGTAAAGGTCAATGGTATCGTTTAAGACTTCGACATTTCCATCTGATGTTGCCTCCCATTCAATGAGATCAAGACGTGGTTTGGAATAAGATTCCAGTACTTCCTTATACTCATCTATTTGGTCAAGGATCACTGATGATACGGGGAAAATAAGTCCTTTTGGGGCGAACTCTTTTTTAGCCAAAACATGATGTATTAAATATCGATGTACACGGCCGTTTCCATCTGTAAAAGGATGGATGAATACGAAGCCAAATGCAATAAGCGTAGCTGCTAAAACCGGATCATAATCACTTTCTATTAATGATTCATTAGTATTCAATAAACCATCTATTAATTTAGGAACATCTTCCCACTTTGCAGAAATGTGGTCTGGGACCGGCTTACTATTCACACGGTTATGTATGCCTACAAACCCTCCTTCTTTACGCCAGCCCATATCTACGAATCGCCGGTCTTCTATGACAATTTCTTGGAGTCGTAACAGTTCATCCTTTGTAAGGTCTTTCTGACCGGCCTGACCAATTGCTTTTCCCCATCGTTCTGCCCGATTTTCCGGAGGTGTTTCACCCTCAATAGCATAGGATGCTTTGGAGTCTTTGAGTAAAAGAAAAGCTGCAGCTCGGGATAATAAATCTGGATGTACCTTACCTATGGTATCCTTCACCTTACTTTCTAAGTTTTCAGCACTAAAATTTTCGAGCTTTTCTGTTCGGCGTACCAAAGGACAGAAATCCTTATTACCTGGTAGGTTATTCCATATTCTATGGCGTTTGGATCTTTCTTTAGGTCCTGGATATTGCAAATCCGTATCAAGTGCTTCTACATAATTCCCTGATTTAGCATCTTCTAAATCCAGTCTCTCATCTATCAGCCATTCATAGAAAAACCATATCCGCCTGCTATTACGGCCAGTGGGTTGATCCTGAACGATAGCTTCAATTTCAGTCTTCTCTATTTCTTTAAAGAGATTTTTTAAGATCAGTAGATCAATTCCTTCATATCTAAAAGCAAAAGTTAAATGCCCAAGTAAGGTTTGGTCTGGTTCCTGTACTGTCCTAAATACCTGCCATTTACCTTCTGTGTATCTTCTGTGTTTCTCACTTATTGCAGAAAGAAGTTCAGGTAATGGTACTTCTAAATCATACCGGTAAATTAATGCACTATACCCAGCCAGCTTCATATCGGTTTCAGGAAGGGTATATTTACGAAAAACGGTTACATTATCTGAAAATCGATTATTTTTGGGCATAATTTATACATATCGATTACCAATTATTTTGATACTAATATTACCAAAATTGATTATTTTTTATAAAAAACGTTTATATAAGGGGGTAAATTACAAAAAACGTTTATATATTCTGCCAATCTGATTTATTAATAAATTTATACAGGGAAGTAGATGGCAGAATTCTTAACGGCGGTTGGTATTTTATAAAGGTGTACCTACCCAGACAATCCTGCCCAAAACCTTAATCTGATCAACACTATCTTCATTAATTTCGACTGGGTGGTACTTCTTATTAATTGTTGTTAGAAGCAGGTGATTATCGGGTAACTTTTGAAGAAGTTTCATTCGTACCACATCGTCGAACCGAATCACAAAATACCGTCAGAACTAATATTTGTCTTATCACTATTAACCAATACGAGGCTATCTGGCCTGATTTCAGGACTCATGGCATCACAACCTATCCGCATTGCAAATAGTTGATTGCTGGGTTCTTGTAAAATTCCATCAAGAAAAATATTACACAGGGGTAGGCTATAGGAAGGGTTTGACCAGCAAATTATCTCCTCTTCAAAATGATTGGTAAAACCATCACGGAAATAACACAACCAATTTTCACAGATAATATTATTTATCGGGAGGAGGAAAATTCATGTGAGGAATATGCTTTTTTGAAAATTAAAAATACTCATCCTCAAATAGCAAAGCTTGTTGTTGGGAATACAGAGTCTCCTGATATAATGTTTGTGAGCATACAAGAAATAATAGGACATTCTCCCAAGAAAAAACCTATCTCCAAAAGGGTAATAACGAGGATTCTGTTTTCCTTCTTGATAGCAAGGGAGAATTCAAGCAAGCAAACCTTTCTGCTTACAAGAAGTTGGGATATAGTAAATCTAAGCTTCTAAGTATGGATATAGCAGATATTACCCATCCTTCAAGAGTGAGAAACACTAATATGTGTATTTAGCAACGTACTATTTAGAATGATTAAGAATAATATCTTGCTATTTGTAATTAGTCTAAATAAGTTCAGCGCCTTAATTGTTCGCATAAAACTATAAATAGAAATTAGCAATTGATGTATCCTCAGTTCTTTTTTTCGGTTCTTTTCGTACTTATCACATTCCAAGCCAATGCACAATTTATTGATGGAACCGTAGCAGATCAGGATGGCACTCCCTTAGAAAATACGCACATCCAGGTTAAGGGCCAGGATTTAACAACAGTGAGTGATAGTGAGGGCAAATTTCGCCTGCCCATAAGCAAACTTGAGAAGCAGAATGTAGTCCTCATTGTCTCACGAATAGGATACAATACAAAATCAGTAGATGTAGACGTAGAGAAGGCTCAAGACCAATCCTTAACGATTGCGCTTGTAAAAGCAGTTTATGAATCTGAAAACATTGTGGTAACGGCCACGCGAACCCGCAGAGATATTGAAGAAGTTGGTATCCCAGTCTCAGTCGTTTCAGATGAGGAGATCAGCCGATCCGGGAGCATGAGATTAAGTGATGTGCTAAGTGAGCAGACGGGTATGCAGATTGTCAATGACCATGGTACCGGAATTCAGGTGCAAGGGTTTGACCCCGATTACACGCGAATAATGATTGATGGAAACCCGGTTATCGGCCGAACGGCCGGAACGCTTGACTTGAGCAGGATTTCGGTACGCAATGTAAAGCAGATTGAAATTGTCAAGGGACCTTCTTCAGCGCTTTGGGGAAGCGATGCCCTGGCCGGAGTAATTAATGTTATTACGCAACAAAGTAACGATCCATTTGCGGCGGGATTGACAACTCGGTATGGGACCAATAGTACGCTGGATCTCAATGGAAACGTATCTTATAACACTGACAGCTGGAATAATAATTTTTCCCTGAATCGCAACAGCTCAGGAGGGTATAGCCTCAATCCGGAATCTGTTTCTCAAACTGTTCCCGAATATGAAAACTATACGTTCCGCTACCGTACCTCTTTGGATCTGAATGACCAATTAGCGCTGGAAGCAAATGTTCGGTACTTCAATGAAATGCAGCAAAACCAGAGTTCGATCACCGAGGAGAACGGTTCTGCCCGGCGTCTGAACTCAGATCAGTTTCGGGAAGATTTTATGGCAACGCCCTCCATCAGTTACACCCCGTTTGATAGACTTAATATAGACTTAAGCTGGATGAGCAGTTTTTATAAAACCGATTCTGAATTAACATTTGCAGGCACCGGTGAACGTTATGAGCAGTCTGTATTTAATCAGTACTATAATAAACCTGAATTACAAGCAGGGTATCGCTGGGATAATAAGCACCATTCAATACTCGGCGCTGGGTTTATTTTTGAAGAGCTTGAGGCAGAACGGTATCCGAGTCAGCCCGGATTTACCACCACATTTTTATTTACCCAGCATAGTTGGACCCCGGGCTCGAATTTTGAGCTGACTGGTGGACTTCGTTTTGATGGACACAGCGAATATTCATCACAAATAAGTCCTAAGATTTCATCACGCTATCGGCCTGCCGAATGGATTCAGTTTCGGGCTTCGGCGGGAAGGGGATTTAAAGCTCCGGAATTTCGTCAACTGTTCCTTGACTTCACCAATGCTACTGCCGGATACAGCGTCTATGGATCGAGTACGGTGGTTGAGGGTATTCAAAGGCAAAAGGAAGAGGGTAATATTAGTCAAATTTTGATACCCATCGAGGATCTTGAAGAAATAAAAGCGGAGTCATCATGGGCGGTAAATTTTGGTTTTGATGTGGATCCGGTTGAGCAGGTCAGGGTTCGATTTAACCTGTTTCATAATGATGTCAGTGATCTCATCGAGACCGCCCCGATTGCGCAGAAAACTAACGGACAGTCTGTTTATACCTATTTCAACCTTGATGAGGTATATACGCAAGGTGCAGAAGTTGAGCTTCGGTATCAGTTTCGCGATAACTTGACGGGATCAATCGGATACCAACTTCTTGATGCCCGACAAAGAATTGAGCGCGAGCGTACAGTACAAGACGACCAAGGAGAAGTCGTTCAGCGGACTGATGTTTCCTACGAACCGATGTTTAATCGTTCCCGGCACTCCGGTAATGTGAAGCTATTTTACGATCATAAAAGCGGATGGGGATTTAACATTAGGGGGACATTGCGAGGTCAATACGGCCTATATGACTCTAACGGTAATGGTTTTGTTGATAGCAATGAATATGAGCCTGGTTATACCACTTGGGATCTGGCAGTATCAAGAGAAATTGTGAACAAAATTACGTTTCAAGCTGGTGCGGATAATATTCTGGATTATACCGACAGTAATCAGTCTTCATTATCCGGAAGGCTGTGGTATGGCCAGGTGGCGGTAGATTTTTAAGTGTAAAGTGTTTGATTACTCACAAACAAAATCGATTTAAATTTTTTAACTAAATCTCCAATCATAACTATACGAGTAAAATGTTTAACAAATACCAAACAAGCTTATCATTAATAATAGTATCACTTGCACTGTTAGTTTCAGCTTGCAGTGACAGCACCAGTGGCGTTGAAGAACCTATTTCAGAAGTAGAAGTTCAGAAGGTCGAAGATCTTGAAGCTACCGGCGAAAATGGCGAATATACGTTTTTTAGTCTACGATCTGGACAAGAGGTTGCTCACGGTGATTCGGCAACGACGGAATGGGACGTTGCATTTAATGGTACAACAATCCGTTTTAATGGTGGAGTAAGTGGACCTGGTGATGGCGGAGCTCTTCTTCTTGACGTTCCTTTTGATGAGGTAAGCACTGCTCCTACTGAAGGATATTACACCGATACTGATGATTCTCTTGCCGTTCCCACTGGCGGTGGTAACGGGTGGTATACGTATACCGGAAGATCCAATCCTCCGCATGCCGTTTTGCCCATTGAAGATCGTACAATCGTGCTTGAAACAGCCGATGGTGAGCACTACGCTAAGCTTAAAATTATTAGCTACTATAAAGGCAATCCGGATACATCAACTGATGAGTTTGCGAATCTGGAAACACGTCCCGACAGCAAATATTATACGTTCCGTTATGCGGTACAGATGACAGAAGGACTTCGTGAGCTAAATTAAAAAGTTTTATAAGAATTAGCGTAAACCTGTTAAAATCAAATAATTACTTTTATGAAATTTATACGATTACTTTATCCGCTTTTAATCCTGTTGATGTTGCCCGCTATGGCATGGTCAACCAATCAATCAGATACTGGTTTCTTAGTGGTTGCCCCTGACCGTGGTTTTATGGGGAATGAAGAGATACGAGAAGCTTTTGGCTCGTTTGAGGAAGAGTATGTCTCAAGTCTCGTTTTTATTACTGAAAAAGATACTGATCGTTTTCTACAAGAGGGCATCGACAAGTTAACATCACAAAATGTTGATGATATTGTCGTCTTACCACTATTCATTTCCAATGATCACCCTATGTATAAGCACGCAATTCAAACGCTTAAAGAGGATTTTGGGAAGCAAAATACTCAGGCGCCCATCCATGTAGCAGAAGTAATGAGCGAAAGTTACTTGACTGCTGAATTACTTGCGGATCGGATTGGACAGCTGAGCAAAAAAAGTGGGGACGAATCATTAGTTGTCGTTGCTACCGGAGCTTCCGATCAGGCTGAAAAAGATGCTATGCGCGAAGACGTACAAAATGTGTTAGCGATGAATGAAGGTCGTTTTAACTTTCAGGGAGAGTCGGTCATTGTTTTTAGTAATAACGGTGGTCGATCCGATGATGCTCGTAAGCAACTGGAAGAAAAGCTGACCGAAATTCGCCAGAAGGAGTTGACGCCCGTGGTAGTGCCTTTTAGTTTTACGCAAAAGCTCGATGGCATGATGGCGTTTAGCTCGCGAATACGACCTGTAGTGGCAGATTATGAGTCCTTGTTCAATGGCAAGGATTTGACTCCTCATAAGAATATTGAGCTTTGGCTTACCAAACAGGCGAACAGTTACTTGCCGGTAACAAAAGAAAATTTAGGTGTGATATTTATGCCGCACGGCTCTGACTATACCTGGAATCGCCGAATGATGAGTGCTGTTGAGGATCTGCAAAATGAGTATATGATTGAGCATGCGTTTAGCATGGCCGATCCCCATCTTGTTAAAAAAGCTGCTCAACGGCTTGAAGAGCGAGGAGCGAAAGCGATAACGGTGGTTCGGGTATTCTCACTTGAGTCAAGTTTTAGGGGAAAAACCGAATATATGCTTGGCCTCAAAAAGCAACGTGGGCATGGAGGTCATAGCTATGGAGGAGTACCACCTCGAATAATTAGCGGCAGTGACTTTTATACGTTGGGAGGTCTTGAAGATTCCCCGCTATTTGCTGAGGCTTTGCTTGACCGTGTTCTGGAACTGAGTGAAAGCCCTCAAAAAGAGACTATTGTGTTGACTGCTCACGGTACGGGAAGCGATGAAGCTAATAATCACTGGGAAAATAATCTCGAACGAATAGCCTCTCATATGCAGAAAACAGCTGAAGAAAAGGGAGTTTCCTTTCGAGCGATTGAATATGGTACATGGCGTGAAGACTGGCCGGATCTGCGGGAAGAGTCAATAAATAATATTCGCAACCTCATAAAAGAAGCTTCCGAAAATGACGGCACTGCTATTGTGATTCCTGCCCGGACAACTCACGGTGGGCATGCAAGCCGTTGGCTTTCAGATTTGGAATACAAACATAATGGGAAGGGTTTTGCTCCTCATCCTTTATTTGAAAAGTGGTTCGAAAAGCAAATCCAAAAATCATTGGATCATTTTAATGAAAAAAACGAGGGTACTAACGTATTGTCCTCTAAGTAAAATCTAGTATACTGTATAAAGTGTTGCCCGGTCATTTTTACAAAAGTGGCCGGGCTTTTTATATGGTATTTTTTTAAGAAGAGTAAATCAGTCATTTCAGATTTCGTATCAGTTGTAAATCGATACAAATCAAAAAAGAGAAAGCGAATAGGGTAAATTTGTGAAATAGCGAAGGAAAATTTTAAAATGTGTGATGAAGAAGAGTTAAAGTTATATTAATATTATTGGAATAATGGCTTTGCGTATCCTGGTTTGTAAAAGAAGGAAAGATCGTTGGAGTTTTTTTGATAGTACATGAGATAAGCTATTGGTTTTGTTTTAAGCATGGAATAACAAATTCATAATTTATTTGTTTATGAAAGAGCACAAAGGAATGCGTCCACAGGATGTGGTTATTCTTTTAAAGATTATTGCGTTGGGTGATAAGAAATGGTTTCTAAAAGATCTGGCTACTCAACTTAATATCAGCAACTCGGAGGTGAGTGAGTCTTTACACAGATCAGTTATTGGCGGACTGATTGAAAGTGACAAAAAGACCATTAAGAGAAAGAAGTTGCTGGAATTTCTGGTGTATGGAGTGCGGCATGTATTCCCTGCTGTCGAGGGGAGGTTGGCCCGGGGGATGCCTACTGCTTTTTCTGCTTCTGTGCTAAGTGAAGAGTTTGTGGTTGAAAATCCCTATATATGGCCAGCGAAAGGATTTAGCACCAAAGGTATTTCTATTGCTCCGCTGTATCACACTGTGCCACAAGCATGCGAAAATGATACGTTACTTTATGACTTGTTAGCATTAACTGATGCCCTGAGAATGGGCGCTAAAAGTGATGTATTGATCAAGCTTTTATCCCAGCGAATGGGCATCAGCTAAGTTAATGGACTATGGGTTAAAATCCTACCTGAAGGATGGCAAAGAAGTTCGATTTATCAAAACTGTCATCCGTTGGGAATGAATAGGTAAGTTTCAGCTTGGTAAACTTATTAGGACTGTGATTAAAGCCAACAAGAATATGTTCGCTATCTTGTGCTAAATTATCTCCCTCAAAAGCATCCCATCGAGCCAATAGGCGGCTGTTGTCTGTAACAAGATATCCTGCCGTAACATAGTAGCCGTAAGGATTACTGTCAGCTCCCACATCGGGATTTCTCCAGGCGTTAATAAATTCCCCGTCCAAAAGTAACTTACCTTGCGTAGTACTGGCGTAGGTAGTCAATAGGGTTTGTTGCCCAATATAACCGGTTGAGAGGTTTCCACTTCCGGGTGTATCTTTGGTCTCATTAGCCACACTTACGCCAAGCTTTGTTTGGTTGTCTCCATCACCGAAATAGCTTTCAACCCGGCCGACATAAAGAAACTTGTTATCATCATTACTGTTGCCGTTATAGCCATTACCGTTAAAGATACCACCGGTAAAGCGGAATGTTTTTTCGGAGGTGTAGGTATCAAGTTGTAATCCTAACTGGCGTTTTGTTCCCAGCTGATTTACTGCAGTCGAACGTCTCGCAAAAAGTACAGAGCCTGCTCCGGTCAAATATTCATGTGAAAAGGGTGACTTAAATAGCCCAGCTTTCAGCTCCACTTGTGAAGACGGCCTATAATAAGCATTAGCATCTAATACGGATGGGCTTTTAAGCATGGTGGCCTGCAGTTTATATCCAAATTTGCCATCAAAAGTGCCCCCCATCTTAAATCGTGCTTTTGATGCGTGAAAGCCATTACCGGCATTTCGTTCAGGTTGAAAGTCGGCCTGACCTTGAAGTAGAATCCCAAAAGAAAAGTAATCGTTCTTTAAATGCTCTTGGAGGTTTTTAACTTGCTGTTCAAACTTTGCCGATTCCTGGGCAAAGGTGTTTGTGTTTATGAAAAAGAAAAAAACTGCTGTAAGAAGATAAGTGTTTAGTCTGATAATATTTTTCATGCTGAATCCAAATTAGGTTTATAGATCATTCTATGATGATCAGTTATCGTAGAATCAGGAATAATCTTAAGTAAAAAAGAGGATGTCTGATTATTTAACTCCTAATATGGAAAGGACCGATCAGGGGAAGAGTTAATCGGAAAAAAGATAGTTATTGGAGGAGTCTTGTTTCAATAAGGAAGAAATAGTGTTCACTAATATATCGTAGCTCCCATAGCTTTTTTTAACTATGCCATTTGCGTAAGAAAGCAGGGTATTACGTTCTTCATCGCTCAGTTTTTTTCCTGTATATACAACAGTGGGAATGGAAGCCAATCGTCCATCATTTTTAATTTGTTTTAAAAAATTCAGGCTATTCGTATCACGGATAACATAATCGGTAACAATACAGTCAATGTGATTGTCTTCAAGAACCTGATACGCTTTTTCTAAGGTGTTTACTGCTATACAGTTGGCAAAGGTATAGGTAAGATATTCTTTGATAGCTAAATTATGTACCTCACTGTCATCAATAACAAGAATAGTTTTATTTTTATGACTTAGCGGCACGTCATCGTTAAGGTTGTATTCTTCTATGTTCGTTTGTTGGTTCTGTAACGATTTATCTGATAACTTTTCATGTGCTGGCAGATATAGAGTAAAAACAGATCCTTTCTCAACCTCACTTTCAACTTGGAGAACCCCGCCTATGCTTTTAGTTAATTTTTGACAAATATCTAATCCAAGTCCTGTCCCTTCCTTTGAGTTTTTTGTGCGATTATAGCGACCAAAAATCTTCTTTAACTGGCTTTTCGGGATGCCGATTCCCGTGTCTTTAACTCTAAATGCAACGGCATTTTCAGTATCAATTGGTATGTTGGCAAGTTCTTGATTGGTAACCGAAAAAATATTAAAAGTTACGCTTCCTTGATTGGTAAACTTAAAAGCGTTTGAAAGTAGATTCTTTAAAATACGTTTAACGTAAGTTTGATTAGTAGATATATAGGACTGTTGCAGGGAAGAGGTATCATAATGAAAATCAATCCCATTCCGCTGGGCAATGGGATTAAATACTAAGTATATCTTTTGTGCAAACGAATCCAAATCTAACGAGTCAGATAATATATTTTTTGATGTTTCATTGTTATTACTTGGATCAAAAAATTCGTTTATATAGTTAAGAAGGTGCTTCCCCGAAAAATGAATAGCTTGTTGAAATTTGCTAAACCCCTCTTGAAAATCTCCCGGTTGTTTATCAAAAAGTAATTTGTTAGATAAAATGATAGACTGTAAACTGGTTCGCATATCATGCGCAGCATTTACCAGTAACTCTTCTTTTTGTTTGTGTTTGTTCAGATATTTGGCGGTAATTTCTCGCTGTCTTTGAAGCTTGCGTACTTTATACCATGTGTCACTTATATCTTTATTTATCGCTAAAATAAATGAGTTGTCATCATAAGAAATTTTAGTGAACAGGATTTCGGCAGGAAAAATCACACCTACCCCTCGGACTATATTGGTACAAAGAGAAATGGACTTTCGTTGTTCTTCTAAAAGAGGTTGAACTAAGTTTGTAAACGTTTTTATGTTGTATTCAGGATAGATAACTGACGGTGTGATCTCCTCAAGATTAATGTTGGAGTATCCCAGACTATCTTTTGCTGTCTGGTTGATATATTGACAGGTAAGTGTTTCTGCATCGAAAACGAAAACATTTTCAGTGCTTAGGTTTAGGATATCAGACAGAAGTTCCGAAGAGTTTGTTATTGTTTCTTCTTGGAATTTTGATGTTGTCGTGGAGAGCTCGCGTTGCAGAATTTTTGGGAGACGGTAAAGGTCTAAAGCAGATACACAATCATTTGCTCCTTGATTAAGTGCTCTTTTGAATGACTCTTCTGAAAGATTTTCAGTAAAAAAAATAATTGGACTACCCGGAAAGTTCTCGGCAACTGTGGGTAACAAGGTAAAAGAAGTAGGATCTTCGGAAAGAATGACGGCATCCCAGTAACTATTATCGACTAACTCCTGGGTAACCTCCTTTGAATTCTCCAATATCAAATAATCAACATTAAACCCTTCGGTTTCAATGGATTTTATTATTTGAGAACAGTGATTCTCAGAAATATTAATGAGTAGTAAATGTAGCATCACGTTTGTTAAATAGTTCCCTTATAACCCGTGTTTAACTTAAAGAATTCCCTAATTGGCCGATGAGATGATTCCTTTTTCGCTTAGTCCTTTCTTACTAATAAAGTACTAAAAAAAAGTCACGGCACCCCATAGTCAAGAAGATTTTCAAAAGAGGATTAAATTTTTTTAATATTAATATTTTTTAATAAATTCTCACTGGAAATGACTCTCATAAAAGAGGGGTTTCCGGGATAGGTAATTTAATTTTAGGACTATATAGATATATACGTTGGCTTATGAATATGGACGATACTAATGTAGGTAGTAGTGATGGGCCGTCTGAATCAGAATCTGGGAATACGTTAGAGGACAAGTTTTCCAGGAAATTCCAATCAATTTATGTAAATGAAGAGAACAGTAATTACGAACAGATTAAAATGGTTTTAGGGCTTCAAGAAGAAATTGTTTGCAATAAAATGCATAAGGCCATGTCTCCGATTAGTGCAATTTCTGGATACTTAGATTTGATGAAGATTATGCTTGAAAATGATTCAAGCAATGAATCTATTGAGCGTTACAGAAGTAAGGTTGAAGAGGGTATAGGTGAGCTTGGAGATATTGTTGAGGAATTATATGAGATTTTTGATGAGACCGATCAAAATAATAGGTCAGTGTCAATAACTGAAATGAGTTCAGATGCCAGTCGTCGGGCAAGTTAGTTGATTCTATAACAGTGTGTTGTATTGTTGCCCTTTGGGATTTTTAAAGATGTTGACCTGCAAATTATAGAGGTTCTGACGTAAGACTTGTATCTTGTGAGTATCAATATTGGAAGGGGCCATTAACGCATCTGAATGAGTGTCTCTTTCAAGTAATATTTTGGACTGAAGCAAGGTTAACTTTTTGTGTCCTACTACAAAAAACTGTTGAAATAGTTCGCTGAAATCTTTCTTCGGCATTAACTGCATGAAGTCCGATCCGCTATTATTATTTCCTTCTGCAGTTATTTGATGCGCTTCTTCATGATCCTCATTCCCATCCTGATTTTCTTCATCAATATCGGGAAAGTCTTTCGGGGGTTTAGATTGTAGATCGGCAACATATTCCTGAATTGGATGCACGCCTCCCAGAGCTGGTATTGATGAAGAACTACTTGGTTTAGATGAACGAGAAAGCATGATCTGCTCTAATTAGGAAGTGTGCCTTTTTTAATTAAGCTCCATTATTTAGAGTTATCGGTGATGTTAAGCCTTTCTTTAAGAATTTCAAAGCAGGTCGGTAGTGTAATAAAAATATCATTAACTGAGTAGTAGCTTGTTTTCTTTTAAATAATTCGATTTTCAGTAAAAAAATTTAAGTGATGTCCCCCACCGACGATAAAGGAGTATGAATAGCTAATAACTATTTGTTGCTCGGTTGATGATTGAGATGCGACTGAGTTCAAATCCGTAGAAATATTTTTACCTAAAAAGTACTGGAGTTAGTAATGAGTAAGATAAAAGCACTGGTAGTAGACGATTCAAAAATTATGAGGAGTGCCGTAAAGCGTGCTCTTGATAATCTTATGTTGGCTGATTTTGAATACGTAGAGGCCAAGGATGGCGAAGACGCACTAAGTAAGTTTAATGAGGAGATCGAGATTATGTTTGTTGACTGGAACATGCCTAATATGACAGGGGTTGAGTTTGCCCAGGCTATACGAGAGCAGGGTAACGACCATATTCCTATTATAATGGTAACGGCCGAAAAGTCTATGGGGAAGGTCGATAAGGCTTTAAATGAGGGCGGAGCTAATGAGTATGTCACAAAACCATTTACAGCTGACAAAATGCACAAAGCCATCAGTGACTATTTCGACGAAGATGGAAAAATTGTAGGTGGAGGTGATGGCGAGGAAGAAGACAAAAGTTTTTTCAAAGGTATACTAAACTCTTAAACAAGCAGGTAGAAAATAAATGAAATTAGCTGAAATTGAAGAATTAGAACAGATCCCGGAAGAGTTGGTGGAAAAGGTTGAAGAGTCTGTTTTAAATACGTTTGGATCAATAATTGGTGAAGAACTGAAGTACATTGAGTACGAAAACGGTGATAAGCCTCTTAACGGTATAATTGGAAATATTGCAGTTTTTAATACTGATCATACGCTTTCACTGATGTTGGCCATTCCCAAGGATACGGCCTTGTACTTTTCAAAGGTATTTATCGGGATGGAGTTACCATTTGAAAGTGATGATATGGGAGATCTGGTTGGAGAAATTTCAAATATTTTGGCCGGTGATGTTGCTGCTAATGTAGAAAAGGTTGGGTTTCGGGGACAATCTTCGTTGCCTACGGCTACAAGAGGTAGTGACTTGACCCTCTTTATGCCTAATAAGCCTCCTACCAAAAAGATGAAGTTTATCAGTGATAATACAGAATTTTTACTGACGATGGTATTAAGTGAATCTAACTAAACAGTATTGGGATGAGTAGTAAAAAAGAACAGCGAATAGAAGATCTTGGAAATATAATGCGTGCGCTGGCCGATGTATGGCCGGCTGATCGTGAGAACGTCGCAGTTGCAGGAGCTCAGTTTGAGGAATTTATTTCTACTTTTGAGGAAGATCCCGGGCAGCTACAGCGGCTAATCGATATGGCATGGAAGGGCTTGAAATACCTTTTCCAAGAGGATGATTATTTTATAAGTGTTAAAACAGCCACAATGCAGGCTGTTAATACGATACGTGAGTATTTAGTCAATGATGGAAATATTGAGGTCGAAGTTTTTGAAAAAGCTTATGATGATCTTGTGGATGCATTGGCAGGTGAAAAGGAATCAGCCGATAAATTAATAGAGCTTGATGAGGAATCATCTGAGCCAGGCTCATCGGATACCTCAACTATTGATGAGTCTAAAACACTGAATGATCTGGCTTCTTATATAATGGGGTTGGAAGAGGATGAGGCGTCAGGCGAATATATAGAAAGCTTAAATTCTATTACTGTTGCAGTAATCTCTAACGCACGGCCGGATATTGCAGAAATTTTGGAAGGTGTAAAACAGCAGCTTGAAGATGTCCGCACCGATGGCCCGGAAGAGCATGCTGGTTGGTTACAAGAGATTGCGGCAATCACCGAAAAAGCTATTGAGGTTGAAGAGGCTGGAGAGTGGGAGGAAAGTGAACAGGTAGAAGCTAAAACAGAATCCCATTCTGCCAATAGCGATGGAGACAATATTTCAGAAGAATTGCCTTCGTTATCCGAGGAGTTTTATATCCCCGATGATATTGATACTGCGATGGTTGGGGAATTTATTACAGAGTGTACCGAGCTTTTGGAGATGGCTGAAGGAGCTTTGCTGGATTTGGAGGAGAATCCGAATGACAGTGAGCTCGTCAATAAGGTATTTCGAGCGTTTCATACTATTAAAGGTACCTCGGCATTTATGGGATTGGATCCCATATCAGAATTTACTCACCATCTTGAAACGGTGCTAAGCATGGTGCGAGATGATGAATTAGATTTTGATATGGCATGTGCCGATATCTCGCTGGAGGCTATCGATATTATTAAAAAGATGTTGGATGTTGTCGAAGGGGCTGAAGCAGGTGATCACTTGCCGAAGCCATTAAACTTTGAACGGTTGACAAAAGTTCTGCATCGCGTGGCGGATGAGAAGATTCCCCCCAAAAAAGCACTGGAAGCTGCAGGCGGTATACAATATGAAGATTCGCAGACCACAGAAGAGTTGTTGGCAGAAAGCGAAGGGCAAAATACGAATGGGAGTTCCAAGGATGGTTCTGATGACAGCCAAACAGAATCATCGGTACGTGTAAATGTTAGTAGGCTGGATCAGCTTATCGATATGGTGGGTGAATTAGTTATTGCTCATTCGGTAGTAGCACAGGATGAGGCTATTCCTGATCATTCTGATTTGCAGAAGAAAATTAACCATACCAGTAAAATTTTACGTGAACTGCAGGATACAAGTTTAGCACTGCGTATGGTTCCTTTGAAAGCCACGTTTCACAAAATGAATCGTTTGGTTCGGGATTTATCGCGAAAGGCCGGCAAGTCTGTAAAACTTTCGACCTATGGGGAAGACACGGAAATCGACCGAAACATGGTAGATATTATTAACGAGCCGCTTGTACACATGGTTCGTAATGCTATTGACCATGGTATCGAAACGCCGGAAGAGCGAGCAGCATCTGGAAAGCCAGAGGAGGCTCAAGTATGGCTGCGTGCATCGCAGGAAGGTGGAAAAGTTGTTATCGAAATTGAAGATGACGGAAAAGGGATTAATAAAGAGAAAGTGTTGGAAAAAGCAATTTCCAAGGGACTCGTTGATCCCAATCAGAAAATGACAGATAAAGAGATTTATCATCTCATCTTTTTACCCGGTTTTTCTTCTACTGATGAGGTGACTGACTTATCGGGTCGAGGGGTAGGAATGGATGTGGTTCGGAAATCGATTGAAGATCTTAAAGGAAAGGTTGATGTAGAATCGGAGGAGGGAGAAGGAACTAAGATCATAATTGAGTTACCATTTACTCTTGCAATTACCGATGGAATGCTTGTCCGTGTTGGTTCGCAGCGATTTATTGTGCCAATACTCAATATTGACCAAGCATTTAGAGCAGAGCGTAATGATTTATTTACAGTAATGGGTAAGTCGGAAAAAGTTTCTATTCGTGGTGAAACAGTACCTGTTATTCGATTACATGATCATTTTAATATTGGTGATGGGATACAGGATCTTACTGATGGCACTTTGCTGGCAATACGTAATGCTAATAAAAAATACGCCTTACTGGTAGATGAAGTAATAGGTCAGCAACAACTTGTAGGAAAGTCTATTAACATGGCTGCCCAGATGGATCATATATCGGGCGGTGCTATTTTGGGTGACGGCACAGTCGGACTCATACTGGATACGGCGGCACTGATAAAAAATTAGATTTCTTTAGGAGTAACTGGCTTTAGGAATGAAATGGATCAATAGTAGGGTGCCATAGGTAGGATATGGCACCTTTTTTAAAATTATAGATAATGAATTTAAAACAAACAGAATTCAAAAAAATTCAAACCAAGATTTATGACTATTGTGGAATAAATCTGCATGAAGGGAAACAAGCCCTCGTCCGATCAAGGGTTATGAAGCGCATCCGAAAGCTTGGACTTCAAAATTTTTCTCATTACCTGAATTATCTTGAAAGCGATTCTTCAGGCGAAGAGTTTTTGGCGTTAGTTGACGTATTGACAACAAATAAAACGAGCTTTTTTCGGGAAAGCCAGCACTTCAAGTTTATACGTGATAATGTATTACCCGAGATAAATGGCAGACAGGTGAAGTGGTGGTCGGCCGGTTGTTCAACGGGAGAAGAGGTGGTAAGTAGCTCCATCGTTATTCAGGAAAATATTAATCCACAATCAGTAAAAATTTTAGGAACGGATATTTCCCGCGATGTAATAAAAACGGCAAAAAGAGGAGTGTATCAGGCAAAGTCTGTAAAAGGAATTTCACCAAAATTGGTTAGCAAATATTTTAGAAAGGTGAATGATGAGCAGTATCAGATTACAGAAAGTATTCGCAAGATGGCTACATATGGACGATTGAATCTTAAAAAGAAATGGCCGTTGAATGGTCCTTTTCAAATAATTATGTGCCGAAATGTGATGATTTATTTTAATCGAGAAACACAGCAGGAGTTAGTCTCTCGGTTTCGGAAAATGTTAGAACCAGGAGGATATCTCTTTTTAGGACACTCCGAAAGTATAGCAAGTGCAGATAGAAAATTTGAAAATATAAGTCCGGCTGTATATCGGAAAAAATGAAACCCTCAGCATGAAAACAGTAGTAGGTGTTAGTGATTATAGGGTCTCGGGAAATACCGATGAGACCATTATTACATATGCGCTGGGTAGTTGTTTGGGAATTGCTGCGTACGATCCCACCATAAATGTTGGTGGATTGCTGCATGTAATGCTTCCATTGTCGAAAGCTGATCCGGAAAAAGCGAAACTAAAACCCGCTATGTATGTTGATACCGGCTTTCAGCTTCTATTGGATGAAATATATGATTTAGGTGCTAAAAAGAGGAATATCAAAATTACGGTGGCCGGTGGAGCAAGTATGAGGGCGAAAGACCGGGAAGATTATTTTAAAATTGGGAAACGTAATATTACAGTTATTCGAAAACTGCTTTGGAAAAATAGATTTATGATATCCAGCGGAGATGTAGGCGGAAATATTTCGCGTACAATGGCTTTACGCATTGCCGACGGGTATATCACGATCAACAAAAAGCCAATTGGTGTAAATAAATAAGATGGAATATTAGATTCTTCTAACTTTTAGGATTAAGTATCAATCTGATTGAACTCTTCAATATTTGGTTCGATAACAAACTTGACTGTTGTATTTATGGGTGATGATCAAGAAATAATAATCCGAAAAACTTTATGGTGATGAATATATTAGTTGTAGAAAATCATAGAAGAAAGGGTACGGGAATCATTCAAATGATTGGCAAGATAGATTTAGATATAGAAAACTTGTATCAGGCCAATGATGGCAATGAGGGGTTGGAAATATTGAAAACATATTTTGTTGATTTGATGCTGGTTGATATAGATATGTTAGTAATAGATGGATTAGAAGTTTTGGGTAAGATGCGTTCTGACACTGATTGTTCTGAAGTACCAACAATTGTAATATCTTCGCGAAGAGACATGAAATTATTTAATGCTGTTACAAGCAGTGGTCTTGGTTATCTTCATAGGCCATTTAGTTGGCGAATGTTGCGACAAAAGATATTAAAATTCAAAAATGGCGATGCAAGGTATGTCGTATAAAAGTGAAATATATAAAGCCGCTGCTGAAACGTTTGAGATAACCTGTTTTTTATTCCCTATCGAAGAGGAAGAGGTGGATAATCAATCCAAGGAGCAGCTATTGTTATCAAATATGAAGTCGATGGTTGAATTTAGTGGTGCCACTGATGGCATGGTGATCTTAACTCCATCAAAATCATTATTAAATGCAATGGCCGGTAATATGCTGGGGATTGATGAGCCCAATAAAGACGAAAAGGAAGAAGCTTTATGTGAGGTCGCAAATATTATCAGCGGAAATATAGCTCCCATTTTTAGTAAAAAGGGGGAGTTATGTTATATAAGCCCCCCACAGCTTTTTAGCAATGGGGAAAAGTCGACAAAAAATATTACCAATTCTTTGAAAGAAACCGTTCGAATATTTTTGGACGAAGGGGCGGCTGATATCGAAGTTCACTATCAAGTTTAGGAATAATTATGATAAAAGTATTAATAATTGACGACTCGGCATTAGTTAGAAAGCTTCTTACCAAAGAATTGGATAAGGAAAAAGATATTAAGGTCGTGGGTTCGGCCATAAACCCCTATGTGGCCCGGAGAAAGATTGCCGAGCTCGACCCCGATGTGCTAACATTGGATCTTGAAATGCCGCGTATGGATGGGCTTTCTTTTTTATCGAAACTTATGAAGTATCATCCCATGCCGGTGGTGGTAGTTAGTTCGTTGACCCCAGCAAATAGTGACAATGCGTTAACAGCACTCCGGTTGGGAGCTGTTGATGTAATTTGTAAACCCGGTTCGGCCTATTCAACCAGGGAGATTTCGAGACAAATTATCAAATCGGTCCGTACTGCTTCGGTGGCAAACGTAAAGAAAACAACTACAAAGCTGACCAAGAAAAAACAGGTTGGTAATACAGATGGTCATCCCGGTGCTCGATTAAAGACAACGACTAAAAAGTTGATTGCAATAGGGTCGTCAACAGGGGGGACAAAAGCACTTGAGGAAATATTGCCGGCCCTACCACCACGCTTACCGGGGACGGTTATTGTGCAGCATATGCCTCCTGTTTTTACGAAAAGTTTCGCCGAACGCTTGAATAATGTTTGTAGGGTGAATGTAAAAGAAGCTGAAAATGGAGATTGGATTCAGCCCGGGCAGGTACTTATTGCCCCTGGAAATTATCATATGCTTGTACAGAAAAAGGGAGCAAAGTATTATGTTAAGATTAAACAAGGACCTCCCGTGCATCATCATCGTCCCAGCGTGGATGTAATGTTTAATTCAGTAGCAGAGGCTGCTGGAGTAAATGCAACGGGTGTTATTTTGACCGGAATGGGATCTGATGGAGCAAAAGGGTTAAAAGCGATGAGAGATCAGGGGGCACACACAATTGGTCAAAGCGAAGAAACGTGTGTAGTATATGGGATGCCAAAGGTAGCTCAGGAGGTGGGTGCTGTTGTCGAAACGTTGCCATTATCACAAATCGCGGAGGCAATTGTTGCCAGAACCAAAGAAAAGGTTGTTTGATACGGGTACCATTTTTTCCTAAACAAATATTGTAGCTATGGATATTAAAATTTTAGTGGTGGATGACAGCCCAATAATGCGCAAAGTAATTGAGCGGACTTTTAATATCTGTGGTTATGAAAGTACATCAATATTTGAGGCAAGTAATGGCAAAGAGGGACTTGATATTTTAGAGGAGCATGCCATTGATTTACTTATAGTAGATATTAATATGCCAATTATGGATGGTGTGCAGATGCTAAAAGAGGTTAAGAAAAATGACCAAACCAAAGAAATTCCAATCCTTATTATTTCAGCGGAAAGTAATAAAGAGAGAATAGAAAAGTTGAGCCGTTTTGGGGCAATTTTTATTCACAAACCATTTACGCCGGAAAAACTGATGGCAAAAATGGAACAGCTTATCTGAATCGAGAAAAATATTCCTTTTGAAAAACTATTTAAGAAGTCTGTCAGCAGGACGATAAGAGTACTGTAATTTAGGAGCAGAACAACTAATTATTTGATTGAATAAAATTCAGTCGGATAATCACAAATTTCTTAATAGAACATTTTTGTTATGAGTGAAGCAACAACGAAAGAAAAAGAAGTGGATAGCCAATCAGATGTGGATATAGAAGGGGGCAAGTTTTTGACTTTCTTTCTTGGTAATGAGGAGTATGCCATCGAGATTCTGAAAGTGCAAGAAATTATCGGACTGATGACAATAACACCAGTTCCCAAAATGCCCGACTATATAAGGGGAGTGCTCAATTTACGCGGAAAAATAGTTCCCGTGATGAATTTGCGTACTCGCTTTGGTCTCGAGGAAATTGAGGATACTGATGAAACCTGCATTATCGTCATTCAAAATAAAGAATATCTGATGGGGGTCTTGGTTGATAAGGTTTCGGAAGTAGTTGATATAGCAACTACGGAGATCGAGGATGTTCCTTCTGTAGGGGCGGGAGAACAAAGTGATTATTTGGCCGGTATCGGGAAGACGGACGATTCGGTAAAAATGCTTTTAGAAGTAGATAAAGTGCTTTTTGATGTGCCTCAGAAGGTCTTGGAGACCTCTGATGAAGAGTAGATAGGCAAGGTTCAGTAATAAATAACAAATAGGGTTCAGCAACAAATAAAAAATAGGATAATAGTATGGCTTTTTTAGATAGATTTAACGGGGATTCTGGTTCGAATCCCGGAGAAAATAATTGGACAATTGGTAAAAGAATTAAAATGCTTACTGCTTCAGGGGTGAGTATAACGCTTTTAGTGGGGGCGATAGCATTCTATGCCTTAAATGCAATCAGTGGATATAGTGATACACTCGTAAATATCTATATTTCAGAGTGGGGTAGTTCGCAGGCATTAGATCAAACTATTCGAAAGGCGGGTAATGAATACTTGCGGTACTCTCAAAGCAATGAAGATCAGTATTATGAGCAGGCAATCGGACGTTTTCCTAAAATCAACGGAGAGATTGAAGAGATTCAAGAGGTTTTGAGTGGGTATTCGGATCCTGACCTTGAGAAAAAGGTGATAGAATTGAAAGAAGAGTCTGCTCTATATCGTACAAGTTTGGAAAAATATCATTCGGCTGCAGAACAAATCAGAGAAGATGGAGCGGAAATCGAGTTGCTTTCACAGGATATAAAAAGTGCGCTGGGTGACTATTTAGCTGATAGTGATGCGGAAATGTCAGAAGAGGTCGCGGGTGTACGGGCAGAGGTTTTGGATAACGGCCGTCGTTTGTGGAAGGTAATGGTAGAAAATACGGAGGATCGTTGGCAACAAATAATAAGTACTTATGCCAATACTCAGAAGACTCTAACAGATATCCGCAATGAGGTAGAACCTGATACCGAACGCCGAGAGGCCTTGGATAATGCTGTTGGATATGTGGATCAAATTATTGTTGCTGCGGATAATATGGTTGCACATAATAAAACTCTTTTAGAAGCGGAACGGAATACTGATTCTGCTTATGAAAAGCTCATAAAAGATGCAAATATTGTTGCTGAAGCTGCCGAACAGGGGGCAAGGGATCAAGCAGATTTGGTAGCTGCCACAGTCTCCCAAAATTTGTGGATAATATCGATTGTAGGCATTGTCGCAGTTTTTATAGCTATTCTATTAGGAATTTTTATCGGCCGTTCTATTAATTCCGTGCTTGAAAACATGATTAAGCGTCTTAGTGGTGGGGCCGACCAGGTAGATGCCTCGGCTGGCCAACTATCGGGAGCAAGCCAAGAGCTGGCGGAAAGTGCCAGCGAGCAGGCGGCAAGTCTGGAGGAGACGACCTCATCGCTGGAAGAGATTTCCTCTCAGCTGAAACAGACCGACCAAAACTCAGCTGAAGCTGAGACCGCGATGAATGAAGCCAAGCCGATGGTGGAAGAAGGCGTTGAGGCGATGAATCGGATGAAGGAGGCTATGGAAGATATTAAAGAGTCTTCGGACCAGACCTCGAAGATTATC
>NZ_NSKE01000030.1 GCF_002287075.1 Fodinibius salipaludis
CTAACTAACGACATTGCGCATAACCGGCGTGCAAAGTAGCGTTGATTAGTTAAATAATGAACGGAGAGCTAAAATACCAAAACTTGGCAAGTGATAGCGAGGCACGTCCGAGTTAATGCGCGGGTTAGCAGTTTATTCCTCAGCTAATCTTCTCAAAACTCTAATACCTCGATCGGTTAGAGTCCAGTCTGGATTTATTAGGACATGTTTCTGTAAATCTTCAACGAGTTTCTTCGGCAATTGAATAGATCTAAGATTAACTTCTCTTCTCAAAAAGCCTGTTGGAGCTTCCAGAAACATATCTTTAGCATAGTTTCTAAAAACATAAGTTTTAAAAGCATGCAATACTCCCTGGGGAATACCACTGAATAATTCTGTTTCTTGATTTTTTTCAGCAGTATTTATCTCATTCTTTAGATATTTCATCTCCTGCTTAAGTTTAGAGATTTGGTTGTCCTTTTCTTCTAGAGAGTCAAGCAATTCTTCTTTTTCATGTTCTTGCAACTGAGCTCTTTGCATTACATTGTCCAAGATGTTATTTCTTTCTTCAATTTCAGCTTCTAATCTGGCTTTTTCTTCTTCAAATTCTTTCTCTGCTTCTTCAATTTCTTGTTCACTTTTTGAGAAAGAATTAGCATCGAATTTATCAACCAAACCTGTATAGCCTTCATCAAGATGCTTTAGCTTTTCCCCAAAACCTGCTTCAATTCGACCTAATATTTCAGATATATCTTTTGTGAACTTATAAGTGTTATCATAAAACTTGTTGCTCATTTCAGTGGCTTTAAAATAAAAAGCTACTGATAGCCCAATTGAAAAGATTGCTAAGCTAAGTGACAAAAAGTCTGAGAAGCGAAAATCTGAAAAATCAAAATTTATAGGAGCCTCAATAATTTTATAACCTATAACTATAGCAGCAACTGATATTAAAATTATTTTGAACCAACTCTCTCTATTTAAGATATAATCTGGTTTGGAGTTTTTTGGTGGTTCAGAGTCTATTTCAATTTTATTTGAAATGTCTTCGTCACTCATTTTTATAGTATTATTAATTTAAAATTAGAATAAAACTGCTA
>NZ_NSKE01000031.1 GCF_002287075.1 Fodinibius salipaludis
AATGCGCGTGTTAGGCATACTTTTACTTAGTTTTGATAGGTTGTTAATTCTCCATTTTCGAAGTAGAGATAAGTTCTTTCAGTTTCATCTCCATAAACCCATTGCTCATCTCTATTTTCAGCAGTAACAGTGCTATTTATATCATCTGGTTGACCCCATGATAAACGGACTTGCCTTTCTGTCATGCCTATAACTATTTCTTGGTTTTGAACTGCATATTTAATTTCAGTTGACCAAGATTGCTCTATAGGATTTTCTGTAAAATAATATTCATCATCATAAGGTAAACTGACTGTTTCATTCTTAAAGTTTTTAACTTTCAAAATAACATCAGAGATGATTTCATTTTGCATATATTCATTTGACAGATTATAACTAACTGGTTCAACACTAATAACTTTCACGTTTTCAAGATGAGATAAATTTTTCTCTTCTTTAGAATTTAGATCTTTTCTTTTATCAACCCAGACAGAATCTCCGACAAGTTTTTTTGCGTCCTCTAAAACACTTTTGGGTGTGTAAAGTAATTCTCCAACTCCAGTATTTGTGTAAGCAATGCTACAGTCTGAAAGGACAATCTTGTAGTAGTAATTAGTAAATTGGGCCGTACTTAAAACGCCTTGTTTTTCAGCAGCACTATTATATTCTGCCTCAACTTTATCAACAATTTTGCCTTCCATTTCAGCATATTTATCGATTGATAAATTACCTGCATATAAAGAAGGTTCAACGTTAATCAAAGAGAATCCATTTTGAGCTACACTATTAGCCATTTCTTTTTGAGATGCACTGTATTGAGAATAATTAGCAGTCCTTTTAGGACTTTTAGATAAAATTATTTCTTTGCCATCGAGAGAATTGTAGTTACAAGGCTCCATTTTTTCAGGCTCTTCAACAGAGGATATGGAAGTTGAACCTGTATTGGGATCCACATAAGGAGAACTAAAACAACCAGTTAAAAATAGAACGAGAAAAATTGAACTAATGAGTTTTCTCATAAAATGGACTAAAAATATGACTTAAAATTTAGAATTTATTTTTGAAAGTATGCCTAACGA
>NZ_NSKE01000032.1 GCF_002287075.1 Fodinibius salipaludis
GACCATCAACGAAACGCCCGTCACCGACATTGCAGTAAGCTCGATGACGGCCCCCTCGGAAGCTACCCAAGGCGACCAGGTAGAGGTCTCGACAACAATAGAAAACCTGGGCAACCAAGATGTTAACCAAGACATAGCCGTTTCGCTTGTGAATCAAAATAGTGGGGCAACAATTGACTCAAGGTCTATAAGTGGCTTAAATGCCGGGACCAGCCAGTCACTGACTTTGAGCTGGGATACCGGAGGGGTTACCCCGGGCAGCTATACCTTGAAAGTAAGCCACAATTTTGCTGACGATAATGTGGGCAATAATAGTCGTACGACCAGTGTGACCATCAACGAAACGCCCGTCACCGACATTGCAGTAAGCTCGATGGCGGCCCCCTCGGAAGCTACCCAAGGCGACCAGGTAGAGGTCTCGACAACAATAGAAAACCTGGGCAACCAAGATGTTAACCAAGACATAACCGTTTCGCTTGTGAATCAAAATAGTGGGGCAACAATTGACTCAAGGTCTATAAGTGGCTTAAATGCCGGGACCAGCCAGTCACTGACTTTGAGCTGGGATACCGGAGGGGTTACCCCGGGCAGCTATACCTTGAAAGTAAGTCACAATTTTGCTGATGATAATGCTGCCAACGACTCCCAAACGACCAGTGTGACCATCAACGAAACGCCCGTCACCGACATTGCAGTAAGCTCGATGACGGCCCCCTCGGAAGCTACCCAAGGCGACCAGGTAGAGGTCTCGACAACAATAGAAAACCTGGGCAACCAAGATGTTAACCAAGACATAGCCGTTTCGCTTGTGAATCAAAATAGTGGGGCAACAATTGACTCAAGGTCTATAAGTGGCTTAAATGCCGGGACCAGCCAGTCACTGACTTTGAGCTGGGA
>NZ_NSKE01000033.1 GCF_002287075.1 Fodinibius salipaludis
CATATGAAAAGTGGGCCGACAGTGAAAAAATTCACAGTAGTCCAGATATTCACTGGTAAAAAAATCGTTAGATACCCAAACGCAAGTATGAAGTAAAAGATAAATACTTGGGGTAGGACTTTCTTTTTATTCTCCATGATATAGGAGAAATTCCTTTGAAAAAATGTCTTCATGGAGATAGTAAAATAATTAAAAAATTTTCCTCTTGAGTTACTAAATCAAATTTTACCTAACGACATTGCGCATAAGGGGCGTGCAAAGTTGCGTTGAAATTATTTTAAAATGTACTACGGTACTGGCTAAATTGAAACTTGCAGCCAACGGCGAGGCACGTCCCACTTAATGCGCGGGTTATACAAAGTTATTAATTGTTGAAATAAGCTAATTTAATTTTGGTTCGCCTTTTCATTTTCAGTCTTTGGGAAAAGATACATTTCGAGCAAAACTGAAAATTGCACGAAAGCAACTAACAGGTAATCTGTAGCTGAAATGTGGGCAAAAGATTCTTCAAATAGTACACCAACAAATATAATTAAGGTGTAAAGTGCTGCAATACCAACTATGATAGCCCAAATTTTATACCAAAGTGGTCGATCTTGAATTTTATTTAGCATGCTTAGATGAAACTCTTGTTAGAATTTACTTTGTATAACGACATTGCGCATAAGGTGCACGTGAATGAATGTTGATTTATTAAATAATGAACGAAGAGTTAAAAAGCCAGAAAGTGGCAAGACCTGGCGAGGCGTGTCCCCTTAATGCGCGGGTTAGGTAAAATTATTGAGGATTAAAGATTAACAAATAGGCCATACCAAAGACTAAAGCCAACACAAACGGTAAAATTAGCATTAAGAAAGGAAGTACAATTACCACGAAAACACAGTCCCAATAGGACA
>NZ_NSKE01000034.1 GCF_002287075.1 Fodinibius salipaludis
AAGTGACAAAAAGTCTGAGAAGCGAAAATCTGAAAAATCAAAATTTATAGGAGCCTCAATAATTTTATAACCTATAACTATAGCAGCAACTGATATTAAAATTATTTTGAACCAACTCTCTCTATTTAAGATATAATCTGGTTTGGAGTTTTTTGGTGGTTCAGAGTCTATTTCAATTTTATTTGAAATGTCTTCGTCACTCATTTTTATAGTATTATTAATTTAAAATTAGAATAAAACTGCTAACGATTAGCGCTTAAGCTGCGTGTTGTTTCTAGATTTCGTTTAGTAATAAAAAGACAGAATTTGTCGGCTAAAAGCAAGAGGGAAGGCCAACGGCGAGTCACGTCCGCTTGAAGCGCCGGGTTAGTTTGGGGCTGAAGATGTAGAACCAGCAACGGTTTTGATAAAAACAACGGAAGAACACAGCGGACGTAAGATGATTTAGCCCCGACCGGCCAGGACAAAATGGGAAATAGGATTTTCGGAAAGGAAGATAGCTTTAAGGCAAATTGAGTAGTGGAAAAGGCAACCCAGAAGAGGCTGAAAAATGGATATTTTTACAGCCGAAACAGCCTTTATTGACAAACCGCGAAGGCCGGCGGGCAAACTAACGACATTGCGCATAAGGTGCACGTGAATGAATGTTGATTTATTAAATAATGAACGAAGAGTTAAAAAGCCAGAAAGTGGCAAGACCTGGCGAGGCGTGTCCCCTTAATGCGCGGGTTAGGTAAAATTATTGAGGATTAAAGATTAACAAATAGGCCATACCAAAGACTAAAGCCAACACAAACGGTAAAATTAGCATTAAGAAAGGAAGTACAATTACCACGAAAACACAGTCCCAATAGGACATA
>NZ_NSKE01000035.1 GCF_002287075.1 Fodinibius salipaludis
TTAACCATTCTAAACTTCTCATGCCCCCTATTTCTGAAGGTATACGGCCCGTTAACTTATTCCCTTTTACATTCAAATAGGTGAGCTTCGTCAGGTTTCCTATAGTGGACGGCAACTGTCCTTGCAGGCCATTCTTCCATAAGTCGAGTCGAACAACGCGTCCGTTGGCATCCACTTCTACGCCATGCCAGCTACCCGACGGGTCGCCGCTGCCCCAGCCGCTGTTGTTAGCCCAACTGTCGCCGCCCGTAGCACTATATAAATCCATCAGCGCCTGGCGGTCTCCCGACACGCTGCCCGGACTTAGCTCTAGTTCCCCCGTATTCACTAAACTCCAAAAAATTATAAATGAAATAGCAACTCGTATATTCATAGCACCTTATTTTATTCCCAAGAATATATTATCAAAAACAATGCCACTTTAATCTTCTATTTAAAATAACTCTCAAAAATAATAAGCCGAAATTGCCTCTCGACAACTCCGGCTTATGCTTAGTAAAGTAGATAGATTTCGCAAACCTACCTATAAGTTATTCCTTATAGTGATATGTCTGTATCAGAAGGTAGGTTATTCATGGCAGAAGTACAGTTTCCTGAAAAGTCATTATTACCCAACCATACAATGCCAATTCTATTATTATCTATACTATTCCAAAAAGCACACGGAATAGACCCGCTTATATTATTATCGTTTAGATAAATC
>NZ_NSKE01000036.1 GCF_002287075.1 Fodinibius salipaludis
CAACTATCGGGAGCAAGCCAAGAGCTGGCGGAAAGTGCCAGCGAGCAGGCGGCAAGTCTGGAGGAGACGACCTCATCGCTGGAAGAGATTTCCTCTCAGCTGAAACAGACCGACCAAAACTCAGCTGAAGCTGAGACCGCGATGAATGAAGCCAAGCCGATGGTGGAAGAAGGCGTTGAGGCGATGAATCGGATGAAGGAGGCTATGGAAGATATTAAAGAGTCTTCGGACCAGACCTCGAAGATTATCGATACGATTGATGATATTGCGTTCCAAACTAACTTGCTGGCATTAAATGCAGCCGTAGAGGCGGCCCGTGCAGGCGAAGCCGGAAAGGGTTTTGCCGTTGTGGCCGAAGAGGTACGGAACTTGGCCCAGCGTAGCGCCGAAGCGGCACAGAACACATCAGAACTTATTGAAAGCTCCCAGGAAAGCTCTAATCGTGGGGCCCGGGTAGCCGAAGAGGTGTCGAAAAACCTGGAAAAGATTGAAGAAAGTGTAAATAATGTGAGCACGCTTGTGGTGGAGATCTCGGCAGCATCCCAGGAGCAGTCAAGTGGGGTACAGCAAATTAACTCGGCCATGACTGAAATGGATGAGGCAGTGCAGGGCAACGCTTCGGCATCGGAGGAGTCGGCCAGTTCTGCTGAGGAGCTTTCCTCTCAGGCGGCTGAGCT
>NZ_NSKE01000037.1 GCF_002287075.1 Fodinibius salipaludis
CCAGCGTGAATATCAACGAAACCCCGGTTGCCGACATTGCAGTGAGCGCCATGGAGGCTCCCACGGAGGTTACTCGGGGAGATCAGGTGGACGTTTCGGTAACGGTGGGTAATACCGGCAACAAGGATGCGACCGATGGATTTACGGTAACTCTCCGGGATCGCACCGACAACACGCAAGTGGCCAGCAAATCCGTCAGCGGAATGGCGGCCGGAGCCTCGACCACCCTGACCTTCAGCTGGGATACCCGGGGATTGTCGCTGGGAGACCACGAGCTGGAAGCCCGCCACGACTTTGACGACGAGAATACGGGCAACAATTCCCGAACGACCAGTGTGACCATCAACGAAACGCCCGTCACCGACATTGCAGTAAGCTCGATGACGGCCCCCTCGGAAGCTACCCAAGGCGACCAGGTAGAGGTCTCGACAACAATAGAAAACCTGGGCAACCAAGATGTTAACCAAGACATAGCCGTTTCGCTTGTGAATCAAAATAGTGGGGCAACAATTGACTCAAGGTCTATAAGTGGCTTAAATGCCGGGACCAGCCAGTCACTGACTTTGAGCTGGGA
>NZ_NSKE01000038.1 GCF_002287075.1 Fodinibius salipaludis
GGCCGCCATTCCGCTGACGGATTTGCTGGCCACTTGCGTGTTGTCGGTGCGATCCCGGAGAGTTACCGTAAATCCATCGGTCGCATCCTTGTTGCCGGTATTACCCACCGTTACCGAAACGTCCACCTGATCTCCCCGAGTAACCTCCGTGGGAGCCTCCATGGCGCTCACTGCAATGTCGGCAACCGGGGTTTCGTTGATATTCACGCTGGTCGTTCGGGAATCGTTGGCTGTGTTCTCGTCGTCAAAATCGTGGCGGGCCTCCAGCTCGTGGCCTCCCAGCGACAATCCCTGGGTATCCCAGCTGAAGGTCAGGGTGGTCGAGGCTCCGGCCGCCATTCCGCTGACGGATTTGCTGGCCACTTGCGTGTTGTCGGTGCGATCCCGGAGAGTTACCGTAAATCCATCGGTCGCATCCTTGTTGCCGGTATTACCCACCGTTACCGAAACGTCCACCTGATCTCCCCGAGTAACCTCCGTGGGAGCCTCCATGGCGCTCACTGCAATGTCGGCAACCGGGGTTTCGTTGATATTCACGCTGG
>NZ_NSKE01000039.1 GCF_002287075.1 Fodinibius salipaludis
TCGTTAGGTAAAATTTGATTTAGTAACTCAAGAGGAAAATTTTTTAATTATTTTACTATCTCCATGAAGACATTTTTTCAAAGGAATTTCTCCTATATCATGGAGAATAAAAAGAAAGTCCTACCCCAAGTATTTATCTTTTACTTCATACTTGCGTTTGGGTATCTAACGATTTTTTTACCAGTGAATATCTGGACTACTGTGAATTTTTTCACTGTCGGCCCACTTTTCATATGGTCATTTTTCCGCACACTGGGCAAAATGGAAAAAGATAATATGTCCTATTGGGACTGTGTTTTCGTGGTAATTGTACTTCCTTTCTTAATGCTAATTTTACCGTTTGTGTTGGCTTTAGTCTTTGGTATGGCCTATTTGTTAATCTTTAATCCTCAATAATTTTACCTAACCCGCGCATTAAGGGGACACGCCTCGCCAGGTCTTGCCACTTTCTGGCTTTTTAACTCTTCGTTCATTATTTAATAAATCAACATTCATTCACGTGCACCTTATGCGCAATGTCGTTA
>NZ_NSKE01000004.1 GCF_002287075.1 Fodinibius salipaludis
TAATACGTACTCTCTTTTTAAAATTCTAAAACTCCCTCTATTATTATGAAATCTCTCTCTCACAAACTTCTCGCTATCATTTTCAGCATTGCCTTGTTCACCGGCTGCGCCTCGGTCACCGACCCCGGCCTCGACGCCCAGGAGCAATCTGACATCGAGCAGCCTGCGCAAGTTGATAATCCTGACTTCGATTCTGAGCAACAAATGAGTCCTATTGTCGATCGGCCCGAATAATTATTTTCAATTACTACAAGAATAAATTATGGATTTACGGCCAAAATATAATAGCTTCAACTATCCCTAAGCACTAATATCAGCCCAATCCTGGCGATATGCTATTAACACTATTAATTGGCTTTCTTCAAGTTAGCGTTGTTTCTGCTGACAGTAATCTGGTCGAGCAATCAAAATCACAGGCCAATTACTATATCAACAATATTAAACAGGGCCAATATGTTGGAGAAAACATTTGGGCACTCACAATATTGACCAATAGCCATCCAGAAGTTCGGGAAGCTGTTGAAAAAAAAGTTCAGAGGGGTAACTATACAAATGATTTCACAGCCCTTTTTCACAATATAGAACATCGCTATTCCGACCAGCTTAAAAAGATTGTATTTAAGACAGGATCAGTTCAGTTACTAACAGAACTCCTGTTAATATCAGATGAAAATAGAGAAGTCATTTATGAACAATACTCATCAAAGTTTGAGTTAAAACATGATAGAAAAGATGTTGATATTAAAGCCTTATTCAAGGCTATCATAAATGAAGACACTATCGATGAGTCTGTAGTATCAACCGACACATTTACTCTCACTCATCTGTTATTGCTTTTCCGAGCTCATAACCAACTCAGTGAATCTTTCTTAACAAGTCTAATAGAAAACTGGTCTCAAAAAAATAATTCTGATCAAAATCTTTTCTCGACATTATATAACGCCAGTTATTTACGAGCTTTATACCTAAACTATGATTACGGACAGACAACTCCGTTATATAATCAACTCATTAAAGATAAGCTCTTTCCAAACTCCAGCCTCAAGCTTAAGTTATACCGCTATCTTGATTATTCCATGTACCGATTAGGATATTATGACCGAAGCCTCCAAATTGCCAGGAAGTACACCTTGCCATTAGCTACCTATCTCGATAAAGAAAAAGAACAAATCAATATTAAACAGTTACAAGGCGTTTATCTTTATAGCATCGGGAAAATTAAAGCTGCTGAAAAAATTTACCAAGAAGTTTTAAAAGAAATAAATCAAAAGAACTTAAATATTCCCCGGTCATCTATATATAATAACTTAGCTCTTACCTACCACAAATTAGGAAAATATGATCAATTTCTTGACTTACAATTTCAGGCATTAGAAACAGCAGAACAGTCAAATAATTATTCTCATCAACTCGAAATTTTTAACAATTTATTCATTTACTACAAAAAAAATAATGACCAAAATAATGCTCTTGAATACTTAGAAAGAGCAAAAAGATTAGCCCAAGAAAAAGGTTCTAATCAAGACTTAGGAAAAGTCTATATCTCTCTTGGAACAAGTGTTAGACAATTTAATCAATCTTTTAAAAAAGCTTTTCAATATTTTTCAAAAGCCGAAAAAGTATTAGATCCTAAAAATAATTCTGAACATTTTATCTATTTACTTATCGAGCAGGCGAATACTTTTGAAAAACAAAAGAACTATTCTGCGGCAATTAACAAGTATGATCAAATATTGTCTCTTACTCCTGAAGAGAACAGTCCTAAACATCTTGATGCTTTAGTAAACAAAGCTTTAGTGAATTTAAAGATGAATAAGATGAATAAGACTAAAAGTCTTATTTCTAAATATAAATCTTTTGATCTAAGCCAACTCGATTTTAATCAAATTGTTAAAGCTAAAAAAGTTGAAGCTGATTATCTCTTCCAAACCGGAAATATCTCAAAAGCTTTAGAAATTCTTGAACCCACATTAAATCAAATTGTTGTAAGAGCTCAGGGCAGTACTGATCTTAAATCCGGGTTTTGGCATATAGAGGACGAATATCTCGATGCCTTTGAACTGACAGCATCTATTTATATGGATAGGGGGCAACCCGGTAAAGCCGTGGAAAAGCTTGACCAACTGAAAACCATTAATGATGCCTCGCTTTATCAAAACCCCTTGGTTAAATCGAGCTTGCTGAACGAATCGGAATTAACGGAATACAAGCAGATAACCGATCAGCTTGATGTCGTCCGTAAAAAACTTCTAACTGCACCCGAAGACGAGCAATTTGAAATTCGACAGCAGATCAACCAGTTGAATACCAAAAAACGAAAGTACGACCGTCGGCTAACCAAAAATATTGATCTGACCCCCACCTCTATTCGCCAAATTCAAAATAAACTGTCAGGCCGAGAGCTCTTGCTGCACATAACAGAACTCAAAGACCAATATTATATCGCCAAAATATCCCGCACTGAAATAGACCTAAAAACCATTGATCTGGATGACAATCGACGACAGCTGTTTAGTAATGCTGCTCAACAGATAGCAACTCGTGAAACCAACCTTGATTCTCTTTATAAGATTTCCCAGATCCTGGAGTTAAATGAGATTCCCCATTACATCGATAAAATTACGCTTATTCCCGACAGCTACTTCTATCAGCTTCCATTGGATATTCTTCCCTTGGAAGCACCCTCTAATAGCTACAGCTACGGAGAGGCAACGTATGCCATCGAGAAGTTTAACACACAATACCTAACCACGCTGGAGGATTTTAAAACCCCGAACCGTTCTTCATCACCTTCTACTTCTAAAGCCCGAATGAATTATGTGGGATACGGGGTGTCAAACTTTGAAAACTATGCGAACCAATCATTAGTACCGTTACCTTATGCTCAATCTGAAGTTGTCCAGATAGCAAAAAGCCTCACTAACCTTTCCCAAGTCGAAACCTACATCAATAAACAATCAACCAAATCCACTTTTAAGCAAACGGCCCCGCACTCTCAAATCATCCATTTAGCAACCCACAGTGAAGTGTCGGAACGTGATCCGATGTTTTCTACGGTCTATTTTAACAAATCTACAGCCGATAGCGACAGCACTTTTGACGATCGGTTTTTTGCCTATGAATTATTTGAAATGGACCTCAGCAATGAAATGGTAATGCTTAACTCATGTGAATCGGGGTCCGGATCATATATCCAGGGTACCGGGGTAATGGGTATCAGTAGAGCACTGCGGTATGCCGGTGCCGAATCATTGATACTCAACTTATGGTCAGTGAACGATAAGCTTGCCTCTGAATTTGCTGTTCAGTTTTACTCTAATTTAAATGAGGGGAAATCAAAAGCTGAAGCACTAAGATCTGCCAAACAGCACTTTATAAACACCAAAAATGCAGATCCTCATTTCTGGGGTCCCTATATGTTAATCGGAAATACTGATCCGATTGTTAAGCCCCAACAGAATAAAAACCTGGCAATGGCAGGTGCATTTATTTTCTACTTCCTGCTCATGGTTGGGCTGTCTTATCTTACGCAGCAAGGAATTATCTTTTCAAAACGCTGATTGTACATATAGTAAAGAGCCGTTACCTCTCTTTCGACAAGCAAATGAGGGCAAATAGCTCTCTACTATTCCTTCGTTATTCACTATTGAACAACAAAGGTTTCAGATTAATCAGACAAAGCATTCAGATAGCTTTGAGCAACCCGGCGATAAGCTCCGTTTAACTCATACGCTTTTTCAATATTCGTTTTTGCATCAACCAGCTGATCCAAATGGAAGTGGGCATTGCCAATATACCAGTAGGCCTTCTCTAACATAAGTACATCCACATTCTCATTGTCTTTATGGGATACCACTCTTTCATAATGTTCAATAGCATTATCATAATTCCCATTATTGTAATGCAGAGAACCTAAATTAAGACTCAGCTCAGCAATCCATCCCGGCTCTGAAGCATCTTCCAGCTCAGACTGCAATAACGATATCGCCTCGTTTTCACGCCCGGTATTAGCAAGCTTTATAGCATTTCGTATCACCTCCTTATCAGAAGAGGAAGAAATAGCACCATCACCAGAACGGTAATAATCCAATTCTATACTTGATACAGGTTCAACTGAAGATTGCTGCTGGGTGGAAATATTCATTACGCCAACTACTGCAATAAGCAATGCAATAACTGCAGCTGCTGCATAATACCAATATTCCTTTTTGTTTGTACTCTTTTCCTCTTCTCTTTTCCGCTCAATCACGGCTTTGAGATTAGCTACACTTTTGAGATAATCCAAGTGATATCCATCCTGAATTAGCTCAGCCCATAATTCATCGACTTCCTGAGCGGAAAGCTGACCATTTACATACTGGTCTATTTTTTCTTCCAGTTCTTTTTTATTAAAACTCTCGATCATGACTTTTTTTCCTAAAAATTAACACGCAAACTCAAGGTATCTACGTGCATAATAATGTTAAATAACCTCCTTTAATTTTATTCACTTTACAAGAGTAGACTATTACCCATTTGTTACAAAATATTTATCCCGCCGGATAGTTACCTGTCTGCGTATAACTCCAAACCCGAAAATAGCCTGTTTTCGCTACAAAGTTTGAGAAAATAATGGTTTTAAAAAAATAACAATCATCTAATAATTCAATACGTTTAACCCACCTGTTCTATTTTCTTTACCTAAAGAAATAAAGTATTATTGATAATTCTATTTTATTATCTCTTACATTCAACTATCTGCTACCAGATAAAATCATTGATATGTCTCGTTTATTGCTAATTATTCTTTTCTCCCTACTAATTATAAATCCTTCCTACAGTCAATCTTCATTTTCGAAGAAGAATGTATCTCTCGATGAAAAAATCGGGCAGATGCTTTTAGTGGGATTCCGGGGGACTGCACTGGCTGATACCAATCACATTGTGCGTGATATAAAAAAACATCATTTAGGCGGAGTAATACTTTTTGATTACGACGTTCCCTCAAAATCTTCGGAACGAAATATCCAATCTCCAGAACAGCTAGAAACACTTGTCAACGACCTTAAGAAATTAACTGATTCTCCACTTATTGTTTCTATTGATCAAGAAGGAGGACAAGTAGCCCGATTAAAACCAGCAATGGGATTTCCTGAGATTAAATCAGCGGAATATCTTGGGAGACTGGATAACGTTGACAGCACCAGTTTCTATGCTCGGAAAATGGGAAAATCATTAGAAGCTCTGGATATAAACATGAATTTTGCGCCCATTGTTGATCTAAATACCAATCCTGACAATCCTGTTATCGGCGGCTTGGAGCGCAGCTTTTCTGCTGATCCACAGACTGTTGTACAGCATGCTTCTATATATATTAAAACGTTAAATAAATATGGTATATCGTCGGTGTTAAAGCATTTTCCGGGTCACGGAAGCTCAAAAAATGATTCACACCTGGGCGTAGTTGATGTCACAGACACGTGGTCTAAAAAGGAGTTGACCCCCTACCGTAAACTTATTAACAAGGGGCTGGGAGACGCCATAATGACGGCCCATATTTTTAACCGTAATATTGATCCCAACTATCCCGCGACCCTTTCCAAGCCTACCATAACCGGGTTATTGCGAAATAAGTTAAACTTCAACGGGGTAGTAGTTTCCGACGATCTTATGATGGGAGCAATCCGCAATGAATACGGCCTCAGAACAACAATATCCAATGCGATCAATGCCGGCGTTGATATTCTGGTGTTTGCCAACAACTCCATATATGATCCGGAAATTGTCCCTAAAGCCCATAAGATTATCAAAGAACTTATCGAAGAAGGGAAAATATCTCGGCAGCAAATTGACGAATCCTACGCCCGAATAATGAAATTGAAGAAAAAGATTGAGAGTTAGAGAGACTTCTCTCTACCAGTCATCATCCAACGTTGCTCCCCAGTATGGCTCTACTTCACCACCGTACCTACGGGTATAAACCCGGGTAAAAATAGCGCCAATTAGAACCACCTGCACATTATAGTAAATCCAGATAAGAAATATCACAAACGAGCCTGCAGCCTTATACATTGGCTGTAGCGCTTCGGCATTTAGATACATATCCACAACAGCTTTGCCGGCCATTACCAAAATCGTGGTTACCACAGCACCAACAGCAATATCCCTCCACCGGACATCCAAATCAGGTAATATTCTAAACATTGTAGTGAAAAATACGACCGCTAATAAAATATTCGTAGCTGATGTTCCCAGTTGTATCAAATACACATTGGTACTTCCTAATATAGGAATAAGCAGATCTCTTAATCCGTAAATTATGCTTTCGGATATTAACCCTCCTATAAAAAGAAGACTCAGTGCCCCAATGAATAACAAGCCGATCAGACGATCCCATAGAAATTGCCATATTGAATTTATCTTGGGATTCCTCAATCCCCATATATTATTCAAGGTCTGTTTGATCTGTGAAATCAAGGTAGTGGCTCCAAACAGCAATGTTCCAATGGCTATTACCGATGACCATAATCCCGAAGTATCTCTACTCGACGATTCAACAAGTTGATCAATGGCATCTGTCAACTCGGCACCTATTACCGATTCAAAAGTTTGACGGAATTCAGCCTCCCCAAGCTGGCTACCCAAGACAATACTTAAAATCCATACCGTAATAATAATTAGCGGAGCGGTAGAAAATATTGCATAGAAAGCTATAGCAGCTCCATGTAACCCAATATTTATCTTCCACATTTCATTATACGTCTCTTTAATCAGCTCCCAAATGTGCAGGTGTATCTTCACAATAATTTATTTTGATGAATTCCGTACTTCAGCTTTAACATAAATTCCACGAAACAGGTTTTATAAAATGAACAATTATGTATGTTAACATAAACCTGCAATCCAAAATGTGTTTCTTATGCATTCCCAATATACCTATGAATGGCTTATCACCCAATTTGAGAATACCAAAAATGTAGCCGAAGAATTTATTCTATCGGTTGATAAAGACCTATTTCTAAAAGCCCCGGCTGAAGATCAGTGGAGCATTGCGGAATGTTATAGTCACCTTATAAACTACGGGGATCTATATTTTGATAATATGGTCTCAGCAATATCAGAAAATACCAGCACAACCGATTCAGTTAACCAGTCTTTCCCTCCCCGGTGGTTTGCCCAAAAAATCATTTCATTTTTTGAGCCACCGTACAAAATGAAGTTGAAAACGGTCAAATCGATGAAACCTGTTGACACATCGGGATATAATCGCATAGAATTACTCGATGAGTACCTGAACTTGCAGAATCGCCTGATCACACAACTTGAAAATGCTCATCAGAAAAACGTCCACTTGGGACGATCAAAAGTTACTCACCCTATTTTTTCAATAATCAAAATGACGCTCTCAGAGTGTTTTCTTCTGCTTGAAGCACATCAGCACCGACATCAATGGCAGGCTGAACAGACGCTACAAGTGTTAAAAGGAGATCAATAAGTGACCTCTCTCTTAGACTTGCCTCCGTTTTATTACTCGACATGACAGTACGCCTTCACTGTCTGTTCATAATTTTTGTCCTGATAATAACAGGAACCTATATCCATATAAATAATGTTGCGTTATTAGTGATAAAAAATGGAGGCCGTAAATGAAAGATTTTCGCATTACCGATATTTACTCGGGAAATATAGATCGCGAACCAAAACAAGATGCCAACCGGTTTCGAAAAGAGACGGGATTTCCATCTCCGGCACGCGATCACTTTGAAAAACCGCTCTCGCTCGATGACTATATCATAAAACGACCGGCCGCCACGTTCTTTATGCGTGTAAAAGGTGACGGTTTAAACAAAATTGGAATTTTTTCGGATGATATTCTCGTTATAGACCGGTCAATCACCCCACGGACAAATCATCTTATTGTCGCAATACTCGAAGGCGAGATGACTGTTCGAAAACTAATTAAAGAGGGGAGCACTGCCTATATAATAAAGAGTGATAACTCAGCTGATAAACAGAAAATTACAAACGAAACTGATTTTGAAATCTGGGGCGTAGTGACACATGCCATCCACAAATATATTTAATCATGGATACCTTTGATCCCGAAACATTTGAGATAAAATTTATTATAGCAGATATCGCTACTGATCTATATATACAAGGTGATGGGCAGTTTTATATCAAGGATATAGCCAAAGAAATTGATATTACTCCGGCGGAGGTCTTTAACTACTTTCCCAACAAAAAATCGATTCTCGAATTTTATTACGCTTCGCTGGTCATCCGTTATGAGATGATGATTGACGAGATCGATGATTTTGAATCATACACTCTCAGCGAAAAACTCTCAAACTTTGCGTTCACCAATTTTGATATGCTTCGAGAAAAAGAGGCTTTTGTAGAGGCAACGCTCTCTGATTATATCCTCAACAGCTTCACCAAAACAGATTTCGAAAAAGAGCTGGAACGACTTATCAAGCAGTTTCTCGAAAATGATGACCATATTTCAGTCTCTTCTACCTTGGTATTAAATTCTTATTCGTACACTTTTCTGCGGAGACAATATCTCGAACTGCTCCGATTCTGGATAAATGATACCAGCGAGGATAAGGAACTTAGTATGGAGCTCACTGATAAAGCTACGGCCGTACTTCAAGAGCTAATGTATAATCCTGTACTCGATAAAAGCTTTGATCTGGTCAAGTTTATGAATGCCAATAGAAAAGCTTTTATCAACAATATCCCCATTGTAAAACAACTCTGTTCTAAAATTGAAATACGATAATTTATGAGTAATGATTTTCCATCCTCCAAACTTGAGCGCGGTAAAATATTTGCAAAAACCGGACTCAAAGTTGGAACAAACTATGCCAAGCGCTACCTCAAAAAATCAGTAGGAAAAAAGGAATCCGAGGAAGAGGGTAAGGAGTTCCACACCCAGAATGCCCGACAGGTATTCAATGAATTTACCAAGCTCCGCGGTACGGCTCTGAAAATTGCACAATCGCTCAGCATGGACGAAGGAATGCTGCCCGAAGAATTTGCCGAAGTGATGAGCGAATCGCAATACAGCGTTCCTCCCATCAATAAAGCACTGGCACGATCAATCATCAAAAAGGAGCTTGGGGATTACCCCGAAAACCTTTTTGCTCAATTTGATACCGAAGCTATTGCCGCTGCATCTATTGGACAGGTACACGAAGCGCGGCTTAAAAACGGGCAGAAAGTGGCTGTCAAGATTCAGTATCCCAATGTAAAAAATACGATACACTCGGATATGTCGATGGCAAAAACGCTGATGAAAAGAATCGTCAGCGGCAACGGTAATTTTGATGAGTATTTTGAGGAAATTGAAGAAACACTAATGGAGGAGACGGATTACCATCAGGAGGCGGAATATCTCAAATATTTTAATAAGCGCTTTTCCGAAGGTGAAGTTATTACTCCTAAGTATATTGAAGAATTATCTACTGACAAGGTGCTCACAATGACTTTTATTGAGGGGCAACACCTCAAAGAGTTTTTAGCTACAAATCCCAGTCAGGATGAACGCAATCACTTTGGACAACTGCTATGGAATTTCTTTCATGACCAAGTTGAACAACGTGATTTTATCCATGCCGATACTCATCCGGGCAACTTTTTCTTTCGGGATGACGGAAAGCTGGGCGTAATTGATTTTGGCTGCGTGAAAAAATTCTCCGAGGAATTTACCCATAACTACATGCAGCTGTTGCCCAAACACTTAAAGCAAAACGAGGAGGAAATTCGGGATCTCTATTTGAAGCTGGATATCATCAAAGAGAATCCCAAGAATCCGGAAACGGAAGAAGAATTCTTTCAATTTTGCAAGGCCTATGGGGATACTTTTGCGAAGCCTTATATGGGCGATGAGTTTGATTTCGGTGGTCCCGAATTCAAACAAAAAATTACCCGTTTTGCCCGGGAGCTCCCTATCAAAAACGAACCTCGCGGCGACAAGAACTTTATTTACAGTACCAAGGTTCACATGGGGCTCTATAATATGCTGATGAAGCTAAAAGCCCAAATTGATACCGAACGCAGTAAAGAGCTTACCCACAATATGATCGACACGATGGCCCAAGAAAAGTGACTTAAATTACTTTTTAAAAATAAAAAAGCCTGCGGATTTTAAACCGCAGGCTAATTATTTCTCAGATATAATGTTCTCTTTTTATTCTTGAATATCATTCAAGAACCTAAAGAAGTCGCTATTCGTTGAAAGAATGAGCGATGTTTTATCATCAAGTGCTTTGCCATACGATTCCATCGTCCGGGTAAAGTTATAAAGCTCCTGCGCCGCATTCGTTTGATTATATGCATCTGCATAAATTGACGTTGCACGAGCATCCGCCTCTCCACGGATCTCTTCGGCCTCCCGAAATGCCTCTGATTCTATCGTCTGCAATTCGCGCTCTTTTTCACCGTTGATGCGGGCCGCTTCTCCCTCACCTTCCGACCGGAATTTATCGGCAATTCGATTCCGCTCACTAATCATACGATCGTAAACCGTCTGGCGTACATCTTCAACATAGTTGATGCGTTTGAAGCGGAAGTCAAGAACCTTGAGCCCCAGATCAGACGCACGTTCGTTGGCCAGCTGCTGAATCGTCGTTTGGATAGAATCACGACCGACCGAAATATCAGCCAGGGTATCTTCCACAATTTCTGTAATAGTAGCATCCGACTTTGGATCACGATTAGATGTCCGCACTACTTCTACCAGATCATGAGAGGCTATCGCATTCCGGGTTTCCCCATCCAAGATATCATCGAGACGTGATTGTGCTCCCTGCTCATCGCGCAGCCGCTTAAAAAATTGCAACGGATCAGTAATTTGCCAGCGGGCATAGGTATCCACAAAAATGAACTTTTTGTCCTTTGTTGGAACCTGATTACGGTCGCCGTCCCATTCCAGATACCGTTCATCAAAGTAGTGAGCTCTCTGTATAAACGGAATCTTAAACTTCATACCCGGCTCCGTGACGGTATCGCCCACAGGATCACCAAATTGTGTGATAACAACCTGTTCGGTTTCGTCCACAATGTAAAACCCATCAAATGCTATGAGAAATAAGGCTCCTAAAACAGCAAGTAACGAAATGCTTTTCCAATTCTTCATATCTAATTACCCTGATTTTTTGAGTTAGCATTTGACTTATTCACGTTCACGCCATCCATCTGCATCTGCAGTAACGGCAGTACACTGTTCCCGTTTTGATCGGTTACTATTTTGTTCCCTAATTTCGGAAGGATCTCCTCCAGCGTTTCAAGATATAAACGCCGCTTTGTCACTTCGGGTGCCTTAACATATTCCTGATACAGCTGATTGAAACGAGAAGCTTCACCCTGGGCACGATTTACCCGATTAACGGCATAACCCTCTGCTCGCTGTATCGTCTCCTGAGCCCGTCCCTTGGCACGAGGTATCACTTTATTATACTCAGATTTTGCCTCGTTGATAAGCGTCTCCTTCTGCTGCTGAGCTTCATTAACCGCATTAAAAGAGGGTTTTACAGGATCGGGTGGATTGATATCCTGCAATACAATTTGCTCAATCCGTATACCCGATTCGTATTCATTACAGATTTTCTGGATCAAGTCCTGGGCTTTCATAGCCACTTCGGCACGCCCCACGGTAAGCACCTCATTTACCGTACGATCTCCTACAATTTGGCGCATCGCAGATTCCGAGATGTCACGCAGAGTTTGTTCGGGATTCCGAATCTTAAACAGAAAATCATACGGGTCGTCAACTCTGTACTGCACAACCCATTCCACATCAGCCAGGTTCAAATCACCGGTAAGCATTAACGATTCATCTTTATATCCTTCTTTTTGATAACTCGAACGCACTCCGGAACTGGTTGTACGATAACCAAATTCGTGTTTTAGCTGTCGTTCGATTGGTACATATCGTACTTCCTCTACAAAAGGTGCTTTAAAATTCAGGCCCGGATAAGCCGTCCGAGTAAACTCACCAAAGCGAGTTACAATCCCCACTTCTTCGGGATTAACCGTAAAAAAAGAGGAAAAAGCTATCACCACAACTAACGCTCCCAAAATGATGTATCGGATATTACTGCCTAACTTCTTGAGTTGTGGCGGTATATCCATGCCAGAAAAATTATTGTCTTGTGCCATATAAAATTGATTTTCTTGTTAGAAAAGATTCAAATTTTTTAATTCTCACGTCCTTATATCTTGAGGCATATGATAGTGGTATCATCAGCCAATTGATAGTCGCTAAATTTCTGAACTTTCCGTTTGATCTCCATCGAAACCTCGTTGCTGGGAAGATTGTCAGTGTTCAGTGATTCAACAAGTGATATCAAGCTATCAAAACCAAAGCGTTCGCCCTCGGGGTTTACGGCTTCGGGCAGTCCATCAGAATAAAACAGAAGAAAATCGCCCTTCTGTAGCTGCACATTATACGCCTGATAATCAACAATTGCCTGTAAGCCCAACGGATATCTGGGTTCCGGAGTACGAATAAATTCTGCCTCACCGTCTCGTTTCAAAATAGGCAGGCAATGTCCTGCATTCGCCAATTTTAATATCCTACTTTCAAGATGATATTGTGCAATGATACACGTAATAAATGTTTGCCGATCGGTACGGGCATGCAGTGTAGGGGCAATTTCTCGCAAAATAGAATCCGGAGCATCTTTATGCAGACGCGAAAGTAATAACCCACTGGTAAAGACAGCGTGCATGGCAGCCTTCATCGCCTTTCCGGATACATCGGCAATCGTCATATTCAAAACCTGACTATCAGCCGTGCCATTACTACTGACAATATAGTCAAAGTAATCGCCGCCCACTTCGAATGAAGGCATGAAAAATCCATACACGTCAATTCCATCTGCCGAAGGGGGACGCAGAGGCATTAATTTAAACTGACTTTCGCGAGCAATTTCTATCTCCTTTTCTACACGGAGGTGATTCGCCATTCGCTCTTGATATTCGGGAATATAGCCGCCCATCTCGGAAACAGAATTACCATACTTATAAGCAATTAATCCATAAACCAGCGGTAGCCCAAGAATAAAGAATTGCGTCCACGCGATATAGGCAACATTCATACTTGGAGACCCCCAATACGGCATCACCAGCAATACCGACATAAACACCCACCATCCTGTTGCAAATGACAGAAGCCCGGAACCTTGCATTGCAAAAAGTGCCACGACACCGATCAACGAGAAAATTATCAGGTCGTACCATTCTGTTCCTATGATTTCAAAGAGAACACCTGATCCAGAGAAGAGAATCCCAAGCAGTAACATTCCGCCCCCATATAAAAGCCAGCGATTTTTAATCTTTGACTGCAAAAATCCAGCCGTCACCCCTACATGTCCCAGCGAAACAAGCCAGACATTAACCCATATCGCCATATTAATCGTCAACAGCTTGGGCTGCATACTTGCTTCAGTAAAACCGTTTGAGCTGTCGGCCTGATAGTATTGAGTACCCAACAGATATAGAATAACTCCCAAGACCCCTAACAAGACTCCACCCAATGCATATCCCCTAAGAAGTCCTTCACCGGTTTCTCGAAAGAAAAATCGTTTTCGCCAAAATGCATCCAACAGGTGCAACTGCTCCTCATCCTTAGAACGTGCCATAGCCTCCCATGCGATATAGGCCAAAGCTCCATATAGACCTAAGATGGCGGCGAAAACTACATTATTAAGGATAAAAAGGGCCTCACTTGTTTGATTCCAAAACCCATTCATGGTATTTATGAGGTAAAATACACGCCATCCAAGTATACCCAGCGTTATGCTGATCAATATAAATAATGCGCGGCGCCACTCTACCTGTCCCTTGTTTATATACTTTATTCCCAAGAAAACGATAAGGATGGCCAGAATTGCCATCGAGCCAAACCGGGTAGCAAGATCGGCATTACTAATGCTTTGCGGAGGATCCATTTGCTCAGGCTCAAATTTATCCAAGGCCTTAAAACTTTCTATAGAAACCCCATACTGAATGTTCGCCATATTCGGCGTATTACTTTCCCGGATGATTGGCTGTACCTCAAGTGACAGTTCTTGAGGGCCCCGGGTATTCACACTCTTCTTGTTCCATTGGAAAACCATGTTGTTACCAACGCGAGAATCAGACAACTCCATTGCATGCTGCCCCAATCCGGGTTCCGTTGTTAACAGCGTATCCCTTATATCAATATAGTCAAGCTGATAATTCTGAAGGTTATACCCTAAGATATCCTGTACAATCCGATTGGCAATTGAAAACAAAGAATCGCCCGGGACAAATGTTGGATTGGGATTATCAGCATATTTCGACATCCGGCGAACGTTGCCCTCTTGATCGTACCGGATATCAAACCGTCCCAACTCACTCATAAAATCGCCTGTTTCGTATGAGAACCTGTCATCATCATCCTGAGCAGTACCTATACTCACCTTCCAACCCGTAAGATGTACGCCATTTTCATTGAGCTCTTTCGGGTATAGGAGTTCTTCCCGAGCAGAATCCTTCAACGTTTTATAATAGTTTATATGCTGGGTTCGATTAGTCATAATTTGCAGACTATCTAACGAAAAACCGAGACGTTGAGAAAGCTCAGCGGTTTTATGCTCAATCGTAGATTTGCTCTGCTCTATAGATGCCCCGGCATTAAAGGAAATAAAGGAATACAGCACAAAAAATACTGCACATCCAATAATCCCCAGAAACATCCAATATGTTAACCGCTGCCCCATATAAAAGTGACCTTTATTTTACAATCCCTCTGATACTGCTATTTCAATATTTGCGATCATGGATAAATTAGGTAGCATCCAATATACAATCATCAACGAAAATACCCTACGAAATTCCGTCTCTATTGTTTCCGTTTTTATATTCTAATCTGATAGGAGGGCCAATGCCAGCTTCAGCAAAATAAAAAAAGCCGATGAAAATAATTCCATCGGCTTAAAAAATGATAAGATAACTCTCAGATTTATTTTTCTGCTTCTTCGGCTTCCTCTTCACCGTCAAAAGCTTTAAATACCATCTTCAGATCATCGGCAATTTCCACTTTGGTACGCCCTTCAATACGATGGCGCGGAATCATAGCCTTAATTTCACCCTCTTTGAAATAAGCAAAAGCCGGCGAAGAAGGCGGATACTCACTAAAATACTCCCGGGCCCGTTCTGTGGCCTCTTTATCCTGGCCGGCAAAAACGGTCACCATGTGATCGGGCTGAATATCTGATTCCTTAAGGGCAATCTTGACGCCGGGACGTGCATTACCTGCAGCACATCCACAAACAGAATTGATCACCATTAACATCGTGCCGTCATCATATTCATCCATCGCGCGATCAACATCTTCGACGGTCTCTAATTCCTCAATACCCAGATCGGTTAATTCTTCACGCATCCACGAAACGTCGGGGCCTGCTCCAAGTCCAAATTGCATAACTAAATTTATTTATTTCGGCTTTGTGTTAAACATCAAATATAAGGCTCAAATATGAAGTATGTAAGAAGAAAAGCACTCCGCTATAAACGGAGTGCTTTCAATCTCTTATCAACTAATAAGTCATTATTGAGCGTCGTTGTAATATTCATTCACTTGATCCCAGTTGACCAAGTTCCAGAAATTGCTGACATATTTACCACGCTCGTTCTGATAATGCAGATAATAAGCATGCTCCCAAACATCAACACCCAGAATTGGTGTCAATCCGTTCATGTAAGGGCTGTTTTGATTAGCTGTTGAAAGCACTTCAAGGCTTCCATCTTTATTTACGCACAACCATCCCCAGCCAGAACCAAATTGTCCGGTTGCAGCATTGTTGAACTCTTCTTTGAAATCGTCAAAGCTGCCAAATTCCTCTTTGATAGCAGCACCGATATCACCAGTTGGTTCTCCACCGCCATTAGGAGAAAGAACAGTCCAGAACAATTTGTGGTTTGCATATCCACCACCATTGTTAATCACTGCTTGTCGAATATCTTCAGGCACTTCTGTAATGCGCTGCAGAACTTCTTCAATGGGCAGGTCGGCAAATTCAGAACCTTCCAATGCGGCATTCACTTTGTTCGTATATCCTTGATGATGTTTGCCGTGATGAATTTTCATCGTGCGCTCATCAATATGTGGTTCCAGCGCATCGTAATCATATGGTAGATCAGGTAGTTCGTAAGCCATAATATTAGGTTTTTGGTTTTAAATAGTTGTTAATAATATAAATTAAAATAATGTTATCTCGTTTCGGTGCAATACCTTAAATTTAGCACCTTTGATGCACAGTACCAATCAAAAATAGATTGTAAATCGTTCCATTTCATGTTATTTAATCAGACATAAAAAATGGAGATTTGCTCATCATTTTATTCTATTTTTTGAGATACAAATTCAATTTCACTTTTTAGTTTTCAGATTCCATTATGAGTCGAGATTACGATATTATTATTATCGGAACGGGGCCGGCGGGTTTTTCAAGTGCCATGCAAAGTTCCAAATTTGGCAAAGAGGTTTTAGTTGTTGAATCCCATAAAAAATACTTGGGCGGTACATGGATCAACACGGGAACAGTACCCAGTAAAGCACTCCGCGAGGCCGCTAAAAATATCCTCGATTTTAACGAACAGTTTGGCGATCACGAACACAAAAAGCCTTACGAACGCTTTCAGATGGATGATCTGCTGCAATACAAGCAGGAAATTCTGGAGAAAGAGAATCAAAAAGTCAAAAATGACCTGATTAAAAACAAGGTGGATGTCGCTCGTGGCTTTGGTCGCCTAAAGGGTAAACACACGGTAGAGGTAGAAACACACATTGGATCTACGGAAACCTATACCGCAGATTATATTCTGGTTAGTACGGGAAGTAGCCCTATTCCACCAACGAATTTTGAGGTGGATAACGACAAAGTACTGGACTATAAGTCTATTCTGGAAATTACGCATATCCCCCGCCGGTTAGTCGTTATTGGATCCGGGGTTAATGCGATAGAGTATGCCACTATTTTCGCGGCTCTTGGAACACGGGTTACACTCTTAAGTGATAAAAAAGACTATCTTACCTTTTTAGATCATGAGATTAAAGAGCATCTGCAGAACTCTTTACGAAAGAAGGGAATTACGATAAAAAAGAATGTCCGGGTTGAGGATGTATCTTTCAGTGCCCTGCGAAATTTTACCGAGGTCAAATTCAGGTCTAAATCTGAAGATAAACGACTGCAAGTGGTTGAAACAGAACACGTGCTCTTTTTGGGAGGGCGCAAGCCAAATATCGATGGCCTCAATTTGGATACTGTGGGCATTAAAACTGACGACAGGAATTTTATTGAAACTGATGACTCATTTAAAACAAATGTTGACAACATTTATGCCGCGGGTGATGTAATCGGATTTCCGCGTTTAGCCTCGGCCTCATTTTCACAGGGTCGATTAGCAGCCTGTAACATGTTTGGTATTCCGGCTCTGGAAGTCCCCGATCAGATTCCATACGGTATTTATGCGATCCCCGAGATTTCAAATATCGGTATTACTGAACAAGATGCCGAAGAGATGGGACTGGATGTCACTGTTGGACGAGCCTACTTTAAAAATATTGCCAAAGGGAATATGAGCAATAATTCTGAAGGGTTGCTTAAGCTCGTCTTTAGCACAAACTCCTTAAAACTTCTTGGGGTACACATATTAGGAGCTGATGCTGCAAACCTCATTCACCTGGGACAATCGGTAATGTCATACGGCGGTGATGTTCGATATTTTATTAACCATGTGATGAACTACCCAACCATGAGTGAGGCCTATCGTATTGCCGCCTTTAACGGGGTGAACCGTGTGCATAAAGCCGGGGTGAAGTACAAAAATATCCTTGAGGATAAAAGCGAAGAATAATTTATCGGATGATCTTCCGCCGTTATACCCAGGAGATTATACGTAATGAATAGCCATCGGCAAACCGGTGGAATCTTTGGGAGGATCTTCAGGCAGCGTCTTCATCTCTTTCTCGGTTGATTGAAGAGCAAACCAAGCCAGGGCCATTGCATCCACAATATCATCCTCATCCACCTGGTTACGCCGGTACTCCTCTTTGATATCACGGAAAAAATCATCGGCATACTTGCTGCGATCTTTCAACAACTTAAGCCGGTGACGTAATCCTTTTTTAGTCGCCTTCTTTTGAAGGATTGAGTTATTGCCATTCAAGATGCGGAATAAAAGCTCGGGATGGCTCTCAAAAACTTTATCCCGCAATTCTTCATCATCCTGCAAAAACTGATCTACCGTTTTAATATTCGGCGTAATATTCCACGCCTGGGTAGATATCTTTTTGCCCGTTATTTCATAACTCGTCATCGATGCCTCAGCGTATGTCGGGGAATACAAAGCCGGTCGCATGGGCGGATTAAATACGCTGGACTGATAATCGGGACCCAAGATATCACGAAGCTCTTCATCACATTCCCGAACATATTTCTCTTCTGTTAAGCCAATCGGTACATCTATAAAAATGCGATCAAACTCCTCTAAATATTCCTTTAACTCCTGGTCGGATTCCAATAGCCAATAACCGGCTCCTTCATCATCCAGGCTAATAGCAATCCATCCCGATCGACAACCGTCAATTCCTAATGTTTTCAATGCACGCGTATTTTTTATTGAGATTCCTGTTCCTGTTGCTCTTTTTGAGCATATTTCTTTAGCTCAATATGCAGGTCATCAAGCTGATCCTCATCCACAAAATCAGGACTGTTATCCATCATGCTCTGCGCCTTCTGGTTTTTAGGAAACGCAATAACATCACGCAGGCTCGTTCCTCCGGATAGAATCATAACAATTCGATCTACCCCGAGGGCAATTCCTCCATGCGGTGGCGCCCCATATTTAAACGCATCCAACAAAAACCCAAAACGCTTCTGAGCTTCGTCCTCATCAATACCTAACAACTCAAACATCCGGGTTTGCAGTTCCCGGTCATGAATACGAATAGACCCTCCGCCAATCTCGTAGCCATTAAGAACCAAGTCATAGGCCCGAGAACGAACCTCTTCAGGATTCTCTTCGAGCTTATCCAAATCCTCGGGCTTCGGTGCCGTAAAGGGATGGTGCAAGGAATGGTAGCGATGATCTTCTTTGCTGTACTCCACCAGTGGAAAATCAGTAACCCATAAAAAGTTGTACGCATCTTCATCAATCAGGTTATGCTCTTTCCCCATCATCAGGCGAAGCTGCCCCATCTGTTTATATACCTCCGTAGATGGCCCGGCAAGAACGAGTACCAAGTCCCCCATTTCTGCATCGGCCCTGTCCACCATCGCATCAACCGTCTCATCCGTCAGAAACTTACCCACGCTGCATTTTACACCGTCATCATCATTCAATTTGATATAGATAAGTCCCGCAGCACCGGTTTCTTGTTTCACGCGCTCGGTTAAACGGTCAATGGCACCGCGTCCCATATCTCCCTGGCCGGGGACAGTAATACCCAGTACCGCGCCGCCTTCATCAACAGTATTGGAAAATATCTTGAATTCAGAATCTACGACGAGATCTGAAAAATCAGCAAACTCAAGACCAAAGCGGGTGTCCGGCTTGTCAGTACCGTAGGTTTTTATGGCGTGATCGTAAGTCATTCTCTCGAATGAGGTCTCAATCTCTTCGCCAACTGCATCACTCATAATTTTCTTCATCAGCCCTTCGGTGGTTTCCATCACATCTTCCTCATCCACAAAAGACATTTCCACATCAATCTGGGTAAACTCCGGCTGGCGATCGGCACGAAGATCCTCATCCCTGAAACACTTCACAATTTGGAAATAGCGATCAAATCCGGAAACCATCAGCAACTGCTTGTAAGTCTGCGGACTTTGGGGAAGCGCAAAAAACCGACCCGGATTTACGCGGCTGGGCACCAGATAGTCGCGGGCGCCTTCGGGCGTACTTTTCATCAGCACGGGTGTTTCGATTTCCAAGAAGTCGTTATCATAAAAGAACGAACGCGTAGACTGATAGAAATCAGAACGCATCATTATATTCTCCTGAATCTCGGGCCGTCGGAGGTCCAAATAGCGATACTCAAGGCGCAGCTCTTCGCTTGTTTTTATGCCGTCCTTAATTTCAAAGGGGGTTGTTTCGGCCTTGGAATAAATCTCAAGATCGGTAACACGGATTTCAATCTCCCCGGTAGTCAGCTCCGGATTAATATTTTCTTCACCCCGTTTTTCAACTACGCCTTTTATCCCAATCACATATTCTGTTCGCAGCTCCTCGGCTTTTTCATGAAGGTCATCATTGGTTTCATAAAACACGATCTGCGTTATACCGTAACGGTCGCGCAGGTCGATAAATATTACCCCGCCCAAATCACGTCGCGTTGCCACCCAGCCGTTAAGGACAACTTCTTCGCCGGTATTTTCTAATGTTAATTCGGAGCAGTGATGGGTTCGTTTCCAGGTCATAAATGTTACTACTTTCTAATAATTTAAAATCGTTTTTCAGAAGTTTTGAAAATAAGTAATATGACAACCAATCGCTTATTGTTATTTCTAATTTACCAGACGTTTCTGAATTTCAACTGCTTTAATTACTTTGTATCAACTAATAGGTCTATAAAGCAAAAACTGTCATTGACTTGAGATCGTAAAACCGAGGCTAACCCATGGCTAAAATCTCTGTTCTCATAGCAGATGATCACGAGATCGTACGATTCGGTATCAGTACGTTCTTGTCCTCAGCAGACGATGTCGAAGTTGTGGGCGAAGCCTCTACGGGCAAAGAATGCATAACATTATTTCAGGAAACCCATCCCGATATCTGTATCCTCGATATTGACATGCCCGACCAAAGCGGTATTGAAACAGCAAAAGAGATCCGGGAATTTAAAGAAGAAACCAAAATTCTCATCCTCTCTATGCATATCAACGAAAATATTTTACGGGAAGCGCTTGAGGCCAACATCAACGGCTACCTTTTAAAGAACTCCGAAAAGGCGGATATTCTTCACGGCATCAAAGCCATTATCAAGGGGCAACAAGTTTTTAGCGATCCGATTTCTGATATAATGAAGGAGTCATTTTTAAACAAAGGCAACCAATCCGGCAGCCATGCAAAACATAATATAACCAGTCGTGAACAGGAAATTTTACAGCTTATTATTGATGGACTGACCAGCAAACAAATTGCCGACAAGCTGTACATAAGCCCTCGTACCGTCGATACGCACCGAGCCAACCTAATGGAAAAATTGGAGATCAATAACATTGCAGAATTAGTACGATATGCTATACAGCATAACCTCGTTACCGTTGACTAATTTATACCTACGTACTTTTACGTAGGCAAAATACCAACTTATAGCTATTGACGCTGAAGTCCACGTCAATTACATTAGTTATACAAATGGGGTAATAGCCGTCTGTAGATGATATTTAGCAGTTATCTGTGACAGGATAACTGCTAATTTTTTTGGTGCCTGTCTATAGCTCCATTTCCTCCCAGATATAATATCGCCTTGGCACAAAGGAATTGCCCTTATAAGGACAGTGTCATTCCCCTTACTTGGAATTGCTACAAAAAAATGGACAGTGAGTTAAGCCAGATCATGCAGCCAGTTCTTGGTTTTCTGTTAAGTGGTTCTCCATTTCTGCCGGTGTTCGGTAGTCCAGCGTAGAATGTAGCCGCTGGCGGTTATACCAGATCTCGATAAATTGGAAAATTACCCGTTTTTCTTGGTGAAGATGCCCATGGCCTTTTTTAGGATATCGCGCTCCATCCGCACGTCAGCCAGTTCTTTCTTTAATTCAGCCAGCTCCTTCTCTTCGGGGCTTTGGCTGGGAATGCCTTTGCCCGGAAAGGGTTGCTGGGATTGGGTTTTATATTTCGATCGCCAAGCATAGATAAGCCCTGGGTCAATCCCTAACTCATCAGCCAACTCGCGAATATTGTCCCGTCGGTAACTTTGCTGGATCACGTCCAGTTTAAACTGTTTGCTGTATGTTTGTCTTTTACTCATAATAGTTATTAGCCATAAATTGCGGCAGCAATCTATGGCTTAACTGGGTGTCCACCAAAATTGGAATTGCAACAAAAAAGTAGACAGGTAGTTAAGGTAGATCATGCGGCTTTGTTATGTGTTAGTTGTCGGGCGGCTTGGATCGGTGTCTGATAATTCAGGGCCGAATGGAGCCGTTTTCTGTTGTACCAAAGGTCAATAAATGTGAAGATAGTTGTTCGTGCTTCGCCATAGCTGCTAAAGGGGCGATCCATCTGCAACTCAGCTTTGAGTGTTTTAAAGAAACTTTCGGCCGGAGCATTATCCCAGCAGTTGCCTTTTCGGCTCATGCTTTGGGTGATCTTTCTTGCTGCCAGCAGGCTGGTGAATTCGGTGCACGCATACTGGATGCCCCGATCAGAGTGGAATAGCAGCGAGGCGGTTGGGGTGCGCTTTGCCACCGCTTGGATGAAGGCCGCAACTGAGGTCTGGGATGCATTCATTGTTTGGCTGAGATTCCAGCCCAGAATTTGGCGGTCAGCCAGGTCCATGACCGTTGTCAGATACAACCAGCCCTGGTTGCTCGGCAGGTAGGTAACCTCGCTTACCCACACTTTGCCAAGTCTGGCCGGGGCAAAGTTGCGATCCAGCAGGTTCGCAGCTACAGGCAAGGCATGCCGGGAATCGGTCGTGCCCCCCACTTGCGTCGAATCTGGCTGGCAATGCCCATCGCAGCCATCAGCCGTGCGATTCGCGGCCGCGAAGCTATCCAGCCTTCCCCAATCAGTTGCCGATGAATACGGGGCGACCCATAGATCCGGCCCGAGGCCTCCCATGCCCGGAGGATCGCTTTCCGCAGGTGTTGGTTCGTGGTGGCCCGCCGAGACGGTCCTCGGCCTAACCACCGGTGATAACCGCTTCGGGAAACCCCGAATAGCTTAGACATCTTCACTATGGGAAATCGGTGTTTGTGATCTGCCATAAATTGGTAGATTACCCACGGCGGCTGCTGAAGATGCCAATGGCCTTTTTTAGGATATCGCGTTCCATACGCAGGTCGGCATTTTCGCGCTCCAACTCCTTGAGCTTAGCCTGCTCAAGGGTTAGTTTTTCGATGCCTTTCCCAGGAAATGCCTTGGGTCCATCGGCCCCATAAGCCCCTCGCCATTTGTAAATAAGAGCTGGGGCCAGGCCCAATTCGGTAGCTAACTCGCGGATATTATCCCGCTGGTAACTTTGCTGGATCACATCCAGCTTGAACTCCTTACTGTAACTCTTTCGTATTTGCTTTTTTATTCATTTTCCAATTGTTATTTAAACACCGCAATATACCTTAACTGGGTGTCTACTCAAATATAGCAGGTCCACCTTCATAATTACTATAACGTCCGATTCTCTACTTATGACTGGGTGAATTATGGGGAGGGGCTCAAGTAGTGAATTTTCTCTACTTTCAAACGGTCAACTTTCAGGGAAGCTTACATAATCACTTTAGGAAAAATGCGTTGAAAAAATAGACAAATCACTTAATGCCCTTTTTAAAAACTCTTATTTATTTATATCTAATCTTTAACTTCCCCTTCAAGATGATCTCATAAAAAACATCTTCTATCATTTTTCATGATACAATTAAAATATCTTTCATGAGAGTTTTAAAATAACATGTTCTCAATTTTTAATTGGATATTTAGCAATATAAAATTTACAAATGGCATATTTTATGACTAATTTATGCAATAATAATGCAAATAATAGCATTTAAATTACTTAATGATGGTATTAGAATTTAGTTTTTCAAATTTTGGTCCGGTAAAGGAAAAGGTCACCTTATCATTTGAAGCAACGAATGATGACACATTGCACAATTACTACGTTTCCAAATTACGGGACGGAACAAAAATATTAAAATTGGGAATGGTATATGGTCCAAATGCCAGTGGTAAAACAACCATATTAAATGCTCTCCAGCTACTAAGAGATTTGGTAATGAAGCCATTGGACCAAAAAACTGATCAAATTAAATACAAAAAACATTTACTAGGAAAAGCTCCAAAAAAAAATACTGAGTTTAACCTGATATTCTATTTAAATGATATAAAATATGACTACAAGATATCTTTCAATAATTCCCACATTAGCAAAGAGATTCTTAATTACTATCCTAATGATGTTCAAGCTTTATTTTATAAAAGAGAATACGATGGAAAGGTAAGCAATATAAAATTCGGTGGTACTGTTGAGGAAGTCAATTCAAAAGATGAAAAGAGACTTGAAGCTAATACTATAAAAAATGTTACTGTTCTAGGCGCATATTTAAAAACAAACGTTTCTGTAACCGCAATTGATTCTATAATCCAGTGGTTTGATAGGGGCCTACTGCCTTTAATATCTCCAAATGATAAAGCAAACTTATTTGACTGGACCAATCGATCAATTGAAAACGGTAGAATAAAAAAAGAGAATGTTATTCAGCTGTTGAAGTCTGCGGATTTAAATATTTCTGACCTTAAGTTTATCGAGGACGAGATAGATTTGAGTGATGAAATGTTACAGCAAATAGATAAAATGGATATCCCTGATAATGCAAAAGATGAAATAAAAAAAGAAAGAAAAATTAGGTCTCTAGATGTTCAATTTTTGCATGAATTCAAAGAATTGAAATCCGGCAGAACTTCATTCCCCTTAGAAAAAGAAGATGAATCAAATGGAACTATACGGTATTACCAACTTCTAGGTCCATTATTATTGGCAATAAAAGAAAATGGGTTTTTGTTCATAGATGAAATTGATAGCTCATTACATCCAGACCTATTTGAACAGTTGATAGTAAACTTTCTTGAAAACTCTGATAATGCCCAATTACTATTTACAACTCATAATATTTCTTTGTTAAAAGAAAGAGATATTCTAAGAAATGATACTATTTGGTTTACTGAAAAAAGCAAATTGGGAGCAACAGATTTATTTTCATTAGCTGAATTCAAATCTGATAAAATCCGAAAAGATAGTTCGATCTTTAATGCATACGATATGGGAAAGCTAGGAGCAAAACCTAAAACTTCAAGCGTAAAACTTGATAGAGATAATGGGTAGAAAAACTGGAACTAGGGATCTTAGGAATACAATTGCAATAGTTGGCGATGGGTATGTTGAGAAATACTACTTTGAGGACATGAGAGATCATGAAGATACGACGGGAGATTGGTACCAGATTTTACCGAGGCTTCCAGAAAAATCAGGAAACTTTGATAAAGCAATCAATAAAGCCATATCTCTTTTAAATAGAGAGATCGATAAAGTTTTTGCCATTGTAGATATGGATAAAGTTTTATCCGATGGGAAGGAAAATGAATTCTTAGAAAAACAGAAAGAAATTGCTCAGCTCAATAAAAAGAAAGATGGTAAAATATGCTTATGCTATTGCAATCCCTGTTTTGAATATTGGTTACTACTACATTTTAAATTTATCAAAAATCATTTTAAAAAATGTCAGAAAATTGAAAATAAGTTGGTTAAACAAATAAATAACTACAAAAAATCTCAGAAATATCATTCAAAAGTAAATTTATATAAAAAACTTTATCCGAAGTTGAAGACTGCTATTACAAATTCTGAAAAATCGGAGGAATCTTATATTAAACAGTCTAATGATTATCACCCTATATCAACCATACACAAAATTTTCTATGATCTTAGAATTGGGACAAATTATTAAATTATGTCAGACTACTTAGTACTAGTTGAAAACGATGAATCAGAATGGAATGACCAAACAGGAATAGCGTACCATTTTCCAAACAATTACATAAATAAAGTAACCCCCCCAGGTCTAAGTTTATCTACTATAAAGGTCAACTAAAGGATAAGAAATATGAGAATGACAGGTTAGATGATAGGCCTCATTATTTTGGAAAAGGAGAAGTTGGTGAGATTATTAAAGATAGTAGTAGCAACAGAAAATATTTTGCTGAAATAAAGAATTATGAAAAATTCAAATCTTCAGTTCACTTTAAAAATGAAGATGGGAGTTACATAGAAAATATTCCAGAGAGTAAGCAGAAAAATTATTTTTGGGATGGTGTTAGAGAAATTGCTGAGAGTACCTATAAACAAATTTTATCCAAGGCCGAAATTAACTCTAACGAATCCTATAAACAGTTTAGTTCTAGCAAAGGATATGACAAAGATTTTGAATCACATGAGGAGGGTAATAAAAAAGAGAGATACACAACTGACTATGAGCGAAACCCAATCAATAGACAAAAGGCTATAGATTATCACGGATTAGACTGTGAGGTCTGTGGGGTTAATTTTCAAGAAAGGTATGGTGAATTGGGTAAGGGATTTATTCATGTACATCATATTAAACCTATTTCGGAATATAATAAAAGCTTTAGGCCAGATATTAAAAATGATTTCGCTGTTTTGTGCCCTAACTGTCATGCAATAATTCATAGACCGAAAAAAAAGACTCTATCAATTGAAGAGTTACGCAAATTGATAAACTAAATATCGTCAAAAGAAGATGTATGGCATTAATGAAGAAACTATTTATAACTAAGATTTACTGAATTTTATTAATTATTAATCCTCCTCTCCATTTTTTTCGATGCCTCTTTTAACTCTGTTTGGCAATCCATAAAGATACTCAGCTAAGGCATCGGCGAAATTTAGTACTCTTTTGGCATCTTCTTCCTGAGCCATCGAAGCATCATAATCTGCATGACGCTCATCATTAGCATCAAGACGTATTTCATGTGCCCAAGTTTTCATGTCCTCTGTTAAGATACCATCTTCAGCGGCCTTATTGATTCTTGAATATAAACTACCTTTAACATAATCTCTTTGTTTGAGCATATCGTCAACAGCACTTGCACAAAGAATTACACAACCGGATGGTGCATGCAAACTGTTTTTAGCTTGTTTTAAATATTTTTTCGCTTTTTTGGGTAATGAGTCATCTACAGATTTAAAATCTGGAAAAAAATCTTCCAATTTTCCATGCTGAGTTGAACCGCTATGAGCACTCACAACGCCACCACATCTCTTACATATATATATTTTCCAATACCTCTTATTTGCTCCTTTGTGATTGCTTGTTCGAAACTGGGCTTTGCTAAAAAGGTTTGGAGTATCAATTTTACAATGAGGACATTTTGATAACTCTAAATTGTTACCAAGTGTTATTTTTTCTGCCATTATCTCTTAATTTATTTTTACTTACTGGCATTAACATAATGTTATTAGATCTTCCAACTACCAAGAAACCAACTTACTAAGAGTGTTTCAAAGTAATTAATCTCCCTAGATTCACACAAAAAGTGTACTACTGTTGTACCATTCTAAAACAAAAAATCCCTGAGCAGTTATATTCAACCACTCAGGGATATTACCGAGTACCGTGGGGCGGATTCGAACCGCCGACCTCCGGGTTATGAATCCGACGCTCTCACCAACTGAGCTACCACGGCTAAAAAAGTCAATAAATGAATCTTGGTTTGATCCGAACCGTTCCCCAGTAGGGTTCGGGATATGATGTTGACGCAATCCTTAACTTCCGCTAAAACACCCCGCCATTTCTGATCAAATCAAGAGTTGCCAAATATAAACTAATTCTGATAAAATATTAAGTCCTCTCTCCAACTTTTTTATATCAATCTAATGTAAAACCGACATCTTTTTTTGAGGCTCATCGAAATCGCCTTATTTTCCAGCTTACAAATTCAAAATACATTCTAAGCACTGAATTCCGTTACTTCTCATGGCAAAGAAAATCACAGAAAGAAACGAAGATTTTTCGCAATGGTATCAAGATGTAATTCGTGAAGGCAAGCTGGCCGACCACTCTCCTGTGCGTGGCTGCATGGTCATCCGTCCCAACGGCTATGCCCTTTGGGAAAACATGCAGGATGCGCTTGATCAGATGTTTAAAGATACCGGCCATGAGAATGCGTACTTCCCGCTTTTTATTCCCAAATCGTTTTTATCAAAAGAAGCCCAGCACGTTGAGGGCTTTGCCAAGGAGTGCGCAGTGGTTACGCACAGCCGGCTACAGAGTTCGGATGACGGTGTAGAAGTGGATCCCGATTCAAAGTTGGAAGAGGAACTCATTGTTCGTCCCACTTCTGAAACGATCATCTGGGATTCCTACCGAAACTGGATTCAGTCGTACCGCGATCTGCCTATCCTCATTAACCAGTGGGCCAATGTTGTTCGCTGGGAGATGCGCACGCGCCTGTTCCTGCGCACCATGGAGTTTCTGTGGCAAGAAGGTCATACCGCACACGCCACCAAAGAAGAGGCCGTGGAAGAAACAGAGCAGATGCTGGAAGTTTATCGCACTTTTGCCGAAGAATATATGGCAATGCCGGTACAAACGGGGGTAAAGTCAGAATCCGAGCGATTTGCCGGAGCTGTTGACACCTATTGTATAGAAACACTGCTGCAGGATAACAAAGCCCTGCAGGCCGGTACCTCTCACTTTCTGGGACAAAATTTTGCAAAAGCGTTTGATGTAAAATTCCAAAGCTCGGAAGGAGAACACGAGTACGTATGGGCCACCAGCTGGGGCGTATCCACACGATTAATTGGCGGATTGATTATGACGCACTCCGACGATCAGGGCCTTGTACTTCCCCCAAAACTGGCGCCAAACCAAGTGGTGATTGTACCTATCTGGAAAAGTGATGAACAAAAAGAGGAAGTACTCGATTACTGCCAGGAAATTATTGACGAACTCAAAGCCCTGGACATCCGCATTAAGCTGGACGACCGCGAAAACATGAGTCCGGGCTGGAAGTTTAACGAGCACGAAGCGGCCGGCATCCCCTTGCGTTTGACCATTGGTCCTCGTGATCTCGAAAACAACAATGTAGAACTTGCTCGTCGCGATACGCTGGACAAAAACATTGTCAGTCGTGAAGGTATTGCCCAAAAAGTTGATGAGCTGCTGGATACCATCCAGGATACTCTTTATGAGTCGGCTCAAAACCGCATCCAAGAAAACACGCACTCCGTCGATTCTTATGATGAGTTTAAGGAGGTCATCGAAAACGAAGGCGGGTTTGTCTACGCACACTGGGATGGAACGGCCGAAACCGAAGAAAAGATCAAGGACGAAACAAAGGCGACCATCCGCTGTATCCCGCTCGAAGATGGCGAAGAGGGAGAGTGCATGGTCACGGGAAAACCGTCGAAACAGAAAGTTCTTTTTGCTCGTGCCTACTAAACAGTACCTATGGAGCAGTCGCCTGTAGACAGTACGCTCAGTATTTTTGATCGATTTGCCGAGGAAGGTCCGGCACGTCTTATTTCCGACCTCGGCAATCCTTTATTAATGCCACCTGCCGTAATTGTAGGGGCCTGTATTCTTTTAGGTCAGTCCCTAATAACGACATTTCAAGTTACCGGTACTGCGGTAATTTGCTACAGCGTTTTGCCCTTTCTGCTCACACTTTTCCTATTCAGACGCGGGATCATCCATTCTCTGGATTTACCGCTACGAAAAACGCGTACCGTGCTATATGCCTTTTCTATTGTCAGCGCAGCCATCGCTTCCCTGGTCATATATCAACTTATACCGGCTCTTCACTTTTTCATTTTCGTACTTTCGCTGATTTTCCTGGCTAATTTAACCATCTCCTTTCTTCTAAATCTGCGATGGAAAGTGAGCGTACATTCGGCTTCTGTTGCCGTGGCGGGCACTGTTTATTATATCATGTCTCTATGGGGCGTAACAGAGTATCATTTCATCACATTAATTTTATCCTTAATCCACCTTTTACTACTTTTACCTGTAATGATGTGGGCACGCTATCATCTTAGTGTACACTCATTAACAGAATTATTTGGCGGTGCTACTGCCGGCATTCTGCTTACAATCATTGAGCTAATCATATTTACAAACATATGGTAAAAGAGACTCTTGACGCGCCCTACTCACATTATCTGTTTGATGCTGAGCTGAGCCAAAAAATTGACCGGCGTACCATCCAAGAAATGGAAATCGACGGTTTCACGCTGATGGAAATTGCCGGATCTTCAGCTGCCAAAGCACTCCTTGAGGACGAAGAGTTAACACACGGAGTTTATCTATGCGGCAAGGGGAACAACGCCGGTGATGCTCTTGTGGTAGGCCGTTACCTGCTTCAACACCATGTGGATGCAACCATTGTATTTTTAAGTGGATCGGATGATCTTTCTGCCGATACCCAAAAAAATCTGGAGCTGCTTAAGAAATTCGATTCTGATGATAAGTTGACAATTTTTGAGGAGTGGGGACCGTTCAATCCTCCCGAGGAATTTGATTTTATCATTGACGGCATGCTCGGCACCGGGTTAACCAGCGATGTCCGAGGTGATTACACCAAGGCCGTGGAATGGGCGAACCGGCAACCACAGCCCGTTTTTGCTATGGATATCCCTACTGGTTTACATGCAGATTCGGGCGAAATTATGGAATGCGCCATTGAAGCCAATACCACCTTCACCTTTGGCGGACGGAAGTTAGGGCTTTATCTCAAAGATGGACCGGAGAAGACGGGCACAATTCACTACTGCGAACTTCCTTTTCCAAACCGGTTTAAAGAAGATTGTAATACCTACCTGCTTGATGAAAGCTGGATACAGATGACATCTCCTACTCCCGGACAGCACAAATACAACTCAGGCGTACTTTATATTATAGCCGGATCAGAGGGATTGACCGGTGCAGCTATTATGGCAGCCAAAAGTGCCTGGGCCGAAGGATTGGGAGCCGTGATTCTAATTTGCCCGAGAGGCGTACTTTCTATTTATGAACAAACACTGCCATCAATTATAAAGAAACCCGTGGGCAGTCGTAATGACTTTCATTTCAAGGATGAACATTCAGGCAAAGTTTTAGAAATATTATCCGAAAAAGAGGGCGCCCTGTTGCTTGGTCCGGGGTTGGGACGAGAACAATCAACCGTTCAATTTGTTAAAGGCACCTTATCACAAAACAACAAGCCTACTGTTATTGATGCGGACGGGTTATGGTGCCTGGCACAACTCGAACACTTACCCAAGGTTAATGAATCAGAATGGATTTTAACGCCCCACCCAGGAGAGTTAAATCGGTTGGTACCAAATAGTGAGTTACAAAAAGATTCCCGTTTACAAACCGTTCGGGAATATGCACAAACCACTGGCGTTACTGTACTTGCAAAAGGCTTGCCCGGAATTATCGGAACACCAGCGGGTAAATGCTATCTAACAAACTACAATACCAAGTACTTTTCCAGGGCCGGCAGCGGGGATGTGTTAGCCGGCAAGGTCGGAGCCTATTTAGCTTTTGGACAGCGGCCCGATACAAGCTGTGCCTATGGATTGTTGAAGGGCAAACAGAAACTCGAATATTATTTACAGCATCATCAGGACCTGCCTGAGCCAAGCGATTTTATATGAATATATCTGCCTCTATTTACTCTTTTTTATCGGATCACAGCTATTTGTTACCCATTGGCATAATCACTCTAACAGCTGGGATGTTGTTATTAACATTATTGCCCGCTGGTGCCATGGGCGAAAATAAACTTTGGAGCTACGACAAACTGGGGCATGCTGTGCTTTTTGGGAGCTGGACACTTTCACTGGGACTCTACTATCAAATACATAAATCAAAAGTAGTAAAACTTTGGGTTATATTTGCCAGCGGTACCGCTTTTGGATTACTTATCGAAGTTTTGCAGTATGCCCTTCCTGTCAATCGACAGGGAGACCCTGTTGACTTTTTGTTCGATTTGCTTGGGTGCCTGATTGCTATTGGACTCTTAAAAACAATATTGCCCGAAGAAATAAAAAAATAATACCCTGCTCATAAACAGTTAAAGGTATTTTTTTGTAAAAAATCACAATCTGAGAAAATAATGGAATAATTTACCTACTTTTCCTGTTATTTAAGTGGAGATTAAGTAGAATAATTTGTTTACTTACAATTCCTAATAAATTTATTTCAATCTAACGCGGAGATTATAGCATTATGGGTTCTGACAGAAAAAAGCCACAGGCTGATCTTAGAAATTACTACACTATCTTTTTGCAGCTGGGTATGGTTGTCGTCCTGTTGATTTTCATTACCGCAATGAAAATGCAGTTTGTCTCACAAAAGCAGGATGTAGATCTTACTCAGGAGCAGGAAGTCATTGAAATGGAGGAAGTAACACAAACGAAACAAGAAGAAAAACCACCTCCCCCTCCACGTCCACAGGTACCTGTTGAAGTACCAAATGATGAAATTATCGAGGATCAGGAAATTAATATTGATGCCGAGATAAATATGGATGAACCGCTTCCCGAGCCGGAAGAACCGCAACAGGAAGAGGAAGAAGACTTCTTTGTTGCCGTAGAAAACATGCCTGAATTGAAAGGTGGTTTAGGCGCTCTGCAGCAAAAAATAAATTATCCTGATATGGCCCGTAAAGCGGGTATTGAAGGACGCGTTATTATTCAGTTCATTGTAAATGAAAAGGGACAAGTTGAAGATCCCAAAGTAATTCGAGGAATTGGCGGTGGCTGTGATAAAGAAGCATTGCGAGTGGTAAAGCAGGCTGAATTCGAGCCGGGTCGTCAGCGAGGAAACCCCGTTCGAGTACAGTATAGCTTGCCTATTACCTTTAGACTACAAAATTAAGACTTTTTCTTAGCTTAGTATCAAACTAACTAAAAAGGCCTGCTTTTCAGCAGGCCTTTTTTTATTGAATGACTAATTCTACTAATGGCAGTTGGCTTTTCCTCTAAGTAGTATGCTGTCGGTATTTTTGTTCAAACCCTTTTAGAACCTTAGACAGGTTTTCAAATCCCACCAGTGTTTGAGCTTTTTTCAAAGATATCCAGCTTACTTTTTCTATCCCCTCTTCGGTTTGTGGAGTAAAGGTGAGTTCTACATCATCAGGAAATTGCATCCCGAACCAATGCGTGGATTTGCCAAAATGGATACCTCCCTGTTCATATTCGTGATAGGTTTCCGGGAGTGGAAAAATAATTTCAGGCAAGGCTGAGACACCAACTTCTTCGGCTACTTCACGAACCGCACATTCTTTAATGGTTTCGCCTTCCTCCAGTTTTCCTTTTGGAAGATCCCATACCCCGCGACGGAATATTGATAATACAGATGGATCACTATTATCCTTGCTTTTAAAAACAACCCCTCCTGCCGCAGTAACAGGTTCAATAATAGCCATTACTCCTCTTGGCCTCCTGGTTCTTCACTATCTTTTTCTTTCTCGTCAGCATAATTCATACGCAGGTTATTCAACGTCTCTGTTAAATAACTTTTTAACTGATCAGGAAGATTACCTTCTGTAAACTCTTCGAGCATAAGCAGGGTATCAATCGCAAATTTAGCCGACTTCAGATCCCTTTCCGTACTTCCGGTTTGGGGATTTTCTAATTTGCCCATACCCATCATAGCAATCTGCTGATGCTGTTGTACTAACATCATGAAAAGCAATTGCTGCTGTTCGTCTTCGGATAAATTGTCTCCGTTGTAATTTGTCTTATCCATATCTATATCTAATAATTTTTATTTTAAATTGACCTTAAAATAAGCTCTTTATCGTAAAGAATTAATTTTTAAGTACAATCCATTTTATCAAAATAACTCTTTATATATTGTCGACAACCAAGTACTTTAGAGAGCTTCAATCCAAACAAATCAATGAATAAAGATCCATTACATGGCTATTCTGAAACCATTTAAAGCTTGGCACCCCGATCCAAAAAACGTAGAACAAATAGCTTGTGTTCCCTACGATGTTGTAAGTGTAAAAGAAGCACGCGAACTTGCCCGAGGGAATTCCAAAAGTTTCCTTCATGTAGTTCGACCCGAAATTGACTTGCCGGAGGGAACCGACCCGCACGATGATGAAGTCTATGATAAGGGAGCCGAAAACCTTGATGAGTTTCTGCAAAACGGCACGCTTCAACAAGAGAAACAGCCACAGCTTTATATTTATCAATTAATAAGAAACGGGCGACCTCAAACCGGAATATTTGCTTGTGTGTCGGTACAAGATTATGACAATGAAGTGATACTCAAGCACGAACTCACGCGCCCGGTCAAAGAGGATGACCGCACGCGACATATTCTCACGCAAGAAGCTCATGCCGAGCCGGTGATGTTGACGTATAAAGATGATGAGAAAACCAGAACCCTCATCCAAGAAACTACAGAGGCAGAACCTCTTTTTGAATTTGAAGCTTCTGACGGAGTCATTCATAAACTGTGGAAAGCCCCAAAAAAAGAAGCACTTGTCGACGCATTTAAATCAATTTCTCATCTGTATATCGCTGATGGTCATCACCGCTGTAAGAGTGCTTCTCGGGCTGCTGAGCAGAGACGAAAGAACAATCCGGACCATACAGGTATGGAGGAGTATAACTTCTTTCCGGCCGTTATTTTTCCCATGTCTAACATGAATATTCTGCCCTACAACCGCGTGATCCATTCCATCCCGGATAATTTTTTAAATACCCTGCAAGATGAGTTTTCACTCACCCCTGATGCTGATCCCCAGCCATCCGAAAAGGGAACTATCAGCATTTATATTGATGGAAGCTGGTATGGAATGGACCTGCCGTTAGATACAAACCCTAACAGCGTTCAAGAACTTGATGTACATCGACTCCAAGAGTTTGTACTTTCTCCCTTACTGGATATTTCTGATCCCCGCCGCGACGATAATATTTCGTTTGTCGGAGGAATCCGAGGTACCAAAGAATTGGAACAACGTGTAGATAACGGAACGGTCGATCTTGCTATCAGCATGTACGCTACAAGCATTGAAGAACTGGTAGAAGTATCTGATGAAGGCCGACTGATGCCACCTAAATCAACATGGTTTGAACCGAAGCTACGCTCGGGATTACTTGTTCACACTTTTTAATCGCTAACATTCTATCCATTTACTTATGAAACGCGTTCACAACTTTAGCGCAGGACCTGCAACCCTTCCACTCGAAGTACTTAAAAAAGCAAAGTCGGAGCTTACTAACTTCCAAAATATGGGACGATCGGTGATGGAGATCAGCCACCGTAGCGCCCAGTACACTGAGATTGACCGGCAAGCAAAGACCCATCTTCGTGACTTGCTAAACCTTGGTGACGATTTTGAAATCATGTTTCTCCAGGGCGGTGCCAGCTCTCAATTTATGATGGTGCCGTTTAACTTTTTGGATGAAAACGAAACAGCTGATTACATTGATACGGGCCGATGGTCAAATAAGGCCATCAAAGAAGCCAAGGTTTTTGGGAATGTTCATCGACCTTACAGCAGTAGCGAGAGCGGTTATGATCGTGTACCAACCGACGATGAGCTAACGTTTAGTGACAACCCTGCCTACGTCCATTTTACATCTAACAACACCGTTGCGGGCACTCAATTTCCCAAAGAACCCGAAACCGATGGGATACCACTGGTTTGCGATGCTTCATCGGACTTTCTGTCCAAACCTATAGATGTATCTCGTTATGGAATCATTTATGCAGGTGCTCAGAAAAATATAGGTCCTGCCGGAGTAACGGTTGTCATTATCCGTAAAGATTTCCTCCGGAAAGCGGATACAGAGGGCGTTCCAACTATTTTGCAATATCAAACACATGCGGAAAAGATCTTTAATACGCCCCCTACTTTTAATGTATATATGGTAAACCTGGTACTGGAATGGATTCAGGACAAGGGTGGTCTGGAATACTTTAAATCCTTTAATGAAAAGAAAGCCGCACTGCTTTATGACGAAATTGACCGGGATGACTTTTATCGCGGTGCCGTTGAAAAAGATTCTCGTTCTCTGATGAACGCTACCTTTCGACTTCCATCCGAAGAACTCGAAGCCAAATTCTTATCAGAAGCAGAAGAACGCGACCTGTATACTTTAAAAGGACATCGCAGTGTGGGTGGAATCCGGGCCAGCATGTATAATGCGTGTCCGATGGAAAGCGTACAAACGCTGGTCGATTTTATGAAAACATTTAGAAAGGAAAACAGTTAAATAATTTCTGCGAATTACACCAAGCCAAATACAGTTAGAAAATGATCAATCGTATTTGGCACAAAAATCACCAGGTAAACTATACCCCATAGGGCACCTGCGATATGGGCTTCGTGATTTATTTTACCACGCTCCTGTTTACTGGCATACATGCTGTATATCAAATAGAAAATAGCAAAAACAAATGCCGGAATGGGAATGGGGATCAACATTAAGTAAATTTTCTCCATCGGAAACAGAAAAATAAAGGCAAAAAGAACCGATCCCACGGCTCCCGAGGCCCCCAGCGTGGCATAATTAGGATCATCTTTAAATTTTATGACTGACGGGATTCCCGCCACAATAAGTCCCGTCAGATACAACCCCGAAAAGTAACCGCTGCCCAAGACCCGTTCCATTACGGGGCCAAAGAAATACAGCGTAAACATATTCACAAACAGATGGCCCAAATTAGCGTGCAAAAACCCCGATGTAATAAGCTCATACCACGTATTTTCCCTAACAGTACGATAAGGTTTTAAATATCCTGCCTCGATAAGTTTCGGATATAGATACAAAGCACCCAGCGATACAATCACGTTGGCAATTACGATATAAAATGTAGCGGGATAATTTGCTATATAATCTTCCATATACTCTTATTTTTTGATCATCGAAGATAGACAAGAGTACGTTCGATCTCCAATTTTATTTCTCATAGGCTTGCTATCAAAGTAGCATAGTAGTTATATTTGACCACTTCTTATTAAAGCCGATGTAGCTCAGGGGTAGAGCGATTCTCTCGTAAAGAATAGGTCGCTGGTTCGAATCCAGTCATCGGCTCTTTTTTATCGGGATAACAAGAGGTCGTTCTCATGTATCGGATCATTGGTTTAATATCTCCCTTCTTTTCAAATATAACCTCATCAATACGAAACAAAATGACCTGTATTTAGTTGTAAAAGCTTGATTTGGTTTTACCATAAGTACTATGGATTTTTATATCCTGCAAAAATATATTACTACATCCTTTAAACTCCAGACGTAATTGCCTTGCGATCTCTTCCTATATTTATCTTAGCAATCAGTTTATTTATTAGCTCATGCGGTACCAGCTCGCGCTTTGGGAAAACGGATGATGCTCCCAAACCTCAAAAGACAGGCGAAAAAATTGAGGATGGGAAAGCAAGTTGGTACGGCCCTAATTTTGACGGCAAGCTAACGGCCAACGGTGAAATCTACGACATGTATGATCTTACGGCTGCCCACCGTACACTTCCCTTTAATAGTGTTGTCAAAGTCAAGAATCTGGATAACGGAAAATCCGTCACAGTTCGCATAAACGATCGTGGTCCCTATGCTAAGAACCGTATTATCGACCTGTCTAAAAAAGCCGCTGATGAAATCGACATGCTGGGTTCTGGAACAGCACCGGTTGAACTTATTTTAATGGAAGGAGATTTAAAAAACTCAAGAGTAACTGATTTAAAAGTACCCACCTATACCGTACAACTTGCCTCCTATAACCATGAGCATCAAGCTCGATCTCACGCCCAAAAAATACGCGGTGCCCGTGTTGAAAAGATAAACATGGGTGACAAAATAGTTTATCGCGTGTATCACGGTATTTATACAGATAAAAATAATGCCCGCAAAAAGCAGCGACAACTCAAAAGGCAGGGCTTCGGTGGTTACGTAAAACAGATAGAAAATTAATTTTTAAAATTTTTTCTATCTGTTGGAATGTATTATCTCCATTTTGTGGTTGTAGCATCAGCGTTAATCCTATATACCACATACAGATGAAGAAAAAAATTATTGTCATTGGCAGCGGCTTTGGCGGGCTTGCAACAGCATCTCGACTATTATCACAAGGATATGAAGTGGAAATTTTTGAAAAGCGCGACAAGCCGGGCGGACGCGCCTACGTCTATGAAATGGATGGATTCAAATTTGACGGTGGTCCTACGGTTATAACAGCTCCCTTTCTATTTGATGAAATTTTTGAGGCCGCCGGAAAGAAACGGGAGGACTATTTTGAGCTCGTACCCTGTGATCCCTTTTACCGGATATTTAACGCCGAAGGGGAAAAATTTGATTATAACGGAGACCACAACTTTGTCTTAAATGAGATTGAACAATGGAATCCCGCCGATAAAGAAGGCTACAGCAAATTTATCAAAACTACCGAAGCCATTTTTAACAAAGGATTTGTTGAACTAGCTGACCAACCATTTTTAAGCCTGTGGGATATGATCAAAGTAGTACCTGATCTTCTCCGGTTGCAATCCCATAAAACAGTCTATAAGTATATTGCTCAATTTATCGAAAATGATTTCCTTCGGAAGGTCTTCTCTTTTCATCCCCTGCTGGTGGGCGGCAACCCCTTTGATACCACCTCCATCTATGCAATGATACACTATTTGGAACGCGAATGGGGCGTACATTATGCCATGGGTGGAACGGGTTCAATTGTAAATGCTTTGGTTCAATTGATTGAAGAACAAGGCGGTAAAATACACTACAATGCCGAGGTAGATGAAATAACAATCAGCAGTGGAAAAGCCGATGGGATCCGGCTCAATGACGGCAGCGAACATTCGGCTGATCAAATAGTTTCAAATGCAGATGTAGCGTTCACTTATCGAAATATGATTCCCGAAAGCGAACGGACTACGTGGACAAACCGTAAAATTGAGCGAACTAAATATAGCATGTCACTTTTTGTCCTCTATTTTGGGACCAAAAAGCGATACCTGGATTCTGAACTCGAACATCACAATATTATTTTGGGTGAGCGATACGAGGAATTACTTTCTGACATCTTTCACGATAAAAAGCTGGCTGATGATTTCTCGCTATATCTGCATATGCCAACAAAGACCGATCCCTCTCTTGCACCCGAAGGCTGCGAAGGATTCTACGTACTATCACCCGTGCCTCATTTAGATGGGGAGACTGACTGGAATGAAAAAGCCAAACCCTACCGCGATGCTATTATCTCATTCCTGGAAGAAAACTACCTGCCCGATCTCGAAGAAAATATCGTTGTTGAGCATCATATTGACCCCCTGCATTTCAAAAATACTCTTAACAGCTATAAAGGATCAGCTTTCTCGGTAGAACCCATACTTACGCAGTCGGCCTGGTTTCGGCCGCATAATAAATCGGAAGATATTGATGACCTATTTTTTGTAGGAGCGGGCACGCATCCCGGGGCCGGACTTCCCGGAGTGTTATCCTCTGCTAAGATAGCTGAAGACTTAATTTGTAAGCAAGATTAGTAAAAATACAAATGCCCGGTACTTTAAAAGTGCCGGGCATTTATTTAAACAATAGTAGATTTTACAGGGGCAGATTATCGTGCTTTTTCTGTGGCACTTGGTCTACCTTATTTTCTGAAACCTCCAGTGCGCGAATCAATTTCTCGCGTGTTTCGCTGGGCAGGATTACATTATCAATAAATCCGCGTTCAGCAGCCTTATAGGGATGCGCAAATTCTTCTTTATAATAATCGATTAACTCCTGTTCTTTGGCTTCGGGATCATCGGCAGCTTCAATCTCTTTTCGGAAGATAATCTCAACGGCTCCCTTCGGCCCCATCACCGCAATTTCGGCCGTTGGCCACGCCACATTGTAATCTGCGCGGATATGCTTGGAGTTCATCACGTCATACGCGCCGCCATACGCCTTACGGGTAATAACCGTCATCTTGGGCACAGTCGCCTCGCAAAAAGCATACAGCAACTTGGCTCCGTGCTTAATTATTCCGCCCCACTCCTGATCAGTACCGGGCAAAAACCCGGGAACATCCTCAAAAGTAATCAGCGGAATATTAAACGCATCACAGAAACGAACAAAGCGAGCACCTTTGAGCGATGCATCGATATCGAGCACTCCGGCCAATGATAACGGCTGATTCGCCACAACACCTACACTGCGTCCATCAATGCGAGCAAAACCGACCACAATATTTGTGGCATAATGCTCATGAACTTCCATAAACGAATCCTTATCCACAATACCCTCAATAACTTCTTTTATATCATAAGGCTTGTTGGGATTATCGGGGACAATATCATCCAGCTTTTTCGCCTTGGCAGAATCCGGTGCTTTTGATTCTTCTCGCGGAGGTTTCTCTTCACAATTCTGTGGCACGTATGTTAATAACTTACGAAGCTCCTGCAGGCAGATAGCATCATTTTCTTCCGTAAAATGCGCTACTCCTGATTTTGATCCGTGAGCACTGGCTCCACCCAATTCTTCGGAGGTCACTTCCTCGTGTGTTACGGTCTTCACCACATTCGGACCGGTAACAAACATATAGCTGGTATTTTTGACCATAAACACAAAGTCGGTTAGTGCCGGACTATAAACTGCTCCACCGGCACAAGGTCCCATTACTGCCGAAAATTGAGGCACTACGCCGGATGCCATACTGTTACGGTAAAAGACCTCGGCATAGCCGCCCAGCGAGGATACCCCTTCCTGAATCCGCGCGCCGCCCGAGTCATTTAGTCCAATAATGGGTATGCCATTTTTCATGGCCATGTCCATAACTTTGCAGATCTTTTCGGCATGCGTCTCAGACAACGATCCTCCAAAGACGGTAAAATCCTGACTAAATACGTAGATCGGTCGGCCGTGAATCTTTCCAAACCCGGTAACCACCCCATCGCCGTCAATCCTTTTATTTTCGAGTCCAAATTTATGGCTGCGATGTTTTACAAAGGGATCAATTTCCTCAAACGATCCCTTGTCCAACAAAATATCAATTCGTTCGCGCGCCGTCAGCTTTCCCTTGTCATGTTGTTTTTGAATTCGTTCTTCGCCGCCGCCCTTTTGCGCATCTTTACGTTTTTGTTTTAGTCGCTCTACCTTTTTATCCGAAGCCATCTAATTTTCTTGTTTATTGCGATTTTGTTTCTCCAAAAAATAACTCTGCAGCCGATCAGTAAAGTCCACTGCCGCCTCACAGTACATATCAACTAAGTTGCGTTTAAAAATATCCTTTTCAATGTACTTACTAACTTCGCGCCAACTATCATATCCGGCAATATCCTCTATTGCCTGATCAAAAGCACGATCCGAACCGCGAAAGATTTCCTCCACAAACATTTTCTCCTCATCCGATAGCATGTTACGGAGATTCTTTATTTCCTCATCCGAAGCATCTTCCTTTGTCAGATCAATAATAGGTTCATCAATAAATCCATCCTCATCAACTTCTTCGTCCTCTCCATCTCCATGCTCCTTTTCATACTCTTCCACTTCTTCATCGCTCATATAGCGCATCCAAATGGGGGTTTCTTCCTCAGACTCGGATGTAATATCTGCATCTGCTTCTGAGTCCTCCTGTTCTTCTAAAGAGGCTGTCTTTTTTTCCGGTGAAGAATCCTCTTCTTCTACCTCTTGGCTAATATCTTGGTTTCCGGATTCCTCATCTTCAGATTCTATTTTCTCTTCTTCAGTTTCTGATGTTACTTCCTCCTCCTCTTCTTCCTTAGATTCTTCCCTGAAAACACCATTTAACGAATCATCCTCTTCATCTTCTATCTCTTCTGTCTCATCAGATTTTAACTGTTCATCTTCAGATTCTGACTCCTGCAATTCTTCCTCCTCATCGATTTCATCCTCTTCTCCATTATTCAATATAGGAGCTGAAGAATCACTGTCACTATCTTCTTTTTTTGCAGTCGGCTGATCTTCAAAAAGTGAGGATTGATCATCTTCGTACCCATCGAAATCCAGCAGTTCCGGCGAAGAGAGTACTTCGATAAATTCGACTCGACTAAGAACGGTATTCATCAGGTCGAACTTTCGGGCAATCCGGGCCATCTTTTTATCCTCAAAAAATAATCGTAGCAAATTAGTATCGATACCATCATCCTGCAATTGGAAAAGGGGTTCTAATATCTGAGCCCAATTCAAAGGGGAATATCCCGATGTTAATTTTTCATCAGCTTTGGCAATAATCGTTGAACAGTGCTCTTTACTCAGTGTTTCCAGATCCTTTTTCTGCACATATCGGGAAAGTACAACAGCAAAATGTCGATATACGACAACCGCCTCTAATCGCTGATGCAACTGCTCTATCGAAAGTTCATCCTTAGCCCCAAAAATAACTTCCGGCACATTCTTCCGCGGCTGCACCAGTATTTCCATAACATCTGAAACCGCTGTTTCAATAACTGCTTGTGCATAACTGGCTGGCAGACGGGCTTCATCCTCGATAGCATCAATAAATTGTTGCCAGGCATCAAGTACAGCATCAGTGCTGGTATTTGCCCAATCCGTTTTGGGGATGATCATCGAATCTGAAAGATTACGCTTTAGCTCCACACTGATGCGACGAACAATGAAAGACGGAAACTCCCAAGAACGAAGTTCCTCAATCGTATAATACTGATCGTTTTCGGGTAAACGATCGATTAATTTTTGCGTTATTTTCTGAATGGTTTGTCTCATAATTTTGGGAAATATATTGTCTAACGAAAGGCAATACAACCGAAGAACGGCTCAATATGTTAAATCCTGAGAATCTTTTGAAATATGCTTTCCATTAAGGGGTAACAAATTAAAAAATATATTACTGCTAAAGTTTTCATTTAGGATTTGATGATCCCTTATTACCTTTGGCCTATGATTACGCTATCTGTTAAACAGCTAAAAAAGTCATTTGGTCCGAATATTATTTTTTCGGGTGTCTCCTTTGATCACCAAGCAAGTGCTCTTGGCATTGCGGGATCCAATGGCTCAGGAAAGTCAACGTTCCTCAAATGTCTCGGGGAACTTTTACCTCCCAGCTCGGGGAATATTGCATGGGAAGATAACGGAATTGCACTCAATAAAACAGCTTTTAAACAAAAGTTGGGATATGCTGCTCCGTACGTCAATCTCTATAATGAACTGAGCTGTCGAGAAAATCTGACATTCATTTCAAAGATGCGGCACCAGTCAGATTCTATTAAAACTATTGATTTATGGATCTCCAAGGTTGGGCTTAAACATGCTATCAATCAACCGTTTGGAAAGTTGTCAACGGGTCAGCAGCAACGTCTGCGACTGGCCTCAGCCCTCTTTTATGATCCTGATATTCTGCTTTTGGATGAGCCGGGATCCAACCTTGATGAAGATGGACGAAATCTTATCACAGAAATTGTTACCGCCTTTGATACTCCCGAAAAACTGATCATTATTGCCTCCAACAATCCCGATGAGCTCGACCTTTGCGAGCGAATATTTTCTATCGAAGAGGAATCTTTTGTCGAATAGGATTAATCCACCCAGCAAGTTTCTCCCTGACAACACTCCTGCACATTAATCCCACAGCTTGCACATTGACCGTGTCCGTGCACCCAAACCAACGGAGCTTTCGCTCCACAATAGGTACAGCGGCGTTTTTCTTGAGAGCCATTTTCTGCCGTTGATATATTCCGATCAGCCATAATTATGATTGTGTTAATTCCTCATATGCCACGCCAAGATTATCTGAAAGAGTCCAAAAGTCAGCATATAAAAAATGATCAAACTCTTCGAGAGATTTCTTGTCTGTAATTTCGTCCTTGCTCAATCCCTCGTCAATACCCTTTTGGGCATGATCCAATACCGCAGTAAGATAATCTTTCATTACGCCCAGATCTTCTTTCTCACCAGTGACCCCATATTCAGGCTTGGCATGACCAAAGATATAAATAGCATCTGCAGGATACTCTTCCGCAACAGTTGATAAAATTTTAACCCAATTCTGTATTGAAGCGCCCGACGGTCGATCGGTATAGGGATTCATCCGGTTAAACACCAAATCTCCCATATGAACCACATTAGCTTTCTCAAAATAGACCACCGAATCGCCGCCCGTATGCCCGGGACCGTAGTATTTAGCATGTATGGTTTCATCACCCAAATCCATTTTCCAACTCTCGGAATAAGTGGTTTCGGGATAAGCAGTATTCCCTTCCCCGTCACTTTCTTCGTTTGCCTTCTTCATCAACTTCGGGACGTTTTCGTGAGCCACGATTTTCTTAGCGACTCCTTTGAACGTTGGATTTCCGCCAGTATGGTCACCATGATGATGAGTATTTATAAGCAGATTTAATGGCTGATCCGTTTTATCACGCAGCCCGTTCAGGCAATTTTTAGCCGTCTCGGGATATTGAGAATCGACAACCACCATCGCATTCGATGATGCCAACCAACCGATGGTACCACCGCGCTCGGTAAAATATCCTACGTTGCGCCGAAGTGTAGTAAAGTTCTCTCGGCTATTTGCTAACAATGATTTAAACGGAAGGGCTGCCCCTGCTGCCAGCAATGACGAACGGAGTAAAAATTGACGACGATCCATAAGTAGTTGGGTTAATTAAATATAAAAGGATGCAATAATGATAAACCTAATCATCACTAAACCATTCCCACCTAACGGAAATTCAAGATAATAAAACTCTTTTTATGGGTTTATCATCAAGACACAATATTTGTTTTAATTACCTTTCCCTCAAACTCTGCTTAAATAGCCATATCATCCCTGATCAATAGCAGGATAGCAGCATGCGGACATATCAGGTACTTTTCGTCTTCAAACTCTATCTCGTGCGTTTGATCCTTTAAAAAGATAGCCAGGTCACCTTCCTGAGCCTGCATGCCAATATATTTTGTTTCGCTGGTCTCCTTCCATGCCTCATCCACTTCATTGGATGGAATAGGATATCCGGGGCCCGTTTTTACCACATACCCACTGTGGATATCTTCTTTTTCTTTTACCGTAGCAGGCAAAACCAGCCCACTCTTAGTTCGGGTTTCCATATCGCGGGGTTTAATAAGCACCCGATCACCAACGACTATAAATTTTTCGACCGAATTCAGATATTCTTGAATCATCGCAGAAATTTAATTTGCAAAACTATTGTTGAATAAGCCCCTAAAGGTAACGTCTTTGTATAACAATCTGAATTAAAGATTTCTTGATAATCCTGACTTTATGGACCTCACAAACAAGTTGTGCATCGTAACAGGAGCTAATTCGGGTATCGGCAAAGAAACTGCCCGTAGCTTTGCCGCCGATGGAGCCTATGTGGTTATGATCTGCCGGAATGAAAAACGTGCTCAAGCTGCGCGTCAAGATATTATTGAAGATACGGGAAATACCGGCATCAAAATTATTCTCGCTGATCTGGGCATACAGCAGGATGTAAGATCTGCAGCCGATCAGGTCAACCGGGAATTTTATCAAATCGATGTGCTTGTTAATAATGCCGGTCTTATTGCCAATGAACATGAAGAGACAATCGACGGCATTGAAAAAACGCTGGCCGTAAATCACCTGGCCCCTTTTCTGCTAACCAATTTACTTTGGGATGGACTTCAACAATCAAACGATGCTCGAATCATCAATGTATCATCCGAAATTCACAAAATGGGCGCCAAAGTATTTGACTTAGATAATCTTCAGCTTACTGAAAATTATTCTTCCATGAAGGCTTACGGCGTTTCCAAGCTCTGTAACATTATGTTTACTCATGAGCTAGCTAAACGAACAGAGAATAGTCCCATCACTACTTACAGCCTGCACCCGGGAGTAGTAGGAACACAATTAGCTGAAGAAGCCAGTTGGGCAATGAAACTTTTCTACTGGCTTGGAAAACCATTTATGCGGTCGCCTAAATCAGGAGCTGCAACAACTATTTACCTGGCAACAGCTAACGATGTAAAATCCATGAACGGCCAATATTTTAAAGACCAAAAGGTGACCGAACCGGCTGGCATTGCCTACAATGATAAGCTCACCTCAAAATTATGGAAAAAAAGTGAAGAATTAACGGGATTATCCTAATACAAAAAAGCGCTTCATTCGTATTTTCCGCGATCTCCAAATTAAGTCACCGACTTTATCTTCAGTTATCTTACTTTCCCGAGTATCATCTTCTGGAACTTCAGCAGGCATCTTTTCCTTGGCCTCATCCAGATGTAGATTATCCAGAAAAAGTTTCAACTGGTGCCGATCAAAATGTGAATAGCGATTTTCCAACGCTTGAATAACATCGGGCCATATTTCGGGTCGGGCCGACCACTCTATACCTAAACCAATAGCATTTTCAGGGGCATCCTCTCCTAAACAAATATTTAACCGCTCATTAATATTAGTGGGGACGGGCTCGTGGCGCAGTAGTTTGGGTCCCAACTCATCCTCATTGGCAAGGGGAAAAAAGCTTTTCCACATTTGATTTGTAAAGGGATGATGGTAATAAACTTCATATTTTTTACTGTCCTTTCGCAATTGCTTCATCTCGTTTATGAGAGAAACCTGCTTATCGTGATCAATGATATACATAACAACCTCTTTTAAATTAGGGTTTTATCCCCATAGCTAACGTAAAGACTCTTTGTGAATAGCTTCAAATTATACATACAACTTTCCTCCGTATTTGTTCCAATTGTTAATATTATACTTTGGATCGACGACCAAATATTAGTGATAGAACAAATAGAACGATGAAAATATAAAATAGAATTTCAGCAATACCTGCGGCTGTTCCGGCAATTCCGCCAAATCCTAAAACCGCTGCAATAATAGCAATAACTAAAAATGTAATACTCCACCGTAACATAATTCCCTCCCACAGTCTGTTATAATTAATCTGCTCTCTAAAATCATCCTACAAAAAGATCTAATTACTTATTCCTTTTTAGTACTATATGGGATCTTTTGTTCCTTGCACTAACTTTTAACACTGTAACTGCATTTTACTGATTGCGATCAATCCAAAAATACCTGATAATACATATTGCCATTTAGCCAAACCGCACTATCAGAACACTACTTATGAGAAGATTCTATTATTTACACTCAACCTTTTGGCAAATTACTCTTCTCTCAATCTTGGGGATATTCCCTTTACTTTTTGCCTCTACAATACAGGCGCAAGATCTTTTTGAACGCGGTAAAAAACTTTATGAAGAACGCGCGGCCGAGGCTGACTCTTTCAAAGCAGATCCTGCCAATATTAACCGAGCTATTGATCTTTTCGAAGCCGCATTAGATCAGAATATCCATCAGGAAAAGGCGGCCTCGTACCTTTTGCGATCCTATTATTTCAAGGCCATGTTTACCGGTCTTAGCGAAGATCAAAAAAAGGAGGTGTATGAAAACGGTCGCAATTTGGGAGAGAAGATGATTGAACGCTATCCCAATTCAGTCCCCATTAAATTCTGGTATGCTGCGAATATCGGGCGCTGGGCCGATGTGCACGGCTTTTTTAAAGCAGCAACTAATGGTATCTCTAAAAAACTGAGAAGAGTATGCGAAGACATCATTAAAGAGAACCCTCAATACCAAGATGGAGGAGGTTATCGCATTTTAGCACAGGTACACTTTTATTCCCCTAATATTCCAATTGTAATGGGGTGGCCCTCAAAAGACAAGGCATTCGAACTTGTTCAGAAAGCTTTGGCGATCGCTCCAAACAATCCCACAAACAAAATGTTTTACGCTAATATATTACTCGAGTTTGATCGGCATCAGGAAGCAAAAGAACAACTCTATGAAATCAAACGAATGAAACCCCGAGCCTCTCACACCGTTGAAGATCGGTACGTTCAATATCGCAGCCAAAAACTATTCGAGGAACATTTCAATTAACGCAACAGGTTTAAAACAAACCCAATAAGCTCCCTGCTAAGCTGATCTTCCTTAATCCGTCCATTAATCTGATTATCAGCAAAAGTCGTATCGCCTACAAATGAAAAAGCGATCTCTTTGCCCGAATCATTTGGATCAGTAAGAATAAAACTTAGCTGCTCCTCATTCTCTATATCTTCTTCTATTTGATCCAGTGAAATCGAAAAATCCAGCATCGGATCTTTAAATCCACCGCCAGTATCAATCGCCGAAAACTCCAGATCAATTTTCTGGTTTTGACTAAGGTCAACAACTTGTCCATCACATTTTAATAACGTTACTTCAGCAGAAGTCTGAATTTTCATTTTAGTACTATCTTGTATTACTTAATTTGCATTTAATAATAGGCAAGCTGATGATCTTTTAGAAATTCTATGGATAAAAAAGAATGCCCCGGTTGCGCAGTAGAGGTTGATACCGATGCAGAGGTGTGCCCCATTTGTGGATATGAATTCCCGAGCCAGCCACTCAGTTTCAAAATCGCCGCCTGGATGATGATCATTTTACTGCTGCTATACTGGGTAGTATTTTAAGTTTGGTAAATACTATACGAGTATTTGTCTTACTACACCATCCCCATTAGGGATCATCCGATTGATATTGGCTTGAAGAAAGTCGTGATCATGAGTTTCATTCTATTATAGTCATTTTATAGGTAGCTGTTTTCGTTACCCCAATCGAAAAATTCGCTGTTGAAGTCATCCACCGCTACGCGACATTCGGCGCTGGCAAACAAAAGTCTTTCAAGTCCATAAGAATCTCCTGAGTTGATTACGAATGCGTTGAAAGGCCGCCGTATACGGCCCGCATTATTCTTATACCAAGAAATACAAAATTCTTAGAAAAGGTGGGCTAACAGGCAGTTAGCACAACTTATTTAAAACATTTCGTCTAAAAAGCTGCGCCAAACATCAAATGTCACCTACTATGTAGAACAACATTATTCAATTAAATTGTTTTCAATGGCGTAGCGGGTCATCTCTACATTTGAGCTTATATTTATCTTCTCTTTTATTCGGGCCCGGTAGGTATGGATGGTCTGCGGACTCAGCGAAAGTTCCTCAGCAATGTCATTTACCTCTTTGCCTGTCGCAATCATGCACAATACTTCAAATTCCCGATCCGACAACTGCTCATGAAGAGCACCCTCTTTATCCATGTCTACTTGGGAAGCCAACTGTTCGGCCACTTCCGGCGTGATATATTTCCGATTTTCGGTCACAATCTTGCGAATCGCTTTTATTAATTCATCCGAAATACTTGCTTTGTTCAAATAGCCATAGGCACCGGCTTTTAAGGCACGAATGGCAAATCGCTCTTCAGAATGAACACTTAACAGAAGAACAGGCAGATCGGGATAAAAGTTATGGATCTGTTTGAAAAGCTCAAGTCCACTATTGCCCGGCATCGTAATATCCAACACTAAAATATCCGGTGTGGTTTTGTAGGCTTCCCTGAAAGTTGACCGTTTGAAAGTAGATAAAATTCACTACTTTTGAGCCCCTCCCCGTAATTCACCCAGTCATAAGTAGAGAATCGGACGTTATGCGGTGTTGTTCAATGTATTCATTCGGGGTCAAATCTCCTAGTGAACTGTGAGGCCGGAAGCCGTTATATTCAGTTCTCCAGACCTCGATTTTCTGGCGGGCATCTTCCAACGATAAGAACCAATGCAGATTTAAACACTCATCGCGGAAGCTCCCGTTGAAGGATTCAATATAAGGATTGTCAGTGGGTTTTCCGGGACGGGAGAAGTCCAGTGTTACACCATTGTCGTAGGCCCACTGGTCGAGGGCTTTGGAGATAAACTCACTGCCATTGTCCACCTGGATCCGTTCTGGCACCTGACCAACTCGACGGGAAATCCGTTCCATAATTCCGGTTACATCAGTTCCTTTGATCGACTGATCCGCATGGATGGACAGGCAACTGCGACTAAAATTATCGACTACAGTTAAGGCCCGGAATCGGCGCCCGTCGAAGAGCTGGTCCGCCACAAAATCCATACTCCATAGTTGGTGGGGCCCGCTTAGCTGCGGTCGATCCAGGCGATGCGCTCCAGCCCGGCTTCTTCTGGGGCGTTTGGCCCGCAGATTCAGCCCTTCAAGCTTGTAGAGCCGATATACGCGCTTGTGATTGACCATCCAGCCTTCTCGACGAAGCAACACGTAGATGCGCCAGAACCCGTATCGCACCCGGGTCATGGCGATTTCACGAATACGAGCGCGAAGGGGGTCGTCATCACGCTCGACGGGTTGGTAACGAAAGGTGGACCGTGCCAGTAATGTCACTCGCGCTACACGACGCTCCGATACCCGGTACTGGTCGATCAGCCACCGGGCCAGCTGGCCGTAGTAATACCTATGAACTGTTTACCGGACCTGATCCACGCTGGCTGGCAGCTGTAGCTCGGCCTCTGTAATTTGCTCCAAAAAGTATTCGTAGGCGACGTCCACTTTCCGGAAGTGCCGGTCCTCATAGACCGAATCCTGCACCATTCGTTGCTTAAAATTCTTGCCCAAAGTTGTCATAATTGCTCTCCATTTTAGGTTGAAGAGCATGGTCGATAGCAATGTGATAACAATTGGTGCACGTAGCGTTATCTAAACAACAAAAAAGGACTTTTCAGAAATTAAAAAAGGGCTTTTTAATAGCCTTACTAAGCTACTAAAAAGCCCAAAAGTCGGGACGACTGGATTTGAACCAGCGACCCCACGACCCCCAGTCGTGTGCTCTACCTGACTGAGCCACGTCCCGATTATTACAACAATAATATCAAAAAAGAACTAATTCACTTCCCGTTTATTGGGATTGCTAAAGATAGGGCTGTCAACCACAAAACTCAACCTATTCTTCAACACTTTGGCACAGCTCCACCAACACCCCATGGTTATCTTTGGGGTGTACAAAAGCCACCAATTTATTATCTGCTCCGTGGCTGGGCTCATCATTTAACACGGTAAATCCCTCATTTCGCAGGCGATCAAGCTCGGCATGAATGTCATCCACTTCAAAAGCAAGATGATGCATCCCTTCACCTTTTTTAGCAACATATTTGGCAATAACCGAATCCGGATCGGTAGCACCCAGCAACTCAACCTTGGACTGACCTGCCTCAAAAAAAGCTGTTTCTACTTTTTGATCTTCTACAACTTCGCGCTTATAGCACTTGCCATTCAGAAGTTTCTCATAGGTTTCTACAGCTTCCTCTAAATCATCAACCGCAATGCCAATATGATCGATAAACATAATAGATAGAATTCAAAATTTAGAAATCAGTATTCAGAAGTTCTCCCACTCAATACTCATTGCTTGTTATTTACTACTAATTAACCGGTAAACTGACATACTGCAGTGCACGCACCCCATCAAGATTGAGGATGGGTTTCAACTCTTCGTCCGTCATGTTTTTATCTACCGAAACAGCCGTAATTGCATTCTCACCTTTGTTCGTTCGTCCCAGACTCAAATTGGCAATATTGATATCCTGATTTGCCAGTGCACTACTGACAGATGCCAACATCCCGGGCTTATCTACATTTTGATACATGATGATATCACCCTCAAGACGCAGCTCAATGCCAAAGCCATCGATTTCAACAATACGGTAATCGTCCTCACCAAATACCGTGGCAGAAATCTTCTTATAGTCTGCCCCTTCATCCAACTTTATCGTTATTAAGTCATTAAATGTTTTCGTCTGACTGGCCGTCGTTTCACGGATATTCAGCCCACGTTCCTTGGCATAGTGACGGGCATTAATCAGGTTAACCGACTCGCTTACGTGATGCGAAAGAATTCCTTTCAGAATAGAATCGGTCAATACATCCGCAAATTTGGTGCAAGAACCGCTATATTCAAACGAAAATTCGTTGGCATGCTCGGATGCCAGCTGGATAGCTACACTTCCCAATTTTTCGGCCAGCTTCAAATACGGCTGTACCTCTTTATTAGTGATCAGCGAGATGGATTTCCCATTCAGGCTTCCTTTAAAACTTTTCTGCTCCAAGGCATCCGCCATCTGATGAGCGATCTGCTCCGCCACCTTCTCTTGCGCCTCCTCGGTAGAAGCACCAAGATGTGGCGTTGTAATTATTTGAGGATGCTTCAACAGCTCATAAAGTTCTTCGGTTGGAGGCTCACTCGAATAAACATCCAATGCGATACCTTCAACATATCCCTCTTGAATAAGCGCATTCAGGTCCTCTTCTCTATAAATTCCTCCCCGGGCGCAGTTCACCAGATACATTCCTTTTTTGAGCTGATCTGCATTTTCCATCGAAATCATATTCTTGGTCTTTTCAGTCAGCGGAGTATGAACCGTCAAAAAATCAGCCACACCAAGCAGTTCATCTAACTCAAGCAATTCCACACCCAAACTTTCGGCCTTTTCCACTGATGCGAATGGGTCATACGCTTTTATCGTCATTCCAAACTCTTTCATACGCTTGGCCACTTCACTGCCGATTTTACCCAGTCCGACAATACCGAGCGTTTTATTATGCACCTCGGTACCCATATACTTTTTACGATCCCAGCCACCGCTTTTAACTTTATTTACGGACTGAGGAATATTTCGAGCCAGAGCTAAAATCATCCCACAGGTATGTTCTGCTGTAGAAATTGTATTCCCGTCGGGCGTGTTCATTACCAAGACCCCTCGCGCTGTAGCTGCCTCAATATCAATATTATCAACCCCTACTCCGGCTCGGCCTACTACTTTTAAATTCTCTGCCGCTTTTAATACCTCCGGAGTTACATCCGTAGAACTTCGCACCACAATACCGTCATACGATCTTATTTCATCAAACAACTCCTGTCCGCTTAAATTGTGATTTCGAACGACCTCTATTCCTCGCTCTTCAAAAACCTTTTCGCAGAGTTCATCAACATTATCTAACACTAAAACTTTAAATGACATGACTATTGTGGAGTTTTAATTAGTTTAAAATTCAGCAAATTCGGTTATTAATTGCTTGACTTCCCCTATTCCTTTTTTGTCTTTAGTGGAACTGACAACAATCGGTACTTCAATATTCATTTCATCCAAAATACGCTTAAGCCGCATCTCAGACTGTTTCTGTTTGTTATAAGAAAGTTTATCAGCTTTGGACAAAACGACTGCAAATGGCAATCTATTCGTCCCCAGCCAGTAAAAAAATTCTTCATCAAGATCACTGGGCTCATGGCGGATATCCACCAAATGCAGGACTAAGCGAAGCGTTGACCTTTCCAGCAGGTAATCGCGAATATCACGTCCCCAGCGTTCCCGCTCTTCTTTGGAAACCTGGGCATAGCCAAATCCGGGCAGATCAACCAAAAACAACTTGTCATTTACCTGATAATAATTCATCTGCTGAGTTTTACCCGGTACGTTACTCGTACGGGCCAATCCCTTGTGATCTACTAATGCGTTGATCAGTGATGACTTGCCCACGTTGGAGCGACCTGCAAAACAGATCTCAGGGAAATACGGATCCGGACAAACATCCAGTGAAGGAGCACTCGTGACGAAGTCAGCTTTTTTGAAAGGCATTATATAATTTCGTTTTCCTCTTTTTCGATGCCAAAGTTAACAGGTACGGGATACTCTTCGGTAAAACAAGCGGTACAATATCCTTTGGGAGACACGTTGGCCTCTTTCACCGCATTGACCAGTCCGTCGGGCGACAAATACCGTAAGCTGTCCACCCCAATCTCTTCAGCCATTGCCTCAATATCCCGATCAAAACGATTGGCCATTAATTCTTTAGGGGTAGGAAAATCCATCCCATAATAACATGGACTAATGATAGGCGGTGAACTCACCAAAAAGTGAACTTCGGCCGGATTATCCTGCTTGATCATATTGACCAAATAACGCGAAGTTGTGCCGCGTACAATCGAATCATCCACAATAATAACCGAACGTCCTTCGATAACGCCCTGCACCGTATTGAACTTAGTACGCACTTTTTGGTTTCGGGATTCCTGTCCCGGTGATATAAAGGTACGCCCCACATAGTGATTACGGATTAACCCAATTTCAAATTTACACTCGCGCCCTAATTTCTGATTTTCATGTACATATCCCAGTGCGGCCGTATTGCTCGAGTCGGGCACCGAAATTACAATTGGTTTTTTATCTCCGGGAGCATTCCTTATGACTTCATCAATCGGATGCTCTTTGGCCAAATATTTACCAAGATTCCGGCGGACTTTATCTACATTTTCGCCGAATATCTTACTGTCGGGACGTGAGAAATATACATACTCAAAAATGCACTGACTTGTATCGGTACCATATTCTGCATCCAGATGATAAGATTCCGGCTCAGAGTCGACTGTTGCATCCTGATCCATTACCAGTACTTCACCCGGTTCAATATCGCGAATAAACTCTGCATCAATAATATCGAATGCACAGGTTTCGCTGGCTACACAATAAGAATCGTCAACTTTTCCCAGTGCTAACGGACGGAACCCATTGGGATCACGAACCGCAATCAACTTATCATCGGTAAGCATCACCAAGCTGTAAGCCCCCTCAACTTGCCCCAGCGCATCTAAAACCTGCTCAAGTTGTGTTTCTTTTTTACTGTGAGATATCAAATGCAAAATAAGCTCGGTGTCGGACGTACTCTGAAAAAGCACTCCCTCCTCCCTAAAACGCTCGCGAAGCTGTTTAGCATTCGCCAAGTTACCATTGTGTCCTATCGCAATATTCCCGCTGCGATAATGAACACGAAATGGCTGTATATTAGCAGGATTTCTGGCGGCACCCGTTGTGGAATATCGGTTATGGCCAATAGCTGCGGTGCCTTTAAGCTCATTCTCAAAAATATTTTGATCATCAAAGACATTTAACACCAGCCCAAAATCACGGTGCGCGGGCATAACCCAACGGTTTTGATCTTCATCAAAATGAGAGGTGACAATTCCCGCGGATTCCTGTCCCCGGTGTTGCAGGGCATGTAATCCGTAATAGGTGAGAAAGGCTGCATCAGGATGGTTTTGCATCCCAAAAATTCCGCAATAATCGCGTGGCTTGTCGATCATTAAGCTAATTGATAAGAATTGGTTTCCAGTGACTGGAAAGTTAATAAAAATAGCACAGTATATGGTAACTAATTGAATATTTTATTTGGAGGTTTTGGAAGCCTCATCCAGTCTGACATTAACTTCGTTCATATCAATAGCAGTAGAAACCTCGGAGCTAAATGTGAAATCATTTTGCACTAAGGCCGTACGGGCCTGATCCATCAACTCCGATTTTATATCGGCCAGAAAAACTTCCTGCTTTGAAGTATCCACTCTAATCCAAAAGTAACTGGTTAATTCTACAAAGTTCGGAGTAAAACCGGTGGTCTGTACCATCGGTTCGGGATTATCAACGACGTTTTCGTTTTCTTTCACAGTCTCTAATAAAATACCACATGCTTTTTGGGCCTCATCGCGGTAGTCAATTCCAATCGTAAAAGAGCCTCGGCGCAATCCATCTCTTGTATAATTATACAGCGGCTTGGAAAGTAACTGCGAACTTGGCACAAAAACATCGCAGCCATTTGCCATCCTAATATGGGTATGGCGTAACTCAATATTTCTGACGCGACCTACGACTCCTTCAGTCTCAATCAGATCACCATTTGTAAAGGGACGACTAAAAGCCATAAAAAAACCGGCAAGAAAATTTTCGCCAATATCTTTAAACGCAAATCCCAAAATAACGGCCGTAATACCACCGCTGGCTAAAATACTGGTTGCAATACCGGATAATCCCAGAATGTTAAGCGCTATGAGAATGCCAACGAGAAAAACCAGAGCATAAATTAACTTCCCGAAGAAAGTTACATTCGCCGAGGATAAAGGGGTTCTATCTAATACATTTTTATAAATTTTTCGGATACCTCTTGCCAAAAAGTGAAACAGGATAAGAACTATTAAAGCAAAAACGATTTCAGGAATATATTCCACCAATCGGTTTACATAATCCTCGAAACCATTCAGTACGGTATCCATAGTAATCTGTTAAATTAAATGCACCAAGTTAAAATACGTAAGGACGCAATTAATCACGCCCTTACTTTGCCGATCTCAGTGTTATGATATTTCAATAATAGAATTTTCATTCCTCAAGGGGCATCTTCTTAACCCGAAGGTCTTCCCACGGTCCACCATCCTCAAATTTTTCCGGCTTCAGCGTTCGGGCCCGGGGATCTTCTGCTTGTGCCTGCTGTAAAACCATCCACCGGGGATAAGGAATGCCAGTGTCTGATACTTCATCCAGCTGCTTAATATCCTCGTCACTCAACTCAAGATCTACTGCTTTAATATTGTCCTCGAGATGCTCGAGTTTACGAGCAGCAATAAGCACGCTGCTGATATTATCACGAGACAGTGTCCATGCCAAAGCAACACGAGCCGGACTCACTCCATGACGTTTACCAATACTTTTTAACGCGTTCACAATTTCAAAGCCCTTATCAATATCAAAAGGCACAAATTGTCCGGCTTCAGCAAAACGACTCCCTTCAGGAGGAGGATTATCACGGTCGTATTTACCAGTCAGAAAACCGCCGGCCAGAGGGCTCCAAACGATTATACCTATATTATGATAGTTGGCAAACGACATAAAATCATCTTCAAGGTCGCGACCAACCAAGCTGTAATACATTTGTGCCGTTATATATTTTTCAAGCCCTTGCCGCTCCTGTAAACCCAAAGCTGTTGCAGCTTGCCAAGCCATGTAATTACTTAATCCAATATATCGTACTTTGCCTTGGCGAACTAAATCGTCTAATGCCCGAAGGGTTTCCTCCAAGGGCGTATAGGGATCCCAGCTGTGCATCTGGTACAAATCGATATAATCCGTTTGCAGGCGTTTGAGACTGGCTTCCACTTCCCGCATAATATTCACACGGGTTGCTCCACTGTGGTTAATATTATCGTCCATCGGCAACCGACACTTTGTCGAAAGCACAATATCTTCGCGTTTTCCTTTTAGTGCATTACCCAACAGCTCTTCACTTTCGCCCAAACTGTAAACATCGGCGGTATCGATATAATTGATTCCATGATCCAGTGCAAAATCAACCATCTCGTTGGTCTCCTTCTGCCCGAGTCCGCCCATCTGCATAGCTTCTCCGAACTGCATGGTTCCCAATCCTACTTCGCTAACAATCAGGCCACTGTTTCCTAATTTTCTGTATTTCATCAATTACTCCTTTTCACTTTAAATTTATAATCTATTGGCTCCTCCGTGAATCTAAAAAAAATGGACATCAAGATTTCTCTATAAAACTATATAACCATTTTTAGAGTGAATACAGATAAGGAAACTATTCTACAAGAATAAAAACTTTTAGATCAAAATATTGAAAGAATATAAATGTCGTAATCTAAAACATCTCCTCCAATTTTCTATTGGTACTATTACTAAACAGTAATAATTTTAGCCAAATACTATGATCCGCCAGCTTTTGGCCCCACTCAATGTTTTCCACACTCTATCACTGGTCAGAACAACCGGCATTAGCAATATAGAGCCCCCAAAATTTCGAAGGACTAATCATAAAGAGGAAAAATCCTGACAAGCCTGATAGAATACTATATAGCTCGACGACTTCCATTCATTTTCTTTTGATGCGATTAACTTCCCAATAAAGATGCTACTTTCTGCCGTTTATCATAGGTATAAAACATATCTAAAATAAAAAAGCCCTTGCAGGAAACAGCAAGGACTAACGAATTTTAGAGTCTGCTCAACGAAGCTCTTTTGAGCATAGTTGAGCGGGAGATCCCGATTATTCGGGACGACCTTCTCGTTGGCAACGATACCTTAAGGCTTTATTGTTGAGCTATATCGCATTCATTTTCTTCAGAATTAATAAGCTTTTCTATAAACTGCCTGCTTTTCTGATCCTTTATAAAGTTTTCCCACTTAATAGCCTCAGTCTTGGATCTTAAACTTTTACAATAGACCACCTGCCAAGGAATTCCCGACTTCGTTGATCTATTCCCACCCTTGTTGTGCTTTGCCACACGACTTTCAACACCTACTGAAGTATAACCTGTGTAGTAGCTATCAGTTGATTCGCTATATATTATGTAGGTATAAAACATATCTAAATAAAAAAGCCCTTGCAGAAAACCGCAAGGGCTAACGAATTTTAGAGTCTGCTCAACGAAGCTCTTTTGAGCGTAGTTGAGCGGGAGACCGGAGTCGAACCGGCGACCTTCTCGTTGGCAACGAGATGCTCTACCGCTGAGCTACTCCCGCTAATATGTCAAATCCTTAAAAAGTTTTTAAACTGTCCTCTGTATCTTTTATGTGAGAGGATCCCGCTTTTCAAAGAGTCCCAAATATAAGGCATTCCCCCTATATATATCAAGAGCAATTAACTATTTTTTGTAAAACTTTTGGAAACCATAACCCTAAAGAACAATGGTCTCTGATCGCTTGGGACCTTTCGATAAAATAGTCAGTTTTACTCCTAAATAATCTTCTATAAACTGCAGATATTCTTTCGCCGCTTTTGGAAATTCCTCAACAGTATTGTAGTTATCCAAAGATTTATTCCAGCCAGACATCGTCTTAAAAACCGGCTCAATATTATCGATATCAGGCAGATCCAACGGAAAGACATCCGTTTCTTTACCATCGATGCGATAGGAAGTGCACAATTTGATCTCCTCAAAATCGTCCAGAATATCGAGCTTGGTTAACGTAAGCTCGTTCATACCGTTTAAGCGAACCGCATATTTTAGGGCGACTAAATCAATCCAGCCACAGCGGCGGGGGCGTCCTGTCGTGGCTCCAAACTCTTGACCAGCTTCGCGTAACTTTTCACCGGCATCATTCGTCAATTCTGTTGGAAACGGTCCGTTACCAACGCGTGTACAATATGCTTTGGTAATACCCATCACTTTATCGACGGCTGTAGGCGGAATAGCTGAACCGGTACAAGCTCCACCCGATGTAGGACAGGAAGAAGTTACAAAAGGATAGGTTCCGTGGTCGACATCCAGCAAACTACCCTGGGCCCCTTCGAGTAAAATCTCATCATCGTTTTCAATTGCATCATGCAACAAGGCAGAGGTATTGGTAACATACGGCCGTAACGTATCGGCGGCTTCCAGCAGATCCTCTATAATGGGCTCAGCCTCAATGGGATCGTGTTTATACACATGCTGTAAAGCCTCGTTAATATCTGCAATATTATCCTGTACTTTTTTGCGCAATGCTTTTGGATGTGAAAGATCCGACATGCGAATTCCCACTCGGGATACCTTACTCACATAAGCCGGACCAATACCTCGTCCCGTAGTACCAATAGCATCGTCACCGCGGTGCTCCTCTTTAACCTGATCCAGCAGCTGGTGGTACGGAAGAATTACATGAGCGGAGCTACTAATCTTCAACCGATTTTTGATACTCCCCCCGATAGCTTCCACTTCTTTGATCTCCTCGAGTAACGAAAACGGATCAACTACTACTCCATTACCGATAATACAAGTAGCATCACCATTAAAAATACCCGACGGAATTAGATGCAATACAATCTTTTTGTCATCAAACTCAAGGGTGTGCCCCGCATTGGCTCCTCCCTGATACCGGACGACGTAATCGGCATCTTTGCTAAGCAGATCAACAATTTTTCCTTTTCCTTCATCGCCCCACTGGGCTCCTACAACAACACGAATGGCCATAATATCTATTTGACATAAAAAAAGGGGTGAACAGTCACCCCTTTCCTAAATTAAATTTAAAATATATTACTCTTCCTCTTTGGAATTGCCGTATGATTTCACCGCTTCTTCAAGCGACTTAAAGTGCTTAAAAACAGTGATCAACTTGGTAACAACCAACAGACTTTCAATTTTATCAGTTGCATTTGCGATACGCAAATCACCGTCTGCTTTACGCATCGTTGTGAGTCCACCAATAAGCATTCCCAAGCCCGAAGAGTTCATAAATTTAACTTTGCCCAAATCGGCAACAACATTCGTTTGATCCTCTTCGATCAGCTCGTGAAGCTTCTCATTGAGTTTAACAGCATCAGGGCCACCCATCACATTGCCCTTAAATTCAATTACAACACAATTATATCGTTCCGTTACATTAAAATTCATTTGGTTGCTCCAAAGTGATTAATATTAGGAGTTAAAATTTAAGCTTTTTCTTTATAGCGTTGAATTTCAATAACTGCTGAACTTGCTACAAATAACGAACTGTATGTACCAATTATAACGCCCAGCATCAATGCAAAGGAAAAGCCTTTAAGAACTTCACCGCCAAATATAAATAGAATGGTTACCACAAAAAAGGTAGTCACTGAGGTAATTACGGTACGACTCAACGTATCGTTCAAGCTCTTATTAACCATCTCATCGTGATCCATCGTTTTATACAGCAAGCTGTTTTCCCTAATACGGTCGAACACTACTACCGTATCGTTAAGTGAATAACCCACAATTGTTAAGAAGGCGGCAATAATCGACTGATCCATTTGCAAACTAAACGGTACAATATCCGACAGGAATGTAAATATCCCCACAACAATTAATACATCGTGAAACAATGCTGCCACGGCACCGGCTGAATAGGTCCAGTTTTTAAACCGGATAAGTATATAGATAAAGATCACGATCAGGGCAAAAATGATAGCATTTAATGCCCCCCGTCTAAGATCATCAGCAAAGCGAGCCCCTACAATATCCGTTTTAATAACGGTATTTGGATTGTCCGGATACACCTCCGACATCTTATCGGTAATGAGTGTTTGTACCTCCGAAATATCCTTCGGATTATCCGTTCGGATCAACACTTCTTCTGGTGATCCATAAAGCTTTACTACCGGGGTGCCATCTAACGGCTCGGTAAGTTCTGAACGGATATCGATTACATCAACCGGCTGCTCAAACTTAAGGACGAACTCTTTACCGCCCTTGAAATCAATACCATACTGTAGCCCTTTGGTTAAGATTCCAAAAATGGAAGCCACAAGTAAAATGCCAGAAACGTAATAACCAATCTTGTGAGCTTTTAGAAAGTCAAAATCAGGATTTTCAAACCATCTCATAATTAAAGTCCCTTTTTATAAATATTAAATTTCTTTTTTAACCGAAGCTGATTTCTGCGGATTTGTCGCGCGTCAGGTAATCTACAATAACGCGGGTAATCACAATCGCGCTAAATAATGATGCCACAATACCGGCCATCAGCGTAACCGCAAACCCTTTAATAGGTCCAACTCCAAAGCTATAGAGAATGATACCTACGAAAAATGTCGTGATATTTGCATCCATAATCGCACTCATGGCATTGGAATAACCGCCCTCAACAGCGGCACGAATCGTCTTACCGGCCCGTTGCTCTTCTCTGATCCTGTCAAATATCAGCACGTTGGCATCCACGGCCATACCAATGGTAAGTACAATACCCGCAATACCGGGTAATGTGAGTGTTGCCTTAAAGGCCGCCAAGATACCCAGTATAAAGATGATATTGAGCATTAACGCAAGGTCAGCGATAGCACCACCGGTTCTGTAATAAACCATCATAAAGAGGGCTACAATAATCAATCCAATAACCGTTGAGTAAAATCCTGCCTGAATTGATTCTTCACCAAGGGTAGCACCAACCGTGCGCTCCTCGACAATATCAAGCGGAGCAGGGAGAGCACCCGAAAGTAATATGTTAACAAGGTCTTCGGCTTCGGTGACACTTCCCAATCCCGAAATGGAAGAACGTCCGTTAGAAATTTTTGTCTCTACATTGGGATAGGAATACACGTATCCATCAAGAACAATTGCAATAGGCTTACCAATATTTGCCCCGGTAATGCGTGCCCAGCGTCGGGCACCTTCGGCGTTCATGTTCATCGATACTCGGGGCTGATTGGTAGCCTGATCAAAATTAACACTGGCTTCAGAAATGACATCTCCGGTCAGCTCTACTTCTGATCGAACACCGATCAGCTCAAATAATTCCTGTCCCTGTTCGGTTTCCGTAAAGGGTGTAGCTCCCCACATTAGCTCAACATTTCGGGGCATCAGCTCCTGCACTTCAGGACGCTGTAATAATTCATTCACCCGAGCAGTATCTCTACCGGTAGTATATCCAAAGGTATAAGGATTCTGACCCCGTGGGTTTAACACTTCAAGCAATGGATTCTGAGTTGCCCTCTGTTCAACGGTATCTGTAGTATCTGATGAAACCTGGTCGTAATAGCTTACCACACGATCTTTTGCGTTGCTGATTTGGTCCGGCTCTCCTACTAATCTAAATTCAAGACGTGCCGTACCCTTCAACAAATCACGAATACGCTGTTTATTAGATACCCCCGGAAGTTCAACCACAACGCGGTTATTTCCTTGTTTAAAAATTGCGGGTTCAGTTACTCCATAACGGTCAACACGCGATCGAATAATTTCCATCGCCCTGTCTACCGCTGATTCCCGCTGTTGAACTAAATACTGCCGTATTTCCTCATTTGTTGATCTCCGCGTGATATTTTCGGTATCAGAGCGATAGTAACGACTTAATCGACCATCCGGATTACGCTCTTCAAACAGCTGAACCATCTCCTCAATAAAATCGGTATCATTTTCGAGCGCACGCTGCTTAGCATCATCAATTACATTAATGAGTGTTGTATCAGCATTTTCGCCCGCTAACTCTTTTAGAAATTGTGCCGTACCAACTTCCAGTGTAACGTGCATACCGCCCTGCAGATCAAGCCCCAGCGACAATGAGTTCTGACGCAACTCTTGCAAACGTTGTGCATTTTCTTCTACATATTCAGCGCGCTCGGCTTCCGGCAAATCTTCAATATAATTTTGCTCCAACGTATTAACCACTGTCGGCCACAAATAATAGATAGTAAGCGCCAGAAAGGCGACAATAAATCCTATTTTAGTTCCATTACCTTTCATAATAAATCATTTTAAAAAATTAAGAATAGAATTTCGTTAAACTGTGAGATACTCGCTCATGCGAGAGATCACTAAAGAACAGAATATCCATGCTCAATTATGGAGCACCGATAGCAATCCCCTCGGTCATCTGTTGCATTGCCATCGTAAAAAACGCTCCAACATCGGCTGTCAAAACACCGATATCCCACAAGTATTCAGGGGTAAGTGATACGGTAGCCGCTGACCCTATCGCTCCCTTTTGATCAAGAACAACAGAAATTAAAGCTTTCGTAACTGACGGAATAGGAATCCCAGCCATAGCGTTACCGGTTTGAAATTGACTCCACTCAATTAGCAACAGCTGATAGAAGTGCATAGAAGCTGTTGATTCCGCAAAAGAAAAATCAAAGTTCTCATTGTTACTTTTTACAAACTGAGAAGCTTCTTTTATAAACTCATTCAAATCACCGGCTGACTTCCGAAGATCATCCAGTTCTTTTTGCAACCCAATACCATCAGAAGCTTTTACTTTGGTATCCAACCAACTCGCAAAGGCCTGCGACGAACGATTTACCTGAACCTGTTGCACCATATACAAGCCAATGCCTGTACATATCACAGCAATTACAGAAATACGAATGATATATGTGCGGAGTCGATTCATCAGTGGCAGAAAATAGGGAGAATGTAAGAACGGGACAAACCTTTTTCTGCTTTCCTAAAATCTCTTCAAAAAAAGCTCTATCGAGTAAAGAACCTACTAAATTATTGCTCCAGCCCCGGCTGATGCTTCCGAAAAAACATATCGTCAAGCCAGCCATAAAATATGGTAAGTATTATCGCGGCAAAGGTAGCAAACAAAATATTGCTCGAAAGAGGCATCTGCGAATAAAGCACACTTTCAAACAGCACTGTTATCAATATGCTCAGAACAACACAAATTGACAGACACTTTGCGAAAAAACTCATATAAACCTCCGATTTTTGTTAGAAGGATGTACGATATTATGTCGAAAGTAATTCAAGCTGCCAAATTTTTCGCGGATAACCTTATCTTCGATATACTTTTACGTTGCCGTCACTCTCTCTTGCTCCTCACGATCAAACTCTTCTTTTAGATACTGGCCCGTAAAACTGTCTTCCATCCGGGCAACCTCTTCAGGCGTTCCCTCGGCAATAATTTCTCCGCCACCGACACCGCCTTCAGGTCCCAGATCGATAATCCAGTCTGCCGCTTTGATGAGATCGAGATTATGCTCGATAACAATTACAGTATTTCCTTTGTCCACCAACTGCTGTACCACATCCACAAGCATACGCACATCCTGGAAATGTAATCCAGTTGTGGGCTCATCCAAAATATAAAGTGTATCGCCCGTGCCCACTTTGGCAAGTTCCCGAGCAAGTTTAATACGTTGCGCTTCACCGCCACTAAGCGTAGTACTGGGCTGACCCAATCGCAGATAGCCGAGCCCGACATCAACGAGCGTACCTAATATTCGATTAATAGCAGGTACCGAATCAAAGAACTCGTGCGCTTCACTGACCGACATATTTAGTACATCGGATATATTCTTGCCCTTGTAATAAATCTCGAGCGTTTCCCGGTTATAGCGTTTACCGTTACATGTTTCGCAGTCCACATACACATCCGGCAGAAAATTCATTTCAATCTTGCGAACACCATCACCATTACAAGATTCACATCGACCGCCCTTCACATTGAATGAAAATCGCCCCTGATCATATCCCCGAATTTTGGATTCCGGCAGCTCGGCAAAAAGCTTTCGGATATGATCAAAAACCTTGGTATAAGTGCCTGGATTTGAGCGCGGCGTGCGTCCGATCGGACTTTGATCCACAGAAATAATCTTATCCAGATTATCGATTCCATGCACTTCATCAAACGGAAGCGGAACCGATTTCGAGTTATAAAACTCCGTCGAAAGGATCGGCTCCAGCGTCTGGTTGATCAGTGAACTCTTTCCGCTACCACTTACGCCCGTAACGCAAATAAACTTACCGAGCGGTATATCCACATCCACTTCTTTTAGATTGTGTCCTCGCGCTCCTTCGAGTTCAACTGATTTTCCATTCCCTTCGCGACGGTCATCCGGATAAGGAACACTTTCCTCATCTTTCAAAAACTTGGCCGTCATCGAATCAGGATCGAGATCTTCAGGCTTGCCCTCGGTAACAATTTCTCCGCCGTATTCACCGGCACCGGGTCCCATATCGATCACGTAGTCAGCCGATTCAATGGTTTCGCGGTCGTGCTCTACCACAATCACACTGTTCCCCAGATCGCGAAGTGTTTCAAGCGAATTAATCAGTTTAATATTATCGCGCTGATGGAGACCAATACTGGGCTCATCCAAAATATAGAGCACGCCAACCAGCTGGGTGCCAATCTGGGTAGCCAGACGAATGCGCTGTGCTTCGCCGCCGCTAAGCGATTGTGCTTCGCGATCCAGCGTCAGGTAATTCAGCCCGACGTTAAGCAGGAAATCTACCCGATCGCGCACTTCTTTTAGTACCTGGCTGCCTATTTTTTGCTGACGCTCGGTAAGATCCAGATTGTTAATAGTATTCCGCAGCGTCGTAATATCCATCTTTACCAAATCATCAATGGTATAGCCATCAATACGATACGAAAGGGCCTCCTTATTTAGCCGACCGCCGTCGCATTCGGGGCAGTCAATTTTACTCATAAATGCCTTGGCCTTGTCGCGCTGCTTATTGGAGCTGCTCTCTTCATACTTTTCATAGATCATATCCCGCAATCCCTTGAAGGAGTGCTTGTATGTGACGTTATCATCGCGAAAATCGTAACTGACATCGTACTTAGTATCACCGCCCCCCTCAAAAAGCAGATCCATTTGCTCGTCGGTAAATTCCTTGATCGGCGTTTCAAAATCGAGTCCCGCCGAATCGAGTACCGCCTTTATCTGCTTGAAAGCAAAAATATCACGGGGCTCTCCAAAATACCGAATAGCTCCCTCCTCGATCGTTTGTTCTTTATTGGGGATCACCAAGTCGCGATTTACATCATAGGTATAGCCCAATCCATCACAATGTTGACAGGCACCGTAGGGAGAGTTAAAAGAAAACATATTGGGAGCGGGATCTTCGTACGCCAACCCGCTTTCGGGGTCAAAGAGATTCTGTGAATAGAGATGATCTTTAAATTCGACCTCCCCGTCTTCTTCTTTGGGAACGGCTAAAATTACATTACCCTCGGCCATCTCAAGTGCCAGTCGTACGCTCTCAGCAATACGTTTCTCACTCTTTTCATTAATCACAAAACGATCCACTACCACTTCAATATCGTGCTTCTTGTAGCGATCCACCTTCATATCCTCTTCGAGATCCAGGAATTCACCATCCACGCGGACTTGTACAAATCCCTGCTTCATCGTCTGCTCAAAAAGCTCTCTATAATGCCCTTTTCGTCCCCGTACCACAGGTGCCAGACAATAAGCCTTGGTACCCTCGGGCATACCCATAATGGTAGACACAACCTGATCGGCCGTCTGCTTTTCCATCTTATTCCCTGACTTCCACGAATAAGGTACGCCAACACGGGCATAGAGTAGCCGCAGGAAATCATAAATTTCGGTAACAGTACCCACCGTTGATCGCGGATTCCGGTTCGTTGTTTTCTGATCGATAGAGATCACCGGAGAAAGTCCGTCAATAAAATCAACTTCGGGCCGCTCCATCATCCCCAAAAACTGTCGGGCATAAGCAGAAAGGGATTCCAAAAATCGACGTTGGCCTTCGGCATAAATAGTATCAAAGGCCAACGATGATTTTCCCGAACCGGAAATACCGGTAATCACGACAAGTTCCTCGCGGGGTATATTAACATCTATATTTTGCAGATTGTGTTCGCGCGCACCGCGAATAACTATATTTTCTCGCAAAGGTAATCCAAATTTTTGGGTTCAATAAAACTTTAAAAGATAAGGATAAATCGTATCTTTTGAAGCCTACATTTGAAACTTATTTTTACTTTCGAAAACCAGAGTAGATAACGGAAAATACTGGCATTTCATTCATTAACTTATGCAGCAGCTTTCTATCGATTTAGCAGCTCTTTTCAAGTTTAGTTTTCAGCAGTACAAATCGTATGCGTCTTTTATTATTGGGGCTGTTCTCACCTTTATTGTTTTGGCCGTAGTTCCGCAGATTTACTTTATGATGCGAGCGCCCGAGAATCCCACTATGCAAACACAGTTTTTTTCGTTTTTATTAACGGCCGTTCAGCTGTTCTTAAGCCTTGGTTTTACTAAATTGATGCTAATGCTTGTACAAGATGCGTATGTTACCGTGGCGGATATGTTCAATAACTTTCGCATCTTTCTCAGTTATTTTGTTGCCAGCTTTATATACGGGCTGGCCGTTTCCATGGGATTGTTCTTACTTATTGCCCCGGGTATCTGGATCGCTATCCGATTTCAGTTCTTTCCCTATTTTATCATTGAAAACGGCGACTCTTCATTTACGGCTCTCCAGAAGAGTTATAATTTGTCACAAGACCTCCTCTTGGAACTCTTTGTGTTCGGAGTTGCAGTGGTATTTCTGAATCTTATAGGGGCCCTGCTGCTTGGAGTAGGTGTGATTTTTACCTATCCCTTAACAACAATGGCTACCGCTATCATCTACAGAAGCTTAATTGAGGAATCAGATACCATCCCTGCCAGCTCCTACCAAACCTGATAGGCTGGACTGTCCTTATAAAAAAGGAACATAGCTTCGCCATCAGAGTTATACAATAACAGACCATTTAACTAAAAAATTAGCAAAATATTACTATGCCAAGGATGATTTGGAAGGGCATTATTGTAGCCGGAATTGCCATATTTTTGACATCATGCAAAGCATCAGAACCTGCAGAGTCTGCCGAAGATTATTTATACCCCTATTTGGAAAATCAGGAGGTGGGCTTTTTAGATAGTACCCTTGAGAAGGAAATTGATCCCCAATTTAAGTTTGTTAACAACAGAATATGGCCTCACACCTTTTCCGAAGGATTAGCAGCCGTTAATTTTTTAGGGACAATTGGTTACATCGATCGGAGTGGAGATATCACCATCGAACCGCAGTTTGATTATGCCCAAGAGTTCAAAAATGGTGCAGCTTTAGTCCAAGATCACGGACAATACGGGTTTATCAACCGGGATGGTGATTACATTATTGAACCTCAATACCAAAACGCCGGTAATTTTAGCAATGGTCTGGCCCCGGTTCAACAGCACAAGAAAAGCAACTGGGGATATATTAATCAAAAGGGAGAGTTCGAAATCCAGCCTCAGTTCGAAATGGCGACTCCTTTCAGTGAAAGTCTGGCCCTTATACAAACGTCAGAACACAAGGAATGGGGATATATAAATCCCTCAGGTGAAATAGTGATCCCCGCAAAATATGAGCGGGCCAAATCATTTTCCGAGGGATTCGCACCGGTACAGTTGGGATATAAACAATGGGGCTACATAAACAAAAACGGTGCTGTCATCATAGATTCAAAATTTTTAGAAGCCCAACCGTTTTCTGAGAATAAAGCAGTTATTGCCATGCCGGTTGATAATAAAAACCTGCAGCAAAAAAAATACGGGTATATCAACAGGCAAGGCGATATTATCATTGAACCTATCTATGAAAAGGCCTTTTCATTTCATGAAGGACGAGCAAAAATTAAAGCTAACGGCAAATATGGATTCATTAATAAACGTGGGCAACTAATTGCAGATCCCATATATGATAACGCCTGGAATTTTAAAGGTGGGTTTGCCATGGTTAAGCTGGGCGAAAAGTACGGCTATATTAACAGGGACGGTGTTTTTGTACTGGAACCAATCAGCTAAAAGATTGGTTATTAGTCCTATCACAAGATTTAACACTCTATAACTTCTGACGATTGCTCCTATCCGTAATTTTCGGTAACCTTAGAGGTTTTATTAGAAGGACAAATAATCGCTCAAGAATTAAATGTACTCCAAAAAATCAGTGACCCCAGAAGCAGTAAATCCCAAAGACTGGTCTCCCCAATCCTGGAAAAAATTTCCGGTTAAACAACTTCCGAAATACCCGGACCAGGCAGCACTGGAGCAGGCTTATAATGAGTTACAAAACAACCCTCCCTTAATTACTTCTTGGGAAGTCGAAGCCCTGAAGAAAAAGCTGGCTGATGTCAGTGCAGGAAACGGTTTCTTGTTACAGGGTGGCGATTGCGCTGAAAGTTTTGCGGATTGTAAATCCCCCAAAATTGTGAACCTGCTCAAGGTTTTACTTCAGATGAGTTTCATTCTCATCCATGAGATGGAGACCTCTGTTGTACGGGTAGGACGTATTGCAGGCCAATATGCAAAACCGAGGTCACGTGATTATGAAATTGTTGACGGAGAAAAAATACACAACTATCGCGGTGATCTGATCAACAGTATTACTCCCACCGAAGAAGCGCGTAAGCCAGACCCCAAACGATTAATTGAGGGATATAACAAGGCTGCGCTTACACTCAACTTCTTGCGAGCACTCTCGGATGAAGGCTTTGCCGATCTGCATCACCCGGAGTACTGGGAACTCGATTTCATGAAAGAAAACGAGTACTACAAAGAGTATGAGGCCATGGTAAACTCCATACAGAAGGCAGTTAACTTTATGGAGACTATTACGCCTAATGAATTTAGCACGACCCAAAAAATTAATATTTATACCTCGCACGAAGGATTGAATTTATATTACGATTCGGCCCAAACTCAGCAAGTTCCTCGTCGTGAAGGCTGGTATAACCTAAGTGCCCACATGGTGTGGCTTGGAAACAGAACACGTGATCTGGGCGGCGCTCATGTAGAATACCTGCGGGGCATTCGCAATCCGATTGGAATTAAAATTGGCCCAAATTATGATCTGGATCATACCCTGAAATTGATTGAGCGACTGAACCCCACACACGAACAAGGGAAAATTGTGCTGATTACCCGCTTTGGAAAAGATGAGGTAGAAAACAGACTTCCCGATCTCATCAAAAATATTAAACATGAGGGCATGCCGGTAGTTTGGAGCTGCGATCCTATGCACGGCAATACGTTTAAGACAGATGAAAACGTCAAAACTCGTAATTTTGATGCCATTGTATCTGAAATCCGAAAGACCTTTGCTATTCACCGCGACCTGGGCAGCTATCTGGGCGGGGTGCACTTAGAACTTACCGGTGATAATGTTACCGAATGTGTAGGCGGTGCCAATGGTCTGCACGAGGGACAGCTTCACAAAAATTACGAAACCTATTGTGATCCACGTCTTAATTATCAGCAGAGTTTAGAAATAGCTTTCCTTATTGCTAAGGAATGGAATCAAAGCTACGGATAAATCTTGGCTATTTGTGAATAGTTATTCGGATTACTCCAAATAACGAATCTCCGAGGAACCATTCACAGAAATATTCTGCCACAAATACAGCGGGGCTGACGGTTTGACTAAGCTGTCTGTGACATTTTTTTCTTACCTGCTGACATCTCTGAAATTTTCGCGCCCCACTATGGCTGAATGACAGGCTTTTTTTACTTATAAGCCCTTGGTACAGCTCTTGCAGCTATAAAAGTGAGTTTGACTCAACAAATATTTTCAACAAAACTCACTTACGAGGTGTCTATTATGACTTTAATGAGATATTCCAAACCCAATAGAAACGCACTGGACAAAAACTTTTCAGACATCATGGATGAATTTTTCAATGATGTTGTAAACGATCAGCGCGGTAATTTTGTGCCCAGTATCGATATATCCGAAACAGAAAATCAGTTTTTAATTACCGCTGAACTTCCAGGTATGAATAAAGATGATATTACCATCAGCCTGGAAAACAGCCGATTGGCAATAAGCGGTGAACGTAGTTTCGAGAATGAAGAAAAAGGCAAAACATTCCATCGCGTTGAGACGAAGTACGGTTCTTTCGAACGCTCTTTCCAACTCCCGGACAATGTTGATGAGGAAAGTATTTCAGCAACCTACGAGAACGGATTGCTAAATATCAGCATTGACAAGAGTGAAGACAAAGTGAAGAAACAAATTCAAATTAGCTAACCGCAGCTAATAAATGATTCCCAATCCCGCGGAAGCTGTGATGAAACACAGCTTCCGCTTCTTTTTCCGATCAGTAACACAATAATTTACTACTCTCATATGTTTATTGAACTGTCATAAATTCAAACATTATTAATCTTGATCTAAACTGAGTTCATTATGGAAAAAATTCGTTCCTCTAATTTGCTATGGGCTTTTTTAGCTGTACTGATTGTTGGTTTTTATACTGTTGATTTACCGACAAACAATGCATCGGTACTTTCATTGCCTGGTTTTTCCTCCGATAAAAAAGTGAAGCAATCGGAAACGCCTCCCTCCAAAACCATTGGCAAACTGAATGATGCCATTGTTGATATCGCTGATAAATCAAAACAAGCGGTCGTAACCGTTAAAGTAACGCAAAAGGTAGAAGCGCGACCAAATCCTTTAAGCCAATTTTTTGGGAATCCGCGTCAACAACCTCAGGAATATCAACGGCGTGGACAAGGTTCCGGTGTTATTGTCTCTAACAAAGGACATATCTTGACAAACAACCACGTTGTAGAAAATGCCAGTGAGGTGGAAGTACAACTCTTCAATGATAAACGATATGATGCTGAAGTCATTGGTTCCGATCCTCTTACTGATATAGCGGTATTAAAAATTGATGCTGAAGAACTGAGTGTCGTAAAACTTGGAAACAGTGAACAATTACGAGTGGGTGAAATGGTATTAGCTATCGGTAGTCCACTTCAAGCAAGTCTGGCACACTCAGTATCTATGGGTATTGTATCAGCCAAAGGACGTTCAGTCGGCATTATCGAACAAGGAGCTGGATATGAAAATTTTATTCAAACTGATGCCGCCATTAATCCTGGAAATTCTGGTGGTGCTCTTGTGAATATGGATGGCGAATTAATTGGCATTAATACAGCTATTGCTTCACGCTCCGGCGGCAGTGACGGTATTGGCTTTGCTGTTCCAATCGATATTGCTAAAAACGTAATGAAGTCAATCATCGAAAATGGACGCGTTGTCCGGGGCTATCTTGGTATTCAAATGGGCGGTGAAGTGGATGCTACTATGGCAAAAGCACTCGGCCTTGACGAGGCTTACGGAATTATAGTTGGCAGCGTACCCGAAGACGGACCTGCAGCAAAAGCTGGTCTTCAGGAAGATGATATCATTCAAACGATCAATGGTGAACCAGTTCGGAGCTGGAGCTCACTGCGTACATCTATCGGTACCTCTCCTCCCGGCACTGATGTAAAACTTGAGATAATTAGGGACGAAGAAAAACAAACTATTACAGTTACATTGGGAGAACAACCCGAAGAAATGATGTCTGCTATGCAGCCGGGTCAGTCTTCAGAGCCTAATATGGAAAAGAAACTCGGCTTTAAAGTTGAAGAACTTACGCCACGTATTGCTCAGGAGCTCGAGCTCAGTCAAAATCAAGATGGCGTTGTGGTTGCTCAAATTTCCCGGCAAAGCGAAGCATACCGACAAGGGTTGCGTCGTGGCCATGTAATTACAGAAGTTAATCGTAGTTCAATCAGCAATAAACGAGATTTTATTGGTGCCATGAATAATATTGTTGAAAAAGAGAAAGAGGTGGCTTTGCTTCGCGTACTTTCGCCCAACGGCAATAGCCAACTTATCGCTTTTGAACTCTAACAGTTTAGCACAATCCCTGATAAAAAGCCCTCCGGTTCGCCGGAGGGCTTTTTTTATGACAAGCTGACGAGGTTCATCCTAATTTTTGACAAAACGTTAGCTTTTGGATTGTGGCACCTTATTTGCTCTATTATTAATGAAATTGAAGAAAAAGATCTATAATGGCACAATTTCATTATGGAATATAAAAACTACTACGACATACTCGGTGTTAGCAAAAATGCCTCTCAGGATGAAATAAAAAAGGCATACCGTAAGAAGGCGGCAAAATATCACCCTGATAAAAACCCGGACGACCCCTCGGCAGAAGAAAAGTTTAAGGAAGTCGGGGAAGCTTATGAGGTACTTAAAGACCCCGAAAAGCGTAAGCTGTATGACAAAGTTGGTAAAGACTGGAAAAAGTATCAGCGTGCGGGCGGATCTGCCGATGGGTTCAACTGGCAAGATTATGCCCGTCAACAAAGCCAAGGACGAGGTGGTTTTAGCGGCCAGCAAAGCTACCAAACAAACTTTGATTTGAATGACCTGTTTGGAGGGGGCGCTCAAAATCGAGGACGAAGCGGTGGCAGGGGCGGTGGATTTTCAAGCTTCTTTGAAACTATCTTCGGAGGCGGTGGAAATCCCTTTGAACAAGCCCAACAACAACGGTCACAAGGGCGACGATATCAGAGTAATACCCGACGAAAAACAAATAACGGGAAGCAAAATATTAAGGCCAATGTAACAATTTCACTCCAAGAGGCCTACGAAGGAACATCACGAACCCTGCGTGTTGGCGGAGAAAAAATGAAAGTAAAAATACCTGCCGGCATTGAAGACGGTCAACGCCTGAAATTAAAAGGCAAAGGCAATAGTGCACTTTCCAAAGGGTCTCGAGGAGATCTCTATTTAACCATAAACATTGATATACCTGAAGGATACGAACGCAAGGGCAGTAACATTTACTATGATCACCCCATTGATCTTTACACTGCCGTGCTGGGTGGAGAAACCGTGGTAAATACGCTGGCTGGGAAAGCCAAGCTAAATATCCCTGCCGGAACATCGAGTGGCAAACTACTCCGATTGAATGGTATGGGCATGTCTAAATTTAAAAACCCATCCAACAAAGGCGATTTATTTGTTCGTATCCAGATACAAGTGCCTGAAAAGCTCTCCAAGAAAGAAAAAGAATTATTCAAGAAACTGGCGGACAGTAAATAAATATTAATACAGATTTCGATTAAAGTAATAACGTACTCCCACGCTGGCACTCCAGCTCAACCTGCGCCGATTTAATTGATTACCGGTTTGATCGTCTCCCTGGTGTGATAGTTGTGAATTCACGTTAACATTCAATGCAAGGCTATTCTCCAAGAAGTAGCTAAGGCTAGAATTCATCAAAACTCGATTATACCATTCCGATATTTCTAACGGTTCTTGCACTACACTCGTTGTTTCTTCAATCTTAGCTCGGCCATAGACATTACGTATCGCCGATCGAAATAAGAAGCGGTCTGTCACATTCCAGAGCCAATTCGCTTCAATTCCAGCGGAAAAATATCTTTGTGTTGCCACAACAGTATTTCGATCTCCTAATGGGTAACTTAGTGTAACATCACCAACCAAGCCCCATTGCTGATTCAGGGATGAGTTATGATACCAGCGCCCATTTATAAATCCGGCAATTTCTTTACTAATGTAAACATCGCGGTTAACCGGATCAATTGGGCTCATCGACTCCTCGGTGCGTTCCAAATCATTCGAATAGTTAAATTCGGCACCTCCCATCAGCTCCCATCCCTCCAATCGGGTTCCAAGAGCTTCATTAAGCACGTCTGTTAAATAAAGCATATCAAAAGTATCTAATGTGCTTAAATCCACATTGGTTTGCTGATCCATATCGCCCCAAAAATGTTTGGAAGGTCGATCATACCGCTGCTGATACCCTTGGTAACGAGTCATATGGTCTGCAGCAGATAAAATATCTTGTTCACTAAAAAATAAGCTACTATTTAAGGCCCCTGCCCTTTCCTTTAATCGTATCGCCCTAATAACTGGATTTACATTACGGACTCTTCCTATTCCTACCCCAAACTTCGGAGTAACCCGAAAGTTACGATCATAGATAAGTCGCTTGTCAGTTAATATCTCATTGTCTTTAGTCTCATCTTTCGTACTGCTGTAATCAAATCGAAACGCTCCTTCACCAAAAATAAAGACCTCGCTATTTATATATTCCCGAATATTGCCAACGATATTAGCCTCCGTCCCAAAACGGTTCAAGGTCTCTTTATTTTCTGTATCAGAAAAATCATTTCTGGACTTAAACAACTGATCTCTATAAGAGAGGTCCAGTGATGTATTGAGGTGTAAAATTCGGGCTTCTGACTCTCTGAATAAGTCATACCTTGGATTAAAAGCGGTGTTAACTTGGTTATTAAACGATTCGTTCCCAAAGTTTTTTGAATCACTTCCTGAATTAGCAGCATCTATATCAAAATAAAAGTTTGAATACCCCCAATCGGGAAGTCGGTAATCCAATAGTGGTTCAATATTTTCGGAGTCTGAAAAACCGACCGTCTGCTGGGCAGAAACAATTCCGACCGGGAACATTAAAAGGATAATACCTGTAATAAATTTCTTCATATTGAAAATATTTTGGTTGGTGTACAATCAACAAATAACAAAACCAATTGCCACTTTCGATAACATATTCATGCTATTAGAATCTTCTTAAACCTATAAGAGGAAATGGGTTATTGCTATTTTTCTTACTCAGCAATAGGCTTTTTTTCGAAATCCCGAAAATTAACATAGATCGATATAAGCAGCGCCATAAAAAAGAGAATCGCTGTTGCGGTATCCACTAACGCTGTACTGAAATCCAATCCCGTCAACAGCTCCACCAAAAACTCAATATAGGAAGTTGGCATCTCGGTGTATCCCAGCTCGCGACGCACCTGCCAGTGCCAATCGGTGCACGGACAGTATCCGAATCCGTACCAAATTCCCAGAATAAACCACGAAAATGCCGTAAACAGTAATGTGGCAAGGTTCCATCGACGGGTCGCCTTCCAGATCCATCCAAAAAGATTAAACAGGATAAGTACGGTGTGGAAGATGATAAAACCAATATCGAGCAAAATATACATCTCAAGAAAATGATGTTAAAAGTCCCAAAAGCATTTACCTTTCTTCTAAAAAGTAGTGATATTCATCTGCCTACAAAACTTTAATACAACTGTTTTAAATTATGGTTTTTATTTTCCTGATTGCTGCCCTCCTGTTCGTTCCCGCAGATGATCTCACAAATAATAATTTATGGGGTCAAAACGGCCATCGCATCGTGGGCGATGTTGCAGCCGATTATCTGACGCCCGAAGCCCGCGAAGAGATTGATCGGGTACTCGGACATGAATCGATGGCTATTGCCAGCACATGGATGGATAAAATAAAATCAGATCCAGCCTATGATCACACGCATGACTGGCACTGGGTCACCATTCCCAATGGGATGAAATATGAAGAAACAGAAAAAAATCCCAATGGCGATCTAATTAATTCCATTCGAACGTTTATTGAGGAGCTTAAAAGCGACAGCCTCTCCGCCAAAGAAGAAAAGAAAAAACTGCGAATGCTTATTCACCTTGTTGGGGATATCCATCAACCCCTGCATGTAGGCAATGGTAAAGATCGCGGTGGAAATGAAACTAAGGTCGAATGGTTTTATGAGGACTCGAATATTCATCGCGTGTGGGACAGTGAGATGATCGACGACACGCAATTAAGCTATACTGAATTTTCTGCAGCGATAAACCATCCTTCCGATCAACAGATTGAAAACTGGCAAGACAAGAGTGTCCTGGACTGGGCATACGAAGCCATGGAACTACGCGCTCAGGTCTATGATCTCCCTGAGGACCGAGAAATCGGCTATGAGTACCAGTACGAAAACCGCGATCTGCTGGATCGCCAATTACTCAAAGGCGGCGTTCGACTGGCAGGCATACTCAACGAGATTTATAGCAGTGATTAGTATTCAACTGGGTTGCAAGGATACGCCACGCCGTATCCTTACAGCTTCCCATTTTACTTTCACCCTTGTTCCGTACCTCCGGTGCGGAACGATATAAAAAGTGTGACTCATAAAATCTACCCAAACACCTCTTCAATCACATCTTCGTGGACCGCAATATCTCCCTCGCTCCAAAGTACAAAGCGAATGAGTGAGACGTATTCCAAGTCACCAACTTGTTCCAGAACTGTTTGAAAAGCAACGCGAGCGGCATCTTTCATCGGATATCCAAATGCACCGGTTGAAATTGCCGGAAATGCAATGCTCTCGATTTGATGATCTTCGGCAAGATCAAGCGCATTTGAATAACAGTTTGCAAGTAATTTCTCCTCCGGTTTGTCCCTTCCATAGACCGGACCCAAACAGTGAATAATGTAGTTGTTCGGCAAATTATGTCCGCCAGAAATAACCGCTTCACCCGGCTCTATTGGTGCCATCGAACGTGTTTGCTCGGTAAGTTCAGGTCCGGCGGCTCGATGGATAGCCCCCGCTACTCCACCGCCAATTCGCAATTCGGCATTTGCTGCATTTACTACTGCATCTACATCCGGCTGATTAGCAATATCTCCTCGCTTTAGCTCAATTGTTGTTCCTGATTGCTTTGCTTCTCTCATAGTCTTTTCAATCTATTCATATTAGCTTTTCAAAACACGAAATGCATGATTCAAATTCAATCAATACATGGGCATATTTATATAAATATAACTTCGCAAAACAATATCCTGACAACCAACTGCCAAACAGACTCCATCCTAATTCTAAATGACAGTTTCACTACCATAATTACAGTAACCGGCAAAAAGCGTCATATTAAAGAGCAAGAACACTGAAATTTAGGCATATTTTGGGGTTCGGTACGGTATTGGCTTTTATAATAGTGAAATAAATAAACAAAGAATTTTCACTAAGTAACTATCTATTATGAACTTAGATAAACTTACACTCAAAGCGCAGGAGGCCATGCAGGCAGCGGTAGAATTGGCTTCTGGAAATAATCATCAGGCCATAAGTCCCACGCACTTGCTCATGGCCTTTCTGTCGGATTCCGACAACGTCATCAACACGATTTTAAATAAACTTGGCGTGCGGATTCCACAATTAAAAACAGAACTCGAACAACGTATAGACAAGCTGCCGGTTGTAAAAGGAGCTTCGGTTTCGGGCCAGTATCTGTCAAATGATTCGAAAGAAGTTTTTGATAACGCCCAGAAATCGGCCGACAATTTAGGCGACGAATATATAAGCTCTGAGCACGTGCTTATTGGAATACTGGAATCAAAAGGCGAAGCCGGCAACCTGCTAAAACAAAATGGCGTAGCCAAAGATGATATCCTTAAAGTGCTTGAAGACGTCCGCGGATCACAGAAAGTAGACGATCCCAATGCCGAAAGTCGCTACAATGCCCTTAAAAAATATGGACGTGATCTGAATGAGCAGGCCGAAAAGAATAAGCTTGATCCGGTAATTGGTCGCGACCAGGAAATCCGGCGTATCATGCAGATTCTATCGCGTCGTACCAAAAACAATCCCGTTCTGATTGGAGAGGCCGGAGTTGGTAAAACGGCTATTGCCGAGGGACTCGCCTTGCGTATCAACAAGGGAGATGTGCCCGAAAGCCTTAAAACCAAGCGTATTGTAGCTCTCGATATGGGCGCCTTGATGGCCGGAACCAAATTCCGTGGTGAGTTTGAAGAACGACTCAAAGCCATTGTTAACGAAGTTCAGGAATCTGAAGGAGAAATCATTCTCTTTATTGATGAGATTCACACCCTCGTCGGAGCCGGTGCTACCGAAGGTGCCATGGACGCGGCTAACATTCTGAAACCATCACTGGCTCGCGGTGAGCTTCATGCCATCGGTGCTACCACGCTGGATGAATATCGCAAGCATATCGAGAAAGACCGTGCTTTGGAGCGACGAATGCAGAAAGTCTTGATTAATGAACCTTCTGTTGAAGATACGGTTTCGATCCTCCGTGGCCTACAAGAACGATATGAGCTCCATCATGGCGTTAAAATTCGGGATGAAGCACTGGTTGCCGCAGCTGAACTCTCACACCGTTACATCAGTGAGCGGTTCCTTCCAGATAAAGCTATTGACTTAATTGACGAAGCGGCTTCTCGCTTGCGATTGGAAATTGACTCGATGCCTGAAGAGCTTGATCAGATTGAACGACAAATTCGTCAGCTTGAAATTGAACGTGAGGGTCTTAAACGAGATCAGAACGATGAAAAAATTGAAAATATTGAGAAAGAGCTCGCTGATCTGGAAGAAACACGCAGCACCATGCGTAACCAGTGGGATACCGAACGCGACCTTATCAAGAAAACGCGTGATCTGAAGAAAGCTATTGAAACGGCTCGCAATGAGGCTGAAAAAGCCGAACGGGAAGGCAAGTACGACAAGGTTGCCGAGTTACGCTATGGTACCATCAATCAGCTTGAAAACGATCTGGAAGAAACCCAGAAAAAGCTCGAAGAGGTACAGGAAGGCCGCGCCATGCTGAAAGAGGAAGTCGAATACGAAGATATTGCTGATATCGTCTCGCGATGGACTGGTATCCCTGTGCGCAAAATGCTGCAAAGTGAACGTGAAAAGCTGGTGCATCTTGAAGAAGAACTGCATAAACGTGTAGTGGGACAAGATCCCGCTGTAGAAACGGTATCAAACGCGGTACGTCGTTCACGCGCGGGACTCCAGGATGCCCAACGTCCTATCGGCTCGTTTTTCTTCCTCGGATCCACGGGGGTCGGTAAGACTGAGCTTGCACGATCACTGGCTGATTTCCTCTTTAATGATGAGGACGCCATGGTCCGCATCGACATGAGCGAGTACATGGAGCGTCACAGCGTCAGTCGACTGGTCGGTGCCCCTCCCGGATATGTGGGATATGACGAAGGGGGTCAACTTACCGAGGCCGTACGACGTAAACCATACTCGGTAATCTTGCTGGATGAGATCGAAAAAGCACATGCCGATGTATTTAACATGTTGCTGCAAGTGCTCGATGAAGGTCGCCTCACCGACAACAAAGGCGTGACTGTTGACTTCACGAACACGATTATTATCATGACCAGCAATATTGGTTCGCACCTTATTTCAGATAAAATTGAAGAAACGGGCGGTGAATTTACGGATAAAGTCTACAGCAAGTTACAAGATCAGCTGATGGAACAACTGAAGAAACAGATTCGTCCGGAGTTCCTGAACCGAGTGGATGATGTAATCGTTTTTCACCCGCTGGCGAAAGAACACATCCGCGAAATTGTGGATATCCAACTTCGACGCGTACACAAGATGCTGGACCAAAAAGACATCAAGCTGTCGGTAGCTGATAACGTTAAAGACTGGCTGGCCGAACGCGGTTACGATCCCGTTTATGGCGCACGTCCACTCAAGCGCCTAATCCAAACAGAAATTATCGACGAGTTGGCTACCGAGCTGCTGAAGCGCGAAGAAGAAGGTAAAACACACTTCGAAGCAACCATCAGCAAAGACGGTGAAAACATCGAATTTGCTGAAGTTTATGAAGATGCCGAAGCCTGGGCAGGATAATTTAGATGACCGTTAACAATCTGGCTGCGTACCTCTGGTGCGCAGCCTTTTAAATTTACTGATTGTTGCTATGGTATAAACCTACCGTCCAGCACCAGAAGTACGGGACGAGATAGAAAATTATACAGATTAACTGCCTCTCTCTGGTAGCGTACCTCTGGTGCGCTACCCTCCTCAACGACGAAAACAAGTAATTTCTAAGCAAGTTTCTTGATCAAGATAATTGCAAATCGATGAGTATTCCCATTTCAACATATCATCAACGTAACCTGCTATAACCGGATTTTTATGAATGTACTCAATTTTTTGAAGCATCATTTTGTCGCCAACTATCTGCTTCGGATGGAATCCGTTTTGCCAAAATTGGTATTCAGACCTATTAGAGATAGAATCCTTTACAACAAAACTTTGTAACAGGTCTTGTTTTGCAGTTTTCTTAAGATAGTCTATGATTTCTCTCGCTGTATAGGATTTAAACAGTCTGACTTTTTTAGATAAATTTTCTCCTGAAGCGATAAAATGAATATGATCCTTCATAATGACATATGCATAAATAGCAACTTGACGCTCTTTTTGTAGAAACATAAATCCATCAAGGATCATCCGGGCAACTTCATGTATATCAAATACTGGTACCCAACCTACGACTGAAGAAGTCATAAAGTAGGGGTACCGCTTTTCATATATTTTATAGCGACTTCTTCCCATTCGGTCTTATCTAATTATATATTTATAAGTAAGACCCGAATAATAGAATTATCTTACAAAATTATTTCATGAAATACGTCCCGAACCAGAGGTACGGGACGAGATCAAAGATTACATATTCATTTGCGCCAATTCGGTTCCGCCCCGGAGGTACGGCACGAGATTTAGAGACAAGGTAGAATACGGAACAGAACGAGAGAAATTAATAATTCAAGCTGGCTGCGTACCTCAGATTTGTAGCCTTTTATATCTCAGCATAGAAACCTATTTCAATAATACCATCTTCTGAATAATCGCCTGATCTTCAAATTCAAGTCGGCAAAAATAGACTCCCGACGCATAACCGGAGGCATTCCAGCTTTCGGAATGGCTATCAGCCTCATAAAATTGATCAGTCACCTCATTGACTTTCCGTCCAGCAATATCCCAGATTGTTATTTGAACATTACCAGCTTTTTCAAGGCTAAAATTAATAGTCGTTGATTCTGAAAATGGATTGGGATAATTGCTCTCCAAGACAAGTTCCCCTTCTGTGTCTGCCGCCTCACCAACTTTGGCATCCACATTTTCGCGGACTTCTGGCAGACGCACGTAAAGATTTTCTCCCGGACATAAGGTACTGCATCCATCTCGGTGCCCACTGATTGTATGTAAGTTTAGTCCACTCGACGAATGATATTCCCGAGCAGAGGGATCGATATTTTTCTCATCGGACTTCCATGCCAACAGCTCCTCAAGGTTTCCCAGAGCTTCCAAAGAAGGACTGGTTTCCTCAAAATTCCCCAGCAGGGCAACGCCCATCGTATTTGAATTAGTGCCACAAAAATGAGCTCCTTGCACCTCATCATCGCCATTGATCCATCCGCGCCCCTGATAAATAACCCCAATCGGATCGATCAGCCAATTATAACCGATATCGCTCCAGCCATTGGTATTAACATGATAATCCCAGATGCTTCGCACCACTGCCGGCCAATCAGACGAGCTGTTAGTACCTGCCGTGTGATGGACAATCTGATGGGTGACATCCGTTCGCGAAACCGATCCGCTTGGATCCTGACCATCCGGACAATCCCAATCTGAGCGAGTTGCATAATCGGGCATGGGATAATCTTCGATTTCTGACTTATTGTGCCGTGGCTGCTGAGATGCTGTTTCTTCCAACGCTTGGAGCGTTTCTGCTGAAGTAGCACCCGGACTGGTAAATGAGAGACGCATTGAACGAAGCAATGAAGAACTCCCTGCGTCATCTATCACAACCCTAAATTGTATGCTTCTTGTATTTTTAGGTAAATACTGTAACCTCCCTACTACAGTATCTTGATGGATCGTAAGATGCTCATCCCTGTGAACTGTCATCCATTCCGACCACTGTTGATAATCTGTGGAGGAGCGTATTTGTAATTGAATATCATCGGACTCCTTTTCGGCCAGCTCCTGTATCAACCGACTACCAACCGCCAAAAATGGGGTGATCCCCTCCACAGGAACTACAATTTCATCAGAAACAAGTATTGCTTGTTGATCAACATCAGCTGCCTGAATCCCTTGGACCGTTTGATTAGCATTATCAACAGATTTTAACTTTTGGGTAGTTCCAAAATCAAAATTGATATACTCAGTTTTAATTTTTGAGGAATCTTCAGCCAAACCGGATTGGTTAGAATTTGCCTGTAGAGCGTCTGCCCCCATAGGCAAAAAAAATATTACTATAAAGCAGAAAAATACTTGGCGTACTAAATCCATATATAAACGGGCCTTTTAAGGATCGTTAAAACGATCATACCTTTTAATGATGCATCCGCTTAGATATTCCGATTGTTCTTCCTCTGGCTGGAACGACAAAAAAATCAAAGCGTTTCTTGGAATACCTATTTATCATCAGCCGCTCAACAAGTTCTCCGGATTCAAACTCTTCAAATCATCCACGATAAACTCGCGTCCCTCACGAATTTTTTCACCATCAAGATACACATCCGCACCTATACACACTAAGTCCCAGTGGATATTGCTCTCATTACCGTTGGGGGCAATCTCATAATCATTACCGAGCGTCAGGTGATTTGACCCGTAAATCTTCTCATCAAACAGGATATCATACATCGGCTCTTCAATGACGGGATTCAAACCAAAGCTGAACTCCCCGAACTGACGTGCCCCTGCATCGGTATCCAAAATATCTTCGAGCGCCTCGTTATTTGAAGAATCGGAATCAATCACCACACCGTCGCGAACTTCCAGCTTTACGTACTCAAACGGCTTGCCCTGGTATACGCTGGGAGCATAGGTAATATGTCCGTTTACGGATGACAGAATCGGTGACGAAAATAGCTCCCCGTCAGGAATATTACGCTTGCCAAAGCAGGGGATCCAGGTTTGATCCTTGACCGAAAATTCGATGTCGGTCCCTTCTCCTTCAAGACGAATCATATCCGTTTCTTCGAGTCTGGCTTGGAGAGGCTCCATGGCTTCTGCCAATTCCGTGTAATCTAACAGACAGGCTTTGTAGTAAAACTCTCGAAATCGCTGGGTTGGCATCTTGGCGTTCATAGCAAAAGCCTCCGACGGATAACGCAGCACTACCCAGTTGGTATTATTGACGCGCTCTTTATAATGTACGGGATCTACAAAATGATCGGCATACGCCTTGTTGGCTTTTTTGCTGACATCAGCCTGCTCGTAAATATTGAGCGCCGCGCGAACCCCCACAAAAGCATCCATCTTTTTCATGAGTGGAAGCTGATCGTTTTCAGCCTGTCCCTTCCAAAACTTCTTGTCTCCGGTTTCTACCAGCATGCGACGAATTTCAGTGTCCTCTATCTGCACATAGGGATTCACCTCCATCTCCCGGGCATGCTCTACCAGCGCTCTGAGCAAACCAATACCATTTAACCCCACCAACTGCAGCATCACATTTTGTCCTTTTTCTAACTCACAGCTAAATTCTAAAATCTTCTTCGCTAATTGACGATCTTCGTTTGAATACATATCTCTATTATTATATTTACTTTCTTTTTTTAATCTGTTCTATCAAAATGTACTGTAGTCCTAAAACAAGTTCAGGATGACACTTTTTCAAAAACGGCATCCCTCACTACTAAAACTAATAATCGTAATTCCATCGCAGATCCACTCCCTGCCGAATATTATTTCCCTGACGCAGAATCAACTTCAGATCTTCTCGAAGCATATACTCCAGCAAGAATCCCGTATCCGGTGTTGAACCCGTTATAACGTTTTGGATTGCAAAGAATACTTTGGGATTCAAATACCAACCGGTCGTTATCGAAGTACCGGTTTCTCCACCAGCACGGGTATTGTCAATCTTTACCACATCGATACCCAATCGCTGAGTCGCAAGAGCTTCCACCCGATCCAAAAGGACATCCAGAGCAACGTCAGCGGCCGTTGTATTACTCCCTGAGCTGGCCACCACCTGTTTCCAGGAATCCAGTGCATAAAAAGGCTGTCCAAATAACGTATAGCTTATAATATTTTCAAGCTCCATCGGGGGTTGACTCTCATACCTGAACTTGGGGTCCTCAACCGTACCTTCAATGATATACCAAATGACAATATCTTCCTGTGTTTGTGGGGGTTCATATTTAGTCCGAATCTGGAGTCCGGGATTCTCTGGGTTCCCGCTAAACGTTACAACGCCCTCTTCAAGATTAAATCGTTTTCCAAAAGGACGCGCATATCCATTGGGGGCACTCATATCCCCAAAAAGCTCCAGATCACTTCCGCTTTTTTTAACTAAATCCAACACCCCGTCTAACTCAAGTTCCATTTCGAGGTAGCGTTTATTCTGGATAAAAAACCGCCGATTAAACCCAACATCCATATCCAAGGCCAGAGAATCATAAATACTAAACGATGACGTTCCCTGATCTTCAGAATCCAACTGCACGCTTTCAACTGATTTTTCCCCAAAATTATCCAACTTAATAAAACCAGTCAGAAAATCTAGACTCCCGGATACTCTTGGACTTGTAACTGTTCCCTGTGTCCGGGCATTAAGATCTATTACGGCATTATACTCAGAGGTATTAGCCACCCGAAAATTCTGAGCATTTACCTTAATATCCATCTCCCCCGGAATCAGTTCTTCCAGGGCAATCGTGCCATCCGCCCGAATATTACCGCCTCCACTCTGTGCTGAGAGCTTTGAAATCCTGATTTCGTTCGGAGCAAAATTAACCGTCGTGGCAACATTATCCACCGTAATTCCAGCCGGCACCAAACGGAACCTTCCCCCTTTTAGTTCCAGATTCCCATCTGTTTTTAAATCTTCCATCGCCCCTTTTACTTGTACAGTCCCATCAAGCCTGCCCCTCACTTCTCTTAACAGCAACGGATCTATAAAATCATTCAGCGCCCTCAAGTTGAACTCATTCGTCTCTATATCGACAGCAATATGATCCTTCTGCTGCGGCAAGTCTACCTGTAAGGTTTTCATATCGATGAACAACGGGAAACGGGCACTAATTTGTGCTACGCGCTGCTTCAGCGACATCACCGAAGCATCCAGTGAAAGTTCCTCATCAATGTGTTGGTAATTTGCACCGGCCGTTATAGAATCGATGGCCACTCCTGATAATACCGCATCTTTCAGGGTCACATCGGCATCAAACTCAGGATCACCGGCCGTACCACCGAGCGTTCCCCAAAATGAAAGAAGACCATTCGTTTCTGTATCTTTCATTCCGCCCAAAAGTGATTGAAAACGCTCAATTGAAATATCGCGCATTCTCAAATCGCCTGATACCGATTCTTCAAAAAAGGTGTCATCAAACGTTTCGGGATCACCTAATTTAAAGGGTAAATCAGCATATCCATTGATAAGTTCATCATCTTCATCATTGAGCGTTAATGTGCCTTTCATCCGCTCTTCGGCAATATCAGCAGTGAGTGATAACGAATCAAAATCCGCCCCCTCAAAATAAATCTCTGATAAGAGCACATCACCTGTTGCCTGCAAGTCGGTTCCCTGTCGATCGATATTAAATTTCCCGGACAACATACCCTCAAAAAAGGCCTCTCCCCACAAGCTGTTCTGAATTGCAGCTGTATTCAGATCATTGACCTCAACAAAGCCACGTTGTTCATCCATGCTAATTAATGGCAAACCAACTTCCATAAATGCTCCATCCCCGGAAGAAATGCGCAACGTATCTACGTGCAAACTGTCATTCTGATACCACACCTCAAAAGACTCTTCGAGAGTTAGCGTACGATAACTGCTGATCAAATTTAATTCACTGGTATTTATTCTGATGGAATCTGTTGCCACCTTATAGGTTCCCGACTGCTCGATACGACCCTCCAAGGGACTTGAAAGCTGTAAGTCGTACTGGCCCTTAGCAATCCCTTCCCCATAATCGCCCTGTGTTTTAAGACTCAAATCCTGGAGCTGAATGCCTGAAAACATCGGTTCCTGTAGGTTTAGATCGGTTAGGTAAAGCAACGTTTCCCCTACATTGATATCTACCGAACCTTGAACGCGTTCAGCTATAAAAAGCGAATCGTATGCAACCTCATTCACATCCAATTTACCCAAAAACCGTAATCCTTCCTTCTCAAAGGGGCTTAAAGTCCCCGTAATATCGCCTGCTGCCTGCACCTCTTCAGCATTTGCCAAAGGGGCCATAGACGATAAATCCTTAAGCTGCAGATCTAAAAATAATTGGTTGTTCACATTATACAGGTCCAGCATATTCAACTGGAGACTAAATGCTCCATCCGCAATACCACTTTGCATCCGCGCACTGTCAACAGTTACAACGCTGTCTCGTACCGAAAAATCAGCAAATACCGAATCGACTCTCTCCCCATTTATAATCGAAGAATCGACCTCCACTGTTGATTGGAGCTGCATATTTGCGGGATCGAACCCAGTTCCCTTTCCGGTGACGGATCCATTTATCGACGTGCTGAAATTCTGTTCCCCTAAAAATGGGCGCAAATCTAATTGTTCCGTCTTCAACTGGTATTCATACGACGGTGTTGTTGTCATCTCCCGAAGCGAAGCAACCAATTCAATGTGTCCGTCATAAAAGTTCATGGCCCCATCTGCTGTGAAATGATTGCTGCTAATCCGGCCACTCACTTCCGAATTTGTGATATCATGGCCCAACATCATTCCCTGCTGCATGGAGAAAGTATACTCCCATGGTTCCTTCTGGGGATACCAATCCCGCCCCTCAAACGTCAAACTAAAACTTAAATTTCCGGCATAGGTCGTATCTTGCACCCAGTGACCCGGATTTATCTTTTTACCCAGAATATTGCCTTGTACCGAAGGCTGTTCCGACCAAATATCCCGGGCCGATAGATCGGCCTCCACCCGTTGCTGTTCTTCAACAGCTTCCACTCTCAAGGCAAGGGATTGGTTTTCGATTGTCGCATTACCCGAAAGCTTTTGCAGCCTATAAGGATTGCCTGCAATCTCAGATGCCGCAAACGACAATTCCCCGGATGTCTTTGTCAAATCAGCAATATTTACCTGACCGTTAAAAGAACCATCTAACTTTTGTAAATGCGGATAAGTCGTATCTGCTAATAGTGTTGCCAGATCTATTGATTCGGCGGTGGCAGTAACCTGCTCTACAATGAACTCAGACTGCCATGCAACACGGCTGTTCATTTCGAACGATCGTATTCCTTCTCCCTCTATAGAAAGTCCAAGGTCAAACTGCTCTGGATTTCCTCGTGCCGAAAACGTTACGTCCAAGTCTTCCCGAACGGGATAGTTTTCCACAATATCTACCATGTCCGACCAATATATTGGAGTAGACGCAATACCAAATTGAAGACTGGTATCAGCTAAATTAGCATAACCATTGGCTTCAATAACCGACTGCCCTGTTGCCAACACCAGCTTTTCGAGTGTCAGGTTTTGCTCGTTAGCCGAAGCTGATGCTTGTACATCCAGAGAGTGTCCCAAGTCAACTTCAGTGAGATTTAAATTAAAGTCACGCAGATCTACCTCATAGGCACTCCCATCATATCCAATACTACTGACAATATTCATTTGGCTAATCTCATAACTTGATCCCAATGGCAGGCTGTCAGATTTAATTGAAACAGTCCCGTTATCCAAAACAAAATTTGAAACGTGAAAGGGTATCATTGCTGACTCTGTTGTATCGGATGATTCGTCAATCATCTGCTCAATATTCCAACCTTCGGCATCCTGTTGCACATTTAATACAGGTCGATAAATCCCCAGATCAGTAACCTCAATTTTTCCGCCCAATAAAGCCCAAATATTGTACGTAGCATGTACAGAATCGATTTGTGCGATAGTATCTTCTTGAGTTACCGTAATTTGAGATAGCGTAATATCCGTCCATAAATCTCCCGACAGTTTTTCTATGGACAGTTCTGCATTGAGCTGTTCGTTTGCTGTTGAAATGAGTGTACTGCGAACCCAATCCTGAATAAAAGCTGTTTTTAAGGATAGGCGCAGAACCAATCCAAGTACAACAATAGATAAACAAAGCCAAAGCAAACGTTTGCCCCAGCGTTTAAAAATGCTATTTCTGTCAGTCTGCTGATCCATTTAAAATGCCTGTCCTATGCTAAAATGAATACCTATACGATTCCATACACTGCCATGGTTCGTTCCCTGGTAAATATCTAAATCCTGATCGGTAGGATTAAGTTTATATCCGATATCAACTCTTACAGGTCCCAACGGGGATTGATAACGAAGTCCGCCACCTACTCCAAATTGCAGGGGACGTTGACGAATACGGGCAAACGTTTCCCAGATTTGCCCTCCATCCAAAAAGGCAGCCATCCCAAGCCCATTAATTAAAAATCCTAACTCCTGGCGAAGTTCCATATTGAATCCAAGCATGGCCCTGCCCCCCAAGGGAACGTACTCATCGAACCCGCTACTGTCGACCCGCACCCTTTTGGGTCCCAATTCATGACGATACCACCCCCGTACCGAATTCGTTCCTCCCAGATAAAAACGAATATTACTGGGTAAAGAATCCGAAGAAGTGTGGTGGAGCCCCCCTCCTTGTACTCGCGTAGCTAATATCGTTGAACTCGAGAGCCTGGTAAAGCGACGGATATCTGCAGACGCTTTTTGAAAGTTAAATGTGGCGAATCCAAAAAATCCCGAGGATTCAAGATAGGGCTGTATCACCCATCCTTCCTGCTGGCGGCCATAACCCTGGCTGTAATAACCGGTTAATTGTAATGATGACAGATCGTACTCCAGTGTTGTATCGGGCAAACTAATATCCCTTTTCCTTGACAACTCCTGGTTTTTAGTGAACTCATACGAGGCCGAGGCCGTCAAATTCTGACTGTATTGATAAATAAAACTATTGGTGACACCCGCACGCAACAGCTCATAATTACTCTCTAACAAATGCTGGCCAAAAGGAGATATAATGAAACTACTTTTGGTATTGAATACATAAGGAAATTGGTACCCAATATTTGCGTACTGCTCAATAAATGAACCCCTTGCCGTCATACTAAAGCGATGTCCGCGATGAGCTACATTCCGATGGGTCCAGCTGGCTTGTCCTCGAAATTTGTCTTCAAGTCCAAATCCCCCCAATAGCTCAACTGAACGCTGCTCATTTTCACGAATACGCATCAGTAAATTCAGCGTAGAATCTTGCGGCTGATCGGGAATGCTAATCGTAGCAAACCGAAATAAATGATGATTAAAGAGCTCTTGTTGCGCCTCCTGTAGCTTCTTAAGACTATATAATTCGCCCCTTTGCAATGCTGCTTCACGCAATACATAATCCTTATCAACTGTTTCAATGCCCTCAACTTCTATCGAGTCTATATATGTTCGTGGCCCTAAATCTACCTGTATCGACACATCTGTAGAAAGGGCTGAAGTATCAATAGCTGCCTCAATATTCACATCCACATATGCGTACCCCAAATTCTTTATTACATCCGAAAATTGTCCCACCACCTCAGGTTCTTTTATCATCTCAAACCGGTTGCCTTGTTGATAAGGATGCTTATTTTGCACTCGGGTAAAAGAAGAGTTATCCCGAACCTGCCTTACATTTTCATCGCCCCCTTCAATCAGGTACTCAACATTCCGTATTCGGATGGGATTATTTTCCTCTATCGTAAAAACTACTTCTTTTTTCCACTCTTTACCCTTTGACTCAATACGATATCCGACCTCAATATTTATAAATCCCCGTCGCTGATAATAATTACGAAGTCGAATTACATCTCGTTTAACATCATTTTCATTTAACTCAAACCCGGTTTTATCCCAAAACTTCAGTTTTTCTCCAATTCCCGGAGACTCTGTAGCAATCTGGTTCTTCAGCACCATCGCGGTATATGTGGTATTACCCTCAAAAGAAATACTCCATACCTGGGGGGTTCTCCCAGAATCATCCGACACATCCTGGGCAACGGCTAATGTGATACCTCCCAAAACCATTAGCATGATAGTACATATATATTTCAACAGGCCAAGTAGCCGCACGCAAATCTTGTTTAAAGGATTGAAAGAGTGAGTCTTAAGATATGATCAAAAAAAGCTAAACAATAATAAAATTCATCTAACCATTAATAAAGAAGTTTAAAAAGATTGCTAAATATCCAATAGTGATTTTAAGTATTTTGAATCGTACTTTCGATCTCTGAGCAAAAGACAACAATTTATTTTCTATGGCAAATCGCATACACACATTTTATTCGGTTCTTGTTTTCCTGCTAATATTACTCCTTTGGGGATGCTCAACCTCCGAGGAGTTTTCGGGCTATTCCTACGATCCGGAAGGCGTTACCGAAACTACGGATAAAGAAACAAACCCCCATTATACACGCGTTATTGGCGTTAATGACGGAAAAATTTGGGTGAGCAATGATTTTTCGGGCGCACGCATGAACGACTTTTATCAGGTTAACGACTCGCTATATCGTGTCACCATCAAACCCGAGCACAACGAAATCAATAACAGTCCCTGGTACGCGTTTCAAATCTGGAGCACTGAACCGGATACCATCAAATTACAGCTGGATTACGAACATGGCAATCATCGATACCTTCCAAAACTCAGCAAAGATGGTGACAACTGGCAATCCATCGACAGTACCAGCTTTTCAACTGATACAACGGAAGGAACCGCTACGTTGACACTCAACCTCAAAGAGGAACCGCTCTGGGTATCAGCACAAGAATTATTTACTTGGGATAAATATAAACCGTGGCTCGACTCGCTGGCTCAAAAATCATTTATAACGCCAGACACCGTCGGCCGTTCGCACAACAACCTTCCAATTATCAAACTAAACATCAGCGAAACAAATACCGATGATCCGCGCGGGGTGATGATCATTACCGGACGCCTGCATCCCCCTGAAGTGACCGGGGCACTTGGGACAGAAGCATTTATTAATGAACTTGCTTCCGATACTGAACTGGCTAAAAAATTCAGGGATAATTTTGAAATATGGGCCTACCCGTTTGCAAATCCTGACGGTGTACAGCAAGGCCACTGGCGCTATAATGCTCGCGGTGTAGATCTCAATCGCGACTGGGAGCACTTCAATCAGCCGGAAACACGTGCTATTCGTAATGATCTGCTTACCCTTAAAAATGATAGTCTTCGCAAAGTGTATTACGGCATAGACTTTCACTCTACGGATGAAAATATTTTCTATCCTATTAATCGCGAAGAAGAAACCTTTCCCGACGATTTCACTTACCAGTGGATCGACTCTCTAAAACAGGAATTTCCCGAATATCCTATTGAAGTAGAACCTTTTCCGCCTAATTCACCCATCACCAAAAACTGGATTTTTCACACTTTCGGGGCCGATGCGGTGACCTATGAAATAAGCGATAACGCACCCCGCGACAGCATGCATACGGTTACCCGTGAAAGCGCTCGGATAATCATGAAGCAATTACTTGAAGAGAAGAAAGAGCATTAACTCCCGAAAATGTTAAAGCTTTTGAAGCGCGGGAAGCTTATTCAAATACAACAACATCTCATGCTGAACTTGTCGTGTCTCGACCATTCGGGATTTCAGTATCTGTCAGACCCTGAAACGAGTTCAGGGTGACACGTGATGTGCATTATCACTTCTTTACATTTACTTAGTATACAGTAATGAGACGGGCACACCGAGTCATTACAAGTTTTCTAAACTCTCCTATGTACGTAATGATAAAAGACATCACCATATAATATTGTTCATGATTTCTTTATCTTCGTTTGCTATAATCTGCATTGCTAAATAATGGGAGTTTAAGTCTCCTCTAACAAATCGAACTTTTTACAGAAATCGATGGCACATTCGCACGACCACGGACATCACCACCACGGCAAAGACCAAACCGAAGGACGTCTGTGGATTTCTATCATCCTCAATTTTATTATTACCGTTGCTGAATTTATCGGTGGAATTATATCCGGCAGTCTGGCGCTTCTTTCCGATGCACTCCACAATCTGAATGATACCACCTCGCTCGGCATAAGCCTCGTCGCCCGGAAAATTTCTAAAAAAGAAGCCAATCGCGAAAAAACGTTTGGCTATAAGCGCGCAGAAATTATTGGGGCTTTTGTCAACCTCGTTACCCTCGTCATTATCGCCCTCTACTTGGTCAAAGAAGGTATAGAGCGATTCTACAACCCACAGCCCATCGACGGCATGGTGATGTTTATCGTTGCCATTATTGGCCTGATCGGCAATGTTATCACCGCTATTCTGCTGTACCGCGATTCCACCGAAAACCTAAATCTCCGCAGTGCCTATATCCATATCCTGTCGGATGCCTTTTCATCGGTAGGCGTTATTATTGCCGGTGTACTAATCCTTTGGTATCAACTATATATTATCGATACCATCCTTACGCTCATCATTGCCGGCTACATTCTCTGGCACAGCTACTATATGCTGCGACAAACCATCAACATTTTAATGGAAAGCACTCCCGCCAATATCGAAATCCCCAATGTGCAACAGGCTATGACCAGTATCAGTGGCGTGCTCGACATTCATCACCTGCACGTTTGGCGACTCGACGAACAAAACATCCTCTTAGAAAGCCACGTCGTGATTGACGAAGAAAATATGGGCCAGATGGAAGCCATTAAATCAGCGCTGAAAGATCTACTAAGTACCGATTTTGATATCCACCACTCCACCCTCGAATTCGAATTTGAACCCTGCGAAGAACACCACGAAAGTCCCTGCAACTAAACATCCGGTCAATCTAACTATGAGTCCTACTCTCAAATCGCTACTTGTTTCGCTTCTCATCATCGCAACCTTCACCGCATGCGGCCCCGATACGCTGTACGACCTCAGTGGCGACACCTTTCAACTCCGTAACTCCGACAGCACCCAAGTCAATTTTCCCGGTGACTTTAAAGGAGACATCTCACTCGTCACCTTCATCTACACCAACTGTCCTGACGTGTGCCCCGTTATCACTGCTAACATGACCAATATCCAGCGTGCGCTCGACGATACCTCCGGAGTCAACTTCATCGAAATCTCCTTCGACCCCAAACGCGATAGCCCGTCCACCCTCAAAGAATACCGAGATTTATACGAACTCAATGAACAGTTTACCATGCTCACCAGTCACCCGAACGACAGCGACGTGCTGCTCGATAAGCTCGATATCGTCGCCGAAAAAGCCATTATCGATTCACTCGGCCACGACAGCACAAACTACGCCATGCGCCACTCCAACACCCTTTACCTGATGGACCGTGACGGCTACATCCGCACCGAATACCCCGCGCACCGCGTCACCCCCGAACATGTTAAAGATGACATCAATTACCTCCGATCAGAATGAAATCAATAACTCACTTTCTGCTAATTTTACTATCCGGCTGCTTACTGTTTTTTGGATGTAGTTCTGAGTCGAATTCTTCGAACGAATCCGACTCCAAAAAAGAAGTCGTTCTCGGAAAAATAGCCCTCGACAACGCCTGGGCACGTCCCGGTTCACAACAAGGCAAAAGCGCTGCATACCTGCGCATCTCCAACGGCACCGCCTCCACAGATACGCTACTTTCATTTAGCAGTAATGCCGCCGAAAGCGTCGAACTTCACAAATCCATTGAAAATGATGACGGCACTACCAGCATGCAACCCGCTGATGAGCAAGTTATTCCATCCGGAGAAAAGCTTCATATTGAACCCGGCGGGCTCCACCTTATGCTTACCAACTTAAAAAGAGATATGGCCGTAGGCGACTCCCTCCAAATTACCTTAGAATTTGCCCGTGCCGGTACCGTGACCACCACCGCCCCGGTACAGATACAGAATTAAAATACCTACCCAAACCAGCAGCTGAACTTGCCCTCTGATGCGTAGAAATCCCAAGGGATGGCATCACTGTAATACATTACATAAATTTGCCTTGGCGATGGAGTTCGCCTTCAACCGCTCCGGCCACCATCGTAGCTGATGACTCCTGTTAACATAGAAGTTCCGTGTCACCCTGAACTTGTTTCAAGGTCTGGCAGATGCTGAAACAAGCTCAGCATGACACCTTACTTAATAAGAATTAATCTTACAGGAGTTATCACATGCTACAATCCATATTAGCAGTCGGCGCCGGCGGATTCTTTGGAAGCATTTTCCGCTACCTTATTAGTCATTATATAACCATCAGCGCCCAATCCACTTTTCCCTTCGGTACGCTCACCGTTAATCTTGCGGGTTCCTTTTTGATCGGAATCATTATTGCGTCTGCGCTCGAAGGAAATCTAAACAAATCCATGCGCCTTCTTTTAGCCACCGGTTTCTGCGGTGGATTTACAACCTTCTCTTCCTTTTCTTACGAATTCTTTTCTCTCCTGCAGCACGAACAAACCGGCTATGCCTTTTTGTACGCCGTGGCCAGCTTTGTATTGGGATTAGCTTTTGTTTGGCTGGGCTTTTCGCTGGTAAAAGTCTAATAAAAAGAACAAAGGCACGATCGGACGTTTGTTCTATACATTGCTAACAGTAATGATATGAGAAAATTGAAACGAGACTCAACCTCCATCCATCGACTAAAAAAACACTTACCCCTGTAAATAGCGCCAATGTCCAATCTTGCTGTTATCAACCGCCTCAAAACCAAATAAAGTCAACCCGAAAAAAATAACATTGTTTTAAAACAACTTTGGTTTTCATTTTTTACTTTAAACGCGCAGCAAAAATACACAGTCAAAAGAATAAATTATGTCAAACTCTGATAACAGCAGTTCTCGAAACGGCATCTCTCGGCGCCAGTTTTTAAAATCCAGTGCTCTTTCAAGTTTGGGACTTGGCACCTTTATGCTGGGTGGGTGCGACACGAACAGTCAAAGCTTCCAGGATAGAGGAGAAGCTAAAAATGTAATTTTCATGGTCAGCGACGGCATGAGCGCAGGCACATTCAATATGGGCGATCTGATCAAAAGGAGGCAGTTCGGAAATCTCAGTCACTGGGTTGATCTCTACAACTCTGACCGGAAGTTCCATCGCGGAATAATGGATATGGCCTCCCTCAATTCTCCGGTAACGGGTTCTGCTGCAGCTGCTTCCTCGTGGGGATGCGGTCATCGTATCAATAACCAAGCTGTAAATACAGGACCGAATGGCGAGGAATATAAACCCATTAACCAAATTTTTAAGGATGCCGGCAAGAAAACAGGACTGGTAACAACTACACGCATCACCCATGCTACACCTGCTGGATTTTCAGTCAGTATCGATTCCCGCGGTAAAGAAGATCAGATTGCCAAAAAATACCTGCAGCGGGAATATGACTTAATGCTGGGCGGCGGTGCACGACATTTCAAGGCCGATAGCCGTGATGACGGACAAGATTTGATTTCAAAATTTTCTGACAAGAACTACACCATTGCCCGTACCAAGCAAGAACTTAGCGAAGCTTCTGTAGATAGTCGGTTATTAGGGCTCTTTTATGATAGCCACCTCCCTTATACCATTGATCATCAAACAATTGATGAACATCAGAAAAATATCCCTAACTTAGCCGAAATGACGGATAAAGCTCTGCAGCACCTCGAGAATCAAAACGGTTTTATTTTACAGGTCGAAGGCGGACGTGTCGATCACGGAGCTCACACCAATGATGCTGCAGGGATGCTCTACGACCAGGTTGCATTTGACGACGCCGTTAAAGTTGCGCTCGATTTTGTGGATCAACGAGATGATACGCTGCTTATCATCACTACTGATCACGGAAATGCTAATCCAGCTCTTAACGCCGCCGGTGATGGCTATAATGATTCCGGCCCATTTTTTGATCGCCTTCAGGATTTTCGACACTCAAACAACTGGATCTTATCCGAATTGGATGAAAATAGCTCCGTTGCAGACATTCGTGAGCGTGTCGAATACGCTACGCAATTGGGCATCGAAAAAGAAGAAGCCCAGACACTGCGAAAGGCCCTCAACGGAAACCTGGAAACTATTTACGATATCAAAAACTATCCGTCCAGCGTTCTCGGATCTATTTTAGCTAATTATACCAGCGTTAGTTTTACCAGTGGAGGTCACACAAGCGATTATGTAGAACTTGCTGCATTGGGCCCGGGTATAGAAAACCTGGATCATTTTACGCGCAATACCGAACTTTTTGATCTTATGGTAAATGCTGCCGGAGTGAATGCAAATATGGCGATAGCATAAGAAAAAGGTTAGCTATAACTAATAGTTTCACATTAAATATCTTCAAAAGATCCTTCGCATCTTTTATCCGAGGTTGCTACACCTCTCATATTAAAAATGATGCTATAATGAATAGAATCAAATGCGTAGGTCGCCATTTTAGGAATTATATTATATCTGATAACCTAAAAGTAACTTTTCCGGTAATTGTGGAATTAGAATTTTGTAAAATAATTTAAATCTATCTGTGTTATAATAAGCTATGGTGACATCAATTATCAATAGGTAAAGAGCAGCATCTTTAATACCTTTATAATTAATTTTATCGGTATCTAAACAACAAACTGCCAAATGATTAACGCCATAAAGCATATTTTCTTTTTTGTGCTTATTTTTGCTGTTGGCAGTGCTATATCCCAGCAAAATATTGCCCAATTGGGTAATATTGGCAGTTCTGAATCAGGTTCAAAAACGCTTTGTCAACAACTTACCAACGGAAGCATTGCAAATCCTTCCGGAGACATTGACTCACTTTTTAAAAACGTGTCTAAATCGAATGCCGATGACGCACAGCCCAAAACTATTACGAGCTGTAATTCTCTGCTGAATATTCTTCCCACAAAAAACAATTTTTCTTTCAGCCCCGGAGAACAACCAATAAATATTGGCTTTTATAATGCCGTACGCTCCTCTCTAATATTTGTATTTCAAGAGCCCGACCCTCCTCGGCTCGGTTGATCCTTTCTGGCTTTCCAGCCCCTTTTCGATAAATTTTTCAAAAGAACACATCCAGCTGGATAGATATTATCCCTGTATCTTTAAGATCAACCTTAACTATGACGTATTTAAAACAACATAAAAAGCTAATCCCATTACTTGCAGTAGCTATACTGCTCGGTATTGCCGGCTATGATTTACTCAGCGAACAACAGGAAAATGCTGCAATCGTTAATTCCCGAAAAATGATTGATCCCTCAACCATAAGCGGCCGAGCAGCCTGTGAGGTTCCCATTCCGGATATTTCAAAACGAGCACAGTCTGAACAACCTGCCTTCGAGGCAAAAGGAATTTCCAACTAACTATTGTATTACTGATTATGAATTTCTCTCGATTTTCAACACATATATTTTTCATTATTCCATTAGCTTTTTCACTAATTGCATGCGGCACCCCAGACGAACAGGCCTCTGCTGATAACGCACAATCATCCGCAGAACAAACAGCCAGCCCCCAGAACTCATCCCAACAGGAATTTAAAGAGGCTCCCGATTTCACCCTTGAAACAATGGAGGGTACCTCCTTTACTTTATCCGATCAACGAGGAAAAGTTATCGTTCTCAACTTTTGGGCAACGTGGTGTGCACCTTGCCGCAAAGAAATCCCCGACTTTATTGAGCTCCACAAAAAAATGAAAGATGACGGAGTACTTTTTGCCGGTATTTCTGTTGATGAAGAAGGCTGGGATGCCGTTCGTCCCTTTGCCAATGATCTGGATATCAATTATCCTATCATGGTCGATAACGGTAGCATATCAAACGAGTATGGACCTATTCGGGCAATCCCAACAACGTTTATAATCAACAAAAAGGGACAAGTAGAATATGTAGCGCCCGGAATGGTTACGAAAGAAAAACTACAGCCTATACTTGAAAAGTTGGCTAATAGATAATTCTATTTAAATACCGGTTAAAACCTATTTACCCTATGAAGTTTAAAACAATCAGACAACTACTTACTACTTTTCTTCTCGTTGCCCTTACCTTTTTTCCTGCTCTTTTACAGGCTCAATCATTTGGAAATCCGGGCGGTTCGGGCGGCACAATTGATAAAGTTTCAGTTGAGGTGATTCCCGGCCAAGAAACCGTCACGGCGGGATCAGAAGTAGCGTTTGCCATCGCCATGGATATCGACGACGGATGGCACTTGAATGCACACAATCCCCCGCTCGATTACCTGATAGGCGTAGAGCTGAAGATGGAAAGCAGTGACCGGGCTATTGTTTCAGAGATTCAGTACCCCAAACCACTGCAGAAGAAATTCAACTTTGCAGAAGAAATTCTGGATGTCTATGAAGGAACATCGCATGTACTTTTAAAAGCAAAAAGCAGTAGTAATCTGGAGAAGGGTACTTATTCGCTTAAAGGTGAATTTACGATCCAGGCCTGCAGCGACGAGGTTTGTCTGCCTCCAAACGATGTTGAACTCGAATTTCCGTTTACCGTAGGTGAAGAGAACATTCCGGCCAACACCGATCTTTTTAGTGATCTCGAGTCTAACCAAGGGGCGGTTTCGCAAGGTAGTGCTAATGAAATTGCTTCGATGTTTAGTGAGCAAGGAGCCATTTGGGCTTTTTTAAGTATTTTCTTGATCGGACTTGCACTTAATTTAACTCCTTGTGTGTACCCCATGATGTCGGTAACTATTTCCCTTTTTGGCGGTACATCAGATAAGAAAACTACCTCAACAGCCCGTACATTTTCTCGCGCATTGGTCTATGTACTTGGTATCGTTTCGATGTATAGCGTGCTGGGAGTGATAGCTGCCTATACCGGCGATCTTTTCGGTAGTTGGATGCAGAGTCCCTGGGTTCTCGGAGGTATCGGCGTTCTCATCCTGCTGCTTTCGCTCAGCATGTTTGGTCTTTATGAGCTGCAACCTCCGGCCTGGATGATGCAAAAGCTCGGTAAAACGCAGCAAACTACCGGCTATATCGGTCACTTTTTATCTGGTTTACTGGTAGGTGTTTTTGCCGCGCCGTGTATTGGCCCGCCCGTTATTGCGCTGCTTGCTTTTGTCGGCGCTCAGGGCAGTCCTGTATTTGGATTTTTTGTTTTCTTCGTGATGGCGCTCGGACTCGGAATTCCATACCTCTTCCTCGGTACTTTCAGCGGATATCTCAACAAAATGCCTAAATCCGGGGTATGGATGGTCTGGGTCAAAAAGCTGTTTGGCGTTGTGTTGGTGGGTGTAGCCCTCTTTTACTTAGCCCTGGCATTTTTCCCACAGTATACCATGTACTCGGTATTGGCAACGCTATTTGCCGGTGGTATTTACCTTGGATTCCTGGAACGCTCTGCCAACGACAAGAAATTTTTCCGGTGGTTCAAATATGCTACCGGTATTGCTGCACTCATCGGCGCCTTCCTTCTATTCCAAAACCTGCAAAAGGAAGGTATTAAGTGGCAAGAATATGATGCAGATTTAATTGAGGAAACAGACAAACCGGTCATCCTCGACTTTTATGCCGACTGGTGCATCCCCTGCATTGAGCTGGAGCGACAGACTTATGTAGATGAGGAAGTCATTGCAAGCACTGAGGACTTCCTTCGGATGAAGGTTGATCTTACACGCTACGATTCTGAACGGGCGGAAAAACTTAGAAAACAGTATGATATCGCCGGAGTACCGACTGTGATGTTTTTAGATTCGGAAGGAAATGAAATCCGCGAGGCGCGCGTAGTCGGCTTTCTTGGACCGGAGGACTTCCTCAAAAAAGTTGAAACGGCCAAACAACAGTAGACTACGTTAACTTAGCCTCATTCCGAAACAATATTAACATAATCAGTTATGAGTAATAAAAAGAAACAAAACAGCTGGAAACGAAGCCTCATCGAGTGGGGGGTTATAGTCGCAGTTGGAGCTACTTTATATGCAACCGGCCTGCATACCGAGGTGCTTGGCACTATGCAACGGGCCATGCTCTGGACCGGCTTTTTTGATGCCGATACATCCGAAATTGCTACCACTGACGGCCCCATGCTATCGGATTCAGACTACCAATTTGCCATGCAAACCACCGATGGAGAAACTATTTCGCTGAGTGAGTTTCGTGGGGATGTGGTATTCGTAAATGTATGGGCTTCGTGGTGCCCACCGTGTGTGGCCGAAATGCCGACAATTGAAACCCTTTACGAGAATGTAAACAGCCACGAAAACATAAATTTTATTTTACTTTCCATGGATGAAAACTCTCAAAAAGCAGTCGATTTCATGGAGGGAAAAGACTTTCCAATGCCTTATTATTTTCCGGCTTCGGGGCTACCCGCTGAGTTTCGAAGTGAGTATTTGCCGACCACGTACATACTCTCAAAGGAAGGGAAAGTCACCTATAAAAAAGAAGGTATTGCCGATTACAGCTCGGCAAATTTTGCGCGATGGATGATAGAATTAGCTGATAAATAAATCATCAGATGGAGAAAATTTCTTGGAAAGCACCCCATCCTGATTAGAACCAGCGACGAACCTCTGATTTATACCTGTGAAACTCGTCATCAAACTTTTCTTCCATCACCCTTTCCTCGGGAATAATCTGGAAGCGATTCATATATCCCACAAACAGTGGAATCATAATGAACACCAATATATTACCAAGATAAAATCCATATCCGATCAAAATCATCAATAGCCCCAAATACATGGGATTTCGCGAGATACTATAAATACCATTTGTAACAAGATTACTTGCTTTCTTTGGTTTATGGGGATCAATGGAGGTTGACGCTTTGTAAAATGCAACCAGCCCCAACAGACCAATCCCACCTCCAATCCCTAAAAAGATAAAACTAACCCATAGCAGGGGATCAAAAATCACCCGGCTAAAATCAAGGTTATTGCCAATCCACCACATGACCGCGGCAATAATCAGGGTCACAACAGCCGGTGGTATTTTGAGCGCTAATTTCATAAGCTTATCTATACTTTAAGTGAGCCGTTAGTAATGCAAAATAGAATAATATTTAGACCTATGCTGTTCAATTATTAAGATAAGAGTAAATACTAAACACGTATTTTCAACCTCACAATACCAGTAACCATGCGGACTGCACAAGAGGCCAAACAATTCTGGGACGATCGTTATTCAAGCGGCAATTATATTTACGGCACGCAACCAAATCGCTTTTTTAAGGACAAAATTGACGAGCTTGAACCCGGTTGGCTTCTATTACCGGCCGAGGGAGAAGGCCGAAATGCTATTTATGCAGTGCGAGAAGGATGGAAAGTTGACGCCTTTGATATCAGTGAAAAGGGTCGTAAGAAAGCGTTGGAATTGGCAAAACGTAATCATGTTACAGTTAATTACTATCTAAGTAATTTTGAAGATTTTGACATTACCAATAAGCAATATGATGCCGTAGCCCTGATCTATACCCACTTGCACAAATCTAAACGGCGTGAAACTCATCGTAAACTCATTACAGGATTAAAACCGGGCGGGCATCTAATACTGGAAGCTTTTTCAAAAGAGCAACTCGGCAACGATTCTGGCGGACCGCAAGATATAGATATGCTTTATAACTTAGACGAGTTGCTTGAAGATTTTGATAATCTTCAAATAAAACATGCCGGCTCCATAGAAATTGAACTTAAAGAGGGCAACCATCACGAAGGGACAGCCAACGTTATTCGAATTTTGGCTATGAAGTCCAAAGGATAATTAGAACAGTAGCAACGAAATATCGTGACTGCGCAAAGCATAGTCACGAGATAAATTCAGGTACAAGTTCCCGGACTTAACATTCTATTTACTGCTCTCTATCCCCGCATTTACCAAATCCTGAAACCCACCGATATTATAGACATTCTTGAAGCCGTTTTCCTTCATCAACTCAACAGCCTGACCACTGCGATTACCCGTTCGGCAGTACAGGTAGTAAGTTTTTTCTTTATTTAGTGAATCCAGGGAAGCCTCAAAATCTCCATTCAATAAATCCAAATGGTCATCAACCATTGCTAAATGTCCCTGATTATATTCCTCCTGAGTACGTACATCAATAACTACACCCGGAGTCTCATCAACTTTTTCCTGAAATTGCTCCGCACTTATTCGCGTATTGTCAGCTTCGGTTTGTGCGCAAGCCTGTCCTACAAAAAGCGTCATTACTGCTACCAATCCAAGGATAAATAAACGTTTCATTATAATATTCCTTTATTTTAAAATTTGTTATTCCTTTTCAAATCCGGCATTTATAAGACTCTCTAACCCACCTACATTATACACATTTTCAAAGCCTTTTCGTTTCATAACCTGTGATGCACGTCCGCTGCGCGCTCCCGTCCTACAATACAAAAAATAGTTTTTATCTTTATCTAACTTTTTGATCTTCTGTTCAAAATCAGAGGAAGATATATCGAAGTTATAGTCCGTTTGCTCTAGATGAGCGCTATTAAATTCATTCTTTGTTCGCACGTCAATAATAACGCCCGGCCCTTCTTGCAACAGTTCTTTGAATTTCTGTGGGGGGATCATGTTTTTAACGTTTCTAAGTTTATTGAGATAAAAAAGAGCTACTGCAACAGCAATTAGTATTATTATTGTTAATGTATCCATCGTCACGATTTTCAGTTCGATATTAAATATTCATATAAATGATATAGACACCCATCACAATAAGAAATATTGCAAACCCCTTTTTGAGCTTTGCGTTCGAAATCTTATCACTCACTTTATTTCCGATTAAACTGCCGGCAGCCCCGATTAAACTAAAGATAATAACAAGCTCCCAGTTTACAGAGAGGCCCAACTCTTGCAATACCTCTAAGTATTTATAAAAACCACTAAAACTTTTAAGTGCGATAATAAATAAACTTGTTCCCACCGCTAACCCCATGGGCAGACCACTAAGGAGCACCAACGCCGGGACAATTAAAAATCCACCACCTACACCTACCAGTCCTGTTAATATTCCAACGAACAGACCCTCAATCGCTATTTTCCACCAGGCGTGGTTAATTTCATGCTCCCCATCAAGCATCAAGTGCGTTTTATCCCGAAACATCATGACAGCTGCCACCAACATTACTGCGGCAAAAAGTAGTAACTGAAAAGTAGCCGAAACATATCCCGCAGAAATGGCCCCTAAATAGGTTCCTGCCATACCGGGTAATCCAAACAATACTACACTACGCCAGTGGACCTGCTTCTTAAGGGCGCATGGAATAAAACCGGCTAAGCTAATAGCTCCGACTATTCCCAGCGATTCAGCTATCGCTACCTTTTCCTGTTCACCGGCAAGGTAGATTAATACAGGTACGGTAAGTATAGATCCGCCGGATCCAAGCAAACCTAATGATAATCCAACCAGTAAAGCCCCAATCCATGCTAAAATCATAACGGGTAAATATACAATAAATTCGGATGGTCGGCTATCAACCGACCATCCGCAGGTTAGGGGATCTATCAAAAGCAGAAGTGCTAACATTATGGTTAATCTCCTGCTTGTTCATGGCAAATTCTTCTTCTTATAGCACTGAATCTGCTTCTGTTACAGCCCCTTACCCAAATCGTTTTATGTGTTAGTTTTTGGCTTTAGCACCACTTTGAGAATTATCTTCCACACCGATACCCAGCTTGGCAAAAATCTGTTCTGCCAGGCACCACCTTGTAAAAGATGACTGAAATAAATTGAGTCCGACAAACAGCGTTAACAGAAACCAGTAGGGACTCACGAAATACCCCAACGCTAAACTTACGGTTACAATGGTACCGGCCAGCATACGTATGGCACGCTCCATGGGCCGCATTGTTGAACAACTTGCGTTTTGATCACTCATAATATTGCTTTGTTGATTATTGATATTAATTCTTTGTTATGCTGATTCTTCAACACTTAATGAATATGCATGCAGCGGATTCTGTTTCTCAGCTCCTGTTTCTTTATTATAGATTTTCACTTCCTCCATAACTCGCTTGACACATTCTTCGTCTTGTATTGAAAAGAACAATGTGGAATATACTCCGTGATCATCCTTTGCAAACCAGTTCGAGATATCCGGCTGATACTCTTCGGTTCTAAAACCATGCACATTGGTTTCGCTGTAAATAGGAACTTTCTGCCGTGCTAAAATTTTGCGAACGTCATCGGTGTACTCTTCGATACTTAGTATGATTAGTAACTTCATAATATGATGTTTTTAATTATTGATAATCACGACCGGGCTCACTATTCCAAACCCCGGCCGTGATACCTGCTTAACCTTACGTTTGCTCTCCTTTGAGCTTCTTTACTTTATTTTCAACCATAAAGTAGATCAGCGGTATCATTACCAGCGTTAATGCTGTAGATGCTACCGCACCGCCCATCAGCGAGATTGCCAGTCCCTGGAATATCGGATCAAACAGTATTACTACTGCACCAATAACCACGGTACCTGCCGTCAATAAAATAGGCATACTTCGCACGGCCCCGGCCTCAATGACCGCCTGCTTAAGCGGTTCCCCGTCGTCAAGCCGTATGTTGATAAAGTCGATAAGTAAAACGGAGTTTCGCACCATAATACCGGCCAGGGCAATCATTCCGATCATGGATGTGGCCGTAAAGAAGGCACCCAGCACCCAATGACCCACGAGAATACCAATCAACGAAAGCGGAATCGCAATCATCATAATGATGGGCACTTTGAAATCCTGGAACCACCCGATGATCAGCATATAGATAATCACCAGCACCACGGCAAAGGCAATTCCAAGATCTCGGAACACCTCGTAGGTAATTTGCCATTCACCATCCCATTTAAGGGTATAATCGTCTGTCATAAACGGCTGACCTGCAAATATCTGTGAGAGGTTATAACCTTTGGACATTTCAATATTATCGATCTCATCACCCGTATCGAGCAAGGCATAGACCGGACTTTCAATTTCTCCGGCTACCTCAGCCAGTACATAGGTTACACGCCGCTGATTTTTGCGGTGAATACTCGATTCAAGGGTATCCTCAGTCACGGTTACCAAATCAGCAACAGGGATCATCGCTCCTGATGCCGATTTCATGTGCAATTGCTTGAGCTTTTCGATATCAGAACGATCAGCCTTTGGTAACTTCACCGTGATGGGTACATCGTTCAATTCTTTTTCACTGTAAAGGCGTGATACATCCTTACCACTCAGTGCCATAGTTACAGTTTGTACCACTTGCTTGGATGAAATACCCGACATCATCGCCTTTTCGGTATTCACATCCAGCTTGTACTTTGTCTGGGGAGCTTCAACCATCCAATCAACATCGACGATCCCTGCCGTTTTCTCGAAAATGTCCTTCACTTTATGACCGACCCGCTTACGCTCATCGGTATCGGGACCGTAAACCTCAGCCACAATCGTAGACTGTACTGGAGGTCCGGGCGGTACCTCAACAACTTTGACGTTGGCGTCATATTTTTCGCCCACCTTTTGAACCATGGGACGCAACCGTTTGGCAATAGCATGACTTTGATCGCTCCGCTCCCCTTTATCAATCAAGTTCAGCTGGATATCTGCCACGTTGGGACCTTTTCGCAAGTCATAGTGCCTTACAAGACCGTTAAAGTTGATCGGGGCATTATCACCGGCATAGATTTGGTAGTCCTTAATCTCAGGCACATCTTTCAGGCTCAACCCCACTTCTCGTGCTACGGCATTAGTCCGCTCCAGCGTAGTGCCTTCCGGCATATCAATGATAAGCTGTACCTCATTCTTATTATCAAACGGTAACATTTTTACCTCTACCATTCGAAAGACGAACAACAACATAGAAGCAAGCAGCAGAACTGTTACTCCACCGATAAACAACCAGCGTTTTGAGATACTTTCAAGCAGCGGATTCATTGTACGCTCATACCATTTGTAAATGAACGTTTCTTTAAGGTCATACTCTTTGTCCTCTCCATTTTCATCCTTTTCTGTATTACCGTGCGGCAGTAAAATGTAGGCCAACCACGGAGTAATAACGAGAGCAACAATCAGCGAGAAAATCATCGCCAACGAAGCGCCTATCGGCATAGGACTCATGTAAGGTCCCATCAATCCCGATACAAAAGCCATCGGCAATACCGCTGAAATTACGGTAAACGTGGCCAGAATTGTCGGGTTTCCAACCTCACTAATCGAGGCGATGGCCGCCTGCTTAAGCGGGAGTTTCTTCATCTTAAAGTGCCTGTGCATGTTCTCGGCAATAATAATCGAGTCGTCAACCACAATACCCGTCACAAAAACCAGTGCAAAGAGCGTAATCCGGTTCAGGGTATATCCTAACATGTAGTACAGAAACAGAGTAAGCGCAAAAGTCACCGGTACCGAAAGAAATACAACCAATCCGCCACGCCAACCGAGGGCCAAAGCCACAACAAACGTCACGGCCAAAATAGCAACCAGCAAGTGCTCAAGGAGTGAAATTACCTTGGCTGATGCGGTCTCTCCATAATTTCGAGTAGTCGTAACATTTATATCGGCCGGAATTAAACTGCCATCAAGCTTATCTACTTTTCGTTGGATCTGTTCGGCAATCGCCATTGCATCGGCGCCCGAACGCTTGGCTACCGAAATAGTGACCGCGGGATACGATTCACCCGCATTTAGACCGGACTGTTGAGCTTTTTGATGGCCAACCCCGTACGATGCATATTCCGAGGGTTCCTCCGGCCCGTCACGGATCTCAGCAATGCTGTGTAAATAAATAGGATCTCCATTCTGCACATCTACAACAACGTTCCGTACATCTTCGGCGGATTTAAAAAAGTCTCCGGTATCCACCAAGTACTCAGTATCGTTACTGCTGAATGATCCGGACGAAAGTTCTTGATTGGCCGCCTGTATTTGCCCGACCACCTGCATTGGATCAATGCCGTAAGAGGACATTTTATTCTTGTCCAGATTTACTGAAACCTGTCGGGCACGCCCGCCGTGGATATCGGTCTGCGCCACATCCTCGACCTGCTTAATCTCCAAGGCCATCTCATCGGCCACGCGACGCAAATCAAAATCACTGTATTTATCACTCCATAACGTCAACGTCATGATCGGGACGTCATCGATGGAGCGGGTTTTCACCATGGGTTGGGTCGCCCCCTCGGGAAACCGATCCATGTTCTTCATGATCTCATTATAGAGCCGAACCAAACTGCGCTCTACATCTTCGCCAACATAGAAGCGGGCAGAAACCATCGCCTGGTCGGGCATAGAAGTAGAATAGACATATTCGACCCCTTCAATATTGGAGAGTACTTTCTCGAGGGGGATCGCAATATTCTTTTCTACCTCCTCGGGCGTTGCCCCGGGATAACCGACAAAAATATCGGCCATCGGTACATCAATTTGCGGCTCTTCTTCGCGCGGTGTCAGATAGGTTCCGTAAAATCCCAGCGCCAGAAACACAATCATCAGCAAAGGCGTCAACTTCGAGTCGATAAACCCTTGCGCTATTTTTCCTGCAATTCCAGTCTTCATAATGGTATATCTAAATAATTTCTATTTACTGCGTATTTACTTTGCGACCTTCGCGTAGCGGCTGATCAACCGAAGCCACATACGATTCCCCTTCCGACAAACCCGATAAGACCTCTATCCCACCGGCACTTTCATCGCCAAGGCGAACCCAGCGAAGCACAATTTCGGAATCATCATTCAGCGTGTATAAACCGGTCAACTGTCCGCGCTCAATGATGGCAGATTTGGGTACGACAATCGAACGATCACTCTCCGTTACCAATCCTACCTGCGCAAACATGCCCGACTTTATACCTGCATTCTTTTCCAGCTCTGGCAGCATCACCTCAACAGCAAACTGTCGGCTACCTCGATTACCAGCCTGATTAATATTTTGAACCACTCCAATACCATCGTTAAAACCAGCGGCTTTTATATCCACCGAAACAGTATCATCATAATTAAACAACGAAATATTGCTCTCCGGAACGGTGATCTTTACTTTCATGATACCCTCCTGCTCAAGCGCAATAATAGGCTGTCCCGGTGAGGCCATATCCCCTTCGGAAGCCATCTTTGAGACTACATATCCATTGAAAGGTGCCGTTAATCTGGTGTACTCAAGCATATCTTCCACTTCCTGTAGCTTGCTCTCCAGCGTTTGTACTTTAGCCTTGGCCATCTCGTACTGCGTGGAAATATCGTCCAGCTCCTTTTGCGTAGCACTTTCCTGCTCATGCAAATTCATAATACGGTTATAATTGGTCTTCGTATTATTCAGTGCGGCTTTGGCTTCAATCAGCCTTGATTCAACCTGGTTTTTCTGCGCCTGCAGATTATCATCTTTAATCTGAATTAACACGTCACCTTTGCTAACGTAATCTCCTTCTTCAAGATCCAGCTGGGCAATACGTCCCATTACTTTGGTACTCATGTTGATCGTACGATCACTGCTTACTGTCCCTGAAAAACGGTGTGATGCCGTTCCCTGCACGTATTCTGCAGTTTGCGTATCTACCGTTACGGGCTGATCATCTGTGGGCTGCTCACTTTCAGAAGAGCTGCACGAGATCCCCACCAACATTAGCACTGCAAGTGCAGATAATAATCTTCCTGATATGTTCATGATGCTATATTTCATTGTTCTATTTGTTTTGTTGTTAAAATCTTATGAGAAAATTAGTAGGGCATTTCGCGCTCAAGCAGCAACTCCAGTGTTGCTACACTTAAATTGTATTGATAGAGCGCATTGAGTCTCTGCAGTTTACTTTGGAGCAACTTGGTTTCGGCTTGCAGTAGATCAGTCATTTTTTCCATGCCCTGCTCATAGCGATTATTCCGGATGCGAAAATCTTCTTCGGCCTGCTCCACTGATGCTTTAGCAAACTGAAGCTGTTCCTGAGCCTGGTCAAGTGAGCGCTGTGCCTGTTGTATTTCCATCTTGTTTTTGAACAGACTGCTTTCGTATGCCAGCTCTGCTTTTTTATACTGAGCTTTCGATTCCATTACCTTGCCCACATTTTCAAATCCTTTAAAAAGATCCCACTTGAGCGTTGCGCCTATCATATAACTGTCACCCTGCGTACCGAACGGCACCTCATCATTAAATTCGTAGCTGCCAAACAGATTTATACTGGGAATGAAGTTGAACTTTGAGGAACGCTGCATCTCTTTTGCGGCCGACAGCCGGTACTTCATAGCCTGCAATTTGGCATTGGTTGAGTTTTCAGCATCAATCATCTCATCCGAAATGCCGGGACGCATCTGCAGGCTGTCCGTAGCCTCAATGGCAATATCCTCTTTGATATTCAGAAGGTAGCGGAAATTATCCTGCACGGTCTTTCGCTGGTCACGAACTTTTGACTGCCGACTTTTTAACTCCAGCACACGCACCTTCGCCGCCAGGTAATCGGCCTTGTTGATCATATTCTGCTCGTAATAGTTCTTGGCCTGACGCTCATTCTCCTGCGCCACCTCCAGTGATTGGGTGATCACTTCGTCCTGCTTCTCCATTAATTGAAGCTGATAATAGGTGTCTTTCACTTTGTAGCGGACATGCTTAATGGTTCCCTCCATCTTCTTTTTTGCCGCTTCCAACTGATTTTTTACCGCTCGGCGCTGAAAAATGGCATCCGCATTAAACAGAGGCTGCTGCGCCTTAAAGGTAGTCGTAAAATTATCGTAGGCATCGGGATCATTTAACCGTGTTGGATTAAAATCGGCCTGCGTCACCGCTTCCTGCTTTAATTTAAAGCCAAAAACATTCAGCGGATCATTTGTTGAAACGCCCGTCTCCTCTATCGAAAGCTGCGGCAAAAACGCGGCATTGGTTTGCCGAAACTGTGAGCGAGTTTTCTCCATATCGGCCTCGGCCATCCGAATTTCGAAACTGGCCTCTTCCGTAATAGCAAGGGCCTCTTGCAGGCTCATCTCCCGAACATCCGTCGTATCAGTAGCATTAGACTGTGCCAGTATCGGCTGAAATGAAAACACCATTACCCCGGCCAACAGCACTAATATTTTGTTTGTCATCTTGTTAATAGTTCGCATTGTATTCCATCTTATTTAATAGTTTCTATCCCTGAGCACTTCAGAGAATATTTTTTAAAATCCGGGTTTACAGCTGATCAATTACTTTTTGCAATTTTGATCGAACCTCATCCGCAATGGGATGCAACTCGTCACTCTCAACCGCTTGCATCGAAGCCACTGGATCTACGGCTGAAACTTCAACCTGTCCGTCCTCGTGCTCTTCAACAATAACATTGCAAGGCAGCATTACTCCTATTTTATCCTCTGCTATAAGTGCCTTGTGAGCAAACTCTGGATTACATGCGCCCAGTATTCGATACTTTTTAAAATCCACGTCCAGCTTCTTTTTCAGCGTATCGGTAACATCAATTTCAGTCAGCACCCCAAACCCTTCATATTTGAGTAGGGCCGTTACCGTTTCAATAGCTTCGTCGAATGATTGATCGGTTGTTGCAGAGTAAAAGTATTTCATAATACTGTTGGTTTGATTGTTTTTGTCATGCATGAATATAGGGACAGAAACTATAGTTGTCAATACAAGTAAATACATATATTCGATAATGTTGATATGCTTTCTCTATATCGGCCTATATAGCATTTATGATGTGCATTCGAAGCAATTATAAATAATACATGTTAATAAACTTGTATTAACAGGTATTTGATTTAAGTATATTTTTATTTAGCTTATGGTAAATATGACTAACAACGAAATGACTATGGATTTAAAGGAAGGCATACCACTGCACAAGCAGATCAGCGACTGGCTGAAACAGGAAATTGAGAGCGGGGCGTTAACATCCGACGAAAAGTTGCCCTCGGAAAATGAGTTAAGCCAAAAATTTGGTGTGAGTCGTGTAACCGTTCGACGGGCCCTGCAAACCCTTGAAAATGAACAGCTTATCTATCGTTGTCAGGGGCTGGGCTCATTTGTTACCGATCAGCGTACACACCAGTCATTTTCTATTCTTAACGACTTTTCTGAAGAGCTCGAAGGGTCGGGCATGGAAGCGAGCTCAAAACTAATTTCATTTGACCAGGTTGACATCGCTGATCGCAGAGATTTACTTTCGTACCTGGATATCGAAAACAAAACGATTGCCGTGCGACTGGAACGCGTGCGTTTGGGAGACGGCGAACCTATCGCCTACGATATTACCTGGATGCCCATCTTTTACGGGCAGCTTATAGAGGGATATGACCTGGAACAAACAACCATTTTCCAGATTTTGGAAGACGAATTTGACATCCCCATAGAGAAAGGGTGCTATCGTTTTGAAGCATCAGCTGCCGATGAAAAACTTTCTAAGCATTTACAGGTTGAACCACATACGCCGTTACTGTTGATGAACCGTATTTCGTACACCATCGGTGAAAAGCCGGTGTACTATCAGCAGCGCTACTACCGCAATGATAAAATGGTTTTTGAGATCATGGCGGAACGACGATCATCTAAGAATACAAGTAGTAACGACAATCTACCCTTTAAAGAAATGGTTCCCGTTTTTAGAGAAAATAAATAGAATCAGACTTCCCCTAACAACTCATGAGGTATAAATTATGAAAAAGAACATGGGCACTATCGACCGATTAACCAGAACACTTATCGCTATTATAGTCGGAATATTGTACTTCACTGATGTTATTTCGGGTACTACGGCTATAATACTTGGTGTATTTGCAATTATCTTTTTAGGTACCAGCCTGATAAGTACCTGTCCCCTCTATATGCCGTTTGGACTTTCAACCCGAAAACAGAAGTAATTTTTACGGTACATCATATTTAAACCTATAAGGCGACCTTTGATGGTCGCCTTATTTATTTTATATCCCTTTCTTCTTTTATTCATAATAATGAAACGTTCCTGTCCTTACCTCAACAAATTAAGCTAAAATGTTATAAAAAAATCTCTTACACTGTTTATCTACAGCGTGAAGTAACCCATTGTGTAAGACCTTTGGAATTATGGCAAGTAACGATCAGCACATATCACTTTCTCCACTCAGAATAACGGTCGTTTATCTTATCGTTGCTGCACTCTGGATTGCCTTTACCGATCGACTGCTTGAATCATTGGTTACTGACGCTCAAGCCCTTTCCATACTACAAACCTACAAAGGCTGGTTTTACGTCTTACTTACGGGTGCCGGCTTATATTGGCTGATACAAAAACACGACCAGCAGCTTCAAAGAAAAGAACGGAAGCTCGAAAACCTGCTAAAAGAAGTACAGTCCGAAAAAGAGCTTAAAGATGTTTTATTTGAACAGATACCAGTTCTGATCACCATCTATGATCCCGACTTGGAGGTATTTGAAGTCAACAAAGAATTCGAAAAGGTAACCGGGTGGTCAAGTAAAGAAATTGAGCAGGACCGCATCAACTTGCTGGAAGCCTGCTATCCTGACTTGGAGACACGCGAAAAAGTTGTTGACTTTATGAATAGTCCCGGTGTTGGGTGGAAGGAGATTGACACAACTACAAAATCGGGAGAAGAAATACCTATCTCATGGACCAACGTACGTCTTACTGATAACACTTCAGTCGGTATTGGCCTTGATATGACCGATATCAAGGCCTCGCAGACAAAAGTTCGGGAATCACGCAAATTACTTAAAAAGATTTTCGAGAGTCTGGAATCAAGCCTCATTGTTGTAGATCCTAAAAACCGTACCATCGTTGACTGCAACAGTGCCACAGAAAAAATATTCGGCTACAGCCAAGATGAGCTTATCGGCAGGCCAACAAGCTTACTCCATATCGATGATGAAAGGTATCAGAAATTTGATGAGATCGGTGCTGAAGTCCTCAACAAGAAAGGTGTTTTTCAAACTGAATACCAGATGCAAATGAAAGACGGTACAGTCTTTCATTCCGATCATACGGTTACACTGGTATATGACGAAGATGGAAACGTCAGCAAAGCCATCAGCGTTATCCGAGATATCACGGAGCGGAAAAACAAAGAAAAAGAACTTAAAAAGCAACAAGAACGGTTACTGCGATCCCAGAAAATTGGGAATATTGGCGACTGGGAATTCAATACCAAAACCGAGAAGATAAGTTGGTCGCCAACGATGTTTGAAATCTTTGAACGCAACCCAGAATTGGGACCTCCTTCCTATGATGAAATCCAAACAAATTACTATGGAGCTGACAGCAAAAAACACAATAAAGCCGTTGAAGGAGCTCTTAAGAAGAAAGAGTCCCATGATATTGACCTGCAAGTACAAACTGACAAAGGCAATAAGAAGTTTGTACGAGTAATAATAGTACCCAAAGAAAATGATAAGGGTGAAGTTGTAAAATTGTTGGGTATTGTTCAGGATATCACCCACCGTAAGTATTATGAACAAAAACTTAAGCAGCGAAATACCTTTATTGAAAATACGATTCAAAATTTACCTATTGGTGTAGCTGTCAATTCTATTGATGATGGGAAAGTCACCATCATGAATAAACAATTTGAGGAAATCTATGGATGGCCCAGAGAGATACTTAAAGACGTAGATAGCTTTTTTGAACACGTCTATCCTCATGATGAATTCCGCCAAAAAATAAGGAATCAGGTCATGCAAGATTTGCAAAGTGGACAAACCGAACGCATGAGCTGGAAAGGAGTTCCGATTACTACACAAGATGGGAAAGATAAAATCGTCAATAATAAAGCCATTCCTCTTCATGAACAAAACTTAATGATTTCAACCGTCATTGATGTCACTAAACAAAAAAAGCTGGAAGAAGAACTAAAAAAAGAAAAACAACGTTTTCAACTGGTTGCACAAACAACCAGTGATGTTATCTGGGATCTTGACCTGACCGACAATACCATCTGGTGGAGTAAAGGTTTTGAAGACCATTTTGGCTATGACAGAAGTAAACTGGCTGATGATCTTTCATCTTGGAGCGACCATATCCATCCAGAGGACAGGACCCGGGCTACTGAAAGTTTGAAAAAAGCCTTACAAGGAGAAGACAAATTTTGGCAAGAACAATATCGGTTTAAGCTGGCCAATGGGTCTATAGCCCACATTATTGATCAGGGAATAATTATTAGAGATGACAACGATAAGGCGATACGTATGGTGGGTACCTTAAATAATATTACCGAACGCATTGAAGCTGAACAGAAGCTCCGCGAATCAGAGAAAAAATATCGGCATCTGTTTGAAAATAATCCCGAACCCATGTGGATTTATAATCCGGAGACGTTAGAATTTGTAGAAGTAAACCAAGCTGCTATCGACCACTACGGTTACACGGAAGAAGAATATTTGAACATGACATTATTAGATATTCGCCCTGAAAAAGATTCCAAAGCATTAAAACAGAATGTAAAAGAAAATGTGGGGAGTGCATCGTATTCAGAAGAATGGGTCCACTTAAAAAAGGACGGAACAGAAATCACTGTTGAACTTTCTGCTGCCGATGTTAAATATGACAAAGACAAAAATTACCGGCTGGTGCTAATCAATGATATTACCAAGCAAAAACAAATGCAGGAAAAGATCATCCAATCTGTAATTGAAGGGGAAGACCGAGAACGAAAACGGATTGCTCACGAGCTACACGACGGACTTGGACAATACCTGGTAGCGGCCAGTATGAACCTGCAATCAGCCAAAATAGATATTGAAAAATTAAACAAAAAACGCCAGAATCAGTTTGAAACCGGGGTATCGCTGCTTAAAAATGCTCTTTCTGAGACTCGTAGTATTGCCCATAACTTAATGCCCAAAGCTATTGCGGATTACGGTCTTCTTGCAGCAATTGAAAACCTCATCAACGAATTTAAAAAAAGCACAGATATTTCGCTTCATTTCGACCATAATTGCCATGATCTGAAACTTAAGGATCAGGCTGAGGTTAATATATACCGTATTTTTCAGGAGATAATTACCAACGCTATTCGCCACTCTGAATGCACCCAAATAGATATTACATTGCAACTGAAAGATGATTCACTTAAACTAATGATCAAAGACAATGGGATTGGGGCACAGCTGGATGAAAAAGATGATGAAGCTGGCTTGGGATTGCAGAGTATAAAAACACGAGTTAACAGCCTGAAAGGATCCCTTGATATTAATTCAGAGCCCGGCAAAGGGATGGAAACGATCATCATCATCCCAGGAGTTAGTAACCTAAAATCTAATAATACGGATCATGGCTGATATCAAAATATTATTAGCGGATGACCACGATATTGTCCGCGACGGGATAAAGATGCTGCTGGAAGATGATGTAGGATTTACCATCACAGCTGAAGCTGAAAATGGGAAAGAAGCAATCGAGGCATGCAAAAATCACGATATCGACCTGATTATCATGGATATCAACATGCCGGAGATGAATGGCATTGAGGCCACCGAAACAATTAAAGAATCATTTCCCGAAATAAAAATATTAGCGCTTACTATGATGGACGAGGATCAACATATTCGTGAAATGATTGAAGCCGGTGCCTCGGGCTATATCCTGAAGAGTTCCGATAAAATGGAACTTGTCGATGCGATTACTACTATCTTGGATGGCAAACACTATTTTAGTGATGACGCGACCCAAAGTGTAATGATGGATATTGTAAAGGGCACCAATCAAAAAGATAACTCCGATCCCGGAAATATTACTAAACGAGAAAAAGAAGTGCTCGAACTGATTGTAGAACAATATACTAATCAAGAAATTGCAGAAGAGCTATATATAAGTACCCGTACAGTAGATGCCCACCGCCGGAATTTGCTACAAAAAACGGGCGCCAAAAATACAGCCGGACTCGTTACTTATGCCATTAAATATGACTTGGTGGATATCGAATAAATTCCGCCCTCTCGCACACTTTATTTATTCCATTTCCTTTCAAATAGATGTGACTCTTCTACTCATAGGCTTTTTTACCTATCACCAAAATAGGCTTTTCAAGTTATATCAAACCTATGTTAAAAATAGTAGGTTAAGATATATCATCTAACTAACACAACGGCATGCAAATATTACTCGTTGGTGAAAAGTCTTCTATTACCACTACTATAAAAACGATGCTTCAATTAATAGAAGACTGGTCGATTCAGCTTTATTCTGATTTAGATAATCTGGGTAATTCAAAAGAGATAAAAGCTGAATTTGACCTCCTGGTTGCCAATATTGAGGATTTTAACCAAGCTTCTACAGAAGTAGTTTCCAAAATATGTGACCAGTTTCCCGACACTCCACTCCTCGTTGTTCATTCATATCTTAACAAAGAACTAATAAAGCCGATGATTACTGCTGGGGCTATAGGATATATCCGAAACGATGTATCAGAAGACAAGCTCATTGAAGCTGTACAAAAAGTTGCCTCAGGGACGAAGTGCATTATAACAGAATCTACCTAATAATTGCTACGCTTTTTGCGTTACTAAAAATATAGGCTTTTAACCTGTTTCCCGGTCTTATACAATTGATGATTTTATGCTCTCATAATCTCATTAACCCAAAAAGACTATGACTAATTCAAGTTTTTCCGATATTAATTTAGATACCACCTTCCTCGATAGCCTGCTTGCCCATGTGGCAATTGTTGATGACAGCGGCACCGTTGTAGATTACAACGAAGCGTGGAACCGGTTCAATGACGAATCTGCTCTCATTAAAAGGGCAGATAGTGGCGTGAATTATTTTAATGTCTTACAACGAGCTATCGAGATGGGGGACGACTATGCTCTTAAATTTTTATTAGGATTAAAGAAAGTTCTAAATCAGGATAAAACCTCCTTCACTCTTACCTATCCTTTAAAAACAGATACCAATTCTTTTTGGTTTAACTTAACCATTCGTCCGTGCAGCGATGATCATTCGTATTTTGTGATGATGCACGAGGATATCACCGCCTCGATGAAAGCAAAATATGAGAAACAGGAAAGTGAGGACCGATTTGAAGTAAAATTTGAACAGAGCATTGACGGTATTTTTATCACTGATAGCGAGGGTAATATCTTAGAAGCAAACCAAACGGCCAGTAATATTTTGGGATGGGATCAGGATGAGCTTGTTGAACTTTCGCTGGATACGGTTATAGATGTTGAAGATCCAAGATATAAAGAGGCTGTTAAACAGCAAGAAAAATCGGGGACTTATTCACTGGAACTTGATTTTATTAATAAGCAGGGCAATACCATCCCTACAGAAGCAACTTCACGAACCTATCGCAATCCGGATGGCAAATTACGATCTATTCTGTCCTTCCATGATATCAGCCGACGTAAGGAAGTTGAGCGCGACCTATTCCAAACCAAGCAATTTACCGAATCTGCCCTGAACAGTATTCCGGGTGTATTTTTTGTAATGGATAGGAATGGGAGCTTCATTCGCTGGAATGAAAATATGGTAACGAAGCTGGGTTACAATGCCGAAGAGCTGGCCCAGAAAAAAGCAAGCGATTTTATTATTGACAAATATAAAGAAAAGGCTCAAAAACAGATTGAACGCTGTATTGAAGAGGGAGAAATATCAGTTGAAACAAAATTAATTTCCAAAAAAGGGCAACTAAAAGAGTATTCTATTTTTGCCAAGCGATTTGTGGAAGATGGCAAAGTGTATATTGTAGCTACCGCCATTGATATTACCGAACGTAAAAAAATTGAGCGCGAAAATCGTAAAAACCAAATTATGCTCGAACAGCTTTTTGATAATTCACCGGTGGGCATCACAATTGTTGATAACGACGATAACATCCAAAAAGTTAACAACAGTTTTGAAGAGATTTTTGGATATACCAAAGATGAAGCTAAAGGGCAAAACATTAATTCCCTCTTAGCTACCGAAGAAAAACAGAGCGAAGCAGAAGCCATTTCTCTGGCCACACAAAAAGGAGAAAGCCTGCAAACAGAAACAATTCGAGTCAATAAAGACGGAAAAGAAGTTCCGGTTTTAATCGGTAGCGTTCCCGTTACCTTAGAGGACGATATTATTGCCATCTATGGTATCTATGTAGATGTATCTACCCAACACAATTACCGCGAAAAAATAAAAGAAGCGTTGTGTGAAAAAGAAGCACTTCTCTCGGAACTGCATCACCGGGTAAAAAATAACCTGGCCCTTATTACCAGTCTTGTAGAACTGCAGCTTTTTGACGCTAACAATGACAAGTTGGAAGAGGAATTGAAGAATATTAAGAATCGTATTATGACCATCGCCTCCATCCATGAGGTACTCTATCAAAATGGTAATCTTACGAATATTCCTTTTACAAACTTTATACAAGAGTTGGTAAATACCCGGATGATTCAAAACCAACGGGATACTAACAACATACTACAGATTAATATCCCTACACAAGAACTCTCCCTAAGCATTAATCAGTCTATTCCCAGCGGACTATTATTAAATGAAATACTATCCCTCATATTCAGTTTCACTGATAAAGAAAAAAGTTCTTCTATAGATATTCAGCTACGCGAATTCGGCAATAAAGTGCATCTTATTGTTGAGGGAGATCGAATTGTAAACTGTCCCGATGAGGTTAAAAACAATAGCTCACTGCACAATATCCTGATAGAAACATTGGCTAAACAGCTTGGAGGAACGCTTATTTGGCCAAATTCAGACAGCGATTATCAAAAGTTTGAGTTCTTTTTTACTAAAGAAAGCGGATCCAGCCCGGCAAGTGAGTATCTTGAAGTGGCCGAATAGCAAGTTTCCTATAGGACCGTGGATCTTTTCTGATCCACGGTCAATTTCAACGGCGAACACAATCCCCATTGTGTTTAAAGGCAGGCCTGACCAAAGGTCTGCCTTTTTTATTTTGATTATGATCCCCCTATATCTCATTTCTCAAGAAAATTTCCTCCAAAATTGGTTTTTATCAGCCAATGTTTATCATAACCCCCATGAATAAATTTATCCGGAAAATTTTAACCTCAAACCTCATTCGCTCTACCTGGCGACGAGTTATCCATCTCTGGAAGCCGATGGTAGCGTGGACCATACTCACATGGGGAATCATTGCTATAATTTTAGCTCCTATTTCGTCTGCCGTACTTGGCCTTGAATTTTTCCGCCGTGGACAACTTATAGTTGGAAATGAACAGCTCATTACCTGGCTGCTATCCCCTGTTGGCATAGGTTATATTTTACTCGGTACTGCCCTCATCCTTACCGGATGGATACTTCGGTTTGCCGGGATATTCCAGATTGTGGCTGATGACCTCTATAACCAAGTGGCAGATTTTCGAAGTATTATATTCCGTATCCTCAGTAAAACTCATCTATTATTTCGGCTGTGTTTGTTTATTGTGACAACAGGGCTACTCCTGTTATTACCGCTGGCTGCAGGCTTGGCTTTGATATATGAGCTATTACTGGATAGCTATGATATTAATTATTACCTCTCGGCAACTCCGATCGAATGGCATATTGCTATCATCATATCGGCAATTTGGTTTTTAACCTGGCTATCGGGAATTGCCTTTTTAGCCGGCCGACTTGTGCTTGCACTGCCAACTTATCTTCACAGTCAAAAATCCATCAGCGAATCGTTACAATATGCCTGGCAAATTAGCACTCAAAGATCAAAAAAGCTTCTAAAATCTATTTTTTCTGCTATCAGCTTTTGGGTAATTATCCGGTTTATAACAGACACTATTCTTTTTGGGGTATCCTTTTGGATTATCGGCTTGATAAGTGATTTCACAAATAGCTTGCGAATCATCGCACTTGCAACAGGAATTTATTTAATGGGCTCTCTCTTTCTTGATGCTATCATATCCTTTTTGGGATTTTCTTACGTATCAACACTTATTACCAAGCTTTACTTTCAGGATGTTCCAAAGATCAATGCTATTTCGGCCCCACCCTCCCGATATAAATTCAAAAAACTCGGATCTATTTTAAAAAAGGTTGTTCAACCAACGTTACTCTTTTCGGTAGTTGGTGGCATTATTTTCATTAGCTTTGTTTTTAGTGGCTATATAATAGAACAGATCCCAGAGACCAAAAACAGCCAAGTTAAAATAGCAGCGCATCGAGCAGGCCCGGCTCCCGCCCCCGAAAACACACTGCAAGCTCTCGACCTTAGCATGCAGACAAAAGTTGAGTGGGCCGAGATTGATGTCCAGCTAAGCCGTGATAGCGTGGTCGTAGTAGCACACGACTTTGATCTTATGCGTATAGCCAATAATCCGGCTCCAATCTCTAAGACAGATTATGATCATCTACAAAAGCTTCTTCAGAAAGCATATTCTAATGGCAAAAGCTCTCAACAAAAAATACATACACTCGATGATTTCTTAGCTGCAAGCCGTGAAAATATCGGGCTGATGATTGAGCTAAAACAATCCACTGAGGCATTAGCTCGTAAAGTTATTGATGTTATTCAAGAAAGAGCCATGGAGAATGATGTTATAATCATGTCACTGGATATCGACACTATACGACTGATACAAAAAAAGGCTCCACAAATTACCGTAGGCTACGTGTCTGCTTTTTCGGTAGGTGATAAAAGTCAATTACCCGTTGATCTTCTGGCGATAAATCACAGAGCTGTTACTCCCTCACTAATCAACCAAACGCAACAACAAAATATTGAAGTCTACGCCTGGACCGTCAATCGTGCAAATATCATGGCAACCATGATTGAATATAATGTGGATGGTATTATCACAGACAAGCCAAAGCTCGCCATTGAGGTACGAGAAGAATTGCAAAATTTATCTGCGACCGAACGACTTTTACTGCAATTCAACCAGCTAATAACTATTGAAATAGATTAGCAAATCAAAAAACTATTGGTTATCGTTTTCGCTCTTATTATAACTTATAATTTACTGATTTTTACGACGTAAATTTGCTTCTGCCTAAAATCTCTTACATAATAGGATTTTAAAAGTACATGACTTTTCAAATAGATATTCATCAATAAGAACTACTCAGACTTATTTCCAATTAACTATCAGATTATGAAAAAGCTATTTCTTACCGTTGTTATCGTATGTTCACTTTTTACTACTTCACTTGCTCAGTCAGATGAGCCTTTTGCCCGATTTCCTTCAATAAGCCCCGATGGCTCTACCATTGCATTTTCGTATCAGGGCGATATATGGACCGTACCAGCTGAAAGCGGGCGCGCCTGGCGGTTAACTCTTCACGAAGCGTATGAGGCCTACCCCCAATGGAGTCCCAGCGGCAACCAAATTGCCTTTACCAGCGACCGTCACGGGAATGATGATGTTTTTGTAGTGGATAAAAACGGCAGCCAAATCAAACGGCTCACCTATCATTCCACCAACGACGAACTAACCGGCTGGACTCCCGACAACAACGTAATATTTACCAGCAACAGGCTATTCAACCAAGTAGAATGGGAACCCGAGATTCATACTGTTAGTGCCGAAGGCGGTACTCCCGACCGCTTTTTTGATTCTTTTGGGATGATGGCAGAAATGAGTCCCGATGGGCGATTTTTAGTATTTGTCAGAGGGTATAATAAAGAATTTCGAAAGCGATACCGTGGATCAGCCAATAAAGACATTTGGCTCTATGATCTGGAAAACGAAAGTTACCATCAGCTTACCGATTTTAAGGGTAATGACATGTATCCCACCTTTACAGACAACCGGACGCTTTACTTTTTAAGCGAAAGAAACGGGGCGCATAATATCCATAAAGTGGAATTAAATGATGACGGTAACCTAAATTATTCTCCGACCGAAGTTACCAACTTCAAAGAAGATGGTATTCGCTATTTTGATATCGATGATGAAGGACAGCGTATCGTATATGAACGCAAATCAGGGCTTTTTACACTTGATCTCCAAGAAGGTAACAGCAAGCCCTTGCATCTGGATGTTACCCAAGACCAGCGATTTTATAATATTGAGCAAAAAACGTTTACTGAAGATGCGCAGGAGTTTGATGTGTCCCCGAGTGGAGATTGGCTGGCATTTGTCATCGAAGGCGAAATTTTTGTTAAGCATAACGATGCGTCCAAACAACGTTCAGTAAAAGTAACTGACCATCCCTACCGTGATCGTGATGTAGCGTTTTTAAATGATTCTACACTGATATTTGCCAGCGATCGCAACGGTCAATATGATCTTTTTTCGATTCGGCCATCACAAAAAGATACCAATGATCTTTTTGAAAGCCTCCAATTCCAGACAAAGCAGCTTACTAATACGGAACTCGGAGAACGCAATCCCGTAGTTTCACCTAACGGGGAGAAAGTAGCTTTCAATCGCGGCCGTGGCCAACTGGTGGTCTCAGAAATTACCGGGCGTGATAGTATTGGAGATGAAACTATTTTAGTGGATAATGGATGGGCAGAAGCCAGTGATGTTGCCTGGAGTCCTGATAATGAATGGCTGGCGTACTCTATGCCGGATCTCGATTTCAACCATGAAATTTATATTCATCCCGCAGACGACTCCCGGGATCCGGTCAACATCAGCAAGCACCCTCGTCCGGATACCGAGCCGGTCTGGAGTCCTGATGGAAACAAATTAGCCTTTCTGTCAAATCGTAATAACGGTAATGATGATGTCTGGTTTGCCTGGCTCAATAAACGTGACTGGCAGCGCACACAACTCGACTGGGATAAAAGTGAAAAGCCTGAAGTGGTAACAGCCGAAGATACCGCTGGCGTAGATGTATCCATCGACTTCGACGGCCTTTACAAACGGTTACATCAAGTTACGTCGATGCCCGGAGACGAATCAAATATTGCTATCTCCAAAGACGGACAAACATTCTACTTTGTGGGTGATGATGCTGATGAGGACATCTACAAAGCAAAATGGGACGGCAGTGAGATTTCCGCTCTTACCGATCAAGGAGTAAATCCCTACGATCTCAGCTTAAATATCGATTTAAATAGCCTCTATTTTATGCAAGGCGGTGGAAAAATAGGACGCTATGATCTGGAGAAAAACAGTATTGAGCAACTGCCTTATCGTGCAAGCATGAAAATAAATCACAATAAACAACGAGAACAGATTTTTGAGGAGGCATGGCGTAAACTGAACGTCAACTTCTATGACCCCAATTTTCATGGCCAGAATTGGACAGCTCTTAAAAACCACTACAAACCATGGGCTATGCAAACATCAACAGATAAAGATTTTGAAGATGTAGTAAATATGATGCTTGGCGAACTTAATGCAAGCCACATGGGCTTTTACGGATCGGATCGCGCTGAAACGCAAGAAACCCGAACCGGGCTTATCGGTGCTGAGGTTGAACCGACTTCAAATGGAGTTCGGGTTGTTCGCGTGGTTCCCAACTCTCCGGCCGACCGAGAAATGAGCACCCTAAATGTAGGTGACGTTATTATCGCCGTTGGTGGACAACAAGTTACCGAAGTAGATAATTATTTCAGCTTACTATCCGACAGAGTTGATACGCCGACCCTGTTACAGGTTCAAAGCTCTAAAGGTGAAACCCGAGACGTTGTTATTGAACCAACCGGTAGCCTTGGAGACCAACTTTATAATGAATGGGTTGAAAAACGCAAAGAACTTACCGAAGAATACTCAAACGGGAGGTTGGGCTACATTCATGTTGAAGGAATGAACTGGCCCAGCTTTGAGCGTTTTGAACGCGAGCTTGTAGCCACTGGCGAAGGTAAGGAAGGGGTAGTTATCGACGTACGATATAACGGCGGTGGGTGGACGACTGATTACCTGTTAACGGTGCTCAAATATCGCCAACACGCCTATACGATCCCACGGGGAGCAACAACCAATATTTCGAAAAACAAAACTAATTTCCGCGAGCACTATCCCTTTGGTGAGCGACTGCCACTATCCAGCTGGACCAAACATTCCATTGCGCTGGCTAACCAGAATAGCTATTCAAATGCAGAGATCTTTTCTCATGCATACAAACAGTTAGATCTTGGCACATTAGTAGGCGAACCAACGTTTGGCGCAGTAATTTCTACCGGGGGGGCCGGCCTAATGGGCGGTTCATATGTTCGACTACCATTCCGGGGTTGGTTTGTTAAAAATACAGATAACAATATGGATCGCGTTCCGGCAGTCCCTGATGTTAAAGTAATCAATCCCCCGGATTACAGAACCGGTCAGGATGTCCAGCTAAAAGAAGCCGTAGACGAACTACTCAATCAAATAGATCAAGAGTAATAATAATCGATTGGGACTTCGGGAAACATCCTCAACCTTTCTCAAATTTTAGAATAACATTAAGAGCATCGATCAATTTTGGTCGGTGCTTTTTTTGTGCATAAATGCGACTGCTGAATGTCAATCACATTGCATATATGCAATACCGGCCAAATCTACTTTAATCGATTGATCCTTTCTCAGGATAAAAAACCCTCCTGTTTATCCTAAAACCTTTGCTGAAATAAATAATCATCAAATGAATACCTATGGCATATCTCTTGCAGTTATATAAAATATAAAAATAGCAATCAGTGCATCCCTAAGAAATTATAATGGATGCCCTCAAACAAAAATGAGAGGTACGTATTATGAAAGCACTTGTTTATCACGGTCCCGGAAATCGCACTTACGAAGACAAACCCAAACCAGCCATTCAGGAAACAACTGATGCTGTCGTCAAGATTACCAAAACAACTATTTGCGGTACTGATCTTCACATTATGAAAGGAGATGTACCTGCTGTTGAAGATGGAACTACACTTGGTCACGAAGGCGTAGGAATTATCGAAGAAGTTGGTGAAGGAGTATCTAATTTTAAAGAAGGAGATCATGTTCTCATCAGCTGTATCACCGCCTGCGGAAAATGTGATAACTGTAAAAAACAGATGTATTCTCACTGCGAGGACGGTGGTTGGATTTTAGGACATAAAATCGATGGTACACAAGCCGAATATGTACGAATTCCACATGCCGACACCAGCCTTTACCACATCCCAGAGGATGCTGATGAAGAAGCATTGGTCATGCTCAGCGATATTTTACCTACCGGTTTTGAAGTAGGGGTACTCAACGGCAAAGTAAAACCCGGTGATGTGATTGCCATTGTTGGAGCCGGCCCCATTGGTCTTGCAGCACTATTGACAGCCCAATTCTACTCCCCTGCTGAAATCATTATGGTTGACCTCGATGACAATCGCCTCGATGTATCAAAAGAATTCGGAGCTACCGACACTGTCAATAGTGGGGACGAAAATGCTATTGATAAAATAATGGAGCTCACCGATGGCAAAGGAGTAGATGTTTCTATTGAAGCAGTTGGTATTCCTGCAACTTTTGATATCTGCCAGGATATCGTTAAAGCCGGTGGACAGGTTGCTGTGGTCGGTGTTCACGGTACCAGCGTAGACTTTAAGCTGGAAGAACTGTGGATCAAAAATATCACCATGACTACAGGATTGGTTGATACCTATACCATTCCCATGCTGATGAAAACAGTAGGATCAGGCAAGCTGGAACCCGAGCAGCTAATTACTCATCATTTTAAATTAGATGAAATAATGGAGGCTTATGACACCTTTGGTAATGCTGCTGAGGAAAAGGCCCTAAAAATTATTCTCGAAAACAAATAACTAACTCTTCAATTTATCTTTATAAAAAGCCCGTACCTTTTGTACGGGCTTTTTTATTTGAAATATTCTCTCTGGGATATCCTTCAGATCTAACCAACAGACCTTTCTTAAGACGTAAATTTACCTCAGATTTTACTTGCTATATAGATTTAATCTAAATAGTTTCGGGCGTGTTATTTAAAAGTGATCTACATAAGGATGGTTGCTATTCAAAAGCAACAAAACGTTCCTTTAGATTTCACTCTCAATAGCAATTAAATCAGAATTGGAAATAATCTACCATTGTAGGATTTACGTCTTATGAACTACCAAAATAATTTTATTCGCGCCACCTTAACTGCACTGCTATTTTTTATTTTTAGCGCTTCTGTATTTGCCCAATCGGCAAAAATTGAAGGACAAGTTACCAATACCGAACAAAAGCCTGTCCCCAATATTAATATTGCATTACAAGGTACTTCGTTTGGAGATGCCAGTGATTCGCAAGGCTATTATTCGATCACTGAAATTCCCGCAGGAGATTATACCTTGGTCGTTTCTGCTGTTGGTTATACCACCCAACGAAAATCCATTTCAATCGAAAGTGAGGAAGAACTATCAGTCAATATTACACTTTCAGACAAAAATGAAGAACTTCAGGAGATTGTTGTTGAGGGCAATCAAATCAACAAATTTTCTACTGAGTTCAGTGGTTATGTAGCTAAACTTCCCGTTCAGGATTTAGAAAATCCGCAGGTTTATAATACAATTAGTGCTGATCTAATAGAAGAACAGGCTTTAACAAGTTTCGAAGACATTCTTAAAAACGCTCCGGGTGTCTTTAAGCTTTGGGAATCAACAGGACGAGGTGGTGATGGAGCAGGCTACTATGCTATACGAGGATTTTCCATACAGCCACAAATGATGAACGGATTACCTTCACTTACCAACGGTTCACTGGACCCTGCCAACATAGAACGTGTTGAACTTATGAAAGGTCCATCTGCCACTCTGTTTGGCACCAGCGTTACTTCTTACGGCGGTCTTATCAATGTAGTAACTAAAAAACCATATGATACATTTGGTGGACAAGTTTCTTATAAGGCCGGAAGTTTTGGGCTAAATCGTGTTACGGCAGATATAAATATGCCCATTAGTTCTGAAGAAAATATTGCTCTGCGTATTAACAGCGCATATCACAAAGAAAATAGTTTTCAGGATGCGGGATTCAGCGAATCGCTCTTCCTTGCACCTTCCCTTTCGTATGAAGTGAATGAAGACCTCTCCTTTCTGATCAATACAGAACTATACCATTCAGAAAGCACTAACCCACTGATGCTGTTCCTTAATCGTGGTGCACCGCTTGAGGCTAACAATCCATCCGAGTTAGGCTATAATAATGAACTCTCATACACTACTAACGATCTGACCATCAACAATCCTGCCTATAGCCTACAGGGTAAAATGACCTATAACCTTTCAGAAAACTGGACTTCAGAAACGGTTCTTTCCCGCAGTTCTGCTAAATCGGATGGCTACTACAGCTATGTATCTACCATCGGATTCCCCGAAAACATCTATAGCCGCCGTATCAGCGATCAGAACTCTACAACCAATGGGACTGATATTCAGCAAAATTTCAAAGGAGATTTTGAACTGGCTGGCCTACGAAACCGTATGGTTATCGGACTGGATTTTTTCCAAGAGAAAGTGATTAACAATAGTACCGGCTATACTTTGTACGATACTATAAACCTCACCAACAACAATCCTACGCCTATCTCCAAGGCTAAGGTGGATACCATGTTGGCCAGTTCTCCAGTAAATAAAAGTAAAACCGAGCAAAAGGTATATAGCGCCTACGTTTCGGATGTCATTGATGTACTACCCCAGGTTTCGGCTATGCTTAGCTTGCGACTGGATCATTTTGTCAATGAAGGGAATGTCCGTACCGAAAACGACGATTATGACCAAACAACCCTTTCACCCAAATTCGGGTTGGTTTATCAACCGTTCAATGAGCAGCTTTCTATCTTTGGAAATTATATGAACAGCTTTAACAACGTTGCCCCAAAAGAGCAGGGAGACGGTACTATCGAAAGCTTTTCACCGGAACGTGCAAACCAATGGGAAGCCGGCGTTAAAACAAACCTTTTTAACGGGCGTTTAAACGCAACCGCCAGTTATTACGACATCACAGTATCAGATGTTGTACGGTCGGATCCGAACCGAGCTAATTATTCTATTCAAGATGGTGAGCTCTACAGCCGTGGTTTTGAGCTCAGCTTAAATGCAGCTCCTATAAATGGGCTAAATATTACAGCGGGCTACAGCCACAATGAAAGTGAATACACCGTAACCAGCACTGCTGGTGAAGAAGGACGTCGACCGAATGATGCAGGTCCCTCTGACCTCATTAACGGTTGGATAAGCTACGAACTTACCAGTGGACCATTAGCAGGAGCTGGACTTGGATTGGGGGGAAATTATGCGAGCGATAATTACGTCACTAATAATTCCCAAATAGGACGATTTACAATTCCTGCTTATACGGTGTTAAACACCTCAGTATTCTATAATACCGACAATTATCGGTTAACTCTTAAGGTGAATAACTTTACTGATGAGGAATACTATAATGGATGGAGCACAGTAAATCCACAGCGTCCGCGTAATATCACTGCGGGATTCACTTATAAGTTTTAACTATAGCCTGAGCCCCTCATTACAGAGGGGCTTTCTTTATTACGTACTCTATGAAAAAAATAGTTCTATCAACTCTTTTCACACTGTTTATCACTTCTCATCTTTTTGCTCATAACTTGTGGATAGAAACGACTTCTACCGGATCTATCGGAGAATCACAAGAGGTTCATGTATACTATGGAGAATATACCTCTGGTTATTACGAAAAAGTCGATGAAAACTTTAAAGATGTCGCAGATTTTGAGTTATGGGTTGTTACTCCCGACGGGAACCGAATACAATTAGATACCACCCCCGGCCAACAAAAATACACGGCAGAATTCACCCCTGAACAATCTGGTGCATATACTGTCTTTCTTAAAAGCGATCAAGCGGACGTTGTAGATTGGCGTGAATATGATCTGGGGATTTTAAAGCCCAACTTTTATGCCTCAACAATAACAGTAGTGGGTAAAAATACATCCAAGACCACCTCCGACCTTACCGAAGCTAATCCTTTGGTAATACATGATAGTAGTGCTCAACCAAAGCAAGCAGGTGATAGCACTCAGCTCACCGTTTTTTATGAAGGAGAGCCACTAGCCGAACAAGAAATCGTTGTTGGCATAGCTGACCAATGGACCAAAACAGTTTCTACCAACGAAGATGGCAATGTTGAATTTGCCCTTCCCTGGAAAGGACAATACGTCATAGAAACCGTTTATACCGAAGACACATCCGGCACCTTCAACAAAACCGACTACGAGGCTACCCGTCACACTTCAACATATACGATAAAAGTACAATAATTCATATTCGAATATTATTATGGATTTTAAGGGAATTATCTTATTTCTGCACCGCTGGCTCGGACTTATTACCGGTCTGATAGTACTTATTTTAAGTATTACCGGGTGCCTATTCGTTTTTCAGCAGGAAATTTCGGAGATCGTTCTCCACGACACCTTTTATGCGGATGAAGTGCCTAAGAGCCAACAACACCTGCCCATAGAGAAGCTCCAAGCCAACGCTGCTGACGCACTGGGCGTCGAACATCTGCCCTCTGGACTAACAACCTACAAAAATCCCGATCGCAACTGGTCGGCCATGCTATATAAAGGCGGTGTAGATTCGTGGACCTACTTTGGTGGTATGGAAACTTACAAAACAGCCTATATCAATCCCTACAATGGAGAGATTGAGGGTATCGTCAACGAGAAAAAAGACTTCTTCCAAATTGTAAAAGGTATCCACTGGAGTCTGTTGCTGGCCACGCCCATTGGTCAACCTATCGTTGTATGGAGCACCGTTATTTTTATCATTCTTTTAATTTCGGGAATGATTCTCTGGTGGCCCAAAAAATGGAACAAAGCTGGGAAACAAAAAAGCTTCAAAATAAAATGGGACTCAACCTGGCGTAGAGCAAATTATGATCTCCATAATGTATTAGGTTTTTACTTTCTGACTCTTTCGCTAATTATTGCCTTTACGGGTCTCTACTGGTACTTCCCTTTTGCGCAAAAAAGCCTTCATTTTTTAGGAACCGGTGATTATCAATTGCCGGATGGCCCCACAGAAAAAGTGGCCTCCACTATTCCTGATACGAAAGCGAACTCCATCCCAATGGAGCAAGCTTATCAACAGGCATGGGCAGAATATCCCAAAGCATATAGTATAGCTTTGATTGCACCAACGGATTCGCAATCAACTATCCGCGCAAATATTCGTCCCGACGGACAAACCTATTACGGAAGAAGTTATCTAAAATTCGATCAATACTCTGGAAAACTCTTGGCTGCCGACCGCTATGAGAATAAAAATACTGGCGAAAAACTGGTTGCCATGAATTACGATATTCATGTCGGAGCTATTGGCGGAATACCGGGTAAAATTATAGCTTTTTTTGCCAGCCTTATTTGTGCCAGTTTGCCTGTTACCGGATTTATTATTTGGTGGGATCGAAAGAAACGCCAATGGAAGCGTGAAAAACAACTTCAAAAACGAAGAGAAAAAGCAGCTCCATCGAAAGAAAGAGTACCAGCGTAATATGGAAAAGACCAACACTATCTTAAGCCGGAGAAAGAACCTCAGTATCGAGCGGTGCAGCTGCTGCGATAATATCATTCTCTACCATAAAAACTTATTACTCAAATTTAGTCCCAAAAGTTTTCAAAAATTCACTTCTACTCTTATCGATCTGGATTTTAATAAACGATCAATAACATTCGCAGATGGGACCGAAAGAATGGTTATAAACACCCAGCAAAAAGAAGTGCAAATGTGTTTTCAGAAATCAGAATTTAAAACGATCTGTTATGCACTTGAAGAGGCCTCGGTAATGCTGGAAGTCAACGACATTTTATATACCTAAAGCTGTGTATCGCTATTATCAATCATGGAGATCTCAAAGAAAAAGATCCTTGGCATTCATAAATGGTTCGGATTAATTGCCGGACTTTTTGTATTGGTTATGGCTGTATCGGGTTCTCTGCTCGTCTTTGATGATGAGATCGAACATTATATTCACCGTGATGTCATTCACTTAGATAGAGCTGAAGGGAGTGTCAATATTGATGCGGCCTACCAATCAATACAACAAAAATATCCAGACTGGAGTGTAAGAATATCTCATATCCCCAAAACACCCAACCGTGCTATTGAAGCCCAGGTCCGAAGACCTGATGAAGGACGACGTATTCTGTACGTTAACCCAACAAACGGAACAATACTGCGAGACCTGCATGGGAACGAAACGTACTCCTATTGGTTACTCAATTTACACTATAAGCTCCATGCAGGTTTTGCAGGTGAACTGGTACTCTTTTTGGCCGGAATCTGCTTTTTAGGTTCACTAATAACCGGATTCTTGTTTTATCGTAAATCCATTTGGCGGGTTCTTACTTTTAAAATTCGTCCTCGATTTCGAAACCTTAAAAGTGGATCCTCTGAACTACACCGCACTGTAGGCGTGTGGGCCCTCTTATTGAACTTTGTTATGGTTCTAACCGGTATTTTTCTATCGCTAATTGTGGTAGGAACCAATACCTATCACTTTATCAAAGGAGAAGAAAATCAGGATCCCAATCCTCCATCCATCAATGTCTCAATCAATAACCTACTTGAGAAATCCCGATCTAATGTGGCGGGCTTCACCCCAACTTACATTGAAATGCCGACTGAGGAGGAAGATGCTATTACCATTTTTGGTCGCATGAATACCGACTGGTCTATCCACTATGAATTTTCAAATCACATCGAATACAATCCACAAACAGGTGCAGAAACAGAGCAATTTTTAATCCGAGAAAAGCACTGGAGTTATAACATTTTGAGTGTTGCTTATCCCCTTCATTTTGGAAACTGGGGTGGTATATTTATCAAGCTACTCTACTGCATAGCCGGATTAGCCCCTCCCATCCTGTCTATTACCGGATTTATTATCTGGCAGCAACGTAGAAAACGACGCAAGGAATTAGCTCAGTTCAATGCTCATTCAACTTCTACTTGTTCGAATCAAGTAGAAGTCACCCACTGATACTCCTCCTCTCTGTTCTATATATTTTCTATCTATTCCAGAAACAGGTTTTTTCGTTAAAAACATGAGGAGTTATACCCAAGCAAGTCTGATCATTACCCCGACCTAACCATTTGGTAATGAGCTTACCAGTGATCACGGTATATCCCCCCTCCAAAGCCGACGATTTATAATTAGGTGTTTAGCTACAATTCAAAAAAGCGAACGTTTTATATCTCGGCCACAAAGATATTTCTGGCAACATCGTTGCCAATCACCTGCTCGTCATTCTCAACAAGAACGGTAACCGGCCCATCAAAAGGAGCTTTTTCTTTTATTTTTACTTTTATTCCGGGCAGCAAACCAACCTTCTCGAGATAACGCAACAACTCCGGGTCTTGGTCCTTTACCCGGCTCACTATATACTCTTGCTCTGCTTCTCCCTCAATAAGAGGTTCTGCATCCATCTCGGGCATTAATCCATCTTTGGTAGGGATGGGATCACCATGCGGATCGTGAGTAGGATCATCAAGCAGTTGGGCAATTTTATCCTCAAACCGTTCCGAGATATGATGCTCCAGCTTTTCGGCCTCATCGTGCACCTCATCCCAAGAATACCCCATCACTTCTAACAGATACAGCTCCAGCAGTCGATGGTGACGTATAATTTCGAGCGCAATCTTCTTGCCTGAATCCGTCAGCCGTGCTCCTTTATACGACTGATAATCAACCAATCCCATCTTGCCCAGCCGCTTAACCATATTAGTGGCCGATGCCGACGAGACATCCAGTGAATTTGCAATCTTCGTGGTTGACGCCCCTTTATTTTCTGTTTCCAGCGTATATATCGCTTTCAGATAATCTTCAACAGCCTGACTCAATACCATCTTGAATACATTTTATGCATCATTTCTGTTACCATAATATATGGAATATCTCAGTGCTATTTTACTCTCAACCTATTAATTAATATCTACTCCATGCTTATTTAAATATTCTTTAAACGATTGCTTACCTGTTAAATCTGACCCTACAAAAGCCACAAGCTTGTCAAAAATATCAGTCGGCAAAAATCCCGGCTGTCTGCCTATGGTGTTACCATCCCGATCCAAAAAAATAAATGTGGGCGTCGAACTAACTCTAAACTGACGCGCCAATTGCCGTTCGGTAAGGGAACGGCCATTAAATACAATTTCGCGATCCGACTCGATATCGACCTTAACCGGATAAAAATATTTGTCTAAACTGTCTTGAACCGTTTGCTTTGGAAACACTTCCTTATGCATTTTTTTGCAATACCCACACCATTCTGCTTCGGCAAACAGCATTACCTTTTTACCATTCTCTTTGGCCAACTCCTGCGCTTCAGAAAGTGAATTCCAATTTATATCCGACTGAGCTGTTGCAGGGAATATTCCAATAAGTAAAACAAATAATCCAATGAATAATCCTCTCACATTCCACAGTAATCTCATTAATAGCACCTATTTTTCTTTCTGATCATTTAACTTTATAACCATTATCGTCATATCATCGTGCTGTTTTGCCTTGCCGATAAAAGACCTAACATCTTGCGCTAACAAGTCTAAAATTTCCTTGGCTGATTTCCGGACATTCTGTTTTATCAACGTATTGAATCGCTTAGTGCCATAAAATCTTTGGGTCTCACTCAATGCTTCAACGATTCCATCAGTATAAAGGACAATTACATTATTCTCTTCTACAGATAATTCAACCTCTTCCAGATGCTCGTCAAAACGATCCCTCGACAATCCAATACCAATTCCTTTGGGTTTTAACTCTTCTAAATTTGTATTGTTACCGTCCACTCTCAAAATCGGATTATGTCCCGCACGAGCAAAACGGAATGTTCTCTCTTTTAGGTCAATAATTCCATAAACCAACGAGATAAAAGTTCCTCGCTGAGCATTATCATAAAATAAACGATTCACCTTCTTTAAAATCTCAGCAGGTGAATCAATCTCACGACAAAGACTATGAAGCATTCCCTTGATAAAGGTCATATAAAATGCGGCCTGAATGCCTTTGCCACTCACATCTCCAATAGTTACTGCAATACGATGGTCATCAAGTTGAACAAAGTCATAATAATCCCCACCCGTCTCGTACGCGGGTTTACAGATTGCGGCTAAATCCAGGTTTTTAAAACGCGGGGTTTCTACTGGTAAGAAAGATTGTTGGACATCACGCGCAATTCTAAGCTCCTGTTTAATGCGTTGTTCTTGTGCCAGCTCTTCAACATAATCCGGCACATAGCCCGAAAGAGACTGCTCTTTCTCTCCCTTGACAATAAATAATACTGCTGCGACAGCATTACCAAACAAGAAAATCAATAACAGAATAAATGCAGGCAGATCCGGCGAACCACTTACAACCCAACCGCTTGAGGATTCAAGCATTAATACAAAAAGAAAATGGGTGAAAAAGACTGTCAGAATATCCCACTTCAGAAAAATAGCGAGGAAAACAATACCTAAAATTCCAAAAAGTACGATCTCCGAAATGACCGGCCCAACATTTTGGAAAGTAGGTATAATTAAAATAACACCAATAACGATCGTTAATGAGGCAAGCCACTTTCTTTTATGAGTGCTATAAAACTGTGTTGCCGCAACGGCAAAGATGCTCAATGCAAATAACAAGCTAAACCAAAAACTGTTTAGAAAAAGATAAATGGGTGCCCAGGCTACTTCGTGAGCAAGAAAAGTACGTTCGATTTCGAGAAACAGATTGGGAGCAAAAGAAAGGGCAACAGTCCATATTCCACACAGCATAAATGCCAGTACCATTGATCGCAGAATCATTTCCCCGATAGGCTTATTAAAAAACTTTCCCTCGCGGAGATAATCATAACTGTACAATTTTTGGGGCCAGTATTGACGCATAATCGAATCACCGACGGCAAATAGGGCAAATACGCCCACCGAGGTAAAAGCACCCGAAAACCCCATTTGCAGCGCCAAGCCAAGCAAGTCCATCGATTGCGCATTTACCCCCATCAACGAACTTGTTCCCCATTCTTGTAAAAAAATAGTCGCCGGTACAATCAGCCCTGTTAAAATACCGGCAATCAATGCTGATCGGGTATCAACTGCGCGGGAACGAATCCGGAAGTAAAACAGGACTATCAGGGTAAGAGTGAAAATCAACACTATCGCTATCCTGCTAATTTCTAATAATCCGGGCATATTTTGTTCCACACCATCCGGATTGTAGGTAGCATCAAGATTTACCAACGCTCCACTGGAGAGAAGACGAACATTAATACGGAGATCTTGTCCCATTATCGGAGTCGAGGCATTTACGACCACATCCGCTACGGCCTGTGAATGAACGGTCTCAATTTGAATATCCGAAAATTCAAATTGTTCGGGATTCCAACCTCCGATTTGAAGATAATAACTTGCTAACCGTTCGATATTAGCCCGTTGAAATGTATGCGAGCGTTCAGTATCAGTGACATCCGCTGTATCTGGAGTCGAATCACTGTTGTAATCCTCATCGAAATCAAATCGCAGCACTCTATCCCAGGCCGAATCAGGCAACGTCTTCCAAAGACTCAAATCAGCATCCGCATCAAAGGCATGGATTAAAGCCCTGCGATGCACAGGACGACCCGGCAGACTATTCTGAGGATTTAGAAATTCGATCAGGCGTCCCTGCTCATCAAGACGTACAACAATATTTTCATTTTGATCGTCTGTAGATTGAGAATTATCTCTAATATTAGAAAATTTGATATTCCAATAATATGGATGTAAGCCTGGGGGAATAGAGTCTGATACTGAATGGATAAATGTCTGGCGACCGTTATCAAGTTGTAAACTGTCAAGTAAGTCGGTATTGCTCTGCAATGTAATTTCCGAAGCTTGTCGATCATCAAGAGAATATCCTAAATCACGAACAACCTGGTTCGCTGTTGCAGCGACCGAATCCTCAGATATTGTTTTTTGTATAACACTGCGTGGTTCCTGTGAGGGATAACTCAAGAAAAATCCAAAAACGCATAACAATCCCACTGCAACGAAAATAAAATCCCCAACCCCAAATGCAGTATTTTTATCAATAATCGACATGCAGTTTTTTACTGTAAGATATTTCTTTTGTTTTCACTCACGAATATGCCAAATTCTTACGTAAATTTCTGCTTTCTACTATAGCCGAACAAAAAATGTGTCTGATTGTATTCTCATATAAACAACATCCCCAATACCCGCTAATTTTTGCCGCTAATCGGGATGAACATTATGAACGACCTTCACGAGCAGCTCAATTTTGGGATGAAAATCCAAACATCTTAGCCGGTAAGGATTTAAAAGCCGGTGGCACCTGGATGGGTGTTAATAAACAGGGAGAATTTTCGGCGATAACAAATTACCGCGATCCTGACATTAAGAAAGAAAATCCGCCCAGTCGTGGCAAGTTAGTGATCGATTTTTTAAAAAATGATCTCAATCCCAAACAACATATTGAGCAACTTCATCCCGATGCAGATAGTTATATGGGTTTTAATCTGTTAGCAGGATCGTTGGATCAGCTGGGCTATTACTCCAATCAACAAGACGATATTCTATTGTTAAATTCGGGATTATACGGTCTCAGCAATCACCTGTTGGAAACTCCCTGGCCGAAAGTACGTCTTGCAAAAAGGAACTTACAGTCCCTCATGAATGATAATACCATTGCCCCCGAACCACTTTTTGACCTATTGGCTGATGATCGAGAAGCCTCGTACGAAGAGCTGCCAGACACCGGAATTCCCAAGGAGGTCGAAAAGAAAATTTCTCCAATTTTCATTAAAAGCGATGGGTATGGCACACGCTGTTCTACCGTTTTATTAGTCGATCATAATAGAGAAGTTACCTTCGCAGAACGTCGATTTAAGCCTGAAACAATGGATGTTGAGAAGGAAAACTCCTACCAGTTTACTATTGAAAAATAGCTAAAAAACAAATCCGTACCAGAGGTTCGGATCGAGACACAGACCTTACTCAAAATAAAATCTCATACATCATCTGGTTCCGTACCTCCGGTGCGGAACCTAAGCCCCAGTCAATATAGATGCTTTAATCCAATGTTGTATTAGCTGCCTCTTTACCCTTAGGCGTATATTCTTCAGGATTTGGAGTTTTACCAAACTGAAAAATAATCGCTACAATAACAGCCACTCCGGCCGGATAGATAACCCATGCAGGAACGCCGAGTACCATAATTGCGATTAAACTCACAATACTAATAGTCCCAACAATCATCGCATAGGGCAACTGTGTGTTAACGTGTTCTACGTGATCGCACTGGGTTGCGATAGAGCTTAGAATAGTCGTATCTGAAATCGGCGAACAATGATCCCCCCAGACCGACCCCGCCAACACTGAACTTACACTCGCATAAATAATTTCGGCCGTAATGGCATAATCCAGCCCGGTATTATTCCCAATTTCCCAAGCCAGCGGCACAACCAGCGGCATTAAAATCCCCATAGTACCCCAGCTCGAGCCCGTTGCAAAAGCAGTTAGAGCTGAAAGTATAAACACAATAGCCGGCAACCAATAGGGGTTTAATGTTTCCCCGAAAACGCTCATCAGGTAATCGGCTGTACCAAGTTCAACGGTAAGCGCACTGAGCGCCCAGGCTAACACCAAAATTAGAAGCCCATCGAACATGGTGTGCATTCCCTCCATCATACCTTCAAGCATCTCATCAACTTCCAATAGTTTTCGAGAAAGCGTCATAATAATAGCTACAGTAACAGAGATAAGCGATCCCCAGAGCAATGCCTTGTAAGAATCGGCAGATTCAATAATGGCCTGAACAGAACTTCCTTCTCCCGTTAGAAATAACCCCCCAACTGTTCCTACGACAAGAGCTATAATTGGAATAACTGCATTTGACCAGTGTGATACCTTTTTAGTCTTTTCGTCGTCTTCAATTTTATCTTTCCAGAGGTTATACGTATCGAGCTCCGGATTATGCTTTGCCTTGTAAAGATTGATCCGGGCCTTAAGCATCGTTGAAAAATCACGTCCCGACCAAGCGATCAGAATCACAAACAGGAGGGTAAAGAAAGCGTAAAAATTATATGGTAACGAGCTCAAAAATACCGCATAGGCTGATTCAGTGAAGTTAGGCATCTTTTCGGATGCATCAGCAATAAATCCAACCATAGCTCCTATCCAAGTGCTTACAAGCGCTATCGTCGCTACCGGGGCTGCGGTAGCATCTACCAAATAGGCCAGCTTAGCTCGCGAAATACGCAGCTTGTCAGTTAATGGACGCATGGTACTGCCTACCACCATGGTGTTGGCATAATCATCAAAAAAGACAACAAATCCCATTAAGGACGTCATCAGTTGTCCCCTCACTTTAGTGCGTACATATTTGGTGATGCGCTCAATAACTCCGCGTGTACCACCATTATCGGTGATAATACCAACCATACCACCAATAAGAATCGTAAAAATAATGATACTCATATGGCTTTCATCAGCCGTGGCAGGCACTATATAACCGTCGAGCGCTGTAAAAAAGCTGGTAAAAATACCGCCGAACGAAAGATCTCCTGCCAAAAAAGCACCGCACCAAATTCCCAGAAATAGGGCAAAAAGTACTTGGCGAAAAATTAATGCAATGCCAATTGCAACGAGCGGAGGCAAAATACTAAACCAACTTCCTGATTCAATCCCTGTTTTAGCCGTTTCCTCAGCAGCTTGGGCAGCGTCGGGAGAAGCATAACCAAAATTAATTAACAGCAATACTGAAAATAATCCGGCTATAACAAACAATGCTTTCCGCTTCATCAAATCAGTTTTTGATTAACTTTATTTCTTGTCCATACCAAACGTACAATTGATCCTTGAAAATACAATCTCTGTAATAATTTGCCAGATTTTTTTTGCAACAAAAACCCTGAGGGTATTGTAGACCCTCAGGGCTTGAAATAAACTAACTTATATTAAGCATAGACACTTATAATAGGTACCAAGCTCCATAAGCAAAAGCTAGCCTAACCTTTCGATCGCTGTATTAATTCGGCGGATAGTTGTCTCTTTGCCAAGTAGTTCAATCGTTGGCGTCAAATCGGGACCATAACCCATGCCCGATACGGCCACACGTAATGGCATCATTACCGGACCAAAGCCAACATCGTACTCTTCAATCACTTCTTTAATTTTATCTTTGAGCGTTTTGGCCTCAAAGTCATCTCCGTCAAGCTCCTCGATCTTTTCTACATATGCTTCGAGCAGCTCAGCACTGTTGTCTTTCCACTTTTTAACTGCCTTGTCTTCGTATTCCTCGGGATCCTCAAAGAAAAACCGTCCCATCGTCACGAAGTCCTCAACCTTGCTGACCCGCTCTTTCATCAACGGAATAATCTGCTTCATATATCCCTCGTCGGGATCAAGATCGTGCTCCTTAGCAATCTCCTGCACACGTGGCCACAGCTCGTCAGCCGGCTTTTCACGTAGGTAGTGCTCATTATACCAGATCAGCTTTTTGTAATCGAACACCGCACCGCCTTTGCTTACGCGATCCAGTGAAAACAGATCACAAAGTTCTTCCAGCGAATGGATTTCCGAATCGTCGCCCGGACTCCATCCCAAATATGCCAGAAAATTAACTAACGCTTCCGGCTCAAACTTCTGCTCGATATAATCTTTGGTATTGATAGGAATTCCCTCGGTCTCAGCTTTCCGCTTTGAGAGCTTGCCTCCACTTGGCGACATAATCAGCGGCAGGTGTGCCATCTTGGGCGGCTCCCAGCCAAAATATTCGTACATCAAAATATGCTTGGGGGTACTGCTGAGCCACTCTTCCCCACGAATAACATGCGAAATTTTCATCAGGTGATCATCCACCACATTCGCCAGGTGATAGGTTGGCATGCCGTCAGATTTAAGCAGAACCTGGTCATCTAACCCCTTGCTTTCAAAGGATACAAAGCCACGCACCTCATCTTCAAAACGAATGGTTTCGCGACGCGGAACTTTTAAACGAATAACATATTCTTCGCCTTCTTCCAGCTTGCGCTCGACCTCCTCTTCTGGAAGCGTAAGGCTGTTTTTCATCGACATTCGGGTAATCGCATCATACTTGGGTGACGGATTTCCCGACTTTTTCAACCGCTCCCGCATCTGGTCCAATTCTTCAGGCGTATCAAAAGCGTAATAGGCATTGCCCTGTTCAACGAGCTGCTCGGCATATTGCTCATACATATCCTTGCGCTCACTCTGACGATAAGGACCAACATCTCCGGGATTTTCGGGACCTTCATCGACCTCCATTCCGGCCCACTTTAATGAACGATGGATATCTTCTTCAGCTCCTTCTACATAACGAGCCTGATCGGTATCTTCAATACGGAGCACAAACGTTCCGTTGTTACCTTTCGCAAATAAATAATTATAGAGTGCCGTCCGGAGTCCACCGATATGCAGCAAACCTGTGGGTGACGGCGCAAAACGTACACGTACACTACCTTCCATAAATCTTGGTAATTGAATTAAAATAATTTCTGTTCAATGCTCCGAAAAATAAGGCTTATACGGCACTTGTGCTAATGTTAACGAGTGATAAGTAATAAGTGAATGGTGATTTTTAATTCTTAATTTTTAATTCTTAATTCCACTCACAGTATTAATAATATCAGTGCACTAAGTGACTTAATAGTAACTCAAAATGAAGCTTGCTCTTTTAACCCCCCAATTTGCACCTAATCTCTACGATCTGGCCGTCATGCTGCAGGCCGACCGAATTATTCTGCAGAATGTAGAACGTTGGTCACGTAAGAGCCGTATTCATCGTGCTCAAATTCGCACGCCCGAAGGCACGCAATGGATTAATATTCCCATCCGTACTGAAGACCGAAAAAAAGCCATCAAAGATGTACGCATGGATCATTCCGACGACTGGGTTACCCCCCTGTTGCGCACGTTGGAATATAACTACCGCAACAGCATCTACTACGATTTTTACGAACCTGAAATTAAAGCTGATTTTAAATCCGCCTACGATTACAGCCACCTGATGGATTTTATCCTATATATCCAAAAACGACTGTTTCGTTTTATGGATATCAGCATTGACTATGAGCTGGCCAGCAAACTTTCAGCTTATGATTCCAATCCCGATTTACTGGCGCAGCGTTTGGGAGCGAATACCCTTTTCCAGGAACACTACAGCCGACATTATCAGCGACAGGCCAAGCAAAAGAGTGATCCCATCTTTGATCACCCCAAATACCATCAGCATTTTGAAGGATTTGAACCTTTGTGCTGTATTTTGGATGTACTCTTTCAATTTGGACCGGAAAGTTTTCGAATTACCGATCAGCTTGTTGAAAAAGTTGAAGGTTGAATATTAAAAGTTTACCCTTAAAAAAACTTCAACATTTAACTTTACAACATTCAATATCAAGATGGACTGTCAGAAACTCCTATTTTCACTGCCCGATGACCATCATTACCTAAACTGCTCCTATTTATCACCGCTGTTACAAAGTGTGGAAGAAGCCGGTATTCAAGGGATTAAAGGGAAAAATAATCCATGGGAAGTAACACCTGATCATTTTTTCGGGGATAGCAATACGCTACGATCTCTATTTGCTAAACTTGTAAATGCACCCAAGGCGAAAGATATCGCTATAATGCCTGCAGTTTCGTACGGACTGTCAACAGTAGCAAAAAATATAAATCCCGCTAAAGGAAGTTCAATCGTAATTTGCGGCAAGCAATTTCCCAGCAATGTATATGCCTGGAAACGGTTTTGTGAGGAACATAACTGTCAGTTAAAGGTTGTTGATCCACCGGAAGGGTTCGATAACCGAGGGCAAAAGTGGAACAAGCGAATATTAGATGCCATCGATTCAGATACGCTACTGGTTGCACTCGGCAATGTGCATTGGACTGACGGTACGTGGTTTGATATAAAAACGATTGGAGCGAAAACTCGAAATAACGACGCATACTTTGTAATCGACGGCACACAGTCTGTTGGGGCAATGCCAATTGACGTGCAAGAAATTCAGGCGGATGCCCTAATCTGTGCAGGATATAAATGGCTGATGGGTCCCTATGCGATAACACTTGGCTATTTGGGGCCAAGACTTCAAAACGGTATCCCCCTCGAAGAAGGTTGGATCGTCCGTAAAAATAGCGAGGATTTCAGCGGACTGGTGGATTATGAGGATGGCTATCAACCGGGTGCCCAACGCTTTGACATGGGTGAACGCAGTAATTTTATTTTAGTACCGATGATGATTGAGGCTATCAAGCAGATTTTAGATTGGAAACCTCAAAATATCCAGAGGTATTGTAAGCAACTAACAGCCGACCTTGAAAAAGATTTACCGGACTACGGATATCAAATTGAGGAGACCGACTGGCGGGCCGGGCATATGTTTGGCATCCGACTGCCAGCATCTGTATCCTTAAAAAAACTACAGCGCCAACTTGATGAACATAACATTCATGTTTCGGTGCGGGGCTCGGCGGTGCGCGTAGCACCAAACGTCTATAATGATGAAAAAGATATTGCTATGTTACATGATGTGCTTAACGATGTGGCGAATGACGCATAATGGGTAACTTTTAAGTCGGAGCAAGTTATGACAGAGAAAGAGTCAGAAAAACCACAACCAAACTATTGGCCTGTTTTTTGGATCGGCCTTGCTTACATCCTGTTGCTGGGGCTATTCACTTACTTCTTTAACTTCCCCATTTAACCGTTATGCACTGGATTGACTGGCTTGTTCTTGTCGCATTTCTGGGATATACCATCTGGGATGGTACTCGTCACGGCAAACAAAGTGAAAATATTGAGGGATTTTTCCTGGCCAACCGATCGATGCCTTGGTGGGCAATGGGATTATCGGTGATGGCAACCCAGGCTTCGGCAATTACGTTTATCGGCACTACGGGTCAAGCGTATGTTGAGGATATGCGATTTGTACAGATCTATCTGGCAGTGCCTTTTGCAATGATCATCCTGTGCCTAACGCTGGTACCCTATTTTAATAAGCTGCAAAACTTTAGTGCTTATGAAGTGCTGGAGGAACGGTTCGGACTTTCCACCCGCCTTTTTACGAGCTTTCTTTTTCTGATGTCACGCGGTCTTGGGTTGGGAATCATTATTGCAGCCCCATCATATGTGCTTGCCATACTGCTGGACCTGCCGCTTTCAACGACCATCCTTATTATTGGGATTACCGCCACGCTTTATACCATGGTCGGCGGTATAAGCGGAGTAATCAGAACCGATGTCAAACAGATGGCGGTGATGATGTTCGGGCTTGGGTTCTGCTTTTACTGGATCCACTATCAGCTGCCGCCCGATGTAGATTTCAGCGACTCGCTCTATCTTGCCGGTACGCTCGGCAAGCTGGATGCACTGGATATCAGCTTCGATATAAGTGAAAAATACAATATTTGGACCGGTGTTTTTGCTGCGCTCTTTTTGATGCTTTCCTATTTTGGAACTGATCAAAGTCAGGTACAGCGTTACCTTACAGCAAAGTCGCTGAATGATGCCCGCAAGTCACTTTTACTTTCAGCTTATGCTAAAGTGCCTATGCAGTTTTTCATTTTACTACTGGGCGTAATGCTCTATGTGTTCTATATTTTTGGATCCGCTCCGATCACCTTTCACAGCACCGATCCGGTGGCCGAAACAGAACAGACTGAACTTGCCGGAGAAATGCTGCAACAGGAGTACAAAGCCACCCATTTACAGCGCAGAGAAGCTGCTTTAAATCTTCTTGAGCAAAAGACACCAGAAAATGCGGAAGCTTTTAGAGAGGCCGACCAGCACCTCAAGGAGGTGCGCGAATCGGAAATGGAACGGCAAGAAAAGATTACCGAATCCAGCCGAAACGACACCAATTATATTCTCCCCTATTTTATTCTCAATGAGATTCCCATTGGCATTATCGGACTTATTGTAGCCGGAATTTTTGCTGCCGCCCTCTCGAGTATCGACAGTGAGCTCAATGCCCTTGCCACCATTTCTATCGTGGATTGGTATAAGCGACTGGATTCCAAGGATCGAAGCGCAAAATGGTATCTAAGATCATCACGATTTACAACCGTACTATGGGGATTACTGGCAACGGGGGCGGCGCTGGCTCTGGGCGAAACACGATCCATTATTGAATTGGTTAACAAAGTCGGTAGTTATTTCTATGGATCTATTCTGGGTGTTTTTGTTCTGCTACTCTATGTAAAACGTGCCAACGGTGTCGGAGCTTTGACCGGACTTATCTCAGGAATGGTGACCGTCTTTTTCTTTGATCGCCTTTTCGAACATCCTGAAACAGGCAGCTGGCAGTTGATCTTTCCTTGGAATGAGACCCCAGAAGGCTTTACCAAAGCTATTGAATATCTGTGGTTAAATCCCGTGGGAACAGTCGTTGTTGTTATTGTGAGCGTTTCCATAAGTATGCTTTGGGATCAGATGAGTGACAAATCTCTACGCTGATAATTCTGACCTAAAACATGAATTATCCCAATAAAAAAAGCCCCGGCTATAAAACCGAGGCTTTTGAAATTAATTCCTTGTTATCGTTTTATTCATCCGGATTAAGAATGTTCTCAATCCGCACTTCGACATCATCTAGATGCGCCTCTGTAGCACGATCTTGTACCCGATTCTGGGTATTCTGAACATCGTCTAACAGTATCTGGAGCTGATCTCGAACGATCGGACGAATATCAGACTGGCTGACATTTACATCCGTCCATCCCAAAAAATCCTTAAATGCATCGGGGATATCCGGGAGTTCTTCAGTCATCAAATGCTCCATACGCTCAATATATGCACGCTGCAGATTACGGCGATGCACTTCAATTGCGCTATTACTATTGAGCTCAGACCAGATTCCATTACGCACATCATCCATCATTTCGAAGGCATCGTAGGTATCTTCTGATGACCGCGCATCGAACTCGATGAGTCGAGCTATTCGCTGCGGATCAGTAAGATCATTTAACACCTGCACCTGAGCGCTTCGCATATCGTCAACAACGGTAGATTGATTAATACGATCAAGGATATCTTCCTCAAGCAACCAATCGGGTGTCATAAAACCATAGTCAATAAGGAAGTCCATGGCCCGTTGCTGAGTTTCTTGAGGGACAAATGTATACACAGGACCTTCTTGATTGTAGGTTTTATGATCTTCGTAAACGCCCCCTACATTTTTAGTCACATGTCCCATATACCGGTTCCATTGACCAACAACGTTATTGTAAAGCTCTTCGAGCTCGGCAAAGTTCTCACCTTCGCGATCAGTCCATTCAACCAAATTAGAGGTAATACGCTTCAAGTTTGCAATACCAAGCTCACTGGCTTTCATTGCGTCATTACCGAGATCTTCGTTCTGTGAACGAGGATCAATTTTGTTGCCGGTTTGTTGACCATAAAAATAACGGGGATCATCTGCACGTTCCCGTGTCCACTCGTTAAGTTTGGCCACCTTTTCCTCTTCACTCATATCCTCGGGGAACCATGTATAGCCCCACTTTATCGACCACTTATCATACTCACCTACGGCAGGATGGAAATCTTCTACTCCGTCACCAGGTTGGGCAATGTAGTTAAAGCGGGCATAGTCCATAATGGAAGGAGCCGTACCGTGCTTTTCGGTAAATATTGGAGATCGTAGCGAATCGACCGGGTATGCATAGCTGGAACCGTAGTTGTGTGGCAAACCAATAGTGTGGCCGACTTCGTGAGCAGAAACAAACCGAATGAGTTCGCCCATCACTTCGTCCTTAAATTGTACAGCTCGCGCATCGGGATTTGCCGCTGCCGTTTGTACGAAATACCAGTTGCGAAGCAGGTTCATCACATTGTGATACCACCCAATGTCACTTTCCAGAATTTGACCGGTTCGCGGATCATGTACATGCGGTCCATATGCATTCTGGATATCAGAAGCGAAGTATCGAATCACCGAATAGCGAACATCTTCGGGACTCCATTCAGGGTTTTCTTCTTTGGAGGGCGGATCTTTTGCAATAATTGCATTTTTAAATCCGGCCGCTTCAAATGCTTTTTGCCAATCTTCGACTCCCTGCTTTAAATAGGGACGCCATTCTTTAGGTGTTGCCGGATCAATATAATAAACAATTGGTTCTTTAGGCTCTACCAGCTCACCATCAAGATAGGCTTCTTTATCACTGGGCACCAGTTTATAACGCGTAATATACTGTACTTCATTTGCCTTGTGACGCTCAGTGCCATAATCAGTTTGCTGAACACTGAAATATCCTATTCGCTGATCATAAGAGCGTGTTTCCCATTTCTCTTCAGGCAGCAGCACCATACTATGGTTAATCTCCATAGAGATTGTTCCCGTTGAAGAACTGGAAGGCGGCTTAGAAGCATCATAGGTCATCCAGCTTCGCGCCTCGATATTTTCCGGGTAACTGTTGATATGCTCAATAAAAGAGCGCTCAGGATCGAGTCGCCTTACCCCATACTCCTCGCGCTGACTGCTTTGCAGGCCAAGGGAAGGGATATCACTGTCATATAATTTCGTTACATCAATAACCACTCCAGACGAATCCTCACCGAGTGATTTAACATCGAAAGAAGCAATAATTGGCTCAAAATTTGAGTTTTGAACTGCTTCATAGACCGGCAGCGAATCACTCGCCACATTCTCGTACGAAACATGTCGCAAAAGAACTTGGTCATCTTTCTTTTGCCAGCGGACAACCTGCGTATTTAGCTTTTCTCCGCCGTAGCCGATCTCGTCTTGAGTTTCAGCAACACGTGAAACAAGCAGCATCTCGCGGCTTAATAGCGAATCAGGAATCTCGTAAAGATAATCTTTATCGACCTTATGAACATCAAATAATCCTGAATCGGTTTCAGCCTTGTCAGTGACAACTTCACTGTACGGCTTGATACCGTTCTCTGATTCCGGCGATGACAGTCCACCGCTTTTTGATTGGTCTTGAGCACTTTGAGTACTGGCGCATGCCCCTAATAAGCCGACACACAACACCATGACACTCAATTGCTTCAATTCCTTGAAGATAGAATAACTCATAGATGGTTTTTTATTTTAGGTTAGTTAATAAGAATTCTTAAAGTGAGAGCTGTAACGAAATGAATCAACTATAAATAGCTAATTAGATGTAAAAAGATATTTCAGTAAAGCTCTCAAGACTCTTCATAATTTCCAAGGTATATTTTAAAGTAATTCCATACACACTGAATTAGTCAATTTGCTTCAGCTTTGTTACCTTCAATTAGCTATCAGTAATCAAAGGAAAATCATTGGAACACCTACTTTATTTTCTAAAAGACTTAAAACGTGTTGGAGCAGTAGCTCCCAGTTCTAAGTTTTTAGCCAAAGATCTTGTGGTCCAGCTACAAAATAAACTTGCTGATACCGATTGCAAGCCGTTAAACATTTTGGAAGTTGGTGCCGGCACAGGCTCGCTGACTAAGCAGATCGCAAAGCATCTTCGTCCGCAAGATTCTTTAGACATCGTAGAGATTCACAAAAAGTTTTACCAAATCATTGGTTCTAAGTATCGTCTCAATGATAATATCCGTATTCATCATGCTGATATCTTAAACTTTCATCCCCAGAAAAATTACGACTTTATATTTTCAAGCCTTCCCTACGAAAATATGCCGGAAGAAATAACAAAGCAGATCTGGGAGAAAAAACTTAGTCTTTGTTCTCAAAGAGCATATATCAGCTATTTCAAGTACTTAAAATTCGGTGATTTTAAAAGTGATTTTGAGGAAAATATTGTTAATACCTACAAGCATGACAAAAAGCTTGTCTTTTTAAATATTCCTCCCGCTAAGATTTATACTCTTGAAATTAAACAACGTGATAAAGAGCAGGCCGCCATTAAAAGCCCCAACGTAGCATAATCAGAAAAACCCCAAATTTAGCACAGCTAACAGCAAGCTAAATAAGAACGCCCATCCGAAGCTTTCTATTTTCATGCCTTCTATCATTTCGTCCGCCAGCATCAGCATTAGAGCATTAATCACAAAAATAAAAAGTCCAAATGTTAATATCGTTATGGGCAGCGTCAGAAAAACCAGGATTGGTTTCACCAGGGTATTTATAATTGCTAATAGTATCGCCACCCCAATTGCCGTTAAGAAACTTTTTATCTGTACGCCTTTTAAGATATAGCCGATTACAAAGATCCCGATACTGTTTACTAATAATGACCAAATCATAAGAGTATATCCGTTTTTGGTGAGAATTTGTCTACAATACGGATAATACTCTCAAAGGTTGTAGCCGTTATGCTTTTAATGCTTCAATTTTATCAGACAACTCTTTCAAAGCTTGCTTATTCAAAGAGCAAAATTCTGATATTTTGTCTCCCAAATCATCAGATATTTTCCCTGTGTTGGCCTGCTCCTCAATATCAAGAATAAGTTCGTGGGCTCGCTCCATCCCCATATATTTTAGATTGGGCTTAATTTTATGGGCTTGTTTGTAGAGCTTCTGCCATTCTCCATCCTTATAATATTTCTGGATGTTTTCAATGGTCGCAGGCGTGTTTTCAAGAAATGCTTCAGTAGCTTCTATAACAATGGAATCGTCACCCATTGCAATTTCACGCAAATAAGAAAGGTCGGTCACTGATTTATTATCCACAGAAAAACGCTTTTATATTATACATTTTGGTATGTTGATTACCACATACCAAATACGCATTTCTGTTATTACAATACAAATTAAACTTTGTAACTAAGCCGTCTTATTATCCTGTTAACATTACAATGCCCACGAGCACCAGTAATGTTATTTTCAGAATTAATGCCTTCCAATCTTTCATTATGATATTCCCACAACTTATTATTACACTTTGTCGGAAAAGCAACTAAGTAATAACCAATCCTTCCTTTAATATCAAGTTATCAACATTGATATATCTATTAATAATCACCAATTACTTCCCGATTGTGCTTTCAAGAGAGATATACCATTATTTTGTTACAAATTTTCTGTATAAACTTTATCCCGTAAGTTTTCCACATAGTTATCCACACATATTTATCACGTTGTGGAAAGGTCTGCTTTTTGCAGTCGTCTGGAGTTGAAAACGACATTGATAGAACTAAAAGCCATGGCAGCTTCAGCCAGCACAGGATGCATCATCCCCATAACAGCAAGAGGGATCATTACCACATTGTAAAAGAAAGCCCAAAAGAGATTTTGTTTTATCTTCTTAAATGTAGCTTCACTTAGCTTTATCGCCTGCACTACTGATTGAAGCTCTCCTTTTACGAGTACGATATCACCCGATTCTATAGCTACATCAGTGCCCGTACCGATGGCAATACCTACATCGGCCTGCGTTAAGGCGGGGGCATCATTAATACCATCACCCACCATAATTACTTTCTTGCCTTCCGATTGGAGACGTTTTATCTCATCAGATTTTTGATCGGGAAGTACACCTGCAATTACTTGCTCAATACCTACTTCGCTTGCCACTGCACGCGCCGTTCGTTCGTTGTCTCCGGTGATCATAACCGGGGTAAATCCCATTTTCTTGATAGTAGCAATAGCCTTTTTACTATCTTCTTTGATAGGATCGGCGATTGCTATCAACCCAACCAGCTCTCCATCTACTCCAACCAAAACCGTCGTCTTAGCCTGGCTTTCATATTCCTCAATATCAGCCTTTGCCTCACTATTGACCGTAATACCCTGTTCTTCAAATAGTCGCTTATTACCAATAATAACTTCCTTTCCTTCAATTTCTGCGCGAATACCTTTCCCCGTAACAGCTTCAAATCCAGAGGCATCCCACAGATCTTTCTCATGTTCTTGGGCATGACTAACAATCGCCTCACCAAGAGGATGCTCAGATCCTCTTTCCGCAGCAGCAGCATATTTAAGAATCGTTTTCTTATCCCAATCTGATACTGCCACAACATCTGTAACAGAAGGCTCTCCCTTGGTAATCGTTCCGGTTTTATCCAATACTATCACATCAGTTTCACGCAAAAGCTCAACGGCCTTGCCCTTGCGGATTAAAATTCCGTTTTCGGCTCCAAGTCCGGTGCCTACCATCAGGGCCGTCGGCGTCGCCAATCCCAATGCACAGGGACATGCAATCACCAACACCGCGATGGCTGCGTAGAAGGCCAGTGCTATTTCTCCCATACCGGGGTTAATCCACGGGATAAAACCCGACGCCCAGACCGCAACCTGTCCGAAAAACTCCGGAAAGATCATCCATGCCGTCCACGTGGCAACCGCCAATCCAATAATGACCGGCACAAACACTGCGGTAATACGATCGGCAAACTCCTGTATGGGCACCTTGGAACTCTGGGCTTCTTCAACCATCCGAATAATCTGGTTAAGAAAGGTCTCGCTGCCCACCTTGGTCGCCTGCACTTTAAGCGTACCATTTTTATTGATCGTCGACCCGATGACTTCATCTCCTTTCTCTTTGCGCACCGGCATCGATTCGCCCGTGGCAAGCGACTCATCCACACTGCTTTCACCGTCAATCACCTTGCCGTCGGTGGGTATCTTTTCGCCGGGACGTACAACCATCACATCGTCGACCTCCAATTCTTTTACAGGGATGGTCATCTCTTTGCCGTTGCGAATGATGGTCGCCTCTTTGGCCTCCAGCGTCATTAAATTCTTTATTGCCTCAGAAGCACGCCCTTTTGCCTTCGTTTCTACATAACGTCCCGTAAGATGAAAGGCCATAATCATGCCCGCGATACCGGCAAAGCTGTGGAATGGCGGCGCCATACCGAAAACATGCAGCAGAGCCACAAATCCCGTTCCCAGCGCTGCCAATGATCCCATGGCAATAAGCACATCCATATTAGGAGAACCGTTGATCGCTGATCTCCAAGCTCCTTTCAGCGTTTCCCAACCGGGATAAAAGATGACAACCGAAGAAAGCCCGATCATCAGCAGCTGATACCCCAACTCTCCACCGAGCGCAAAGCCGGCAAACATTTCGGGAATCATCAGCAAAATAATGGGAATGGTCATTGCCCATGACCACCACATTTTATGATAGGCTACATCAAGTTTTTTTTTACCGGTTATATCTGCATCCTTATCTTCGTCAGCTTCTTCCTTAATATCATAGCCGGCATTTTGCACCGCCTCTTTTAACTTTTCATGCAGAACTTCGCCGTTTTCGAACTCAACAAACGCTTTTTCCGTAGCCAGATTGACCGACGCTTTATCGACTCCCTCTACTTCAGCGAGGGCTTTTTCTACGCTGTTGGCACAACCGGCACAGTGCATACCTTCAATTTGCAGTGATTCTTTCATAGCAGTTTTTACTAAATTTCAAATTACATCCAAGTATAACTGCTTTTAAGCAGACACATCTTACAATACATTAAAAGAAATGTGTAAAATTTTTGGATACAGAAAATTTATACAGCATCCAGCGACTGGCGACTGTTCTCATCAATGTGGCTGCGAAAAGAACTGACTGTTTCTCCGGTTACTTTTTTGAACTGATTGGAAAGATACTGCACGCTACTGTAATTGAACTTCCACGCTATCTCACTCAGCGTCAATTCATCATAGGAAAGCAACTCTTTAACCCGCTCAATCTTCAAGTTAATGAGGTATTTTTCAATCGTCACACCTCCGTAATCTGAAAAATAGTTACTCAAATAACTGTAGTTGTATTGCATATTTTCCTCTAAAAAAGTGGAGACTTTCTCAGGATCTTCAGAGTTTTCGAGATGTTTTAAATAATCAAGAAGTTGAACCTTTATCTGCTCAAGAAGTGCCTTGTCGTTCTTTTTAATAAGCTCAAACCCCTTCCCAACCAATGCTTCACTTATCTTTTCGAGATCTTCAAACCCAACATCTTCGGTAATAACAACTTTCCCGAGGGCAATGGATTCAACTTCATATCCGAGGTCCTTTAACACCTGCTGCACCGTCATGATACAGCGATCGCACACCATATTTTTAATTTGTAATGTCGTCATAGGTCAGTAAAACGTGGCAAATTGGTAAATCGTTTACTCTTTAAATACCTCATAAAAATACAAAAGGGCAAAGCTTTGCAGCCCTGCCCAAAAAAATCTTCGCAAGAAGATAATGTTATTCTACCGTTACACTTTTCGCTAAATTCCGTGGCTGATCCACATTACAGCCGCGATTTACGGCAATATAATAGGAAATCAGTTGTAACGGTATGGTCGTTAACATTGGTGAAAGACAATCCTCGGTCTCGGGAATCGCGCAAGAAAATTCAGAAAGATCAATAACCTCATCATTATCCTCACCAGTTATTGAAATAATACGGCCTTCACGCGCTTTCACCTCTTCAATATTGCTGATCATCTTCTCATTCGTATGCTCCGTAGCAGCAATCACAACAACCGGCATCATCTCATCAATAAGCGCAATGGGACCGTGTTTCATTTCTGCGGCAGGATATCCTTCTGCATGGATATATGAAATTTCTTTAAGCTTCAGCGCGCCCTCGAGTGCCACTGGGAAGTTATACGTTCGTCCCAAGTACAAGAAGTTCGGCGCATAACTGAAAAGCCGAGCCATATCTTTAAGAGAATCGCTGTTATCCAAAATCTTCTGCACTTTCCCGGGAATGCGATCCAGCTCTTCGATCAATCGCGCTGCATATTCTTCATCGAGCACGCCTCGCTTTTGTCCCAACAGAATAGCCATCATAGCCAGTACCGAAACCTGGGTCGTAAATGCTTTGGTGGATGCCACCCCAATCTCCGGACCGGCATGTGTATAGACGCCCGCATCGGTATCACGGGCAATGGTTGATCCTACTACATTACAAACACCAAGCGTAAGTGCTCCACGTTCTTTAGCTGTGCGAAGGGCCGCCAGCGTATCCGCCGTTTCGCCGCTTTGCGAAATCACCAGCATTACATCATCTTCGTCAATAAGGGCTTCGCGGTAGCGGAATTCCGAAGCATATTCTACCTCTACAGACAACTTAGCCAGATGCTCGAACAGATATTCAGCAACCAAGCCGGCATGCCAGCTGGTCCCGCAAGCAGCTATAATCAATCGTTTAGCATTCACCAGCTTATCTAATACATCAGTGATACCACCTAATTGTATAGAGTGGTCTTCTACATTAATTCGTCCCCGCAGGCAATCCGAAATAGCGCGCGGCTGCTCAAAAATCTCCTTGAGCATAAAGTGCGGATATCCGCCCTTCTCAATCTCTTCGATACTCATCGCCAGCTCATGGACTTTCTTTGTAAGCGGCTCATCTTCTATAGTTTTAACATCATATCCCTCCTTGGTAACGATAGCCATCTCACCATCATCCAGGTAAACCACCTTTTTAGTATGCTCAACGATGGGCGAAGCATCCGATGCCACAAACATTTCACCGTCTCCAATCCCCAGCAACAATGGTGATCCTTTTCGAGCTACAATAATACGATTGGGCTCCTCAACATTTAAAATGGCCAATCCATACGTACCTACCACCTGCTGAAGTGCCATTTGCACAGCCTGCTCGAATGTAATTTCTTCGCCATCTCCGTTCTCATAAATCTCTTCGATAAGCTGAGCAATAACTTCCGTATCGGTATCGGTATGAAACGTCCGACCTTTATTCTTCAGCTCTTTCTTTAAGGTATTGTAATTCTCAATAATGCCATTGTGGACAAGCGCGATTTTTCCCGATTCACTTACGTGCGGATGAGAATTAATATCATTCGGCGCACCGTGCGTAGCCCATCGGGTATGTCCAATACCAACGAGACTGTCATTGGGGTTAGCTTTCATTTTTTTCTTGAGGTTCTGGACCTTTCCTTTTCCCTTCTTAATATCCAGCTGACCGTTAAGCAAAGCAATACCTGCAGAGTCATATCCGCGATATTCAAGGCGCTCAAGTCCTTTTACAATGATATCGCTCGCTTTCTTATTTCCTATATATCCAACAATTCCGCACATAGATGTCTTGTATTATTGTATTTGTTTACTGATTCTTATACTGTCTCTCCCAGACTAAGATTTGCACAATACTAAAGTTATCATTCTGGCAGATATTTTGAAACAATTATAATCAATCATTTATAGGTATAACCATGCAGCTGTGTTTCTTTGAAGATGAAAAGCTGACCACTTTTCATCCCCTTACATTAACTCGTCCCACTGACGATCTGCGCATCGGCATTCTAACACTTTCGGAGAAATGGAAACAGGCGTTACATCCTACAAAAACGAATCGCATACTACGACCGGAGCTCAAAGGGCTATTTGAGGCCGATGAAATATCAACGGATGAGAACTGTATCTGGATGAACAGCCGATACCTGCCAACCGAACAACTGGTTACGCAAGTAAACAATTTAAGTGAAGGTCAATATCTTACATACGGAGAGACGATCATTGCCGCCAACGTGGATGGAGGAACATCCCGGCAGTGGCTTGAAAATGGGGAACCCGACTTTAACACCCTTTTTGTGCTGGAATCCAATGATTTCTTATCCCTCAACAACCTCTGGGATCTATTCCAGCTGAACGGCCAGGAAATTGTTCGAGATATCGAGTTGCTGGATATCAATACCAACATAAATGGTACTGTTTCGGATTACGCCGTGCTCGAAAAGCAGGAAAACATCTATATTCAAGAAGGAGCCACCATCGAAGCCGGGTGCGTACTTAACGCTTCAAAAGGACCTATTTTTATCGGCGAAAATGCCACTATCATGTCTGGGGCTCATATTCGCGGCCCGGTAGCCATCTGTGAAAATGCTACTATTAAAATGGGTGCCAAAATTTATGAAGATACCACTATCGGACCGGTCTGTAAGGTGGGTGGCGAAGTAAACAACTCCATCTTCCACTCCTACTCCAACAAAGGTCACGACGGATTTGTCGGCAACTCTATTATTGGCCAGTGGTGCAATTTCGGGGCTGATACCAACACATCGAACCTGAAAAATAATTACAGCAGTGTACGTATTCCCGACTGGTCTAATAGTCAGGAGATTGAAACAAACCAGCAGTTTTTCGGCACCGTAATGGGCGACCATTCCAAAACAGCAATCAACACGCAATTGAATACCGGTACCATCTGTGGAGTTAGCTGTAATATTTTTTCAGATGATTTTCCTCCCAAACTAATCCCCTCATTCAGCTGGGTGGGTTCCAATGTTATTCAAACATACCGCATCGATAAAGCCCTTGAAGCCATGGAAGCCATGATGGCGCGGCGTGACATATCACTTAACGAAGAATACAAACAGATGATGAAAACTATTTTTGATACGAAGAATCATCCCCAATAAACGCCGCCTGAAAAATATTTGGATAATAAATAGGTATTGTCCTCAATTAGCACTACCTTTAATCGTTATATTTAATTACCCACCCAGTAAGTTACTTCTTTGAAACGACGCGTTAATTCAACTCTTTTCATCAGACAGAGCAGACAGGTGTACACAAAGACACAGTTATAGTTATGAAACAAGGAAAAATAAAGTTCTTCGACACTAAAAAAGGATTTGGATTTATTGCACCTGATGAAGGCGGCGATGACATTTTTGTCCACAGAAACAATGTCGAGAACCTCGATTACAACCAAGGACTTGAAGACGGCGAAGCCGTTGAGTTTGAGGTAGAAGAAACTCCCAAAGGCTTAAGTGCTACTAACGTAACCAGCCTGGATTACAAATAGATCCGAGATTTTATATTGGATTTTAGGAGCCCGCTTTTTAGCGGGCTTTTTTATTACACGATATTTTTGCTGTCCATCCTTTTGGTTCCTCCCTTCTAAAATACCTGGCTTCGGGTAACTTTTACACACTTGTAGTTTTTTTGATCCTAATTTATCTACAAAACCCCATTAATACCCTAAAAAAGCTGAGCCTATTCTTTGGCACATTTTTTGGTTCCTTTCTTTATCAATCTCCCTCAGCCCCAAACCAAACTATCGATTCCCCTTAACTAAAAAAGGGCACTGTCCTTATCCTAAAATGTATAGCCCATGCTAACCAATACCTATCAGTCATATTTTTTTATTTTAGGATTCTTCATAACAGCAAGTATGCTCAATGCAGGATGCAGTGATGGAGGCCCACCCGGACTTTCAGAATCACTGGATGAAACGGTCTCTCCAATAGAAGTAATCGATACATTCCCCGAATACGCAGACGAAAATATCGAGCTTGATGTGTCCATTCAGGCTACATTCAGTGCATCAATAGATACCAGCTCTATTAATGACTCAACTTTTATTGTAAGAGAAGGTGGTATAGAAATATCCGGTACGTTTTCCTACTCCGGCAGTACGGTCACCTTCATGCCAAACAGAACATTTGCTCGAAACACCTCCATCAACACCACCATTACTTCACAAGTAGCTGACGTAGAAGGTAATACCATGGATCAGGAATATGAGTGGAATTTCACAACCCGACCGGCAACAACCTACGAAGCTACCCCACCTACCGTTATTGAGACTAATCCCAAAGACGGCGCCACCGACATTTCCGCCAACACCAATATCTCCGCCCGTTTTAGTAAAACCCTGAACCCCGAAACCATCAACAGCAACACATTCTACTTGCGAAACAATAACGGCAGCATCATTCCCGGTTCGCTAAGCTATACCGACTCCACCGCTACGTTTAGTCCCTCGGAATCACTGCCCGATGGGGTTGAGTACACCGCAACGATTACTAACGATATTGAGGACCCATTCGGCAATTCCCCCGACCAAAGCTATAACTGGAATTTTACTACAAAAGAGATCGACCGCACCCCACCTCGCGTTATATCCACTAATCCTGAAAACCATGAAGAGGACGTGGCCTTTGATATTCAAATAACAGCCACATTTAGTGAGCGGATAGATCCAGCTACGATAAACAGCAACACATTTAGGCTGCGGACAAACTTAAATAGCATTTCTGGATCGGTCAGTTATGAGGACTCAACGGCTGTTTTTAAACCCTCGAGTACCCTACAGGATGGAATAGTTTTCACCGCTATCATTACCGATGGCATCCAGGATCTTAAAGGGAATTCACCTCCTAATAATTACAGCTGGAATTTTATTACAAAAGAGATCGACCGCACGCCGCCCCACATTATATCCACTAAGCCTCAGAATGAAGAAGATGATGTACCCATTGATATCCAAATAACAGCAACATTTAGTGAACAGATGAGTAAGTCCACTATAAACGAAGATACTTTCGAGCTATACCAATGGCAGTGGGGACAATACCGAAAGCTTTCAGGATCGGTAAGCTACTCAGGAAGTACGGCCACATTTACACCCGGAACTGACCTCCGCGATGAACAGTATTATACTGTCATAATCAGTTCGGATGTTACTGACCTGGCTGGTAACGCACTCGGTGCAACATACCGCTGGGACTTTGAGACCGAAGACGACTAACTCCAACTGATCAGAACAAGTCGATAGAACCGGGGCGATACCAAATAAAAATCCGAAAGCATGTTTCAAATTAGTGATGAAAACTCCTATATTTGTCACGCTTAAAAATTTGGCGAATATTGCCCAAGTGGCGGAATTGGTAGACGCGCATGCTTCAGGAGCATGTGGGGATCTTCCCCGTGGAGGTTCGAGTCCTCTCTTGGGCACTCAAATCCCTGTAAGTTACTGGCTTGCAGGGATTTAGTATTTTAGGTGCAAATATTATCGTTCTTTAGGAAGTCTTTATTTTTATACATATTGGAATATTATTACTCGGGTGCTAATAATAATTAAAACTCAAGAGTTCTAATATGTTATCACCATATAAAAGGGCCATTGCATACCTATTAATCTTCTCATTCTTTCTAAGTAGTTGTGCTACTATATTTAAAGGTAGTAATGCTGAAGTTCGCTTTAATTCTTCACCTTCCGGAGCAGAAGTTCTGGTAGACGAAATAAATAAAGGTGAAACCCCTACATCAGCCCAACTATCACGCAGTGAAAGCCATATTGTAACATTTCAAAAAGACGGATATGAGGAAGTAAAAGTTAAAGTAAACAGAAATTTTGATGGAGCTACCACTATATTAGGTAATTTGGTTTCGTGGTGGCTTTTAGGAGTTGTAGTTGATGTTGCATCAGGAGCAGCTTATACATTAAGTCCGGCCGATCTACAAGGGAACCTTAATAAACTTGAAGAGGCAGGAGTTATCAATAAAGATGAATTACCTAAAGCTAAAGAGAATACTGTTCACGTATTTATGTTGACCAAAGAGGAATGGCAAGAAATTCAAAAAAGTGAATAGGGAGTACTTTTTAGCTGATTTAGCTTCAATTTGTTAAGCCACAATAATTTTGGGGCTTTAAAATGCTTCCAGAAACACACCCTCCAAGTTACTACTAACCTATCGTAAAGAATAACAAAGGCATTAATCTTTTCCTCATCCACCCGATTATAAAATCCATTTTTACACATTTAGTAATTTATCGTACATTAAAATTCATTTTTTACCATATATATTAGATATATGCGAGCAATCGGTGTCATTCTTATAATTATTACCATTATTTCCTGCGCATCCACGCTTCCGCCTGCGGAACCTTCGGTAAGGATGATGAAAAAAGCTGATACCATCATCCTTGCTTTAAGCGACTCCCCCTCCCAAGCCTATCAAAGTTTTGAAACCCATCTGGGTAATCAGGAATTTACGGTAATACGGTCTAACAAAAAACCGCTTACGCTCGAAACACGGCATAAAAAGTTTGACCCAACCATCCTGAAAGTTTTTGGAAGCTATGCTATGAAGGTAAATGCCACGATAAAAGATTCGACCCTCCACATAACAGGCACCTTGGCCAGCGGTACTCAGGTAGAAAATGCGGGCGGTAAGAAAAGTCCCGTAAAAGATGGATGGAATAAGTTGGTTCAACTGGCAAAAGAATTTTCCCACCAACAGATATACTACAGTAGAAATTAGCGGTTACTGTTGGATATATTTCTATCAGCCAGCTCAAAATAGAGTGTTCTGATTGTCTGCTCGACAGGCTGATCGGTTTGCACGGAAATGAGGTTTTCATCTCCAATTTCGCTTGGCGGACTGTATCGGTTTTTAAGGGTTTCAAAATCTTCTAACCGGGCATCCGATACCACATCATCTTCCCCTTCGCGCTGCTTCAGGCGCGATTTCACCACATCTTCGGCTGCTTTGGCTTCCACAAAAAGATAGTCAGTTTCCAACTCCCCCAATCTCCGGATAACCTTTTCGCGGACTGCCCTGTTGCTAAAGGTAGCATCCAAGATCACGCTTTTTCCCTCACCAATACACTTTTCTATCTTCTCTATAAGCGTTTGGTACGTTTGCTCCGACATCAATTGAGTATACAGCTTATCGCGCTGTTCTGCCGGCGTTCGTTTCTGCAGGTCAAGTCCGGCCATCGATTTTCGGATGCGATCAGAAGAAAATCGATCGATATTAAATTTTTGCTCAAAATGCTTGGCAAGCGTCGTCTTCCCTGTCCCCACACCACCCATGAATATCAGCACGATGGGCTTTGATCCAAGCAGCGCGTATCGCAGGGACAGATCAAAATATTGAGAGGCCTTTTGGGCTGCTTTCTCACGATCGACCTGCGGCACTTCTTCCTCTCCACTCTGCAAACTTTTAACCTTTCCTTTTACATATGCCCGGTAGCACTTATAAAAATCGATAATCTCCAACAGGTCGGGGTCATCCAGTTTCTTGGACATCTCATCAATGAAGTAGCGTTCTTCCTGCCACCTATTGTTGAAGTCGAGATCCATGGCAAGAAACGCTAAATCCACTGCCAGATCCCCGTAGCGGAACCGGTCATTAAATTCTATACAGTCATAAATCTGTACTTTCTCGGGCGTAATATGAATATGCTCCAGGTGCAAATCGCCATGACCGTCTACAATCCGCCTTTGAGCAATCCGCCGTTCAAAGAGTTCACTGCGGTGTTCAAAATATTGATTGGTGAAAGACTGTATGCCCCGGTACATGTTGTCATCAATGGTTTCGCCGACAAAACCTTTGGTCTGCTCAAAATTTTCATCGGTGTTTACTTTGATACTTTCGATTTCTCCGTACTGCAAGACCTGTTCATCGGGCTGCTGAGTATTATAAAAGTCAGCCAGCTTATCTACTACGCGATTGAGGTGCGACTTTTTTAGTGTGCCCTTTTCCAAATAGCTGTGCAAGAAATATTCATCAGGCAGCTGTTTCATCTTTACCGCGTATTCAACTACGGAATCAGTTTGCAGCACCTCATCGGATATTTGAAATGAGTCGCCCTCTTTACTAACCGATACCACCCCCAGGTAAATATCATTCGAGAGCCTGCGGTTCAATTCAACCTCGCGGTGACAGAATTCCTTTCGTTTAGCAAGTGAGCTGTAATCCAAAAAGCCAAAATCTACCGACTTTTTAAATTTGTAAACATATGGAGGAACCAAAAATACATGTGAGATGTGGGTCTGAATATGGGATACCCCTTCCGGATTATGAGGATAGGAATCAGGGGATTTAAGAAAAGCTAACAGCTTGGGATCCATAGCAGTATCCGTGTATTAATGCTGATAATTACAATATTTTTTGGGTTGATATCACAAAGTACAAAATCGCCCATTCAAAATTCAGCCCTTCCTTTTCAATAAGAATAGGAGAAATAATTTTCTTGTAAGTAACTATTTTTACTACAGTTAATGTATGTATTTTGTAGATTATAGTAATGGACAGTAAAAATTAACGGAGAGCATCATGAAAATTCTATCAGGATTACTTATTGCATTACTATTGACAACTTGGAGTATTGACGCAAATGCACAGTTGTTAAACCGACTAAAGAAAAAAGCAAAACAGGCCGCGGAACAGAAAGCCGAAGAAAAACTGGCCGAACAGGTTCAACTATTAGCCGAACGAGCCGTAGAGAAATCATGGAATTCAATTTTTGGAGAATGGGACGCTGACAGTAGTGGCGGGATACACGTTCCGTTCACAATGAGCAGCAATATCAAAACCGAAGACCGTTACTCCTTCCAGACAATAACGACGATGGAAGTACGATCGAGCGATAAAAATGGCCGGGAAGAACCGCCAATGAACGTCGATATGCACTTTAGTGATGACGGCACTTATACGGGCACCAAATTCCGTTCCCAGGAAATGGAAAAACAGGAGGGCAATCTTTTTATTATTTACGACTTAACCAACGAAGCCATGCTTATGCTAATGGAAAATGAGGGCAATAAATTTTCATTTGGCTATAAGTGGGATCAACAGATCACTGAAAATGACAGCCTATCCGATGAAGAGGCCAACTGGGACGAGCTGGAAGAGTGGCGCGGGTATGAAAAGATCGGCAGCAAGAATATATTAGGTTATGGTTGTGATGGATATCGATCTGAAACTGATGAAGAAACCATGGAAATTTGGGTGACCCGCGACGAGGATTTGGGTATGACCCAACTCTTTAAAGCGCAGGCAAACGCCAAACAGATGAGAGGTAAAATTCCCGACGAATATCCTTACGGCATGATTATGGAAATGAAAAATGAGAATAAAAAAACCGGTGAGCAGGTGACTATGAGGGTGACCAACATCAAGAAAAATGAAAATATCTCGTATGTCATGGCCGACTATCCACCCATGAGTTTGGGCAAAACATCATCTAATAAATAACCCATATTTTTATTGATATAAATGGCAGGCATCCCTATCCTCATTGACGCAAAATGTAAGGCTCAAAGAGCGAACTGATATTATGGATGAATTAAAAGTAAAAGGTGAAGTTGCCCAAATTCTGGAAGAACAATCCGGCACGGGTAAAAACGGGGAATGGCGCAAACAGGACTTTATTCTGGAGACGCCGGGAAAGTATCCCAAGAAAATTTGTATTACTCAGTGGGGCGATAAAATTGATCAATTTAATGTTCAGGAAGGCGAAGAAGTGACCGTATATGTGGATCTGCAAAGCCGAGAATACAAAGGCAACTGGTATACCGATGTAAAAGCCTGGAAAGTGGAGCGCGGAGATGGCGACTCACAGGATAATCCCGATGAAAACGTCATTGATATGTCAGATATGGATCACGATGTACCCTTTTAATAACGCTATAAAATAGACATTATCAGGTAGATGCTGATTCCCATTGCCGAGGTGATAAATAAAATAACACCATAGGCTTCAACGGTACTGCTTCCATTTCTTTTCATAGCGGTGACCGTATTTTGCACTGGACCTTTCCAAAGCCAAATCAAGAGAGCTAAACCCAAGCCGACCACCAACAGAATAAGTACCATTTATGTGTCGCTATTCCTTGTCTTGTGCTTGAAGAACCCTAATGCAGAAGCTAAACTTGCAACTTTTGAGGATTCTTCTATTCTTAGTCATGTTAATTCTATTAGGGGTACACAAAAATACAAAAATAAAACAAGGAGAGCTTATGGAATGGTATATCAAAGTATTAAAAAACTATGCAGAGTTTGAGGGCCGTGCTCGTCGTAAAGAGTACTGGATGTTTACGCTGGTTAACTTTTTAATTTATGCAGCGCTACAAACTCTTATGTTTATGCTCGCAGGAATGAATCCAGAATCAAGTGTTGGATTGGTTCTTATGGGTATTTTGGGGCTGTATTCTTTAGCTGTTTTCATTCCCAGTTTAGCAGTAGGCGTCCGCCGCCTCCACGACACGGGACGTAGCGGCTGGTGGCTACTTATTAGTTTAGTACCAATAATTGGAGCTATTGTTATAATCGTGTTTTTGGTACAAGATAGTCAGCCGGGCACCAACCAGTACGGTGAAAATCCTAAAGAAATGGGATCGGCAGCCGTCGCTTAAATTATTTCGGTACTTAAAAAAAGCCGAGCTTGCTAAGTTAATTAGCAGCTCGGTTTTTCTATTTTGGATCAAATTCTATCAAATTACTTTTTAATCCTATCCGCTTCTTCTACTAATTCGGGGTACTTGAACCAGCTTTCGGTTTTAGATTCATTATCAGGACCAATTTTCCCTTTCACCTGCTCTAACAAGTTTTGAGGATTATAAACCTTGCCCGATTTCATCACCAACTGCATATTACGCGTATTGGTAATGTCTTCCAAAGGATTCCCTTTCACCACATACAAATCTGCCAGCTTACCGGTCTCCACAGACCCGAGCAAACTGCTTTTGCCAAGAGCCTTTGCACTATTTAAAGTCCCAGCCTTGAGTGCTGCCTGCTCGGGCAATCCAGCCATCACCATCGTATGCATTTCGCGGTGCGCACTAAAACCCGCCAGGTAATAACCATGACTTGGAGCATCAGTTCCCAATGTAATTAAGTCACCACCCCCTGCTTCGTAAAATGCTTTCGTTGATCGCTTCATAGCCTCATAAAGACCGTCCATCAACTCGCTGGCTTCTTGCTCTTCGCGGGGTGGAAGCTGCTTGCGGACGTAATCTGTAAACAGCGATTGTTCATCTTCCCAATAATCGAATCCATCTTTTAAAGTAGTAAAAAAGACCGGCGCAATAATGGTACCGTCAAAGTATACATTGTGATCTATAAAGTACTGTACGGTCTTTTTGAAATCAGTCGTTGTCGTATCCACTTTGTTCCAAACCGGATAGGCATACTTCGTAGAATCGAGCACAAAACCACCTAAAATATGCTCTACCCGATCGATGCCGTTATCAATAGCAGTGATAGAGTTCGTTGTATTGCGATAGCCCGAACCCAGGTGCCCAGCTACCTTAAGGCCGTGCCAGTGTGCCCGATCCACAAGGTGTTTTACGGTTTCGGGATTACCGCCTTTGGTCTTGAACCCATCAACACCAAGCGCCGCCCAATAATCAACCTGTTCGTAAATTTCCTCTTTGGAAAAATTCTGCCAGTCGGGACGCGCCGTGCCAAAATAGGGCCCCGAAGCCCAAATGCGCGGACCCGTCCATTTTCCAGAGTTCACCAACCGTTTGGCAGCCAACTCCATATAGGGATAATACACGCCGTTGGCAAAGGTGGACGTCACCCCATTGGCCAGATACACCAGCGCATTGTATTTAAATTCATCAATCTCCTCCAATTCCTCAGACCCAAAAGCGTCAATCCGATAATGGGCATGAATATCCACAATGCCGGGCAGTACATACTCATCTTGGGAGAGTTCCACAATTTCATATTCCCCGACTTTTGTCCTGGCCGGGGGCTGTCCCACTCGGTAAAATCTTCCGCCGCGGATCAAAATCCCTTCATTTTCTACCATCTGTTCGGTATGCACATCAAAATAAGACCCGCCCTTTATATATACCGGATCTGACTGTGCCCATGCCGAGGAGGCAAGTACAAAAAGTACAAATGTAAAACTAATCAGAATACGTTTAAATACGTCCATAACTAAATGTGTTCTTGTCAAAATTTATCGTAAAAAAAAGCGAAAACCCGGCTCAATTACGAACCGGGTTTTCGTTATTGAAGGTACAACTATCAGAAATCCTCGAAATTGATTTCTGATTGAGGTCGTGCCATCTGTGTAAAAATAGTTCCTGTAAGCTTATCATTTTGATCAATTTCATCGAGGCGATCGTATCGACGCATATCAATCCATCGGTGACCAAATTCGGCCCACAGCGAATATCGGCGCTGTAACAGAATTTCATCAATCAATGCCTGTTCGTTAAGTGCTCCGCCATAATCAGAGAGATTCCACGTATTACGCACATAATTAATAGCCTCTGCTGCATTAGTATAATTTGCAGCCGTTGCTCCTTCTAAGTTCGTCTGTGCTTCGGCGTAGATCAGGACGAGCTCTTCATTACGAATCAGCGAAAGCGGAGCTCCTACTCCGTCGAAACGATTGTCTTGGTACTTGGCCTCTTCGGGCACATTAGGATTATTGATGGGGGTATCTCGCAAGAAAAACTTGCGATCGACGCGCAAATCCCCAGCCAAAGTATCCTCAATAATAGATGGGTGCACCACCATAATCTCATCTGCTGATGCATTGCGGGGAACATACAACGGGTTGAACGTATCGGGCGGATCACCGTACGACAGGTAAGCACCCTTGTTCATCACGCCTTCTCCTTCGGCCAGTTCAAAAAACGGCTCCGCATTAGAAAGTGCATCTAACGCACCCTGCCAATCTTCGGCATAAACTGCTGCTCGTGCTGCCATAGCTCGATTTAGCTGGGCCATGGTTGCCGGATTATTGAAATCAGCAAATCCATCGGAAAGGTTGAAAAAGAAGCTTCCTCCTGCATTTTGTAAATCTTGATATCCTTCATCAAGTAAGCCTCGAATGCTTGAAAGTGCATCCTCATAGCTTTCGAACTCCCCTAAATTTTGCGGATCGGCCACATCAACCCGAATACCATTTTGATACTGCGTTAGCAGTGGAATTAAGAACTGGTAGGCTTGGATCGTTTTCGCATATCCCCGCACGCCGTTCTTTTCTTCTTCGCTCAGCAGGGCAGTATTGTTGAGGGCCTGCATTAGTAGGTTTGCCTGCTGAATAGCTGCATAAGGGGTATCATAGGCAGCTGCGGATCCAAAAAAGGCTGGATCGGTTTCAGCATTCCCGTCAATACCGAGCCACTCAGTAACAAAACGTCCGTCAATGCTATCGAATCGCCATACTTCACGGCCAAATGATCCCAGCAAGGGGATAAGGCCCCCGGCATATTGTCTATTTCTGAGCTCCAGTCCCGTAACAAGGTTTTGCACCTCGGGCTTGGTGGCATTTTGCAATACCTGTTGCACCGATGGATTATTGGGATCAGTGACATTTTTTGATCCGACCAATGATCCATCACAATTCACCATAAAAAATACCAAGGTGACACTAATAACTGCTATGTAGGTTAATCGTTTCATGAGCAAATAATTTATGGATTGATTAAAAATCGAGTTTGAGATGGAACATGATTTTACGAGCACTTGGATATGCCGCAACTTCAACCCCGGTTCCTATGGCCGAAGATCCAAACTCCGATACCTCCGGATCGTAACTGGGATAATCAGAAAACAGCAGTACATTATTTCCTGATGCTCCAAGACGTACACTTTTGACCGTACCCCCGGTATAACTTTCCAAGAAGCTGGCCGGCACTGAATAATATAAACTTAGCTCTCTAAGCTTCAGATAACCTGCATCCGCTACAAAACGACCTGCACCTTCGCCCGGACGATCAAGTCCATCGGGCGTTCCATCTCCATTACTGTCATTATTCCAGTCTGGTGTTGTCCCCGCGTTATCCGCTAAAAAACGGCGCAGGTTGATAACTTTTTGTCCGTGACTGTAGTGCCAGAAGAAGTTAAACTCCCAGTTATTCAAAAAGTTTATCGTATTTGTCCAAGACATCTGGTAATCAGGCTGGGAATCTCCATAAACGGTAAACCGACCTGCTTCAGTATCGAAGGGTGTACCCACAATGGTGGTGGGCGAAAACCCCTCAGCAATATAGAACGTACCGAGAGCGGCTCCAAAACCACCGGTTGTGAAGGATGGTACTTTTAAATTGGTAATTTCAGCAGTGTTCTTCCACCAATTAACCGTAGAGTTCCAGCTAAATTTATTGGCCTGCACCGGCACCGTTCGCAGCGCCAGCTCAATACCTTCATTTTGCAAGTCCGCGGCATTTGTTGCCATCACCTGTAACCCTGATGAGCTTGGCAGCTCCTGGTCAAGAATCAAGTCACTCACATTCTTGCGGTAGTACGTGGCCTCCAGTGAAGCACGTCCGCCCCGAAGTCCCAAATCAACACCGACCTCCAACTCTTGGGCCGTTTCCGGTTCAAGATTGGGATCGATGGTACGGGTAGAACGGAACGTCCCAAGATTACCGGAAATTAATCCACTATTAAGTGCCTCAAACGTCACCCCGAAGTTGGGCAATCCACCGGTTTCACCGTATGCTGCCCGAAGCTTAAACTGCTCCAGGATATCTGCGCTCCAGAATTCAAAGTTCGTAATATTTACGGCCATCGAGGCTTTGGGGAAGAAATAATACTTATCCTGATCGGCATTAAGCGTTGATTTATCAAAGCGAGCGCCTACGGTACCGATAACCTTGTCATCCCAATTCACTTCTTGCTGAGCCACATAACCTACATCGGTAACATCTACAAAGTACTGATTGTAAATCTCCTGGAGACTGGCATTTTCTACATTCGTTTGACCGGGGACCAGCCCACGACCACGAACCTGCTGTAACTGTCGCTCATTGTGGTAGGTAGTATAACCGGCCTGGGTGGTAAGATTCCACGGCGAATCTTCGCTACCCACCATAGTATTATAGACCAAAAATGCCTGTAAGTTAATATTCAGCACTTTTTCGGCAGAATGTATAACATCTCCGGGATTGGCCTGCGACTGCTGATACTGTAGAAACGGCGGCATGTACGCCATCGTATTGGAATTCATAAAATCAACGCCGCCATCCAGATTAAAATTAAGCGTATGTGCACCTGAGCTATACAATTTAAAGTTAGCTGACAACGACTGTAAAAAACGGTTCACTTCTTGTCGATTTACACCATACTCAATAAGCTCAAGCGGATTCATCTGGAAAAACGGATTGTCGGGATAATCCCCGTTTTCATCCGGCAACAGCTGTGCAAAAGGTGGCGTAAAAGCTACGGCCTGCACAACAGAACCAACTCCACCATTACCGGTCCATCCCCGATTCGTTTCTGTATTGATGTAGTTCGTGCTTGACGATATATCAATATTCTCATTGAGCTGATGATCTATGTTGGCACGTAGCGAGTAGCGGTCAAAACCGGTGTTTTCGATGATACCATTTTCATCCTTAAACGCTCCGGAGACATAAAACTGCGTTTGAGCATCTCCGCCCGAGACACTAATCTGGGTATTAACTTGAGCCCCTTCCCGTCCAAAGATTAGCTCCTCATAGTCCCGGAGTGTACCATTAGCCACAGCATCATTATACATCTGTTTGGCAGATTGTGCAGCAGAAGAACCAGCTCCATAAACCAAGTCAATTTTATCTTCGCTCCACGAAGCGGCACCAATTTTATTCAAGATGCTCGAATATCCCACATCCTGACTAAAACTAACCCTTGTTGCTCCACCGCTTCCACGTTTAGTTTCGATAATAACCACTCCTGCATTCGCCCGGGCCCCGTAAATAGCTGCCGCAGAAGGACCTTTGAGTATTTCTATGGATTCAATTTCATCGGGGTTTAAATCCGCAAGCCGATTGGCCCCATCATCCTGACTGGCAGCTTGCTGGGCACTTACCGCAGAAACGCCCGTTTCAAGCTCATCATTATTAATATAAATGCCATCAACAATAATCAGCGGCTGAGAACTCCCGGCCCCCAACGTACTGATCCCGCGCAGCTTAATATCAACCCCGCCGCCCGGCGCTCCGCCTGAAGAGGTCATGTTGGTACCGACCACCTTACCCTGCAATGCACCATCAACCGTAGCCGGCGTAGTATTACCCGTTAATTCATCAGCATTAATTTTAGTCACCGAATTTGCAAGGTTTTCTCGCTTTACTGACGAAGCTAACCCCGATACTACCACTTCATCGAGCTGCATTGCCGACGGATTCATCACAATTTCAATGGTATTATCCCCTTCGGAAATTTCAATTTCCTCTTCGTAGGTTTCATATCCTACAAACGTAGCCCGAAGCATATACGTACCTTCGGGAACATCTGAAATTTCAAAAGTACCTTCCGCATCAGAAGCGGCCCCGATGTTCAGTTCTGGTATAAAAACATTCACTCCTGGCATTGGTTCTCCGGTAGGTCCATCAATTACTGTTCCTTGTAGTATTCCCTCAAGCGCTTGCTGTTTTTTATCCTTCGAAACAATAATATAGGAACGTCCCCCTTTCCGTTCGTAAGATAAATCGAAAGGCCTCAAAATACTGGCTAACTGCAGCCCCAGATCCCTTTCCGGTTCACGAATACTTGACAGGGATACGGTTTTTCCCTCAATCAACTCTACATCATACAGAAAAACAATATTTCTGTCTTCTTCAATATTGTTCAGAATCTCTTCTAACGATATTGATTGTGATGTATCGTATTGCAGAGAGTTCCTGAGCGACAATATCTCACTATCGTTAGATTGTGCAATACTGCCCTGTACCAACATCGCTGTTACAAAAAACAACGACAGTAAAACCGTGTATCTTTTCTTCATCATTATGATCCCCTTAGTTTAGTGTTTGATTTATAAAGGAGCCTTCAAGCATATTCTGCCTAAAAACAATTTGATCTTCATATTTCACGATTGTTATCTCGAGTGTTCTACTAAGTGCCGACAAAAGCATATCCAAATCCTCATTTTCTATCGATCCCGAAACTTTTTTTGTCATTAACAGCGGGTTGGCAATGACGACCTCTTTGCCAAAAAGTTTTTCTATACGATCTGCAACCACTGTTAACGGGGCCCTTTCAAACTCGAAAAGCCCCTTGGTCCAAGAAGTATAGCGATGGGTATCTACATTCTGGATGGTGATATCAGAAGCCACCCGGCTAAAAACGGCCCGTTCACTTGGCCTTAAAATTGTTTCATCATTTTTCGCAGATAAACCTTTTCGCTGTATTGCCACCTTTCCTTCTTCAAGAACTACTTTTGTGATCTCATCCCAGGTATTCACCATAAAGCGCGTTCCCAATACATGGATATTGCCATCATTTGTTTGAACCTGGAAAACGGGACCTTCACCCGATGCTCGGTGTGTGACATCGAAAAAAGCTTCGCCTTCCAACTGTACCCCAACCGTATCCTCATAAACCCATCCGGCGTGATATGTCACCGAAGAATTAGCATTCAACGTTATCCGTGTCCCGTCATTAAGTACAATAATCTTTTGTTCTCCATAATCGGTAGTGGTAGTTAACAGTTGCGGGACCTGTATCTCATTGTCTTCCAAAGATGGGACAGGCATAAAGTCGGTATATTCGATTGTAAACAACATTGCGATCAATAACAGCACTGTTGCAGCGGCCGTTAGCATCCATCCCAAATAATGGGATGAAGTAATTGAGGAGACCGCTTCATTTACATGACGCCGAGGCATTGTAATACGTTTCTGGAGTTGCTCCCAGCTGTCATACTTTTTATGATGTGGCGGTATTTCTTCCCGACTACCCCGTTCGAGCTCCAACACAATCTTCTTTGCCGTCAAAATATTTTCCCTGCAATCAGCATGATTTGTAATCCAATGCTCCCAACGTTGATTTTCCTTCTCCGCAGCATTTCCGAAACACCAACTGCGAAAAGCCGGATCGGTAATAAGTTGTACAATGATCTTGTTTGAGTCTTTTGCCATAAGCCGTTGTTCAATAGTCTTCGTTGATAAAGAGGAGCAAAAACTATTGCTGTACCCAAACAATTTTTTAATAAAAAGAGCCCTCTAAATACTTATTAGGCCCTTTTTTGCTATTAATGACTCACTAATTATTTCGGAAGGATGAAAATTGTGCGCAGGTTGTGTACTTATATAATAATGAGGAAAAGAAGACCAAGAGCTATTTTAATGCCTTCTTTTTCGAATATTTTCCGCAATCGTTCAATAGCGCGATACATATAATTGCGCACTGTTTGATACTCAAGTCCCAAGATTTGCTCAATCTCTGAATAGCTCATCCCTTCGTAATATTTCAGGAACAACACCTCTCGCTCGCGCTGCGTTAAATCTTCGCAGATCTCTTGAAGTTTTTGATGAAGCTTTGCCTGCTGTTCATTATCAATGAACAGCCCTTCAACACTTACCACCTTCTTCATGTCACTTTTAAAGGAGACCGACCTATAGTTGATATCATTCCTCTTTTTAATCTCTCCCATTAATCGACGCCGAAAACTGATCCAAAGATATCCTTTTACATTTTGGACCTCAGAGAGCGTTGCACGGCTTTCCCAAAGCTGATAAAACAGTTCTTGCAGACAGTCCTCAACCAATTCCTCTTTTGAACACACGGATAATCCGTATGAAAAAAGAGAGTCATAATAACGTAGAAACAGTGTGCGAAGTGATCCTTTTTGCCCTTCCTTCAATTTCGCCCACAGCTCCTCATCTGATTGTGGTATGGAGCGTGTGCTACCCAATTTTTCTTATAGCCCTGAAATAAAAATGTTATCCAAATGTCCTTCTCATTTGGATCTGTTCTTGAAGTATAACATCCACAGGGTAATAGTCAACTCTTTTCTAAAATAAAAACAATTATTTACACCTAATTGTTATAATACCCGTCGAGCAGCCAGAAATCGATTGCGCCAATAACTTTTTCCAAGCTTGCTTATCATTACGCCGCTTGAGGTAGAGGCATGTAAAAACTCCCCACTGTTAACGGCAATACCAACGTGCAGGGTTTTACGACCGGTTTTAAAAAATACCAAATCACCGGTCCGTACCGCAGCCCGGCGTATTTTACTGCCTACATTCAGTTGTTCTTTGGTGTTTGTTGGCACATCAATCCCAAAATAGTCATCAAGCACAATATTCACGAATCGAGAGCAATCGACTCCCTCCTGTGATGTTCCACCCAATAAATACGGCGTCCCTTTCCAATCACGGTAAGCTTGTATTAGTGATGCTTTGGCCTCATCTAATGATGATACAGCTATTGCCGTATTCGATGACGACTGATCAGATGTTGCCGTATCCTCTTCAACAGACGGAGAAGAACTATTCTCTACCGCTTGAGCAGGGTTTTCGTTTCCGCCAGTAACAGCAGGCGGATGCGAAGATCGCGGGACGACCCCGCAGGCCACCGCAAATCCTCCGATCATAAATATTACTAAAACCTTGCGCATATACATTCCCTGCCGTTTCTATATTTTGAACTTACAATCTCCTTTAAATGATCTATATTTAAGGGTTTAAAGATAACATTAAATTAAGTGTTTTATTACAATGCAACTTCTGGTAAATATTGATCACATTGCTACTCTCCGCAATGCACGCGGCGAAGGGTATCCCGATCCCATTGAAGCGGCTAAAGTCTGTGAGCAAGCCGGAGCTTCAGGTATCGTCTTTCACCTGCGAAAAGATCGCCGTCATATCAAAACGGAAGATGTATATCGATTAAAGGAAACTGTTAACGGTAATCTTGATTTTGAGATGGCCGCTACCGACGAAATGCTGACCATCAGCAAAGATGTTAATCCGGAACTGGTGACGCTTGTTCCAGAGAGCCGGGAGGAACTTACCACCGAGGGTGGACTTGATATGGAAACAGTCTTTGAGGATTTTCGCGATCGGGTATTTCCGGTTTATGCCGATACTGATATTGCCATAAGCTTGTTTGTGGATCCCAATAAAAAGGATATCGAACTGGCTGCCGAACTGGGCAGTGATGCTATTGAACTACATACCGGTACCTATGCCAATGCATCCAACGAAGCAGATAAACAAAGTGAACTAAAACGTTTGCGGGATGGAGCCGAGCAGGCTCACAAGCTGGGAATGAACGTTAATGCCGGGCACGGCTTAAATCTCGACAACCTACAGCCTTTGGTCAATGAAGTACCACATTTGAACGATATCAGTATTGGTCATGCCTTAGTTTCATCTGCCTTATTCGATGGTCTTGATGAAACGGTAAAAAAATTCTTACTCATCATGAATACTGCTAACTAATTGTATTAATCTTCGGAGCTGAAATCTCCCAATTTTTATCACCACTATGGAAAATACTAAAGATCATCGTTCGGGATATGTAGCCATTTTAGGAAAACCCAACGCCGGCAAATCTACTCTAATGAACCGCCTGCTGGGTAACAAGATTTCGATCACCACACATAAACCTCAGACCACCCGCCATCAGGTTATTGGAATTCACTCCGAGGAAGATATGCAGATTATATTCCTGGATACCCCCGGCGTCATCGACCCAAAATACGAACTCCAGAAAGCAATGATGAAAACAGTGGATCGTGCCCGCACCGATGCCGATATCCTATTGCTCATTGTCGACGTAAAGGATCACAACATACCGGGACGCATTTACAAGATGTTCTCCTCGATGAAGGGTAAGCAGATATTCCTGATTATCAACAAGATTGATAAAGTCACTGATCAGGAAGCTGAGGGAGTTGCCCGCAAGCTTGAAGATGAGTTCGATTTTGACGACACCTTCTTTGTCTCAGCCCTTAACGGTAAGGGACTTCAAAACCTTATGGATAATATTAAGGAAAATATTAAACCGGGTCCGCCCTTCTATCCCAAGGATATGCTAAGCGAGCAGCCAGTGCGATTTTTTGTGGCCGAGATGGTTCGAGAGCAATTGTTTTTGCTTTACCATCAGGAAATTCCATACTCCTCTACTATTGATATCGTCCAGTATGATGAACGGGACGATCTGGATTACATCAGTGCCGATATTATTGTGAATCGTAATTCGCAAAAAGGGATACTTATTGGAAAGGGAGGAAAAGCGATCAAAAAACTGGGTAAAAACGCCCGTGAAGTCATCGAAGATTTCGTGAATAAAAAAGTCTACCTGGATCTCCATGTAAAAGTACGCGAAAAATGGCGCGAAGATCCAAGCCGAGTGCGACATTACGGTTATTAGTAGTAAACAATCCGCAAAATTTTGTAAACTTTGCGGATTGCCATTAATTTCTTTTATGAGCCTGAATAAAATTTTCTCTCCCGCCAAACCACTTAAATACTTCTTCGCGTTTTAGATTTATTGCCTGCTTGGACAGTAAACTATGATACGAACTATATGGCCAGTCCGTAATATTATCCACAAAACCATGTTTAATAGGGTTTTGATGGATATAGCAGATTAATTGGGTGTAGTAGGAATCTTCAGTTATCGATTTTCTATTAAGATTATCCAGAAATAAACTTCCTTTTCTATCATACATTTTATTAAATGATTTCGCATACGAAATCAGAAAGTTCTTAAACTGATTAGATATTAGATCCGCAAAGTTTTCGAAACTTTGCGGATCTCTATCTGGATACTTCTTCTTAGCAAATCTCAACAAAGCCTCCCTACTTTTTACCCTCACCATAACATGAAAATGGTTCGGCATCAGGCAGTACGCAAAGGTATCTGCAATATGCGGAATATACTTTTGGTATCTCTTTAAAAAGAATGCGTAATTTGTATCTTCTCTGAAGATGAGATCTCCGGCATTGCCATGATTATAGACATGATATATCGCATTCGGCTCAAAAGACTCTCTATTATTCCCCATAACAAGAATAAATCCTGATGAATATTTTAAATAATCTACTTAACGATTTGTTTTTACGAAAATACAGTTTCTGTAACTTACTGGGCCTACTACTTTCGTTAACCCTTCTATTTCCGATTTTAGTAACAGCTCAAGATTCAGGCGTACTTGCTACCAAAAAAGACTCCCTCCGCGGTTCAATAACTGCTGAACGGGATTGGTGGGACGTAGTTTATTACGATTTACATGTTACTGTCCAGCCGGAGGACTCCTCCATCACTGGGTATAATAAGATCACCTATCGCGTTACCAAAGAACCGAAGCGTATGCAGATTGACCTGCAAGATCCGCTCACCATCGATCAGATAACACAAGACGGCCAAACACTTGATTACAGCAGGGCTGAAAACAGTTACGCCTATATGGTCGAAGTACCCGATAATTTTAAAAAAGATTCGCTTTATACCATCTCAGTTTATTATCAGGGTAAACCGAAAGTAGCTGAAAACGCCCCATGGGACGGTGGATTTGTCTGGGAGCAGGACTCTCTCGGCAACCACTGGATTGCAACGGCCAACCAGGGATTGGGCGCCAGCGTCTGGTGGCCCAACAAGGATCATCAGTCTGCAGAACCCGACAGTATGAGCATCAATATCACCGTTCCCGATGAAATTAAAAATGTCTCGAACGGACGTCTTCGTGACACTACCCAACATGATAACGGCATGACCACCTGGAGCTGGTTCGTATCCAATCCTATAAACAACTACAACATAGCCGTTAATGCCGGCAACTACGTAAATTTTAAGGATACGTACGAAGGTAAAAACGGCACGCTGGATCTAAGCTATTGGGTGCTGGAACACAACCTGGGAAAAGCAAAAGAACAATTTCAGCAAGTTAAACCGATGATGCAGTGTTTTGAGGATTGGTTTGGACCGTATCCCTTTTATGAGGACAGTTTTAAGCTGGTGGAAACCCCACACTTGGGAATGGAGCACCAAAGTGCGGTGGCTTACGGCAACGGATATCAAAATGGCTATCGCGGCACCGATCTTTCCGGCTCGGGCTGGGGATTAAAATGGGATTTCATCATTATTCACGAAGCGGCTCACGAGTGGTGGGGCAACAGCATCACCACCAACGATGTGGCGGACATGTGGATACACGAAGGTTTTACCAGTTATTCGGAGTCCATTTATACCGAGTGCCGCTTCGGAAAGGAAGCAGGAGCTGAATACGCCCGAGGCATGCGCGACGGCATTGAAAACAAACAACCTATTACGGGAAAATATGGACTCAACAATGAAGGCTCCGGCGACATGTACAATAAGGCTCACAACATGCTGCACATGATTCGTCAGATCGTGGATAATGACTCTACTTGGAAAAACATACTCCGCGGGATACAAAAAGAATTTCGTCATCAAATTGTAACTGCTGACCAAATTGAGCACTATATCATGGAACAGTCAGGGGAAGATCTGGATGACGTTTTCGATCAATACGTGCATTATGCTAATATCCCTACTTTCGAATATTATATCAAAAATGATGTTCTGTTTTACCGGTGGAAAGCCGACGTCGATCATTTTGACATGCCCCTCAAAGTCACCTTAACCGATGGGAGCTATACATTTATCTACCCATCAACAGATAGATGGAAGCGAAGTAATTTGTCACTTTCAGATACTAATAATTTTAAAATTGACAAGGATTTTTATATAAAAGCAGATTCTATATCATCCCGATAAAATGATACTTGTATCATAACAGATAATCGATTATGTTTGATTTGAAATTCAAAAAACCAAGACATGAAACGAATACAAAAACATATTTGTCGCCTCTGTTGTATGTGCATGTGTATGCCGCACCTGCAACCGGAGGACTGATTCGTTTTACTCTTGTAAAACAGATTCAAAGCCCTTCGGTTAATCCCGAAAGGCTTTTTTAGTTTTTGTACGATTGTTCTTTTGATTTAGTGAGCACTCTTATCCAGAAAAGCTGAGGGATCAGGCCCGAAGACGCTTTGGCAACCGTCCCGCACTTCACCGTGCGGGGAAAAGGTGCCACTTCCTGCTCCGGTAACACGGGGAAAGATGAGAGAACAGGCCAAACTCATTGCGAGTTTTTTAAGCCTCTTCTGAGATCTTTACCCCACCGGTGTAAGATCTTGGAAGAGGCTTTTTTATTTGCATGAAATTTAAAATCCACGGATCAAAAACTCCGAAGAATATTACGAACTAACAACATTATGAAGTCAACATTTAACAACTGGTACGACAAAAAGATGCGAGCGACAGAAGAGCTCAGTGCCGAAACCGATCGCGCCGAGAAAACGCTGGCAAATATATCCACTATCGCTATTGTGGGACTGTCGCGCAGTTTTCATAAAGACAGCCAGTTTGTAGCCCGCTACCTCCAAAATGCCGGATATAACATCGTACCGGTAAATCCCAATGCAGATACCATTCTGGGTAAAGAATCCTATCCGGATCTCAAAAGTATCCCTCATCCCATTGATGCAGTAGATGTATTTCTGCCGTCCGATCATATACATAAAGCAGTTGACCAGGCTGTGGAATTGGAACCAAAGCCGAGAGCAATATGGCTGCAACTGGGAACCGGTGAACAACCTAAAGAAATAGAGAAAGTGAAAGGAACGGGAATTGAGATTTACGAAAACCGCTGCATCAAAGTGGATCACCAATTTTTGATACGACCGAAAAAAGAATCAACCAATAACAACTAATCAATAAATACCAATACCATGAGTACTAACGAAAAAGAAGAACGCAACCTCAAATTTGAAACCCTGCAACTCCATGCGGGACAAGAACCCGATCCCACAACGGGATCGCGTGCCGTTCCCATTTATCAAACGACCTCCTACGAGTTTGATGACACCGAACATGCGGCAACCCTTTTTGCCCTGAAAGAATTCGGCAACATCTACACCCGGATTATGAATCCCACCAGTGATGTGTTTGAAAAACGCATTGCCGCACTCGAGGGAGGTGCTGCAGCTGTAGCCACCGCTTCAGGACAATCGGCTCAATTTATGACCATTGCTACCATTGCACAGGCCGGCGACAATATCGTTTCCACCAGCTTCCTCTACGGGGGAACCTATAATCAATTCAAAGTTACATTACCACGACTCGGTATTGATGTAAATTTTGTTGAGGATGATAAGGTTGAAAGTTACGAGGCCGAAATTGATGAGAATACCAAAGCTATTTATGTAGAATCTATTGGTAATCCCCGCGGCAATGTGCCGGACTTTGATGGCCTATCTGCCCTTGCGGAAAAGTACGGAGTCCCGCTAATCGTCGACAATACCTTTGGTGCTGCCGGTGCTATTGTTCAACCCATTAAACATGGCGCCAACATTGTGGTCGAGTCGGCTACTAAATGGATTGGCGGTCACGGCACCAGCATCGGCGGTGTTATAGTAGACGCCGGAAACTTTAACTGGGGCAACGGTAATTTCCCGGTGTTTACTGAACCATCTCCTGCATATCACGGACTCAATTTCTGGGAAACCTTTGGTCCCGACGGCCCATTTGGCAATATTGCTTTTGCCATCCGTGCACGCGTAGAAGCATTGCGCGATTTCGGATCTGCACAATCACCATTTAACAGTTTCTTGCTACTGCAAGGGCTCGAAACCCTATCACTGCGCACCGAGCGGCACTGCGAAAATGCTCTTGAACTGGCCAAATGGCTACGTGAACAAGATGTTGTGGATTGGGTGAATTATACCGGACTCGAGGATCATCCTTATCACGAACGAGCCAAAAAATATCTGAACGAAGGAAAATTTGGTGCTGTACTAACCTTCGGGGTTAAAGGCGGATTTGAATCTGCACGAACCTTCATTGAAAACGTCGAAGTTTCCAGTCACCTGGCTAATGTCGGCGATGCCAAAACGCTGGTTATCCACCCGGCTTCTACCACCCACCAACAGCTCAGCGAAGAAGAACAGGCTGCCAGCGGTGTAGAATCCGACCTGATTCGCGTTTCGGTAGGCATTGAGCACATCGATGATATTAAAGAAGACTTCGAAATCGCGTTCAGTAAAATCAAGCAACCGGCGTAACCTATTACCCATCGGATGGCTGAATCTGCCATCCGGTGGATTATTAATCAATAATCAAAATCCATCGATCCTGAAACAAGCATTACTACGCCAAGGCTTTGTAGCACAAGGTTCAGGATAACATTGAACACAATGAGCAACAACCAATCACATACATTTGAAAAACCGTTTGTTACCGAGGGCGGAGCTACAATACCTGAGCCAACGATAGCATATCAAACGTGGGGTGAGTTAAATAGCCAACGTGATAATGTCATTCTGGTCTGTCATGCCCTAACCGGCAATACCGCTGTTGACGAGTGGTTCCAGGGAATATTTAGTAAAGGGAAAGCACTTGATCCCAATAAGCACTTCATTATTTGTCCCAATGTTTTGGGCAGCTGCTATGGATCAAGTGGTCCTACTTCGATCAACCCTGAAACCGAAAAACCATACCGGGCTGATTTTCCCAAAGTTACTATTCGCGATATCGTACGGCTGCAACAACAACTTTTTGACGAACTCGATATCAACAAGATAGAACTCGTTATCGGTGGATCAATGGGTGGCATGCAGGCACTGGAATGGTGTATTATGGATGAACGCCCGCAGTCAGCTGTATTAGTTGGGATGGGTGAAAAACATCGTCCCTGGGCGATTGGCATAAGTCATACCCAGCGCCAGGCTATTTATAATGATCCCAGCTGGGACGGTGGATTCTACTCCGAAGACGATCCCCCTAAAAAAGGATTGGCACTGGCACGTATGATTGCGATGAACAGCTATCGGCACCCCTCCGATTTTGATAAAAAATTCGGTCGGCGATTGCAAGAAGGAAAATCCCAATACGAAGTAGAATCGTATCTCAGCTACCAAGGCAAAAAGCTCGTTGACCGGTTTGATGCGGTTTCCTATGTACGTCTCACTCAGGCGATGGATTCTCACGATATCAGGCGAAGTCGCCCCAAAATAAGGAAAACGATTGCCGGTTTAACTATTCCTATTGCGGTTGTAGGCATCGACAGCGACATGCTTTATCCCGCAAAAGAATGTCAGGACCTGGCAAATCAATTACCAAACAGTCGGTACAAAGAAATTACATCGCCGCATGGTCACGACGCATTTTTAATCGAATTCGATCAGCTTAACTCTATTGTAAAATCACTTCAAACAGAACTATCTCAAAAAGCAGTTTAATAGCAATGTCACATTCAGAAACACATATCTTAAAATTCGGCGGTTCTTCACTGAAAAATGCCTCACTCATAAATCAGTCGGCTAACATTGTTGCTGGCCATATGCAAAAGGCACATCCGATTGTAGTTGTTTCGGCCATCGGTGGTGTTACTGATACGCTCATCGAATTAACCAATCTTGATCAAAAAACGGAACACAAATCATGCCGTATTATTAATGATCTGGAACTTAGGCATCGCCGCATTTTCGATGAAGTAGCATCTGTCAGCCACCCTAATCGGGGGGACCTTCAAGACCTATTCGGTCGACTTAGGACCACTTTTGATGATAAAAGCTTAAAAAGTGAGCATTATCAAGCGTGGAAAGACCAAATATTGTCTATCGGCGAACGGGCCTCTGCACTCATATTTTCCGCAGCGTTATCAGAACAGCAGATAGAATCAACTGCTCACGAGTCATCTCATTTTGTAAAGACAGATTCTACATTTGGCAAGGCACGGGTACAGCGTGATGCTACACGAAAATTAATTAGGAAGTTTATCAACCAATCACAGGCTGTACCTGTTATTACCGGCTTTATTGGCTCTAACGAGAAGCAGCAAATTACTACGCTTGGTCGATCGGGCTCGGACTACTCGGCCGGACTTATTGCTGATGCTCTTGATGCCGATCACCTTGAAATCTGGACGGATGTGGACGGAGTTCTCACAGCCGATCCGCGCTGGGTACCGGATGCAGAATCTATTGAACAGCTCAGTTTTGGCGATATTTCCGAACTTTCAGCCCACGGCGCCCGTGTCATTCATCCCAAAACCATACAACCCATCCAAAACAAAAAAACCACCGTGTTAGTTAAAAACAGCTACAATCCTGAGCACCCCGGCACACTCATTACTTCAGATTTTGACACCAATGGGTCACTTAAAACGATCGCCATTACCGGTCCGTTTGTAAGACTGCAGATCGATCAGAAATACGCTTACGATCTGTTTGAAAAACTGAACAAATGGAGCGCTGACAACCCCAATACAAAACCAATAGAATTTAGACAGCAATCAGAATTTGAGGCAGTTCGATTCTCGCTAAAACAATCCTTTTTCGAAGACATCAAAGAACAGCTTTCGGCATGGGCGGCCAAGCAAAATACGCTCTTTAATCTTGATGATAACCTATATAAGGTAAAAAAATTCAGCAACCAGTTTAATAAAGGAGAGCAACTATCAGGACGGGTCATTTCGCTGCTCGCAAAAAACAATATTCAACCGTTACACACCGAACGGAACTACGACGAACGCTTTATCTCCTTCTTACTACCTGAGGATGAAGCCCGTCGGGCAGCGCATTTGATTAACAATGCCATTTCTAAAACTAAGCCTGTCATCGACCTTTTTATAGCCGGCACCGGAGCTGTCGGAAAGACACTGCTTAACCAACTTAACAAGCTAAAAACCACTGATATTGAATTCAGGCTGATCGGCACCTGCAATAGTCGCAATACACTTTGGAATACAGATGGAATAAATTTAGATACAACCCTAAACTGGGATGAAGCCGAACAAACAAACTGGGATACCCTGCTGGACAAACTCACCAAAAACCAACATCGAGATCTTATTTTTGTAGATGCTACAGGAAGCGAAGAAGTGGCACGTCTGTATCCCAAATTGTTTGCCAACACAATTCACGTAGTTACCCCCAGCAAATTAGCTAATACATTTGAGCAGTCATTTTTCGACAAACTGCAAAGCCTAATTCAAAAGCATCATTCCTCCTTCAACTATGAAACGACCGTTGGAGCCGGCCTGCCGGTTATCTCTACGATCGAAGAGTTACAATCGACAGGGAATAAAATTACTGAAATATCGGGCGTAGTTTCCGGAACAATGACCTATCTTTTTAACCAACTCGAACAGGATGTCCCCTTTAGTAAGGCTATAGCTGATGCGCGTAAAAAAGGCTACGCCGAACCCGATCCCCGTGACGACCTCTCCGGGGAAGATGTAGCTCGTAAGTTTTTAACCCTGGCTCGTACCCTTGGTATCAAAATAGAACGGGAGGAATTGCAAGTGGAATCATTAATTCCAAAAGAGCTAAAAGATGTTGATGGCAAAACCTTTTTGGGAAAGTTGTCAGATTATGACAGCGAATGGAAACAACGTATCCGTTCTGCCCAAGAACGTAATGAGACACTCCGTTACACCGGCAAACTTAAAGATGGTAACATAACAATTGGAATAGAATCTGTTCCTCAGGACTCTCCTCTCGGACAGCTTAAAGGAACCGATAACCTCATTCAGATTTATTCTGAATTTTATAATCAAACGCCCTTGGTTATTCAAGGTCCTGGGGCTGGAAAAGAAGTTACAGCAGCCGGTGTGCTTAGTGATATCCTAAAAACTGTGGAGCAGCTAACCTGATACTAATCAACATTTTATAAAAATTTTTAACCAATGTTAGATTGCTCTTAAAAAAATGTTTTTTTGCTCCAAGTTATGTAATGTAGTTGTAGAACAATGACAGTTATGTTTAAGATCTGAACGATCGCAACATTCATCTTGAAAGATAATACTCCAATAAGAGAGTAACTGTTTGCAAGAGTGATTAGGCTCAAATACTCATTAGAGAGTAAACATAACTGGCTGTAATGAATCTGCAGGTGCTTATTACATTTATACCATAGAGTGGCTATTGGGGTAGTCAACTCTGTAAAGACAAGGGACCGATCGGAAGATCGGTCCCTTTTTTATTGTTTATATTTTTTGTGCATAGCTTACCTCTCATTACAATGCTCTGCGTTGTGATTATAAAAGTTCACCACTTATCACCTACAAGCATGAATACTCTTACATGACATAGATATTTTCCTACCGGATATTATCATCAAAATTATATTTTGGCGGTTCCACATCTTTTAAATGTTTCACAAAATAATCCCACCGCATATTCATAAAATACCGGGAGTTGCCAAAACCGTGACCTGCGTTGGGAAATACCATAAGATCAAAGTCTTTATCGGCTTTGATTAAAGCATCCACCATTAATAGCGTATTCGTAGGCGGAACGTTGTCGTCCATCAACCCATGGGCAATTAAAAGTTTTCCTTCCAAGTTTTCAGCCAGTAATTGATTCGCCTGCTTATCATAATTGTCACCCTGCTCATATAAGCCGAGCTCATTTTTATCCACATTCTCTTTCCTTTTCAAAAGTCCGTGCCATTTTTCACCCCAGTCGGCCTCATAATTACGATTATCATGATTTCCGGCACCGGAAACCGCGACCTTATAAAAGTCGGGATGCTCCAATATAGCACGCGTTGAAGCAAATCCTCCGCCGGAGTGTCCCCAGATACCTACGCGCGTAGTATCCATCCAGGAATGACGATCGGCCAACTGCTTAATAGTTGCAATCTGATCAGGCAATCCGTTATCACCCATATCACCGTAACAACTATCGTGGAAAGACTTAGATCTTCCCGGAGTACACATCGCATTTACCTCGACAACGATAAAACCAAGTTCAGCCAGCGACTGTTTATCAGATCGAGAAGCACTAAATCCAAATGTACGAATACTTCCCGATTGCGGACCAGGATACAAGTAGTTTAATACCGGGTAAGATTTGGTCGAATCAAAATTGGTCGGCTTATACATTAGTCCATACAGATCCGTTTCACCGTCACGGGCTTTCACGGTAAACGGCTCAGGAGCCTGCCAGCCATTTTCAATTAATTGACTGACGTTCGCTTCTTCCAATTCCATCACTTTTTCGCCATCTAAATTGCGGATTATTGAAACCGGAGGCGAATCAACTGTTGAGTAGGTATCGGTGAAATATTCTTTATTATCCGACCATGTTATTTGGTGATGCGCATTTCCGGATGTCAGATTCGACAATCCCGACCCATCCAAATTCACCTTATATAAATAGTGGTAATAGGGATTTCCCTCCTCTCGATTTGACCCTGTGAAATAGACCGTTCGGTTTTCTTCATCTACGTGCTGTAGGTCAAGCACCCGCCAATCGCCTTCTGCAATTTGATGCTTCAGCTCACCGCTTTCTAAATCATACAAATAGAGGTGTCCCCAGTTATCGCGCTCCGAAAACCAGATCACTTCGTTGGTTTCCTCAAGCACCGTCCAACTTTCTTCGCTGTATCCCGATTCAAAATAGGTATCAACTTCCTCTTTCAGTACGTCACGCACTTCACCGGTCTCGGGATCGGCCGCGTGCAGCTGGGCTACTTTATGATCACGGGATGAGGACACAAAAAACAACTGCGAACCGTCGGCACTCCATTCGTTATCCAAAAACCGTCCGCCCCAATCGGCAATGTGATCCGAAATCGTAGAGCGGTGAAAATCGGGCTCCATGTCCAGATCGATGACTTTGGGATTTTCCTCATCGGCATGTACAACTACTCGTTCAATTTTGAATACGGTACTATCACCGGGCAACGGATACTTCCACCGCTCCAAATCGGAGTGTCCTACTTTTGTATTATAAAGATACATTTCTCCAACCCCTCGACTATCGTGGCGGAAGGTGGCAATCTTCTCAGAATCAGGTCCCCACAACAATACCGGACGGTCGTTGCGGACCCAGCCGGCGTTGTTGGTTGCATAACCGTAATACTGCTCACCGTCGGTAGTCAGCTGCGTACGCTCATCGGTTTCGGTATTACGCATCCACAAGTTATGATCTTTGATATACACGGCTTTTTTGCCATCAGGAGACAACAGTTCGTCCGTTTTTTGAAGCTCAGGCAGTTTTTCTGTTTTGTAGGATGATAAATCAGTCTCAAACCGCTGTCCGTTCATTTGATAACTCAATTTATTCTCTTCCTCGGAATATGAGACATCGTTCAACGACAAGCTTTGGGCATCAATCTCTTTATCCACTTTTTCAGAAAGCGTATCAGCCACTCGTTGATGATCAAAGGCTTTTTTCTTTTCTCCAGATTCAGGATCAGCCATGACATACTTAACTCCCTCCTCCGCTCGTGTATTATATATAAGAACATCAGATGACCAATTCTGTCCTAATACCGAGTTCAAAACTTTATCATAGGTATTTTGCCACAGAAACTGCTCGGCTCGCTTATAGTCTTTGGCGGTAACTGTCTTTTTCGTTTCAGATTTTTCTTCTATATGCTCCGACGACTCTTGCTGCATAGCGGACTGTTGCGAAGAGCATCCCGCTATTAATAATATAGCGAATAGAAATACTGTAAAAGGAATAGACGTGGGTCGCATCATATCACATTTTTTTCGGCATTTAAATATTAGACGATAAGGATAGCTGAAAAATAACTTGCAGGCAAAAACCACTTCTAAGATTTATTTTTAAGCTATCTTGAAAATCTATCCCACACTCTACCACACTCTTCCCATTTTCTAATATTTCAACATCTGTATATATTCAAAAATCCCTAAATCCATTCCTAAGCAACCTAAACGGCATTTTCCCCATCCAACCTCTAACATCTAACTTTCAGAAATTGATCCCCCTAAATCTTTCTGTAATAAATGCTTGACAAATTACATCCTTTAGGGGTACATTGTGGGGTGAAGTGGGAGAATGTGGGAGTTCTAAATCCACTCGTCGAATTCGATAACATTTGCTGTTAATTCTGGGGACCTTATATGCCAAGTTTCAAAGGTCAATATGAACATAGTGTTGATAATAAAGGACGCGTTAGCTTCCCGGCTAAACTGCGTAAAGCACTCAATCCCCAGGCACAGGAGCGCTTTACTATTTTAAGAGGTCTCGAACCCTGCCTTTATCTATACCCAGAGGATGAATGGCAGAAAGTAGAGAATCAGCTATCCCAGATCAACAGCTTTACCAAAGAGGGGCGCACGGTTAAGCGCAATTTCCTGCGTTTTGCCGAAGATGTGAACCTCGATAATCAGAATCGCATTCCTCTACCTTCACAATTAACTGATTGGGCCGGCATTGATGGCAAAGCCATTTTTATCGGTAGCGGCGAACGTATTGAAATATGGTCGCCCGAAAAACTGGATGAAATTGATTCCGGCCTTGATTTCGAATCGTACCAAGAACTTTTTGAGCGCGTGATGGGTGACGATGACAACCATAATGACGAACAATGATACATATCATGAGCATCAGCCGGTACTGCTGGAAGAATCCGTAGAGTATTTAATTACGGATCCCAGCGGGATCTATATCGATGCTACACTTGGCGGTGGTGGACACAGCCTGGCATTGTTATCTCACCTAAATGACGACGCTCAACTTATTGGTATTGATCAGGATGACGAAGCCCTTGCGGCAGCAAATGCCCGCATCGGCGACGACAAACGATTTTCTTCCATAAAAGGCAATTTCGGTTACCTCTCCAGGCTATTACCCCCAGAACTCCATGGGGAGGTAGCCGGAATCCTTCTTGATTTGGGACTCTCAACACATCAGATAAAAGAAGCCGACCGGGGATTTACATTCCAAAAAGAAGGTCCGCTCGACATGCGCATGAGTAACCTCCGCGGTATTACAGCATACCAGGTGGTGAACGAATACTCCTACGAAGATCTGCGTGATGTGATCTATCATTACGGCGAAGAACGGAACAGTCGAAAGATTGCCAGTGAAATTATTGATCGGCGTCCCATTGAAACCACTACTGAACTCCGCAATGCTGTGGAAGCTGTTGTAAAAGGTCAGTATCAAATAAAAAGTGTAGCCCGCGTTTTTCAAGGGATTCGAATTGAGGTCAACCGTGAGCTGGATATGCTGCGCAAAGTGCTCGAGCAATCGCTTGAAGTACTTAAAATGGATGGACGTATTGTGGCTATCAGCTATCACTCGCTCGAAGACCGTATCGTCAAGAGGTTTTTCAAAGCGGGCAATCATGAGGGAAAAATTGAAAAAGACTTTTACGGCAATCCGCTGACTCCCATAGAAGAAATTTCCGGCGGTATTATTCGTCCCACAGAAGAAGAGATCGAGCGTAACTCTGCGGCACGTAGCGCAAAGATGCGCGTTGCCCAGAAAATAGAAGTTCCGGAGGTGAAGTGATATGCATATAAAATCTCCGATGAAAAAGGATAAAGTTAAAAAGAACCGACGATCTAATAACAAAAAATCGTCTCGCTCATCCAACCGTATCCTTATTAATGGAAGTAACGGGAATAAACGAACTAATGGATCAACAAAAAAGAAAAAGGGAATATCGCTTCCCAAACTGAAACCCTGGAAAGTAATTGCAGGGGCTATAGTATTGGGCCTACTGGGTATCGTTTACCTCAATCATGTTTTTGCGACACAAGAACTATTACGCGAGGTCAACCAGCTTGAGGCTGAATATAATCGTGTTCAGCGAATGCACACCGACTACAAACTTATTTACGATCGGATTATTGGTCCGGCAGAAATTTATGAAAATGCTCAAGAAGCTGGCTTCATTAATGGCGGACCGGCTGAAAAGGTAATTGAGGTGGAAAAGTAGATGGAAAATTCTCGTTCTGCCATATTAAACAGACTCTTTATGGTCTTTGGCCTGGTACTATTAGTACCTTTCGCGATAGGACTACAGCTTTTCCGTGTTAACTTTGTGGAGGGAGATGAGCTACGAAACCTCTGGAACGAACAAGCTATCGACTACATCTCCATACCGGCCCAACGAGGAAATATATATGATCAAAATGGGAGCCTGCTTGCGACAAACAACGTCGAATATAAAGCTGCCATTGATCCCAAGATCGAGGGACTTACAAATACACAAATCGGTCAAGTCTGTGACACGCTGGCCAAATATACCAAGAGGTCTTCAGCTTTTTATCAACAAAAAATAAAACAGGCACCAAACCGGTCGCGATATGTTGTCTTAAATAAAAGTATCGATACCGAAGCCCATGAGGCCCTACGACAACTCAACATTCAGGGTGTCATTCTGGAAGAAGAATATAAGCGAAAGTACAATTTCGGAACATTAGCAGCCCATACCCTTGGATTTGTAAATCACGACCTTAACGGCATGACGGGTCTTGAAAAAGAATATAACAATCAGCTTCGTGGTGAAGATGGCGTACAGCAAGTTCGCCGCGATCGCAATGGACGTATTTATGCTTATTTGGGCGCCCCTCGCAAACAACCACAGCAAGGACATTCACTGCACACCACCATTGACTCTCATATTCAGGCTATTTTAGAAGAAGAACTTAAAGCCGGGATCGACAAAACCAGATCCATCAGCGGTTCTGCTATTGTTATGGATCCCCAAACAGGAGCCATTAAAGCAATGGCCAATTATCCCACATTCAATCCCAATAATCCTGCCTCCCTTAATAGTACGAACCGCAGGAACTTTGCGATCTCGGATATGATCGAGCCCGGCTCTACCTTTAAACTTGTTACATCCATAGCTGCCGTCGAGCAAAAGAAGGTACAATTAAATGAACAGTTTAAAACCCCCGAAGACGGCAAAACACTAATACATGGTCAATGGATGCGTGACCACGAACCGATGGGAACTCTTTCGTTTCCCGAAGTGATCCAAAAATCCTCAAACGTGGCTACAGCACAAATAGCCATGCGGCTGTCAAAAGATGCATTCTACCAATATGCCCGTAATCTCGGATTTGGTACTCCCACAAACATTGATCTTCCCAACGAAGAAAGCGGACGTCTTCCCAAGCCGTACGAATGGAGTCAAGTTACCTTGCCCTGGATGGCAATAGGATACGAAGTACAGGCTACTCCCATTCAGATTGCACAGGCCTACGCTGCCTTTGCTAACGAAGGAACAATGATGCGCCCCTATTTGGTAGAAAAGATTACAAACGGCCGAGATAAAGTTGTTCAGAAAAACAACCAAGTGCCCGTTCGAAAAATTGCCAAAGAATCTACCATCAAAAAGCTGTACCCCATTTTCAAGGAGGTCGTTTCTGATTCGGGAACTGCTGAATACGCACAGGTCGACGGACTCTCTATTGTGGGAAAAACCGGGACGGCTCAAAAATATATCGATGGCCAATATCGTAACGAATATCGCTCTTCATTTGTAGGTGTATTTCCGGCTGATGATCCTAAATATGTATGCCTTATTGTGCTCGATGATCCTGATACCTATCCCCCTTATGGTGGTGTTACGGCGGGACCTATTTTCAGAGAAACCGCCAACCGTATTGCCGGATTGGATAATGAAATCGAAAAACACATTCTGGAAAAAGAGAAAAATGATGAAATATGGGCTTATGCTCCCAATATAAAAGGATTAACAAAGAAGGATGCTAAAGCACTGTTACAGAAACAGCAATTGCCCTACAAACTGCAGGGCAACGGTGATTGGATTACTGATCAAACTCCCGAAAGCGGAACTGAATTAACACCGGACGATAAAATTGAATTAACGCTATCTGACACTATTACTGAAACAGAAGTGCAAGAATTGCCCAACGGATATTCTCGAATTCCTGATGTGGGCGGAATGAGCATGCGCAAAGCAATGGTATTGCTAAATAACCGCGGTTTTGAAACTGAAATAATTGGTTCGGGAACAATATACAGACAGTTCCCACGTCCCGGCGACATGATGAAACAGGGACGAACTGTTACCATTCGCGGTAAAGCAAAACCACTTGAGTCATTAACAACTAATAAATCAACCGAGTGACATTCGATAAACTCATATCGCTTTGTAACCCATCAAACGTCTCCGGACCGGAGCCGAATAGCATTGGTATGCTCCGACAGGATTCCCGCGAGGTAGAAACGGGCGATGTATTTATTGCGATTAAAGGATTTCAGGTTGATGGGCACTCCTTTATTGATGATGCCATTGCCAATGGGGCCTCGGTCATTATCTGTGAAGATTCTTTTTATTCTGATGATGAGGTCTGCGTTGTTGAAGTTTCGGATACCCGATCGCTTATCGGTCCGTTGGCACAAGCATTTTTTAATAATCCTGCTCATAAATTAACGCTTATCGGCATAACCGGTACCAACGGAAAAACAACAGTTGCAAATCTGGTTTATCAGACCCTGCAAAATTTGGGCGCCAAGCCTTCGCTGTTAGGCACGATTGCAAAACGCATCGGCGACCAAGAGGTAGAAAGCAAACTTACAACTTCAGATCCTATTGAATTAGCCAGCGACATGGCTCAAATGGTTGAGGACGGATCAACCCACTTGGTGATGGAAGTTTCATCACACGCACTCGACCAACAGCGTGTTCATGGTATCAACTTTGAGATTGCCGCATTCACTAATCTAAGTCACGATCATCTGGATTATCATGATGACCTGGATTCATATGCAAAATCAAAAAAGAAATTATTCGACAACCTTGATCCCGATGCAACGGCTGTTATTAATGGAGATGATGATTATGCCAGTTTTATTGTAATGGACTGCCCTGCTCGAGTCATCGACTTCAGTTTCAACAAGGCTCTCGAAGTTGATTGCCAGGTACTTTCAAACACAATGGATGGACTGGTCGTCCGTATTGGAAAAGTTATAATCGAAAGTCCGTTAGTTGGCACCTTCAACGCCTACAATCTAAGCCAGGCTTTTTTGATTTGTCGCTCCATGGGATATGAAAATGAAGAAGTGAAAAATGCTTTAGAAGCTTCCACCGGAGCAGCCGGCAGACTGGAACGCGTTGAAGGTTCGGGTGAAGACGAAAATCCCGTTGTACTGGTAGATTATGCGCACACTCCCGATGCCCTGGAAAATGTTGCTTCAACACTGGCTGACATCAAAACTAAGGGCCGAGCGTTGCACATTGTTTTCGGATGCGGTGGCAATCGTGATAAAACAAAGCGACCCAAAATGGCAGAAATTGCTGAAAAGTATGGGGATAAGGTTACTGTCACGTCTGATAACCCGCGCAACGAAGATCCCGATGCTATCATCGATGACATAATACACGGGTTTGATAACCCGGAATCCATCACACGAATTACTGATCGCAAAGAAGCTATCATACAAGCTATTAAGGACGCAGACGCCAATACTATGATTTTAATAGCCGGCAAAGGGCACGAAACCTATCAAGAGGTTGCAGGTGAACGCCATGATTTTGACGACCGTGCCATTGCCCAGGCAGCATTAGGTAACAGAAATTTGAATCCTAAAAACGGGGATACCTAATGCTGTACGAACTCTTACATTGGTTAGAAGTTACTTATCAGCCCCCTGGCTTTGGTGCATTTGAATTTATTACAACCCGGGCTGCCATTGCTGCGGCCATGGCCCTGTTTATCAGTGTAATGATTGGTCGACGTATTATCGAATGGCTTGAAAAGATGCAACTGCGCGAAGTAATCCGCGAAGATATTGGACTGGATACACATCTTGGCAAGGCACACACCCCCAGTATGGGTGGACTAATTATCCTTCTGGCTATTCTTATTCCGGCCGCTTTTTGGATGAAAATGGATAGTATCTATACGTGGATGATTATCCTCGTTACACTTATCCTGGGCGTGGTCGGCTTTGCTGATGACTATATCAAAGTGGTTAAAAAGGATAAGTCGGGTCTAAGCGGAAGGCTTAAAGTAGCCGGACAGGTTTCTGTGGGCTTATTACTCGGACTTACGCTATACTTTTGGCCGGAGTTTCAAGACTTTAATACGCTTTCTACGGTGCCATTCCTAAAAAATGTAAACATCGACTACGCCATATTGGGCGAAGCACTCGGCTGGGTTATTTATATCCCGATGGTCGTTTTTGTAATTACAGCTGTAAGTAACGCTGTGAACTTAACGGACGGCCTTGATGGTCTTGCAGCCGGCACATCAGCTATAGCAGGACTTATCCTCGGCATTTTTGCCTACGTATCGGGACGAACCGACTTCTCTGACTTCCTTGATATCATCTATCTGCCGGGAGCCGGAGAGTTGACCATATTCGCCGCATCACTGGTGGGTGCTTGTATGGGATTCCTGTGGTACAATGCCCATCCGGCTTCTGTTTTTATGGGTGATACCGGATCTCTGGCCTTGGGCGGATCTTTTGGAGCCTTGGCTCTTATGCTGCACAAAGAACTTTTGCTGCCCATTATATGCGGAATCTTTTTTGTTGAAACCGTTTCAGTAATTATTCAGACAACCTATTTCAAATATACAAAGCGGAAATATGGTGAAGGAAAACGGGTCTTTTTGATGACCCCAATCCACCATCACTTTGAGAAAAAGGGACTACCTGAATCTAAAATTGTAATTCGCTTTTGGATTATTGCGGTGCTCCTTGGAATCCTAAGTCTCTTAACCCTTAAGCTACGATGAGAGAAGTTGCTAACAAACATATCGTCGTTGTGGGAGCCGCCCGAAGTGGGCTTGCTGTGGCATCGCTATTGAAGCGAAAAGGAGCTGATGTATTTGTGACTGATCATGGCGCTATTGCCCATTCTGTAAAGAAGAAATTAACCACACTGGATATCGATTTTGAAGAAAATGGACATACAACTAAAGCAGAAGGGGGCGCATTTTTGGCCATCAGTCCCGGGGTACCCACAGAAGCACCTCTGGTACAAAAATATCTAAACAGTGGAAAAGAAGTGTATTCGGAGATTGAAATAGCCAGCTGGTTTAATAAAAGCCCCATTGTGGCAGTAACAGGCAGCAATGGTAAAACAACGGTAACAAACTGGCTGGATCATACTTGGAAAAAAGCCAGCCGTGATCATATAACCGGTGGTAATATTGGATACGCATTCTCTGACAAAGTTGATCAAACATCAGAAAACAGCGAAGCCTTGTTAGAAGTCAGCAGTTTTCAGCTGGATCACATAGATAGCTTCCACCCACATATAAGTGTGTTACTAAATATTACGGCTGATCACCTTGATCGATACAACCATGATTTTTCAAGCTATGCAAAATCGAAATTTCGAATTATTGAAAACCAAACGGGTAACGACTGGTTCATTTACAATTATGATGATCCAACAATTACCGAGTATGTATATTCACTTAAAAAAAAAGAAGAGGGACCCCGGCTTCTACCCTTTTCAACCGACGAAGATCTTTCAGAGGCCAATGGAGCTTTTATTCGAAATCAAAACATCATTTTAAAAATCAACAAACAAGAAGAGGTACTCATGCCAACTCGTGATGTTAATCTTTCTGGTAAGCATAATTTAAGCAATGGACTTGCTACGGCTCTTGCCGCTCGTGCTTCCGAAATTAAAAGTGATGCCATCCGTGAAAGTCTGCGCACTTTTGAAGGCGTGGAACACCGTCTCGAACTGGTGCGCACGGTTAACGGAGTAAAATACATCAACGACAGTAAGGCAACCAATATCAATGCAGTGTGGTATGCCCTCGACAGTTTTGATGTTCCTATGACCATCATCTTGGGCGGACGTGATAAGGGAAATGATTACTCCGAGTTAGTCAATCAAATCCAGGAAAAAGTCCACACAATTATTGCGATAGGCGAAGCTCAGCCAATGATTGAAGAGCAACTAAAATCGATAGTTCCCAATTTTAAAACTGCTAAGGATATGAATAACGCCGTACGATCGGCCAAGGAGGTAGCCAAGCGGGGTGAAGTTGTTTTGCTAAGCCCGGCATGCTCCTCTTTTGATATGTACGACAATTATGAACACCGAGGCAATGAATTCAAAAAAGCAGTAAATCGACTTTAACAACTCAGCCTTGAGTTTTCAGCTATCCACAGTTTGTCAGATAGCTGAAAGCTGAAGACTGAAAACAAAAATTATGCTATACACAACGCCAAATAAAAATATATCATCCATACTGGGTACCAGTCCGGATGACATTGATACGCCCAAGCAAGGGAGTGACCGTATCTTGCTGGTATCAGTAATTCTATTGATGATATTTGGTGTTCTGGCCGTGTATTCATCTATTGCCTTTTTTGCCGAGACCAAACATACTACAGCCGGTAGCCTTGTAGTTGATCATACTGTAAAAGTGGGCATCGCTTTTCTGGCCATGCTCATTGTTTCGAAAATTGACTATCACATCTTGGCCAGATTCAGCCGTTTGGGCGTAGTCTTTAGCTGGATCCTGTTAATTGCCGTCATGGTATTTGGCAATGAGGTATTTGGTGCCAAACGATCACTAAGTATTGGCGGTGTTTCATTTCAGCCGACGTCATTTGCAATACCGGCATTGCTCATTCACATTTCCGTGTTATTGGAGCAGAAACAGGAATACATAAAAGATTTTAAACGTGCGTTCCTACCCATCATGTTTTGGGTGGTCATCACTTGTGGCCTTATCGGAATCGAAGACTTTAGCAGCGCTACCTTGCTGTTTTTCCTGTCACTATTGGTCATGTTTGTCGGACGTATTAGCATGATGCAGCTAAGTACGCTGATACTAATTGGCCTTATGGGGGGCGGAGTTTTAATATGGCAATCTCCTGAGCGGCAGAGTCGTATCGATCAATACGTGGACCAAGTTGTAGAAATAAATAGTACCAAATTTAACACCGAACAAGGATACCAGGCGCAACAGGCCCATATTGCCATTGCACAGGGCGAACTATTGGGCGTAGGTATTGGCAAAAGTACCCAGCGTAATTTCCTTCCGGCACCTTACAATGATTTCATCTTTGCTATCATCGCAGAAGAGTATGGACTATTAGGTTCAGGGCTGGTCATACTGATATTTACAGTCATCCTATTTCGCGGCATTGCAAAAATCGCTAAAAATGCGCCCGATATTATGGGAATGCTTATTGCCGTTGGATGTACCCTTACGATTGTGCTTTACGGATTTATTAATGCCGGCGTAGCCAGCGGGTTACTTCCGGTTACAGGACTGCCCATGCCCTTTGTGAGTTATGGTGGGACCAATATTCTTTTTGCTGGAATTATGATTGGCATTCTTATGAATATTTCGAAATACGACAGCAGTAAAAAAGCAGTGTTTTATGCATAGTGCTGTAACAAAGAACATATCATCACAGGACAAACCAGACTCCGCTGCTATGGGCAAAACAAAAGTACTCATAGCAGCCGGAGGTACTGGTGGTCATGTATACCCGGCCATCGCCATTGCAGATGCGTTGCGGGAGTCCTCTGCCGATACTGAAATTCTTTTTACCGGTACGAAAAATCATATGGAATGGGACACTGTATCCAAAGCCGGGTATAATATTACCAGCATCTGGATTAGTGGATTCCACCGTCGATTTACCCTTAAGAACCTGTTATTCCCTGTAAAACTGGCAACAAGTATTGTTCAGAGCTTTGTTATTATCAAAAAATATAATCCTGATGTAGTCATTTCATGCGGAGGATACGTTGCCGGGCCCGTGGGTTGGGTGGCAACTAAAATGGGTATTCCACTTGTTATCCAGGAGCAAAACAGTTTCCCGGGAGTGACCAACCGTATACTGGGTAAAAGTGCAGCGCTTATTTTTACCGCTTTTGATGATGCTGAAAAACATTTCCCGGAAGAGAAAACTCAATTGACGGGGAATCCCACCAGAAAATCGCTAAGTCAGGCCAACCGCAAAGAGGCAGTACAAGCATTTGACTTTAGCAGCGATAAAAAAACACTGTTGATACTCGGTGGAAGCGGTGGAGCAAAAAAGATTAACAAAGCCATGCAGAAACATATTGAAACGCTGCATAACGATTCCGGTCTTCAAATTATCTGGCAATGCGGAAAGCGCTACTATGACAAACTCCGCAAAGATGTAAAACCACAAAACTTTGAAAACTTACGACTTAAAGATTTTATCCATGATATGCCAGCAGCTTATGCCGCATCAGATTTGGTAATAAGTCGAGCGGGAGCTCTCTCCTGCTCAGAACTTGCTTTAACCAGCAAGCCGAGCATTCTCGTACCATCGCCCAATGTTGCCGGTGATCATCAGACTAAAAATGCACGATCTATGGTTGATGAAGGAGCTGCGAAATTGGTGGCTGATGACGATTTAGAAAGTAGCTTGGCAAATGTAGTTAAAGAAATTATTGATGATGAACAGCGACTTAAAGAAATGAGTAAAGCGGCTAAAAACTTAGCACGGCCTAATGCCGCAGAAGAAATAGCAACCGAAATTTTAAAACTGGTTAAAAACAAAATAACTGCTGTGTCATGCTGAATTGGGTTCAGCATGACATGTTCGAAATAGAATAAGTACAAAATGAGTAAGCAAATACAAACACAACCTATTTTTGGCAGAACCCGCCATATCCACATGGTCGGGATTGGCGGCATTGGCATGAGCGGCATGGCCGAGATATTGCTTCAAAAGGGATATCACATTACCGGTTCGGATGCCAATATGGGTGAAACCATTGAACGACTCCAAGAACTGGGTGCCAAAATCTCCATTGGTCACGATGCTAAAAATATTGAAGGAGCCGATGTGGTTGTGTATACCAGCGCGGTTAAAGCTGAAGAAAATATTGAAACCAGTACCGCCCTCGAACAGGGAATCCCGGTAATTAAACGCGCCGAAATGCTGGCCGAGCTCATGCGTATGAAATACGGCGTAGGTGTAGCCGGAACGCATGGTAAAACAACCACTACAACCATGATTGGACATGTTATACAGGATGGGAGCTTTGATCCGACCATCATGGTAGGCGGCAAAGTACACAGTTTTTCTAAAACCAATGCCGTAGTCGGAAAGGGCGATATCATTGTTGTTGAAGCGGATGAATTTGACCGAACGTTTTTACGACTTACTCCAAGTTTAAGCGTTATCACTAACATCGAGGCCGAGCATCTGGATATTTATAATAACCTCGAAGATGTCAAAGGAGCATTTATCGAATTTGCCAACAAAGTTCCGTTTTACGGTGCTGTAATCCTTTGTCTGGATGATCCAAACGTACGCAGTATTATCCCGGAAATCGAACGAAGAACTATTACTTACGGACTTACGCCCCAAGCTAAAATTCGGGCTGTCGATATTGAGGTTAATCACTTTAACAGCAGATTTACAGTTGTTAAAGAAGGAAAAGAACTCGGTGAGATTAATCTTCAGGCTCCCGGAGAACACAATGTGAAAAATGCATTAGCGGCCATAGCAGTTGGTCTTGAACTTGATATTTACTTCGAAGATATAAAATCCGGATTGGAACGATTTGAAGGAGTATTCCGACGTTTCCAACTGAAGACGGAACAAGATAGCGTAATGGTGATTGACGATTATGCCCATCATCCAACAGAAGTACAAGCTACGCTTGATGCTGCACGACAAGGATGGAAAGATCGTCGTATTGTAGCTGTTTTTCAGCCGCACCTGTATTCGAGGACACAAGAACTTTACAAGGAATTTGGACTCTCATTTTTCGATGCCGAAGTCTGTGTTATCACTGATGTATATCCATCCCGTGAAGAACCCATTGAAGGCGTCACCGGCAAACTCATTGCTGATGTAGCCAAGGAGTACGGGCATCAGAAAGTTCATTATGTGGCAGACAAAAACGACCTACCGGTAAAATTAAAGGATATCATAAAACCGGGTGATGTAGTTATCACCATGGGGGCCGGTGACATTTATAAATACGGCGAACAATTTGTAGAAGCATTGGAGGCAGGAATATCAAAACTGAATCAATAATTACGTGTTAAGCTAAACCTATTTCAGCATCCGCTATAACAAACTAATTGAAAATAGATCCTGAAAGGATTTTAGGATGAGATAAAGTTTAATAAATGACTGAAAACGAGCAACATAACGAATCCCAAAACAGCAAAAACGCCTGGCCTTGGATTGCCGGAGCAGTACTTGTTCTGGGTTTGGCAGTTATGGCCGGCCTGTACTGGAACTCGACGATGAAAGTGGAGCGTGTCCAGTTTGAAGGCAACCATTTTGTATCGGCAGATGACCTGCAACTGGTAGAAGTTCCGACAGGCATGAATCCAGACAGCATGAACTTTGGGGACATCAGAAATCGATTTGAGGAGTTGCCGTATGTCAAACAGGCTGACATCAGTGTAGAACCAAACGGTACCATGAATGTCATTATTACTGAACGCCAGCCGGTTGCTCTGTTAGTAGATAACAAAAAGAAAATTTATGTCGACTCTGAAGGAATCAAACTACCTATTGCACCGGGAAAGACAGTTGATGTGCCAATCCTTTATGGATTTAGCGCTACACCAATGCAGGATACGCTGCAAAGCAAAGCTTTTAAAACCGTTTCTGATTTTCTAACGGCTGTTCGTAGCAATGATGTGGCTGATGCTACCATAAGTGAAATCGCCTGGTCTTCATCGGATGAGGGCATTGTAGCTCTGACGAATCAAAATGGTGTAAAACTTATTTTTGGGAAAGGAAATTTTAATAACCGACTTCGCAATTGGGAAGCATTTTACGGTGAAGTCATCAAACAAAAAGGAATTGAAAAAATGCGTTCTGTCGACCTGAGGTTTGAAGGGCAGGTCGTAACGCGTGAAAATTAAAACAAGAATAATCTCAGATTACTATCTACGCTGATATATGTTCCGAGCGTGGACGCTGAAAACAGCAACAGAATAAGCATAAAACCAAATGTCATGCTGAACTTGTTTCAGCATCTAAAACAGAAAATTGAATGATTACAGATCCTGAAACAAGTTCAGGATGACATAGAAAAGAGATTAATAAATCACAATAGTACGTGGATAACATTATGGAAGAACAAGAAGATAGAATTGTCGTTGGTCTGGATATTGGCACTACCAAGGTATGTGCAATTGTGGCCTCAATCGATCCGCAGGATAGAATCCATATTCTGGGTGTGGGCAAAGCACCCAGCGATGGTCTGAATCGCGGCGTGGTAGTGAATATTGATAAAACCGTCAATGCCATACAAACAGCCGTAGAGCAAGCACAACTGGCTTCGGGCATTGAGGTCAACTCGGTAAATGTAGGTATTGCAGGCGACCATATCCGCAGTATGCGCAGCAAGGGCGTGATTACCATTAACAACCGTGATAATGAAATTACGGTAGATGATGTTGAACGCCTGCTCGAAGATTGCCAGCGCATTATGCTGCCCACCGACCAACAAATCATCCACGTAATACCACAAGAGTTCGTCGTTGACGGACAGGATGGCATCCAGGATCCTGTAGGCATGAGCGGCATGCGCATGGAGGCAGAAGTACACATTATTACCGGACTTGTCTCAGCCGCTAAAAACATTTACCGATGTGTTGAGCGCGCCGGTTACCAAGTGGCTGATATTATTTTGGAGCCGCTTGCCTCGTCCTATTCCGTACTCGATGAAGAAGAAAAAGAAGCTGGTGTAGTGCTGGTAGATATCGGTGGCGGAACTACAGATGTCGCCATCTTCCAGGATAACACAATTCGTCATACGGCCGTGATCGCCATTGCCGGTAAGAAAGTAACCGATGATATCCGGGTAGGATTAAGCGTGCTCGATGATCAAGCTGAAAAACTAAAGCGTGAGCACGGCGAAGCGTATGTGGATATGATAGAGGAAGATGAAGCCATTACCGTGCCCGGAATAGCAGGACGTCCACCAAAGGAAATTACCAAAAGCATTCTTGGCAAAATTATTCAGGCACGTATGGAAGAGATCCTAGAAATTGTTGCCATCGAAGTGAAACGTAGCGGTTATGCCGACAATCTAAGTGCCGGTGTGGTGCTCAGCGGCGGCGGCTCGCTAATCAACAATGTCTGTCCCCTGGCTAACGAGATACTCGGCATGGATGCCAAGATCGGCAAGCCAATTGGGCTCAGCGGCGGACTTATTGAAGAGGTCAATAACCCAATTTATGCAACTGGAGTAGGACTGGTTATGCACGCTATCAAAACCGGTTCCGGTCCTACAAACCAAGCTATCGTCCCGTCATCCACCAAAGGATCGAGCGTGGAGAAAGTAATGAATCGCATCGCCGAGCGGATGAAAAACTGGTTCAAAGAACTTTAAAAAAAATGCCGGCAGCCATATCTGCTGTCACAAAGAGAAAATATATAGCAATCAAATAGCAATAAATAGTACACAGCAATCTAAAAAAGGAGTAAATATTATGTCTAACCTAAACTCTCGTTTTAGTTTTGACATCGACGGTCAAGACAATGCGAAAATAAAAGTGATAGGTGTTGGAGGCGGCGGAGGCAATGCCGTTAACAACATGATCGAAAAAGGCCTGACCAGTGTGGAGTATATCGCTCTTAACACTGATGCACAGGCGCTTAAAAACAGCATGGCTGATCTTACCATTCAAGTGGGGGCCAACCTTACCAACGGACTTGGTGCCGGAGCACGCCCCGAAATTGGCAGGGAAGCCGTGGAAGAGAATCGACACGAAATTGAAGAAGCCATCGAAGGCGCCGATATGATTTTTGTTACGGCCGGCATGGGTGGTGGAACCGGGACGGGTGGCGCGCCTGTAGTTTCTGGCATAGCCAAACGAAAGGGTATCCTAACAGTCGGTATTGTTACTACCCCCTTCGACTGTGAAGGTCCCAAACGGATGAAATATGCGCTTGAAGGAATTACCGAGCTCAAGAAAAACAGTGATACCGTAATTGTAATTCCCAATGAGCGACTGATGGATATCGCCGATGAGGATACTACGCTGCTCGAAGCATTTGAGCAAGCTAATCAGGTCCTCTATAATGCGACACGCGGTATTTCGGATCTCATTCTGATGCCCGGCCTTATCAATCTTGATTTCGCCGATGTGCGTACAACCATGCTCGACGGTGGTGCCGCTATCATGGGGGCCGCCAACGCTACGGGCGAAGATCGCGCCGAAATTGCAGCCCGCGAAGCTATCAATTCGCCACTGCTTGATGGCGTAAGCATCAACGGTGCACGCAATGTATTGGTTAATATTTCATCCGGAGCAAACCTGGGAATGAAAGAAACGAATACAGCAACCAGCATCATCCAGCAAGAAGCGGGTGAAAACGCTGAGATTATTCTCGGTACGGTGCTCGACGAAAGCTTTGATGATGAACTACGGGTCACCGTTATTGCAACTGGATTTGATCTTGCCGAAAGCAATAAGGAAGCGCGCGTAGCTCCCAACGAGAAAAAGAAAGCAGCTCAAAAGAAGGCCGACGATGATAAACTGGATATGCCGAAAGCCAGTGATGTTACCGGACACAGCCGATACTCCGCAACGAACGAACCGTTCTATAAAGGAGAGAAGAATCTCAAGCAGATGGATCAGCCGGCATTCCACCGTCGCGGACTTAAAAATGTGCGTCCCCTCAACGACGATGAGAAAGAGGAAAAGGAAATGCAGGACGAGCAGGAAAAAAGCAATGAGCTGCTCAACAATCGCCGCGAACGAATCGACAAAACTGATTCCGATCAGCCGGCATTTCTGCGCAAAATAATGGATTAGCCGTTGATATGAATCCGATTTAGATTGCTATGTACATAACGGATGGCTGATAACTATCAGTTTCATTCTAATCCCTTTACTCTGGGATTATTGATTGCTATAAACAATAAAGGAGTCCTTTGATCGGGACTCCTTTTTATTTGCCTTCTCTTTAAAACTTTATCTATATAACAAACTTGTAGTACAATCGTATGTAAGAACTGTTTTCCATAAAGAATCATTTTTTGTACTGTTAAAGCCTTAATACTCAACAAAAAGTCATCACAATGCGGTTATCAAAACTTTTTCTTCTTTCGCTTTTAACCTTCCTCTTCTCTTTCCATTCCCTCGCAGCCCAAGATCAAAAGCAGAAACTTGAGCCTGAAGAGTATGATCAATGGCAACACATCTCTTCCACTGAGCTTTCTGCCGATGGGAACTGGTTTTCGTATAACATAAGTCTTGAAGATGGCGACGGATGGTTAATTATCAAGGAGGTTGGAGCAGACTCTACTGAAGAACATAAGTTTATGCATGGCGAACAGGTAGACTTTTCCCAAAACAATAAATGGGCCGCTTTCCTGATTGGAGTCTCCGAGGATCAAAAAGAAAAACTCGAAGAACAAAAAAAGAAAGTTCGCTTCAAGCTGGGACTCATGAATTTGCAAACCGCCAAGGTAGATACTTTTCAAAATATACAGGAATACACCTTCTCTGATGACGGAAGCTATCTGGCTATGAAAAAATATAAGCCTGAAGAAGCCAAAACCGATGGCTCTGATCTGATCCTGCGCGATCTTACCGAGGGTACAAATCAGCTGGTTGGAAATGTCTCGGAATATACCTTTAACGATACCGGTTCACAACTGGCTGTTCTCCTTGATTCAAATGAAAAGCTTGGAAACGGCGTGCATCTTTATGACTTGCCATCCAACCGAGTTACCGTGCTGGACAGTGATACAACAACCTACAAAGAACTTAGCTGGCATGAGGATGAAAACGCATTAGCATTTCTAAAAGCAAAAGAACACAAGGATTTTGAGAATGTCACACACCGCATTTTAGCGTTCAAGAATCTCGGTGGAAATGCCAAAAAGTTTGAATTTTATCAGCAGAAAAATGACGCTTTTCCTGAGGATTTTCGGATCGTTGATTATCGCTCACTGGAATGGTCGGAAGACGGTAACACGCTGTTTTTTGGAATTAAAGAGTGGGAAAAGGCTACCAAGCCTGACACCACCAAAGAAAAATCCAAAGATGAACTAGATCCCACAAATGTAGAAGTATGGCACTGGCAGGATGCTGATATCCAACCTAAACAAGAGGTATTGGTCAATCAACTCAAAGAAGACAACCACCTATCGGCCTGGCATCTTGATGAGAAATCTTTTGTCCAGCTCGGCACCGAACAATTTGATCAGCTTAATTTAACAGGTGACCAGCAACATGCCGTAGCATACGATCCGCATCCCTATGAGCCACAATTTGAGGAAGACTGGCGGGATGTCTATTTAGTAGACGTCACCACAGGTGAATCCCGGCAAATTCTGGAACGTCAAGAGCAAGTACGCACATCTCCCGATGGCAGATACCTGCTCTATTTCAAAGATCAGAACTGGTGGACCTACGATATTGAAAACCGGAAACATCGTAATTTGACAAATGATATTGATACAAGATTTGAAAATCATACAAACGTAAATGGACGCGAACACCGTAGGCCATTCGGAACGGGAGAATGGTCAGAAGACGATTCCTGGATGCTGCTTTATGATCAGTATGACACCTATAAAGTTTGGGCGGACGGCAGCAATTACCAAAAGATTACAGAAGGCAGCAACGACAAGATCCGTTACCGACAGGTTCGCTTTGAGTATGACACTGATGGGATAGCACCTGATGAAAATATTTACTTCTCGATGTACGGTGATAAAACCAAAGATCGCGGATATGCTCGTATCAAAGACAACCAAACTCTCGAGACACTGATTTATGATTCCAAGATGTTTAGCAGTCTTGGCAAAGCCGACTCAACAAAAAATTTCGTATATCAAAAACAGTCGGCTACCGATTCCCCCGATTATTTCTATGTTGATAATGACTTTAATGACCCGATTGCACTTACGTACACCAATCCGCAGCAAGATAAATATTACTGGGCGGACGATGAACTGATTACCTTTACCAACGAAAATGGTAAAGAGCTCGAGGGACGTTTGCTTTATCCGGCGAATTATGATCCCGATAAATCCTACCCGATGATTACCTATATTTATGAAGAACGATCACAGACCATGCATAGCTACAGTCCACCGTCAAAGAAAAGTCCATATAACTTTCGCCGCTACTCTTCGGAAGGCTATTTCGTTTTTCAACCGGATATCAGCTATGAGCTGAGCGATCCGGGTGTATCAGCTGTTGAAAGTGTAGTTCCGGCGGTAGAGGAAGTTATTGACACCGGCATGATTAATGAGGAACAGATTGGTCTTACGGGACACTCTTGGGGAGCTTATCAAACTACCTTTATTATCACCCAGACCAATCTGTTTAGTTCTGCTGTGGCAGGAGCTCCGCTTACCAATATGATCAGCATGTATAACTCGATCTATTGGAATACGGGTACAACCGACGCTAAAATCTTTGAAACAAGCCAAGGACGTTTCCCCGATCCCTGGTGGAAAGAGTGGGATAAATTCGTAGAAAATTCTCCCATCTTTAATATGGAGGGCGTCCAAACTCCATTACTGGTTGAGTTCGGTACCGATGATGGTGCCGTCGATTTTAATCAGGGTGTAGAACTCTATAATACGATGCGGCGCATGCAAAATCCTTTTGTGATGTTAGTTTATGAGGGAGAAAATCATGGCTTGGCACGCGAAGAAAATCAAATTGACTACGCCACTCGCGCTTTTGAATGGCACGAGTATTATCTACTTGCCAAAGAAGCTCCGGAATGGATTACTGACGGACTTCCGTACCTTGAAAGACCGGTGATGAAAGAAAAAGAAGAGCAGGAAACCAAGTAATCTTATAATCTCGTCAGGCGGCAAATCATATCGTCTGACGAACATTCAAACGGGGTGCTTTACGCAATAGGAGTACGTTTCCTTGATTTATTACAGAACATCAATCATGACTGCTTTTGTTATCAAAAAACTTCGACTATTAATTTTATTGCCATAGCGATAGCCAATACCGAAAAGGCATATTGCAAATAACGACGATTAATTTTCAGATTGAATAGTGCCCCTACAAATCCACCTAATAATCCACCCACTGCCAGTGGAAAGGCAGCCCCAAAATCTACATAGCCCCACTGAAATTTCGTAAGCGTACCAATGCTATTGCCGGTAAAACCAAGCTGCAGCCAACCCGACAGAGAAATCAATACAATAGCCAAGGAAGATATACTTACTGATCGAGCAAAGCTTTTCTTAAAAACCAGATTCATCAGCGGTACCATTACACCACCCCCGCCAATTCCAGCCAGGGCTGCCACAAATCCGCCAAGCCCACCGGTAACAAAAGACTGCAGCAATGTTACAGGTGTAGAATTTTGATCAATTCCATTTTTATTTCGCGCACCTCGACGATAAAACATGTAAGCCACATACAGCAGCAACACACTAAAAAAGATGACAAATTCCTGCTGGCTGTAGTATGGTGATGTAATGACAAGCTTGCCCAAATATATTCCACCCGCTCCCATCAAACCAATGGTTATACCCTCTGACCAGTAGAAATTCTTCTGCTGAAATTGCCGAACGGAGCTTCCAAAGGCTGCAATAAAAGTACAAAACAAAGAACTACCGATAGTTAAGATGACGGGATTTTCAATACCGGCATCGCTAAACACAATAAACAAAATCGGGGTGAACAGAATACCACCGCCCAAGCCAAAAAGTCCGGCAACAATGCCTGCCAAGACTCCCAATAGCAAGAGTATCAGTAATTCCATCATATCTCCATCTGCCCTTGTATCACCGTACAGGCTTCACCTGCTATCTCAACACGATCATCCTTATAGTTGCAATATACCGTACCACCGCGACGGGAAACCTGTCGCCCCACCAATTCTTTCTTATTTAATCGCTCACTCCAATACGGAGTCAACATCGTATGGGCCGAGCCGGTCACCGGATCTTCATCAACACCGGCATTGGGAGCAAAAAACCGTGATACAAAATCATAATTATTGCCGGGTGCTGTAACAATAATTCCACGCACATCCGCTTTAGCCATCGCTGGAATATCCGGATCCAGATTACGAACCTGCTCTTCGGTTTTCACTGCGTATAGATAATCCGTATCCCGATAAAGTTCTTGAGCCGAAACACCCACAGCTTTCTCCAAAAAATCAGGAACTTCTGCCCTATTCAGCTTCGCACTTGGAAAGTTCATAACCAAATGGTTTCCTTCTTTTCGTACCATCAATTCGCCGCTGTTGGAATCAAACCGAATGCTTTGCTTACTGTAATCCAGATGTTCAAAAAGTACATGCGCCGAAGCCAGCGTTGCGTGACCACACAAATCCACCTCAGTAGTGGGTGTAAACCAGCGTAGGCGATAGCTCCCATCCTGCTCTACAAAAAAAGCCGTTTCGGAAAGATTATTTTCCATGGCAATATTCTGCATTAACTTGTCAGGCAGCCAGTCATCCAGCGGACATACCGCAGCGGGATTACCTTCAAAAGCTTCGGATGCAAATGCATCCACTTGGTAAATAGGTAGCTTCATATCAATTTCGGTAGTTATTTTTTCCAATTGAATCTCCCCGTGGAATTAAGAATAATTTTACTCTTTTCAAATTCATCATTTCCGCACGAAGAAGCTTATATTACGGCGTATTTAAAACAATCACTTTTTTATAGATCCTGAACCAAGTTCAGGATAACACGAGACATAAACCATAAATGCACTTATACCCGGAACATCTGAGCGAAAAAATTGGATTTGAATCGATTCGTGAGGCCACCGTTAAAAAAGCCCAATCGGGCATGGCACGCGAGCAGCTCAAATCCATGATGCCCTTTTCCGACCGACAGGTTATAGAACGGCGGTTGGCTCAAGTCAAAGAGATGATGGATCTGTTGCTCAATGACTCAGCTTTTCCGCTGCGAAATCTGCATGATGTTCGCAATTACCTCGAAAAAGCTCGACCAGAAAACAGTATTATTCCGCTGGAAGCTTTTGTTGAAATTCTGGAGCTCAGTATTACTGCGCGCGTCGTCAAATCCTATATCGATCAGCGAAAGGAGCACTATCCCGCCCTCAAAAATATTTCAGTAGGTCTTATTCCTCTAAAGGATTTAGAAGAAACACTCCAAGATGTGCTCACCGAAAATGGAGAACTCCGAAGCGACGCCAGTCCCAAGCTGCAATCTATCCGGAAAAAAATAAATAAGCGAAAAAATGATCTGCGCACTTCAATCAACCGGGTGATGGGGCGTCTCTCCAAAGAGGGAATGACATCCGATGAAGGAGCCACGATTCGCAACGGACGCATGGTAATTCCCGTGCAGGCCGAGTACAAACGCAAAGTACAGGGATTTGTCCACGACGTATCTTCATCGGGACAGACGGTCTACCTGGAACCGGTAGAAGCGCTGGACATCAACAACGAAATTCGTCAGCTCGAATCCGAAGAAAAGCAAGAAATAGAGCGCATTCTTCGTGAGCTCACAAGTCATGTGCGGCAACATCGGGATTCCATCCGTCAAAACCTGAAAACACTAACTACGTTCGATATCATTTCGGCCAAAGCACAACTCAGTATCGATCTGGATGGTTTTGTTCCCGTAATTTCGGAAACGTCGCATCTGTATTTGAAAGAAACCTATAATCCATTATTACTTCTTAAAAACCTGCACCTTCCCAAAGAGAAACAGGAGAAAGTCGTTCCTCTGAATATGGAGTTAGCAAAAGATGAACGATGTCTTGTCATTACGGGACCCAATGCTGGCGGTAAATCGGTGGCACTCAAAACACTGGGCTTGTGTAGCATGATGATCCAATCCGGATTTGCCATTCCGGCCCGTGACAGCTCAGAGGTCCCCATTTTCAACAGCATTTTTGTAGATATGGGCGACGACCAATCCATCGAAAATGACTTGAGTACGTTTTCATCGCGTCTTGAATGGATGAAGCACACCTTGGATAATACCAATGACCAAAGCCTGGTTCTTATTGACGAGGCCGCAGCAGGAACGGATCCTGAAGAAGGTGGTGCCCTGTTTCAGTCGCTTATCGAAATGCTGATGGAGCGCAAAGCCAAAACACTGGTAACGACCCACCACGGTACTCTAAAAATATTTGCTCACGATCATGAACACGCCGTCAACGGTTCGATGGAGTTTAATCAGGATACGCTTTCTCCTACTTATCGTTTTAAAAAGGGTGTGCCCGGTAGCAGTTATGCGTTTGAAATTGCCGAGCGGATGGAACTTCAGAACGAGTTACTTAGTCGATCGCGTACGCTTCTCGGCGAAGCTAAAAGCGATATGGAAACGCTGATCACTGAACTCGAAACCAAATCGCAGGAAGCTGAAGAAATCAAAAAGAAATACGATCAGCTTAAATCCAAAACAGAAAAGGAGCGAAATCGTTACCAAGAAAAGCGTTCGGCCATCGAAAAAGAAAAAGAGCAGATTCGAGAGAAAGCGCTCAAAGAAGCGAAAGAAATTATGGACTCTGCCAACCAGAAAATTGAGGAAGCGGTTCAGCGTATTGTCGAGCAGGGAGAAAAAGATGACGAAACGATTAAGGAAGCGCGTGACGAGGTAGAAAGCCATCGCAAAAAAGTAACTTCCGAACTTCAAGAGCTGGAAGAAGATCAGGAACAATATCAGGATTCATCCGAGAAGCCGGAAGTGGGGGACTTGGTTCGATTAAAAGACGCCAACACAACGGGAGAACTAAAAGATATAAATGGTAAAAAAGCAGTTATTTCGGCCGGGGGGCTACGAGTTAAAACCAAATACAACAAACTGATCAAGGTTGAGGATGCCTCGGATCGCAAACCAAAAAAACAGAAGGTGAAAGTCAATTTTGAGGACGGCAACCGATTCAAGATGGTAAAACCTCAACTCAGCATTCGGGGTATGCGTGGCGACGCTGCAATGAAAGAGGTACAACGCTATATTGATGATGCTGTGGCTGCCGGTAAAAGTGACGTGCAGATTATTCACGGCAAGGGCGAAGGTATCCTCAAAAAACTCGTCCATGAATACCTCAACAAGCGAAAAGAGGTTGAAGGATATGAGATGGCTCCTATTTCACAAGGCGGTGCAGGTTGTACAATTGTGAAGTTCCGGTAATTACAATCCCTGAAATTTCCCAATCCTCACAGAAATTCCAATTCCACCAAAAGGCTGTTCGGTGTTAACATTTAAAAAACTATTAATTCCCAACGCAAAAAACCGCACAGGCTGCCACGAAATTTGTCCCCTCAATGGAAATCCAATAGTCGTTTCTATTGAGGTTTTCGTTCCCCTCCCAAATAAATCAGAATATCCATTACCTCCTATTACCGCTACTCCTGTTCCTGCCGAGAGGTAAAAAGAACGATAGTTCATACTTTGTCCATAAATCAAGGCGATATCCCATATTTCGGTCCCGAAGTCAACATCTGTGCTTGTGGTGCTTATTGAAAAAAGGTGGTTGTTGTAATCAACCATTAACTCTGCCTGTAACCCTGTTCCCAGTGTTGTAACCGAGGGACCTCCCTGCACCCAGTAGTCAATATGGGAGTCAGTTTTTTGAACTCCCTGGCTATAGCTTTGCGAAAAGCTTGCAACAAGTATTAAGGGTAATCCCAAACAAATGAACAATAATTTTCTCAATCCCAGCCTGTTGAACCTCAAAATCATATGTTAAAACCTTGTATTCACTACATTCGCAAAATCGGAACCAAATGTATATGACAGTGAAATAGATCCATAAACAGAAAAATCAGTAGCTAATTCTTTTTGTTGTAAAAGAACATCTTCTAACGATGTATCCCCTATGGGTAGGGAGAGCTGATCTTGAATCATCTCAAGCCGGGTATAAAAACTAAGTGAAAGCCCTTCCGTCAATCGAATAGAAATATCTCCAAACATTTCTGCCCGGCGCTGAGCAAAATCATGTAAATAATGAGAACCTTCTACTCCACCCTGTATTTCTCCCCACGGTTGCTTAATCCGTACGGAAGCAGATAACTCCTGATTAACTAAATTTTCATTATTTTTTTTAAATATTGTCTCTTCATAATAATCAGCATATGCATATCCCACCCTATAAGTAAAAGTAAATGATTTTCGGGTCGCCTCCTGATAGGGAAATATATTGTATTCAATTCCCGGAGTTAATCGAAACCGATGTCTATAATTACGGTCATTCCGAGTCAGATAATCCCCAAAGACCCCCAGCGACCAATGATCATCAAGACTCTTGATAACATAGCTGTTGATTCCATGTCTGTGACGTTTGCTTGTTACCGGATCATCCTGTCCCTGCCGATCAATTTCAACAAACTCATAGTTAAAGTAAGGTCGGAATCGAATTTTCCACTCTTCTGTAACATGATCAGCATAAAATCCCCATCTCGAATCAAACTCTTTTTGATTCGATTCTAAGTCCATTTGCAGACTTCCGGCATAAATTTCGAATACCCAATAATTCCAGGGATCTTTGACTTCCCGATCTAAACTTTGATCAGATTCGCTGCCAAGATATTCGAGTCGATATAATGAAGGATCAGAAACTTGTATCACATATCCCGCGAGCCCCGTCTTAATTATTTCGTTTAATCCTTCCCTCCTTTCATCATCAGAAGCTTCTCTGTCTACAATATGATTTAATGTATATTCGATATCTTTAAAGTCTCGTCGTCCAATAAATGTCAGCTCGTACTGTCGCCCCCCACTGCCCGTATTTTCATACGTTATAAAAAGATGAATATCTGCGGGTTGTGGATCCCTCACATAATTAACAAACGTAATTTCACGACGTATGTGATCATAATCACAGGATTGGCAATCTACATAAACACTAAGTTCAGACGATTCTCTGCTATCGGGTATATCTTCTGTGCCTTGGGCATGTATGGCCGGAGAAATGAGTATTACAAAAAGTAATAGCTCCATCCAGAATTTACCGCCGTTTCTAAATAGATTAATAGCAGAAAAATACTCGGTAAACCCGTTATAGAAATTTTTAAATCTTTTTTTATCCACTGCAAATGCCCTAAAATTATCCGCCAGTTTTCCCGAAAAACCATTCTCAATCCTGGCTAATACTTGACTCAATGACTAATCAAAGTAAAAGGTAGGCTGAGGGTAACAAACAAATTAGGATTAATCAGCATTGATTAAATATTAATACAACTTTTGGCAGTTGTTTATATGTTTTTACATACGGCTTTTTCTTTTATTACACTTGCGAGCAATTTTTTAATAAGCACAACTGATTAATCCCAACTATCTGGGCAAACATTCAAATATTATTAGTCAATAATGTTGCTCTAAAATTCTTCATTTATATTCTCCAATATCGAATCCCAACTACCTTCGGCTTCGATATCTGTACTGATCTCTTCTTTTTCCAACTTTTCTGTTACGGCCTTATCACCGGTGATAATTTTTGCATCATTGTAATTCGCATTGGGGAAAGCCGCCAACATTCGGTTCACTGATCGACGGGAGTGAAAAATTATAAACTCCGGTTGATGTGCTGAAAAGTCTTTTCGATACTCTTCTAATTTATTTTCTCCAGGCCCCTCCAGCGTAAACAATATCAATTCATTGACCTCAATATCCAGCTCACGAAGCAGAGCAGGCAGATCTTCGGCTGTTTTATCTCCACAGGGATACAGCGTTTTACCGATGCGCTTAATCCGCAGCATAAATTCCAGCAAGTTAATCGCCTTCCCCTCTGAATGGGGATGCACCGCGGGAATGCCCTGCTCTTCGAGATAGTCCGCCGTATGCTGATTAAGTGCCAAATTCAGCTGATTTCGGGCTTCCTCCATCTTATCAAATTCTTGCAGCCACTCAATCCAAAACTGGGCGTTTCGCTTACTACCGTGAACAATATTCTCATATTCCTCAATATTCTCCAAAGCGTCCAGAATATCCGTATTGTCTTCCACTACTTCATAACGCTCCAGGGGGTAATGCAAGATGGACACGGGTTTCTGCTCCAATTTTGATCGAAAAACTTCGGTGTCTTCTTTTGCTGCTGTTAATAAAACTGATTGACTCATTATTAGTACGGTAGTTGAAGCTTAAAATTACTGTAACGTTTCAGAAAATAATTCGTTTCGAACGACAGATGATAACAGAAGTCAAAACGAATTAAAGATGTCACATTTCTTTACATTTAAAATCCTAAAACATATATCCCACACCGATATAAATACGGTTCACATCCTCAGAAAAACCAATTTCTCCGCGCAAAATAAAATCAGGATTAAATACAGACATTGCGCCACCAAATCCTACAGTTTGATGATATCCCTCAAACAAATCATTTATATCATCTGTTTCCGCAAAAACACGTCCAGCATCGGTAAAAAGTTGACCGCCAAACTTAAGTCCATAAATTTCGGGAAACTTCAGCAGCCACGTTCGTAATTCCAAAGTATAAGCCACTGAACTATTCCCCTTAAAACGATTAAGGGGATAACCGCGAAGTGTATTCTTATCACCGAGCGTAGACAGTTCCCAATAGGGAATATCACCCTCAACATGACGAGCTTCCAACCGATTTGCTACTGTCAGCCAATTAAACAGACGAAAATATTGGTGCATTTCCAAGCGTGCCGTAGTCATACCATAATTTCCAATCCACTTGGGAGCTGCACGAAGTTCCAGCTCAGCCCAGTTTCCTCGATGGGGATCAAATTCACTGTCCCGATTCTCCCAAATAAGTCCCGTATTCAACTTGTTAACCCATCCTCCATCACTACCGTTAGGCGTTTGCAAAGCGAATGATGATTGTGCGTTATTTATATAGGGAATATGATACTCGACAGCAGCCCCCAGCTGTAGATCAAGCTGTTTTCGTCCCTGCTTATAAATTGGATTACGAATCCGATAATCAAAACTAAAGCCTATAGACCTGAAAAAATAGTACTCCTCATCCCACTGCTCATCAGAGAAAGTTGTTTCATTACCAATCCCAAAAAACTGATCCTGCGTATATCGGTAAAAATAGGCATCCGCTATCGACCTAATTTCGCGACCAAAGGTTCGGGTCTGCTCATATCGCGCCTCTACCTCAAAAAAGCCTTTGGTAGTAGCTATAGCTGATGTCTCCAACAAATTTTTAAACGGCTGCTGGTTTCCCCGATAATCATACCGGCTAAAGATTAGCCCCCCCAACAATCCCTCATTCGAACTATAACCCGCAGCCGGCACCAGTGCCGTTGATACCGAATCGGGCCCTACCTGGGGAGCCATCATCTGGGCATTACCCGAAGAACCTATTAAGAACAATATGAGGAATAATAGCGATGTGTAGCGAATCAAAACGGCAATATTTTATGAATCAAGGTGACCTTCTTCTTCCAATATCTCGAGCGTATCCACAGCATGACGCAAATGTGGAATTACGATACTTCCTCCCACAACAAGCGCAACATTCAGGGCATCGATAATTTCATCCTTGGTATATCCGCTTTTAGCACTTTGTTCCAAATGATAATCTATGCAATCATTACAGCGCAGTACTGTTGAAGCCACTAATCCTAACAGCTCTTTGGTTTGGCCCGGGAGTGCTCCATCTTTATAGGTATTATTATCAATATTAAAAAAGCGCTTGATACCTAAATGATCGAGATCAAACACTTTTTCATTTGCTTCTTCGCGCTCTTTGCGAAATTGTTCCAGTCGGTTACTTTCTATTTTGCTCATCCTTTTACTACATTCTGTTTGAAAAAAGACCTGTTAAGATACGACATATAATCAGGAAGTTTAACCATAATTCTAAGCCGGTTAGTTAAAACCCCATTTAATCTGTGAGCAACAAAAACACACGCCCCAAACATAAACTTGTAGTTCTGGGTGATAGCGTCAGTCAGGGATTTCAAAACGGAGGTATTTATCGTACTGATCTCAATTTTCCCAATTTTTTACGCCGGTGCTGGGAACCCAAACCCGATTTTGATCAGCCACTGTTTACTGCCCAGGCAGGTATCCCGCTCAATCTCGAAGTACTGGCTCGGGGGCTTTCGGATGAGTTTGGCGACTCCATCGAATGGACCGAATATTTACCTGCCATTACTCATCTGTATTCAACCCTACGGCGTGTAAAACGCTATTGGGAGGGAAAAATAAAACCCCTAAAACAGGATCGTAACATCCCCTACCACAACCAGTCAACGTGGGGATTTGCGATGAACGATGCCTGGATGATTACAGAACAAAATAGCCGAGAACATATTAAAACCCAACCCGAGACCTATTCAGTGTTTGATATGCTTCCCGATCACGCTATGTATGTTACCGCGCGGCTGGTGCTCAATCCTTCCTTTAGCAAACAGTTTAGTCAGTTTACACAGATCGATAACGTCAGCTACTTGCAGAAGCACGGGGGTATTGAAAATCTGATTGTGACTATGGGACACAATAATATCATTGGGGCCGTATCTGACTTAAAATTTGTACTGTCTGAAGAAGAGGATTTAGATAAATTTCCAACAGAACGTGACTATACAGTCTATCGTCCGGAACATTTTGAACAGGAGTATCGAAAGCTGGCCGAAAGGGTGAGCAAAATCGGGGCTGAACGTGTCATCACCCAAACGATTCCCTATGTCACTATTCCTCCTGTTTCACGCGGTGTAAATTCCGACAAATCCCGAAAAGGACATACCGGCTACTTCGACTATTATACACGATTCTGGATTTGGGATGCGGATTTTGATCCCGACAAACATCCTCACCTCACCAAAGAACAGGCTATTTCACTCGATCAACACGTAGATGAATACAACAATATTATTCGTGAAGTGGCTGATGAGTATGGATGGATTACTGTTCCCCTCAATCGATATGTGAGCGGCATTGCACGACGCAGGCTCGGTCAAAAAATGCGGCTTCCTTATCCTAAGGAATTTTTCAAAGCAATAAAGCGTAATCCTGATACCAAACATCTTGTTGAAAACCCACAAAATCCCAAACTCAGTACCGACTATTTACGCATTGCCCGCGATTCAGGGCAAGTTTACAAAGGAGGTATTTTTAGCTTGGATGGCATTCACCCTACAACCATTGGCTACGGACTGATTGCCCATCTATACAAAGAAACAATGGAGAAACACGGTATTAAATTTCAACAACCGCTGGACTGGGATCATATTATAAAGAGTGATACCCTGGTTACCGATCCGCCATTCATCCTTGTAGAACTCCGTAAGTTCTTGCGTTTCTTATCGCTTGGAAGAAAGGAAAGGTTTTCAATTGTGGGAAATAGCTTGCTTAATGAATTGATGGATATTTTTTCAGACCGAGATTAATCCCAATAAAAAAGCCCGGAGTCACCTCCGGGCTTAAACTACTCAAAAATAATACATTAAATATCGATCTTAATACCCCCCATAACTGTTTGGGGTAACCCGGGGCGTAATCCGGCCGGACGTCTTGAAACGATATACGTGGCATCGGTAATATTACGCATGTTTACGAACACTGTAGCCATATCATTAATTTGATAAGTTGCCGAGCCATCAAATCGCAAGTAAGAATCAGTGCTTTTACTATCTTCAATATCTCCAGCCCCTGCTACAGTACGCATTGCACTTGTTGTATAGGCATCAATATTTAGCGTAACGCTTCCTTTTTCGACTCCAATATTTCCGTTTAACTGATGCTTCGGCAAATAAGGTAGTTCATCACCTTCTTCAACATTGCCCCAAGTATTACTTTCAAAAGTATTTTGAAAATCGGTATCCGTAAACGTGTAACTTATAGAAATAGGAAGATCTAAATCATTATTTTCAGCCAGTAAATTATGCGTCAGTGAAAACTCAACTCCTTTAACATTAATTTCTCCGGCATTGAACTGTTCGGTTGTACCACTTCCACCGCCAGCTGCCAGATCATTCCCCAACAAATTGCTGTAGTCATTAAAGAAACCAACCAACTCTAAATTAAATACCTCTGTAGCATAACGACCGCCCAGCTCGTAATTAATACTTTCTTCAGCATCCGTTTGGTCATCAGCTGAAGGTCCGGGAGGGGTAAATCCTTTGTGAATACCTCCAAATAGATTTAGTTGCTGAGAAACCGCATAATTAATCCCAATACCCGGAACTAATACATCCAGAGTAGTTTCATTAGTCGACAAATCAGTGCCGGTGCGATCAGGGTCATTGCTACCAAAATTTTCGCGCTTCATCTCAATATGCTCAAAGCGCAATCCAGGTGTAACAATCCACCTGCCAAAACTTATTTCATCCTGAATGTACAGTGCCAACGCATTGGCTGATTCAATTCTGTTGCTTTCGGTACCAGGCTCTCCCTGCGAAGTTTGGACCATCACCCCTTCCTGCATGCGATAGCCATTTACCCATTGGTAACGATCCATTTCATCCTGATGATATCGTGCCCCAATTTCCAATTGTGACTCAAACTGGCCTACACCAAAATGATAGTTGAGCGCTGATTGAATACCTTGTGAAAAATAAGCGCGATTATTGTTTTTAAGGCTGAGTGCATTATCGCTGCTTGTGGTACCCGTTATAATATTATAGGCACTGTTGTACTGCTCCGGGTCGGCAAGCAAATCGCTAATTCCAACACCGTTTACATTATCGAGCTTATACCAGTTTCTATTAAATTCATTATAGTATGCCGTTGTAGTCAGATCCAGCTTATTTGAGAACATAGCAAAGTGCCGTACCTGAAACTGAGTATGATCTGCATCCATTTCATCTACTTGCGAAGCCGCGTAGCGGCGGTACGGACTGCGCTCAAAATCATTTTCAGTTAATCCCAAATAGGTCTCATTTGAAATTTCATCATAATATCCAACCTTAAATTCTACCTTTTGGAATACATCAGCTTGTGGATTCGTGCGGAACATCATCTTTCCTAAAAAATCTTTAGTATCAAAACCTGTATTTCCACCTCCATCCAGATTTTTAAATCCATTACTGGCCATCTGGTAGGTCTCAAACATATAGCCAAAGTTTTTATGGGTGTTACCTATAGTGGCATGAACTTTTCGCATACTTGTTTCTCCAAGTGTCAGATCCACATCGGCAGAAAGATCTGCAGGGATTGGCGTTGATCGATAGTTTATTGCCCCACCGTTTGTATTGGGACCATACTTTATTTGAGATGACCCTTTACGAACCTCAAAACTGCTCATGCGTCCCGCCGTTGGAGTATAGTAAGCTGCCGGAGCTGCATAAGGAGCCGGCGCAATTAATACCCCATCTTCCATTAATGTCACCTTCGAACTTCGTGACGTCCCTGTACCCCGCAAACCTATATTAGGACGTAATCCATAACCGTCTTCCTCCTGAATATAGATACCTGGGACTCGACGAAGTATCCGATTGATATCGCTGTACTCCTGTAGTTCAATATCTTTCATCTCTATATAACTTGCCGCACCGGGCAACTCTTTCATCCAAGCGGGTTTGCCTACAACCGTGACCCGATCAAGCATAATATCATCATAGATGGCAAGACTATCTTTTGCTGACTCGGATGGGCTGAGTTGGGCAAATACCGATGTACTAAATAGAGAGGCTATTAAAATCCCAAAAATCGCACTGACACATTTTGTACTACTATGCATTAAGCTGAGTAAAATTTTTATTTCTAATTCTTATTTAGACCGCCTCTAAACTACTCTAAAAGGGATAAGAGTTCAAGAATTATTTAGAATAATTTTAAATAAAAAAGCCCTGCTAATATTGACAGGGCTTTAGGGTGTTCAATCTGAAAATAATTATTAAATAAGTCCTACTTCGCGAAGCAGATTCAATGTCCCTTCCAACTGTTGTAGCTGCTCATAGTCATATTCCGGACTCAACTGCGATGCCTTTTTAGCATCCAGCATATAATCTGGTAACGTGACATTATCCATAACCGGATACTCATTTACAGTTTCAGCAGCATATTCTTGGGCCTGCTTAGAAAGCAGAAAGCTCAAAAACTGCTGAGCCAACTTGGCATTATCGGCTGTTTGAAGCTGCGTAGCTCCAGTAACAAGGGCAAGGTTTCCAATATCACCTTCCTCAAAGTGGTAGGTTTCAATACTTGCATCGGGATTGGGACCTTCATCTCCATAATGCTCGTGGTCCTCAAAATACCCTTCCTTACCTCCATGCTTAGTTTGGATTACGTAGTAATGATTGGTCAGCCCCATATCTACCTCTCCGGCCAACACTGCCTGTACCATGGGAGTGTTTGAGCTATAAGCTTTTGGATTTAGATCCTGCATATTATTCAGCCAGTTTTTAGCAGTTTCATCTCCCTCTGTAAGCCGCAGTGCGGTAATAAAATCATAGAAGCTGGAATAGGTAGGGGTCCATCCAATTCGACCCTCAAACTCTTCCATTTCGGCCAAGTCAAGTATAGAATCAGGCAAATCCGCTGGATCTACTTCATTGGGGTTGTAGGCCAACACGCGAAAGCGAACTGTTACCGGAATCCATTTGCCAGACTTTGACTGATAGGCTGCCGACTTTGAAGTCAACGAATCAGGCAAGGTCGTTAACATTCCTTTCTGTGATGCATTTGCCAATGCCCCCGTTGTGTTAGCCCAATAAACATCCGCAGGGCTTTGATCCCCCTCTTCACTCATTACAGCCAAGAGCTCAGCATCATTCCCGTAACGCACCTCAATATCGATGCCGGTTTGTTCTTTAAAATCCTCAACAATTGGACTTACTAATGCCTGACTTCGGCCAGAGTACACCACTAACTGATCATCGGACGTCTGTCCGCATGAACTCAGAAAAAAAGCAGCAATACCCACTGCTAACATTTTTAATACATTCTTCATAATTGCAAATCCTCAATCTTCACTTATCATTTATATTGGTTACCTATCATTTCTTGTATCCTACACACAAAGACCTTAATTAGATTGAATCTAATTAAGATGCAGAATGTATTGAATTTATGGTACAATGACTAATAAAAAACGATCGGTTGGCATACTTGGGGCAGGCATTTCGGGATTATCAGCAGCATATAAATTATCCAAAAATAATATTGCTATCACCGTCTATGAGAAGGACGATCAAGTAGGCGGAGCCATCAAAACACATAACGAAAACGGTTGGTTGGTTGAGGAAGGACCCAATACGCTGATGGTAAAACACCAACAGGTTTGGGATTTTCTTAAAGAGCTTGATCTCATTAACAAAAGCATTGAAGCCGGGAAAACGGCTAAGAAGAGATTCATTGTCAAAGATGGACAACCAACACCTCTCCCCATGTCGCCAAGTAACTTTCTGACAACCAACCTCTTTTCTGCCAAAGCAAAATTTCGACTGCTGAAAGAACCTTTTATTCCTCAATCAAATAAAGCGGATGAATCTATTGCTGATTTTATCACTCGTCGTTTGGGCAGGGAGCCATTGGACTACGCTGTAAATCCGTTTGTATCCGGAATCTATGCAGGCGATCCCAAAAAATTATCGGTCAAACATACCTTTGAACCGCTCTGGGACATGGAACAGCAACACGGCAGCCTGCTCAAGGGCATGTTCAAACGTGATCGAAACAGCAATCCCCCAAAACGAGCACTACTCTCTTTTGAAAAGGGGAACCAACAATTACCAATGACAATAGCAAATGCCCTGGGTAACACTGTACAGACTGAAACAAAAATACAATCTGTTTTAAAAAGTGGTGAAAGATGGACCGTCGAAGGCCAACAAAAAAACGGCACTTTTACTGATGAGCATGATATCATTTTGTCAACACTGCCGGCCCATTCGCTCTCTGCTATTTTTGAGGATACTATTTTTGCCCCTCTTAATGACCTACCTTATGCCCCACTTTGTGTTGTAGCGCTGGGTTTCTCCGACAATCAAATTGGCCACCCGCTTGATGGATTTGGGATGCTCATTCCTGAAGTTGAAAACTGCAAGACATTGGGAGCACTTTTCTCCTCATCTTTGTTTCCCGGCCGTGCCCCTAAAAACCACCAACTCCTTACTTGCTTTATCGGCGGTGCAAGGAACCCAGAACTTGCGGAAAAATCAGAAAATGAGTTAAGAACTATCGTATTAGACGAAATCAGCAAACTACTGAATATCACCGGGGAGCCGACATATTCCCATTTCCGCTTTTGGCCAAAGACGATTCCCCAATATGAGGTAGGATATGACAAGGTCCTCAACCAAATAGCAGAAATTGAAAATCAGAAAAATGGTCTATTTATTGTAGGTAACTTCCGGGGCGGAGTATCCGTCCCCGACTGTATATTATCCGGATTTGAAACGGCAAAAAAAGTACAAACGTTTTTAAAAGGACGATAATTTTCTCGAAGGCTGAAAACTCCAATTCTGTTAAAAATTTAGTACCTTCATACATAAAATTAGTAAGTATTATTTTCTAAGAAAACCGAAATAAAAGTACCCTATTATTATGGCTAATGCATTTTTTGAAATTCGGGAACCGGAAAATGAGTCGTACAACTCATACGCTCCCGGAACTCCCGAACGCGAAGAGTTACGAGAAGAATTAGATCGACTAAAAAGTCAAGAAATTGAAATCCCAGCAATCATTGGCGGTAAAGAAGTAAAGACCGATCGCCAGCAAGATGTGGTCATGCCCCACAATCACAGCCACAAGCTTGGAACCGTTCATCTTTGTGGTGAAGAAGAAGTGGAAATGGCCATTGAGTCGGCTCTCGAAGCTCGTAAACAATGGGCAGATATGCCATGGCAAGATCGGGCCGCAATCTATCTAAAAGCTGCTGACCTTATTACTGGTCCCTATCGCTACACGATGAATGCTTCAACCATGCTGGGACAATCGAAAACTCCGCATCAATCCGAAATTGAAGCTGTGGGCGAATTTGCTGACTTCCTACGCTTTAACGCTTACTATCTACAAGAAATATACAAAGATCAGCCTTATTCCCCGGATGGTATGTGGAATCAAATGGAATATCGTCCACTTGAAGGATTTGTCTTTGCGGTTACGCCCTTCAACTTTACCGCTATCGCAGGAAACTTGCCACTGGCTCCCGCACTATGTGGAAATGTAGCGCTCTGGAAACCGGCAACTTCCTCTATTTATTCCAGCTACTTCATCATGAAAGTGCTCAAAGAAGCCGGCATGCCCGATGGGGTAATTAACTTCTTGCCGGGCAGTGGTGCAGATGTTGGAGATCCCGTACTTGAAAGCGAACACCTATCAGGATTACACTTTACAGGATCTACCGGCACTTTTCAGCACTTGTGGAAAAGTATTGCCAAAAATATTGAAGATTATAACACCTATCCCCGTATTGTAGGAGAAACAGGCGGTAAAGACTTCATTTTTGCTCACGAGTCGGCCGATGTGGATGCCGTTGTTATTGCGGCTATCCGTGCTGCATATGAATACCAGGGACAGAAATGCTCTGCGGCATCACGTATGTATCTGCCGGAATCTATCTGGCCAGAGTTCCGCGAGAAATTTCTCGACGAAGTCAAGGATGTGAAGTATGGCGACGTAGAAGACTTTACCAACTTCATGGGGGCTGTGATCGATCAGAAAGCATTTGATAACATTACCTCATATATCGATTACGTCAAAGAGTCTGATGACGGTGAAATTCTTTACGGTGGTAATTACGATGATTCGGAAGGATACTTCATCGAACCGACACTGGTTCAGGCACATGATCCTAAGTTCAAAACCATGGAAGAGGAGATCTTTGGTCCGGTGCTTACGGTTTATGTCTATGAAGATAACAAATTTGACGAAACGCTTGAGCTGTGTGATAATACCTCACCATATGCACTGACGGGTGCTATATTTGCGCAGGAGCGTTATGCTCTCAACAAAATGGCAGATTACCTACGTCAGGCAGCCGGAAACTTCTATATCAACGACAAGCCGACTGCAGCTATCGTCAACCAGCAACCGTTTGGGGGAGCACGTAAATCCGGAACTAATGATAAGGCCGGAAGTGCTGCGAACTTGATGCGCTGGATTTCGGTCCGGTCCATTAAAGAAACGACCGTTCCGGCCAAAGACTGGACCTACCCTTATATGGAAGAAGAATAGTCCAAATAAAGAACGTTCCGCACGAGACGTACGGAACGAGCTAAAATTAGATCCTGAAACAATTTGCATTACAGGATCTCATTTAAGTTTTAAAGGCTCCCGACCAGTGGTCGGGAGCCTTTTTTTTAATTAGCAAAATAAGAACTCATCCCGCAGTAGAGCCTACTTCACCAAATCTATGAAGGGCAGACTACGGAGCAAGCAGATAACAGCTTAAAAAGAGATCAAAAAAAATAAATCTGACTAATTTATATCTAAATCAGATTTCAGATCATCAAATGAATCTTCAATACTGTCGAGCCGATCTTGAATATCTGCTTCTAGTTCTTCCCAATTATCATCGGTATTGGCTCGCAGTTCTTCCAGGTCATTTTCGAGTTCTTCTTTTTCATCCTTCAAGTTTTCCCATTTTTCTTGAAGCTCAGACTTTGTTTCCCCGGTAGCTTCATCAATTTTTTGTTTAACCTGATCCATCTCCTCTTCCATTTCTGAAAGCTCTTCATCAATGCTATTGACGAACTTTTCTTTCTCCACATTCATCTCTTTTTGAGCAGATTGTACCGTTTCCTCAACCTCTTCTTGTCCTTGCTGCATGTTATTATCCGATTTCTCGCTGCATCCAACAAGACCAACGCTAACAAATATTACCACTGAGTAAATTATTAATCGTTTCATATTTAAATAGGTTATTTTCTATTTCATTAAGTAGCTTTCGCTATTACTTAAATGCCACTAACCCATAATTTGTTCCAAGAATGATATTGGGACTTTCATTTTAGATATTAAACCGAAATTATTTCATCCAATTTTATCATTATGACAATAAGCATTTTAGGCTGCGGTTGGCTTGGACTGCCTTTAGCCGAACGGCTTCGCGATGAAGGACATCAGATCAAAGGATCTACTACAAGCGAAGACAAACTACAGGTACTTAAAGGCAAAAATATTACTCCCTTTTTATTGAAACTCACTCCCAAACTACAATGCAATGACTGCGATCATTTTTGGGATGCCGATGTGCTGGTCCTCAATATTCCACCCGGTCGAAGCAAAGATAATGTCAAAGAATTTCACCAGCAGCAGATACAAGCTGTTATTGACCGGCTTAAACATTCACCCATTGAATTTGTGGTATTCATCAGCTCAACATCTGTGTACCCCAAGAAAGGAGGTATTGTAAGCGAAGAGGATACCAAAAAAGGAAAGGCCTCCCGCGCATCGGGTAATGCACTTTTGGAAGCTGAAAAAATGCTTCGGAAGGAGTCAGAATTTAAGACTACGGTTATCCGATTTGGAGGATTATACGGTCATGATCGTCATCCTGTAAAATATATGTCCGGACGAAAAGATATATCCAATGGTAATGCCCCGGTAAATCTCATCCACCAAAAAGATTGCATTAATATTATCCAAAAGGTGATCGAAGATGATATAACCGACCAAACGTTCAATGGCGTATCCGATGGACATCCACCTAAAAAGATGTACTACCCTGCAGTGGCCAAAGCGATGGACCTCGAACCCCCTACTTTTGAAGATGACGAAAGTAAAAAGTACAAAGTTGTTTCAAACAGAAAACTCAAGATGATGCTGAATTATAAATTCAGCCATCCCAATCCTATGGATTTTTAGCGTTCGAACCCGGTGGGTTGTAATCCATCGCAACCCACTTTTTATTCTTGCCACTTTCTATTGCTTTATGGATAAAATGCACGCCACGAGCCCCATCCTCTACCGTAGGAAAATCCAGTGCTAACTTATTAGGCTCATCTCCCGGACCACCGCCCACCATTCCGTACCGAACTTTTTTATGCTGATCCATTTACAATGAATTTGGGATTGAACTTTTCTAATCGCTGTAATATATAAATCTTTTGTCCGCTTGACGATCTACTCAAATCATCTATTTTATATATAAAACGAATAAAGGATTTAAGTATCATGGAAAAGAAGATACACAGTTACGAATCAGATGATATTACGGTAGAATTTGATAGTAAGCGGTGCATCCATTCCGCGGAATGTGTCAAAAATTTGCCTTCGGTATTTAATCCGAATAACAAGCCCTGGATTACCCCCGGAGAGGCCTCTGCCGAAAAAATCAAAGAGGTTGTTCAACACTGTCCTACCGGAGCCCTACAGTATAAGAACGGTGAAGAAGAGCTTCCGGCACGGCAAAATACCATCACTATTGTGCCCGACGGACCTCTGTATCTGCGGGGCGATATCGAGATTCAAAATGCGGAGGGAGAAACGCTACTCGAAGACACACGGGTTGCTGTTTGTCGCTGTGGCGCATCCGAAAACAAACCCCTTTGTGACGATACGCACGAAGACGTCGACTTTGAAGCACCGGCTTCATTCGAAAAAGCCAAGCTGCGTCCCACAAAAGACGGAGATCCATCCGAAAGTAAACTGATTCTAAAATTGATGGATGACGGACCGATTTTACTTGAGGGCACTTACCGTGTACACTCTATTGCAAACGAAGCAGTGAACAGCTCAAAAAATGTCGCTCTTTGCCGCTGCGGCCAATCGTCTGACAAACCGTTTTGCGACGGTACGCATAAAGATGTCGGCTTTGAGGGATGAGCTGATTTTCAGCCTATTTTCGGTGCCATCACACATTACCTGCACGACTCCATAAATCAACTTTGTCCTCTCCCTATAATTAGGGAGGTGGCCTTTTTTAATGGTATCTCAGCTTTATCAACGCCCTTTTCTCTATTGGGAGAATGGGAACCTTCATAATAGCTTCATCTGCCATTTTTATATACTGCCAGTCAAAAAAATATAATCAATATTCATTCTAATGAATGTTGATTGGGTCGACGCCAGATAAAAAGTTAAGACTACCTATGCAGAAACTATTTTTGATTATTGGTTCAATTGCTATGACTCTTGCAGTCGGATTAGGTGCCTTTGGTGCTCATGGCTTAAAAGAGATACTTACTGATGAAATGCTGGATATCTTTGAAACCGGCGTCAAATATCACTTTTATCACGCTATTGGATTATTAGCTGTTGGCCTTGTAGCACAACTGATGCCCAACTCATCACTTCTGCAGTGGTCTGGTTGGTTGATGCTTGCCGGAATTATCATATTTTCGGGAAGCCTCTATATTCTTTCGATAAGCGGTATTCGCTGGATGGGAGCCATTACGCCAATTGGTGGCTTATGTTTTATTGTAGCTTGGGTATTACTGGCTATTGCAAGCTGGCAAAATCTATAAGAACTTCGAATCGACTCTCACACAAGCTCAAATAACACTTGCAGTTCCCAATCATTATTATATTTTAAGACTAATTATTAAAAAACGTCTCATATTTCTTGAGACTATCATTTATCACAAATAGACGCACAGTTTTATCACATTAATCGACACAAATTTTTTAGCTTTAAACTTACGTAACGTATAAACTGTAGGCGTTTTCTATAAAACAACTCTTTACCAAGCAATCATTTCACATGAATTTAGAAGACTTCAGAGAATTTTGCCTGTCATTCAATGGTGTAACCAAGGACTTTCCTTTTGATGATGATGAAACACTTGCCTTTAAAGTAATGGGCAAAATTTTTGCTATCACAGATGTTGAGGATTTCGACAGTATAAATTTAAAATGTGATCCGGTAAAGGCTGCTATGCTTCGCGATCTCTACGAAGACGTACAGCCGGGCTATCACATGAATAAAAAGCATTGGAATACCATTAATCCACAAGGCAAACTTGATGATGAGATTATTAAAGAGTGGATTAAAGACTCGTATAATTTGGTGGTAGAAGGATTACCGCGTAAAAAGCAGAAGAAACTTGAAAAGATGGAAGATTAGGAATCTTTTCACTTATTGCTTGTAAAAAGATTCTTAATCCTGTTGAGGCTTTTCTTTTCAAAATTCCATACAAACTCAAACTGCCCTAATACAAAGCCGAACAGTAGAAACAAAAGCTGATAGGCCGGAAATACGATCAGCGCCCACGCTATAATCTCTAACCATAGCGGGGTAGCCGGTCCTATGCCAATCCAGTCAAAAGCCAATTTTCTCACATATAGGGTTGAGAATCCTGTTATCGAAAATATAAACAGGATCAACAGCAGCCCACCGAATGTATCGACGCCCCACCTTTTTTTCATTTTCTCAATAAATTTACCCACAACGACCCTCATGTTATACGTTATCCAGGGCTACTTTTATTGACTCATCAGCAGCTTCAATAGTTTTTCTAAGGTGATCTTCTGTAAGAGAATTAGCTAAGAAAAGAGCCTCGAACGGGGATGGAGGCAGGTAGATTCCATTTTCCAGCATCTGATGGAAATAGGCCTTAAAAAATGCCTGATCGGTTGTATTGGCTGTTTTGAAATCAATAACTTCTTCTTCCTCTGTGAAGAAAACACTCAACATTGAACCCACTTGGTTAAGCACAAAAGGCACTCCGTGTTCTTCCAAGACATCTTTCAGTCCCCTGGCCAGCTTAACAGTCTTTTCTTCCAATTCATCGTAATGCAGTGGATTTTCATATAACTCTGAAAGTAGCGCATAGCCCGCTGCCATCGCCAAGGGATTGCCCGAAAGGGTTCCAGCCTGATAAACATTACCCACCGGAGAAACAACATCCATAATTTCCTGTTTACCGCCAAAGGCCCCTACCGGCAATCCAGCCCCAATGATTTTTCCATAGGTTACAAGATCTGCCGTAACACCGTAACGCTCTTGCGCTCCGCCCATTGCTACGCGAAAACCGGTCATCACTTCGTCAAAAATGAGAACTACATCGTGGGCATCACACAACTCTCGAAGTCCGGACAAAAATCCTTTTTTCGGGGGAATACATCCCATATTCCCGGCAACAGGTTCCAGAATAATTGCGGCGACTTCTCCCTCATATTCATTGAGCAGCTTCTTGACAGAATTCAAATCATTGAAATTAGCGGTCAACGTATCCTTAGCTGTTCCCTCTGTTACGCCGGGGCTACTCGGTTGACCTAACGTCAGGGCACCACTACCGGCGTTAATCAGAAAAGAATCACCATGACCATGATAATTACCTTCAAATTTGATAACCTTATCCCGTCCGGTATACCCGCGAGCCACACGAATAGCACTCATGCACGCTTCTGTTCCGGAATTCACCATTCGAATTTTATCCACTCCCGGTACCATCTGTTTGACAAGCTCGGCCATCTTAACTTCGATTTCAGTCGGTGCCCCAAAAGAGGTAGACTTAGCCGCGGTCTCTTTGACAGCTTCGATCACCGGCTCATAGGCGTGACCTAAAATCATCGGTCCCCACGACCCCACATAATCAATATATTCTTTACCGTCTACATCAGTAAGAATAGATCCCTTGGCTTTTTCCAAGAAAACGGGCGTACCGCCTACTGATTTAAACGCCCGGGCGGGAGAATTTACACCACCTGGGATGAATTGCTGTGCTCGTTCAAATAATTTTTTACTCTTTTCTAACATAATTCTGTCAACAAAATTTAACTAAGATGTCATCCTGAACTTGTCGTGTCCCGACTATTCGGGGTTTCAGAATCTGCAGTTCATCAAAAAAAACATAGATGCTGAAATAAATTCAGCATGACATGAAACATTGTTTACATTTGATTCTTCAATATTTTTGATGCTGCCTTGGCGAAATACGTAGCAATCAGATCTGCACCGGCTCGCTTAAAGCCGACCAATGCTTCCATCATCGCTTCTTCTTCGTTCAACCACCCTTTCTCAGCAGCAGCCTTTAACATAGCGTATTCTCCGGAAACATTATAGACCGAGACGGGCACCGAGACATTTTCTTTAACGGCTCTGATGACATCCATATAAGGCAACCCCGGCTTTACCATCACGATATCGGCCCCTTCCTGTTCGTCAAGCTTCGCTTCTTTGATTGCTTCCTGAACATTGGCGGGATCCATCTGGTACGTTTTCTTATCACCGAATCCAGGCGCCGAATCCAGCGCATCCCGAAAGGGCCCGTAGTAACTGGAGGCGTATTTTGCGCTGTACGCCATGATGCCGGTGTGCTCGTAACCTTCTTTATCCAACGCTTCACGCATGGCACCGATACGACCGTCCATCATATCCGACGGAGCCACCATATCAACACCGGCTTTGGCATGACTCACGGCCATCTCAGAGAGTATTTCCACGGATTCATCATTCAATATCTCACCGTCCTCTACGATGCCGTCGTGACCATAGCTCGAATAGGGATCCATTGCGATGTCAGTCATCACCAGCATTTCGGGGAATTCTTCTTTAATAGCTCGAACTGCCCGCTGCATCAATCCATCGGGATTAAGCGCTTCTGTACCTTTATTATCTTTGAGCTCATCAGGTACCTTCGCAAATACCAATACCGAACGAATCCCAACTTCTTTCAGCTCCCGGATTTCATCCATCAATAGATCCAACGTATAGCGATAATAGTCCGGCATGGATGGAATTTCGACCTTTTTATTTTCTCCATCCATCACAAAAACAGGAGCGATAAAATCAGCCGGTTTAAGATTATGTTCGGCCACCATATCGCGCATAGCTTCCGAAGTTCGCAATCGTCGTCCGCGTATGTATGGAAATTGTCCGTGTGTCATATCAATTAAAACTGTTGGGGCGTATCGCAATACGCCCATGCAAATTTAGTTTCGATTTAAAATTCCTTCTTCTTCACCGTATTCAATCCAATCAATAGGATTTTCAAGTCGATCTAAAAGATATGCCTCTCGGCTGTCTTCTTTGATTTCAAAATCATAATCCCACCGCACGCGTGGCGGTAGACTCATCAATATCGACTCCGTCCGCCCGTTTGTTTTTAAGCCGAATAATGTACCGCGATCATGAATCAAATTAAACTCGACATAACGTCCGCGACGAATCTCCTGAAAGTATCGCTGTTGATCGGAGTATTTTTCGTCTTCTCGCCGTTTGATTATCGGCACATAGCTATCCAAAAAAGCATCCCCCACATCTGTTGTAAAGTTGTACCAGTCCTCAGCAGTCCGTTCTTCATTAGAACGCAAGTAATCAAAAAACAGCCCCCCAATTCCGCGCCCCTCCGACCGGTGATCATTATAGAAGTATTCGTCACACTCCTTTTTAAACTTGGGATATAAATCTTTGCCATGATTATCACAAGCAGCTTTCAACACTTGGTGAAAATGCACCGCATCTTCATCCCACAAATAATAGGGCGTTAAATCCGCGCCGCCGCCAAACCACTGATCACGCACTTCGTTCATCTCAGCATCATCGTAGAGCTCAAAATAGCGGTAGTTAGCATGTACGGTCGGAACCATTGGACTCTTGGGATGGATAACGAGCGAAAGTCCACCGGCCCAGAACCACCCCTCTTCTACTTCAAATCGCTTACGTATCAGCTCGGGAAGTTCTCCGTGCACGCTGGATATATTCACTCCCCCCTTTTCAAAAACGTCGCCTTTTTCGATCACCCGAGTATGACCGCCACCTCCGCCATCGCGTTCCCAATCGTCATGGCGAAATCGTGCCCTTCCGTCAATTGCTTCCAGAGTATCACAAATCTCATCCTGTAACTTACGAATGTAGGCTTCAAATCGATTTTTGATCGAGGTCTCGTCAAAGTCCCCCTTCGAAGGGGGATGATCTTCTACCCATCCTTTAATAGATCGTTCTACATTTTTAAGATCATTCATGACTTCATCATCCGTAAATCGCAATATGGTAAAGCCTTTCTCTTCAAGCTCTTTTTGTCTATCTAAGTCCTCATACCACTGGCGTTCATCCTCATGTGAATACCCATCAACTTCAATGATCAGCTGTAGCTCTTTACACATAAAATCAGCGATATAATTCAATACCGGCCGCTGACGAAGGAAAGTATATCCTTTCATTTTACCCGCTCGCAACACTTCAGACCAAAGCCTTATTTCAGCTTTCGTTGAGTCTTTTCGGAGCTTACGAGCAAGCTCTTTCAAATCTTTGTTATAACCGTAATTATCGTATTCAGTTGACATATTTTGATAGTTACCTTAGGTCATCCCCCTTAATCCCCCTTCAAAGGGGGACTTAAATTTACTTCGAGCCGCGTTAATCTGTAGCTGTGTACTCCTTTACAGTATCAACGAAAACACGGGCATTATCTACGGGAATGTTCGGCAAAATTCCATGGCCCAGATTCGCAATATATTTCTGTGTCCCGAATCGGTCGATCATTCGCTTGGTCTGGCGGCGGATTTCATCTTGCGGCATCATCAGTTTTGAGGGATCAAAGTTGCCCTGCAAAACGACATCTCCGCGCGTAGCATCCCGTCCATATTCAGGAGTGATTGTCCAATCAAGTCCCAGTGCCTGCGCATTGCTCTTAAAACTGAGTCGCTCGAGCGCATACCAGCTACCTTTGGCAAACAGAATCACCGGCACCTCGTCGATGGCATCACAAATCTCCATAAGGTACGGCATCGCCCACTCGTTAAAATCTTCGGGGCTTAACAAACCTGACCAAGAATCAAAAAGCTGTACTACCTGCGCACCGGCCTTTATCTGCGCTTTCAGGTAATCAATCGTTGCCTTGGTTAGCTCTTTCATTACATGCTTGGCCGCATCAGGATGCTGATACATAAAGGCTTTGGCCTTGGCAAAATTCTTGGAGCCTTCGCCCTGTACCATATAGCAGAAGAGCGTCCATGGTGCCCCGGCAAAACCGATCAGCGGCACGCGTCCGTTGAGCTCCTTACGCGTTAGTGTTATTGCCTCCATAACATGATTGAGCTTCCCGGGAATATCCTCAGCCAAAATCGAAAAGGCATCATCCACACTGCTAATGGGGTTTTCCATCACCGGACCTTTGCCTTTAACCAGATCCACATCAATACCAAGTGCTTGCGGAATCGTTAGGATATCCGAAAAGATAATAGCGGCGTCCGGTTCGAGTTCATCAATAGGCTGAATGGTAATTTCACAGGCCAGCTCAGGCGTTTCTACACGTTCAAAAAAAGTGTATTTCTTGCGTAGCTTCATATACTGCGGCAAATAACGGCCGGCCTGACGCATCATCCATACGGGCGGACGTTCAATTTCTTCGCCGCGTAGTGCTCGTAGCAGTAAATCATTTTTTAGTTCCGGAAAATTGTTACTCATAAAATATTTAGTAATTTAAAAAGTGTTGAATCCTTTGAGGTCATTCCCCTTAATCCCTCTCTGAAGGGGACTGTTCAACCTTATTAAAAATATAATCGGCAGTGGTACGCAAAAGTACTTCGGTATCGGGCTGCTTGGCAATTTCTACATGCTGATCTGTACGTTCTTTAAGTGCACCGGCTGTTGTAGGACCGATGGCAAAAAGCGGTGGTAATTCTTGGTCAAATCCGGTACCGCGAGCAAAACCTTCCACCGCACTTGGACTGTAAAATAGGATGCCGCTCACCGGTTTATTTGGCATTTCCACCGGATTAATAATCGTTTCATACACTTCAAGCTCAATCACTTCAATACCATCATCTTGCAATCGATCACTCATCTCATCCCGACTCAAATTTCCATGGAAATAGATGACCGAATTAATCTTTCCTTCTTCAATAATTAGCTCGGCCAAGTGCTTTCCATCCTGTTTTATTGGAATCTTAGCATCAAGTCCTAAATCCTGCAAGGCATCACGCGTTTTCGCTCCCACTGCAAATAGCTGCACTTCAGGTCGAACGCGTAAACCGGCATCCATCAATTCTTCCAGTGCTTTTACACCATTGGCACTGGTAAAAACCCAATCCGATTTAAGATGCTCATTAATCACTTTAAGCACACTATCCCAGTAATCGGGAAAGTTGAACTGCAGCGCCGGTTCAATAATAGGCTCCAGTCCAAGAATACGAGCATATTCAAACTGCTGTGCAGATAAAGGTCGCGTTACTAAAATATTTCGTTTGTCTTGTCTCATTGATAACCAATTATTACGTCATGATAAATTTATTCCAGCATCTATGTTTTTTGATGAACTGCAGTTCCTGAAACCCCGAATAGTCGGGACACGGCAAGTTCAGGATGACATTGAAACTACTCCGATTTCATCTCTTCAATTACCTTAATTGCCCCTTCGGCCAAGAGGGCTTGTGCGGCAGAATGCCCAAGATCACCGGCCTCACCTACCGAGACACGCTCTTCGTAATCGTATTGCTCGCGTCCGTCAAGCATAAGTGCCACAGCTTTAAAATGCACTTCTTCATCCTCAATAAAAGCATAAGCACCAACAGGTGCACTGCAACCGGCTTCCATATCATGCAAAAAATCGCGTTCAATCGTCGTGCAAAGCGCCGTTTCATCGTGATTCAGCTGCGAAACGATCTCCTCCATCTCACTGTCATCTTCGCGAATCATCACTGCCATTGCTCCCTGCGCTGCTGCCGAAACCATCCAGTCCAAGTATTCACTTATATGATGACCGAGATCGATACGTTCCAACCCGGCTGCGGCAAAAATAGCCCCGTCCCAGTTGTTCTTCTCTACTTTTTCGAGGCGCGTATTTACATTTCCCCGGATATTTACAATCTCGTGATGCGGATAACGATGCAACCACTGTGCACGCCGCCGGTTGCTGCTTGTGGCAATAGTCGCTTTATAATCAGGATCATCCAAAAAACCGGTTCCATCGGGCGCAACCAGCGAATCGCGCGCATCGGCACGCTCCATAATAGCCGCCACTTTGAGTGGAAGCGGATTTTCGGTAGGCAGATCCTTGAATGAATGAACTGCGATATCAATTTCATCATTAAGCTGGGCATTATCGAGCGCCTTTGTAAATACGCCCTTACCGCCCATCTCAGTTAGCGGTGTTGTCAGGTCAAGGTCCCCCTCCGACTTAACAAAAATAAGCTCGGTTTCATGGCCGAGCTTTTCTAACTTCTTAGCAACCTGTTTGGCCTGCCACGTAGCTAACTGACTATCACGGGTGCCAATACGAATTGTTTTCTTACTCATCTCCGGGCTTCGTTTCGAGTTTAAACATATCATTAACCACCTTGGTCACCTGCTCAGATTCGTGATGATCACGCAGATGCTCAATAGAATAGGCGGCAATTTTATTTACGATGCGACGAGTTAGGTTTTCTACTTTTTCTTTGTCGGTCTCTGAAATTTTATTTCTAAAAAACTCAAACTCATCTTCGCGGATATTATCAAATTTGTTCGTCAGTGCCTTAATCGTAGGCACCACTTTCTGCTTGCTAAGCCAGTTTTTATAATCGGTTAGCTCATCATCAATAATCTTCTTGACCAACGGGATATTTTCTTCGCGCTTGCGATAGGCCTCATCAGTTACATCCGTCAGAAAATCCATATTTGCCAGATCCACAAATTCCATTTCACCTATCTGGGGATCAATATTACGAGGAACCGACAGATCCACCATTACCTTAAACTTCGGATCGAGCAGTGAAGGCTTCATATCATCCAGTGTAATAACCGGCTCTTTGGCTCCCGTTGCCACAATAACTAAATCGGCTTCGTCTATCTCTTCCGACAACCGTTCCATACCGGCTACCTGTAAGTCATATTTATCCGCCACAAACTCGGCCCGTTCCCGTGTTCGGTTGATAAGCGTGAGCTTCCTGGCACCGAGATTAATCAAATTCTTGCACGTTACCTTGCCGATCTTACCGGTTCCTACCAGCAGAATATTTTTGTCTTTCAAATTATCGAAGGTCTTTACCGCAAATTTTACCGCAGCATAGGCCGTTGTGGCTGCCCCTTCGCCGAGTGACGTTTCATTTCGTGACCGTTTGTGTGCCCGAAAAACGTGCTGCATCAACCGGTGAAGCTCACCGTCCACGGCATCCATATCGCTGGCCAGCTCATACCCTTCTTTCACTTGCTTTACAACTTGCAGGTCACCCAATATTTGAGAGTCAAGTCCCACAGTAACTTGAAAAAGATGCTCAACGGCCTGCTGACCTTCTTTTTCAAATCCATAATTGTGGAATTCATCCAGTGATGCATTGGAGTATGTTACCAGAAGGCGAATCAGCTCTTGGGGAGTAACATCCTGTGCAAAAATCTCTGTTCGATTACATGTCGAAACAACAAACAGGCTATTAATTCCTTCACGTTTGGCACCTTCAATAAGCTCTTTCTTCTGAGCTTTTTTCAGGCTAAACCGCTCCCGCACATCAATGGTTGCCTCCCAGTGGTTGACACCAACAGCACAAAAATCAGTTATTTGAGGTTGCTCTGACATCTATTTAAGCAGAAACTTTTTTAGATTCTTTTTCTTCTTGCGCAACATCGACTTCGTGATCCAATTTGTCTAACACCTGATCGGCTAATGCTTCAATATATCTTGGATGGTCGTTAATACCTTCCATCACTTTCAGGTTTTCAAATTCATACCCATCCTCTTCCAAATCCTCAACCAGTTCAACGCCCAGCTCGAATAACGTTTCCACATGGTCGGTTACAAAAGCAATGGGAATCATGAGGAAATTCTTTATTCCATACTCAATATGACGCTCAACCAGCTCTGCGGTGTTAGGCTGTGTCCACTTTTGCGGGCCCACTTTTGACTGATACCCCAACCAATAATCATGATCGTAGCCGCGCATTTCCATAATAGCTTCCATCGTTTGGTTGATTTCTGTGGTATAAGGGTCACCGCTTCGTACCTCGAGCTTGGGTGTACCGTGTGCACTAAAGATGAAATGCGTTTTATTGCGCGTTTCTTCATCCATCTCGGCCAGTGCTTCATCAATGCGATCATTCATAGCCGAGAGATATTTTTCATCGAGGTGATAATTTTTAACGTGAAATTCTTTCCACGGGGTATCATGACCAAATTTCTCATCGCGCTTGGTCTCCCAATCACGATAACTACTCCCGGTAGTCGTCCACGAGAACTGTGGATAGAGCGGCACCATCACCGCATGAGTGATGTCATCTTCAACCATATCATCCATTGTCGTCTCGGCAAACGGCAGCCAATACCGCATGCAGGTATATACTTTCACAGTATGATCGGGCATTACCTTTCCAAGATGCTTCTCAAGACCGCGCCGTTGCTTTTCCGTCAGACTGTTAATGGGCGAACAACAGGTTGAGGTGATACTCTTTTTCCGATTGATGCAATGCTTGTTACCCATACAGCCCTTGGGGCAGCCGTTGATCTCTTCATAATCTTCCTGCACGCTTGGCGCACGGAATTTTGAAATAATTCTTGCAAACAGATCCTGGATTTTACCGCCGCCCATTTTGATAATATCCTCATCCTTGAACAGGTTATACAAAAATGGTCGAACGGCATAGTCGGCAGTGGGGCCGCCGAGATTCATCAATACTACACCAATTCGTTTCTCTTTATCTGCCATAAAACAAATTCCTTATTTCCAGCCTGTAGGGGCTTATTTTATATTTCGACATTCATCTGATTACAGTCCTCTGTTATCAAGGTGAAGAAAGTCATTCTTTGTGAAGGAAATTTGAAGAAATGCTGGCGAATTCTATTTAGAATGAGTCTAATCGAGATCATCTGAAATAGATGCAAAAAGATGGCAAAATCACCACTCCTGCATTCAGGGTTAACTATGCCAAAGTAGCAAGACTATGTAGGCTTTACTTCGTAGCAAAAATCCAGTAGGAGACATCTGCCCCCCATATTTCTTTAAGTATTTAACTTTTACAAGAAATCTATTTAAAAAATTTCAGGCTAAGCCTTTCGCAACTCAAACCAAAAACGAGTACCTTCACCTACTTCGCTTTCTACCTCAATTTTTGAACCATGAGCATTGAGAATACTCTTAACCACAGCCAATCCTAATCCCGTACCTCCCTTATCGCGTGATCGTGCCTTATCTGTCCGGTAAAAGCGATCAAACAACCGATTCAGATGCTCCTCAGAAATACCGATCCCACGGTCTTCCACCATGATCGTAACTTTGTTTTCAGAATCTTGATACGATAGGTTAACGGTTCCCTCGTTCGTATATTTGATAGCATTTGATACCAAATTATCAAGCACTTGTTCAATTTTACCGGGATCGCCAACGACCCTGCAGCTATGCTGATCAACATTTAGTTTTACATTCTTTTTTGCCGCTTTTTCCTCGTACCATGCCTGCATATGTTCGGTAATATCAGAGAGATCAAACTCCTGCAGTTCAACAAAGTATTCATCGGAATCGTATCGTTGAAGGATCTTTAAATCTTTAAAGAGATGTGAAATCCGTTCGGTCTGTTTCTTTGCCGTAGTAATATATTTATCCTTCTTCTCTTCTGATAACTCATCCAGCTCCAACATATCAAGCGCGCCGGAAATTGTGTGTAGCGGATTGCGAATTTCGTGAGTGATATCTGCAAAAAACTGACGCTGTTTCTCGGCGAATTGTTTAATCTGTTCGGTGTCAGCCCGCAGTTTAGAGGCCATTTGATTAAGTGATGTAGCAAGCGTGCCGAACTCATCACTACGACTAATATCGATCTCCCGATCCACATCTCCGTCGGCGATATCCTGTGCAGCATCCTTAATCTGAGTAATGGGCTTAGTCACATAGCGGGCAATCCATATACTTACGACTACCACTAATCCGATTGAAATAAACATGCCATAATAAATAATCCAACGGATAGTTTTGATGGGTTCATAGATCTGATCCTTAAACTGCGAAGCCTGTAAAAATAAAGTGCCGGCCGTAGAATCAGGAAGCATAATATAGCTTTTCAGAACTTCTGAGTCAGAATCGCGGGGAAGCAGTGGCAGGTTTTCACGTGCCTTCAAACTTTCTATGATGCCTGCATCTAACTTTTGTATCGATGCGATGGTCGTATCGCTGCTCTGATAATGGTTAATTAATTTTCCGGTAGAATCGTAAACTGCCAGCTGATATCCCGAGGTACGCGCAGTCTCTAACAACCGATCATCAAAGTTTTCATCATCTGACAAGTTTGCCGCCGTTACAGCCAACCACCGGGTATCGCGCTCCATTTCTGCACGTCCTTCTTCAAGCAGATAATCCCTGATAAAAACAATGGAATAGCTGCTGATAGAAGTGATCCCAAAAATAAGCAGCAGAATAAATGTCCAAGCAAGCTTTGATCGAATCTTCATATAACTCAAATAACGCTAATTGAGCTGATAATCACTGATTCTATATTCATTATGATCTGTTTCAGCTTTAGAATCTATTTTCTGTTATACCTTTACAACTTCTCGGTTAAGCCCATACCCAATACCGCGGTAAGTTTTAATAACTTCACCGGCATCTCCCATCTTTAGGCGTAGATTTTTTACATGAACATCTACCGTGCGATCAAATACGTATCGGTCATCTTCGGTGATATGTTCTAAAATCTCTTGCCGGGTATACACGCGTTTGGGATTTTGATAAAAGAGCTTGATCAGCGTGTACTCTGTTGAGGTTAGATCAATTTTCTCATCATCCACATACAGTTCTTTAGCATCGGTATCCAGATAAGTATCGCCGTATTGCAGCCAGTTGGCTTTCTGGGGATTTTGGCGGCGAAGCAGCGACTCCACATGTGCCTTTACCAACGGCAGGCTGGCCGGTTTGGGGATGTAATCATCTGCCCCAAGCTCCAACCCCTCGATCTCATCCTCTTCTTCATCTTTGGCTGTTAAAAATATTACGGGAATATCGTTTAACACGGGATGGCTACGAATGTGCTTACAAATCTCCTTACCATCAACATTGGGAACCATAATATCAAGAATGGCCAAATGAATTTCTCCGGCATGTTGCTCAATAAGCTCCAGCGCTCGATTCCCTTCATGGGCTACAAGCACGTCGTAATCATTCATCTCCAGGAAATTAGCCAGCATCTCTGCCGGTTCCTCTTCATCTTCAACTAATAATATGCTATGCTTTGGTCTCACAATAATTATTTTTACTTACAATAATGAGTTGAAAACAGCTTTTACTAACAAATCGTTGATTGTAATAAAATAGCAAACTTTGCAGAGTTTCTGAACAGACCTTTGAAGAACGGTATGCCTACTTGCCAAACTTAACTCGTTTCTGCATTTTGAGCGATATTAAACTGCGCTTGGTTTTATTGATTTATAATTAGTTCTCTTCCGATGTCATTTCAAGATAAAATTGTCTGGATTACCGGTGCTTCCTCAGGTATCGGCGAAGCCCTTGCCTACGAACTCAGCAACCGGGGTGCAAAACTTATTCTATCATCACGACGCAAAGAAGCACTAACGAAGGTCAAAGAAAATTGCCAAAACCCCTCTGACGTTCACATCATTACACTTGACCTTTCCAAAACAGATCAACTCCCAGTCAAAGCAAAAGAGGCTCTCGATATATTCGGACATATCGACTACCTATTTAATAACGGTGGCATAAGTCAGCGATCAGAAGCTATCAATACAAAGCTGGAAGTAATTCGCAGAGTAATGGAAATCAATTTCTTTGGATCTGTAGCATTAACGAAGGCAGTACTCCCCTCAATGACAGAACATCAATCGGGTCATATTGTAATTACCAGCAGTGTAATGGGTAAGTTTGGCACCCGTTTGCGATCGAGCTATGCCGCCTCTAAGCATGCCTTACATGGTTATTTTGATTCCCTGCGTCAGGAGGTTTACGATGATGATATCAAGATATCGATAGTCTGTCCGGGATTCATCAAAACAAACGTCACCAAAAATGCTTTGGAAGCCGACGGCAGCAAACACAATAAAATGGGCAAAGGACAAAAAAACGGTATGCCGGCGGATGAATTTGCTGATAAACTCATCCCAAAAATATTAAAAGAGAAGGAAGAAATTTATATAGGAGGGAAAGAAATATGGGGCGTTTACCTAAAACGCTTTTTCCCTCGTCTGTTCAATAAAATGCTGCGTAATACTGATGTTACATAAAAAAGGCCCTTCTCACCGAAGGACCTTTTTAAATGATAATGGTTTATAAGCAATTCTATCGTTTTACGACTTGATCAACAATATAGACCGTTCCATTAGCAGCAGATTCATCTTTATCTTGAATTTTGACTCCCATTGAGGATTCCACCTTATCGGAAGAAATTTTTCCCTGATACAGATGGCTTTGCACAACTTTCTGAGCCTGATCTCTGTTTTCCTTAGCTGCATCCACATCTACTCCTCCATTTTCAAGAGCTTTATTTGTTGGAGCAAGTACAGTGTAGGTTCCTTGCTGGGTCAGTACCTGGCCAAAACCAGACGCCTCAACAAGTACAGTGAAATCTGATAACTTTTCGTTGCTGTTCATCTTATCAACAACGGTTTCGCCATCCACCTGACCTTGTTGACCAGTATTTTGTGAAACAGCAAAGTTAGCACTAACTGCAAATACCAACATTAGTGCAAGCGAAGCTGAAACGAATCTTTTTATATTAGATCTCATATGTAAAATAATTTAGTTGAAATTATTAAAGAGCTATCCACTCCTATTTTGAGATCTTATAAACATTTAGACTTTGTTGATATTCTATAATAATACTAAACTATTCTACCCCAACCGTTTACGCTTATTTAGGTAGGCCAGCAGTGCCATATCAAACTCGCTTTGCGTATCCAATTGTTCGAAGTCAATCTGGAACTCACTACACGCCATTTTAAATCGGTGAGTCAGCTCCTCAACTTTTTTCTGATAATCCTCGCGAATCTGCGACGGCACCACCTCCATTTGTGATCCCGTTTCCATATCCTGCATTACCAGTCGGCGATCCGGAAAATCAAGCTCACGTTCGCTTTTTTCCTCCAAGACGTTAAAAAGTAACACCTCATGTTTGGAGTGGCGCAGATGCTTTAAGGCTGAGATAAGCTGGTCGTGCTGCTCTACATTTTCAAACAGGTCGGTAAGCACAACTACAAGGCTTCGATGGTTTAGCCGCTCGGCCACTTCGTGCATCGCCTGTGCTGTAGCGGTTTGGCGTTTATTTTCATCTGCATTCTTTTCCTGCTCCAGTAACTTCTCGAACTCCGTAAACAACATTCGGAGATGTGAATGTGACGACTTCGCAGGAATAAAATTATTAATACCTTCATCAAATGTAATCAGTCCGCAAGCATCACGCTGCCGATTCATCAAATACATCAGCGAAGACCCAAAATGGATAGCATAGCGCAGCTTGCTCCATGGACTGAAATATTTATAAAACATCGAACTGCTGGTATCAAGCAATACATAGCAGCGAAGATTTGTCTCCTCCTCGTACTTTTTTACATAAAGCCGCTCGGTTTTGGCATACACTTTCCAGTCGATATGCTTGATTTCATCGCCAGGATTATACGGTCGGTGCTCGGCAAACTCCACGCTAAATCCGTGATGCGGGCTCTTGTGCAGCCCAGAGATAAACCCCTCTACAATTTTTCTGGCGCGCAATTCCAGCGGAGCCAATTGCGAAAGTAATTCGTGATCCAGCAGCATATTCATTGTTTCTTTTTAGTTGAAGCTTTAAACTAATGAATCTTTCTCTAAACCCGTACTTAATAACATCCTGAGATAAAAGCGGGTTTAAAGTTTATTCTTTTGTACAAATGGTTATCTTAGGAGTCCAAATTATGGGAGAACCTTTCTGAAATACTGTAACTAAGCTTAATATTTATGGCGCAAGTAATTACCTCCGCAGATCAAATCGATTTCACCGTTGATGAACGTCCATCCATGCCCTTACCCACCGAGGTACTGATGGTACGGCCGCTGCACTTTTCTGTAGATTATGTTATCAATCCCCACATGGCGGATCAAGTGGGTAAAGTGGATAAAATTGAAGCTAACAATGAGTGGGAACTCGTACGATCGCTGTTCGACCAGGTCGGTATGAACATCCACGTTATCGAAGATCAGGAAGGACTGCCCGATATGGTTTTTTGTGCCAATCAGAGCTTACCCTATATCGACGAAGACGGTAATGAACATGTTTTTATGAGTATCATGCATGCCGATGAGCGCAAAGATGAAGTTCCCTATATTGAGCAGTGGTACCGCCAAAATGGTTATAAAATCCATTTCTTAGATGAAGATAACATCAGCGACTTCGAAGGATGCGGCGACGCCATATGGCATACGGGCAAACGCCTGCTGTGGGGCGGATATGGGTACCGATCGTCATTGGAGGCCTACGAAACTATTTCCGACACTTTTGATGTACCTATTTTAGCCCTTGAGCTTGTCGATGAATCGTTCTACCACCTCGATACCTGTTTTTGTGTGTTAGATGAAGATACAGCTCTTATATATCCCGAGGCCTTTACCAATGAGGGACTCGAAATGATTAACAAAATGTTTGATACCGTTATCCAAGCTTCTAAATACGAGGCCGAGGAACTTTTTGCGTGCAATGCCTCTTGTCCCGACGGACGCAATGTGATCATCCAACAGGGCTGCACCGACGTTAATAAGAACCTGCGTGATAATGGGTTTTCGGTCCACGAGGTAAGCACCTATGAATTCCTCAAAAGCGGTGGCAGTGTCTTCTGCATGAAAATGTTGCTGTGGTAGGGAAGTATTGAGTGATGAATAGTGAGTATTGAGATAACCTTCAGTCACTTGTTCCGTACCTCCGGTGCGGAATATTTCTTCTTCACATTCTGGCACCGTTGCTCTGCGGCGGTGCCTTTTTTATCTCTTAATGATGTAATCTAATCTCCGTGTCATGCTGAACTTGTGCTTCGAAGCCTTAGCGAAGTAGTACTTGTTTCAGCATCTATACTTCGAATAAAAAATTCCAGAACTAACAGCTTTTACTTCCAGACCCTAAAATAAATTCAGGGTGACACGAAGCTTTTTATTGAATATACCATAATTTGTATCTACTGTTACCTCTTACGTTCCGTAGCTCTACCTCGGTACTTTTTAAATTTTTTAACGGATTAAGGAAATTACAGGTAATTCAATTACTCACCACTCGTTACTCAATACGTAAGTGTAATTTCAACACTCACAAACTTACAACTTGATGAAACATAAAGGAAAATCCCAGGGAACTGAATTTCGTTGTGCGTATTGTGGAGAAGTTAACCACACTTTCGTCGATCCCTCCCAAGGTAAGACGCAAAAATATATTGAAGATTGCCAGGTTTGCTGTCGCCCGAATGAACTTTCTGTTTCCTATGATCAATGGAATGAAGAATTCATCATCCAAGGTCGGCAGGCTCAGTAAGTAAACACCTCAAAACTTATAGAAAACTCCCGTTGAAAATAGAGTTTTGGATTTGTATCTTTCCACAGTTTTGCGCTGAAGCTGAATAAAAGCGCACAAATTTTGAAATCTTGATGGTCTAAAAGTACACTTTTGATCTACCAATCTACGAAATTTGAAGTAGGGGGCAGGCTCAACTGCCTCAAAAAGTTTCCGAACGGCACTTCGATTCGGAAATCTCACATTCCATTCCCTTTTTTAAAATCCGACTTTTTGTTAGTCGGATTTTTTTTATGTCTAAACTTTAATTCTACAAAACCAATACACCCTCACTATGTCACTCTATCCCAGAGATAAAGCTATCATTGCTCTATCCGACGGCACCGTCGAACACGGCTTTGCTATCGGCAAAAAAGGCACCACCGGCGGTGAACTTTGCTTTAACACCAGCATGGTTGGCTACCAGGAAATTTTTACCGACCCCAGCTACTATGGTCAGCTTATGATGATGACCTATCCCCATATCGGGAATTACGGCACCATGAGCCGCGACGACGAAGCGCGAAAAGTGATGATTGCCGGACTCATCGTCCGATCATTTTCGTGGGAACACAGCAATTCACAAGCCGACGGCAACCTACAGGAATATTTGGAACGCAACGAAGTGGTCGGTATCACCGGTATTGATACCCGAAAGCTGGTTCGCCACATCCGCAGCAAAGGAGTAATGAATGCCGTTATCTCATCCACTGAACTCGACGAAGACAAATTGGTGGAAAAAGCTAAAAACTGGGATGATATGGTCGGCCTTGAGCTGGCGACTGAAGTTACGCGCCCGGAACCCCAGACGGTTCACAGTGACGGCCCCTTTAAAGTGGCGGCCTTCGACTACGGCATAAAACAAAGTATTATTGACAATTTAGTTGAACGGGGATGCACGCTCCGCGTTTTTCCCGCCAAAGGCGATTTCAAAGAGGAGCTCGACCAATGGAATCCCGACGGATTTTTCTTTAGTAACGGTCCCGGTGACCCCGATGCTACAGCCGAATACGCTTTGGATGCAGTGAACTATGCCAAGGAAACCGGCAAACCTATATTCGGAATTTGTCTTGGCCATCAGCTGATGGCACTATCGGAAGGTATCGAAACAACCAAAATGTATGTCGGTCACCGCGGTGCCAATCACCCGGTTAAAAATATAGACACGGGATTAGTCGAAATCACCACTCAAAATCATGGCTTCGCTGTAGATGAAGAAGCCCTTGACGAATCAAAAGTGGAAGTAACACATAAAAACTTGAATGACGGTACGATTGAGGGACTGCGATTCAAGAATTTTCCCGGCATGTCGGTGCAATATCATCCCGAGGCATCGCCCGGGCCGCATGATTCTCGCTACCTCTTTGACCAATTCCTGGATATGATCAAAGAAGGAAAAGGCGAACCCGTTTAAATCTAATAGATACAGGCGTATCGCAATACGCCTCAACGCTTCAAATTATAATCTATCACGAATAGACCACCACAAGCCAAATGCCACGACGCGACGACATCAACAAAATTCTTATCATCGGATCAGGACCAATTGTAATCGGCCAAGCATGTGAATTTGACTACTCCGGATCACAGGCCTGCAAATCACTTCGCGAAGACGGTTACGAAGTAGTGCTCATAAATTCCAATCCGGCGACTATCATGACGGACCCTATGATGGCCGATGAAATTTACCTGAAGCCGCTTACCGAAGAGTCCATCAAAGAAATTGTGGAAATCGAAAATCCCGATGCCGTACTACCCACCATGGGCGGACAAACGGGACTTAACTTGACCCGAAATCTACAGCAGGAAAATTATTGGACGGAACATAATATTCAAGTGATTGGCGTGGATATTGATGCCGTTGATATCACCGAAGATCGACAACAATTTCGCGATCTAATGGATGAAATCGATATCCCGCAGTGCCGAAGTCGGGCTGCCGAATCGATGCTGGAAGCCAAAGAAATTACGGAAGAACTGGGGGGGCTGCCAATTGTAATTCGTCCCTCCTTTACCATGGGCGGAGCCGGCGGAGGTATCGTATGGAGTGAAGACGAATTTGAACGCAAAGTTCGCCGCGGACTGGAAATGAGTCCGGTACACCGCGTGCTCATCGAAGAATCTATTTTCGGATGGAAAGAATACGAGCTCGAACTACTGCGTGATCCCAATGATAATGTCGTCATTATCTGTACGGTTGAGAATATCGATCCGATGGGCGTACACACTGGTGACTCGGTGACCGTAGCTCCATCCCAAACGCTAACCGACAAGCAGTTCCAGATGCTGCGCGATGCCGCTATTAAAATGATGCGCTCAATCGGAACCTTCGCCGGAGGATGTAACGTGCAGTTTGCCGTTGAGCCGGGCAGTGACCGATTTGTCGCTATTGAAATTAATCCGCGCGTGAGCCGATCTTCCGCTCTCGCGTCTAAAGCAACTGGGTACCCCATTGCTAAAATTGCAACCAAACTTGCGGTGGGATACAACCTCGACGAGCTGCCCAATCCCATTACCGGAAACACTTCAGCCTGCTTTGAGCCATCTATCGACTACGTCATTGTGAAGGCTCCGCGCTTCAACTTCGAGAAGTTCCCCAATGTGGATGAAGAACTTACCACACAAATGAAGGCGGTGGGCGAAGTGATGTCGATCGGACGAAATTTCCCTGAAGCGCTGAATAAAGCCTATCAGTCACTGGAAATTGGTCGTGCCGGATTGGGTGCTGACGGATACAACGAGATTGATCGCAAGGAGGTCCGCGAACGACTCAAGAAGCCGTACTGGGATCGTATGCTGAATATACGCAATGCCTTTAAGTTTGGCGCTTCGGTTGAAGAAATTGCCGATATCACCAAAGTAGACCCGTGGTTTCTGCAGCAAATTCGATACATGGTATCGCTCGAAAATCGCACCGAGGGACAATCGCTTGATACCATCAGCAAAGATGACCTGTTTGAGCTTAAGCAAGCCGGCTTTGGTGATGAACAGATTGCCTGGCTGCTGAGCCAGAGTAATGGCGAAGTCACCCAGAAGCAAGTGCGTAAAAAACGACATGAATTAAATCTAAAACCCTCATTCAAAGTCGTAGATACCTGCGCGGCAGAATTTCCCGCAGAAACTCCCTATTTCTACTCGGCTTACGAAGGTGAAAATGAAAGTGAAGTATCCGACAAGAGAAAAGTGATCATCCTGGGCAGCGGACCCAACCGTATCGGTCAGGGTATTGAGTTCGATTACTCCTGCGTGCATGCCGTGCAGGCCGCGCAGGAAATGGGCTACGAAGCCATTATGATCAACTGTAATCCCGAAACCGTTTCCACTGATTTCGATACTGCGGACAAACTCTACTTTGAGCCGGTATTCTGGGAGCGCGTCATGGATATTTATGAGCACGAACAACCCGAGGGCGTCATCCTTCAGGTAGGTGGACAAACAGCGTTAAAATTGGGCAAAAAGTTTGTCGAAGAAGGGATCAAGATCTTTGGAACTGATTTCGAGATGATCAACTTTGCTGAAGACCGGGGATCGTTCTCCGAATTTCTACGAGATCTCGACATCCCCTTCCCCTCTTACGGAACAGCCGAAGACGTGGAAGGCGCACTCGAAATTGCAGATCGTATTGGCTACCCGGTGCTCATTCGTCCCAGTTACGTGCTCGGTGGACAGGGAATGCGTATTGCCGTTAAGCAAGAAGAGCTCGAATTCTATACCGAACGCGTCCTCGACACCCATCCCGAAAATGCCTTCCTCATCGACAAGTTTTTAGAAAATGCTGTTGAGGTAGATGTCGATGCCGTATACGACGGAGAGGACATGCATATCGCAGGTATCATGCAGCATATTGAACCGGCCGGAGTTCACTCCGGGGATTCAACAGCCGTAATTCCGACCTATTCGCTGAGCGATACAGCCATTGACAAGATCAAAAAGTATCACGAGAAAATTGCCTCAAATATGAACATCAAAGGCTTCTTGAATGTACAGTATGCCGTTAAAGGCGACGATGTGTATGTACTGGAAGCCAATCCGCGATCTACACGGACGATTCCGTTCCTTGCTAAAGCAACAGAACGTCCCGAAGCACAAATTGCGGTAAAGGTTATGCTGGGGGCCAAACTCAAAGACTTTGATAAAGAAGATTTAACCTCCAAACTCCAGAAATGGGCGATCAAAGAACCGGTATTCCCATTTGATAAGTTTCCGGAGGTCAAAAAAGAACTCGGTCCCGAGATGAAATCCACCGGAGAAACGATCTACTTTATGGAGGATTTCAACGATGAACACTTCAAAAAACCATACGAGTTTAAAAACCTTTATCTAAGCAAGTAATAACGTTATATTTACCTATCTTTTTAGCAGATGCCATCGCTCAAATGCGATGGCATCTGTATTCACAGCCTTTATTTTAAAACGGTTTAATAGTAGTAATTAATAACCCACTTTATCTGTATAATCAGATAAATCAGATTTATCAGCGATACATGATCACAGAAGCGCGCAACAAACTTAACAACGTTTTTGGTTTTGAGGATTTTCGTCCCCTGCAGGAGGATATTATTTCAAACGTCATGGACGAGAAAGATACGCTCGTCATCATGCCCACGGGCGGAGGAAAATCGCTTTGCTACCAAATTCCGGCACTCCTTTTTGATGGGTTGACCATCGTTGTATCACCACTTATTTCGCTGATGAAAGATCAGGTTGAGCAGCTCCAACAGTATGATATTCCGGCTATTTATCTCAACAGCTCGCTTACCGAACAAGAATACGAGCACAACATACAGCGATTAAAAAACAAGGAGATAAAAATGCTGTATCTCGCGCCGGAAACGCTTCTAATGGACCGGACACGCAATCTGCTTTCCAATCAAAATATTGACCTGTTTACAATTGATGAAGCTCACTGTATTTCAGAATGGGGCCACGATTTCCGTCCCGACTACCGGGAACTCACCAAAGTTCGGGACGACTTTCCCAATGCTACATGTTTAGCGCTTACGGCCACAGCCACCCCGCGCGTGCGCCAAGACATTAAAGAGGTACTGGAATTTGAAGAGTCCGATACCTTTTTGGCCAGCTTTGATCGCAAAAACCTATTCTTGAAAGTAGCTGATAAAGATGATCCGGTGGAGCAAACACTCGACTTTCTCTATACGCGAAAAAAACAATCTGGTATTATCTACTGCTTTTCCCGTAAACAGGTCGAAGAACTTTTTGTAGAGCTCAAAAAGGCAGGACATTCCGTCAAGCCCTATCATGCGGGATTATCAAAAAAGCTTCGCAATCGTAACCAAGAGCTTTTTATTCGTGATGATATCTCTATTATCGTAGCCACTATTGCTTTTGGCATGGGTATCGATAAATCCAATGTACGCTTCGTGATGCACTACGATATGCCCAAAAATATCGAATCGTATTATCAGCAAATCGGTCGGGCCGGACGTGACGGACTTCGATCGGATTGCCTGCTTCTTTACAGTCGGTCAGATAAGCAAAAGATTCAGTACTTCATCAATCAAAAAGAAGGCAAAGAAAAAGAGGTGGCCGAAAAGCATCTCAAAGATCTTATGAAGTTTTTGGAAACCGATGAGTGCCGTCGTGTACCGCTGATGAAATACTTTGGCGAAACATATGAAAAAGATGAATGCGGAATGTGTGACAACTGCTTGTCGGTGGATGCCGAAGTAGAAGATTTGACGGTCCAAGCACAAAAAATGCTCTCTTGTATTGCCCGTACCAACGAAGAATTTGACGCCTATTATATTGCTGATATTCTGCGCGGATCCACCAAAGAAAAAGTATTAGAAAACGGCCACGATGAGCTCTCAACTTATGATATTGGCAACGAGTGGGCTAAGGAGCACTGGATTCTGCTGGCTCGGTTATTAGTTAAACAGGGATACCTGGGGCGTGAGGAACAACACGGAGCACTGAGTATCAGCGACCAAGGAAAAGCGGTACTGGACGGCAAAGAAAATGTATTTGGAGTACTCGACCGCAGTGATACTGTTGTTGATGATGAGGCTATCGATCGAACCTCAGCCGATGTTGAAAACAATTATGATAAAGACCTGTTTGAGCAACTGAGAAAGAAACGTAAAGAACTGGCCGATGAACAATCAGTACCTCCTCATGCTATTTTCCCGGATACAACACTGATGGAAATGGCATACTACTATCCCCAGTCCAAAGATAATTTAACACCCATTTATGGTGTTGGATCGGTAAAACTAAAAAAATACGCCACTGATTTTCTAAAAATCATCAACAAATATTGTCGTGCCAACGATATCGAAGAAAACACCGAATCGCTGCAGGAGAAAAAAGAGAAACAGCAGGAGTACGGTGAACCACATGAGCGAATCGGCAAAGAATTTAATGCCGGCAAATCAATTGATCATCTGGCCGAACAATTTGGCGTCAAGGATGTCACTATCATCAATCATCTAAAGAAATACCTCAAGGAAGGAAATACGCTTCGTCCGGAAGGCATTGTTAAAGCTTCTTCGCTTTCTACCCGTAAGCGTGATGAAGTACTGGAAGTTATGGATGAAGTTCCCACCCATATGCTGCGAAAAGTTTATACGGAACTCGATAAAGACGTGAGCTATAGCGAACTCCGTATCATCCAGCTATATTACATGGCCAAAAACAACAAGTAACATAACGCTCCGGGCGAAACTCGTTCGCAATTCTTTGGTCTTACCAACCATTTATATCACATCTGAGGTGATCTTTTCTTATCATTCGAGGTGTATTAACCTAAATTTGAATACTGTTCTATGAGTTCTCGCAATCTTGTTGTGGCATTTGGTGGTGTTTCACCGGAGCACGAAGTATCAGTGCTTACGGCTATGCAGGTCATCGCCTCTCTGAAGGAAACCAATTACAACATCATTCCGCTTTATATTTCAAAATCGGGACGGTGGCTGACGGGCGATCTACTTCTGGAAATGGAAAACTACCAGGATCTCGACGAGCTTAAAGAGGAGGCTACCCACTGCACCTTTTCCCATGACAATTTAGGCCAACCCGTACTGTTAGAAACAGAGAAAAAAGGATTATTCAGTTCTCCCGAGAGTTATACTATCCACGCTCTTATTCCGGCATTCCACGGATCGGAGGGAGAAAATGGAGCCTTCCAGGGCACTTGCGAAATGTACAATATTCCATATGCAGGAAGCAACGTTCTTGCTTCGAGCCTGGGAATGGACAAAATAAAAGCAAAAGATATTTGCCGGGCCCATGACCTCCCAATTGTAGAGGGATTCGATTTCTATGAATCAGAATGGGTTAAAGACCAACAATCGATTTTAAAATTTGCCGAACAACTTGGCTATCCCGTCATCTTGAAACCGGTAAATCTTGGCAGCAGTATTGGCGTTTCCAGAGCCGAACACAAAGATGAGCTTATTGAAGCCATAGAAACAGCTTTTAGATACGATGAAAACCTAATGGTAGAAAGGGCTATATCGCCCCTCCTTGAGATTAACTGCTCGGTGTTGGGTACGGCCCATGACCTTCAAACAAGCGTATGTGAGCGACCTCTGGGTGAGGATGAGACGCTTTCTTTTGAGGATAAGTATCAGTCTGACAACGGATCCCAAAAAGGAATGGCTTCGGCCGATCGTGAGATTCCCGCTGATATTTCAGATGAACTGACTCAAAAAATACAGTCGCTGTCAGAAAAGATATTTAAACTATTCAGAGCCTCGGGCATCGCCCGTCTTGATTTCCTGGTTAATGCGGATACCGAAGAACTCTATTTTAATGAAATCAACACCATTCCGGGCTCGTTCTCGTTTTATCTTTGGGAGGAAAGCGGAATGAATATGCGCGAATTAATGCTAAAGTTAATCGATATCGCTACCGAACAGCATAAGAAGAAAGTTGGACGTATTCGCTCTTATGATACAAACCTTCTGAATGAAAAAGCTGTAAAAGGCATTAAAGGCTTAAAAGGAACGCAACAACAAGGGGCTTCGGATAAATAAATTGTTACAAACTACAATTTTCGAATTATGAAATTACTTAGCTCACAGAATTATCTGCCTGTCTTTATTTTATCGTTACTGCTGCTATGGGGATGCAAACAGCCCGAAACAATCGTTATAGAAGATGAACCCACTGTTTCGGCGCCTTCCGATACCACTGAAGAATATCCCACCGGCGATGATGATTCCGATTTCCGACAACTGGTTATCGGGGAATATCAATCCATCACAAGTTTTGATCCCCTGCTGGCAGATAATGGAGCGACGATGCGAGCCCTGCAACTGATTTACGAAGGCCTCGTCCGCCTGGATGCCGATGGAAAAACCATTCCCGCCGTAGCAAAAGGTTGGGAAGTCAACAATGACTCGCTAACCTATACTTTTACCCTCAAGCAAAATATTTACTATCACGACAGTGATGTATTTAACACCGGAACCGGCCGACGCCTTACCGCCCGTGATGTAAAATTTGTTTTTGAGCGAATGGCCAAACTCGGTAACCCTCCCACAGCTGCAAAGTTGTTTTGGGATATCAAAGGTTTTGAGCCCTTTTATCAGGAGCAACACAAGGTTTATGAACTGGAAAAACGGACGCTCTCCGAGGTATCAGGCATTCAAACACCAAATGACAGTACCGTTGTTTTTGAACTCCATGAGCAAGATCCTCAGTTTTTAAAAAAGCTGGCTACTCCCTATGCCGTAATTTATCCGCGGGAGGCTGTGGCTTCCACATCAAATTCTTTTGCTCCCGTTGGCACGGGGCCGTTTACGCTTTCATCACAAACCGCTGATTCGGCCTATATTTTTGCTAAATCCCAGAAATATCATGCAGCCACAACTATTCGCCTAAACAGGGTTGATATTCTTACAAGCAGTTCCAAATCCAAACTAATGCGACAAATAGGGTCGGGTGATATCCAGTTACTCCCTGAACTCGGGCCCAACATGATACAGAATGTTGCCACAGATGAAGGAATGCTTAAAACGGGATTCAATGATCGATATACATTGACAAAACGGGACAACTTTAATGAAATCGTCATCCGCTCTAATCCAAGTGCAGGTATCACTAATGAAGATGCAAACCGCATATCACACTTGGCTTATTCCAATACATCCTCCTACTTTGAACAACTGCCCGGTTCTATTATCACTGTTGATTCGACTGCAAATCAGCAGCAATCAGGTACAACTCTTACTAAAGAGCGTTTATATGCGGCTTTTTCTGAGGATCCGTTTGCCCGAACTTATCTGGCGAACCTTGCAGAAACATTGGGACGCCAAAACGTGGAGCTGAACATGACTAAACTGCGTATCCCTACAAAAAATATTGATCTATGGGTCACACAGCATACTCCCCTCATTCATGATAATAAGGATGGATTAAATAATGATTACCCCGAGCTATTTCATTTTCGAGTACATCCCACCGCACTGCAACGTAATGAAATAGCGGGACTCAATTTTAATCAATACGGTTGGTGGCTTGACTTACGTGGTGTTTTTCTTCCGACTCTCGACAAAATAAATTAGCATCATGAAATTTGCGGTCATAGCAAACCCCCAAAAATATTCCGTTAAAGAACCTTTTATTGACTTGTTAACATGGTCGGATGAACACGAAGTAAAGGTTTACTTCTGTTCAGATTTAAAAGAGTTGTATGACGGTAAAGATCATCCTTCGGTCGTAATAGTTGAAGATGAAGAATCTGCCATCGACAAAGCTGACATTATCATCGCTCTTGGCGGCGATGGCACGATGCTCTACACTGCTCGTCTGATGAAAAGCATACAAAAACCCATTTTAGGCGTCAACAGTGGGCGACTTGGCTTTATGGCCTATACTCAAAAGGAGAATCTACACCAGGCTCTCGACCATCTTGTTAATGATGAGTACCGCATCGAAAAACGTTACCTGCTTGAGGCGAAAGACAATCAGGATAATATCTATCACGCCCTCAATGAATTCCTGTTTTCCAAAAAGGACTCCACATCAATGGTGACCGTGAGTGCTGAGTATAATGGGATGTTTATCAACAACTATTGGGCGGATGGTTTAATTGTCGCCTCTCCAACCGGATCTACGGCTTATAACCTGTCCTCCGACGGGCCTATTGTAATGCCCAATACAGATGTGATGGTAGTAACCCCTATTAATCCCCATACACTTACAACCCGTCCGCTGGTTCTGTCTTCAAACAAATTCCTAAAGGTGACCGTCGAAAAACAAGAACATGAGGTACTGTTTTCTTATGACGGACAAATAAAGGAGATCTCCGATTACCCTTATGAGGTCAAGATAAAGCGTTCCAACTTTACTATTGATTTGATCGAACTGCCCAATCAAAGCTATTTCGAAACCCTCCGCAACAAGCTGATGTGGGGCATGGATTCAAGACAGAAAAGTTAGGGAGTGCTCAAGTATTGAAGTGTTTTGCATATGTAACTTCAGAACTTACCAAACTCTAACACTCCAACACTTCCTCAATCTCCATACTTAAACACTTAGTACGCCTGATATTCAGGAGATAAAACATTATCTTAAACCTGAAATTTTTAACCCCCAAAACTATTAGTCTCATGAAAGTAACAGTAGTCGGTGCCGGCGGTAATGTCGGTTCAACGGTATCAATGGCCGTAGCACAACGCGATTTTGCTAAAGAAGTTGTAATGGTCGATATCGTACAAGAGAAAGACGGAGATAAAATTTATCCATCTAAAGGACGTGCACTTGACCAGTGGGAGTCTTCACCCATTCATCAGTTTGATACCAAACTTACCGGAACAGTTGATTATGAAGATACAGCCGGATCAGACGTTTGCGTAATAACAGCAGGTGTACCTCGTAAGCCGGGCATGAGTCGTGACGACCTGCTTGAAATTAATGCTAATATTGTTCAGGATGTTACGGAAAAGCTCGTAAAGCATTCTCCAAACACAATCATTATTGTTGTTTCCAATCCCCTTGATGTGATGGCACAAGTTGCCCTCGAAACCAGCGGATTCGACTCAAACCGCGTGATGGGTATGGCCGGTATTTTAGATACGGCTCGCTATCGCTCGTTCCTTGCCGAAGAAATTGGTGTATCCCCAAAAGACATTCAAGCACTGTTGCTTGGCGGACACGGAGACACGATGGTGCCCCTTCCCCGCTTCACCACTGTTTGCGGTATGCCAATCACTCAGTTTATTGATGAAGATAAACTTGAAGAAATTGTCGACCGTACCAAAGGAGGCGGCGGTGAACTTGTCAACCTGATGGGTACTTCTGCATGGTATGCACCGGGCGCAGCTGCCGCACAAATGGTAGAAGCGATTATGCTCGATCAAAACCGCGTATTCCCATGTGCAGCTCACTTAAACGGCGAATATGGACAGGAAAATCTGTTTCTTGGCGTACCCGTTAAGCTGGGCGAAGGTGGGATTAAAGAAATAATAGAGGTTGACTTAAACGACGAAGAACAACAACTTTTAGATGAATCGGCTGATCACGTACATTCTGTACTTAAAGAATTCCGTCAGCTGATGGACAAATAAATCGCAATAAATTGAGGACGTAAGGCCCTCACTACTTGCATTTACAAAAAGGACTCTGCCGACCATAGCAGAGTCCTTTTTCATTTTATCCCATATAAGTCCTACGGTTGCCTAAAACAGACCGGTAATAACTCCGTCATCATTCACATCCATATCCTCTGCTGCAGGACGCTTGGGCAGTCCCGGCATAAGCATCATATTTCCACAAATTATTACCAGAAATCCAGCTCCGGCCGATAATTGTACATCCGTTACAGTAAGCGTAAAGTCTTTAGGCGCACCTTTCAATGATGAATCATCGGAAAGCGACGATTGCGTCTTTGCAATGCAAATAGGAAGGTCACCGTATCCAAGCCGCTTATATTTTGCCAGGTTCTTAAGCGCTTTTTTCTCTAAGTAGATATTATCAGCGCCATAAATTTCTGTAGCAATGGTGTAAATTTTTTCTTCCACCGGCTCATCCAAATCATACAGTGTTATCTTCTTCGGATTCAGATTACTCTCAGTAAGGTCAACCGTTTTTTTAGCCAATTCTGTTACTCCTTCACCACCTTTGGCAAATCCTTCGTGGGCCGCACATTCTACGCCCATTTCCTTACAGAATTCATATATGCGATCAATTTCATCCTCGCGATCACCCTCAAACTTATTGACAGCTACTACAATAGGTGTCTTAAACTTTTTCATATTCTCGATATGAGCACGCAGGTTCTCCAATCCTTTTTCAAAAACCTCCGGATCATTATATCCATTCTGAGCCTGCTCTACTGATAATCCGCCGTGGAATTTTATTGCCCTGCAGGTCGCTACAAGTACTACTGCCGATGGCCATATATCAGATGTTCTACAAACAATATCGAAGAATTTTTCTGCACCGAGATCAGCCCCAAAACCGGCTTCCGTCACTACATAATCCGCAAGCTTAAGCCCGATTTTATTACCTAAGATACTACTTGTGCCGTGAGCGATATTGGCAAACGGTCCAGCGTGAATAAGGGCCGGCACATGTTCGAGGGTCTGCACCAAGTTAGGCATTATCGCCTCATTTAAAACAACGGCCATTGCTTTATGCGCTTCCAGATCACGAGCCCTTACTGCTTCACCTGATCGGTTGTATCCTACCACAATTTTACCGAGCCGCTCCTTAAGATCTTCGCGCGAAGTAGCCAATGCCAGAATAGCCATAATCTCTGAGGCCGCCGTAATTAAAAAGCTGGACTCACGAGGCACACCGTTCACCTTCCCACCCAGTCCCACGACGGTATTCCGCAGGGCGCGGTCATTCATATCCATCGCCCGGTTCCAGAGGGTATTCGTTACGTCAATATCCAGCTCATTTCCTTTGTAGATATGATTATCAAGCATCGCCGCCAACAGATTATGAGCCGTTGACAAGGCATGGATATCCCCATTGAAATGAAGATTAATTCGCTCCATCGGTATTACCTGCGAATAACCACCACCCGCGGCCCCGCCCTTAATACCAAACACGGGTCCGAGTGAGGGTTCCCGAAGGGCAACAAGCGGTTTCTTGCCTATTTTTTGTAATCCCTGGCTTAATCCGATAGATGTCAATGTTTTGCCTTCACCCGCAGGTGTTGGTGTCATTGCCGTAACGAGAATAAGCTTACCGTCGGGACGATCTTTGAATTTTTCTAAAACATTCAGTCGAATTTTTCCGGTATACTTTCCGTAAAACTCAAAGTTCTCTTCATCCAGCTCAAGATCAGCCATAAACTGACGCATGTGATTGAGAGGGGCATCCTGCGCTATCTTAATACTTTCTTCCATTGTAATATTGGTTAATTGGGACTCCAATACCACCTGCCTTATTCAAACAATTTCAGGCTTTAGTAGCATGTCATATTATAGACAAAAGAGTCTTTTATTTTAATAATGAGGCTAACAAGAAAAGTATTAAAGCGCAATATTTAATTAGTACCTATTGATTTTAAAACGTCCATCCCCCCCTCACTCGCTCCCATTTTCCCGGGAGTCTATTCTCCCAATAGTTACTCAAAACCAATACTAATAAATTTCATAGACCAGATTACGGAGCTGATATCAACACAATATCTTCAGCTACCAAACCTTTATCATTTTCAACAAGATCGAATTCAAAGATAAGATCGCGGCTGGGTAAAAAATCCGTGTCGAAGTTATCTTCGAATTGAGAGATATGTGCAAAAACCGTACTGTAGGGAGATTCCTCAAAGCGGGAATCGGTGATCCATAGATTTTCTCCTATATCTGTTAGAAAACGCAGAAAACCATAGCCGTCCTCATGAGAGAAATCATAGCAAACTCCCCGCACCTTGGAGCCCGTTTCTCCCCAGCCGTAGGGCGACTCTATCGGCAGAAGACCCGGAATAAGGTAACCGGAAATATAAACATCGGTCTCTTTTTTGAGATTGGCCGACATATCATCGAAACCGATTAGCTCAACACGCGTACCCTTCCGCTGAACAGCATCAACCACACTAACATAACTTCCATTATTTGTCAACAGCACCACTTTATCCAAGTTATCCGCCTGTGTTATAATATCTACTGCCATATCCATATCGACCGTAGATTTCGTTATCGTCTCTTGGGTTTCCTCATCCCTATAATACTGTACAGGCTTTTTTATAACTTTGTACTCAAAATCACGAAGTACTTCACTAAAACGAGTGGTTTTATTTCTATAGTCTTGATCTTCTTCGGCTCGTTGCTCATCAAAAGCCAGATATACATTCATTCGAGATGGAGACATCCCATCACGACATGCAAACTTGCGCAGAACATCGTACCGAAGACCAAAACCGCCGTTCATAGTTACATTTACCGCGTCAACATAGATACCAACTTTGCCCTTCATAATAATATCACCAAATAGTTTTAGGAATTATTTGATCAATAATTTTCAAGCAAGGCAGGAAATCCCATTTAATAATTAAAAAAGACTATACGGGAAAATGGTCTATCTTTTCTTTAAATAATTTGGTAATGCTAACAAGACCATTCCTGCACTCCCTATAATTAACATAAGGAAGCGACTTGTCCATTCCGACTCCATCCATCCTATTGCATAAGGCAGGGCATATAATGAAAGGGCGGCAATCAGCATCATCAGAAATGTGCGCACCAGTTGATAGTTGACGGGATATACTTGTACACTTTTGTAATAGAGCATCATCGCCATGGAAGCATAGCTCAGGAAGGTGGCATAAGCCGATCCCATCATTCCAAAATGAGGAATCAGCAAAAGGTTGGCGACTACGGTTATCCCTGCTCCGATAAGCGTAATAACGGGCAGGATTTTTGTTTCTTCTTCGATAAAAATACCGGCCGAAAAGTTCATATACCAACCCTGAAACCAGTAAGCTCCCAATAACACCGGCACAATGCTAAGGCCTGACCAGTATTGTTCGCCCACCAAATAGACATCGAGCCCCGGTACTTTTATCTGGACGATATGCTGGGCAAACAGGGCCACTACCAAAAAGCATATTCCGGCAACTACGTTAAAGTATCTAAACACATCACGGTAAAGCTCCGGAGCATCGGGATCATCAGATTCACGCAAAAAGAAGGGTTGCCACGCCATCCGAAACATCTGAACCAATAACAGCATGAATACCGACAATTTATAACAGGCACTATAAATCCCCACTACATCATCGGATGTCATATCAGGGCTATATAGCTCGGCTACCGTAGATTGCGACAGGTAATTACCCAAGAAAAAACGGTCCAGCGTTTCATTTATGGCATAACCAAGTCCCGCAGGAACGAAGGGTAATCCAAACCTAAGGGCTTTGCGGAATACGGGTGTATCCCAATTTCCCGAAAGCATAGGGGCTGTGGCAATCCAGAGCGCAATTGCTGTTAAGCCCGAAGCTATAAGACTCGCAAAAAATACTGATTCAATACCCCACCCAAGTCCGAGTATTAAGTAAAACTGTAGTCCGACATTCACCAAAATATTGCCGGTTTTAAAAATAGCAAACAACCACTGGCGGCGGACTAATCGAAGTTCAGCAAAAGGTACCAATACCATCGTATCAAACCAGAGGATACCCAGCATCATCCAGTACAGGTTTTCGCTTCCGGTAGATTCCAGGCTCATCGCCGGCATTAGTACGGGAGCAAGAAAAACGAGTAATACAACCAGCACGGTAGAAAGTGCTCCCAATCCCATCTGCAGAGTTTTGAACACATTTTTGGCTTGGTCACGATCTTTGGCATAACGGAGATAGGCCGATTCCATCCCAAACGTAAACACTACATTCAGGAACGCAAGGCCGGCATACACTAAACTTATTACTCCATACTCCGACGTGGGGAAAACATCGGTATGCAGCGGTACCAACAGGTAGCCAATAAAACGAGCCAGCACACTGCTGATCCCGTAGACAAGCGTATCAGAAAGTAATTCTCGTAACTTTTTCAATGGATACTATTATTTCATAACTCTATTACAGATCCTGAAACGAGTTCAGGATGACACCCTGTTAAAATTTATCACTTTAGATTTTTCGCTTTTGCTCGATATGATATTCACCTATTTATTTAACCAGCTTTTCAAGAGCATGTACCCCAAGCAGATAGCTTTGTTTCCCAAATCCGGTAATAATGCCATCAGCCACTGCTCCTGTTAGCGTGTGCTCCCGAAATTCTTCGCGGGCATGGATATTTGACAGGTGCACTTCTACAATGGGGATATCAATTAAATCCAACGCATCACGAATAGCAACAGAAGTATGTGAAAACCCTCCGAAGTTAACAATGACTCCATCAAAATCACTTTCCATAAACGACTGAATAGCCTCTACCAGCTCCCCCTCCAGGTTACTCTGAAAAAAGGTCATTTCATGCTCCGGAAAAGAATCGATAAGCAACTGCTCAATATCTTCCAGCGTGTCGGTGCCGTACTGCTCGGGATCACGCTTACCCAGCATATTCAAATTGGGGCCGTTAAGAACTGATATTTTCATAGCGATACCTCAGCTGCTATATTCTCTTTCAGCTCAATCATTCGTTCATCGGTAACCGACACATTGTGTCCCAGCGCCATCACCTGATTCTCTTTATATAAGGGGATCAAATGCACATGGGCATGCGGCACTTCCAACCCCTGAACAATAACGCCGGTCCGCAGCGGATTCAAAGCTTTATCAATTGCTTTCGCAATATGCCGGGATACCGCCATGGTGCTTTGCATTAGCTCATCCGACAGATCAAAAAAGTAGTCAACCTCCTTTTTAGTAACCACCAGAGTGTGTCCCTCGGCAATGGGATTAATATCCAAAAAAGCGATATGACTATCGGTTTCAGCTACTTTGTGACACGGAATTTCACCATCAATAATTTTCGTAAAAATCGTAGACATAATTTACGGGTTAGTGGTTAGCAATTACTGGAAGCTTGTTATTACTCCTTCAATTATCAAATTCTTAATTCGTAATTCCTAATTCGTAATCCGATACTCCATTTTTGACTCATCCACTTCGATTACTCCTTCATCAATTCCCCAATCCAGGTAACCCAGCACTTCTGACAAAACAAGAAACAGGGCACCCTTTTGTATAGCATCTTCAAAAATATGATACGACAAATCCAATAACGTCATAGGCTCCTCACGCAACAACTGCTTAATTTTCTGATATCGTTTTTGGTGTTCGCCAAGGTGATGGTCAGCAACGGATGTAGTTTCTTCTATTATTTCTCCATGACCGGGGAGCACCAGCCCTCCCTGCTCGCGGATCCATTCCAGCGATTCACGATACTGCAATAAGCTTCTGTTCCGTTGATCTGTTTCTGAATCAAAATTAATTAAGGCATTGGTGCTGATATGCCCAAGCAATAGATCGCCACCAAAAATTATTCCCTTGTCACTTATATATGATATATGACCGGGAGCATGGCCAGGCGTATGTACAACTTCGAACGAAAGGTCTCCGCTATTAAGCAGCTCGCCATCTTGAACCCATTCAGGTTCAATAGCTAACTGAAATTGTTGCAGCCAATCCAGCTGATTCACCATATTCTGAATATGATCTTCAGGGATACTATGTTTTTGGAAAAAGGCTTCAAATAAGTCGGCATCATTATTACCTCCAAAGTTCGATCTCTCAAGAGGATGTCCGAATACCGTTGCTCCCGCACGATCAGCAAGCCGGGCTGCCTGTCCGTAGTGATCAGGGTGCCCGTGCGTTAGCCAGATCTCATCAATGTTCTCAATTGATAAGCCCTGTTTTTTTAAATGATACCGAACACACTCAAAGGCTTCATCAGTATATTGACCAGTATCGACCAGTACGTTTTTTTCGTCCTTTACCAGGTAACTAAAAACATCGCCCACGGCAAATGGAGTGGGAATTTTAATAGGATAAATGGAATATTTTTTTAAGATATCGGGGCGTAACACACTTATTGATTTAAATTTCAAAATACGTTGAAGGTACCATTTTTTTACCGAAATCGACCAATTTACTCTGCCTTTATTCCAAATTTCAAAGAAATAAAATTTTACTCGTTTTTTCCTTGAAATTAGTTAGTCGAAATCCGTATATTTGGAATCTGTTTTTGACCCGAGAGTCGGTAGCTCAGTTGGTAGAGCAACGCCCTTTTAAGGCGTGGGTCGTGGGTTCGATCCCCTCCCGACTCACAATATGTAAAGAAACTCTCTCTAAGCCTCTGCTGGTTGATAGCCTCAGAGGCTTTTTTTGTATATTCCAGAGTAAAAAAGTAAGACGGTTAAAGAATCTTGGAATTTAAATACCGTTAACTTTCGTTGAATGTGATACATATTTATCCCAACTTTAGTTGATTTCATTTAATTCGTTTTTATGGCCGAGAATAAGAAGAAGCAAAACCCGAACAAAAACGATCAAAAAAAGAATAAAGGACTTAAAGGCCCCGGCGGCAAGCATCAGTATACCTTTTACTGGATTGTCTTAGCAGCACTGTTTGGCTTTTGGCTATTCAGTTCGCAAAGCGGTGGACTCTTTGGTGGACCTCCCACTATTGATTACAGCGAGTTTCGTAATCAAATCACCTCCGGCAATGTCGAGAAGGTTGTTATTCAAGGTGAACAGGTCACCGGAGATCTTAAAGAAGCAACACGTCTCAAAGCCGCCGAAAACGACACTACCCACTACCAAAGTTTCAATACGTATCTTCCTTCTTTTGGGGATGATAAATTAATGAGCATGCTCGAGGAACAGGAGGTTAAGGTAGAAACACGTCCCAAAAGTGACTTCAACTGGTGGACGGTACTGCTCTGGGGATTGCCTCTTATTTTCCTCATCATGATCGGCTTCCAATTCTTCCGACAAATGCGCATGCAGGGACAGAATATGTTCAAGATCGGGGAAAGCAAAGCAAAACTGCAGGATGCCGAAACGGTCAACACAACATTTGATGATGTGGCCGGACTTGAAGGAGCTAAAACGGAACTTCAGGAAGTTGTCAGCTTCCTGAAAGATCCTGAACAATTTGATTCGTTAGGTGGAGAACTCCCTCGCGGCCTATTGATGGTAGGCCCTCCCGGTACCGGTAAAACATTACTTGCACGGGCAGTGGCCGGCGAAGCGGGCGTACCATTTTTTACGATTACCGGTTCTGACTTTATGGAGATGTTTGTCGGTGTTGGTGCCAAGCGTGTTCGCGACATGTTCAACAAAGCCAAAGAAAAAGAACCGGCAATCATCTTTATTGATGAAATTGATTCCATCGGTCGTAAACGTGGTGCCGGACTCGGCGGCGGCCATGACGAGCGAGAGCAGACACTTAACCAATTACTCTCCGAACTCGACGGATTTGAGAAGAATGAAGGCGTAGTAGTAATGGCCGCAACCAACCGTCCCGATATTTTAGATAAAGCATTGCTGCGCCCCGGCCGTTTTGACCGACAGATTACCGTACATCTGCCCACACAGGAACACCGCGAGCAAATTCTGGAAATCCACTCTCAAAACAAGAAAATTTCGGATGATGTAGATATGGAAGAAATTGCCCGTTCAACCCCGGGCTTCAGTGGTGCTGATCTCCAAAACTTACTCAATGAAGCTGCGCTTATTGCTGCCCGATACAAACGGAAAGCCATAGAACAGCAAGATATTGATCAAGCTCGTGATAAAGTGATGATGGGACTGAAACGTGAAGGCATCAGACTTACTGACCATGAGAAAAAACTGTTAGCCTACCACGAAGCCGGCCATGCTATTGTAGCGGCGGTATTACCTAATACCGATCCCATCCACAAGGTAACCGTAATTCCACGGGGTCAGGCTATGGGTGTGACTATGCAGATGCCGGATAAAGAAAAGTATTTGTATGAGAAGAAATACATGCTCGATCGTATGGCTGTGATGATGGGCGGACGTGCTGCAGAAAATCTTATTTTTGATACTGCTACCAGCGGTGCCGAAAATGATCTCAAGCAGATACGAAAACTGGCACGTAAGATGGTGCTCGACTGGGGTATGAGCGATAAATTTAATAACATCGCTTTCGGAAGCCAGCGTGAACAAGTTTTCTTGGGTGAGCAGATGGGTAGTTCCAAGGAGTACAGTGAGAATACCGCCCGTGAAGTAGATGAAGAGGTCCTCAGAATACTCAAAGAGGCGTATGATCGTGCCATGACCGCTATTACAGAACATCGGGGTATCTTAGACAAACTGGCCGATGAACTTATTGAACATGAAGAAGTATCCGGCAAAAAAGTGATGGAATGGCTAAATGGATCAGCAGAAAAAGAAGAAACGGCTGAGACCGAAGAAAGTGATCAAGAGAAAGCAAAAAATGAAACTAAGTTAAAAGAGAACGAGGAACCTGCTGACGAAGAGGAATAACTGATATATTCTTCCTGACTATGGAAATCTGTATGAATGTATTCAGTATTCATTTATGGAATAGCCATCACACGCTGCAAGTATCATGGTACTTTTAAGTAAAAAGCACCTAATATAATGACTGATTATAAAATTATCTTTGAGAGCGGAGTAACTGAAGAAATTACAGTCGGCAGCATTGAGTTAAACGATGTCTTGGATAAAGTTGAGGTGAAAGACGATGAGGGCAAAGAGATGGAACAGGTATATCTCAACTTCGAAGACATTTCTGCTATAATTCCACAATCGTAAATCTACTACTAATTTCACAATCTAAGAAAGACCTTAGCCCCCCTCCTATAGGTTTTTATCCCATCTTTTTGTAAAGTTAATGCTATGAGGGGCTTATCTATTTTTAAATATTTAAAAAAATATGCTAAAAGCGTTTAAAGAGTTTGCCGTCAAAGGAAATGTGGTAGACATGGCTGTGGGTATCATCATCGGGGCAGCTTTTACCAGCGTAGTTCAGTCTCTTGTTAAAGATGTGTTAATGCCTGCGCTGGGTCTGCTGATGGGAGGAGTCGATTTTTCGGAATTTTTTATTGTTCTCAAGGAAGGGAGTATTCCGCCTCCATATACTACCGTATCTGCCGCCCAGAAAGTAGGTGCTGTAACCCTCAATTACGGTCTATTTATAAACACTGCCATCAGCTTTCTCATTGTATCCTTTGCCGTATTTATGTTAATACGTTACATCAACAAGCTAAAGCGGCCGGAGGAAACTCCCGAACCAGTGGCCCCATCTATTAAAAAGTGTGACTACTGCTTTTCTGATATTTCTGTAAAAGCCACGCGTTGCCCACATTGTACCTCGGAATTGGAGGATAGTATTTAAAATTTCATTTTTAAAACCTTCGGAATTGAAAGATCTATCTGGTTATGCAGTATCCAAATTAAGTAGAATTCTTTTACACAAACACGGCAACGATTAGCGTATATAATACAGCGCCTATTCCCGCAGCCGTAAGAGCCAATGGGATCTGTGTTTTTACGTGATCCATCAAATCACTGCCGGTTGCCAATGACGAAAGGATGGTTGTATCAGAAATAGGTGAACACTGATCCCCAAACACACTGCCACCCACGACCGCTCCAAAGCAAAGTGTTATAAAGAATGGATCAGGCAATATAGCCCAGGCCAGCGGCATCGCCACGGGAAAGACTACGGCGTAGGTTCCAAAAGAAGTCCCTGCCGCAAAAGCAATTAACATACATAATCCCATTAAGATGGCAGGCAAAAACGTGGGAGCAATGGAATCACCCACTAACGCCACAACGTACTCAGCAGTACCTACTGATTCGGCAACCTCTTTCAGCGTCACTGCTAAGGCCAGGACAATGGCACCAATAGTTACCCCTTTACAACCATCAATAAAACCATCCATCACAGTTTTTAACTCCATGCCTTTCGCCAAGGCAATAAACATCCCAGCTAACACAGCCAAGACAAATGCTTCGGCAATCAATAACATAGGATCTTCCTTATTACCCATGATATAGAAAGTTGTGATATAGGGAATAATTGCTACCCCAAGCAGCGTACCGATGGGACCAAAGAAATCTATCAACCCAGAATTATAATTTTCCGGAATATCCATCTCTGTCAGTTCTTTCGAAGACATCGGCTCAGAACCATCCCGATCCAGTTTTCCGGTTTCACGAGATCGCTTAATGGCTTCACGCATTTTTTTGCTCGGAATCCATGGAAGCAGCTCCCAGGCAAAAAGCAGGGTCATCAACAGAGCCAAAATACCATAAAAATTGAATGGAATAGCCTGAAAAAAGAATGCCACAGCATCTTGTGTAGTTTCGAAAAGTGGTATCGTTCCCACTACCAACCCTCCGATATAGAGCGGCCAAACATTAAAGGGTATTACCGTAGCGGCCGGCGATGCCGTCGAATCTACCATATAAGAACTTTCCTCGTGCGAAACCCCCTGCTCATCCGAAATGGGTCGAACAGTTGCTCCGGTCAATACGGTACTTATGGTTCCGCCCTGATGAAAAACCAACCCCATCATCCAGGTAAAAAACTTGGCGGATCTTGGTCCGTGCACAACCTTGTTCGCCGCCCATTCTGCAAATCGTTCTGCGCCGCCGGTGCGCGTCCAAATACCAATCAAGCCACCGAGCGACCAAAGATAGACCAACAAAATGAGCGCAAAGTCTTCGGTTCCAATCGACGGTATCAGGTAGGCATCTACAATATTAATATTTCCGGAGATAAAACCTCCTAACACAATACCAACAAACAATGAGCTCACCACCTCTTGGGTCCAAAAGGCCAAGACAATTGCTATAAGCGGTGGTAATACCGACCAAATCCCATAATGGTCATCATATTGCGGAAGCTCTCCGGCAAAAATAACCCCCAATGCGATTATAATAACAGCGATAACAATGTTAATCCGATTGCCCTTGGATAGCTGTGCAAGCATTGAACTGTTTGTATCTGTCATCCTCTGTGTGATTGATATTCAAAAGGTCACCGCAATCTGTATAAAAGCCGTCATCAAATCAAATGACTTATTCTCGTAATAAATCATCATTTTACTATATTAGGCCTCAATATATTAGGCGAAAAGATTTGGGACTTATGAGCTACTCCGATTTCGGCTTTATAGAATATCTCCGCAGCATCCTGGCCATTGCTACATTTTTTCTGATCTTTCTGCTTTTTACCCCAATTATTCTATTTCTTTTATTTATCTCTTTTGGCAAAGCCTCAAACTTTGTTGTTGAAAAGATTGCCCCCATTATGGTACATCCCGTAATGTGGGTCAGCGGTATCTCCTTCAACGTTAAGATGCATACCGATGAACTTGCGAGTCCTGCTGTTTTTATTATCAACCACAGTTCTACTTTGGATGTACTTACCCTTTTGGCGCTGGGATTACCCAAAGTCCGTTTTGTTGCCAAATGGGAATTTCAGTACAATCCCATCTTTCTGATTTTAGGGCGACTTACCGGACAAATTTTTATCAAGCGTGGAAAAACCGAAAAAGCAATCCAAACGCTTAAGAAAACACACCGACGAATTAAACGCGATGAGCTTTCGGTAATGATGGCTCCCGAGGGATCACGCAAACATCCGGGCATCATCGGTCCGTTTAAAAAAGGTCCCTTTCGGATGGCGATGGATTTGGACTACCCCATCGTACCTATCTATTTTGAAGGAAATCGTGACCTCAGCAAAGGTGGAACTATGATCACCAAATCAGGTGAAGTTACTGCCCATATCCACGAAGCTATTGATATTTCTGACTGGACGGTAGATAACTTACCAGACCATATCAAAGAAGTACGGAATCGGTATTTAAATTGGGCCGGGGTTGAGGAGGATGATGTAAGACCAATTTCGTGAAACTTAAATTTCGGTAGTAGAATTCTCTCAAAACGTTAAAATTGGAACGAGATGAGACATAGACTAAGAAAAACTCACAGTTAATGAGTCAAAATCAGGTATCAAATTCACGGTTTTAACAAAGGGCCTTGAATTGTGTAATGACGTCAAAGGATACGTTTGTGGATTTTGTACTGGTGGCCAATATATTGCTGAACCTTCAATACAAAAGACCATCAAAATCCATGTATCCTGCTGACGGAATTGATCTCACAATTCATCGCCTTGATTTTTTAGTACCTTTTGTATCAAGACAAAAGGTACACCTCAATAGTATCCAAGATATTTCATGAAATTACGTGCAATCAATCTCCCTAAATCCCATTTCTCCAAAAGGGACTTTTAGAAATCTTAACGTAGATAATAAATCTTAATGAGTATCCTTAACATCGAAATAAAAGCCCACTGTGATCAGCCCGATCGTATCCGTACAATACTTAATGAGTACAATGCCGATTTCAAAGGCACCGATCACCAAGTTGATACCTATTTTGACGTGCCCGAGGGGAGGCTAAAATTGCGCCAAGGTACCATCGAGAATAATCTCATCTTTTATAAACGGGACAACCAATCCGGTCCCAAAGCCTCAACCATAAACTTAGTACCTGCCAAACATCCCGAAAAATTGCACGCGCTCTTGGATAATGCTATGGGAGTCAAAGTCGTAGTAGATAAAGAGCGCGAAATCTATTTCATCGACAATGTAAAATTCCATATCGATCAGGTGAAAGAGCTTGGCAGTTTCGTAGAGATTGAAGCTATCGATGAAGATGGTACAATTGGAGAAGAGAAGCTCCGCCAACAGTGCCAAAAATACCTTACCCTATTTGACATTTCGGATGATCAACTTATCTCCCATTCCTATTCAGATATGATCCTGTAAAAATAATCTCACTTCTTCATCGATAACATTTTCTTTTCTACCCCTCAGTTGGTTACTTGCATTAACAATTGGTCCGTAAATAACCACTGTTATGAAATATATTTTATCATTAGATCAAGGCACTACCAGTTCTCGGGCCATTCTGTTCGACCGTCACGGCGCCTTAAAGGCCATGGCACAAAAAGAATTTGAACAAATATTTCCACAGCCGGGCTGGGTTGAACACGATCCTAATGAAATTTGGTCATCACAAACCGGCGTTGCTGCTGAAGCCGTTACCAAAGCTGATATTCGTCCCAAAGACATAGCCGCCATTGGTATTACCAATCAGCGCGAGACAACCATCGTTTGGGATCGTAAAACCGGTAAACCCATCTACAATGCAATCGTCTGGCAAGATCGGAGGACGGCCCCGATCATCGATCAACTTAAAGATGAAAATCTTGAAGAAACCTTTCGATCAAAGACGGGACTGGTACTCGACCCCTATTTTTCGGGTACAAAAATTAAATGGATCTTGAATAACGTAGATGACGCCCGTAAAAAGGCAAAGCGTGGCGACTTACTATTCGGCACAGTAGATTCCTGGCTAATCTGGAAGATGACCGCCGGCCAAAAGCACATCACCGATATCACCAATGCCAGCCGAACGTTGCTCTATAATATCCACGACCTCAAGTGGGATGAGGAGCTTTTACAGATACTGGATATCCCTCAATCGATGCTCCCGGAGGTAAAATCATGCAGTGAAATATACGGTCATACGACCGGCAATATTTTTGCGGTTGAAATTCCTATCGCAGGTATAGCGGGTGATCAGCAAGCAGCCCTGTTCGGACAAATGTGTAACCAAAAGGGAATGGCCAAGAATACCTACGGCACCGGTTGCTTTATGCTGATGAATACCGGAAAGCAACCCATCAAATCCCAAAACAAATTGCTTACGACTATTGCCTGGCAAATCAACGGAACTACCGAATACGCGCTCGAAGGGAGCGTTTTCATAGGCGGGGCCGTTGTTCAATGGCTTCGTGATGGACTCGGCATTATCAATGATTCATCAGAAATTGAACAACTGGCTTCTCGAGCTGATAACTCAGACGGCATTTACCTGGTCCCCGCTTTTTCGGGTTTGGGGGCCCCACACTGGGATCCGCATGCTCGGGGAACCATCACCGGTATTACACGCGGTACCGACGCCTCCCATATTGCCCGAGCGGCATTAGAAGCTATTGCGTTTCAATCTGCCGACCTGCTCAAGGCAATGGTCGCTGATTCAGGCATCGATCTCAAAGAACTTCGTGTCGATGGTGGCGCCTCTGTAAATAGGCTACTCATGCAATTTCAGGCTGACATTCTGGGCGTGTCAGTCATCAGACCAAAAATAACCGAAACGACCGCATTGGGCGTTGCTTATTTGGCCGGACTTGGCGTGGGCTTTTGGGATGATATATCCAGCATTGCCAACCAGTGGAAGGCCAACATCATTTTTTCTCCTAATATGAATGACCAAAATATTCAGGAGCATTATGCGGGTTGGCACCGGGCCGTCGAACGCGCTAAAGGATGGAAACAAGAATAATATACACCAAGCATTTTTATTATGGATCGCAATAAACTCCTTCAACAAGTACAAGACGATACCGAGATATGGGATTTCATTATCATTGGCGGTGGGGCCACAGGCTTGGGTACCGCGGTTGAGGCCGCTTCCCGGGGATACAAAACCCTACTTCTGGAGCAGCACGATTTTGCCAAAGGCACTTCAAGTCGGAGCACCAAGCTGGTCCACGGAGGCGTACGCTATCTGCAACAGGGTAATGTAGCGCTGGTGTTGGAAGCTCTTCGCGAACGTGGACTCCTTCGCCAGAATGCACCACACCTGGTGAAAAATCAGTCTTTTATTGTCCCCAATTACGACTGGTGGGAAGGCCCTTTTTACGGTATCGGACTGAAGATTTATGATAAGTTAGCCGGTGACTTAGGATTGGGACCTTCTAAAAATCTATCCAAAGAAGAAACCTTGAAGCATATCCCCACACTTGAATCCGATGATCTTAACGGGGGCGTAATTTATTATGATGCTCAATTCGATGATTCTCGTCTGGCCATCAACTTGATGCAGACCATTTTTGATCACGATGGTGTGGCTCTTAACTATATAAAAGTGACCGACCTGCTTAAAACCAATGGACTGGTTTCCGGGGTTAAAGTCGAAGATCAAGAAGGCAATTATGATATGGAAATTCAGGGGCGTGTTATCATCAACGCCACCGGTATGTTTACGGATGAGATCCGCAGGATGGATAATCCTAAAGCCAAACGGCTCATGAAACCGAGCCAGGGCGTACATTTAGTTTTGGATAAATCCTTTCAACCCGGAGAAAGTGCAATCATGGTACCTAAAACCGATGACGGACGCGTTCTCTTTGCCGTACCGTGGCACGATCGTATTATTGTCGGCACGACCGATACTCCGCTGGAAGAACCATCGCTTGAACCGCGAGCCCAAGAAGAGGAAATTGAATTTCTGCTTACTCACGCGGCCCGATATCTTACAAAAGATCCCGAACCCGAAGATGTACTCAGCGTTTTTGTCGGTATTCGTCCGCTGGTATCTCCCGAGGGTGATGACGATACCGCTTCCATTTCACGTGATCATACGCTACTTATTGATCCATCCGGACTGGTTACCATCACTGGCGGTAAGTGGACGACCTACCGAAAGATGGCCGAGGATACTATTAATGAAGCTTCGGTTGTGGCCGGACTTGATGAGCGCGAATCCGTGACCGAAAACCTGCGCCTGCACGGCTGGCTCAAAAATACCGACGCCGCCGATCCCTATGAGTTGTACGGATCTGACGCTCTTGCCCTTAAAAAAATTGCCCAAGAAAACGATGGATGGGGCGAACCTATTCATCCCAATTTACCCTACACACCTGCTGAAGTTGTTTGGGCCGCTCGCAATGAGATGGCTCGCACGGTCGAGGACGTGCTTTCGCGCCGGACTCGTGCTTTATTGCTTGATGCCCGCGCCAGTATCGAAATGGCTAAACCGGTAGCTGATCTGTTAGCTGAAGAATTAGATCGAGATGACGAATGGAAGCAGCAGCAAGTCGAGGAATATACTGAGTTAGCTAAGGGCTATTTGTTGACTTCATAACTATAATAATGAGCCCCTCCCCTCAAGGGAGTGTTTCAAGTCGATTTAAAATCAGAATATTCATATCCCATCTTTTACCACTCAATATGCTTCTAAAAGAATATTTATATATCTTTTGACGGTTTTTAACTCGGCCTAAGAATTTTGTGGCGCAGGCCAAAGCAGGTAATCGTGTTTTTTGTACCGGTGTTTTATCTCTATAAATATCACAACAGTCAACGGACCATCACAAAACACGCCTGCTGAAGGCCGAAGCTGATTACAAAATTCTCAGCCTTGATCTTTTAGTTCCTTTTGTATCAAGACAAAAGGAACACTGCCAAAAAGGTTTCCGATACGAATAGAGTCGTATATACTACTTCCTTTTTCGCCTTTTGGCTTGACCCAAAAGGCTCGTAAAAACTCAAGAGAAATTTAACTCCTCGGTTCTGACTTCATTTACAAACGCTGATATAACATAAAGCCAGCACCTCGTCAAACAGAAATTTCTCATTCTTCCTTCCTAATCCCTCATTTATGAATGATCATGATATAAAACCTCATTCCCTTAATGAATAACAGCGTTCTAATCACATTAACTATTGGTACATTAAGACCCTCTTTCTATACATAGTATTAGCCGATTTCCCAGACCCCGATTTTTAATCTCTCCGGCATAGGAATTGTGAACGATAGCCAAAGAATACGCTTGTGGATTTTATACCGATTTCTAGTCAAAAACAGGCATTCCTCTTGAAGGATCATTAAAATCCACTTATTCTACAAGATAGAGTGGTTTCACAATTCTAAGCCGGTGAGTTTTTTGGTTACTTTTTTGCTCACTCACTAAAAAAGTATCAGCAGGCCCCACATATAAAATAAAGTAGTTCATATGTACCGTAGCAGAGCTACGGTACGAGATGAGACATTAAAAACAAACTAAACAATTACAGCAAGGTAACTGTAACATTACGTTAGGGGATCTTTTCTTGCCTTTAAATCTTATCAGTTGCGATGGAGTTGTACTCCTGAGCAACAACCTATCTGTATCAATAAGGGAATTTTTCGGGAGTACATCTCCTTAAACTCTGATATCTATTAGAACCATCGGATGCCCAATCCAGCCATCCGATGGTATCACAATTTATCTCGTTGTATTAAGGCCACGTTTTTATATTTTCGATAGTCCTTTAGGAATTTCAGTTTCATTATAGACTTATGGCCAAGATCGATCCCGAAGCAAAGCAAAAACAATCCGAAGAAGACAATCAACGTAAAAAAGACGTCACCTATCATCACAAACCTGATGCCATTGCTGATTATACCATCGATGGCCAGCAGATCAATATACGATCGGAAAATAATATTGAGCTGCAGGTTGCCGTACATACTGATGAAATCATCCAGCTGAAATACGTATTTGAGGGTGATAAACCTTCCAATTTCTCCTACGCCATTGATCCTGAGTTTAACCCCAAAAACCCTGACTTCGCGATACGCGAAACGACTAATCACATAGAGATAGCTACTGATTCCCTAACCTGCCGGGTATCCCGAAAGGATATGAAAGTAAGTTTTTGGGATAGCGACGGTGCTTTGCTGTGTAAGGACAAGAAACCCTTCTTCCGTAAAGACACCATCATGAAGGGTATCACCAAGATCAAAATCACCAAAGAAGCTCCCGAAGGTACACACTACTTTGGGCTGGGTGATAAAATTACCGAGAACGGACTGCGTGGCGAATCTTTCGAGAACTGGAATACCGACTCCTACGCCTACGAGCTTGAAGAGCATCGAGACCCGCTCTACCGAAGCATCCCCTTTTACCATGCACTTAACAGCGATGGCAACGCCTACGGCATCTTCCTCGATAACACCTACCGCTCCCATTTTGACTTTGATTCCAACGACAATAACACCTGTACCTTTTCGGCCGACGGCGGATGCATGAATTACTATTTTATTTATGGTCCAGAGCCAACCACTGTATCCGAGCGCTATGCCAAACTTACTGGAACGCCCCAGATGCCACCGCTGTGGGGACTCGGTTACCACCAGTGCCGCTGGAGCTACTATCCAGAAGAACGCGTACGCAAATTGGCCGATAATTTCCGCGAAAAGGAGATTCCCTGCGATGCCCTCTACCTCGATATCGATTATATGGATGATTACCGGGTCTTTACCTGGAACCGCGACCGCTTTCCCGATCCCAAACAGATGATCAGTGACCTTAAAGAGCAGGGCTTCGAAACCATCGTCATGATCGATCCCGGCATCAAGGTAGATAACGATTATGAAATATATCAGCAGGGATTAGAAAACGACTACTTCTGTAAGCGTCCCGACGGTGAGCTGATGATCGGTCCCGTCTGGCCGCCCAAAACCGTATTCCCCGACTACACCCATCCCGAAGTCCGCGAGTGGTGGGCCGATCTCTACAAAGATCTGCTAACCGAGAAAGGCGTCAGCGGTGTATGGAACGACATGAATGAGCCAGCCGTCTTCGAGGTCAAAGCCAAAACCTTTCCCAATGATATTCGCCACCATTTTGAAGGCGAACAAGTCAGTCACAAAAAAGCCCACAATATCTACGGCATGCAGATGGCTCGTGCCTCCTACGAAGGCATCAAAAAGCATAAGCAAGGCAAGCGTCCCTTTCTGCTAACGCGCGCCAATTTTTCCGGTGGACAACGTTACGCCGCTCTGTGGACCGGCGACAACATCGCCAACTGGGAGCACCTGCGTCACGCCCTTGAGCAATGCGTGCGGCTCAGCATCTCCGGCTACTCCTTCACAGGCACCGACATCGGCGGCTTTATCGAACAACCCAGTGCCGAACTCTTCACCCGCTGGCTACAGCTGGGCGTCTTCCATCCCCTGTTCCGCAATCACACCATGGGCTACGATGCAGAAGGCGCTGAGGTCATCAAAGAAGATCAGGTAGAACAAAAAAAGTTACAGTCCGATGCCGACCAGGAACCCTGGTCCTTCGGCGAAAAACACACCCGCATCAACCGCTCGGTCATCGAACTGCGCTACCGCCTGCTGCACTACCTCTACACCGCATTTTACCAATACATACAGCACGGTACGCCCATCTTGCGTCCCACAGCTTTTGCCCATCCTACCGATTCCAACGCTACCACTTCCCGCGATACCTTTTTGTTTGGAGATAAAATTTTAGTGGCACCTGTTATCAAAAAAGGTGCCCGCGGCAGAAAAACCTACCTCCCTTCGGGCCAATGGTACGACTATCGCACTAATGAACTCCTCAAAGGAGGAAAAACCCACAAGGTGGATGCGCCCGTTTCGGAGATACCGTTTTTTGTCAAAGCCGGTACGGTCTTGCCCCTGCGCGAAGTGATGCAGTACACCCGCGAACGCGACCCCGAGCTATTGGAGCTTAACGTGTACTACGGAACGCAAGTAAGCGAAAGCTATCTGTATGAAGATCAAGGAGAAGGGTTTACTCACAACGAGGGCAACTACCGTCTGACCACATTCCACTTTGAATCGAATCCCCAGGAAAACACGGTGCAGTTAACCGCTAACCGGAACGGATCTTTTGTACCCGAATACCAAACCGTAAAAATAAATCTCATTGGTCTGCCGTTTGTGCCCGAAACCATTACCATAGATGGGCAACCTGTTAAAATGGATCAACCGGCTGCAGAGCAATCCACTTATACTTTCGAAACAGAGATCGGTTTCTCCGAAATAACAATCTCTTGATCTCCCCGATAGTTCAGGTAGGGTTTTCCCTATATCTTTGATCTCAATACCTGTTTATATATAACTGTTTGTTTTAAAAAATAGTTATATCAAAAAAAATAGAGAGGTAGTTATGAGATCACTATATGCAGCACTCATTTGCGTATGCGTTTTGCTGTCATACACGGGCGACGCTTTTGCACAAGAGATGGAAGCCAAAAAGATGGAGGGACACACCTGGCATGAACTGGTAATGGTAAAATTTGAGGCTGGTATGGCAGATTCCGCTATGAAGATTATCGACAACCACTTTATGAAAGCCGGAATGGAGATGGAGTCTGATATGCCTGCACCGCAAATTATGCGTTTAAGATCCGGAGAGTGGGACCTGATGATGGTATGGACGATGGACAGTATTGAAGATATGAACTGGGAAATGTCTCCCGAGGATATCAAATGGTGGGAACAGATGGTTGAGCAGGAAGGAAGTGAGGAAAAGGCCATCAAACTGATGCGCACCTTTGACGATATGATTAGCAATTCCACTTCGTACCTGGCAACTTCGAAACAGCAAACGCCAAGCGAAACTATGGGCGATAATCGTCAGCAGTAAAACTTAATGAGTACTTCCCCTCCGTGGGAGGGGTGCAGTTATCGATTCGGTGTATTTTCGAATCGATGGGGTGGGTAAGAAAGTGTTATTAGAAGACACACCCCGCTCCAGCATAAATTTATGCTGGACCACCCCTCTCAAGAGGGGATTTCCCATGTGCCAACTTCACGGTTTTACCACTCAGGGGGTCTGGGGTGAATCGCGGCAAAGTCAACCACAAAAGCATAAAACGATTTAAACCGACATAAGAATTCTGTGCAGAGGCCAAAGGGTGAACCGGATAATTCTATACCGGTAACATTCCATAAAATATCCTCCTCGCGTAAAGGACCATTAGAATTATCCCACCCGACGGCCAAAGCGAATTCAGAATTCTAAGCCTTGATCTTTTCGTTCCTTTTGTATCAAGACAAAAGGAACACTACATAACACTTCAATGACAAAAATAAATAGCATTACTTAACAACTTTGTATCCAATTAATCAACAATCAATTAATAAACAATTGTTATCAAACATCCCTCCTCCCGAATGTTCGGGACGGCCCTCCCTTCAAAGGGAGAATATTCAGTGTCCATTTTTCGAATTTCAATACTCAATTTATTTTACAGATGTAACAATAGGCAGCTGATAAGTTTAACTTCAATTCCCCATATCCCTATCTTATCAAACAATCGAAACTGAATATTAGCTGTATGCTACGGGTCACCCTTCGATTTTACGGCGATTTAAACAATCTCCTTTTCGGAAGTTTTACCGGTCCAACCGTAGAGCGCCGGCTGACCGTCCCCACCTCCGTCAAAGACCTGATCGAAGGATGCGGCGTTCCCCACACCGAAGTAGATCTGATTTTGGCAGACAATCATCCGGTCAACTTCTCCTATCTCATTCAAGAGGATCAACAAGTCAGCGTATACCCCTTTTTTAGCCAAATTGATATTCCCGAAAGTAAGCGACTCCAAAAACGAACCCCACCCCACAACCGCTTCCTGGCAGATGCCAACTTAGGGAAACTGGCCCGCTATCTCAGAATAGCCGGATTTGATACCGCTTATATTCAAGGACAATCAGACAAGGAAATCATAAACCAAATGCTGGGAGAACAACGTGTACTGCTATCCCGCGACCGAAAGCTGCTGATGCATAAAGTGATAGAATATGGCTACCTGCCGCGGTCGGATGAGCCCGTTAAGCAACTACTGGAGATATTCCGGCGCTTTAATCTTTTTGATGAAACCAATCCCTTTTCGCGATGCCCCAATTGCAACGGCGTGCTGCAATCCGTATCTAAAGAAGAAGTGATCGATCAGCTTGAACCCCTTACAAGAAAGCATTTTGATGACTTCTCCCAATGTCCCGACTGCGGACAAATTTACTGGGCAGGTTCCCATCGCCAGCGACTGGATGAACGGGTGAAGGAGATCTTGGGAATTGGGGGTTAGTGCTTTACTGCCCCTCACCTGTCCTCTCCCTATAATTAGGGAGAGGGACCCTTTAATAATTTGTAGTAATCACCAACGAGTTCTTCCCCCTGCTCTGAGAGAGAAAACAAACCTATCCAACGAAGCTATTTTAGCGTAGTGGTAGAGGCTCAGAACAAAGGAAAATGCAATATAAACCACTTTTCTCACTTACTGATGATATGCACAATACTATGTAATGCGTTTACATAGTACTGTGTAAACAATGTGTATAATACTGTGCGGATCCCTTACACCGTACTGTGTAGTTGGTCTGCATAGTACGATGCAGTATCAGTGCACATAAAAAAAGCCTCCCGCCGGTCAGAGCAAGAGGCTTACACTATGTCTTTAAATGGATTATCCCATTACGGTACCACCACTACCGAATCTAATTGACCCGTTTTTACTTCTGTATTTCCACGGGGAATTGCCCGCACCTCCACCTCATACTCTCCGCTGGTGAGCGTATCGGGCACCATAAATATGAGGTTGGCCGGCTTATTACGCATGATGGTATCGGCCTTGATCTCCGTCCCATCCGAAGCAATAAAGAATACGCCCTGATTGGCATCCGACGGATCCACCTTCAAGTGACTGCCCCGAAGTTCGGCGGCCCCGCCCGGCGTTACGGTATCGTTCTGGGTATCACTGGCAAAATCCTTGAACAGCTCCAGCACCGGCTCTACACGTGTGGCCGCTACCTTTTCGACGGGAAGGTCCTCAGAAATCTCTCCGATACGCGGACCCGGATTCACATTCAGCCGTACGTAGTGACGGGAGCGGTCAAAGCTGTCGGTCTGGTCTTCGAAGACCCCCGATATGGATGCGCTGGTGCGAAACAGCGGGGTATTGATGCTGTCGCCGTCCTCCAGGAACTTGGCAATAACCGCCTGGTATTCCTCCACTACCGAAAGAATGTCTGCTTTGGTAACGGTGGACCCGCGGTCGGCGATCTCATCGATGATATCGTCGATAGTGCGCGAGGTCTGATCTTGCACCACGGCCATGTGATCTTCGGGATCGGAGGTAAGATTGTTCGGGATTAATGAATATTTAATGCTCATAATGGAGTAGTTTTATTTTGTGTTTTCTGTTTTTCTCTTCTCGATGGAGTTTTTTTTAACTCCGCGTTCTATAGTAAGATCTGCTGTGGGGCAAATCCTTACAAAGAAAATTTTAGATATAGCTTTTTCAATAAAAAGCCGTCAACTTTTTCTTACTTTTCGGAGGAATCTCAAAAGGACATTTTGCCTATGGCAGACGTACACGAACCGGAAGTTCGAAGTTACAATATGAGCCAGATCACAGGCAAAGATACCAAGCCTGAGATGATGGTTCGTAAATTTTTACATTCGAATGGATTTCGTTATCGACTTCATGTCAAAGATTTACCGGGCAAACCAGATTTAGTGTTACCAAAGTATAATTCTGTTATATTCGTCCATGGCTGTTTCTGGCATGCGCATGAGAATTGCGAATTTTTTAACATTCCGAAAACAAGAACCGAGTGGTGGAAGGAAAAACTCTATGGGAATAAAGAACGCGATGAAAGAAATATTTAAAAACTTAAAAAAGAGGGCTGGAATGTTATTATCGTTTGGGAATGTGAATTAAAGTCGAACAAAAAAGAAACTTTAAAAAACTTAGTAGAAGATTTAGAAAATAATAAATGAGTATTCCAGTAATTGACGTTTTCGCGGGACCGGGCGGACTTGGAGAAGGATTTAGTTCATTGATGGATGAGAATGGCGACCCTGTTTTTGATATAACCCTTTCCATTGAGATGGATGAAAAGGCCTGTCAGACCTTATTACTTCGAACTTTTTTTAGGCAGTTTAAACACGAAAACGTTCCCGAAGAATACTATGAATTTATCCGTTTGTCTGGTTACGTCGATGTATACAAGCTACGTGAGATGCTAGAAAAAAATAAAAACAAAGAAGGGATTGCCAAATTTGATAAAGCAGATCAAATTGCAAAACAAGCTCAACTTGGGAAAGTTGATGAAAAAAAGCTGGATAGTTGGATTGAAAAGGCGTTAGAGGATAAAAATGGCAATAAGAAGGAAAGCTGGCTACTTGTAGGAGGACCTCCATGCCAAGCCTATTCAGTTGTTGGGCGATCAAGACGTGGAGGCATCAGCGAAGATGATGAGCGGGTCTACCTTTATCGTGAATACTACAGAATACTGGCAAAGCATAATCCTCCCATTTTTGTAATGGAAAATGTAAAGGGACTTCTTTCAGCCGAAGTTAAAGAAAGCCCCATGTTTGAACAGATCCTAAGAGATATTAAAGATCCAGCTTCGGCTTATAGCAAACTAAATGGCGAAGAAGTAGATACCATAGACTGTCCCGGATATCATATTTATTCATTCGTACGAGAAGAAAGAGAAGATCAAGAAGAACTGTTTGAAACAGATGGACCTAACTTCAAACACACTGACTTTGTAATCAAATCTGAAAAATATGGTATTCCTCAATCACGCCATCGGGTTATCTTATTAGGAATCAGAAAAGACTTTGAGCTTAAACCAACCATTTTAGATAAGCAAAAAAAACTTACAGTATCTGATGTTCTGCAAGATATTCCAGAAATACGAAGCAGTCTTTCTAAAAAAAAGGATTCCACTAGAAACTGGAGCAATGAGATATTAAGACTAAAAGAGAATATTAAATTAGAGAAGGGATCTTCTAAACCGGACCTATTCCTAAGAAGAGACAAATATCCTTCACCAAGCAGAAAAGCTATTAGACCATGGCTTAAAAGAGCGTATAAATTAAAAGTTTATTTTGTTCTGGATTCTATAACAAATAAAGAAGTCTTAGAACGAATGAATACAGCTTTGGAGATTATTAAAACCAATCCACCTGAAATCAAAGGAGCTGAATATATACACGAAAAATGTGATATCGGTACTGATGTAAAAGAGCTTAGAGAATGGTACTTAGATCAGAGAATTGCAGGTATTTGTAATCATACTGCAAGAGGTCATATGAGTAGCGACTTACATCGCTATTTATTTGTCTCTTCATTTGGAGAAATTGAAGGGCGCTCTCCTAAGCTTGAAGATTTTCCACTTGAACTATTACCCAATCATGCAAGTGCAAGTAGTGGAGTTTCCAATTCTACTTTTGCTGACAGATTTCGGGTTCAACTCTGGAATGACCAAGCTAAAACAATTACTAGTCATATATCTAAAGATGGCCATTATTATATTCACCCAGATCCAGACCAATGCCGCAGTTTAACTGTAAGAGAGGCTGCAAGACTACAGACCTTTCCTGATAACTATTTTTTCTGTGGTCCCAGAACCTCACAGTATATTCAAGTGGGAAATGCCGTCCCTCCCTTAATAGCCAAAAAAATAGCTGGAATTGTAAATATTTTATTTAAGAAGATCTCAAACCAAACTCACATCCCTAAATAACTCCACCAATACGTATACAGATAAAATATTATCCCTGTATGTATTATATAGCCATATATATTTCTATACAGTTGATATATTATTAATATATGACTATTATGTCTTCTACTTTCAAAGAGTATTAGTATTCTATGGCTTCAAAAAGCAAAAAAAGAAAACGATTTGAAAAGGTTGCGGGCAAACGAGTTCAATTCATTCTTGATAAACTCGAGTTATTGGGGAACTGCGCAAATAGTAGCAACTATGAGTATTCTGAAGATGATGTAAAAAAAATGTTTAGCGCAATAAGGAGTAGAACACGACAAGTGGAGGCTCTATTTCAAGATGAATTATCAAAAAAAGATAATAGTAAATTTAAATTTTAGGAGTTCTTAATATGAAATTGATGTGGGGTGCAGAAACTGAAAATAAAGGCTGGCAAGGACTTAATAATGCAGCAATAAATACATTTAATAGCAATGTAATTAATTCCTTAGTCAGAGAAATGTTTCAAAATTCAATTGATGCACGGAATAAACTGGCTGGGAATTCCCAGATTGGTGATAAGCCTACAAAAATTAAACTAAGAAAGTTCTCTATTGATAAAGAACAGTTCCCCTCGTACCAAGAATACCGTGAAATTTTAGATTTAGTTTCTAATTCTGGGCCTAACAAAAAACATAGAACTTTTTTCAATAATGCATTTAACGAACTCGATAATAAATCTAAAATAACATTATTCGGATTTGAAGATTATCATACTCCTGGCCTTTCGGGAGATGATAATGATCCAGAGTCTTCATTCAGTTCATGTGTATTATCTGAAGGAACTTCCATCAATAAAGATGACACCGCTGGTGGTAGTTATGGAATAGGTAAAAATGCTATTTTTGGTTTCTCAAAAACTAGAACTGTCTTCTACTCATCACTAAATCCACATGATGAATTCATATTCCAAGGTGTAGCAAAACTTGCTTCTTTTAAAGATAAAAATGGTAAGCAATATGGCTACAGGATTTATTGCGGAAAAGGAAATAAACAAAAGTCTATTAGAGATATAAAAGAATTGCCTTCAAACTGTAAAAATATATTTAAAAGAGATGATTGGGGATTATCTCAATATGCCGTCTGCCCAATACTTAGAAAGGGGTGGCAAAAAGCGTTTATTAAAGCAATACTTAGAAATTATTGGATGTTGCTAGAGGAAGGAGAACTTGAAGTTGAAATTTATGACGAAGGAGAAAGGATATTTTTCATTAACAGTGAAAATTTAGAGAAATACCTTTTAAAATATTTTGCCCCAGAGGAATATGCTCCAGAAGACATTGAACCCGATGGAAATCCTTATGATTATTACAAAGCTTTTAAAAAATCCGAGCCAATAATTAAAGAAGTTGATGGTCTTGGCACTGTCCAATTTCATTGCCTTGAATTAGAACATCAAAATACAAATAGAATTGCCTATTTGAGAAATGGTATGACTATTTATACAGACAGTGAATGGGGGTTTGGTTCCATTGGTTATTGTGGTGTTTTTTACTGCTCTAATCAAAAAGGTAATTCTGTATTAAGATTGATGGAACCTCCTACACACGATGCATTTGAACCCGAAAAGCTCGATGAAAGATCAGAAGATTTTACCTTCAAAGATGGTGAAAAAATACTTAAAAAGATTAAAAGTATTGTCAGAGAACCTTTGAAAAAAATTAAAGATAAATACAAGGAACCGGCTGAGGATATACCTTGGTTAGATGATTTGCTGAAATCTATGATTGGAGAGAATAATAGCGGAATTGGGAAGCGTACAGGTGAAAAATCGGAAGAAGAAACAACTCAAAAACTTGGACGTGATATAGATATGGATGTAAGTTTTGAATCCAAAAAGGGTAATACATTTATTAATAACAAAAACGATGACAACACAGATGAAGGTGGAGGTGTAGATGAAGGTTCAGGAGGTGGTAAAAGAAAAGGAGGTAAGAAAACCAAGAACAAAAATAGCAAAGGAGGGGGCCCCTATGGAGAACAACAGACTAATAAAACTAATATAAACAGCCGCATCTTTATCACCGATAAATCCGAACAGATAGATTCAAAAAAATTTAAAAAGTACAAAGTAATTCTAGAGTCTGAAGAAGATTTGAAACCAAACGATTTAATGCTGTCCCAACAAGGTGATAGTGGCGAATTAGTTGATTATGAACTGGGGAAGGTTACTGACATAAACGGAAATAAGTTGAATTTCAAAAAAAACAAAAATAGTAAAGGAGAAATTACATCTTATGTTATCGAAAAAGTCTCTATTCCAAATCAGTTATTTATATATGTAAATGAGCCTTATAAAAGCAGTTTTAAAATCGTAAAAGGTTAATGAACTATGAAAACAGATTTTTCTTTTCCTCACCCAGTCCTTGGATCTAACGATGATATTGAAGGTAAATTTAACGTTAACCTATCAATAACAAGAGAGCCAGAAACTAGGGAAATAGTGTTTAAGTTTGTAAAGCTCGATGTGAATAACGACTATTTTGACCATCTATTAAATAAAGAACTTGCTGGTCCATTTGTTAAAATATATTGCAGTTCAACTTTAAACACATGGACCTTTTATAATCAGGCAACAATGAAAATAAATGAAGATGAAATCATTAATCATGTAGATATTGATGTACGCATTTTATCTCTTGTTGATGGGTTAGAATACTTCCATGAATCTTTTAACAGTCAATATGGGAAACAAAAATTTATAGTAAATAAAAATGATGTTTTAGGTACTTTAGATAAAGAAAGAGTGCCTATACCCAAAGAAGATGAGAAGCTGGGATTAGGAAACATTTTTAAGTTTAAAACCCATGATAATTCAGATAAGGCATTAGAAGTGGATGCTACTAACGATGAATATATAGAAATAACTTATCCACCTTTGAATGGAGAGCATCCTCATACGTACATGTTCAAAACATATCCATGGACTGCCTATAATATATTTATACTGCCTGCTTTAGAAGAAGCTTTCAGATTTATAGATGAGCAAAAAGAAACAGCAAGCCAATTCAAGTGGTTTAATGTGATCGATAAACTCTTACCTGAAAAAGAAAGGACTGGCAATCATTTTATTGACGCACAGATCCTATTAGAAGGTGAAATACCTTTACTTAAATCTTACAAAGAGATATCAAAAAATTAAAAAGAAGCTCCGATATTAAATGAAAGAAAACATTCAAATATTGTCGAAAGAGTGTTGCTCACAATTGTTAGACTTTCAATCATCAGAAGACCTGAGAAAAGAATACAATAAAGCCTCTTTTAATACTAAACATTTAGAATTTTTAAATATACCTACTGACTATTATATAGACAAAAACTTGGAATTACCGACAGGGTCAAAAAAAGATAGATCTACCGCTGACTGTGAAAGTAGTATTAAAATATTTCAAGAATTAAAAAACTTAACACCTGTACAGGCAAACGATAAAAGGCTTTGGTTATCACTTACTCATGATAGATTTTTTAGCTATACCATAAGAAGGTGGGGTATAGATTCTAGTACATCTGCTAATACTATCATAGATAGATTCTTTTTTGAAGGTGCTAGCATAGAAACCAGAATGAGAAATAGTATTTCCAGACTATGGTGGGCGGCAAAATTAACCTATGACCCAAATAGAAAAGATGAATTTGAATTAACAAAATTACTGTGGAGTAAACAGGATCTCTTTCAGGGTTTAGTTGAAAGGACGTTTGGGACGTATGAAAACGTTGTTAAAGCATTTTTACAGATATATGCTGATAACAATCAACTTACTGAAGATCAGCTTCGGGATTTGTACAAAAGCTTGAACAGTATTGGAGGGGTTAAATTGCTATCTGCATTATCATATAAAGAGGTGAAATCAGAGCTACAATTAATTGCAAATCATAAGAATATAGAACTGTATGCATAAAGAATATGCTAAGGCACAGCTTGCAATAGCAAATCTTAAAGGAACTATATATTCATTATTAGAAAATAGTCCTAAAGATAGTCTAAGTAATGCAGAAATTGGTAGAAATCTTGGGATATACTCTGGACATAAAGGTCATGAAGGACATATATCAAGAACGTTACTTGCCATGATGGAAAAAGAAGGTGTAATTGAACAAGATGAAGATACCAAAGAATGGTCTTTAACTTAATTCTTTCAGCATATCCTCTAGAAAATCTCTCTCCTCTTCCCCAACCGCTCCCTCAACACCAAATATAGATTGAATTACACCTCCCTATTTATCTCTTCTAATTGACAGTATTCTATTATATACTGATGTTGCCAAGAAATAATCACTTTGGAACCTTAGTCGACAGGCCATATGAATGCATCCCGTTTTCTAACCATTGTAGCAAAACCCATTTTATTCCTGCTCGAATACCTGTTTAAGCTTGCTGCGGGTGTCATCGGCATGATTGTCTTGGGAGCCGAGGGATCTTTTTTCAGCAAAATGAGTACAGGCTTTAGCTCAATTGGGAACGTCCTGTATCGAATCGCGGAATGGCCTGACAGCCTTACCTATATCGGTACCGTAATTCAGGATTATAACACGCTTACCGCCTCGGCATTTAACGAGCGTTACGGAGGAAATGCGATAAACCGCGTGATGGAATTACTGAATGAAGGCGTGGCCTATGGTCAGGCCGTATACCAAAACCTAACCCGGCAGCCGGTGGCAACGGTCGTGGCTACCCTGCTTGTTTTTCTTCTCTTTTATATCATCGGGCGGGCCTGCCGCTTTTATCGTCAAAGGGGACAAGGATCCTTCCTGGTCAAAAAAGAACGCGAACTTGGGAAACGGGTCTTTGACCAACCGGAGGAAAAAGATTACCAATAAGATACAAAGCTCATTGAGTGAACCAATGGATTAGCAAGAGACACACCCCGACCTCCGCCAAACCCGGCGGAGCCCACCCCTCTCCAGAGGGGACTTTGCCCATCCTTTTAACGTGGACCTCAAGGGGAGAATTCCTACGTACCTATTTCAAGGTTTTCAACTCTGCCATAACGAATAGTGTGCGTAACCCAGAGGGGGGTAAAGAATAATTTTGTACCGGTGATCAACTGCTAAATTATTTCTATAGTTAAAGGACCATCAAAATTATTCCACCTGATGGGTATAGCGTTTACAGTATTCTCAGCCAGACACTTTTTTGAGTTCCATTTTTTCGCCGTTGAAAAATAAGAGGGACTTCGTCCTCCCCGGGTCATTCCCTTCAATGGATTTTTGTCCCGATACATTAAGGTAAAAGAGACACCACTATTTAGATCATAAAAATTGAAGACAAGAAAAAGTTTAAAAGCTATTATAGTTTGAGAATCTTAGCTGCTCGTTTGGGGCCAATGCCTTTAACCGATCGTAGTTCCTCTTCGGAGAGCTTGGTCAGAGCTTCTTTGCTTTTGATTCCCTTCTCCACAAGGTTCTCAGCCACACGGCTGGTAACCCCGTCAATTTCAGTAAGCCGCTCAATGATCTGCTCGGTAGAACCCACCCCGCCTCGTCCCTCGGCGGCCCTTCTCCCGAATGCTCGGGACAGGCTGGGAGGAGATTCGGAAGTTGCTCTATTTTCTTCCGTCGGTTCCGATGGTACTTCGATCTCGGATAGTCGCTTACTTTTTTTGTAGAGCAAGTACCCGCCGATCGGAATAGCGGTGAGAAGTACTATTTTCCAGAAGAATCGCATGGCTTTCGTATTGATTTCAGATGTTCTGAAAAAGTATTATGAGCATTTATATACTTTCCCGCAAGCCTTCCCGTAAAACCTTTCGAGAGTGGATCAGTACATGGTTTTTATGTGCTGAAGCGGGGTGTGTTAGGATAAAGTTATTAATAATCCACCCCATCGCTTCGGCAAGCCCACCGAACCGATAACCGCACCCCTCCCCAGGAGGGGAATTTTTTACGGCAGACTTCACGGTTTTAGGTCCCTCCATATTCATAGGGAGGGATTTAGGGTGGGTCCCAAAATGGGATAACCATAGTGCACTAACTATCAAATGGATTTATACCATGAAAATATGATCCTCCGTTCCGACGCAGAGAATCGAAACGAGATAAGTCTTGACAGCTGAATTCTACAACCTTCAACATTCAACCAAACCCTACTCCACAAATTCAAAATTATCAGCATCGAACAGACCCTTATCGCTTATTTTGAGACTGGGAATTACCAGCAGCGCCATAAAGGAGATCAGCATAAAGGGAGAGTTCAGCTCACTGCCCATCTCCCGGGCCATGCGACTCAGCTTCTCATAATGAGCGGCCACCTCTTCCCCGGGACGGTCACTCATCAGTCCTGCTATCGGAAGGGGCAACACTTCTTCTTTATCAGCCGACACGGCCGATAGCCCGCCCTCATGTTCCATCACCAAGTTCACGGCTTTGCTCAGATATTCGTCGGAACTTCCTACGACAATCACGTTGTGGGAATCATGAGCTACCGATGAGGCAATGGCACCTTCGCGGATACCGAAGTTCTTAATAAATGCGGTGGCGGGCGGGACTTTTTCGTACCGGTTAACAACCGCTACTTTCAGAATATCCCGAGAAAGGTCTGTTTGCAACTTGCCATTTTGTATTGGCAACCGCTCGGTTGATTTCCCGGTAACAAGTTGTCCGTCTTGTGCCACAATTACCGGGTATTGGTCATCCTGACCGGCCTCAATCATAAAATCATCCGGTGTGCAGGTGTTAGAGACAAAGTTATTAATAGGTTTTACATCAACATCGGGAATATGCACGGTTTCTCCGTTCAGCACGCAATGGCCGTTAATCCAGGTTTGTCGTACATGCATTGAATCCGGATCGTCAACAACGATGAAATCAGCGGGGTCTCCTTCCCGCAACAGCCCTACATCAAGGCCGTAATGCTGTACCGGCGTCACGCAGCACGCTTCAAGGGTGTCAAAGAGATCATGGCCCTGATCCAGCGTTCGGGCTACCAGCTCGTTAATATGTCCCACGACCAAGTCGTCGGGATGCTTATCGTCCGAGCAGAACATAATTTTTCCGGCATAATCATCCAGCAACGAAATGAGCGCATCGTAATTTTTGGCGGCACTGCCCTCACGGATTGCAATCTTCATGCCGTGTTTCAACTTATCGAGGGCTTCCTCTTTGGTATAGCATTCGTGATCGGTGGTGATACCAGCTTCAGCATATTGTGCCGCTTTCTCTCCCTTTAGTCCGGGAGCGTGACCGTCTACCGGTTTCCCGCGATCAAGTGCCGCACTAATCTTGGACTGCACTTCTTTATCACCGTTCAGCACACCCGGCCAGTTCATCATCTCCGCGAGGTACAGAATGTCATCGCGATCCAACAGCTCACTTACGGCCTCCGTATCGAGCTCAGAACCCGCGGTCTCAAACGGAGTGGCGGGCACACACGACGGTGCCCCGAAATAGAATTTAAAAGGCACCTTCTTCCCGTTCTTGATCATAAAATTTACGCCGTCTTTACCACAGACGTTGGCAATTTCGTGGGGATCAGAGACCGTAGCTACGGTACCGTGGCGTACCGCCAGCCGGGCAAAAGCCGAAGGCACCAGCATAGAGCTTTCGATATGGATATGGGAATCCACAAAGCCGGGCATGATATACTGTTCGGGCACTTCACCATCGACTTCACGCACCACATTAATCACTCCTTCTTTCAGTTCCACTTCGCCGTTAAAACGCCGATGGTTAATGACGTCCAGAACAATACCTCGTATTTTCTCCATTCTTTTAGTTTATCTTTTCTCGAAAAAATCCCATGAGTCCGCCTATTGTAGCCGCAGCACCACCGACAATCATCCAGATAGCTTTATCGGAGCCCGATCCCCCAAATAGTTGATCCACTTCTGAACTAAACGACTGGTATTCCTGATATCCGAAATAGAGTAAAAGAATACCGCCTACTAATAATATGGCCGAAATTATTTTTCTCATGATAATCCCTATTAAATGAATATTCTGATGGTTTTCCGAATAACAAAATGGAGCAAAGATTTTAAATATCCCAAAATCAGGCTAAAATATTTTCGTTGCCTGAGTCTGCTACAAATACGCAGGCCGATTGGGTAGTTTCCACATACGATCTAAGCTGTTCCAGGTCCGGATCATTAGGTAATCCCATAAGATCAAGATCGGCTTGCGGGGCGTTCTGCAATGCTTCGTTAAAAGTCCCAACCTCCACATGTTTGAGAACATCCGGCAAACGGGCCGCATCCAGCAGGTTATCAAGATAGCGATAGGCTTCTTCAACCTGCGAATCTTCCACCACCGTAATCACTCTCATCTGTGCCTTCCAGTTCATCTTTAATTTATAGGCCGTCAACAGGGACAGATCTACATTACCAAGCTCCATACTCAGGTCCCAGTCGGGGCTCTGTTCTCGTATCCATACATTGATGGCAGAACTCCGGCCCAGCTGTGCTATAGGATCCTCAACATACAGCTGTATCCCCATGTTATTGTGCCGTGCCTCATTAATTATAGAGTGGATCTCCTCGTCGTATCGTTTGTGGCTTGGCAATCGCAGGAAAAGTATATTAGGCTTGAAAAATGTACCTTGCAACGTCTGCAACGAAGTCAATACCGCCTGTCTAAAATCATCCGAATCAATAATACTCCATCGGGTATATACATTTTCCCGGCTGAACGACATTGCAAAATCCATTAGCGATTCCCCGAATTTACTGTGGTCTTTGGTACCTCCCATACCTACCAGTTTTACCGATCCCTTGGGATACACCAGGTTGCGGATAAGACTAAAGCTGCCTCGTAATTCACGGGCACTGCGCACCGGCACTAATAGGTTAGCTTTCCAGGCTCGTTCGTTATTTTCGGGAAGCAGTGAAACACGTTTGGCCGCCCATTCTGCTAACGAAACAAAAAGACCGCTTCGCATATCCCCGTAGGGTACCTTGAGTTTCCTGTTGGTAAGATATAGGTAGATAAGAATTACCAGGCTAAGAGCGATAAGGCCAAAGGTGGAGTTGATGATAAACATGGTGAATAAACACCCCGCGGTTCCCAAAAAGGGAACAAGTTTGGGGATGGAAAACGTCGGACGAAAACTGATCATGTCCATCTGCTGCTCAATAAACACCACTAAATTGATCATCATATAGGTAATCAAGAAGAACATAGTGATGAGCGGAGCAATGGTATTTAAATCCCGAAGCAGTAACGTAACTAATACCAATCCACCGGTAAGCAAGATAGCATTGCGGGGCTCCCCGTTTTCCGCAAGTTCCGAAAAGATATCTCCGCCGGGAAATATTTTATGATGACCCAGTGCCTGCAGAATACGCGGTGCCCCCACAATAGAGGCCAATGCCGAAGAAAAGGTAGCGCCCAGCAATCCTCCCAGTACCGCCGGTGCCCACAACGCATAGTCGATCATCACGTTATAGTTGCTTACCAGCTCATCAACCGGGGCGACCCTTGCCATCCAATAACCACTGGCCATATAAATAATATAGCTAATCGCGATGGCCGACAACGTACCAATCGGAATACTTTTCTTGGGATTCTTGAGCTCACCCGACATATTTGCTCCCGCCATAATACCCGTAGCCGCTGGAAACAGAACGGCAAAGACGACCCAGAAACTTACCCCTTCAAAATTATTTTCGGGCGCACCCGGGAACGCTCCCCACCACTGGATGCTGTGCTCCATCGCGCCTGTAAATACTGTGGCTCCCACCGATATCAGCGCGCCCATAATTACGGCCAGAATAATATACTGAATACGAAATGCCAGCTTGGCGCTTAAAAAGGCAATGATAAAAAGGGTGGCAAATACCGCTATGTCCACTAAAATGGCATAATGGTCGGGAAAGATATACAGCCACCCTTCCCTGAAACCGAAAATATACATGGTGATGGCAAAGGTCTGCGCCAGATATAAAGGCACCCCCACGCTGCCTCCCACTTCTAAACCCAGCGACTGTGATATAATCGAGTAGGCTCCGCCCGCTTTAATACGAATATTGGTTGTAATACACGACATAGAGAGGGCTGTAAAAGTCACAATCACAAAAGCGAGTGTGATAATAAGCCATCCCCCCATCAGGCCGGCGTTCCCGATAACCCAGCCTTGGCGCAGAAACAAGATAACGCCCAAAATGGTAAGTAAGGTTGGAACAAATACTCCCCCAAACGTCCCGTACTTTTGCTGCACGGTGGACTCTCGTTCTTCAACCTGTTCTTGCAGCGTTGCTTCTCCCGGAGTTTGCTCAGCCATACGCAATCAACTATTTATTTTAGCTTGACTTCGAAATAACAATAAACAAAACTTCAAAAAAATGTTATAACTTTACTTAATTTTTTTTGAAAAAAATGAATACCTCAATCGTTTCAATAGGTTGTTTTTCTATCTTGAATATAAATTCTTACTCAGTATAATTCGAAAGTCTTACCCAAAACCGTACCTTTAGGTATTGTATAGATCTCGAACTCCCATCTTATCCCATAATTCATGAGAAACGACGACGTTATCCAAAGCATTCGCTATATGCTTGATCTTAACGATAATGAAATAGCTCATATCCTAAAGCTTCGGGGATACAAACCCGAACGAGGGGAAGTAGCCCAGATTTTTAAGAGTCAGAACCTGCCCGACGATGAAAAGGGAGAAGATTGCAGTCACGTTCTCATGGCTCATTTTTTAGATGGCCTTATCTACCATAAACGCGGCAAAAGCAAAAAACATCCTCCGCGACCCATCAAAACACCGGTCACCAACAACATCGTGCTTAAAAAACTTCGGGTGGCCTTTGAACTACGCGAAAATGATATGCACAACATCCTGGAACGGGGTGGCTTTTCGATATCCAAGCACGAGATGAGTGCTCTTTTCCGTCGCAAGGGGCATGATAATTACCGGGAGTGTGGTGATCAGATTTTGCGGTATTTCTTAAAGGGATTAACAGAACGAGTGAGAAATTGATTATGTATTATAATATTTCCAGAAGTCTTAAAAATAAGATGTGAATTTTTCCCATTGGCGTATTCCAAGATGGCTATTCATTTTTTGTGACCAAAAAACGAATACAAAAAGTCTCGGGAGAATCGTAGATATTGTACTTTTTATAATTGGCAGTAAGCTTTTTGCTCTAAAACGTCCACTGCTTTTTCGAATTCCTTTCCCGCGATTCACCCCGAACCCCAAATATACCCTCGAGAATTCTGATCCGTCTCGGAGCAAGCGAAGCCGTACCGTCCGCAAACAGCATTTTTTAATTCAATTTCCTTATTAACTCCCCCTGCAAAATCCTTATATTAATCGCTTGACTAAATGTCTGCACATTCCTCATTGATAATTCCTAATTCTTAATTCAAGTCTCGTGAGCGACCAAAAAATTATTTTTTCGATGGAGGGCGTAAGCAAAGTATACAAGCCCAACAACTACGTTCTCAAAGATATTTACCTCTCCTTTTTTCACGGAGCCAAAATCGGTGTACTCGGTAATAACGGTTCCGGGAAAAGCACCCTGCTGAATATTATTGCAGGAAATGATGAGGAATATCAGGGCAAAATATCGCGAAATAAAGGTATTACTTTCGGGATGCTTCCGCAGGAGCCCAAACTCGATCCCGATAAGACGGTCAAGGAAATTGTTGAAGAGGGCGTACAGGAGCAGATCGATCTGTTGGCTGAATATGAGGAAGTAAATGCCGCTTTCGGTGATCCCGATGCCGACTTTGAGAAACTGATTGAAAAGCAGGAAAAACTGCAGGAGAAGATCGAACATATCGGGGCGTGGGATCTCGACAGCAAATTGGACCAAGCCATGGATGCTTTGCGCACGCCTCCGGGTGACACCTCCGTAGAAGTACTTTCTGGTGGTGAAGCACGTCGCGTTGCACTGTGTCGATTGCTACTTAAAAAACCGGATGTACTTCTGCTCGATGAGCCTACTAATCACCTCGATGCCGAATCCGTGGCCTGGCTCGAACAGCACCTGGATCGTTATGAAGGGACGGTAATTGCCGTAACGCACGATCGGTATTTCCTTGATAATGTTGCGGGATGGATTCTGGAACTTGACCGCGGCGAAGGTATTCCGTTTGAAGGCAATTACAGCTCGTGGCTGGATCAGAAGAAAAAGCGATTGGAACAGGAGGAAAAACAGGAGTCGAAGCGGCAAAAAACGCTGCAAAAAGAGCTGGAATGGATACAGCAAAACCCCAAAGGCCGACGATCCAAAAGCAAGGCACGAATCAACCAGTACGAGGAGCTGCTATCCGAGGAACGTCGAAAGCAGCGGGAGGATATGGAAATTTTTATTCCCGCCGGTCCGCGATTGGGTGATAAAGTGATTGAAGCAAATGATGTTTCGAAGGGCTATGATGATCGACTGCTTATTGAAGAAATGAATTTCAGTCTGCCACCCGGCGGGATTGTCGGTGTCATTGGTCCCAACGGCGCAGGAAAATCAACGCTCTTTAAGATGATTACCGGTGAAGAAGAACCGGACAGTGGTAGCATAGAAATTGGCAAAAGTGTTGAGCTTGGCTACGTGAATCAAAAACGTCCACTTGATCCCCAAAAAACCATTTGGGAGGAAATTTCGGGCGGCAAGGATACAATCAAGCTGGGCAATCGTGAAGTAAACTCAAGAGCTTACACGGCCCGTTTTAACTTCAGTGGCAGCGATCAGCAAAAACGGTGCAGCGAAATTTCGGGCGGGGAACGAAATCGCGTGCACCTGGCAAAGATGCTGAAAAAGGAATCTAATGTATTACTCCTTGATGAGCCGACCAACGATCTGGACGTTCATACACTTCGGGCGCTGGAAGAAGCCCTGCTGGATTTTGCGGGCTGTGCTGTCGTTATTTCTCACGATCGTTGGTTTCTTGATCGTATCGCTACGCACATGCTGGCTTTTGAAGGCAACAGTCAGGTGTATTGGTTTGAGGGCAATTACTCTGAATACGAAGAAAATCGTGAACAGCGACTGGGTTCAAAATATCATCCTGAACGCGTACAGTACAAAAAGCTGATGCGGGATTAAAGACAGAATTCAGTTATCAGGAGTCAGAAGAGCTTTGATAGCTGTTCGGGCGTTGACTATTTCACATCTCGACTTTCGCCAACCACTAAAAATTGCCCCTCTTGGAAAAGGTTCTGGGCCTGCGAGGTGAGTAGCTTCTGAGTACTGGCTCCTGAATTCTTCATTTAATTTACCCGTAATTTATCAATCTCCCGGGCAAGAATATGTTGAAGGAATCAATATAAACATAAACAATGTCGATAAATTTATCTTATTTCGACACATATATAGTACGTGTCGATAGCTTCGACATTTATTATTATTCACCGGAAAGTAGTTCGTATAGTCGCGTATTTCGATACAGCTGCTCACGTCCCACTTTCTTACTTTTAAGGATGCCGGCTTTTTCCAGCTCCGACAAATAATCACCAGCAGTCTGTCGTTGCGCAATACCACGGTCTACCAAGAATTTAATTTTACAATAAGGTTGCTCAAAAAGGAGTTCTATCAGCTCTTTTGAATAGACCCTGCTCGGCAGCTCTTGCCTGGCTTTTTCAAGCATTTCATCCATCAGGGTTCGGATTTCATTGATACGCTGCATCGCTTCTTTAGCTGTAACTTCCACCGCATCCAGCATAAACAACAGCCATGGTTCCCAGGCATTTTGCTCAGTAACTTCTCGCAACAATCGATAGTAATCCCCTTTTTTATGGATAACATAATCGCTTAAATACAGAATTGGCAGATTCAGCAGATCTTTCATCACTAAAAATAAAATATTGACAATTCGGCCTGTGCGTCCATTTCCATCATCAAACGGATGGATAGCTTCGAATTGGTAATGAATCACCGCCATCTGTATCAACGGATCTACCTTTACAGACTTATCATGAATATAGTTTTCCAGGTTACTCAGTAATTTTCGAATCCGTTCTTCACCTTCAGGCGGCCAGTAAATAATATCTTTAGTATTCGGATTTGCAATCACCGTCCCGGGAGTATTACGGATCCCCAACTCAGTTTGCTTAATGGTCTGCACCAAATCTATAAACAGGTTACTCGAAAGCGGACGATCATCCAGAGCATTAAACCCCTTCCACAAAGCTTCGCGATAACGAAGTACTTCTTTTGTCTGCGGATCGTAATCGCGATCTTCGGCAGCAAAAGCTTCATACAGCCGGTCGTTAGTAGTAATGACATTTTCGATCTCCGAACTGGCTTTTGCCTCCTGTAGGATAATCGAATTAATCAAAATAGATTGATTGGGTATCGTTTCTGCTTTTCCCTTAAGCTCGGCCAACGCACGATTTGCACGAATTGCTGATTTCAACACAGCCGGTGTTTCCAGTTCTGTATCCGGCGGCAAAAGGGGCAGATCGTTATACGGTTTATTCGGATTGTGAGCCATCTATAGAATATATGTCTATAATTTTGACATGAACAACAAATATGTCGAAATATAATTAATTTATAGACATGTATTCAGTTTTTTTAGTTTACTTTGTTTTCCCGTCTAATAATGGTATTTCAGAATCTTCTCCTTCAGTCAGCTCATAGCCCCACTTTTTAAGCAGTGGCTTCTCCATGGATTCATCGCGATATTCATCGGGAATAAGAATAGGAATGCCATAGATTACCGGGAAGTAGCGGTTGCATTCAGGACAGCTCAAGAGCCCCTCGAGAATTTCACCTTCCTCCCCTTCGTTAATGATATTAGCATTTAGATCGTGCTTGTCGATCGGGCAACATAGTTTTTCTAAGAGTTCTTTCGTCATTTAAATCTCATTTTTTTGGATGCAAAAATTGAATGTCCATTTTTTGTCACCAAAAAACAGACGAAAAAAGTGCTGGGGGAATCGTAGATTTTGTTCTCAATAAAATGTTACATTAGTAGTTGCTCTAAGACGGAAAGTAGTTTTTTTGAATTTTTCCCGCGATTCGCCCCAGACCCCGATAACCCACCATATGAATTGTGAGCCGTCTCGGAGCAAGCGAAGCAGAGCCGTCCGAAAATATGCTTGTCTGAATGAGCAACGCGAATGAGTTTGCGTTTTTTCAGGCTCGATGAGCGACGCTCAGGCGAAGAATTCTCAGGTGGTGAGTTTTTTGGTTCGTTTTTTCCTCATTGAAAAAATGAACAGTAACATATCACCTCTTAATTAACGCTTGATTATAATTCCGTGCTTTTTCTTTCGGTTCATCATCACTCAAAATTCCGGAAATTACCGCCACGCCATTAAACTCTAACCCTTCCAGTCCGTCAATTTTTTCGGGCGTAATCCCACCGGACAAAAACAGCGGTATATCCGTAACCTCCCGCGCCTTGCGAACTGTTTCAGGACGTACGATCTCACAACTGCCCACGGAGGGCGACGGATACATCGCACAAAAAGAAACGTAATCAAAACTGTTTTCCTCGGCCCATTTAACGACTTCTAAATCGTTACTGCAAGTAATACCAGCAATAAAATCACGGCCTACTTTCTGTCGGATTTTATCAATATCATCGGGTATCGAATCAAAATGTACACCGGCCAGATCTGTATTCTGCAACAATTCCCAGTCATCATTAATCAATACCGGCACACCATATTTCCCGGCCATCTCAATGATATATGTAATCAACTGCTCTTTATCATACTCACTCATTCCATCGGGCCAGTGATTCCAGATCTGTAATATTTCTATACCGCCCTTCAAAGATTCTTCTATCTTTTTAAGTAGCACTTCGTGATCCATGGATGGATCGACAACCAAGTATAGACCGTTCAGTTCCTCATTTCTCATACTTTTCAACTTTTTATTAGTAGCCCCCCCTTCAAAGGAGCACAGGAGAACTTATTCCCAACCTTTTTCCATCGCTTTAAAAAATGCATTCCAATACGGATCGTTACCGTCGAACTTAAAAGAATCTTCCTTTCCATCTTCAATCAGGATGGTTGCCTCACTTTTTTCTGTCAACTCACCTACCACCGTCGCCGGAATGGACTGATCATTCAAGTAGTTCACAAGTGCTTCTTCCTTTCCTGCCGCTACGGCCATTATCATAGAGCCGGCCCCTACACAAAGACGGTGATCAATCTCAAAAAGCTCACAAATTTTTTGAGGCGCCTCTCCCACGGGAAGTTTATCACTATCTACGCGAAAGCCACAACCCGAAGCCTCGGCCAACTCAGTTATGCCACCAAGCAATCCACCCTCGGTAACATCGTGCATGGCCTTTAATTCCGTTTTCGGTGCAAGCACCTTCGTTGCTTCCAGTGCATCTTGCAAAGATGAGGTGCGATAGAAATTTTCACAGGCCTGCTCATAAATTTCCGGTCCGCACTCTTCTTTAACCGTCTCGGGAAAACTCTTCGCCAGAATCGAGGAAGAAACCAGCGCACTTTCTTTAGTAACTACAATTTTATCACCCGGTTCAGCACCGTCACTTGTTATAATTTCATCAAGCGGTGCCTGTAAAAACATCGTGCCACCACCCGGCGTTGTGGATTCCTGTCCCGGCACCTGCGCAGTATGTCCGCCGGTAATAGCAATACCTAAATCATCACAAAATTCGTGAATGTATTTCCAGTACTGCTCAAAAGAATCACGGGGGAAATCAGCCGGTAGATTTAATACAAATTGCACATATTGTGGAGCAAATCCGGTAGTAGCCATATCGTTGACCAGTAAGTGCACCGACAGCCAGGCCGATTCTTTAAGTCCCAATAACGGAATCAGCGAGACCGGGTCACTCGAAGTCGCCAGTCCGTTACCATTCCCAAGATCAATGACGGCCGTATCCACACCAAAGCCGGGACCGGTAATAACTTCATCCCGCTTCCGACCGCTTTGCGGTTCAATTATTTGCCGGAAGAGTTTGCTGCTTATTTTTCCACTTTGATCTTCAAATGCACTCATACTTATCTGTTTTCTTCGACATCAGTTAACTTTACATGCAGCCCAAAAAAATCGCCGATCGGTAGTCCCCAACGCTGCACGGGGAACCATTTGGGCAGGCCGGTGGCCGTCCATTCAATCTCATACAATCGTCCCTCGAGCGCCTCGTGAATAGTGTCAATCAGCTTATTCGGCGTATAGAAATTGGCCGTCTCATAATAGGGGTTCGCTCCGAAAACCTCCTGCACGCGCCGGCGCATCACTTTCGTAGAATTGCGATTCATAATACCAAAAATCATCCCGTACTTTCCTACACGAACCGCCTCACGGATCACCTTGATCGGATCATCGTAATAAGCAAACGTAGCGATAAAAGCCAGTGCATCAAATGTGTTGTCTTTAAACGGCATGTGATGAGAATCGGCCCATACCAGATCACCGTCAAAATGTTTGTTTCCTTCACCTAACATAAACGGCGAAATATCCGCCCCAGTGGCCTCAATACCAATTTCCTGCCACCAGCGAGTAAAACGGGTCGTTCCACATCCGTATTCCAGCAGGGTTTCTACGCGCTCATCTTTTTGGATAAGCTTGGCCAACACCTTCTTCTGCCAGATCTCAGCCCGCTTATAGCGACCCTCATAATAATCCTCATACACTTCGGTGTGCTCACGATTGAAAAACCATTCTTCGCGATCCTGCCACTGCTCAAGTTTCTTGGTGGCCAGCTCAAACTTTTTCTTTTGGAGTTTATCACTCATTGCATCATGCTAAAAATTTCAAAGTTCGGTTCCGACCGGATGGATAATAACAGACAGGCAATCAGCCGGACACATAACTTGCAATAAGCAGACTGGTTCCCTACGCTGGTATTATCCAGATCAGGTCGAAGGGTTTGATCTCAGCCCCGTTTTACGGGGCACCCCTGAAAAAGTTAAAGTAATGATTTTCGAGGGATTGGTAAACAAACATATTATCAGACTTGTAACATAGATGACATTAAGTAATCTTATCTACAAAGGCCAACAGAGAGCAAACAATTAATTATGAATTCAACTGACCAAAATACTGCCTTGGTGCTTTCCGGAGGCGGAGCAAAGGGAGCTTTCCAGGCAGGGGCTCTGGAAGTATTAAAAGAGGCAGGCTATTCTTTTGATGCTATCAGCGGGGTCAGTGTGGGCGCATTGAACGGGGTTATGCTGGCTACGGATCAATTTAATGAACTGCTTGACATCTGGCAGGAGATCACTCCCAATAAGGTGTTGCGTAAAACCTCTCTCTTAACACTGGCTCGACAATACCTTCTATATAAAATTGGTTTTGGCTCACCACCGGTTTCCAGATATAACAACGAGCCCCTTCAACATTTGATGCATCATTATCTTAAGGATAAAACAGTGAAGCTCCCATTTCACTTTGGTTATGTGAAACTGGAAAGTGGTGAATATGTAAAAGCAACCATTCGCCGTACTGATGGGCACACGATTGATCAAGACGATTTAAAGCGGATTTTAGCTTCAACGGCCATTCCGGTTTATTTTAATCCTGCACATATTGGCGACTTTACAGCCGTTGACGGGGGACTCCGGAATATCTCACCAATTAAAGAAGTACTGCCCTACAGACCTGATCGGATAATTATTATCCCCACTGAACCGGTAAATAAAGACCCCGGCACCACCAAGGTTCGTGATATTTTAGAGATTGCATTCCGATCTATTGACATCATGCTGAACGAAATCTTCCACGAAGATATCGATCGATTTCTTGTCGCTAATCGACTTGTCAAACAGGCCGAAACCCAAGGATTAACACTCAAAAAATCAGACGGCTCTCCTTATCACTATATAGAACCCATTATTATTGCTCCCGAAGAACCACTGGGTGATGCTCTGGATTTTGACAATCAAAGAATCCGCAAGCTGATGGAAAAAGGACGAAACAGGACCCATCAAATTTTAGAAAGCCGAATTGCGTGAATATCATCTATTTCCCAAACAGGCACCTCTTAGTGATTAACATTTCTTCTCCTGTTTAGATCTCTAATATTAAGATGCAAATCCACCGGTGCCAACATGTCCAAGTGTTTCTCTCTTTTCCTGAAATGAAATAGTATTGACCGTTGTAGTACCGTTCTCAAAAATTTTGTCGTGTTTTGAAGCCTGATCAAAAATCCTTTACGGAACGGGACATAATCCCATAGCCACCTGTACAAGAAAAGATCCCACAATCAAGCCGATGGCAATGAGCATCACTACAAATCCCCACGTCAGGGTTGATCCATCTTCGGTGTTATTTCTGAAAAATCGAATCATTGCCGGATACACCCATCATTTCTTTTTAAGATATTGCAGAGAAAAATAACTCTTATCATCCGTCCACACTTTCTCTACCGAATACCAATCAGCAACCAACTCCTCAAATTCCTCAAGACCATACTTATATGAACTTTCGGTATGGATCGATTCGCCCTTCTCAAACGCTATTCTCTGATCCCCAATAGTAACCGTCTGTTTTTGGGATGATATCAGATGCATTTCAATGCGTCCGGCCTCTTCATTATAAAACGCCTTGTGCCTAAACTTTTCGATATCAAAATCGGCACCCAATACTCGATTAAGGTGTGTCAACATATTTTTATTGAACTGAGCTGTAATACCTTGCTTATCATTATAAGCCGCTTCCAGCACCTTCGGATCTTTCTTCAAATCCACCCCCACAAGCATCTCTGAATCATCAGCGGTAATGCCTGCCATATTATTCAAAAATACCTGTACCTCTTCGGGATCAAAATTACCAATCGTCGAACCCGGAAAAAATACGACCTGTTTCTGGTTTGAACCTTCTGTAACCGGCAGATCAAAATTTGATGTGTAATCTGCAAAAACAGGAATAATAGATATTTTTGGATATTCCAGGCGCAATTGACTAACCGTCTTCAACAAAAATTCTTCTGAAATATCAACCGGTATATAGGTGGAAAGGTCTGATAACTCTTCGAGCAAAAACCGGGTTTTGTAACTGCTTCCACTGCCCAGCTCTATCAGCATCACATCTTTACCAATACACCCTGCAATATCTTTAATATTATTTTGCAGGATCTCCTTTTCGCAATCGGTAAGATAGTATTCATTGAGACGAGTAATCTGTTCAAACAGATCTGACCCCTTTTCGTCGTAAAAATACTTGCTGGGCAGCTGTTTTTGAGACTTGGTCAATCCTTCCAACACCTCTTTTTGCATAATACTGGCATCGACCGACGAAAGATCTTCCATAGAAGAAAATAAGGATTAGAAAACTATTGTATTGTGTAGCTACAAACGATGAGCGAAGCTATTATCGTTCTCTGTAGAAATATATTTTTTTGTTTTTTGAATCCTTACCGGTCTTAATCTTCACTCCCTTCTCCTGATTATATTGATAAACAGCCGTTCGCATAGAATTAACGCTTTTATCATCTTCGTAATCTATTTCGATGGCATCCCCGCCCACTTCAAGCTCATCAAGAGCTTCCAACAGGGGCTTAAACTTCGAAGACCTTTTCTTCGAAGTATAAATTTTTTCACGGTCTACAAACTTAATATCCATATCAAATATTACTTTTATACAATTTCAACCAATATACACATTGAATATAATTTAATTTATAAAATAGTATAAATAGCAAATACAACAATTTACATTGTAATAGAACAGATTACATAAAAAAAGCTTGCAGAAAATTCTGCATGCTCTAATATAAAATTAGATAAAGTAAATCGACCTATTATTGTATTTCATAAAATTGTTTATAAACGTAATCCCAAAAATCTGCCAGATTTGAACCTTTATTGTGTGGGTTTTTTGATTTTGTAGATTTCATGGCATCAACACAAGCTTTTTCTTTTGCGTCGTAATAAGCTTTTAGCTGATGCGCAGTAGGGTCTTCGATCATCTCTTCAAACTTCTCTATTTTCTCAGGCATAAATTAAAAGGCTTTGGTTCTTTTTATTACATAACGATAAAAGGGGGCAAAAAATTTCCTTCCAATTTCTAATAAAGCAGTTTGCAAGTTTTATTGCAATACTACCCTTCAGTTATGTAATAGAAATAAAAAAAGCGATACCACTGCTTGTGGTATCGCTTTGCATGTATTTAGGTATTGGATTTGTAAGATTATCCAATAAATCCAAGAACCGACTGCGGGCCGTTGTTGGCCTGCGCCAGCGAAGAGGTTGCCGTCTGCTGCAAGATCTGCAGTCTCACGGACTCACTCTGGGCCTTCGCAAAGTCGGTATCCATAATTCGGGACTTCGCCGACTCATTTGCACTGATCGACTCCGAGAGCGTCTGCTCACGTACCGACAGCGACGATTGGGTAATACCAATGTCATTCACGTTCTCCGACATCGTCGTAATCGCTTCATCTATCTTTCCGATAAATGAACGGTAATCCTCGGAATTCGCTGTAGAAGCAAAGGTCAATCCACCGGCATCATCCGTATCCGCAGCCTGAGCCTGAATAGCTCCGGCCGTTGCTCCTAAGTCTACCGTTGCACCGGCCGCCGTACCTGAGGCAAAAAGCTCACCCACATTCACTGCACTCAGATCGGCCGTAATCGTATCTGATTCTCGCTCACCAACCTGGAACGTAAGCGACAGTGTTCCTGACATGGTACCCGTTGCATCATCCCCGTTGAGAAGTTCATAATCTTGGTACACGGTCTGATCAGCGATCTTATTGATGTCATCACCCAACGCTTTGAGCTGATCACCAATAAACCCACGCTCATCATCACCAAGCGTATCGTTGGCCGCCTGGGTGGCCAATCCTTTCATTTCTACCAGGTTATCCATCACCGTACCAAAGCTTGACTCGGCAATATCCAAGACCGACTTGGCATCTCCAACATTCTGCATCGCCTGGTTCAAGCCGCCGATACGACTGCGCAACTTCGTGGCAATCGAGAAGCCGGCCGAATCGTCTTCGGCGCGGTTAATCCGCTTACCCGTCGACATCTTCAGCTGGTTCTCGGCCATCTGCTTGTTAATCTTGTTCAGCGACAGCTGCGAGTCCAGCGACTGAATGTTTGTGTTTACCCTGTTTAAATCTCCAAAACTTGCCATAACGTTTTTCTCCGTTTTTTTGTTAGTAATACATTTGTTACTTCCTGCTTGCACTGTGGTTATCGGGGCCCCACAGGCCGACTTAAATATTTTTTCTGGTTTTTCTTCTTAGCACAGATTTACGCAGGTGGGGAATAAGGGCAGTCATTCCGAGGAGAGTTTCTCCCAATGACGTAATCTCCCCGGAAGTGTTCGCGTAAGAAACTCTAATGCATTAAAAACTCGAGTCATGGAGATCGCCGCGCTGCGTTCCACTCCGCTCGCGATGACAAACGTTGTTTCCCAAAAAGCCTTGTAAGTAATGCCACATGAAAGAGTCCTACTATACTATGGCAAAAAAGTATCACGTATATATTATTACCAATACTCACCACACCGTTCTCTACACCGGTGTAACAGGAGATATCCTCAAAAGAGGTTGGCAACACAAACAAAAATTGGTAGATGGCTTCACCAAGCGCTACAACTGCACGAAGTTGGTATACATAGAAGAATACGATCACCCACAAGGCGCTATTGTCTGGAAGAAACAGATAAAGGCGGGTTCCAGACAACATAAAATTGACTTTATAGAAAACCTGAATCCCCACTGGAAGGATTTGTATGAGGAACTCCTTCCCTAATAAAGAGCTGTCATTACGAGGAGTAGCTTGCTACGACGAAGTAATCTCCCTGGAAAAGTTCCTGTAATATCTAAGGGTTACCCCTCACACATAAGCAAACTATTTCAAGGAGATCGCCGCGTTTCGTTTCACTCCACTCGTGATGACGAACATTGTTTTAAAATAATATGAAGGCAATGTCATTACGAGGGAGGTTTATCCCAACGACGTAATCTCCTTGAATTAGTTCGCGTAATATCTAAAAAACTCACCCTCATATGTTAGTAAACAATTTTCAGAAGATTGCTTCTCATCCGGCTGGCAGATCGCAATGACAAACGTTGGTAAAATAAAAAAGCCATACCACCTGATCAGGCGATATGGCTTTATCTAATTATGAGAGTATTTAAGTTACTTCAGTGATTACCCACCAATAAATCCGAGTACGGACTGCGGCCCGTTGTTAGCCTGTGCCAGCGAGGAGGTTGCCGTCTGTTGCAAGATCTGCAGTCTCACGGACTCACTCTGGGCCTTCGCAAAGTCGGTGTCCACAATTCGAGACTTCGCCGACTCATTCGCACTAATCGACTCCGAGAGCGTCTGCTCGCGTACCGACAGCGACGACTGAGTAATACCAATGTCATTCACGTTCTCCGACATCTTTGTAATTGCATCATCAACCTCAGTAATAAATGCTCGATAATCAGCAGAGTTCGCGGTTCCAGCTGCTGCAAAATCGAGTTCTCCTCCTTTATCTGCAGTTGCCGCCGAAACTGAAATATTTCCTCCAGCAGTACCTAACGTATTATCTGCAGCAGTAGGATCATCAGCAAACAACGTTGCTACATTTACCGCATTTAATTCTGCTTCAATTATATCAGAAGTTCGTTCACCAACTTGAAAGGTTAGCGTAGTAGATCCGGTTTTAATCGCTGTATCATCATCATTATTATCTCCGCTCAGCAGTGAATAATCTTGATAGACGGTTTGATCGGCGATATTATTGATGTCATCACCTAACGCTTTGAGCTGATCACCAATAAATGCTCGCTCATCATCACCAAGCGTATCGTTGGCTGCCTGCGTGGCCAAGCCTTTCATCTCCACCAGGTTATCCATGATGGAACCAAAGCTCGATTCGGCAATATTCAAAACCGACTTGGCATCACCCACGTTCTGCATCGCCTGGTTCAAGCCGCCGATACGACTGCGCAACTTCGTGGCAATCGAGAAGCCGGCCGAATCGTCTTCGGCGCGGTTAATCCGCTTACCCGTCGACATCTTCAGCTGGTTCTCGGCCATCTGCTTGTTAATCTTGTTCAGCGACAGCTGCGAGTCCAGCGACTGTATGTTTGTGTTTACCCTGTTTAAATCTCCAAAACTTGCCATAATAGTCCTCTATCTTTTTGTAATATATGTTACTTCTTGTTAGCAATGAGGTTATCGGAACTCCACAGGACGACTTAAATATTTTCCTGTAATAACCAGCTCATTTTTTTGAAGATTAGTACTGTTCTATACCCTTTGCTCCATCGCCAAATAGAGTTATCAATCCCCAACCCAACAATTTTTTTTCCAAAAATAAAAAAAAGCGATACCACTGCTTGTGGTATCGCTTTGCATGTATGATCCTATTGGGGTACTGGATATTATCCAATAAATCCGAGAACCGACTGCGGGCCGTTGTTGGCCTGCGCCAGCGAGGAGGTCGCCGTCTGCTGCAAGATCTGCAGTCTCACGGACTCACTCTGGGCTTTCGCAAAGTCGGTATCCATAATACGGGACTTCGCCGACTCATTCGCACTGATCGACTCCGAGAGCGTCTGCTCACGTACCGACAGCGACGACTGCGTAATTCCGATGTCGTTTACGTTTTCCGACATCGTCGTAATCGCGCTGTCTACTGCTCCAATAAACGATCGGTAATCAGCAGAATTGGCCTCTGTATTACCACTCGCTCCGTTAAAAGTAAGAGATCCCCCTCCCCCGGCGGTAGCTTCTTCAGCAAAAATAGCTGAATTACCTGAGGTAATAGCACCTGCTGAAGTGTCTCCTAAACCTGTTGTTGCTGCACCACTTGAAAACAACTCCCCAACATTCACGGCATTCAAACTAGCTTCAATGGTATCAGATTCTCGTTCACCAACCTGAAAGGTAAGAGAAAGTGTTCCAGATAACGTCCCGGTAGTATCATCGCCATTCAACAGCTCATAATCCTGGTACACCGTCTGGTCAGCTATTTTATTAATATCTTCTCCTAAAGCTTTAATCTGGTCGCCAATAAAAGAACGTTCATCTTCTCCCAACGTATCGTTGGCCGCCTGCGTAGCCAATCCTTTCATCTCTACCAGGTTATCCATGACCGTACCAAAGCTCGACTCGGCAATATCCAAGACCGACTTCGCATCGCCCACGTTCTGCATGGCCTGGTTGAGTCCGCCAATGCGGCTGCGCAACTTTGTGGCAATCGAAAAGCCCGCCGAATCGTCTTCGGCGCGGTTGATCCGCTTACCGGTTGACATCTTCAGCTGGTTCTCGGCCATCTGCTTGTTAATCTTGTTCAGCGACAGCTGCGAATCCAGCGACTGTATGTTGGTGTTTACTCTGTTTAAATCTCCGAAACTTGCCATAAGGCTCCTCTGTTTTTGTTAGTAATAAATATGTTACTTCCTGATTGCACTGTGATTATCGGAGCCCCTCAGGCCGACTTAAATATTTTTTTTAAAAGTTACTGTATTCTATCTTATCTATATAACCTGATAGGAGGTCTTCTTGTGTACCAAGTGAGAATACATAACCGACCATTTTCCTATAATTAGGGTATCAAAAAAAATTCATACAATAATCTATAGTCTTTTTTGCTATAACCACTTCTATTATCTTCCCAAATAAGAAAAGCGATACCACCGTAAAGTGATATCGCTTTGTATGTATGGTTTTCTATTGGGATACTGAATATTATCCAATAAATCCAAGTACGGACTGCGGACCGTTGTTGGCCTGCGCCAGCGATGAGGTCGCCGTCTGCTGCAAGATCTGCAGTCTCACGGACTCACTCTGGGCTTTCGCAAAGTCGGTATCCATAATGCGGGACTTCGCCGACTCATTCGCACTGATCGACTCCGAGAGCGTCTGCTCGCGTACCGACAGCGACGACTGCGTAATTCCAATGTCGTTTACGTTTTCCGACATCGTCGTAATCGCACTATCGACTGAACTTATAAATGAACGATAATCAGCAGAATTTGCATCTGTAGCAAAGGTTAAAGTACCTTGGCCTGATGTTGTTGCAGCTGAAGCATCAATAGCAGCACCACCAACACTTGCACCACCGGCCGTAGTACCTGCCCCAAGATCAGCATCACCACCACTGGCAAATAGTTCACCAACATTCACGGCAGTTAGATCTGCCTCAATGGTATCTGATTCTCGCTCTCCAACCTGAAACGTGAGTGATAAATCACCCGTCATACCAGCAGTACCACCATTCAACAGCTCATAATCCTGGTACACCGTCTGGTCAGCTATTTTATTAATATCTTCTCCCAGTGCTTTTAACTGGTCGCCAATAAAAGAACGTTCATCTTCTCCCAACGTATCGTTGGCCGCCTGCGTAGCTAATCCTTTCATCTCTACCAGGTTATCCATGACCGTACCAAAGCTCGACTCGGCAATATCCAAGACCGACTTCGCATCGCCCACGTTCTGCATGGCCTGGTTGAGTCCGCCAATGCGGCTGCGCAACTTTGTGGCAATCGAAAAGCCCGCCGAATCATCTTCGGCGCGGTTGATCCGTTTACCGGTTGACATCTTCAGCTGGTTCTCGGCCATCTGCTTGTTGATCTTGTTCAGCGACAGCTGCGAATCCAGCGACTGTATGTTGGTGTTTACTCTGTTTAAATCTCCGAAACTTGCCATAAGGCTCCTCTGTTTTTGTTAGTAATAAATATGTTACTTCCTGATTGCACTGTGATTATCGGAGCCCCTCAGGCCGACTTAAATATTTTTCGCAGTAGTGGTATTAATAATAGACAAAAAGTGTAATAAAGCGATACACCTACCTGATAGTTATCTGTGTTCAATATAATTCTTGATTGTTTTTACCAGCTTTTTAGAAGAGCATCAATGACCAGAGCTCATATTTTTCTATGGATTGTCATTTTCCACCTTAAAGACATAGCAGTCTCTGGCACTATCATTTAAAAAAGTAGAAGAGTTAATTTAAGTTTCAACATCGCTATTATACAAGAAATCAATATCCCATTCTTTTCGAAGCCATTTAAATTACTATGATGATTTTGTAGACGAATAGCTTTATATCTACATGTAATTTTGACTTGGATGTAAAAGAGGCCTTTACATGTCGTAATAACCTCCAATCAGATAAAAAACCGATCTCTCCTATTTGGATAAAGATGATGCTTATCTTTTCCAAGAAAGCCCTTTACTGAACTTAAAGAAATGAATTACTCTTTTTATCAGACTTATTTAAATTGTTAGCATTCATCCTCATCTTCTTACACAACATTTCACAAGAATCCATCTCTGGCTAGTATTCCAGAACTTACGTTGTTTATTGCCGCCTCTCTTTATTTACCCCTTAAACTGCCTTGGCCAATCTTCAGCCTTACTTTTAGTAGCATAAAAGAAAAGTACTCATTTTTCTTTCTCTCGGCTATAAAAATCCCTGTTAACACAACTTTTTTTTATTATTAAAATAGGTGTTCTAAATAGACGTCGCCCCTTTTTTGGGAGATCCAATATGCAAGTGTAGCGTTTTCAAAATACTTATCGCAAAATATGTTTGTTGATGTACTTAACAGTACCAACTCCATTTACTTTTGCCACTTCAGTAGAATAGATGCAAAAATCATGTAAGAGAGCATCTATTTCCCTTCGATCTTCCTCAGTATGATATTCAAGCATTATAACCTTTGTCTTATCAAGCAGTTTTTTCATCCCTTTTAGAATTGGAATCTCTGCCCCTTCTGTATCGATTTTCAACACATCAATGGCCTCTATTCCTTTTTCTTTTAAAGCCCTTCCCGCATTTTTTACTTCAACGGTAACCTCTTTAGCACCTTTTACCTTTTGTGAAGTAGTGCTTTGCCCGGTGTTTACAGGGTGTTGCAACAGGGTCAACTCTCCATCATCTTCGCCTAGTGCAATAAACTCTTTCTCAACATTTTCAATGTCTTTGGTATTAAATTTCAACAATTGAACAACCTGCGGATTCGGTTCAAAGCAATATATCATCGCATTCGAGTTCCAGTGTCTGGCATACATAGCAAATGTGCCAATATTTGCTCCTATATCTACAATTACTCCATCATTTTTTATTTTGAAATTCTTGGGAAGAGCATATTCATGATCTAAAACAATATTTTTGAGACGGAACAGCTCTCTTTTAGGAATATCAAAATAATACGGGTTTCCATTTGATAGATAATGGAGATTAATTTTCGTTCGGATTACTTGGGATGGGGTTTCATTATATTCTGAAACCTCACCGACCAAGCTAATTGATTGTGCACTTTCTCTATCATTCTTTTTGTAATTATTTTCATTTTTATAAGCGCTATCTCTCGAGATTAAATTTTTATTTTCTTTTTGGGCCTTACTTGCTAATTCTGCTAGCTTTTCCACATAGCTTGATGCCTCCGGATTTCCCCTCAATGCCTCCAACATTTTTCTACTCTTCTCATCAATGAGATACATCGTGGGATTTTGTAGTATAATCCAAGCCTCAACAATTCGAACAGTCAACCACTTTGAAAAATCCGTTTCAATATCAGTTTCATCCTGCTCGGTAAGGGGCAAAAGAAAAGGCAGTTCAACCGAAAATGTACCACCAGAATTCATTGTCTCCATTAACTCTTTTACCATTTCCAAGGCCTGCTTACGTTTACCCAAATGATTCATTACGCGCACGTAAGTCATTGCCGTAGCAATACTAGCATTTCCACTATTAAATAGTGCAATTAACTTTTGAGCTGCCTCAAGCAACAAAGCTCCTTTACGGGATCGGGCCTGGGGATTATCATTACAAACAGATATTTCTTCTGCAGCACAAGTCAAGCTCAATGCCTGCAGATATTCGTCAAAAATACCTTCATCAATATCTTCCTTCCATTTATTTAGCTGCTTCTTTGCCCACGGCATTTTCTCTAAATACCTTTCCCACATGTACAAATCCGTGTCCCCAACATCAACACTTTCATCAAAAATCCATCCACTTTCTTTAAACTCTTGTATCCTACTTTCGTGAATAGCAATCACATTCATTAAATGGGGATCAACTTCCACTTCGGAATCATGGGCGACCAATACTCCGAGTTGCGGGATATATTCAAATAACCGATAATTAATCTTCTGCAATGAATTTCGGAGCATCGGCAAACTATTATTCTTTTCACCAATAGAGACAAGAATAACTGGTAACAATTGATCAATAACTTCTTTAGCCCCTTCTAAAACCTTTGACTCCATACCATTAGCATCAACTTTAAGCAAGTTTAGTTGCGGCTGGCCGGCGAAGTTCCACCAAGCGTCGAGAGTGGTAAGTAATACTTTCTCCTTCCCTTCTTCTGAAATTGTATTAAGTTCTGGCGTTTCAGCTTGAATCAGTGCTGATTTACCAATTTCATCTGACAATCCACGTCCAATTATCTCCAGCTGATTAAAACTGTTTTTAGTCTTGCTTTTTTCAAGATATGAGCGATTTTCAGCAGAAGGCTCAAATGCAAATACATTTCCTTCCCGTCCAACCTTTTTTGCCATCGGCAAGGCATAGGCACCAAAAGAGGCTCCCACATCCACCACCTGCATGTCAGACTTCAAATAATCACGAACAAAATCCAGTTCGGGCTCAAACCACTGCCCCTGCTCAAGCATTACATATGTAGTTAGCACATCTAAATCTGGAGGCGTACAAATAGTCACATCATCCTTTGTATCTATATAATAGTCATTTTTGTTAAGGAGCGATTTTTCTGAATGACCACTTGTCTTCTGCTTTTTAGCATGAGTTCCATTTTCATTTGTTACCAACTTCTCTGTATCAATCGCCGGCTGTTTCATCATATTATTCTTGTCAGTTTTCTTACTTCCTTCTGTTTTATTTTCTTCCTTAATTGTGATTAGCGAAGTTCTATCCGGTCCATCTGTCAACTCCTGGATTTGTTCTTGTGGTAGATTGTCAACCCGAATATGGTCTTTCCACTCTGCCTCATCATTTTGATAACCTTCTACTCGCTGCCTCCACATTTCGCGAAAGGCTATCGACAGATGAGCACCAAAACGTTTACTATCACAAACAGCCGAATTGCATAACTTTCCACGCAATATTGACCGCCATTCCTGCAGCGCATCCCAGTCATTCGCCAAAGCAACCGTTCTCTCGGTATATTCTTTCCAACTATCTGTGACCCACTGTTCTAATCCTGCATTCATCAGATGGGTTGTTGAATGGCGTCCTGCAAAGGTAGGTCCGGGCATGGTAATAACAGGCACTCCCATATAAAGAGCTTCGCAAGTAGTTAGGCCTCCTGAATACGGCCAGGGATCTAAGGCAATATCGACCTTATTATATGCATCCAAGTGATCGTCATGAGAAGTATGTCCCTCAAATTCTACCCGATCTTCAGCAATATCCTCCTCTTTCATCACTTCCAGGATTTGCTTTCGGAATGAAGCTGTATCATACTGCTTACTCTTCAGGCATAGCTTACTATCTGGAACCTGACGCATTATTTGCGCCCATTTTCTCAAAACTACATCATTTACTTTGGTGGGATTATTAAAACACCCAAACGTTATATATCCATTCTCTTTTGCAGGAAGAGATTGTACATCCGGAGCATAGGCCGGGGGCACAAATGAAATATAGTCATCAGGCATTCTTACCAGCTTTTCTGTATAAAACTCTTCTTCTCCTGCCGGACTTTCATATTCGTCAGTAATCAAGTAGTCAAATGCTTCGAGACCTGTAGTGTTAAATAGTCCACCCACCCATTTCACGATCACTGGGGCCGGCTCATTAGCCATTACCTCCATACAGTTATCAGCGGCATGCCCAGACAGGTCCACTACAATATCCAGTTCATCATCACGAATAATATTTTCAATTACATCAGCATTATACCCTACAACCGACCGCCACGTATTTATATTTTCATGAATACGGCGGGTAACAAAATCGAACTTATTGTTAGTCGTATAGCAGTAGATTTCAAAATCTTTCTCAGGCAGTTGCTCTAAGGCACCGGCAATCATCCAGCCTACCGGATGACGACGAAATCCTCCTGATAAAAACCCTACTTTTAACTTTTTATTGGGATCGGCATCAGATGGTCTTGGACGCCCTTCCGTATTCCGGGGAACAAATGTTTTTCCAAGCCTCAAATGTTCCTCATATATATGCTCTTTACCATTTCGAGGATTATAATGCAATCCCATCAGATAATTTGAAATTGCATTGCGAGGGTCTTGCATATCTTCAATAGCACGTCGGTAATTCTTTTCGGATTGGTCAAACCGACTTACCTCTTGCAAACATAAGGCGTAGTTTACGCGAAGAGCTCCGCTATGAGGATGCTTGTTCAATAACTTTTCATATAACTCAATAGCATCATCATACTTACCACGTGATTTATAAATTTCGGCTTTGCTTACCCTGATTGAGGTTCGAGCTCCATGCATCTTCTCAGCTTGATCCAGATTTTCAATAGCTTCATCCAGATTTCCTTTATTCTTATAAAGATCTGCCTTTTCAAGCATCGCTCGAATATGAGTTTCATCTATCTTCAAGGTGATATCAAATAATTTCATGGCCTGATCCAAATCACCCTGATCGCGGTAAATTTCACCTATCCGAAAAGCCACCCCTGCATTTGTGGCGTCAATCTGATTCGCTTTTTGGTAACATTCCAACGCCTTGTCCAGCTTGGCCTGCGCTCGATAAATGGAGCCCAAATTCAGCCAAGCTTTAAAAAAACCCTCTTTTCGGGCCACCGCCTCTCTTCCATATTTTTCAGCCTCATCAAACCGTGCCAGATTATAATAGTTAATAGAAAGCATATGATGAGTTTCCGGCTCCTTAGAACCATATTTCACTGACTTTTCGAGATAACCGGCCGAAGCCTCATGTTCACCTTTTAGCGATAAAGCAATCCCCATCATATGATAAGGTACCCACTTAAACTGTTGTTGTATTTCCCTACTTTCTAATGTGGGCTTCAATTCGGCAATAGCTTGGTTGGGCTTTTTCCACTCTAAATATTTTTGGGCTTGCTTGATCTTATTCTGCACAATCTAAAGTATTTCGTTAATTTTGGTAGTGTACTACACCAGATGTGTTCACAAATAAAATGCCAAGGTCCTCATCGCCTCTGCCGCGCTTATATGGTATATAAATAGGGTATTCGCTTCCTGGTAGCGGAACTTTTTTCTTCAAAGGGGAATATTACGTTAGAGAACAGAACAACCTTTAAAAAAATGGTGCCAACAGTTGTACTTATGCTTATGCCGACAAATTATTCAACCGTGAGCATCAGAGGCCTCTAATGCTTCAAAGTTGCGAAATAATCCGATCATCACCGGACCAAAAGTGGTTCTGATACTCATAACTAAGAGGTAACTCAAAGTAGATCCAAAGAAACAATGTGCTGGCATATTATTTGCATATTTAGTAGCAAACGAGGTCGTATAGATTAGAGAGTTCTAATCCATAAAGGCTTAAGTTTTTACAGACTCAGTCGATAATGACTGGTACCTAAGACAAAAATAATATCGAAATTTAAGTACCATGCAGAATCCACAACAGGTTTATCAGCAACAAGCGATCATGAACGCATCGCCCCTACAGCTGGTCGTAAAATTATATGACTTGCTACTGCAGGCAACCTATCGAAAAGATCAAAATAGGGTGCGTGACGTACTAAACACCCTGACGGAAAGCCTGAACTTTGATCACGAACCTGCTGAGGAACTTTTCCAACTTTATCAATATTGCCAGGATTTAGCACGTGATGAAAATTATGAGGAGATCCGGGAAATTCTTGAACCACTGAGAGATGCTTGGGAACAAGCCTCAAAAGGGCAAACAGAAGAACAAGCAGCTGATTAAACAACTAAAGATGATATCATGAATTCTATCAGTAGCTTATTACAACAGTCTAATCCCTACTCGCAATTTGTTGACCAGCTGGTTTTAATCGAGAGCCAAAAGAAGTTCAGATTAGAAGACCAGAAAAGTCAGCTCAGTAAGAAACAGTCTGCTCTTAGCACCGTAAGTTCCGTTATTTCTGATTTTACCTCTCAGGTTGATGAGCTTACCAGCACTACCTCAAATAGCTTTAACCCGCTAAAAGCTACCATAAGTAACGAAGAAGCCATCCGGGTTGACTCCATATCGGGACTAAACGATCCGAATACATATGATATCTCAGTGAATCGAAAAGCCTCAAAAGATATTATGCTGTCGAATGTAATGGATGGGACGGCTACGAATCTGGCAGCTAGTGGAGATGGCTCTGTTGATATTACCATTGGTGATAAAACACAAACAATAAGTATTCTAAGCACCAATGACGACGGTACGGACAAAACAAACAAAGAAATTTTAGAATCGTTTTCTAAGGCTGTCAATAATTTAATGGGCGAAGAGTCTGACAGTGATGTTTTTGAAGTGGACAATAACGGTAATGTACAGCTGTCGATAAAAAGTGCGCAGACTGGTTATGATGAACGCGTCCAATTTGCCAATGCCACGGGAGCACTTGCAGATGTTACTGGAAACATGTCGCATCAACAAACAGATACGACAAACCTCGATGCTGAATTCACAGTAGACGGAATTACATTTAGCCGTGGGAAAAATACCGTTGATGATGCCATCTCGGGCATGACCTTTACATTACTGAATTCGACAACCCAGCAAGAGCAAATTACGGTCTCAAAAGATACTGAAAAGGCCCGCGAAAATATTGATGATTTCATTTCTAAATACAATGAAATGAATACCAAAATTCGCAACCAAACCTTCATCAATGGTGAGACCGGCAATAAAGGCCCGCTGCAGGATATGCGCTCTGTTCGTAATTTGACTATAAATATGCGTCAAATGGCACTTACGGATATGGCTTCTACAGCAACAGGAGAGCTTAACAATCTCTCTCAACTTGGCATCACCTTCGAAAACAATGGAAAGATGAAAGTTGAAGACTCGGAAAAGCTCAGCAAAGCTTTATCTGAGAAACCCAACGAAGTTAAGAATCTATTTACCAACGATGACTCTCCTGTTACGAAGATGTATGAACGCGCGAAGACGTTTACTGAAACAGGTGGTACCATTTCATCGCTGGAAAGCGGTTTGGATCAAAAAATTGATTTTCTGGATAATCGTATTGAGTCGGAAAATAAATATCTGGAACGGTATGAGGAGCGCCAACGCGAAATTTTTGCTGAAATCAACCAGATGCAACAACAAGCTCAGCAACAGTTTAATCAAATTGCGAATCAACAATCCACATTAGGATTCTAAAATGAATAACGTTGCCAATCAACTCAAAAAGTTGATTAAAATTAATAGAAAGATTCTAAACCAGCTACACAAAGATGAAGCTGATATTGGTTTATTGCAAAAGCGTTTTGATGAACGGGGCAACCAGACTGATGAATTTATAAAAATAACTTCGGAAGTAAATGCAGATTCATTTACAGAGAAAGAGAAGGAATCACTAAAAAAACTCTTTAACAGATTTAACCAGCAGCAACAAAAAATTCAGGAAGCTTTTACTTATATTTTAGAGGAATCAAAAGGGCGGCTAAACGATGCCATTAAAACAAACAAAGCCGAAAAAAGCTATAAGCTTTTAAAACGATAATAAAGTTTCATAAATTGTCAGGAACTTAATTAAAGGACTATGGATATTAGCAAACTAAATAGCATAAACGGTAATAATGTAAATAAGACTAACGAAACTTCGGAAGGGAATGCTTCAGAGAAGGCGACGTCGAAATCTTCTGCTGATACTCCTAAAGACAAAGTTTCGCTTGGCGATTACCAGTTTCGAAATAACGATCAACTTTTTGCCAAACTCGAATTGGAAAAACTAAACGAATCTTCATCACAACAGTTTAAAGAAATGAAAACTCAGGTTTCTGAGTTTCTCGAAGCTTCGGATCATTCCGCTGAGGCTGCTCAAGAAACAGAGCTTGGACAGAAAATTAATGATCCTGCAATCTGGGAAGATATTGCTTCAAAGATCCTTAAATAAGATTAAATATCGTTAACAAAATGCTATTTATGGTTATTGCCGTTGAGATAACCTCTTGAGTCCGAATAACTTCCAAGCATCGAGATATTCTCTTTCCTCAATTCAACTTTTTATTGAAGTTTTCACCAGAAAAGCTTTTTATATTTAGTCAATTTACGCGGTACAGACCTTAGAAACCTCGGCGTAGTTACTCCCTTTTCTTTTGTAAATATCCATCTGCAATATCACTGATATGAAAGAGCGTGTTTTAATAGTTGAAGATGATAAAATGCTGCTCGAATTTTTGGTCGAGAATTTGAGCATGAACGGTTACGAAGTAGAAGCTTTCACCCAACCTCTCGACGCCATCGACTTCCTGGAAGGAAACAAGGTGCCTTTGGTCCTTACGGATGTCAAGATGGATGACATGACGGGTGATGAGGTGCTCGCACATATCAAGGAACACTATCCCGAAACGGGCGTTATCATGATGACCAGCTTCGGTAATATCACCCACGCTGTTCGTGCCCTCCAGAAAGGAGCTTTTGATTATATTACCAAGCCATTTAAAGCCAAAGAAATTACGTTTCGGGTCAACCGCTTCTTTGAATCGGATAAAATCGATTTTAATAAAGAGCAAAAGATCAAATCCCTTGTTGGAACAACTAATAAAGCAGATCAGCAGCCCTCTCCTCAAGAGAATGACGAAGATTTAATACAACAACCTGACGAGAAAAGGTTTATTGGAGAAGATGAGCAAGTCAAAAAGCTGATGGAAATTCTTCCCCAAATAGCTAAGAGCACTGCTCCCGTAATGATACAGGGAGAAAGTGGAACCGGGAAAGAGGTTTTTGCAAATCTGATCCACCAGAACAGTAATCGCTCCGATCAACCCTATGTTAAAATAAATTGTGCAAATTTACCCAAAGAGTTAGTTGAAAGCACTCTTTTTGGTCATGTAAAAGGGGCATTTACGGGTGCTATATCTGACAAAAAAGGAGCTTTCGAAGAAGCGAATGGCGGTACTATTTTACTGGATGAAATTACCGAAATTGACATCAATATCCAGGCTAAGCTATTGCGCGTTCTTCAGGAAAATGAATTTAATCGGGTAGGTAGTCAGGAATCAATTCAATGTGATGTAAGAGTACTGGCCACATCAAACCGCAATATTGCAGAAGCCATTGCTGACAATCAGTTCCGCGAGGACCTATATTATCGCCTAAATGTTTTTCCGATTTCTATTCCACCACTTCGTGAGCGTAGAGATGATATTCCCTTGTTGGTTAACTTTTTTGTTGATCGTTATACCGAACAATATGGGCTGGAACCTAAGGAGGTGTCTGATGAGTTAATGGAACACTTGGTTAGTAAAAAGTGGAAGGGAAACGTGCGGGAACTGGAAAATAAAATCCATCGCGGCGTTATTCTGTCAACCAATAATGATACCATTACTCTCGATCATATTGAGCGAAACCTCTTTTCGAAAGTCGATCTGGAAGTCAGTAAAGAAGTGCTTTCCGATCTACCCCTGATTTCGATTGAGGATATGGAGCTGCAACTCATCAAAAAAGCACTGGAGCATACGCAGGGCAATCAAAAAGAGGCCGCTAAGATTTTGGGAATTACGGACCGTACCATCCGAAACAAGATTAAAAAAGCTTCAGAAAACGAAGAAATAGACGAGTAATCCTTTCTCTTATTAACTAAATCAAATAGTAATCCCGAAGCTAATGCTCCGGGATAACTATCTATTGGGACAACATTCACTCCTGAATGCTGATGTTAAACAATATTGGCAACCATCTTTTTGGCTTGATCTAATCTATTTGTCTTGGTGAGGGTAACAATAAGTTTTCTCTTATATTCCTGGTCCTCAGGATGAGCATCATACAATTTCTTATAAATATTTGATACATAATCATACCAGTCTTTTTTCATAAACATCGTCATAACCTCATCGATTTGTTCTCTTGATTCTGCATCCATCTGATTTGGCGGCAGTTGGTCATTGAATATTCGCTCGAATAAATAAACTGATCGGTCAAGATCATTCAACTCGATCGAAAGCAATAATGCTTTCTCTAACATTGCTTTATCAGTATTCCCTCTCTTGAATGAAAATAGCCGATCAAAATAGTCGGTCGCTTTTGCTCGATGTCCTGCTTTTAAAGCGATATTAGCAAGGTTAATTAAGCTCTTCTCCTCATCAATCTTACGATCAAAACTGGCGGAAGAAAACAACGATAACCTGTCGTAATATTGGTTTAATACCTCAAATGCTTTTTGCCAATCTTTGCGTAGCTCATGAATACGAAACTGTATCAAATAGGGTAACCCCTGCAATGATTCTGCTTTAATCGACTGCTTTGTTAAAGACAGCGCCTTCTCCCACTTATGCTGCTCGGCCAAACAACTGGCCAATCCATTTACAGCAGCCAAGCGATCAAATGGCAAAAGCTTCTGTTTCTTCAATAATTGACGAAATTGAGCCGCTGCCCGCACATATTTTTTCTCCTGTAGATATCGATTTCCCTGTACCAGGTATAGCTTGGGCGCCTGTTTTTGTAATGATAGTTCCTGATCAATATCAATATGTGAATAAACACTGCTTTTACGTTCAATAATGATAGGCGTACTACTTAAATCAATTTCTTTGGAACGAACAAACTCAGTGGCATCTGTTAAATGGTAGCCCCGAAAGATATCCTCTTCTTCTATCGACACATTTACCAAACGCATCTGATAAAAATGATGCGTGGTACTTTGCCACTGAATATTAATAATAGCCGGCGTCCAAAGCATACTTTCTAAACTCTGAGCATCAGGAAAACTACTGAACCGGGGTACTTCATCATCCTCCAAAAAGAGTACCCAGGAATTGCTCACCTGTTTGTTGATGGTGTTCCACACCTCTGAACGGCTGGTTTCAGCCTCATATTCATACCAATGCACATTATCAGCCAAGTTTTTGGGTTCTTCCCCAATACCGACAACAATTAATTCTGAGAAATATGTATCCCATTGCCTTACTTTTTCAGCATTATAAAACTTTGCATCAGAGAGATAAAGAACGCCCGTGAGCCAATTTAAACTTTTGCTCTCTCTATTTGCTATTGATTTAAGTCCCGATTCCATAATTGCCTCATTGTTTTATTACAAAACTGGCTATGTTTTTAGATATAATTCAATAATGTGTTTTCAAACATTTTGCTATGCACCGCCATCGCTGATTCGTAAGCCACTTGGTTGCGCTGCATATCAGAAAATGCCTCGGCATAGTTGGTATCGACAAGCTCACTAATATCTGATTCCTGGGTGATCTTCGTAGATTCGTATTGCTCAAACATAAAATCCATGCGATTGATGTTATCTCCCAACTTTGAAGTAAGATCGGTAACATGATTAATTACCTCATCAGCATCTGTGAGTAGATTATTAAGCTGCTGATTATCATTATTCCGCAAAGCATCTTCCACATCCCCAATAAACTGGAACACATCACCGGCCGGACTATCTGCAACCTCTTCGCCTGTAATGCTGATATCAATTTCTACGCCATCTGCTGCAACTATATGGGGAGGCTTGTCATTACTGTTATTGGTTACCACCCCACCGGCCAACTCAAAAGGTTTTTCGCCGCTATTAGTCCCAGCAAACAGGTAACGATCCCCATATTGCATATTTAAACTGTCGACAATTTGCTTACGGATACCTGATACTTCATCAGCAATATTTACCCGTTCATTTTCGCCAATAGAGTCAGACGCCCCCTGAACCATCGAATTTTTAATATTGATAAGACTGTCGATGACTCCATTCATCGTATCCTGGGCCAACCTTCCCTGACGTAATCCACTGTTAATATTATTCTGGAACTGCTCTGCTTTATTCAGATCAGCTTCTAAAATTCGGCTACTTTGAAAATTCACCGGACTTTGTGAGGGCACACGAACCTTTTTACCCGTTGAAAGATCGGACTGAATTTCAGCCATTTCTCTACGATTCTTATTTACATCCCGCATAAAATTGTCAAAAATAGTCTTCTGTGTTACACGCATAAAAAATTACCTCACTATACTGATTAAGGTGTCATACATTTGTTGAGCACTGCTCATTACCTTTGCTGCTCCCTGGTAGGCATTCTGAAATTTTATCATCTTACTAAGCTCTTCATCAATATTAACTCCGGCCTCTTCTTCCTGCTGTGTTTTAAGCATCTGAATTTCTGAGTCGCGAGCATCAATACGGTTATTAGTCGCATCCAGCTGAATACCCGGCTCGCTGATGGTACCAATGGTGAAATCCGTCAATGATTGATTTTGTGTAGTATTGCCAATGACTTTCTCATTACGCAATTCTACAATCTGCGATGCGATTTCTCCGTTACCGGCTTCACCATCCGTATCAGAGGCGGCAATCAATTTAGAATTTTCGACCAGATCCTTATTAATCGAAATACTTTCAGCTGTTGTTCCAGTAGGATCAAAAAAGTTGCGCTGAATATTGTCTTCCAAGCCATATCCACTGCTATGGATATTATTCACTTCGGTTACAATAGTAGAAGCAATTTTATCGAGACGTTCCTTAATATCCGGAATCCCTTCTTCATACATCTCAATCTCGGCACCAATCTGTCCACCCTCCGGAGCAATAACATGACCACTTTCGAGTCGAAGGCGATATTTCTTATTAGTATCATCTACTTCCGAAGTAATATTATACGCTCGGTTTCCATCGACCACGCTGTGTCCATCAATCTGAATCTCAACAGCACCAGTACTCGTTTCCTGGCTTTCAAATTCAACCAGCTCCGACAACTCACTCATCTTTGCCACACGCCTGTCAAGGCTGGCAAAGTCGGGGTTGCCCTTGGCTTTGGCCTGTTTAATAGAACTATTAAGCTCGTTAATATCGCTCAATATACTATTAATAGAATCCAGCGTTTTGCCGGCGAAATTCTTTACCAGCTCACTATTTTGATCTACATTTCGGCTGGTTTCGCGCAGCTTGCTCGTAAATTGCTGAGTCTCACTAATCAGGTTATTACGGACACTTACATCCTGTGGATTACTGGCCAAATCAGAAAAATTATCAAATAATCCCCCAACTTGACTGTCCAGGTTGTCCCCGTAATCAGAAACCATGGATGATTCAAGCTTTCCATAGATATCGGCCTTCTTTTTCAGATAGCCCATATCCTGTTTCTTTTTATTCAAAAGCTGATCATTCATTTTATCACGCAATCGGCTTAAGTCATCAATGTTTACACCCAATCCCACATGATAATTATCCATTTGCATGCCATCGGGTGATTTCTCGACACGCTGCCGACTGTATCCCGGAGTATTTGCATTAACAATATTATTGGATGTAACCGACATGGACCGCTCTGCCCCACGAAGACCACTTTTCGCTATTTCAAATAATGATTTCATATCTAAGCTTCTTTATTGAGTGCTATTCCGGAAGAAATTTCCTCTTTACTGCCTCCCGCACTGTATCGTGTATTCTTTTTATTGTGCAGACTGTAAATTGAGTACATCAACTGCATGTTCTTCTCAACCGCAAATTCCAACAGGTTATTTAACTTCTGATGCCTCGCTTTCAGTGTTTCCATCTGGCTTTCAAGCTTTGCTTGCCAATCCGAAATTGTATTTACCTTCTCAGGATAGGCCTTTTTCAAAGATTCCAGCCGTATTTCAACACTGCTAATCCCTGCATTATTTAACATGGTTTGCAAGTGATCTATAAACTTGTGTTCCTGTTCTTTGAACACCCCACGTAAATGAGTGTATTCCTCGACATACTGCTCTATATCTTCCCCACTGGATGATACTACGGCCTCAATCTGTTTATCAATTACTTCTATCAGATCATCAGACAGCCTGCCGAGCCGGTCAATGATTTTCCCAAATTCTGTAAACGCTTTTTTCGATTCCATAACTTTTCTTTCTTAGTCCATTATCATTATTAATATCAAGCCCATCACACTTTGTGATATTCCGAGATCATATCAGCCATTCCTAATTTCCTTTGTTCTGCAATTTCAGTAGCGAGAGTATCCGTAATATGATGTCGATACATGTTGTTGGACTGTCCCATGACACCATTCTTATCGCCCATTTTGAATGATTCTTTAGTTATCTCGTTAACCAGCTGCCGAGCAAATATTTTTTCGAATTCCATGGCAACTTCTTCCTTCTTTTCCTGGGCAAGGTTTTCTTTATCTAATCCCATTGGTATCGACTGTGCTATGCTACTTATATCCATAATGATCTTTCGTTATAATTATGCAGTTTCAAATTCATTTAATGCTACATTACAATAAGTTCACCCTGCAGCGCTCCGGCACGATCAAGCGCCTGGAAAATCGAAATAATATCGCGCGGACTTAACCCCAGCGAATCCAGAGCGTTAGCCAGTTGCTGTACATTGGTATCAGGTTCCAGCACTACATTCTGTGCCGATTCTTCACTAATTCCTACCTGCGGAACAGGAACCACTTCAGTATCACCGCCGCTAAACGGAGGCGGCTGGCTAATAAAAGGAGTCACCTGTGTTCGTACTTGCACGCTACCATGCGAAACCATTGCGTTATCAATAGTTACGCCACCGCCCGCTACAATAGTACCAGTCCGTTCATTAATAACCACACGAGCTGGCTTATCAAGCTCAACCTCTTGATCCATAATGGTACTGATAAACATATTACGCATTCCAGGCTCTTGGAATGCCTCAGGCCATTCTACCTGAATGACTCCAGGATTATATACCGAGGCCAATTCTTCATCAAAATTCTCGTTGATTACTTCTACTACCTGACGCGCATTCGTATAGCCCGGCTGAGACATCACTAACTGCAACGGCTGATCGGCATTCAGCTGAAAATTATTATCATATTCTACTATACCTCCGCCGGGAATGGTCCCCGTTAAGGAACTATTGCGTGAAAAACGAGAACTACCCAGTTCTTCATTAATACCCCCTACTATCAGAGGTCCTTGGGCCAAGGCATATATTTCTTTTGTTTCGGGATTTAGAAGTGGAGTTTCTAATAATACGCCCCCTTCGAGACTACTTGCATCTCCCATCGACGATATCGTTACATCAATTTCGCTCCCTGATGCATGATAGGGTCCAATATCAGCCGTTACAATTACGGCCGCTACATTTCGCGTCCGCAGGCGCTCCGAATCAACATTGATTCCAAAATTATTAAGCATATTAGCAATAGAACGAACCGTAAACTGGGCACCGCGCCTGCTTATCGTTCGATCGCCAGATCGATCTAATCCTACTACTAATCCATACCCTACGACTTTGGTAGCATTAGCATCTTTTACCTTTAGCAATCGGTTTAATGGGGTTTGGGCGTCACCTTCAACCGTAACCATTGCAACCAGAAAAGTCACCGCTATTAATATGAGTATTTGTTTCTTCATGAGTTTCCTAATAATGTGATAACCGTATATTCTATTCCATTGCTTTTAACACTGCCACAGCGCTTAAACCTATCCCAGCTACAGTCAAGACCGCTCGTTTTAAAAATCCTTCTTTTTTTGTAATGCGATTTAAACCACCTTCCTTTTCATAGTTTATTTGAGCATTTGCCAACCGATACGAAAACACTTGGTTTCGTCCATTTATATCTTTGGGACGTACGGTGCCATTTAAATCTATTTGGTGTTTTTCACCGTTGATTTCGGTTATTCTTGTACCTGACACTATCAAATTACCCGTGGGGGTCATATCTGTAACCTCCACACTCATATAACCTTCCAATAGTTGTCCCTGATTGGTAGATACTTGCTCACCTGATTCATAGTTTACTTCGGCGTCAGCACCAAAAGTAGGCTGAAAAGGCATAAAATTTCCGCCCATCGATCCCCCTGCATCTGCACCGGCATTTGATGCATTCTGTGCATCAGAACTGGTACTGCCGGATATATTCTCCTGCAAAATGATCGTCAGTACATCACCGACTTGGACAGCTTTGTTGTCTTTGTATAGCGACCGCTGGCCATACGTGGTGCTTGATATTCCTATAACTAATAACAGGACTATAAAAGATGTTCCGACTAAAGTGTATTTTTCCATTGTAATACTCCCGGACGAAGAACTTCGCCCACATATTTTCGATTTGTTTCGTTGCTAAAAATTTTGATTCGGTCTCCTTTGGCTCCATCCTCACGCGCCACACCGGATACCTGTACTTGTATTCCTCTGCGTTTGATAAAAACGCTGACTTCGTCACCGGCTTTGATAATTAAATCTCTACTAACATACGATTTACGGATGGATTGCCCGGACAGGAGCGTCCGGCGAAGCGTCTTGCCAATTAATTCTTCGATTCTGGAAATGTACGACTCCCCACTTTGTGATATTGAAACCCACTGATAGGAAAGGTGCTCTTCCTCCAGTTTAGATCCCTTTCTAACGCGATCGGTGACAACGGGCAACTTTTGCTCTGCATTAACTTTAAGCTGAACCTCTGCACGCTTACGGTTTCCACGTTGGTTATACACTACCTCAAAATTTGTATACCGACGTATTTGTCCACTAAGTTGAATGCTAAGAACCTGCCCGGGAGATTGCTGTAATAGTTGATTGGGTATCCACCGCGGTTGAATATCAAAACGATATTCTCCTGTCGCGAAATGACGCTCTAACTGCTTATGAGCCTTCTTCATGATGAATGACTTCATCTCGTCATCTACAACCATATCTATATCTGCCCGGGCAGGTATAGCGCCCAGGCCGATAAAGACAAGCAGGCTAATAATGATTATTCGAGCGTGCAAATTCATTGAGGTTTATCGCTTAATAGAATTGGTTACCGACATCATATCTTCGGCTGACTGCACCATCTTTGAATTTGTTTCATAAGCCCGTTGCGCTTCGATAAGATGAACCATCTCGGTTACTACATCTACATTGGACCCTTCAAGATAGCCTTGACGAACATTTCCGAACCCTTCTGATCCGGGTTGATCCACAAAAGGCATTCCCGAAGCCTGTGTTTCACTGAATAAATTACCCCCATCAGCTTTGAGTCCCGCGGGATTTGAAAATCGAGCCAACTCAATTTGGCCTAATTCAACTTCACGGTTATCGCCGCCCATCAGGGCCGTAACAGTACCATCCTGTGAAACATCTATCGCCTTGGCTTCCATAGGTACTTCAATCTGTTCTGCCAGAGGCAAGCCGGAACTATTAACCAGCATTCCCGAAGAATCACGGGTGAAGTTTCCGTCACGGGTATAGCCTATTGAACCATCTGGCTTCTCAACACGGAAAAATCCGTCACCACTAATTGCCATATCTAAAGGATTACCGGTTTCAGAGATCGATCCCTGGGTAAAATTCCTGATCGTTGATACTGCTTGTGAACCGTGACCAAGCTGTAACCGCGGACTATCATTGGAAATGCGATTAGCCGAAGCTCCGGCTTTTGAAACAGCAATATCCTCATAAAAGAGATCCTGAAAAGCGATATTACTCTTTTTAAATCCTGTGGTACTTACGTTCGACAGGTTATTGGCAATATTATCTACTGACTTTTGCTGAGCACTCATCCCGAGCGAAGCAGTTGTTAAAGCTCTAAAAGGCATAGTGTTATTCCGTTTATTAAATTAAAATTTTCCTAATTGCTGTGTGGCTCGGCCCATCATTTGATCTGTGGTCGTCATGGCTCGCTGCTGCGATTCAAACATCTTTGTAGTCTTCATCATATCCACCATTTCGTTCAGTGGATCTACATTTGAAGATTCATAATAACCCTGCATAATCTTGCTCGAAGGATCGTCAACCATAGCTCCTTCGGGAGCACTTAAATAATTACTTCCTCTACGCTCCAACTGTGATGTGTCTTCAACCTGTACGATGCGAAGCTGATCAAATACTTCTCCATCAAGTCGAATAGTTCCATCATCGGCAACTTCTAAGTTGGCTTCATCAGCCCCTCGACCTGTTGCTTTTAGATACTCTGGCATATGAATAGGCCCGGAGTCGCCCATTACGCGAGATCCATTTTCATCTACCAAAAATCCATTGCTGTTAAAATGCATCCGGCCATCACGTGTCAGCTGGGCTCCTTCACCATTCTCTACCACAAAAAAGCCTTTCCCCTTAATACCAAAATCAAGTGGATTCCCAGTCGGCTCAAGCACCCCCTGCTGCATATCAACCTGCTGCTGAGGTACTGACTTGGTCACCATTTGACCATCGATACGTTGTTGCACCATCTTTTGAAAGACGTTGCTGCCTTTAAAACCCGGCGTATTAATATTTGCCAGATTGTTAGCTGTAACATCCTGCATTTTGGTCAACATCTGCATGGCCTGCATTTGAGCCTGTAGTCGATCAATCATAATGTCTTGAAATGCTTCATTATTACTTTAGTTAAAAATCCGGTGGTGCCGGCTGAGGTGTAAGTCTTTCAAATTCTATGCCACCGATATTTTTGGCAGACTAATACCATTGTTTTAACCCGATTATCACAACACTAAATGCTCCTCCTTATATATAAGGATGGATTAGTCTCTCTTTTATTTAACCTGATGGGCTTACCAAAAAGCAATTTGTGCCGAGATGTCTGTAGCGGTTAAAATCACCGTTAAAATGGAAATGTTTTCCGTCAGAGTGGATTATTTCTCCCTCATCCCTACAAATTCCATCCCCAAGACACTTAAATCAATTATTACGGAAATGGTACCGTATTTGAATTAACAATACGTTATGTCCGATAAACAATCAGATCAAGAAAAAACAGAAGACCCCACGCAGAAGCGTCGTGAGAAAGCACGCGAAGAGGGTCAGGTTGCCATCAGCACCGAAATTTCTTCGGTAATGATTATGGTGGTTTCAGTAATGACAGTTGTGGGTATGGGCGGATTCATGTATGGCCGTGTTGAAGCGCTCTTCGAAACGTTCTTTCTGAATGCACAGATGCCGGTTGAAAACCAAAATCATGCGGCAATTTACCTGGGAATAGCTTTTCGACACGGGATTGAAGCGATGACGCCCATTCTGATTGCACTTATCGCTACCGCGCTGGTAGTGAATCTCATTCAAACCAAAGGGGCTTTTTCGCTTAAAGCGATTAAGTTCAAACCCGAAAAGCTAAATCCCATTACCGGTATTCAAAACATTTTTTCGATGAAGGGGTTCGTAGAGCTGGCCAAAGGACTTTTTAAATTACTAATTATGGGCATCATCGTTTACTTCACCGTTTTCCCCAACATGGAACACTTTGTTTCCTTTTCTGTGATGCCATTAGAATACAATATTAGCGAGGCAGGAAGCTATGTGCTCCTTTTCTTAACCAGAACGTTTGTAGCCCTTACCATCCTCGCTATTGTTGATGCGATTTACCAGCAGTATCAGCATAAAGAAGATCTTAAGATGAGCAAGAAAGAAGTGAAGGATGAACACAAGGAATCGGAAGGAGATCCCCAAATGAAAAACAAACGAAAACAGATGGGGCGATCCTTTATGAGTAAACGACTGGATCATGCGGTAATGGATTCGGATGTCGTCGTTACCAATCCTACACACTATGCTATTGCTCTGCAATACGATCCCGAAAAAAATAATGCGCCGCTGGTGATGGCCAAAGGGCAACGTCTGCGAGCTCAAAAGATTAAAGAATATGCCAAAGAATTTGATATCCCTATTGTAGAAAATAAGCCCGTTGCCCAAGCTCTATTTGCCTCGGCCGAAGTTGACCAGCATATCCCCGAAGATCTCTATCGGGCTGTGGCCGAAATACTGGCTTACGTCTACAAGCTTAAAAACAAACACAATATTTAATTGTAAGTATGCCTTTTACGAAAATTTCAACAAACAAACTCAAGAACCGGTTTCTGCAAACCGATGTTCTTATTTCGTCGAGCATCATTGTCATTTTGTTGATAATGATTATCCCGTTTCCACCAATGCTGATGGACTTCTTTCTGGCACTTAACGTGTCACTGTCCATCATTGTAATGTTGGTGGCCTTTTACACGCTCAAACCGCTTGAGTTTGCGGTGTTTCCGGGTATGCTGCTTATTTTAACGCTCTTTCGACTCTCGCTGAATATTGCTTCTACCCGACTTATCCTAAGTGAAGGATATGCAGGATCTGTCATTGAATCGTTCGGTGGTTTTATTGTACAAGGCAATTATGTGATCGGTATTATTATCTTTGCTGTACTAATTATTATCAACTTTGTGGTTATTACAAAAGGGGCCACTCGTATTGCCGAAGTAGGTGCACGCTTTACTTTGGACGCGATGCCCGGGAAACAGATGTCTATCGATGCTGACCTGAGTGCAGGGCTTATCACCGATCAGGAGGCCAAACATCGACGTGAGGAAATTGCCCGCGAAGCTGATTTCTACGGTGCCATGGATGGTGCCAGTAAATTTGTACGCGGTGACGTTATTGCTGGATTGCTGATTACTTGTATCAATATCATTGGCGGCCTTGTTATTGGAACAGTACAAAATGGAATGGAAATAGGGGAAGCTGCCAAGCTTTATACACTATTAACTATTGGCGATGGCTTGGTGTCACAGATTCCCGCCCTGCTCATTTCTACCGCGGCCGGCCTTATTGTTTCGCGAGCCGCTTCGGAAGGAAACTTAAGTGAGGAACTCGTAAGCCAGCTTTTGGGAGATCCCAAAACACTTATGCTGGGCGCCTTTTTTGTTCTTTTCTTAGGCATCATGCCAGGCATGCCTTTTATCCCCTTTGCGCTCATGGGCGGACTCTTCATCACTCTTGCCTATAAACGACACGAAGATGAAGAACAAGAAAAGACAGCCGAAGCTCAACAACAAGAACTGCCTGAGGGCGAAACTGATAGCGTAGAAGATTATTTACTACTGGATACTCTCGAGCTCGAAATTGGCTATAGCCTTATCTCTATGGTTGAAGAACAGCAAGGGGGCGATCTTCTCGATCGAATTACTTCGCTACGGAAGCAATTAGCTTCGGAGCTGGGTATCATTATTCCATCCGTTCGCATTCGCGATAATGTCCAACTGGATGCTAATCGGTATATCATTAAGATGCGCGGTATTGAACAAGGTGATGGTGAGTTGTTACCTGATTACCACTTAGCTCTTGTTCCTTCCGATTTTGATGCAAACATCCAGGGTATTGAAACAAAAGATCCTACTTTTGGAATGGATGCGATCTGGGTAAGCGGAAAAAATAAGTCTGAAGCGGAAAAATTTGGTCTTTCGGTAATCGAAGCCGGTGCTGTTATCACAACCCACTTAATGGAGGTGCTTAAGAAAAATGCACACAAACTTATCGACCGTCAAATGGTTAAACGGCTGGTTGATAATATCGAGGAACAGTCTCCTGCTCTCGTTGAAGAGCTGGTACCCGAGGGTATGCGTATTGGTGAAATACAGAAAGTACTCAAACGATTGCTGCGTGAGCGCATCCCTATTAACAACTTAGTTACAATCCTCGAAACACTTGCAGATCACTGCCCACAAACCCAAAACACTGATATTCTAACGGAATATTGCCGGGCATCACTTTCAGAAATTATCACAAAACGATTTGTGGGCGAAGACAATGAAATTGTAGTCGTAATGATGGGTTCCAACTTGGAATCGCGACTTATTCAACAAGCACAACAGGGCGGACTTAATGCCAATACCCTTGGCCTTGAACCAAGCCTGGTTGAGCAACTTTATAAAAACGCCTCCAGTACTTTTGAGGATATGATCCACCAGGGCTACGACCCTGTTTTACTAACTTCGCCGGTGCTTCGACACACCCTATTCGAGTTTTTGGCACCAATTTTGCCTGATATAAATGTGCTGTCGTACAACGATATTAGCCAAAATGTGCAATTCCAAACATTCGATCGATTGCACCTTGAACAAGCAGAATTAAATGAAGCTGCAACAGTATGATACTTAGCAAATTTATAGATAAAACCTTCAAAGCAGCCAAGGAAAGTGCGCTGCAAATCTATGGGGATGACTATTCGAACCTAAAGGATGTGGTCCCCGGAAAGGAAGAGGATGATGGAAACAATGCTTCCGACAAACGGAAAAAGAAGCAATCTAAATCCGAAAACAAAAAACGCCCCGTTACCCAAAAAGCGACTCGTGGCGTAGTATTTGAACGATCTGCTGGTGCGAAACCAGACAACAAAGATTCCTCCAACAAAAAATTGGAAAAGAAGCTGGAATCTATTCGCAAATATGCTGCACAACAAACCAAAGAAAATACAAGAGAATCCTTTAACAAAGCAGATGCTACTACTGATGCTAAACCAGCAATCACAACCAATAAAAAGAATTCAACATCGGAGCAGCAGTCAATAAATGATGTCTACAGCAGAAAAGATATCCGAAACCGCACATCTGCTGTTAAGAGAAGGAATTCTCAAAAAGAAACTCCCAAACAAGAATTTGAGACGGTAACCTTGAACAATATGGAACCTCCATCAGAAAGTGATCTGTTATACGACAAGTTTGTCGAAGAACTTCCTAACGGCGTGTCTCCGGTTGCTCATAGCAAAGAAGAACAAACAGATGCCAAAAATTCTGATGATGACGCCATTCACAAACGATTGGATCGGCTGGAATCACTGATACATCTGGCGCTTTCTACCCCGGATACTGCCTATTCCGAACATCCCCTATTCCACAAACTGCTGCATAAGGGGGTATCACAAAAATTAATTCGCGGATGGTTTGAACATATCATCGAACAAGGCATTCAACCGGCCCAGCAGCCCCAGCTTTTTTATTCAAAATTGCTGCAACACATTGATGAGTTACTGCAACAGTCAAAAGCTGGAAATCCTAAAAGAATTATGTTATTTGCTGGTCGGTCGGGTTCGGGTAAAACTCATTTAATTATGAAGCTGGCGTCGCTGCCACTCTTTGCAGCTAATAAGCAAATTGCTATTGCATCGTTTGCCCCGACTAATGGAAGTACCAAAAACAGATACAGCATTCTTGCCCCATTTTGCAACGATCAAGGAATTGATTTTTATCATATCGAAAGTACCGAACAGGTGAAGGCCGTTGCACCAAAGTGGAAGAACTATGATCATGTATTAATCGATACCCCCTCTCTTGAAATGGAAGGACAATCGCTCATTGAAGATATTGCCTCATTAAAAAATGAATTTTATAATAAAATGGGTATCGAAACCCACTATCTGGTGAATACAGCCGTAAACGGTACTGCTTTTAACGATCCGTTGGCAAAAGACATTGAGGCCGATCATATTGCTCTTTCACACATTGATCAGTCACTTAAATGGGGTAAAACCGTACAGCTTTTAGCTAATACCGATTACAAGTTGCGGTATATCAGTAGTGGCCCATCAATCATGAGTGATCTACTCCCGTTTAAACCAGAAAAATTTGCTCGAAAGCTATTACGAGCCTGACAGAAGCATTGTAAGGAAGACAAAACAAAAATTGTAAGGACTAACAAAACCAAGCACCATGTTATTACGAATTATAGCGGTTATATCTCTTATCCAGTTTCTATTGCTTATGGTATCGGGCGAAAGCATCAACCTTGCCCTATACCGTGGTCTACTGGTATTCCTGATTCTATTCTCGCTGGTATACATCTCGATGTTCCTGCTGAATATAGTACAGGAAAACACCAACGCTATATCTAAGGGGTCAACTGCAGCAGAAGGCAATAAATCACAGAATAAGAGTGGAGAATCATGATGAGCAATAAATCACTACAGGAGCTTGCCGAGCTACACTGCGAGAATCCATCAAATGGATTACGGAATGCGATTATCAGTAAATCTATGCCGCTTATCCGCAGTATAATTGGCAAAATCAACATACCCGACCAACCGTTAACACAACATGAAGATATTGAAAGTGCCGGTATAAGCGGACTCATCCAGGCGATGGATTCTTACGACTGCAGCCGAAATATTAAGTTTAACACCTTTGTTTACTATCGTATCCGTGGCAATATCATCGATTACCTACGCAAGATTGATCAGTTACCCCGGCAGAAACGAAAAGATTACGGTACAGTTAAGAAAGTGATACAGGAGCTTTCGCAACAACTTGGCCGTAAACCCAGCGACGGAGAAGTAGCTCGTGAACTCAATATGGATATCGAAGATTATCGTCAGTTGCTATCAAATGTGCAGACACGTAACGCCCTGTCGCTTGACAGCAGCTTCAACAACGACGAATCAAACTCATTTTACGAGATCCACGAAAATGCCGATGTAGAAATGCCCGATCAGGATCTTGTTAATAAAGAGCGGGCTCAAATACTCAAAGAAAAGATTGGTGATCTCGGAGAACGCGATCGTCTCATCCTCACACTCTACTACTACGAGGATATGACTATGCAGGAAGTTGCTTTACTGCTTGAACTATCCGAAGCTCGAATATCCCAGCTTATCGGCCAGATTCTTGTTCGCCTCAAAGGTGATTTGGTAAAAGAAAAAGTGACGGTAGAGTAATCCCTTTTCCCTAAAAGGTTATCTTTACCGTTTATCTTTCCCGCTTGTTTCACGGGATATTATATACATCCGTTGTCTTCCTCAAAGACAACGCCCTTGGCTTATAAATCTTTGTCCCCTTCTCTTATTGGTGAAATAAGTTCTATTTAGTCCTACCATTTTTTAGGCAGCGATCCTCTCACAACTTTACGTAACAGCGATGCCATCGCCCAAGCAATAGCCTCTACTAACTTAACTTCTACTCAGATCCATTTACTCCTATGCCGTTACTTTGTTGCGGTATACAACTCATCTTGCTAACAAGGTGACTATTCGTAATCTCATTACAAAACTCTGCATCACAACAAAAATAACATAGTTCGGATACCGTTTCCGCAGTGAAGTCAAACCGCATCAAAGCTATAGAACAAGATAAATGATATCATTTTTTTCATCTCATGATGATTTAAAGCATTGACACGAGATAAGTTTCATATTATGAATAAGCTAATGATCAGGCCATCGTAGCCAACAGGTTCACTAAGTACTCGAATAAGCGATCGAACATCTTACCAAAGGCATCCGGCATGTAGGGAAGCATCCAGGAAAGCAGTGTAAAGCCAAGCAAAAGCTTAATGGGTATAGCGATAAAAAGAATATTTGCTTGGGGCATAATCCGGGCAAAAATAGCCAGAGAGAGGTCTAAAATAAAAAGCACTACCAGAAATGGAGCAGCGATCTGTATGGCAATCACAAAGAGATAGTTTGCCACCTCAAGCATAAACGGACCTGCCTGTTTTAGCTCTGCCTGGTTAAGGGGAATAACCTCAAAGCTTTTTACCAATCCATTAATAAAAATCTTATCTCCATCCATCGACAAGAATACCAAGACGGCAAGCATCGTAAATAGGTTGCCCACGATATCAGTTTTCTGCTGGGACATTGCATCTATAATCTGGGCAAAACTTAAGGTAATCTTAAGACTGATAAGCCGCCCCGCCATTTCGATACCTGCAAAGATCAGCTGTCCGACTAATCCCAGTGCAACCCCCACCAACAACTCCAAAACGATCGCCGTAACAACAAAAGGAAGCGTAGGCTGAAGGGGGCCCAAAACACTTTCCTCCGGAATTACAAACGAAAGAATAAAGGTAAGTATCAGCGCAAAAAAAAGCTTAACCCTACGCGGAAAGGCAGCAGAATTAAAATAAGGCGCCGTCATGATGAGGCTGCTGATTCGGACAAATATCAGAAAAAGGGCTAAGACAAAGTTGGAGGACAGCAGCGTCATTATACCACCGTTATCTTATTACCAGATGGCATTTAATTGACTAACTCAGGAATTATCTCAATAACTCGTTCTGTAAATCCAATAGCATATTGCAACATAAAGCCAAACGAAAGAAATAGGATAATTGCTACTACTGCCATTTTAGGCACGTAACTAAGCGTAAGCTCCTGAATAGAAGTCGCTGCCTGAAAAATAGCAACCGCCAAACCAACCACTACTGCAGCGATCAAAGGTGGAGCAGATAAAGCTACTACTGCCGTTAACATCTCTTGTAACCAAAATAATGCCGTTTCTGTATTCATAATATTTTATTCTTATTAATTAAAACTTTGCACCAGTGATTGTACGAGTAAATACCATCCATCGGTAAGTACAAACACCAGTATTTTAAACGGCAGCGATACCAATACCGGGGGCAAAAACATAATACCCATGGAAAGCAGCACTGCGGCCACAACCAAATCAATTACTACAAACGGCAGATATATCATAAAGCCAATCTGGAATGCTATCCGCAGCTCACTCATCACGAAAGAAGGTACTACGATATAAAAAGGGATCTCCTCTACGCTGCTCACCGACTCTATCCCCACCATATCCATAAAAAAGAGTAGCTCCTTTTCGCGCGTCTGTTTAACCATAAATTCTTTGAGTGGCGTCGAAGCCTCTCCCAGTGCTTCCATCTGCGTTATTTCTTCATTTAAATAAGGTTGTACTGCGTCTTCATTTACCTGCTCAAAAGTCGGCATCATAATAAAAATCGTAAGAAACAGTGCCAGCCCTATTAATACCTTATTAGGAGGCGATTGCTGGGTACCCAATCCCATCCTTAAAAAGAAAAAGACCACAACAATACGGGTAAAGCTGGTCATCATCGTAATAAAAGCAGACCCAAACGATAAAATGGTAACCAGAATTAATGCCTGTATGGCTACTGAAAGATCTTCACCCTCCATCCCCAAATCGATAGGAGGCGTTGCCTGCAAAAATGCCGTTACATTAAATCCTGCATACGAGAGCGAGCTTGCCCACCCCGTAACAGGGAGGAGCAGTACCAGCAAGCCGGCAATAGTTCCAATTTTTTTCCACGAAATAGTTCCAAAAAATTTCATATTACGACATCTCACTCTTAAAGAGTTTCCTAAATAAGTCCTTATTTTCCGAATCCTGCTCATCAGTCTCTTCCTTCCATTCGTCCTGTGGATATCGATGCAACAAATTCACCGAACTGGATGTAACTCCAACCACCCATACTTCTTCATTTATTTGGATGACTTTGAGCTTAGCCCCTTCGCCAAGCACCTGACTATCCAATTCTCGGCCCCTGCGCTTGGTTTGGCCTGATTGTTTGCGGTCAACCCAAAACCAAACTATGATTAATACAACCAGTAGTACTAAAAAAGTAACGAGTCCATTTGTAAACATCCCCGATGACTGTTCGTACGATCGAACCTCTTTTGCCTTACTCTCTTGCCCTTCGGATGAAATAATCTCAGTGGTGTCGGCTTTAGCTTCCGACTTAACATATTCTTCGGCATTGGGACCTTGATTATAATCGACCTGTGATAACGTAAACAACCACATCAACAAAAGTATGACGGCCAGACCAATAACAATTTTCAGAATTTTACTGGGCGCAACATCCAGCGAAGAAAGTTTATCCCTCAGGTCCATTTTTAATCTTTGCTAAACGTTTCTTTGTTGTTACTAAACTTGATATACGAACACCGAAGTGCTCATCAATTACCACCACTTCGCCAAGGGCAATGCGATTGCCATTTACCAGAATGTCGACAGGTTCACCCGCCAGTTTTTCGAGCTCAATTACAGAACCTTTAGCCAACTCCAGCACCTTGCCTAACGGCAGTTCAATACGTCCCAGCTCTACAGACACATCAAGGTCCACATCCTTTAAAAGATCCATGCTGTGAACTTCTCCATTGCCGTTACCATTCTCTTCGGCAAACTCTGCAAATTCGATATGTCGCGCTGATATTACCTTTTCTTTCTTACGCTCTTTGGGCTCCGATCTTGTATTAATGGAAGAAAAGTCTTCATCATCTTCTTCCTCAAGCGAACTCAGTTCACTTAGGGTCTCTTCTTCAAATTCGTCCTCCTCATCTTCAGCAGGCTCTTCGATCTCCTCCTTTTCTATTTCCGTTTCCGGATCACCCAACAGAAACTCTGCCCGAACAACCTCATCGGCAATGCCTTCAATATCCAGCTTGGTCCAAATGTACTTTTCATGGGCCAGCTCTTCCTGCATCTCTACTTTCGACAGCACCTTTACTTCACTGAACTCAAATTCCAAATCGTTTGAAGCAGCTTCTTCTTTAATTGCGTCGGCAAGGTCATCCGCAAACTCTTCGAGTAAGCCGATGGTTTGCTCATTTTTTTCTTTCTCTTCAATACCCAGCATAATACTTGACAGCAGGCCGAACCATTCTTGGTCAAGGACAATGATTACATCCGAACTGATATTCTGCTCTCGGGCATACAGATATACATCGGTATTATTGAGATGCTCTAAGGCAATTTCATTTTCTACTTCTTCAAAAGCGTCTACTTCAATATCTGTTTCTTCAAGCAAAATAGAGGTCAAAAACTCCTCTATTGTTGGTACGTATTGCTCTAAATTTTCTTTAAGGATATCCATAATTAAAATTTATATAACTTCCTGTTCGTTAATCTCTTCTATCATATTGTAAATTTTGACGGCTCGGCGTCCGCGTAAAACTCCCGGATAAGCCGACATCTTGTGAACATTATTTACCTTCACCTTCAACGGTTGATCGGCACGCTGTTCAAGCGGTATCACATCTCCTTCTTTAAGATCAAGAATATTTTGTACGGTGAGCTTGGTTTCTCCCAATAGCGGCTTAATGCTAACGCCGGCATTTGAAAGGGTATACTTGTATGATTCCAACTGCTTTTCGGAGAGCTCCACGGTTTCGGTCTTTTTTCCTTTTTTTAACACCGAATTATTCATCGCCTCTTTTAAAAGACTATAGGGATAAGAAAGGTGAAAGTTGACTTTACGATCTCCGAAACTCACCGAAATACCTACTACAATGGTGGGATCAACCGAAGCCAGGTGGATGTTCTCGGGCTTGCTCTCGAAAGTTGATGACTTGATCTCGAACTCCATGTAAGGCTCCCAGGCCTTCATGATTTCATCATTAATACTCCGTACAATACGAGAAATGATCTTCTCTTCGATTATGGTAAGTGTACGACGCTCCGAAAGGTCTCCTCCATATCCACCACTCTGTCGCTCTACAAGATGAATACAGAATCCTGGAGGCATCACCATAATAATATTGCCCGAAGAATCATCAACCGACAACAAGTAAATTACACTCGGGCTTTTAATCTTATTGATGAATTTACTCGAGGAAATCTGTTCGATTTTCTCTAAACTCACATCCACTTTTGCACGTAATGCGCTACTAAAAATGCGACTAACACTACGAGCAAAAATATCGTGCAGCGAACGGAGATTACGCATAATCTCCTTACTAAACAGCTTTGGCTGCTTAAAGTCGTAGGTCTCTACATATTTAACATCTGCGAGCTGCTGCCCAGACTCTGGCGATTCCATAAATATTGTTTCGTTCGGATATTAATTCCATCATTGCATTACGTATTTAGAGTAGTACAAATTGCGTACCGAACGAGAATCTATCGCATCATTAATTATTTGTATCAACTCTACACGCAGATCTTCCTTATCCTTAATACCCTGCAGCTCAGTTACTGTTTTAGCAGACAGGTACTTTATGATGTTATTTCGAATCTTAGATCGATGCTCTTCAATTAGCGGCTGATCGTCTATACTGTCCAGCTCAAGGGATAATTGGACCAACAGATAACGCTGGCCATTGGTATCTGCCGGATTTACAATGATTTCATTGAGCTCTGCTTTGCCGCGTTCTACAGGTACCAAGCTTTGTGTATAGTCATAAATAGCGTCATAATTTTGGGTAACAATTGAATACGCAACAAATACCTGACCCAAAACCAAAAACAAAATCAGGAAATATTTTCCATATCGTCGAAAAATTGACTGCTTCGATTTCTTCTTATCTTCTATTGAATTTTTCTTATTTGCCATAGTAATTACCTCTTCAGTTCATCTTTTTCATCACAACCTTGCGCAATGAATCAACATCCAGTTCCGTCATATCAACTTTGATACTCTGCTCTTCCTGTTCATAGTTGATGTATATCTCAACCCGCCTGTTTCGGCGGCGTCCTTCAGGGGTTTCGTTTGTATCTACCGGCTGATATTCACCATAACTGCTGGCCTCAAATTTACCGGCAGAAAGATCCGCCGATTCATTTAAAAACAGCACCACCGACACCGCTCGCGCCGCCCCCAAATGCCAATTTGTACGATACATTGAACTCTCTGATATAGGTACATTATCTGTATGTCCGTGTGTTTTCACCTCTCTGACATTAGGTCCAATAGCTTCAGCAATCCGTTTTAATACCGTTTCTGAACGTGCTAATAGCTGTGCAGATCCACTATTAAACGTCAAAGAATCGTTAAGAGTTATCTTAACCCCTTCATCTGTTTTTTCAATATCCACTTCCTCAGAGTATCCCTGATCTTCCAGAAATTTTTGCACCTCCTGCCATTCTTCTCTCATTTGGCCATCATCCTGCTTTTTGCTTGCTTCCTCCTTATCAAATACAACACTGGTAGAAGATTGAAAATGGGATATGATATCATTAAATGTAGACTCATCTATCCCAGGAGTCATCACATACAGCAATACAAAAAAGACTAACAACAGCGTAACCATGTCGCTGTATGTTGTTAGCCAGTTTCCAGTTCCAGATTCTCGTTCAATTTCTCCCATTCTTCAGTCTGATATGTTGGCCATTTTTGGTAAAGTCGATCTACACGGTCTGTGCCATATGCTAATTTTTCGTGATATTTTTTATACTCGGCTCGTTTTTTAGGCTCAAGATATATGAGCATTTTATTTTCCATAATACGCGGGTTCTCTTCCTCTACCATCGAAAGAACTCCCACACGAAACATTTCCTTTCTATTCAGATCTAATTTGCTCAAATACTCCAATTTTCCGGCCAGCGGCCCTAAAATCATGTTCGATAATATCGTACCATAAAGGGTTGTAATAAGTGCAACCGCCAAACCGGCTCCGAGCGACTTGGGATCATCAATATTTTGAAGCATCAGGATCATGCCGATTAATGTTCCAATCATTCCAAATGCAGGAGCGTATTCCGACATTGAATCCAATACCTTTACCGATATTGACAATTGGCGCTTTTGGCTTTGAATTTCGTCATCAAGGATATTACCCAAGCTCTCTTTATTGTATCCGTCAACGGCCAACTGAATCGCATTCTGCAAGAAATCATTTTCGATACTGCCAATTTCGTCATCAAGTGTAAGAATACCGTCGGTTCGAACCTTCTTGGCAAACATGCGCATCAATTCCATGTCGGTCCGTAAATCGACCGATTTAGCCCCCATCATTTTGCTAATCACCTTAAAACTATACTTAATGTTTTCGTAACTATAGTTTACCAATGTAGCAGCTAAAACGCCGCCGGCTACAATCAGGAATGATGACATACTCGCAAATATCATCAGGTTTCCCTGTAGAACAATTGCCAGCAAAATTAATGTGAACCCTGATACAAATCCTATGATGGTTGATCTATCTAACATAGGTATGCTTATCGTCTAATTAATTAATTTCTTAATAAGAAAATCGAGGAAGGGGGAACTATCGCTATGGTTTGTTACAAAATATTTGAGAAGCGATATGCTATCTCAAAAACGTTACTTTTTAATACATAAATGGCAACAGACATAAAAAAGCCCCGAACCTGTATCTCCCAATACAAACCCGGGGCGTTATCTACCTCCCAATTATGAAAGCAGTTTTTATAACATTATCGCTTGAGATTCACAGCTTCGGTAAGCATCTCATCAGAAGTACTAATAACACGCGCACTTGACTGATAAGCTCGTTGCGAAGTAATCATCTCGGTAAATTCCTGAGCCAAATCAACGTTTGATCCTTCCAGAGAACCGGACTGAATACTGCTGTTTGCCACGTTATCGGCGGTATCCACAAATACTTCGCCAGCCGCGGATGTAGCTCTGAAAAGGCCTCCACCGACCATCTCTAATCCATCTTCATTTTGAACATCACCAAGAGCCAGTTGAGCCAAATTCTGATTTTGGCCATTATCGTACACCCCTTGCACGCGCCCATCACCGTCGATGCGCACATCTACAAGTGATCCCTGGGTATAACCATTCTGGTTTAATACCTTAGCGGTATTGGCACCTGAATACTGGGTAAAATCAGTACCTCCGGCCCCTCCAAGGTTTACTTCAAAATTGGAAGTACTTGCTCCATTACCGGGATTGAATTCAATATCAAAGGTATCACCGGAATCAATTTGTCCCATTTCATCAAACGTAACAGTGCCTGTTGCAGCCCCACCCGTTATTTCCTCTCCGTTCGCAAAAGTGGCTTCATAATCCCACTCATTAGGACCGGATTGTGTAAAGTCAACCAACAGAGAATGCTCTTGGCCAAGATCATCATACACGGTGGTACTCATTGTTTTAGTTCCTGTTTCCCCTTCTTGGGTAACCTGGAATCCCGGGGTATTCATATCACCAGTTCCACCGCTTATAGTAATGGAATCCACATCAAGTTCACTGTCACCCAGCGAATCGGATTTTAACTTTAACATACCGTCGACCAGTGTCAACTCACCCTCGGCGATACTACCATTTAATCCGCTTACGACATCACCAAGCGTATCATTGGCTCCCGTCAAGTTGTAATCCGCTGTTTGGGCATTTCCATCACCATCCACATAATTAACGGTAATAGTCTCACTTCCATCAAAGTTAGTGTTCGTTTGACTGAGATCATTTAGCTGTGTTGTTGATGATGCAATGTTGCCGCTGCTATCAGTAAACGAACTCTGTGCCTGAACTATCTGGGCAGTGCTTGTATTAGAATTTAGATTCCCACCTACATTTACCTCACTGGTTCTTTGAGGTTCTAACACGTTTTCAAAATCAACTTGTACATTATCAGTTGCGCCCCCGCCGAGAATATTCCCAGAATCGTTGGCATTGTATCCCTGCACGTAATTACCTGTTTGATCTACCAGATTGCCATCTTTGTTAAAGGTAAAATTTCCGGCACGGGTCATAAGATCCTGTGATCCATTATTAACCACAAAATATCCATCTCCTTCGATAGCAAGATCAGTCGTTTTCCCGGTATTCTCGATCGTTCCCTGACTAAAATCACGATCTACAGAGGCTACACGCACTCCCAGACCTACCTGATTGCTTAGTGAAGGAGCCGACTCTCCGCCTCCTGATCCACCAATATTCTCATTCATCAATTCCGAAAAGGTAACTCTCGAGGATTTAAATCCTGTAGTATCCACATTCGAAATATTGTTTCCAATAGCATCCATCTTTGTTTGGAAACTCTTTAATCCACTTACACCTGAATTTAGCGATTTAATTAAAGACATAACTTACTCCTTTTTTTATAAGTACAGCTTTCTATTACTACTAATATTCACTGTATGATTGTTGTTAAACTGATTCGTTTGTTTTCCTGCTTATTTTTCACCTTCTGCTACTGTTTCTATATCACCGATAGGCACTTCTACACCATCAATTGACACGCGGACTCCTGCTCCGGTAAACCGTACCTTGTTGGCAATTCCTTCTATAAACATCCGTGCTTTGACGCTTTCATCCCCGTTGGTGGCATTAATTTCTACGTTGTATTGCCCATCGGGTACATCTACGCCGTCATTACTTTTTCCATCCCAGCTCCAGCTGTTATCTCCTGCTGCAGCACCATCAACTGTCTCGCGACGTACTTCACTTCCTGAAGAATCGCGAATAACAATCTCCACTTCGCTTGCAGCATTGTTCAAGTCATAGTTAATATTTGTATTTTCGCCAGCCTGTAAATTCACGTCGCTACTCAATGCCCGTACCTGCTTACCCGTCAACGACGATGCCATCGAGTTTGTCAATTCGCTACGCATTAACTGCTGACTTTGACTCAGCTCTGACAACCCGTTATTAACCCCTATCAACTGTTCAACCGAATTAAACTGAGCCAGCTGCGAGGCAAACTCTTTGCCGTCCATAGGATTAATTGGATCTTGATTCTGCATCTGTGCTACCAGAAGCTTCAAAAATTGGTCCTGTCCAAGTTTACTATTTCCTGTTAACGACTTATCGTTTTGCGATGCTAACTGCGACTGCCCATTTATCTGTCCTATATCCATAATACTATGATATTCATTAATTTATGCGGTCCACTCCATTTGGTTGTACCCAAAATTGCGGACTGTTTTTCTACTTACATCTTCTGCTGTTTCTACTGTTACACCTTTGGCACCAAAATTATTTCTGTAATTTCGTTTACGATCCAACGACTCTGTATCTTCTGAAAATTGCGACTCTTCTCCCTGCTGCTGGTTTTCAAAATGCAAATCTACTTCAGAGCCAAACTCCTGCTTCAAATGCTCACGGATCTGCTGCAGATTCTGCTGCAGAAGCTTACTCAAATCAAGATTCATCGACCCCATCTTAACCTGTAAAACTCCTTTCGACTCACGAACTGAAAGTTGAATATTTTTTCCATCATCCAACGTAAAATTATGCGTCTGCCAATTACTGCTATCTCCTTTAGAAGAAGAGGCCGCCTGTTGAATACGTTGTGTTAGCCCGGGCAATATCTTTTTTCGCAGCGATCCATTTGTTATCGGTATCTGTCCCAGCCGAACTGAGCTGGAAGCCGAACCGGCTTTTGACTCCTTTTCTGTGGCTGAATCCATCGTTTTAGTGAGCTGATCTTCCCAGTTTATTTTCTGTTCTTCTAAACTTGAATTTGATTCTCCAACCGTAACGCCGGAAAAGTTCTGTAGATCAAGAGGCTTGGCCTGCTTTTGAGCATTACTTCCCGAAATTCCCAAACGGTTTAGCAGTTTATTTCTTCCTTCTGATGATTCTTTTCCAAGCCCTTGCTTACTATTCTCAGCTTCGTTGTTTCCTTTTGCATTTTTTCCTTTCTCTTTTTGTACACTCTTCATCTCCAACCCTTTAGTAGAAATATTCGACGGATCTCTTTTCTGGAAGAACGAATCCATTACTTTCTTCTGCTGCTCTGTCAATTCCGTCTTTGCCGTTTGCCCACTTTCAAATTGAACACCTGCCTGTGCTTTCCCAGGTTCTACATTTTTATTCCTAACCCTTTGCTCTTCTTTAACCTGATTCATAGTATCCTGTTGGGCCTGACGACCAGCAAAACGTTGTGCTTTCTCAAACGCCTTACCCCGGCTATCCATATCACCGTTCCGGTTCTCAATTCCTTTCTTTTGTGAAGTTTGTTCTCGTGACTCCTCAACCTCTTTTGTCGTTGCTTGTTCTTCCCGAAGAGTTGTTGCGGAACCATGCTGAACACCCTCCTTTTTATCGGTTGATAAGTTAGCTTGTTGTTTTTCCTGTGAAAGCTCACCCTTTTTACTACTTACAGATAATTCTGCTTTCTCTTTATCCTTCTGGGAATCTCCATCTATCCCTTTAACATTCTCAGCAGCTCCATCTATACGGGTTGCACCTTTTTTACTTCCAGATTCGGTACTCTCTTTATTATCCCCTTCCAAATTCCCAGCGGCCTGCTTCCCAAGATTCACTTTTGTACTATGTTCCTGTTTCGCAGATTCTTTTTCGGAATCGGTCTTTGTCGATTCTCCATTCTCCTGGGCCTGACCTTTAGGAATCACTTCCCCATTTTCATCCAACTCCTCCGAAAGTTGTGCCTCAGTCCCCTCACCACTTGTTTTCTCTTTTGCATCAACTTCCGAGCCCTCAACTACCTGCGGCTCACCTGATTCAGACACTCCATTTTGATCCTCATCCTCTTTCCCATCAGCTGATGGAGAATCACTCGTATCACCTATAAGTTCATTTTTGATATTCTGAAATTCTTTCTGCAGCTCTTTGAGGATATTATGATCAGCCTGCAACAAATTATCAGCCTCCTTTGCTCCTATCGCTGTGAACGAGCCGCCAAGAATATTTTTCTGTACATCTTCTCCCTCAGGAGACTCTGCTTGTTCTGAGGAACTGTCTGATAAGGCCAACAACTGCTGTTTTGCTTTATCTGACGAATTCTGATTCTGCAACGACTGCAACAGTGATTGAAAAACTTCTTTGGAGGTATTCCCTCCTTCCTCCTTATTACTACCGATTATCTCTTCTCCCGAAGTAATGTTTTTTCCACTGATATTTGATAATAGCTTACTTAACATTATAACACCTCTGTCATCAGTTTTGCTGCACGATCAGACTCCAGGGATTGCAAAAGTTTTTTACGCTGCAATCCGGATCCAGCTTTAAAAATTTTCACCAACTGCTCATCACTCATTTTGTTCAATATCGGCGACAGACTCTCGATATCCAGATCGAGCAGGCTTTTAATATTCTCTGAGAATTCCTCTTCGGATATCTCTGCATCAGCTGCTTCAACCTCTTCTGCAATAGATTCCCTCTGGTCAAGTTGTTGACTAAGTGAATCATTGACTACCGTTAATGAGTCTATTTCCATTTTCAGATCTTCAATATTTTCTTTCATCGTTGCATAGTCTTTCCCCAGATCTCCAACAGTCTCACTTTCTTCAGCTGCAGGACGAAAATTGGATGTCATTACGTTTGTTGAATCTCCAATAACAAACTCCTCACTATGCTTTTCCGCTACCTCCTGATGTTTCTCCTCATTGATATATGGAAACAAAAAGTAGATAGCTATAACCATCGGGAGCAATGGCACAAAAATATATCCCAGAATTTTAAGAACTTTTTTAATCGACATAATTATTATTTGCTAAACGTTTGTGCTGCAACCTCGTCCATTACTTTGCGTTGCTGTCTCGACATTTCTTCGAAATATAATTCCTGCTCACCCTCTTTTACTTTTTCCATGATATGACGCTTTTTATGGACATCAGCTAATTTATCACGCTGTTGATCAACCGCCTTTTTTACTGAATTAAGGCTACTATTTACTTTCTTTACCTTTTCATATAGATCATTGATGTACTGCTGTTTTCGTTGCAAATCGTGTAAGCTTGCATATGTACTACTACCATTTTCGCTGATATGGTTTTCAAGTTCTTTCTTAAGTTTTTCTTTCAGAGCATTTAAATGCTTTTTCTTGTTTAATTTTTCTGCAAGCTTCTGCTTCTCAACTTTTTCTTCATGCTTTCGCACTTTTAAAACCGATTCCAACGAAAATTCAAATTTCATAGTGCTTTAGTACTTTCTACTGAATTATTTTTCTAAGCGAACTCCACAAGTTATCATCGAAGTCCGCTTCATTAATATCTTGTATCAAAAATGATTCCAAATCCTCACGTTTTTCCACAGCCTTATCAATCTGGGGATTCGAGCCTTCCACATAAGCTCCAATGTTGATCAGGTTTTCAGCTTCCCGATAGGTGGTTATCATATCCCGAACCTCTCCTGCTAATTCCCTTTGTTCTTGCGTCACAATATTTGGCATAACCCTCGAAATACTCTCCGGGACATCAATAGCAGGATAGTGATTTTTATGGGCTAATCGCCTTGAGAGTACAATGTGACCGTCTAATATGGACCGTACGGCATCAGCAATGGGCTCATTCATATCATCACTGTCAACCAGTACTGTGTAAATTCCTGTGATACTTCCACTCGATGTTTTACCCACCCGTTCAAGAAATTTAGGGAGCATTGAAAAGACGCTTGGAGTGTACCCTTTGGTCGTTGGAGGTTCGCCTGTAGCCAATCCTACTTCTCGTTGCGCCATGGCCACGCGGGTTACGGAATCCATCATCAAAAGGACATTTTTTCCTCTGTCACGGAAATATTCTGCTATTGATGTCGCAGTATACGCTGCTTTAATTCTACTCATTGCTGATTTATCCGACGTCTCTGCTACAATAATCGACCGCTCAAGCAACTCTTCATCAAGTATATCGTCAATAAATTCTTGAACTTCGCGTCCACGCTCACCAATAAGAGCAATAACATTAATGTCGGCATCAGAATGGCGGGCAATCATACCGAGCAAAACACTTTTCCCTACACCCGATCCGGCAAACAATCCAACACGCTGCCCCTTACCAATGGTATTTAATGCATCAATCGCTCGAATTCCGGTACTCATAATGTCGTTGATAGGCTCACGATCAACTGGTGATGGGGGATCATTGTGCACCGGCTCTTGATGCCCACACAAAATGGGACCTTTTTTGTCAATGGGATCACCATTAGCATCAACTACGCGTCCCAACATCTCAGGGCCAACCGAAATGGTCAGTGACTGTCCCATATACTCGACCTTGCACCCTGATCGCATACCCTTAATACTCTCGTAGGGCATCAAAAGCGCATACTGATCTTCCAGCCCAACCACCTCGGCGGGAATAATATTATCCATAATATTTTCAATACCATACACTTCACCGACACTTGCCTGTAAGCCTGTACATTTAATAATAGTACCTACAATAGATGCAACCTTGCCATACCGCTTACTGCCATTGGTAAAATCATCAAGACAACTTCGAATTTGGTCGATATATGTACGGAGATCAGCAGTATCGGTCATTTCCATGAGGGTAGGGTCATATTATCTTTCAGATCGGCAAGTTTTTCTCTAAACCGATGGACCACCGTTTCTTTCTGGGTCTCAAACTCAAATTCCCCGGGATTACAGTCTTCACTTATCCGGATAGAAAGCGAAAGTTCGGGAGCATATTTTTCTACCAATTTCTCTACAAACCGGTAGTCCTGTTCACTTACCCAAAGCCGAGGCTTGATATCCCCTTCCGTTTCATGTAATAGCCCGGATAATTTCTCTTCGAGTTGCTCACGTATAGCAGGGTTTTCTACGGGAATACTTACAATTTTCTCAACCATATCGAACACCAAATCCAACAAGCCCGGATTCAACAGCTGATGCTGTTTTTTCCAATCCTTATGTGCCTTCACTACCAGGTCTTCTAACCGAGCAAGTTTATCATCGACTTGTTGCTCGGCTGCCTCAAAACCTTCCTGATACCCCTGCTCGTGCCCTTTTTCAAATGCTTCTTCCCGGGCTTTGGCCAAGCGCTTTTTCCACTTCGTATCCCGTTTATCAATAAGCTTTTTGACATCTACCTTCTTCTTCGAAGAGGAAGTTTCTGTATCCTCACACTCTCCTGACTTTTTGTATCCCTTACCCTCAAAAGCCAAGTCATAGTCCAACGGGTGATCATCCTCGTCGTACCAATTTATTTCTTCGGTATGTAAAATCTTTTGATCTTCCATAGCGTGCTACTCAACAATTTCTTCTTCGCCCATCTTTCGGGTGGTGATCTGTCCTTCTTCTTCGAGCTGTTTAATCTTTCGAATAATGCGTGACTGCGCCTCCTTTACATCTTTAAGCGGCACCGGTCCAAGGGCATCCATATCTTCCTGGAGCATAGCCCCGGCACGATCCGACATGTTTTCCAGGAATTTCTTTTTCACTTGCTCGTCTACACCTTTCAGCCCCATAACAAGGTCGGTCTTTTCCATCTCGTTGATAATGGTTTGCACCGTTCGATCATTGAAGTAAAGAATATCTTCGAAAAGGAACATTTGCTGTTTAATATCATCGGCCATCTGAGCATCGCGCTCCTCAATTTTACCTAAAATATGACGTTCAACAGCGATCTCAGCTTCGTTAAGAATCTGTGCCACAGCATTTGTTCCACTCTTAATACGATCGCCAACCGTGTACATACCCCCCATCTGTTCTTTGATGACTTCTTCGATTTCTTCTATTACTTCTGTCGAAATTTTTTCCATGGTAGTAAGACGATAAATCACTTCTGCCTGTAAATCACCATCAAGATGCCCCAATATCTCGGCTGTTCTCTTTTCATCCAGCTGAGAAAATATGAGGGCAATCACTTGGGGATGTTCATTTTTCAAGAAATTAGTGATTTGGGTGATTTTGCTTTCCTGGAAATCAGCAAAAGCGGTATTTTCGGAGTTCGCCTTCAGCTTTTGACGCACCTTTTCAGAATCAATGTCATCACCCAGCTCTTCCAACAACTCATTTGCATAATCCTGGCCACCCTCCAGTAGTAATTCATCATTCGACATCATCCGATAATATTCGCTCATTATCGAGTCTACCACATTAGGCTTTATATTATCCATCCCCGCAATAGCAAGCGTAACAGCCTCAATTTCCTCTTCCTTCAGGTATTTAAAGAGCGGTGTAGCATTCTTCGTACCCAAGTTGGTGATAAAAATTGCTGCCTTTTCGGCACCGGTTAGCTGGTCTACCTTACTGATGACTCGCTTTTTATTCTGCTGTGCCATACCGCTTTATTCCTCTTCTGTTGAAATTAACATTGAACGTACAATCTTTGCTGCCTTTTCAGGCTTCATATCAACCATATTTATAATTTCTTCCATGTCGTACTTTTTGGCTTCAAGCGCACGCATTTCTTCTTTTTCTTCATCATTCATAAGCTCTTGTTTGCTCATACCTTCCAATTCGGGATCCATACTTCCATCTGTAAAAACTTCTTGACCATCTCCAAAGGGCGACTGTATTGCCAATCCGGGCTGGCCACTACTCATTTGTCGGCGAATACCGAAGAGCAACCAAGCGATTAATCCAAGTGTTACAAAAATCAAAGCCCATCGCAGAACCCGCGTCCAAGGCCAATAACCATCAATCATTTGTCCTCTTGGAGTTTCCTGCCCAGGCTGCCAGAATTCAACTTGACGTATTGTTATTTCATCTCCGCGTTGGGCTTGGATGCCCAATGCTGAGGTAATCACTTCCCGAAATTCCTGCAATTCTTCTTCGCTATAGGGCTCTGTTTCATATACGGTTTCCCCCCCTTCATTTACCGTTTCTATCTGCTTATGATTTACCAGTACAGAGGCTGAAATATTTGTAATTTCACCCTGTGCTTTTTTATACACTTCTTTGGTTTCACTTACCTCATAATTTCGAGTTCGCGAACTGCTCTCATTTTCATTTGATGATACTATTGAAGTTTCTCCACGTTCATTAACAGGGGTAAACTCATCAATGGGTACTAATTCTGATCCCTCTTGTGTTTGCACCTGCTCATCGCGCTGTTCCGAAATCAGTGTTCGGCTTTCAGGATCAATTTTATTAGATTCACGAACCAGACTGTCAAAATTCTGATCCACGGATACTCGTACGATACTATTCCCGGGACCCAATACCCGATCCAGCATAGTTTGTCCCCGACGGGTTAAATAATCTTCAGTCTTTTGTTCTGACTTCATCCAAGACTCTTCGGAAGCAAAACCACTGTTGCCCTGCTTATCATCCGTCAATCGATTCCCTGCGTGATCAACAATGGTCACATCTTTGGCTTCCAAGCCCTCTACACTACCAGCTATCAACGAAGTAATACCCTCTACCCTGGTTTTATTAAGTCGTTCCCCCCGTTTAAGAGTTAGTAGCACTGATGCCGAAGCTTTAACTGTTGTTTCCTGAAACGGCGATCGTTCTGGCAATACCAGATGTACTCGTGACGATTTGACCTGTTGCAAGCTATTTACTGATCGGGAAAGCTCGCCCTCTAATGCACGCTTGTTGTTAAGCTGCTGCATATAGTCAGTCATCCCAAGCGAATTATTATCGAAAAGTTCATATCCTTTCATATCAGATTGTGGGGCTCCCAGTGGGGCCAGCTCAAGGCGGAGTTGATCTACGCGTTCGCCGGGTACATAAATCGATTGCCCGCCATTATCCAACTCATAGTTCACCCCTCGCTCATCCAGTTCGGTAACAATCTGTTGGGCTGCACCTTGTTCGAGCGATCCAAACAGAAGCGTATAACTGGGACTTAAAGCCCAGTAAAAAACCGTTCCGGCAAAAATCAGGATAGCCCCGACTAAGCCAAAGAATAGCGTACGCTGGGCTGTGGATAGCGGTTCAAGAAATTCTTTAAATTTTTCTATAAATGAACTCATTAATCTACTCTATATTTGCATGCGGCTTACTTCTTGATATGTCTCAACAACTTTATTTCGAACTTCTACCATCAAATCAAAGCTCAGTTTTGCTCGCTGCATCGATATCATTACATCGTGCACATTATCTGTTTCCCCGGCCACAAACTCCTGTACTTTCACATCCGAAGTTTTCATCGTCTCATCAATCCCATTAATAGCATCTGATAATACATCAGAAAAGGATTGCTGATTTTCTTTTTCTGTTACTATTTCCCGCTCAGGCGACGTTTGTTCAATATCATTCACCTGTTGCAAGAGGCCGCTTGCTTCTATTCCTTCAATCATAATGGGGGTAGTTCTGTTTGTCTTTCGAGTTTGGTGTTAAAAATCCGGGAAAATGTCATCAATTGTTATATCTGCAATGCACGCTTCATAATCTCTTTCTCAGCTTCAATACTGCTGAGATTAGCTTCGTACATCCGGTTGGCACTTACAATATTTGTCATCTCCTCAACCATGTCGATATCCGGATAGCGTACCATACCTTCTTCATTTGCGTCTGGATGATTCGGTTCATATTCGTAGCGAAAATTATCCTTTTCAGCAATAGTGTGATTGGGGCCAAGCGATTGCCTATCAACATTGTTTTCAACCGGCATCCTTGGCGATAAGTGCTGCTCGCGCGTTTTGCTTAGGCTTCCCATGCTTTGTGTTAATACTCGTTGGAAGCTCGTGGGTTCTGGTGCTGTTGTCTGGACAGATTGGGGACGATACCCTTGTTTACTGCCCTCAACAGAACTTGTATTTACATTGGCAATATTTCGGGAAGCCACATTAATTCGTTCTCGCTGTACAGCCAATCCCTTTGCTGCTGTCTGAAAAGCTGAAGAAAGTCTATCGGGAATCATGATATTAGATTTAAAAATTATCGAGTTGTACTTGTAATGCCGGTTTGTAGGGTGTCGTAATGATGGCGTAACGCTCGGGTGACAAGCTGTACCCTCATTTGGGTATCGGCCATCTCCAGGAGCTCATTTTCAAGCACCACTTCATCTCCTGTTTCTGAAATACTCGGATTAACCTCGTGCATTGCTTTCCCCGATTTCCTTGCCTCTTGCAATGCGCTTTCAAACTCTACGCTGTGACGGCTATATCCCGGGGTATCAATATTTGCAATATTGGATGAAGTAATTTCTTGGCGCAATGAATAACTATCCATTGCTTTTGCCATAAGCTGACTATGACCACTATCTATTATCTGCATAGCAATAAAATTCATTTTTATTTATACATTTTGTGCCGATCGGCTGGCGGTTTACAAAATTTTCCTCACCTCGGAACAAAATATTATTACTTAAGTATCAACGTGCGTTAATACTACAGGCAATTGCTATGCCAGATACAGAAATTCATAACACCGGTGGCTTTAATACATTTAAGATTTCTTTCTTAAGGAGAACAACTGCATAAATAACCGCCCGGGAGGTAATTTTTTCCTGTAGTGCTTCATAGAATAAATATCGTTCAATATTTAAGTAAGCAGGCTCCCTGCTGATAACTTGGTCAATAGAAGGAACATCATCTCTATTTTTATAGAGTCATTCCTTTGTTAGTCTCAATACAATTAATTATGATGTCTCAAATAAAGAATGCCATCAAGAATCCGGCAGGGATGATACCATTTAACAGCACTGAGCCCACCTTTATCATAAAGATGGGGAGTAAGAAAATTTGTGAAGTAAATGATGCAGCTATCGCAGGCTTTGCCAATAAAAATCCTATTGGTAAAGAGCTTAATGACGTAGTACACATCGTGCCGAATGCAGGTCCTAATATCACCCCCGTATATTTCAACGAAGAATGGTTCATCCTTAAACAGGAAATACTTCTTTGGGAAGGAAGCCAGCATTTGAAGGTACGACTCGAAGGCCGCGAAGGGGTTCCGGACTTTGAGGTGATGCAATCTCTTAAGAATATGATTGGATTTTTACTGCATCGGGTACGTTCCCCTCTCACTGGCATTCAAGGATATGCTGAGTTGATTGAAGACAACAGTGATATTAACGAATCCCAAAGATATCTTGAGAAAATTTCAGCTGGTGTTGATGAACTTTTTAACCTCCTTGATGATTTAGATGATTTAGAAAAAATTTCTCTTGAACGTATAGATTTAAATAACTTTTCAGCAAATCCCTTTAAAATTATTCAAGAAATTGTTTCCGATTATCCTGTTGAAGTACAAAAGAATATCAGCTTCGAGGAAACAACATCTTCTACTCCTCTGCAATGCAATTCAGGAGATATGCGTCGTATTCTTTCTTTTTTAATTGAAAATGCTGTAGAATATGCTCCGGCTGATAAGCATGAAGTAACTATATCACAACCCACTCAAAATTCCATTAAAATTTCACATACCGGAAATCCTATTCCAAAATCGATTTCCGAACAACTCTTTTATCCTTTTGTTACTACCAAAGCAAGAAAATTGGGGATTGGTTTAACGATGGCTTTGCTCTATGCCAAACGGTACTATGGCTCAATATTTGTTACCGAAAATAATCCTTTTGGAGAAATTTCATTTCTTTTTTGCCTGCCACCATCTGAAGATTATCAATCACCTTCTCTATTATAGATAGTCGGCTGCAACCTATTCTATTATTCCGGTATGAACTGCCACATTTCATGCATTCAGTTCTGCCAGTATCCTATCCTTTCTTACCAATTCGCTGATCTTAAGAAAATATTTAATTATCAGTATCTCTAACACACTAATGATAAAAGATAAACATCAAACCATACTACAACTGGTAATAAAGGAGTGATCAAACCAGCTTTGATAGGTACCTATGTATGATAAGAAGCGAACTTTAGACCAAAATAAAAAAAGCACCCCATAACAGGGTGCTCTAATCACTAATTCGGTTGTACATCTAACTTTCCTGGGGCTTACCTACCTACTTCTCATCTGCATTTTCACCAATCATACTCACAATTTGATCTTTTAACAATACGTGCGTCAGTGGTTTTGGAACAAAGCCCAAACCCTGGCGAAGAATAGCATCAATACGCTCCTCATCATTTTCAGTAGATACAACAATAGCCGGAATATGCTGAAAATCCGGATGATCATGGACATAATCGAGCATATCAAGTCCATCCATAACCGGCATATATATATCCACCAACATCAGGTCTATCGACTCATTATCTTTTAGTGCTTTAATACCCTCCTTACCATTTTCAGCCTCATAAATATTTTCTATTTCTATATCCATTTCGACTGATTGTACTGTATTCTTAAGCACGACCCGCATCGCAGCGTCATCTTCAACAATCAATACGTTTATTTTCATATTACTCCAACTTAAATAAGTTATTCTTTTGAAACTTTTTTTATATAAAAAATGCAACAAGCAGTGATATAATTGAAATAACAATCGCCGTTCCCGCAATTAATAATAAACTTTCATGCTGCTTTTTTTCAGCATACTTATCTGCCAGGACCGAAGCCACCAGGGGAAAGTTCACACTTAACCCCTCAAACTTTTCCGTAACAAAAAAAGTTGTTATCTCCCCATCAGTGTCGGTATAACTGTACTTTTTATTAAAATGGTAATATATACGACCAAAAATCATATCCTCTTCCACTCCGCAAGCTTCTGCTATGACCTCAACATCTACTGGCACCCTTATACGTGCTATTCGATCAGGTTCTTTTTTAGCATACTTACGAAAATCATCGTGATATCGATAATAGATATCTTCAAGAATCTCCAAATCCGTAGGTATATCATCCATAAGTACCCCACTTCTTATAATTGGTAATGAACTGTCCCAATATTTCTATCCGGCCAAACCAATATTATTTATATTATTATTTGTCTATCCTAAAAGTAACCGGTAATGAATATTTGACCTTTACTTTTTTTCCGTCTTGTTTCCCTGGTTTAAAATCTACTTTTGTGATACCTTCAACAGCCGCCTCGCCACATCCCGAACCAATATCTCTGATAATCTTAGGGGCTTCGGCTTTTCCGTCAGTATTTACAATAACCTGTAAATATACACGACCCGAAACATTGTTCTTCACAGCCTCTTTCGGGTACTCTATTTCCTTATACAGCGCAGGTAATCCCCCAATAATTTCCGGCATTTCGTCAACCACGGTATGAACTTCTCCCGAACCTTGCCCGAATACTGCTGATGGAGTCATCCCAATAGCAATAATGGTGACTGCTAAAACTGATGAAAATGTAATTGCTCTTTTTAGATATTTAGTGTTATTCATGACTACGTTATGTTTTTGTGACTGTTAAACTGCTATCTCGATTTAGCTGCCTTCAATACGAATTGAAACGCAGCTTTAAAATCCATTAAAATTGTTATCTTCAAATGGTACGTGCTGACCATTTCCAACATTTTGGTTATGGGCACTTCCATTTTGTGAGTTATCAGGTTCAAACTGGTCATCATCTCCGTTTATAGTCTCATCCTGCTTCCCAGTTGTATTTGCTATTGCTTCATTAGACTCTTCACGAACTCCTGCCAAGTCGATCAACGAATCAACAATATTTGTCAACTCTTTAGCTTGTGAGGATAGCTCCTCAGCTGAACTTGCAGACTCTTCTGAGCTGGAGGCGTTGCTTTGAACATTCTCATCTAATTCTCTCATCACAGAATTCATTTCCTCAATTCCATTCTGCTGTTCCGAAGATGCTGCCGATATTTCAACAACAAGGGTATTAACATTCTTTACACTATCCTGTATTTCTTGCAGATTCCCAGATACCTCTTGAGCAACATTAGCACCACGTTCAGAACTATTTTGTGAACTCTCGATCAGCTCCGAAGTATTCTTTGCCGCCTCTGCACTGCGTTGTGCCAGATTTCGCACTTCCTCGGCCACAACTGCAAAACCTTTTCCAGCTTCCCCGGCGCGGGCTGCCTCAACAGCTGCATTAAGCGCCAAAAGGTTTGTTTGAAAAGCAATATCATCAATTGTTTTAATAATCTTCGATGTTTCCATTGAAGCCTCCTGTATTTCATCCATTGCTTCATTCATACGCTCCATAGCTTCAACCCCTTGCGAAACTTTGGGTTTAGCTTCTTTCATAGCTATTTCAGCTTCCTTGGCATTCTGCGCAGTTTGTTTAGATTGGGCTGACATCTCTTCAAGAGAAGCCGTTGTTTGTTGTAGCCCTGCCGCCTGTTCACTTGAACTTTCAGCAAGCTCTTGGCTGGTACCACTCATTTGTACAGCAGAATCGTTAACCTGTCGAGCACCAGCCGACAAACGATCGATTATCTTGCTAAGCACGTGCAAAATGGACTCATTCATAAACAGACCGAAGACCATTGCACCAATCACTGCTATGGCCACCGATACAATCAATACCCAAATCGTATAAGCCACAGTAGCATTTGTGAGCTTACCCTGCTCGGTAGCCCATTGCTGAGATAAGCTTGCAAGGCCGGCAGCGCTACTTACAATATTTTTATATGCCTCAATACGGATCTGTTCCTGCTTATCTACAGTGTTACGCGCTGCAATCATGGTTTTAACGGCACCCACATTATCATTGAGAATAGCCAGCGCAATACTTAGTTGCATGTCTCTTTCAGGATCGGTAGTCCCTTCATATAATTCGCCCATTTGAGACCGTATCTTATTAAACTCATCTTCCAACTCCATGAGATCTTCCGTATTGCGTAAAGCCTCTGACTGCCACAGTTTACTTACACTGTGCAAGAAGTTTTTCGTTATCTCATCAGCCGTAGCAAGTTCTTCCTGAACGTTTTGGATCTCGGTAGCATCAGTAAGGGTTTGTATGCTTTGGTTTGTGACAGCTGTATACTCATTCATAATATCAACAAACTCACCCGTGGCCGAGGCCATATTACTTCGGTATTGATCAAGTTCCTGAATGGCCCTGTAAGAAGAATCTACTGAAGCATTATAAGCCCGAAAGGACTCATCAATTTGGACAATTATTCTTTCAAAGTTCGGGATATCATACGTTTCAGCAATACGTTTTCCCTCTTCAATTTTTTTGTCCACGCTATCTAATTTTACTATTGCTTGTTTATAGAGCGTATCTTTCTGCGTATAATTGTAACGGGACAGGTTATAGCCCGATTCCCACATACCGTTTTCAATAGCATTCGCGATATTCCATTCCGGAATATTCACACCTACCAACTCATTAGTGTTACTATCAATAGCATTTAAAGAGTAAATTGCAATGGCCCCTACAATCAGGGTCATCATAGATCCTCCCAGTACTATAAATAAAATACGTTTACCGATAGTGCGCTGCTCATTTCCGTATCTTGAAGCTATACTTCGTAGTTTATTTCGTATAAAACCCATAATAACGTTTGAACTGTAATGCGAATTTCTCCCGATATATTAACCGGGATAATCCAAATCCACGTTTAAATTAGCTTTGAGAATAATCAGTCTTATTACTTGCTTGTCAATACCTTATCGGCGGGCAATTTTCTTTCTTAAATAAAAAAGAGAAATCTTTTAAACTTATGACTGACAAATAAAAAAGTGCTACCCTTATCCAGGGTAACACTCTAAGGACTATTAGGTTATAAGGAATATTCGTTTTAGGAGTATATTTTTTTAGTTAAAATCCGCTAAAATTATCTTCTTCGTCAAATGGAATCAATTCACTGTCATCACTTTTACTTTCAGATGATGATCCATCATGGTATTCTGAATTAAAAGAACGCCCATTCCCATTTTTCTTTTCAATCTTTTGATATCCATTAGATCCCGCTCTATTTGAATACCCATTTGACTCCCATTGATTGGTATTATTAGAACTCTTAGCATGAGTACCGTCAATACCACCAACCAATCCCATGAGCTCTTTCACGATAGTATTGAGCTCAGCCGCCTGAGAGGAAAGCTCCTCAGCAGAACTGGCCGACTCCTCCGATGCCGAAGCGTTGCCCTGCACTGCCTCATCCATTTCAGTCATGGCCGAGTTAATTTGCTGTACCCCACTTGACTGCTCCTGGGATGCTGCCGAGATCTCCACCACAAGCGTGCTCACATTATTTACACTTTCTTCAATCTTTTCCAGGTTTTTCGACACCTCTTCGGCTACCCGGGCCCCACGATTAGAGCTTTCC
>NZ_NSKE01000005.1 GCF_002287075.1 Fodinibius salipaludis
CTCAACCAACTCGATCAGCTCTTCGTCGTCGACCAGGTCGGTCTTGTTCATAAAGACCACAATCTGCGGGACGCCTACCTGGCGGGCCAGCAGAATATGCTCGCGGGTCTGCGGCATCGGGCCGTCGGTGGCTGCTACCACCAAGATCGCCCCGTCCATCTGGGCTGCTCCCGTCACCATGTTCTTCACGTAGTCGGCGTGGCCCGGGCAGTCCACGTGCGCGTAGTGACGCGACTCGGTTTCGTACTCGACGTGCGCCGTCGAGATCGTAATACCCCGTTCTTTCTCCTCGGGGGCGTTGTCAATGTCGACAAACTGCTTGGCTACCCCGCCGTGGTGCTTGGCCATTACGGTCGTAATCGCCGCCGTCAGGGTCGTCTTCCCGTGGTCTACGTGACCTATCGTTCCTATGTTTACATGTGGCTTGTTTCGCTGAAATGTCTCTTTTGCCATGAGTAAATAAGTTTACAGTTAAATGTTCAGAATCACATCAATAATTATTTCTGCACTTGCAGAGCCGTTAGTCGGAATTGAACCGACGACCCCTTCCTTACCATGGAAGTGCTCTACCCCTGAGCTATAACGGCTTGTGCGTATCCCGCATGGGGCTGAGCGGGCGACCGGAGTCGAACCGGCAACATTCACCTTGGAAGGGTGACACTCTACCAATTGAGTTACGCCCGCTTAGTGTGGGGGGAGCAGGATTCGAACCTACGAAGGCTCACGCCAACAGATTTACAGTCTGCCCCAGTTGGCCACTTTGGTATCCCCCCCGCGAAATCAGTATGTCAAATTTAATTCGACCAAGCTTTCCAAACACCCGACAAACCAAGTGAGCCAGCGACCGGATTCGAACCGATGACCGGCTGTTTACAAGACAGCTGCTCTACCCCTGAGCTACGCTGGCTTATCGAGTCTTTTCCATATTTAGGCCGACGTTCCAATGCAACAATCAGCCCTTGGCCGAAAGACTCCAAAACTAAGTACAGTTTTTATTTTTGTCAACACAAAATTACTAATTAAATCTTTTTTCTCAGTAACTCCCAAAAATCCATCAATTCGGGCTCCGCTTGTTGTAGTAATAGACTATCAGCTTAATTATTATAAATATAGCTATACCTGCTAAAATAATTCTTCCATAAATAGAGAGGTATTTTCCAATAAGTTGCCAATTCTCGTGCACGATCCACCCAAAGCCAAGCAAAATGCCATTCCATAAAAGAGAACTTATCGTTGAATAAATAATAGTACCACTAATATGGGTATGACTTAGCCCCGCTGTTAATGAAATAACGGATCGCGTTCCGGCTAAAAAACGATTTGCCAAAATTACACCCATTCCCCATCGTTGCATCCACGACCGAACCTTGTTGATATATTTTAACGGAATAAATCGAAGAAGCCAGAATTGTTTCTTCTTTTGCTGAATTAGCCTACCCCACCGGCTGCCAATCCAATACATACTCATAAAACCTATCACCGAAGCAATAGTGGTAAGCAGTAAAATCGGTACCAAACCGATAACTGATTCCGCAGCTAAATATCCGCCAAAAGCAACTAAGACGTCACCAGGTATAGGAGGCACGATATTTTCAACGTAGGCCACCATGAAAAAAACTAAGTAAATACTTAACGGGGGAAGCGTATTTATAAACTGAACGGCCTCTTGAATAAATTGGTCTACCATGATTAACTCCCTGTTAGCAATACCACGGCCCTTGCCGAGATACCTTTGCCCTTACCTTCAAATCCTAATCTTTCAGAGGTTGTTGCCTTTACCGATACCTGACCAACATCAACTTTTAGATCCTTCGCAATAACTTGACGCATCTCATCTATATAAGATGATAGTTTAGGTTGTTCAGCTACCACTGTAGCGTCAATATTTCCAATGGAAAACTCCTTTTCCTCAACGAGTGTTAAAGCATCTCGAAGCAGTACCCTACTATCTATATCTTTAAAATCTTCGGAAGTATCCGGAAAGTGACTCCCCAAATCCCCCAAGGCACAGGCGCCGAGCAAAGCATCCGTGATGGCATGTAGCAAGACATCGGCATCAGAATGGCCGGACAAACTTTTTTCAAACGGAATCTCTACGCCCCCTAAAATAAGCGGACCACCGTCTTCAAACCGGTGTACATCGTATCCATATCCGATGCGCATCTTATCCATCTTTTTTAATTAGCAATTTTGCAAGCTGCAAATCCAACGGGTATGTAATCTTAAAATTGGATCGATCTCCCTTCACCATTTTTACCGTAGCTCCCAATCTTTCCACCAAAGAGGCATCATCTGTTCCAACAAAATCATCTTGGATTGCCTGGTTATATGCCTGAACAAGCAGAGCTTTCTGAAAAATTTGTGGGGTTTGGGTCTGCCATAAAAATTTTCGCGATGGTGTTTCTTTAATTTGCTGCTGATCATCAATCCTCTTGATCGTATCTTTTGCCGGAACCCCCAATACAGCTCCTCCATATTCCTCGGCCGTATCACAGCATTTTTGGATATGCTGTAGCTTCACAAAAGGCCGAACGGCATCATGAACTATCACAAGGTCGGTCTCTGAAACTTTCTGCAAAGCATTATATATAGACTCCTGGCGTGTCTTTCCGCCTACCAGGCAACGGCCATTTATCTGTGGTGGAAGCATCTTTCCAAGAATACTTTCCGCTTTCTCCAAAAAAGATTCTGAAGTAGCAACAAAAATCTGTTGCAATCCATCGAGCGGTAAAAAACAACGGATAGTCTGCTCCAGAATAGTACAGTTCTCCAGTTGCAAAAAAGGTTTGGGGGTATTCTTCTGCATACGACTTCCTACCCCCGCAGCCGGAATAATAAGTGCTTTCGTAGTCACAGCTTAGAGGATCAGTATTGAATCACCGAAAGCAAAGAAACGATAATCCTTTTCCTGTGCTTCCTCATAAGCTTCCATCAGAAAATCATAGCCGGCAAAAGCAGCACCCAACATCAACATTGTAGACTCGGGACGATGGAAGTTAGTGATGACCCCTTCAGTTATTTTAAAATCGTAGGGTGGAAAGATAAATTTATCCGTCCAGCCTGTACCCGGTTTCGAAATACCGCTTGCGGTGATACTTGTCTCAATAGTTCGCACCGAAGTCGTGCCACAACCTACAACCTTGCGATCCTCATCGGCCAAAGCTTCATTAATTTTAGACGATGTTTCCTCGGATATATAATAGTTTTCGGAATCTGTGCGATGTTTTGTCAAATCTTCCACTTCGCACGGGCGGAATGTCCCCCATCCGATATGCATGGTAATCGGCAGCATCTCAACACCTTTATCCTCCAATTTCTCAACCAGCTCCTCAGTAAAGTGCATAGCCGCAAAAGGCGCTGCTACTGAACCACGCTCTTTGGCAAAAATTGTCTGGTATTGCTCCTTGTCTTCTTCCCTTGCTTCACGCTCAATATACGGGGGCAGCGGCATCTCACCGATATTATCTAAAATATGATACAACTCTTCGTTTGACCCCTCAAAAAGAAAACGAATCGTTCGGCCGCGAGAGGTCGTATTATCAATGACCTCGGCCATCAGGTTGGGTCCAAAGTACAATTTGTTGCCTATACGAATTTTACGTGCAGGCTCAACCAACACATCCCAAAGCATATTTTCCGGCACAAGTTCCCGAAGCAAAAACACCTCAATGTCGGCATCCGTTTTCTCCTTCTTACCCTTCAGCCGTGCGGGAAAAACTTTTGTGTTATTATAAATTAGAACGTCTCCCTCGTCCAGATATTTGTGAATATCAGCAAATGTTTCATGTTTGATGGATTGATCTTCTCGATTTAAAACCATCAGCTTAGCAGCATCACGAGGCTGCACAGGTTCGTCGGGGACATTAAAATCTTCTGTATCAAATTTAAAATCGGTAAGTTTCATTATCGAACTATGGGCTTTTATTTGTTTTCCTTAACCGGTATTTTGGTCAGATTCAAAGCGTTCCAAATATACTCTATTTTATTCCGTTGGACAAACGGCAATATTTAGCATGGAGGTGTGCCAGAGCGGTCGAATGGGGCGGTCTCGAAAACCGTTGAACCTTTGGGTTCCGGGGGTTCGAATCCCTCCACCTCCGCTTACCCCACCAATCCTGTCGATTATTTGTCCGTCGACAAAACTTGTTTATTAGACTTTTCTGCAGTGTATGAAAATTGTCAATTATCATCCTCAGCTCTTTATCTTAGATGAAGACTTTATTATAATTATACTTTCTTTAAGAGGTAATCGTTATATTAGCTCTTAAGAGATTAAAAATAGATATCTGTCTTATGATGAAAAAAACAGCATTTATATCAACGGTAAGTTTAGTCGTTTTATTTTTGATTGGGCTAAGTTCCGCATCTCATGCGCAATTAAGGTCAGACGCTAACAATAGTTCTGAACTAATGGGTCCCATTGTCAAACAAAATGATCCCAGCCAAGGAGCAGATCTGAGCAACCTATTTAACATGCAGATGGACCACTCCTATTCGATGATGTTCTCGAGCGCTGGCGGACAGTTCCAAAACATGAACGCCTATACCAACACCATGCACTTCTTCTTTTCTGAAGATTTAACCGGACGAGTAGACCTATCATTACTACATTCACCGTTTGGTAATAATATGATGTCTCCAAACTCCAACAACGGCATGGATACCCAGTTTTTAATCCGTAACGCTGAACTTAATTATCAAATCAGCGACCGGAGCAATATTAGCATTCAATTCCAGCAGGTGCCCAACTATGGATATGGAATGAACCCATGGTCTTCGGGTATGCGTCATAACCCTTTCGGATCACCATTCCACGATCGCAATTTTTGAGTTTCGGACATAATAATTAATGACATCAAAGAATAGCGAAACGAATTCTTTTGCTTTAAATGCAACCATCGGCTTCTTAAGCCTCCTGCTGGCACTCCTCATCTTCGGATTATTTACACGTATTGTCTATCCGCGTATTGAAAATCAGCGAGCAACAAATAATCCGGAATTAATTGGGGATATTATACAACTTGAGGTCTTGAACGGTTGCGGCGTTCCGGGCCTTGCCAATGATTTTACATCCGCTTTGCGTAAAAACGGTTTTGATGTAGTTGAAACCGGGAACTTTAAAAACTTTGACATGCAAAATACGGTTGTTATTGCCCGTACCTTTGATACAAAAAATGCTAAGCGCGTTGCCGACGCCCTTGGCATCGCAGAGGAACATGTTTTCATAGAAGCCTCAGAAGACTTTTATCTGGATGCCACCGTGGTAATCGGTTCTGATTACAAATCACTCAAATTATAACAAATACTATATGACAAATACATCTCCTCAAACTAATCAACAGTTTAGCAGCTCCAATGACCAAAAAACGGTTGATTCTGATAAACTCATTGAAGTCATTGGTGAAGCCCTCCTTGACCGAAAGGCCGAAGATATCACTGTATTGGACGTGCATGAATTAACAACACTGGCCGATAAATTTGTTATCTGTCATGCTAACACGGACGTGCAAATTAAAGCAATTGCCGATAACGTCAATAAAGAAACGAAAGAGCAGCTCAATGAAAAAGCCTGGAAAGAAGAGGGGCGAGAATCGCGCCGATGGGTTATTCTTGATTACGTAAATGTTGTGGTTCATATCTTTAAAAAAGAACTGCGGGAATATTATGCTCTTGAACGAATGTGGAATGATGCTCCTATGCGAAAAATAGAAGATCATCAATAACGTGAGATTATTTCTTTACACTATAACGGCTTTTGCTTTAATAATCGGCTGTGCTTCATCATCACAAAAAAGTGATAATGTGGAATCCTATGAAAATCTGGTGACCATCCAGAAACCTGATGATGAACCACATCAGCAATCAAAAGTGTATATCGATTCTGTTAAAAAGGTCACGAATAACGATGAGCTGGCACTGGTGATCAACGGAACCTTTCCGGATGCCTGTACAAAGCTCCAACATGTTACTCATCGCACTGCCGGTGACTCGCTGTATTTGGACATAAAAGCCTGGCGCAATCCTGACATGATGTGCTCACAGGTGCTCACTCCTTTCTCCTATGTCTATGACAGCATCACAGAAAAAGAACTAAACAGTCACGCAGAAGTAATTATTAACGGTAGCTCTTACAGTTTATAATTTATTATGGCTAAAAGCGTCCTCATTACCGAACCCATTATTCCATCCGTAATTGAAAAACTTGAAAAACGGTATCAGGTAGATGTAGGAGAACCAGGCACTTATAATGACGAGCAAATCCTGGCTGATGATATCCCCGCTTATGATGCATTGCTTCCAATGCTCTCCAATCCGGTCACTGAAAAAGTTATTGCCGCGGGTTCGAATCTTGAGATTATTGCTAATCATGCGGTAGGCTATAACAATATCGACCTTGAAGCTGCTCAAAAACACAACGTAGCCGTGGCAAATACGCCGGACGTACTTACCGATTCCTGCGCAGAATTTACGCTCGGACTCATGCTGGCCGTATCGCGTCGCCTGTTTGAAGCCCAAAAATACCTTTTAGAGGGAAAATTCAATAACTGGGAACCGCTCGGTTTTCTTGGAAAAGAACTCAACGACAGTACACTTGGCGTCATTGGTATGGGACGTATCGGTACAGGGGTAGCTCGCAGGGCAAAAGCCCTGGGGATGGATATCATCTATCACAACCGTAGCAAAGTGGATCCTGACCTGGAACAAGAACTCGACGCTCAATACTGCTCAACTGTGCAAGAACTTGTCAAACAATCGGATATTGTAACGCTTCACTGCCCACTCACCGATGAAACACATCATTTGATAAATGAGGAAATTCTCTCCTTAATGCCGGAAGACACAATTTTAATCAACACTTCACGGGGAGCTGTGGTTGACGAGGAGGCTCTTGCCCATGCCCTGCACAATGGATCTATTGGAGGCGCAGGTCTTGATGTCTTTGAAAACGAACCGGAATTACATCCCAAACTTAAAACAGCACCCAATTGCATTCGAACCCCCCATATAGCCAGTGCTAGCTTTCAAACCCGTAAAGCCATTGGCATGCTTGCCGCTGATGCCATCATTGGAATTTTAGAAGGCAAACCAACCTCAGAAATTCCCAACTTGATTCAGCCTTAATTTCGGTTCATATTCCGTATCACGGAACCGATTGATGTGGTTATGATGAACTTCTCGACAAAAAAACAACTATACCGCTGGCTTGGCTGGTCGCTGCTGGCTTTGCTTTTGACTCTACTGCTTCTTGAAGGGTGGCGGTATGGCGTAAAACCATCACCCACAACCAACAAAGAAGTCATTGAAAGTAGCCTTGACAGGGCTTCCAGTTACTTTCTGGAAAAACAGAAGCAACTGTTGTCCGATTCGGAAAATCTTGCAAGCACCCTTCAAGCGCCTCTTCTTCAAAACAGATCCGACCAATATCTTTATAATACATTAAATCAGATTTCCAATCTGTGGAGTGCAGCACTATATCATGATAATGAACCTATCATATGGAGGGGATTTGCGCTTCAAAATATTACACACGTTCAAAATCGAGATCCATCTACTCCTGATCTCATCCTTAAGAGACATAACAATGCAATTTACTGGGAATGCCATATCCCGTTTAGCATCCAAGACAGTTCGGGCACCATCAGCTACGATCTATTTACAACCTATCGCATCCAACAAAATAACCCACTTTCTATTGGGGGAGAAAGTGAATTCAACCTGTTTAATTCTGATAATTTCTCAACTTCGTATCCGCTTGATTTTAGCATTTTTAGTGATCCTCCTGCTCAAACCGTCCAAAGTAAGACCTTAACAAATTTGCAGGGCGATTCGGTTGGTGTGGTTTACGCTACCGCTGATGAATTTGAACAAACACAAGCAGAGTGGGAAGAGAACACTACCTTCTGGCGATCGATCTTTGCGATCCTCAGCTTTATACTCATAATTTCGATTCTCTTTGCAGCTGCCGAACATCTTTCGTTGTGGAAAGCCTTACTGGTACAACTTTTGTTCGTCATTGCTGGATGGACAATTTTCTCGTATTCCGATTTATTATCCTACTGGATACTTTCTATATCTTCTTCGGGAAATACGGAGTGGATTAACTTAGTCACTAATTTAAGTGCTTCATTTACCAATGCTGCCTTTGCCCTTATTGCCTCTTGGGCAACAACACGAAAACTGCAGGAATACAAACACGAGCTCAAAGCCGACTGGTATTTAAGCGTCATCAGTTTAGCCAGTATTTTTGGCGTTGTTAATGCACTGGCCATTCTCAGTTTCTTTAAGATGCTTTTCCAGGCAGCCAATAATACAGCTGTTGCTACTCTTGACCTCCGTATCTTCCCTGAGCCCGGAACGATTATTTTATACTTGGTTCTTGGATTAGCCACCTTAGCTGCCGGTAATATACTCATCGTATTAAATCGTATGCTATTTCGATTTTCCCGGGAGCATCTCAAGCTAACTTCGTCCGTTCTATCAGCCAGTTTTTTCATTAGTCTATTTATTGCCCAGCTGTTTATTCCCGAACGATTTATTTTTAACTGGATGTTCTACAGCAGCATTATGGGATTTGCCATCGTGCTGATGACTGCTTTTGCCTATGAAAAAAATGTGAGTCAACTAACTCATAAGTCCCGATTAAGAAAATCAATTATCGGATCTTTTTTAATAGCTACTGTCTGTTTACCGGTATTATATCAGGCAGCGCTCAATAGTACTGATCATAAACTTTGGCAACGCGCATCAAGCTATGCCCAGGAAGAAGATCATTTCGCAGAAAACCTTACCCGCAACTTGCTTATCAAGCTTGAAGAACGTTTTCGAGGCATTACTGCAAAAGATCTGCAAGAAAACAGATCCAATCTACAAACCCGATTTACCCAAACAATACAAAATTATATCTCTCCCAGAAGTAACACATATTCGTTAAACCTTCAGTTTGTTAACTCATCAGGAGAGCTGATCGGTGATTATGCCACTGATCTTAACTCACCAAACTGGGTAAACAGATATAATATATCTACGCTACAGGTCGTCACTGAAATTGAACAGATTACAAAATCCACCATCCGGCCGGTCGTCCAAATGCCGCAGCTCATCAACCAACAAGAGTATCGTACCTTTTATCGCGGATGGATTCCTGTATTTGGAATTTCAGATCAAGAGCCTATTGCCTGGATTCTTTGCTCGGTATACCAGGAACGTCCGGAGTACAATAAGCCCATTCGTACGGTTATGTCCAGGCTTAGCTTTGATGATTTAAACACTCCTTATCTTTTGCAAAAATTCCAAGACGGAAAACTTGTAAACTCGGTACAGCAGGGCTTTACCAACTATTTTCCAAAGTATCGTACCTTAGAACAGAACCAACTTAACGCTTTGCAAAACGATACCCTCATCCATGTAACAGAACAAACAGATACTTTTTCCTATCGTACCTTGTTTTGGAATGAGTCCCAAAATAATATCATCAAAGCAAGTACTACCCTCCCCGGTTATCGAGTTATCTTATTTTCATTTTTCCGTTTCAGCTTTTTCTTACTGTTGATAAGTGGAGTGGTTTTAATAATAAAACAGGTACTCCCAAAATTTACTTTCCAGTTTCTCGGCTCTAACGTGCGTTTTCAGGATCGCCTTATCGACAGCTTTCTTTTGGCAACGCTAATCTTTCTGGGATTCTTGATTGCTTCATCACATTACGCTATTAAACAGCAAAACCGTGATATCGTACGGCAAGAATTGGTTGATAAGCTTGAACGGCTATCCAGCTCCATCGAGTCGGACCAAGTAATTCGCAACAAAAGCCAAGTTGGTTCTTCGTTTTCATTGGACTCTTTAACCACCCCACTTGATGTAGATGCCAGTTTTTACACGGGACAAACCGTTACCGAAACCACCACTCCACAGATCTATCAGCAGCACCTTTTACCAGCCGCCCTACCCTACGACATCTATCATCAGCTAAATAATCGAAACCGTCAAGAAGCTTACTCAAACGTACAGCTGGCCGGACAGAACCTGCTTATAGGTTATCGCGCCATCCTAAATAATCAAAATGTACCGGTGGCTACTATCGCCATTCCTACATTTTTGGAATCTCCGAAATACGACCAGCAACTGCTCGAAACCATCAGCTATCTTATTCTGGTTTATCTGTTTGTATTTGGATTATTTATCCTTGCCTCGACCTTTATATCAAAACAACTCACACGCCCATTGGTTTATATCCAACGAGGTTTGAACAAAATATCAGGCGGTGATCTCGACACCACTATTCCCGTTACCAGCAACGATGAAATCGGGAATCTGGCCAAAGCTTACAACAACATGGTTTCGCGACTTAAAAAACTTCAAAAAGAGTTGGCCACCGCCGAACGCGAAGCTGCCTGGAAAGAGATGGCCCAGCAGGTAGCCCATGAGATTAAGAATCCGCTTACACCAATGAAGCTTAATGTTCAACACTTAGAACGACAGCTCAAAAGCGATAGCCAAAATCCTGAAGAGCTTAAAAAACGGGTACAACAAATTACCTCTAATTTGATTGAGCAAATTCAGTCACTCAGCAATATTGCCTCTGACTTTTCAAAGTTCTCTCAACCTCTAACCGAGGATTTTAAAGAAGTTAATCTAAAAACTATTTTAGCTTCGGTCGCCAAACTCTATGAGCACGACGAAAAAGTTACTATTACTCTGAAAACACCCCAACATCCCGTACAGGTTCAAGGTATACCGGATGAGTTAAAGCGTATCATCATCAACCTCGTTAAAAATGCTTACGAAGCCATGCCCGATGAGAACGGAGAAATTGTACTCCGCCTATATTACCATCAGAAAAATGCATTTATTGAGGTAGAAGACAACGGTAGCGGCATTGCCGAAGAAGATCGCCCCAATATTTTTGTCCCCAACTTCTCGACTAAATCCAGCGGTACCGGTCTGGGACTGGCAATCTGTAAAAAGATTATCGAAGCGCACGAAGGCAGCATCAGTTTTGCCTCAGTTGAAGGTGAAGGCACCACCTTTGTGATTAAGTTGCCCCAAAAATAACATCCGGCCTCTGCTTACTTTTCCCTCTCTTTTTTTGTACCATACGCGATTCCCTGAAATAAAAAATTTCGCTTTCCTGAAGCAGTATATTCTTCAATGTTTGCTTATTTAAAGTCAGAAAAATATAACCTTCGCAAAGAAGCCGGTATTACCCTCAAGATCGGGCTGCCGGTAATTATGGCTCAACTGCTGCAAATGTCGATGAACTTTGTAGATACAGTGATGGCGGGGAATTTATCTGCACAAGATCTGGCAGCGGTAGCTGTGGGAGGTGCGGTTTTCAATCCCTTTATGATGCTGGCGGCCGGCACCCTGATGGCTCTGACGCCCGTTGTAGCACAACACGTAGGGGGACGTAATTTTGAGGAAATTGGCGTTAACGTGCGACAAGGCCTCTGGCTCTCCCTCTTTCTTGCCATCCCCATTTTTTTTCTGATCCGTAACCTCGAATTCGTAATGTATTTTCTGGACGTTACGCCAGAAATTATTCCGCTCTCACAGGGCTACTTGGATGCTATCTCCTGGGGTACTTTTGGAGTTTGCGGATATATGGCTCTTCGTTTTTTCAACGAAGGCATGTCAGCAACACGTCCGGCCATGTATTTTGCTCTGATTGGTGTCTTTGTCAATATTGGAGCCAACTATGTACTAATGTATGGCAAGCTGGGATTCCCCGAACTCGGAGCCGTCGGATGCGGATACGCCTCTTCAATTGTGGGATTTGTAATGTTTTTGGGGATGCTCCTTTTTACTATGAAACATAAACCCTACGACCGATTTGAAATATTTTCAAAATGGAGGCTTCCGGAGTGGAAATACCTAAAAGAACTCCTGCACGTTGGCGTTCCTATCGGGCTCAGCTCCACCATGGAAGTTACCATGTTCGCCTTGGTAAGCCTTTTCATGGGATCCCTAAGCGCTGTTGCCGTGGCCGGTCACCAGGTTGCGATCAACTTTTCGGCCATGACCTTTATGGTACCTTTCGGACTTTCAACTGCCATTACTACGCGCGTTGGGAATGCCATTGGTAAGGGATCTATGGTAGAAGCCCGTAAACGAGGCTATCTTGGTATTATTATGGCCACCTTTTTTATGAGTATTACTGCCATTATCATGTATCTCTTCCCGGAACTCATTACAAGCATGTATACTCAGGATGCTGAAGTACAAAAAGTAGCGGTAAGCCTGTTGTATATGGCTGCCATTTTCCAGATTTCAGATGGATTACAGGTCAGCGGGTATGGTGCACTCCGAGGACTCAAAGACACTACCGTGCCGATGGCCGTTAATTTTGTCGCCTACTGGATGGTGGGCCTACCGCTCGGTTATTATTTAGGAATCATTCGCAATATTGGCCCGCAGGGGCTCTGGATGGGACTTATTGCCGGTCTTACGATTGCAGCCATCTTGCATAACATTCGATTCTATCTGCTCACCAAAAAATAACCTACAATTAGGAATTCGGAATTTTTACCACAAAATTAGGGTATTAATAGAGTACATACTCTAACCCTTTAATTTAATGGTAGATGGCAGCTTACATCCAAAATATTTCCACGGTGGTCCCGGAGCGCTCCTATGATCAGTCTTTTTTGCGCGACCGCATGAAAGAATACATCAGCGATAAAGAAATAACACAGCGAATCATCCATCGTATTTACTCAAAATCAGGTATAAACAAGCGCCATACCGTTATTCCTGATTTTAACACCAACGGTGATCCTCGATTTTTCTTTCAGGAAGATGGCACTCTGAGCGTACCCTCTACCGGAACCCGCAACGAACTTTACACCCAAAAAGCCAAAGAGCTTTTTGTAGAAACAGCTCGGCAAACCATCGACGAGAATCAATCGGTAGATCGTGAACACATCACGCACGTTATTACGGTATCCTGTACGGGATTTTTTGCTCCGGAACCCGGGTTCGAAATCATCCAACAACTGGGATTATCACCGTCTACCCAACGTTTTCACCTTGGCTTTATGGGATGTTTTGCCGCCTTCCCCGCTATGAAAATGGCCAAAGCTTTCTGTGAGTCTCAACCTGATGCAAACGTACTCATTGTTTGCCTCGAACTCTGCTCTATTCACCTGCAACCTTCAGAAGTTACCGATAATTTAATTTCAGCATCCGTATTTGCCGACGGCGCTGCCGGTGTCATAATCAGTAAAGACAAACCCACAAAAACTAACAGTTTTGAACTGACACAGTTTGCCACATCCATCGCTCAAGAAAGTGAAAAAGATATGGCCTGGACAATTGGCGATACCGGCTTTGATATGGTATTATCTACCTACGTACCGGATATTATCGAGGCAAATCTCGATCAATCTATCCAGCCGCTGTTCACGGATTATCAGCTCACTGCTGATGATATCAATCACTGGGCACTCCATCCCGGCGGACGTGCAATTCTTGATAAAGTACAACAAAGCTTTGGGCTTTCAGAAGAGCAAATATCACCATCGCGAAAAGTATTGGCTGACTACGGAAACATGAGCAGCGCAACAATCCTGTTCGTACTGAAAGAATTATTAAGTCGGCCGGCTTCCAAAAAACAAGAAGCTGTTCTGGCGATGGCTTTTGGCCCGGGCTTAACTATCGAAAGCGGACTACTTCAAAAAAATCAGGTGAGCTGATGCCTCTGTCCCTATCTCAACGAGATACCGACAGTAAAGAGCGCATGGATGATCCCCATTGCAATGTCGTAAAACTACAAAATACCTATCGGCAGTTTAGCCGGATCAATTCATTGATATCGCGTTGGCGGCATATTTATGAGCAATTTATTCGTCCACATCTTGATCAATATTCGCAATTCACCTTTCTGGATATCGGCTTTGGCGGAGGGGATATCCCTATAGAGTTAGCCGAGTGGTTGAAAAAAGACGGAATAAACTTCAAAATTACAGCTATCGATCCCGATCCCCGGGCTATAGAATTTGTACAAACCCTTGAACTGTCCACGAACATAGAATTCTTGCAATGCGGACTCTCAGAATTAAATCCAGATGCACAACAGTTCGACTTCGTTCTATCCAACCATTTGATCCATCATCTGGATGAACAGAAACTTTTATCCATACTGCCGCAGGCAAAAAAGTTGTGCTCAAAATCGATCCTCTTTAATGATCTGCGCAGAAGCGATTGGGGCTACCTACTTTTCAACACCTTTTCTCGTCCCTTTTTTCGGAATTCTTTCATCACCGAGGATGGACTTACCTCCATTAAGCGAAGCTATACCCAAAAAGAATTGCAATCGATTATCCCGCCGGATTGGAATGTGCAGAACCTCTTTCCTTTTCGACTATTGATGACTTACAGACATGAATGAGGTTTCTGACACATATCAAGTAACCATTGTTGGTGGAGGCCCGGTAGGACTCTACCTGGGCTTATGTCTCGAGCAAGCAGGCATTTCGTATATCATCCTTGAAAAAAGATCGGCACCTCGTCCCGGCTCTCGGTCACTGGGCATTCATCCGGTCTCGCTGGAGTTGTTTGAGAAGTTGAATATTGTCAGCAATTTTATTCGGGAGGGAGTAAAAATCCAAACGGGACACGCTTTTGTAAATACCCAGAAAATGGGCGCACTTTCTTTCGAGCATTGTCCGAAACCGTACAACTTTATTTTAGCGCTCCCACAACACCGAACCGAATCATTGCTCGAACAAGCCTTGACGAAAAGAAATCCCAATGCTCTGCTCCGTAATGCCGAGGTCAGCACCATCACAAAACATAGCGAACATGTTGAGGTTACGTTTGACCACAACGGAAAAAGTCATACGCTCCAATCAGAATACTTGGTGGGATGTGACGGTAAAAATAGCCTGGTTCGCAGGCAAAGCGAAATCTCGTTTAAGGGCCATCACTATCCCGACACCTATATTATGGGCGATTTCACAGATAACACGCATTTTGATTCGGATGCAGCCATTTTTCTATGCGATGAGGGGCTTATTGAATCTTTCCCACTGCCCAATAACCGCCGCCGATGGGTGGTTAAAACAGCTGATTATATTGATTATGTTTCAAAAGAACAGCTGACATCAAGGGTTTTTAATAGAATTAGTCATTCATTAAGCAATACGGATCATACCATGCTTAGCAGCTTCGGCGTACAAAAATTGATAGCTCATCCTATAGTTAAAAATCGCACTATTTTAGTCGGTGATGCTGCTCATGTCATAAGCCCTATTGGCGGACAAGGTATGAATTTGGGCTGGCTTGATGCCCGTGATCTCGCAGATACATTCCCCCAGGTATTGGGCAATACCTTCCAGAAAGATATGATCCTGAACCAGTATCAAAAAAGAAGAGAACATGCCGCTAACATTGCTATCCGAAGAGCAGAAATGAACATGAAATTAGGTAGAAAAACTGCCACTCAATTTGTTCGCAAACCATTACTTGCCCTAATGCTAAAACCCCCAATATCTCAACTCATGGCAAATATTTTTACAATGCGCGGTATTGAGCAGTGGCCATTCTAACCTATTTTAAACCTTATTTATCAAAGCGAATCAAGAAAGTAGTTCCATCCCCTCGTTGAATATCTATATCTGCTTCGAGCCTGCGGATAAGTACATCAATAAGCCATCCCCCAACTGAACCCGACTCTGTAATAGAAAAATCCTCCCCGATCCCCGTTCCGTTATCCGAAACTTTAAACTCAATGGTTCCATTATCTACTTCAGCAAGCTCAATAAAAATTCTCGGATCATTAATTTCATCATCGAAAGCATGCTTATAACAGTTCACCATCAGCTCATTAAGTAATAAACCACAACTCATAGCACGGTCGGTATCCAAAAACACATCCTCGGATCTTACTTTTATCTTAATATCTCGTGAGGCGTGGGATAGGATATTCGAAATCTCCCTGGATAAACGCTCAACATATAACTTCAGCTTAATCTCATTACCGGGCTTATTATTGTATAGAAAATCATGTACTTCAGTCATCGATTTAATACGAGCCATCGTTTTCTGCAAGGTTTCTTTGGCCGTCTCATCTTTAATATCAGGCAGCTCCAATTCAATTAGAGCAGTTATGGTAGATAAATTATTCTTCAACCGATGGTGTATTTCCGTCAGCAACAGATCTCGCTCTTCCAGTTTACGTTGAACTTCCTGCAGTTCCCTGCTCCGTTCAATGGCCATTGCTACATGGTCCGCTAATGCCTCAAAAACAGGGATATTCCGATCGGAAAAATCACCATCACGCTTGTTTATTGCCTGTAAGACTCCGATCATCTTGTTATCGCTGTTCCTGAGTGGTACACAGATGATATTTTTACTAGTGAAGGTCTCAGATATATCTCCGGCAAACAGATCGCTTTTTGATACATCATTCGAATAGAATGGTTTTTTATTTTTAACAACCCAGCCACTTATTCCCTTACCCTTTTTAATTCTTTTCCCCTTAACCTCTTTCTTAACCGGCCCCGTGGGCATACTCACAATTAATTCACCGGTATTTTCATCCAAAAGCATTATTGAACTCGCTTCTGTATTCATCACGTTTTGCACAACTTCAATACTTTCCTGCAAGACGGTACGCAGTTTCACCGCCCTGTTTACGCTGCTGATATTTTTTAGCAGAATTTGAAGACTACTGCTTGTTTTTTCATCGTACGATATTTTACCGGCTATCTTATCTCTATTAGATGATGACATTTTAATCTTATACCCCAGTTAACCTAATTTATTTTGCTCTCTTATCTTTATCTATTTAATATTTTTTAAGCTTTTTTAAAAACTAATACAAGAATTACTAACTGATATCAATAAAAAAAGCCCAGCCTCAAAAAAGAAGCCGGGCCTATGAACTACATTTAGTTATAGTTACGCAATTCTACTGTTCCTGATCTGATCGATAATAATCTCGCAGAACATAATGGAGAATCCCGCCGTTGCGATAATAATCTATTTCAACGGGAGTATCCATTCGACAAATGGTTTCAAAAGAAATTGTTTCTCCATTTTCTTTCTTGGCATCTACCTTTACCATCTGCTGCGCCTCAAGCTCATCATCCAATTGGATGTTAAACTCTTCAGAACCATCCAGCCCGAGTGAATCAGATGATTCTCCTTCCTTGAACTGAAGCGGAAGTACGCCCATTCCAACAAGGTTCGAACGGTGAATACGTTCGTACGATGTTGCAATAACCGCTTCAACCCCCAGTAGAATAGTCCCTTTGGCAGCCCAATCTCGGGAAGACCCGGTACCGTACTGATCACCAGCTAATGCAACCAGCGGAGTATCGTTTTCTTTGTACCGCATGGCTGCATCATAGATAGTTGTGATTTCATCTTCCGGGAAGTATTTGGTGTAACCGCCCTCTTTGCCCGGCGCCAACTGATTTTTAAATCGTACATTGGCAAACGTTCCGCGTGTCATAACACGGTCGTTACCGCGACGCGATCCATAGGAGTTGAAATCTTTGGGTTCAACTCCGTGCTCAATCAGATACTCACCCGCCGGACTATCTTTGGGGATATTTCCCGCCGGAGAAATATGATCCGTAGTAATCGAATCGCCTACTTTCACCAGCACTCGTGCACCATTGATTGAAGTAATCGGATCGGGCTCTTCTCCCATATCTATAAAGAATGGCGGCTCTTGAATATAAGTGGATTCATCCTTCCACTCATAGAGTTCTCCTCCACCAACAGGAATTTCATCCCACTCTTCAGATTTGAAAATATCTCCATATTGCTCCTCAAACAGCTCGGGACGGATAGCATTATCGAGATGCTCTGCAATTTCATCTGATGTTGGCCAGATATCTTTGAGATACACATCGTTGCCATCTTTGTCTTTGCCAAGCGGCTCGTGTTCCAAATCAATATCTACTGTCCCGGCCAATGCATAAGCAACAACCAGCGGCGGTGAAGCCAGGTAATTTGCTTTCACATAAGGGTGGATCCGTCCCTCAAAATTTCGGTTCCCGGAAAGAACACCTGCTACAATCAGGTCGCCTTCTTTCACAGCATTTTCAACAGCCTGTGGCAGCGGGCCGGAGTTACCTATACAAGTTGTACATCCATAGCCGACAAGGTTAAAACCGAGCTTGTCCATATAATTCGTAAGACCGGCCTCCTCAAGATATTCAGTAACAACTCGCGATCCGGGAGCCAGCGACGTTTTCACATATGGAGGTACTTCCAACCCTCTTTCAAGAGCCTTCTTTGCAACAATACCCGCCCCCAACATTACACTCGGATTAGAGGTATTGGTACAGGATGTAATAGCAGCAATGACAACATCACCATGCTCCATTTCAATTTCCTGTCCATTTTTAAAAGTACCTTTATTAGCCAGTTTCTCCTGGGCCAAGTTAAAGCCCATTGTCGGATCATTACTCGTCAAACTCCTCTCAAATGTTTCCTTCATATTTGGCAGTGAGATACGATCATGTGGCAACTTAGGACCGGCAAGCGATGTTTCTACATCACTCAGATCAAGTTCCAGCGTATCGGTATATTCAGGATCAGGCGTATCATCCGTATGGAAAAGTCCCTGTTCCTTCATATAGCGCTCAACCATTTCAACATGCTCTTCGGAACGACCCGTACGACGCATATAGCGCATTGACTCTTCATCCATCGGGAAGAATCCCATCGTAGCACCGTATTCCGGAGACATGTTTGCAATAGTTGCGCGATCGGGCAGACTCATATTTTTAAGCCCGTCGCCATAGAACTCAACAAATTTACCAACAACGCCATGCTTACGCAGCATCTGTGTTACCGTCAGCGTTAAATCAGTAGCCGTAATTCCCTCGCGGAGCTCACCGGTCAGCTTCATTCCTACCACTTCGGGCACCAACATATATATGGGTTGTCCCAGCATGGCTGCTTCGGCCTCGATACCGCCAACGCCCCAGCCCAGAATTCCAAGACCATTAATCATAGTTGTATGCGAATCAGTACCAACCAAAGTATCGGGATAAACAACCGTAGTACCATCTTCTTCCTCTCGGCTAAATGCTCCTTTGGCCAAATATTCAAGATTTACCTGGTGGACAATACCGCGCCCCGGAGGAACAACTCTAAAATTATCAAACGAACTTTGTCCCCACTTCAAGAACTCATATCGCTCGCGATTTCGCTCAAATTCTTTTTCCACGTTATGCATAAAGGCGTACTCCTGACCAAACTCATCTACCTGTACCGAGTGGTCAATAACCAGATCTACCGGTACCTGGGGATTAATAGACGTAGGATTACCGCCCATGCGTTCCATGGCAGAACGAAGCGCCGCCAAATCCACGATAGCCGGAACCCCGGTAAAATCCTGAAGCACAACCCGCGAAGGTTTAAATGGTATCTCTCCCTGCGGATCTTTGGCATTATAATTAGCTAAAGCATCTACATCATCTTCCGAAAAGACATAGCCATCGTACTCTCTGAGCACAGCTTCCAATAATACACGAATGGTAAAGGGAAGCTTGCTGATATCTCCATACCCCATTTCTTCCAGTTTTTTCAAACTATACAGGTGCGCTTGGCCAGCTCCTGTATCAAAAGGGGTCTTCGTCTGCAAAAATTTATTTTCGTTACTCATGGGTTCTCGATTGTCCTTTTTAAACTTGGCTTAACCTACATTAATAGGTCTTTTTTGTAGCTGAAAGATATAATTAATTTTTAAGAATATCTTATCTTAAACCCTATAAATTTTATCTATCATACCTCTAATTTGATTAAAAAAACCATCATAGATTCATATAAATGATGCTTAGAAAATATTCATAACTTCACCGTTGCAAATGGATTTAAATAAGCCTATTTTTCGAGACTTCACATAAAAGCAATTATAAACAAGTTTTAACCGTGGATACTAACAGTTACAAGACCTACTCCCCAAAACCGAGTGATATCGAAAAGAATTGGGTTCTTGTTGATGCCGAAGATCAGGCGCTCGGAAGAGTTGCTTCCAAGGTAGCAAGCCTACTTAGAGGTAAGCACAAGCCTAACTTCGCACCGCATATGGACACCGGTGACAACGTTGTTGTAATTAATGCTAGCAAAGTTACACTGAGCGGCAATAAATTACAGCAGAAAGAATATTTTCGTTATTCCGGATACCCCGGCAGCGAACGTTTTACTTCGGCAGAAGAGATGCTGGACCACAATCCCGAATTGGTTATTGAAAAAGCTGTAAAAGGAATGTTGCCAAAGAATAAAATGGGCGACAAGCTTATGACCAACATTAGGATTTATGCCGGTCCGGTTCATGAACAAGAAGCACAACAACCAAAAAAAATCGAGCTTTAATCACGAATGGAACAAAAAAATTTCATCGGAAGAAGAAAAACTTCTACTGCGCGACTCTATATTCAACCTGGATCAGGTGAGTTTGTTGTAAACAAACGACCCCTGGATGAATATTTTTGCACTCAAGCACATCGCAATATCGCCAAGCTTCCGCTTGACGTTACCGAATCAGACGGACAGTTTGATATTTTGGTAAATGTAAGCGGTGGTGGCATTACCGGACAATCCGGTGCCATCCAACATGCTTTGGCCCGCGCTCTTGACGATCATAATGAAGAGTGGCACGATGTATTGAAAGCACATGATCTACTTACACGCGACGATCGTATGGTAGAACGTAAGAAGTACGGTCAACCTGGTGCTCGTAAGAAGTTCCAGTTTTCCAAGCGTTAATAGATCGCGCTTATACGTTTTCTTTTTCCACACGTACAACATTCAATCACACATATGCAGCTACTCAGTGCGCCGAGTGTCCCATGCAGTTATTGGGATTAGCGCCGGGGATGATCTGCATAGAGGATTAACTCAAAAATAAATCTAACCTATGCCTACTACACCTGACTTAGAAGAACTATTGAAATCCGGTGCCCACTTTGGACACCTTACCCGCCGATGGAATCCTAAAATGAAGGAATTTATCTTCATGGAGCGCAACGGGATTCACATCATCGACCTCAAAAAGTCACAGAAATTTTTCCAAGAAGCACTGGACGAAGTTACCAAGCTTGCCCGTGCCGGAAAAGATATCCTTTTTGTAGGGACAAAAAAGCAAGCTCAAGATATTGTTAGAACGGAGGCTATCCGATGCGGTATGCCTTTTGTTACTCACCGTTGGTTAGGAGGAATGATGACCAACTTCAGTACTGTCAAAAAGAGCATCTCACGCATGGAAGAGATCGACCGCATGAGTAAGGACGGTACCTTTGAGGAACTCACAAAGAAAGAAGCTCTCATGCTTGAACGTGAGTATGAAAAGCTCGAAGACACCTTGGGCGGTATTGCCAATATGGGACATCTTCCCGGCGCCATCTTTGTTGTCGATACAACCAAAGAGGACATCGCTGTAAACGAAGCGGTTAAACTTAATATTCCCCTTATTGCAATGGTTGATACCAATAGTGATCCCGATACTCCGGATTACATTATCCCCTGCAATGATGATTCTGCTCGCAGCATTCAGCTTGTTACTTCTAAAATTGCCGATGCTATTATTGAAGGTAATGCTGAGCGCGAAGCTCAAAGTGAAGAGCAAATTATGGATCAAGCTACTGAAGAAGCACGTAAAGCTGAAGAGCAGCAGGTAAAAGAAAAAACCAAAGCTACGGGCAAACGCCGTAAACGTCGCAAGAAGAAAGATTCCAGCGACGACTCTTCGGACGAAGAAGAGTAAAAAACGGCCGTACTATCCTTTTAAACTTAGAACAACAATTTAAATAGCGTAACTCAAACAATGAGTATTTCTGCAAAAGACGTAAAAGAACTACGCGAACAGACCGGGGCCGGCATGATGGATTGCAAAAAGGCCCTCCAAGAAGCTGACGGCGATTTTGAAAAAGCAACTGAAATCCTTCGCAAAAAGGGACAACAGCTTTCTGAAAAGCGTGCCGACCGTGAAGCCAACCAAGGCCTAATTGTTACACGCGTAAGCGACGACGGAAGTAAAGCCGCAGCACTCGAAATCAACTGCGAAACTGACTTTGTTGCTCGTAATGATGATTTTCAAGACCGTGCACAACAGTTTTTAGATATCGTATTTGAAAACCAAATCGAATCGGTTGATGAACTGCTTGAAACTGAACACAACGGGCTTTCTATTGCCGATCACGTAAAAGATATGGTTGGCAAAATCGGTGAAAAGATTAAAATAAATCGTGTTGTCTTTGCTGAAACCGATGGATTCTTCATCTCATATATCCACCCTGGCAATCAGCTCGGGGTATTGGTAGAGTTTGAAGATGATGTAGAAGATCCCGAAATCGGTAAAGATGTAGCCATGCAGATTGCAGCAATGAATCCGTTGGCGGTAACACGAGACGGTGTTGACAGCTCGATCGTTGAAAAGGAACTCGAAATCGCCAAAGACCAACTTCTTGAAGAAGGTAAATCTGAGGAAATTGCCGAGAAAGCTTCACAAGGTAAATTGCGGCGCTTTTATGAAGAACGCGTTCTCTTGGAACAGAAGTTTGTTAAGGACAACAGCCTCTCTGTTGAGGAGTATCTCAAAAACAATGACACTCCGCTGGTTAAGTCGTTCCATCGACTCCAGCTCGGCGATGATTCGTAATCATTTTGATTCGCAAAAAAGGCTACCAATTCGGTAGCCTTTTTTTTATGCTTAAGAGATTATAAGATTGATCAGATCGTATTAAAAATGACAATCAATTCAATAATTAACATAGGGTAAAAAACGTGGACAGCAATTATCATCGAATTCTGTTAAAAGTAAGTGGAGAAGCACTGTTAGGTGAACAGGGGCATGGCATTGACGGAGATATTCTTACCCAGTACTCCGAGGAAATCAAATCTATACATGACGAAGGTTTTGAGGTTTCTGTTGTTGTAGGAGGCGGAAATATCTTTAGAGGTGTAAAGGGTGCCACCGAAGGCATGGATCGCGTTCAAGGAGATTACATGGGCATGCTTGCTACCATGATCAATAGTATGGCTCTGCAAGATTCTCTGGAACGCATGGGCGTGCAGACCCGGCTGATGTCAGCCATCAGAATGGAAGAAATTGCCGAACCCTATATTCGCCGGCGTGCTACCCGACACCTTGAAAAAGGACGCGTTGTTATTTTTGGCGCCGGTACCGGGAACCCTTACTTCACGACTGATACCGCTGCTTCGCTTCGTGCCATCGAAATCGAAGCGGATGTCATTCTCAAAGGGACCCGTGTTGACGGTATTTTCGATTCCGATCCTGAAATTAACCCGGATGCTGTCAAGTTTCCCACTATTACTGGTGAAGAAGTACTCAGTCGGCAGCTGGATATTATGGATTTAACGGCCTTTACCCTCTGCCGCGAAAACAAAACGCCTATCATTGTTTTTGACATGAATAAAGTTGGAAACCTGAAAAAAGTCTTACAGGAAGATGCATCCGTGGGATCAAAGGTAGTTTGGGAAGATTCTTAGATTTCTTAAATTCATTTTGATTTAATAACAGCATCATCAAAAAGAATTAAACAATCCGCGAATATTATGATTCCTCCAAAGTTAGAACCCATTATCAACTCCGCGAAAAAGAACATGGATCAGGCTGTTGCCCACTATAAAAAAGAGCTGTCTCATATTCGCGCAGGCAAAGCTCAGCCATCTATACTTGATGGTATAAAAGTAGATTATTACGGATCTCAAACACCATTAAACCAGTTGGCTAACGTCAGTGCACCCGAAGCCCGTCTCTTAACCGTAGAACCATTTGACAAATCTGCTCTTGAAGAAATTGAAAAGGCTATTATGTCTGCAGGTTTAGGGTTGAATCCCAATAATGATGGAAATATTATACGAATTCCACTGCCTATTTTGTCAGAAGAGCGGCGTAAAGAACTGGTTAAACGCGTCAATGAACTGGCTGAAGAAGCCCGCATTTCTATCCGAAACAGCCGCCGCGATGCCAATGATGAGGTAAAAAAGAAAGTACAGGAAGAATCATTACCCGAAGATTCTCGCTACGAGGCGGAAGATGAAATCCAACAATTAACTGATAAGCACACCGAAAGAGTTGAAGAGCTTTCTGAGAAGAAAGAAAAAGAGATTATGACCGTATAATCGGTTCATGGTTTGTTAGTTATTGGTTGTTAGCTACATATCAATAACAAATAACCTTACAACAGATCTTATAGATGTATATTTCCGAACTTGAACTTCAGGGCTTCAAGAGTTTTGCCTACAAAACCAATGTATCTTTTGATAAAGGCATCACCGCTATAGTAGGGCCCAACGGCTGTGGCAAATCCAACATAGTTGATGCCATGCGATGGGTCCTCGGCGAACAGCGCCCTACCCTTCTCCGTTCTTCAAGTATGTCGAACGTTATTTTTAACGGTACCGCCAAGAAAAATGCCCTGGGGATGGCGGAAGTTTATCTGACGTTTATTAATAATAAGGGTCTCCTCCCCACCGAATATAACGAAGTTACCATTGGGCGTCGCCTGTATCGATCAGGAGAAAGTGAGTATCTCATCAATGGTACTACCTGCCGGCTTAAGGATATTACCGACCTGTTTATGGATACCGGGATGAGCTCGGACGCCTACTCGGTGATTGAGCTGAAGATGGTCGAAGAAATTCTCAATGATAAAAATAACGACCGTCGTCGACTTTTTGAAGAAGCTGCCGGTGTTACTCGATATAAGGAAAAGCGAAAGAAAACATTTCGTAAACTCGACGAAACCCAAGCCGATCTCCAACGTGTTGAGGATATTCTGGTTGAGGTACGAAAAAAAACAAACTCCCTCGAAAAACAGGCTGAAAAAGCCCAAAAGGCGAAGAAATACAAAAAAGAGTTAGAACATCTCGACAAGGCACTAAACAAGCACGAATACAGTAAAATAAAAGAGGAGCTTGAGCCACTTGAAGAACGCATTGACAATGCGGACAAAGAAAAGAAGGAAATTATAGCCAAAGCGGAAAAACTTGAAGAGGAAGCTGAAGAAGCTCGCAAGGCACTTAATGAAAAAGAAAAGCAACAATCTGAAGCTCAACGGCGGGTAAGCCAGCTTAATTCTAAAATTCGGGATACCGAAACAACACTCGAAATTACGCAGGAGAAGATCTCCAATGAAGAAAACGTAATTGAGCAGTACACCAACGATATTGAGCAGAGCGAAAAGGATCTGGAAGATCTCCGAGAAGCCTTTGAAAGCAGTAAAAAGAAACTGGCTACCTTCGACGATGATCTCGAAAAAGCGGAAACGAATCTTACTGAATCGAAGGAGCGTTACTCAGAAATTCAACAGCAGTACAATAAAGAGCAAGAAGAGCTAAACCAGCTCGAGAAAGACTTTTCTCAGGCTAACCAGGATCTTAACGATCTGCAAACCAAGCGCATCAAAATTGAATCGCGGCTGGAGAATACCGAGGGTGATCTGGTTCGCATCCGTGAAGAAATTGAAGATCTCGAAGATGAGATCACAAACTTTCGCGGGGAGAAAAAGCTGGCAAAAGAAAAGCTTGAACAAGCAATAAAAGCACGGGACCAGCAGCAGGAAAAACTACAGTCTGCACGCGAGCAGCGCGAGGACCTTAGTGAAAAGAAGAATACGCTCAAAGATCAGATCCGCAGTCATCAAAGCAAACTTGATTCGGTACAATCTGAGATCGAACTCCTGCAGGATATTGCAAACTCTAACGAGGCCTTTCCAAGCAGCGTACAGTTTCTGTTGGAAAATTATGGTGGGCAGTTTAATCAGTTAGATGTTGTATCTAATCTGCTTTCTACGGATGAAAAACATGCTGTTGCCCTTGAGGCTGTATTAGCGGATGCGCTCAATTATGTAGTAGTCGATACATTAGATGACGCCCGAAAAGCCGCAACACTGCTTAAAGAAAACGACAAAGGCCGGGCAACTTTTATTCCGCTCGACCAACTTTCCGACTCCTATCAAACGGTTTCTGATTCCCTTGCCAACCAGGTTAAAACTGAATCAAAATTCAGTGCTTTAAAAGAATTATTGCTGGGCAATGTCCGTGTTTTCGACTCCGTTGAAAACGCCTATTCTTCGCTCAAAGATAACGGCCAGACGGGCGTAACACTTGACGGCGAAGTTATCACCAATACCCAATTTCTTAAGAGTGGAAGCAAAAGCAAAAATGCAGGTATTCGGGTTGGCTTAAAGGATAAAATTGACAAGCTGGAGGACAAAGCCGGGTCTATCAGCAGTAAGATCCAATCATCTGAAGAAGAGCTCGAGGAAGTCCAACAGCAATATGAAGCTATTGATCTGAACGAACTGGAGCAGGAGCTCAAAGAGAAAGAGCAGCAAGTGCGAAAGATCGAAAATAACATCAACAGCTTTGAGCACAAGATTGAGATCTATCAGAAAAATATTGGTGAGCTCGAAAATCGACGCGAATCACTCATCGATAACGAGGATTCCTCTCAACAACAGCTGGATGATCTGCAACCCAAGCAAAAGGCATTGCAGCAAAAGCTCAAGGATCTGCACGAACAGCAGGAGGAGAAAAAGGAAACGCTGCAGGAACTTGATGAAGAACGATCCATTGCGCAAAGCCGATACAATGATGCACAGCTCAAGCATCAGGATCTGAAGAATAAAGTTGAGAATCACGAGCGCGATATTAAACGGGCGCAAGAAGGAATTAAAAACCTGAAGAAAAGGCTTAAAATTCGCTCAGAGAAGACCGAAGAGGCTAAAGAGCGTATCACCAAGTACCGATCAACCATTGATCAGCTTGAAGACGAGCTCAGCACCCTTAAAGAGAAAAAGCAGGAAGCAGATAAGCAGCTGGAACAGGCCGAGGAGGCTTCGGGCAAGCAGCGCGGACGCATTAACGAGATTGAGAAAGATCTGAAGGAAGTCCGTCGACGAAAAGAAGTGAATATGGAGCTTGTTCACCACCTTGCCATGTCGAAGGAGAAGTACGAGATGCAGATAGAAAACTTATCTGATCACATCTGGGAAACCTACGGTGTTTTGATGGATCAGATTGACAAAGAATTGCCCGAAGATACCGAACCCGATGAGGCCAAAGAACGCATTTCCTGGCTGCGACAGAGACTCAACAAAATCGGTGAAGTGAATCCGTTGGCCATCGAAGAATACGAAGAGGAAAAAGAACGGCTCGATTTTTATGAGGAGCAGGTCGGTGATTTACACCAAGCTGCCGAAGAGCTTCAGGAAACAATTAATGAGATCAATAAAACGGCTGTTGAGCGGTTTAATAAAACCTTTGAAAAAATCCGCGTAAATTTTCAGAAAGTATTCCACACACTGTTTAACGAGGATGATTATTGCGATCTCGTAATTGATGAAGAAGCCGAGGATCCGCTTGATGCAAGTATCGAAATTAAGGCTAACCCCAAGGGTAAGCGCCCCTCTACTATTAACCAACTTTCGGGTGGTGAGAAAACGCTCACAGCCATTGCTCTGCTCTTTGCCATCTATCTTGTTAAGCCCTCTCCCTTTTGTGTTCTTGACGAGGTTGATGCCCCATTGGATGACGCGAACATCGAGCGTTTTGCAGATATGATTCGCAATTTCAGCGAAGAGACCCAGTTCATCATTATTACCCACAATAAAAAGACGATGAGCAAAGCCGAGATGATGTACGGCGTAACGATGCCGGAAACAGGTATCAGTCGCCTTGTTGGCGTTAAACTGGATGAAGTCGCTGAAGTTTAGGGTTTTGTAGTAGTGAGTTATAAGCAGTACGAGCGGGCAACTAATCTTATTTGAACTCCCAATTTAGCTGGACATTTTCGGACTTTATCATCTTATTCTTCGTGATGTTTCGCGCTCAGATTCGTATATTTAGGAGCTAAATCAAATCCAGTAAATAGTTATGGCTCGCAAGAAATTCAATATCCCGGATATTTATCAATCTCCCATCATCAGCAAGGTCAAAGATGCCAATAAGGTGATGGATCCAACCAAGAAGGATCTCGAGCCCAGTGTGCTCGACTTTGGTCCCGTTCGGTTTTTCGTACCTCGGCACTTTGGCTTTTGCTATGGCGTAGAAAATGCGATTGATATCGCCTATGATACCGTAAAAAAACATCCTGAGAAGGATATTTATCTGCTGAGCGAAATGATTCACAATCCAACGGTGAATGAAGACCTTCAGGCTCGGGGTGTTAAATTTCTTTTCGAGACGGATGGAACTGAACTCATTCCCATTGAGTCGCTGGACGAAGATGATATTGTGATTGTTCCCGCTTTTGGAACCACCATTGAAATACAAAAAAAGTTGAAGAAGCAGGGTATCGATCCCTACGAATACAATACGACTTGTCCTTTTGTGGAGAAGGTTTGGCGGCGGGGAAAACAACTTGGAAAAAAGGGATATTCGCTGGTTATCCACGGCAAACACTATCACGAAGAAACTCGTGCCACCTTTTCGCACAGTTCCGATCATTCGGAATGTGTTGTTGTGTTGAATCCTGAAGAAGCCCAGATATTAGCGGATATCATGACGGGTGATCGACCGCAGTCGGATTTTGAAGAGTATTTTGGTCATAAAAGCACCGATGGGTTTGATCCGCAGAAAGACCTGGAGCACTTTGGCGTTATCAACCAGACAACTATGCTGGCTACCGAAACGGAAGAGGTCATGGGGATTCTCAAAGAAGCGGCTATCGAAAAATATGGCGAGGCCAATATTCTCGATCACTTTGCTGATACTTCGGATACGCTTTGTTATGCCACAAACGAAAATCAATCGGCAACGCTGGCCCTGGCTGAAACGGATGCTGATCTTTCAATTGTGGTAGGCGGATACAATTCGTCGAACACTATGCACCTGGTCGAAATTTTGGAACAATCCTTCCCCACCTATCACGTCCGGGATGCTGAGGAAATCGAATCTCCGGACAAAATCCAGCACTTTAACCAGTGGGATAAAGAAATCAAACAAACCAAAAATTGGCTTCCATCTAAAGATCAGCCAATAAATATTGCTATCACTTCGGGGGCCTCATGTCCCGATGTGCTGGTAGACGAGGTTATGCTGAAAATCCTCGATTATTTTGAAGATACTCTATCAATAGAAGAAGTGATCAAGCCATTCGAAGAAGAGATGGACGAAGTAGCTTAAATAATTGGTCAATTATCGAGTACGATAAAGTACGCTACGCGCCGCGGTTGAAAGGATCGCAGCTTGATATGATACCGTTCATTGTTTTCTTCGATCTGCGGGGTTACAAAACCAGTAGAATCTTCTAAAACCTGCTGATAACTTACATACACCTCAAAAGGATTTTCGTCCTGAACATCAGCGTATTCTTCAATGGGCACATCGTATTTAATTCTAACAGCAAGCGGACTGTAACTAACCATACGTCCCGGTGGCAAATTACGAGTACTTATATTTGCCTGCATTTCCCCCTCGGTGTACTCGACAACATCAGCCTCAAAACTAACTTCATCCTGCGACAAATTTATAACCTCACTGGGTGACTCCAACGGTACGGTCCGAGCGATATCTTCCTTAACATTATCGATTTGTATGGATTTGGTAGACCATTCTTCAATATCTTCAAGTAGTGAAGCAGCTCCATCTATGGTAATACTGTCAGGCGTTATAATCGGAGGATTTAAAAAGCCGTATTGCTCACTGAAACTGGTTTTTACAGCAGAACGAACCGGCACTTTTTTTGAAACCCGATCTCCCAGCTCCACTGTTAAATTCTGGGGCTGCACACGCTGTATATTAATATTAAGCGTCGCATTCATCTGTTGCTGTACCTGATCAAATAAATTAACCTCTTGATCATTTACATCAATATTTATGGTAGGGGGATTATTATATAAGTTTATAAGCTTCCATCCTTCTCCCGTAACGCTCACGGTTGCGGTAGTAGGGAGATCACTGACCAGCGCTCTTTCAGTGGGTACAGCCCCAAGCTGAATGGGTAACTCAATATTTAAGGTATAATCTCTGCTTAAATTAACCATCAGCCATAAAGCCATAGCTAAAATAAGCGCAACTATAAAAACAATGATGCGTTCACGACCAAAGCCGGCAATCTCATCCTCATTTGATTTTTGTAGGAGCGATTTCCACCCCGTCAGCAACTTCTCTTTATATTCCTCAATTTTTGATGTATCCATAAATAGTTTTCAGATCAATCGATCATATTTGGACAGAAGTTAACGATCAAATATACATTATGAACGCACAACAATCTCTTTGATTATTTTCTCATCCACCTGATCATTTAACTTTTTGGCAATGCTATAGCGCTTCATGTGAATCTCTTGTCGCCAGGCAGGATTTTTTACGTGCACTACCAAGTTTCCATGTTCAAAATGCAGATTCTCTGTCTGTTCGGCAATACGTTCACCCACCGTCTGTTCCCACAGTGATAAAATCATTCCCCGCTTCAATCTTTTACGGTGAGGATAGGTATCCAAAAAATCCTTTAACGCCTCCTTCAAGGATTTTGGGGAGTTTGACTTATATCGTCCCATAACTGCTAATATTTATTTCGTTTTAACAACAGAAATCTGTCCTTGATCCACTTTGTATTTTCTATTCCGTTCACCGTCAAAGGTTATGTACTCATCAAAAGGAATAGGATTAGCTGCCGTAACAAAAGTCTGTCCAGCATGTTCTATCAGCGCATTCAGCAATACCTCAGTACGCTGAGCATCGAGATCACCAAACACATCATCCAACAGGAATATAGGCAGATCATCCAACTCATCCGAAAAATACAAAAGCTGGGCCAGTTTCAAAGCAAGAGCAAACAAGCGATGCTGCCCCTGTGACCCATACTTACGCAGCTCAAAGTCATCCAAATAAAAAACGATCTCGTCGCGGTGCGGTCCGATAAGCGTCAGCTCACGTTCCAGCTCGTGATCCTGTTCTTTCTCAAGCTCTGCCTGGTAACGCTCTCTCACTGTTTCTTCATCTTCGGAGGGTTCGCAAAACGTCTGATATTCCAGATGAGGTTCGTGCCGCATACCCGATATTACTTCGTACTCCTTAGCCAGATAATCCCGAAATTTATTCAACACCTCGGTACGTTTGGCGACAATACGTGATCCGTATTCCATCAGCTGCACATTCCAAGGCTCCAGGTAAGCCAAGAGCACCTCCCGGTTGCCCCGGAACTCCTGCAGCAATTTATTACGCTGCTTGCGGGCTTTTCGAAAATCAAGCAAATCCTGCAGGTAGGCCGGTGAAATTTGACTGATAAACGAATCAATAAATGATCGCCGCTGCTTGGGACCTTCGCTGGTTAACTTTTTATCGGATGGCGAAAGTACCACCACCGGCACCATTCCAATGAGATCGGACAAACGATCGAGCGGACTTTCATTGACAAAAATCTTCTTCCCTTCTCCACGGGAGTAAGAGCATCCAACGTCAAAACTGGCCCGAATGTTTCCCTCAAAATGTCCCTTGATCATAAAGAAAGTGGCATCCTGATTTACCACGTACATATCACTACTTGATACAAAACTGCGGCTCATGCACAGGTAATGAATAGCATCAATGAGGTTGGTCTTACCCGCACCGTTTTGACCGACAATCACATTCATGTGGGGAGCCCATTCAACCACGGTTTCTTCGTGGTTCCGAAAATTCTGCAGTTTTAAATTCGTGATCTTCATTGGCCCCTGCTCTCAACTATAAAAATAGCGCGAGCTATGGCCCGCGCTATCATATCCTTGTTACAAAATTTGGAACTCCTTAAAATCCAAAGGCATCGCCTCCCATAAAGATCGCATTTTCACCCAGCTGTTCTTCGATACGTAACAACTGATTATACTTTGCAATACGGTCGGTGCGACTCATAGAACCCGTTTTAATCTGTCCGGCATTCGTTGCCACCGCCAAATCAGCAATAGTAGTGTCTTCCGTTTCTCCCGACCGATGGGAAATAACAGCGGTATAATCATTTTTATGGGCCATCTCAATGGCATCAAGCGTCTCAGTAAGTGTCCCGATTTGATTTACTTTAATGAGGATCGAGTTGGCTACCCCCTGCTTTATACCACGCGCCAGTCGCTCGGTATTGGTTACAAAAAGATCATCTCCCACAAGCTGAACCTTATCACCTACCGCATCAGTTAGCTTTTTCCAGCCGTCCCAATCGTTTTCATCAAGGGCGTCTTCAATAGAAATAATAGGATATTTATCGACCCAGCTGCTCCAGAATTCAACCATCTCCTCACTGCTTCGCTCACTGCCATCACTCCATCGAAATTCATAAACCCCTTTGTCAGCATTATAAAATTCGGCTGTAGCGGGATCGAGCGCAATGACTACTTCATCACCGGGAATATAACCGGCCTTTTCAATCGCATTTAAAATAACTTCTACCGCTTCTTCATTGGAATCTAAATCCGGCGCAAAGCCGCCCTCATCACCAACAGCAGTACTATATTTTTTATCCTTAAGCACTTTTTTCAGATGATGAAAAATTTCAGACCCCATGCGCACTGCTTCAGAAAAAGACCTTGCTCCACTGGGCATAATCATAAATTCCTGTAGATCTACATTGTTATCAGCATGCGAACCACCATTAATAATATTCATCATCGGCAGGGGAAGTACTTTTGCATTCACCCCTCCAATATAGCGCCACAATGGCAAGTTAAGGGCATTTGAAGCCGCATCAGCAGCAGCAAGCGATACCCCCAAAATAGCATTTGCCCCTAAATTCCCTTTGTTTTCCGTACCGTCAATTTCGATAAGGGTATTATCAATCTCTACTTGATTAAATACCTCATGTCCACGTAACTCATTGGCGATAATTGTATTCACATTTTCGACGGCCTTACTAACTCCTTTCCCCAGATAATGATCCGATTCTGTATCACGGAGTTCAACCGCCTCGTGTTCTCCCGTAGATGCTCCGGATGGTACTGCTGCACGCCCCACCATATCGTTTGTCAAAACCACATCGACCTCAACAGTGGGATTTCCTCTTGAGTCAATAATTTGTCGGCCAATAACTTCTTCAATAAAACTCATTGTAATATCTTATTTATTGTCGTGGAAAATTGTTGATAAAGGTACAAGGTTTTTATCTACTGATAAAGAGAAAAGAACAAAGAATAGATTGGGAGAGTGGCGCTAAATAGACATAGATACATGTTCCTTAATGCGGGCTACTAATATTCCTATACCGTGATATTCTGTACTACCACATGCCGCCAAAGGTGAATTTAATTTGCGGAGTTCCAAAGTATTTTTGAGCATCAAAGAATTTAACCCTCGATTCAAAAACAGGTTCGCCATCAGCATTATATTCGGTTGGTTTATACGGCTCCATAATTTGAAGCCCCTCACTGAAATAGTAAAAGAAATACCCAAACTCGATAGTAGTTCTTGACTTGAATTTACTGCCTAAATCCACCCCTACTTTAATTGCACCGCTGTATCCCCATTTGCTTTCTCCCTCACTCCACCCAGTAAAAAAGTCATTCACCCGCTCAACCGGATATAAATATCCATCGGGACCTACTTGAAAATCTCGAAAACCATTGGGTTCCCCATATGCCGGAACTGTGGTATCACTAACATAGGGATAAGTAAATGCCAACGCCGGTCCACCGGCTGCACTTACAAAAAAGCGCATGTTATCCTCAATATGACGAGCAAAAAGACGCTGTTTTACCCCCAGCAGGAAGGGAAATCCCAAACCACGCTTATATTTATTTGGGATAATTTGCTGTCCTGTTAAAAAGCTCTGAAAGTTTTGTTCACTTACATCTCTAATCCCTGTTATTCCGGTACGGAATGTAATTTCTGTATAAGGAGTCACCGCACGACCGTAGGTTCCTCCAATACCGAATCCAAAATTATTGACAAACAAATCAAAACCGAGACTATTTTGATATCCCTCTGACAATGGTGTTTTCGGATCAGCCTTTTCAATAACATCAGGCTCTTCGATCTGGGCAATGGAGGTATCGGCTAATACACTCAATAATAGTGTTAAAACAAGTACAGGAAATAAATATTTTATCATCAATTTCTTCATGTGTTACTGCCGCTATGTTGTACTTTCACTAATTTATAAACGTATTATAATAACAATCGTTCAACCAATAAATTATGTGAATACTTTTGGTTGTTATAAATAAATATATACGAACCTACAAACAAATTTGACTCTGAGTATATAAAAACTTTTATTCAGGCTCTTTACAACCTTTCAAATCTACCAATAGAAGTTAACATATTATGGCTACTGTAAGCAAGTATCTTGTTTTTGGGCCGGCAGGTACACTGCGGAGAATGCCCGAACAGCTCTTTAATGATATAGAGCCTAAGTATTTGTATAAATATCAATCATCAGACACTGGTGACGAAGTTCACGTTGCTGTTTATGAGGAGTACGAAAAACAAATAAACGCAAGCGTGACCCTTACCTGTATTATTGAATTTACCGGTAAACAAAATCGGTTTGAGCTCAAAAAAACCGGTGGACGCATGGGATTTCGTGGTAGCTCGCTGGATGAAGAAAAACGCACTATCGATGATGAAGTAATCGATTTTATTTTAGATTTTGGCAAACGTTTTGGGCTTACCGTTCAGCAAGAAAAAGAGCAACAAGTCGAAGAAGACGAGTCGTAATTACTACTTCTATACCGTAATATGAGTAAAAAGGTCGAGGAATGGACGGTCCTTTCTATGTTGGAATGGGCCACTGATTTTTTTGAGAATAAAGACATTCCCGATCCACGGCACAGTATTGAATGGCTGTTAGCCGAGACACTCGAAATTAAACGGTTGGATCTCTATCTCAAATTTGACCGCCCACTCTCCCCTCAAGAACTCGATACGTTACGACCGATGGTCAAGCGCAGGGCTCAACACGAGCCCCTGCAATACATTGTGGGATATACCGACTTTATCAATGCCCACATCTCGGTCAATGAGCAGGTCCTTATCCCCCGCATTGAAACGGAACAGCTTGTTGAGATTATTCTTGATGAGCATCAATCGGAAGAAGACCTGTCTGTACTTGATATTGGGACCGGATCAGGATGTATCCCCATCGCATTAAAAATGGAGCAAACGAGCTGGGAAGTTTCTGGGATCGACATTTCTGAAGGTGCAATTCACACCGCTCGGAATAATGCTGAACAAAATGATGCCGATGTTTCCTTTACCAAGGGAGATATTTTAAATCCCAACAGTATTATCGAGAACGGTCCTTTTAATATTATCGTTTCCAACCCTCCATATGTTAAGCCAGGGGAAAAAGATATCCTGCAACAACAGGTCAAGGACTATGAACCGGCTGAAGCATTATTCTTCGGTGACCTCGAAAAAATGTATAACAGCATTATCGAATTTGCATCCCAAAAATTGACGGAAAACGGCTATTTATATTTGGAATTACACGAAAAATATAGTCAGGAAATTTTAGCTATTTTCGATGAGCAAAACTGGTCAGCACGTATTGAAAATGACTACGATAAAAAACCTCGTTTTATTATAGCTCAGCAACGCTGATTAGCTATTTCTCCCCCTCTTTAGCCGATTAATATCGGTTACATATTTTGGACTATTTACTCCACAATATTATTGTGGATAACTTGTGGAAAACTTTTTTGCGCCGGTGATATCCATATGTCTTTAAGGTAAAATCAATGTTAGCGCAATATTATGTACTGTCAAGTAAAATTTGATAGAAATGTAGATAAAAAACTAATCCATTGCGACGCATGTACTTACAATGTTTAGAGCAATGTGGATAACTTTTGCGAACACGGGGAATATTTTTTTGACATCTGTCTTCGAAATTATCATCTTCGTTTCACACAAAAATGGGATCACACAGAAGTGTGTGGATAACTGAAGGGTATTCAGAGTAACAATTTTAAATTTAGAAGAGGTTAAGAGACGTTGAGTAATATTTCTTCCGAAGCTGCATGGGAGCAGTGTTTAGAAATTATTAAAGACAATATCAGCTACCAGAAGTTCAAGTCTTGGTTCCAACCTATCGAGCCGGTAAAGCTGGAAGAAAACACGCTTACCATACAAGTTCCCAGCCAGTTCTGGTACGAGTGGCTCGAGGAACATTATTATGGGATGTTGAGATCTACGCTGGCAAAAGTCTTGGGCGATGATGGCAAACTTGAGTACTCGGTAGTACTCGAAAAGTCTGATGATAATAATACTGATAACCGCTCGGTTCGACTTCCCCAGCGTCCCATGCCGCCAGAAAATAACCAGGGACAAGAGATGAAAGGATATTCAGAGTATAGTCCGGGAAAAATTGAAAATCCTTTCGTAATACCGGGCATCCAAAAAACGAAGATCGACTCCAATCTCAATTCCAGCTATGTTTTTGACCGTTATATAGAAGGTGACTGTAACAGACTGGCACGCTCGGCGGCGATGGCCATTGGCGAAAATCCGGGAAGTAGTTCGTTCAATCCATTCTTTATTTATGGCGGCACCGGGCTTGGCAAAACACACCTTATCCAAAGTATTGGTAATAAGGTAAAACAGGAGCACGGTAATGAACTTGCTGTCCTCTATATTTCTTCCGAAAGCTTTACCAACGAGTTTGTGCAAGCCATTCGAAATAACCGGGCCAGTGAATTTACGATGTTTTATCGGCAGATTGATGTGCTTATTGTCGATGACATCCAATTTTTCAGCGGCAAAGAAAAAACACAGGAAGAGTTTTTCCATATTTTTAATGCCCTTCACCAAGACGGTAAGCAGATTATTCTGAGCAGTGACCGCGCCCCCCGCGAAATTCCTGATATCGAAGAACGTCTTATTTCTCGATTCAGCTGGGGACTTAGTGCCGACCTGCAGATTCCGGAATACGAAACACGATATGCTATCCTGGAACGCAAAGCTTCCGATAACGGTATTGAGCTGTCGCACCAAGTGCTCGAATTTATCGCTCATAATTTTAAGTCGAATGTCCGTGATCTGGAAGGCGCCATTATTAAGCTACTTGCTTTTGCATCGCTACAGCATGTGGATGAAATTGAGCCACAGATGGCCAAGCGGGTGCTCAAAGATATGATTCAAGAGTCACAGACGACTGTTTCTATCGAACAGATCCAAGATTATGTGTGTGACTACTTTGGGATTGATACCAACAAGGTGCGCGAAAAAACGCGCAAGCAAGAAATTGTTGAAGCACGTCAGATAGCGATGTATCTGTCAAAGCAGTTTACCGATTCGAGCTTAAAAACCATTGGGCTGCATTTTGGCGGACGCGACCACTCAACAGTCATTCATGCTATATCCACTGTTGAAGAACGCATGCAAACTACCGCCAAGCACAAACGCATTGTGGAAGAGTTACACCAGAAAATTGAAGTATCCACGCTTTAATTTATGGAAACCCTGACGCTTAAAAGTATCCGCTTAAAAGGGTATCACGGGTATTACGAAGAAGAGCGAGAGCAGGGAAATGATTTTGAAGTAGACATTATATTTTCGGCCGACTTGCGCAAGGCTGGAGAAACAGATCAACTTGAAGATACCATCGATTACCAAGAAGTGCTTGCTATCATCAAAAAGGTAATGAACGGTCCATCTCTTAACCTGATTGAAACACTGGCTAAAAGAATTGGTGATCAGCTTTTTGAACAATTTTCAGCAGTTTCATCCCTCAAAGTCTCCGTCCGCAAGCTACAGCCGCCCCTCGACGTAGAAACCGCATATTCTGAGATTACGATGCGATGGCAACGGTAGTTGTAGCACTGGGATCAAATGTAGGTAATCGGCATCAACATCTGATGGATGCCGCTGAATTTTTAGAAGAATTATCTGTTCAGCCACTGCGCAAATCATCCATCTTTATCACTGCGCCGGTCGGCCCTTCCACGCGTGACTTTTACAATGCCGTTGTAGTAATGACGACCAACAAAAACCCGAAGCCGTTGATCAAGAATTTTAAAGATTTTGAGCAACAACACGGGCGCAGTGCCAATCAGCCAAAATGGAGCGCACGCACGATTGATCTCGATATTATTTCGTATGGCGACTTGGTGATTCAAACGTATAATCTTATTATTCCGCACCCCGAATATCGGAAACGACTATTTGTATTAACGCCCTTAGCAGAAGTTATACCCGACTGGAACGATCCCCAAACCGGAACTTCCATAACAGAACTTACGTCTGAGGCACCAGAGCTGAGACTTGAAAAAACAGACCTACGTTGGTAACTATGAAAAACGAGTTCGATTTTATTGCCATTGAAGGAGTCATTGGTGTAGGAAAGACATCTCTGGCAAAACTACTAACCGAACGTAATAATGCACGCCTTGTTCTTGAACAGTTTGAAGAAAATCCTTTTCTGCCCAAGTTTTATAAAGACCGTGAACGCTATGCCTTTCCTACCCAGATGTCGTTCTTAGCCAGTCGGTTTCAGCAGCAACAAGAAATGCTCAGCAAAGATCTGTTTCAACAGATGACGATCTCGGATTACATCTTTGAAAAAGATCGCATTTTTGCACGGCTCAATCTTGAGGACGACGAGCTGGCGCTATACGATACCATTTTCAAGATAATGGCCGGCATTTCGGCACAGCCCGATCTGGTTATCTACCTGCAGTCTAACGTTGATCGACTGATGCAAAATATTAAAGAACGAGATCGGGACTACGAGCGCGATATTTCACGTTCATACCTAAAGGAACTCAGCGATGCCTACAATCATTTCTTCCATCATTACAATAAATCACCCCTGATGATCATTAATACATCAGAGATTGATTTCGTTAGTAACGAAAAACACTTAGATTACATAGAAGAACAAATTTTCAATCAGCCTATTCGCGGCAACACACATATTCACATCACAGATTAACAGTAATGATTTTTCGCACCCTCTTATTTTTTTTGGTGATGTATCTTCTAATAAAGGTCATCAGTCGACTTTTTCTGCCTTCCAAATCAAAAAAGAAAAGCAGAAAGGGATCAAACTTTTTCTATCAGATGTATCAACAGCAGCAGCAACAAAACCAGCAGAATCGCGATTCGCGATCTCAGAATTCATCTAAGCAAGACTTTGATCAAATTGAAGAGGCTGAATTTGAGGAAATTACCGACGAGGAAAAAACAACCTCAAAATCATCTGATTAACGCTTGAACATTCCTTATCTTTCGAAGCATTATTGAATTTATACTTAACCACGAAAGCAGCTATTTCTCATGAACTACGAAGATCAGCTCGAAGAAGGATTATCGCTACTGCACGAAGGCGACTTTGATCATGCGCTGGATATTGCCCATCAGCTACAAAAAAAGAAGCCGGAATATTCTGATGGTTTTCATTTAGAAGGGTTAGTATTTCAAAAGCTTAACCAGTGGGAAAAAAGTATTGAAGCACTGGAAAAAGCTATTGATCTGGAAGAGGAAAACAGCGGTTACTATAACTTGCGCGGTTTTGCGAACATGCAGCTTGAAAACCTCGACCAGGCCATAGAGGACTTTAATAAGGCCATCGACCTGGATGATTCTCCGGCCGCACACCGCAACAAGGTGCTGTATATGATTATGAATGGTGAAGCAAGCAAAGCAAATGAGTACCTGCTTGACCGCATCAAGAAAAATCCGAAGGATGTTGAGAACTGGATCTTGATGGGCGACCTTCTGCAGCGCGCCGGACAGGAGGAGAAAGCCAGAGGATTTTATCAGCAGGCCAGCAAAATGGATCCGGAAAATGAGTACGTCAACGAGCAGCTCGGCGAAATGTAGAAGGTCTTTTTCTGTATAAATTTTGTTTCTAGTTTTCGGGATTAACTCCTATATTTGAGGCCTTGAAAATCACTCTGTGAGATCAGCTTTCTATTTCAGTAGTGATTTCATTGTTCTTTCTAAAATAATAAGAAAGTGTCATCCTGGATTTATTTTAGTATGGCACTTTATATCTTTGCCCTGGTGATCCGCCTGTACTAAAGTTTCGGCGGACACAATAGGATTAGAAAGCTATTTAAGTTTATTGCCCTGGTGGCGGAATTGGTAGACGCGCTGGCTTGAGGGGTCAGTTCCCATTTTGGGAGTGCTAGTTCGACTCTAGTCCAGGGCACAAAAACCCTTGTAAGTTCTTATCTTGCAAGGGTTTATTATTTTATGTACAACCTTGAACAAAGAGTGCCCATTTGCAGTATAATGTCATCCTCCCATGATTCGTTGCTCATAGAGGGCACGAACGGCACACTGCAGATTGATGATATTCGATTTATCGTTGCAGAATTTGAGCTGGATCCCTCCGAGGCTGATGATAACTCCACCGAGCTCGAAGAGTTTGAATCCGAACCTTTTTTCGTTGATCTGCCGTTCGTAGATGAGGCACTGAGCCTGGCAAATAATCAGATTCAGGCCGGCCTGTACGACGAATTAGAATTTGAGGTTGAGAACCTGGACTTCGAAGATGAGGAGGAAGGAGAAGACGAGGAGCATCAAACCCTGGCTGATTCCATCCGCTCCGAATTTGCGGATTGGCCAAATGAAGCAAGTATGGTCATAGTAGGTACCTTCACCCCTACTGATGGTGATCCGCAATCTTTTACCGTTTTTGCTGAAGCGGAAATAGAGATTGAGCGAGAATTTAATCCACCGCTTGAGGTTACGGAGAATAATATTCAGCAAGTGGTTTCAGTACGTATCAACCCCACAACATGGTTTAAACAATCTGACGGGTCCGTCATCGACCTTACCCAGTAAGACTGGGATCAGCATCAGCAATTGCTTGAGTTTGAAGCCGAGTTTGAAAACGGCGTCGAAGAAATCGAAGTGGATGACGATGATGATTAATCCGCAGTATATAATTGTTGGAGAAACTATACAAAAGCTCGGAGCCTTGCTTCGGGCTTTTGTTATATTACAGGTGGATTGGTTTACGATGAGTATCAAGTAATCTCAGTACCCCTCTTCTATAGATAGGTTTTATTTGTTTCTGTTCTCCATCCTAACTATATATAAATAAACTTTTCAACAAATTAGTAGGGTAAATCTATTATGGAACGCACCTATTCTTTTACTGAGACGGTTATTTGCGGACTTATTGCTACGTTTATGATGTCCATGCTTTCATTTCTATCAAGCGGTATTGGCCTTCCCGTTATTGATGTGGGATACATGCTTAAAGAAATCTTCAATCATATTCATGAACAGGATCCTTACAACATTCTATGGGGCAATGCAGCCTATTATATTGGTGGAATATTATTGGCTTTAATCTGGGTCGTTTTTCTGGATGACCGCATCCCGGGCAATTGGCTGGTGCAAGGAATTATGTATGGTATTGGGATATCAATTATCGCGGCAGTCATTATATCCCCCGCAATTTCTATGGCCGGCGGCGAATCATTTGGCCTATTTTATCTTGATACCTGGTTCCCTGTACTCAATATAATAGCAGGATTGATTATGCACTTGGGCTATGGCATTACCTTGTTACTCTGTCTGGAATACTCCGATCACTTTAAATCAGATTAATCCTTAAGAAGATTTTATTTGTCCTCTCTTTTCTTCCTGGTACGCATATGCTATATACGGCAATTAAAATTGTAATTAATTCTATAACATGCGACGATTACCAAGTATTTTCAGTTTTTTATTTATAATACTCTTTATAATTAGCTGTGGCGGAGATGGCGGCACTGGACCTGATCCCAATCCTGAGCCGGAACCAGAGTCTACAACCGGTACTTTGGAAATAATCACTTCCACAAGTGGATCTGACAAGGATCCCGACGGGTATACGCTTACCGTGGACGGGGCTGACCATACCCTGGGTACCGACGAGACGGTAACCGTCGAAGATCTCGAAGAAGGCAATTACGATGTCGAACTCTCTGGGCTTGCTGATAACTGCTCGGTGGATGGGGACAACCCACAGCAAGTAGATATTACTGCGGAGAATACTACCTCGGCTACTTTCGAAATTAGCTGCCAAGAAGTAGCCAATAACAAAATTACTTTCATAAGTAATCGCGATGGAGATTCTGAAATATTTATGATGAATGCCGATGGCTCTAACCCAGAAAAAGTAACTGACAATACCACTGATGAAGGTCAAGTTGTTATATCTCCCGACGGCACCCAAATTGCTTTCACCAGTGATCGTAATGGAAACGATAATTTGTTCGTAATGAATGTCGATGGGTCTGAAGTGAGACAGCTTACCCATACTTCGGATGTACCAGACTATCCCACTTGGTCAGCAAACGGTTCACAAATTGCTTTTAGTAGTAGTAATAGCGGAAAGTTCGATTCGAATTGGGATATTTATACCATTAAGATCGATGGCAGTGAATTTACGCAACTTACAGATAATAAAGCACCGGACAGGTCCCCAAGTTGGTCACCTGAAGGTGATAAAATCATTTTCTACAGTGGCCGGGATGGAGATGACGAACTCTTTATGATGAATCCCGATGGATCAGGGGTCGAGAAGATAACTGATAATTCTTCCGAAGATGCTGTTCCTCGATGGTCGCCCGATGGTAGAAAAATTTCTTTTACCAGTAATCGATCCGGTGACTACCAAATTTATACGATGAATCCCAACGGCACAGATGTACAACAGGTTTCAAATAATAATGCTATGGAACTTTTTTCCAGCTGGTCGCCCGATGGGTCGGAAATTATTTTCGAAACGAGTCGTGACGGTAATAGCGAAATCTATAAAATTAATGCAGATGGCAGTGGAATTCCGGATAACTTAACGAATCATTCTAAATATGATGGCCTTCCATTTTGGAGTCCGATTGAATAGAAAACGATAACTCTTCCAATTTGAACCTGCAGTGGACAACAACACTGCAGGTTTTATCGATCACATCATAATTTTAAGGTCATGCACCGAAAGCACGATAGGTTGGTATATTTTATCTATCACTCTGTCTGGAACACTCTGATCGACTTAAATCAGGTTAACGCTGCAAGGAGGGGGGGCTGAGGGAACCAGCATGATCAGAATTCCAAGCAAGCTATCAACGCACTGAATTTATTTGTAGATAGACAACAAAAAGGAGGATGTTAAGATACATCCTCCTTTTTTATTTCCCGGCATGAGTAAGTTGACATTTTAATCGACGGAACATCCACCGGTAAAGCCTTCGGCCGAAAATTCAGTTTGAAAACTTCCGAACTTATCCTCGTAAATTGCACGCAATTCCAGCGTGTGTTGGCCACTACGTTTCGGAGAACAATACTCTAAGACATAATAAGAATTTGATTCTGCTTCCAACCGTTCTGCAACAGCAAGAAACGTTTCATTGAGTGCCAGTGAATCTTCGGCTAATTCAAATCCATCTTTACCAAAACTTTCCAACACCTCTTGATCAATTTCTCCTCCGAGACCTATGCTAAACAGCGAATACTCATCGCTGGCGGCATTAACCGAATCAAGAGCAGTAGAAGTACTTACCCTTCCGGCCTGATCAGTTCCATCAGTAAAAAGGACCATGGACCCGGCTGTAGCAATATCAGAATCTTCCCTTATTTCCTTTACGCGACCATCCATGATTGACAAGCCCTGAATTACAGCTCCATTCAAGTTTGTGGATACATCATTACTTATATCTTCATTAATCGATTCTATTCCACTGATCAAGCTGTCACCTTCATGGGTATACGATACCAAGGGATGGACGTTTTTCTCACCATCAAACCAATATACAGCCATTTCCTGGGTTCCGTAGAGACTTTCCCCTTCTTCGGGCATTGTACGATCAATAAAAGTCGTAGCGGCCTCCTTTAATTTGGGCAGATCGGCATTATTCAATATGCTTCCGCTAAGATCCAGCATCAAAATAGAAGAATACAAGAAATCCCCGCTCTCCCTTTGAATATCAGCCTGCGATTCGAGACGTGATATCTGGGAGCCATCTTCATATATCTCAAAATCTGAAGGCTCAAGAGTAGTAAACTGATGCGCTTCCCCCAGATCTACTTTAAAAAATAATCTGATTTTCGAAGGCACCTCTGTTTTCGCCTCAATGAGATTTATCTCAACTTCTTCCCCACCGTTATTTTTACTACTGTCACAACCGGTGAATATCATCATTAAAAAAATGGAAAGAATAATTAGCGAGAAGGGAAAATATCTTTGGGATAACATCATTACTTGGTATTCGATTTAATGCTTTTATGTGTTCATACTATTAAAAGCATTCGTTTATCATTTGTTCCCTCCTTTTAACAAACTAAAACCTAAAAAATTATATTAAATGACAAATAGATCGCATTCAGTTCTTGCGGTTGACTTGTTCTATTTCAACATTCGATATCGATAACAGTGTGTATGGAACATGAGATGACTATAGTGAGCCTATGCTCATTGTTTTACTACAAAATGCAACAAGACGTAATACATTATTTTGGTCAACTCATATATCCTTCGTAATCTGATTACTTAAAAAATAAGAGCATGTCATTACAAACAATCAGCTGGGAGCAATTTGAGCAAGTCGAACTTCGGGTCGGAACCATCACAAGAGCAGAGAAATTTCCTAAAGCAAACAAACCTGCCTATAAACTTTGGGTAGACTTCGGAGATGATATAGGAATCAAGAAGAGCAGTGCCCAAATTACTGACCTGTATTCAACAACTGATTTAATTGACAAACAAGTCGTTGGCGTTGTAAATTTTCCGCCTAAAAAAATTGGTCCTTTTATCTCTGAATGTCTCATTACCGGATTCCACAGAAATGATGGCAATGTAGTACTGGCGGTACCCGATAAAAATATCCCAAATGGAAGTAAACTTAGCTAATACACAAATTCCGTAATATATAATACTGTTATATAGTCTATAATTGGATAAAAAGGGTTGTTTAAAATCAACGCAATGATTCTATGCGAATACTCAGCGTACTCTTTACTTTTCTTCTAATAGTAGGGATTGGACAAGAGTCCAGCGCCCAGGCGGTCTTTATTTGGGATGATATATCGGAGGAGGATTTCACACTTTGGGCTCAAAATAACCTACCCTGCCCTGTTTACTTGAAAGCCAAACCCGACTCTATGGATATAGAATTTGATCGTTTTATTCCCAAAGGTGCTAAAGACAAGCTTGGTCAACTGCCCATCGATTCTTTAGATTCTCCAAAAAAATTTAAAGGTCAGTTACGCTATCACCTCACCCTCGGCAACCCCCATGCTATTCACGATCCAAGTTATAAATATTTACTACCCTATCCCCGGGAAAAATCACATATCCTTATCCAGGGAAACAACTCGACTTTCACCCATAACTTACCAAACTCGAAATATGCCTTCGATTTTTATATGCCCGAAAACAGTCTAATAAGTGCTGCCCGCGGTGGTACTGTCGGATTTGTAAGCCAGAATAACAAAAGGGGCGGCAACAATGAAGATTACCTACAGCAAGCTAATAAGATTATGATTTGTCATGACGACGGAACCGTAGCTGTCTATGCTCATCTGCGGCACAAAGGAACTCTCATTAATATGGGTGAACAAGTGTATGCCGGAGAAATTATTGGTTTTAGTGGTAATACCGGATATTCCACCACTCCACATCTGCACTTCGGTGTTCTGGCTGGGCCAAAGTCGGTACATGTAAAATTCAGAGAGCTCCCCGATACACTTAAAAGTGGATTTTCATACAAACAAAAATTGGATTTTTAACTTGATTTATCTCCTGCTTTCAAAATATTACCAAATCTCATAATCCCATTTTTAAGATATTCACCAAAAGCACTCCCCTATAAATTTAATACCTCCCATTCGCTCATCTTTTCATATTATCATATATTTACCCTCAATAAAATTCATCAAAACCAACCTATATGACCGGTCCAATTTTGAATAAATTCGATATACAAAGGACCTTACTGCTGATATTCTTTTTGTGCATCCCGTTTTTAGGAATTGCCCAACAAAACGAGACGAAAAACGAAAAAAGCACCGAAAACGAAGAAATAAAGCTGGGGCTTGCATTAAGTGGAGGGGGAGCCAAGGGGTTTGCCCATATTGGAGTACTCAAAGTGCTTCAGGAAGAAGGTATTCCCGTGCATATGGTCAGTGGTACCAGTATGGGTTCAATCGTAGGATCATTGTATGCCATTGGCTATTCCCCTCAAGAGATCGAAGAGATAGCACAAACTTCAAACTGGAATATTCTTTTAAATGACAGCTATCAGATTAATCCACAGCAAATATCAAACAGCATCCTGAAGAAGGATACGTACCTTGTTACTTTTCCCTTTACTGACAACCAACTTACGCTTCCCGTCGGCCTTGTTGATGGACAAAACATCTCCATGATGCTCTACCGGCTTATGCTTCCCTTTCATGATGTAAGAGATTTTACCGAGCTCCCAATCCCCTTTGCGGCGGTGGCAACCAACTTAGCTACTGGAGAACCCAAATCTTTTTCCAGCGGTTACCTGCCAGATGTTGTTCGAGCCAGTATTGCTATTCCCAGCATTTTTAAGCCGGTTAAAATTGACGGAGAATCATATATCGACGGTGGTGTTGCCCGAAACATACCAGTCGAGGATGTACAAAATATCGGGGCTGATTTTGTAATTGCATCCGATGTGGGCGAACCCATAAGAAAGGTTGATAGTCTTAAAACATTCGTGGATATACTTTTTCAGTCGGTAGGATTTCATCAACAGGAATCAGATGTCATCCAAAAAGAAAAAACAGATATCTATATCCGGCCGGATATTAGTGATTTCTCCACATTCAGCTATGACCAAGTAGACGCAATTATTCGTCGTGGAGAACAGGCAGCCCGGAAAGCACTGCCAAAAATTAAAGAAGCGCTGGCAAAGTACGAAACAGCCCCCTCAACTTTTAAGCCCATTCAATCAACACGACAAGATACCATCCTTGTCTCAGATATTTCATTCAATAATCTAAGTGGATTAATCCAACAAGAACAGGTACTCCTTGCTCTTGATATACAACTACCCGAAAAGCTTACCCTCTCACAGATCGAACAGAAAATAAACCAGCTTTACGATTCGGGACTTTTTAGCCAAATATCATACCGCCTGCAAAAAGACCAAAATCCCGAGGGAAATCAGCTTGTCTTGGAATTTCAGCACAAAGAACAGGAATATGCCGGCTTTAGCATGCGATACGACAGTCAATACAAAGCGGCATTGCTATTCGGTGCTTCATTTACCGATAATATCTTTTTAAATGACCGGATCACCATGCAGCTAAGAGCCGGTGAAATATTAGAACTTACCTCGGATTACAGCATCCCAATCAGCCTTGCTCCACTAACGCATATCAAAACAGGATTAAGCTTGCAGCGTTCTCCCATTAATTACTATAACCAGAATCAAGCCTTATCAAGCATAGATGTGGAAAAGCTGACGTTTAAACCGTCGATCGCTACCCAATTATGGCAACAGGCTGATTTTGAAATTGGTCTCGAAACAGAATTATACAACTTGAATGAAGCTATCGGAAATACGCTTGTGCTGGGCAATAACACTTTTCTGCTCAAACCCTTTTTGACCGTAGATTTTAATACGCTTAATCGCAGCTATTTCCCGACGAGAGGACAATCCCTGAATTTAAAAACTGAATTTTCTGAACCCGGATGGGGAAGCTCGGCAAGCTTTATTCAAACCTCCGGCAAGTGGTTCTCTACCATTCAACTCATTAGTGGAGTAAACATTTCCAACGAAATTTTTGCCGGATATTCATCTTCTTCGGACCTGCCCTTCCATTACTATTACTATGCGGGGGGGTTATCACAAAATCCTGTTTTTGAACTTAAACAGCTACCATTTATGGGGCATCCCACCCAGCAGCTTCGCGCCGCGAATATGAAAGCACTCCGTTCAAAGTTACAGGTTAGAATAAACAAGAATATCTATATTGGCGGGGGCATGAACGTTGCTCATCTTGCCGATCAGTGGACCTTTAATATGGATCAAGAACGTCTGGAAACGGGATATTCCCTTTCATTTGGAGCAACATCAATTGTGGGGCCCATCGAAGTTGCCCTTTCAACTCCCGACTTTACCAGCGGTTATGCTGTAAAACTCAATATGGGATATCATTTTTAAAAATAATGCCCGGAGTACTATCCCCGGGCACAGATTCAGTAGTAATAAGACAACTAAATATCAGTCGCTTCGAAAATTGGCCTCCGGTTCCGGTTTATTATCAAGGATTTCTTCAATTCGCTCCATAATGTCCGGTGTCATTTGATCAACAACATCAACTGCTTTCATGTTTTGCTGAACCTGTTCTGGCTTTGAAGCTCCGGTAATTACGGTACTTACATCTTTATTTTTCAGGCACCACGCCAGTGCAAATTGAGGCATAGGTATTCCTGCGTCATCAGCCACTTCGGCCAGCTTCTTCACTTTGTTAAGCTTTTGACGACCACTCTCGGTCTCGAGTAGTTTTTCGCGCAGCCAGTCGTATTTTTCAAGTGATAGGCGACTCCCCTCCGGGACACCATCATTATACTTGCCCGTTAGTAATCCACTGGCCAGCGGACTCCAAATTGTTGTACCCAAACCGATTTCATCATACAGTGGAGCAAACTCCTTTTCCACCTTTTCGCGCCGGAACATGTTGTACTGGGGCTGATCCATCAGCGGTGGACGCAAATGCTCCTGTCGGGCAAAATCATATGCCTGACGAATTTGCCGCGCCGACCACTCACTGGTTCCCCAGTATAGCGCCTTTCCCTCTTTTATCATCTGATTCATACCCCAGACCGTTTCCTCTATAGGAGTATGCCTATCCGGACGGTGACAAAAAATAAGATCCACATAATCGGTTTGCAGGCGTTGTAGTGCTGCCTCGGTGCCCTCCTTTATATGCTTGAAGGAAAGTCCCTGATCGTTGGGACCTTCTCCGCCCCAAAATATTTTGGTGGACAGCACCAGGTCGGTACGCTTCCACCCGGCTTTTTGGATAATATTTCCCATCATTACTTCTGACTGTCCCTCGGCATACACCTCAGCATTGTCAAAGAAATTGACCCCCGCATCATGGGCTTCTTTCATCGAATCATAAGCTTTATCCTCATCAATTTGATCACCAAATGTAACCCATGATCCGAATGAAAGAGCAGAAACTTTAAGTCCTGATCGTCCCAAAAATCGGTATTCCATAATAATGCATTAGCTCTTTAATAGTTAGATTAATAGTGTATCGTCAAGGCATAATTACAAGGTTTTTCAAAGTAAAATCGTTTAATGATGGCGCAATTGAATAAGAACAGTTTAGGGGCAGAAATTGGTATTAATAGCACTTATATTATGGTTGATTAAAATGGGTTTCTACTTGATAGAGAGCCAGTTTAAATATGATCGTAAGAACAGTACTATTACCAGCAGTAGTAATTTGCTGAGCTCAATTATTTTTCGATACTATTTAATTTTCAAAAATTAACTAACGAATTTCTGTCATGGCAAAGAGTATGGCTCAAACTGTAGAAGAATATATTGAAGACCTTCCTGAATATCGCAGAGAACCGATTGAGGAAATACGAGAGTTGATTCTCGATAATATTCCCGAAGGCTATGAAGAAACAATCAGTTGGGGAATGATCAGCTATGAGATTCCTCTTGAAAAATATCCTGACACCTACAATAACCAGCCTCTTAACTACATCGGTCTGGCCGCACAGGAAAATCATAATTCTCTTTACCTGATGTCGGTATATCAGGACGAGGAACTGCAAGATTGGTTGGAAGAAGAGTTTGAAAAGGCCGGTAAAAAAATGGATATGGGACGTTCCTGTATCCGCTTTAATATGGTTACTGATCTACCGCTGGAGGCCATTTCAACCATAATCGGCAAACATACACCGGATGAGTTTATTGAAGCCTACGAAGAGATCCGTAAGTAGCCACTCTGGAGTTCATTTTTTTGGTAAACGGTTGCCCCTGCTTTTGTGTTACTATGTGTACCTAAAAGAGAACATTTATGATTACACGTATAATACAAGTTAATAATATATCGGGTTTACTGTTTGCAGCTATTACTTTCGTAATACTTTCATCAGCTGTAGTACACGCTCAAACCAATAATACCACTGACACCATGAGTTCAAAAACTATGGAAGAAGCTACGTTTGGGGCTGGCTGTTTCTGGTGCGTCGAGGCCGTTTTTGAAGAGTTAAAGGGCGTACAATCAGCTGTTGCCGGTTATGCCGGTGGCAAGTTACCCAATCCCACATATCGACAGGTCTCATCGGGACAAACCGGTCACGCTGAAGTGGCACGCATCACTTTTGATCCTTCTGCTATCTCGTACGAACAGCTGCTCGAAGTTTTTTGGCACACACACAATCCTACTACCAAAAATCGACAGGGAGCTGATGTAGGGCCCCAATATCGATCAGCTATTTTCTACCATAATGAAAAACAGAAAGAAATTGCTGAAAAATCACTCGAGAAAACCGACCAATCTGACCTTTGGGAAGACCCCATTGTTACTGAAATAGAACCATTGACAAACTATTCGGTGGCTGAGAACTATCATCAGAACTATTACGAAAATAATCCCAATGCAGGATATTGCCAGGTAGTAATTGCTCCCAAGCTTAAAAAGTTTCGGAAGGACTTTCCTCACCTGCTTAAAGACAAGGTAAAAGAGTAAATCTATAGCTTATATCTCTATAAAGAGATTTACGCTGAACTCTTCTCGGCATTAATATTAAACTGTAATTTAATATAAGTCCCATTATCACTGCCCATTTCCCACTTCGCTTCTAACTGTTGGGCAAAGTTATCAATCAGACTCATCCCCAGCGTATCACTCATTTCGGGGTCCAGATCATCGGGCAGACCTTTGCCATTATCACTTAACCGAGCATGGACCTGTCCTTTTTCCTCCGTTATCCGAATAGTGATAACATTATCCCTATCTCCATCAAAAGCATGCTTAAATGAGTTGGTAACCACTTCGTTTACTAAAAGTGCAAAGGGCACTGCCTGTTCAATATTCAACTCTATACTTTCGATATCAGTAGTCACATCAACTTCTCGATTCGAACCAATAGTATTTCGAATAGTCTCTACGAGATCACCGATATAGGTATCGCAGGAGATACTTCCCAGGCTTTCGGAACTGTAGAGCTGCTCATGAATAAGCGCCATCGTTTGAATACGGCGCTCACTTTCCTCCAGTGTATCACGGAGTAGTGGGTTATCTGTCTCATACATTTGTAGCTGAAGTAAACCGGACACAATAGCCAGATTATTTTTTACCCGATGATGAATTTCTTTCAGCATCACTTTCTTTTCTTTAAGTGAGCTGGAAATTTCCTTTTCATACTGCTTTTCTTCCGTAATATCGATATACATTCCAAAACCGGCAATGGGCTCATCATCAATATAAACCGGTATCACCGCAATAAATACGTCGATAAGATCTCCGTCTTTATTCAAACGCTTGGCCTCCCTGTGAAAACTTTCAGAAGCATACTTCTTTAATGGCATTCGGGGGACTTCTTCACGCTCTTCTTCTGGCACAATAAACTCATCAACATCTTTACCCTTGAGCTCTTCCTTATTGAACCCAAACATATTTTCAAAGCTCCTATTTACATCCAGCACTTCATTTTCGGGTCCAACCATTACAATGCCAGCCGGTGCATTCAAAAACAGATTACGAAAAAGCTTCTCACTTTTACGTAATTTTTCCCGCGCTTTGACTTGCTCCGACATATCATGACCAACGCCAATCAAATAGTTATTACCATCTCGCTCAAATAATTTACCCGTTAAATAATATGGTACCTTTTTGCCATTTTTTGTCTTAAGCTTCGTTTCCACCTCTGAATGTCCATCTTCAAACACTCTCTCGATTGCTCTTTGTGCGACCCCTAATTCTTCTTCACCTAAGAAATCATCCGGTGTAACCTGCTGCATATCTTCCTCTGAATAACCTATTTGATCAAGAAAATTTTGATTCCAGCGGTGAAATTCTCCTTCCTCATCAAACATATAGAAGATACCCGGCAGGCTTTCTAACAAGGCTTCGTTAAATCGTTTTTCATGTCGCAACTCCACCTCGGTTTCTTTTTGCTGCGTAATATCAATACCAACACACAAGAAATACTGCTCATTATCAAGTTCTATAAAGTAGCCATGCCAGAAAAAGGGGATCGTTTCACCCGATTTTGTCCGAATATCTAATTCAGTGCCCCTTCCCTGTTGTTCTCGTGCCTGATCTACTGCTTCCTTCAGCAAATCATGATGCCCGGGTTTAATAAGATCAAAAACCGTTTTTGTTTTAAGTTCATCCCCTCCAAATCCGCTATACTGCTCGGCAGAATCATTCCACTGTACAAACTCCAAGTCCTCATCCAACAGCAGATAAATACTCGGAAGATTATTTAAAATAGTATTGGTATAGTTCCGCTGTTCAACCAGCGACTCCTCAATAATTTTCCGTTTCTCAAAAGCGGCTATAAGCCGTGATGTTGTCTCCAGCAATGAAATTTCTTCATCATCCCATTTTCTTTTCTTCCGCGTATCGGCAAATCCAACATACCCCTTCCATTCATCTTCTATAGTAAAGGGGACAATCAAAATTGACTGCACCTGCTGATCTTGTAAAATAGATCGTTCAGGCTCCGGCAGTTCATCAATTTGGGCATGCACTTTTTGCAATGATGACAACCTTTTATACAACCACGGAACATCGGAGTATTTAAATTTGCGGTCTAATTGATCTACAATGGGCTCAACTCCGGTTTTGGTCACTTCTAATACCGGATCCAAGTACAAATCGGGCTCAATCTCTTTATTTTTGTATATAAAAACACGGTCGGTTTCAGTAACCTCCTGAAGCAATTCCAAGCTTTTTTTCAGAGCTTCAGTAGAGTTACTTTTCAACAACAGTTTTGAACATTTTGAGATTACTTTCTCATATGCGAGCCGTTTCTGCAATTCTTCTTCTGCCTGGGTTCGGCGAGCGATTTCCTGCTTTAGTTCCTCGGTTTTATTCTCTTTGAGGGTTATTTCTGCTTTCTTTCGTCCGGTAATATCTATTGAGGAACCATAAATAAGTTCATCACCATCTTCATTCTCAATAACTTTTATTTCATCGCGCAGCCAAATATAATCTCCTCGTTTTGTCTTAAAACGATACTCGTTAATTGCTCCCCCTCCCTCCTCAATTACTTTGGAAAACTGATCGAAAACTTCTTCTTTGTCATCTGGATGAATCCGACCAGACCATCCGTTTTCGTGTTCAATAAAATAGGAAGGCGTAAACCCTAAAATCTTCTTTGAGTTCTGACTAACCGATAGGATTGGAAAATCTGAAGTAGCAGCACAAGTAAACAGGATAACGGTTCCACTACTAAAGAGAGCTTCTATACCTTTAGAAAAACGGAACCCTGAATTTTCTTGCATCTGCTATCTGATCCTAATTCTCTAATTTATTTCTACCACCAAAACCATTTATTCATACATATATAAGCAATTAACAGCTTTTAATAAAACAATCCATTTATTAATTAATGGTCACAATAGGTGAGGGGCTTCATTTTAAAAGCTTGTATAAGCATCGTACTTTAGCTAACTATATAGAAACGATCTACTATCATTTTAAGTTAAAAGAATGCATCGCCAATTCTTAACCAACCAAAATTATTATGAAAACTATTCCATCTTTTTTACTTAAGACTTCGCTTGTTGTCTTGATGAGCTTTTCCATAACTATTGGCACCTTAGCACAAGACCGTGCCAATGATGAACCCCGAACAAGTCCCAATGCAACGGTGAGCCAAACTATTGGCACCACCGATATCACCATAACCTATGGACGGCCCGCTGTCAATGATCGAACGATCTTTGGGGATTTGGTCCCCTATGGTGAGGTTTGGAGAACAGGAGCTAATGAATCTACAGCTTTAGTCGTTTCTGATGACGTAACCATTGAGGGAAATGAGCTGGAAGCCGGAACCTATTCACTCTATACCGTACCCGGAAAAGATAAATGGACAATAATCATAAATTCGAAACTCTCCTGGGGTACGCAATATGATAAATCCAAAGATGTACTAAGGTTTACTGTAGAACCACAGGATACCGACTTTATAGAGCGCTTACTGTTCTATTTTGAGGATGTTACAAATGAATCAGCAACGGTTGTATTGCGGTGGGATACTACTAAAGTACCCTTTACAATTAATATATAGAGTGCATTATTTCGATTCCTAATCCTCTTAAACCATCGGTACACGGGGAAGCTTTACCCCATCACGGTCTACTCGTATTATTCGTCTTTTTTTGGGGCGCTAATTTTATACTGGCAGAAATAGCCCTTGCCGAAATGTCTCCCATCTCATTTAGCGTATCACGCTTTGCGATGGGAGGCATTGCTATGTTTTTGGTAATGTACCTGCAATACCGAACCGAATGCAACAATACCCCGGGCAAAGTCGCCTTTTTACCCAAAATAAAAAGAGATCACTGGCCCCGGCTCCTTTTTGTTTCGGTAATTGGTGCTACACTGGCGCCTTGGCTGGGAATTGAAGGATTAGGATTAACCCATGGTGCACGTGCTTCGCTCTGGCTGGCTCTTGGACCAGCTATCAGTACGGGCATAGGATACCTGTTTCGAACCGAAAAAATGGGGAACTTTGGATATATCGGAGTTCTGCTTGCTGTTATAGGTACTGTTATTTTAGCTTGGGATGGCTTACGTCCGGAACAGGGATACTGGCTGGGCGACCTCATCCTTATCATAGCATTGGCACTTACGGTTATTGAATTGCACGCCATAAAACCTCTGGCACGCGAATACGGATCTGTTTCTATCGTAGCGTTACGTACTGCTATTGGCGGTTCGTTATACATCCTCATAGCTACCCCTGATTTAATTGAAGTAACTTGGATGTCGTTAGGTCTTTGGACCTGGATCGCTATTTTAGCCGGTGGAGCTATCGGCGTAGGAGTTGGACAATGGGTGAAGGTACGAGCGCTAAAAATACTGGGACCCACCCAAGTAGTGCTCTACGGTAATATGGTGCCAATTGCTGCTTTGGTTATCGCCTGGCTTAGTATTGGTGAAAATCCAAGCCTAATGGAAATAATTTCAGCGATATTTATTATCACCGGTGCAATATTTATTCAGGTTATAGACAACGAGGCGGGAACTACATCCACAACACCTACACAAAAAGAAGAAGACTTGACGTTTTTTACTGAAACCAAGCAGGAAAACTAATTTTATAATAAAAAAAAGACGGACCTTTCGGCCCGCCTTTCAACTAATCATCTAAACATAACTATCTTCTAAAATTTAAACGATAGCTGCAATAGAATATTGCGTCCCGCCTGAGGATAATAAAAATTAAAGAACTGCTGCTCCCCCCCGGCTATGTATCCATAGGTATAACCGTTGGATTCATACATCTCATTGAAAATATTATTTACCTTCAAGGTTGCCGCGAGACTATTCAGTAGCGGAGTGGTGCTCCAGTCATAACTCAACTGCAAATCGTTCACCAGATAGGGGTCTAACGTTCTGCTTTCGGTCTGGGTGTTATCCAAATATTGTTTAGAAACATATTTGGTATTCAGCGATGTCGAAAATCCCCTATGAGTAAAACGCAACGAGGAATTACCTACAAATCCCGGAGAAAAGGCAATATCAGTATCCGTATAGGTGGTTTCTTCCTGACTACCGGTGTCATAATTGTCCAGATAATAAGTATACTCCTGAATCTTATTGCGGCTAAACGTAGCATTCCCAGACCATTCAAGGTTTTCAAGAAGTTGGATACCAGCCTGTAATTCAATTCCGGCTCGGTAACTATCGGGAACATTTTGGCGGATGTTAGCTCCTACGTCGTTAATCTCACCAGTTAGAATTAGCTGGTTCTTATAATCCATATAATACAGATTAGCTTTTACGAAAAAGCGATCAAACTCTCCTTTATACCCAGCTTCCCAATCATAGAGCGTTTCATGCTTCGGACGATTTTCGGGTGAAGAGTTCACATACTCATCACGCGTCGGCTCCTTATTGCCAACACTCATTGAGGCATATACTCGCTGGTTATCTTGAAAGCTATATGTTAGCCCTGCCTTGGGATTGAAAAATGTCAGGCGATCGGTTTGCTGTACATTCACCACTTGTTGTCCACCACCCGGGGCCGCCTGACGATCTTTACCTAAAAACTCATAGGTAATATGACGAATCTGAGCATCAGCAAAAGCACTTAAATCATCAGTGATACTATAATTTGCTTTAACATAACTGTTAAAGTCTGTTTTAAAGGCATTATTTTTGTAATAACGATTTTCAACGTCCGTACTTCCGGCAAATTCGGCCCAGACAACTTCACCGAAATGATCACCGTCGTACTCATTATATCCACCTCCGATAGTTAGCGACCAGCGATCCCCCTTGTTGTACTGCGTTGAAAATACTCCTCCATAGAAATGATTATCGAGCCAGAGTTGGCGAACCAAATCGCTCTGTGAGATGGTTGTATCCGGCAGTTGAATAGGATCAAAATCATACTCCGGCAATGCCTGATCCGCTTTGTATTCTTCATAATAACCGCGTCCATAGGTGTAATGCAGCGAAGCATTCGCATTCCAATTATTGCTCAACTGATATGAGTAGTGCAGCTGGTAGTGATCCTGCTGATAGTTATCAGTCTGATTATCGTAAGGTTGACCCGGTTTTTCAGTGCCTGCAGAATTGTATGTTCGATCTCCACTTTCAATCCTACTTTCCGGCACTCCATTCCAAGCGTGATAGGTTTCCTCTGCTCCCGAAAATACATCAACACGCAGCAAACTATTTTCGCCGTGTTTTGCTCCGGACAGGTAGAACGACTTCAAGTCTGAAAAAGCACGGTCTATATATCCGTCAGAATCAATTTTTGAGAGTCGACCCTCAAACTGCCAGCCATTTTCCATCAGGCCTGAACCGAGCATCACATTTGCTTTTCGGGTGTTAAAAGAACCCACAGCCGTATTCACTTCTCCGTAGGCATCCGGTCTCATCTGCGAAGTTTGGATATTCATGGTTGCACCAAAAGCGGCAGCACCTTGAGTAGAAGTACCCACGCCTCGCTGAATCTGAATATTTTCTACCGATGAGGCCAAGTCGGGCATATTAACCCAAAAGACACCATGAGATTCCGCATCATTAATGGGAATACCGTTTACCGTCACATTTATACGAGCCTGGTCCACTCCCCGAATGCGCAGGCCCGTATATCCGATCCCGGCTCCGGCATCCGATGTTGTGGTTACCGACGGCGTACTGCTAATCAGATAGGGCATATCTTGTCCCAAATTTTGCTGCTCGATATCCTCTCGACTGATATTTTCGAATGCCATCGGTGAGGCTTCATCAACACGTAGCGCGTTTACAAAAACCTCATTACTCATAATGGTCTTTGGTGCCAGTGCAATATTAATCGAGGTTTCCTCTTCGATAAGATCAACGGTTTGGGTTTTATATCCCACAAATGAAACCGAAATCTTTTGAGCTTCATCTTCGATCAAATCCAATGAAAACTGACCATCGGCTTCTGCTGAAACTCCATTTGACGTACCAACCTGCACAATATTTGCACCGGCCAGCGGTTCCCCGCTTTGAGCATCAGTTACCGTTCCAGTTATTGTTTGGGCAAAAAGAGATGAGCTATAAAAAACAATCAAGCACAGAAATATTGTGCTTTTAATTAATTTGAAAAACATAAAGTTCCTCCGTCTTATTAGGTTCATAAGAGCGGGAGATGAACTTGCAAGAAATGCTGATCAATTGGGCAGATGAATAGAACTCTATTCACCTGCTCTGGTTTCCCTACGCCGGTGTTAACCGGTTCAGGTTCTCAGGGTATGATCTCAGCCTGCTGTTGCAAGCACCCCCAACCTTGGGTGATTTTAATTCAGTCCAAAGATAAGGGCCTTGCCTCGTATCTTCAAACTAAGTTTGAAAAATAAAATAGTTGTGATAGACATCTACCTCCTTCACTTGCAAACTAAGCATCTATGCTTGATCGAGCGGTTTATTCCTATTAAGCAATCAATGGAATTAATATCATAAACAATCTCCAGTTACTTTGGGCTCTCTAATTTTGTAGCTCGAAGGTGATTTTCTGAGCCATCTGAACCGGTACGGCATTTCCACGCTGTCGCCCAGGCTCAAATTCTGCTTTCTTAATAACTGAAATCGCAGCCTTATCACAACCGCCCCCAATACCACGCAATACTTTAATATCTTTGGATTGACCATCTTTATCCACTATAAACTGCACAATAACGCGACCTTCAATACCGGCTTTGCGAGCCATTCCAGGATAGTTGATATTATCGTAGAGCCACTCCTGACCACCTTTCATTTTTGGCATCTGTTCCACTGCAACAAAGAATTCTTCTTCCTCTTCGCCTTCAGGCTCTTCGGGTTCTGGAAGTGGATCATCCATATTGATATCCGCGTCAATATTTATATCCTGATCTTCGATAATTTCATCGTTCGGAACTTCTACCGGAACCTGGGGACGAGGCGGTGGGGGCGGCTTTTCTTCTTGTTTCGTTTGCGTCACCTCTTCCATTTCGATCACCTCTTGCTCTTGAGTTAAATCCACCTCTTTTTCTTCAGAAATAAGTTGAACTTTACTGGCACCAATAAAGATCCCCAACACAACAATCAGCGATAACTGTAAGATCAAACTGTAGTAATTCCGTAAGTCATACGACGGCTTTTTGTAATCCATATAACTATTATATTTTAATACTAAATATATAGTATTATATAGATAAGATGGGCATATTTCAACTAATAAAAAGCTGAATCCAATCAATTATAGATTCGGACGAGCCAGAAGAAATGCAATAATAATAAAGGGAGGCTGATTCGATGAGGTTCAGCCTCCCTGCTTTTATAACAATCAAGCATTACACCTTAATCCATCATAGCCATACGATGGGGTGAGATTACTGCCCTACCATAAATACCGCATTACCAAATAGGAGCTTCCCATTATACCAAAAAGCACGAAACAGGGGGTTATCAACCATATAAACCACCGAACCTTGTCCCATATTCTGCACGCCAAATGTTAACGTATTTTCGAGCTCTTCTTCCGCTTTATATCCCACAAACCCACTCATATGGGCATCTTCTTTGGCAACACCAACATTCCATCCATTATCCAGATAGCTATAGGCATCAGCGTCAAGTTTCAGGGAGAAGTAACTATCCTCATAACCAAAAGCCAGCGGGTGGCTCGTATCCATTGATATCTCATAAACAGATCCCGAATTACTGCCGGAGATATATTCGCGCTGCTGATCTCCATAACGGTCCAGTTTATCATCAGAAGCTTTGGCAGTAGAGTCCGCTTTGTCTTCTTTCCACTTGAGCCCAAAACCATCTTTATCAACAAGCATATTGTTAGCATCTTTTACGGCAATAAGCTTACCCCCTGATGCTATCCATTCCCGAACTTCCTGGAATCGCTCATCATCAAGTACATCTCCGTCAAACGCGGATGGCAAAATAAGCACATCATAGTTATCCAGGTCCACCTCATCAAAATAGCCGGTATCCAGCAGTGTGATGGGATAATTGATCTGCCGATCAAAATAGTGCCAAACCTCACCAACCCTGTTTAAGCTTGTCCCCTCACCGGCCAGCAAAGCTACGCGCGGTTTCTTGAGATAACGAACCGAAGAAGATCCAAAATCTGGTCCTGACTGCACAAAACCAGTTTCGGCTCCATAAATCTGCTGGTTATTTTTGGAGGCAAGTTTTTGAACTAAGTTGTCAAACCGTTCCCCCATTTTTTTATTATCAGCACGTGTGATGATCAATGTACCCCGACCATACATACGATCATCAATCTTAAACTCCTCACTGGCAAAACGAACTTTTATATCATTTTTTAGCAGATCAGTCAACAATTGAACATCCGCCAAGCCTTCCCAACGAGCCAAATAGGCATACGGCTTATCATCAAACGCATTATCTATATCTTCTTTTGAAAAACTCGTCTCATTTACCTCCAATTGTTGCTTCAGGGCATATCCCTCAATTCCGTAGGCGTAATGCTGCTCCCAGGCCGTAATATCGTAGGTCACCGAATCAGTCAACTCAGGACGAGGTTCAAATAAAATACGAGCCATTACTCCCTTTGGTTGATGCACGCTCACCAAATAATCATCCTCAGTAACCCGGATACGTTCTGTTCCACCCGTTCGATAGTTATATCCTCCCATTGTTCGCTCTCGAGTTGCTTTTCCATAATCAATCTGGTGTTCGTCCAACAGGTCAAAAAGCGCCTGCAGTTTATCGGGATTATTATCAGCCTTAATCACGAATGTTTTGTATTCCCCCTGAGGATTACTCCGGGCCGTCCGGTAGTAGTCCGAAAACTCGCTTACCAATCTATCTGCATTCTGGGAACTAATCTCTATTGTAGAAAGTCCGGTCGTGAAATGATGGGTCAATCGATCATCAAGTGTTAACGTGTCTCCTTCTGCCTGGATGACTCCCAAACCCGCCATACTGTGGCCGGCCTGCTCGTAGGTCATTCCAATGGCTCCGTTAAAAGTGGGATAGGTATCCCCGTAGCTGGGATAGAAAAGATCAAACACTTCGCGTGTAAAGTAGAGCCAGCTATTTTCATCAAAATACTTTGCATTATTTTTGCCTATAGCGTATTGAAAATCGGACTGCCAATCAGTTATAGCATTGTGGAAGGGCTTAGCAGCGGGTGCAAAATAGTAGGGTGAATCGTACCCTTGCTCATGAAAGTCAACGTGAACATGCGGCATCCATTCCTGATACTCCTCTACGCGCTGACGACTCTCCTTTTGCGTTAGCCAAGCCCAATCACGATTCAGATCAAAATAATAATGATTCGTTCGTCCATTGGGCCACGGCTCATGATGTTCGCGAGCTTCTACCTGGGCATTAAACTCTTCGCCCACCGTCTGTTGAAACCAATTCACATAACGTTCCCGCCCGTCAGGATTCAGCATCGGATCCATAATCACAACGGTATTCTGCAACCACGATTTGGTCTCTGCATTCTCGGGGTGAACCAGTTCATAAATCGTCTTCATAGCCGCCTCACTGCTGGAGGTTTCATTACCATGCACATTATAGCTGAGCCAGACGATTGCCGTTGTATCTGCCGAAGGCTCACCATCCAATAATCCCGTACGTTTCAAGTTATTCGTACGGATCTCTTCGAGCTGATTCATATTTTCGGTATTCGAAACAAAAGCCAGCATTAACTGCCGTCCTTCATATGATTCTCCATATTCTTTGGCTTCCACCATGGATGATGTTTCAGCAACATGCCAAAAGTAATCCATCACCTTATGATGGGGCGTCCACTGGCTACCTAATTCATATCCCAGGAATTCGGATGGCGACTGGATATCACCTTGCGCTTGTACCGTAACGCTTAACGTTGCAAAAAGAAAAAAACATGCAAATGTGCGGGACAATAATTTCATCATAGGTTTAATAGATTAATAACAAGAAATGAGTAAAAGAAACTCTCTTACTCATTATCTGTGATAAAAATTGATTAAAGAATTCAGTTTGTTTGTTCGGTAGAATCATTCAGTGCCCGATCAATTTGTTTCACCACCGTATCTACAATGGCATTGGGAACAGGAATCGACAAATTATAGTGAGCAATCTTCCAGGACTCCTCCTGCCTAACGAGTACTCCTGATCCACGCACCGGACCTAAATTGGGGGTATCCAACGATTCATCAAACCATGCTGTTTGCTCGTTATCCGAAAGATAAACGTGACGTTCAACAGGCGTAAAATCCCAGGCCTGATCGTCGTCAAAATGCGGTTTTGCCCACGGTTTAAATTCAGCAACAGTCCACCGTTCGGTGGCATCCGTCCCCATAAAAATGGCACTGTCACCTGTAAAGTGCATGAAATAGCGCTCAAAATTAGCTTCAGATGCAGCCAAATGCCAGTCATCCAAAATGGTGTTAATAGCTTTTTTCTGTACTTGCCGAGATTGATCATTCCCCGACGAGCAACCGGCTACCAGCATAAAAAGAACAGGAATGATTACAATATAAATGAGCGTTTTATTTGTCATAGTAAAGAGTAAATTTGTTTTGTGGAATGTATAAAAAATTAAAGGCCAAAAGGAATAATTAATCCAGTAAAATACTGCTAAAGAAGAATGCTATTTATTACCTTTATCCATCAAAAATTAGGAATAAAACTACCTGCTTTTTATGTCTGTAACAAATGATGAAATTGCCGAACGCCTGCGTGAAATTTATCAACTAATGCAGCTTGCCGGTGAAAATAGATTCCGTGCCATTGCTTTTGACCGCGCTGCACAAACCATCGAATCGCTAAACGAAGATATTGATGACTACATCGAAAATGATTCGCTGACTGACATTAAGGGTATTGGTAACTCAATTGCCGAAGATATAAAGTCGTACGCACAAACAGGAACCATCGAAGTACTCGATAGCCTGCGCGACCGTATCCCCGAGGGCATTATAAAATGGCTGGATATTTCGGGATTGGGTCCCAAAAGTATCGCTAAAATTCACGATCAGCTGGGTATTTCTGAACTCGACGAACTCAAAGAAGCCTGTCAAGACGGCCGGGTAGCATCCCTCGACGGACTGGGAGAGAAATCGGCCCAGAAAATTTTAAAGTCTATTGAGTGGATGGAACAGTTCGACGAACGTTGTCGCCTGGATGAGGCCACCGAGATTGCAGAACCTATGTATGATTTTCTCAAAGATCGAGAAGGCGTTGAGTCCATTGAAATTGCGGGCTCGCTCCGTCGATCAAAAGAAACTATTGGCGATGTAGATATTCTCATTGGGGCCGATGAAAAACATATTACGAATCTATTTGATGCTTTTGTAAATCACGATTTGGTCGTTGAAGTGCTGGGTCGCGGTGAAACAAAGAGCTCCATCAGAACCGAAAACGGGCGTCAGGCTGATCTACGTATCGTTAAATCCAAGCAGTTTCCCGCTGCTCTGATGTACTTTACTGGCAGCAAAGAGCATAACGTTGTGCTACGTCAACGTGCCCGGGAACGAGGTCTCTCACTCAATGAATACGGGCTCTTCAAGCTTGACGACGATGGTAACACCGATTTTGATCAACCTATAGGCTATAGCTCTGAAACAGACATTTACGAACACCTGGATCTTCATTTTGTACCCCCGGAACTGCGCGAAGATCGCGGAGAGATCGAATTCTATGAATCGCACAAATCCATGGATTTGGTGACCAATGACGATATTCGCGGCGTTCTTCATGCGCACAGTACCTACAGCGACGGCAAATTTTCGATTAGAGAGATGGCCGAAGCCTGTATAGATCGTGGCTATGAATATTTAGGGTTAACTGACCACTCTCAAACGGCCGCTTATGCGGGCGGACTATCAGTTGATGAGATAAAAAAGCAGTGGAAAGAAATCGATGAGCTCAATAAAGAGCTCGCCGATAACGGTATCGACTTCAAAATATTTAAGGGTATCGAATCGGATATTTTAAACGACGGAAGCCTGGATTATGAGGATGATATCCTTGAAGGTTTTGATTTTGTAATCGCCAGCGTACATAACGGATTGGGGATGTCGCGCGAAAAGATGATGACCCGTTTCCGTAATGCCATCGAAAATCCCTATACCGATATTGTGGGACACCCTACCGGGCGACTTTTACTACAACGCGACAGCAGCGACCTGGATATGAATAAACTTGTCGAACTGGCCGCAGAATATGACACTGCCATTGAAATCAACGCTAATCCCCGCCGCCTCGATTTGGATTGGCGACACGGTAATAAAGCCAAAGAGATTGGATTGATGTCCGCTATTAATCCCGATGCCCACAGTAAAAAAGGCATCGATTACATTCCCTATGGCGTGCGTATTGCCCGTAAAGCCAAGTTTGAGAAAGAGCGTATCCTAAACACTAAAAGTGCTGATGAACTTATGGAGTGGTTTCAAAGCCACCGGTAACCATTACAACTTTTTCTCCGTCGAGCCACGTTTAACTAATATAGGATCAGAAACCTGTTGTACAACAGGAGTATCGGCCGCCCCAATTAATTTGGTCATCTGCTTTATAGCTTTAACTCCGATGGTGTACATTTTTTGATCTATTGTTGTAAGGTCGAGATATTTGCTCAACTTTATATTATCGTATCCCATAACAGCCACATCTTCGGGCACATTGATACCTAACCGAGAAAGGGCGTACATCGCTCCAATAGCCAAGGTATCATTCAGACAAAAAATAGCCTCCGGGAATGCCCCCTGCTTATCAAATTTGTGGATGGCTTCGAAACCCGATTCTTCCGAAAATCCGGCATGCTTGCTAATTGAACCCCGCACAAAATGTTCATCTTTTATCTCAATGCCCTGCTTATCCAGATAATCTTGAAATCCTCCTGTACGCTCTTTGGTCATTGCTGATTCTTCAGCTGCCGAAATAATCCCGATAGACTCATATCCCTGACTTACCAGATGCTCAGCTGCCAGATGACCACCTTGATAATCATCAACCTGAAAATAACTGTACTCTGGATGAGTCGCATTTACCAGCACCGTTTGTACTTCGGTAGCCTGCAACTGTTTGTGGATACGTTCAGGAAGATCAATTGAGATAATGACTAATGCATCAGCTATTCCTCGTCCGAAAAACTCTTTCAGACCTTTCTCGGGATCATCCGACCCGGTGTTATAAATCATCATATCCAGATCGGTACGACCAATCTCATCCTTGATTCCTTTAAGCACCTCATTAAAATAGGGAGTCGTGAATGATGGTACCACAACACCCAGGAGTTCTGTTTTGCTACTGGCCAGTTTTCGAGCCGTTAGCCGCGGGGCATAATTCATTTCGCGCATTGCTTTTAAAATACGTTTCTTTGTTTTATCAGAGACGCGCGGCGAATCATTAAGAACCCGAGAAACAGTAGCCGTACTCACACCAACTTTTTTGGCAATTTCATAAATGGTAGGTTTCTTAGCCATAGCACAAACAATAATATTACTTTAAAAAGTTATCCGTTCCCTTCTTTATTCAAAAACAAGTCTTACAACACAAATTGGATAGTACATATTATTGATGAACTATTTAAACTGCAAAATAAAACAGGTATCTTTCGAGTTAATTATATACACATCACCACGTAGGATTAAAATTATGAAACGATTATCGATTTATACATTTACGGTGCTGTTGGGGATATTCTGGATGTTAGGTGATATAACCGATATTAAAGCCCAACAATCCAAAAAGATTATTTTGGCAGGCTATAAGCATAACCCTCCTGTCTCTACTACTGGGTCGGGTTTAGCCACTGTCACGTTACATGGTGATACATTAACAGTGAAAGGAAAGTTTGAAGATTTAAATGCTAATTATTCGGGTGCTTATCTGATGGTAACCATTCGAGGACAGAGCGGCAATCAGTTACACCGTTTAAAAGCAAAGTTAAATGAGGACAAAACGGGAGGCAAGTTCATTGGAAAAGATAACCGATTTGTACTTTCACCGTCACAAAAAACATTGTTAAAAAAAGGAGATATTTATATCAATATCAGCTCATTTGAAAACAAAAAGGGAGAATTACGCGGAAATATTGGTCCCATAGGGGGATGATTATATTTGACCACCCTATTTCTATGACATGGAATGATCTTTTTTAGGAAACGGGTTATACACTTCACATTCAAAACACAAATATTAAACGCTGACAATATTATTTTATGAAAATTGTTATTTCACCGGCAAAATCACTGGACTATGAAAGCGAACTGCCAACTGATAAAGCCACACAACCTCGTTTTTTAGATGAGGCAGAAACCCTTAATAATGAACTGGCTCAAAAATCTAAAGATGAGCTAAAAGATCTCATGGACATCAGCCAGAACCTGGCAGATCTGAATTATGAGCGTTACCAAAAGTTCTCTACTCCTTTCAATAAAGATAACGCCCGCCCATGTATCTATGCCTTCAATGGGTCGGCGTACAAAGAATTAGATGCTTATTCCATTGATAAAAACCATATTGATACGCTCCAGGATAGCCTGCGTATTCTTTCCGGGATGTACGGTATCCTTCGTCCGCTGGATCTGATGCAGCCCTATCGCCTGGAAATGGGCACCAAAATGCAAGTTAATGGACACGACAGGCTATATGATTTTTGGGCCGATAGCCTTACCGAAGCCTTAAATAAAGAGCTTAAAGATGATGAGCTGTTCGTCAACCTTGCCAGCAAAGAGTATTTCAAAGCACTGCAGCCCGATAAGTTAAAGGTGGATGTCATCAAGCCAAAGTTCAAAGACTTTAAAAACGGGAATTTAAAAACGATCGGCTTTTACGCTAAGAAAAACCGCGGAACCATGGCTCGTTATCTCATCGAAAATAAGGTTGATAGCTACGAAGGTTTGCTGGGCTTCAATGGAAATGATTACAGCTACAGCGAAGAGCATACTGAAGATAAAAAAGAACCGGTTTTTATACGGTAATAAATTTTATAACCAAGTAAGGACACGCTCCAGCGTGTCCTTACAATATAATCAGGCTTACTAAACTTTCGATAAATTATCCCTTAGGCAAAGTCACATAAAAAGTTGTCCCCTCTCCTTCGGTACTCTCCAAGTCAATAGTTCCGTTTTGTTCTTCAACAAACTCCTTACACAACTGTAATCCCAAACCACTGCCCGTCTCATCATTAGTGCCTGGACGAGAATTTCCCTGCAACAAAAAGATATCAGATTGTTGCTTCTTCGGAATGCCAATACCGGTATCCTTAACCTTGAAGGTTATCATGTTACTTTGCTCCTCCGCCATTACTGTAACGGCATCACCCTCTTTCGAAAATTTTATCGCGTTATTAACCAAATTTCGGATAACCAACTGTAACAAATTGGAATCTGCTTTAACCTTCAGGTTTGGTTCTATCTCATTGGAAAGTGATATTGATTTATGTTCAGCCTGAAGGGAACAGTTTTCCAATACATCTTCCACAAGTTCATGAGCATTAAGTATTTCCAGCTCTATCTCCAGACCGGACATTTGACTATGTGCCCAACTCAACAAATTGTCCATCATGGTAATATTCTCCATGATCGACATTTCCAGCTCCAAGGCAATTTCCCTGACCTCATCAACTTCAAGATCCTCATCCTTTAACAGATATAAAACGCCTTTCATAGAAGCCATCGGAGATCGCAAATCATGGGCAATAATGGCCATCATTTTATCTTTAACCTTATTGAGTTCTTCCAGCTCTCTGTTTACCCGTTTCCGCTCTCTATTGGATCGATATAGGACAAAAATTAAAATCAAAATTATCGCAATCACTAATGTTGACATCCCAATAAGCCAACTCTGAGCAGTAATACGGGCCTGTTGCTGCGCCTGTTTTTCCTGTAACAGCTGATTTATTTTTTGCTGTTGTCGCAAGCCTAATTCTGTCTCGGCCAGAGCCAGCTGCTCATCTTTCTGAACTTCAGTTAAACGGTCTGATACCTGTTTGGCTAACTCATGGTACTTGAGAGCCTGTTCAAAATTGCCTTCTTCCTTATATACTTCATATAGTTTTTCTGCGGCCGATATTCTAAATGGTGGAGAATCTACCTTCTCAGCAATCTCAAAGGCATCATTATAAAAATTAGTCGAGGCTGAGTACTCCCCGCGAGCAGCCGCAACATCCCCAAGTCCCACAAAATTATGAAAGAGCCCAGCGGGCACGCTTGCTTTTTGGGAATACTCTAATGATTCTTGAAAATGTTCCTCTGCCTCATCAAGCTCTGATTTTTTTAAATGAAACATCCCCATGTTATGCAAAAGTTGGATAGGAGGATTATCGGGACGAATTTTATCATGGATTTCCCATGCTTCTCTATACAAATTACGCGCTTCATCATAATTCCCAAGATCACGCTGCGTGCTGGCCAAATTATGTTTTGCCATCAATAATGTGTTGTGAAATCCCTGCTTTTCACTAACCGTAACTGATTCTTCAAGGTATGTTAAGGCATCCTCGAAATTTTTATCCTCAAAATAAAGATTCCCCAAGTTATTTAAGGCCGTAGCCAAAAAGCTGCTGTCCCCGACAGTCTCAGCAAACCTGATACCTTTATGGTACAATGAAATAGCTTCACTCCGATTACCCAGGTTCTGATAAATAGTAGCCTTATTGGAATTGATTGCAGCATATATTTTTGGGTTTTCCAACGAATCAATCAGTGACAATCCCCGATTATACGTATTCATCGCTTCGGGATACTTCGATTGGTAACGATAAGCCGTAGCCAGTAGATTTAAGACCTGGCTTTGCACTTTTTTATCTATTGAAGATCGTTCGGCAGCCTGCTCAAGTACCACTCGAGCCGAATCGTAACTTCCTGCTTCCAGATAGTACTCTCCAAAAAATTTTTCAACAACTTGTAATAAATCAGAATCAGATATTGAATCAGCCACTCGCTGAGCTTCACTCAAAATATCGCGCTGTCTGCGAGTTTCTCCCTCTCTCTTTGCCTCTTCAGCTATTTCCAAATACGAATAAACTAAGGCACTGTCAGTTTTAGCATTTTCTATTTTAATTTCTTCTTGCTGATTATCCTGTGCAAAAGCCTCGAAACCCGGCCAGCATAATACCAACAGTAAAAGAATTATTGAAAAGCTAAAACAGGGTGATCGCTTGGCCATTCAATTATTTTTTTATTTCAACCTATTCTATTTAGTGAGAGAATTCTTTTTGAGAAAAGACCATTCAACCCCAAGTTAATTGTAAGACCAAACAACAAACCATAATAAATATTAGGTTCCTGCCTTGGCAGTCTTGCCCAACGGTATTTTATCTACCGCATCCAATGCGGGAGTAGGATCCCCCATAATATAAAAATGGATGCCCGGCGCGCCGCCCTCCAACAACTCGGTGCACTGTTGAGCCGCCCATTCAACACCAATTTCTCTTGCATTACCGGGATTCGCTTGTACCTCGTTCGATAAGGCTTCCGGAATATTCAGATGAAAAAACTTCGGAAGGAAATTCAAATGTCGCTCACGTGTAAGAACCTTTAAGCCCGGTACAATCGGGCACTCTATGCCGGCAGCTCTGCACTTTTCCACAAAACGAAAATAGGCATCGTTATTAAAAAACATCTGCGTTACGATATAATCACCACCCGCATCAACTTTTTCTTTCAGCCTTGCTACATCAAAATCCAGATTGGGTGCTTCAAAATGCTTTTCCGGATACCCTGCGACCCCCACACAAAAGTTCGTCTCATGAGCATTTACGATATCCTCCAGGTATTCCCCCTGATTCATACCCTTTACCTGTTTCACCAGGTCAATCGCATATTTATTATAGGTCCCATTTTTAATACGGGGAGTAGAATCATCAGGTGCATCTCCCCGAATAGCCAGCACATTATCAATTCCCAGAAAATTAAGTTCAATCAAGGCATCTTCGGTCTCCTCCTTCGTAAATCCTTCGCAAATTAAATGAGGAACCGGATCTACATCATATTTATGTTTAATCGCCGCACAAAGACCAATCGTCCCCGGACGTTTTCGTTTGATATGCCGCTTTATTGTTCCATCCGGTAGTTCTTCGTAATATGATTCTGCCGCGTGATAGGTCACATCAATAAAAGGCGGATTGTACTTCATCACCTTGTCCAGCGACTCAAAAACCTTATTCACCGAGCCCCCTCTCTTCGGTGGAATGATTTCAAATGATATTAACGGTTCTGTTGCTCTTTCGTAGTGTTCAATTACTTTCATTTACTATACTTTTCTTTGTACCTTTGGGATCCAAAAACTTTTCTGCGGGTTACGCGATTTTCGCAGAGAAAATCTAACAGTGTCTAAGGTAATCACTTCGTAGCTTAGTTGAAAAGTTTTTGTGCAACCACAAGTACCTAATAATCAATTACCTGGACGTTTTTACATGAAATTTGAGCAAATAACTGATCTGCTAAAAGATCGCATACTGATTCTGGACGGTGCTATGGGCACCATGATTCAGGATCACAACCTCACCGAAGACGACTATCGTGGCGAACGCTTTTCCGATTTCGACAAAGCTGATGACCTCAAGGGTAATAACGATCTGCTGAGTATTACCCAGCCCGATATTATCAAAGATATTCACCGCCAATTCCTTTCAGCGGGATCCGATATCATTGAAACGAACACATTCAACAGCACTTCTATTTCGCAGGCCGATTATGAGATGCAAAACTTGGCCTACGAACTTAATGTAGCCGCTGCCCAAAATGCGCGCGAAGTAGCTAATGAATTTACGGATAAAAATCCCGATAAGCCCCGCTTCGTGGCGGGCGCCATTGGTCCTACTAATAAAACGCTATCGCTGTCACCGGATGTAGAAGACCCCGGCTACCGCGCCATTACATTCGATCAATTAAAAGAAGCATATTCGGAACAGATTCGCGGATTGGTCGACGGCGGTGCTGATATCCTGCTCGTTGAAACCATTTTTGATACGCTTAACGCCAAGGCTGCCATTTACGCCATACACAAGTATATAGAAGAAACCGGCAACGAGATCCCTGTAATGATTTCAGGGACCATCGTAGACCAAAGCGGGCGAACCTTGTCCGGGCAAACGACCGAAGCATTCTGGATTTCGGTATCACACACTAAGAACTTGCTTAGTGTAGGCTTAAACTGTTCGCTCGGATCCAAGCAGATGCGTCCCTATATCGAAGAACTTGCTAACATTGCGGACTGCCACACGAGTCTCTATCCGAATGCGGGACTGCCCGATGAGATGGGTGATTACAACGAGACACCCGAGTTTATGGCCGACCAGCTGCGGGACTATGCAGAATCAAATTTTGTAAACCTCGTAGGCGGATGTTGCGGCACCACTCCCGAACATATCGAAGCAATCGCTGAAGCAGCCAAAGAATGCGAGCCGCGAGAGATCCCCGAGCAAAAACCGTATTTGCGATTAAGCGGACTGGAGCCGCTGGTTGTTCGTCCCGAAACCAATTTTGTAAATATCGGTGAGCGCACCAACGTGATGGGATCGCGAAAATTCAAGCGACTCATCAAAAATGAAAAATATGAGGAAGCGCTCTCGGTAGCACGTCAACAGGTAGAAAATGGGGCGCAGATCATTGATATCAACATGGATGAGGGCATGCTCGAATCCGAAGAAGTGATGGTCGATTTTCTGCAGCTTATAGCCGCCGAGCCGGATATTTCGCGCGTCCCCATAATGATCGATTCCTCGAAATGGTCGGTACTTAAAGCGGGCCTTAAAGCCGCCCAGGGAAAATGTGTTGTAAACTCTATTTCGCTCAAAGAAGGGGAAGAAGAATTCAAGGAACATGCCCGCGAAATTCTCAACTTTGGTGGTGCTGTGGTTGTCATGGGCTTCGACGAAAAAGGACAGGCCGACAACTACGAGCGACGTATTGAAATAGCTGAACGAGCCTATAACATCCTTACGAAAGAAGTTGGCTTTGCGCCCCAAGATATCATTTTGGATCCCAATATTCTGACGGTAGCGACTGGTATCGAAGAACATAATAACTACGGCGTAGATTTTATCAAAGCTACTGAATGGATTAAAGAGAACCTTCCGCTGGCAAAAGTGAGTGGCGGACTCAGCAATATTTCGTTCTCTTTCCGCGGTAATAATAAAGTCCGTGAGGCGATGCATTCGGTCTTCCTGTATCATGCTATCAAAGCGGGACTCGATATGGCTATTGTCAATGCCGGTCAGCTCGAAATCTATGAGGAGATTCCCGATAAACTGCGTGAACTCGTTGAGGATGTCATCCTAAACCGCCGTGATGACGCCACCGAACGACTGGTGGATTATGCCGAGGAGATAAAGGATGATAAGACTGAAACAAAAGAAAAAACGCAGGAATGGCGTACTAAATCCGTCGAAAAACGCATTGAACACGCACTGGTCAAAGGCATTGTTGATCATATTGTGGATGATGTGGAGGAAGCCCGGCAAAAATTCGATCAACCTATCGAAGTAATTGAGGGTCCGATGATGTCCGGAATGGATGTGGTCGGTGATCTTTTTGGATCGGGCAAGATGTTTCTTCCACAGGTGGTGAAAAGTGCCCGAGTGATGAAAAAAGGGGTAGCCCATCTCATCCCCTATATTGAAAAAGAAAAAGAGAAGAATCAAAACAGTGAGCCCAAAGCCAAGGTACTCCTGGCAACCGTTAAAGGTGATGTCCACGATATCGGGAAAAATATCGTTTCGGTCGTACTGCGCTGTAACAACTTTGACGTGATCGATCTCGGAGTTATGGTTCCGGCTGATAAAATCCTCGAAGAAGCCCAAAAGAACAACGTTGATATTATCGGGCTAAGCGGACTCATTACACCTTCGCTGGATGAGATGGTGCACGTGGCCAAAGAGCTGGAGCGCGAAGACTTCAAACAGCCATTAATGATTGGAGGGGCTACGACCTCACGCACACATACAGCAGTCAAGATTGAGCCAAATTACGATCAGCCCGTGATACATGTGCTCGACGCCTCGCGAAGTGTATCCGTCACGGGAAACCTGGTATCTAAAACGCTGCATGATGAGTTCGTTAAGAAAATAAAAAATGATTACGTGAAGTTGCGTGAACGGCACGAGGGACGTTCCAGCCGCAAGACCTACTTGCCGATTGAAGAAGCACGTAATAATGCTACCGAAATTGACTGGAGCCCGACTGATATTGTCAAACCGAACGAATTGGGAACCAAAGTTTTCGACAACTATCCGCTGGAAGAAATCCGAAATTACATTGACTGGGGACCGTTTTTTATTGCCTGGCAGATGAAGGGCAAGTTTCCGGATATCCTGGAAGACGAAAAATATGGCGAAGAGGCACGGAAATTATATGATGATGCCAACGAGCTGTTGGACAAAATTATCGATCAGAAATTGCTTAAAGCCCGTGCAGTTTTAGGACTGTATCCTGCCAACTCGGTGGGGGATGATGTAGAACTGTATACCGATGATAATCGCGAAGAAGTACTCACTACTTTTCACATGCTGCGTCAACAGGCCCAAAAACGACGAGGCCAACCCAATAAGGCACTATCAGATTTTGTAGCTCCCAAAGCATCAGGCATTAAAGATTATATGGGCGGCTTTGCCGTGACGGCCGGAATTGGTGCCCCAGAGCTGGTCAAAAAGTTCGAGGATGATCACGATGATTACAACGCTATTCTTACCAAAGCACTGGCCGACCGGCTGGCAGAGGCTTTCACCGAACTGTTGCACGAGAAAGTGCGCAAGAAAATCTGGGGATATGCTCCGAATGAAACGTACAGCAATAAATCACTGATCCGCGAGCAGTACGATGGTATTCGTCCCGCACCGGGTTACCCCGCACAGCCCGACCATACCGAAAAGCGCATTCTTTTTGATCTGCTTGATGTGGAGGATAAAGCAGGAATTACACTGACGGAATCTTTTGCCATGCATCCGGCCGCTTCAGTTAGCGGATTGTATTTTGCACATCCCGAATCTGATTATTTTAATGTGGGCAATCTTGAGAAAGATCAGATCGAGGACTATGCCAAACGTAAAAGCATGAACGTCGAAGAAGTTGAACGCTGGTTGGGACCGAACCTGAATTATGATCCAGAGTAACAGAAATTGATAAAGAATTACTAAACTTTGGAAGCTTGATAAAGCTTTATAAAGAATAATATAAGTTTTATTCTATTTCCAACTGGCGGATATTATCCCTGCCTACCATATTCATCACTTCTTTCATATTATTAACATTCACCTTGTTGGATTGCACATAATCAACAGGTAAAATGGCTACTCGAAAAACCTGATCCTGTGTGTATTCATCTCCAACGGTACTCAGATCGGTATCACCGGTTAAAAACAGCTTCACATCCGCAAGCGTATGATCAAATGCATACTGCAATTCACCATCGTCAAAAAATACCGAGGCGGGCAATGGCTGCCATACATCATTGCCGGTATTTTGATCTACTTCCCAAATCAGGTACACCATAACAATGTCAGTGGATAAAACCTCAATATCAGGAAATTCAGAAAATACCGTATAATTATTCGATTCATTGAAGCTGGCTTCTACCTCATAGGCCTGCCCCACGGGTCCCGGTGGGCCCTGCGGTCCGGCCGGGCCTTGTTCGCCTTGGCATGAAACTATAATTATAACTGCCAACATCAGACTGAATTTCTTCATAGTACTTCTCCTTATTAGGTGAAAATGGAAACTATATCTTCTGAAGCTTAACGCTCAGTTGTAATGTAATATTTGCTGAGAAATACACATTCACATGGACATGTGATTTTTTTGATCTGCTGGATGTGGAGAATACAACGGGCATTACCCTGCCCGAATCGTTTGCGATGCATCCGGCAGCTTCGGTAAGTGGGCCCTATTTTGCCCATCCTGAATCGGACTATTTTAATGTGGGTAACTTTGAAAAAGATCAAATCGAGGATTATGCCAAACGTAAAGATATGAGCGTTAGCGAAGTTGAGCGGTGGTTGGGTCCCAATCTGAATTACGAACCGGAATAACATCAAGCCTGAAAGATCACAGAGGTCTTTCAGGTTTGAGGAGGCTAACTTCACGCTATATTACAATCATTCACTATCAATGTTATTTATTGCGCTTCTTATCAGTCCATATCCTAACAAGCCACTTATCAATGAGCCCGATATAATACCAACCTTTGCATACTCTAAAAATACTGGCGACTCAAAAGAAAGTCCGCCTATGAAAAGCGACATAGTGAATCCTACGCCACTTAAACACGCAAGACCGTACACAATTTTCCATGTCCCTTTTTGCTCAGGAAATGTACTGAGCCCAACAACCTTCATTAAGAAAGCTGCCGAAAATATTCCTATCTGTTTCCCAACAAAAAGTCCAAGTAAAATACCCCATGTCAATGTTGACGAAAAAGCTTCTACAATTAATTGGCTATCGAAAGCCACCCCTGCATTAGCAAAAGCAAAAACAGGAATAATTCCATAAGCTACCCATGGATGCAAATGATGTTCAAGTCTGTGCAAAGGAGATTCCGACTCTGAAACTACATCATCCATATAATTCAATGCCGTCTCACGAGCTTCTCCCTGATCATTTTTCAAAGCATGCTTGAAAAGGCTTACTGCACCTTCGGCTTTTTCAAGCAAACTATTAAGACTTGTGTTGCGAGTTGCAGGAATTATAAGTCCAAGAACAACTCCAGCAATCGTGGCATGTACTCCTGATTTTAGTACCGCCACCCACATTATAATACCCACTATCATATAAAATCCAATCCTCCTTACATTCATCAGATTAAAAATAAGAAGCACGATAAAACACCCTGCCGCAACTGCCAAAGCTGTCATTTGGATACTTGCTGTATAAAAAAGTGCAATAGCCATTACCGCAATTAAATCATCAACTACTGCGACCGCTGTTAGAAACACCTTTGCCCAGATGGGTACTTTAGACCCCAGTAGCGTAAGGATTCCAATGGCAAATGCAATATCAGTTGCAATTGCTATGGCCCAACCCTGCGAGAATTCGGTTCCTGCATTTAACGCGATAAAGATGGCTCCGGGAACTAAGGCGCCGCCCAATGCTGCCACGATAGGAGTAAGTGCAAGTTTGAAATTAGACAGCTCACCATATTTTAGTTCTCTTTTTATTTCTAAACCAATTAGCAAAAAGAAAACAGCCATTAGCCCATCATTAATCCAAAGCAGCAATGGCTTTTCAATGTTGAGTGATGGAGTACCCACCGTGAGTGTTGATTGAAAGAAATTAAAATAGCTTTCACTCATAGGGCTGTTGGCAATGAGCAAGGCCAGAACTGTAGTAATGAGTAACAAAATCCCAGATGAAGATTCTGTTTTAAAAAACTCTTGAATAGGCGTCAGTGGATTAAATGTTATTTTATTCTTCATTTCTGTTCAGATTTATAGGCATGTTATTTATTACCGCTTCTTTTGTTACCATTACCAAGATTTTCTTCACAAATAAATAAGGTTATATGGTAGAAAATGCTGCAAAAAATCGTGGTTTCATACAACTAAAAGAAGTATTTATGCTTTTAATTTCCTTATAGCATCGGGACTTCCAATAATCGTAAGCTCATCTTCGGCTTCCAGCACAGTATCACCGTGAGGAATAATTAAATCATCGTCTCTGTAGATGATAGCTACCAGGCAATCGCCCGGCAAATTAATTTCTCCGATCTTCTTTCCTTTTTGACGATTTAGGAATTCATTTTCAGAAACATGTAGATGGATAAAATGCTCATCACTTATAAGCACTTCTCTAAGCTGCTTTTCTGATTTTGCCTCGCGCCACCGCTGCAGGAAACTGGGTTGGTTTACAATCTCAGCCAAGTGCCCAACAAGGCGCATATCAAGGCCATAAGCTTCTACAGGGGTAATGAGAAACATTAATGCATGCTTCTCTTCATCAATATCGCTCGATAATTTATCAACCGAGCTATTTATTCTAAACCCAACCATCTCAGCGGTAGTAATAGCTTCATATCCTATCTGGCATATAACAACTCCCTTTCCAATATTATGAGTCTTGGTTTTGTATTGTTTCTGCAACTCATGTTTAATCTCATCCGTTCCTTTCTTTGTACGACCCGAAAATATCTCTGCAGTAATATCTGTGCATTCATCAAGCAACTTGTTGCTTTCACTGATATCTCTGATGACACTCCGAGCTACAACTTGTTCATAAGCTAATTTATCTTCACCGTTTTTTTCATTCAGAATCGACATTAGCTCATATTCGAGTGCTTCGTATCTTTTACGACCAAGCCGCTCATGCACATGAAAAATAGCCCCTTGTCGCTCTATCTTTTCTCCGGCATAATAGAAGTACCAAACGATGCAGAGCACAATCATTATCCCCGTTAGAGATACAGGCATCAGCCCCATTTCTGCAATGAGCCACACAGGGATTAACATACCAGCTATCTGCACCCATGGATACAGCGGAGATCGAAATCCGGGGGAATATGCCTCAATCTTGCTTTCGCGCATTACCACAACTGCAAGGCTCATTAAGCCAAAAAGAATCAATTGAAATGCACTTGCCAGCTTTGCTACCGCTTCTACATCAAAAACTAATAGAACAACCGCCATCAAAATTATCGTTACTGTAATTGCAAACGAGGGCGTCCCAGTTTTTCCTAATTTTGAAAATCTGGGACTAATTAACTCATCCCTCGACATTGCAAATGGGTATCTGGAAGCCGACATAATTCCGGCATTTCCGGTTGATGCGAAAGCAGCAACAGCTGCAACAACAACTGCTGTGACGCCCCATGAACCTGGCAACCACGACAAAAACTTTTTACCCGCATCAGCAACGGGAGTAAGACTCGCATAAAATTCTTCAGGATTAAGAACGTTTAACATGATATAAACCCCCAGTACGTAAATGATAGCAGCGGTAAAAAGCGACAATATCATGCTCAACGGAATATTTCTATCTGGATTTTTAACCTCCTCAGCAACACTTGTTACCTTTGTAAGGCCGGCGTATGAAACAATTACAAGTCCAATGGTATAGGTAAAACCATGGAGCCCATTCCGGAAAAAGTCCGAATATTCACTATAGGTGCTCTTGGCTTCTGATCCCCAAACAACCGATAAACCCTGAATAATAAATACGGTCATGATTCCCAGAAGCGTGGCTACGAGGATACGCTGCAATAACGTTGTCTCTTTGGCTCCATATATATTAAGTACCCCAAATATTACTGTGAGAATAAGAGCTAACTGAGTAATTGGTACATTCACATAAAGCGACAGATAGGCCCCCATACCAATTAATGCGAAGGCGCTCTTAAAAATCAGAGCAAACCAGGAACCAAGTCCTCCCACAGTACCTATCATTGGTCCTAAGCTGCGATCTAAAAAATAATAGGTCCCTCCTGCCTTAGGCATAGCAGTTGACAATTCTGCCACGCTCAACATCGAAGGTATCATTAACAAACCAGACGCAAGATAGGCTAAATAAACAGATGCCCCGGTTTCAGCAGCTGCAATTCCCGGCAGCAGAAAGAAACCCGAACTAAACATGGCCCCCGTACTAATTGCATAGACATCAAATAGGCCTAACTCCTTATTAAGTTTTCTTTTTTTCATCTTATTCTGAGCTTATTTCATTTATTACGACTTTTACTCCCTATTCTTCGAATTAGTTCTGTAATACTACACTTGTATTTTGTCTCTTTAATGGTGCGATTTCCCATCCCTATAACATGATACAGGCACAAAACCATGCATTAAAAGGTATGCTTAACCAAGAATTAAAAATCAGTATTACCACTAACCAATTTGATGTTACTAGCTTCTACCACACTTGCTTAAGAATTCTTTACAAGTACTTTACTTGTAAAGAATTGACATGGCAAATAGTCGCAAAGCCAGTACGGATTAATTCAGTGGTGATATGCGTTCAAGAAAATAATTTGGATGATAACTTCTTGTAGTGTTGGCAACTATAAGAGTTATGCACTGATGACATTTCGCAATCCAAACCGAAAAAAGAGAGGATATAAAACAAACTGTATTAAGCAAGGTTTTGGTATACATAGCCAGGGGCTGTTAATATTTCAATTGCAGTTTAGCTAATCAGGGGCAAACCTTACTTATGAAATCAACCAATCAAGTTGGTTGGCGTCCATAAACAGACACCCCTTATTTTTATCAGATCTAAATAACGTATAAATTATAAGTCTTGCAACTTTTTTGAGCACAAAATGAAAAAAATCGTTCGTCCATTTTTTATATTCGTTTTACGAAATGGGAAAGGTTTCCAACTAAAATTACGATTACACTACCAACCACTGTATATAACGGCCATGCAATAACCAGCGGTTCTCCCGGCAGCAGGTTATGAATAGGACCTTCAACCATAAACACCAGCGAGACCAATCCCACAAAAAACCAATCATTGCATCGGTCTTGTCGGGTTCTGTGAAAAAGCATTAGCTGTAAAACACAGCAATGCGATAGATAATAGTATATATCTCATTAATTTATTTGTCTCTAGAATTGAAATTCTCGATTGATTAATAGTTGTGCCTTTTTATTCCATTTAACCTCCTCTTGATTTCCTTTAAATTGAAAAATAAACGATAATTTTAAGTGCACAAGAATCACAAAAGAAGTGAATGTTGCAAAATCCCAATATTTGTAATAGAGGTTAGTTTAACCACCAAACCATCATTTTTTACAAATAAAAAAAGCCCACAAGCTTTCACCTGTGGGCTTAAAGTCTGCTAAAGCAAAATTTATATCTCGGGATTCTCCGGGGTATTTGGATTGTTCTGACGCTCTGATGTAGGATATGGATAGTATACCCTGTTACGTTCTGCACTCAGAGCCGGATCGCTGGATGGAACTGGACGTCCCAGGCGACGTGCATCTTCAAAACGCATACCGGTTAGGTACATTTCTGCGCTACGCTGTCGATAAATTTCCTCAAACAACTCGGTGTCACTTGTTCCACCACTATAAGCAGGCAAATTAGCACCTACACCAAAAGCATCTTGTGACGGCTGCTTTGTGCGAATATTGTCAATCTCATTGACAGCATCACCCGGTCGATCTAGGTTTACGTATGCTTCAGCACGAATCAGGTTCATTTCTCCGGGCAAATAGACCGGGATCGGATCGCTGGCACTGGTATAGAATCCTTCTACTTTATCAATCGGAAGCCCATTCGGTGTGCTCTGTGAATTATCCGGACTAAGATAGAAATCTAACCGTGCATCCCCAGCTTCTGTTACAAAAAGACGGTCTTTATAACCAAATGTCTGCTGACCAAATATTCCATAAATAACCGTCTCACTTCTAAATTCTCCTGGCTGTTCAAAGTTGGCACCACCAGAAACAACTCGAGAACCTATGCTAAACTGTTGTGCTTCCAAACCGATTGTTTCAACATTTTCATACTGTAGGGTACCGCCAAATAAGGTACTGGAATTTAACCATGGTTTGATATCTGTCTGGTAGCTTATTCTCAGATCATTGTTCAATTGGAAAAACGCCCGCTCTGATCGACGACCAAAGCCAGTTGACAAGCCCGGGGCGGAAGTACCGGGCGGAATAAAAGCAGTTCCTACTTGAGAGTAAGTATCTAAACCTAACGTATGGTCTATAGACAATCCTTCGTGAGGTGTTAATGATAACTTAGCGCTACCAATGACACGGTTAACTTCATTTTGGAAGTCGTAGGTATCAATTACCTCCAGGGGATTGGCCAAATTTGTATTATTGGGATATTCTCCTGTCTGAGGATCTGGTTCGGGATTAACCGTATTAGGACCAAAAATAAACCCAGTTAGGGCACCATAGGAAGCATTCAAACCTCCATTGGGAATCTGCTGGTTATTACTATGGGAATAGCTCAGACTTGTTGAAAGGTTCGCCCAATTCGTCAATACCTGGTCTAGATTCAAACGTGCTGTAGAACGCTGATAATTGGAGCCATCGACGATACCTTCATTATTTTTATGAGAACCTGAAATATAATAACGAGTGTCATTAGCTCCACCAGAAATAGACAGAAATTGGTTGGTTCCAACGGCAGTCCTAAAGATATAATCCTGAAAATCATATCGCTTACCAGACATTACGTTGCCGCTATTGTCCAGATAATCTCCATTTTCATTTTGTGCCATGTTAACATCCAGGGTCTTACGAACCTTGTCAACATTAACGGTTGACTTAATAGTTATCGAAGGCGTCCCCGATTTACCTTGTTTTGTAAAAATCTGAACAACTCCATTGTTAGCTCGCGATCCATAAAGAGCAGCAGCAGCAGCTCCTTTAACAACCTCAATGCGGTCTATATCTTCGGGATTTAAATCTGCAAGACGATTTGTAGAAGTACCTCCTACATCAACTAATTCAGGAGAATCGTTATTTACGATCACTCCATCCACAATGTAGAGCGGGCTTGCACTACCAAGAAGAGTACCTGTTCCACGCAGTCGAACACTAATTCCACCTGCGGGATCACCAGAGTTTTGCTGCACAAGTGCACCAGCAATTTTGCCTGATAGTCCTGCATCAATTTCGGTAACTCCCGTAGAGGCCAACTCATCAGCACTCACTGTAGAAATAGAGTTACCCAACTGACGTTTCTCTGTCAAAACCGAGGCACCAGTTACAACTACTTCATCCGCTCCAATAACATCCTGTTGAAGTGCAATGGTACCCAAGGCAATTTCCTGTTCATCTCCGAACTCAACCTCACGCTCAACCGTCCGGTATCCTATAAAAGTAATGCGCAAATTATAGGTTCCAGGCTCAACTCTTGCTGTAAGTTCAAAAGTACCATCTGCATCAGCTGATGTACCGATGGTGGTATTTTCAATACTTACATTCGCTCCCGTTAATGGGTCCTCTGTTCGTTGGTCTATCAGCGTACCAGTAACCGTGTACTCTACGTCTTGCGCTTGCAAAGAAAACGGCAAAAGTAGTAGACAGACAAACGATAGTAGTCGTATCCGATTTGTCATAAATGTTCTCCTATTTAATTGTTATTTCATAGCGACAATCATCGCGAATGCCGCAAATTATAGCTAATAAATACTTATTTAGATGTAGTTAAGCTCTGTATTTTATCCCATACTTCAGGATCTTCTTGTCCCAATCGCCATACCGATATTCCACGGAGATCAAATTCTTCTAAAAGTTGCAACTTGGGTTCTATTGATCGCGCATCTTCTATAAATGCATATTCAAACACCCCGTCATGACTCCATAACGCATAATGAGTTTGGTGATTTTCAATCCAAACCATATCCGCATCGTAGCGTTCCACCAGTCCCATCACTTTTTCATAAGAAGCGCCCCGGCCATTGACAAAACCACCCTGTTCCTCATTGTAATCGGCAAACCAAAAATTAGAGTAGAACGGTATTCCCAGCGATATTTTTTGGGGATCGATTTCAAGGTCAATCATATACTCAATCATCTCCTTCATCCAAGAAATGCCCGCTACGGGGCCGGGCGGCGTGCGACGTGTATGCTGCGAATACGTCATCAGCGAAAGAAAGTCGCCGGCTTCAGCCATTGCTTTTAAATCGTAGGCGCCCCGCCAGTATTCATATAAAAACCGGTGGTATTCGGTTTTCAGATCAAAATCAGTATTGGTTGGAACCACGGCTGCAGAGAGGGATAAATCATTCTCATGAAATGCTTCAGCTGTTTTACGATAAAAATCTGTAAATGCATTACGATCATTAATATGGATATTTTCAAAGTCAAATTGCCAGCCCGCATATCCATGCTTCAACGCCAAATCAACCATCATATTGATTGTTCGATGCTGAGCTGAGGAATCCTGCAAAAAATTATGGAAAAGCTCGCGATCAAAACCGGGATTCACTACCAGCGGAATAACGTCAATACCTTTTTCCTCAGCTATTTCCATGACCCGACTGTCCACTTCTCCCCATAAAATGCCGGTTTTAGAAATGGAATAGGTCTGCGGGGCTACAATCGAGATGTGATCGCTGTTGGCCTCAAAGCTTTCAAATGAATCTTCGGTATCTACGTAGTAGAAAAGATTCTCAGAATTATATTGCGCCTTTGTATCCGAAAAAGCGAGTAAAAATAATCCGAAAAGGAATAAAAAAGCCAATCCCCTAATACAACATGTGGTTATATTTCCCATAGCCCCTCAATAGTTAGCAAAAAGTCCTTTTTCTAACCTACTAAAAAAATATGAAACCACATATATTTATTGACAGTCAATTTTCATTTTTCCATACGTGATTAAAAACAGCTTGTCGAAGCGGCCCTAAATCAAAATAACTGCCACCTTCTTGGCGACCAACGTTTTGGCGATTGGTAAGAAAAATAATGGAGAGCGAATCTTGGGGTACAATTAAAATATTAGTACCTGTAAACCCGGTGTGTCCGAACGTACCATCGGGACTTCCCTCCGCAGCAATAAATGATTTACCCATGGCCCATCCGAGCCCATTGCCATATTGATCTTTGGTAAGAAAGGTATCGACGATTGATTCTGAAATGAACTGTTCCCTCTCCTTATATCCTTTATTCATCAATAAATCCACCAGCACCTGTAAATCATCCACCGTAGAAAATAATCCCGCATGGCCCGCCACACCACCATTAGCATACCAGGCATTCCCGTCATTGACTTCACCCCAGAGAGTATATTCCCGCCAGCTGTCCCACGACTTCGGATCCACGTCAACGTTATAGCCAAACTCATCATCATACACCATCTGCTTCTCAAAAGGATTTCCATGGGAAGTGGCCGCAATTTTTTTATACCCTTTTCCCATTGGATTAAACATCGTATTTCGCAAATTCAGAGGCTGGTAAAGATTGTCTTCCAAAAAATAATCCAACTTTTGGCCCGATATATTTTCAATAATATCGCCCAGCAACATAAACCCCAAATCACTGTAATGTCGACCTTCCCCTACCTCCCATTTTAAAGGTAGATTGGCAATATACCGGTACCGCTCTTCTTTGTCTTCAGCATGATAATATGTGGGCACCCACTGCGCCAACCCTGAGCTATGGGTAAGCAGATGACGAATAGTAATCTGGGATTTTTCTCCTTTCTCAAACTCTGGCAAATAGTTGCGAATGGGATCATCCAATGAAAGAGCATCCTCATCCAAAAGTTTCATAATCCCAAAAGTAGTACCCATTACTTTGGTCAGCGAAGCCACATCAAAAAGATATTCGGTCGTCATTGGTTCGGGATTATCCACCTTTTGCATACCATAATCATACTTCTGAGCGTATCCGTAGGCCGCCCGATGCAGGATGGAATCCCCCTTCCTGATTTGTATCACCGCTCCTGGAATATGATCTTCTTTAATCTCTTTCTGGATGAGGCTGTCGATAGCAGCGATTTTCCCAACCTTTTTAGGCTCCACATCGGGATTTGAAGTACAACCAACAAATATCGTTAATAAAAGTCCCAGAAATAGTTTGCGCATTTTTCTTCTGATTTAATATATATCCCAATATCCCATCGATATAATCGACTATAACACTACGTAAATACTTCTTTATTTTTTTCGAATCCAATACGTAATATTCCCAACCATCATCACAATGGCGCTACCTACCACCGTATAAAGCGGCCAGGCAATGACCAGAGGTTCACCGGGCAATATGCTATGAATCGGACCTTCAACCATAAACAACAGGGAGATCAATCCCACAAAAAAGCCAATCATCGCATCGGTTTTATCCGGAGCTTCAGAAAATCGTCCCAGCAGAAATGCCCCTAACAATCCACCGTAGGTATAAGAGGCAATTCCAAGACCGAGTTCAACAACGGCGGGACGTTCCCCCTCCTGGAGTTGTAAAAAAGCAAAGAAGAAAGCAGATCCAGTTAAAATAACGGCCCACACCATCGTAATGATACGCGAGATCCGCAGATCCTCGGCTTGCGAGTTATCTTTTCCAAAGTAAGGCTTATACAGGTCCAGCGTCGTTGAAGAAGCCAGGGAGTTGAGTGACGAACTGAGGCTACTCATTGCCGCAGCAAAGAGTGAGGCGATAATTAATCCGGACAGACCCACCGGCAACTGCTCAACAATAAACTTGGCAAAAATTTCATCAGTCGTTGCCAATCCCAATGCCTCTGCCGATTGTGCATCATAAAACGCATAAAGCAGTAAACCAATAAATAGAAACAGCCCAAACTGCAGGGCAACCACTACGCCGCTCCATACCAATGCGCGTTGACTATTATCTACGTTTCGGGTTGTAAGAAGGCGTTGGACAATGAGCTGATCGGTTCCGTGCGAGGCCACTGAAAATATCGCCCCTCCAATCAACGCCGTAAAGAAGGTATAGGGCTGAGCAATAAAGTCCGAGAATGGTTGTCCGAATCCAAAATCAAGAATTTGTAATTTCCCCGCATCTGCGGCTATCGACATCGCTCCACTCAAACCATTCGGCAAATCAGCAAGGACAATTCCGATGGCCAGCGCCGCACCGCCTATATACACGGCCATCTGCATTACATCCATCCACACAACAGCTTTTATCCCCCCAATGAGCGTATAAATAAGGGTTATAATAGATATTGCAGCAATAGCTAACAGATACACCTCGAAATCAGTCCATCCGATAAATGCCCCTCCAAGGCGAAGGATAATTGCAAGAGGAATAGCCGTAGCAAAAAGACGAACGCCATCAGCCAACAGGCGGGTAATCATAAAAGTCGTGCTTGTTGCATTCCTCATACCGGGACCGAACCGCTGTTCTAAAAACTGGTAAGCCGTAGTTTGTTTTCCCTTAAAATAGGCGGGAAGTAAAAATTTACTGACTAAGATGCGTCCCACAATATAACCCAATGTTATTTGCAGAAAGGTGAGATTTCCTCCATAGGCTACTGCGGGGATACTAATAAAAGTAAGCGTGCTCGTCTCTGTTGCCACCACTGAAAACATGACCGCCCACCATGGCAACCCTTCGCCTCCCATAAAATAATCCGAGGTTGACGACTGGCGCCCGGCGGCATAAATACCCAACCCCGCAACCGCTATCAAATACACGACAATGACAACGTAATCTATGACTGAAAATTCCAAAAAGACCTCTTTTTTGAGCTTATAATTATCAACTCCAGCTTTTTATTGAGCCCAATATTTGTTGGGTTGCCCAAAAATAAGCGGTCATTATTATAGTGATTTATTTTTAGGATTACAGAACATGCTTAAATATTACGCTGAATGCTCTCATAGCCCTCATATAATCCTACTCAGCAAAAACTAAATTAGTATAGATTTTTCTATTGCTATCAATCCTTAAATACCGTTGATTATAGCATCTTGGTAATTTCTCAAATCCAACAATGTTTGTTAATGAATCCCTCTGTTGAAAAACTCTATAGCATTGCGCAAAAACCGAGTAGAACTGTCATTGGATTGATGTCGGGGACTTCACTGGATGGGTTGGATATTGCTTTATGCCAGATTAATGGTAGTGGAAACGAAACGGGGGTAGAACTGAAAAACTTTAAGACTATTCCCTATGATTCCGAATTAAAAAAACGTCTTAAAGCTATAAGCTCAGTCCAACAAGTTTCTCTGAAGGAGGTTTGCCTGCTGCACTCTAAGCTTGCCGGGCTACATGCAGAATTTATTCTTTCAGCTTTGGAAAAGTGGGATATCAAACCCGACCAAATAGATTGTATTGCCAGTCACGGGCAAACCATTTATCATGCTCCCAAAATTCAGCATCGTCAGGACGACTCCCCAAATACCACCTTACAAATTGGAGATGGTGATCATATTGCCCGCAAAACAGGTATTTTAACGATTAGCGATTTTCGTCAGAAACATACGGCAGCAGGCGGAGAAGGAGCGCCCCTTGCAGCGCCGGTCGATCAGATGCTTTTTACCCATGAGTCGGAAAATCGCATCTTATTGAATATCGGCGGCATTGCTAATTTTACATATCTACCTGCAAGTTCCAATCCTGACAAGGCACCCATCACGACGGATACTGGTCCCGGGAATACGCTCATTGATAATGCTGTGCAAAAATATTTTGATAAGGATTTTGACAAGAACGGCCGTATCGCAAGGCAGGGTTCTGTAAATAAAACTGCTCTCAAGGCACTCAAAACGGATCCTTATTTCAAGAAATCCTTTCCTAAAACAACCGGCCCCGAAGTATTTAATTTAGAGTGGATGCAACAACGACTTGACAAATCAAAAGTTGGGGATATCCCATCCGAAGATATAGTGGCCACCCTCACCCGTTTATCGGCAGATACTATTACTGAATCCGTAAAAAAGGTAGTTTCAGATTCTCAAAATATCATTATTTATGTGAGCGGTGGTGGTTTTCACAACCCTGTGCTTATGGATTGGCTTAACGAGTTATTGCCCGACTGCCACATTTTATCTTTTGCTAAAATCGGCTTTGATCCCGATGCCAAGGAGGCCGTTATTTTTGCAATATTAGCCAACGAATTGCTTGCCGGAGAAGGGTTTTCAATAAATACTGACAGTAATAAAAAAGTTAATTTTGGCAAAATTTCTTTCCCAGAATGAGTAATTGGACAAACTTTCAATAATTGATAAAACCAAGTTTTACGTTAGAAATAATATTGCAGTAATTCGAAATTCCCGGAATCTATTTCACTTGCACCTAATTGAATAATATTATTATGCAAAACGACGCTAAAAAAAATCGTCTAACTTATTACGAAAATATTCCCACCGATATTTTTAAAGATGCAACCACAGCTTCGAAACATGTTGGCGAAGAGATTGCCAATCTCATCCAAGAAAATAATTCCGTTGGCCAAACTACGGTACTGGGATTTGCTACCGGCTCGACTCCCACCCAAGTGTATGACGAGCTTATCCGGATGCACAATGAAGAGGGACTTACGTTCCAAAACGTGATTACGTTTAACCTTGACGAGTATTTCCCGATGGAACCAGAATCGCTGCAAAGTTACGTGCGATTTATGAATGAACATCTTTTTAATCATATTGATATCCCGGAAGATCAGGTACATATCCCCGACGGCACTATTGCGGAAGAAGATGTGGCGGAATATTGCAAGAATTATGAGCAAAAGATTCAAGATGCTGGTGGTCTTGATATTCAACTGCTGGGTATCGGACGAACAGGACATATCGGTTTTAATGAACCCGGCTCGCGTCCCAATTCCGGCACCCGCCTTATTACCCTTGACGGCATTACTCGAAAAGATGCGGCCAGCGACTTTTTCGGCGAAGAATACGTACCACGCCGCGCCATCACTATGGGGGTTGGTACCATCCTGGATGCCGATCGCATCATTATGATGGCATGGGGGGAGGGCAAAGCACCTATTATAAAAGAAACAGTAGAAGGTCCCATACGCGAAAGGGTTCCTGCAACTTATCTACAAAAGCATAATAACGCACAGGTTATTTTGGATGAGGCCTCGGCCGAAAACCTCACCCGCAAAAAAACGCCCTGGCTACTTACTACCTGCAATTGGGATGACAAATTGATTCGCAAAGGTGTTGTTTGGCTCTGCCAAAAAGTGGATAAGCCTGTCCTAAAGCTTACCGATGGAGATTATAACGAACACGGCATGGGCGATCTTCTTACCCAGTTTGGGCCGGCCTATGATATCAACCTAAAGGTTTTTAATGAGTTACAACATACCATCACAGGCTGGCCGGGTGGTAAACCTAATGCCGAGGATATTGATCGACCCGAACGTGCTGAACCTTATCCAAAACGTGCTATTGTTTTTAGTCCTCATCCCGATGATGATGTCATTTCTATGGGCGGTACACTCATTCGCCTGGTCGAGCAAGAACATGAGGTACATATTGCTTATCAGACATCGGGCAATATTGCTGTTTTTGATGATGATGTAATACGCTTTGTAGATTTTGTCTCGGAGTACAACGAGATGTTTGATATGCAACAGGAAGAAGCTGAAAATATGCTTGGTGAAATCAAGCAATTTATTAACCAGAAAGAGCCCGCAGAAGTTGATTCCCAAGCAATAAAACATATTAAAGGACTCATTCGGCGAGGTGAAGCAAAAGCTGCTGCACGCTATTGTGGAGTGCCGGAAGAGAAACTCCACTTTTTGGACATGCCCTTTTATGAGACCGGCCGCGTGAAGAAAAAACCACTCTCAGAAGACGATATCGATATTATTATAGATCTGCTCCGTGAAGTTAAGCCTCACCAGGTTTATGCCGCCGGCGACCTTTCTGATCCACACGGAACCCACCGTGTTTGCCTGAAAGCCATTCTATCTGCACTTAAAGAGTGTCAAGACGACGACTGGATGCAAGATTGCTATATCTGGCTCTACCGCGGAGCCTGGCAGGAATGGGATATTAACGAGATTGAGATGGCGGTGCCTTTAAGTCCGCAGGAATTGGCAAAAAAGCGGCGCGCTATTTTCAAACACCAATCACAGAAAGATCGTCCGCTTTTCCCCGGTCCTGATGAGCGTGAATTCTGGCAACGTGCCGAACAGCGAAACCGTGAAACCGCCCTGCTCTATGATGAACTTGGTTTTGCCGAATACGAGGCCATTGAAGGATTTGTGCGATATAAAGAGCTGGATAAATAGCCAGACCTTAAGAAGATCAATCGTTTTATAAAAGATGTCGCCTACTGTTCTTGCAACCAATCATAAAATTTCTGTATAGCTTTGCCCCGGTGGCTGATTTCATTTTTAATCTCCGAATCCAATTCAGCAAATGTTTTTTTATATGCTGCAGGAACAAAAACCGGATCATACCCAAATCCTCCGGTTCCCTGCTCTTTTGTTCTGATAGTGCCACGACAAACTCCCTCAAACGTATAGGATCCTTCATCCGTGACTAATGCAGCCACTGTTCTAAATTGAGCTCCCCGCCGCTCCATAGGTACACCTGCAAGCTCATCCAGCAATTTATCCACATTATCCTGATAGGATACATTTTCCCCAGCATAACGGGCCGAATACACCCCAGGACGTCCATTCAAAGCATCCACTTCGAGGCCGGTATCATCAGATAATGCAGGCAAACCGGTCTCATTATGTACGTATCGTGCTTTTTTTAGGGCATTACCTTCCAACGTATCGGCATCCTCCTCAACTTCTTCCAACTTAGGAAAATCGTAGGTTGACTTAAGCTCAATGCCTAATGGTGCCAATGTGGCTTGAAGCTCCTTAATTTTGTGCTTGTTTCGCGAAGCTAAAACAATGGTATCCATATTTATATTATCCTCTCACTTATTCAGCACCTTTTGCTTCTTTCAAAATCTCCTGCATTTGGTGCCATTTCAAACGTGGACCAAATTGAGATACCACTTTTGATCCCGCAAGGCTGGCCAGCTTTCCGGCACCCGCGAATCCCATACCATCTGTGATACCGTATAAAAATGCACCGGCATACATATCTCCCGCACCATTGGTATCAACAGCTTGTACATCATAGGGCTCGATATCGATGAAGGTATCACCATCATAGATCATAGCACCATTGGCTCCCTGCGTAATTACAAATCGTTTGGCCTCCTTTTTCAGGGCTTCTCGTGCCTCTTTCAGGTTATCTTTACCCGTATAAATTTTTGCCTCTTTCTCATTACAAAAAAGAAGATCAACCGAAGCTCCTATAATATCTTCAAACCGACTTTTAAATCCTTCTACGATCGACGGATCGGAAAGGGTGAGCGCTGTTTTTACATCATTCTGCTGGGCTATTTTCTTAGTCTGTTTCATCGTTTCAAAACCGTTCTCTGAAGTAACCAAATAGCCTTCGATATATACATACTCGGAATCACGAATGGCCAGCTCATCAATTTCTTTGGTTGACAGGTTTTGGGTAATCCCCAAATAAGTATTCATCGTTCGCTCAGCATCATCCGTAACCATCACTAAACACTTTCCGGTGATGCCGTCTTCTCGCTCCTGTCGATCAAAATTAGTATCAATACCGGCCTCCTTCATATCGTCGAGATATAAATCCCCGAAAGGATCATTGGCAACCTTGCATGAATAAAATGCTTTGCCCCCAAACTGACTTACAGCAAACACGGTATTAGCTGCTGATCCACCTGGCTTTTCAACGGTTTCTTCCCGACTGATATCACTAATAAGTTGGAATTGGGTTTCCTCATCCACTAATGTCATAACACCTTTTTCAACATCATGTTTTTCTAAAAACTCATCACCGACTTCAAATTCCATATCCACCAGTGCATTGCCAATACCATAAACGTTGTACTTCTTTTTCATAAAAGAATATTATTAGTCAAACTGAAATTATGCCTATCAAATAATGAGCGGAAAATACGAACTCTTAATGGTTCAATAAAGTTCAGATCTACAAATAAAAAAGCACCTGCCTAATTAAAGACAGGTGCCCAAATGTAACACTACCTGTTTAATTTTATTGAAACACGATAGGGTCTGGTGTGCCATCGGGATCACCGTTGGCTGTACCATCCGTAGAAGGATTTCCACCGGTCAAAAGCAGCACTGCCGCAGCGTGTGGACTTGCCATTGACGTACCACTGATGGTGTTTACACCGTTATTTTTCCATAACGATTTTACATCTACACCTGGAGCGGCGTATTCTATTGGAGGGTTAGCGTAATTTGAAAATGAAGCAAAGTCATCATTAGAATCTATCGCCGAAATCGTATAGACATTATTGTACTCTACACGCGCCGGAGATGAGTTATTCGCATCAGCCCCATCATTTCCGGCAGCCACAGCAAAATAAATTCCTTGATCAGCAGCATTTCTAACTGCATCATCAACAGCTTGTGAAGTTCCTCCACCAAGACTCATATTTGCCACATCCCCCGGAGAAGCATTTGCAGCCACATAATCTATTCCAGAGATAACCCCAGAATAAGAGCCACTACCATCGCTATCAAGTACTTTTACACCAACGACGCTTGCACCTGCAGCAACTCCAATAACATCGATATCATTATCAAGAGCAGCAATAGTACCAGCGACATGCGTACCATGACCATTGCCGTCATCAGCTGAGGACTCTGAAGAAACAAACGAGGTACTGCGCTGAGTGTCAACATTCAAATCATCATGATCAAGATCTACTCCACTATCAATTACCCAGGCAGTAAGCCCAGAGCCATCAACAGCTCCTCCAATACGATCAATTCCATAAGGAGTTTCCTGTGGATCTCCGCCTCCATCATCGCATCCAATGCCAAAATAAATACACCAAAAAGAATCAGTGGCTTCGGGAGGTGAAAGCATTACAATACGATCTTGTTCAACATATTTTACCTCATTATCGGTCTTTAGATTTTCCAGCTGTTGAGAATTCAGCTCCGCCGTAAAGCCACCAATTGCATTCGTATATCTATTTACAATAGCATCTTTGGCTATGCTGTGACGACCGGATATTTTCGATATTTTTTTCTTTCTTTCACCGGCAACAGCCTTGTCTTTACTTACTTTGTTATCGAATACAACAATATATTGGTCTTCTATAGGCTGCCCCTGTTTATTTTGAAGTTGTTCAGCCTTTTCATCGAGATTATCATTTGATTTTTCGACTTCTGTGGGTTGATCACAACCTGTTATCACAAGAAAAGCAACAACAAGAATTGTACTCAACTTTGATAATGTTTTATTTAACATAAATGATATTTGATTTATTAGAATTATGCTTACACGAGGTAAGCCCACAATCATGAGAGAGGCATTATGAATAGTTTTATATTTAGAACTATGACCATAAGTGCCCTACAATCCTCATTCCATCCCTCACAACTTTAGATAAACATGAGTTAAAAACTTGCATCCTGTTACAAAATATTCCATTGAAGGAGTTCAAATCATACAATAATCAAGGGGTTACTATTTCTGATTTAGCCAAAATAATTGATTACATTTTCGTAAGCGGTTTTTACAAATCTGCCACCCCATAGAATAGATTTTAACCTTTACTGTCAGCCATCAAAGCAAGTATGCACAGGATATAATGCAAGATCTTTTAGATTTTTTAGAACAACGCTTATCCCAAAACCTGCCGGGTAAAAAGGCCCAAATCGAGATGGCTCCCGAACCGGTTGACGGTGGCGATATTCGAGAGATGGAGCCCCCGCCGGAAGTCAACAAGAGCAGTGTGCTGATTTTACTTTTCCCCAACGAAGATGATGAAATGGAACTGGTACTAACACTGCGTAGCCATGATATTGATCACGGTGGGCAGATTAGTTTTCCGGGAGGGCGTGCTGAAAAAGGAGAGTCACCGCACCAGACGGCACTCCGCGAAGCAAAGGAGGAAATTGGGGTACTGCCTGATACAGTAACAATTATCGGAGAGCTTAGTGAGTTATATGTGAGTCACTCAAACAATCTCGTTACACCCGTTGTTGGCTTTATAAATAAGAGACCTGATTTTATCACAAATCCTGCTGAAGTAGAGGAAGTTTTTGCTGTAGAACTGAAGTCTCTGCTACATAAGAAAAATATCACCGTTGAAGATTGGGATCTCCAATCGTATACCTATCGGGTCCCCTATTGGGATGTTCACCAGGTCCCGCTCTGGGGGGCTACTGCAATGATGCTGAATGAATTCCTTGATCTGTACCGAGAATTTATAAACAAAAAAAGTTAATCCTTTTGCCCCATAATGAAGGCTGAACACTGCACTCTTTGCGAACTCGAAACCCCCGACCCGCCCATTACTGATCCGGATATAGATGGCGTTTTTTGCTGTTCGGGCTGTCTGCATGTATATAAGCTACTCCAAAATATGGAGGGTGAACAAGCTGAGCAACTTCGCAAGCAAACCATCCAAAAAAGACACAATGAGCAAAAGGAAACTACGCTACCCGAAGATTACGAAGAAGCTTTTTTTAAAGTAAATGGCATGCACTGTTCAACCTGCGAATCATTCGTGGAAGCATTGGCAGATCGAGAAGATAGTATTTACAAAAGTGAAGCCAGTTATGCTTCAGAAATGATAAAGGTTTATTATGATCCTAAATCAATAACTCCCGATACCCTTCCCGATAAATTGAGCAAGTTGGGCTATAAGGTTCGACCCATTGAATCATCTGCAAAAGAGGAGCAGCTCAACGAAGTGGCCCGCATTATTATCGGTGGTTTCTTTGGAATCATCGGGCTACTGTTATACGTGCTATTTTTATACCCCTCTTACCTTGGCGGTGGTGGCATAGTTCCTCTTACAGAAAACGAAAAGCTTTTTTTCGTTTCTAACATTTTTGTAATGACCACTTTTGTTTTACTGTACACCGGGTTTCCAATTTTACGCGGAGCATGGGTTTCCCTTTCTGTGCTTAAACCAAATATGGACCTGCTCATTACTATTGCAGCCGTCAGTGCTTATTTATACAGTGTGGGAGCCATGCTTATTGGATCATCAGAAGTTTATTTTGATGTAACCATGGCTATCGTGCTTGTCGTTTCTATTGGAAATTATTATGAGAAAAAAATAAAGTCCGGCAAACATAATTTACTGGCAAAACTTACTGAAAAGCGCATCCAATACGCGCGATTACTTCAAAATGGTAAAACCAAAGAAACGGCTATTGAGAACCTCAATCCGGGAGATCAGGTGTTGGTTAAAGCCGGGGAACGCATCCCCATCGACGGTACCGTTATAGATGGTAGGGGTGTTGTCAATGAGGCCCTGATGACGGGCGAATCGATACCGGTTTCAAAAGATGTGGGAGATTCTGTACTCAGCGGCACTATTCTTACTCAAAATGCCCTTACTATTGAAATAGGTGATAGTGTTGAAAGTACTATTGATAACTTAATGCAGATGATGTGGAATATTCAGTCGGCCCGCCCCGGCCAACAGCGGCTGGCTGATCGTATTGCCACCTGGTTTGTTCCCAGTGTTATCCTCTTAGGTATCGTTACGTTTGTCTACCACATGATGAGCGGAGCCGGTGCCACAGAATCAATGCTTTCGTCGCTGGCTGTGCTTATTGTTTCCTGTCCCTGTGCATTGGGGCTGGCTACCCCTCTTGCCATTGCGTCGGGTATTAGAAGCGGCCTGGAACACGAAATTATTTTTAAAACGGCGGCTGTGTTTGAAGAGCAAATGGATACTGCTACTGCTGCATTTGATAAAACCGGAACGTTAACAACAGGAACAATGCAACTTCTCGATAATGGAAATAATGAGCAAGCACTCCGGTATGCAGCACAGTTAGAGCAATATGCTTCTCATCCCATTGCAGAACCTATTGCTGCATATGCAACAAATAAAAATACCGTAGATGATTTCACCTCTTACTCTACCGGGATTTCAGGGCAAATAAACGGGATGCAAATTTTTGTTGGTCAGCCTGAATGGATTAATAACCACCTGCAAATTACTGAGAAACAATGGGAAAAGATTAATTCCGGTAGAAATGAGGGAAATGTTCCCGTTGCAGTCGGATGGGATAATAGAGTTCGGAGTATTTTGACAGTAGGTGATCAGATACGGGATGAGGCACCGAAAATTGTGAAAAAACTGCAATCCGAAGGAAAAAAAGTTGCTATTATTACCGGGGATAGTAAACAAGCCGGAGATGCAATCCGCAGAAAGCTAAATCCTGATTTCCTCTTTACAGAAACGCGCCCCGACTCCAAATCCAATATTGTTGAAGAACTGCGAAAATTTGGCCGAATTGCAATGATCGGTGATGGAAGTAACGACGCCCCGGCCCTTGCTCAAGCTGATCTTGGAATTGCGTTTGGAAATTTAACCGCCATTGCCGCTGATTCAGCTCATGTTATTATTCCGCGAGAACAATTGGGGCTAATACCCGCGGCCTTTAATGCTATAAAATTAACCAAGAAACGTATCCGCCAGAATCTGGGATGGGCGTTTCTCTATAATATTATCACAATTCCTCTCGCTATTGCAGGAGCAATAAATCCATTATTTGCTGCCGTTGCAATGGCAACAAGCAGCCTGTTGGTGGTAGGCAACTCATCGCGAGATATGCAGCTTATATCTGAATAAATTATTACTGATTTTGATTGTACCGAACAGGAACCTTATCCAAGGGTACTTCCTGGCTTACCTTCTTCGTAGAATCCTTTCCTGTTTTTTGATCCGAACTTATAAACAGCTTTGTGGGAATATCACCGTTGGGTAATATCCATTCGCCATATACTTGGGCCGGTGCCGACTGTTTTACCTCCCAACTGTTATTATCACCCGATAACATTTTTTTGCTTTGTAAGCTCAGGCTATCAACACTGATTTCCAATTCATCCTGACTACTGCTATCGGCAGACGTCAACCCCAATGCAAAACGCCACTCTTGAGCACTAACTTTGATACGAAGTTCATCAATAACGACGACAGATGCCTGATCCGAAAACAGCGTGTCTCCCTCACCAAACCCACGCACATCTTCTACATCAAACCCCTGGCTATTTGCATCCTTTTCATCTTCAAATATTTGAACATTAATTAAATTAAAAAGAGTCATTAACTCCACTAACACAGGAACTCCAATTCCTACAATCACTAAAATTTTCACCAACTTCTTGGTGGAGTTATCAGACTTTTCCTCAGACATAACTTTTCAACAAAATATTCTTATTCTGCAATAACTCGTTATCAAAAACAAAAGCCCTTGTCCGTTCAAAAATAGTAAACAGACAAGGACTTTATTCATCTAACAAATTTAGGTTATCAAGATGGTCTCGGCAGTGCACCCGGTGAAAAGATACCGTCAGCCACCATCTCCCAAAGTGGGAAGGCGTAAGCCAGAACGACCAGTAAGAGTGCCAATCCAAACCACAGCTTCATATTATCCAATATAGCCGGGGTATGCTCTACACCCGACAATGGTTCGGGAATATAATCATCTACCGGTTTGTCAGATTTTTCACCGGCAAGCCATGAGGCAACGACCACCCACAGAAAGAGTATCAGCGAAATCATAAGGATGGTACCGCCTATAGCAATTTGCCATTTCATTTCGGTCATTGTCCCAAAAATAGGCTCAAAATCAAAACCTGAATATTCGGGCTCTGCGGTACGTCGGGGTACCCCCGCAAGTCCGGCACGATGCATTGCGTTTGACATTAACGTCATCCCCAAGAACCACGCGTATGGTTGTATCAAAGCCAGCGTTTTATACTTAAGCTTTCTACCGGTAAGCTGTGGGAGTAGCCAGTATGTGATGGCCATAAAGGTTAGGGCTACCGCTGTTCCCACGGTCAAGTGAAAGTGCCCCGGCACCCAAATGGTATTATGAATCAGAACATTAATATTCATTGAGGCATTAATCATTCCGCTAAAACCGCCGGCAGCAAACATAATTCCAGCCAGCGCACAACCTACAAACGCGGGACTATCCCAGGGGAGCTTGCCAATCCACTTAAGATATCCTTTCCCGCCACGTTGTCGGGCTCCGTGCTCCATACTGGCTACAACCGTAAACAGCGTAATTAAACTTGGCAACAGAATTAACAGCGTTGTCGCCATAGCATAGAATTTAAATCCAACAGAAATTCCTGCATCAGCATATTGATGATGGTATCCTACCGGGGTAGAAAGCAGTAAGAAGATGATAAAGACAATCCGAGTCATTGAATCACTGAATAAGCGTCCACCTGAAAGCTTCGGCAAAATAGCATACCATACGTAGTAAGCCGGTAACAGCCAGAAGTACACAACAGCATGACCAAAGAACCAGAATAGCGTTCTCGGCAGTAAGGGTTCAATTTCTGTAACCCATCCAAGCGACCATGGAATCAATAATCCCACAACCTCGAGGGCCAAGCCAATAGTACAAACGTACCACATTAGCATAGTAAAGAGGGTCATAAATGCGAGGATAGGAATCCGTTCATTCGGATTTTCCGCCCGCCATTTTCTGTATGACCAGAACCAGTCTGCACCGGCCATCCACGAACCTACTACTACAAGGGCCAGCCCAATGTAGAACATCGGGTGAGCTTGTAAAGGCGGATAAAAAGTATAGAGCACAGCAGCTCGGATCGAACTATCCGGAACGAGTCCTCCCAAGATAGCTATTGTCGCCATCACCAATCCAATGGTCATCAGCCAAAACCATGACCAGGTAAACGTCAAATTCTCAGGTTCGCGATCGAGACTTCGCGTTACGCCCCATACAAAGAGGCCAGCGATAAAAAATGTTGTGAAAATTAATGCCAGCAATACCCCATGGCCTGTTAATAGCGTATAGTATTCCCCGGAATTAAAAAATCCGCGAAAGACATTGGTACGGTGCAGGGCTTGGACAAATCCAAAGAGCCCTCCAATAGCAAGCGCTATAAAAGCAACAATGAAATTAGCTTTGGCAACTTTTGCAGCTTTCGGATACTTGTGTATAAATGTCATTCTACCAGATTACTTTTATCAAACTCAGATTTAGGTACTACCTTTATTTTACCCTCCATAACGTGGTGGGCCGGTCCGCAATACTCATTACAGACGATTCCATATTCTCGTACTTCAGGAAAGATCGTCGTAAATTTTGCTACCTGCCCCGGTATAGACATCGTATTTAGATTGGTTCCCGCGACATCAAAACCGTGCAACACATCAGGGCTTGTTATATAAAACGTAACCCGCGTATTAGCCGGTACCACAATAGGTTGTGCGGTTCCAGGATTAAAAGCAAACTGAATAGTTTGCACATAAACCTCATATTCAGTTTGACCATTACGAGTCACTTCACGTACACCCGGATTACCAAACTTAGTGTCAGCCAGGTTTTGCGGATCAATAGTTGCATGATCTCCGATCACCTTTAAATCCATCGCTACAAAACCATATACCACGGTAACGATAAAAAAGGCAATCAGTACAAAGGATAGTTTTATCCAGAACTGTTCGAACTTATGTATATGCATATCTTTGGTTTGTTAACTAATCTATGATGGAAGGAGCATTTCCGGCAAATTCTACGAAATACATGAAAACCCACATCAACGCTACAATAGCAAAGTAGATTAATGTGAGTGTTAACGTACCGTAAGGCTGATACTCATCAATCGTTATTTCGCGAACTATATCCGGATTGCGTTCTTCCCAGCTCTTTTCAGATTCGTTATTGTTAGTTGGATTACTTTTTTCTTCTGGCATAACAAGAGCTCATTTTTTATTTAGCCTGCCCAATTGTTTGGAGACAATTAAGTATTAAATTAGTATAACTTCAAGCCCCATATTTTATTTAGATTCAATTTGTCAAAACTTATCAGCTTCAAATATGCATCGATACCAACTGCTCTTAATATTGAATTATTTTTTTTAATTAACCCAATAAGACGAATCAAGCAGTCGGTTTCCCGCTTTATCAAAAACGGCATAATTGAACCCCTCTTGAATACTATACCCACCAAACTGGCCTTCTTTGTTGATGGCAATAAATCCAACCTGAATATCCTCAACTGAATCATTTTTTTTAACAATACGTTCTACAGCATGTTTACAAGCCTGTTCGGGCGAATCACCGCGGCGCATATTCTCCACCACCAAGTGGGTTCCACCAATACGGATAATTTCCTCTCCTAATCCCGTAGCAACAGCCGCTCCAACTTCATTATCCACAAATAAACCGGAACCGATAAGCGGAGAATCGCCCACCCTTCCATGCATCTTCCAAGCCGTTCCGCTGGTCGTACACGCTCCCGACAAGTTTCCGTTATTATCGAGCGCTATCATTCCGATGGTATCATGATTTTCAATATTAATCTCTGGCTGATATTCAGTATTTTTTTGCCATTCCTCCCAGTCCTCTTGCGATGCTTTCGTCAGCAAATCCTCTTTTTCAAAACCTTGGTCAAGAGCAAAATCCAAGGCTCCCTGTCCCACCAACATCACATGCGGTGTTTCTTCTTTTACCTTTCGCGCCACCGAAACAGGATGCTTAATATGCTGTAAGGCCGCCACCGATCCGCATTGATCATTCTCATCCATAATGCAGGCATCGAGTGTTACGAACCCATCGCGATCAGGTCGACCACCATAACCAACCGTCCGCACTTCAGGGTTGCCTTCCGGTACCCGGACGCCGGCCTCTACTGCATCCAAAGCAGAGCCATTTTGGGATAAAATCTCCCAAGCTGCTTCGTTTGCGGTTTTTCCAAAATTCCATGTCGAAACAACGACCGGCTTTCTACCGCTTGAACCACCATCGGTAAAATCTGTCGCTAAATTTTTAACGGGCAACAATCCACCCATGGCTGTAAGTTTCAAAAATCTTTTCCGACTAATCATAAATCAATTTTTCAGAGATTAATATGTCATTAGAATTCATTTAGCACTATAAAGTGCAACAAAATCTAAGTAAAAAGGAGCATATATTTGCTACGATTCGAGCATTTCTGACACCCCTCTTCCAACTTCCATCCCAATAGCAATACCCATTCCGCTTAACCCCGCAGCCACAAATCGATTTCTATCAAGCTGTTTTACAATAGGTGTTTTAGTAGGTGAAAAGCCCATAATTCCCGACCACTCGTAATCGATGTTCCAATCACTTCCACACCCCAATACTCCAGAAACAAACTCCTTGAGGTGTAATTTAATCGTTCCATTGGTTCCAAACTGATCAGTTTGCTCTCCCTCTTTATCCAAATTACGAGCCCCGCCAATTAACAACCTGTTTCCAACATTCCGAAAATAAACATAGCCCCGGTCGTGATGGAAGATCCCCTTCCACGGAAAATTCTCCTGCTCATTTGTTACCATCACAAATCCGCGCGCCGGATTTATCTCAAGTTCAGGCAACAACCTTTGGACAAACCCATTAGCTGCAAATAATACCTTATCAGATTCGATTTCCAATCCGTTAGCAATACTAACGATCCCATCTTTCGTTGCATCCTCCACCCTGCTATTCCACTTGATATCAACCCCAACAGAACTCACCTTTTTCGCCAGCGCCTCCATCATTTTACCGGGATGCAACGCTCCCTCCAACCTATTTCTTATTACCGGATATCCCTGTAATTCATCTTTAGAATAAACCTCGTTTTCATTTATCAGCGCCCGCATCCATCCGTTAAACCGATCAATCTGGGCCGATACTTTCTCAAACTTCTTTCGGGATTTAAAGAATTCATACCCACCACAGTGTTCATATCCAATAGCCTCTTCTCCGAGTGTTTGCTTTAAAAGCTCCAAACCTTCATACCGACGTTTTATTCGCTCTTTTATATTTTCTTCTGAATCTTTTTCCATATCCGCCAGATGCTCCCCGATCGATCCTACACAAGCAAAACCGGCATTGCGCGTACTGGCTCCCTGCGGCAAAAATCCTCGTTCAAGCACCGCTACTCTGGCGGATGGATTTTGTTGCTTATAAAACAAGGCCGACGACAACCCCACAATCCCAGCTCCGACAATAGCAAGGTCATACGGTTTCAAGAATGAATCTTTTTCCCAGAACGAAGATGAATAACTCATACATATAACTATTTACTTTAAAACAATCCGCAGTATCAAAACAAAATCATAGAATACCGGTGCTTAACTTTTAGGAATCGGCTCAAAAACCAGGGATGCCATAAGTGCTGCGCCTGTCAAAAAACAATCTTCATCGATATTATATTTGGGATGGTGCCAACTGTACGTTGAATCCGTCTTTTCACTGCCACTTCCCAAAAAGAAAAACGCACCCGGAAATTCCTGCTGATAAAATGCAAAATCTTCACCGGCCATAATCGGATCATCCAACAAGTGTACCTGTTCATCCCCCAAAATATTTTTAGCGGAATGAACCAAGTTATTTGTCGCCCAATCAGTGTTCGTTACCGCAGGATATCCGTAATCAAAGTCAAAGGTGTAACGCCCCCCGGAAGCTTCTGTAATCCCTTTAACAATAGCCTCAATACGATTCTTGATCATATCAGCTGTTTCCTGGGCAAAGGTCCTGACTGTACCCAGCAGTTCTACCTTTTCGGAAATGATATTATGCGCTGATCCGCCGCTGATCTTTCCCACCGTCACTACCGCAGACTCGGTGGGATTCACATTTCTGCTTACAATCGTTTGCAGCTGATTTACAATCTGTGATGCCATCACAATAGGATCCACCGCCTGGTGTGGCGAAGCCGCGTGACCGCCTTTCCCAATAACTTCAATCCTAAACTCGTCGGGACGTGCCATCAGCGGCCCCTCCTTTACGGCAATTTGCCCGGGTTCCAACTCAGGATAAGAATGCAATCCATAAATAACATCAACTCCCTTCTCCTGCAGGTAGCCCGTCTCACAGAGAAGCCGCCCGCCGCCCGGCAGTTTTTCTTCACCCGGCTGAAAGACAAGCAACACCGTTCCCTCAATTTCATCCCTCAAATCGGACAGGATATGCGCCGCCCCCAACAAATTTGCGGTATGAGCATCATGTCCGCAACAGTGAGCTACGCCTTCATTTTCTGACAAAAATTCTTCTTTGTGATCTCCCTCTTCAGTAATAGACAAAGCATCAATATCTGCACGCAAGGCAACTACTTTTGAGGATGACTTTCCTCCTTCAATAATCCCAACACATCCGGTTTCAAGGGGACGATCAACAGGAATATTGAGCTCATCGAGCTGGTTGACAATAAATTCAGTCGTTTCATGCTCCTGATAACTCAGCTCTGGATGCCGATGCAAGTGACGACGAACATCCACTATTTTCCTGTGATATGCTTTTGCCTTCTCTTTAAATTTAGTTACTTCCATACGTCTTGTTTATTTAAGATGGATTGTTCCTGAAAATAGGAATTTTATTGAAAGTCTATGAGGATAATTCTGCAACAATATCACTGTCGTTTTCGTAAAGGTTTTAAGTTAAACAATGCATTATCCAATGATCTAACAAGAAAATCATGATTAAGCGCAATATTTCCTGGGAAATTGTATTAGCCGGTATCACATTTATCGGTATTGCGGTGTATCTGCTCTCAAACACTCCCAATTCTGATTCCTCTTCTGAAGCTACGGAATGGCAATCCGAAGGAAGTCCCCCGTCAGCACCAACACCTCCTTCGCTTCCAAATTCCATCGTGATTGATCTCCAAAACTTGGAATCGCTTAAAAATCTTGAAAAACTTCGCAATATCGACGATCTGAAAAACCTCCAGCAACTTGAATTTGAGATCAAGAATCTGGACAAATTAATACAACAGCACGCACAAAAGGATTTTCATGAGGAAAGTTTACAGGTAGGACTGCAACAGCTCGAGCGAGAACTTCAAAAAGTTAATCAAAATGACTTTAACGTTAAGCTTCAGGACCAAAAGCTGTATATCAACCGAAAGTACGATGTCGATGAATCGCAATGGACAGAAGTGAGTCCCGGTGTTTTTGTATATCAAGACTCGTTTTCTGCCGATGATTTTGAATCTCTTGATTTCTCAGTCGGTTTTGGAAATCTGAATATCGTTGGTAATGGCTCATCCAACAGTGAGATCACCCTTCGCGTTACCGGTGATATTGACGATCCTGCTGTAATTGCTCGGGAGTTAAATATTCAAAAAAATCTTGCTAATGCTGATGCCAAATTTGAGGTAACATCCGCCAACGGGAGTTCTATTTCAGAAAAAATAAATCTGGAAGCAACGTTATCTCTTCCCAAACATCTTGCGCTTACAGCAAATACATCCGGCGGACATATCACCGCCAATCAGCTGAAAAACTCCCAAAAGCTAACTACATCTGGAGGTCATATTACCGTATCGGACCTTGAAGGAACAACTAATGCTCAGACGTCCGGTGGTCATATCACCGCCAATCGAGTGTTTGGCGATATAGCAATGAGTACCGGGGGCGGCCATATCAAAATACAAGAAACCGGTGGTAACCTGGAGGTCAAAACAGGCGGCGGACATATCGATATACAAGATGCCGAAGGTAGTATTTCTGCAAAAACTTCCGGCGGCAATATTTCTTCTACTATTAAATCAGCTCACGATCAGTTGCGCTTCACTACTTCTGCCGGTAATATTTCACTATCCTTGCCCAAAGACTTCGCTGCTGATTTGGATATATCCGGCACGTCGGTAAATTTAGATGATGTATTTAGTTTTGACGGCACAAAAAATCGTGGAAGTATTACGGGAACACTAAACGGTGGCGGACTCCCTATCGTTATCAACTGCGGATATGGAAATGTGAATATCAACGCTAACGATTAATGAGTGAACCAAAGAAAGAGCAATCAAAACTGGTAGCTACTCGCGACGGCTCTCACACGCTCTACTCTTCCCAATTTGACCAACACTATCATAATCCCAATGGGGCCGTAGCAGAAAGCAAGCACGTCTTTTTTGAGCAATCCCAACTATTAGATGATATTCAAAACTCTAATCCTGCTACCATTTTGGAGGTAGGTTTCGGTACCGGACTCAACCTTCTTTTACTGATGGACTATTACCTGGACTTTAACTCAAATTCCACCGTCGATTTCTATTCTATCGAGGGATTTCCAATCAGTCCCCAAACTGCAGAAAATCTAAACTATGGCCAGCACCTCAACCATCCCGAACTGATCAATCATTTGGCCAAAATTTTTAATGGCCTATCTAACGGGATGAATAAATTTTCGCTCACTCCCAATATTACCCTTCATCTATTTCATGGAATGTTCGAAGATTTCAGTCCTGATAATCTACAAGCTGATTACATTTTCCATGATGCCTTTTCCCCGGATGTTAACCCAGAGTTGTGGACGGGCGATACATTTAAAAGATTAGCCGGTTTTAGTCATGACGAGGCAATGCTAACAACTTATTGCGCGGCCTCCAAAGCCCAAGGAGCGATGGCATGGGCCAGATGGAAAGTAGCAAAAACACAGGGTGCTCTGGGCAAACGGGAAATGATTGTTGCTTCACCGAGTGAGGAACCACTTTCCAATTTCGAGCGTATCAACGAAGAACATTACGCCAACCGCTACGGGGAGGGAGACTTTGACTAAGGATCCCATCCACTGGCTGGGTTAGCCATCAGATGGAATAGAGTCAATATCCAGACATTACTACTCATCCGACAGCAAACCCAGCATCAAACCAAGATTACTGCCCTTTTTCCTGGTTCTGAAACCGTCGCAGCAGTCGTCCTAAAAATTTATCGGCATAAACCTTGTTGATGTGGTCCATATCAGCCAGCAACACCAACCGTTCTTTGCTCCGTGAAAAAGCTACGTTTAACAACCGGGGTACTGCCAATCCATTTTTGTCCTCATCAAACGGACGCACCGAATAATGTCGCCGCCGACCATACTGTTGCTCACCGCTCATCACCGTGTCAAAAATAATAACATCCTTTTCACGTCCCTGAAACGTGTGAATAGTCCCCACCTCAATCATCCCAAAATCGTTTTCGTACAGTTCATTACGAATGTCATAAACTGTACTTCGAAACGGCACAATAATCCCGATTTCTTCCACCGGCACCTGATTCTTCAGTACCAACCGCCTCACCATTTTAATCAAAATATGACTGTGCACCTCGTTAACCGGACTAAATCCACGGCCCTCATCTTTTTGTGTTAGCACCGGACCATATTTTTGACTGTCAATCACATTAACCGTGGGTGCACTACTCTCTTGCGGAGTTATAGCGGGATCTAAATCCTGATCTGCTTCTGCCGTTTTCAAACGTCCTTCGTAAAAGACCGTACTCAACACTTCGGCCAAATCTTCATTAAGCCGGTATTGGGTGTCATAAAAAGTAGTAAGCGGACGATTTTGATCGTGCCATTCAAAAAGATCTTCTGTAGTATCAGCACTCGAAGCAAATGTAAAAATATCCTCCTCCAAAAATTTCCGAGCATGTGCATCGTCCGTCAACGCAATAGGCGGCAACTGCATAGGGTCACCTACAACTACAACATGCGACTTTGCCTTTGCAGCAAGTACCATCAAATATGGCAAGTTTGCCATCGAAGCCTCATCAATCACAACCGCATCAAACGTTTGTCCATCAAAGAGATCTGAAGTACAGACCTTAGCCAAAGTAGTAGCCACAAGTTGCTTTCTTTCCAACTCAACCCGCTCATTCACGGTGATCAAACGATCGATTTTCTCTTCCAGGGCCGCCTCTCCACCATGTTCATCTACACGTTCGCCCAGCATGTTGATACGCTCCTCCAATTCTTCGGGTACACTTTCACCATGCTCTATCAGGTTGTCAATCTCCTTTTGCAGCTTCTGATATTCACCCAACAGGTTATCTAAATTACCCGCTTTTTCCTTACCCTCCTGTTTCTTTTGCTCTACATGTTGATCAAAAATCACATTCGCCAGGCGATCACTATCCAAAGCCATCTCTCCAAATCGTGTAACCTTTTCTTCGAGATGCTCTTTCTCTACAGATGTCAGTGCCTGCAATGCACTCAACAGTCCCACATCCACCGCCCGATTCGTATTGGCTGCAAAAAGCACGCGCTTACCCTTAATTAGATAATTGGCAATCATAAATCCCAGCGTAGAGGTCTTGCCTGTACCCGGCGGTCCCCACACGTAGAGTACTTCATTTTGCAAAGACTTTATAAGCGATTCGTGCTGGGATTCATTACGTCTGCTGTCATCGAGCACGCGGGTATTTTCATCATAATTGTGGTGTTTATCCGGGTCAGGATAAAATAGGCGCCCCATCCGTTTTCGGGCTTCTTTATCTTTCGATTCGAGCAGATTCTCCAATTCCATGCGAAGACGTCGCAATACAAAATCATTTTCCCATTCCAGCTGTACCTTGGGCAAAGTGGATCCAAAATTATGAGGAAAGTCCAGCACTACTTTTTCATCCTCTACAGAAACCGGGTATAATTCCAGCTCATCCTCATGATCCTCCATCTCTCCTTTAATAACTTCTGCAAAACGAAGGGAAGTATTACGGGATTCGAACTCGTAATAAAAAGCATTGGGGGGATGGTCATCGCGCCGCTTACCGTCAAACAAAACATCTCGGGCCGGCTTCTCGCGTACCGTTTCTATCTCCGAGGACACCGCCTCAATAGCACGTGTTAACAGCTTTTTTATTTTCTTGTCAGACAACTGGTTACTGGTTACTGGTTACTGGTTACTGGTTACTGGTTACTGGTTACTGGTTACTGGTTACTGGTTACTGGTTACTGGTTACTGGTTACTGGAAGTTGAAAATAGGACACTAATAGTCAAACACTTATAACATTCCTAATTCTTCATTGCTTATTGGTCCCAAAGCTCAGCCCGAATGGTATCGGCGCTCTGCTCCGAAATGCTGTATCTTAACATAATGCGTCGTCGCTCGGGAATCTTTTTCTCTACCAGCTTAGCACTTTCCAAGGTATACAAAATCAAGTCGGTTTCTCGGACAAAAAGAGGCAATGATTCTCCATACGTAGCTCCCGCCACAAATGATCCCCCAAACTTAATACTCGTTTTCAGTTCATCAATAATTTTAGGAATTGACTGATCATCTGCCGTTACCAAACCAATCGTATCAATAGCCGCACGATCTACTATCGACAGCAACGTATCCGGATTTATACTGTAAACAATAGGCAACAGACGACCCTTTTCAGCAAATCCGCGGAACTTATTGACCAGCTGTATCGGCACAAAAAGGGCATCAAACTTGACTGTTTCATTATACTGATTGGCGTTTAAAATTTTACTGCGGACACCCACTTCCTGTTTTATTGCATCAGCCAGCATGCGTCCCAGCTCATTCGTTTCACCGATACTGGCACAGCTTTCAATACGATCGGGCCAATCCATAAAACTAAGCTGCTCCTGGAAAAGCTCATCTATTTCTGATTCATCCAGTCCATAACCAATCAGCTCTTCCAAAAGCTTACGCATTTTATCGGCGCCGATTTCGAGGCGATCAGCCTTATCAAGATTGGTATTCTGCCGTTCCACGATAAAACCCTTCCCCCGCTCTCCGCGAATAAGGCCCTCATCCGCTAAAATATGATACGCTTTGCGCACGGTATGAAAACTCGACTCCAGCTGTTGCCCCAGCTCCCGGGTAGACGGTAAGGTCTCTCCCACCTGGAATTGCTTGGTGGCAATCATCAGCCGGATGCGATCAGCAATATATTTGGCAGAGGTTTTCAAAGGATCTGGAATGCATTGACAATTAACGCACAAAAGATAGGTGTTTCAATACTCTTTCTCATTGATGATTTCAAATAAAAAAGGTCTGCTCCCAAAATAGGAACAGACCTTTAAGGCTATAATTTACCGGATTTAGAACTGTAATCCATCAAAATCAAACTGCACCGACAACCAGAATGTACGACCCATTGGAGCAGTACCCAGCAGATCCACATTTTCGGTATCCAGCAAATTATTAACACTTCCCTTAACCGTAAAACCGGTATCCATGATATCAAAGCCGGCACTTACGTCAAGCTCAAACTTAGACGGAAGCTCTGCTTTGTTATTGGGATTGTTGTCATCATCTAACAATACATCACTATTCCAATATCCCGAAACATACTGGTAGCTATCGCGCCAGCGCCCGTTTACCTTCACAAACGGTTCAGTAAATGTTGATGAAGTAAAGAAGTCTTTAGCAGTAAAACCTCCCTTCACTTTTACCGGCGGGGTATTAAGCGGAAGATCTGATCTTCCCAGCTCTTTAGTGAAACTGGCAAGCTTAATGGCAGACATACTTGCATTCATGCTATACCGATCGTTAAAGTAATAATTAAGCCCTACATCCATACCCTGCACTTCCGCCTCACCGTAATTAACGTAGGTTTGAACAGCTGTAAAATTACTGTTGGGTGCCTCCACCTCACTGCCATTTTGATAGGCAATAGTATTAGCACCGTCGGCAATAATCTGCGTGCCAATAAAATTTTTATACCATGAGTAATACCCGACGATATCGACAAATAATTTTTGTCCCCAAACCCCTTTATAGCCTAACTCCGCTGAGTTAACTTCTTCAGGTTCTACGGGATTAATCGTACCAGCAACACTTCCAGATGGATCCTGTATCGTATATCCCTCTGAGTTACCTTTGATCAATAATGCATAATTTGGACCAAGAGCATTAGCTACCGGTATAAAAGCATGACTTTGCAAGATAGTGGGCGATGTAAATGCTCGGTTGTAAGTAGCTCTTACATTGTGCCCGTCCGCAACCGTATAAACAACCGATCCCTTGGGACTAAACTGCATATCATAGTCCGTATTCTCATCTACGCGAGCAGCTGCAACCAATTCTAATTTATCCGGCACCACATCATATCCCAACTGGGCGTAACCGCCAAACAATTCTCGACTGATGTCTTTATCACCGGCATCGTCAAGATAGGTTCCTCCAGATTCCGGCAGCATATTCCGATAATTAAGCCCAGTTACCAGATCCAGGTCACCAAACGTATTGTTATATTGCAACTCCGAATCATAAATCTTGGTGTCATCAACAAAGGCAACGCTCTCACGAATATCACCCAGCGGGATTTGACTCAGCGGAACCCCCTGATTTACTAACGCCTGAACAGCGGTAACTACTTGGTTTAACTGATAACTGCCGGCCTCATTTCCATTTCGCGTAACCTGGGCATACCAGTGATTATTACTTGCCGTAAGTGACTGGTAATTAACCTTCCAGTCCTCAATACGATTACGTCCATTCGCCGTCAAAGAAAACTGACTCGTAGATGACCAACCGTATTTCCCGGAGACCGTCCATCCGCCAAGTTTATAATAGAGCGACCCATTTATCTTTTTGGCACCCACGTCGTAATCTTCAACTACATCCGCTTCAAAAATATTACTGGGATCGCTTGTGTCCGTAACATCCGTCCGATAAAAATGAAGATTATCTTCACGCTGAGGTTTAAAATCCTCCGCTTCCATATATTGACCGGTAACTTTCCAGCCAAACTTATCGTTCACCGTTCCGGCGGCACGAAATGTAAAATCAGCCAAACTCTGATTACCTACCCTTGAAGAAACAGTCACTCCCGAATCATCCCACGGATCTTTGGTCGTAATGTTGATTACACCCGACCCCGAATTTGGTCCGTACAAAGCAGAAGCCGGACCTAATACAACCTCCATATTTTTTACATCAATCTTACTGGCCGGCAAAAAGTTACCCTGCGGCAAACCGGTTGCTCCAAGTGTTGCCAAGCGTCCGTCAATCATAAACAATAGTCGTGTATTGAAACTGCTATTAAATCCCCGTGCAGAAATAAGCTGCGTATTTATACCGGCATTACTGTAATTTACCCCCTTAAGATTTGACAGCGACGACATAAACGTAGACCCACCCGACATTTCCAGGTCCTCGGGCGATACTCTTTCAATCGTGGTAGGCGATTCCAACAGCTTCTCAGGACGTCGCGAACCCGTCACCACAACCTCGTTGCCCTGCCATACGGTTTCCTGCATCTGTATATTATGCGTTAGCGATGCTCCCGCTTCAACCGTAATCTGCTCACTCAGATAATCAGAAAATCCTAAATACGTAGCCTTTACTCGGTACGTACCCGGCTCAAGTCCACTGATCTCATATTGTCCATTGGGGCCTGTTGCTGCCCCTTGGTTTGTACCCACAATAGATACATTCACCCCGGGCATTGTTTCCCCTGTTTCCTGATTAGTTGCCGTACCTTCTATAGTCCCTGTATTTTGCGCCATTGCTCCCATCACCGAGAACAACAAAAAGCAAAACACTGCTATTATTGATTGTATTTTCATATGTACTCCCCTTTTTGTTGGGATTTATTATTAAGGTTAAACATCCGACTAATTTATTTTTATGACTATCAAAGTTTTTAAATTTTTCAAATACTATCGATAAAAAATTATTGGCTACTGTTTTTTTGAAGATGATCCGAGAGTGCTTGTTTTGTTAACGTAGGCTTTTCAATAAATGGCGTATGCCCGCAATCCTTTATGTGCTCACGAAAAACCTTCCCTCCTTTCGACTGATATTCAGCAAGGCTAAATTCAATTTGTAATGTCATTGGCTGCGGCGGGTACTTTGCTTCTCCGGGCCAACCTTCCCGCAAACTCATCTTCCCCTGGTATCCCGGGTCCGAAAAAGAAGTATCCGAAATAATATGGTCATCTACCCCATGTACCCACAGCAGCGGAGGTTTCGGTTCCGTATTCAAAAAGTCATTCAGCAACGCCTGGTTATACTTCGGCGAAAGCGCATTCACCGGACCGTACCTGCCCGGGGCAACACCCGGCCAATACTTCGACTGCTTGTAATCTCCGGGATAATATTTTTCTCCGGTATGAATTTGCAGCATTGCCGTAAGAATATCCTCTTCACGATCTGCATGGAACCCTTCTTTCCAAAAAAGTCGATTCATCATATTTCTGGGGGAATATAGCGGGTGATCAGTCGAACGATCCCCTGCTTTTAACCGATCAGCAAATGCATCCACAACTATTCCTCCACCCGAACCTGAATAATCAGGATTATTCGCCTTACCCTGCTCGCCGTGAATGCCTCCAAATCCCATCGGCGGACCGGGCGAAATGAGCGTTACCGTTTCAATATCTGTAGCATGCCGGGCAATGAGCCCCCAGCAGATAAATCCACCCAGCGAATGTCCCACAAGATGAAACGGAGGGAGATCCAATTTTTTAATTAATGCAGTTATATCATCCAGCCAATCCTCGATACCTCGAGTTGCATCGATAATCTGCTTTTCAGTGTCCCCAAAACCACGTAAATCGGGCGCAATGCAATAAAACTCATCCGAAAATTGCAGCATAAACTCCTCCCATATGGTGGAAGTGCACGTATTGCCGTGCAAAAATAGCATCGGCGTATTATGCTTATTACCTGCCCTAAGCAGATGCATGCGCAGCCGACCGATCTCTACAAACTGCGACGATATTCCGGACAAATGATTGATCTTACTCATTCGATAGCTTTTTAAATTCTTCTTCAAGGTCACGCTTCTGAATCTTATTTGAATCTCCAACCGGCAGCGAATCCCTAAAAAATATGTGTTTCGGCGTCTGATATCCCGCCAGATGCTTCCGACAGTAACTTCGCAGTTCTTCTTTTGTCATAGAAAAACCATCGTTAATGACCACAAAAGCGCAACCCGTTTCACCCCACTGCTCATCCGGCACCCCAATCACCGCTACTTGCGCAACAGCGTCATGTTCATAAATCACTTTCTCAACCTGCACGGGATATACATTCTCCCCTCCACTGATGTACATCTCTTTCTTGCGTCCCACCATGTAATAGTAGCCGTCCTCGTCGCACCGAAACAGGTCCCCAGTATGAACCCATCCATTATCAATTGCTTCTTCGGTAGCCTCCGGGTTTTTCCAGTATCCAGCAAACACATGCGGACCTTTCATCAGCAGTTCGCCCACTTCTCCCTGTGGAACTTCCTCGTTATCATCATCCACAATTTTGACCCCGATGTGGAAATTTGGAAATCCAACCGATCCTTTCTTGCGGATAGCATCTCCGGCCGGTAATGAATAACAGTTGGGACCCGCCTCCGTCAACCCATACCCCTGACGAATGGGAATTCCTTTCTCTTTATATCGATTAATAGTTGGAATAGGACATGACTCTCCACCGCATATTGCAAACCGAACACTGCTTACATCCACTTCATCAAAATTGGGTTCCTCCATCATCATCCGCAGCATAGTAGGAATGCCAAATAGTATCGTAATAGCCTCTTCTTCGATAAGCTCATTACATTCAGCAGCATCAAACTCGGGCTGTAACACCAGCTTGCCACCGTGGTGGATGAGCGGGGTTAACAATACATGCCAGCCGCCGGTATGATAAAAAGGCGTGTTAACGAAAGCACAATCCTGGCCGGTAAGCTCAAGGCTGATTTCAGTATTGATGGAATTCCAGTGAATCTGTTGCCATGAGATCATTGCTCCCTTTGATTTTCCCGTCGTACCTGAGGTGTATAAGATCATGGCAATGTCTTCGGCATCAGCCTCGTATAGTTCAGGATCGGGTTGAGAATCATCCAAAACCTTTGTAATCAAACTAAACGAAATAGCTTTGGCAGCTCCCTCTTCCACAAAGGAAAACTCATCAGAACAAACAATCAGGTGAGGATCTGCATCATCCAACAGTTCATTCAGTCCTGACTGTGGCAATCGATAATTTAACGGCACCATAACGGTTCCAACCTTGGCACAGGCAAAAAACAGGATCAGGTATTCGATATTGTTTTTTGATACAACCGCCAACCGGTCTCCGGCTTCCAATCCACATTCCTGTTGTAGATATCCTGCCAAGCGGTTCGCTTTCTGATTTAGTTCCCGATAGGTATAACGTTTACCACCAACCGTATCAATCACTGCCTCTTTCTGCGGTGTATATCGTTCTCGTTTTTTTAGCCAGTTGTTATAATTCATAATCTACACCGAAGCTGTTGCTTTGTCGTTATCACTTCGAAGTTTAATTCCTTTATTCTTTGCCGCATATATGACAAATCCTACCACTACTGCACTTGTAATAGCCAGTGCTGCTGCTACAGCCGGATTTTCACCGTCTGCCTCTGAAAACGGCACACGAATCTGTCCGTAGTACACCGTAAAATGAACGGTAACAGCTACAAGGGAAGCCCAAATAGGTGCTTCTTTGGGTACGTTCTTGAAAAACATGCCCATTAAAATAGGAACAAAAGCTGCTGAGAAGTAGGCGTACACTCCGTTTTGGGCAAAGATACCCACGCTTAACTTGGGATTGACCAGCTGTTGCCATGAAAGGAACACTGTAATGATGGCCATGGCTATAATTACAAAACGGTTGTATACCAACTTGGCAGGAAGTCCAAATATATCTTTTGCAAAAATTTCTTTCCCAAACAAGGGCTCGATAATATCATTGGTGATAGATGTGGAAAGTGATTGGATAAGACTTTCGAGGGTAGAAATACCGGCTGAAATCAATCCCAGCACAATAATAAGTGCAATCGCTACCGTAAACTCTTTCACTACATAGGCGGATACAATGCCATCCATCGCAAGGGCTTCACCATCAACCGCTAAATCGGGAAAACTAATACGCGCATACAAACCCGCAATCACCACAAGGAAAAATAAAAACTGCGTAATGATACCTACTACCAAGTAGCGGTTCACATCTTCTTCGCGATCCAAGAGAAGGGATTTTGTTAGAATATGTGGCTGACAAACGATGGCAATTCCCACAATAAATGGAGCTATAAAGATCTCGAAGTAATCCCGAAACAGAAAGCTACTGTCGTTGGTCAGCTGGGTGAGCTTGGGATCAATCGTATTTAGCTTATCGATGAAACCGGTTACACCATTGCTGAAATGATCATATCCTGATCCCAATAACATAATAGCCACAATTACCATAAGTATGGCCTGGATAGTATTGGTATACACCATGGAGTTTGCGCCACCGTACATCATGTATCCAAAAATAAAAATGACGATACCCAGCAGTACGTAAAATTCTCTTATGTTAAGGGTACTTGCCAATACTTTAGTGAGACCTACACAAATAAGTACGATAAAAGTAATGAGCAGCAGCGAAAGGAATCCGAAAAGAATTCCAAAGCGCCGACTATCATACATTTTCCGAATCCAATCAGCCATGCTCAAAGCTTTGACGTTAGTTCCAAAATTCCGAAATCCCTTGGTAAAAAGAATTAGCGAACCCAATGTTGCCAATGGAAGCGCCAGGCCCATAGCAATGACACCACTAAACCCATATAACGATACAAAGCCGGGATTAATAATAAACGTAGCTGCACTGGTGATGGAAGCTGCCAGTGAAAGCCCCACCGCAGTAGGCGAAAACAGCACGCTTCCCAAAGCATAATCATCCATCTCTTTCGTTTGGCCGGCACCCCGGATTACAAAATAGAGGATCACTCCTGCATAACAGAGAATAAGTATCCAACCTGCCGTTGCCATTGAGGATGAAGCTAATTCCATCTGAATTGGTTTTTGCTTGTCATATTTGACTTATAGTTACGTGCGTGGCGACTTTATAAACTCTTAAAGGCTATATCCACTATTTTTTAACTCATTACCATCTATAGGCACAAGCTCCAAAATGGAGCCCGCCGCCTGATCCCACAAATACTAAAATATCACCTTTTGAAACTGAATCACTTCGAAGCGCCTTATCAAACACCATCGGTATAGCCGCAGAACCCGTATAGCCAAACTTGTCCATAATAGTCGGGGCCGTCTCACGCTTCAAGGAGAGATTATCCATCGTCTCCCAAATCTGGTTGATGTTAATTTGTGTCATATAAGCTCCGGCAATATCATCGGTATTAAAGTCTCCTTTTTCAGCTACCGTACGAATCATATCCGTCCACACCTGTGGATTAATTTCTTTGGGAAATTTTTCAACAAACTGTAGACACTGAATATCACCTTGCGATTCACTTCGGGCGGCGGGAGCAGCTGCTCCACCACCATAGATGCCCATGTGTTTATAGTATTCCGGTTTGGTTCGTAAATCGGAAGCTAAAAATCCTTCTTCCTTATTTTCGGCAGGCTCCAAAATCACTGCACCGGCTCCATCTGCAAACAACGTAACCGTCTTTTTGTCATTGAGATCCAAAAATCGGCTCATGCCATAGGCCCCAATCACCATTACTTTTTGATAAACTGAATCGGTTACCATCATACTGTTAGCCAGCGTCAAAGCCGTAGGAAAGCCGGCACAGGCGGTATTCGTATCCATCGAGGTAGCCTTACTTAACCCTAATTTCTGCTGCACTACTGATGCAGTCGAAGGTGAAATAAAATCGGGCGTATCGGTTGCAATAATCAACAGATCGATATCCTCTTTCTCGAGTCCTGCCATTTCCAGTGCCGCTTTTCCCGCTTCTACGCACAAGTCACTGGTGGACTGATCTTCTTCCATCCATCGACGCTCGCGGATCGTCAGGTTTTCGCGGAGCCAGGTATCCACATCTTCACCCAGCTGCTCATTAAACCACTCATTTTTGATAACCCGATCGGGGGCGTATGAACCACTTGCTATAATTCTGGAATGCCTCATTAAAATACGAGTCCCCCATCCACTTGAAGTACCGTTCCGGTAATAAACGCTGCCTGCTCGGAAGCCAGAAAGACATACGCCGAAGCGATGTCTTCCGGTTTACCGAGGCGCCCCAAGGGCGTCTGCCCTTTCAATTCCTCTAATACCTTATCAGGAACAGTATCTACCATGGGCGTTTCAATAAATCCGGGTGCCACTGCATTTACACGGACTCCTTTTCGCCCAAGTTCTCTAGCCCAAGTCTTGGTAAGACCGATCACACCAGATTTTGTAGCTACGTAATTACTTTGTCCAAAATTACCATACACACCAACAACCGAACTTGCATTGAGAATAACACCTGATTCCTGCTCCCGCATTACTTCTGCGGCGGCTTTACCGCAATAGAATACGCCATTCAGATTTACATCAACAACCTGCTTCCATTCCTCAGGACTCATTTTCTTGAGCGTAGCATCGCGGGTTATACCAGCATTATTGACCAAGATATCTAATTGTTCCCAGCGTTCCTGCAAATTATTCATTGCCTTTTTAACCGCTTCAAAATCAGTCACATCAACTTTTTCAAAGTGAACTTTATGCCCTTCATCGGTCCATTTCTTTACCAGCTTATCACCGGCATCTTTATCCATATCCCATAGCTCAACACTAGCTCCTCGATCCAAAAATTGCTGAGCCGTCTCGCGACCAATGCCACCGGCACCGCCCGTAATAAGTATTACCTTACCTTCAAAATCGTTCATAATCTATTTGCTGTTTAAAAAATTTAAAATCTCTTTGTTTACCATTTCCGGTTGCTCAAAATGCACAAAATGTCCGGCCTGATCGATTATCTTTAATTTGCTATTAGGCAACTGCTCATGTCCCGACTCTGCTACTTTTTTTGTTGTTAAATTACTGTGGAGCTGTCGGTTTGGGATCAGCATATCCTGCTTGCCAAAAATGATGAGCGAAGGGTGATTAATACGTGATAATTCCTCAAATACCGGGCCGTCCAACATTGCCTGCACCGATCCAGCATAGGCACGTGCATAACCGTCAAAATTTTCCGCCGATCGAATGGCCACCCGATCTTCGATCATAAACTGTGCTTCCTTGGGAAAATCATAAAACGTTGCTTTAAACGTCTGACGGATAAGGGAATCTGGCGTAGCTTTAATAGATTGTGGCGTTACGAAATTACTCATCATTGCCCCTTCCTGCTCCGTAAAGGTTTCAAATCCGGCCGGGGCCAACAGTACGAGCCTGCTAATTTTATCCGGATAGTCTATCGCTGCCCACAATGCAATTTGACTACCCATGGAATGGCCTGCCCAAGTAGCTTTTTCAATTTCCAGTGAATCCTGCAAGTCAGCAACTGTTTTAGCAAAAGACGGAATGGAATAACTATCCACATCTTTGGATGACTTACCATATCCAGGTAGGTCCAATGCTATAACACGATATTTTTCTGACAACGCCGGTATAGTTTGTTTCCACGCGGGAATATAACTGCCGAGTCCGTGAATCAGGATAATCGGCTCCCCTTTGCCTTTATCCATATAGGCAACTTTTTGCCCATCCTCCAACTGTTGATACTCGACGGAATACGGGTAATCCAGATCTGAAAACTGGTTGATCTGGGCCTGTATACTGCCAGTAGAGAAGACCAGCAACAGTATAAATCCTACTAAAAAAACCGATATTCGCTTTCTTTCGTCCATAGAAAATTAATTTATTAAATATTTGAAAAGTTCCAAACGTTAATTGATAAAAAAAATTATTCCATTAGCTCCTGGTGCTTTTCTTCCCACGCTTCAACAAACTTTTTGTTGTACTCATCCATCAACTCGTAAAAAGATTTCATTAGCTTCATCTGCTTTTTAATAAACTCAGCATCATCTGAATCCATCGATTGGGCCATGGAAAGATATTTTTCAGCAATCTCTATATTATCCTGCATCTTGTTTATCTGATTGGCATAAGCCTTGCCAAATATATCGTCCGCTGCCTGGTAATAATCCTTGCGATCACCCGGAATCCAAACCTTTTCAATCAGTCCGCGTTCCTTAAGCCGCCGGCAGATCTGTGAAATAGGACCCTTACTCATTTCCAGTTGTTCAACAATATCATCCAGCGATTGTGGGTCTTTCGATATAATAAGAAGCCCTACAATGCGTCCCATCAATGGGTTTAAGCCAAAATTGCTATATCCCTCGGCAAAATCGGCTACAATCTGTTGAGTTAAATCTCTATTCTTTGCCATAAATATTTTGGTTATTACTGCTGCGCTAAAATTGCTGTACTATAATTTGAAACTTTTGAAATATTTGCAAACAAAATGAAACTTATTTTTGAATATAAAAATTCTCGGACCTATTTAGGCATGGATTTGCCCATAATCTGGGTACACGACCTTTAATGTATCAGTAGCTACAAATCGACGATTAAAAGTAGTAAATCGGAGTTGATAATGTACAAAATAGACATTAGAAAGATCTTGTTGCCAACAAATTACAACACTTGTCCCGTTACATTAGCACTGTCATATATTCCACAAGACAGGTCATTTAACATATACTTCATTTCTAAATTAGAATATTACTATATGGGTTTTGATTTTTAAGACATATAATACTATATAAGTAGTACTCGATAAGAAATTTATCCAGTATGAAATTATTTGTGTTTCTTTTACTTGGGATCTTATCCAATTTAACGTCTGCTGCATCTCATCAACCGGTATCCGACAGCGTTACCGTAACCTTTGAAGTAGCTGTACCGGAGACCACCCCGGAGGACGCCACTATCTTTGGGGCGGGATCACTCAACAGCTGGGATCCGGGCAATCAGGGAAAAGGATTTGGGCAAAAAGAATATGCTCAGCCACTGACATATCGCGAGGGCAGCTGGACCACCAGTATAACAGCTCCCAAAAACAGTGAAGAATCCTACAAATATACTCGCGGCTCGATTTACAGTGCAGAGGAACGCGCTGACTACACCTATCGCCCCACTCGAAAAGTAGTATTTAATCAGACTAAAACTGTCAGAGATACGGTTGAAGCCTGGCATGATATCCCACCAAAGTCACTGACGCAAAACTGGCCGCATCTTAAACTAAAAGAGGCAGATATCACTATAATGTCTGATGACCATCTGATGGATGGCATAGGTACAGTTTTATATGACAAAGCAACCGGCACTCAATTTTATGATTTCAATAAAAATGCCACACAAGTTAAAGAGATACCCGATAATTTTTACGATGCCACCTATTATTACCAGAAGGTTTCAGCTACTACTGATGATCTCCAGCTCATTTCTGCAGCAAAAACAGCCCCCGAAGGTCCGTGGAATATCTTTGTTGATCAGAACGGTGATAAAAAAATCTCAAAAGAGGAAAAAGTATTCACCATCAGTAATGATGAAGAAAAGTACGAATGGTCGGGAAAAATTCCGGTTAAAGAAATAAAAAATAACAACACGATTATCGACTCGGTTACTTTTTCTCTTCAATATGCCCCTGATTTACCCAGAGGATACACTTCCAGTCCTGGTACTAATGCACCCGACCTTACCTTTGAATTACCACTCAAAAATCGCCGGGCAACTTATAATGATCAAATATTTTATGTTTCTACCCTATATTTCATTCCATTTAGTAGTCATAATCAGGTGCTCATCGACCGCAACCAAAACGACACCTTGGAAGTTGGTTCCGGCTCCAATGAAGTGTACAGTAGTGATCTTAGTCAAATGCGCAGGAAACAGAAGTTTTTCAGTTATCCATCTTTTGAACTTGGAGAAAACAGCTGGCAAGTTGCCAATATTGAACCCCACGGAGAATGGATTCGCTTGCGTCCTGCACCAAATAAAAGTGCAAAAAAGAAGATTGCGGACGGACAACCGGCTCCTGACTGGCAAGCAACTGCTGTCACAGGTAAAATACTCAGCTCAGAGAATCTGCGGGGAAAATATATCCTTTTAGATTTCTGGGGTAGCTGGTGCGGACCGTGTATCCAAGAAATCCCATTGCTGAAGAAAACCTATCAACAATTTAAAGATCAAAATTTTGAGATGATTGGTTTTGCCTATCAAAGTCGCGAATCACTGGATAAAGCATTGGAAAAATATCAGTTACCATGGCCGCAGATTACGGATGAAAAAGGAAAATGCAGCTCAAAATTTCTGGTTCGCGGATACCCCACACATTACCTCATCGGTCCGGACGGAAAAGTTTTGGAAAAAGGAAGTAGCCTATCCGGCCAAGAACTCATTCCAACGATCGAACAATATTTGAAGTAGCAATTAAATCACATCGGAACAAACGTAATCGATTTCGCCAATAATATCTATATTTTCCCCATTCGAGAAAACATAGATTTCTCATTTCGTTACACTCTATTCGAAATGAGAATTAGGTGGAAAGTATGAGCTCAGAAATCGACCAGCCAAACAGAGCAATTTAATAACAACAACTACTCTGACTGTCATCTCGACCGTCAGGGAGAGATCTTTGTTTGGATAAAAATTTCTTCTCGAGTACTCGGAATCGGAACTCGTTTCAGAATTACAGAAACTAAAAACCGAGATAAATATCGCTCTACTTCTCGGATCGGATTAACTCCGCTTTTCAACCAGCTTTTTGAGCTCCGAAACCAGCATCAATGATTCGATGGGCGTCATCCGGTTGGGATCACATGCTTCAAGCTTATCAATGAGCTGCTCGGTATTGGGGTCGAGCTGCGCCTGAAACAGCGACGGCTGCGTAATTTGATCTTGTTTCTCCATCTCTTTGGCCGCTTTTTTAACGGCCGCTTTCTTTTTCTTGGCCCCATCTTCAAGCGTACCGTTGCTGTCGGTAAGATCTAAGCTGTGACTTTCAAGATTAGACAGAATTTCTTTGGCTCGCTCAATAACAATTGAGGGTAACCCAGCCATGTCAGCTACCTGAATTCCATAGCTGTGATCGGCACCGCCGCGAACCAGCTTACGCAGAAAGATCACCTTGTCATCGTGCTCTTTAACCGACACATTGTAGTTGACAATATGATCATACATGTTCTCGAGCTCGTTAAGCTCGTGATAGTGCGTGGCAAAAAGCGTTTTGGCTGCCACTGAAGGCTGATTATGCAAGTACTCCGCCAGCGCCCAGGCAATACTGAGTCCGTCAAACGTACTGGTTCCCCGCCCAACCTCATCCAGCAGGATCAGAGAATTGCGAGTAGCATTGTTAAGGATATTAGCAGCCTCATTCATCTCAACGAGGAACGTACTTTCTCCCGCAGCCAGATTATCCGACGCTCCCACACGTGTAAATATTTTATCTACTAATCCGATATGGGCTTCCTCGGCCGGAACAAAACAGCCGATTTGAGCCAGGAGTACTATCAAGCCGGTCTGGCGCAGGATGATACTCTTACCCGCCATATTGGGACCGGTAATAATCAGAATCTGCTCATCCTCATTTTCAGTATGAATATCATTTGGGATAAACGGATCTCCCGGCGGCAGTGTTTTCTCTACTACCGGATGACGTCCTTTTGTAATATCAATTTTCTGATCGTCAGCAATAGCCGGCTTACAGTAATTATTGTGATACGCCACTTCTGCAAAACTCTGCAGGCAATCGAGTTCGGCAACTGCTCGTGCCACTTGCTGAACATCCTCGGCAAACCCTGCTATCTCAATACGCAACTCCTCAAAAAGATCATATTCTAAACCCTTACTCTGCTCTTCGGAGGATAAAATACGTTCTTCAACCTCTTTGAGCTCGGGTGTTATATACCGCTCGGAATTCACCAGCGTCTGCTTACGAATAAAATGTTCGGGCACTTTTTCTGCATGGGTATTGGTTACCTCAATGTAATAGCCATACACTTTATTGTAGCCGATTTTTAGTGAGTCAATGCCCGTTTCCTCGGCCAGCTCGTTTTTGATATCCGCTATATAGTCCTTGCCATTGCGGGCGATATTGCGAAGCTCATCCAACTCTTCATTGTAGCCATCCTTAAAAATATCCCCATCGCGCAGACTGGTAGGAGGATCTTCAACAATTGCTTCCTCGATCTTTTCCTGAACCTCGATAAGCAACTTCATGCGCTCCAGAATATCGTTGAGCAGATACTCATCGAGGTGATTAAACTGTGATTTTGTGATTGGCGTCTGTGCCAGGGAGTCTTTCAGCTTCACCAAATCACGGGGATTTGCACGTCCTACACAAATACGCGAAATGAGCCGCTCCAGGTCACCGACCTTTTCAAGCTCTTCGCGCACCTTTTCCCGCACATCGTGATTTACATTCAGTGATTCCACCGCATTCAAGCGAGCGCGAATGGGCTTCATCCGTTTTAGCGGACGCATAATCCACTTGCGCAGCATTCGTCCGCCCATAGCCGTAGCAGTGTCATCCAAAATAGAGATCAAGGTGCCCTCACTACTACCTCCTTCCTGAATCGTGGTGGTAAGCTCGAGGTTTCGTTTGGTCGAACCATCCAAAGACATGAAATCGTTGCTCTCAAACTTCTGAATACGCTTGATATGTCCCAGCGAAGCTTTCTGTGTTTCCTGGATATAATGCATCAGTGCGCCGGCTGCCACGTGGGCAACCTCCAAATCCTCAACACCAAAACCTTTGAGAGAATGCGTCTCAAAATGATCCGTCAGCAAATTATAACCGTATTCACCTTCGTAGACCCACTCCTCAATAAACGTCATGTTATAATCGAGCAGAAATTCGGGCACATTATTCTTAAGATTTTGAGACAACAACAGCTCCGCCGGAGCAATAGACTGCATCAGATCATCGAGCCGATCTTTGGGAACTTCACTTACCGAAAATTCTCCGGTAGAAACATCAGCAAAAGCGGCACCCGCAGTTTTTCCATCCCAATATACAGCCGCAGCATAATTATTCCGCTTGTGCTCCAACAGCTTTTCCGACATCGTTACACCCGGAGTTGTAATCTCAGTCACCTCGCGATTCACGATCTTACGACCTGCCTCCTTAGCCTCGGATGGATTTTCCACCTGCTCACAAACGGCCACCCGATAACCTTTCTTTACTAACTTTGGCAAATAGGTATCCAGCGCGTGATGAGGAAATCCTGCCATAGGAGTTTGATCACCCCCGTTATTACGCTTGGTCAGGGTTATGCCTAATTCTTTACTGACCAGCTCCGCATCATCAGCAAAGCACTCATAAAAATCACCCACTCGAAAAAGCAATATAGCACCCTCATGTTCTTCCTTTATATGATGATACTGGCGCATCAGCGGGGTTAACGACTTGGACTTGGTACTCATTTACAAGCAGTGTTTTTGTGCTTAGAATTTAATTTTGTAAAGTTCGTTATCTTTTGATCAAATTAGAGTAGCAAAACAAAAGCGAACAATGTAACTTTCGTAAACTCATTAATCAGCATTTATTGATCAGTGCAGAAGTATAAGGATTTCTGGCGGCTCATCGTAAAATTGGCAAAAAAGAAAGATGTGTTTTTTAACGCCTCCGCCATCACATTTAATATCTTTATTTGTGCTATCCCATTTATACTGTTGATGATTTCGATCATCGGGTATATTCTCTCCTATGAAAAAGCATTTGCTGAAATATTACGCTATGGACGCGAGTTATTTCCAAGCTTTACCTACGAATCGCACAGCAGTGATGTATTTCGTGGAGCCGTAACGTTAGAAACCCTCCTTGAACCGCTTATCGGGGCGCGGCGTATCTTCGGTATTGTGGGTACCATTATCTTAGTCTTTTTCTCGCAGGGCTTTTTCCATACGCTCAAGCACGTAGTCTTCGATATTTTCGAGATTGAAGATCGGCGCCACCCTATCCTCGAAATGGTCTATAACTTTTTTACTTTTGGTTTGGTTGGCGGAGCCTTCCTGTTCTTTAGCCTGGTTATTTCGCTGATTTCCCTGGTATCAATCGACAAGCTTGCACTCCCCTTTACCAATATCGTCTTTGAGATCGGCTGGATCTATGACTTTCTCAACTTCCTGATTCCCATTTTATTTACCCTCATCCTGTTTTTCATCATCTTTCGATATATCAGCGAAAAACGGATGAAACCGCAAGTAGCTTTACTGGCAGCAGTGGTTTATTCGGCCCTCTTCGAACTTGCCAAGATGGGAGTAGGGTACTACCTCGAGTATGCTTTAAGCTCCTATCGTTATTTCTATCAAGGATATACGATTCTGGTTATTATTGGCATATGGGCCTTCTACTCAGCAGTTCTTTTCGTGGTTACCACCATTATTGCAAAATCATATCAGGAAGTATTTCTGGAGGATAAAAACATGCAAGAAAATCCTTATACTACGATTTCTTAAATATGAGCAACCGGAAGCTTCCCCTTTCTTTTTACCGGCGACAAGATGTAGTATCCATAGCACAAGAACTTGTTGGCAAGGTATTATGTACCCGGATCGGCAGTGCTTCTTTGACCAGTGGAATTATCACCGAAACGGAAGCTTACTGTGGCCGAGGCGACCAAGCATGTCACGCCAATAATGGTACCCGAACAGATCGAACGGAAACCATGTATCAAGCCGGGGGCATTGCGTACATCTATCTGTGCTATGGCATTCATCACCTTTTTAATGTGGTTACAAATGCTAAAAACAAAGCTGATGCTGTTCTTATCCGTGCTATTCAACCTCTTGATGGCAAAAAAGAGATGTTGCAGCGTCGCAACAAAGAGAACATTAATCCTGCACTAACCGCAGGTCCCGGGCGGTTAACCCAGGCGCTGGGCATCACCACCGGTTTTGATGGCACACCACTTATTGCAAATTCGATCTGGATAGAAGATCGGCAGATTGATTTTGGTTCTTCCCTGGTAGCAAATAAACGGGTAGGAGTCGATTACGCCGGAAAAGATGCAAAGCTCCCGTGGCGTTTTTATCCCCAAGAAAGTAAATGGGTGAGCCAGAAATAGAAAAAGCCTGTTTCGCTAAACGAAACAGGCTTTCAAAATGGAATATCAAAAAAGAGCGTTAGTTCTGTCCGTTTTGCTGCTGCTGTTCTTGTGTAATTTTCTGATAGCGCTTAACTACCTCTGGATTTGATTGCAATGCCTTTACAATAGCTTGAAATCGCTGTGGCTGAAGTCCATTATTCTCCATTGCGTTCATAATTTCTTTTTGCTGAACCTTCATCAATTTCGGCTGGATTTCATCCACTGTTTTCTGCTCTTGCTCTGAAACATCCGCAGAATCAGTTTGAGGATTCCTTTGTTTCATCATAATCTCTTGAAACCGCTCAGGATCCATCTCCTTATCAGCTAATAAGGAGACAATCTCGGCATCAATTTTTTCATTTACTTCACTGGTAACAGCGGCAAACTTTTTCAGCTCTTCATCACTGATACTGTCTGGCTGTGTTTGCTGCATCTTCTGTTGCATGGGATTGCCTTGTGCTAAGACCGAACCGGCCATTAACAGAAAACCAAGTACAAAAGCCGCGGATTGTTTAAAAAACTTCATAAAATATTGAGTAATTTAAAATTAAATAGATCTTACTTTAAAAATAAGCCCTGTAAACATAGAGATAATTTACTCCGATATAAAATAGCTTTGTCAAGCTGTTTTAGGGCTTTTGTGATTTGAGGTGGGCTAACGAATGCTTTTACAAAAAATTATACTCCACTTTCAGTATCGTTGAATAACATTTCTTTTCGGAATATGCATCTTCATGAATACTTTTTATTCGGAGATGACCAAAGGATTTTGTGATAACGTACCGAGAAATATGACTGCGATGGTAACCACCAACAGTGCTGCCCCAAAATAGTTGTGGGTTACAACCTCCCAGGGAGAAATAGCAAAGGTACCACTAAGTAACAGAGCTTGGTTGCCATAGGGTAGAAAGCCTTGAGCTATACAGGCGAACGTATCCAGTACAGTAGCACTTCGTTTGGGAGAAATATCGTGCTTTCGGGCCAAGTCTCGACTCAGGTCACCGGTCACAACAATAGAAACCACGTTGTTGGCGATACAGTAATCGGTGATAAAAACAAGCACGCCAATCGCAAACTGCTGAGCAAAATTTCCGGTTCTGGATACTTTTTCTGCCAATCGATTGATGTGATCCGATATCCACTGCAGACCTCCCTGCTGTTTAATAAATTCTCCCAATGACCCCACAAACATCGCCAGTATAAAAATACCCTGCATATCAGCAAATCCCCCGGCAATATCGGTACCAAGTGCCGAAATTTCATAGCCGGTAAAAAAGACCCCCTGCAAAGCTGCCATCACAATTCCTAAAAGAAGCACAAGAAAAACATTCATCCCGCTTACAGCCAGTACCAAGATTGCCAAATACGGTAGTGTTGCCGCCCAGCTAAAAGCTTCGGGCGTAATCGGGGCCGAGTCGGTAGCTAAAAAGCCAAACACAAGTGTAGTGATAATAAAAGCCGGGAGAGCAAACTTCATGTTTTCCCAGAACTTTTCTTTCATCCCCACCACCTGAGTACGGGTCGACGCGATGGTGGTATCAGAAATAATGGAGAGATTATCTCCAAACATGGCACCACCCAATAGCGCACCTGCAATGAGTGGTTCGCCGGTTCCGGTTTGCTCTGCAAATCCCAAAGCAATAGGAGCCAAAGCAGCTATAGTACCTACCGATGTGCCCATCGCCAAAGAAATGAGTGCCGCAATAACAAATAGTCCCGGCAATATATATCCCGGTGGTACCAACAACAGTCCCGCATTCACTACCGCATCTACACCACCGGTAGCCGTCGCCACACTGGAGAATGCTCCGGCCAGTAAAAAGATAAAACACATCGTGATAATATTGTCATTACCGGCGCCTTTAATCAGCACCGCGATAGAATCAGCCAGTGATTTAGGATTTAATATAACAGCCAAAATAAGTGCCGGAATGATAGCAACCTGTCCCGGCAACTGCTGAAAGGGATGGTCAACACCAAAAAATTGCAGTGTTAACCCGGTACCCAAAAAGAGACTAATAAAAAGCAGAATTGGAAGTAGCGAACGCTTGGCCGCACGATGATTTGTAATCATGGTATTCAGAATGCTATACCGGAATTAAAGCAAATTATTATTGCCAATAATCTGTGTTTTTCCAGTAGAATGCAATTATTCAATGCTGAGGAACCGGGCGTTAATTGCCACAATTACGGTACTTAACGACATCAGCACCGCTCCAACAGCCGGACTCAGCACAATGCCATAGCTTACCAGTACTCCCGCTGCCAAAGGAATGGCAAAAGCGTTATATCCGGTTGCCCAAAACAAATTTTGGATCATCTTTCGGTAGGTGGATTTGGCCAATTGGATCACAGCGGCCACGTCATTCGGATTGCTGTCAGTTAAAATAATATCGGCTGTTTCCACGGCAACATCGGAGCCCGCCCCAATGGCAATACCCACGTCGGCCTGAGCCAGAGCAGGAGCATCATTTACCCCATCACCGGTCATCGCTACTTTAAGTCCGCGCTGCTGCACTTCTTTAATTTTATCAGCTTTTTCCTCAGGAAGTACTTCGGCAAAAAATTCTTCGAGTCCCAGCTCCTCCGCTACAAAAGCCGCGGTTTGTTCATTATCACCCGTCAGCATCATGCAGCGAATACCCATATTATTTAACTTTTGAATGGCTTCGTACGAACTTTCTCTTATCTGATCACCGAGCGCAATAGCTCCCACCAGCACATCATCAACAATCACAAACACTACCGTTTTTCCTTCCGTGGATAGCTTCTCATACCGCTTCCGAGGCAGCTCCATGTTTTGTTCTTCCACATATCCGGGACTTACGACATATATCTGCTTTCCATTTACTATTCCTTTGATCCCCTTGCCGGTAATCGAATCAAAACTCTGCACCTCATAGGTTGTATCGGTAGCTTCGAGGATCCCCTCCGCCAACGGATGCTCGGAATTTTGCTCCACGGATGCTGCCAGTTTTAGTAGTTCATCCTCATCATATGAGTCGGTGAACGTCAGCACATCGGTTACCCCAAATTGCCCTTCTGTGAGTGTACCGGTTTTATCAAAAATAATGGCGTCCACCGCCCGGGCCTGTTCAAAAGCAGTTCGATTACGAATAAGGAAACCGTTCTGGGCAGCCAGTGACGTGGAAACGGCCACCACCAGCGGCACGGCCAATCCCAATGCATGCGGACACGTAATCACCATTACAGTAACGGTACGTTCCAGTGCAAAAATAAAGCTTTGGGACGAAAAGTACGTCCACCCAAAAAACGTCAACGCTCCGGCTCCCAATGCTATTAATGTAAGCCAAAAGGCCGCGCGGTTAGCCAAGTCCTGGGTACGCGATTTACTTTCCTGCGCCTGCTTAACCAGCTCAATCACTTGCGATAGAAAAGAATCATCACCTGTCTTATTTACTTCAATTTTTAACGACCCTTTTCCATTCACCGATCCACCAATAACTTCATCTCCCTCCTCTTTAGATACCGGCTTTGATTCGCCCGTCATCAGTGATTCGTTAACTGAAGAGTTTCCCTCTATAACAGTTCCATCAGCCGGCACTTTTTCGCCAGGCTTTATGAGTACACGATCTCCCACTTCCAATTCCTCGAGGGGAATATCTTCTGTATCTCCATCTTCCGTAACGCGATGAGCTTCACCGGGCATCAGCTTCGCCAACTCTTCGAGGGCACGAGAAGCACTCATCACCGAACGCATCTCAATCCAGTGGCCTACCAGCATAATATCCACCAACGTGGCCAGCTCCCAGAAAAAGACTTCACCCTCGACACCAAACACTACCACCGTGCTGTACACATAAGCTACCGTAATAGCCAGCCCAATCAGCGTCATCATGCCGGGCTCTTTTTTGCTCAGCTCATCATATAACCCCTTCAGGAAAGGCCATCCGCCGTAGAAAAAAACAAAGGATGACAGTACAAATGAGATATACAGATCGCCCTCAAATTGCAGGCTATCTCCAAGCCCCAAAAATCCCTGAATCATGTGAGACAGTACTAAGATCGGTACCGTAACAATCAGCGAAATCCAGAACCGCCGTTTAAAATCCTCTGCCATAGCGGCATGATGTCCCTGGTGATTTTCATGTCCATTTTGAACTTCATGATGTTCGTGCTCCTCGTGCTGATGTTCCATAGCTCAAAAAGTTAAATTAAAATTAGGTAGTGTTCAGTAATTTAAACTATTCTACACCTCTGATTCATCGATATCAGATTAGTAATCAACATGTTCCTTTTGCACACCGCAACTGGGCATCTTTTCTCCCATATACGGATTGATAATTTCTTCATTCCGGCTCAGCCAGTGGGCACCATCGTTATTATTGGCCATCGGGCAGTACTGTAAGTGCAGTTCTTCACCTCCTTCATAATCCTGATTTTCAACCGCTTTTGCCAAATGTTTCGAAATATCAGCGAATGCCGACCGGAAATCATCAATATTATCAGCACTTTGGGCATTACCGAGCGCCTCCAGCATCTGTCCATGATGCTCGGCATGCATTTCTGCGTGATCTTCGTGGCTTTTCATCTCCTCATTATTTTTAGCTTCTTCGGACAAATTTTTGAGGTGTTCCCGCGCTTCGGACTCATCATCCTCGGTCAGCGCATCTTTGACTTCCATATAGTGTTCCAACATCTCGAAAAGGTGATCGTTATGCTGATGTTTCTGTCCATAGGCGGTCACAGTTGTTATCAGCAAAAAAAGGTAAGTAAAATAGTTTTTAGGTAATACATAGTTCTTTGCGTTAGTTTATTCTTAATGATTTCTAAAATTCAATTTCTTCAATAGTTTCTCCGCAGCCGAGCATATCCTCACCCTGATAGGGATTTCGGATTTCTTCCTCCTCGCTTAGCCAATAGGCACCGTCATTATCATTGGCCATCGGACAATATTGGTAGTACAGCACGCCATCCACACCAAATTCGCGCACGCTTTCTATGAGAGATTCGGAAAGCGGAAAGAACGCCTCCCGCTGATCATCAATATCTTGGGCTTCGACGATATTTTCCGACTCTCCGTTCAAGGTTTCCTTCAGTTCCATCCAACGATTGTGCTGTTCTTGATCAAGAAGCGTCATATCCATATTCTCCAACTCCTCGAGTAGATTTTGGGCAGATTTAGATGCCAATTCCGCATCGTCTTCAACCAGCGCATTCTTCAGCTCCAGATACACTTCGATGGCTGATTTCAGCTGATCGCGAAATTCTTGAGGTGCTTCCGATTCTGCCCCGCTAATTTCTGATCTCATATCAGTGTGCTCGCTATAATCTCCTTTATCGGATGACTCTTCGCCCATACTTCCGTGATCATGTCCACCGGTATTGGCACCAGTACCGGGCTCAGGATTCATCATGCTAAGCTTATCAGCCAGTTGTGCCGCACTGTCGATCATAAAGTTACCGTGCACAACCACCCGTTCGCCTTCTTCCAATCCTTCTTTTATGATGTAGAAGTTGCCCACCCGCTGACCAAGCAGTACCTGACGTGCACTGAAAGAGGTCCGCTCGCTATTGGAATTCTCTACGTATACCAACGACCGTTCACCAGTCCACATCACCGCCGAGGCAGGTACTTGTAATTGGGCTTTACCACCAGCAACCGATGAGGAAACGGTACCTTTGGCCAGCATATTGGGTTTTAGGTCGCCATTTGCATTTTCGGCCTCGGCCCGAACTGTGGCCGTGCGAAGCCGGTCTTCCAGTATGGGATCGATGTAGGTGATTTGTCCGCTGTACGTTTCACCGGGATGCGAGCGCACGGTAAACGATACGGAGTCACCTTCGGCCAGACCACTGAGATCGTTTTCATAGGCTTCGAATTCTACCCAGACCGAAGAAAGATCGGCAACCTCAAATATGGGCTCAGCAAAATGAATATGATCCCCCACCGAGACATGTCGCGTGGTCACATATCCGCTGCGATGTGAATGAATATCAAAATTACGCCGAGGTTCACCATCCTCGATAATATTGTCAATGACAGTTTCCGAGATCTCCCAGTTAATCAACTTTTGCCGAGCAGCACGATACAGACGGGGATTGGACTCGCGTCTTTCGTAGGCTTCCAGCAATTCTTTCTGGGCAGATACCAGCTCCGGCGCATAGACCGAAGCAATGGGGTCACCCTGCTCCACGTGGGCCCCGGTAAAATCAAGATAGAGTTTCTCGATTCGACCGGGGAAATGGGCCGGTATAACTGCGGTACGTCGCTCATCCACTGTTACTTTGCCTGGCATGCGCGATTCTTTTATAGCCGGTTCGGACCTGACTTCGGTAGTCTGTACTTCTGCCAATTTCATGGCGGTGGCAGTCATCGTTAAGGCGTATGGATCTTCTTCGGAATCATTTTCATCCACGTTATCAACTGGAATAAGTTCCATTCCGCAAATGGGACAGTTTCCCGGCTCATCCTCTCGAACATTCGGATGCATGCTGCAGGTATAAACAATATTGCCCTCTTCATCGGTATGCTGTTCCTGCACATGCTCGTTAATATCGGATGGTTCTCCGGATCCGCTAAAAAACAGCCAACCAATAAAAATTCCACCAACCAGTATAGCTATATAGGTGCTTAGAGTTCGCTTATTCATCGTTTTCATTTGTTAATTCATTTTCGTTCAAATTGTGGGTACCGGTCAGCATTTCGATGCGTGCGACAGCTGTATTTTGCCGGCCAATAGCTTCGGCCTGACCCTCCTGGTAGTTCAACAGTCGGCGCTGCAGCCTCAGAATTTCTTCGAAATCAGTATCGGCGCTGGCGTAATCTTCGGTAAGCACATCGATTGCCTGACGAGTACGTTCGATCTGTTGATCAGTATAATTTTTCAGATCCCGCTCGGCATTTTTGTAATCCCTAAGGCTTTCTTCGAACCGGGTTTGCAGCTTGTTTTTACGGGATACCTGCTGATGTTGCACCGACCGACTTTGTAGTTCAGCCTGCGTTTTTTGTGCCCGATATTTACCGCGATAAAGCGGAATCTTAACGGTGGCCCGCACCATCATCGCATCTCGTCCACTGTCAACAATGTCCATATCACTTTGACCAGTTAGGATATAGTCCATACCCAGCCCGAACTTGGGCCGCCCGTCCAGTTTAGCTACTCGTATGGCTTCTCTCGAAGCCTGTTGTTGTGCCTCAAGCTGATCCAATTGGGGATTATTTTCGAATACCATTGCCTTTAATGCTTCTTTGCTATTCGGCAGCGGTTCTGCCGAAACAGTCATGCGGTCAGACATATCTACCGAATCAGTATTTAATAATTCTGCAAAATTTTGCTTCAGCACTTCATGATCCTCTAATAGATTTTCCAGCTTAACGCGGGCATCATCTAACTCAATTTGAGCCTGGAGTACATCGGCCTGACCGGTATTACCATCCTCATAATTTTGTATCGCAAGCTCTTCCAGCGTCTCGAGAATGTTGATGTGTTCCTCTACAATAGTGATACGCCGCTGCATCACAAACAGATCGTACCAAATAGACTTTATTTCGTAAAAAAGTTTATTGGCTTGCTGTTGGAATATCCGAAATTTGGCATCCGACTCACTGCTTCTTACTGCCTTTCGGGCGCCCAGCGTTCCAAACCAGGGAAACGTCTGTCCGACTGAAAATCGCGCATTTTGCGGACCCAGCCGTGTTTCGATCGGACTAATAAAGTAGCCAAAGCTGACTTCCGGATCGGGCAATGCTCCGGCCTGCCGGATGCTCTCCATTGAAGCCAGGTAATCATTATAAGCTGATCGGAGCTCCGGATTTTCCTCAACCGCCAAACTCAAGTAGTCTTCAAGTTGGAGATCGGTATTTGGCTGGGATGCATCCTGTGACTTAACTACATACGGTACTGTTAAAATAAGCAGCACAATGATGCAAACCCGCGCATTCAAACATCGTAAAAAAGTATTTTCTATATTCATCATTAGTTAGTTGATAATTTTTGTTGGTGCCATGTACCGGTTCGCCGTTTAAGCTGCCATTCTTTGTAGATGGCGTAGAGCACCGGAACTACAAACAAGGTTACGACCTGCAGCAACATGCCCCCCACGCTGGGAATAGCCATCGGAATCATAATTTCGGCTCCGCGTCCGGTAGACGTCAACACAGGAATAAGCGCCAGAATCGTGGTGGCCGTGGTCATGAGTGTAGGACGAATTCGGCGCTGTCCCGCCCGTATTACCGTGGCACGAATTTGCTGTAAAGTAGTCGGTCTATTGCGTTCAAAAAGCTGGTCGAGATAGGTCGCCATCACCACGGCCCCGTCGGCGGCAATTCCGAACAGGGCAATGAATCCTACCCACACGGCAATACTCAGATTCACCGTACCCATCTGGAACAGCTCGCGCATCGATTGACCAAATAGATCGAAATTCATAAACCAAGGCTGTCCATAGAGCCAGATAAGTAAAAACCCACCCGCCCAGGCTACAAAGATACTGCTGAAAATCATGCCGGTGGTAGGAACCGACTGAAACTGGAAATACATAATGAGAAAAATCACCAGTAAGGCTATCGGCAGGATAATAGAAAGCCGTTCTTCGGCCCGCACCTGGTTCTCATAACTGCCGGCAAATTCATAGCTGATGCCTTGGGGAACATCCAAATTACCTTCATCGATTTGCTGCTGCAGATGTTGCTGGGCATTCTCGACCACCTCTACCTCGGCAAATCCGTCCTGCTTATCAAAAATGACGTATCCCACTAAAAATGTATCCTCAGCTTTAATCATTTGCGGTCCCTGCCGATAAGTGATCTCCGCCAATTGTCCCAGTGGAATCTGTGCCCCATCTGAAGTAGGCACAAGCATATTTTCCAGATCTTCGGGACTGTCGCGAAGTTCCCGAGCATAACGCACCCGAACGCTGTACCGCTCCCGATCTTCTACTGTTTGAGTTAACGAAATACCGCCAAGCGCCACTTCGATATACCGTTGAACTTCCTGCATTGGGATACCGTAACGAGCCAGCTCCTCGCGGTCAATATTGAGTTCAAGGTAGGGCTTGCCGACAATGCGGTCGGCAAAGACCGACGAAGGCTGCACCCCTTCCACATTAGGGAGATGTTCTTCAAGCTTCAGCCCGAATTCTTCGATATTCTTCAAATTTTGCCCCTTCACCTTAATGCCCATCGGAGCCCGCATGCCCGACTGCAACATAATCTGGCGCGTTTCGATGGGCTGGAGTTTGGGTGCAGAAGTGAGTCCCGGCATCCGCGAAGCATCTACAATTTCTTCCCAAATATCATCCGGACTCTGAATCTCATCACGCCACTGCCGGTAGTATTGTCCATCCGAATCCGGGATGAGTTCACCATTATTATCACGAACAAATTCTCCGTCCTCATCCACCCGATAGCGCACGCGATGACCGTCATCATCTGTTTTATATTCTGACTTATAGGTGATCAGATTTTCGAACATGGAAGTTGGAGCCGGATCAAGAGCGGTTTCAGCACGTCCCAACTTACCCACCACATTTTCTACTTCAGGAATAGAGCTTACACGTTTGTCGATTTTCTGCATATACTCCTCGGATTGTTCTACGCCCACATGCTGCATGGTAGTAGGCATCAGCAGAAAAGAGCCCTCATCCAATGGAGGCATAAACTCTTCGCCAAGTCCCGGGAAAGCCTCTTCGGCGCCGGTCCATAAACGAGTGGATTCAATATCCACGCCGATGGTATCAAAGCCACGGGCGACGAATCCAAAAACGGATGAAAATCCGAGCCAAATGACCACACTAAGAACCATTAGTGCGGAGGGAACCGACAAAAACAGCGCTTTATGATCCAGGAACCAATCAAGAATAAGGCTGTAATATTTTATGACCAGATAGAATGAACCAAGCACCAAAACCAGCAATAGCGCCACAAAAAGCAGGTTCCAGAAAAGCGCTGTAGCAGGACCCAAAGGCAACCAATAGCGCGCCAGCAGATACGTCACAATGCCAACTATTAAGCTATTATTGATCAGCGACTGATATTGAGTATAGGGATGATCGACCAGCAGCGGAAGCCCGTTAATCAGCCCGAAGCCGAGCAGTGCCAGTCCGCCCCAGACAGGTCCCGTAAAAAGTACGATCGTTCCCACGGCCACCAGCAATCCATTCCACCCGAGTTTAATCCAGCGACGGCGTATGTTGATGGAAAACAGCCAATGGGCAAAAGGCGGAATCAGGGTGAGGGCGATGATAAGCGAAGCCACCAGCGCGAAGGTTTTGGTATAGGCCAGCGGACGAAAGAGTTTGCCTTCGGCGGCAATCATGGTGAAAACCGGTAGAAAACTAACGATAGTAGTGGCGATGGCTGTCAAAACGGCGGAAGCTACTTCGCTGGTAGCACGGAAAATGATTTCGAGCAGGGGTTCATTCCTGTTGGATTCCTCAATATGTCGAAGCATGTTCTCCGAGAGGATGACCCCCACATCCACAATGGTACCAATGGCAATGGCGATACCCGACAGGGCAACAATATTGGCATCCACCCCGACGATCTTCATGGCAATAAAGGTCATCAGCACCGCCAGCGGAAGCATCCCGGAGATGAGCACAGAATTACGCAGGTTCATCAGCATAACGACCACAACAATAATAGTGATCAGAATTTCGAGGTTGAGCGCTTCCTCGAGGGTACCGATTGTTTCCTGGATGAGTTCGGATCGATCGTAAAAGGGTACAATTTCAACTTGTGACTCAGTGCCGTCCTCCAGCGTTTTAGAAGGGAGCCCGGATGAAAGCTCAGCTATTTTTTCCTTAACGTTATTGAGTACTTTCATAGGGTTTTCGCCGTCGCGGGCTACCACTACGCCGCCCACTGCTTCGGCTCCCCCCTTGTCGAGAATACCGCGCCGTAGAGCCGGGCCCATGCTTACTTTAGCAATATCTCCAATACGAATGGGGACGTTATCATTAGTTGCGATAACCGCCTCTTCCAGATCAGCAATCTCCTGCACATAGCCAAGTCCCCGCACAAAGTACTCTACGTTATTGAGCTCCATGGTACGAGCTCCCACCTCGGCATTACTGTTCTGTACCGCACGGTACACCTGGTTCATATTCACATTATAAACCTGCATGGCCTGCGGATCGACATCTACCTGATACTCTTTGACGTACCCACCAATAGAAGCTACCTCTGCTACCCCATTGGCCGAAGAAAGTCCGTATCCAACATAAAAATCCTGCAACGTTCGCAGCTCCTGCAGATCCCATCCCCCCGCAGGATTCCCGTCGCTATCACGTCCTTCGAGGGTATACCAGAAAATTTGTCCCAGTGCAGTAGCATCAGGACCAAGCGCAGGCTGGACATCTCGGGGAAGCGTTCCGGCCGGTAGCGAGTTTAATTTCTCGAGGATACGCGATCGACTCCAATAGAACTCTATATCCTCCTCAAAAATGACGTAGATACTCGACATGCCGAGGATGGAACTGCTGCGCACCGATTTTACCCCCGGCACATTCAGCAGTTGGGTAGTGAGCGGATAGGTAATCTGATCCTCCACATCTTCGGGCGATCGTCCGGGCCACTCGGTGTATACAATCTGCTGATTTTCTCCCAGATCAGGGATGGCATCAACAGCTACGGGATCTTGGGGCAGCCAGTCGATTTCCCAGCCGAAAGGTGCAGTGGCCATGCCCCAAGCCGTAAAACCGACCAACATGAGTACGGCTATGAGCTTATTTTCAAGAAAAAAACGTATTATTTTGTCGAGCATTGGTTAGTCCTGAGTATTGAGTCATGAGTATTAGGACGAAAGAAATGCAGTACGAAATATGGAATAGATATAATTGTCCTGTATGCATCTCATATGGTTGAGCCTCAATTTGAGGCTGCAAGGAAAGGACTAACCGCTAATTCAGAAAAACACTGTTCAGCAGGAAAAGAGGCGGGGTATCAAATGTTGATGCAGATTTATCACTAAACAGATCAGGCCGATCATTTTGTTCAGGTACAATTTCAATTGCATCAGCAATCGGTACAGCAACAACATGTTTTGAAAGCTGTATAACGGCAGAAATATCAGATTGGCTGCTTTGCACCGTTTGTTCACAAATTGACAATATCATACAGTCATCAGTAACTTCCGACTTATTGTGATGATCCATCTCAGAATCCTCACAACAACCGTACATGCCCTGAACTTCGGTATCTATATCGCAATGCAAGCTAATTGCTGCCGCACCGGCAGGACCTATCAGGTTGACTGAAAATAGCAGCAGCGTAAAAATTACCGCAATCTGATATGTCTTTGTGAGTGCTTTCAATCGGTATAGTTTATACTTATAAAATCGAAATAAATATAGGCAATTTATTTATTATAGTTCAATTAGTTATATATTTTTTGATACCCAGTTGGCATAAACCATTCTGGCATTGCTGAAACTCCATTTTCCATTACGTGTTTTTTGACACTCAATTCATATATTATTCAACCCTTTAACTTCGCATGCGCATAGTTTCCCTGTTACCCAGTACTACCGAAATCGTCGCGACACTCGGTAAAGTCGATCAGCTTGTCGGCCGGTCACACGAATGCAATTACCCTGATGGAATTGATGAGCTCCCCTCCTGCACCGAACCAAAATTCAATCCCGATGGCAGCAGTTATGAAATCGATCAGCGTGTAAAGGCACTTTTGCAGGAAGGACTTTCGGTATATCGAGTGGATGAAGAAGAGTTAACAACCTTGAATCCGGATATCATCTTGACACAAGATCACTGCGAGGTTTGTGCGGCTTCGTTTGATGAGGTTCAAGAAGCCGTAAAGTCAACACTGGGAGCAAATGTCAAAGTTATTTCAGTCTCTCCCACTGATTTGTCCAGCTGGGTGCAATCGATCAGAACCATCGCGGGGGCTATTGATGCCGAAAAGGCTGCCGAGGCACTTACACAACACATGAAATCGAAATTGCAGGACATCCAGCAAAAAACAAGTGAGCTCACTCCACCCAAAGTACTTTCCATAGAATGGATGGATCCGCTTATGACGGCCGGCAATTGGATCCCCGAACTGGTGCAAATTGCGGGCGGTATTCCGATTGCGGCTGAAGCTGGGACTCATTCTCCGCAGATATCGTGGGATAAAGTACAACGACTAAATCCCGATATTATCACGATCATCCCCTGCGGCTATTCTATTGAGCAGACCCTTTCAGAAATTTCGACACTCACGTCTCGCAATGGATGGAAACAGCTCCGCGCCGTAAAAAACAAGCAGGTTTTCATTGCTGACGGCGATCACTATTTCAATCGTCCGGGGCCTCGTCTTGTAGATTCGGCCCGTATTTTGGCAGAGATTATACACCCATCACTATTCCGAGACGAAAGACATCCCGAATGGATTAATCTTGCTACGCACCAGTTTCACCAAACGATAAATTCATTAGGATGAAGAAAAAAATAGCTATCATCGGAGCTACCTCCGGCATCGGCCGAGCACTGGCGATAGAAATGCACAACCGGGGATATACGGTTGGTGCAACGGGTCGCCGGCTTGAACGGCTGCAGGAGCTGAAGCAACAACTCGATACCCGAATCCATACGCAATTTATGGATGTGGCGGAGCTTGATGATGCCATTGACCAGCTCAATCAGCTTAAAAAAGAGATGGGCGGACTCGATATCATTGTGCTCAATGCCGGCGTTTCGAACTACCAAAAAGAGTCGGTGGGACGGCAAGCTGATCTGCACGTTATTGATGTCAACATTCGGGGTTTTGCCAACCTGGCAAGCTATAGCTTTAATCTTTTTGAAGAACAGGGACACGGTCACATTGTGGGCATCTCATCAGTAGCTTCACTGTTTGGCTGGGGATTAAACATCCCCTACAATGCATCCAAGGCATTCGTAAATACCTACTTGCAGGGATATCGGCAAAAGGCCAATCACTCCGATGCAGATATTTCTGTATCAACTATTTTGCCCGGCTTTGTAGAGTCCGAAATGATCAAGGGTAAAAAAGACCTGTTCTGGGTACAAGAAACAGAAAAAGCGGCCCAACAAATCGGTAATGCCATCGAAAGCAAAAAGAATGAAGCTTATATCACCAAACGATGGCGACTTGTGGGATGGTTTGTAAAAATGATTCCCAACTGGATGTGGAACCGAATGTAAATTTTAAACTATTCTTAGAAAAAGTGTCACATATTAGCGCAGGAATACTACTTTTTAACCGTAAACCCAGCTTAGAAATATTACTGGCGCATCCCGGCGGGCCTTATTGGTGGGACAAAGAGGAAGGAGCCTGGTCGATTCCCAAGGGAGAAGTCGAAAAAAATAAAGACCTGCTCGATGCAGCAAAACGAGAATTCAAGAAACAGCTTAACTTTATTCCCGAAGGAGATTTCATCAACTTGGAATCGGTAAAACAAACAGGTGGCGAAACAGTCCATTGCTGGGCCGTAGAATATCAAATCCCCGATGACTTTATTTTTGCCCCCAATGAATTTAAAATGGAGTGGCCGCCCAACTCTGGAAAATCAGAAGTCTTTCCCGATATTGATCGGATCGAATACTTTGGACCATTCGAAGCGCGCAAGAAAATAAATCCTGCCCAGCGCAAATTTATAACCCGCATTATTGATCACTGTAGTCGTAATTAATAGCTATATCCTTTTGCAATTCTCTTTTAACAGAACGTTTCATTCTTCTTTATAGTTATAAAAACAGCTATTCACAGATATCAACAATTAACCATTTAAACTGAAGAGATTACTATGGAAGGAAAAAAATTATTAATGCTTGTGGGAGATTTTGGAGAAGATTATGAAATCATGGTGCCTTTTCAGGCATTGCAGATGGTGGGTCATACCGTACATGCCGTTTGTCCCGGCAAAGAGAAAGGTGACACGGTGAAAACGGCGATCCACGATTTTGAAGGGGATCAAACGTATACCGAAAAACCCGGTCATAACTTTGGACTTAATGCTACTTTCAACAAGGTTGATCCGGCTGATTATGACGCACTTGTTGTTGCCGGTGGGCGCGCCCCAGAATACCTTCGTCGCGAAGACGGAGTATTAGATATGGTTCGCCACTTTTTTGAGGAGGATAAACCCGTTGCAGCTATTTGTCACGGACTCCAGATTTTATCCGCAGCCGACGTAATAAACGGTAAAACCTTAACGGCCTATCCTGCATGTGGACCCGAGATGGAAGCTGCCGGTGCCGATTACAAGGATGTAGAAGCAACGGAAGTTGTTGTTGATGGTAAGCTTGTTACGTCCCCCGCTTGGCCTGGACACCCAAAGTGGTTGAGCGCTTTTCTGGATGTTCTTGGCACTAAAATAACTCACCAAGAAAAAGCAACAGCCTAACACGTACTTTTTTTAGCAATAAAAAAAGCGAGGAGTTTATAGCTCCTCGCTTTAATATTAGTTAACCGATTAAGTCATTAATAATCGGACTCCATATCTTCTTTTTCCTCATTATCAGATGGCATAACTACTGCATCAATAATGTGAACTACACCATTTGATGCTTCAACATCTGCCTTCACTACTTTGGCACCATTTATCATCGCTCCGTCAGACAACGAAACCTTTATTTTATTCCCTTGAACGGTTTCTACCATTTGCCCGTCCTTAAGATCGGAAGCCATAATTTTCCCGGAAACTACATGGTATGTTAAAATACTCTGCAGCTGCCCTTTGTTTTCTTTTTTCAACAGCATATCCAGCGTACCATCCGGCAAATTATTAAATGCCTGATTGGTAGGTGCAAAAACCGTGAAAGGGCCTTCCCCATTCAGCGTTTCAACTAAATCAGCTGATTTTACAGCAGTCACTAAAGTAGATAACTGGTCGGTATCCTGCGCAATTGATACAATTTTATTATGGTGATCAACCTTTTGCTCGGTTGCGGAATTTTGCGTAAACGCCATTAACACAACGGCTACCAGCATTAACGCTAAAGTTCTTGAAAGCTTCATATTTACCTTCTATTTTTATTTAGGATTGTGAGTTGCAAAACATTCTTATTCAATGTTTTGCATTGTGATCGATTAACGCTATTGGATTGATCACCATTCACTGGGGCCGGAGATTTCTTAGATTTCTCCGGCCTTTTTATTTCTTCTGACAAAAGGCATTATTTGGGGATGCGAATATATTTCTATCCTTCCTTTTAGGAAAAATTGTTAATTTTTCGCTCCCAGTACTTCCATATCTGCAGGCATAACAACACCATCTATGAGATGGATCACACCATTTGATGCCATAATATCTGCTTCGGTCACAATCGCATTGTTAACCATAACTTTATTCATCGCTCCAGCCTCATCCCCCATGTATTCACCTGCTGAGCTTTGAGTCGTGAGTTTTAGTTGAGTTCCTTCTAACGTCTCAATCATGGTTTCTTCCCCAATATCGCCTGCATGAATTTTCCCAGCAAAGACATGATATTTGAGAATCTTGATAAGCTCTTCTTTATTCTCGGCTTTCAGCAGATCCTCAAGTTTACCTTCAGGTAAATTTTCAAATGCCTTGTTCGTAGGAGCGAAAACCGTATAAGGTCCTTCACTCGTAAAGACGTCAACTAAATCAGCTGCTTCTAAAGCAGTTAATAACGTTGAAAGATTTTCTTTCTCAGCTACTTTATCTGATATAGTTTTTTCAGGATTTAAAGTAAATGCTAACATCATAAGTGATATTACCAGTAACAGTACAATTTTTAAAGCTTTCATAATGTTTAACCATTCGTTGATTATTTTTATTCATTCCATTGTAAGCTGTTCAAATATCCAGTAGACAATGGTTATTATATCATTTAACCACCGGTTAATTGCACAATTCCTGTATTACATTACAAACCGTATTTTTACTGTCAGTCTCAAAGGAGATTCCATTACAAAGTTCTCCACCTAATCCTTGCATCAATTATCAATGTTCTAAACAGATTATTTCTGTTTGGATACCCTCTCGTAATAGTCGCAAATTATTTCAATAATTTAACTACCTTCGCTGCTTTCTCTTATTCTTGCATTCATATTTGCAATTACTATACAACAAAACAGCTCTATCATTCGATATTAATGCAAAAGCATTGTATAATGGTGGAGTATTTAGGAAATAGCATTTAAAATATTGGCTGCAAAAATTTAAAGGAATGGTCAATAGACTTATACGAGTTGCCCGTCACAGTCTCCTTCTGTTTATTACCGCTTTTTTCTGGGGATGCACTTCCACACCTCCCAGCACAGACAATATTCTCGAAAAACTTGAGCTTCCGAAGGGATTTTCAGTTCAAGTTTTCGCGGAAAACGTACCGAATGCCCGTCAACTTGCTATGGGAACAAACGGCACCATTTATGCCGGTAGCCGTGAAGCAGGAAATGTATATGCCATTGTAGATAAGGACAAAAATTATAAGGCTGATCGTGTTTACACTATTGCCGAAGATTTAAACATGCCAAGCGGGATAGCCTATCGAAACGGTGCGCTTTATGTGGCTGCTGTCAGTACCATCTACCGCTTTGATGATATTGAAGAGAACCTGCAAAATCCGTCCGCCCCTGATATAGTTACTGACAACTATCCTACTGACGGACATCACGGATGGAAATTTATTGACTTTGGACCCGATGGCAAACTATACGTGCCTGTAGGCGCTCCCTGCAATATTTGTAACCCGGATGATGACATTTATGCCAGTATCACTCGTATAAACCCGAATGGAACCGATCGGGAAATTATTGCTGAAGGCGTTCGAAATTCGGTAGGCTTCGACTGGCATCCCAAAACGGACGACCTCTGGTTCACTGATAACGGCCGTGACTGGCTGGGTGATAATCGTCCCCCCTGCGAGCTAAATCATCTATCAGAAAAAGGACAGCATTTCGGCTATCCCTACAAGCACGGTCACAATATTTGGGATCCCGAATTTGGTGAGAAGGGAAAGTCGATGGATCGTGAATTCAGAGATCCGGCCCAGGCTTTGGATCCTCATGTAGCACCTCTGGGGATGACTTTTTACACCGGAGACATGTTTCCGGAAGCATATCATAACCAAATTTTAATTGCAGAACACGGAAGTTGGAACAGAACGGAAAAAATCGGGTATCGTATAACAAGGGTTACTCTTAAAGACGGTGAAACCACTTCGTATGAACCGTTCATTACAGGTTGGCTTCAGGATAATGAATCGGTATGGGGACGACCCGTCGATTTGTTACAACTGCCGGATGGATCAGTACTTATCTCTGACGACCACAGCGGCGTTATTTATCGCATTAGTTATCAAAACGGTTAAATAAATATTATCAAATGTCACCACTTCGAAAACGAGGTATCTATCGTAATGTTGGACTTTTAATCATTCGAATTGGACTGGGTATCATGTTTATTCTACATGGCTATCCCAAGATGTTTGGCGGTCCTGATACCTGGGTCCAAGTGGGATCGGCTATGCAGTTTCTTGGAATCGATTTTGCACCCATGTTTTTTGGTTTTATGGCCGGAGTCACCGAATTTTTTGGAGGCATATTTCTATTATTCGGTCTGTTTTTTACACCCAGTGTAATATTCCTTTTTATCGTGATGCTGGTAGCTACCATTCAGCACATTGGGGCCGGCGATGGATTCACAGCCTATTCTCACAGCATTGAAATTGCTATCGTTATGACCGGATTATTATTTATAGGTCCCGGTAAATTCAGCTTGGACCGTAAACTCCAGAAAAGAAACAATCGGCGTTACTAAAAGTATTTTTCCTTATGAAAACGATGGTTTTACATACTGCTGGAGAACCTCTGGAACTCCGGGATATTCCAATGCCCAATCCTGATAAAAACCAGCTACTGTTAAAAGTACAAACCTGCGGTGTTTGCCGAACCGATCTTCACATTATTGACGGTGAACTGGAAGATCCCAACTTGCCGCTTGTATTGGGACATCAAATAGTAGGTACAGTAGAAGAAGTGGGTGAACATGTATCAGGATTTAAAGCAGGTGAGAAAGTGGGAGTCCCATGGCTGGGCTACACCTGCGGTGAATGTGAGTTCTGTCAAAATAATCGAGAGAATCTCTGCGACAACGCCAGATTCACCGGCTACGATATCGATGGCGGCTTTGCCGAATATTCCGTAGCTGATGCCCGATTTTGTTTTCCCATTCCCGAAAACTATCCGGAAGAACAAGCTGCACCCCTGCTCTGCGCGGGTCTCATCGGCTATCGATCGTTACGTAAAACCAACAATGCTAAGCGGTTAGGTTTTTATGGATTTGGTTCAGCTGCCCATATCCTCACCCAGGTTGCCCTTCATCAAAATAAAGAAGTATACGCTTTTACCCGTCCGGGTGATAAAAAAGGACAACAGTTTGCCAAAAATTTAGGAGCAACATGGGCCGGCGGATCTGAGACCCTGCCACCCCAAAAGTTGGATGCCGCTATCATTTTTGCCCCCGTTGGACCGCTTGTACCACAAGCGCTTAAATCCATTAAAAAAGGCGGGAAAGTCGTCTGTGCGGGCATCCACATGAGTGACATTCCGGGCTTTCCCTATAACGACCTTTGGCAAGAGCGATCCATCGAGTCGGTAGCCAATCTAACTCGTCGCGATGGCACAAAGTTCATGCAGCTGGCTCCTGAAGTCCCCATTGAATCTCAAGTTACGACCTATCCCCTTACTGAGGCCAACCAAGCACTCGATGATTTACGAGCCGGTAACTTTGACGGATCAGCTGTATTAACTGTTGGCAAAGGGTAACTTTAGTCACACAGATAAGTTATGACATAAAGTGCGATTATTAGTATCTTTGCGGGCTATATATAGCAGACAAAAATAATTCGAGTTCTTCTAAACACATTTATTCTCATGCACGATATTGTTTTAATTCCCGGCGACGGCATTGGCCCCGAAATTACAAAATCAGTAACAACCATTTTAGATGCTGCCGGTGCGGACATCAACTGGATTAAATGTACCGCCGGACTTACAGCACAGGAAGAACTCGGCAATCCCCTGCCCGATGAAACTCTTGATGCTATTAAAAAGTATCGACTTGCGCTTAAAGGACCTCTAACAACCCCCATCGGAGCTGGATTCCGCTCGGTAAATGTTGCTATGCGCAAAAAATTTGAACTCCACAGCAATATTCGTCCGGCAAAGACACTTCCCCATATCGAAAGCCGGTTTGATAATGTGGACTTAGTAATGTTTCGCGAGAATACCGAAGGGCTTTACATCGGCAAAGAACAGTGGGTTAAAGAGAACAGTCACGCCGAAAGCATCGCTGTTGTTACCCGCGAGGCCAGCGAGAAAGTAATCCGCTCTGCTTTTGAATACGCCAAGAAGAAGAACCGAAAGAAAGTAACGCTTATACACAAAGCAAATATTCTCAAATTCACTTGTGGTCTTTTCATGGAAGTGGGCGAAGAAATTGCAAAGGATTATCCTGAAATTGAGTATGAAGATCTGATCGTCGACAACATGGCTATGCAGATGGTTTTGCAGCCGGAACAGTTCGATGTAATCGTAACAACGAACCTTTTTGGGGATATCCTCTCTGATTTGGCTTCTGGATTGGTGGGCGGACTCGGCTTAACAGGTGCTGCCAATGTTGGTGATGATGCCGCTATGTTCGAGGCTGTTCACGGATCTGCTCCCGATATTGCTGGCCAAAATGTAGCAAATCCCATCGCTTTTCTACTTTCAGCATTAATGATGCTTGAACACATTGACGAAAACGATTTAGCTGATCGCATTCGCCAAGCCGTTTATCTAACACTTGAAGATAAATCCGTTTGCACTCCCGATATTGGCGGGAGCGGCTCAACGACTGCTTTTACCGAAGCTGTCGTTAAAAATCTAAATAAGTAATATTTCTGCCATTTAATTTAGCTCAATAAAAGCGACATCCATTGTATCGGTATCTAATAGAGCAATAGACGACTCCCCGTCAAAACCGTGGGCCGTACCGGGGTTTACTGCTAACGTATTGCCGACAAATTCGACCTTCTTCTCATGGGTATGTCCGGATACCACCACATCATATTTACCGGCCTGTTCTAATGCTTCCGTAATGGGCATATCTGTTCCGTGATACAGAGCAATGGTTTTTTGGTCAGCCGTCACTTCACCAAAGCTTCCTAAATGCGTTGCTCCTATTTCGCTAAATTTTTGCAAGATCAAATAATGGTCTCCATCATTATTACCAAAAACACCCTTCAGGGTTAATCCTTCAAAAGGTGGAATAGTGAAGGGACTACAAAAATCACCGGCATGCAAAACAAGTTCAACATTACGTTCCTTAAATATTTTAACTGCTTTTTGAATATGGCGCACATGATCATGGGAATCCGCGATAAGTCCAATTAACATAGTTTTTACTTTATTTCTTGAGTTTTATAGATATTTTAAGATTCAATAAAGAGATTGCTAACTCTCTACATCCAACTAATTTTATTGGCTTTACAGAAAAGTAATTTCTATAATTATCATACTTTTGACTCAACTTTAAACAGAGACGTTACCATTATGAGAAAATTATCACAATTTGTACTAACATTATCAATTATCTGCTTTATTGGTGTTCCAACCTCTACTACTGCCCAAGATTTTGAGGGTGTTATTCATTTCGAAATGGCTGACTTAGCCAAACAGGGGATGGGAGAAATGCCATACATGGTTAAAGGAAATAAAGGGCGCATGGAAGTAAGTCACAGGGGACAAAAAAGCGTTATGCTTATGCTTCCTGAGCAATCAAAAATGGTCATTCTTATTGAACAGATGAACGGATATATAGAAATGGATACAAGCCAAGAGGGAGAAAGCACCGATAACATCGATGATGCTGACCTCAATAATACCGGCGAAACAAAAACAATTGCCGGTAGAACGTGTGAGGTATGGAAAATGAAGTCAGAAGATGGCATCTTTGAAACTTGCATGGCCAAAGGGATGGGGACATTTATGATGCCACAAAATCAGATGCAAAAGCGAGAGGCACCGGCCTGGGTTCAAAAGTTTTCAGAAGAAGGTGCGATGCCCCTTGAAATTGTTGAAATCAAAAATGGAAATCGCACTGTTCAGATGAAAGCCACAAAGATTGAAGAAAAATCACTTTCTGATGATCTTTTTGAAATACCGGAAGGATATCGGGATATGAGTGGTATGATGAAAGGCATGCAAAATGGGAATTAGATCCCAAAGAATTTAGCCCATTTTTACTAAAGCGACACCTTGGTTAGAGGTGTCGCTTTTTTATTTGCTAATTGATCTCTGCAAGTAACTCTTCTGCTTGCTGACGATATTCTTTTTCGGCTTCCGCTTCTACCACCTTTTTTAGTATATTCTGCGCCTCATCTATATTCCCCTCTTTGGATAGCAATTTCCCCGCCAGATAGCCCGAAACAACATAGAAAGAGCGGTTTTTTGTATCCGGCAGCTGCTCACCCAATGTAAATGCTCTGGTATAACAATCAATAGCCTCGTCGGTGCGTCCTCTTTTATCCATAATACGGCCCTTCCATGTAAGTAACTCTTCTTGCACCACCTTGAAATCCGGAAGGTCTTTCTTCTTCCATCTTTGTAAATTACTGTCAATAAATTCCAACGCTTCATCAAACCGGGACTGTTTATAATAGCTCTTTACCAAAATCCGAATATAATAGCTGTTATTAGGATATTGCTTGTAGAGTTTTTCGAAATTACGAACCGCTACTCCATAGTTCTTCTCATAGTTGTAATGAATATTTCCCAGGAAATAAATGGCTTCGGCCCTTGCAAAAACTGCATTTTTTGATGCTTCCTCTATAGCTTCCAGTCCTTCTTGTTTATCACCATCGGACAGTGCCCAGCTAACCGTTTTTACTACGGGATATTCATTGGGAATGTAATCCAGATAATAGAGTTTTAGTCCCTCAGCAAGTTTTAGATCATTAAGTTCAGGCTGAACACCTAAAAGGACATTATAAGCTTCTATCGCTTTACGCCCATAATTAATGCTGGTAATCCATTTTTCGCGATTCGCGTATTGGCGTGCCATATAGCCATTACTTATCGCTCGAATTAACAGTCCGTCTACATGTTTGGGCTGGCGGTGTAACAACTTGCCCGCTCGATAATCAGTCTTTTGCATCATCTCAAAAAAATGCTCGTCATGCGAACGGTCGTGAAGATCTGTCAACACGGTCCACCACAATTGCATACCCTCAAAAAGGGTCCACAGGGGATGCTCGGGATGTCTATCTTTCCATACAGCCAGCCTCTCTTCAGCACCCTCGAAATTCAGGTTATATACCGAATCAACTGCAGCTTTGGCATCTGTTCTAAAATCTGGGTTATTAATAAGTTCGGGAACTTGGGCACGTACAGGCTGAGTAATAATTAAAACGAAGAGTAGAAGAAATAAATAGCGAATAATCTTCACCTTTTTTATTGTAATAACTGATCCAAGCCTAACTTATTTTAGATGTGATTGAAACCACTCCTGAGTCGCATTGACAACCTCGGCAAATGGTTCAGGAAACTTATCGGCTTCAAATGGATGCGCTGTATTAAAGGTATGACCGGAGTCTGGAATCAGCTTTATTTCTTTATCCTGAGCATTACAATGTTCATACAACTTTTCCGCCTCGCTATAGGATACTGCCTCATCACCTTTAGAGTGAACAAAAAGGGCTGGCAGTTCCAATTCCTGAACACGTTTTACAGCCATCAGGTGATCGGCGTTTTCAATAGCATCTTTGTAGACTACCTCTTTAACCGGCATTATTTGACCGGTTCGTCCATTTTTAATTTCAGTGACGCCCTTTTCTTCCCAATCATTAATCATCTCATCACTCCAACGGGCATTGTAATCGGCTACTGCCGACCACGTGACCAAACACTTTATTTCGGGATACTCTGCTGATGCGGCCACCGCAGTATGTCCCCCGCGTGAGTGACCCAAGACACCAATGCTGCTCGCATCCAAAGAAATATCTTGTCCCGTAATATCATTGTCTTTCAACGCCTTGATAACGGTTCCAACATCCTCCAAATCCTGGCTTAGGGTTTCCCGGGCAAACAGATCAAGTTGATCAAATTCAGTCATACTTTCACCTACTCCATTCAGTGAAAAGTTCATCGCCAAAACCGCAAATCCGGCTTTACTAAGTTCACGACAGGCATCCGGAAAGGCTCCCCAGTCTTTAAACCCTTTGAATCCATGCAGAAATAATATTACCGGCAAGTTATCCTCCCCCCTGTTCTCCGGATAATATAAATGGTAATAGATGGGAAGATTTTCGGCAGATGGTACTGAATCAGAAATCTTTTTGACTTCAATATCCTTCATGAATATAAATAAGGCTCTGTTCTTTATGCTTGTTTATGATTTAATGGAATATTGTTCCGCAGCAGAGCAACGGAACGAGATAAAAAACATCCTATATGCGCATCATGCTAAATTTATTTTAGGATGACACAATTAGGATAATTTCAAGATCTTAGATCCTAATCAAAATCAAGGGGACCGAGTTTTACCAACTTACGCAAACCATTAATCTCGCTTTTCTTAAGGTAGCGCCAGCGACCCATTTTTACATCGCGGAGCGTAAGCCCTGCATATTCAACTCGTTTAAGCTTTGTGACTTCTGTACCGAAATACTCAACCATCCGGCGTACGAGACGATTTCGTCCTTCAAAAATGGAAAGTACAAAACCATTAGGCGTTCGCGCAAGGTTATGCGCCTGTGCCGTCCCGTCTTCAAGCTCAATACCTTCGGACAGCTTCTGAAGCTCATCATCTTTCAGACCGCGCTCGGTTTCAACTTCGTACGTTTTTCGAACCTCATAACTGGGATGCATAAGTCGGTTCGCCAAATCGCCATCGTTGGTTAAAATCAACAATCCCATGGTATGGCGATCAAGGCGGCCCACGGGATAAACCCGCTTGCCCGTCGCATTCTCAATCTTATCCATTACCGTATCGCGGTTGCGGGGATCATCAGTTGTGGTAATTGTATCCTTTGGCTTATTCAGCAGGATATACACAAACTTTTCGAGGCTCAAAACCTGTCCCTCGACCTCAACCTTATCCGTTCGCTGCACCTTTACCCCCATCTGGGTTACTACCTCATCATTCACTTTCACCTTGCCGGCTGCAATATAGTCATCCGCCTTACGCCGGGAGGTAAACCCACAGTGGGCAATGTATTTATTCAGACGAATCTCTTCGTCTTCATCATAATTCTGGTCAACCTGGTGGTTAGGCTCTTCAATTTTTCCGCGTTTACTCCTCTTCTTTCTTCGTCGACTCATCTTCTAAATTTTCTTGGATACTATCCGATTCATTTTCCAATTCCTTACTTGTCTCGTCGTCTTCATCATTTTCTTCCTCGTCATCGAGCTGCAACACATCCGCCGTATATTCATCTAAGTCTGGCACTTCCTCCTCATCAATTTTTTCGACCGCCTCAATAAGCGACATCGCCGTTTCCGTTGCGTCCTTATCCTCCGCGGTTTCCTGCAGCTCTTTGAGCTCCAGCTGACGATCAAACAAAAACTGGCGATGCTCGGCCATGTCATCATCTTTAAGGATCTCCTCAATTTCGCGCGGCTTCGGCAGCTCATCAATAGAGTTAATGCCAAAATGCTTTAAGAAATGTTTGGTTGTGCGATACAGGAGAGGCTTCCCGGGAGCATCCAACCGACCCGAAACCTCAATAAGTACTTTCTCCAACAGCTGGCGCAACATATAACCGGAATCCACGCCCCGAATATCATCCACTTCGGGCTTGGTAATCGGCTGCTTGTACGCTACAATGGCAAGGGTCTCAATAGCCGATTGCGACAATTTTCGGTAGGCACTTTCGTGCTGAAAAATACTGAGCCAGGGCTCAAAACGCTTTTTCGTTGAAAACGTATATCCCCCCGCTACATGCTCAATATTGAATGCCAGTCCATTTTCTTCGTACCGCTGATTCAATTTCTCTACAAAAGGTTCTATAGCATTAATTTCCAATCCCAGGTTCTCCTCACCTTTTGCGATAATCTCACAAATCTTCTCTTCTGAAATCGGCTCCGGACTGGCAAAAATAAGCGCTTCAATTACTGAGGACAGGCGCGTACCGTCAACAAACTGATAGTCTTGCATAACTGTTCCCGTTGTAGGAATAATTCTTCTTTAGATTACGGCTGAATTCACAAGGGCATAAAATAACAAATTTTTTACCCTTCATTCTCTTTAATGATAAAAAAGCCGTCGTTACCCTGTTGCTGATACAGGGGCATCAAAATATAGCCGTCCGTTTGTGCGATAATTTTCCCCTCATTATCATTGGCCAGCCACTCTCCTTTTTTAATAGGCTGAAAGTTTGAATAGCCCGGACGCATCGCAAAACCGTCGCCCGGCTCAATGATGTGCTGATATACCAGTTCGGTCTCCACCGGCAAATGCCGGGTGTGAGCTTTCAAATGGCGTTCATACTCCTTTATTTTTTCCACATACTGTTTTTCGATAGCTCCCACTGCGTGTAGTAAAAGCAAAAGCGAAGCTGTAATATTATATTCTGTCAGCTCATTTTCATGCTGTCCGCCCTCCAATCCAAATGAGATAAATCCCTGATTTTGGTAATAGCCCAGCGCCGTACCGCGGAGTGATTTCTCAATTCCAAAAACCATGGGTACATACAAGTTGGATAACAGTTCGCGTTGACGGGGATCAGAACTCGTAATACTGAACATACTACCCTCAGCAGAAAACGTATGAACATCCGCCAATACAACCGGCTCATCGTCGCGCTCCTCAATATCATCAAGTATAGGGAGCAACTGCTTCATCTGCCTACGCTCATTCGATTTAATACGAGCTTCCGGCGTATCTCGAATCTTTTCAATTATGGAGGGAAACCACAGACGATTCATATCTTCATCAAGATAACGGACATTATGCTCAAGCGCCGGCAAATTAGCACGGAGAATAATTAGTCGCCCATTAATTTGCGGACGAATACCATCGAGCATATCAAATATATTCTGGGCCGCCTCAACTCCGGCAAACTCATTACCATGCAAACCGGTTACCAATACTACGGTCGGCCCACCGGGATCACCTTCAATGGTTCCTAAAATCCGATCGCCTTCTTTTCTTGTCGCGATATTAGTTTTCCTCGGATTCCTCATTCTCCTCATTATTCAAATGTAATACTTTCAACAATCTGCGTGCTATTCTCATATAATTATGCTCGGTAATAATTCCAACCAGCCGGTTATTCTTTACTACGGGAAGACATCCTATTTCCTGGCTATTCATAATTTCCATGGCTTCCATAATAGAGGCCTCCGGATGAATAGTAATGGGATTTTCAATCATGATATCCTCAACCGTCTCCACGACACCTTCATCATGATTTACCGACTTGGAATAGGCATTAAAAACCATCCGCATTGTCACCAGCCCAACAAGGTGTTTCTTATCATCCTCTACCGGAACATACCGTATACGGCGCCAATCTATCAAGTTTGCCGTAAACTCTACCAGGTCATCTTTCTGTACCGTAAAAAGGTCTGTCGTCATAAACTCTTCGACGATTAAGCTCGAAGGCTTCCAGTGCTCAAGATCCTCCATGCGGGCACGTCCCCATTTATGTACCGGTTCACCTTTTTTCTGATTCTTGATCATCGCCGTTGTTATCGCCGCCAGCGTCTGCTCTTTAGATCCATGCTCCTTCATCAGCGACGCATAATTATTTAGCATCCAATACGATGGTGTTTGTCCCGCCGTCACTCGCTGCTCAATAATATCCAGGTATTCTGTAATATCGCTGTCATCAATCTTCGCTTCCCGGAGTCCCTCCTTGGCAATCGGCAGCAGTTCTTCGGTAATAAGATCCACTGCATTAATCCGCTGATCATCGAACCACCGCAACTTCGTATCGAGTCCCATCTTAGAAACCGCCACAAAATTCATTCGGGCATCATCAAAATCCATCTCTTCAGATATATTGGGATAATAATCCTCCATCTTATTCATCAACCCCAGCCAAAAGGCAGAATTAGCCACCTCGTCCGTAACCGTCGGGCCAGCGGGACAAACCCTGTTCTCGATACGCAGATGTGCCTTCCCATCAGTAATGCCGTAACAGGGACGATTCCAACGATAGACCGTTCCATTATGGACCTGCAAAGCTCGCAAATCGGGTGGTGTGCCTTCATCCAATAGCTTTTCCACATCTTCGGTAACTTCCGAACTCAGCATTACCCGGTAACGGGCAGTATCTTCTTGGAAAATCTCGAGAATGCTCTCATCTACCCACTTATTACCAAACGTTACACGCGGACTACTTTCTCGCAGATGATCCCCCACCGTTCGCGTATCTACTGATTGTTGGAAAAGAGCAATGCGGGTTTCATTCCACAATCGCTTCCCAAACAGAATGGGGGAACCTACCGTTGACGCCAGAACCGGGGCTGTTACCAGCTGAGCAATATTATACTTGGGCACAAATTCCTCGGGTCCTACCTGCAGATGCACCTGAAATCCAGTATTACACGCCTCTAACAGCGGGGAATCAAATTTCATTAACAGCTCATCCATACCCTGAATACGCAGATCATAATCACCACCACGCAGCTTATTGATGGCCTGCGTAAGCGCCCTATAACGCTGCAAAGGAGTCTGGTTTTTCAGATCGATATCAACCTTGCGAATTGTTGGCAAAATGCCTGTCAATACGATCTCCCCTCCGAGCTCTTCCGTCGCAGCTCGAACTTTATCGACCTGCTTTTGGAGATTCTGCTCCATTTTCGAAAGACAATCCCCATTGAATTCAAGGGGCTCCATATTTATTTCGAGATTGAATTTTGCATACTCTGTAGTAAAGTTGCCATTTTCAGTTTCCTGCAACTTTTCGAGCACCTCCATATTGCGTGGCCATGCCTTTGCCTGTTGGTCAACAAGACAAAGTTCTTGCTCAGCTCCAATCCGGATGGGGTCGGTTTCAAACCAATCGCCTTCATTAAGCATTCGGTCCAGCGCTCGAAGGTCTTTTAACACATACTTCATAAAGCGCTGTACTTCTTCCTGACTGTCGGCCAATTTTACCCTGGATTCACCCATAGGCTCCTCATTATTGATTGTTAAGGTAACTTTCCGCTGTAATAATCGAATTTATTGTACAGAATGCAAGCGTTCTTTATCCATACCCCCTAACATATTATAGAATCAAATAATTTAAAAAATTAGCCTTTATCTAACATCTATACTCATCATCGAACAGCTTTGAAGTTATATACTATGTCAACTTCTTGAATCCAACAAAAAAAGGATGACCGAACCCCATCGGCCACCCTTCTAACCTTATGAAAATCACTGTACTCAGTTACTCCCAAAACAGAGCCGGATAATCGCCATCAACCTCCTGCCATATGCTAACAAAATCAAATTCAGACATATTAGTTTTAGCATTGCTACCGGTCATCTCTGAGGTAGTCAAACCATAATTATACGAACTAAGACTGGTGCTACCTCCTGCCCCCTCAGTTTGCCCGGTACTCTCGGTATCCCAGTAACAGTTTTGCAGAACACTGTCAGTTTCGTAATAGGTGCCTATCAGTCCCCCTATTTTTGTATTACCTGTTGTTGAAGGGGTCACCTTTCCGGAGGCATAAGAATAAGTTATACGGATATCTGAACTATTACTTCCAACCAATCCTCCAACACGGTCCTTACCGGTCACATCTCCCTTGGCATAAGATTTCTTCACATGACCGATATAGGAATCGTTATTATTAGTCATTCTACCTACCAGGCCACCAACATTATATATCCCAGATACACTGCCCATAGCGTAACTATATTCGATACTACCCCAGCTGAGTCCAACAAGTCCGCCAACATAATCCTCAATAGAAGTTACCGTAACATCGGCGAAAGAGCTTTCAATGCTTCCATAGTTATCGCCAACCAAGCCACCACATCTCCTGTCTGTACAATGGACCTTACCCGTTGCCGATGAATTAGATACTTTTCCATTCTGATTAACCATACCAGCTAATGCCCCGGTTCCTCGGCCACTTCCAGTTATATCTACATTTTCAAGTTTTATATTTCTTACCTCAACGCCATCACCTACGCTGACAAACAATCCTACCTTATCACCACGATCAATGGTTAAATCCGATATTGTATATCCCTGTCCATCATACACACCGCCAGATAAATATAGTGGCTCGAAGCCCTTTCCAAGATTCCAATTTTCCGTTTCTGAAGCGTCGATATTATTTATCTGCAAAAAATGAAGATTGGAATCATATGACATGCTGTTTATTTTTTGCAGATCCTCAACTGTCGAAATTTTATAAGGATTTGATTCTGTCCCATTACCCCCGGAAAAATGATTCTCAAATACAGCCGTTATGGTCTTTGCTGTATCCACCGTTACAGTAACAAGAGTATCCGTCCCGGTGATATCTCCCTGCCATTCCACAAATGACCACCCTTGAGCGGGATTAGCTTCCAATTCAACCGTCGAATTGTATAAAAACTCCTGCTGATCGGGATTCAATACCACCGTCCCTTCTCCACTCGCTGTAACGTTTAGGACGAAAGATTTCTTCTCAAATACAGCCGTCACTTCTTTAGCACTTTCCACGGTAAGCTGAACCGGATTCTCTGTACCTGTTACATCACCGGTCCATTCTACAAACCGATATCCCTTTGCCGGATCAGCTGTTAATTCCACCACAGTACCGTGTTCATACTCCTTGAACTGCTGTTCTACAATCTTTTCGTTAACGGTTCCCTGTCCTTCGGTATTAATCGTCAGCTCATAATTTCTCACTTCAAAATTAGCTGCTATCGTATAATCTTGATCAACCGTAAGCGAATGGGGATTATCTGAACTGCTTATATCACCCGTCCACCCTGCAAAAACATAGCCCTCGTTTGCCTGAGCCTGCAGGTCGATCTGCTCTCCTTCTTCGTACGTATTTTGTCCCGATGGTGATACTGTTCCTCCGTCAGACGGGTTAATGGACAGGTCTACATCATAGATCGCCGCTTCTGTACTGGCAGCGCCCTTCTCCGGATCAGGGCCAGTGCTATTGCCCCCGCATGACATAAAAATGAGTGAGATAGAAATGATGAATATTGGTAACAATCGTTTCATAACAAGAAGTGGTTTATATTAGGTTTTTTAGCATTTGCTCTCGAGGGATGCTTTACCTACTAAATTCAGGTCCCCCATTACCTAATACGTAAAACTAACCTAAAGATGGGTCATCTCTTTCCTAACTCAGATATCATGTCTCCAAAAGGCAAACGCAAAATACCCCGAGCAAAAAATCTATTCCAAAGCATCCACGTTAACATTAATACGAACTGAGCTGGCGCCTTTTGGTTTCCGATCATCAAACAGATCAAAGGTCCTGTCAAGCATTTGCTCAATAGCCGAGGCTCCATTGGAAGGATTTATTTTAATAAAGCTCTCCCACCGATAAAAATTCTGCATTTTGGCAATAGCCGCCGGTGACGGACCCAGCACCGAATCAAAACTGCCCAATACCTCAGTCAGGCATTCTGTATACGTTTCAGCCACCCTACGAACGCGCCCTTCTTGTTCTCCCTTAAATACAAATCTGATAATGCGTGAATAGGGTGGATACTGCAGCATTTTACGGTAGGCCAACTCCTGACGAGCAAACGACTTGTAATCGTGTTCTTTCGCTTTTTGTATTGCGGGATGATCGGACTGCCAGGTCTGAAAAAACACCTTACCCTCTTTATCAGCCCTCCCTGAACGTCCGGCCACCTGGCTCAACAGCTGATACATTCGCTCTCCCGAACGGAATGAAGGAAAAGCGAGCTCCGTATCAGCATCAATTACTCCCACAACTGTCACATCAGGAAAATCCAATCCCTTCCCCACAATTTGAGTACCAACCAGTATATCTGCCTCTTTTCGTCCGAATGCCTTTAGAATTTTTGAGTGTGCATTCTTGCCTGAAGTCGTATCAAAGTCCATACGCAACGTTTCTGCATCGGGAAAGAGCTCAGCTATTTGCTCCTCCAACTGCTGGGTTCCACTTCCTCGGGATTCTACCGTATTTTTTCCACATTTCTTGCACCGTCGGGGCTGACGTTCGGAATAACCACAGTAGTGACATCTTAGCTGTTTTTTTGATTTATGGAACGTCAAACTCACCGAGCAATTCGGACATTCAGGTATTTCACCACAGGTTGCACACTGCAGGTATGAAGCAAAGCCTCTTCTGTTATATAATAGGATGGCTTGTTCATCTCTTTCAACTGCCTCCTTAATTGCTTCAAAAAGGGGAATAGCAATTGGTCCTTTCATGGCAGACTGATATTGTTTGAGATCAAGCAAAGTCACATCCGGTAACTTTGCTTCAAAAGGACGCTTTTTAAGCTCCAGGTATTCGCTTTTCCCTTTTTTGGTGCCATAGAGAGAAACCATACTTGGCGTTGCTGATCCCATAACTACCGGTACATCATTGATATGAGCTCGCATGATCGCTACATCCCGTCCGTTATAGCGTGGGGCCGGGTCTTCCTGTTTATACGACATATCGTGTTCCTCATCCACTACAATAAGCCCTAAATTCTGAACCGGAGCAAAAACGGCAGACCGCGCTCCTATAGCGATTCGCTTTTCCCCCTTTTGCAGCGCACGCCACGCATCATACCGCTCCCGATCAGTAAGTCTGCTGTGCAATACGGCAATATCATCCCCGAATATCAGGTGGAATCGCTTTACTATTTGCGGGGTCAAACCAATTTCAGGGACGAGAACCAACCCTCCCTTTCCTTGTTCCAAGACTTTTTTTAAAGCATGAATATACACTTCCGTTTTTCCACTGCCCGTTATGCCATACAGCAAATAGCTGCCAAACGATTCTTTATTAATCGATTTCTTAATCTCTTTAAAAGCAGCCTGCTGTCCTTCATTCAACGTATTAAGCTGGCTGGGATCGTACTCCAACTTTATACTTAAATTGGTGGTCTCTACCTCATCATATGTGAGTAAGCCTTCTTCAGCAATTCGATTGAGCGTATAGTATTCCAACATCTCAAAGTCTGTCAGCTCTTTTTGAAACTCCGGCAGCTCTAAGTCAAGTAATACTTTTAATGCTCGGACCCATTTATAATTCTTACCCACTTCTTCATGCTCCTCGACAATTCTCTTAGCCTTCTTTCTGCTCTCCTTTCCCTTCCATTGCCATAATTTATCTGTACTGGGATCCATCTTCATGGCCGGCTGTTCCCACACCTCCAACACTTTCTGACCCACCAGCTTATCTAAGATTTTATCGCCCCATCTTTTTTGGGCTTCGGCTAACAAATAGGATTCGCTCTGTTGTATTTCTTTCCTGATTTCAGCCTCATCATCATTAAGAAAATTAGGTAATTCACTTTCTCTTGCCTTCAAATATTTCTGGGCATAAAAATTTAATCCCACCGGCAACGCCGCCTGTATAACCTCACCCCATCCACAGTAATAAAAGTGGTGAATCCATTCTGTTAGCTTTAATAACTCTTCAGAAATAATGGGCTTTTCATCAAGCACTTGCTGCACCGGACGAGTATTAAATTCGGGGCTTTCATCATGAATATTAACAACAACCCCGATTTTTTTATGCTTTTGCAGGGGTACCCATACCCGTTTACCTACTTCAATATCTTCTTTAAACTCGTCAGGCAAGCTATAGGTAAACTGCCTACGGACAGCAGTAGGAAATACAATATCTGTGTATAAAGACAAGCCTTTGAATTAACTGTTATTATTAGTTATAAACTGCAGCAAAGCATATTCATTCTGTGGCTGTGAGTCAATAGAAAATATTTTGTGACTAGTGAAGTAATTTTCCGTTATACAAATTACAACAAGTTGGTACAGCTCTTCTTCATATTAAAGAAGTCAGATTTTTAAGAAAGGTACTGAGAATCCTGTTTGATTATATTCTGCATAGAACAGGATCATATTTAATGAGAATTACTAATCTATAATTAGCAATAGTCAATATGACAACAAGAAAAATTTTAAATAAAAAAGGTTCCTTCCGGTAAGGGAAGGAACCTTAAATACTATCAAATTAATCGTTTGGCTTAATAAAGTGGATCCCACCAGAAGCTTGCAGTGTTGTCATCATCACCACTTAGCAGATCAACACCATTATCATAAGACTCAGTATTTACACCTGCTTCTGTACTTGGATAAATGTAACGTCGTGGGATGATACCACCATTAGTTGCCGAAGGTGCAGGAACGAGGCCGGGATAACCTTTGATATCATAACCTTCACCACTCGTGCCCCAAGACATTTTCTCTGAAGTCCTGCGCCACTCTGCCCAAGCATCAAAACCATTGGGAAATAGGGCGACCCATTTCTCTTCAGCGATAACCTGTTCATAGCCACCAGGAGCCACATTTGGATCATTTGCATCAGCTATACGATCCGTAGCAAAATTCGAACCATCGGCTTGCAACGCTCCTGAATCAAAATCAGGATTGGGTGTCTGTACTGATGCATCGTTTTCATTATATGGATCATACCGTCCGTCAAACGTTGCATACGACATCATGATACCTTCACGAAGCATCTGATCCACGTTTTCTGAGGTCCAGCCCATATTAGCAGCTTCAGCCCTATTCAAATACGTATAAGCAGCAGTCATATAAGGCAGATCTCCCTCAGCGGTCCAAATTGTTTGGTTATTGATGTTGATACCATCACCACCGCCGGGTGTACCATATGGACCACCAACACCAGTACCAGAGGTATCATCCGAAAGGATTTTTATGCGCTCATCCATGGATTTCAATCCATCACCATTAAAGGAGTAAACAATCGCTGAATCTTGCGGAGTTTTTGCCTGTAAGGCATCTGTAAATCCTTCAGAAAGGTGATAGTCTGCACCACGACTTTCTGTAAATGGGTTAATCTGTCCAGGAGAGTTTTCATAGTTATACCATGCCTCTTCTGACAATTCATCAATCACTCCGGCACTGTGGTTAAGCGCCTCATTAAATTGTGTGGCTGCATAACCACTTGCACTCGGATATTTTTCCGAAAGCTGTAGTGACATCTGAAGAATCAGTGAATTTGCAAATTTTTGCCAATTCTCCATATCCCCACCATAAAGCACATCACCGGTAGGTCCAGCAGCACCAGGAATAATATTATCACGCGCACTTTGTACACGTGAAATCATATTTTTATAGATGGTCTCCTGATCGGTATATGCCGGTGCCTTGTTATTTTCAGCATTCAAGGCTTCACCGATCTCACCATCCGCACTCTTATATGGTGCCGGCCCCCAAGTATCTGTAATCCGTTTAAAGACCACAGCACTAAATATATTGGCAACCGCTGCTTGATTTTCCGCTTTACCAAACGCTTCTACATCAGGATCACCGGCTGCATCTGCAGTTGTACCATAAACTTGATCCAAGTTACTCAGCACGCCGGAATAATACGCCGTCCATGGATATGGATTTTGCCCATACCGCATTTCTGTCGTATAAGTATCTTGTGTCTGGTATTGTACATACAATGTAGGGTTAAGTTGATAACTACGACCAGCAAGTCCAAAATACTGGTTCATAGCATTGGCCATCAAGGCTTCTGGATTTGCTTCTTGAGGCGCATCATCATCTTCGTTAATATCGCCAAAATCGACGCTATCGCAAGAAGTAATGCTAACCGCAAGAATACATATAAACGCTGTTAGAATACTATATCTCTTCATAGTTAATATCATTTAAAAAGTTACTTTTACATTAAAGCCATAGCTTCTGGTACCCGGCAACTGTCCGTTTTCACCGTATGTTTCGGCCAGCTCAGACGGATCCCAGTTATGTGTATTGTTATCAGCTACAGCAATCATCCAAAGATTGCGTCCTACAACTCCAATAGTAGCGGAGTTAATAAAATTACCAGTCCACTGTTTAGGCAACGTATAATTAATTGCCAACTCACGCAGTTTTACGAAATCTGCATCATTAATAAATGGCTCAGCAATCGTATTCGCCTGGAATTGAGAGAAGTAGGAATAGGCGCCAACATAGGTATCAACACTATTTCCTTGTTGATCAACACCTGTTACGTGCACGCCTCCACCTTCAGACGGATAATCACGAATTTTACCTCCGCGATCATTGGTTCCAGCGGTTTCTTCTGTCAGGCCAGAATAACCTCCCCACTGTTCTGTAAGAGAGAAAAACTTACCGCCTTTCTGGTAGTCAATACTTGCTGATAATTGCAGACCTTTATAAGATACGGTGTTAATGATTCCACCCGTCCAGTCTGGCAATACGCTACCGAAGTACTTATTCTGTTCTACTACATACAGCCCGTCATCATTCAAGATGGGTTGACCCTCGTCATTTCTTGCAATACCAGGTCCTCTTAACTGACCCCATTCTTCCCCTAAACGATGAGTTAGTGAGATATAACCAAAGGCAGAATTGGATCCAAGCTCATAAGAACTTACACCTTCAGGCAATGCAGTTACAATCGTCTCGTTCATTGCCCAATTAACCGTTGCATCCCACCTTAGATCTTGATTCTGAACGGGAGTAGCTCTGAACGAAACTTCCACACCTTCACGCTCAGAAGCTCCAGCATTTGTCAATAGCCCTGTATAACCGGTACCAGATGACATTGAAGCCGTTACAATCTCATTTTCACGTTTTTCATTGTAGTATGTTAGATCTAATCCAAAGACATTGTCATAGAACTCAAGATCAGCTCCAACTTCGAAAGAAGAGTTTAACGCCGGCTCAATACCTTCATCTACAAGCGTAGAACTGGTAGAAAGCAGCGTTTTGGGTTGCCCGGTAACAGCATGACGATAGGGTATTTGCCGTACATTATATGTTTGGTTAATAAGCTCTGCTCCTACATCATTACCAACCTGAGCATAACCTGCACGCACCTTACCATACGTTAGGATATCATTATCCATAAACTCGGTAAATACGAAGGAAAGACCTACAGATGGATATCCATAGCCATTATTACCTTCTGGCAGTGCTGAGCTATAATCCTGACGGTATGTAGCATCAAGGAATAGGTAATCCTGGTAACCAATCGTGGCTTTACCAAAGAAACTCAGCACCTGTTTATCCCAATTATCTTCAACTGGAATAACCTCCTCACGAGAGTTTGCAAAATTATATAGGTCAGGAACATTCAAACCACCATAGGTAATGTTGGTTTGTCCCATATCAGCCTGAAACATTTTATACTGCTCAATACGCATCTGAGCCCCGGCAAAACCATTCACACTAAAGTCTCCATAATCGGCATCGTACTTTAAACGTGAACTAAAATTGTGTTCATTTATCTCATCACTAAGTTCGCCGAAGCTGTTTACCCAGTAATTGTAAAAGCTACCGGTTTGATCAGCTGATTTCGTTAAGCTGTAGGGCATTTCAAAACGACGGTTGTAACTTTCACTGGTAGAACTAGCATTACCAACCAGTTCAATGTTTTCCGTTAACTGGTAAGAAAGATCAACATTCATCAACAGGTTATCGGTATCTCTTTTGATGTCATATCGATCCATCCAGGTATAAGGATTATACCAGAATGCCGGCTTTTTGTAACCGCCACCAAATCCCATATATCCCGGGCCCCAGGCATTCCAAGACGCATGATAACCTTCAGGGGTTTCTAAATCTTTCAACTCCTGCATTTTGTCCATTTCAAGGTTTCGGGCAAACCAAGAGTTGAATGAACCTGAAGTCTGGTTTCCATATCCGTCATCCCGAACATCACCAATCACACCTTGGGTAGAATAGTTTACTTTCACCCCAACATTAAAATCGTCCGTAACATCGTAACTAAAGTTACCGCCCAACTGTTTCTTATCCAGTGACGAAGACGGAATAATACCATTTTGTGCTAAATTGGTAAAGGTGAGACGGGTGTTTGAACGCTCAGTATTATAATTCACAGCAATACTGCTTTTATTGGTAACACCCGTATCATAAAAGTTCTTAATATTATTTGGCGAAGCATCCCATGGTTGCGTTTCGCCATAATAGGGACTGTCGGGATACCAACTATACCAAGGAGCATAAGGCTCTCCATCAAATTCAGGTCCCCAACTCTCATCGGCGTAGCCATATGCGATATAACGTTCTCCATCAAGTTCATCTAAATAACTTGGATAGGGCGCACCAAATGGACTTGTTCCACCAGCTTCAATGGTTGCAAAGCCTCCACTTGTTGAAGGATCACCATCAGAAGCATAATATCCCTTACCATACTGGTTCTGGAAATTTGGAAGATATGCTACACGGTCGAAGGTAGTGGAACTATTAATTTCAACACTTGCTCCTGTTCCGCTACCACTTTTGCTGGTAAGAATGACAACACCATTCTCACCACGCTGACCATATAGTGCTGTAGCGTTAGGTCCTTTCAGAACGCTAACTTCCTGCACATTATTCATATCGATAATGTTTGGATTCTCAATGGGCACCCCATCAAGTACGTACAATGGTTCAGCCAACTCATTAGTGAGAGAAATTGCTCCACGAATACGAATGTCACCAAAGCTACCAAGTTTGGATCCGGCCTGTCCGACAATTTGTACACCAGAAACCTTACCGGCTAAACTTGTTTTCACATTCGAATTCTGTGAAATATTCAATTCCTCATCACCAACTTCTTGAGTAGAAAAGGAAACCTGGCGTTGGCTTACCTCTTCCCCCAAAGCAGTAACAACGACTTCATCCAACCGCATCTGTGACGATGCTAACTGAATATCGAGTGTAACCGTTGACTGGTCAACCGTGACCTCTTGCTCAAAGGTGTTATACCCAACGAAGCTGGCGCGTACGGTATACGTACCGTATTCGACCCCTTCAATTGTAAACTCTCCCTGTGCGTTGGTAGCAGCTCCTCGCTGCAACTCAACCACATAGACGTTTACACTGGGTAATGTTTCACCCGAACTTTCGTCGGTTACTGTACCTGTTATTGTCCCGGACTGCGCAAAGGCAGTGGCGGAAAATATCAGGCATAACGTAAATAGAGATAGTAGTTTTTTTACCATAGCCCTGATTTGTTTTTAATTATGATTAGATTAAATTCAAGAGAGTGCTAAGTAATTTGGCTTAACACTTTCTTAATGGTTTTTTAACCATATCTTTATATATGTAAAATCGTGCAAAGAAGAAAAAATAATATTGGCCACTCTTTGTCCTCTTATTTACATCAAAATTCCAACCAGATAACCCTATTTAACTGCTATACAACAAAATAAACCGTTTCAACAGTGTTACTTCTGATCATAAGCCGTTTAACAAATAAATAATTGTTTATAAAAAAGAACTTTAAATAGGTTTATTTCAACAAACCGTTGAGTGTCGATTTTCAAAGTTTAAAGCTAATTGAAGCAACTTTCTAACTAAACTCGATAAAAAAATCCGATCCCTTCCCTTCAGAAAGTTATCTGGTTTTTTAATAAAAAAAACGTCACAAGATCATTTCAACCCATAATTAACATACTTTATCCTTTATTTATCATCATTTGCAGCCTTTGTAATAATTTCAATCACACCAGATCCGCCCTGACCTCCATATTGCGAAGCTTCTGATTCAGGAAGTAGACGAACCGACTTTATCTCTCCTTCTGAAAACATGTCCCTAACATTGGGATAATCACGCCCTACCTTTTGTCCATCAACGACAAATAAAGGCTCTCGCTGATTACTATCTTTCAAGCCAGGATCTCCTTTCTGTGAAGAAGAAACTCCGCGACTCACTCCTGAAATTCCTCGAGGGCGCAATACAACCTTTGCATAATCACCGCTGCCATTTATTTGAACCCCATTAATACGACGAAGATGATCTTCTAATATCATATTTTCGGTTCCATCGGTACCAGCTGTACTTCTTTGGCTCGTACTACTTGTTGCACATCCGGCCATCATTAAAAGTAATGATACGATGATTAATTTTATCCCTTTGTTTACAATTTCCATAACAATATTCTTTTGGTTTCTGTTTACTTGTTAAAAATAGTACAAACTAATCGTCAACAAGTAAAGACGGCTCATCAGATTCTTTTTATGTCCCTCAAACCCCCTTTGATTTATTGTTTAACTTTTTTTGCTATTCATTTCCTCCAGATAAAAATCTGCCATTCTGTTCATCCATTACCCCAGCCAACCCTCCCGATCCAAGCTGCGATACTGAATGGCTTCAGCAATATGGTTAGATCGGATATTTTCTGATTGCTCGAGATCTGCAATCGTTCTGGATACTTTTAGGATACGATCGTACGCACGGGCTGATAACCCCAATGAAGTAATCGCTTTTTTCAACATCTGCTTGCCGGCATCATCGAGTGTACATATTTTGCGCGACATCTTGGTATTCATCTGCGCATTACAATATACATCCTCTATCCCCATAAATCGTTTCGTTTGCACTTCGCGTGCTCGAATAACCCTTTTTCTGATTTCATTCGACGGCTCTCCTTTTGCTTTACTTGAAAGCTCATCATAACTCACTTTTTGTACTTCTATATGCAGATCGATGCGATCGAGCATGGGGCCACTTATTTTACTCAAATAGCGCTGCATTTGTGCAGGAGAAGCTCCTCCCGGATCTGCAGGGTCGTACCAATCACCGGTTGGGGACGGATTCATTGAAGCAACTAACATAATTCTGCTGGGATAGCTTACGCTCATACGCGCACGCGATATACTAACAGATCCATCTTCGAGCGGTTGTCGCATAACCTCCAGGGCACTTCGTTTAAATTCAGGCAGCTCATCCAAAAACAAAACCCCGTTATGTGCCATGGAAATTTCTCCCGGCATGGGGATGCTCCCGCCCCCAACCAAAGCAACATCCGAAACCGTATGGTGTGGGGAACGGAACGGTCGCTTTGTAACCAAGGCTTCCCCCGTTGGTAACAAGCCCGCTACAGAATGAATTTTCGTTGTTTCTAAAGCTTCATCAAGTGTTAATGGAGGCAATATCGTAGGCAGTCGCCGTGCCATCATCGTCTTCCCCGATCCGGGAGGGCCCACCATAATAACATTATGTCCACCGGCGGCAGAAACCTCTAAGGCGCGCTTAACATTTTCCTGCCCTCGCACATCACTAAAATCCAATATTTCTTGCTCTCCATTTCGCCTGAACATCTTTTTTACATCTACATTCAGAGGCTGATATGAATCCATATCATGAAGCCAGCCCATCACCTCTGTTAAATGTTCAAATGCATACACGTTTATACCATCGACAACAGCAGCTTCGGGACCATTTTCAGCAGGAACCACCATATTTATTAACCCTTTATCCCGAGCCTGTACCGCCATTGGTAATACACCGTTTACGGGACGTAGTTTACCGTCAAGCGCTAATTCACCCAATATCAGCGTCTCTTCAAGCTTATCGGTTTTAATTTGTCCTGATACATTCAACAATGTTACCGCAATAGGCAGATCAAAAGCACTTCCCTCCTTGGGCAGATCGGCCGGAGCCAAATTAACTGTAATGCGTCCTTTGGGAAACTCGGCATTTGAATTCTTTAGTGCGGCCTCAATACGATCGCTTGATTCGCTTACGGCCCGATCCGGCAATCCCACTAAAAAATACTTGGGTACGCCGGTAGACATATTTGTTTCTACTTCAATGAGGCGGGCATCAACTCCAATGGTAGAAGCGCAGTAAACACGTGATAACATAATATCTCCTGATGAATCATTTACAATTATTTAACGTAGTAAGACCATGTAACAAAAGATTCCTTACAAAAGGAGTTTATTTTTTTTAGAAAAATAGCACCGAATACTAAGAGGAAAACTTACATTATGAATACTTCAAACTCTCGCAAAACATTTACGGAAGAAATCCAAGGCACCATTTCTGAGATTATCAATCAAGTCAAAAAATTAATCAAGGAAGGAAATGCTCGACGAGTAATTATTAAAAACTCGAAAGACAAAGTCTTATTCCAATCTCAACTTACTGTTGGCGTAGGCGGAGCAGCTGTTTTGACAAGTATTGCTCCTGTTGTTTCGGCCATTGGAATGTTTGCCCTGTTTATGAACGACGTCAAAATTATTGTCGAACGCTATCCCGAGGACGAAACCGAGGAAACAAAAGATGAGTATGAGGTAGAAGCCGAGTTTATCGAAATCCGGGATGAGGAAGAGACTAATACTTCTGACAAAAAAGGAGAATCCAAATCAGAAGAAAAGACTGATAAAACGGTAGGAAAAGATGGAGAAACGTGAGACGGCAGAGGGCAAACGCAAAGCTCTTTCCGATAAATGCCAGCTAATCTGAGTAACATACCAAGTGATATTTCCGCCCCTTAGAAATAAAAAGGACGTTTGCCGTCTCACTCCCAGCGTCTGCCGTTATCACTTCCAGTGCTCTTCGGCTACGGCTTCTTGGGAAACTTCCATTTCAGCCAAATAGCTTTCCGCATCAAGAGCAGCCTTACAGCCGGTACCCGCTGCCGTAACAGCCTGACGATAAACCGCGTCCATTGCATCACCGGAGGCAAAAATACCCGGCATATCCGTTTTCGTTGACTGCCCTTTTGTTTTAATATATCCGACATCATCCATTTCTAACACACCCTTAAACAGATCGGTATTCGGCTTGTGGCCAATCGCAATAAAGACCCCTTTTACATCATCAAGTGTGGTAATTTCCCGGGTCTCATTATTGATAACTTTTACACCGTCAACGGCATCTTCGCCCAACACTTCCTCGAGCTCTGTATCCCACATGAACTCAATTTTTTTATCGTTAAATGCACGCTGCTGCATGGTCTTTGACGCACGCAATTCCTGACGTCGATGCAACACCGTAACTTTGCTGGCAAATTTAGTTAAGAATGTCGCTTCTTCCATGGCCGTATCGCCACCACCTACAACAATTACATGCTGATCTCGGAAAAAAGCCCCATCGCAAGTGGCACAGGCCGAAACTCCTTTTCCTCGCATTTTTTGCTCGCTGTCAAGCCCCAACCATTTCGCAGAAGCACCAGTAGATATAATAATCGACTTTGCTTTTATATCCACCTCTTCATCGATGGTAATCTTATATGGACGCTCATCAAACTCAATATTAGTGACCATTCCATAGCGTGTATCTGCACCAAAACGTTGGGCCTGTTCGCGAAAATCCTGCATCATTTGGGGTCCCATCACACCCTCAGGGTATCCGGGATAATTCTCTACATCGGTTGTTTGCATTAATTGCCCGCCGGGCTCGGGTCCTTCAAACACAATGGGATTCAAGTCAGCCCGTGCCGCATACAGCGCAGCCGTTAATCCTGCGGGACCACTTCCTACGATAACAACATCAAATGTTTTTCCTGCAATATCTTCCATGAGTAACTTTACCTGTTTTCGCTTAATAATTTCATGTTAAAGTACAAAAATAAGAGGTGAGAATTGAGTCGATATTTCCTATACCGCTTATAGTATTCATCAATTAAAAATCCTACTCACCTCACTTCGATGACTTAATCCATCTAAATCTTACCCCACAAGTTTGTCAACCCTTAACGAAGCCCAATATAAATCCTTTCCTGCTTTGTTATCAGAAAAATCACATTTGCAATACTGTGACTTTTCAATAAGTTGTGCTTTAACCTTAAATTTTTCTGTTACCTATTGTGATTATAGCTATTCCAAAAGAAACGGCGGAGCGAGAGAACCGGGTGGCCCTTATCCCAGATACCATCTCAAAGCTTGTTGAAAATGGCCACAATGTCTGGGTTGAATCTGATACCGGCAAAGCTTCCAGTTATTTAGATGAAACCTATCAATCAGCGGGCGCTGAAATTATCACCGATCGCACCAAGCTTTTCGCTGATTCCGATATCCTTATCAGTATCCAAACACCGCCGGAAGAAGATCTTGCAAAAATGAAACCCGAAAGCATACTGATCTGCTTTCTGTGGGCGCTTCAAAACGAAGAAACGGTTTCTTTTTTACAAGAAAAGAAAATTACGGCACTGGGAATGGACGCCATTCCTCGCATTTCGCGCGCCCAGAGTATGGATGCACTTTCTTCGATGAGCTCTATTGCCGGATACAAATCAGCCCTTATTGCAGCTAACGAACTGGATCGCTATATGCCCATGATGATGACGGCAGCGGGGACGGTGGCTCCGGCAAAAGTATTGGTATTAGGAGCAGGAGTTGCAGGCCTACAGGCTATCGCAACCGCCAAACGATTGGGCGCTAAAGTAGAAGCTTTTGATATTCGTCCTGCCGTTAAAGAACAAGTTGAAAGTCTGGGTGCTACCTTTGTGGAGGTTCCTGATCTTGATGAAGAATCCGAAACCGAGGGCGGCTATGCCAAAGAACTGGCGGAAGATGAGCAGGAGCGCCAGCGACAGGTTATTCATGAGCACGCTCAACAATCGGATATCATCATTACTACCGCGCTCATCCCCGGGAAACCCGCTCCGCTTTTGATAACAAAAGAGATGGTTGAAGATATGCACGCCGGGGCGGTTATTGTAGATCTGGCTGCCGAACAAGGGGGGAACTGCGAACTTACCGATCCCGGCGAAACGGCCATAAAAAATGACGTGAAAGTTATCGGCCCGTTGAATATTCCCAGCCAGCTGGCCTATCATGCAAGCCAATTATATTCGAAAAATATGCTGTCGTTGCTGAACCATCTGATTCAAGACGGAAAAGCAGAATTCGATTTTGAGGATGAAATTACGCTAAATACAACTATAACACATCAGGGCGAAATCATCAGCCCCATGCTAAAGGATAATTAGAAGAAACCCATGTCATGCTGAATTCATTTCAGCATCTACAGTTACCAAGTTTAGTACAGATCCTGAAACAAGTTCAGGATGACATAAGATCTTAAAAAAATTAGTAATCTATGTCTGGACTCATTTTTAATTTATTTATCTTCGTACTGGCCTCATTTATCGGCTTTGAACTTATCTCGAAGGTTCCTCCAACACTACATACTCCACTGATGTCGGGTGCTAACGCCATTTCGGGCATTACCATTTTGGGTGCGCTCATTGTTGCAGGACAGGTGGATCACCAAATTGCCCAGTATATCGGGTTTGTTGCCATCGTTTTTGCAACCATCAACGTAGTGGGCGGATTTATGGTAACCGACCGTATGCTGGAAATGTTCAAGAAAAAAGATAAGAACAATGAGTGATTTTCTACCTCCATCAATCCAAGCAATCTTACCTGACCTCATCCAGCTTGTCTACCTGGTAGCTACCGGTATTTTCATTGTTGGAATTAAACGACTCGGCTCTCCCGCAACTGCACGATCAGGAAATCAACTGGCAGCACTGGGTATGTTTATTGGTGTTGTCGTCACCTTATTCGATCAACAAATTATTACCTATGAGTACATTATAGCTGGTATTGTATTTGGAGCCGCAATCGGCGCCTATGCAGCGAAAAAAGTTGAAATGACAGCTATGCCCGAGATGGTTGCTATCTTTAACGGGTTCGGCGGCGGCGCATCAGCAGTAGTTGCCTGGGGCGAATTTACCCGATTCGAAGCTTCCGCCATTGCTACGCAAGACTTGGTGACAATCGGACTCAGTATCCTTATCGGTTCTATTACATTTACCGGCAGTTTTATTGCCTTTGGGAAACTTAAGGGATTCATCAGTGGAAATCCGATTACCTTTCCAGGACATAATATTTTTAACGGATTGTTAACTGTCGGCACGCTGGGACTCGTTGGCTGGCTCACCTATGATCCCACAAGTCAACTAATCTTTTGGCTCCTATTTGGGATTGCACTCCTGCTCGGAATCTTGACGGTCATTCCCATTGGCGGGGCCGATATGCCGGTCGTCATTTCACTATTGAACTCCTACTCCGGAATTGCTGCCTCGATGGCCGGATTTGTAATCAACAACAATCTGCTCATTATCAGCGGTGCGCTGGTAGGAGCAGCGGGACTCATCCTCACAAATATTATGTGTAAAGCGATGAATCGTTCCCTCGGCAATGTGCTCTTTGGCGCTTTTGGGGGAGACGGTGGTTCCGGGGCCGGACCGGCCGCAGACACTGATAAAACAGTCCGAGAAACGACCCCCGATGACGTAGCTCTGCAATGCGCCTATTCTGACCGCGTGGTTGTTGTTCCCGGATACGGATTGGCGGTTGCCCAAGCACAACACGTACTCAAAGAAGTTGTCGACAAGCTTGAAAAACGTGGCGTTGAAGTTAAATACGGTATTCATCCCGTTGCGGGACGTATGCCTGGACACATGAATGTGCTTTTGGCCGAGGCCGATGTGCCTTACGATCAGCTTTATGACATGGAGCAGATCAATCCGGAATTTAAATCGACAGATGTGGTGTTGGTCATTGGGGCAAATGACGTGGTAAATCCTGTAGCCAAAACGGAACCCGGCAGTCCCATTTACGGTATGCCGATCATGAATGTGGATGAGGCAGAACGAACGATTGTTTTTAAGCGGAGCCTGAGTCCCGGTTTTGCCGGTATTGATAATCCGCTTTTTTATAAAGAATCCAACCAAATGTTCTTCGGTGATGCCAAGAAAACCTTGCAATCCCTGGCAAAATCATTAGACGATGTCTAAGAAAAGTATTTCACTGCTTGTACTATTAGCAGTTTTCGGTATTTGGATTACTGGATGTAACCCGAACTATCAAATACCCCGCCATAACACCATTCCCGTTGATTCTCTTGAAACGTATTCAGTAGCCGAAGTTACTCCGAAACCAAAACCGGTGGGCGGCTACCAACATATGTTATCTAAAATGGAATATCCCCGGAAAGCCAGAGATTGAGGAATTAAAGGAAAAGTAGTTGTGAACTTTTTGGTTACCAAAGAAGGGGATGGAATTGGACACTATATTGAATCCTCACCCCATCCTATATTATCAAAAGAAGCTCTTCGTCTTATTAAAGAAACCAAATTTACCCAGGGTAAAATCAATTCCCAGCCTGTTAACACATGGTACAGCCTACCTTTTTATTTTAGAATGGCTTTAAAGTCCGAACTACAACGCCATTGACAGACATGGAATTGCGAAAAAGTAGATAGTTGATTGGTATAGATCATCCGACTCAGATCCTCCGCAAAACTACGAACAATAACCTCCCCACACTTCAACAGTAAAATATATACCTGGTTGCCAAAACAAGATGCTCAGCAACCAGGCTGATGATTATATCAGAAAACTATCTACATTATTCACAGCTGGGGCAAATTTTCTGCAGCATCGGATCGGTGGGACACGAACCTGCATCAGCATTTAAGGCCTGATCAACAACTTCGTCTCCGAATTTTTCCCGTGCTCTGGCCTCCAGCTCTTCCCGATCACTGACCGATTCCTGTTCCTCTTTTCCCGGTTTAGACGATGTCCCGTTTGAGGATTCACTGCCGGTATCGGAGGAAACCGCTCCGAACCCTTTACGGGAACCTCGTTTGTTGACCTCTTCGGTATATTTCTCGCCTTTTACCACTTTGTCGATAAAGCAGTAGTACGTGGATTTTAGTTTTTTCTCCCATGCATAGAGATAAAATTCCTCCATATCATCGCGCATACGCTCAGCAATATACAACGATTTAGAAACTGACTGATCGATAGACTCCTGAAACGCTGCAGCAATATCAATTTGTCGCTCCGGATGGATTTCATATGCGGTCTTATACAAATCTTTGTTGATCACACCATCCAATTCTTGAATCGGTTGCACCGAGCCATTATTCGCTTTTATTTTCTGAGCCATCTCGTCGCTCCAATGCCCTTTTTCTTCGAGATCCTCAATTAGCTGACGATTGATAACGATATGCTTTCCAGACAAGGTGTCCCGAGAGTACAGGTTACTAAAATAACTATCGATGGATGAAGTCGTACCCGAAATAATAGAGATCGAAGCCGTAGGTGCAATGGCCAGCAGTACCGCATTACGCCGTGGTTTGTAATCATAGGGACTACCTGCTTCTTTCATCTCTCGGTAATGCTCAAAAGCACCGCGCTCCTCGGCCAACTGTTGAGACGTACGATATGTCACTTTTCGCATAAAGGCACCAATTTTTCGGGCCAGGATAACAGCCTCTTCAGAATCATAGGGAATTCCTAAATCAACCAGTGCTTCGGCAAATCCCATGAGTCCGATACCCAGCGGACGCAAATCCATAGTATTCTTTTCGGCAGGCTCGGAGGGATAAAAGTTCTTATCAAGTACGTTATCGAGTCCGCGCGTCATCGTCTCCAACGTATCTTCAAACTTGTCCCAATCTATGTCACTTTCATCATCGGTTAGGTGTTTCGACAAGTTAACCGATGCCAGTGTGCACACCGCGGTAGAGTCAGAGTGATTGGGGATAGAAATCTCAGTGCAGAGATTCGAGCTATTAATTACGCTGTACTCCGGACATGGGTTATGACGGTTATGCTCGTCTTTGAAAATTAACCACGGATGACCTGTTTTAGCCAATTTAAAGAGGTATTTTTTGAAGAAGTTTTTGCTATCGCGCTTGTCAAACTGTTTTAAACCTCCAGCCTCAGCCTGCTCAATACGCTTTTCATATTTTGCTCTAAAGTCGTCTCCTACAGCATCCACCAACTCGGGGCATTCTCCCGGATCAAAAAAGTACAGGGGTTCCCCTTCTTTGATACGACGCATCATTTCGTCGGGCATCCATAAGCTGGTATTCAGTGACGGCGTACGAAAATAGGCATTCCCGGTTGTCTCACGCAAATCCAGAAATCCATCGATATCAAGATGCCATGGCTGCATCGACATCACCTGCGAGCTGCGCCGACGTCCGCCCTGCTGAATAGAATTAACCAGCGTGTCAAAAATTTTGATGAACGGAATAGCACCTGATGAAGGAGCATTTAGCGATTTAATATTAGAACCTGTTGCCCGAATGCGGGTCACATCGGTACCTACGCCGCCGGCATATTTCGCCAAAAAGGCCGTTTCACGGGCTTTATCCATAATGGAATCCAGCGAATCATCAATAACACTTACGTAGCACGATGAATACTGAGCAGTAGTGGTACCAGAGTTAAATAACGTGGGCGTAGAGTGTAAATATTCAAGTTTTGAAAGCTTGTTGTAAATCTTAATAACTTCCCCATTGGAATTTCCAATTCCCATAGCTACCCGCATAAAAAACCATTGAGGCTTTTCAATAATTTGATCATCCCGATCTCGCATCAAGTAGCGATCTTTAAGTGTAGTCAACCCGAAATACCCAAGCAGCCCGTCGCGATCAAAATTCAGGCTATTAGCCAACAGCTCAAAATCAAACTCCTTAAGACTCTCATCCAGCAAATTTTCTTCGAATCCTCGGGCTAAATAATCCCGGAAATGATCCAGTCGCCGGTTGATATCTTTGTCTATGATCTTCAATAGTTGCCGAGTGGCTAACGTATCGTAAACAGGATGCTTGGGGATAAGCTGCTCGATGGCTTTTAGCACAAGTTGATCAAGCTCCTCGGTGGCAACTCTTTTAGGTACTTTCAGATCAAGTTCTTTCATAATTTTGAAAACGATTTCGTAATCGTCTTCAACCTCCAACCCTTGGATTATTTCGAAGATGGCATTAATAATTTTCTGGGTACGGAAAGGTTCTTCCGTTCCGTCGCGTTTTATGACTGTTCGTTTCATGGTATTGATTGAGTTAGTTTATAAATCTGGAATTTAATCTCTATGTCATCCAGAACTTGTTTCGGGATCTAATACATGAGATGCTGAAAACAAAGCCCGTCCCGACACATCGGAGTTCAGCATGACAAAGAATGGTTTAGTAATTCGTATATTCGGTGGATGAGACTTCGAAGAAGTTGATTAACTTTTTGACGTCCTCTTTTTGCAGGAATCGAAGCGGATTTTCATTGATATGGAACTCCTGCTGAAAACCCAGCTCTTGCAGTCGCCGGTCGGTAATGTATTTGAGATAACGCTCCATTTCTCCCGATGAAATTCCCAGGATCGTCCGATCACCAAACTGATGCTTCACGTATTCAATTTCGAGTGATGTTCCTTCCAGAATTACATTGCGGATATCCTGCACATATTCAGTATCCTCAACAATCTCCGGGTTTTCATCCAGCATAATGAGGATGGCCTCGATACCATTTTGCAGGTGTAATGACTCATCGATCAATACCAGCTCTACACCGGACACTACGTTTTTCATCTTGGCCATATCTTTAAGTGCAAAAAAGTGGGCAAAAGAGGAATAGAAGAAGATCCCTTCCAGTACAATATTATTTAGCAAAATAGCCCGCAACACCTGTTTTTGTCCTTCAAGCGTTTCGGGATTAATTTTCCCATGACTAATCTTATCAATTTCATCGACGATAAGATCCTGTTTTTTACGCAAGATGGGATCATCAAATGCCACATCGTACATTTTCTCGCGATCCAGGCCAAACGATTGCAGCACAATTTCAAAGAAATCACTGTGGATATTTTCCATAAAAAGCTGTGTGCTAAAACTCATCTTCGCATGCGGATCAGTTAGCAGCGGGAAAAATGAGTTGACCAGTACATTTTGTACCAGCAGCTCCGACGAGCAGAAATAGCCAACTGCTGTGTCAAATAATTCCTTTTCATCGTCAGTCAGAGAATGGTAGTCAAGAGCATCCTGCTGAATATTCAGCTCCTCAGGAAACCAAACCACTTTCTTTTGTTTTTCGTACAGTTCTTTAAAAATAGGATAAGATGGATCTTCACTGAGTTTAATATTATCTCGTACAGAAGTACGTCCGATTAATTTTGTCGACATTGTATGTTTATTTAAAAATTGATAATCTAATTTCTATTAATTCAGTTAGGGTAAAGCAAAGAGGATTGGGAACTCAAGATTCTTAATTCTAAACCCCCAATCATTGAATGAGTCGCGTATTTTATGCCTCAACACTTTGTTTTTGTCGCATCTGCCGGGCCGCAGATACCATATTCTCAAGAGAAGGAACAGTTTCTTCCCAACCACGGGTCTTGAGTCCGCAATCCGGGTTTACCCAAAGCTGAGAAGCATCAAGTACATCAACGGCCTTTTCGAGCAGGCTCATCATTTCGCTGGTGGAAGGCACCCGCGGGGAGTGGATGTCATAAATCCCGGGGCCGATCTCGTTGGGATAATCAAACTCCACGAACGCTTCCAACAGTTCCATCTGTGATCGAGAGGTCTCCATTGAAATTACATCAGCATCCAGACGGGCAATGTGCTCAATGATATCATTGAACTCCGAATAGCACATGTGGGTGTGAATCTGGGTGCGATCCTTAACAACGGTTGAAGCCAGGCGGAAAGCATCGACAGCCCACTCAAGGTAGTGATTCCAGTTTTTACGGCGTAGCGGCAGACCTTCTCTAAAAGCGGGTTCATCAATCTGAATCGCCTGTATACCCGCTTCCTCGAGATCTTTTACCTCATCACGAATAGCCAGGGCAATTTGTTTGGCAGTTTCCTCGCGGGATTGGTCATCACGGACAAAGGACCACTGCAGAATAGTTACAGGCCCGGTTAGCATCCCTTTCACCGGCTTATCGGTTTGTGATTGAGCATACGAAGACCAGCGCACAGTTACCGGATCAGGTCGATGGACATCCCCGTAAATAACAGGAGGTTTCACACCGCGGGTACCGTAACTCTGTACCCAACCATGCCGCGTAAAGGCAAAACCGGCAAAATGTTCGCCGAAGTATTCCACCATATCATTACGTTCAAACTCACCATGCACCAACAAGTCCAGTCCAATCTCTTCCTGTTGATGGATGAGCTTATCAATCGCTCCTTCTATCCGTCCTTCATACTCCTCCTTTGATAAGTTCCCTTTTCGGAATTCTGACCGCCATTTACGCACTTCGGGAGTCTGAGGAAAAGAGCCGATGGTGGTAGTTGGGAACAGATCAGGCACATCGAGATGTTCCTCCTGTTCTGTCTTTCGCTCGTTGTACGGATGATCCCGATGCAGCATCTCACCATCGAGCAATTGCATACGTTTTTGAACGTTCTTGTTGTGTACCAGTCCCGATTCTTCTTTGCCAGAAATATCGGCCTGATGTTGTTCAAACAACTTTTCTTCCTCCTCACTCAACGAACTGCCGACAAACTTTTTTAGTAGCGTTAGCTCATCCAGTTTTTGTTTGGAAAAAGCCATCCATCGTTTTATTTCAGGAGGCAGGGCAGTTTCATCAGTTTCTTGTTCTAAGTCAACAGGACAATGAAGCAATGAGCAAGAGGGCGCAACCATGATTTTATCATTGCCAAGCTGTTCAGCCGCTTGTTGAATAAATTCGGCAGCTTTCTGTAAGTCTGTTTTCCAGATATTACGACCGTCAACAACACCCAGTGAGAGCGAAATATCTTCATCAAGAGCATCAATCACAGTATCCATCTGGTCAGGAGCTTCCACAAGATCGATATGCAACCCATCAACTGGCAAGTCGCCGGCCAGCTCGACATTATCTTCCAAACCTTCAAAATAGGTGGTGAGCAAAAGCTTTAATTCTGATCGCTCCTCTGCCAGTGCCCGGTATGCCTTCTGAAAAGCACCCCTGGTATCTTCATCAATATCCAGGGCCAGGAAAGGCTCCTCAATCTGCACCCATTCCACGCCCATATTTTGCAGTTTCGTCAAGATGTTTTGATACACAGGCAGTAGCTTGTCAAGCAGGTCCAGCCGGTGGAAGTCATCCGGGGCATCCTTCTCTTTACCCAGCAGCAAAAAGCTTACCGGTCCAATCAGTACGGGCTTCGTGATAACCCCCACAGATTTTGCTTCTTCATACTCATCAAAAATTTTGGATGACAGGCACTGAAACTCTTGGTCCGGGGTAAATTCAGGGACAATATAGTGGTAGTTGGTGTTAAACCATTTGGTCATCTCCATGGCTGCAATATCGTGATCCTCATCTTGCAACCCCCGAGCCATTGCAAAATAAGTATCAATAGGATAGCTGTAGATCTTGTTATCCTCTTCTTCAAAAAGCTCTTCATAGCGTTCAGGAACGGCCCCTACCAGCATAGCTGTGTCGAGTACTTGGTCGTAAAGAGAAAAGTCGTTTGAGGGCACCATGTCGATGCCGGCATTTTTCTGAGTTGTCCAGTGCATCACTTTAAGAGCCGAGACAGATTCGTCCAGCTTTGTTTTGTCAATCTCTCCTTTCCAGTATTGCTCTACTACTTTTTTTAAATCTCTGTTGATACCTATCCGCGGGTATCCAAGATTATGCGTAATCATAATGATCTGTTTTAGCTTTAAATTATGAGGAGGGGACGCTAAAACGTTGCAAAGACAGGAATAGAAAGTAATGGTGATATACAATAAATCGGGTATACGGCACCTGCCTTTCAACAACACCTTAACTCCCGAAGGCCTCGTTTACTTGACTTAAAGGCAGGTCTCCTGACTTACCGATTATTTCTTTGCACCTTCCCGCCTCGTTTAGGGCTGAGACAGTGGCTTAGAACAAAGAATATTTCGAATTACAGTTGCGGGAACAGTTCCGGCCTTTCACCGGATTCCCTTTTCATCCCGATATAAATCGGGACACCTTTAAATCTATTTTTAATAAAACGCCTGCCAAGATCATTGTCAACGAATACTTTTCCACAAATCCATTAGGTTTTCCACAATTACCAGTGGCAGTAATTATTTTGTTTCCTCATCCTGATCGTAATGTTGCATAGCCATCCAGAAAAAGATCGTCGCCAATACTCCACAGCAACTAAATACCAACATCAGGGCTTTTGCCGCGCCATAATTGCCGGTAAAAATCGTATCCATAAGCCAGCCGGTAAGTGGAGGGCCAATACCAAAGCCTACCACGCTAATCACAAACAGATACAATCCACTGGCCAGTGCCCGCATGTTTGGCTTCACAAGATACTGTAAAATGGCTACCGATATTCCGTTATAGGATGATGATATCATATTCGCCAATCCAATTAATACCAAGGCGATCATCGCTGATTCCGCAAATAATCCAAAGTAATAAAGCGGCAAACAACCCAAAGCTGCAATGATTCCTGGTACAAAACGGTACGAAGGTGCTATTTTTTGAGCCAGCCAGTCGGCGGCTTTACCCGATGCCATCACGCTTAGTCCTGTTGCCATCATAAACCAACCGTATTGAGGGACCAATGAACCTGCGCCATGAATATCGGTAAGAACAATCCCAATAAAACCTAAAATTGTATAGCCGGTAAAAGCCATAAAGGAAAACCCCAGGAAGTGATACCTCACCGTTTTTTTTCTGATGATGTACCGTACCACTTCGCCAAAACTTTTCTCGGTGTCAAATCGTTGATTGTCGCTGGATTGCGTGATACCTCGCGGAAACTCCCTAATAACAAACCACGCTACGGTGGCAATAAGCAGTCCCGGTGCTCCCACAGCCATCAGGGAGGTACGCCAATCATATGACTCGGCAATCCCACCTCCCACTAAGAATGAAACACCAATCCCTATAAAAATTCCGGCAGCATAAATAGAAAAAACGGTCCCCCGCTGTTCGGGCTTAAAGTAATCCGACAACAGAGAATACACCGCCGGACTCAAAGCTGACTCACTGATCCCTACAAAAAACCGGGCGACGATCAGAAAGGTAAGAGAAGTTGCAAATCCACTAATAACAGTCATCAAGCTCCACACAACCAACCCGGCAATAATCATCAGCTTTCGCGAATAGATATCAGCCAGCCGCCCCATCGGTATCCCACACAACGCATAAATAAAGGAAAAAGCAGTACCGTAGAGAATACCTACCTGGAAGTTGCTGAGCGAAAGTTCGTCCTGAATCTGCGGAGCTAATACCGCAATAATTTGTCGATCAACAAAGCTGGATATATAGATGAGTGTTAACACCCCCAGCACTAACCACGCATAGGGACTCGAAACTAATTTTTTGGCCTTTTCTTTTGGTAGAGACATTCCGTTTGTTTTCATTTATTTAGTGAAGCCAAAGGTAGGGGAAATTAGACGTTGAAATCTACCTTTGACAATAGTTTTTTACTGCAGACCCTGAACTTCCGTATGTTCGAGACACGCTAAGTTCAGGATCACACAAAAACACTATTAGAAGCCTTTGCAAAACCTATCTGATGGCTTATTTTGCCATCCGATGGGTACGATATAACTTTGTTAATTCATTCGATCGCAAATTCAGCGTCCGGATGAGGTAGTAATTCGAAACCTTCTATCAAGTATATCCGATAAACAATCATCACAAATGGCGAAAACCAAGCAGTACGACGATCTCCCGAAACTTCCCGAAAAAACGGAGGAGCAAAAGGGGCATGCTAAAGAAATTCTGGATCAACTTTACAAACATTATCCGAATCCGCATTGTGCATTAGACTACCGAAATCCGTTTGAACTTTTATGTGCTACAATTTTAAGTGCACAGTGTACTGATGTTCGCGTGAATAAGACAACACCGGATTTGTTTGAAGCTTATCCCACTCCCGAAGCCATGGCCGAGGCGCCTATCCAAGAATTGGAAGAGCTGGTTCGTTCCACCGGATTTTATCGCAACAAAGCCAAAGCGTTAAAGCAATCGGCACAGGCTATTGTTGAAAACCACGACGGAGAAGTCCCCCAGAATATGAACGACCTCCTGGAATTTTACGGTGTAGCTCGTAAAACGGCCAATGTTGTGCTTGGCAATGCCTTTAATATAAATAATGGGGTTGTTGTTGATACACACGTACGTCGATTTTCAAACCGTTATGGACTAACCGAGCACGAAAAAAACACGGACAAAATCGAACGTGACCTGATGGCGCTCTTTCCGAGGGAACACTGGACCAATCTTTCGCATTTGATGATTCATCATGGACGAAATGCCTGTAAGGCTCGTATTTCAGAACCGCCCGATCATCCGCTCTGTGAACAATACGGAATTAAGTGCGAATGCCGGGCGATGCGGGAAGAATAATAATTAAAATGTCATGCTGAATCCCGATGTGTCGGGATAGGCTTTGTTTCAGTATCTTCCAAAAATTTAGATCCTGAAATGAATTCAGGATGACACAGTCTTCGAACAAATACCAACCATGAGTGAGCAAAAGATCTTCGACTCAAAATCACAACCTATTCCTCCGTTGCGTCGGGATATACAGGTTATCCCCATGCAAGAAAACGGGAATGCACTCCTCTATTTCCATGATCAGCGGGGATATGCCACGACTGATTTTGCTCTAAAACGTGAAGCCGGGCAATTACTTTCCATCCTTGACGGACAAAAAAGCATTAACGATTTGGAATCTCATTTAGGAAAGGGTATCACCAAAGACGATCTGCTCCAATTCATTCAGCTATTGGATAAGAATCGGGTTTTGGCTTCCGATTATTTTGAGCAACATGCCAAAAGCATCGAGACAGAATATGAGGCATCAACGATTCATCAATCTGTAACGGCCGGTGCTTCCTACCCTGCTGATCCCAACGAACTAAAAGAATATCTGGATGAGGCTTTTGCTAACCACCCTCAAGAAAACATTAACCCCGTAGACTCCGCCAAAGCCCTTTATGCCCCACATATCGATCCGCGTGTAGCGTTGGAGAGTTACGTAAAAGCGTTTGCTCCCATTCGGGATTTAAAGCCCAAACGCGTAATTATGCTGGCTACTTCGCATTATGCCGGCCTTTATCCCGATTTATATCAAAACGATCCTTTTATTCTGATCAATAAAGACTTTGAAATGCCATTAGGAACGATTCCCAGAGATCAGAAAGCTATAAAGGAATTACAACATGCCGAGGATGACATGGGGATCTCCTCTCATGATCGTGCTCACCGAATGGAGCACAGCCTTGAACTACATCTACTTTTTCTAAGCTATCTTTGGGATCACGAATACGAAATCGTGCCTTTCGTTATCCGAGGACTCGACGACTTATACTATGTGGAAAATGGACATTTAGGTCAGAAACTTGATAGTTTTTCCACATTTCTGAATAAAAATTACGGTGATGATAACGACACCTTATTCCTAATCAGCGGTGATTTAGCTCATATTGGCAAAAAATTTGGGGACGAAACTCCCGCTGCCACGATGTTTGATGAGGTAGAATCCTTTGATAAACGCTTTTTAGAACATGGTGTTCAAAACGACCGGGCCGCAATGCTTAAACTCATGAAAGAGGATTATGATCCCTATCGGATATGCGGATTCCCACCGTTGTACACCTTCCTACAGGCAATGCCCAATGTACAGGGAGAAATTTTAAGCTACGATTTGTGGGATGAACGTGAGCGCGACAGCGCCGTGACTTTTGGCTCTATTCTATATCAATGAAAAATTAAAAATAGCTGAATGTAAGATGGTCCTGCCTCATTTTATTGATTTTTAATTCCTAACTATCCAATATTTCCATCTTGTCGGCGAAGTAAGCGGTAAAGTCACGCATATCTTCGGCCATCCCTTCTTCTTCGGTAGCATTTTCCAGCGTATCGGCCATCGTCACCAACGTCTGATGAAAGAAGATTTTCATCTCATCTTTAGTCATCTCCTTCGTCCACAAATCCAGGCGCAAGGTATCCTGTTTTTTGGGATCCCACATCGATAAAAACATCGCCTTGCAGTTGGCAATACCCTCCCCCTCTTTATCGGTGGCATTCCAATCGATTTTTTCGGGGACGTTATTGTCGTCGAGCTCTACCGTAATACTTATTTCTTTCTTGTTATCAGACATAATATCAATTCATTTAAAATTTTGACATAAAAATATTCAAAACTTCTCAACTTTATAAAAAGAACATCAATGAATTTGACCTTTTTTATTCATCCATCACGCATATACTATTGAAGCATTTATGGTTTCATAATTTAGTATAACCAAGAAAATCTCTTCGAAAAATTTGGATTTTAAACTCAATAAAAACCTCTACTATGAAGCTATTTAAATATTCTGGAAAACGTTTTTACAAATACAAATTACTGGCGACATTTTTATCCATAGCTTTTTTCTTCTTTGGATGTTCTCCCAGTGCACAACTGCTAAATGATCTACCCGTACACTCAGCAGAAATTAAAGTGCTGAATGAAAATAATGAACCTGTAAAAGGTGCCCAGGTCGAAGCCTCGAATGGACGCAAATCCACTACTGACTCAACCGGTGTGGCTACGATACGATTTGGGAGCGTCGGTCTTTACACCGTTAGTGTAATGGCAGAAAATTATATGCCTTCAAATTTTACGCTCACTATGCCATCCGACAACAATGAGACATTCACACGCCATCTGTCGCAACAGGTCAACTACACAGGGATAAGCGGTATGAACTTTGGCTCGGCCAATATGTATCCCATGATGTTTAGCTATCTCTTCAGCAGCTACGGTTATGGCCTTGAGTTAGACTCCTACGAAGAATCAGAAGTGACAGAATGGAAAATCACAACTGAAAGTGACGGACTCACCATGAAGAAAGCCTTCCTAAAAGAGTTGGATAGCGGCAAACAGTGGTGGCAAATTGCGCTCCTGGAAAAAGAATCCGAAGAGCCTCAATACATTGCCGAGATACTGTTTTCCGAAAACAGAAAATCCATTCTCCGATACCGGGAGCAGCTGGGAGATGGAGAAATACAGGAAAAGCCGGTTTCCGAAGGGTGGTATAATCAACCTGCAGAACTCACGAAAGAATCCATTAAGGGTGCCCAGGAACAAACCAATGTATCTGTTGAAACACCAGCGGGAACATTTAACACAGACTTACTAAACTTTGGAGTTACCGGTGGGACCTCTCTTAAAATGTGGCGCGTGGGAGAAGATGTTCCGGGCGGTGTTGTTAAATACCAAACAACAAGAGAAGGAGAGGTTTTGTATGAGAGCGAACTGCATTCGTACGGGAGTGATGCAACATCTCTGCTTAACAGCTTTTAAATTAAAAATAAAAGGCCTCATTCATCTTGCGATGAATGAGGCCAAAATTAGTTACAAACTGCTATCAAAAATTAATAGCGATAATGATCAGGCTTGTATGGTCCCTCTTTGGGAACATCAATATATTCAGCCTGCTCTTCAGATAGCTCTTCAAGCTCCACTCCTATTTTCTTGAGGTGCAGACGAGCCACTTTTTCATCCAGCTCTTTTGGCAATACACTAACGTCCATATCAAAATCCTCGGGACGATTCCATAGTGCAATCTGTGCCAGCGTCTGGTTGGTAAAGCTGTTTGACATCACAAAAGACGGATGCCCTGTTGCATTACCAAGGTTCATCAAGCGACCTTCGGAAAGAAGGATAATCTCTTTTCCATTGTCATCGAGCTTAAACAGGTCAACTTGAGGCTTGATATTATCGCGCTCAGAATTTTCTTTGAGCCAAGAAACATCAATTTCATTATCAAAGTGACCAATATTACCGACAATCGTCTTATCCTTCATATTCTTAAAATGACGCTCGGTAATAATATCTTTATTACCCGTTGCCGTAACTACGATATCTGCTTCTTTAACGGCATCGTCCATCTTCATCACTTCGTAACCTTCCATTGCGGCTTGAAGTGCACAGATGGGATCAATTTCCGTAACGATGACACGAGCACCGGCTCCACGTAATGAAGCAGCAGAACCTTTACCAACGTCGCCGTATCCGGCCACAACCGCAACCTTTCCGGCCAGCATAATATCGGTAGCACGCTTAACCGCATCTACACAAGACTCGCAGCAACCGTACTTATTATCAAACTTCGATTTCGTTACCGAATCATTAACGTTGATTGCAGGAGCACCGAGCGTTCCATTTTTCGACATTTGATAGAGGCGATTCACACCGGTCGTGGTCTCCTCAGAAATTCCGTTGATGCCGTCAAGCAGCTCAGGATAATCTTCATGCACGAGCTTGGTCAAATCTCCGCCGTCATCAAGAATCATATTCAGCGGTTCTCCATCTTCAAAGAAGAGCGTCTGCTCAATAGCCCACCAAAACTCCTCTTCGTTCATTCCCTTCCAGGCATATACCGGAACACCTCGCTCTGCCATTGCAGCAGCGGCATGATCTTGGGTAGAAAAAATATTGCAGGAAGACCACTGTACATCAGCTCCCAGCTCAATCAGTGTTTCAATTAATACTGCAGTTTGTACCGTCATATGCAGGCAACCCGCAATACGTGCACCCTCCAACGGCTGTTCATCCGTATATTCCTCGCGGAGCGCCATCAAACCGGGCATCTCTGCCTCGGCCAAACGTATCTCTTTTCGGCCAAACTCAGCCAGTCCAATGTCCTTAACTTTGTAAGGAAGTTTCTCTTTTACCTTCTGTGCCATGAATTTTATTACTTAATTTCTGTTTTGTGAAAGTCTTTTAAAATACAACATTTACCGTTGTTACTCAACAACGGCAAATAAAAATACATTCCTACGCAACCCTATATTATTTATGCTCTTCAATGATCTTTTTTAGCTTCTTGTAATCTCCTTTTGGTCCTGATGTTCCCATCGATTTTTCTATGAAATTTCCTTCGGCATCAACATATACCTTAAAGGGGATGCCCTGCACGCCTAACTTTCGATGCAGATTGTTTGAATCCATGAGATACTCAAAGGTATAGTCATTCTTCCGGGCAAAAGCTTCGGCATCTTCCTGCGTATCCGTAAAGCCGGGTGTAACGGCCAACACTACAAAATCTTCGGGATACTCTTCCTGAACATCTTGCATGGTAGGAAAGCTTGCCAGACACGGCTTACACCATGTCTCCCAAAAATCGATCAACACCACCTTTCCTTCAAAATCCGAAACGGATACCTCATTTCCATCAAAATCGGTAAACGTAGCCTGCTCTACATATTGAGCATCAGAATTATTACTCTGATCCGTTTCTACTGCAGCAGTTTCTTCCGTTTGTGATTTTTCTTCACCATTACCACATGCTATAGAACCAACTGCTAATAACAAGATCAATAACCAAGAATATTTCTTCATTTCATCAATATTAAATTTTTGGGATTTCAGAGCAACTAAGATATAAAACAGCAAACACAAGATAAGCATTCATTTTTTATTCTTTTCAGCTCTACTCTCACAACTGTTTTATAGTCTTTCTTACCTCCTACCGGTGTTTTTCTTCTCGAATTCACCAGAAAAACATCTTCAAGCTAAGCCAAATAATAAAATTGAACTTGCTTCTTAAATTAGCTTTTCGAATTATGGAAAAGATGCTTGTTAACATTAAGCACACATTCAACCTTTAATTCTATTTATCATGATTAAAAAAAATACCAAGTACCTTCTGGGGGTCGTGTTTCTGCTTCTTTCACAAAGTGCAGTAGCGCAATTTACCGTTGAAGGAACCGTAATAGATGCTCAAAGTGGACAAGCCCTTGTTGGTGTCAACATTTATGACCCAGGGTCTGAACAAGGAACAACAACAAATACTGAAGGATTTTTTTCGCTGGAAATACCAGCCCAGTCAGCAACCCTTCGTATTACCTATGTTGGATATAATCAAAAAAACGTTGAGGTTAGCGCCGATAACAATGAAATAACCATAGAATTACAGAAAAGCGTAGCAAACCTTGATGAGGTGGTTGTAACTGGCCTCGCCTCATCAGTACAGCGTGAAAACCTTGCTAACGCTGTAAGTTCAGTTGATTCTGAACAACTTACCGGAACCACTTCTTCACAAACGCTTAGCTCAAGTTTATACGGGAAAGTGGCAGGCGCGAATATTACCTCAAATACAGGTGCCCCTGGTGGAGGTATGTCGGTTAAACTACGTGGCGTTACCACCATCAATGGTTCCTCTGAGCCGCTGTACATTATTGACGGTATCTACCTAAATAATGATGCCATAGCAAACGGATCCAATGCGGTAACACAAGCAGCAGCTGGCGGTAGCTCTTCGAACCAAGACAATCCGGTAAATAGGGTGGCCGATCTGAATCCTGATGAAATTCAAAGTATTGAAGTGCTCAAAGGTGCTTCTGCAGCCGCTATTTACGGGCAACGAGCCTCAGGCGGTGTGGTTATTATTACAACCAAGAGAGGCAGTGGAGGGAAAGCACAATTTAGTGCCTCTCAATCTATTGGCCTTACAACTATCCAGAAAAAGCTGGGACAACGTCAGTTTACAGAAGCAACTGCTGAATCAGCCTTTGGCCCTAAAGGAAAAGCGCTTTTTAATGAAGCCAAATCCAGCAATCGCTTTCTGGATTATGAAGAACTCATGTATGGTCAAGAAGGAGTACTTTCAAAAACCCAGATTAGCAGTAGCTTTGGAAATGAATCTACCTCCTTTTATGTAAGCGGCATGCTTCAAAATGATGAAGGCATCATCAAAACCACCGGATATGAAAAACAATCGATCCGGGCCAATGTAGACCACCAATTTACCGAGAAGTTCAATGTTTCCGTTTCCTCAAACTATATTCACTCTGAATCGCGAAGGGGGCTTACGGGGAATGACAATACCGGTACTACCTTTGGTGTTTCCATGGTAGCCACTCCGAATTTTATTGATTTGCGACCTGAAAACGGTGTCTATCCTGCCCACCCATTCAATACCGCAAACCAGCTTCAGACAAGAGATCTATTTTCAAACTCTGAAAATGTCAATCGCGTATTAACATCTGTGAAAGCTGAATATGATATCTTCCAAAAAGATGGGAATTACCTGGCCCTCCAGTTCCAGGGTGGTGTTGACTTTTTTAGCCAAAACAATAAGCTCATTTTTCCAAGCGATCTTCAGTTTGAGCGCATCAGTGCTCAACCCGGAACCCTTGTTGAAACCAATACCAACAACTTGAATACCAACACCTCATTAATGCTGATACACACCTTTAGCCTTTCCGAAAACGCGACACTAGTTTCACAAGGTGGATATACTTCATTTAACAACGACCAAAACACTATCTCTACTGTTGGCAGAGGTATTTTGGGGACCCAAACCAATGTTGACCAAACAGTGAGCGTCAGTAATAACCAAACCAGGATCTACCAACGAGATCGTGGATTTTTCATCCAGGAAGAGTTCAATTACAACGATACCTATATTACCACTGTAGGATTACGGGGTGATAAGTCAGATCGTAATGGAAATGTGAATGAAATATTTTATTATCCCAAAGCATCGTTTGCTTGGAATATCTCGAATATGGATTTCTGGGAAGGCAATGGCCCAATCGATAATTTAAAACTTCGTACTGCATACGGACAAACGGGTAATCTTTCTACCTTCGGTGCAAAGTTTACCTCACTGGGCCCGTCTAATATAGGTGGATCCGGAGGTATATTAATCACCAATACACGGGGAACCGATGATATTCAACCCGAACGCCAGAAAGAGTTGGAAGCCGGTTTTGATATCAGCGCTTGGGGAGGAACAGCGAACTTAAGCGTTACCGTTTACCAGAAAAACATTTCAGAACTGTTGCTGCAACGTGAACTAGAACCATCTACCGGCTTTAGTTTCGAAAGCTTTAACGGAGGTGGATTGCGCAACCGTGGTATTGAAGCCAGTCTGGACCTTACTCCTGTTCGCAATAACAATCTCAATTGGAATTCCACCTTTACCTTCTCTAAAAATGTTTCAGAGGTAACTGACCTCTCAGTTCCTGCCTTTGACGTGGGTGGATTCGGGACATCATTGGGTGTTTATCGCGTGGAAGAAGGGAAGTCGGCCACACAAATTGTTGGTCTTGATCCTGTAAAAGACAGCAACGGTAATTTTAGTGGAGATATTACCACCAAAAAATTAGGTGACGGTGAGCCCAACTTTCAACTTTCTTGGTATAACCAGCTCAATATATTAAAGAATGTTGATTTCTCCTTTATGCTACACTGGAAAAAAGGTGGCGATGTCATCAATCTTACTGAACTCCTGTCGGACCTAAACGGTACCACAGCTGATTATGATGATACCGACCTTACCTTCCCCGACTTTGTTAACGAAGCCGGCGGTATTACAGATGATACCAAGAACGGAGTAAAACGTGCCAGCTTGTTAGGTGTTACCACCCGACAATTTGTGCAGGACGGGTCATACCTGCGCATGCGAGAAATTGGGCTATATTACAATGTCCCAACACAAATGATAGAAGGTATTAGTTCTGCCTTAAGAGGAATACGCTTCGGTGTATCTGCGACAAATCTGTTTACCATATCTCCCTATCGTAGTTATGACCCCGAAGTTTCCAACTTTGGTAATCAACCCATTGCTCAAGGTATTGAGGTGACACCCTATCCCTCAACCAAGCAGTATTATTTCCACTTTAATATCGATTTTTAATTTATAAGTATTGACTATTATGAACAATATTAAACATCATATATCGATCGCTTCAGTACTTCTGCTTGCCTTGTCATTTGTAAGCTGTAATATCGTCAACGTTGAGGATCGTCCTGATCCTAATAACACAGCACTGGAAACGGTAGTTGAGAATCCCACCCCGTCAGAGATTAACACTCTTATAACGGGTACCGAATCGAGTCTAAGAACCGACCTTCGTATTTACCATATTAACGTTGGTATGATAGGCCGGGAAATGTATCGCTTTTTAGCAGCTGAACCACGTAATACTCAGGATCTATTAGGCGGCGGCTCTTCTGAACTCGATGCCGGATCTTTCTATACTTCGCGTCCTTGGGCAGCCTTCTATACCAGTATTCGTAATGCTAACATTCTCATCGAATCAGTAAAAACCATCACTGATAACAATGCTGTAAGTGAAGCAGAACGAAACGGTATCTTTGGTTTTGCCAAAACTATTAAAGCCTATCAATATCTTATGGCTTTGACAATGCATAATGAGAATGGGATCCGTAAACAAAATCAAACTGATTTCTTTTCGACCGGTGCATTGCTAAGTAAAGCTGACAGCTATCAACTGGTTGCTGATCTTCTTGATGAAGCTGCCACCCACCTCTCGAATGCCGGAAGCGAATTCTCATTCCCCCTTTCACCAGGCTTTGAAGGCTTTGACAGCCCTTCAACCTTTTTACAGTTCAACCGTGGCCTACGGGCTCGTGTTGCTGTATACCGGGGGAATTTTGATGCAGCCATGGGATTTGTCGGCAACTCATTTTTAGATGCAAGCGGCGACCTCAAAAATGGTGTCTACCATGTCTTCTCCACAGGATCAAATGATATTACGAATCCACTGTTCTCTAATCCCCAATCGGGCGCGGGTGACAGTTATGTTGTCCATCCCTCATTTGTAACTGATGCCGAAAGTGGAGACAACAGGGTCGTTGGTAATAAAGCAATCCTACGCTTAGATGAGAACGGCGACGTAAACACTGCCAGTCTTGACGAACTTTCCAGTGATTACGGGCTGTTTGTTTATAAAACCCAAACAGCACCTATGCCTATTATCAAGAATGCTGAGCTGCTACTCATTCGAGCAGAAGCCAACATCCATGGTAGTACTCCTAACTTAACTGCTGCTGAAGATGATATTAATGTTATTCGTAACGCGGCGGGACTGTCCGACTACAGTGGCCCACAAACCCAACAAGCACTCGAAGATGAGATGCTTCGTCAACGACGATATGAACTTTTCTTTGAAGGGCATCGCTGGGTAGATATGCGTCGTTATAATCGTTTGGGTGAGCTGCCACTCGACCGATCCGGTGATAACGTCTGGGAGTCATTCCCAATACCAGAAAGTGAAAATATTTAATATCCAACACACTTTAACCATCAAAGGCCGGAAGTAGATACTCCGGCCTTTTTTATTTATCCCCAGCCTGCGTTTTTGTATTTTAGGCGACTAATTGTTAGAGACGAACAACATTTAACTTATGGCAACGTACGACTTCATCATAGTAGGAGCCGGCATCGTCGGCCTTTCGACAGCGTATAAAATTACCCAATCCTACTCCGATTTAAATATCCTGGTGCTCGAAAAAGAGGATGACGTTGCTGCTCACCAGACCGGAAACAACTCCGGTGTTATTCATTCGGGCATCTACTACAAGCCCAACAGCTATCGCGCCAAAAACTGCGTAGACGGACGCCACCAACTTGTTAATTTTTGTGAGCGACACGGTGTAGATTATGAAATTTGTGGCAAGGTCATCGTTGCTACCGATGAAGAGGATATTCCGCGCTTGAACAAGATTTTTGAGACAGGCCAGATCAACGGTATCGAAGGCATCAAAAAAATTGATCCGCAAGAGGTTACCGAAATTGAACCCTACGTAACCAATAGCGTAAAAGGCATTCACGTGCCCTGCTCTGGTATTGTTGATTACGTAGGCGTCTGCCAACAACTGCGAACGCTCATCGAAGAAAATAATAACCGGGTTGCATGTGAGCAAGAGGTCACGAACATCGATCAAAATAAAAGCGGTCTTTCTGTAAAAACAACGACTGATACTTTCGACGGAAAATATTTAATTAACTGTGCCGGTTTGTACAGTGATCATGTTGCTGAGTCTGCAGGCGTTCGTCCAGATATCCAAATTGTGCCCTTTCGCGGCGAATACTACGAGTTGAAACCGGAGGTGAAACACTTTGTGAACGGTCTAATTTACCCCATGCCCAATCCGGCGTTTCCATTCCTTGGCGTACACTTTACCAAGATGGTCCGCGGGGCAGTAGAATGTGGACCCAATGCCGTTTTTGCCTTCAAGCGCGAAGGATACGACAAGCTTTCATTTGATCTGGAGGAAACGATTGAAACGCTCAACTTCCCCGGGTTCTATAATCTGTCCAGAAAGTATTGGAAAATGGGATTAGATGAATGGTATCGATCCTTTTCCAAAAAAGTTTTTGTAAAAGGACTTCAAAAACTGATTCCCTCTATTCGTCCCAAACATCTCAAACCTTCTCCCTCGGGCGTTCGTGCAATGGCCTTAAAGCCCAATGGTGAAATCCTCGATGACTTCCAGTTTGAAGTTACTGAACGGGAAATTCATATTCTCAACGCCCCCAGCCCCGCTGCAACGGCCGGATTAGCTATTGGTGATGAGATTCTGAAGCGCGCCGAGAACACATTTATGTAACTTTTTGATAGTTCAAGTACCGGGGACTTCCTCAACAGGACACTTTATTAGGTTTTTTAAGTAGCTAAAAAGTTTACTGATTATTTAAACCCCGAGGATTATAAATTTTCGGGGTTTGTACTATAACCTTGCAAAGGCATCCAAATATTGGTATATCTTTCTCCTATGGATATATCTCTCGAATCCTCCACTCCCGACATTCATACCGACGACCAAACACGCCACTTGTACGCCAACGATGCCTCCAGCTATGAGGAATTGCCCGAAGGCGTAGCTTTCCCAGAGTCGCAACAAGACATTGCAAAACTTGTCCTATGGGCTCGCGAAAACGGAAAAAGTATCACGGCGCGGGGAGCGGGCACCAGCCTGGCAGGACAAACAACCGGCGGTGGCATTGTCATGGATGTAGGCCGCAACATGAACCAGATCATTGAAATTGACGAGAGTGAGCAGTTTGCCTACGTACAGCCCGGCGTCATTCGGGATACCTTAAACCGGGAGGCTGGTAAATATAATCTGCTCTTTGGTCCCGATACCGCCACCACGAATCGCTGTATGATTGGCGGCATGATCGGTAATAACTCATGCGGTATTTTTTCCATCAAGCATAAAACAACCCGAGAACATATTCTCGAAATTGATGCCGTATTGAGTGACGGTTCACGTGCTACTTTCAAGCCGCTTTCGGAGACTGAACTGGCAGCGAAGATGGAGCTCGATACGCTCGAGGGCCATATTTATCGAGAAATAATTGCGCTCGTTCGTGAGCATCGTGATCAGATTTTAGAAAACTATCCGCATCCCGAAATTATTCGGCGCAATACCGGTTATGCCCTTGATCGTCTTTGCGAAATGCAGCCCTTTAATCCCGACGGCAGAAAATTCAATATGGCTGAACTGCTATGCGGCAGTGAAGGAACGTTAGCGATGACCACTTCGGCAAAATTAAACCTTGTCCCTCGCGACTCAGAATCCATTATTTTAGTACCCCATTTTTCAACCATACGAAAAGCTCTTGAAGCCACAGTCGAAATTGTGAAGGAAGATCCTGCTGCCGTTGAGTTGGTCGATGATATTATCCTCAACGCCACAAAAGGCAATATCGAACAGCGCGAAAACCGCTTCTTTTTGGATGGTGATCCCAAAGCGATTCTAATTGTCCAGTTTGACGGTGATGACGCTGATACTCTTCAGCAAAAAGCTGAAAAGCTTTCCAAAAACCTACAAGAGATGAAGCTCAGTGAAGCTACGCCCATCATCACCAATGAACATAAAATGGAGCGCGTCTGGAACCTGCGTAAAGCGGGACTGGGACTACTGATGGGACTGGGCTCAGAGGGACGAACGCCTACCTTTGCTGAAGATACCGCGGTGCGTGTCCCCGACCTGCCCGATTATATCGATGACTTCCAAAAGATCTTGGACAAACACGAAACCAACTGTGTGTTTTATGCGCACGCTTCGGTTGGAGAGCTACACCTGCGCCCGGTTATTAATCTGCAAAAACCAGAAGAGATTGAAAAGATGAAAACCATGGCTGGGGAAATTGCCGACTTGGTACGCAGCTATCGCGGTTCGTTATCCGGCGAACACGGCGACGGACGTGCACGCGCCCCATATATCGAAAAAGTGCTTGGGGCAGAGATGATGCCGCTGCTCAAGAAAGTAAAACAGATTTGGGATCCGAATGGCATTTTCAATCCCGGAAAGATTACCGATTCCAAACCGATGGAGCAGGATCTCCGGTATTCTCCTTCTTATAAAAAGCCCAACGTTGACACCCATTTCAACTGGCGTAAAGAAGAGGGCTTTGCGGACGCGGTCGAGCTTTGCAACGGGGCGGGGGTTTGCCGAAAACTGTCAGAAAGTGGGGGCACAATGTGTCCCAGCTATATGGCTACCAAAGAGGAAAAGGATTCCACCCGCGGACGGGCAAATCTTTTTCGCCAGCTATTTTCGGGTAAACAAAAAGAGGCTTTTCAATCCAAGGAACTAAAGGATGCCTTGGGTCTGTGCCTGAGTTGCAAGGCTTGCAAAAGTGAATGTCCCGCCAATGTGGATATGGCGAAAATGAAAGCTGAATTCACCCAAGGTTGGCATAAAGAACACGGGATATCACTGGGCGAACGATTTTTTGGTCAAGCAGCTAAGCTATATCCCCTGGCTTCGCTGTTTCCAACATTTACAAATTGGATAATGCGTCAGCCTGTGACTAAGGAACTTCTGCAACAGTTTCTGGGTATCGACATACGCCGCGACTTGCCTACTTTTGCCAATAAAACGTTTATGGACTGGTGGGATAAGAACCACGCTAATTTAACTCGTCCGACGTCAAATCCAGACGTTGGACAAGAAAGTAGACAGGAAGTGGTTCTCTTAATTGATATTTTTACCAATTACCACGAACCGGAAATAGGCAAAGCGGCTGTGCGGTTTTTAGAGTCCCAAGGCTATAGGGTTATTGTCCCTGATTTTCACGAGGTGGGGCGTCCGCAAATATCCAAGGGGATGCTCACCCATGCCAAAAAAATATTGGACACCAACCTGCCCCGGCTGGCCAACTTTGCCGATCGCGGAATGCCTATTATCGGACTTGAACCCTCAGAGATTTTAACGCTGCGTGATGAATACCTCGACCTATGTGACGAAGATCAGGTTCACTCAGCACAAAAAGTTGCCAATGCCAGCCATACCTTTGAGGAGTTTTCCGCTGACTTACTGGCAGATTCTCCTGTATCTACAAAAGACAAAAAGGTATTTGTACACGGACACTGTCACGCCAAATCACTCATTGGCAATTCGGCCATTCGCAAAGCGCTGGAAGATGCCGGCTATGAAGTAGAGGTTTGGGATACCGGCTGCTGCGGAATGGCGGGCAGCTTTGGATATGAAGTCAGTCATTATGAAGTATCGATGGATATTGGGAAACAACGACTCTTCCCTGCCTTGAAACATCTCCCGGAAGATGCGCTCGTCTGTGTACCGGGATTTTCATGTCGTCATCAGATAAAAGATGGCGTTAACGTACAGACCTTCCACCCTGCCAAACTGCTCGCTGAGACATTGATCTAAAAAACTTCCCTTCGGAAGGCAACCCTCATCACAAAACTGCTGTATAGGCAAGAAACGACCTTCAGCTATCTAATTACAATTATGGGGGATTCATTATGCTAATAAGCAACCATCAAAATACATTGTTAGCTATTGTAGTATCACTGTTTCTTATTTTTACTGGATGCGGTGATTCAAGTACTGATACCGACACCGAGAATGATGACAACAACCAAAATCAATCCGCAAACTTTGAAAGTGGGTTAATCGGACCCGGAGAAACGTTTAGCTATACCTTTGAGGAAGAGGAAACAGTTGATTATTACTGTACTATCCATACACCAGATATGACCGGGCAAATTACCGTAACAAGTAGTGTGGAAGCGGTAGATCGAGATACTGTCGAAATGGAAAACGACCAGTTTGTTCCTGAAAACCTTGAGGTAGCACCCAACACCGAGGTAGTTTGGGTTAACAACCAGGATCACGATCATGATATAAAAACAGGTACTCCTTCATCAGATAATGATGGAGACGATCCCAACTATTAATTTGATCAAATGAGTCCACCCTGAAATCATCTACAGACTTCTATTATCCGGTTTCCCTTGCTTTGAGGTTAGGTGCACAAGCATCCAACCTCTTTTTATGTCTCCTTCTTTATAGGATACCCTGCTTCTGTCCAGGATCGAAATCCACCAGCCAGAGATTTCACGTTTTGATACCCCATTTTCTGCAGATTATCAGCAGCCAAGGCTGAACGATATCCGCCTCCACAATACAGAACAATCTCCTCTTCTGCATCAGGATATTCTTCCTCAATATCACGCTCCAAAATACCGCGACCAAGATACTCGGCTCCTGCAATGTGTGCATCTTCCCATTCATCCTGCTCACGGACATCCAACAACACAAAATCGTCACCGGCTTTTTGTTTCTGCCTAACTTCTTCAGGCGTAATTTCCTCAATACGGGTTTTAGCGTCGTCGACAAGTGTTACAAAACGATCGGAGTGATGTTTTCCCATAATTAATAATATTTTGCCGTAGTTTTACGCGGATAAAAACCAATTATACCCAAATACTGTCTATTAGTCGTGGCTTAATTCTTAAAGGTATTTCTATTGATCAATTCCTGCGCACTTTCGAGGGCGGCCTCAGTGATATCTTCACCGCTCATCAGTGTAGCGACTTCTGTTATATGCTCATTTTCATTCAATGGAATAATGCGCGATACCGTTCGCCCGTCCTGCTCTACTTTCTGGACTTTATAGTGCTTATGTGCCTGACTGGCAATCTGAGGCTGATGCGTAATCGCAATAATCTGGCATCGCTCGGATAGACGTCGCATCGTACGTCCCACTTTCTCAGAAATCTCTCCGCTTATTCCAGTATCAATTTCGTCAAAAATCATCACCGGCAGACTCTGCTCGCGGGCTATGATAGATTTTAGCGCCAGCATCACCCGGCTAATTTCTCCACCTGAAGCAATTTTAGCTAATGGTTTCGGCTCTTCACCCTTATTCGTAGAAATGTACAGTCGAACCTCGTCACAACCGTGTTCGGTACACTCTACAGGCCGACCGTCAACAGTGATCCATCCCTGTGACTCCGGTGCCACCATCCAGTCCACGCGCACCTCAAAATTAGCGTGCGGAATTCCCAGCTTGCTCAGCTCGTCCTCAATCTTTTTTGAGAGCTCATCCCCTACTTTTTCTCGAACGTTATGCAGTTCTTTAGCTTTCTCGGCCAATACATCAGCTTGGTTATCAATCTTCTTCTCCAGCTTTTCAATCTCAAGATCAAAATTCTCTGCCAGACTTAATTCTTTTTTGATTTCATGCAGATATTCGATCAACTCGGGAATACCGCGATGATATTTTTTCTGCAGGCTGTTTAGCTGATTTTGGCGCTTGCGCAGCTTTTCCAACCGACTGGAATTAAACTCAATCTTACTGCGGTACCGCTCAGCAAATTGTACGGTCTCCCGAATACTAATACGCGCCGATGAAATTTCTTCCAAATAACTTTCAAACTCCGGCTCGATACGGGCAATATCCTCAAGGTGTAACTTAATCTGGTTCAGTAATTCCATTACATTTATCTCATTGTGGTCGCCCATCTCCACAATGGCTCCTGCTTTTTGATCGAGCTCCTCAGCATTGTCAAGCAGGTGTATTTCCTCCTCAAGTTTTTCTTCTTCCTCGGGATCAAGCTCGGCATCCTCAAGTTCCTCAACCTGGAATTGATACAACTCCACTTTTTCCTGGAGCTCACGCTCCCGTTTTTGCAGGCTTCGCAATTCTTTTCGAAGCTCCACCATCTCTTGATAGGATTGCCCATAGGCTTTCAAGGCCGGCTGTACTTCAGCAAACCCATCAATAACACCACGATGATTCTCCTCCTTGAGTAACATCTGGTGATCGTGTTGACCATGTAGATCCACCAAGTAATTACCCACCTCTCGCAATACCGAAATGTTCACGGGTGTATCGTTAATAAAGCCCCGGCTGCCCGACGATCGAATTTCCCGCCTGAGAATCAGCTCCGGTCGTTTCTCAACAGCATTTTCTTCGAGCAGTTGGTTAACCTCTTCATATTCTCTAACTTCTATAATAGCCTCGGCGATAGCTTTACTGGCTCCCTGCCGAATCACTTCCGTATCAGCACGTTCGCCTAAGATCATATTGAGTGCACCAACAATAATCGATTTACCCGCTCCCGTTTGACCGGTTAGGATATTGAGCCCCTCTTGGAAGGAAACTTCCAACTCATCGATCAAAGCAAAATCTTTAATATACAGTGATTGTATCATAGCCGTCGGTGATTAATTTAGAATCTAAAAGTACAAAAAAAAGAACACTGATTAACCCTAATTAAACTGATACTATTTTATGATATTCAGTTATCTATCAAATCATATATTCATGTGCGTTCTTAATTTAAAATAAAAAAGGCCCCCGTTTTTTACGGGAGCCTAATTTGTTTGTGCCCTCAAGGTATCTATCTTAATGAACAGTCATTAGTAAGACCCTTAAGGAAGGCAATCCTTACAAAATAATTTCAGTTTTTTTTGTACTTTTTTGAACAATCAATATAAATCTTCATTTAAGCGATCTGATGTCCAATAATAACAGAAACCAATTTCAAGAATATCACCTGGAAGTTCCGCAAGAAGAAACTTCGGGCACTCGTTTAGACAAATATCTGGCCTCCAAAATAGAAGAGACCTCCCGGACCAAAATACAGGAAGCCATAAAAGATGGACACATAACCGTTAACGAAAAAAAAGAAAAAGCATCTTATAATATTGAACCCGACGATATTATAGATGTCCAAATTCCAACTCCCACCCCTCCGGATATTACCGCCGAAGAAATTCCCTTGGATATTGTTTATGAGGATGATGATCTGCTGCTCGTTAATAAAAGTGCAAATATGGTCGTTCATCCCGCAAAGGGGAATTGGTCAGGCACCTTGGTCAATGGATTAATGTGGCATACCGATGAACTTTCGGAACCAGAAGAAGATACGGTGCGCCCGGGCATTGTTCATCGATTAGATAAAGACACAAGCGGATTGCTTGTTGTTGCCAAAAACGACAAAGCCCACCGTATTCTAAGCGAATACTTTCGAACAAAAGAAATTGAACGCACTTACTGGGCTATCGTCTGGGGTACTCCCGATGAAAAAGAAGGAACCATTACCGGGGCTATCGGCCGCGACCCGCATAACAGGAAACGGATGGCGGTAGTACCGGAGGATAAAGGCAAGCATGCCACAACGCATTACAAAGTGCTCGAATATTTTGATCACCTCACCCTGCTCGAATTAAAGTTGGAAACCGGTCGCACGCACCAAATTCGCGTACATCTGGCCGATAATAACCTGTGGGGTTTCGGGGATCAAAAATACGGTGGGGATTCGGTGCGGTATGGTCCCAACACCGGAAGTCGAAAACAGATGTTCCAGAATCTCTTTGCCTCCTTGCAACGCCAGTGTCTGCATGCTAAAACACTGGGATTTGAGCATCCCACAACAGGAGAGATAGTTGAATTTAATTCTGAACTGCCGGGCGATTTCCAGCAAGTTTTAGGGATGCTTCGACAGAATTGTAAGCCGAACCATATTTATTGATTAGCTTTAGCAATAGTAATCCTCAATAAAAAAGGAGCCCATTTTTAAGTGGACTCCCTTTTATGCAATCAAAGTCAAAAACTAATTCTCTATATCGAAGCTCGCTTGTAGGGCCGCTTCAATTCTTGAAACAGACTCTTCTAAATGAGCTTGAGTATAATCATTGAAATCATAAGTTGGCGGTGAAAGACGAGCTTCCAACTGATTTTGCAACATTTTAAGTTGCTGCCTGGCTATTGACCGAGCATCAGCAGGCATGTCATCCGGAGCCTCGGTTATCAGTTTCACCATCCGATTAAGGTGATTTCGCTGTAAATCCCGGCGATTGGTTTCAATATTTTGACCCGGCGATGCAAGTACCTCTGACCAGATCGATTCGGTCAGCGCACTCATCAGCTCGGGAATGGTCACCGTATTTTCGATACCGAATTTAACCTCAGTATCACGGATACGCGACAAACGAACCGGATCTAACAACTGCTCGAGAAGTGAACTTTGGATACCAAGCATAGTTCCGTGCAGCGGGTAATCCACGCGTCCACCATAGGTAGTGCTATTGCCCCAATGGCTCCAGCGATCAGCCCCCATTTTTTGAAAGATATCCTGTGGCAACGTCATCGCATCTGCCGCAAAAGCATAATTCACAATCATGTCGAGTGCTTCTTTTTGCTCTTCATATTCCACCGGCTCAAACGGCATGCGTCCATCGGGATCACTTACATGATCGCGATATTGATGCTGTCCACCAATATATTTTACGGCCGGCGTCAGCACACGTGCATATTGGTAGAGATAACTTTGAAACAGATCTGTTGCCTCATAATACGGGGCATTATCTTCTAATTTTATTTCCCCAATTTGAGGAATCAATCCTCTTAGGAGATCAGCTCGCTCTTTTCCCCACGCCAGCGGATCAGATCCCAAATCAAACACATTTACATGCGGATCTACGGCACCTGCTCCACGAGCATCTTCATCGGTTCCATATGCATGACCCGGTTGAGCGGCCTGACGTGCAATTTCTTCTGCTTTCTCATCATCAGGCGTATATCCGTAGGAAATCACCCATCGATCATACGAACCCACACCAGGATTATAGTAATAGGCATCTTTAGATTTATCCTCCGGATGGAGATTAATAGAAGGATATTCCATAGCAGAGCTGAATACTCCCTTTTCTTCTCCCCATTCCTCATCATAAAGCTTATCGAGCGGCGTATCTATGGATGATCGAAAATTGTGACGAAGTCCCAGCGTGTGCCCTACTTCATGCATAGTTACCCATTTCAGAGCCTGATCTACAAACTCTTTCGGCACCGGATCGCCTGCTTCAATCTGTCCGTTAGCCAACAAAAAGCTGTGGATCAGATCAAACTGGGCATTCATTTCACTGTAAAAAGACTTGGTTTTTACACCCTTGCTCATAAGCGCCAGCTCCTTATCGCTTACATTAAAAACTTCATCAATAGCACTGCGTGGCTCTACCATATGTCGATATTCATCTTTATCCCCCAGCAACATAGAGGCTTCAAAAAGAATATCCGCATCCAAAATTTCTCCTGTTCGCGGATCTACCACTGATGGACCAATGGCTCCATAACCGGGCTGATCAGAAGTACTCCAGCGTAAAGTCGGATAACGTATATCTTCGGCCATTACACTGTCGGGCAACATTTTTGCTTGTACAGCATTTTTAAATCCGGCATCTTCAAAGGCATCCGACCACGCGGTGATGCCGTTCATCATAGCCTCGCGATATTTTTCCGGAACGGTACGATCTATATAATAAGTGATGGGGTTCTTTGGGGTACAAAGTTCTCCTTCCGACAATTCTTCTTCGCACTCCAGTCGCCAGCGATTAACATATCGCTTGAAAAAACTATCGGACTCTTTGGAGAAATCCTTGTGCACCGTCATAAAATAACCGGTGCGATCGTCGGCCATGCGCGGCTTCATCGGTTCTTCCGGCAGCTCAACCATGGTATAAAACAGCGACAGCGGAATATATCGACCGTCGGCCACTGTTCGAGGTGCATTATCCTCAGCATTATTAAACGTCAACTTGGCCTGAATATTTACATTGTCAGGAAAAGCCTGCACTTTTTCGAGATGTGAGCGACTCTTATCAAATGTTACCCGGCCCGGTTGTCCGTTTTCTCCTACGGCATATTTCAGGCGTTGGGAAATGCCTGACAAGTCCCCCACAAACCAATCATATACATTGATTAACATTTCTGAACTATCAGCATTAAAGGCTTCCACCTTGGCCGTTTCAAGGACCGAACTTCCGTAAGCAAGGTTGAGCGCTCTTTCCAGGGTTTCATCTCCACCGGCCGTATACCGATGGGGATGCTGAACCAGCATAACTTTGCCTTCGTGCTTTTCCAGGGATACTACCAACCCCTCAAAAATAGACAGCATGCTTCCGCCATAAAGACCCGCAGATCCGATACCGCGAGCAAGTTCAAAATTCATAAGGAATAGCTCATCTAACTGATCCTCGGATACCGACAAATAAAGATTGCTGTCTTTTTGATAAAGGTCGAAATATCCTTCGTACTTTTCAGCGTCTTTAGTCAGCTCTTCATAACTATCTTCCCTCTGTGCTTTCTCTTTCTGGCTATCTACGGTTTGCTCGGTAGTTGAGCAAGCTGTAAATACCAGTCCAACGCACAGTATCATCAGAAATGCATGTTTCATAACAGTATTTATTGATTAATGTTTAAGAAGTAACATTTTAAATGTAATCAGAAATGTATTACGGTGTGACTTGAAAAATGTTTTAAAATGTTAATATTATTTAGAAAATTCTTGTCACAAAAGAGTTGAAATGGAATAAATATAGACGTATCTTTGGCCTCTTATTGAACTGCGCCTGTAGCTCAACTGGATAGAGCACCTGATTACGGATCAGGAGGTTAGGGGTTCGAATCCTCTCAGGCGTACTCTTCTTTTTTAGACCAAAAACCCCGTTTATTTCACGATGAGCGGGGTTTTTTGTTGGTATATACACTAGCTACCATCCCTCCTTTTCGGGAAACCTTTTCCCAAATAGCCCCTATTTTCCTTGCTCGGTACTACATTTGGTACTACATTTCTGGTGTACTCTTAACCAACCCGATCAAATACATATGGCAAGTCTAACTAAGAGAAGTGGGAACTATTCGATCATCTTTAAAACCACCCTGAATGGTAAGTCTTATAAAAAGACCTATGCCCTCGGGACCAAATACAAAAAGATAGCAGAGCAAAAAAAGCTAGAGTATGAAAAGCTCTATGATGCTGGCAAAATAAATCCATTCGATGATGACTGGAATCTCCAAGAATATGAGAAAGAACAAGAACTCGATGGTACGTCGCTTACCAGCCCAATCATCAGTACACTTCAGAAGCAATTTTTAAAAGAGAAAACAAACGTAACCGAGCAGACCAAAAAAACTTATCGACAAATTATTAGTCAATTCATGGAAGAGGTCGGATACAGTATGCCGGTGACCATGATCAACAGTAGTGATATCAAAAAGTTTTGCTTGAAGCCTCACCTGGCCAACGCTTCCAAAAAGAACTACCTCATACATCTTAAAGCTTTTTTCAATTGGATCGTAGATAAAGAAATTCTGGATTCCAATCCATGCGATAATATTGGTATCCCTAAAACGCGTGATAACCTCGTAGATAAAATTATTGATGAGGAACAGCTCAACGAAATATTCGAGAAGTTCAAAGCCTATCAGAAAAAGCACCAAGAGTCGGGAGCTATTAAAACCGATCAACAAAAGCAGCATTGGTTTATTCCACTTATCACCCTCGCCTTTTATACCGGACTACGAAGAAAGGAAATCATTCAACTTCGATGGGAGCATGTAAATCTTGGTAGTCGGTTCCTTCGCGTTACCGATACCAAGAATGGTTACGAACGTACGGTCCCAATTTTTGATACTCTTTACACCGAACTAAAACGATGGAAAGAATTTAACGGAAATCCTAAGAAGGGACTCGTATTTCCAAGTCCAATGTCAGTTCCCGGTGGAGAAAAAGCCATAAGAGGAGGCAATGTATCAAAACGTTTCAAATACTTTGCGACTGAGGAAGCCAACCTGAAAGACTCCATCCATTTTCATGGTCTCCGGCACTCTTGTGCTACTTTCCTTTTGCGCAACGGATTCAACGTAATAGAAGTAAAGAACATGCTGGGACACAAAAGTCTGGAAGTAACCAACAAATATGTTCACCTCGTAGCTAATGACCTGCTTAATACGGCTAATAGAAATGGACTTATCACCGAATCAATAGATTAAAATTTCTTAAAAAATGTTGATTTAAAAAGTGCATTTTGTTCTGAAAAGTCATTTCTTTTTGCGGCCAAAAATAACGCATCAAAGGAAGATTCATGACAGAACAGAACCCCAAAGATTCCCTGCTCCAAACAATAGCTACCCTCGAAGCCAAACTAGATTTCGTATTAGACTCCATCATGGTCAAACCTGACAAATCAAAATATATGACCGCAAAAGACATTCAGATGGAGTTTGGAATCTCACATCGAACCGTCTTAAACCGAAGTAATTTTCTTCCGGGCCACAAAAAACATATTCCCAGTTTCCAGGCAGGTGATCGTCGTAAATATTTTGAACGGCGGGTAATTGAACGGCTATTCAAACAGAATGAATAGCTGTCCAGCTACAACTAAATTGCCTTCTTCAACAAATCCAACAAAGCTGACATGACATCCGGATCCAGCTTGAGCTCCGGATGTTCTTCCAACTGCTGGTCGATATCTGACACCAATCCCTTGATCTCCTCCATCCTATTCTCAAGCAACTGCTTTTGTTTCAGCTCAGTTTTTAGCTCCTCTTCATTACCAATCACAAAATGTGGTCCCTCTCCTGTCAAGAGCCAGTTTATGTTGATACCCGCCTCTGCAAAATGACGTAAGGTGGAACTATTAACTTCGCTCTTAGTCCCATTCTTCAGTTCAGAAATTACAGAGCGATTCGCTCCCGTTTGGCGTTGCATTTCTGAGACGTTCCCGTCATAATATTCATCCAGCAAATACTGGACATTTTCCCGGAGGATGTCTTCTTCAATTTCTTTCACTTTTTTTTGTCCTTACTTAAGTGGTTGTTTTAGCCGTACTTGCACTCTCTCTTCATAGCTAATGACGTTATCACGACATTTTTATATTGTTTCGTTGTTATCGCATCACTAAATTAGCACCTGCGGTAACGGTAGTGCTTACCTACAACGCGCTTATAATACTACTAACCTACAATATTAAAAAGACAATTTTTTCAGTGCATCAAGCTATAACCAAATATGACGTAAACCGACTGCGGCTACATATGATCAAAGGTGAGATAATCGATCAATATGACACGTATAATGAGTTTAGGGAGACCCTCTTCCCTAATATTAAACTGAATACTTTCCGTCAGTGGTTCAAAAAACCCTACTACATTTCGGACGCTCGGCTTTGCAAAATGGAGCAGGCTCTCGGCATTTCTACACAAACACTATGTGATCGTATGAGCGATGAGTTTGAAGTTGCCACCGATGTGCTTTGCCAGGTAAAAGGAATCCGCCTTCCCAACTTCGAAAACCAATTATAACCACAGATATGGCAAAGATTATCACCCGATATACCCTTGGGGATACCATTGAGTTTATCGATCCGGATGGAAACTATAAAACAGAAACCGTACGGATGATTGAAACACAGCTGGTCGAAGGATTTGGTCTGTGGGTCATTTATGGCTTTGGAGATGATATTTATAATCCCAGCCATGTTAGCGAACATCAAATATTAATCTCTCAACAAAAGGTACATGAGCGCCGAAAAGCAGGCAATCCTCGCCGATTATCCCGACACGGAAAGTAAATCACAAACATCGTATAAACACGGAACCGATCCCTTTGAATATATTGATAGCTCAAATCATGCGGACTTTGGTTGGTTCCGCAATGAGTCTGACGGTACCAGCCGGAAGATTGGTAGCTTTGACATTGAAATTCACTCAAAAATCATCCGATATAATCCTGAGACGCTAAAATGGGATGAAACCCTGTATGAGTGTCAGGTAAGTTGGCTGCTGCCCGATAGTCGTACCCTTACGCAAAGCGAGCTGTTCATATTGGAGCCCGTGGACCTACTCTCGAAGAAAGCATTCCAGGTGCAGATCTTTAAACATTCCTATCAGTCGGCACGATTTAAGTCTGATGATGAGATCCTCTTTTTTATGAGTTTTCTGTGTAACCGATGGCAGCCGCAGACGGTCTACGAATTCAATTATTACGGATTTATCGAACATCATGGGTATAAATTCTATCTGACGCGCAATGCGTTAATCAATATTCCTAACGATCATCTTCGGGAGCCACAATATATTATCGCCCCCAATGCAGATTCCGGCCTGTTCCCCATGGTAGCTGCGGACACTACCTTCTATGTTAAACCCGGTCGAATTGAGCCCGCACCCCAACTGGATCTTAAACCTCCTGTTGATGGATTCTACACCGATGATGAGCATCACCTTTATACTGACCAAAACCTGCGATACTTCATTGATACCGTTCGGGATAAGTTTGGCGAACTCATAGCTGGACAGCAGCCTGAAAAACGAGCAGAGGGTCACCTCATTTTCTCCTATATGCTTTCGTTTCTATTCTTTGATGAAATCTATGACGTATTCAAGCATGTCGTCTTTCTCTATTTGTATGGTGATCCCTCGACCGGTAAGGGACAGCTATCACAGATTATGCTGAACTTCTTTGGCCAATCATTTACCGACGTTGATTCGAACCCCACCCTGAAATCGGCCGAAAACAAGCTGGCCAACCACAGCAAGATACCGGTGATCATGGACGAGTTTGTGCCCGGTAAAGGCAAGATCACGCCACAGGTGTTTAACATGTGGTACGAGTTGAGACAACGTGGCGTTAGTGCAGCCCATGACCGCTCAAAGAATGCCTGGAGCCCCGTACGATCACAACTAATGTTTATCTCCAACTATAAACCCAGCGAAGACCACTTTCGCTCACGGTGTATCATGATTGAATATGCCAAAGAAAAACGAGGCGACGTACAAAACCTCTGGTGGTTCGAGAACCATAAACGGGAGATGCAACGGCTTTTTATTTCTCTACTGTACAAATTCAATGACTTTAACCGGACGCTGTTTAAAAGTGAACTACACTGGATCAAACGCCTGCTTACCGAAGCCGTAGAGGAAGAGCTTTCCAAACGAAGTGAAAAGGAAGGAACCCAATTTCAAATCAAAGACCGGCAGATCGAAAATATGGCGGCCCTTATTACAGTGGACCTGTTTGTTTGCCACCCAGGGGATGTTGAATTCGCTGAGTTTTTTACTCCCTCTATTGATAATAAAAGTAACCGGCACGTGTCCAGTGAGGAAGATTTAAACGAACTTCAGGCTTTAATAAAAGAGAATCGCGTCAACTCGGAGATCTTTCGGTATAGCGTGGAATTTTTAGCTAATTCGGCCGAACGCGAGATTCAGCAAACTCCGCTGCAGCAATTCCTGTCCAGCCTCGAAATTATGAACGAAAATGGGGAACTCCCCAAACGCTACTATGGCTGGAATACCAAAGACGGACTAGTAATATACTGGAGTGGCATTTGGGATGCCTACACCAACTATAACAAGGGACGCGACTATATCAGCCAAGATGTTATCCGGGAAGAGATAGAAGCGTTGGACCTGAATGGAAAAGCAAAAACCAATTATTACAGTTACGAGGATCCGATTAAAGGTACCGTCAAAGAAAACAGGCATGGTTACCGCATACCCAGAAAGAACCTGACACCTTCGTGGCTGCGGGCTTTTGGGAAACGGGAGGAGGCCAACTTGATGATGGAACGAAACTCTCAAGAAGCCACAGAATACGTTGTAGCGGAAGCCGAAAGTACAGCGCCTTTTTAACCAAAATAGCCCGAAATCTGAGACATACTAAGAAACTGAAATAACCATCTTATTTTCTTAGTAACTCAAATTTTGGGCTCTCCAACATACTGTAAGTATATAATATATAGTTAGTTAGTAAATAATAATATAACTAAGAAATCCACTAAGAAACGACTAAGAAGTCTAAGATTGGTCTAAGATATATAAGATGAATCTTAGCGGATTTCTTAGATACTTAACCATCAGTTTTTATTGTACTTAACACCACCCACTAAGAAAATAAGAAAGATGATGTCTAATTTTGAAAATCCTGAAAACACCAACAATTCATCGACGGAAACCGGCTCCAACTATGAAGACTTTATGACCATCGGAGAAGCAATAAGCTATATGTGTGAGAAGCTGGGACGCATCTCCCGGACCACCTTTTACCGGTGCGGTTATCGCAAAATGATAACCGTGCGCAGTTATGGGCGGAATAAAAGTACCGGGCGTGAAGCCGTTAAGTTATGCCGAAAGTCAGAAGTAGATTATATCATTCAGACCATTCAGGAGAATCCCCATGGCGAAAACCTATAACCATGTAAATGAAATGCCGATTAACCGCCCAAAAATAGTAAAACCATCTATATCAACTGAGTTTCTGGCAGCAAAAGTAGATGAAATCAATAGTCAGTACCATGATTACAACAAACTGCACCTCGCTGTAGATAAAACAGGCCAGTTACTGCAGATCAACTTTACAAATGACGAGGAAGTAGAAGGACCTCTCACAGATTGGCTCAATATGGAACAAGTTGGGACATACCTTGAAAACTACCAGCGCATGTTCTGCCTGGATCCCAACCATATAGATCATTTTTTCGATATATCGGAAGCTACGGCTATTCTGCCTATTGACTGGCTTCGGCCTACGAGAAAGCGCCCGAAAGGAATTGCCAACGCTTTAATCTATATGCGCCAGGCTTATCAGGGGATAATACCTAGACGAAAACCTATTTCTGTTAGACTAAATAGAACAGAAATAGATCTTTTTGATATTATTGATGGAAATTCGACCTATATCGCAGCTAAACAGATTGGGATAAAGTCAATACCAATAATTTTATCAGAATGTGATTGACCTGAAGAGATAAGTTAAAAAAATATCCCCAAAGCTTTACTTCCTATTAAATTCCAGTCTCTTTTCTATTTTTGCTTGTTCGGACTGCAGTCCTTAGAATGAGGTCAAATAAAAAAGTTGGTTTTTTAACTATTTACTGATGCAGATAGAGACAATATCTCCAAGACGAGTCGTTGATAATGCTTTCCTACAAGAGTCGATTACCGAGACGGAATTCGAAACATTTCGGCAGCGCCTGTTAAAACTATTGAACCAGGCTGATGATGCCGTTGAGGAAGGCGAATCCGAAGAACATCTGAAAAACCTGATCAAGCCCTTCTTCAGCAACACTAATTTTGAAGAAGACCACTATATCAACACCAAGGAGCGACAGGATCTGGCTATCCATAATGGCAAGACCCGAAAGTCGAATGTAGGTGTCATCATCGAGGCCAAGCGGCCATCCAATAAATCGGGAATGATTACCAGGGATGATCTAAACCGTAAGGCGTTTCACGAATCGATCCTTTACTATCTCCGGGAACGCATCGATAACGGCAACGAAGATATCAAACACATTATCATTACCGATGTGTACAATTGGTATATCTTTGACGCCCAGGATTTCGAGCGCCATTTCTACGAATCCAAAAAGCTTCAAAACTGGTATGAGGAGTGGAAACAGGGACAAAAAGTAAGTTCTCGTACCCAGTTTGTCTATGATCACCTCTCGGAATTTGTGGATGAGCTTGAGGCAAACATTACAGCAGCCGAATTAGACCTGAGCAATTATCGAAAACTACTGGAAAAAGATGAGCTCAGCCGGGACGAGCAGAAGAAGTTGGTGCCGGTCTTTAAACTATTTACGCCTACGCACCTGCTCAAACAACCGTTTGCCAGCGACAGCAATGAGCTCAACAAGGCCTTTTACCGTGAACTACTCTATATCATGGGCCTGAAAGAATACAAAGAGAAAGGCACCCACTATATTACCCGGTTGGATGAGGAAAACCGCCAGCATGCTTCTCTCATTGAAAATACCATTACCCAGCTTAAAAGCCTGAACGTGATTTCGCGGCTCCCCAACCGATCAGAGTTTGGCGACGACGAAGAAGAACAGCTATTTAATGTCGCGATCCAGCTATTGATCACCTGGATTAACCGTATCCTGTTTTTGAAGCTGCTGGAATCCCAGCTCTTTAAATATCACCGGGAAGACGATCGGTTTCGGTTTTTAAGTCATCGCGACATTGACGAATATGATGGACTGAATAAGCTCTTCTTCCAGGTATTGGCCGTCCCCGTGGAAGATCGCTCCGAGCGCATCAATAAGCACTTTGGTCATATCCCCTACCTGAACAGCTCCCTGTTTGATGTGGCCGATATCGAGCAAGATACGATTCGTATCTCGGAGCTGGAGGACGGACTACAGATGCCGGTGTATAATCGCAGTAAAATTCGCAACCGGGACGGGGAGCGCCTGAAAGGAGAAAAGCTGTCTGCTCTCGAGTACCTTTTGCGTTTTCTTGATGCTTATAACTTTAACACGGAAGGTACGGCTGAAGTCCAGAAAGAAGCCAAGACGCTTATTAACGCTTCGGTACTGGGACGCATCTTTGAAAAGATTAACGGTTATAAAGATGGTTCGTTCTTTACGCCCGGCTATATCACAGAGTACATGTGTCGGGAAACCATACGCCGGGCGGTGGTACAAAAGTTTAATGAAACCTACGGGAACTGGGACTGTGAGGACATTGATGATGTAGCCGCCAAGATATCCCGCCACGAAATCCCATACAATAAGGCCAACGAGGTTGTTAATAGCATCACGATTTGTGATCCGGCCGTGGGATCGGGACACTTTTTGGTTTCGGCCTTGAATGAGTTGATAGCGATTAAAAGTGACCTCCGCATCTTTGTGGATGAGGATAACCACCGCATCCGCGATGTGGAGATCAGCGTGGACAATGATGAGCTCAGTATCTCGGTGGGACAAGATCCCTTTTTCGAATACCGGGTACATTCGAAGTGGAAGGAGAACGGGACTATTGAACGAACGGTTGGTCCCGACACCCAGCGCCTGCAAAAAGCCCTGTTCCGGGAAAAGAATATCCTCATTGAAAACTGTTTGTTCGGGGTGGATATCAATCCCAACTCGGTCAATATCTGCCGGCTGCGCCTGTGGATCGAGTTGCTTAAGCATGCGTATTACAAGGAAAGTACGGACTTCCAACAGCTCGAAGTACTGCCCAATATTGATATTAATATCAAGCAGGGTAACTCACTGGTAAGCCGTTTCGACCTGGATGCAGACCTATCCCAAATTCTGGCCAACAACGATGACCTGACGATTGAAGACTACAAACAGGCCGTCCGAAGATATAAGGAAACCGGTGACCGGGAGAACAAACGAGCGCTGAAAGAGCAGATTAAAACAATAAAAGATAATTTTGAAGCTGGCCTAGAGGAACAACATGAAGTACGCCAAGAACTGAAGAAACAGCGCGAAATTCTGATTAAGGAAGAGGCGAAGCTGGACCTGTTTGAAGGAGAAAAGAAGAGCAAAAAGGAGCAGAAGAAGATAACCAAGACCAAAAAGAAAATTGGCAAACTGGAAGAAGAGCTGGAAGAGCTCGAAAATGCCACCTTCTATGATCAGGCCTTTGAATGGCGCTTTGAATTTCCGGAGGTGCTGGATGAGGATGGCAACTTTACAGGTTTTGACGTACTAATAGCAAATCCTCCTTATGGTACTACCCTAACTTCTAATGAAAAGCAGTATCTGAAAAATAAGTTTTATGCAGTGAAAGGTAACTATGACGTCTATTCTGCTTTTATTGAATTGGGACATATGATCGGCAAGGCTGATTCTTATACATCATATATCACACCTGTATCTTGGCTAACTGGTTCAAACTACAAATGGCTTAGAGAGCACCTTAAGGATGAACGTACTATAACACAAGCAATTATACTGCCATATGATGTATTTGAGGACGCATACATTGATACTGGAATATACTTATTCCAAAATAAAAAACGAGATTCATATAACTCAGAAGTATTTGAGTTTCACCCAAGAGAAAAAATAAGCGATGACGAATTAAATGAAATATCGTGGAAGATATTACCCTCAGATTATTGGGAAAATGAAGAGAAGTATGAGATTATATTTAAACCCACCTATTACGAAATCAAAAACAAAGCATTAAAGGAATCCTCCCTATTAGAAGAAATTTGTGATACAACACGAGGTATTTTAGCAAATGATGGAGACGTATATGATACCAAAGGTAAAGATAGAAAACGCTACTTTATTGGAGACTTATACAGGTATACTCTTAAAGAAGATTATAAATGGGTTAAATATGGAGATAATCTTAGAGAAAAGCCGGGTGAGTACTCTTACTTCAAAGGAGAGCGTATATTAATTCGTCGTCTAATAAGTCGACAGTTCAGAATGATGGGTACTCTTACAAAAAAAGAGTTTGTTAACAAAAAAGACATATATAATGTTTTGTTAATTGATGACTCTTTTAGAATTAAATATATCCTGTCGCTAATTAACAGCAGCTTCTTTTCATATTTAGTTGTAGGCGGATCATCTTTGGCAAGTAAAGATGACTTCTCCCAATTAACATTAACTGATATTAGAACTCTCCCAATTAAAGAGACAAATAATAAAAATCAGAAAAAATTTGAGAAAAAGGTCGACCAAATCCTTACTGCCAAAGAAGAAAATCCCGAAGCCGATACCAGCGAACTGGAAGAAGAAATAGACCAGCTTGTGTATAAGCTTTATGGGTTAAGTGAGGAGGAGATTGGGATAGTGGAAGAGAGTGTCGGATAAATTTTGTCAAATATATGAAATACAGCTTCAATTAAAGATAAAAAGAAATAAAGTATTTAATTAGTTTCTGAGCAATATGATGAGGTAGAGTTTCGATTTTCGAAAAATAATTTAAAATACCAAGAGATTTATGGATCAGGAATCTACCAAAGAAATAGAAGAAGAAGATTTAGATGGGAAAGACAAGATTATTGCTTCATTTAAAAAATACTTTGTTGAAATTTTGTCTTGGTTTATTCACAAATTTGCCCAATACAAATACAACCTATTCGATAAGTCTAAGATTTTAGAGGCCGATCTCTTCGAAGATCTGACCCCCTACGATGAAATGGATGAAGAGGAGGCTGGCAAATATTTTGAAGCACTAGATTGGGCTCTTGCAAATGAGAAAGTTAGTAATATAGCTGTTACAGGCACTTATGGTTCAGGGAAAAGTAGCATTCTCAAGAGTTATGAGAAGCGACATCCTGAACATGATTATTTAAATATTTCACTAGCTTCATTTGATCCAGAAAACGTAAATAAAGGTAACAATGGAATTGCAAGTGATGATAGTAGTGACGGAGAAGTCAATCCTAATAGGTTAATAGAACGGAGTATTCTCCAACAAATTTTCTACAAGGTTGAACCAAAAGTCATATCTGATTCAAGGTTTAAAAAAATATATTCAATCAATAACTGGAGGATATTCCTACTTTGTTGTTTAACAACTATTTGGCTTATCTCGGCAGTAATTTTATTTAAACCTGACTTATTTAGCTTTATTCAGAACTGGGAAGAATTAGTTAATACTCGAGCATTTGTCTATTTATCTATTGCAGTTTTCTTAGCTGGATTTGGAGCATTCTTATTTAAGTTATATAAACTATTTAACAGATTAAGCTTTAGTAAACTTAATCTTACCAAGGGAGAAATAGAACTTTCAGAAAAGATTGACTCATCTATCTTGAATAAACATTTAGATGAGATTCTGTACTTTTTTGAAGTTACAGATTTTAACGTTGTTATTTTTGAAGATATAGATAGATATGAGGAGATAAATATATTTTCAAAGTTGAGAGAGCTGAATATCCTATTAAATAACTCGGACCAAGTAGATAGAGATATTAATTTTATCTATGCCCTAAGAGATGAAATGTTCGATGATGAGACGGATAGGACCAAATTCTTTGATTTTATCATTCCAATCATACCAGTAATAAACTCTAATAACTCCAAAGAAAAGTTGTTGGAAAGAATCTCAGATGATTCAATATCTAGAAATCTTATATCTGACCTATCTTTATTTATTGACGATATGAGAATTCTCAAAAATATTTGCAACGAATTTGCAATTTATAAAGACAAGCTAGGCAAGGTCACTTTAGATAAAGATCAATTACTAGCAATCATAATTTATAAAAACCTCCATCCGGAAGACTTCTCAAACCTTCAGCAAGATGAAGGAATGGTTTATGATGCATTTCATAAAAGAAAGCAGGAAGCAATACGACAGCGTAAATCAAAAATCAAAAAAGCAATAAGTAGTAGAGAGAATGAGATCAAAGAGATCAAAGATGAAAGAATTAAAAACTTAAAGGAACTGAGAAGTTTATATTTGGGACAGTTTTCAAATCGAATGGCTAACCAACAAGTATTTGGTCTTCAAGTAAATGGGAGCAAAAAACCTGTTCAAGAGGTCATAGATAATGAGGAACTATTTGAAGACATAAGAAATGGTGGCAAAATCCGCTACTATCATAACCGCAACCGTTCTACCTCTTCAAATTATTCCTTTAAAGATATTGAAAACCTTATCGATCCTGATCGATCTTATTCGGAACGCAAAAAGTTAATCAAGAGCAAGAAAAGCAACAAAATTGAACAACTTAATTCAGAAATAGCAAGGCTGAAAAGAGATCTTGAAAAAGTTGAGTCACAACGACTTGAAGAACATTTGGAACATCTACCTAAGAAGGAAGCTTTAGGCAAAGGACTTGCTGAAAACGACTTTCTAGTGCTTCTTTTACGTAATGGGTATATAAATGAAGACTATGAAAATTATATCTCTTATTTCTATGAAGGTGCATTATCAATAAAGGATAAAAACTTTCTCCTGAGCGTTAAAAACCAAACAGGAGTACCATTTGATTATAGTCTTGACAAAATAGATGAAATCATTGAGGATTTAAGGTCTAGGGAGCTTAGTCAAAGCGAAGTATTAAATTTTGACTTGTTAGTTTACCTTATTGAAAATAGCTCATCTTATACTGAAAAATTAGACATTATATTGAAGCAACTGTCTAATGAAAAAAAGGAGTCGACAGACTTTATTGAAGCTTTTATTCAAGAAGAATATGATATACTACCTGAATTTATCAAACTATTATCCCATCAGTGGACTGGAATTTGGCACTTTATTGAGAATAGCGATAAGTATTCATTAAAAAAGAAAGAAGAGTATTTAGACCTGATAATTAAATATGCGAAAATAAATGATATCATTGAGATAAATGTGTACTCGAGTGGTGCATTAAAAACATTTATTTCTGAGAAGGATGACTTTATAGAATATTATGAAAATGCTGAAGGTAGAAAACATATCAAGGAGGTTATAAAGGAACTTTCTGTAAAGTTCCAATACTTCAAAATACCAAGTAGCAGATCACATCTTTTTAACTTTATCTATGAAAATGAATTGTATGAAATTAATGAACAGACAATTTCATCAATTGTTAAAAATCTAGATGGTTCAGATGAGTTATTAAATAGTTTAAATACTGCTAACTACTCGGTAATAAGAAAGTCCGAATGCGATAACTTAATCTCTTACATAGAGAAAAACATTAATATCTATGTTGAAAACATACTTTTGAAGAAAGACAAGTTTAAAGAGGAAGAGAAATATTTTATAGAGTTATTAAACAAGGAAGAAATATCAGAAGACCAGAAATGTAGTTTAATAAAAAAACAGTCTGGACAAATAACAGATATTAAAACAGTACCATCCAACTTGTGGGAGTTTCTGGTTGCTGAATCTAAGTTAAAGGCTTCTTGGGAAAATTTAGCAACGTATTATTCTAAATTTGAGAACGTAAACCCTCCATTGGTAGATTATTTAAATACTCAATCTAATTATGAAATATTGGAGGAAATTGACTTTGAGAATGAGGCTGTATCTCCTAAAACTAACAGAAAATTTGCCCTTGACCTTATTCTTACAAAAGCTATCGAAGAAAACAGCTTTAATTCTTTATTACAGAGCATTGCTTTTCAATTTGACAATTTAAGTATTGAAAAACTTGATAAGAATAAAGTTAAGAAGATTATTAAGGCAAATATTTTAAGTCTAACAACCACAAACTATAATCGGTTAAAAAATGATTTTGATCCTCTTCATATTGAATTAACAATCAAGCATCTGGAATCTTTTATAGAAAGATTCTCTGAGTTTAATGTTGAAGAAGAAGAATTGAAACTACTATTTAAAAGTTCAAGAGTTCAGAAAACCGACAAGCTGAAAATTTTTGAATCGATTAATATCAATGATTTGTCAATAGATTCTGACTTGGCAAACGAACTCTTAGATGTTTTAGTAAGCAACCAACCTTTTGAAGTTCAATTCCAGACTTTAAAAATCTTAACGGAAAAAGGAAAAATTAAATCTAAGAAAATTAGACTAATTACTTCACAAATTGATTTCTATGAGAGAAATCAAATTAAACAGCTAATTTCTTCTCTCCCATATCCATATTATAAAATGGTTAGAAGTCGACATAGACCAAAATTAAAGAAGACTGATTATAACGCTGAGTTAATCAAAAAGTTAAATAGTCAAGGTATTATATCCTCTTACACAGAGAATGAAAATAGTATTAGAGTAAATGCTCGAAAAAATATTTAGAAAGAACTGATTAAAAATTTTCCTCCCCGAGTACAAAAGGAAAAAAGCCAATTCCAGTGCAGAAAAAAAAAGAAATGACAATAGATTCTAGTGTAGGTTTCAATTTTCACTCAGCCATTCTGGAAGCCTACTAGTGAATCCCATAACAATTTCGAACCCTTCTTTCCGAAAATACTCATATGTCAAGTAAAAAACGTAAAAAACTTGACATATTTAACGATTTAATGCTATATTACTACAAGCTGTTGAAAGGCCATTAGCATAACACCTAGCATTATGAGTACTGCAAAAAGAATAAAAGACAAAGTTTCTTCCTTTGACGAAGGAACGACGTTTAAATATGACCAGCTCGGCATCGATAACAGCGAGTACGGGGCTGCTACCAAGGCCATCGAGCGGTTGATATCCAACGATGTTGTAAAAAGAATTTCCAAAGGCCTGTTTTACAAGCCGAAGAAGTCGCTCTTTGGTGATTTAAAACCTAATGAAGAACAACTGCTAAAACCCTATTTGTACGAAGGCGACAATCGGATTGCTTATGTCACCGGTTTGTCTTTGTACAATCGGATGGGCCTTACGACACAGGTGCCCAAAACCGTGACCCTGGCCTGTAATAAAAAGAGGATCAATACCGAGATCGATAACCTGAAGATAAAATCGGTCAAAAGTTACGTGGATCCCACTGACGAAAACATTCGTTTTTTGGAGATTCTGGATGCTATAAAGGATTTTAAGAAAATCCCGGACCTCGATATCGATAATGCTATCGGGCAACTTCAAAGTCGCATACGTGATTTAAGTACTCCCGACAGAAATAAGCTGATTACTTATGCCCTGCAATATCCTCCCCGCGTACGTGCGCTGTTGGGAGCTTTGCTTACCTACCAGGAGTTCAACAGCGCTTTTCCTAAATTGAAGAATAGCTTGAATCCACTGTCGAGTTACAAGTTCGGTAGTCTTAGTAGTAGCTTGCCTACAGCCCAAAACTGGAATATTGTTTAGATGAACCTACACGAAGATGCCGAAATATTTCGGGATGCTATAAGGGCTACCGCCGATCATAAGAATATTCGGGAAATCTATATCGAGAAAGACTATTGGGTAACCTATGCCCTGCATGCGATCTTTCATTCCGAGATGAAAGACGTTGCTGTATTTAAGGGTGGCACGTCACTTTCCAAATGCTACCAGGCGATCAACCGGTTTTCCGAGGATATAGATCTCGTAGTGTTAGAAGATCCCGGGCTATCCAACAACCAAATGGACAAAAGAGTCAGGGACGTCAGCAAGGTGGTTGATGACACTGATTTGGAGGAAGTAGAATTACCTGGAATTACCATGAAACGTGGGAAGAATAGAAAAGTAGCCTACGAGTATGCGAAACATGGATATGACCAAACTTATGGCCAAGTCCGCGACAAAATCATAGTAGAAGTATCGAGGCTGGGACATTTCGAACCTCATGAAGAAGTAGAGGTTCATTCTTTTGTTGCCGATATGATGAAAGCGAGAGGTCAGGAAGAGCTAGTTGAAAAATATGGATTAGCTCCCTTCCCTTTGAAAGTACTAACCATAGAACGGACCTTTTGCGAGAAAATAATGTCTCTGGTCCGATTTTCACACGCCGAAAATCCGTATGAGGATCTCGGAAATAAAGTCCGCCACACTTATGACATTCACATGCTGTTAAAGCAACCGGCGATTCAAGACTTCTTTGAAAGCGATAAGCTGGATGAGATGCTACTTCAAGTGGGAGCCGATGATATCGAAAGCTATGGTGATAAGTACGATTGGCTATATGAACATCCCGCCTCTGCCCTACTTTTTGACAACCCCGAAGAGACCTGGGATAAGATCAAATCTGTTTATAACGGCACTTTTAAAGAGTTAGTTATTGGTGACCTTCCGGAAGGTGATGCTGTACTGAGAGCTATTAAAAAAGTAGCCGAACGGCTTAAAGCTATTGATTGGGAGCTTTAAATCCCGAAAATTCAACTTCTCTTTGTATTAAATCCCGAAAGTTAAAACAAGCCATTCATTTAGCTTCTTTTAACTGACAATTTTTCGTGTATAGTAGGCCCCTTTATCAGCAAGAAGTTAGTTGAAGTAGTCATGTTCTACCTTGTCCGAATTTGGATCTGTATCAAAGAACTAAATTAATATTCATTCTAACCAGTCCAAGTTATTTTCAATAATTATTTTCTGAAGTCGTTTAAATTCTTCCCTATCCTTTAACTTCTCATTAGTCTGTTCTATTCGATGCAGAACCTTATGGATTGGCGCAAACCATTGTGGAGGATTTTCTGGTGTGGACTTATTAATAAATATTAAAGCTGCCTCAGGAAATCTTTCAATCAGATCTGTTTCTAACAATTCGTGAGGATGATAAAAACGTTCACTTCTTGGTACCAGGTATGGTTTACAGACCTTAACTGCTTCAGGGAAAGCGTCTTCACTTTTTAAAAGGACTGTGGCAATTTTATTAGCTACTATTTCTGATTTATATTTTCTTTCCTTAGGCCATGTAGTATTGAAAAGGGGGATTAATACCTGACGCCAAATTTTAGCTTTTTCATCCTCCTTATCGGTATTATCTAAATACAATTCAAACCATCTAAAAAATTCTGCTCTATCCTCATCTGTTAATTTCTTGAGTGACTTTCTTATTACCTTTGAGCTTATATCATATTCATCCATTGTATTAACTAGGGCCAAAATTTGAGCCAGGTTTTTACTTCCTCCCTCTAATTTATCTAGATAATCAAATGTTTTGATAAAATATGGCTTAATGTATTCCCATAACTCTATATTAATTGAGGGATTCCATAGGTATCCTTGCCAAAGATTAATCGACTGCTCTCGATCTGACAAGTCGAAAAGTGGTATGAGCTCATTCTGACTCCATTTAGGATCAATACTATTTAAAAAGGGTAAATAACGACCTAAAATGACCTGACCCAAATTATCTGATCCCTGTTCTGATGAAATAACTCGCATCAGCCTCTCTTTTATTTCTACAGGAAATCCATCACCTTTTTTAAGATTATATTGGTTGGTTACTATAATTAAGGCAAATACTAAATAACCGGCGGGATGGTTAATAGCTTGATTAATTCTATCCGAATCACTTAATGAAGATGAACCCTTGACAGCAAATGGATACAGCCTATCCCATAGAGTATAAAATTTATCTGTTGGAACTACATCGTATTCCTCTGAAATAGATTGAAGAAGCTTAGAAGATGAGCGGATAATTAATGATGCTTGCTCTCGACTTAAACTTAATAGAAGATCTAAAATGTCACTGCTACTTATAACATCTAAATTAAGTCCGTGAAAAGCTGTCGAAAAAACATCCTCATCAAATCTTTTCTTTCTTAATATATGATTTAATGTTTCATTAGCTTCACTTGGATATTGTGAGCAAAATGTCCGCCAGTTCTCAATTAAACCTCGTCTATGGTCTTCATGGTCAAGTAACGTGTCAACTCTTTCATTCAATGATTGTGATTTCAAATCATCAATTGAGTAATCTGTTTGGTACGATCTGCTTCCAGATTCAGACCAAAAAAGAAAATCCTCTCTTTCAGTTCCTCTATAACTAAAATTGGGTCTTCGCCCTTCAATTTGATTTAACAGATTTCTCTGTTTTTTATTTAAACCGGTTTCGGAATGATAATTAATCCGCACTAATAGATTCCATACATTTCGATCAACCGCCTCTTCAAGTTCCTCATCTTCCAAATCATCGATAAAAAGCTCCCTCGAAGGCCCTTTCCTAATAACATCAAATAAGTTGGATCTTTCTATAAAATTTATCTCATCCCACAGGTTAGGCAGGTATTCATAGATCTCTTTCCTTACACTATATCGCCAGAGCCATGCATCAGGTTTATCTAATATGAGATCGTAAACCTTGTAATATGCGTTAATCTTATTGACGGCATACAAAGATATTCGCTTAAAAATGGGATAAGGGTGTGAAAGTAATACTTCTATAATTGACTTAACCTTATTAGCATCCTCCTCATGCTGATCAATAGCTTCCCTAATAAGTTCAATTAAAAATGTTTGGTCCTGGAAGTGATTATTTTGCTCATGGGGTTCAATTGAAGGCTGATGTATGTGACTTTGGTCATATTCTTCAGTTACTACACCAGCTATTTCAAGTAAATCATAGGCTTCTCGGAGATACTGAATAACAGTAAAAACTATATCAGAGAGTATGGTGCTCCAATCATCTCTTTGACGTAAATCATCAAATACAGATTGGGCTGTATTACCGATTTTTAAAGATATTTCAGCTCTTATAAGTTCTTTAGTACTTTCGATTGCATCAGATGTCTCTTTCTTTTCACCAACACCCCAATTAATATATTTTCTTACACTTATTTGTGGTTTTAAAAATTCGAGCAACTTTAATCGGGTTGCTTTGGTCCATTCTATTTTTTTTAAGTGATATGGATTTACAAATTGATTTTGGCTGGAGAATAAATAGCCACTTGTCAAAGTACTCCAAGCTTTTTTATAAGGCTCTTTTATTTCACTTCCATCACTCTGAAGCCTTCTTCTTATGTAATCTTCAAATTGAGGATGAAGATTACCTCCCTGTTCAACTACCCAATCTATGAGCCTCTTATTCTCTAAATGTTGAGAAAGCCACCGACCTATAGCAATTTCTTTATCATTTAAACTTGGTGGAGATTTGGTTCGAGAATAATATCCTGCCAGACTAAAATTTTGTTCCGGGCTTACCAACTCACTCAAAAGGTCTCGTTTCTCAAAAGTATCTAGCCAACTTATTGGAGGTGTTGGTTTGATATCTGCAAACTGCCTAGCATAAGAAGGAGTATCAGACTGAAAAATTGCCCAACATAGTTGATCTACCTGCTCAATTGATAAACTGTCGGGTTCATTAGGGGCAACTTTCTTTACTATTTCTCTTTTTGAGGTAGCCCCGCCCTCAAAAATTTTTGACCATCTTATTAATGATTTGTGAAGTTTTTCATGTTGATTATCATCATTATGATAAAGGATTGGTATTATATTTTTTGCTTTCCACTCCTCCCTTATTGAATCCCTATTTTCCTTGCTCTTGTACTCTACAAGCGCATATGCCTTTTTAATACGTTGATCAATGCTTCTCTCAATTGAAAGCGCATCAACCAAATACCGCATTACGGGATCGTTAAGCCCATAACCAATAAAGAGTACTGTATAATGATTAAATAACTCTGAAATAAAAACACTTGCCCATCGCTCAAGTAGATAAGCCGTTCCAAAATCACTTGAAGTTAAGACCAAATGCTTGCATAATGGATCATGTTTATCAAACTTTCCATGGAGATGTACTAAGCTATTCCACTTTTTAGGTTTTGGAGGTGGCAAAGTAGGTGCAGAAGCCACCTTAAGATCGTTATCTACCTGTTCGAATAGTAAATCGAAATTTGTAGTTATTAACCTTTTAGAGCCATTTGATAAAGTAGATAATTTTAAAATTGCATCATGGGTTGATAAGTCTGGATTTGACGGTGTAGCTAGTATCTCTCTCACATATTTTCTTACTATTTTAGCGCCAAAACGCTCTTCACGTTCAAGTAGACCTATAACTCGATCATAATTCTTTTTATCAAACTCTTGCTGTTCTATTGAATCAAAACTTGCCCCCAACTTTTTTTTCAACTGACAAACCAATCCCTTGAAGTTTGGGAGTCCTGCCTTCATTGACACACCAGCTCCACAAAAAATAACTAGCCGTTCTTCTTCTAATGCTTGAATTAATTGTACAGGTATATCAGGACCATTTTTTATAAAACGCATTAGCTACTATGCTCTTTCGACTTCAAATAATGGCTCGTACCAATCCCATAACTCTTCTAATGTATCTACATCTTGAGGTACTGGAAAAGGTTCTTGAAATGCCTCTGCTGGGGTAGTGGGAAGGAATTGATGCATGTATCGCTCTCCTGTTCTGCGAGGGTATTTTGCTAAAATCGAATCAAAAAAACTTTTCCCATAATCATAATGATGTGTATGAATAAAATCGTCCCAAGTTTCTCTTAGCTCTCCTTTCTCAATCACATTTATTAATTCGAACTGCTCCATATTTCTCTCCTCAGCCCCACCCCAAGCTTCTTTCATTATATCAATAGCTTCCACATCTGTATCAGGAGCACCATACCCGAAAATAGTCACTCTTTTGGTGTCATCACTCTCTAGTCTTGTTCTAAATCGATTCCATTCTCTAGATATAAATTGATCATTATTATAATTTTTTTCAGCAACAGGATACAATAATTTTGTTGGTTCAAATTGGTTCCCAGTTCTTTTGGAGTACATGCCTGACGGCCCAGTTTTGTCATCTTCATCGCTATATCCTATGGCTACATTGCCATGAAGAAAGCAAATATGAGGCATAGGAGCTTTATCCATATTTCTACAAAATGCCTGATACAAAAAAGGATCCCAGTTGAAAGTTGCGATAAAATCCTTAGGTCTTAGTGACAAAATCAGATAATCATATATCGTTGGTTCATCCGGAAGTTCCATATCAGAAAAATAGTCTCTAACTCTTCTCTGAACTTCTTTAATTTCATCCGACTTTGGCTTTTCCGCATGTAAATTACTGTATAATTTCTCAAAGTTATCATCTTGTACTTCATCTGGCAATTCTTCAATAATGTCATTTAAGCCAACGACATCTATAAAATTATTCATAGATGGTAACTCCTTCCCATTTTTCTCTGGGTTTCTCATCGTTGAAGCAATACTAGCACCGGCACCTAGTATTACGAGATGGGATATACCTGGAAAGGTTTTATTAATACCTTCTTCTCTTGTCATTTTCATGATCTTGAAAATTCATTTAAAGCTGCCAAAGTAGATTTAAAAAAGGTTAGGTATCCTCACATTCTTCCTTCCATTTTTTTACCAATTTATTTAAACCAGTTTTTGATCCTCCTTGAAAGTAACTACCACTATTTAATTTCTCTACGTGCGATATAAAATAATCTATGCTTTTAGTTGACCAGTTATTAGAAGCTAAATATGCTTTGATAGTGTTTTCATTTAATGAATAATCGTGTTTGTTCAAGGCTCTCAAGAAAGTCTTAATTTGATCTTTATCGCTAGAATGGAGTCCATTTTTATTAACTGAATTTGATAACTGATCTAAAGCTTTTTCAACAACACAGTTTAAACCTTTTTTTACTTTCCTTTTTCCGGAATTAATTTCTAGTGCACCCATTCCCTCTGCCCAATCTAGACATCCGTCTTTCATCCAAGGAATTGCAAATATCCCTTTTATTCTGTTTATATTTTCTAATTCAAAAATATCATCTGATGAAAGTGCATAAGTAACTACAAGACAATCATCATTATATTCATCGAAAGTTTTTCTTGAATCTCTTGAAAAAGTTATCCCTGAAGTTGTAATACCATCTCTAAGATTACCTGTAACTTTTTCCGAAAATATCTCTTCTAGCCATTCCGTATTACCTAATGTAGGAGTAAGAAAAACGATTTTTCGTGGTCCATGAACTTTAGAAACCTTTATAGCTTCTTGAACCACTTTTTTTGCTGCGTCATAATCAGGACCCTGAGTATCAATATAAACTCTTTTCATAATGGCCTATTGAATTGAAATTTTAAATTTACTGAGGCACCTAATACTCTTGCATATTGCCAGTAGACCTTTGGGTATTGAACTAGCAACTAATGAAAGATCAACTTTAAAACCAAGAGTGACAGAGAATAGGCAAAAGTGCGTCTATCTAAAAGGAGGATTAGCTTCTCTATTATGCAGTCACGAATTTAAAATCTTTAAAGTAATCATTTCTCTGTGACTCAATCTCTTTTATACAATTGTTTGATTCCTCATAATATCGAATATGAAATGCGTCAAAAATATTTTTGAGTTGTGAATTAGTTTTTTGATGCAGATATAAAGTTGGAATTTTTACCTGTTTACAACCAACCTCATGAAATGCTAAAACTCCTTGATAGGTAGGGCTTTCATTATCACTTATAAATAGTCCATTTGGATTAAAACCCTTTTCAATAACTTTCATATCTCGATTCATACGAGTGAAAGTTTGTCCAAATAAAACTTGATCAAAATCATTTAGATCTGTTCCTGTATTTGAACCTTGAATAGCCAAAATAACTGGTTTATCAACTTCTCTGACTTGGGTTCTTTTTTCATCAATAATATGTTCTATCCGGTATTTAGAATTTTCGGCATAGCCAATAGAAGGATAAAAACCGATTGGATTAGAACGATCGAATTTATAGATAAGGGAAAGTTTAAGTTTTCCTTGTGGAAAATTCTCTGTGATTATTATCTCCTCTTTTGAACTATTAGTGGGTATATTATCGAATTCTCTTTCGATAAATGCTTTGAATGGTTTTTTTGAATCATTAAATCCAATGTCAGGTAGATTGTTGATATTTATAACCCAATTTTCTGGGGCATTGTCTTTTAGAATTTTGATCAGCGGATTTACTTTTTTGTAAAAGTCACCTACTCTAGAATTAATAATTGGAGAAGTTGCCTCAATTACAATTTTACCTATCGAAGTTTCTATTAAAAAGTCGGGTTTGTTACCACCAGCCAAAGTCACTTCATGTTTAAATTCATATCCGATTTCTTGAAGTATTCGACCAACTATAAGTTCAAAGAAAGCAGATCTCCAATGATCTCTTAGATCATTTTTTAGTTTGTTTGCAAACGTTGAAGGTAATTGGGAGAGATTATAATTGAGAAATAATCTCATTTGTCTAGCTCGAGGAAGGGTAGATCTTGACAACCAATCTAATGTATGTTCTCCAATTTGAGCCCAACTTTCGTCACTCTCTGTTGGTTCTTCTAACCAAATTTCATTCATAGTAAAGAAACTGTATTACTACAACTCAGCTTGTTACAAAAAGTGTAATGAATCAATGCTTGCAGTTTGATAAATAAACCACAAAGACTCAAATAATTCGTCACAGCGTATTATCATTTCCTGATGTCTCATACTATCCCAATCCGTCCCATCCTATAACACGCTATTGCACCCTGTTCCAGCCCATCCCGGGGTATTTTCTCTGATTTGAATTAGTGTTACGTTAGCATCAGTTACTGATCACAGTGATGCTATTGCATTACGCCAACCAACGCTAAGTCAATGCCTGAAACGCTGGAAAAGTTGCCGAATGAGACCCAAGAGCAGGACTACGCCACCTGCCTGCAAGAGCTGAAGCAGGGCCTGCCCATCTTTGGGCGTATCACCGGCACGACCGACGGACTCCAGCAAGTAGAGAAGGAATTGCCATTTAATTTTAGGCAGCCCTTCAATGTGGTAAAAGCGATATTTAAGCTAGAACCCGGTCTGTATTCGCTTCACACCGGCATTGACGAAGATATTGTGATCGGCTTTCGCATTGACGGGGCCAGCGAGCAGCCAGAAACTCAAGCCAACGAACCGGCCGTAGACAGCAGAACCGCTCACGAAAACTACTACCAGCAACGAGCCCTCCGCCTGGAAGGTGAGCTGCATGACGCCGACCGCAAGATCCGCCAGCTCGTCGATGAAATCATGGGCCTCAAGCGACAGCTCTCCGAGGACAAAACGGCCACCCTTTTGACCCACCAAAAAGAGCTGGGCGACCTCAAGGAATCCCACCGCAACGAAATTGACCGCCTCAAAGAAATTCAACGAAGTAACCTGAAGGCTCTCGAAAAAGAGCTTGGCGAACTGGAAAAGGTCAAATTCCGCATGGAGATGGAGCAGCGGGCCGGCGGCCGCGATGCCGGAAGCCGCATGTTAGATATGCTGGAAGAAAATGCCCCGATGTTTTTTACCGTGATCTCCCAACTGTTTGCCGGTCAGGGCGGGCAAAATCAACAATTGAACCCCACGCCTGCCGCCCCTGATATCAGCGAAGAGCAAGCTAAGGCCATGGCCGAATCTCTTAAAAGCCAACTTCAACCTACTTCTGGCTCGCTACCCCAACAACCCCATAGCCCCTCTACCGACGAGGCGAGCCAACCTAAAGGTGCCGGGGACCAGACTCCTCGGCACCTTCCCTCCGAGGATTCCAACGAATTTGAAACCCCTGCCACTCTGAATGGCATGTTTGACCCGCCCCACACTAACGGCCACGCCGAACCAACCATTAGCCTCTAACGACCACGATGAACCCCGGACAACTCACCCTTTTGAAAATGGCCTTGGAATACCTGGCGGACAGGCCCTGCGGATACGCCTGCTATGCCAAGCGTATTAAGTCTCAGCTGGCCTTGTTGCAAGCTGGCGGGCAACCGATCACCGCGGCCGATTGGGTCCGGATGGCAAAGATACTTTCTGTGGAAGCGATAAGCAGGGATATAGGAGCCGAACGCATTGCAAAAACAATATATCCCCTTGTGGATGGATTAGGGCAACACGCTAATACGCTTTGCTATATCCCTGCCCCTTTCGCTTGCAATCAACTGCTGAGTTTCACGAGCACGACCGTCAGCCCGCAGGTCCGGCGACTGCTCACCGATGTCATCGCCGAACTGCAGAAACTCGTCAAATCCAGCCGGTAATCATATCCATATCAACGATATCACCAACTATTGAGTAGCAGCTATCCCATACCAACTTCCCGCAACGCAGTCACGACCCATGGTTCAGTGATGAGCAATAAGGCGGCAGCAGGCTCCCCCCAAGGAGATGCTGCCGCCTCTATTATTGCAAGTCGCAGGCGTTATCCTGGGATCGAAGACGTCCTAGAACTGGCTTCAAAGCTGGTTACCAAATATACCGGACGCGAGGATATCCGCGGACTAGCACTAAAAATTACCCGCAAGGTTCCCCGGAATATTAACACCGGTCTTCCTGACCTGCGGAATGTAGATCAAATTGCGGGTGCCATTTACAAGTGGATAACCAAAAATATCAACTACGTGCGTGACCCGTGGAATATCGAGCGGATCCAATCCCCCGATGTCACCATCCGGCAACAAGCCGGAGATTGCGACGACCACGCGATCCTGTCGGCGGCCCTGCTGCAAAGCCTGGGCATCCAAACCGGCTTTCGCATTGTGAGCCGAACGGGGCGAACCTATGACCACATTTATACCGTCTTCCGATCCCCAGAGGGATGGAAATCTTTTGATACAACCGTCGCTAAATATGCCGGTTTCGAATTTGACGAACGACTGATCAAAAAGTCCAAGCACCTGCCCAACCGGATGCCGGAAGGATTAGGCATTGACCCAGTTACCCTCACCGCTGCGGCTTCGTCAGCACTACAAATGGGCGTCACCATGAAACCGCTGTTTTCCAAATGGTTTGGCGCCAAAGATAAGGGCGAACGCACCCAGCGCGGGCAATGGCGAGACTACCTAATGGCCCGAGGGGTTCGTTCGGAGGTGATTTCGTTTTCCCAAAAAGATAACGCCATCCTCCAGCAGTACGCCCAGGTTATCCAAGAGCATGGGCAACCAGCCGTTGATTACTTGAACAAATTTGGAAGTTTAGACAACAGCTTTCTGGCCAGCCAACAACAATCCCGAAACAAAAAATGGCTCCTGTACGGCGGACTCTCAGCCGGGCTTGCCGCGCTTGGCGGAATCAGCTACTGGGCCTTCAACCATTAACCACTGTTTATGAGTAGTTCCTACCTGCAACCCGTAGCTATACAACCCGAAAATGATCAGCTGATCATATCCAGCCAGCTTCCCAGTGGTGGACTGGAAGGTTGGGAGGAAGATGATCCCTGCCGATATGCCAATCAAAGCTGCAAGGGCAAAATGTTCGGGGCCCTAAAAAGATGCCGACGCAAGCGCGAAAAATCGCAAGCTCTCTGCAAGGCCCACGAGCGCAAGCTAGCCGAAAAGAAGAAAATAGAACAGGAAAAACAGCAGCTCATGACGGCCTTACAGCATAACGTCACCGATACAGCTGCCAAACAAGAGACGGCATCCACAGCTATGATAGCAGGAGCAGCGGTGGGCGGGGTTGCCATTTTGGGAGCCGCCATCATGTTTATCGCCAAAAAGAAAAAATCCAAATCCCAATAAGCATATCCCAACCCCTATGAACAGCAGTTCCTACGATCAGTTAGACTTCTTGCAAACGACCCAGCCGTTTAACTACACAAACAGTTTCCTCCCTCCCGTGGGGTCCGGGGCCACCACCTCAAAGAAGACCAAGTTTGGCAGTATCCTCAATGACCTGTCCAGCTTTTTAAACACAGCGGCCGATACCGCCGTAACGGTGGATGGAGTTATCAATGGCGGGAAATCCCAATCTGGGGGCACTAGCTTGACGCCCGAACAACAGATGGCGCTAATGCAAGCCCAAAAGTCGAGCGGAAATATGACATCCCTCCTGCTGATTGGCGGCGTTGTCATCGTTGGTGGAGCTGTCACGTACACCCTGTTAAAAAAGAAATCCTGATATGACCGAAGCTATTCAAACAACAGCCCATCCAATTGGGATCTCTCACTTTATTGACGGACATATTCCCAACGGGCGCTATCCCAATCCAACGACCTCGCAAGAAACCGTATACCTGCAACCCACCGTCCAGCTGCAAGAAGTAGCAAAGGGTGCGGAGGTAACGGATCAACCCAAGCAGACACTCTGCCAGCGCCTGGCCGAAGATGATCCCACCAAAGGCATTCGCGCGTGGTTTGATCGAAACAAAGCTACGCTGGGATGGATCGCCGGTGGATACCTGACCCTGAGAATCATAACCCGAAGGAGGTAACCAGTGAGCTATTCTAACTATAGTGACAACAGCTTAGGCTCGGCGAGTATATCGGGTAATATCATAAGCTCAGAAGCCGGAGAACTTCGCATCATCGGGCGTCACCCCGAGCGCGGACTACCAAAATCCGGGGTGCCCTTTTCAGTGGATGTGGAGGTCGATATCTACCGCACCTTTTGGAACTCGTTCCTTTTTGTCGTTTGCCCGGATGTGGTAGTCGCAGCCCTGGATCCCCAAAACCGGTCGGTCTTAGCGATATCCCGTATTGTTACCAGCATGTGGGACGGCTGTCGCGGCCAAGCCCGCCTGGTTTTCGGGCGCTCGTTTCGACCGGACCGAAATCATCCCGTCATATTTGAGCTTCACTACAGCAACGTTACCGAGACGAATGTATCACAAGCTACGCCGCTGGCTTCCTCAAACGTGATGACCCTTGATTTGGATATCGAGGAAGGTCAACAAAGCGGAGTATACGCCCAGCCCACCGAGTCTTGGTATGAAATCAACTTACCCGACCCCCAGCATGCATTTAGTGGCGTCAATAATACGCTCACCAAAGCCCTGTGGCTGATTGGTATTGGCGCGGGCGCGTATTTCCTGGCTCCCCTCATGCCCGGACTTCGAGACAGCGTAAAGCAGTTGGCCGGTCGCAACAAGAAACAGGAGGAGCCCAATGGATGAGCTTATTGAAAGCCTAGACTACCAGATCGTTGATGACGGAATGGGTGACCTAAGCAGTTACCTGCGTCAAACCAGTCGAAACGCTTTTAAAAAAGCAATCGGTCTGGCCGACCGCGCTCTGAGCGGGCGAAAAGGACAAGTCGCTACCACGGCCCTTGTCCTGGCGGACCTGACCAAAGACAGGCGCTCCTTCCAACAAGTATTCAACCGAAATGCCGACGTCATCAACCAGTACTTCGAGCACGTCGATCTGCAGGCGGTAAGCGATATGATAGGACTCCAGGATTCGGTCGCCAAAAGCAAACCTGCGACAATAATCAAACATGCAGGTATTCTCTCGGCCGGTATTGCCATCGGTGTAGCCGGCCTTTCCCTATATAACAGAAAACAATCTTCAACATGACTCTTAGGATAGGCGACAAAGGTCCCCAGGTTATGCACCTGCAATCGGCTCTGAAAGCCCTCGGTATCGGACTTCCCAAATATGGCATTGATGGCATTTTTGGCTCCGAAACGCAGGCAGCGGTTAAGCAAGCCCAGCAACAATTGGGACTCCCGACTAGCGGCATAGCTGACGGGGTGCTACTAAACAGGCTCGGTATTTCTCAACAATCCCTACAAGTGCCAACAAAAGGGGCCTTACCCAAACCAGCTCTCCTTGTACTAGGGACCATTGCCATTATTGGAATTGGAATCGCAATCAAACGAACGAAACGAGATTAATATGGAATCCATGACTGCCCAGCAGCTTGCAAAACTGAATATCAAAGGCATTCGAGTAGCCCAACCCTACGGGCGGCTGCTCGGCGAACCCGAGAAGAATGCCGTCATTTTTATCTGGGGCGAAAAAGGAGCCGGTAAATCAACGATGAGCCTGGGACTCGCTGACGCCTTAGCCGAACATGGCCGCATCGAATATATCCCCGCCGAAGAGCATTTTGGCAAAACCTTGGTCGACCGCGTCAAGCGACTCGGAGCCACCCACCAGAACCTGAATTTTACCAAATGGAAATCAATTCAGGCCCTCAAAGAAATTCTGCTTAAAAACCGGTCCTTCGCCTGCATCCTCGATTCCATTTCGGTGATTGATGCCAACGCGAAGGAAACGGTCGAGCTGGCCCAATGGTGCCGCGAAAACGGGATCATGTTCGTCATGGTCTCCCATGCCACCAAGGACGGGCAGTACAAAGGCAACACTAGCATCGCCCATGAGTGTGATATCGAGATCAAAGTCACCAAAGAAGGCGGAGCCGAAACCGAAAAGAATCGCTACCGGGAACTGACCGCTATCGCCGTGCCCTTTACGGCCCAAGACCGCGAGGTGGCACCAACCAAACCTACTACCAAAGAAGAAAGCAACCCAGACACCCGCGAAAACCCAGTGGATACTCCTTTTAAGATTACCCTCAAAGAGATCGACACCCTTCACAAGATTCGATCCTGGAAACGGATCAACTCGATGTTTGGCAGCAAGATGCCGTGCTACGGGTCCAAGCATTCCGGGGAGTCTGAAAATGCCCACCTCTCTATCCGATACACAGCCGACTATCCCAAGAAGCGGTACATCATGGATCTACTGCTGGACGGCCATCTGGAATATCAAGCCTGCACGGAAGGAAAAGGGGGCGGGCTAAAAGCGTGCTGGAAAAAACTGGTCAGCAAATATGGAGATCTGGAGATCCGAATTTACAAGCAGGACCACGCAAAAGTCGTGCTGGGCGCCAAAGAGTACAAGCGCCAGGAACGCGCGCTTGGCAAAAAGGAAAAATCTACTGCGACCAACTCACCTGCGCCAATGGCCAAGAAGAAACCAGCTGCTAAAAATAAACCAACTCCTGTTAAGCGATCGAAGAAAACTACTGCAAAAAAGAAGGACAGCAGTACATCTGACGGGAAACCTCAGCAGCAAGTAGACATTGAAGCGGCCAAAGAAAGTCAGGCCAAACTGGACGCCTTCCTAACCAAAGTATTAGGCTAACCCCATGCGAGACAATCCTACTGTTACTCCTTTTGAAGAAATTACAACCGAGGACTACCCCGGCATTTTTGGCGACTTTGATGGGGACGGAATCCCCAACGCCGACGATCCCAACCCACAACGGGCTGGCGACACCGATACGGTCGAGGAGACCAAGCTTACCGACGAAATCAAACAACTGATTGACTTGCGAGGCGACTACCAACAGGCCTTGGCGGAGGTAACCAGCAAGCTCAAAGACCTGCAACCGAAAGCTACGGTCAAGGGCCGCGTAAAGTCTCCCTACTCGGTCATCAATAAATTGCGTCGCAAACGTATTAAGACTGATATCAAGCAGGCTAATGCAGATGAGCTTTATATCCAAGGCCTGACCGATATGGCCGGATGTATGATTGTGCTAGCTAACCAAGCTGAGCTGGACCAAGTAGTCAAAGAAATTTCTTCAGGAACAATCGGAGAAGTATTTGAACATGAAGACAAATACGCCGAACCCGTTGGTGGCTACCGAGCGCACCATTTTATCGTGATGGCTGGCACCGCCGGTGATATTCCCGTCGAGATTCAGGTTAAAACCCAGCGGATGGCACAAATAGCAAAAGCCGCTCACACACCGTACAAAAATGGCAGACTCAATACCCAACGAATGAACCAGCTCACCGACCTGGCTTGGCAAGCTGATCAAGGTGATGAGCAGGCAGCCAGTTCTATCGACGCCCTCCTTGGAAATCCAGAAAAATTAACCAGCGAATTGACGACCCGCGAGAATCCTTCGAGCCAGCTACAGCAACTTCAAGACTCCTTCACCAAAACCGTAAAGAAACTAGCCCTCGCCTTTTCCCTCGACAGGTTTCCCAACGAACATCGCGAGCAAGCCTTGGAGCTATTTCGTGGCCACGGAAAAGTAATTGGGGTCGATTTCGACGAGATATTTTCGGCGGCCCAACAAGACACGAAAACCCCTGAAAAAGAAGGCGATCAATCATACCAACCTTCCGAAGATCGCGCGGGAGAGGCCGAATATGGAAGCCGTTTTTCCGGCCTCCATTTAAAAAAGTTCGACCCCATTAAACTCTCGAAATCCGAACGCCGGAAAGCCAACGAGGCGGCACTGGCCGTCTTGGAAAAAGAGGACCGGGCGATTACCGAATCCGATCTGGATCTACTCCGACAATACACCGGCGCCGGCGGGCTCGGATATGGCGAAGACGCAACCGGAACCGAGCGTGGCCTGCTCAACGAGCATTACACCTCCTACCCATTAGTCAGACTTATTTGGGATAAACTCCAAACCATGGGCGTGGATGGTGGCAACATTTTAGAACCCGGGGCGGGCGTAGGTAATTTTGCAGGCTTCCTTCCCAAACGCGATGCTTATCGCATGCTGATGGTCGAGCGGTCGGCAGTGAGCTCTCGCATTGCCCAGCTCTTGTACCCAAGTCAGCTGGTCCGGCACGAAAACTTTGCCCAGACCGACCTTTCACTATATAATCTCACAGGAGCCATAGGCAATGTCCCCTTTGGCGATATCAAAATTCATACCCAGCGAGACCCGCTGGCTTCCCTAAATCCGCGCATCCACGACTACTTTATCCTGAAGTCCCTGGACGCCCTCCAACCCGGCGGATTTTTGGCGGTAATTACTTCGGTCGGTACCATGGACAAGAAGGATCCGGCCATCCGACAGGCCATGGCCCAACGAGCCCGATTTGTGGGTGCCTACCGGCTCCCGTCCACCGCGTTCAAAGACAATGCCGATACCCTAGTCACCACGGATCTGATCTTGTTTCAGAAATACCCCGATATTGACGGCGAAACTCATCCTGACATAAGCAGTGAATTAAACCAGCTGTTTGCCTATGAGGAACTGGCCGTCAGCATCACCGAACATAAGGGCCAGTCTTACGGGGCCTATTATAACCCCTATTATCAGAAATATCCCCAACAGGTATTAGGTGAGCATATTCAAGGACACGACATGCAATTCCTGACCCGCATGGGCGTAAAAGGCCAAGTTGATGCGACTTTGACCGGTAAGGTTCTTGGAGATAACCTTCGCTTCCCATACCCGCTTCCGGGGAAGATGCCGTTCTACCGGATCCCCGATGAAGGCGTGCGCCTGGAGACGACCCGCGATTATCACGCCGGGAATATTGTCTGGCACGGGGAGAAATTCTACGAAAAACAGCGCCATTATTTCAAACCTGTTACCGTAGGTGGATCGGATAAAGCGGGTGACGGCCTTCGCGCCAAGATAAGCTCGGCCTGCCAAATGCTAAACAAATACGATGATTTCGTCACGGCGCTGGCTCAAGACAGCGAGCAAAAAGAGCCGCTTCGCGGAGAGTTTAAGAAGCTACTTCAATCTCATATCGATGCCTACGGCATTCCCGACGAAGATGAGGATATTCGCGAGGTATTCCGCTATGACAACCGGTTGTATAAGCTGACGACCTTTGTGAAGCGCGATCCGATCAGCGAAGAGCTGGTCTATGCCGATATTATCGATGCCGACTCGATGTTCAACCGCAACTACGTACCAGCGGTTTCCAACTCAAATGATCTGGCCGAAATTGCCATGTACGGCCGCTCCATCGGCGAAGAGCTGAGCCTTGATTTCTACCAGTCCACCTACAAAGGAGGCACAGCCAGCCGGTCGGAGCTCAACAAAGCTATCGAGGACCATCCGGAGTTCTTTTATAACCCAGAGTCCAATAACTACGAGTTTCGCTATCAATACCTGGCCGGCAATGTCCGGCGCAAGCTGGAAATAGCCGAAGACAACCAGCTGGAAAAAAATACCGAGGCCCTGAAGGCAGTTCTCCCCGATTGGATTGATGCCTACAGCATTACTGTCGATCCGCGCCACATTTTTACCTACTTGCCCACGAAAGTGCTTACCAAGTGGATAAAAGATGAGCTGGGCTATCGGGACGTACATATCGGGCTCGTCAAAGACAAAGCCGAACTCGGCAACCGCTTCTATATGAAACTTCGCAAAGGCGGGCGGTATATTAAAAATGGAGAAGAAACGGCCGATGACTGGAACCAGGGTTGGGGCGAGACGCCGTTCAGCAAGATCATCAATAATTACATTCAGGATTCCAGTTTCCCGCTGGTCTTCTACGACGAGGACGACAACATGCTCCCGAATATGACGCTCAAACGAGCCGAAGAAAAGGGCTTTACAGCTTTGATCGAGCGTTCCCGCGCCAAACAACGGACCCATAACGACCAGATGCTGACGCGCGTGCCCCAAAAGTTCAACCAATGGGTACGTACCAAGGCTTCCACGGAGATTCGCGAGCTGATCGAAGAGGCCTATAACCACGAATATAACGCCCACATCAATCCTCAATTCGACGGGGCCACCCTCCGCGTTCGGGGCATGTCGGACACCTTCTATGGCGTCAAAGATTTTGCGGTGTACAAACACAACCGCGCGGTCGCCGAGAAACTGGTTTGGAACGGACGCGGCGCCAACTGCCACGACGTCGGCGCCGGAAAAACGCTCTCCTCCATTATTGCCTCGCAAGTGCTGCTGCAGCAAGGCGCCTGCCACAAACCCATGTTCGTAGTGCCTGGGAAAGTGCAGGAAAAGTGGGTCGAGGAATACGCGATGCTGTTTCCCGAAGCCAAAATTCTCAACATGAAAATGACCGGCACCGAACGCCACAAGGAGCTGACTATGGCCCAGCTTTATAACTGGGATGCGATCTTTATTGCTGACCATGCGTTCAAGAGCCTGCCGCTCTCTCCATCGGTGCAGCAGAATATGTACAGCGAGCGCGTGGAATACTTTGATCAAATGATCGAAAACTTTGACGCGCTTATCGAAGAAGACGATGCTCTCAGCTCCACGGCTAAGAGGTCGATGGTTACGCGCCTGGAGAAGATGAAAGAAGAATGGGAGGCCAAGCTCCGCAATATAGCAAGTGCTAAACGATTAGAGACCGATATCTTTTTTGACGAGCTCGGTGTGGATGCCCTTTTCTTTGACGAAGCCCACTTCTACAAAAATGCACTGGGCAGCGCCAAAGCCGCCAAGCTGGGTATTGCGGCTAACAAACCTTCCCAACGAGCCGAAGATGCCCTTCAAAAAACAAAGTGGCTGTTTTCGAAAATAGGTTACCGAAACGTGTTTGTCCTAACCGCTACACCGGTGGTGAATTCCCCAGTGGAGGTTTGGCACATGCTTAACCTCTGTGCTCCGGATCTGTTGGAGAAATACCAGATTGCCAACCTCGATAACTTCATCAACCAGTTTGTCCGCGAGGAAGAAAAGATCGTCAAAAAGACCAACGGCGAATACCGAACCGAGCGCGTGGTGGCCGGGTACTATAACCTCCCCGAAATGCGGGCGATTATCGATGAGGTTATGGACATCAAAAGCTATGATCAGCTAGTGGGATTTTACGAGAAGTTTCCAGACCTGCTCAAAAATGATAGCGGTAACCTCGTAAAAGATGAACAGGGCCAAACTAAAGTGTTAAAGCCAAAGTTCAAGCGCCCCGAGGCCGAAACCAAACAGCAGGTTATTGAGCCCAGCGAAATTCACAAGCTGCTCTTTGATGATATCATTCTCCGGGCCGATAACATCTTGGACTGTATGCGCCAGCGCGGATGCCAGACCAAAGACAATTTCTTGGTCATTACCGGCGATGGCAGCAAAATTGCGACCGACCTCCGCGTATATGACCACAGCTTCGCAGGCGTAGATGGAAAGTTTCTGAAGCTGGGCGCCCTGGTCGATAACGTAGCCGAAAGTTACGCCTACCGCGAAAACCCCGCTCCCAAGCGAATCCCGGAAAGCATATATGGCGATTACTTCTCCAAGATGAATGCCGTCAGAGAAAACCCGAACCCTTACGATGGACAGTCCCGCCACAAACTTATTAAAGAACTCAAATCCCTGGAATACTTTGAGGAAGTAGCCGGTGAGATCGAAGCCACCGAAGGCGACCTTCACGAAGTCCCCGTTGGGAAGCAGTTCTTGCTTAACAAGATTGAAAAACAGCGCGAGAAGCTCTCCGATGGATCGGACGCCATGGAAGAAACCTTCGACCGGGCGGTGATGATTGTTCAGGCCCTGTATAGCGGGCGCAAGAATCCGGCTGCCCCATCCTTTCGCAACCAAATCATCTTCTGCGACTGGATCTCCGTAGAAGGTCAAAAAGGCGGAAGTTACCACCAGCTTATTAAGCAAGAACTCACCAAAGCTGGGATTCTGGCCACCGAAATTGCCATTATTAATGGTTCTATTATTGGCACCGACGGGAAAGGAGACGACTATTTTGTCTCTTCGTCCGATGACAAGGAAGCCCTCAAAAAACAGGTTCAGGACGATTTCAACGTCGGCAAGTACCGGGTGCTGATCGGTAACCAGTCCATTGCCGAAGGCATGAACCTGCAAAAATGGACCACTGACCTGCATCACATGGACGTGCCCTACACGCCCTCCCAGATTCAGCAGCGCAACGGGCGCGGGCTCCGGCAGGGGAACCAGCACCCGAAAGTAAACATCCACTTTTACCTGATGAAGGATTCCTTCGATCAGTACCGCCTGGAGTTGGTCAGCAAGAAACAAAGCTGGATTGACGAGCTCTTCTTTGGAGATGGCCGGGAAACCTCCGCTGACTCCGAGGGAGAATCCCTGGAATACGAGCAGATGGTGGCCGCCACCAACTCCGACCCCAGAGTTAAAGAGTTTTTCGGCTCCAAAGCCCAAACCAAGGTACTGAAAGCTCGCATCGAATCACTTCTCAGTGAGACCCAGCGGCTCCAGTCCTCTCTGTCCCAAGCAAGTCAAGATGTTGCCAAAAGAAGTAAACGCATGGAATCGGCTATCCAGCGGGAGCAATCCCTCATCGATTCGAAGTTGCCTAAATCAGCCCAACACGCCCTTGACCAAGGACTCATTCGCATCGGCTGGCTAGACTACAGCGGTGAGTTCGGTACCATCGAAAACAACCTGTCTTCCGACGGCAAACGCATTCCTCGGTTCCGTCACGAGCTTACTCTGGAAGTGCCCAAAAATAACGCCAACGGACGGGTGCTGTTTAATCTTATCCCTGATCCCAACGCTCCAAACCGAAGCTTCTACAACAAGATCAAATGGAGCTCCATTAAGCAAATGGCAGGCGATCAGCTGAATAAGGAATTTGGCTGGAGTATGGACGAGCCGGTCCAATCGGGCCGAAGCCTGGCGGGAAACAAAGGGAATATCATCGCCGACGAATCTGACTTTTACGCCCATTACGAATTAGATATCGAAGCCGAAAAACAGAAAACAGGCCCAGACGGCACCGAAGTAACCTACGATCAAATCAAGCAACGGCTGGGCATGTATAACACCGAGCGGTGGCTGCCGATCATTAAACAGAAACTAGCCGAGCTCTTCCTGGCCTTGGAACGAGGATGGCAGCAATCAGCCCAGGCCCGCATTGAGCAGATTACCTCGGAGCTGAAACGCTCGAAGAAAACCCTGCGCGAACTGGAGGCCACTCACCAGCAAACCCAAAAAGAATTGGAGCAAGCCCAATTGGATCTCACCTCCAACCAAAACACCGTAACCAAACTGCAAGATGTAGTCAACGAGTTAGTCAAAACCAAATTTTCTGACCGTTCTGAATTGTACGAAGAACTCAACCGCATTGCGCCCACCTATGGCGTAACAGGAACCGTTCGGGTGCGTGAGGTTGGTATTTATCGCGACAGTTCACCGGAGGAAAAAATACGCCCGAACCGATCTAGTAAACAGACAACGAAATCTCTCCCCATGCCTCTGAGAACCTTATTTGGCAACCCACTGGTGTACGCGGGCTCCGTTGGTGAATTGGAGTTTATTGACACAAAAGGATTTATGCAGCGCATACTTTCTGAGGATGAGGATCTAGCCATGATTATCGACGCCGAGGGAACAACGCTTTTTGCCTTTCCAACCCAGCGCATGAAGCTCCTAAAAGGAGCCTTTGACAACGGGGATGCCGAGCAGATGTACGAAGAGTTCCACCATTTCCCGCCGGACGAATACGACTACGAGCTGTTTCCGCCCTCCGGTGCCGAATTAACGGCGGTCGGTCACGCCGAACGCATTATGTACGACAGCGATAAGGTGATATACCCTGGCGACGAGAAGGGCGAAAACCACCAGTACTACCACTATTTCGACGACGGCAAACGTCCTGTCTTCCAATATGGTGACGTATACATCATTACGAACCTAAACATTGACGGACGCGGCATCCTTAATTAACCCTTATCGAACCAACTTATGACACAACGAATATTTGCAAAAAATCCAACTCACTTGGATGTAATCGAAAACCCAACAACCCCAAAACCTGCAACTATGGCAAAACAAACAACTACCGAAAAAGCGGTAAGCGAATTTAAGCAGCAGCTTATCACTGCCGGATACATTGTGGGCGGCCAGGCAATTGGTGCGCAGCTTAATGGGCTGGCCGTGCCTGCTATTCTTGGCGGAAGCTCGGCTACCGTCCAGCAAGCGGCCCGCGTTGGCCTCCCGCTCACCCTCGGCATGGCCTTTACCATGTTTACCAAAAACAAACACCTTCGCGGTCTGGCCATGGGGCTCGGCGTGCAAGGCGTGATGGAACTAATCAAATTCGTCATGCCCGACTGGACGCCCTCCCAGGGCCTGATGGAAGGCAGCGAATACCTGTGGGATGAGGAAAACTTAGCGCCACAACCAGCACCACCGGTCCCCCTCCCCAAAGAAACCGGCCACGTCTCTCAAATCGAAACCGTATTTGAAGATACCGTGGAGGTGTAATCGGCAACCCATTTTTCTCATAGCTCTTGCTGACTAGGGACTGCCTGCGGGAACAAGCAGTAGGCCACAACGGCCCCACTTACAACCCTTTTAACTAACAACGAACTATGAGTAACCAAATTTCTAAAAAAGCTATTGTCCCCGCCAGCGCGCGCATCAAAACCTATTTTGATACCCAGCAAGTCACCCAAAATGGCGCTGTCGTTAACTTCTTTCCGCCAAACTCAACGCGGAAAATCACCCGCAACAATTACGTAGGCAATCCTTTTCCGGGCGAACTCAAGCGACGCATACTCGCCCTTTCCTTCGAGGTGACCAAGCAATTCATTGAGGACGATGAGACCAACGGCATCGATGCCCGCGGGATCGTCAACTCGCTAAAAGATGCTGGCGTCATTTTGCAGGCCGATAATGACAATAAGGAGTTCCTGCGCGTGCCCATCTCCAAGCATTCCAACTTCTCCGGCACTGACGTGCAGTTGGTAGCCGGAACGGCAAATACCGTAGATGCCCCGGTGGTCTTCAAACGTATCGCTGCCCTTCGTTCAGCGGACGAATACCGCCTGGCCGATCCCTTCGATCTGGCTGTGAATCAGACTCTGTCGCTGTCGGTTCATTTCGAGGATTCCTCGGTGTTCCCAAGTGATGAAAACTGGACAACGTCCGGCCAAGGCCTGCTGTACCTGCGCGCCAGCATTGTCGTGGCTGAGATGAAGCCCGAAAAATAATCCCTTGATCCGGCAGCGGCCATCGGGTCGTTGCCGGCTTTTTTATTGCCCTAACTCCTATCTGACCACCATGAAAATTGTAAAGAATTTTATTCCTCCAACCGAGTCTACGCCCTTTAATCCGGCCAAAGCCATTGAAATTCCAGCCGGTGGCACCGGTCACATTATGATGAATGGCATGGGCGGGGAAAGTTTTGGTGTCCGAAAGATATTGCCCTATGCCCCTGACATGAATACCATATTTGTCTCTGCTCGACTCAATGAAGATTTGTACCTGTTTCGCGACCTGCAGCTTTCCGTAGTACACCGACTTTTCCAACAGATCGACGGCCTGCTGGCCCCGTTCATTATTCAGAAAAGCAACAGCCTGGTATTCGAGCTGACCAATACCCACAGCGCAGCTCAGACCGTAAATATCCAACTCATTGGCTACGATCATTACAGCCTTACCAAACTGATCAACATCTACTCTGACATTGGCAGTCCGATGCCGCAGCCGCGCTTTCTCTACGGGCAAGCCACACTTGCAGCTGGAGCGGTCAATATCGACATGGGCGTCAAAGCTAAAAGCATTGACGTGGAAGCTCGGCGTCTGGCCATGAGCAGCGACCGGCCCGGCGATATCACTGCCAGCCTGAAAGTCTATAATACGACCATCCGCAACGAGGTCTACCTGGAACAGCTCAACGACGAGTTCGGACAGTTTTATGCCAACGTCCCTTTTATCATCGGCTCCAATATGCCGTTTCAGGTTTATGCGTCCAACAAAGGACCATCTCAAGCCAACGTAAGTTTCCTCTGCGAATCCTACGTGGTTCAAAAGTCCGATGCCAACCCGCTGGAGGTATAACTGATGTGGAATAGCCTCATCCAATCGCTTTGCGAGCTCACCCAAAAAATGGACAGTCTACTGGATCAACTTCAGGTAAATGCACCTTCCATCGGGATCGGAGCCGCCGGACGTATCGGGACCTCTATTTCCCCGGTCCTCAAGCAGGGGGCAAGTCCTGTCAAACTCGTAAACGGCAACCCCATGCGCCTTGGGGTCATCATCCAGAATAGCAGCGATGGCGAATTTATGATCGCCCTGGACGAAAATCGCATCGACGAGCGTTATTACACGTTTCGACTGAAGCCCGGGGAAACCCTGCACATGGACGAGCGTCAATTCAAAGAGCTGTACAAAGGAAGCATGATGGGCCTGTGGGATGAAGATTCCGGAGCACTGGAGACCTCAAAAGCCCTCGTAACTGAAATCTTCTGGACCACCTAGCATGAGCGAGATCACCGGCAAAGAGTTCTCCGAAGGATTTAAAATGCGCGTGGTCAGTGGCATGCTGGTCGATGGCTCCATCCAAATCTCATGGGCCACCGGCAAAAAAGCCTCGTCCCAGATGGATTGGGGCCTAGATCCCGAGAATCTGGCTACCACCCCTGAATATCATCGGGAGCCTGCGGAGATGGTCCGTTACCATACGCTTTATTTTCCCATCACCTACTTGGATGCTCGGCACTACTTCCGGGTTCGATCCAAGACCGCAGGTGAGCAGGTCGGCCAATCACGCATTTACTCGGTTATCACTCCTGATGACGTACAGAAAGTCAACGAAACGCCATTCGGGATTGTCCACCTTGATATTACTCCTATCGACGCTACCGAATTTGAGTTCCGTCCGGCGGCCCTCTCGATACCATCAACAAATTACGAACCCACCTCCCACACCGGTCCGATAACAGCGACCCTGCAAACAGATCCGGCCATTTCTGAGGAGCAGCGACCGGAGACCGGAAACGCCAACACCAATATTATTACCACAATTTCTTAACCATATGGAATCTATTAATCACACCTTATCAATTGGAACGCCCAAATCCGGCATGGATCTGTTCTGTAACATTCGTATGGGCGGCAAACACCTGATGCGCCTTCATAGCGAGTCCTTTGTGGGAGGATTTCTCCGTGACATCCACGGGATGATGCACGGCGGCCGAACCAAGCGACTCATATCACCGCTGGAGCAGTATGTGCCTGACTACACGATCACCAGTATTCACATTGTGGATGGCGCCGTGGAAATCTATCGCAGTTATCTGCGAAACGTATTCAGCGGTTCCCACTCTGGAAACCCCAATGGGCACCAGCCGGTATGGGTTCATATTTGGGGATGCCAGTCGGTACCCGAACTCAACGGCACGTGGGAAGTCGAAAGCGCCCATACCAACAATGATTACGTCCGACTTATAGGTGTACCTACGACTATTGACCCTTCGACCTACGTCCCCGATGATGCAACCTGTATCTCGAAAACCTACAAGAATATTGCCACAACGCAACGCTATTGTATGCCCTTCCGGAAGGTATATCCAACGGTAGGTGCAGGAACCCGTCCGATAAGTATTTCTGACGTGGGGCTACATAATCCTATTGATGCTCTCCTGTCGCGCGGAGCCGTATCTGTTTCCGGCGTCGTTACCGACCAGGAGAAATCGATCTTTACAATCTCTGCTCCTTTTTCCAACGCTACCGGTGGGGATATCACCATTCGTGAGATGGGGCTGGTTACCTACATCGATGTCTCCCGTTACGCCCTCAAGACGATTGCAAACCTGCATGCCCGGGACATTCTCCAATCTGCTATTAACCTGCCAGACAGTAAAACGCTCACGCTCGATTACGAATGCCGATTCGAGCTGGAAAACTTCAATCAGGATACCGACCTGAATGGAACCAATGGGGGATTCCTGGCCGAATTCGCCAAAGCGCTGCGCCGACAAGCTGTTGAAACCACCCATACCGGATGGGCGCGAATGCTCATGTGTATCGGAGGCGGCGGTACGTCCATGTCTTCCCTTAATGCCGATGCTTCAACCAGCGACAAGGGATGGCAGCTTGGCCTTCGGCTTGGACAGAGCAACAAATTCGTATCAATGACCGATACCGATCTTTCCCCGGATGCTAGTCCTGAAACCCCATACAATCTAGGTGGAATTACGCATGGCACCGAGGACGGCCAACTCCTATATCACGGGATGATGATCGATGACCAGGTGACCATTGATGAAACCAACAACGAAGCGTATTTCAACCTATCCCGGGTATTTGAAAATCGTGGGGCTACTGATATCACCGTGAAAGAGATCGGCCTCTACGCAAAAAATGACGACAGCACCAATCGCTTCTTGCCCAAGCTCATTGCTCGCAAGGCTCTTGCACCGACTGACCAATTTACCATCATGGCCGGCCAAATGCGTAAGGTTAACTACAAGATCAAGATGGTGGCCTGATGACCAACTCTTTTTCGATATCGGCCGAGCTTACCTACGCTCGTATTCGTGGGCTAATGGGATATTTCGCTGAAGCCTCCAGACGATATGGCGTTCCCTTGGCACTGCTTCTTGCGGTGGCTTCCCGGGAAAGTCGTATGGGATTGGCTCTGTCAGCTGATGGCACCGGAGATCATGGCAACGGTATAGGAATCATGCAAATCGACCGACGCTATCACCCCGGGTTTACCGAGAATCACAGCCCCTTTGACCACCAGGCCAATATTGATTATGGCGCTGAGTATCTGGCCAAACTGCTCAGGCAGTTCAACGGAAATATTGCCCAAGCCGTTGCCGCCTATAACGCCGGGCCAAACAGGGTGCAAACTGCAATTTACGCGGGCTTACCACCAGATTCCGTCACTACCGGCAGAGATTACAGCCAAGATGTGCTGGGGCGTAAACAGCTCATCGGTCAGCTAATCGGTCTCTCCACAGCAACCAGCTTGTCCATATACGTCCTTCCTATGGCCGCTATAGCCTTTGCAACTTATAACTATATGACCCCCCAACACTCATGAATACCGAATCAAGTTATATCTACGAAGAACCTACAGAAGCGCGAGGACTAGGACGGATGCCCACGCGTCCGGTAATGCTTCGACCAGTTCTGGATGAACCAGCCCCTCGCAATCGAACCCAGCAAATAAGGCCACGAGTACGGCCGCGACCTACTCCAAAGCCAAAGCCTGTGCTTATACCTCGGCCTGTCATTGACAAAAATCCGGTACCTGCTCCTCCAAAGCTAAATATCAACACAGTTAAGAAACCCACTACTAAGCAGTCGAAACCGACCTCTAAACCCAAAACCACAAACAAATCTGCCAGCAAGCAGCAGCCTAATTCCCACAAGGATATCCTAGCGGGCACTTTTAGTATTGGCGGCATGCAGGTAAAGAAAACCCATGCGGCAATGGCAGGTGGGGGGATTGCAGGCGGCCTGCTTCTTTGGAAAATCCTCTTTTAAAAACTCAAAACATTCAGGTGAAATACTATGGAAACCTCTTTTGTAAATGAATACCCCTGTGGATGCTCCGGTAGTGGACTTTCGGGCGGGACTAGCGCTACTCAATCCGGTTGCGGCTGCAGCGGAGGACTTGGGGAAGCACAAGCCCCCGAAACACAGAAAGATCTCATCAATGAAGCTAAAAAGTACATAAACAGCGAAATACCAACGCCAATAAAAGTTGTCGGCGGGTTAGCAGCCCTTGGCCTATTACTTATAGCCACAAGAGGGAAGAAGTAATGAATACCCAGGATTATAACGCACTGCTGGACAGCTACGGCAACCACTTCTCTATCGGCGAACTCGAAATCCAAGGTCCCGGAACCGTCAAACGCATGGACATTGGGTTTTTACGCTCCTTTTTGGCCTGGCGCCGGTGGCATGGCCTGTCGACCCTTATTAGCTCCGCCTGGCGAAAAGGAGACCAAAAATCCCACGGCCACGGAATGGCATTTGATGTACTACTTTTTGACCAATGGCTTGAAAGTCAACCTTCCGCTCTCCAACACTGGCTACTGGCCACCACTTGGGGATTTAACGGCGTAGGCTTGTACTTTGATTGGAGCTACACCAACAAAGAAGGTAACAACATACCGGCTATCGGTTTGCACGTGGATGGATGGGCAGGGAACAGTCATTCCCAGCGTCCGCTACGGTGGCTACGAATTGACGGCCACTATTACTACCAATCACTTGCCAGTGGCATCTTCCATTGCAAATCCAATAAGCAATCCATTACGCTGGATGAAGCGATAAGGAGGTACGGCCCATGAACAACTCCCAAGAAGATGGCTTTTTCCAAAAATACAAGGAACTGATTGTCACCACGATCATTTGCCTGTTTTTGACCGGCATCTACGATTCCATCAATAATCAGACCGCCGAAATTAAGAAATGGTATGAGCTGATGATTGGCATTAACGAGAAAGTGAAGGTACAGGCTGATAACCTAAGCAAATTGGAAAAGAGCCTGGAAACCCATGTCCAGCGTACGGACAGTCGCTTTGACGATCATAACCAGCGAATTCGATCTATCGAATTTGAACTCATCCCACGCCGGATCAACCGATTAAAATCCCCAACCTCAAAAGACACTACTGATGCACAAAATACTAACTCCGATAATTAAGGCGGTCCCCACCTTAATTGGTCTTTTCAAAAAAAGAACGCCCGAAAAAGGTAGGGGAATCGTAAAAAGCGGGATAGCCAGTCTCACCATTTCCGGACTACTGTCGACAGGTAGACTCTCTGCCTCTAGTATTGATACCACCCTACTGCTCATTCTCTCCATCCTGGAGATAATCGGATATCTCTATGGGATGGTCGCTATCTCATCGGGGGCCACGCAGACCTATCCTGTTGATGAGCTACTAAAAGGAAAAGGCGATGGCTTATCCGACCATCAAGCCAAGGTTTTAGGGCAACAGTGGCTAAAACAAATGCAAAAGAATCAAAGTCACAGGATTCCCGGTAACTCCTTGTTTGATGATGACTACTCTGATCTAAAAGTCAAAGTCGAAGATATTTCCCACTACAAATCCCATAAATCAAAGAAAAAACGATGATTACAATTCTATCTTTCTTATTCATTTTAGTTCTACTCAGTACAGATTGGCTATCAGGCCTACTGGTTCCAAATAATTTGGCCGAAATTGGGGTGGTTATCCTCGGCATGATTGCACTGTCTGCCTCGGTTCAAATCCGTGCCTTATTTGAAAAAGCCCAAAGAATTCTTCGCTTGTATGCCCAATACACAGATCCTAAAAGCGAGAAAGGAAGCAAGCTCTCTCCCAAAGAAAAAGGACGCCTGCTAGATCTGTTCCTACATGAACTGCGAATTACAATTGATCAGTTTGGTGGAAAAATATTGATCCGTGTAGGGGGATTAATTCGGAAGGTATTTAATAAATTATTTGGGTAACATAATCCCTTCTTAAAAAAGGCAGTCTCATTTAACAAAGACTGCTTTTTTGCTTTTTTCCCTCTCAGCTATTCCGTAACTTTGGGTTTGATTTAAAAGATTTCACAAATGCAGCAGATTAAATCCACATACAAGAAAAGCCTCAAGGGCATAACGCTTGCCCTCCTTTTCCTGTTTGGATTGCATTTTTTAAGCATCCACGGATTTGTTGATAGCCTTGTTTATTGCTTTGAAGAAGATGGGCAAATCAATATCGAGTCTGAGGCCGGCTCCCTCTTGAGCATTCCTTCTGAAGATGTGATACACGCCAAAGATGCACATCAACATACTACTCCTACTCTAAAGGCAGATCTCGACAACCATCATGATTTACCGTTGTCGCTGAACTGTGCAAAAGAACAACAAACAACACGTTTTGATCAGGAACGCACGCTCAAGTTTCTTGATGGAATTTTGAACAGTAAGGTTGAAAACCTCCCGCAATCACGGGTCTTTCAACTTGTTTCTTACGTCCCTCCCTTGATTGAGGATACGATAACAGCTTCGCTCAAGACGGTTGTCCGTATTCTATACAACTAAGTAGTTCCAGCCCTTTCCATATCGCCATTTCACTTGCAAGTCATGTAATCAGGTAAGGAATAGTTATATCCTGCCGGTTCTGCTTGCCCCTCTATAACAGCAAAAATTGGCTGGAAACACATGAAATTATTAAACCCACTACTGGCCCTCGGCATGCTCGTGCTTGCTGCCGGATGTGCCACAGAAGAAACCGTTATTGAACCACCTTCAGAAAGCACGCTGGGAGACCAAACCTATGAGACGTCTCCCGCCTTAAATCAGAATGTGAACCCACAGGATACCGCATCCAGGGTCACTATTTCGGATACATTGACCTTCTCGGATGCGCTGTCCAAAGCCCTGCTCGAAAATCCCCGGCTGCAAAGCTACGGCTGGCAGGTGCGCGTGAAGGAAGCCGAACGCATTCAGGCTTCCCTGCTTCCAAATCCGCAGCTCAATGCCGAAATGGAAAACTTTGGCGGAACGGGTCCCTTTGAAGGCTACGGCGGCCGAGAAGTGACCGTCAAATTGGGACAGAAAATCCTGCTCGGTGCTGATCGCCTCAAGCGCAAACAATTCGCTGGTGCCACCAAAGAGCTGGCCGGATGGGACTATGAAGCCCAACGGCTGGACGTGCTTACCGGCGTGACCAAAGCCTACATCTCAGCACTGGAAGCTCAGCGCCAGTGGCAGCAGCAAAAAGATCTGGTTGATGTGGCCCAAAACCTGTACAACTCTATCTCTGCCCAAGTAAAGGCCGGAAAAGTCTCCAAGCTGGCTCAGACCAAAGCACAGGTTGAGCTTTCCCGCGCAAAAATTGATCTGGAAAATGCCCGCAACCAATGGGAGTCCGCTCGTAGTTCACTGGCCTCCTATTGGGGGAGCGAGCAACCACAGTTCAAGCAGTTAAAAGGTGAGCTGAGCATGCCTTCTGACATCCCCGAATACGCCAAGGTGCAAACCTATATCCAGCGAAATCCGGATGTGGCGCGGTGGGCTACCGAATTGCAGCAACGCGAATTAGCTCTTGAACTGGCCCAAGCTAGAGGCATTCCCGATATCACCGTGAGCGGGGGATACAAACGTGCGGAGGATTTAGGTGCCAGCGCCGCCATTGTAGGCGTTTCTATTCCACTGCCCTTCTTTGATCGCAATCAGGGGAATATCAAGGCGGCGAAGTATGAGCTCAGTCGCGTGCAGACCCAACGGGAAGCGGCCGTCACCCAAACCTACAAGGCCCTGCAAGCAGCTTACAACCGGCTGGATGCAGCTGCTCACGAAGTCAATCAGCTGCAAAAACAAGTATTACCCGGCGCCAAGACAGCTTTTGAGGCAGCCCAAACCGGCTACCGGCAGGGTAAGTTCGATTACCTGGAAGTACTGGATGCCCAGCGCACGCTGTTTTCGACGCGTACTCGCTACATCCAGGCCTTGGCCGAATACAATCGGGCCGTAGCCGAAGTAGAACGCCTCATCGGCACGCCTCTCTCTGAAATTTCTGCAAACTAATTTTTTGAATGAATATGGAATCACCAACCATGAAGAATTTAACAATCTTAACACTTACCGGACTTCTGTTAGGAAGTCTTTTAACAGGCTGTGGATCTAATTCAGGTTCCCAAGCCCACACGCAAACCGAACAACATCAACAAGAATCTCAAAACAGCGGAGAAACCGAGCAGCATACTGAGGAAGCTGGACAACACAATGAAGAATCCGGACAGCATGCCCGTGAAGTGCATCTAACTCAGCAGCAAGAAGGTAACCTCGGCATCAAAGTGGAAACACTGTCCGAAGGAAGTGCCTCCTCAACCATTTCACGACCCGCCAGCGTTGGATACGATCTGGATCAAATTGCCAAAGTCGGCCCCCGTATTGAGGCAAAGGTTGTTGAAGTCATAAAAGACCTGGGAGAACGCGTCAAAAAAGACGAGCCGATTGCCCTCATGAGTAGTGTGGGCTTGGGGAAAGCCAAGGCCGAATATATTCGACTTCGGGCCCGACTCAAAGCCGAAGAGGCACGCTACAAACGTGAGCAGTCGCTGTATGATCAGGAAATATCTTCACAAGCCGAGCTGCTGGATGCCGAGGCCAATTACCAGGAAGCCAAAGCCGAACTGAATTCTGCGGCTGAGGCTCTACGCCTCTATGGGTTGTCAAGAAAGGACATCGAAAATATACAAGCGGGCAGCGATGAGCCCCTGTCCCACTTTTATCTGACGAGTCCGCTCGACGGAGTGATCCAGGAGCGAGATATTTCGCCCGGGCAAACAATCAGTCCTAGCGAGACGCCCATCCGCGTAGCGAACCTCTCCAAAATGTGGGTCATGATCGATGCCTACGAGCAGGATATCCGGTATCTGGACAAAGGACAAAACGTAAGCCTTTCGGTTCGAAGCATCCCCGGAGAAACCTTTGAGGGAAAAACAGACTGGGTCTCTTATAGCCTCGAAAAGCAGACGCGCACCATGCCGGTTCGCGCAGTTGTTGAAAACCCTAATCGAAAGCTGAGGGCCGGGATGTTCGGTACCGCTCGTATATCAACAGGGAAAGAACGGAACGTAGCCATGATTCCCATTGACGCCGTACAAACGATTGAGGGTGAGCAAGTGGTGTTTGTCCCTGGCAACGAGAATGGCAGCTACAAACCGGTCGAGGTCATGCTGGGCAGTGAAAATGAGGGCTATGTGGAAATTGCATCGGGCCTGAAACCCGGCCAGCAAGCTGTTATCGCCGGAGCCTTTGACCTGAAGTCCGCTCTTACCGCTCAGGGACGAAGCGCATCTCATGGACATTAACTGCTCGTTGCAACATCGAATTTCTTAAATGACAGACTTATGCTTCAACAAATAATAGACAAAGTATTAAAGAATCGTTTGACGATCCTCATTCTGGTGGCGGCCGTTGGCGTCTATGGATACTTCTCTTTTGAGGATGTTCCCATCGACTCCTTCCCGGACGTATCGCCCACCATGGTGCAGGTTTTTACTTCCAGCCCCGGTCTTTCTCCGGTGGATGTGGAAACGCAAATTAGCTACCCCATCGAAATCTCGATGTATGGACTGCCCAAGCTGGATCGCGTGCAAAGTACCTCTATCTTCGGGCTTTCGCGCGTAAACATATACTTCGAGGATGGCACCGACATCTATTTTGCCCGAAGATTAGTCATGGAACGACTCTCCAAAGCAAAGGAATCCATTCCTGATGGGCTGGGACAACCGCAACTGGGTCCTATTACTACGGGACTCGGGACGATCATGATGTACGAAGTAACCAACACTGATACCGCCGACCATTCCCTGATGGAACTTCGCACGGCCCAGGACTGGATCGTAAAGCCCCAGCTGCGAACCGTACCCGGCGTTACCGGCGTGCTCTCCCTTGGCGGAGATGTCCGTCAGTTCCAGGTCAATGCCGATATGAACGCTCTAATTTCACGCGGACTTACCCTTGAGGATCTGGAAAAAGCCATCAACAGTAACAACCGAAATGTGGGTGCTTCTTTTCTGGAACGCGGTGGGGAAGAATACCTCGTCCGCGGCTACGGCTGGATTAAGCCAGACAAGCAGGGGCTGGAGGATATCCGAAACATCATTGTCAAGAACTCTGATGGTACGCCCATTTACGTAAAGGATGTCGCCAAGGTGGAATTCGGCTCCGAGATTAAGCGGGGGACCCTTATTAAAGATCAAGAGGAATCGGTTGGTGGTTTTGTGTTAAAGCTCATTGACACGAACACGCAGGACCTGCTGGCGCAGGTGGATCAAAAGATCGATGCCATTAATAAAGCACTGCCCGACGGCATGGTTATGAAGCCCTTTTACTCGCAGGGACAGCTCGTCAGCAAAGCCGTGGGTACAGTCAGCAATGCTCTGTACATCGGGGCCATTCTAGTGCTAGTCATTCTCTACTTTTTTATGGGGGACCTTCGCTCGACACTTATTATTATATCCACCGTTCCCATTGCATTTTTGATTGCCTTCATTGGGATGAACCTCATGGGCATATCGGCGAACTTGATGAGTCTGGGGGGCTTGGCGATCAGCATTGGTATGATCGGGGATAGTGCCACCGTGATCGTGGAAAATACCTATCGCCTGCTGGAAGAACGGGATACTGAAAATGTATCTCTGGTGCGGGTGGTAGGCGAAGCTGCACGCGAAGTGATACGCCCGGTGATCTTTGCGACCAGCATTATTATTATCGTATTCATCCCGCTCTTTTCGCTGGAAGGCGTCGAGGGTAAAATGTTTAAGCCCCTGGCCTATACCATTACCTTTGCACTGGGCGGAGCCATCTTTCTAGCCCTGACTTACATCCCGGTCATTTCCAGTTTCATCCTGCCGGATAAGGGGATGGACAAAGAGCCGTGGTTGGTCCGCAAGGTGAAAGGATACAGCCGCCCGCTGATTGAAAAAGCCACGAAATTCCCCAAGATGGTCTTTGGTGGAGCTCTCGTGCTGTTTGCCGCAAGTATGGCGGTATTCCCCTTCCTGGGAACCGAGTTTCAGCCGACCTTGCGGGAAGGTACCTTTGCAGTACGCTCTGTACTGCCACCGGGCGCTAACCTTCCGACCACCAAAGAATACACGAAGCGTATTCAGGAGTCGATGCAAACCTTTCCCGAAGTGCAAGGGATCTATTCCCGCGTAGGACGTGCCGAAGTAGGCGGCGATCCCGAGCCGGTGAACGTGGTCTTCAATGTCGTGAACCTAAAACCCCTCGATGAGTGGGAAGCCGGACGCAGCTATGAAGAGCTGCAGTCGGCGATGGCTGAAAAACTGCAGGAAGATCTGCCGGGCGTGGCTTCCAACTTTTCTCAGCCTATCCAGCTTCGTACGGATGAGCTACTCAGTGGCGTTCGCGCCCAGGTCGTTGCCAGCTTGTATGGTGATGATCTCGATACCCTGGCTCAAAAGGCCCAAGAGATTGCGGAGGTTGCCAAAAGCGTAGAAGGAGCCGTGGATGTCCGTGCCCAACAACAGGGTGGCAAACCACAAATCCTTGTGCGACCCGATCGCGAGCAGCTGGCACGACTGGGCATCAGCATCGACGACTTTCTGAAAACCGTAGAAACCGGTATTGGGGGCTCGGTAGCCGGTCAGGTATTTGAGGGTATTCGCCGCTTTGATATCTTCGTTCGCCTGCAGGAAAACCAACGCAAACGCATTGAGCAAGTGCGAGAGTTGCCCGTTCGAACGGCAAAAGGTTCCCTAATACCGCTCTCCCAGATCGCAGATGTGGAGGTCTTTACCGGTCCCAAACAAATATCCCGCAACAAGGCCAGTCGACGTACATACGTGCAACTGAACGTACGCGGTCGGGATATGGGGAGCGTCGTCAACGAGATTCGCCAAAAAGTAGACCAGCAAGTAGATCTGCCCGCCGGGTACTTTACCGAATACGGCGGACAGTTTGAAAACCAACGGCGTGCGATGAACCGGCTGATGGTGGTGGTTCCCATTACCCTGGGACTGATCTTCTTTATGCTGTTTTCCACCTTTGGAAGCTGGCGCTATGCGGTACTTATCTTCCTGAATATTCCGTTTGCCACCATCGGGGGCATCTTTGCCCTCTGGATTTCCGGGCTATACCTGTCGGTACCGGCTGCGGTAGGCTTTATCGCGATCTTCGGTATTGCGGTGCTTAACGGACTGGTGATTGTATCCTATATCAATCAGCTGCGAGAGGAAGGCATGTCCACCGAGAAGTCAGTCGTACGGGCTTCGCTGCTGCGCCTGCGTCCCGTACTGATGACCGCCTTGACCACCGGTTTGGGCCTGTTGCCGCTACTGCTAGCCAATGATATCGGCTCCAACGTGCAGCGCCCGCTGGCGGCCGTGGTTGTAGGTGGATTGTTTACCTCTACCCTACTTACGCTGGTGGTACTACCGACCATCTACAAGTGGTTTGCCGAACCAGTCACCCACGCCGAACTGTAAATTTCTAATACAACTTGGCCAGTTTTTGAAACTGGCCAAGTCTAAACCAAGATTATTATGAAAGAGATCAAAGCTTTTATTCGAACCAACATGATCGATTATGTTATTGACGCCCTTGAAAATCTTGAGGATGCCCCCGGCATCACGCTCAGTGACGTGCGCGGCTGGGGACATGCCCAAGAAAAAGAAGCGGCTCAACTAGTCCAACGCATTAAGCTAGAAACTGTCGTACCCACAAATAGAGTTGATGAAATAATTTCGGTGATCGTTGAAAAGGGGCACACTGGAAACTACGGAGACGGAAAGATATTTGTATCCAACGTAGAAAAAGCTGTACGAATCCGAACCGGGGAAACCGATGACGATGTCATACGATAACCAACGTCCCATCACTATCCCCGAGACTGTCACTGCTTGACCGCAGTGACAGTTTTCTCAAATTATCATACCTTTTAAGTTATGGATCACAAACATTTTCATATTAAAAACATGGTGTGCAGCCATTGTGCTGAAGTTCTGCAGGAAAAACTCACCGATGCCGGCTTCGAGGTCCAAAAGATTGAACTCGGCGAACTTTACCTATCCGAAACTGTTACCGAAAAAGATTATGAGCGATTGGTATCCATTATTCGCAATAATGGCTTTGACATCATCGATGATGAAAATAGCCGTACTGTAGAACAGATTAAGCAGCTCATTATTCAGCAAGTTCGGTCAGAAGAACCATTAGAAAAGAACCTGTCGGATTATCTCTCTGAGAACATCCACAAAGACTATCAACACCTTAGTCGCCTGTTTTCGGGAGTCGAAGGCAAGTCTATCGAGCGTTACTTTATACTACAGAAAATTGAACGGGCCAAAGAACTCATCGTTTATGATGAAAAGACGCTTGGCCAGATTGCTCTGGAACTTGACTATAGCAGCCAGCAACATTTCTCCCGGCAGTTCAAAAAAGAAACCGGGTTGTCGCCGTCGCATTTCAAAGAGATCAAAGAGAACAAACGAAATTCAATTGATCGGCTATGAGCAACATTGCTGTTAACAGGATCCGCTTCTGCTCAAACCACTGTCGGGCCTGCTGTCCGCATGACACCTTAAAACCCGCTGTCCCAAACTCATTGTCCGCATAATTTTGCACAAGATTCACATAAAGATGCAAGCACTCTTTGCGACCGGCAGTTATCTTGGAAGTAGAATTTGAAGTCGAAGAAAACAATTTCATGCTATGATTGAAGTAAATGCTCATACTAATGACGATATTCTTGCCATCAAGGCATCCGGCAAGCTTTCAAAAGAAGACTTGGATGACCTAGAACCGGCTTTAAACAAGTTTGCAACTGCATCTGATGACCCCCATTTAATCATGATACTGGAAGATTTTGGGGGATGGCAGGATACCGCAGCATTTTGGAAAGACTTGCAGCTTGATGCCGAATACATTGGATATTTTGATCGAATTGCGGTAGTGGGAGATAAAAAATGGCAAGAGTGGGGTACGAAGCTCGTCGATCCCATCACCAAGGAAGAGATGCAATTCTTTCCCATTGATCAAGCCGAGAGTGCGTGGGAATGGCTCAAACAAAATCACAACTGAATAATCATGACATTTATAAAAAAATATAAAGAGGCCATTGCCAGCGCCCTGTTTTTAGCAGCGGCCTTGATTGTTGAACACGCGTTTTCGTTTTCCAGTCAGGCCTATGTGTATTTGCCACTATATGGACTTTCATATATTGTTGTCGGCGGACCGGTGTGGATGAAAGCGTTCAAGTCTATAAAAAGCGGCACCATATTCAGTGAGTTCTTGCTGATGGGCATTGCCACTGTTGGTGCTTTTGCCATTGGCGAATATGCTGAAGGGGTAGCCGTCATGCTCTTCTACATGGTAGGCGAATACGCCCAGGATGGAGCGGTGAACCGGGCAAAGCAATCCATTAAGAGCCTGATAGATCAACAACCGGACACGGCTACGGTAGAGCGCAATGGGACAACGGAAAGCGTCCATCCCTCCAAGATTGAAACAGGTGAAATCATCCAGGTAAAACCCGGCGAAAAAGTACCACTTGATGGCGAGCTCCTTACCGAAAAGGCTTCCTTTAATACCGCAGCCCTGACCGGTGAATCAAAACCCATGAGTCGGGAATCGGGTGAAGAGGTATGGGCCGGTTCAATCAACCAGGACCGACCGGTCCGCATTAAAGTAACCAGCGGCTATGAGGATACAAAGCTATCCAACATTTTAACGATGGTCCAGGAAGCTTCCAAGCGAAAAGCCCCGACGCAACGGTTTATGACGAGGTTTGCCAGTATCTATACCCCCATCGTCGTTTGGCTGGCGGTAGCTCTTACATTCGTCCCGTATTTTGTGGTTGAAAACTATGTCTTTCAGGATTGGTTTTACCGAGCCCTTATTTTCCTCGTTGTCTCTTGCCCATGTGGATTAGTTATTTCCATTCCCCTCGGTTATTTCGGTGGTATCGGGGCAGCCTCCCGAAACGGCATTCTGCTTAAAGGTTCGGATTTCCTTGATCAGCTGCGAAAGATGAAAACCCTGTTCATGGACAAAACGGGCACGATGACCGAAGGCAGCTTTGAGGTTCGCTATATCCATCCCGTGAATGGATATAGCCAGGAAGAATTGCTTAGACTGGCCGCTTCCCTGGAACAGGACTCCACTCATCCGATAGCAAAAGCGATCCTCAACCGCACCAATGGGCAACAGCTGCACCCCGTAGAAAATCAGCAGGAAATTTCCGGCAAAGGATTAAAAGGCAGCGTCAACGGGAAAACTGTTGTCGTCGGAAACAGTGACCTATTAAAACAGGAGGGTATCAGCATTTCTTCCACCGATGTTGATGATCCTTATACCTATGTACATGTGGCCGAGGATGGCATACATGTTGGTACCATCAGCATTGCCGACCAGATCAAGGAGGATAGCAAGCAAGCTATTGAGGACCTTCGAAAACATGGTGTCAACGAAATCGTGATGCTGTCCGGAGATAACCAAGAAGTGGTCGACCATGTATCTCGAAAGCTGGGGTTGGATCATGCGTATGGAAGCCTGTTACCTGACGAAAAATATCGACACGTCGAGCAAGCGCTAAGCCCATCCAAAACAGTAGGATTTATTGGAGATGGGGTCAATGATGCTCCAGTCATTACACTGGCCGACATCGGGATAGCCATGGGCGGTATTGGATCGGATGCGACCGTTGAAACGGCCGATGTGGTTATTCAAACCGATCAGCCATCCAAGATACCAATGGCTATTGAGATCGCAAACTTTACGCATCGCATCGTATGGCAAAACATCGGTTTTGCGTTGGGGATTAAAGTCCTGGTGATGGTCCTGGCTACCCTAGGAATGGCTACCATGTGGGAAGCTATATTTGCTGATGTTGGTGTAGCCCTTATTGCTATCGGCAACGCCATCCGCATCCAGAATAAGTACTCCGATAAGGGATTTAGCCTTACTGCTAAAAGCGATTCTACAAGTCAAGTAGAAGAGCAAGCTAACGCTTGTTGTGAAATCTAAGAATTTAGTCATTAGGTCTCGGTACTACAAAAAGTACTATATTATCTTGCTAAGATCTTTACTCCATCTATTTATTACTTATGTATTTGATCAATCGATGTTAGAGACCAACTACGCTTAGTATTAAACTGAATAGACCATCTTAGAAACTTTATTCTGAAATTCTCTCCTGAACTAATCCATAGCAAACAGGTTTGGTGTTCCCTCAATTTATTATGGCCACCTAGTTTCTTATCTTCTTGTAGCTATTTTACAACTAACGTAACCTATTGACAGCAAACATCAGGAAATACCGACATGCTATATTGTTCCTGCTGATTACCTTGGCAGCAAATATAGTTTTGCCTTCCGCACTTCATGCGGTCAACCTGTTCTGTCAAATGGCGAGCACGCCACAAGTTGTGGCTAATGTTTCTAATGAGTCTGTAGAATGCTGCCCGAAGATTAACGCAGAAAATACGGACAGTTCCACAAACAAAGATCAGATAGACAGTTGCACCTTCAGGGAAGTTTGCCAGCAAGCTTTCTCCCATTCCTTTATTGACCTGACGAGCCTGTTGCCCGTAGAAAAATTGTTTACTGAAGCTATCGGGCCGATCCAAACAGTTTCCCATCACATTCAGGGTAACGGACTATTCATAAACCTTCCGCTGGATAATTCGTTATCTTATTCTACTCCTCCCATCTTCTTGATAAACAGCACTTTTCTGAATTAGCAACTCTTCTCTAAGCGATACTATTAGGAGGGCTTTCCATATCCTCGCATCTAATTACATAGCCTTAGCTCCTAACCAAATAGTATCCAATCCACCTCACTGATTTTTAATTCAATAACTCTATATCCTTTAAAAATGAAATACCAAACTTCACGATCATATTTCTTGGCAGTTCTCGTCCTGTTTATCGGCATTATTGGCTGCTCCCAGGGAAAACAAGATAAAACCAATACAACAGATGATGTAGCCCTTGCACAACCCAAACCGATCAATGTGACGATGTACAAAAATCCGAACTGCAAGTGTTGCTCCAAGTGGGCCACCTACATGGAGGAAAACGGATTTTCAGTGACCGAGCAGCCGACAGATACGCTTGCCTCCGTTAAGAAACAAAAAGATGTTCCGGATAAACTCAGTGCCTGCCATACGGCAGTTGTCAGGGGATATATCGTAGAAGGGCATGTCCCGGCCAAAGCAGTTCGGGAACTGCTTAAAAAACAACCCAACGCCAAGGGTATTACCGTGCCCGGCATGCCGGCTCAATCCCCGGGTATGGCGGAAGAGCCCGGACCAGTTGACGTATACTTTTTTAATGGGCCCGACCAAGTCGCCTATTTTGGAAAGATTAAACCATAAATGACGCTATGACATCTAAAAACAAATACAAATACCTGTTTATACTGGGAGTGCTCATTGCTGCAGGCTTTGCCCTGGCAGATTCACTGGGCTTTTTTAATCCCAAACCGTACACAGCCGTAAATCACGGCTCACACAATCATTACGTCCCTGAAAACCGAGATTCAGGAGTGGGCATCAACAAATTTCCCATGGAGGAGCCGGGACCCAGAGAGATAATTACGCCAACCGGTCAAATCGTCCGAAAGGATAAATGGGAATCTCAGCAAGCCGATTCGGCAGCCCAAAAACCTTGAGGTCGACAACTTAAACTGCTTATTCTCCCCTTCACTATAGAAATATAGGGGTAATAAATTGTTCAACCGAAAACTGCTTACACTATGAAATACTTTATCTATTCAATGTTGTTGATTGCTTTCACAGCTTGTGGAGCGGAACAGAACGAAACTACAGAACAACAGGGTATGGGAAGTGCCACTGCCAAGAAAGTGGAACACCTTGATCCTGCTTCCGCCCCGTTACATGAGGCTAAAAAAGAAGCCCCCGCCACGGATTTCGAGATCACGCTCCTGAGTGGAGAACCGTTTCGCCTCTCCGATCAAAAAGGAAAAGTCGTACTGATGAATATCTGGGCTACCTGGTGTGCACCATGCCGGGAAGAGACTCCTGATCTTGTTGCCTTATACGAAAAATACAAAGACCAGGGATATGTCACGCTCGGTGTCTCAGTTGACGAACAGGGCGAATCGGTAGTGCGTCCGTTTATGGAAGAGTATAACGTTACCTATCCGATGTACATCGACACCGACGGTACCGTTATGGAAAAATACGGTCCTACGATGGGCATCCCGACGACCTATATTATCGGCCGGAAGGGTAATCTCCGATACTTTGCCGTGGGAGCACTGACCAATAAAGAACTTGAACCCCGTTTGAAAGAGCTTCTGGCAGAAGAAAGGTAATCCTAATCCCCAATTGCCCCTACCACCTATGAACATTCAAAAAAATCTCGTTCCACTACTTTTCACTTTTCTTCTATCCAGTATTGGTCCCCTGCTCCAAGCCCAGCCTGTGGGTAGTACCGGGAAAGTATCCACCGAAGTCAAACTCTCGCAAAATGTAATCCCAGCTGGAGACTCTATGGCTGTGGCAGTAGAAATGAATATCGATGATACCTGGCACGTCAATGCGCAAAAACCCACGCTCGATTATTTGATCGGTACTGAGCTGAGCCTTGATTCTCTTTCGGGGTTCAGTATGAGCGGAATACAATATCCCGATTCGGAACGATTCACCTTTGCCTTTGCCGATGAGCCTATCGATGTATATCAGGGCAATGCCCCAATATTTTTTACGCTCACTACTACCCCCGATATATCCCCCGGATCGTACACCATAACAGGCACCCTGCGCGTTCAGGCATGCAATGATAACTCTTGTCTGCCACCATCAACCCTTGATATTTCCATTCCTGTTGAAGTGGCCGCAGCCAATACCGGATACAAATCCATCAATCAAGATCTATTTGAGGACTATGGGCAAACATCGACAGCCGGCAATTCTTCAACGTTGTTGCCTGACAATTCCATTGCCACTATGTTCAGTGAACGCGGGGCTGTCTGGGCATTCTTAAGTATTTTCCTGATTGGACTGGCGCTTAATCTAACCCCTTGTGTGTATCCCATGCTCTCGGTCACCGTGTCGCTGTTTGGCGGACGTGCTGATCAACAAATAAGTGCATATCAGTCTTTTACAAAGGCTTTAATTTACATATTGGGCATTGTCTTTATGTACAGCGTACTGGGGGTAGCGGCTGCCTACACGGGCAGTCTGTTTGGAAGCTGGCTACAAAGTTCAGTCGTTTTGGCTGCAGTGGGGGGAATTCTGCTGGCTATGGCATTGAGTATGTTCGGACTTTATGAGTTGCAGCCACCACAATGGGTATTGCAAAAGCTGGGTGGATCCCAACGGTCTGTAGGGCCTGTAGGTCTTTTTCTTTCTGGGGTAATGGTAGGTATTTTTGCAGCCCCCTGCATCGGACCACCAGTAATCGCCCTGCTGACATTTGTAGGTGCCCAAGGTAACCCATTGTTTGGCTTTTTTACCTTCTTTGTGATGGCATTCGGTCTTGGGCTTCCGTATCTCGTCCTCGGTACCTTCAGCAGTCTACTGTCCAAACTTCCGAAATCCGGGGAATGGATGGTGTGGGTCAAAAAGGTATTTGGAGTAGTTTTGATCGGCGCTGCCCTGTTTTTCCTTGCTCTGGCCTGGTTTCCTCAATACGTACTGTATATCCTCCCCCCGACACTTATCCTGGGTGGCATCTACCTCGGATTTATGGAATCCTCCGGACAAAACCTTAAAACATTTAACCGCGTTAAACGAATAGTGGGTGTTGCCGGTATAATTGGTGGTGTTCTATTCACTATGAATCTGACAAAACCAACAGTTCAATGGGAATCATATCATCCCGATAAACTGGAAAAAGCGGCCCAGGCAGGAACACCCGTAGTACTCGATTTTTATGCTGACTGGTGCGTGCCATGCCTGGAGTTGGATCGGATCACGTTTACCAATGAAGAAGTTATCTCTGCACTGCAATCCTACCGAACGATAAAAGTCGACCTCACCGATTATGAATCCCCCGAAGCTGAAGCAATACGCAAAAAGTTTGGCGTGGCTGGCGTACCCACGATCATATTTCTGAATAAAAACGGAATAGAAATCAAAGAGTCACGAGTGGTTGGATTTGTAGGAGCTAAAGAATTTCTGAAACGAATACCAGAATGATTCAACCCAATCTCATCCTGTCGCAGCAATCAGCTCGTGTACGTATTCATCAGGAATGCTCAACACAAATTAGTTGTGTTGGGGATTACCATTTTTTAGAAATAAAAATTAAGCTTTTTAAGCTTAATTTAAGCCTCTTCTTCCTATAATACCTGAAAACCAAGGCCCATAATCTATGGGTTACCACAATAAATAGCTTAAGGATGGTATTATGGAACATTCTCACCAAGACATGAAGCACGATCATAATCACAGTGGCAATCAGCATCACGACCATGAACATAACCACGAAAATCATAGAGAACACAAGCACTCCGGTGGGCATGCTGAACACCACGCCCACATGGCCGAGGATTTTCTGAAGCGTTTTTGGATATCCATTGCCCTAACCATTCCTATCCTGATTCTTTCTCACATGATTCAGGGGTTCTTGGGATTAGGAGATACCCTCCAGTTTACCGGTGATACCTATATCTCATTCATCCTTTCTAGCATCGTGTTCTTTTATGGTGGGTGGCCATTTTTGAAGGGCCTCTACGACGAGGTAAGTGATCGCCAGCCCGGAATGATGACCCTGATCGGTGTTGCCATTACGGCCGCTTACGTATATAGCACTCTCGTAGTCTTTGCAGTAGAAGGACAGGTTTTCTTCTGGGAGCTAGCCACCTTGGTGGATATTATGCTGATCGGCCATTATATCGAGATGAAGTCGGTGATGAGCGCCTCTCGTGCGTTAGAAGAGCTGGCCAAACTCATGCCTTCGGAAGCGCATGTTGTGCAAGACGATGGATCAACAAAAGATGTCCCGCTTGAGGAGCTTCAGAAAGGATTTAAGGTGCTGGTAAAACCTGGTGAGAAGATTCCTGCAGATGGTGTTGTCCTGGAGGGGAAAAGTTCAGTTAACGAATCACTGATGACGGGAGAATCTAAGCCCGTGTCCAAACAAAAAGACGATGAAGTAATCGGGGGATCTATTAATGGAGAAGGATCTCTTACTATTGAAGTTAACCGGACGGGGGAAGACTCCTTTCTCTCCCAGGTCATTGACCTTGTACGGCAGGCACAAGAAAGCAAATCTCGAACACAGGACTTGGCTAACCGTGCAGCATTTTGGCTAACAATCATTGCCTTAGGTGCCGGTGCGCTTACCTTCTTTGCGTGGACTTTCTTTACCACCGAAAATTTTGTATTCGCCCTGGAACGTACGGTTACCGTAATGGTGATTGCCTGTCCGCATGCGCTGGGACTGGCCGTACCGCTGGTCGTAGCCGTATCCACCAGCCTGGCCGCCCAAAATGGATTCCTGATCCGCAACCGTACCGCTTTTGAGGAAGCCCGCAATCTTGGAGCTATCATCTTCGATAAAACGGGAACACTTACCCATGGTGAGTTTGGCGTAACTGATGTACTGACATTCAATGGCTTCGACGATAAGGAACAACTCTTGAGCCTTGCCGGCTCGCTGGAGCAAAACTCTGAACATCCTATCGCCCGTGGCATCGTAAAAGCAACCGACGGGTTGATGAAAGTAGAGGAGTTCAACTCTATCACAGGAAAAGGAATAGAAGGTCGCGTAGATGGCAAACAGATCAAAGTAGTGAGCCCCGGCTACCTGCGTGAACATAACATTGACCATCCAACAGAACAGTACGAGCAGCTTTCAGGACAGGGGAAAACGGTGGTGTTCGTAATTATTAACGACCAACTTCAGGGGGCAATCGCCCTTGGCGACAGTATCCGGGATGATTCCCGCGAGGCTATTCAAAGCCTCCATGATATGGGTATTCAGTGTATTATGCTCACCGGCGATAACCGGCAAACAGCCGCCTATGTTGCCAACGAGCTTGGACTGGATGATTTCTTTGCCGAGGTATTGCCCGAGGAAAAAGCCGCCAAAATAAAAGAAGTGCAACAACGCGGACTCAAAGTAGCTATGACAGGCGACGGAGTGAACGACGCTCCCGCCCTGGCGCAGGCAGACGTGGGTATTGCCATCGGGGCCGGTTCTGATGTCGCTGTAGAGACCGGTGATATCATTCTCACCCAGAGTAACCCGAAGGATGTAGCTTCACTAATTGCACTTGCAAAAGCGACCTACAAGAAAATGGTACAAAACCTATGGTGGGCTACGGGATACAACGCCTTCGCGATACCGTTGGCCGCAGGAGTTTTATACACCTACGGGATAATCCTGAGCCCCGCCCTTGGTGCTGTGCTAATGTCACTCAGTACGGTAATTGTGGCTATCAATGCCCGTTTTCTTAAAATCGAACGCTAAATGTGAGGTTATCATGAAACTTGTCAAAGCTTATATACGGCCAATGCTACTGGAAGATGTATATACGGCACTCCGAAACGAAGGGTATTGCTGCATGACTGTCTTCGAAGGCGAAGGCACAGGTCGATTCAGTGACCCCGAGGATCAGCACGGATCTCTAAGCTTCCCAGCCATGCATTCGCATGTAGCAAAAATTGAGATTGCTGCAGAAACCGAAAATGTAGACGCAATTACCGAAATCATCAAAAAACATGGCCGGACTGGTCATAAAGGAGACGGTATCGTTTTTGTCAGCCCTATTGAACAAGTGACCCGAATTCGAGATGGGAAACAGGGGGCTGGTATACTCAATTAATCTCAACACTTTAAGGTTACCTTAAGGGAAACAGCCGTATGTTAGAGTAGAATGTTTATAAGCTATTAAATCAAAAAATTCTTAACTCATGGAATATTTTACTTCAAAAACAGTCGATCTTCCCTTTGATCAGGCCATCGAAAAAGTTACCGACCTTCTCAAAGAAGAGGGATTCGGCGTACTGACGGAAATCGACGTCAAAGACACGTTAAAAAAGAAACTGGACGTGGATTTCAAAAAGTATAAAACCTGGGAGCCTGCAATCCAAATTTTGCTCACAAGGCACTGCAGGCAGAAGACAAGATTGGCGTGATGCTACCCTGTAACGTCATTGTAGAAGAAAATGAAGATGGCACGGTAGAAGTTTCCGCCGTCAACCCGGTCGCTTCGATGCAGGCTGTATCCAATGATGGACTTCAGCCTATTGCTGACGAGGTCCGAAAAAGGTTAGAAAAGGTAATCAGCAACCTATAACAAGAAATTAAACTGGAATTTAATCCAACTAAAAGGTGACTACTATGAAACGCTTAACACTTATACTATCAGCACTTTTCCTTATCACTAGTTTAGGTTTTGCCCAACAGCAGAACAACGATATGCAAAAGAAAAAACAGCAGATGCAGGAAATGATGCAAGATTCCACCATGCGCACTATGATGATGGAACACATGGCTCAGAATCCCGAAATGCGCAAGAAAATGATGCAGCATATGATGAATTCCGAAGATATGGATCACTCAGCCATGATGGATAATATGGAGAAAATGATGAACGATCCTGAAATGAAAGAGCGCATGCAGAAACATATGGAGATGATGCAATCTATGATGGAAGATGGCGAAATGAATCACTCCAAAATGATGGAGATGATGGGCGAATCATCCATGATGAAGATGCATATGAAATGTATGCAGATGATGGGCGACCAGGGGATGATGAACAAAAAAGATGGCATGAAAGGCAGTAACCATCAACAACACCACAACTGATCATGGACTGGCTAAATGCCCTTAATACTCATTGGGCCCCAGCCCTTTGGATTCTGATGGCCGGGGTCTCTCTTCTGATCTGGTACTTTGCCCTACGTAGAAAACACCAGAATGAAATCAGAAACGCAGCTATCGAAATTCACCGGAGACGATTACAAACCGGTGAAATTTCAAAGGAAGAGTTTAACTGGCTCAAGCAATCGTTATCCAACAACTGACCTCTAAGAAAATGAGCAAGCATACGCTTTGGATGATTATAGGATGTGGTATTCCGCTACTGCTGCTTTTCTTCGCTCCCTTCTTGGGACTGAATAGCAATGTGACATTTTTTCTTTTTATCGTAGCCATGTTTCTATGCCATATCCTGATGATCGGTCATCACCACAAAGGATCAGATCATGATGTTCCTCAACACTAACCTATTGGAGAAACAACTATGAAAACACTAAACATCAAAAAAATGGGGCTGGCCATTGGCACAACCGGCGCTGTTCTTTATATCGGTTGTATCATCCTGATGGTTTCGGTGGGAAGAGAGGGAACTATTTTCTTCTTTAACAGCCTTTTGCATGGACTGGATGTAGAACCCATAATTCGTATGAGTGTCCCGGCATTGGATGCATTTTTTGGGATCATACAAACCTTTATCCTGGGTTGGCTGGTTGGTGCATTAATAGCGGCTATATACAATATTGGATTGGGTGCGGATGAACAGGTGGAAAGTAATCCATCATGAAATGGTCGCTATACATCGGCAAACCAGCAGGCATTAAAGTCTTTATCCATTGGACCTTCATCCTGCTGGTCATTTGGCTCTCCTGGATGCACCTGCAACTAGGGCACGGACTTTTTGAAATTATAACAGGGTTGTTCTTTCTGGTCTTGCTGTTTGCTTGTGTTACGCTGCACGAATTTGGACATGCTCTGGCAGCTCGTCAGTATGGGATCGACACACAGGATATCAATTTATTGCCCATTGGTGGAGTAGCAAGGCTTGAGCGAATGCCCGAAGATCCCAGGCAAGAATTAGTTGTTGCGGCTGCCGGTCCTGCAGTAAATGTGGTCATTGCCATTGTGCTATTCTTGTTGATAATTGTAACCGGACAGAGCCAATTGGATATTAGCCATCACGTAACGGGGAGTAATTTCCTGTCTGATTTGCTCGCAATTAACATCATTCTGGTCCTTTTCAACTTAATACCGGCATTTCCAATGGATGGAGGCCGCATGCTTCGGGCCTTGTTGGCCTTTAAGATGAAGCGTGCCAAAGCCACCCAAGTTGCTGCCTCAGTAGGACAACTACTGGCCATAGGCTTCATCCTGTTTGGACTTTTTTACAATCCGTTTCTACTATTTATCGGGGTATTTGTATTTCTTGGTGCCGGTGCTGAATCGCGACAGGTTTCTATGGCAGAATCTATGAAACTGATATCAGCAAAAGATGTCATGACCGGAAATTTCCAAAGTATTTCACTGAGTGCCACAGTAGCACAAGCCACTTCTCTGATGCTTGAAAACCAATCCTCAGAACTTGTTGTCACAAACGGAGATCAATTTGTGGGAATCGTCTCCTTTAGATTCGTTATCCAAGCAATTCAGGAAGGCAAATCAGAACAACCAATAATTGATCTAATTCAGGAAGATGTTAAGACCTTTGAACCCAATTTAGTATTGGCTGATGTAATTGATGTCCTTCGATTGGAAAACCAAACCCTTTATCCAGTCATTGAAAACGGCAAACTTAAAGGGATAATTACACATTCCAATCTGAATAAGATACTTCTTGATAAACAGGCAGCCCCACAAAATCAAGATTAAGAAAACTCCTCTCCTAATTTAAGCTTGTTTTAAGGCGCCTGTTCCTATCTTACTAATAGTTTAAATACAGTTCTGGCTGTATTTACCAACCGTTAATTAAAACATCAGTATTATGTTTTACGATCATCACTTTATAGGCATGCACTGGATATGGTGGCTCATTGTGGTTGGTATTATCCTTCTGGTTGTTTTCAATGTCATCCCCTATCGCCCCAAAACAGAACTGGAAGAAAATGCCATGGAAATATTAAAGAAAAGATTTGCCCGCGGGGAAATTGAACGGGAAGAGTTTGAGGAACGGAAAAAAATCTTAAAACAAAGCAATTAAATTTAAGGCTAAACCTATGAAGAAAATTAAAGTTGCCGTAAATGGCTATGGAGTAATCGGGAAAAGAGTAGCGGAGGCAGTAACCCTACAGGATGATATGGAGCTTATTGGCATTGGAGATGTAGCTGCCGACTGGAGAATTCAATCAGCTGAATCAAAAGGATACTCCATATTTGCCAATACCGAAGATGGGCGAAAATTGATGACCAGCAAAAACATCCAGATAGCCGGCGGTCTTGATGATCTGCTTGACGGTGCCGATGTAGTTGTGGACTGTGCTCCCAAAAAGTTCGGAGCCCAAAATGCCGAAAAATATAAACTTGCCAGTGTGAAATATATCGTACAAGGTGGTGAGAAGCATCAAACTACTGGTCACTCTTTCAGTGCCGAATCCAACTATGGTTCAACGGTAGGAAGAGATGCAACGAGAGTTGTCTCCTGCAACACCACCTCCATTGTACGAACCCTGAATGCATTGAAACGGGCCGGATTGCTTAAAAAAGCGCGCGGTACTCTGCTGCGGCGAGCCACCGACCCATGGGAAAGCCATAAAAATGGCATCATGAATACGATGGTACCTGAACCAGACATACCCAGTCATCAAGGCCCCGATGCCCAAAGCGTGGATCCCGAGCTGGATGTCGTAACCGCAGCTGTAAAAGTACCCCAAACACTTTCTCACCTGCACTACTGGACTGTTCAATTGACCCGGGAAGCATCCAAAGAAGAAGTGCTGGAAGCGTTTGGCACCTCTTCCCGAACCGCTTTTATACGCATGGATAATGAATTATCAGCAAATAATGCTGTGAAAGAATTAATGCTGGATATAGGCCGTCCCCATGGTGATATGTACGAGGTGGCCATATGGGAAGATATGTTGAAAGTGGAGGGAGACGAGCTTTACTACGCCTACCTGGTTGATAACCAGGCCATTGTAATTCCCGAAACCATCGATGCCATTCGAGCACTAACTGGCATAGAATCCAATCCCGAAAAATCGATAGACAAAACAAATCGATCACTGGGTATTAAGCAACGGTTCATTTAGAAAATGATCCATTTCCATTACCAAAAACTCTTTTAACTGAACGGAATAATTATATGGAACTAGGAATTGAACATTCAGGAGCCTGGGTTATAGCGCTTTTTGTTATCGTTATTGCTTCCTGGCTATTATACAAGTATATGGCACCCAAAACCTGGCGGGAGTGGGTGGGAGCCGGGTTGATTCAGAGCTTTATTATCGCGTTGTATGCAGAGATGTATGGCTTCCCACTTACTATTTATCTGATGGTTCGGTTCTTGGGGTTGGATAGTGGTAGTGGTGACCTAAATGCCAATCTTTGGTCTACTTTAGTGGGCGTTGGTGAAACTGGTATGATGATCTCGATGATTCTGGGCTATGCCTTACTTTTTATTGGCTTCGGAATTTTTATCCAGGGCTGGCGTCAGCTTTACCATGCCAAGCAGGAAAACAGGCTGGCAACCGACGGATTATACAGCCTGGTCAGACATCCCCAATACACCGGATTGTTTATCGGGCTTTTTGGAGAGGGGGTTATTCACTGGCCGACTATATTTTCCGTGGGTCTTTTTCCAGTTATCATTCTCATTTATGTCCTGCTTGCCCGAAGGGAAGAGAAGAAAGTAATTGAAGAATTTGGGGAAGAATACCTCGAATATAAGCAGAAGGTACCGGCCTTCCTTCCTGTCAAAGGTAAGTGGAAACAGTTTATTCAACGGTCCGGTAATACTGGACAATCAAATTTGTAGTTATTTCAATCCAATAATGGTCTAATATATGGTACCGATCACAGTCACCAAAGCTTCTGGAGAAAAAGAGCCATTTGATGAAAATAAACTTCGGCGTTCACTCAACAGTGCAGGTGCTGATCAACAAATTATTGATCGAATTGCAAATGCAATCAGTGGGATACTCTATGATGGCATTTCCACTCAGGAGATCTATAAAAGGGCTTTTCGACTGCTTAGACAGTATTCTGATCGTTCCGCCGGACGTTATAAGTTAAAAGAAGCATTATTAGAGCTGGGACCTACTGGTTACCCCTTTGAAAAGTTTGTTGGTGAACTACTTAAGAGATTAGGGTACCATACTGAAACAGGAATAGTTGTAGAGGGCAACTGCGTATCCCATGAAATTGACGTGATTGCTGAAAAGGATGACAAGCATTTCATGATAGAATGCAAATTCCACAACCGTAAAGGGCATACATGTAATGTGAAAGTCCCGCTCTACATTCAATCACGATTCCAGGATGTGGAAAGAAACTGGAGCAATCAATCCGGTCACGAAGATAAACAACACCAGGGTTGGGTGGTTACCAATACCCGATTTACCAAAGATGCCCTGCAGTATGGGAATTGTATCGGTCTTAAACTATTAAGTTGGGATTATCCCCAAAATAATGGGCTTAAAGATCTTATTAGCCAAGTGAATCTCCATCCTGTAACCTGTCTTTCAACCCTTAGTAAAAAAGATAAACAGCAGCTGCTTCAGCAAAATGTCATTTTTTGTCAACAGTTATGTGAGAATGATAAGATCCTAACAAGTATAGGACTGGACAATCGCAAGAAGAACCAAGTATTGAAGGAAGCTCAGGATATCTGTAATGTCAATAAATATTAAGTAACCAAATGAAATACTTAGATAATGTGCGTACTGAAATAAATGCTACTTTAATTATTTACTGCAAAGAGTGGTGCCACTATCTTCACGAGCTGGTAAACCTGCTTCGGGAGAAACAGCAATCATTCACCTTTATCGATTTGCGGTTTGACACGCAAAAAGCAAAAGAGTTGATATCTGAACTGGGCAATCCCCTGATTCTTCCAGTACTCTCCTTTGACGGGATATATCATGAAAAGCCACCGATTTCAAGAGTTGCAAATATTCTGAAACGGATACCTTTGGAGGAAACAAATTGATCAAAATTACTATGGTATATTACCATCAGAAGTCGATTAATAACCACTATGACTATGAGAACGATAAATGTCACAAAAGCCTCTGGAGAAAAAGAACCTTTCGATAAGGCTAAGCTCCGCCGAATGCTGGTTGCTACTGGCGCTGATTCAGAAGTAATTGAACAAATAATAAAGTCTATTCAAAATAAGCTCTATGAGGGCATCTCTACCCAGAGAATAACGGAAGAAGCTTTTCAACAGCTAAAGGAAAAGTCAGATAACATAAAATTCAGTAGTTCTCCGGCGGAACATGAAATACCTCCCGATTTTGATAACAACAGAATTGATACACTACAGCGTCACGCTTTTGATTATTTTTTGCACGAAACAAACCCGAGTAATGGCCTGGTAGCAGACAATTCACAGTTAGGAGCACCCGCTAGCATCGCATCGGTCGGCTTTGCATTGGGAGCCTATGTGGTAGGCGTTGAACGCGACTGGATATCACGAAGGGAAGCAATTCAACGTACCTTATCCACCCTGCGCTTCTTTTGGACCAGCGAGCAAAGTCCCGCTCCAAGTGCTACCGGACACAAAGGTTTCTATTATCATTTTCTGGATATGAAGACTGGGAAACGTGCTGGTAAGTGCGAATTGTCGACGATCGATACCGGTATTCTGCTGGCTGGCATGCTACTGGCTGCCGCTTTTTTTGACCGCGATACCAAACAGGAACAGGAAATACGTACCCTGGCCGATGACATTTATCGCCGCGTCGATTGGAAATGGGCTTGCAACGGTAAGGCCACAATCACCCACGGGTGGACACCGAAGGACGGCTTTCTGCCCTATCGGTGGGAAGGCTATGACGAGGCCGGGCTCCTGTACTTCCTCGCCCTCGGCTCTCCGTCTCAACCATTATCAAAGGAAAGCTACAAAGCCTGGACATCTACCTATGAATGGAAAAAGATATATGGCTATGAATTCATCTATGGCGGACCGCTGTTTATCCACCAATACTCCCACATCTGGATCGATTTTCGTGGAATCCAGGACGATTTTATGCGGGAAAAAGGAATCGACTATTTTGAGAACAGCCGTCGTGCTACCTATATCCAGCAAGAATACGCCATACGAAATCCATTGGATTTTAAAGGCTATGGGAAAAGTTTCTGGGGAATAACAGCCAGCGATGGCCCGGGTTGGAGTACCAAAAAAGTTAACGGCATTGAACGCTCCTTCTTCGGCTATATCGCCCGTGGCGCACCCTACGGCCCCGATGATGGCACGGTTGCCCCGTGGGCTGTCCTCACATCACTCCCCTTCGCCCCTGAAATTGTCTTGCCAACTATCCAAAATTTCCAAGACGTGTATCCCCAGATTACAGGGAAATATTGCCTGAGATGTAGTTTCAATCTCAGTTATCCCAACAACCAAAAAACTCAGGATGGGTGGACGTCTTCCTATCATTATGGTATCAATCTTGGGCCGGTTGTCTTGATGATCGAAAACTATAGGACCGGACTGATCTGGAAGCTTATGCGTGGATCCAGACATCTTGTGAATGGATTAAAAAAAGCAGGATTTAGAAACGGATGGTTATGAATCCTATTAAAAGAAGTTTATCATGAATTAACTTTAACTAGAAAAGAGAGTTGTGATGAATAAAAAAGACATTGGACTTTATCTATTAACAATAGGACTCCTCGTTTTTCTATCCTCCTGTCAAATGGGAGGCTCTGGCTACATGAGTGAAGAGCAACGAGAGGAATTAGAAACCGCCTATGATTCTCTGCAATCTAATTACAAAATGCTGCTGGCAAACTACGAAGACGCAACGGACACACTGCCTTCGGACTTACAATCGGTTTACCGCCAGATTCAGAAAATGCACAGCGACATGGATGTCAGCCACCGCCAAATGATGGCAGGAAACATGGGGCGTCATATGCAGGGTGATAATATGATGGCTGAAGGCATGGGCATGCACATGCAAAGTCATATGACCGGTGAGTGGTATAGCCAGATGATGGGCATGCACGACCAGATGGCCCGAATGCACCAGCGGATGGGGCAGCAAAATATGGCCCAAATGAACCGTCGTCTCTCCGAAGAATATGGCAATATGAGAAAAATGATTCCCGGCCTGGATGAACCCGGCGAGGTGCCTTTTAACAAGGAAGGAGATCCGGCATTATTGAATGGTGAAAACCTGTATTCTCAAAACTGCGCCTCCTGTCATGGAAGTAATGCCAAGGGGGTATCAGGGGCATTCCCACCACTAGTCGATTCAGAGTGGATTACCAGCGATAAATCTGTTCCCGTCCGTATTTTACTTCATGGCCTGCAGGGTGAGATTGAAGTACAAGAACAAGAATATCAAGGCAGCATGCCTTCTTTTAAAGCACGGCTCAGTGCAGCGGAAATGGCTGCTATTTTGAATTATCTAAGGGATGAAAGCGTAGGTAATCATTCGAATATTTCCCAAGAAGACATCATCCGAATTAGCAACACCTACAGCGACCGAGCTACTCCTTGGAATGCAGAAGAGTTGAATGAACAAGAACATGGCAACCAATAATATGCATGCCGAATCTAAAAAAACGGGACTTGTTCTTTGTGGAGGCGGGGCCCAAGGGGCTGCTGAAATTGGTTTCTATCAAGCTATGGTGGAACAGGGAGTAAAGCCGGATTTTATTATTGGTACTTCAATTGGGGCTATTAACGGAGCTTTCATAGCTTCTGGATTAGATATAAATCAATTAAAAGAACTATGGAAAGGAATTTCAGAACAGAAACTTTACCGGTTCAACCCGGAGCTTCTATGGAAATGGGGTAATGCTTCTAGTTTGTTCAAACCCACAGGTATAAAACATTTCCTGAAAAGGAATCTACCAGTCGATACTTTTGAAGAACTTGATATCCCGCTGACGGTAGTAGCAACCGACCTTCAAAAAGCTGGTTCCACCTATATTAATAACGGTAAATTACAACCTGCCCTGCTAGCAAGTTGTGCCCTACCAGTATATTTTCCTCCGCAAATTATAAATGGTAATCAAATGGTTGATGGAGGAATCACCAACAACATCCCTATAGACAAAGCTTACGAGCTGGGAGCAGATGCCATTTATTGCATGTTGAGCGATTGCAGGCACCAGTTTAAAAACACGGTAAATGGATTGTTTAATATGATCATTCGTACTGCCCAAGTTAGCCAACACGAAAAGTTGAGAAATGATATTCAAAAAATTGCTGCAAATACAGAGCTGTACCTCTTGGATCTCTGTATTAATACCCGTCTCACGAGCGTGCTGGATTTCAGCAAGACTGAAATGATCATTGAAGAAGCATACCAGTTTTCCAAACGAGCCCTGGAGCAAGGATATGGGTGCGTTCCTTTGCCAATTGACCGCTCTTAAAAGTCTACCCGAAATCTTACAAAAACTTGATCCAGCTCTTCCCAACTGTTAAATAGTGTTCCTTCTTCTCCCCAAATCAAAAATGCCCCTAATCCGGCTTCTAAATTGTCGATGGCCTGGTAGGTAAGCTCAGGCGATAGCCCGTATCCCAGCTGTTTCCAATCGTTAACTTCCAGGGTATTATTCAAAGCAACTAACACATCTTCATTTAAAAAATCCTGCTCAAGTCCTATTACAAAATAGTCGTTCAAATTTCCTGTCCCCCGCTCGGTGTAAAATCCATGCATCCACTGGGTATTCAGGTAGATACCATTTGTGAAAGTATAATCACCACCGAGCGTAAACTTCAGATAGGGTTTATCTACCAATTGGATTTCCCGGCTTGAAAAACCATTTACATCTGAAATTAACTCCACCTTTTCAGGTAAGAACAGACCAGCCTCTCCCCATAGTCCTATTCCCGAAAGCTCAGTCACAACATCAGCTCCAATAACCTGCATCCTAGGGAATTCCATCTCTATCTGGGGCTGTAGTGGCGGAGAGATAGTCAAGCTTGTTGCTATAGGGATATCATCATAGCCATTAAAGTAAATAAGGGAATAATCCCATTTATCGATGCTGCCATCCCAGCGAAAGGCAAACATGCTGTTTGCAGGCGTCCGGTCGGGAAGGTTCAATTCGTCATTGAATGTACCCAAATCACCTAGAAAAAGGCCGGCCCCATTCCGCGGAAGCAGAACCGGGGTAATGCCCGGCAGCCATACTCCCGTTAACCGGTTGTCATCAAAATACCATGTCCCCTTGAACGCCCAAGAAGTAGCCATCTCGGTAAAATTAACGAGGTCGGAGAAATCATTGGGGTTCAGGTTGTCGGTGGGATTCAGTTTGTCGGCCCGTCCCCAGGCAATGCGTTGTTTTCCCATGCGGATGTCCAAATCATCAAACAAGAATCCATAAACATCGATAAAAGCCTCCCACACCGAAAGCTCATGGGGAAATTCGGATTCCAGGCGTTCCAAGTCACTAAGCGACTGCGTCTCGGGAAAATCATAAAAACGGAAATCCAGGCTGCTAAATAGATAGAGTTGAGCACCCACCGGGGCTTTCATTTCCAATCGAAACTGGTTGTAAAAGTTATCGATATAGGTGCTGTCTCCGCCCGTCACAAACCGCTTGTCCAACTGTAGGAAACCGCTAAGGGTGGGTTGGGCATTAGTCAGCTGCGTATTGATCGTGAGCAAGAACATGAGGGAAAGCCCCATACTTATAAATAACGATATGACTCTTTTTCGGACCATCACTGATCACCGGATGGGTCGTTTGAGAGAGCGTTCACTGAATTCCCTGTCTGAGAGCCCCTGATCAAACCGGATATCAGACAGTTCCATCACCGTTTCGTGGTTTTTATCTAACGATTTCATTCTCATCACTTTGCCCATCCAATAGCCATCGATTTTTTCTACATTATCAATCGTCAATTCCTTAATCTTCTCCTCTTCCCCGTCGTAAAATTCAACTTTACGCAATACATAGTTGGACGTATCGGCGAAAATTATCAAATGGTGGTAGTTAACATCCGCATGGGGCTGAGGTTCCAGTAACAACCGGTATTGCCCATTTTCCATCGACAGATCTTGGGCTATATAATCCTCCGAATAACTGCTGCGAGACATATCTTCATAGGTAAAATCGGTACCCATAAAATTTTCGTTGGTTGCAGATGATGCGATTCTCCGAACTTTCCTGAAAGCCGGCAAATAAAGATAAAGCCGGTCAGATGCCAGCCGTAGAAATCCCACGCCGCGCACATCGGCCGGTTCAAGGAACCGCACCATGCGCAGTTCACTGCCCTTCTGGTTGATGCGCACTTTGCGTTCCTTCTGGTTGCCGCCGCGGCCGATAAGAGTCATGGTCTCATTGGCCGTCATGTCCTCAAAAGCGTTCTGCACTGAATCGACTTTGGCCAGGACCATATCAGGTGATTGTCCCCATGAAGGAAACGCATAAAATATCAGTATCAGAATTGGTAGGAATAATTTAAACCGTCTCATAATGCTTTTAGTTTTTAGTTACTGGTTTTGTTTTTCGATCCGTTTTTCCAATCAGATATTTCGGCTTGAGCCACAGAAGCAGCACAGCCAGAAGTGTCAGGCTGAAAGTAGCACTTACGAACATGGTCAGCGAGGTCAATCCTCCAAACCTGCGGATATGCTGCCCGCCGGCAAACAACAGCACAAGAAATCCACTGCCGACCGCCAGGGCGTTGGTAACGATAGCCAGTCCGGTGGTGCTCAGCGTTGTTTTCAGGGCTTTGAGCTTATCGCCGCAGGCGTTGAACTCCTCGCGGAAGCGCGAAATAAAGTGGATGTCGGTGTCGATGCCCAGGCCGATGATGATGGAGGCGATCATAGCGGTAAACGAATCCAGCCCGATGCCCAGATAGCCCATTACCGCAAAATTGATCAGAATAGTAAGTGTAATGGGAGCTACGCCAATAAAAGCAACAAGGCTGGAGCGAAAAATAATAGCCAGCAGGATAAGCACAAAAACCAGGGACAGAAGCAGGCTTTCGACCTGGGTGGGTGTCAGATTTTCTTCCATGCTTTTAAGTACGCTGGGCATGCCTGCCTGGTATATATTCCATTCGGCCTTACGGTCGATGGCTGAGGTATAATCACCCAGCAGTTCGGGCGCCCGGGCGGCATCCACCAACACTTGGGCATCAGCAGTTCTCCAAAGCAGACCTTTTGCATATTTTCGTATCAGTGACCGGTCAGCTGTTTCATTTATCAGCGGATCAAGGCGGTTCAGCGCCAATCCGATCCGGGCTTCCCCCAGGCTTTCATCCACGACAGCCGACAGGGAACCGGCCAGCCATTCGGCATCTTCGCGGGTTACACCGGGATTGGCTTGTCGAATTTGTTTAGCTATTTGCCCGGCGGAGGTTGTAGCCGCTTCATCCAGGCTCCGGGCAATCGCAGCAGTAATGGTTTGGATACGGCCGGAAGATAATTCCAGTTCGGCCTGCGGACTTTGCAGGTAATCGGCCAGCGAGCTGCGCACTTGGGAACGGATTGCATCATTAATAGTAAACTCCAGTGCTGACGCAACAATACGGTTCCGCTGTTCCTCCGTTGATGCTACCCCGTATCGCTGCAGCAGCCATTCCAATTCCCGGGCCAGTTCGGTCTGTCGTAATTGGTCAAGGCGGGTGCGGGCGGGGCCGGAAACCTGCTCCAGGTTTACCACGGCCATTTTTGAGGGCAGGGTCTTCAAGTACGCATTTACGCTGTCCACCGAGGCAACCAGGGTAGCGGTATCCCAGGTGCCCAGCTTAAAGTTCATCAGGCTCTCGTCTTCTTCGGGGCCGATCATTTGCTCCATCTCCTCTTCATCTTCCACCAGAAACCATAAGTTGGTAACGCCCTGCCGGGTCTTCGGGATCACAAAATGGTCATTCATCACCTCGTTCATTTCCCCGATGATATTGGCCATAGACTGCGGCTTGCTAACTTCGCTGACAGTCTGCAATTTGCGCTCAACGGTACGCATGGCCGTAAGGACGGCCGGGTCTTTCAGATCGCCGCGAACGACAACCTGAAGCGGCAGTGAACCCCCGAATTTATCTCGCAGCAGCATTTCAGCGTGATAGGCATCGCTTCCCTCAGCCAGGCAGAGGGTCCAGTCCACATCTTTTTTGATGCGGGGAATGGCTATCAGCGAGGCAGCGACTACGACAGCTGTCGCCGAGACGAGTGTCCATCGATGATTAAAGACCCAGCCAGCAAAGCGATCGGTACCGGGCACTTTGCCTCTGTTTTTAGCCACCGTAGTTTTTGCTTCGAATCCTACTCCGAACGACAATAGCGCGGGAAGTAAGGTGAGGGTGACGACCAGCGCCAGCACCACACCCAAGGCCGTAAGCAGGCCAAACTGGCGGATTACGGAAAAATCCGAAATGCTCAGCGAGGCAAAACCCACCATGGTAGTGATGGTGGTGAGAATAATGGGGGTGCCCATATCTCGGAAGGTAAAACGGGCGGCTTTTTCCGGTGATTCTCCCAATTGGCGGCGTTCATAAAATCGCTTCATCAGATGGATACCGTCGGCGCTGCCCAGTGCAATAAGTACGACGGGCATGATCCCGGTCAGCAAATCGAATTGCAATCCCCACAGACCCATAAGTCCGGTGGTCCATACCGTGCTGACAACCACCACCGTCAGTGGAAATACGACCCCGGTCCAGTGGCGCAGGCCCAGATAGAGTACTACGATCAGCAGGAGAAGCATCAGCGGGATCAGCACCGTCATATTTTGGCCGATAAGCAGGGTCATGTTATAAACCAGGAACGGCATACCACCATAGTATAATGTTGCACTGCCCGGGACACTTTCTCCAAGCACCTGATCGGAAGCCTCACGTACGAGCAGACTGGTAGCGAACTCGTTGCTGCCGTTGGCAAAGCGCAAAATGATGGCTGTTGTGGTTTCGTCATTGGAAACCAGGTTGCCTTCGTAGCGCTCCTTGTTCAACACATACTCTTCTAGCCGGGCAAGCACTTTCGGATCCCCGGGAACTTCGCCCTTATTGAGCAGCTTGCCAACTTCCAGCCCCCATTCGGTTTTCCTGAAGTCGAGTACGTTCGTTAAACTGGTGACATACCGAATCCCTTCCACATCGCTGTAGGCCTCGGTCAACCGGTTGATTAGCCCAAGGGTTTCGGAGGTAAAAACTTTATCCGCAGTAATCAGCACCATGCCGGTGGAGTTACTGCCATACACTTCCCCTATGCGGTTATATTCCTGGACGAGAGGGTCATCCTGGCTCAAATAGGTAGAAAAATCGGCATTCAGACTGATGGTTTGTACCGTTTTCCATCCCATAAAACCTGTAAGCAGCAACGTTGCAGCGATGATCCACCATCTTGACTTGATAATCCATCTTGCTAAAAAGAACATAACTTAAATAGGATAAAGAGGTTTTAATTTATTGTACGAGGGTTCTTTTATAGTATATACGGGGTGGTACCTTAAAAAAAGCTTAAATCAACAGTTAGAATTATTATTGTATCTACACCAATTATATTTTGTACCTGAAGTTTTATGAATTTGAATACCAGTCTGACAAAAGATGATACGATAGTATGAACAAGAAGTACCATTACAGAAATATCTTTCTTGTTATTGTTCTTTACGCCATATCCATAATTCCCTTGATGGCTCAGAACAACAATCGTATGCTTATACACGAAATTGAAGGTAATCAATATGTGAAAACAGACTATTCACCAGAAGGGAAGCAGACGGGAAAACAGGTTCTCAAAGTTGAGACTATTGAAAAACAAAATGATCTGCTAAGAATGCCCGTCAAACTATACAGTTACAATAGAAAGGGTGACCTGGTCGACAGTACGAAGACAATCTATACTTGCAATCCAGATGAGCGTAAAATCTTGGTAAACCTCCTATCCTTCTCAGATTATGCGAAGGGCAGTGAAATAAAAATAAATGTAAACGAAACAACTGCTTTTTACCCCGTGTCTCCAGAACCGGGATGGGAAATGGAATCCATTAATTTTCAAATGAATATCGACAAGGGACTGGTGGGGTTTCTGGGAGGCAAAAGTAGAGTAAACATCCATAACCGACGGATTGTATCTAATGACACCCTTCAAACCGAGCAATACCAAATAAATTCAGAAGTAAATTTCCGCATTTATGTAATGGGTATAAAAATGAAAGAATTCGGATACCAGATTATAGAGATCATCGACAAAGAGTTGGGTATTATCTGGCAAAAATTCACTAGTGAAGATGATGAAAGCTACTTTGTGATTCGCTTGTTATAAACCGACTTGAAAATTGAAATAGATATCACAATTTCGATTTAAATGAAGAATCCCAATCCTAAACAAACCCAGTTCACTAAAAATCGGTATAACGCTACATCAGTTATTTATAATTTTATGGAATGGCCGGTCGAGCAGCTGTGGTATAAAAAATGGCGGCAAAAGCTATGGCAGAACATCCATGGACCAACGGTATTGGAAATCGGAGTGGGGACAGGCAAGAATATTCCATACTATCTCGAGGATGTTGAAATAACAGGAATAGACCTTTCTCCTGGCATGCTGAAACGAGCTAATAAATTACTGCCCGACCCTGCAAAAGATCACATTACACTACGTGAAATGGATGCCCAGCAAATGGATTTTTCCGATAATCATTTTGAGGAGGTGGTTGCCACCTTTGTGTTTTGCTCGGTGCCAGATCCTATATTGGGATTAAAAGAAGCTCTGCGCGTCACCAAACCCGGCGGCCGGCTGCATCTACTGGAACATATGACAGCCGACCAATCCTTTCTGGCAAGCCTAATGGAAAAACTGGATGCTCCAATCCATTACCTGAGCGGTGTTCATATTGCCCGTAATACGGTAAAAAATGTTGAAAAGGCCGGTTGGAATATTGAAAAGGTTCAGGATTTAACTGCGAAGGGTATCTTCAAAAAAATCGAAGCGAGCAAACCACATTAAATTTCCTTTGCTTCTGACAGCGGCAATTCAACCACGAATGTACTTCCTTTACCCTCTCCTTCGCTGTAAGCTCTAATCCTTCCACCATACAATTCAATTATGGCTTTTACGAGTGGCAGCCCCAAGCCACTCCCGGATTGTTCCTGAACGGTTAACTCATTAGCCCGGTAGAACCGCTCAAACAGATGCTTTTTGGTTTCTTCATCAAAACCGATTCCGGTATCACTAAGATGGATAACCGCCTTGCCACTGCTGCGTTGTAGTTGTAGCTTTACCTGGCCACCGTTAGGTGTGTACTTCACAGCATTTTCCATCAGATTATTGATTACCTCCTCGATATAGGCTCCATGCGCCCGGACTTGCAGTTCAGGATCAATTTGTGTTTGAATACTGATATTCTTTGCCTGAGCACTTTCTTGGTGTTGATCGGCCACTGCTTCTGTAATGCGACTTATATTAATGGTTTCCGGCTGCGAACGATGCACTGATTCTACCCTTGACAACTGAAGCAACAGATGTACCATCTCGCTCATGCGGCGTGTTTCCGTGAGCATCCGCTGGATGGTTTCACGATACTCTTCTTTTGAGCGTGGCTTGCGAAGCATAATTTCCGCATCGCTTTGCAAGGATGATAAAGGGGTCATGAGTTCATGTGCTGCATCAGAGGTAAAGCGTTTTTCCCGCTCAAAACCTTTTTGCAGGCGATTGAGCATCATATTAAACGTTTCCGCCAGGTCGGTAAGTTCGTCCCTAACCTGATAGTTTACGGGGATGCGTTTATCAAGATCTGTAGTCGTAATAGATTTGGCGGCGTCAATAATTGACGATACCGGGGACAGAGCGCGACGTGACAGCCAGTACCCTCCAAGGATGGAAAAGGCCACACTTATTGCAATAAGAACCAACAAATATCGCCTGAATCGGCTCAGTTCTTCGTGCAGTGTCCATTCGAATCCGGTGACTTCCAGCCAGCCGTTGAATCCCTCATCATCCATAATCGGATAAAACAGCGTACGTGCCGGCAGATCCTGCCACTGGCTGCTGAACGAATATTCCTCGGGCGAATCAGGGATATCAGTTTGCAGTGGCTGATCGACACCGGTAAAGTTCGGACTCCTGTATATAAGCCGCCCTTCCTGATTATATAATCTCACATAGGTTCCGTACTCAACGCCACTTTTAAGCGCTGCATTGCGACTATACCCTGACAAGTCAATAGCCAGTGTATCCCCGTCGGTATCGATATGCGGAAGCAACTGCTCAGCCTCGAACCGCAGATGGCGATCATAGTTATGGTGAATCGACTGATGAAAGGATTCATATAAAAAATAGCCGAAAGCACTTAACATGATAAACAAACTCAATCCATACCAAAATGCCAGCTTCTTAGAAATAGACAGGCGATCAAAAAAGCTCGTCAAACTGCTCACAATCTTACTCATTTTCTTTTATTAAGTCACCATTCAATCGATATCCTGCGCCTCGTATGGTTTCAATAACTTGGGAGTGGTCCGCCAAAAATGCTTCCTCGCACTCTTCAAACGAATCGGCCAGCTTCTGTCGCAACGTGGAAATCGTCGCCTCAATCGTATTATCACTCACGTGGTAAGCCGATCCCCACACCCGCTCTGCCAACTGGGTCTTAGAGAACACCGTTTCCGGCTCGCTCACCAAAAGTTCTAACAAAATAAACTCTTTCGGCCGAAGCGATCGCTTAATGCCACATACTTTCACCCAGTGTTTACGCGCGTCCAGTTCTATAGGTCCCACCGAAACCACTTCATCATTCTGCAACTCAGAGGAACGTCGTCCCAATGCCCGAACGCGGGCCAGCAGCTCTTCAAACGAAAACGGTTTGCCCATATAATCATCGGCTCCGGCATCCAACCCGGAAACCTTATGATCCAGATCCCCAAGCGCCGTTAGCATGAGGACAGGAAACATTCGCTCTTCCGCACGCCAATGCTCCAAAATTTGCTTGCCATCACGGTTAGGCAGCCGCCAGTCTAAAATCACCAAATCATAATCATTTACCAATCCCTGCAGCTCGGCCTCTTCCCCATCATGCATGACCTCCACAACGTGACCTTCCTCTTCCAATCCTCGCTTCAAATTACTGGCCAGCTGCTTTTCATCTTCCACTAAAAATATCCACATACCACAGACTTTCTGATTATTAACAAAACGGTCTTAAGATAAAAGATGCTAACCAATAATGTTTTAAGCTTAATTTAAGGTTCAGTTTGTATGTTTCGGTTCGATATTTGAAAACCGACGCTTTAGCTAATTAAAACAACAGCTTACACTGATTTATGAGTGACGATAACAATAATGGTATGAATCGCCGCACCTTTCTCCGATATGCTGGCTCCTTGGCAGCTTTTGCCGGGGCAAGTGCGGTATTGCCGGGCTACGCGTTAGCGGGCTTCGGCAGTGAGAAGCGAGATGTGTTAACCCCCAAAGGCCCTGATAATGTTATTGATCTGACCATCGGCAAAATGCCTCACAAGATCGATGGAAAACGAGGCGAAGCCATAGGTATCAATGGTTCGGTGCCTGGGCCGTTGATCCGCCTGCAGGAAGGACAAGACGTAATGCTTCGGGTCACAAATGAACTGGAAGACACCACTTCAATCCACTGGCATGGGATTCTGCTGCCGTTCCAGATGGATGGGGTCCCCGGTGTTAGTTTTGACGGTATTGCTCCCGGAGAAACCTTTGAATACCGGTACCCGGTGCGGCAGAGCGGGACCTATTGGTATCACAGCCACTCCGGGCTACAGGAGCAGTTGGGCCATTACGGGCCACTTGTCATTGATCCTGCCGATGAGAACCCGGTCGAGTATGATCGCGACTATCCAATTGTGCTCTCCGACTGGACCTTCGAAGATCCCCACGACGTGTTGGCGAACAACATCAAAATGGAGGGCTATTATAACTATCAGAAGCGCGACCTTGGAGAATTTTTCAGTGATGTTAAAAAGAACGGTCTTGGCGACACGATTAAAGACTATGCCATGTTCGGAAATATGCGGATGAGCGCCACCGATCTACTGGATGTCACCGGCGCCACCTATACCTACCTGATGAACGGTCGTGGGCCCGACTCCAACTGGAATGCCCTGTTCAAGAAAGGTGAAAAAGTGCGCCTGCGTTTTATCAACGCCTCAGCTGGCACCACAGCTTTTGACGTACGCATTCCCGGCCTGGAGATGACCGTGGTAGCAGCTGATGGGCAGAATGTAGAGCCGGTACCCATTGACGAATTTCGCATCGGTATTGCCGAAACCTATGATGTTGTTGTCGAACCCAAAGAAGAAAAGCCTTATACCATTTTTGCAGAATCGCTTGACCGAAGTGGTTATGCCCGTGGTACGCTGACGCCCAGAGAAGGGATGGAAGCCCCAGTACCTGATCTTCGCCCCCGCCCCAAACGCAGCATGCGAGATATGGGCATGATGATGGCTATGGGGGACATGGATATGGAAGGCGACAACATGGAAGGAATGGATGATGGGGATATGAATCACGGAGATATGGATCATGGCAACATGGATATGTCCAAAGACCCCAAATCCCCCGTCAAGCATGGTCCCGACAAGCACGGACCGGGCGCGGCTGCTATTGCACAGAATCAGTTTGACCGGCTCGACGAACCCGGCATCGGCCTTGGCAACGACGGACGAAAAGTGCTGGTCTATGATGACTTGAAAAGCCTGCGTCCTAACAGGGATAAACGCAATGCCCAGCGAGACGTAGAACTACACCTGACTGGAAACATGGAACGCTACATGTGGTCGTTTGACGGCGATCAGTTTCATGAAGTGGACGGTCCTATCGAATTTAAACACAACGAACGGCTCCGGCTCACGCTGGTCAACGATACGATGATGGAGCACCCGATTCACCTGCACGGCATGTGGATGGAGCTGGAAAACGGCAACGGGCAATACAATCCTCGTCAACATACCCTATTGGTACAACCCGCTCAACGCATTTCAGCACTCATTACGCCGCGAGACAAAGGGCGCTGGGCGTTCCACTGCCACATCCTCTATCACATGGAGCGCGGCATGTTCCGGGTCGTTCAGGTGGCTGATGAAAATGGAAGCATTTACGGGCAAGACTATTCGTAAGTACATCCAACAAGCCTTACCAAACGAATTCTATCTGACATACAAAATTGCAACATCATGACCATGATAAAACGCACCTCATCATTCATTCTCACTATCTTAGCTATCATCGTAATCACCGGCAGCTCAGCCTTTGCTCAAAAAGCACCTGAGTTTAGCAACGACCTGATGATGGACGATAACACCTACTTGTTTTTCATGACAGACCGGTTGGAATACTACCGAATAAGTGGGGCTGACCCCATCGTCTGGGATGCCCAGGGATGGATAGGCAAAGATCTTAATAAGTTCTGGTTTAAAGCAGAAGGCGAAGCCTTAACGATTGAAAAGGAAGGCGAAATGGAGTTCCAGGGCCTCTACAGTCGTGGGATCAGCCCCTATTTCGATCTGCAGGTGGGAATCCGGTATGACCTGATGTATAATCGCGAGGGGAATGACAGCCGTGTATTTGGCGTCGTCGGATTTCAGGGCCTAGCTCCCTACTTATTTGAAGTTGACGGAGGGCTTTTTGTCAGCCAAGACGGTGATATTTCTGCCGTGGTTGAAGGAGAGTATGATCTGCTGATTACTCAGCGGCTGATCGGACAACCCCGCTTTGCTACCAAGTTTGCTGTGCAGGAAGTACCTGAATTTGGCGTTGGTTCCGGCTTCAACAACGTACAACTCGGGTTCCGGCTACGATATGAAATCGAGCGGGAATTTGCACCATACGTCGGTATCTCCTGGAATCGGAAGCTAGGCGACACCGCCGACTTTACCCGTCTGGAAGGAGGTGACGTTAGTACATTTGGCCTGGTGGGCGGGGTACGAATGTGGTTTTAAATTTGTTGTTGAATAATTCGCGTAACAATTATTTGTAGAACCTAATTTTAAATAACTGTTCCTATTATTTATGGATTTTATAAGCCTGTACGGTGAATCAGTAAAAACGGCCCTCGGGTTCTTCTGGAAGGCCGGTTGGGCATTTGTACTTGGTTATTTTGTCAGCGGGATGATCCAAGCCTTTGTCCCCAAGAAAGAGCTCACCAAATATATGGGCGACGCCAATTTCAAAAGCATTTCCCTGTCCACCTTCTTCGGGGCCGCCTCCTCGTCCTGCTCGTTTGCCGCCCTGGCCGCCGCGCGATCGCTGGTCAAAAAGGGAGCCCACTTTATTGCAGCCGTAGCGTTTATGTTTGCCTCCACCAACCTTGTCATTGAATTGGGCATTCTGATCCTCATTTTTCTGGGCTGGCAGTTCCTGGCGGCTGAACTTATTGGCGGACTGGTACTCATTGCTATCAGTAGCCTGCTTATCAAATGGACCTATCCCGAAAACTGGTTGGAGGCCGCCCGCGAAAAAGTGGAACAGGATGACGACGGACTGACTGAGGATTTCGACTGGAAAGAACGCATCACCAGTAAAGAAGGATGGCAGCTGGTCGGACACAAGTTTGTCAATGACTGGAAGATGGCCTGGGAAGACATCCTTATTGGCTTCACCATTGCCGGCTTTGTGGCCGTGCTGGTCCCCGAGTCGTTCTGGGCGAGCCTGTTTCTGACCGAAGCCCAGCACCTGCCCGGCTGGCTGGTAACCTTGGAGAATGCCCTTGTTGCTCCTTTTGTAGCAGCTGCTACTTTCATTGGCTCAATGGGCAATATCCCACTTGCGACGGTGCTCAATCAAAACGGAGTGCTCTTCGCCGGCATCATGGGCTTTATCTATTCCGATCTGATGGTACCCCCGCTGGTCCATATCAATGCCAAATATTACGGCTGGCGGGTCGCCCTGTATATTGCGGGAATCATGTTTGTCAGCATTGTACTTACGGCCTTGATCCTGAACGGACTGTTCTCACTACTGGACATCGTACCGGAAAGCCGGCGGGTCGTATCGGAGATCACACAGTTTAAAATCGATTACACCTTCTGGATGAACCTCATTTTTATCTGGATAGCCAGCATACTTATTTGGCTGCACAAAAAGTACATGCAGACCCATAGAATGAAAATGATGAATATGGAAGGCGGCGGTAAGCTCAAGAAAATAGTTGTTTATCTGTTTATCGCTATTCTTGCAGGCGGAGTGGTCTCATTTTCGGTGGCTATGATCTAAAATATTCGATTAGAGTTTAAGCTTAATTTAAGGTAGCCATAACTTATTTTTAGTATCTATAATTTCCGTGAAAAGAATTCGAAACCCAAATATCAGCATTCCAACTATGTCAAAAATAGAAGATAATTTGGATGAAATTAGTGAATTAGTACAACACTCTAAGCATTTTGATAAAACTGAGATTACATTTCGGGAAGAAGATTGGTTAAAACATAAACCCCGACTGGATAAGATAGAATCCAAAAACTCTTCAACAGGAATACCTTCAGACAGAAAGTCGGAAATTCTGTTTATAAATAGAACACCATATTTAATACTTTAGATAATCGCTTTAGTACGTATCATTTTGAAAACTCCATTAAATAGATAGGTTTCCTATGGAATTACTTCCCGAGTGGGCACCTAATATACACCCCCTGCTTGTACACTTTCCCATTGCCATCATTCTACTTGCCGTACTGATGGATCTGCTGAACTCTTTTCTACCCGATAAGTGGTGGGATGACCTGAAAACAACCATCCTTTATGGAATTGGTTCTATTTCAGCCATTGCTGCTTATTATTCAGGCACCCTGGCTGCTGACAGCGTGTTTTTGCCGTCGGGAGCGCAATCGGTTTTAAATGAACATGCCGACTGGGCCTTGTGGACAGTTTGGTTCTTTGGGATTTATGCCTTGCTACGGATTCTTCTCCACTGGTATTCAAAATGGGATCAGCAGACCATTCGAATCGGCCTGTTTGTCCTCGCCTTACCTGGAATATTCTTCCTCTATAAAACCAGCGACCACGGTGCCGAAATGGTCTTTGGCTATGGTGCGGGCACCGGTCAGTTGGTAGAACAGCAAAGCAATACCTCCGTCCCTACGGATAGTCTGCAACAAGCAAATACCACCTTCAGGGTCAGTGATAATGGCAACTGGTCTTGGGATATCGGTCCGAATGGCGTTAGTACATTACTTTCTCATTTCCGGTGGCTGGAAGGTTCTGCCTCCCAGCTACAGCCAACCATTGTAACCAGTGGCAACAATCAATTTCTTAAACTCTCTGTAGATTCCACCACGAATTTCGTTGTAGGTAAGGACTCATTCCAAAATGTGCAGGTCGATTATTACTTGGACCTGTCTGATTTTGAGGGTAGTATTTCTCTCGTCAACCATGTGCAGGATGCTCAAAACTATGATTTTGTGACGCTCTCTTCCGACGGGACTATTTCACAAGGACGTGTCAGCGAGGGCAACCGTGAAGTCTTTGCCGAAGAATCTTATTCTGCTTCGGGAATGCTGTTTGTCCGCACGGTCGGAAACGGCACTCATTTCCGGGGTTATATCAACAAAGAGATGGTAGTCCATGGCCATGGGGATGCCCCCGAGACGGGAAGTGTGGGGCTAAAACTAAATGGAACTGGAAGCATACTTATTGATCGAATGACCTTAACCCAACTCAATTAATCATTAAAACAACATTATGTTTACTCGAATATCATTAGCTGCAATTTTCCTACTTATAATCGGAACTTCTATATCTGTAGGCCAGCCTTCTGCTTCAGAAAAGAATGTAATCAAGGCACTTGATGCGTTCCACCAGGCAATTATTGATAATGACAGCCAGGCAGCCAAAAACCTACTATCAGAATCTGTACGAATCCTCGAAGGCGGGAATATCGAAACAAAGGAGGAATATTTGTCTCACCACTTTCATTCTGATGGGAAATTTCTGAGTGCTATGAAACGGGAAGTTGAATCACGAAATGTAACGATTAAGGGCAATACTGCTTGGGTTTCAACTCAAACACACACCTGGGGCACCTACAGCGATAGAAAATTGGATCTAAACAGTCTTGAACTGGCGGTCCTTAAGCAAGAAGAAGGAAACTGGAATATTACCGCACTTCACTGGTCCTCGGCCAGTCGAGACTAAGTCTTAGTCCATTACTTTGTCTCAAAGTCCTGCATTAATGGTGCAGGACTTTTTTATTGAAAACCCCGGGATGATTTAAGGTTCATTTAAGGAAGTTGGTGTTAGTTTAGTCATAAATAAGATAAAAAACTCTTTTTTTACCATTGACTGAACTAAATACGCAGCAATAACTATGAACAAAATAATCTTTGCCCCCCTGATATTACTCCTTTCCTTTTTATTGATATCCCCATTAGCAGCAAAAGGACAAGCTAATGATTCAACGCTTGTCTTGGATAAACTTATCCAAAAGGTATTGACCCAAAACCCTGAACTGCAATCTTCCTTTCAGGGATGGGAAGCAAGTAAAACCCGAATTTCTCAGCAAGAAGCCTTGCCCGACCCGACGCTGGGCTTAAATCTCATGAACCTACCCGTAAACAGCTTTGCCCTTGACCAGGAACCGATGACCGGCAAGCAAATCTCCCTGATGCAGCCTTTTCCTTTCCCGGGTAAGCTCGGGCTTAAAGGAGACATTGCGCGCAGTGAGTCTGACATAACTTTGCACCAGTATCACGAGCTCAAAAATCAGCTGATAAAGAAAACCAAGCAAGTCTATTACGATCTCTATTACATAGATCAAGCCCTGGCTACCGTCGGCAGCAATCAGGAGTTGCTCAGGGAATTCGTGAAAATCGCGGAAACGCGATATGGTGTGGGCAAGGGCATTCAGCAAGATGTACTGCGAGCACAGGTGGCCCTTTCCAAGATGATTGACCGCGAACTCAAGCTTCGCCAACAGCGTGAAGCGATGCAGGCCCAAATTAACACACTGATAGATCAGCCAGCAGATGCCTCGCTTGGAAGAGCGTTAGCTTCCGAACCGAAACCGTTAGAGTACGAATTCGAATTAAGCTCACTCATCCAGCAAGCCGACAGCACCAGTCCCATGCTCGCTGCATGGAAAACAGCTGTAAAACAAAGTGGGCAACAGGTAGATTTGGCCCAAAAAGACCGCTATCCCGATTTTGCGGTAGGGCTGGCCTATACCCAACGCAATGAACTTCAAAACGGAATGGCGGGCTACGATTTTGTTTCAGCCATGTTCAATGTCAAGATACCGCTGTTTTACAATAAGAAGCAGAACAAAAAGGTCCAGGAAAACCGCATCAGGCAATCTTCCGTGGAATATCGCTACCGAAATGTAGCAAACTCCGTTGAACAAATGCTCCAGCAGTCGTTAACCAACCTTGAGAAACACCGGAGGCTGGTTGACCTCTATAAAACCGGCATTATTCCGCAGGCCGAAGAGTCGCTGGAATCTTCGATGGCCGGCTATCAAAATGATAAAGTGGACTTTCTTTCCCTGCTCGACAGTGAAATGACGCTTTTTGAGTTTCGCCTTGATTACCATCGATTTGTGGCCGATTACCATAAAGCCGTAGCCGAACTAGAAGCCCTTACCGGCACCGACCTTTAAACCATTTTAGAAAAACAGAACAATGAGGACCAACACCATGAATACCAAATCTATACTTTTTTCCCTGGGGGTAATTACCATCTTCACACTGGGCGGCTACTGGCTGGGGACACAATCAACAAATACAACTGCTTCAACTTCTCAGGCTACTGAAAAGATGCAGCATGATGATATGCAGAAGGATATACAATCAGAGGCCTCCCAAAAGGGAGACCGAGAAATTCTGTACTGGCAGGCCCCGATGAACCCCAGCGAGATTTATGACAAGCCCGGTAAGTCCAAGATGGGGATGGATCTGGTGCCCGTTTATGCCGACCAGGCAAACAGTTCGGAAGGGATGGTTAAGATCAATCCCGTAGTTGTCCAAAATATGAATGTACGTACGGCAACAGTTCAACAAAAAGATCTTTCAACCACGGTCAGTGCCGTTGGCAAGGTCGAATACGATGAGCAAAAGCTCTTTAACGTAAATCCCAAAGTCTCCGGCTGGGTAGAGCAACTACATGTAGATTACACGGGCAAAATGGTCCAACGGGGACAACCGCTGTTCAGCATCTATTCACCGGAGTTGGTCACGACCCAGCGAGAATACCTGCTGGCTCTCAAAACAAGAGACAAAGTGGGTTCCAGCAGTTTTGAACAAATTCGCGGCGGAGGCAACAGCCTACTTGAAGCCACCCGAAAACGACTGGAATACTGGGATATTCCTGATTCAGAAATAAAAGAACTCGAACAAAGCGGCGAAGTTAAGAAAGCGGTGACGTTGAAGTCTCCTGCTACCGGTGTTGTACTTCACAAGAATGCCGTGGAAGGTGAATTTATCAAATCAGGTACACCAGCATATAAAATTGCTGACCTTTCAACTGTTTGGGTGCAAGCCAGTGTGTACGACTACGAGGTCCCTTGGATTGAAGAAGGGCAACCTGCCCAGATGGAACTTTCCTACCAGCCGGGCAAAACCTATCGGGGTACTGTAGCTTACGTATATCCCAGCCTGGACCAGAAGACCAGAACCGTTCAAGTACGCCTGGAGTTTCTCAATCCCAACCTGGATCTGAAGCCCGGCATGTTTACCAACGTGCAGATTGAAACAAGACCTAAACAGAATATTACAGTAATACCCAATGAGGCCATAATCCGAACCGGTGAACGTAACATGGTTTTTGTAGTCAAGGGAGAAGGCCAATTTGAACCACGCGAAGTAACCCTGGGCATGGAAGGCGGCCGGCGCAATAATGACATTGAAATACTCGAAGGCGTGAAACCAGGCGAAGAGATTGTGACTTCTGCTCAATTCCTATTCGATAGTGAAAGCCGCCTGCAGGAAGCCATCCAAAAAATGCTCCAGCAAAAGACGAGTTCGTCAGACGAAGAAATGCAGGATAAGGATATATCTGGCGGTCAAATGAACCATGAGGAGATGTCGGAAGACACTACCGATCATTCAAACATGAATATGTGATCCCGCAGGCAACGTTATAGCACAAACCCCTATTAAATATTTTGGAGATTTAAGCAAATGCTACAGAAAATAATTGAACTATCCGTTAACAACCGCTTTATGGTAATTATTGCCAGCATTCTCTTGCTAGCAGGCGGTACCTACGTAATGTATCAAACCCCCGTGGATGCCATCCCGGATTTGAGTGATGTACAAGTCATTGTATTCACCAAGTATCCCGGCCAAGCCCCGCAGGTGGTTGAAGATCAGGTTACCTATCCGCTGACCACCACCATGATGTCGGTTCCCAATACAAAAACAGTGCGTGGGTACTCCTTCTTCGGGCTTTCCTTCATCTATATCATTTTTGAGGATGACACCGATATGTACTGGGCCCGAAGCCGGGTGCTCGAATATCTCAATACCGCAGGCAGCAACCTCCCGGAAGGGGTTACGCCCACTCTCGGTCCGGATGCCACCGGCGTTGGATGGGTCTATGAGTATGTATTAGACGGGGGCGATGAATATGATCTCCAGCAATTGCGCTCTATCCAAGATTGGTTCCTTAAGTATGAACTACTCAGTGTGGACGGGGTAGCTGAAGTGGCCAGTGTGGGAGGACACGTCAAACAGTACCAGGTCGAAGTGGATCCCGATAAACTGTTGGCCTATGATATCCCATTATCGAAAGTAAAAATGGCTATCAAGCGTAGTAACAATGATGTAGGTGGCCGCCTGGTGGAGATGAGTGAAACCGAGTTCATGGTCCGCGGCAAGGGATACATTCAAACCGTAGCAGATGTAGAAGATGTGCCCATCGGCACCGATGGTAACGGCACGCCGGTGACCATTCGCAATGTGGCCAATGTTCAAATAGGTCCAGACCTACGTCGCGGGGTAGCTGACTGGAATGGGGAGGGAGAAACCGTCGGGGGCGTAGTCGTAATGCGCTATGGTGAAAATGCTCTGCAAACCATCGACAACGTAAAGAAGAAGCTGGAAGAGCTTAAAAGCGGCCTGCCCGAAGGCGTAACCATTAAAACAGCCTACGACCGGTCCAGCCTGATCAACCGGGCTATTGCCTTTCTGGAGCACAAACTCCTTGAAGAAAGTATTGTGGTGGCTATTATCGTAATGATATTTCTACTGCACTTTCGAAGTTCATTAGTAGCTATTATCAGCTTACCCATCGGAATTTTGGCAGCCTTCCTGGTCATGTACTTCCAGGGCATAAACGCCAACATTATGTCGCTGAGTGGGATTGCCATTGCGATTGGGGCCATGGTGGACGCGGCCATCGTTATGGTGGAAAATGCCCATAAACACCTGGAGAAAGATCGGGGGAAGAAAGGACACTGGCGAATTATTATCGATGCTTCCAAAGAGGTGGGCCCCGCCTTGTTTTTCTCACTGCTGATCATCACGGTCTCATTTCTACCGATCTTTGCCCTGGAGGGGCAAGAAGGCCGACTCTTTAAACCCCTGGCCTTCACCAAAACCTATGCGATGGCTGCAGCGGCCCTGCTCTCGGTCACGCTGGTCCCAGTGCTGATGGGGTACCTAATTCGCGGAAAAATTCAACCCGAACATAAAAACCCCGTCAACCGCTTTTTAATCTGGATATACCGACCGGTAATCAATTTGGCACTACGTTTTAAGTGGACTACCATCATTGCCTCCATTGCCATACTTGTCATTTCCATTGTGCCCCTGCAGCGACTTGGTTCGGAGTTTATGCCTCCCATCGAAGAAGGTGACCTGCTCTATATGCCCACCACCGATCCCGGCATTAGTATTACCAAGGCGAAAGAGTTGTTGCAACAGACTGACAAGATCATTGCCAGCTTCCCTGAGGTAGAATCGGTATTTGGTAAATCGGGTCGAGCGCAAACCTCAACCGACCCAGCCCCGCTCTCCATGTTCGAAACTATCATCCAACTCAAACCCGAAGACCAGTGGCGGGAGGACATGACGATGGATAAACTCAAGCAACAGATGGACGAGGCGATTAAGATTCCAGGCCTCACCAACGCATGGACCATGCCTATTAAAACCCGTATTGATATGCTTTCGACTGGGATTAAGACGCCCATTGGCATTAAGGTAACCGGCCCCAACCTGCAGACGCTTTCGGATCTTAGCCAGGATATCGCCTCAGTGGTGCGCGATGTACCCGGTACCCTAAGCGTGTTTGCCGATAAGACCACGGGTGGCAATTACCTGGATTTCAATATTGATCGCAAGGAAGCGGCCCGGTACGGCCTGACGACTGGCGACGTGCAGGATGTCATCCAGTCCGCCATCGGCGGTATGAATGTGACCGAGACCGTGGAAGGGCTGGAACGCTATCCGGTGAACGTGCGATACGCCCGTGAAACTCGCGAAAACCTTACGGACCTCGGTCGGGTATTAATCCCTACGCCTTCCGGGGCGCAAATACCGATTGAATACGTGGCCGACCTGCAGATCCGCAAAGACGCCCCGGTGATCAAAACCGAGAACGCCCGATATTCCAGTTGGGTTTACGTAGATCTCACCACCTCCGATATTGGCGGTTATGTAAACCAAGCGCGGCAGACGGTGGACGAACAGATGGACCTGCCCTCCGGCTACAGCCTCACCTGGAGCGGGCAATACGAGTACATGGAACGCGCCAAAAAACGCCTGCAGGTCGTAGTTCCAATCACCCTACTGATCATCTTTCTGCTATTATACTTCAACTTTAAAAACCTGCAGGAAAGTCTAATCGTGCTGCTCACGCTGCCCTTTTCGCTGGTCGGCTCCTTCTGGCTGATGTATATCTTGGGCTACAACCTGAGCGTAGCTGTAGGGGTCGGCGCTATTGCGCTGGCCGGGGTGGCCGCCGAGATCGGCGTAATCATGCTCACATATCTCGATAATGCATATAACAATCGAAAATATAATGACAAGATGAATAGCCTAGAGGACCTCAAGCAGGCCATCTTCGAAGGATCGGCCCAGCGCATCCGGCCAATTTTTATGACGGTCTGTGCTATCACCGGTGGGCTACTGCCTATTATGTGGGGTACCGGAACCGGGGCAACCGTCATGAAGCGAATCGCAGCTCCGATGGTGGGCGGGATGATGTCAGCAACCATACTCAGCCTGGTTGTGTTACCGGTTATCTATTATCTCTGGAAAAGTCGGGAAGTAAAAAAATTGGCGGCAATAAATGAAAACCAACAAATAACCAATTAATAAATTATGGGCTCCTCTCTTTGGGGAGCCGCATACTTCAACAAAGGTGGCTACTATGAATGAAATAAAAGCATTTATTCGCAAACGAAAAGCAGAAGAAGTTATTGACGGGTTAGAAGCCCAAGGCTTCTGTTGTATGACTCTAATGGATGTAATGGGACTCGGTAGGATGTCGGATCCCAAAAAAGCACAACTATCGATCAGCATTGCCGAACGGTTCTCTGATATTGTAAAACTGGTTGTGGTCTGCAGCCAGGATGACACGGAAGAAGTTATTGAGGTTATCCGTAATCACGCCCGAAGCGGTCAGCCCGGAGATGGAATTATCTATGTAACCCCGGTATCGCAATCGATTCATATCCGAAGTGGAAAAACCGGTGATGACTTTTTACAAAGTGAAAGGCATACGCACTAACAAGCTCTAAATAAATTCAGATAAATCTTATGAAATCGAAGACTTTTATATTTTTAGCATTACTAGTAATAGGTATAGCTGGATCCGTAATTTGGGTGATTATCAGTGATTATAATGAGCGCCAAAAACATATGGCTACTTCAGTAACAAAAGCCGTTATGTATAAAAATTCCGGTTGCCAATGCTGTGATAAATGGGCAACCTATATGGGGCGGTATGGATATAATATTTCTGTTCAACCTGTAAGTAACATGCCGGAAATCAAGGATAAATACCATATCCCCAGCGATATGGAATCATGCCACACTACGCTTATTGACGGCTATGCAGTAGAGGGCCATGTGCCGGTTGAAGATATCAACCGTTTACTTAATGAACGTCCTCAGGCCGTGGGAATATCAGCTCCCGGGATGCCGTCCAGCTCTCCCGGTATGAATACCTCGTTTAATACCCCTTATGATGTTTATCTTTTAGATCAAGAAGGAAATAGCAAGGTTTATGCCAGCCATTAGCAGTTATAAGCTGTTGCGGTAAAATAAGAAGTTTATCAATTTCCTGATGAAAGTTGTGGCTGCGAAGTAACCGTAACCAAAGGAGCACCCAGCGACTGTTCAGGCACTCACAACCCGACCTGTTGCTGTGGAAAAACTATGGTAAAGAAAAACTGATATTAATGAGCATCCGGGGTTTTACCTTGGGTGCTCCAAATTTAGATAATCGTTTTCGAGGTGATGTAAATGATTAAGAAAATGGACGAAAAATATCAGGACATCACTACCTACAAGATTGGGGAAGTAGCAAAACGGGCTGATGTCAACAAAGAAACGGTCCGCTACTACGAACAGCGCGAACTTATTCCCAAACCCGATCGGCGCCGGTCAGGCTATCGCATTTTTACCCAGCGTCATATTGATCAAATTACATTCCTCAAACGTGCCCAGCAACTTGGATTTACTTTAACTGAAATCAAAGAACTGTTGGACTTGCGGCTAGATGAGAATACCACTTGCTCGAAAATCAAGGAAGAGGCACAGCAAAAGTATCAAGATGTCTCAAAAAAGATTCATGATCTCCAACGCATACAAGAAACCTTGACCAATCTTATTGATTGCTGTTCTGAAGATAGACCTATCGGAGATTGCCCTATTCTTGAAGCGTTAGAAGGAAAGAATGAAACCGGAAAGCAACTTAGAAAATGAATAACGCGAACCGAAAAATTAAACTTCAATCAACAATCACTTGTCCTAATTGTGGACATGAGTCTACAGAGGCCATGCCGACCGACTCTTGCCAATATTTTTGGGAGTGCCCAAATTGTGGAGAGATATTGAAACCTAAACAAGGAGATTGCTGCGTGTTTTGCTCGTACGGAAATACTCCCTGTCCCCCTGTTCAAAAAGAAGAATCCTGTTGCTAGTTATTGAACTAATCTGAAGCAATAACATTTGGATATAAAGTTTAAATATTTACTCTCATGGGTGAAGAATTTTATGCCATCATTTGTTACATATGTAACATGACCCCTAAAATCGGCCCTTATGAACCATAAAGCCATATATCAGTTTGAGTACGGATCAGAAAGATATAGGAGCTAATTGCTAACAAAAAAGGTTAATTGTCAGGCGAAATATTTTTCTCCAGGGATTGAGAAACCTTAGAAAAATTCCTCCCGCTCGGTTCCTGGAATATATCGAGGTCAAAGAATGCTACCGTAGCATAGAGATGGTCGAAAATATCGGCCTGTATAGTCTCATACTCCAGCCAGGCGGTGGTATTGGCAAAACAGTAGATCTCCAAGGGAATGCCCCGGCTATCCGTTCCGAGCTGGCGAACCATTATAGTCATATCCTGGTTAACTTGGGGATGGTTTTTCAGGTAACATTCAACATACTTTCTGAACACGCCAAGATTAGTCATTCGCCGTCCGTTGATCAATACGGACGTATCCAGGTTATGTTTCTCATTGTACTTTTCAATCTCTTTTTGCCGCGTTTCCAGGTACTCTTTGATCAGGTGGTATTTTTTGAGCTCCTCGCGCATCTCCGGATCCACAAACGTTACTGTTTGGGCATCGATATAGATCGCCCTCTTGATTCTCCGCCCGCCGCTCTGCTGCATGCCTCTCCAGTTCTTAAAACTGTCGGTGATAAAATAATAGGTCGGAATGGAGGTGATGGTTCGGTCCCAGTTCTGAATTTTTACCGTGTTCAGGTTAATTTCAATCACATCCCCGTCCGCGTTGTATTTGGGCATCTCCACCCAGTCGCCCACCCGCACCATATCATTGGACGACATCTGAACGCTGGCCACCAGCCCGAGAATAGTATCTTTAAAGATCAGCAGGACAATGGCGGTCATCGCACCAAATGCACTAAGGAAATATACGGGGGACTGCTCCAAAATCAGGGAAAGGACCAAAATACCGGTAACGATATACAGGATGATTCGTGCAAGCTGAAAATAGCTTGCGATCGGCTTATCCTTAAAGATGGGATGGGAAGCAAGTCCGTATTGCGCAACCCTGAGAAAGGCAAAGACAATGGTCATGCCCACAATCAACAGATAACTGTCCGTTATCTTAATAATGAACGGAAGAGCCTGCTCAAAGTCAGCGAAAATAACGGGAGCCATGATCCGGACTAAGATGGCCGGAATAATATGAGCGACGTTATTGAATACCTTGTGATCGGCCAAGGCATCATCCCAGGTTAGGGATGACTTCTTAACAAACGTATAGAGATAGCGGATGATTATCCGCTTTGTAATGACATAAGCAATCCCCGAAAGCAGGACCAAGACTAGCATAAAAAGTATAAGCCGCAAGTAGACCGCCCACTCCTGGGCGATTCCTGTACTTACCAGCAGGGATTCAATCCACTCTTCAAGGTGATTCATTATTTTATTAATTGATGTTAAAAATGAATGGCAGCGCTTCCAATGTTGGCATAATATATCACATCAAAAGGAACATATTTTAAAAGAAGTGGAACAACATCCATAGCTAACTAACTTTTTATTCCTCACAATACTTTTGAAAAATTAATTTCTATGAGCATTTATTTACCCAAGTGAGTAATCGACAGTTAAATCATCAACTTTTAATAATATGTGTGTGGATTTCATCCATAAACTTTTCGGGAAACCGTTTCCCACAATTCCCTTTCGGTACTACAAATAGTACTACATAGGATTAGAAAAACGCGACCCATTTCACGCACAGGTATATCTCGCATAGATTACGGATCAGGAGGTTAGGGGTTCGAATCCTCTCAGGCGTACTCTCTACTAAGCCCTTATAGTAATTGACCTGCAAAATTTCATTACTAAAAAGGATAGAACTATACCATTCCCTTTCTATTAGTTTTGGCTCAAAAGAGAGGAGACTTATATAAGCGGAGTAGAACGTTCACGATCTAGTTCCACAAACTAAATAAATAGACCGAAATGATATAATTTCAAGGATTTATAATAATCTACTCTAATCCTCCTCCAGCTTAATCGCATTATCATCTTTTATTAAAGATAAAGATGTACCCAATCTATTATGATTTATAACACCACTTACCGAACAAGCTGATATAGAAATACTTTAATATGGTCCTATTCAGTAACCTTAAATTTAGCATCATCGGGCAATAACTCCTGTTCCAGTTCTTCCAAAGTTTTATTCTTGGTTTCTGGCATCATCTTCCAGACAAAGAGAAGCTGCAATACCATCATACCAGCAAAAAAGGCAAAGATAGTTCCACCTGAAAAAGCACCCAATACTGTGGGGGTTATTAATGTAATAATTGCAGCACAAATCCAGTGTGTCCCCGAACCGAGCGACATACCGTAGTCTCTTACCGAATTAGGAAATATTTCTGAGATGAAAGTCCATATCACGGCACCCTGCCCTATGGCATGAGAAGCAATAAAGGCGCTCACAAAAAAGACTACAACACCTGCTTCGGCCCCGCTATAGAATCCCCAGGAGACCCCCGAAAGAGATACGATGTATCCGAACGAACCATAGTACATCAATACGCGACGTCCCAATTTGTCAATGAGATACATACCCAGCATGGTAAACAGCAAGTTTACAATACCAATGGGAACCGAAGCGCCGAGTACTTCTGTTGCAGCCAACCCTGCTTGCTCAAAAATGCGTGGTGCATAGTACAATACAAAATTTATGCCCGAGACCTGATTGAAAAAGGCAATCAAAAAGGCCAGCAAAATGGGAAAGCTAAACTTCTTAGAGAAGAATACATCTTTTGATGCTTTATTTACTGAGGTTTTAATCTGTGAGAGCAGTTCCTCAATATTTTCTGTAGGATTCAACTGCTTGAGTATTTTTCGAGCCCCTTCATCATCATTCTTTTTGAGGGCCAACCAACGGGGACTATCCGGGATGCCCAATACCAACAAAGAATAAATAGCGGCGGGAACAACTTCCACACCAACCATCCAACGCCAGGCAGATTCATCTATGTACAAACCAATCAAATAATTTGATATGTAGGCCACCAGTATTCCAAAGACAATATTGAACTGATAGGATGCAACAAGGCCACCCCTTTTGTCGGCAGGAGTAATTTCAGAAATATAAATGGGTACCGCTACTGATGAAGCTCCAACACCAAGGCCTCCGATAAATCGGGCAAAAGAGAAAAAATACGGATCAGTTGCTAAGGCTGACCCTAATGCCGACAATAAGTACAACAATCCAATCCAGAACAGTGTTGTTCGTCGGCCCAATTTGTCACAGGGAATACCACCCAGCAGTGCCCCAACAACAGTCCCCCATAACGCCATGGACATAATAAATGTGCCATGAAATAAATCACTGGTATTCCACAGCTCTTGTATAGGACGATCCGCACCGGAAATGACAATGGTATCAAATCCAAACAAAAAACCGGCAAGGGAGGCCGCTAAAACCGAAAATATAATTGACTTAGGTTTTGCCATACTGCTATATAATCTATGTTAAACTTGTTAAGTACGCTGCTCCAATTACACCAGCAGCATCTCCGAGCTTGGGCTTTAATACCGGAGTATTAAAATGATCATTGAAAATATGCTCTTCTATTTGTGATCGTCCATCGGTGTAGATCCGATCGATATTGCTCACTCCTCCGCCTAAGACTATCACGTCAGGATCAAGGACATTAACAATTACCGCCATGGCTTTGCCAAAAAAATGGACTAACCGGTCTATGGTTTTTCGAGCGATGCTATCATCACCATTTTCTGCCCGGCTTACAATTTCCTTTAAAGATCGATGTTCTCCTTTCTGCTCCTCATAAAATTTTTCCAACGCTGTCCCTGAAATGACCTTTTCTACACACCCTTGGGTTCCACAGAAGCACTCGTATCCAGACTCATCCAAAAAATTATGCCCCCATTCCCCACTTATTCCATGCAAGCCTCTAATCAACTGATTATTTACGACAATGCCACCGCCAACACCCGTTCCCATAATTACTCCAAATACAACGGATGCATCGAGATACTGCTTTCGAACCACCCCATGACGCGTTTCGGCCAAGGCGAAACAATGGGCATCGTTAGCCATTTCAACTTTAACATTTAGTCGTCGCTCCAAATCGGCCTTAATAGGCTTTCCATTCAAGCAAACGGCATTGCTGCTGTTTTTAAGCTTAGCTGTTTTGGGATCAATGATTCCGGGCGTGCCAATACCAATATGCAGCGGGGATTTCGAGAGTTCATCCGACATTTTATTGACAAGAAAGACAATTTGACTCAATACATGCTCGTATCCCTCACTTGCTCCGGTGGGAATCCGATCGCGGAAAAGTATTTTGTTATTTGAAGGGTTAAGTACAACCCCTTCAATTTTGGTTCCCCCGAGATCGAGCCCCCAAAGTAATTGTTGATTCGCGGAATTATTTTTACTGGCTTGCATCTATCCCTTCTTAAAATGAGTCGGCTAATGAAAGCTTATATTTCAAACCAATCGTTCTGCTTTTATTTACTTTTAGCAGGATCCCAAGAAACTACACCTACGCGCGAATCTGCAGTACCGTAATAGATGAACCACTTATCCTGAAAATGAACTAATCCTTCCAAGAAAGTAGTCCCGTTTTTGTACTGCCCGGATTTCTCAAAATCTTCTTGGGGTTGTATAAACGGTTTATCCAAGCGATCAACCAGCTTTTCAGGATTATCCAGGTCAAAGAGTGCTTGCCCACCCGTATATACGCTGTCGGGAATAGAGGGATCGCCGTTTTCTCCGTCGTTACCGGCATTATAAATAACCAAGATTCCTTCATCAGTAACTAATGCAGGAGGCCCCGCTTCTACCAGCCAGGAATCAAAATGACCTTCTCGAGGTGTTAGTACCGGCTTCAGTTCATCATTATCATTTTGAACTGGTTTCCAGTTAATCAGGTCGTCTGAAGTAGCCAGCCAAACTTTAGGAACCCCCCAGTACATCCAGTACTTCCCGTTAAGCTTCTTAGCGACCAGCTTGTCGCCTTGGCGTTCGGAAAGAATAGCTCCTGATTTCGATTCCATATCGTTATATTTACCATCGTATGCTTCTTCGAAAGCGGGGCCATGCTTTTCCCAGTTTTCGAGATCATCAGAAGTAGCTACTGCAAGGCGGGGCGTTTCCCGATTCCACTGGGTATAGGTCATGACATAGCTGCCATCCTCAGCCTCAACAATACGCGGATCTTCAGTACCACCCGGCCATTCGTATTTTTTCTGATCATCCTCGGCAGGATAAAAAACCGGCTCATCCCAACGATCAAAATTAAGCCCATCCTCTGATACAGCCATACCTAACCGTGAGGTATGCCCGCCAATTTCCATTTCACCCGTCAAATCTTCTGCCCGATAAAGGACATGCACTTTACCGTCTTTTACTACCGCAGCAGGATTAAATGTTGCCATCGATTCCCAATGCAATACACTGTCACGCATGGGGCATTCAAAGGTCGTTTTGCTGTTCGGAGTTATGATAGGATTTACACCGTCGGGACGCTCAAACGGACCAAACGCCCAATCGTCTTGTTCCTCTACTTCCGATCCCGAACAGCCAACGATGGCTACTAATAGTACTATGAGTAATTTTTTCATTGTAAAGTTCTTGGAATTAAAAATATTATCTCCTGGTAAATTTTAAGTATTCCCATTTGGTATTAATATCCATCGTTCTGCCTCATCTCTCCACCAGATTTGTCAATTTCGGTTTGCGGAATTGGGTATAACTGATGATAAGGCATAAAGCTTTTGTCCATATCAGTTAAGACTTCTTCAGCAATGCCCCATCGTTTCAGGTCATTAAAACGCTGTGCCTCAAAACCCAGCTCAACACGGCGTTCATGTTCTAACCAGTCTCTTATTTGCTGTTCATCAGTAGAGTTTTCATCCCGATCGGGCAAGGTGCCTTGTGGCGGTTGACCTCCATCAATGGTAGGTGTCGTACGTGCCCGCTCCCGAACCTCATTAATTTTTGCAACAGCTTGTCCATAATTATCAGTTTCAAGATACGCTTCAGCCTTCCAGAGTACTACATCTGCCCAACGAATAAACACTCTGTTACTGGGAGCATCCGCATTGCCTTTGTATTGATCATTCGTTGCACCAAGAAGTTTATAAATTACCTGATCATCGACATTAACAGTATAGTCAAGTCGGGGATCATTCTGCTCGAACTCATTTACAAAATTATCCGTCGGTGCAATAAATCCCCAACCCATAAGTGCGCCAAGACCATTTCCTTGACTGGGTGTTTGGTTTGCTTGGTGATCATAAGCAAAAATGACCTCATCCTCTTGGAATTCCTCATCAATACTGAAACTGTGGAAGTAATTTTCGTTAAGGCTGTAATATCCCAAACTCTCCAACTGATTGATGGTATCAATTACATCTTGCCAATTCTCATTGAATAGTGATACTTTGGCCTGCATAGCAATAGCAGCTCCTTTTGAAACTCTCCACGGTTCGCTGTTGCTGGAATACTTCTGATCCGGCAGCAATTGTTCGGCTTCAGATAAATCCGATTCGATTTGGTTCCATACCTCGCTGGCCTCAACACGTTGGGCTTGTTCAAATGCACTATCAAAATTATCCAGGGGTTCCAAAATAAGTGGTACGCCACCAAAGTTATTTACCAGATCGAAGTAATAAAATGCTCTAAGGAAATAAGCCTCTCCCAGCAACCGATCTCTGAGATTAGAATCTATATTAATCTGGCTAATGATTTCCTCATTCGTTAAATCACTTATTGCCCTGTTGGCACGCGAAATACCTTCATAATCATAGCTCCATATTCCCTGGAATGCCTGATTAGAAGGAGTAAAGTTAAAATTGCCTACACGGTCCATCCAGGCCTGATCGCCATCGGACTGCCACTTTTTATTCATATCACCGGCAGCAATATCGTGAAGGATAAAATCATTGCGTGTCACTTTTCCCTCTGCCCAGTTCCATTGACCAATGATATTCAAGGTATTCGAAAGCAACTGGTATGAGGAATTAACAGAAGACTTTACCGTTTCAACTGACGGGTCTCTATCAATTTGATCCGGTGTAATCTGTCCAATTGGGCTTTGGTTTAGGGATGAATCACATCCAAAACCAATTACCAAGAAGAGTACAAGTATTTTTAGATTGATAAGTTTCATAATAAGATCACCTGTCATTTAAAATGATGCATTAATTCCTACCATAATAGTACGCGACTGGGGATAGGTCCCGTAGTCCATCAAGTCGGTAACTTCGGGATCAAGTCCCGTGTAATCGGTTATGGTTAACAAATTCTGTCCGGAAACGTACAGCCTAAGATTTTTAACTTTTGACTGATTTCCACCAAACAATCCATCGAATGTATACCCAACTTCGACGTTTTTGATCCTCATATAGGAGGCATCCTCAACATAAATGCTTGAGACTCGGCTACTTCCATTATCCGTAAAGCTGAGTCGAGGTATTGAGTTGGTTGATCCTTCACCATCCCAACTATCAAGCACACGGGTCGTATAGTTAAATGGACGCGTATCATAGTCAAGGATCTTTTTGCTATCGTTATATTGATCCACTCCCTGTACGCCCTGTAAAAAGACTGAAAGATCAATGTTTTTATATTCGCCTGTAAAATTCAGGCCATACGTAAAATCGGGATGTGGATCACCGATAAAGGTTCGGTCATCACTATTGATAATGCCATTTCCATCCAGATCCTTAAACTTAATATCTCCCGGTTGAGCAGATGGGTTAGATTCTCCACTGAGATGGGAGTCAACCTCTTGCTGATTCTGATAAATGCCTTCCATCACAAAACCATAATACGAGTTTATTGGTTTGCCAACCTCAGTACGAGTTACATTATTAATAATGCTCGGCAAGTTAGGATGCAGTTTTTCAACCGTATTGGTTAGGGTCGAAAAGTTTGCATTGACACGATACTTGAATGCCCCCTCACTTTTCCTGTAACTGGCACTAAATTCAAACCCTTTGTTTCGCACCTCACCAGAGTTGACAAAAGTAGGCTGTACTTCACCTACTACTTCAGGCAATGTAATTGGTAAGAGTATATCGCTCGTCAACATATTAAAATACTCTGCTGAGAAGCTAAGCCTTTCGAATAGTATAGCATCAATCCCAAAGTTAGTCTGTGTAGTAGTCTCCCACTTCAGGTTTGGATTTCCATATCGAGAAACCTCATATTGCCCCGATGCATTTCGCTGCAGCAATGTTAAGTATGCGTAGTTAGGAATTTCCTGATTCCCAAGCTGTCCCCAACTCCCCCGTAGCTTCAGTTGCGAAAGCCAGTCTACGTTCTCTAAAAAGGATTCTTCTGACATCATCCACCCTGCTGAGAACGATGGGAACAATCCCCATTTATAATTATCAGCAAACCGTGAAGAAGCATCAGCTCTTAAGTTTGCCGTAACCATATATCGTTCGGCATAATCGTACGAGGCCGACCCAAAATAGGAGAACAGTGCCCACTCTGAACCAGTACCACTATTGGTTAATCCGGTTTCGGTACTTCCGAAATTGAGATATCGGAAATTATCATCGGAAAAGTCAAACCGTTGACGAGATCCGGCAACATTTGTCGACCTATTAGATACGAACTCCGTACCTACTAACCCATTCACACCATGCTTACCAAAATCTTCGGTATAATTAAGCGTATTACTCCATGTAATATTTATAGTCTTATCGCGGTTTTGTGATAGCGAATTTGGACGATTTTGGCGACCAAGTCCAGCATCCTGTGGTTGACCTCCTCCATCATCATCCCCAAAGTTTTCATTAAAGACTTTGTGATGATAAAACAGTACATCAACACCTAAGTTTGTTCGGAAGGTAAGATTTTCATCTTCCAGAAAACTGTATTCTCCAAACAAATTACCAAAAGCCTTGTACTGCTGAATAACATCATCTGTAAAATAGGCCAGTGCTACTGGGTTTTGTGAAAGCTCATACTTACCAGACTCATAATCATTAGGCCCTTCATAAAAAGGAAGATCGGTAAATGGATCTTCCTCAGAATAGTAGGGATCATCAGGATCTTTCTTAACAGATAAAATGGGAGGTCTCAACATAGCATGTCGTACAATTCCTGGCTGATCTCCCCGAGAGTTCAAGTTATCTTCATTAGAATACGACAACTGCATATTGGTTCCGAGAGTAAATCGATCGGTAACATCAGAATTTACATTGGCCCGAAAATCCATGATTTGAATCTTATCATTATCATACACTACTACTCCGTCTTCGGTATAATATCTTGAAGATAAATAGTAGTTGGTGTTTTCATTTCCTCCGCGAGCTGATAGACTCACGTTATGTGTATAACCTGGACCAAAGGTCTCACCCAGCCAATCGGTATTTGCGAAATCGCTTCGGCCTTTGTCCTGCGTATATGGATTAGTCCCCGAATAGCCGGCATTATTCCACGCTTCTTCAACCGTGTTCATGTATTGCTGAGAGTTGAGCATATTCGGAAGGTTAGAAACACCACTAACCCCGCTATAGTAATTGACGTTCAGCTCAGATTCACCTTCGCGACCCTGCTTGGTCTCGATTACAATAACTCCACCTGATGATCTTGATCCATAAATAGCAGCCGCCGATGCATCTTTCAGAACGTTCATCGACTGTATGTCAGCGGGATTTAAAAACCCGATGCTCCGAGTCGGTACCCCGTCAACTACAAAGAGTGGATTGTTGTTACCGATAGTTCCTTCGCCACGAATTCTAATTTCCACCTCATCGCCGGGTGCTCCTGTGCTTTGTGATACTTGAACGCCGGAAACCTGCCCCTGCAAAGCTTCCGAAACACTGGAAACCTTGCGCTGTGAAAGATCTTCCATGTCTACAGTAGATACTGCTCCCGACAACTCTTTCCGATTCATTGTATTGGTGTAACCGGTTACAACCATCTCATCGCCCATAATTGCTTCGGCAGATAATTGAATATCCAACTGGCTTCGTCCATCAAGAGGAATTTCTTGTCGTTCATATCCCACAAATGTGGCAACCAATGTATCCTGTAGACTGGGAACAGTAAGTTCAAAACTACCATCGGGACCCGTTGCCGTACCAATATTAGTTCCTTTAACCATAATATTTACCCCTGGCAAGGTATCACCTGACTCGGCATCGTACACCGTACCAGTTACCTCTTCTTGTCTAAATTCTATGGGTTCACCAGCAGCAGCCAGGAAAAAGCTGCGATCTCCAACCTTCTTAAACTGAATATCGAACTGACGAATCATGCTGGTCAAAATCGATTCCAAATCTTCACTTCCAATAAGAGTTTTGGAAATCGATTTTTCTTTCACTAGATCACTCTTATAGATAAAATTAACATTGTGTTCGCCTTCGAGATAGCGAAGTGATTCTTCCAATGAAATGGTTTTTTCCTGCCCTTGCTGCTGTTCATTTAAGGTCAATATATTATTGACCTCTTGGGCATTTGTTGCAGGCAGTGCTATCATAAACCACCCAAGAATTACAAGTATCAGTTTTTTCATAATCGTTAACCCTTTATGAGTTTAAATTTCTTATTAGAATCTATGCTCATCACTGATCTTCTCTTTTAGATTTCAATGCTCCTACTTTTATTATATTCCCGTCTTTCATAACCGGCTGCTCCATTAGGTTTTCAAGAGCATTAATGAAAACCTCCAGATTATTATTGGGTAAGGAACCTGAAATAGGGGTATTTTCTAACTCTTGATCATCCAGATCAAACCGTACATCATATAGGTGTTCAACTCTCCTTATCACTTCTCTCAATGGTGTATTATCAAAAATAAGTTTGTCTTCGGTCCAAGCAGTAAAAAGTTCTGAGCGTACCTGGTTAACCGTAATCTCTTGACCCACCTGGGGAATTCGGCTCATTTCTCCCCGTTTCAATATCCTGTCTTCTGTGATTTCATTTTCACTATTCTTTTTCTCTACCCTAACACTGCCCTCAACAAGAACAACTTCTGTGGCATCTTCATAGGTATTTACGTTAAACTTTGTACCTAATACTTTGATACTACCTTCAGTGACATGTACCGTTAGACTCCGCTCAGCCTCTCCTTCAAAGTGAACAATATCAAAAAAGGCTTCACCCTCCAGCCAAATATCTAAATCACCTCCATAATATTCGGCAGGATATTTAATTCTTGAGTTGGCATTAAGGGTAATTTTCGAACCATCCGACAATGTTAACTGTTTCTTTTGTCCATCTGTTGTCGTATTGGTAACAAATTTATTTTGTGATTCCTCAGCTGTAGTCTCGGAATATATTTCTGGATTCATATATCCAATAACTCCCATTACCGCTATAAGTAGAATAACAATAGCAGCTACACTGGAATAGTAGGTTCTGCGGGTTATATTAAATATTTTGGACTTTGAGGATTGCTCCTCTTCCCTTAACCGATGGTATAATCGATCCAATTCAGATTCCACGTCGGTGTGCTTACCAGGGCTAAATTCAATATTTTGATGCAATACTTTTGCTTTCTGCACCAATTTTTTTCGTGCTGGATCGTCTTCAACCCATGTTTGCCAACGCTCTCCTTCTTCATCCGTTGCCGTACCCTCAATCCATCCCACAAAGGAATCAGAGGACAATAGGTTTTCTATACTCTCATCGTGATTTGACAAAACAGAGTGCTTTATAAGTTCAAAATTATCAAGATTGCAGCATTTCTTTGCTGCTTTCACTCATAAAGACACATCCAAATCTGTAGAGTACTCAAATTTTTTTTGAATTTTCTTAGAGAAGTCGAAGGAAAGAGAAATGAAAAAAAGTAGCTAAATTTATTCTATGCTGGGAACTGACCTCACAATTCCTTTTAAATTTTTGAATGCACGATACAGATTATTTTTTACGCTTTGGTGATTGATCTCTAATACTTCTGCGATCTCTTTATTAGTTAGCCCATGATAATATTTCAGGAAAAGCGTTTCTTTTTGTCTACCGGTTAACTGATTAATGCCTTTTACGAGCTCATCTTTTTTCTGGGCAACAATTTCATTCTGTATAATTAACTCTTCTTTTGAAAAGGTAATATCAAAAATACCATCAAGATACTCTTGATTACGACGATATCGATTTAATTTCTGTTCCTTTTCCCGTAATAGTATCCTACGATACGAAACAATCAAATAAGCTCTAACTGAGTCTGGCACCCCGATAGAATTGTGCTTCCTCCATAACTTTAGAAACAGTTTTTGGATCCCATCTTTCGCAGCCTCTTCATCAGAAACCAATCTTTTCCCATAATCTAAAAGCGACCCATAATAAATTCGGAATAGTTTACTTAAAGCCTCTTTTCCCCCATTGCAAAAAGATTTCCACAGCAATACTTCATCTACATCTCCCGGAACCTTATAATCTTTTAGTTTGCTGAATAAAAACATTGCCGTTTCTCTGTTATCCTTCCGGTATGCTATCCCTTTTATTGCAATTAGATATTGAATTTGCAAGCACAATTCAAATAACTCTTCATTCTTGCTTATTACTATATGTAATTAATCAATTTTCTGAAATGTTTTTCTATACGATATATAAAGTAAAACCTCCTAATTTTTGAATTAGTGAGATATAGATTTTTTAAGAAAAGTGTCGTCTTTCTTTTTTAACTATTTAAAATGAAAATAGAGGAAGTCATTATTTTCTGTTATAAATAACCTCGAGTTTATGAATCGCAAGTGAGAGTAGTTCTATTTTAAATTTTGACACTGCAAGCCTAAACTTCCTTTTTTTCTAAACTCTGACATATAGTTCCCAGTCCATCAGTCAGGTAAAAGAGGTTTAGATTCTACCATTATTTTTTGGCCATCTTTTGCCACAGACATACATTCATAATAAATTCCCAGAGAAAAAAGTTAAAGATTATTATTCTTGGCAATTTTATCTGTGAGCTTCTTATAAGTACGTGAAAGATATCCACCTTATTTTATTAGCTGGCTATCTTCCCTCCAACTTTACCCGGGCGTCAATACTTCTCATAAGAAGTTTATTTAGGAGACCACCGCTTTTTTGAATGGTGATATTGGAACAGCAATTCTTGAAGAAACTATTTTCAGTTATACGTCCCCTTCCCGATGTCATATAATGATTTTTCCCTTCTTTTGAATGGAGTACAGGTGAGATCAACACCAACAGATAACCGTAGAAAAACCAAATTGAATATTTGAGAACGGAACAAGGTATAGGGTAAATGAGTTAACACATTATACCTCCGACTGTAACTTATCGCTATATATTCCTCCACTTACAAGTATCATGATTCAAAATATTAAAGACCAAATCATTAATATTAATCCTGAAGATGTAATTCAGGATGCTCGAGATCAGGATTTAGATGTGATACGCATCGAGGATTTTCGATATATGGCGCCCCACTATGGTCGCATCGAAACGATAATGGATAACTATGGATCATCCTTTGCAAATACCAGCATTTTAGGAGGACTAACAACAGGTATCGGTGGGCTCACAACGTCAATAACATTTGCCGCGGTTGATACTATTTCGCTATCGCTGCAATTGTATTGGCTCTCCCAGCGATTTGCCATTTTAAATGGATTTAACGGCAATAAGCCGCTGCATCAGGATAAAATGATAAATATTTATTTTGAAGCGCTAAGTATAAATGGTGTTATCCAAGCTACACTCAAACATCAGCTACTTAAAGCAACCGCTGTCGCAGGTACCCGCCATGCATCCGATAGTTTGGTGTTACGCGCTATTGTGAACATCGGTAAGGCAATGGGCAAGAATATTTCTTCCAAACGAGCGGGACAATTAGTTCCTATATTTGGTGGCGTGGTTGGGGCAACCGTCAATTATTCATTTGCTTGCAAAACGGGCCAAGCCATGAAAAAAGCTTATAAGCGTGCCTACTTTGATACTTGGAAATGTTAACGTTCTTAAACTACTTCCATTGAGATTTAACTCACGCTGATTAAGGTATTACGGCCCAGCACAAATTTGTAAGATAAATTCCACCCCATTTATAGAAAATGGTTTTTAAAAGTTGACATGCCTATGAGGGTTTAGTTTGAATTCCAATCGCGTACATTTTTCAATAAAATAGCATCAAGCTTATGGCTCGAATCTTCGTTATGTAATACGGAAATATCCCCGGTAGCTTCCATCACCACTGCTTTTACCTGCCTAAGCTGGGTTATATTAGCTTCGCGTAATTTTGCCCGTAAATCATCCTGGGTTACTTTGGCCTCTTTCATGTTATCTTCTAATATTTCGCTCCCCCTCATAAGCAACAACGGTTGATTATCAACGGCATAAATGATCGACTTTGATTTACCCCTTAGCTTTGCTACTGTCATTTGCAGAATATATAGCATAGCCAAGGCTACCATCGCCTGAACTAACGGCGGATCTTTCGTCAAAATAGTGCTTGCAATTAATGAGCCAATGGCAACGGTCATCGCAAAGTCAAAACTCGACATTTTTGAGAAGGAACGAAGACCTGCCAGGCGCGTGTATGTTATCAGGGTTACATAGATCCCGATAGTAGTTAAAATTACCATCAAGATGGAAGTCCAAGATGTAGTGAGCCAGCTATAATCCATAATTAGTTGGGTTTAGTTTAATACGGGGTTGTGCTCGATAATATCAACCAATGGTTTGAAAGTATATATTCCGTTATCTCTTGTTTTGCTACGGCCAGCGATTGGCCAATCCAACATTCAGGACCAAACTGATAAAAGTACATATGAGTACGATAATGGCTAATACGCATGCGGTTCTAAATGTCAATATTACTCCTTCTGACCATAATTTTATCCATTTGTTACCAAAAACCATATAAATTCGTTTGCCTGAAAAAACCACTTTTTTATCATCCTGAACCTGTGCTACGAAGCCTTGGCATAGTAGTACTTATTTCGGGATGACATCAGAGTTTTTTTACATTATTAGTCATTTATTCTAACCGGTTAACGTATTATAAGAATTATCAAGAATCCGGCTTTATTATTGCAAGACACAGATCCTGTATCATTTTCTTATTAGGGGTCTGGCTGAGCCAAAAGGCCATGTTTTTGAGAAAGATTAAAAATAGTTAGTTCCGGTCGACAGAAAAATTGGATCGGAAGCAGGCTGAACCCTATTCCCCGGCTTACATAAAGTCGGTTACTCCCCTTTCCAATACTGCCAACACCACCTTTTTCCCTTCCCAATCTGATCCTAAATTTGGTACCTCTACATCATGTTTCTGCACATCAAGAAGAAAACGGGGCTCAATAATAAAGCCCCAAACACCTAATGCCAATAGTGTTATCAGAACGAAGAGTGAGGTTAATTTATACATTCTCATTTGGTTAATTTTAATCTAAAATACCAGTCAGCTATCGGCCTTTTTATCGCTGAAGAGATAGCCGAAAGGTTCCAGAGCCGGGACACGTAGAAATACGATTGTAATAATGCCCATAACAGGAATGGCCAGAATCATGCCAATGATACCCCACAAGGCATTACCCACAATCACCGCCAAAATCACAAAAAAGGGATGTACATCTACTTTGTCACCTATAATAAATGGCTGCAATACGTAGCTTTCCAGGAATTGAGCTACGGTAAAGGTAATTACAATTCCTATCAGCACCCCCATTTCTCCGGATGTGAGATAGCCAAATATTAAGGCCACACCGAATCCTATAATATTACCTATATAGGGAATAAGCGAAAAAAGCGCGGCCAAGATGCTGACAAGAATAAAATTGCTGACTCCTGTAATGCCAAGCCCAACCGAATAGGTAATTGCCAGCAGGCCTATGAGTATCAACTTACCCACCAGATACTGCTGTACTACATTCACGGACTCTTTAACAATCTGATTAACGTCACCACTTTTTTCATCGGGGAATAAGCGCAACAAAAACGTCCTGAACCGATGCCGGTAATTGAGCATAAAGAATGCTGTGTTCAAGTAACTAATGCAACACTGCGGTATTTTAGGGTTTGTTGAATAGGATTAAGGTAATCAAATTTTCGTACCGGTCGAAAATTCAGATATTGCTCCACGGTTGTGATGCGCTCCTCGGAAACCGTTCGAAGATCCATGCCCTTGGGAAAGAACCGGCGAATGACGCCAATCCTGTTTTCGACTGTTCCTTTATCCTGGGAGGTATACGGGCGGGTAAAGTAGGTGTCCGCCTGGAGCTGT
>NZ_NSKE01000006.1 GCF_002287075.1 Fodinibius salipaludis
GGTCATGCGGGTAGTTGCGGGCCCAGTTGATCAGTTTGTCTGCTCGTGTGGGCACCTCCCGCTGTTGCACTTGCTCCCCAGTTGGGTCAATGGACTGTATGACGGTATTGCTTGCATGAATATCCATTCCTGCGTAATGTGTCGTAGTATTCATAAGAGGACCTCTCTGTATGGTTGGAGTTGAATGTGGATTCTACCCAATCTACAGGTGTCCTCTTTCTAATGCATAATACCGGACGCACCTCGCCGGACGCACCTCGCCGAATCTTTTTCGGGTTCGTTCGCTTCTTCTCTTATGCTTTTCAACGCTTCTTCAACAAAGTATCGCTCATTAGCTAAATCATATCCATACTCATCTTCGGCACTATCAAACCCATGCAGGGTTTTAATCAAAAGTATTTCAGCTCTTCTAATTGGTTTTAGTTTTCGCTCACTTTCTTCTGTATTCTTACTCATAATGTTACATTTAGGTTCGTGTTGGTGTTTGGTGCAGGTTATGCGCTACGTCGTTATACTGCGCGTCGGCCATTACAGCTTGTCCAAAAATTTTGCGGCCGTTTTTTGCTTCTCTTTTAGCTGATAACAGCTCCGATTTTTAGCCCATGTTTGTGGTGTGCTTTTTCAGAATTACGAGGTTGCACCAGTGCCAATTTCAAATTTCGCATTCTTGCCCTCGTGGTTGGTGACGTATTCTTGCTTTTACGGCAAAATTCCCGGTGCTCCTGCTCGTTTCGAAAAGCCTGGTTCTCGTGTGCCACCGGCCTCCGCGGCATTTTCTACAATTAACAGCTTCTGGTTTTCCTGCTTCTATCAAAAGAGTTGCTGTGTTCTCATCTTTCGCCCCAGTATAACCCGCGCTATCAGCGGACAGGCCTCGCCACCGGTTGCCTCCCTTCCATTTATTAGTTAATCTTTCGTTTTACAACGAATTCAACATTCGGCGCCTGCAGCTGTAGCGCCATATCGTTAGGTACAGTTAAGAAATATGGATACAAAATCTAAGAAGAGAGAAGTTTGGGGATTTAGGATATCAATTATTGCAATAATAATATCACTTTTATCAGTAGGGATTAATTATTGGACATACTATGAATCTCAGATGGACCAATTAAAAGTAAAACTCGAATCCACAGGAATGTCTGATGTCCCTGTAGTTTTAGAACACCATGAATCATTACCAAGTTTAAACCCATTGGAAGACTACATAGTATGCCAATTCACAAACATCGGAAATCGTCCAATCTCCATAACTGATTTTTTCCTTACAGAACTAAAAAATGGTGAAGAATATGGATTTGGGTTAATGAATCTTGGATTATATAATGACAATTTTGAAGAAATTTCATTACCCATCAATCTGGATGTAGGTGAAAGTACCAAAAGATATTTAAGAATAACTTTAGATATCGATTCTACTTCTTATGCAATACTCAGGGAAAATTTTGAAGTAGGAAAAACTTATTCAAAATCAAAAGTAGTAGAGTATTTAGCCAAAGAAAATGGCATTGATATTTATGGGAATGAAGTTAAATACAGCAAAATTGGAAATGGTTATTCAATAAATAAGGGTATTATTGGCCAGGGTAAATCCCAAACTGTGATAGCTTATTTTAAAACTGGACGCGGTTATTTATTTGAAGATAAATATAGGACTAAGAACTTTTAGTATCACTGTACCTAACCCGCGCTTCAACTGGGACGTGCCTCGCCCTTTCGGTGCCGATTTTGGTTTAGGTAATTTCTGTAGTACATTTTGTTTTTCATTCAACACTACTGCGCACGCCCCTTATGCGCAATGAACTGTGTTTAAAGTCAAGCAGCCAATGCCTTTTTTTCTTCAAATGGTTCGCACTTACTACCTACGGCAAATGCCTGTCGCAGCAACTTATGTGCAATAGCCACTTTAATCACTTTTTCTGGTTTTCCTCTTTTCTTTAGTCGATCGTACATTTTCTTGCAGGCTGGATTGCTGTGTTTTGCGGACCAGCTGCACATATACAGCAGCTTCCGTAGTTGTGGGCAGCCTAATTTGCTAATACTTCCACGGCCCCTAACCGACGTTCCGGACTCCCATATCCGGGGGCAAATGCCCACGTAGCTGGCCAGCGTTCTGGCGCTATCGAAGCGACCGAATCCATCGGTAACTGTTACCAGCTCAATAGCTGTTTTTTTGCCAATGCCAGGGATGGTTAAAAGCGCTTCCATAACCTCCTCGTAATGCTCCTCAGCCAACGCTTCCATACGTTTATCAATACGGGTAATATGTTCCTGGATCTCCGTTTGCATCTTCCGGTTTAGCTCATTTACCATGGGCTCAACATCCTTATTTTGGCTAAATGCCTCGGCCTGCCCAGTGAGAATGGCTTTCTGCCGCAGGAGCCCTTCCCGCATGGTCATTAGCTTTTTCAGGCCTTGTCGGGCTTTAGAGGGAGGACACCACAGCTCCGGTTGTTGATCAATGCCATACTGGGCAATTAACCCAGCATCTTTGGCGTCTGTTTTGGTTCGGGTCAGCTTCATCTGTCCGTAGCGCCGGATAACCAGTGGATTTACGACACTAATTTTTATGTCCTGCTCATATAAATAGCTGGCCAATCCCAGGTAATAAGGGCCGGAGGCTTCCAGCACCACTAGGGGATCGTCTTCAATCCATTCGCTTAACTGCTTCCATCCGGTTGGGTTATTAGGAAATTGACCAGCAAGCCTGCGGGTCGAGCAAAAGCAGTCAACCCATTCTTTTGAGATATCTATACCAATAGTGTTCATCGCTTCGTATATTTTAAATACGTGAAGGTGAAGAAGGTTTCCGTGTCCAAATCCATCCTGCATACTGGCTCGAAGCCTACTGTGGCTGCCGGTGGTTACACGGTGGTGGCAAATGGGCAGGACAATCATTGCGCTCGAGCTCTATGGCTCAATGTCGTCTTACTGGTTCCCTGCCCGCCACCAACCTTCCGTTTGAAGGAATATCTACGAATCAAAAATACCAGTCAATACCAAGTGCTTTAAACATAGGATGTCGTTATACTGCGCGTCGGCCATTACAGCTTGTCCAAAAATTTTGTCCGGTATTTTGCTTCTCTAAAATGGGTTAAGACGTCGGCAATTTTGGCCCAGTTTTCCGGCTGCCACTTTTGGGCCAAGAATCTGCACCAGTGCCACTAAAAGTCAGACTTACTTAGTTTTAATTACTATATTCATTACAAAGAGATGTCGGTGATGGACTATTGATGTCTATTAATTTACTAAACGGGAAGAGAGATGGGAAGATTAAAGAAGGGTATTCGCCTAACAATAATCTTTATTCTTGCAATTGGATATAGTTTAGCGAATGCACAGCAAACCATACCAAGATTTGAGCCTGGAAAATGTCCATTTGAAACACAATCTCCACTCGATGGCTTGGAATGCGGCAAGCTCATCGTCTATGAAAACCGAGACGACCCTGCGGAGGGTACATTGCATCTGGCTGTGGCAATTCTCCACAGTTACTCAGAAAACCCAGAACCTGATCCGCTTGTCTTTCCTGCTGGGGGGCCTGGCAATGCTAACGTTGTAAACACGCCGAGGTACGCCAGCTGGGACTTTTTTAACCAATACCGCCAGCAGCGAGACATCATTTTATATGACCAACGAGGCACAGGCTACTCCGACCCGGCATTCTGTCCAGAACTTAATCAGCTACTTTCTCCCATGGACTATAGCGGTGACGATCCGGAACAGGTCCAAGATCGAGTCGTGTCAGCCACACAAGACTGCCGTGATAAGATGCTAGCTCGAGGAGTGGACTTTTCCCGGTATAACAGTGCTACCAGCGTGAGTGATCTCAACGATTTGCGGAAAACATTGGGTTACCAGCAGTGGAACATCTTGAGCGGTTCCTACAGTGCCCGACTCGCACTAACGGCCATGCGCGATATGCCGAAGGGCATCCGCAGTGTGATCTTGGATGCTACGAATCCGCCGAACGTGCGGAATTGGGTGCAGATTCCCCAGAATTTTAGGCGATCCCTGAATCTGGTCTTCGAGCAGTGTATGATCGATGAAAGCTGCCAGGCAGCATTCCCTGAACTCGAATCCAATGTCTACAATACCATTCAAAAATTGGAAGAAGACCCCATTGTGATGGCTATGGAGGATACTACCCGGTTCCCGGAAGGCCGGGTAGTTCTCGATGGGGACCTCTTTATCGAGGCACTTTTCGGCGGATTGTACAACCGCAACTTTATTCCGTTAATTCCATTGTTCGTTAAAGAAATTCGTGAGAGTAACACCAACTTGATCCAAGCCCTCGTTAATCAGATGGCCCCTGTCACACAGGGACCCCGCAGCAATAGTCGAGGCCTTCAGTATGCCGTATACTGCTTTGAGGACCTGCCTTTTAACCCAAAGTCACTGATTGATTCTGCCCAAAATAAGTATCCCCGCCTCCGTCCATGGTACTCATCCGGAGCTCCTCGTTGGAATCGTCATGCGATTTGTGAGGAATGGCATAATGTCCATGCAGACTCTAATGAGTTCCAACCGGTACACAGCAAGATCCCTGCACTGATCCTGGCAGGCGAATTTGATCCTATAACTCCCCCGTCTTATGGGAGGATTGCAGCCAAAACACTTCATAATAGTTCGTTTATCGAAGTACCGGCGCTGGGACATGGCACCATGACATACAACCAGTGCACCCGGGATCTGGTAAGCATATTCCTTGATTCACCATCAGAGCCGCTTGATACCAGCTGTGTTACTGATCTCCCGCCTGTCTCATTTATTACAGATGTACATATCAACGGGGGGATCTACCCGATGGCCCAACAAATCAAACAGGGATCAGGTCCGCCGTTCTTAGCCGGATTGGGATTGATAGGATTACTCCTGCTTACCGGTGTTCTCACGTGGTCCATTGGGCATATTGTAAAACGTTTACGTGGAAAGAAACTGGAATCAAAAAGCATGCACAAAATTGCCAGATGGGTTGTAACTGCCGCCTCGCTGTTAGGATTAGGTTTTATTATTGGATTGGGATATGCCATTCAGCATACAGCATCTGTCAATCCATTGATTCTGGCCTTTGGCCTGATTGGTAGCTACTCATGGGTTTTTCTGTTGCCGTGGCTCCTTGCAATTCTAACCCTGGTGTTGATGGGATTTGCAATTACGGCATGGCACAATAAATGGTGGTCAATACTACACCGTTGTCATTTCACTCTAATAACACTTGCCTGTATTGGATTAATCTCTTTTATAGGTTTTTGGGATCTGATGTAGACCTCCTTTAAAGGCAGTATAAAAAGGCGCATTAAGCGGACGTGCCTCGCTCTCCTACGCTTCAAAACCAAAGCTTCAGTGAGCATGCCTGTGCCGGTTTCGATTTTGTCAGATACCGTAATACATTTTCAAACTGATTTGGCGCTGTTCTGCACGCAGCTTATGTGCCATGTCGTTATACCGCCATTTCAAATATCGAGAAAACATCGTAACTATTTTCTTTAAAAAGAGTATATCAATTAGGAGATATTTCTACTTTCTAAACCAATATTATTAATGCTTGTAAATACAATTCCATGGGAAAAATAATTTTTGTCCTATCATTAATCCTTTTCATTAATTTCTCAGCAAAAGGTCAGAAGACGTCAACATATTATTGCCCTCCTTGCAATTGCCAAGCCCATGAAACTAACGAACATTTTAAAGAGAGCGGTGCTTGCCCCTATTGTGGAATGAGCTTAATACAAGCTCACAATTCAACTGATCCATCTATATCGTATCAAGAGCTATTAGAATACGAAGGCAAATATGAATACGTCTCTGGATCAACATTAAAAATCATGGCATCGTCAATGGATACTACGCTATATGCGGTTATAGACAAGGCTAAATATCCGTTGTATCATGTAAAAGATGATAGCTTCACTAATATTGATGATACTCCAGTTATTTTTCAGAGAAACGATCAGGACATTATCAATGGCTATACGGTTAATGGACAGTTGTTTGAACTGATTACCACCGATATTGAAAAATTGGTGATGTATCCTCGTAAAGAGTTGTTTAATCATCCTGAGGACTACACCTATCAAATTCCCAAAAGAACGAACGATGGCTTGGAAGTCAGGAATATCAACAATGCTTTTGAAAAGCCCGGACTTATCAAAAAAATGGTTAAGCAAACTATTAAAGGCAAATATCCCGATGTTCACAGTATCTTAATTTACAAAGATAACACGTTGGTACTTGAAGAATATTTTTATGGATATGACATAAACACTCAACATCAACTGCGTTCAGCAACAAAGGTATTCATCGGATCACTTGTAGGCTTGGCAATAGAAGCAGGTGCGATCGGTAGCGAGCAGGATCAACTCTTGCCTTATTTTAAGGATGAATACAAGAGCTTTGATCATATGGGCAAGCAAAAAAAGAGCATTACCATTCAGGACTTTTTAACCTATCGTCATGGCCTGGATTGTGAAAACAACAATCCGGAGAGTGAGGGAAATGAGCAGCAAATGATGGAAAGTGCCGACTGGGTAAAATACACACTCGATCTTCCAGTAGTTCATCAGCCAGGAGAAGTATCATCTTATTGCACGGGAGCAGCATTAACCTTGGGACGGCTTGTTGAGCTTGCAACAGACAAACCCCTGGAAGAGTTTGCTGATGAACATCTCTTTAAGCCTATGGATATTACAAACTACGACTGGCGGTTTGACCCTGACTCTTCAAGCCGGCAAACGTTTAGTCAAATGTACCTTCAACCCAGAGACCTTGTTAAGCTCGCAACGATGTATATGAATGGTGGAAAATGGCAAGGTAAGCAAATTCTTCCTGAAAACTGGGCACGGAAAACATTTGAAGTATATACATCCGAATTTGGCTACTTATGGGAACACAAATATTTTGTTATAGATGGGAAACAATACAATTCCTACATGGCATCGGGTAATGGAGGTCAAAAAATAAATATTTGGCCCGACTACAATATGATCACAGTTTTTACTGGTGGAAGTTATAATTCATATGAACTGTATGGGAAAAGCACTCCACCAAATTATATGATCCCCAAGTATATATTACCGGCACTTGATTAAGCTGGTGTTATAATGTTGGGAATCTTACATCATTAACTTTATATCTCCTACTTGTCAATAGAACACTTTCTGATTCAAATAATCCGATGTAAACTAATGAATTAACTCTGTTACCTTATATTCTTTTTAGATTCCTATATAGCTATTTCATTTAACTAAGATCTGAAAGTGTTTTTTGAATTGCTTTGAAATTGGGCAACTCACTGGAATCATCTAATATTTCTTGAAATCTTATGGTCCCCTGCTTGTCAACAACAAAAGATGCTCGTTTGGAAACACCCTTCATACCATAATAATCATCGTATAATGCATTATACTTTGTTGATACTTGTTTATTAAAATCACTCAGGAGCGTAAAATTTAAGTTTTCACTTTTTTTGAATTCTCGCAGGCAGAAGAAACTATCCACGCTTATTCCAATTATTTTTGCATCAAGAGAATTGTACAATTTCATATTATCCCTTGCGGTACAAAGTTCGTTGGTACAGGTGTTGGAAAATGCAAGGGGAAAAAATAGTACCACTACGTTTACTTTCTCCTCAAAATCGGAAAGCGTTACCTCTTCCCCTTCTGTATCTTGCAAAGTGAAATCCGGAGCCTTAGAACCTATTTCCATAGTCATAATAGATTATGTAGTATTTGCAGCTACTTGTGTTTCCGTCTGTTCATATCCAAAAATACTAATTATCATGGCAGCACCTACCAATAATTTCCATATCCATTGGTAGGAACCCTGAACTTCTGAAATGCTCCAAAAGAGGATATAAGAAATAAGAAATATAATTACTCCAGCAAGAATAAATGCGTATTTAGGGCGACGGTACGTATAAATGGAGTACATTAAGAATGCTACCGTAATAGCTCCTCCCTGGTAAATTATTAACAACCATGTCTTAATCGCATATGTGTCTTGTACCAGTAAATAAGAAATAACTATTAAAAGAGGCAGAGCCGTATAAATCATTGGGAATTGTGCAAAAACCGGTTTCGATTCCCGTATAAAAATAGCCAACGAGCTAAGAACGAACGCAAGGCTTGTGATATGTCCCCATTCAACAATAAATTCAGAAGCAACAGTTACATTGGGATCTGCCATCAGGTGATTCAAAAGAACGGAAAACTGCATAACGGTAAAGATCATGGATGCGACAGTTAGCCCAAGAAACTTAAGGCGGCCCCTTTTATTTGTCAGAGCAAAAAATTTAGCGGCAACATATCCACTGATAATCAATAGTAATACTGTTGCCCAGACCATAAATGTTAGTTACCAGTCTTGTTTTCGGTGGGATGTTGATCATTGCGTTGTGAGCGACGTTGTTCAAGGTCTCGCTGCTGCTTTTTTTCCTGGTTATAAATACGTACCTGATCAGCGATATCCTTTAAAATCCCTCTTTCAAAGCGAATCATTTCTTGCATTAAGTCGAACAGCAATAACTGATTATCATCTCGGTAAACAACGGTCTCCCAATCAATTAAAGAAATATTTTTAATTGAATTCACAAGTCCAGCTCTATGTTTGGCTATTTTTTTAAGGATCTTATGTACATTCTTTAATTTTTCTTCATCTTTCTCAAAATCTTCTTTGAAATGGGTAAAGTTATCGAGGTGAGTAGGACGAGGATTATCAATGGCCTCTTCCATGATCGGTCGATAATAGGAAGTTTGGGCGTGATCGATAAACAACAACATTTCTGCTATTGAACGTCCGTCTGGAGGAGTTTTAGAGTAAGGCACATCATCAATCACATATTGCATAGCCTCTGCCTCATCCTGCAGATATGAGGCATCGTCAATCAAACGGTCAAGTTCATCCTGTGAGATTTCCCGGTCAGTCATGATTTGATTATCTCACCCATTCAGATTCGGGCTCCACATTGTCATTATGACGTTGTTGTTCAAGCATTTCCACAAGTGAAAGCCCGGAATGGAATTCTTCATCTCTGTCACGAACAGAATGAATGTTATTTTCTTCCTGAAAATCCCAGAACTGACCAAATTGACGATTTTTGTATTCCCGCAAAAATTCCAAACGGTCCTGAAGATCTTCTTTGGGAACCAGTAATCGTTCTTTATCGTAAATAGCCTCTTCCCTGGATTCAAAGACAATATCATAATCCTTACTCATGACGATCGCCTCTTCCGGACATACCTCCTCACAATATCCACAGTAGATGCAGCGCAACATATTGATTTCGAAAAAATCGGGATAGCGTTCTTTGGGATCATCTGAATCTTCATTGGCCTGCATACTGATGGCCAACGGCGGACAAGCACGTGCACACAATCCGCAGGCAACACAACGCTCTTTGCCATTATCCTCAACCAATACTGGGCGTCCACGAAATATAGACGGAGGGTCCCATTTTTCTTCGGGATACTGCAAAGTTATTTTAGGTTGGAACATCTGCTTAAGCGAATACCATAACGCTTTAAATATTTCGGGCAGATACAAATTTTCCAGAAAAGAAAAAGAGCGCTCTTGATCAAACTGTTCATTAAGCGCGTTAGCTCTGGGTTGCTCTAAATTTTTGGGTGTTGGCATGAGTATGCAATTAAAATTGGTTGTTGCTCAACGTAACATCGCTGGAAAAATAACTGATTCAACGATTCACGTCAAAAGGAATATCAATTATTTCTGAACAAATCTCATAGTTATGGGAACGCCGGTAAATTCAAACTCTTGTCTGATTTTATTTTCAATAAAACGTCGATAACTGGCCGGTAGCTCCTCTGGCTTATTCATAAAAAACTTAAAGACCGGAGGATTCGATTTAACCTGGGTGCCATATTTTATTTTTAGCTTAACTCCACGCCGAACCGGTAATGATTTTTCTTTTAATATGCGTTCGATAAAATCGTTTAAATCTGATGTTTTTATCGTCTTTTTTCGTTCTTGCAATACCTTATCGGCAATATCAATCACCCTGTGGATTCGCTTTCTGTTCAGGGCCGAAATAGATACAATGGGAATATATTTCATCATCGGCACGCGACTATAAACATATTCTTCGAACTCCTTGTGGACATTGGTATCTTTCTCGGGTACCAGATCCCATTTATTGAGTACTATTACAATGCCCTTGTTATATTTTGCAGCGTCCCGCAAAATACGCTTATCCTGCTCTTCAAACCCACGCATAGCATCGAGCATTATTAAGGCAACATCGCACTCTTTAAGGGCTCTGTCAGTTCTAACGGTACTATAGAACTCTACATTCTCCTTAACCTTGGCTTTCTTTCGAAGCCCCGCGGTATCAACGAGAATATATTCTTTTTCATTATAAATAAGTTTACTGTTGATAGAATCACGGGTTGTTCCGGGGATGTCGGTCACAATACAGCGTTCATCATCCAGCAGTGCATTAATGAAGCTACTTTTACCCACATTGGGGCGCCCTACCACCGTTAATTTGGGGATGGATGTTTCGGGTTCATCCTTTTCCTTGGGCAGTAATTTCACAACTTCATCGAGCAAGTCCCCTGTCCCCCGGCCACTTAATGCCGATATGGGATACAATTCTTCAAAGCCCAGGGAGTAGAATTCTGTGGCGTTCAGTTCGCGTTCCTCATTATCAGCTTTATTCGCTACCAATAATACGGGTTTTTCTTCCTGCCTAAGCAGTTGTGCAACCGATTGATCGAGGCTCGTAATTCCGGCCTCAGTATCAACGACAAATAGGATAACATCAGACTCTTCAATAGCAATATGAATCTGCTCCCGGATACCCTGAATCATCACGTCCGTTTCATTCGGCAGGTATCCGCCAGTATCAATAACATTAAAATCACGGCCATTCCAGAACGATTCACCGTAATGTCGGTCACGTGTAACACCGTATTGATCATCAACAATAGCTTTACGACTGCCGATAAGTCGATTAAAGATAGTAGATTTGCCTACATTAGGCCGCCCTACGATAGAAACTACAGGGAGCATGTGGTATTTATTATTTATATTTTACTTTCAATGATAAGCCACAAAAATAACGAATTTAACTGTCAAAGTAGAGTATAAACTCAATGCTTGAAACCTTTTATAATAGCTTCGGATTTATCGGTTCTATCACAGTCGCATTTATTATTTTTATCGCTTTTATTTTCTGGATGGCCGGCATAGCTGGTCTTTCTCAGCTACCGGAATCGCGCAACAAGAATATAAAACTGGTCTGTTCTATATTTTTTCCTCCCTACCCTATCGTCTGGCTTTTTGTTGATATGTATCGACAGAGCCACCTTATGAAGGAAACTGATATTAAGTAGGTATGGCTTCCGGAAAACTCTTTTCTCGACAACGGCAAACGGATATTTTTTTAGGTAGCCTTCGAGGTAAGAGTCGAACAATTTCCACTTCTTTCGATAAACTTCGCGATGCGGCTAAAAAGCGGATGTCGAAAGAGGCCTTTGCTTATGTTGCCGGATCAGCGGGAGGTGAAGCTACCAAAATCTCCAACCGGTCCGATTTTAATAAGTGGAAAATAACGCCGAGCATGCTTAACGATGTTTCGGAATGTAATACCGATATCTCGCTATTTGGGAATCACTATCCTGTCCCCTTTTTATTAGCACCAATTGGCGTGTTAGATATGGCTCACCCGGATGCGGACTTGGCTGTAGCCAAAGCTTCTGCCGGTGAAGGGGTGCCTTTTATATTTTCCAGCCAGGCTTCGGTTGATATGGAAACCTGCAGCTCGGTAATGGGCGATTCCCCCCGTTGGTTTCAGTTATACTGGAGCACATCCAACGACCTCGTAGAGAGTTTTGTGCAGCGTGCAGAATCCTGCGGATGCGAAGCCATTGTGCTTACTCTTGATACAACCATGCTTGGATGGCGTCCTCGCGATCTGGATCTCGATTACCTTCCTTTTTTACGCGGACGGGGAATCGCACAATATACAAGCGATCCAATTTTTCGGGAATTAATGAAAACTTCGCTTGGAGATGCTGACGAGCCGCCCAAACTCACCTGGAGCTCGATTAAGGCCCTTATCAAAATGGCAAAGAATTATCCCGGCGGATTTTGGAGTAACTTATTTTCTGAAGAGCCCCGAAGAGCCGTTAAAACTTTTATTGAGTGTTATTCACGTCCCTCTTTAACGTGGGATGATCTCTCTTTTTTACGGTCACTTACCGATTTACCAATCCTTTTAAAAGGTATTTTGAGTCCCGAGGATGCGCGCAAGGCTGTTGAAAGGAATATGAACGGGATTATTGTATCAAACCATGGTGGACGACAGGTTGATGGCGCTGTTAGTGCTATTGAAGCATTGCCGAAAATTGCTGCTGAAGTGAATGGAGAAATCCCCATATTAATGGACAGTGGTATTAGATCCGGCAGTCATATGTTTAAAGCCATCGCTTTAGGGGCTGATGCGGTATTGCTGGGACGTCCTTATACCTATGCTCTTGCCATTGCCGGTGAACAAGGAGTAAATGAGATTATCCAAAACTACCGTGCAGATTTTGAATTAACGATGGCATTATCGGGATGTATATCGGTTGATGAGATCAACACTGATCGATTACAATCGGCCTGACATTCAATTCGAATTCATCTTTTTATTTTTACCCTCACAAAGATATATTCCATGCTTTAACAGGGGCATCCAGAATTATTTTTAACGTACCGTATTTATGCTTAACGAACCGTCATTTGTACCACAAAAAGTTGGCTGGATCGAAGTTATATGTGGGGGGATGTTCAGTGGTAAAACCGAAGAGCTGATCAGACGTGCCAAACGTGCCCATATTGCTAACCAAAAAGTGGTGGTGGTAAAACCAAAGGTTGATGACCGCTACGATGAAGAAGATGTGGTCTCGCACAATCAAAATGTATTACCGGGTTTGGTAGTCGATACAGCTGATCAAATCATACTGCTTACCGGAGAAGCTGAAGTTGTCTGTATTGATGAAGCCCAATTTTTTGACAAGCAATTGATGAATGTAGCTAACACTTTGGCAAATGATGGCAAAAGAGTGATTGTAGCTGGTCTTGATATGGATTTTGAAGGACAACCCTTTGAGCCTATGCCCCAGATGCTGGCCATTGCAGAATATGTTACCAAACTCCATGCTGTTTGTGCCGAAAGCGGAACGATGGCTCATTACTCTCAACGGGTCGTGGAAAGTAAAGATCGGGTACTCGTCGGTGAAACAGATGCTTATGAACCCCGCGCAAGACATTGTTATCGCCCTCCTGTTGATAAACGAAGAGGAAAGCCAATACAACCAATCCAGAAACAAGATAATATGAAAGAACAAAACGAATCATGATTGACATATTTCGTGGTATGATCGGAATGGCGGTTATTATCGGCATTTCAATATTATTTAGTAAGAACAGAAAACATATTGATTGGCGCTTGGTTGGTACCGGCCTGGGGATACAGTTTGTTTTGGCTGTATTTATTTTAAAAGGTCGGCAAATGCAAGAATATTGGGCACCGTTAGGGTGGCCAAAAGATTTCTTTAGCTGGGTGTCTTCCTTTTTTGTAATCGTGTTAGACTTTACAACCGAAGGGGCTGAATTTATTTTTGGTGATTTGGCAAAAAGTCCCGGCATGGAAGGAAGCATGGGTAACTTTTTTGCCTTCCAGGTATTGCCGACTATCATCTTTTTTGCTTCACTTACTGCAATATTATACCACTATGGCATTCTGCAACGTATTGTAAAATACATGGCTAAAGGAATGCAGAAAGTGATGGGGACTTCAGGAGCTGAATCATTAGCAGTTATTTCAAATATCTTTGTGGGTCAAACCGAATCTCCCTTGGTAATTGAGCCTTATATTAAAAAGCTGACCAAATCCGAGCTGTTGGCTGTAATGACCGGCGGCATGGCCACTATTGCGGGTGGTGTTATGGCTGCATATGTGCAAATGTTAGGCAATTCCTATGCCCAGGCACATGATGTGGCATTGGATGTGGGTCGCTTAATGTTTGCCGAACAATTGTTGGGAGCAAGCTTGATGGCCGCCCCCGCTGCCCTTGTTATTGCCAAGATTATGTATCCCGAAGTAGATGAGCCGGTAACCAAAGGAGAAGTTAATATGAGTGTAGAAAAAACAGATGCTAATGGTATCGATGCTGCCGCCAGCGGGGCCGCTACAGGCCTTAAGTTAGCCGGAAATGTTGGAGCTATGTTACTGGCTTTTATCGCGTTATTGGCTATGGGTAATTATTTCTTGGAAAGCCTCGGTAGTTTTACTGGTATTAATGCAATGATTACAGACGGCAAGTTGACCATCGAAAGGGTCCTTGGTTGGATTATTGCTCCCATTGCATTTGTTGTGGGGGTTCCCTGGGAAGATGCTATTAATATGGGATCTTTACTGGGGACAAAAGTGGTTTTAAATGAATTTGTCGCTTACCTGCAACTGTCAGATATGGTGAGTGCCTCCGAAATTAGTGATAAAACTATTAGAATGGCTACCTTTGCCCTGTGTGGATTTGCTAACTTTTCATCCATAGCTATTCAAATTGGAGGAATAGGTGGACTTGCTCCGAGTAGAAAATCTGAGTTGGCTGAGTTTGGTTTGAAAGCCGTATTGGCCGGTACCCTCGCGAATCTAATGACGGCTACAATTGCCGGAATGTTATTCTAACTGATTATGGGATTACGTAAATCATATATAGTTTGTCTACTGGCTATTCTCGTAGCAGGACTATCTTTTATTTTTATCTCTTGTCAGCAAACAACCCATCAAAATACCGACGATACGCTTGCACGAGTCGGTAATGAATATTTAACAATTGATCAGGCGGTTAATAATATCCCAGAAGCTGTTTTATCCGAAGATAGTGTAAACGCTTTAACAAAATACCGGGAGAACTGGATTCGGCAACAATTGTTGCTCCAGGAAGCAACGCGGCTTGGGTTAGATCAAAAACCAGAAGTACAACAAAAAATTGAGCGGGCACGAGAGGAAATTTTACGTCAGGCATTAAAAGACTATGTCTTGGCTTCTGAAGAAGACGATATGCAAATAACAGATGAGGAAGCCCGAACCTATTATCAAGCCAATAAAGAACAGTTTGTGCTTGAGGAAGATTTTGTAAAATTTCGTCATATGCGTACAAAAACCATTAAAGAAGCCCGTAACGCCCGACAAGATCTGTTAGATGGGGTGCCCTGGTCCGAAGTTGCTCATACCTATGCCATCAACCCTTCTACTGTTATAAGCGAGTCTGATCAGTACTGGCCCATATCAATGGCAGCTCAGGATATTGATATCATGCACCGATATCTTACTGTTATTGGACAAAGTGAAATTTCCCCCATCCAGCGGGTTGACGGCGTGTATCATTTTGTACAATTAATTGAAACCCGATCTGAGGGTGATCACCCTAACTTAGAATGGCTTATAGAACAGATCAAAGATTGGATGATATTGAATAATCGACAACGAAATTTCAGTTCCTATGTTAAGAATCTTTATCTTAAGGCCGAATCGAATAATGAAATAGAGACTTTTAACGTTTTACCTACTAAATTTAATCGAAACTCAACGCTTCAAGATACCCTTGAAAACAACTCAACGAATGAATAAAGCCTATATACTGCTCTTTTTTGTAGTTTCATTAATTTTAACTCCCCTCTTATCACAAGCACAAAATCAGCCATCTGATAAAAAATTAGATCAAATTGTTGCTGTTGTAAATGATCATATCATCCTCAAATCGGATGTTGACCAGGAAGTACAACAGTATATGATGCAGCTTCAGCAGCAACGGAATCAGCAGATCTCGTTTAGTAAAGAAATTTGGTATACCGTATTGGAAAATATCATTGATCGTCATGTAATGCTTGATCAGTCTAAGCGTGATTCAATTACGGTTTCTGACGATAGAGTGGATCAACAGATTAATCAACAGATAAATTCTTATGTTGAACAAGTGGGAAGTGAGCAAGCGCTGGAAGAAGAAATGGGACAGAGTATTGTCCAAATTAGGGCTGATTTGCGCGATAATTATCGTGAACAGATGATAGTACAACAGTTTCAGCAGCAAAAACGGGGAAATGTTTCCATAACCCGACCAGAAGTTGAAGAGTACTTTAATAAGATCCCACAGGATTCACTGCCAATGATCCCTGAGCGTGTAGCAGTATCACAAATTGTTTCCGTCCCTCCTCCCTTGAAAAATGCCAGATCCGAAGCTCGAAAATTGGCTAAACAACTTCGTGATTCGGTACTAAATCATGGTAAGACAATTGAAGAAATGGCCAGAAAATATAGCGACGGTCCTTCCGCTTCCTCGGATGGTAAATTGCCGATGATGTCGATGGATGATTTTGTTGCGGAATATTCTGCTGCCGCCTCTGCCCTTGAGCCCGGTGATATTTCTCAGGTTGTAGAAACAAGTTTTGGCTTTCATGTTATTCGGCTTAATAAACGTCAGGGCGATCAAATTGACACCAATCATATTCTTATTGAAGTTGATGACAAAAGCTATGATGATGAGGCTGCTAAAGAGGAATTGAAACAAATCCGGGATTCTGTTTTAACAGATGAAAACATAACCTTTGCCAAGATGGCCAGACGTCACTCGGATGATCCTAATACGGCACCACAGGGTGGTCGAGTGTTAAATCCACAAACTGGTGAGCGACTGATTGCCCTTGAACAACTTGATCCTGCCCTTTATAGAATTGTGCTTTTATTGGATGAGGTCGGAGATATTTCGGAGCCAAAATCTTTTACCATGGGCGAAGAAAATAACTCGCAGCGTGCCTTTCGCATTGTTCGCCTTGATCGACAGATTGAAGAACACAGGGCTAATTTAAAACAAGATTATACCCGTATTAAACAGGCTGCCCTACAAGAAAAACAGGCAAAGCATATGAGCAAGTTGTTGTCAAATTTACGTAAAAAGATGTATGTAGAGTATAAAATCACGATTCCTGAGCGCTACAAAAACACCAACTTTTAAGCAGTATGAGTACTATACCTGAGGAATCGGTTGAGGCGGTAGATTTTTTCCGGGAGTCTTTTGATAAGATTCGAAAGGAAGTTGGTAAAGTAATTGTTGGTCAGGAAGAAATTCTTGACCAGCTTCTTATTTGCCTGTTTTCCCGGGGACACTGTGTACTTATTGGGGTGCCGGGGCTTGCTAAAACGCTTCTCATTCGTACGGTATCTCAAACCCTGAATTTAAAGTTTAGCCGTATCCAGTTTACTCCGGATCTTATGCCCGGGGATATTACCGGTACGGAAGTTATTGAAGATGACCGGGAAACGGGTAAGAAAAGTTTTAAATTCGTTAAAGGGCCTATCTTCGCCAATATTGTGTTGGCTGATGAGATTAATCGTACCCCGCCCAAAACGCAGGCCGCTCTTCTTGAAGGGATGCAGGAATTTCATATCACCACGGCGGGACATACTTATCCTCTTGAGCCCCCATTTTTTGTTCTTGCTACCCAAAATCCTATTGAACAGGAAGGAACTTATCCTTTGCCGGAGGCTCAGCTTGATCGATTTATGTTTAATCTTTGGCTCGATTATCCCTCTCTTGATGAGGAAAAGGATATTGTGAGCCAAACCACTTCACTTGGTGAAGCCCAAATAAATGCGGTATTAAATGCTGAACAGATAGTAGAACTGCAAGATTTAGTACGTGAGGTACCTGTTCCGGATGGGGTATTGAAATCAGCCGTTGAGCTTGTAACGAAAACCCGTCCACAATCTGAAATAGCTCCAGAATTTATCCAAAAATACATGAGCTGGGGAGCGGGACCGCGTGCTTCTCAATATTTAATCTTGGGAGGCAAAGCCAGGGCTCTTTCGCGGGGAAGATATAACGTTTCCGAGGATGATATCAGGGCTCTTGCGAAACCGGTTTTGCGACACCGGATTGTCAACAATTATGCGGCAGAAGCAGAAGGATTAACAGCCGACAAGCTCATAGAAATGCTGCTTGACGAAATGTAAACACTATCATCGTGGACTTCATCTTTCAAGGATTCCAAGCTTCTCTCCCCCTTTGGGTTTATATCCTGATATTTGTCTGCACCTTCCTAATTACCTGGTGGTCCTATTCTAACGTTAAAAAAGGTGGCAGCCTCTACTATTATACACTCATAGCTTTGCGCACCTGTGTGTACTTTATTCTGCTGCTACTTCTGATAAATCCATTTATAAAAAAAGAAAACTCCTATTACGAACCTGCCAATGTTGTAGTACTGCTTGATAATTCGGCAAGTACTCAAATCGAGAAAAAAGACTATCAGGGAAGTAAGAGCTACACTCAACTTTTGCAGGAACTTGGCTTATCCGATGAAACGAACGTCAACTATCAATTTTATAAAGTGGGTAGTCAGGCTGAGCAGTCAGAGATCGACAGTCTTACCTTTGATGAAGATCAAACTAATTTAACGGCGGGAATAGAAGCGATAAGGTCAAATCAGAATAATACTAATGCGGCCCTGTTTATAAGTGATGGGATTTATACTACAGGAAAAAATCCCGTTTATGAAACTTCGAATATTAATATACCTGTGTTTTCAATCGGCCTTGGAGATACGACATTTCAGAAAGATGTTTTGGTTTCATCAATCTCAACGAACTCCACCGGTTATCTTAACAGTACACACAGCATAACAACCACAATTAACAGTAAAGGTTTTAAAGGGAACTCAATTCGTGTCCAGCTAAAGAAAAGAAATGAGATTCTTTCAGAAAAAGTAATTGCTCCGGAAATAAGGAACAGCAGTCAGGAAGTCAATTTTGATCTTTTGCTGGACCGAGAAGGCCTGCAACAATACGAAATACATGTTCCAACACTCAGTGATGAATCGACTTCAGCTAATAATACACAACGATTTACAGTAGATGTTGAAGATGCCAAACAACAGATATTATCGCTTGCTTTGGAGGTACACCCCGATGTACGGTTTATTCGATCCTTTTTGTCAACAGACGAAAATACAGAACTAATTAACCGAACCTGGCTTAAAGGTAATAATTTCATAGAAGGAACCTTTTCTTCCGCCGTGACCGATTCGCTGGACCTTGCTATTATACATGGTTATCCAAGCGCAGGTTTACCTACAGAGGTCAAAGAAAAGTTAGCAATGATCGGGGAAAACATCCCCTTGATTGTGTTAGCTACCCCTCAATTTAACCCTCAGCAATTTGAACAGGATGTTACAGGTCTTCCTGTTAATAGTACAGGAAGGTGGAATTACGGACAAATTTCACTTCTTTTGGAGGCCAAAACGTCTGCTCATCCTATTACAGAACTACCGGGCGTTACCTATAATCAGCTTCCAAACCTAATGGGCCCCGTTGAAAATATTAGCGCTGCAAGCTATGCCAACATGCTGTTCAGCAGTAGCTATCGTGGAGAAGATATCCAAAAGCCGTCAGTTATTGCTCATGAATTGGGGAATAAACGTCACCTGTTTGTGACGGCTTACAACTGGTATCGCTTTACACAAGATCAAAATCCGGAAACCCAGGCTTTTGTAAGGCAGCTCTGGCAAAATATGATAAGCTGGACGGCCACAGATCCCAATAACAAATTGCTTGACATTCAACCTCAGCAAGATTCTTTTACCGGTTCTGAACCGGTAATTATTGAGGGCTATCTAAAAAATGAGCGGGGCGAAAACGAGTCGGAAGCAAATATCACAATCTCCATAAGTTCCGACACCTTGGATGGTCGAATATATTCTATGGAAAATAGAGACAACGGGAATTACCGTCTACACATCCCTCCCATGGCCGAAGGAATCTATTCCTTTGAGGCAACAGCACAGAAAGGTGAACGAACGTTAGGCACTGAACGCGGAGAATTTTCTGTAAGTGCCTCAAATGCCGAATACATTGATATTGACAGAAATGAACAATTGCTTCGCCAAATTGCACGGAATACGGGTGGTCAGTATTTTCCTTTTGATTCTGTGGATGGATTCTGGAATCAGTTGGAAGAAAAGGGACTCTTAGATCGTCAAGAACAAGTTGACACGAAATTCTTTTACCTCTATCAGCATATCAGCTGGTTTATTCTCGTTATAATCCTTTTATGCAGCGAGTGGATTTTACGTAAGTACTTGTCCCTGCCCTAACACGCTCAATTACCCTACAGCTGGCTCTTTTAACGTGATTGATCCATCCTTCGTATTCATCTCAGCTGATAATCCCACAGGCAGAGTAATCATATTATCGATATGACCGATCATAGCCCCGGTAAAGGCTGGGACACCAAGCGGTTTGATATGATCATCAAAAACCTGTTTAAGGCTCAGACTTTGATCGTTCGACATTTCACAAGAAGTACATTGCCCAAAAACAAAGCCTGAAATTTGTTCCAACACACCATTTAATTTGAGCTGTGTCAACATGCGATCGAGACGATATACGTCTTCCCCGACGTCTTCCAAAAAGAGAATGCTATTATCCCAATCAGGTAGGTACTCTGATCCCATCATTGCTGATAAAACGCTCAGGTTACCCCCCAAAAGCTTTCCCGTTGCCTTTCCCGGGGTAATTACTGCTAATTCATCACAATCCTCGCATAGATCCTTGTTAGGGATATTAAATACCTTTTGCTGTCCGGTAAGAACTTCTTTGAAATGTTGTTTTGTATAAGTTGTCCATTCAGATTTTCCTACAGGCCCATGGAATGTTATCAAACCTGTTTTTGCAAAAATGGATAGTAAAAGAGTAGTAATATCGCTATATCCGACCAGGATTTTAGGATTTGCCCGAATAGTATCAAAATTAATGAGGGGCAAAATACGATTGCAGCCCCACCCTCCCCGAAATGGCATAATGGCATCCACAGAATGATCCGCAAACATTGCGTTGAGGTCGGCAGCCCGCTCTTCATCCGTACCTGCCAAATAACCATATTTATTACGGGCATTCGGACCTTCTTTCACCTGATAGCCCAGCTGTTTTACTTGTTTAACAATCTCATCATACTTATTGGGATCTGGTAAAATAAATCCGGGACTTATCAGCCCAATAGTATCGCCTTGCTGTAATCTTTTTGGCTTGATTGCGTTTTTATCATGGGAATAATCACCGGTATTTGCCAGAAAAGCGCCCAATCCTGCAGTTGATAAAAGCTTTAAAAACCCCTTTCTATTCATCATACTTTTAACCTGTATAAATTTTCGTTGTCAATAATCTTATTTACGGATGAAGGAACCAATCCGGAAATATCATCTCCATTGGCAACAGCATCCCGGATTTTTGTTGATGAAATTTGGACTGGTTCATGATCAATAAAATGGAGATGATTCTTTATATTCTCATCTATGTTCTTAATATCTGCAGATGGTCGCCGGGCTACCAAAAGATTAGCATGATCGAGAATCTTTTGCCAGTCTTTCCATTTCTTAAAATCTCGCAGTGAATCTCCCCCAATACATAAACGAAAAGTATATTCGGGATAGTTTTCCTCTAAATACTCAAGAGTTTGAATAGTAAATGACGGTTGAGGTAACTTCTTTTCAAGATCACTGACTTTGACACCGTTAAAGTTCTTAAAGGCTGCTTGTAGCATTTCGAAACGCAACTGGTAATTAGTCTGCGTCCGACCAGTTTTATGGGGTGGATCTGGAGCCAACAGCACCCAGAGCTGATCAATTAAATCTGAATCCAAAAAAGATTGGGCAATGGATAAATGCCCGTTGTGAACAGGATCAAAACTCCCCCCCAGTATTCCTATGCTCTTTTCCAGAGCTGTCATTGATTGGAATTTGTGTTGGCGTCAGGATCAACATCTTCAACAGAAACATTATCTTCATCCTCTTCTACAACGGGTGCCTCCTCAGGCAGCTCGGCTAATGCAGATCGAGCTTCATCCACTAATTCCTCGGCCTCTTGGCGGTATTCACCGTTGGGGAAAAGTTGAATAAAGGTTTCGTATGCTTCTACTGCTTTCTGATAGCGTTCGCGCTGTTTTGAGGCAACACTGCGACCAGCATAAATGTTATAGGTCTTAATTTTATCAACCAACGCACGTTGCGCCCACTTTGTTTCGGGATATTTGTCGATAGTTAAATCGTAGTAGATAACAGCCGCTTCATATCGATCCGTACGCAAATATAAATCAGCAGAGTGATAAAGCTTTTTTGCGAGCTTTGTTCTCATTTCAGAAATATACTGACCGGCTTCATTAGCTTTTTCTGAATTTGGAAACCGTGAGTTATACAGCTGGAATTTTTCTATCGCTGTACGAGTGTACCCCTGATCAAGCTTAAAACGTGGGCTTAACTTGTAGTAACAGTACGCTTCCTTAAACTGTGCTTCTTGCCGTCTTTCTACCCGGGGGAAAAGAGAAATAAACCGCTCATATTCCGAAGCCGCTAACAAATACCGCCCATCGTTGTAATAGGATTCAGCCAGATAAAACTGGGCATCCTGACCATACTCGGTGCCTCGGGCAATCTGTACAACCGTTTCAAAAGCCTTGGAAGCATTAGAATAGTCTTCCTTTTCATAAAACGCCATAGCTTTATCATAGGCGACCTCGAGGGAATCCCCTCTTTGTATAAGATCGCTGTTTTTGCAGGAGGCAAAGACAAATGCAGCAAGTAAAAAACAAGAAAGTTTAAATGTAATAGTAGAAAGCTTATGCATTATTTTTGTTTGTGATTTAATATTCGCGAGAAATCAAGTGATTAAAAAAATTGATAATTTCTTCTTTGTATTCTGAATCGTCAAACTCTTCAAGATGTTGCACTGCTTCTTGATAATGATATTGAACGGCCTTATTGGTGTCTTCAATAATATTTAAATCGTGATATATATCGATAACTGTATCAACATCTGTGGCACTATTTTTATCATCGGTCAGTATCTTCTTTAACTGTTTTCGCTGCTTATTATTACATCGTTCCAGTGCAAGCAGTGTCAAATATGTCTTCTTGCCTTCAATAATATCCCCTCCCCTTTTTTTACCAAACTTTTCGGGGTCAGCAATAGCATCCAGCAAATCATCTTGAATTTGAAAAGCAATACCGGCTTTTTTTCCAACAAAACGTAATTCATCAAGGGTACTATCTTCGGTTCCTGTCACAGCTCCTCCTATGGCCAGCGCTCCACTGATCAACGCTGCTGTTTTCCCTTCGATCATCTGGATGTACTCTTCAATGCGTACATCAGACTGATTTTCAAACATAAGATCATAAGCCTGTCCTTCACAAACTCTTTCAGCACTGTCTAAAAATATATCGACGATTGTTCTATATTGCTCCTTGTTATACAAACCTGAGTACCCGTAGTACTGCAGCTGTTTAAATGCCTTGGCATACATGGCATCCCCGGATAAAATTGCGGTATTGGAGTTCCACTTTTTAAAAACACTGGGGTTCCCTCTCCTGGTATCAGCCCTGTCCATGATGTCGTCGTGTAATAACGTAAAATTATGGAGTAGTTCTATAGACAGTGCCGCAGGTAAAGCTTCTTCTACTTCTCCGCCACATATTCCACAGCCAATCAATGTTAAATACGGACGGACACGCTTCCCGGCCAATTCCAGCGTATAACGAACCGGATCATAGAGCAACGATGGTTCACCGGGCAGGTTCAGTTCTGCCAGCTTTTCATCAATAAGGTCAGAAAGTTTTTGTTGTCGTTCTGTTATTTTCAAATTCTTTCAGGCTGTATTTGTAAAAGGCCAAATATAAGTAATTTACAACAACATATTGTTGCTGTTATCGCTTCAATTTTATGTGCTTGGGAGTTAATTCAGAGGGCGTTTTACATCCCAATAACGTTTGAATAGTAACGAGTTGTTTGTTCCATTTTTGGTACAATTGTTCTAATCCTTCGTATCCATCATCTGCTACAGCTTTAATTACAGGTTGAGCGGAAGCGGCAAAATCGGCTCCCAAACATAATGATTTTGCGATATCATGACTCGACCGGATTCCACCAGAAGCAATAAGTTCGAAATCATACTCTTCTTTAAGATCCACTAACTGGGTAACACACTCCAGAGTAGGTATTCCCCAGTCATTGAAATTGTTATCGGGATTTTTGTTCGATGCTCGTTCATTCTCAACTTTTGCCCAGCTGGTGCCCCCTGCCCCTGCTACATCAATTACCTTGACTCCTGCATCCAAAAGTCGTCTCCCCACTTCTGCTGAAATTCCCGCCCCGGTTTCTTTTACAATAATGGGAAGCGTAGTATCCTGGCAAAGCTGTGTTATTCCTTTTTCAATGCCCCTGAAATTACGATCTCCTTCGGGTTGCATTAACTCCTGAAGCGGATTGAGATGAACAATCACCGCATTGGCTTCAATAGAATTGATGAGCAGATCTAACTTCTTTTTTGATAATCCTCCCACTAATTGAGCCCCACCGATATTTGAGGCAATAAAGGCGTTCGGTGCTTTTTCTCTTACAATAGAAAACGAAGTGGTTGTTTCGGGATCTTCGAGCATCACACGCTGGCTCCCCACCCCGAATGGGAGATTATACTCCTCGCAAAACTCCGCTATAATGGCGTTAACAGCTCCCGCATCCGTATACCCGCCGGTCATCGAAGAAATAAAGAGCGGGGATGAGAAAGTTCTGTCCAGCAAACCCACTTCTGTTGAAACATTATCAATATTGATCTCGGGAAGTGCGTTATGAGCAAAATAATACTGTTCAAATCCGGCAGGAATCTGATAATCCACCTCACCGGAGGTCGTCAAATCTACATGATCTTTTTTGCGGTCTTTAATGCTCATAACTAAATCATATAACTTCCGCCGTTAATATGGAAGGTTGATCCCGTCATATGCGGAACTTTCCCACTTGCAAGAAAAGCAACCAGTTCTCCAACTTCATCAGGGGATGTTATCTCATCAAAGGCCATACCCTCGGTTAAATATTCTTCGCCATAAACGTCAATAGATTCCATCGCCATATCAGTTTTGATAAATCCCGGTGCTATAGAATATGCGGAAATGCCGTGTTCACCGAAGTCTCGGGCTATACTTTTGGTAAAGGCTACAAGTCCGCCTTTGGAGGCCGCATAAGCCGAATATTCCTGAGTGTCACCGCGATAAGCTGCCCTCGAGGATATATTGATAAGATATCCGCCTTCCTCCTGTTTTATCCAGCGATTTAATGCCCATTTAGAAAGTAATGCTGGAGCACGGAGATTCACCTGCATGGTCTTATCCCATTTTTTAAGCCAAAACTCATCATCTTTTTCGAAACCAGATTCCATAAAAACCCCGGCATTGTTGATGAGTACATTGGGGGTCTCTTCCCTTTCAAATATCGGCTTTAGCTTTGTTTCAATAGCCACGGAATCGGCTAAATCAACATAGAGGCCTTCAAAGTTATCGTTTTGGGAAAATTCTTTGGGAAATTCGGAAGATCGGGCGGTACCAATAACGGAAAACCCCTCTTTTAGAAGGGATTTTGTGATGCTCTTACCGATACCTCGAGAAGCGCCGGTGACTAATGCGTACACAGTAGTTTCAGTTCGTTATAATTGCTTTCTGTGAAGGTAAGAATCGGATTGAGGGCATCCAAAGATTTGATAAAATTCTATGCTCTGTAAACCGGCACATTAGAGCAGGCCTCACCATACATCAGCTTTTTAACGTGTGGAACGAGTCGTTGCGTAGCATAAAGGTAAACACTTTCCGGGACCGGCTTTTCCTTACTCGAACATCCCTTGAGAATGACAAACTTATTTTTGTAGCTGCTCCAATCCACCTCATTCAACTTTCGCCGATACAATTCAAAAAGCATATCATCTTTTCGACCCATGAATACTTCTTTGGCATAACTTGCAAGGTATTGGCCTACAAGCATATACGCCCATTTTGATATAATAGCATCTGTGGAACAGTAAACAGCTACATACTGATCCTCAAACTGACTCCAGTCGAACTGTTCCAGCTGATCTCTGAAATCCTGTTCCTTCAGGATCATCCCCTTAAAAAGGAACTGTTTTAGATCAAGTTCAGATCTGGAAGTGTCATCGAAGTACTTCTGAAGATCGATGGTCACAAGTTTATCAGACTGCTTTACCTTGTTGACAATTTCGCCTTTGGTATCAGTAGCCATAACTTAAATTGAAAATGATTCTCCGCACGAGCATGTGCGATTTGCATTCGGATTATGAAAGTGAAATCCTTCGCCGTTTAAACCATCCGTATAATCCAGCTCTGTTCCGGAGAGGTATAAAAAGCTTCGCATATCCACGACCAAGTTTATGCCTTTATCTTCAAACTGCTGAATTTCTTCATCACCATTTTGAGGATTGGAATCAAATTCCAGGTCATAAGTCAATCCAGAACATCCACCGCTTACAACGCCTACACGTAATAAAGCATCATCGGAAATCTCCTGATCTTCACGAATCTGCTTAATACGTTGTGCCGCACGATCTGTAATAGAAATGGACATAAAAATATGCTCTAATTATACAGAGATAACCTGAATTTCAGGATCAATGCGTTTCACCATACTTTCAATGGCATAAAGGGTTCCGCTTGTTGCTGTTGGACAGGTTCCGCAAGCACCCTGATAGTGAACCTTGAGGCGATTGCCGTCAAGGCCTAAGATCTTTAATCCGCCGCCGTCAGCCAAAAGATATGGACGAACCTGCTCATCAAGCATTTGATTGATTTCCTGAAGGCGCGGATCATCGGTCTCCTGTACTTCTTTGGTAGCATGAACTTCTTCATCCTCAACAGCATCCGTTTGAGGCGTAGCTTCACGAATAGGCGGAGCTAATTGCCGGAGTAGTTCGGACCATACCGCATCGCCGTCTTGAGTCACCGTCACGTATTTATCTACATAATAGACATTTATAACGTGATCGATGGAGAAAAGCGCTGATGCGAGTTCATCATTTTCTGCATCAGAAGCATTTTCATACGATTTAGTTACTCCGTTGGTCAATGGTTCTCCCAATACAAAACGCATTGCATCGGGATTTGGCGTGCGTTCAATTTCTTTAATCTTAGGCATAATAGTTTGGTCTAATAGCTTTTATTATTTCACTATTTAGAACGAATATAAATATAAAAAAGTTCAATTCACAGCTTCAAGTTAAAGCTATTCGAACATTGAAATAGCTTTCCGAATTCCTTCTGTAAGCCGGTTAATATCTTCTTTGTTATTGTAGAATGAGAGTGAAGCTCGAGCCGTAGCCGGTACATTAAATCGCCGCATCGTGGGCTGTGCGCAATGATGGCCGGTTCGTATCGCTATCCCCTGTTGATCCAGAATTGTACCGATATCTGTAGCATGAATATCTTCATGGACAAAAGATAGTACCGAAGCCTTTTCTTTGGCTGTGCCGATGATACGAATTCCATCAATACGTTGCAGCTGTTCGGTACCGTACTCCAATAACTCTTGCTCGTATTGAGCAATGTTTTCCATTCCTATCTCATTTAAAAATGAAATAGTTTCACCAAAACCGATTCCCGCTACAATAGGCGGCGTTCCGGCCTCGAATTTATGGGGAGTAACATTATAGGTCGTTTCTTCAAAGGAGACTTTGTCAATCATGTCTCCACCACCTCGATACGGTGGCATCTCATCGAGATATTTTTTCTTGCCGTAAAGAATACCAAATCCTGTAGGGCCGCACATTTTGTGAGCTGAAAAAGCATAGAAATCGACATCCAGATCCTGAACATCTACAGGAGCATGCGGCACCGCCTGGGCTCCATCTAAAAGAACAGGAATATCTCGGCTGTGAGCTTCTGTAATCATCTTTTTTACGGGATGAACGGTTCCCAATGCGTTGGAAACATGTCCCACAGCAACAATGGCTGTATTATCATTGAGCAGGTCCACATATTCATCCCAGATAATATCGCCGTTATCATCAACGGGAATTACACGAATATTTGCCCCCTTCCGTTTGGCAATCATCTGCCATGGGACAATATTGGCGTGATGTTCAATTTCAGAGAGCAGAATTTCATCACCTTCTTCAATAAACCGATTACCAAAGCTATTAGCTACAAGGTTTATCGAATCGGTGGTGCCGGTCGTGTAGATAATTTCATCTTTATGCTCCGCATTAATGAATTGCTGCACTTTTTCTCGTGTCAACTCATATTCATCGGTAGCCTTTTGGCTGAGCGTATGAATGCCGCGGTGGACATTCGCATGTTCATTACGATGGTAAGCATCAATGCGATCAGCTACACGAGAAGGCATTTGACTGGAAGCTGCATTATCAAGATATACCAAAGACTGCCCCTTTACCTGTTGAGAAAGGACAGGAAATTGTTCCCGGATGCGATTAAAATCCACATCCACCTTTGATTTTGTTGCAGCTTCAGCCATAAATAACCGTTAAACTGTTAGTTCTGAATCAAGCTGATTCTCCGTGAATCGGTGTACTTCATCAACAAGCAGATCTTGAACTGAATCGACGGTAATGTTCTCAATTGTTTCAAGCGCAAAAGCGTAAATAAGCATTTCGCGAGCTTGTTGTTCATTTAGACCGCGACTCATCAGGTAGAAAAGTTCATCCTGCTCCAACTGTCCCACGGTGGCACCGTGGGTACAAACGACATCATCGGCAAAAATCTCAAGCTGCGGCTTGGTATTTACCAATCCTTTGCGAGAAAGCAACAGGTTTCGATTTTCCTGGAAAGAATCAATTTTCTGCGCATCCTTTCGAACAAAAATCTTCCCATTAAATACCGAGTGTGCCTTACCAGTAATTACACATTTGTGCAGCTGGTGACTTTCGCAATGCGAAAACCGGTGATCCATTACAGAGTGCGTATCAGAAACCTGATCTCCGTCAATGAGTACAAGTCCATCAACGGTGAATTCAACCTCTTCATCACGCTGAGAAATTCGCGGCTCGTTACGTGAAAGTTTGGCACCACGGGTGATTGTATACGACTCATAGTTTGCGTGGTGATGTACAAAAGCTGCGGTGCGTGCGATATGAATCGCTTCACGGCTGTCGCGTTGAATCTTAGTATGTTTTACATACGACTCTTCCTCGGCATTAACTTCAACAACCGGGAGGTTGAAATACTTGTTATCTCCCAGCCCGATGTGATCTTCAACAACCGTTACCTCGGATTCCTTATCAGCGACAACTACACTGCGCGAGGTAGTAAAGTAGTTAGTATCCGCATCTGTTTGCACAAATAGCAAGTGCAATGGTACGTCAACGGTAAGCCCTTCCGGTACGTAGACAAACACACCGTCCTTTAAGAAGGCTTTATTGAAGGAAGAGAATACATCTTCCTCAAAATTATTCTCAACATATTTGTTGAGATGTTCTTTAAGAAGATCATTATCCTCTTCGGCCAGCTTGGCAATGTTGCCAATCAGCACTTCCTCGGGAATATCCTCTGTAGAAGAATGTTCCGCAGAAAAGGAACCGTTGATAAATGTCAATCGGGCTCCTTTGCTTTCCGGCAGATAGTGTTCGCTGATATCCGGTACATCGACATCCAGATCAGAAGCCAGCTCATAGGAATCCTTGTAAAGATCCCGCAGGCTGATGAACTTCCAGTCCTCAAGCTTTTTGGTCGGGAAAGGAATATTACGAACTTCCTCTGCCCCTTTGAGGCGAACCTCATCCAAAAATTTAGACTTGCCGTTCAGTGAACCTTGAAAATTAAGTAAGTCTTGTAAAAATGTGCGTTCTTTTTGTTGCTTCACTTTTCCCATTTGATTATTGCTGTTCACCATTTACAGATACTGTATCAGTAAGCCAGTCGTAGCCTTGCTCTTCGAGCTTGATAGCCAGGTCTTTATCACCTGATTTAGCTATCTTGCCGTCAATCATTACGTGCACATGATCGGGTTGCACATAATCCAAAATACGCTGGTAGTGTGTTACTAATACTACAGCATTATCTTCTCCGGATAACTCATTAATGCCATTTGCTACAATCTTCAACGCATCGATATCAAGTCCGGAATCAGTCTCATCCAGGAATGACAACTTCGGTTGCAACACTGCCATCTGGAAAATCTCGTTCCGTTTCTTTTCACCGCCACTGAATCCGGCGTTTACGCTACGCTCAAGAAATTCTTCTTTCATATCGACGAGCTTTAGCTGCTCACGAGCATGGTCTTCAAATTGCAAGGGATCGAGCTCTTCACGTCCCTGTTCCTCGGCAATCGTATTGTAGGCCTGACGAAGCAGATTCTTATTCGTTACTCCGGGGACCTCAACGGGATATTGGAAAGCAAGGAAAATTCCCAAATGAGCACGTTCATCTGCCTCAAGATCAAGAATGCTTTCTCCGTTGTACAGAATATCGCCCTGAGTAACCTCATAAGCTTCGTGTCCTGCAACTACTTTTGAAAGCGTACTCTTTCCGCTTCCGTTGGGACCCATGATCGCATGGATCTCACCCTCATTAATTGTCAAGTTAACTCCTTTAAGGATCTTTTCTGACGGATCCTCTTCTACGCATACATGTAAGTCTTTTATTTCTAACACTTTACCTTATTCCTCTAATATTTTTGATTAAAAAGTTTTCCTGATCTGTTAACCTACGCTGCCTTCGAGCTTAATACCGAGCAATTTGTCAGCTTCAACGGCAAACTCCATCGGCAGCTCTTGTAATACTTCTTTGGCAAAACCATTAACGATGAGTGAAATAGCATCATCCTCATCCATTCCGCGCTGCTGTAGATAAAAAATCTGCTCTTCACCAACACGGCTGGTAGAAGCCTCGTGCTCTACTTTTGCTGTAGGATTGGCCGATTCAATATACGGGAAGGTATGAGCTCCGCAGGTTTGACCAATCAGCATAGAGTCACAAACAGAATAGTTCTGTGCACCATCTGCACGCGGACTAATTTTTACCAACCCTCGGTAACTGTTGTTGGATTCACCCGCAGAAATACCTTTCGAAATAATAGTACTCTTGGTGTTTTTACCAACATGGATCATCTTCGTTCCGGTGTCGGCCTGCTGGCGCTGATTTGTTACTGCTACAGAATAAAATTCTCCAACGGAATTATCCCCCTGCATGATTACACTTGGATATTTCCATGTAATAGCAGAACCGGTTTCGACCTGTGTCCAAGATATTTTTGAGTTGTCTCCACGGCAGTGTCCGCGCTTGGTAACAAAGTTAAAAATACCGCCCTGCCCTTTTTCATCACCGGAATACCAGTTCTGAATAGTAGAGTACTTGATTTCGGCATCTTCGAGCGCTACAAGCTCAACGACAGCTGCGTGCAGCTGATTTTCTTGGTACTGTGGTGCAGTACATCCTTCAAGATAACTAACATGGCTGTTATCCTCACAGATGATAAGCGTACGTTCGAACTGTCCCGATTGCATATTATTGATACGGAAATAGGTCGAAAGCTCCATTGGGCAAACTGTATCTTCCGGAACGTATACAAACGATCCGTCAGAAAATACCGCCGAATTTAATGCAGCATAAAAGTTGTCTCCCTTAGGTACTACAGAACCTAAATATTCTTTAACTATCTCAGGATGGTCCTGAATAGCTTCCGAAATGGAGCAGAAAATGACTCCTGCTTCAGCAAGCTTCTCTTTAAAGGTGGTAAAAATGGATTCGCTGTCAAAAACTGCATCTACAGCAATCCCCTGCAGTTGCTTCTGCTCCTGAAGAGGTATTCCCAGTTTTTCATAGGTTTCGAGAATCTGCGGATCCACGTCATCCAGGCTTTCCGCTTTTTTACCATCTTTCTTCTTTGTAGAAGAATAGTACTGGATATTCTCAAAATCCGGTTTTTCATATTCAACGTTGGGCCAGTCGGGCTCTTCCATCTGCTTCCACTTCTCAAAAGCTTCAAGACGGAATTCCAAGACCCATTCGGGCTCATCTTTGCGACGAGAAATTTCCCGGATGATATCTTCGTTTATGCCTTTAGGAAAATCTTCATATTCCACATCGGTGGTAAAACCATACTTATACTCACCACCAACCATGGATTCAAGCGCTTCAGTTTCACTCATAAGAAATTATTGAGGTAATTTTACGATTTCTGCAGTTCGATTTAGTAAACAGTAGAACAAATATTTACGTTCGGAAACTAAATCTGGATTAATTCTAAGTAGTCCTAATCGAACCAATAATTCAGCTTCCCGATCAGAGCCTCAAATATAAGCATTATTGCATGTAACTTAAACTTAATTCGGCTACTTTTATTTATTGTCCCTTTAAAGTTCTTAGCTTTCAAATATCGCACAGTACTTACTGTATCGCCAATTGAAAGTTGCTATATATCTAATAAGTAGCACTTATTAGAACTAAGACCTTCAAAGGTAAAAGCTTTTACTCTCCCATGAGAATAGCAACACAAGCTGCATTCACAATATCCTGCCAGCTACACCCTCGCGAAAGATCCATCATGGGCTTGGCAAGTCCCTGCAGGATGGGTCCCGTAGCTGAAGCTCCGGCCAAACGTTCGGTAATTTTATAAGCAATATTCCCGGCGTCGATATTGGGAAATATGAGCACGTTGGCATTGCCGGCAATAGGTGAATCAGGAGCTTTACGCTGTGCCACTTCGGGGACAAAGGCAGCATCAAATTGCAGCTCACCATCCATTAAAAAATCCGGTTGTTTTTGCTTGATGATATTCGTCGCATTAACTACCAGCTCGGTGCGTTCGTGTTTGGCACTACCTTTAGTCGAGAATGAAAGCATGGCTACTCTGGGAGCTTCCTGCGTTAATAGCTGGTGTGTGCGAGCCGATTCCATAGCAATATCGGCAAGCTGTTCGGCATCGGGATATGGAACCACTCCGCAGTCGGCATAGGTCAACGCCGGTTGATTTTTAAGTGCCATTAAAAAGGTGCTGGAAACGGTTTTATTTCCTTTTCGAAGCCCGATACTGTGTATAGCCGCCCGAATCACATCGCCCGTTGTGGTTATTGACCCGGCTACGCATCCGTCTGCGCGGTCTGTAGCTACCATTACAGCTCCAAGATAAAGAGGATTTTCCAACATCACTTCAGCCTCTTCACGAGATATTCCCTTCTGTTTTCTCCTTTCATAAAGGTGGTCTGTAAGTGGGATTTTGTCTTCAGGCTCCCCAATAAAGTAGCCGGATAAATTTTTGGGTATTTCCCTCTCTTCTATTTCATTAGCGGCAATGATTTCTTCTTTATTGCCCAACAGCTTGATATTACAAATATTTTCCTCCAACAAATACGAAGCTGCCCTCAACACTCTTGGATCCCCGGCTTCTGGAAATACTATGGTTTTCTGTAGTTTAGAGGCTCGTTCGCGTATCTGATGAATTATTTCTACATCCATGGTCTCAGTATTATATCAAAAGTGTAATGGCTATTACGGCCGTTGCTATTCCAATCCATTGTTTTGTTGAAACCTGATCATTCCAAACAATCAACCCGAGAAACGTTCCTCCCACGACATTTAAAATATTAACAATGGGATAGGCTATGGAACCGCTGATACCGCCCAGAGCATAAATTAAAAATATTGAAGAATATAAGTTAGGAATTCCGATAGCCGCCCCTAACAATGCTTCTTTTTTTGTTATTAAAGGCCCCTTTTTAAAAAGGGCTATTATTAATCCAATGACAAAAGCTCCCATGAAGACCAATCCCATAAAGGTTAATTCATTGAGATTTGTACTAAATTCCTCTTCATAAATTTTTAGAGATGCATCTGCAAAACCGGATAACACAAAAATTAATATCAGTAACCATGAAGCACTGATGGAACCAATTTTGATATCATTCTTTTTGGGAATGAGTAACAGCATAGCTCCAAATACACCTATTATTCCCACGACTTTAAGTCCATTCAAGAATTCGGCATACCAATAGATGGAGATTACCACCGGTATCAAAAGAGAGAGTCGCATGGCGGCAATGGTAATGCCCACTCCATTTGTGTGGACCGACTTACTGTATGCTATAAAATTCCCAATAAAAAAGGCTCCAACGATAATACAAAACACCACGAGAACCGCAGAATGACTCACGAAAGCGGAGCTCAGGGTGCTCTCATACCCTACAAACAAAGCAAAGACAGCCGCTACTATATAATTTACAGTGAGTGTATTTAGGGTTCGCAGCTTTTGTGTTTCAGTGACTTTTAATAAATGGGCAATGGTCAGCGAGCATACCGAGCTTAATACCAAAAATACGTAGACCATTATTCACCGGCTAAATTCAATTGGGTATTGCCAAGTAGCAATGGATCCTGGGGACGATCAAAAAGCCGACGGGAAGTATACGATACATTGCGTTCAAGAAATTGATAGATATCCGAAAGTACTGTTTGGCGCTCCTGTAGCGCTTTGGCAAAAAAGTACGGGAAAATATGATGCTTTTTATCCTCGCGGTCTTCCGACATATATAAATGAGATGGATTATTTAGTTGTGATCCCATTAAGACAGAACTGTTGGGATTTTGTGATAATAATGGCCAAACGTTGCTTTCTATTATATTCCGCATTTCGTTTTCAGAAAAGGATTCGCCACTGCTTCCACTTGCAAAATCTATGTCACTTAGCACTACTGTTTTTTGGGATGGGATATCTCCTATCTGAGTAAATATATCGGGAAGTGCTATCGTGGAATCTGATTGCCCCTCTGAAGGTATTGTCAAAAATTGCAACTGTCGTTCTTCTTTTTCGATAGTACCGTAACCGCTGAGGTAAACAAACAGTTCAGTACTGTCGCTGGCCGTTGATCGCAGTGAAGAAAGCAACGTATTTAGACTATCACTGCTATTTATATCAGCCAATTGGTATATATTTTCTTCAGAATAACCTAATGCATTGCGCAAATAAGTGCGCATTAATCGCCCGTCTCGCAACGCATAATTCCGGCTTCCAAGCGGATCGGTATAATTTTGATTTACCAACAATAGTGCCTTGGCATTAGGATTTTTATCCCGCAGTATGGGAATGTTACTTTCAACGTCAATATCACCGAAGGGAACGCGGGGAACGGTCACCACCTGATCTTCAACTGTATAATCTTCTGATCGCCATATGATACTGGCGTCCGACTTTTTAATATATGTCTCTGATATCCCATACATTACCTGATACCAGTCATCGTTGATACTGCTAATTTCGATCTGACTTCCCTCAACAAGATCAGCGAGCACATTGTCGGCACTCTCTTCCGGACTGTTCCGTAATGCCGCAAGTTGCTCGTCAATAACAGCATACGGTCGCAAAACGGAATCTATGGCAAAATTGTAGCGATATAACGAATCCGCAAACAACACCTCAACTGTAGCATTTCCGGGATTTTGGCCGGATAATCCCAAATCGTTGAGTGCGTTACCGATCGGAATATTAAGCGTACCATTGTTGATATTCTGCTTGGGTTCCTCAAAAATAATGAGGTCATTATATAGCATATATACCGATGCAGAAGTATCAATCTCGGCATCCGTTTTGACCGTATCAATCTCGATAGTAGTACCGGTGCTTCGGAGGTAGCGTTCCTCTCCCGTCGGACGCGGCTCACCTACAGGGTTCATATTCAAAAACCCCGTTGCAAGCATCAAAGTCCCCATCCCGTTTAGTGTCCATTTTTTTGTTGAGGATGAATGACTGCCAAAATCAGCAATATTTGCCAAATAAAAAGCCATTGTAGCGCCTCCGATACCAAGGGCCACAGATCCCGTTCGCAGCTTGTAATCCTGAACATTACGTTCCATTAATACCCGTTGGGGATATTCATATTTAGTTTCGGAGAAAAGCGTTAATGACAAGACCGGGTTTTCGGGTGTTACCTCATCAATTTGCTGTAGAAAATAATCTTCATCTACAAGCTCATATTCAGATCGGTCAACAGATTCCTTCTCTTTGACGGTCCACCGAGCGCTGGTACAGGATCCCACAAAAGAGAGTAAAAATGCAGCTAATAATATGTAGTGTAATGTTTTCAACTATTTTTTTATAGTGAAATTGTAGCTCCTATGCCAAAAACCTGTCGAAATTTAACAGCGTTTTCTGTCCCTGGATGCGAAAGCCAGAAAGGCATGTCGTAACGTAAAACCAATCCCCGTGATTTTCCAAGGTAATCAGGGATATCGATGGATAATAAAAAACCGAGTCCGGCATCAGATAATACGTTGCTTTCTTCAATATTTGTTATTCCAAATGATGTTCCTGAATCCCAAAATAAATACGAGCGAAGATCAATAAGTCCACCAATTACGGGAATTTCTTTCAGTCCCTTGTCCAATGGGTTGGGATAATCCAATTCAAGATTCAGGGCTGACAGTGAAGTGTAAAGCGGTACATTTCCATCATTTAATAATTGAATATCATTCTTTAGATATCCCCTTAAATTAGGTCCGCCTGTTACCTGTATATTGCCAATCTTCATCCATGAGGGTGGAATTGTACCGCGTGCTCTCGTAAGCCCACTTCCCATCCAGTTTCGGGCCGACCGGAAACTATGTGTAAACAGATACTCGGGAGCAGTGTTCTCAGTGGCAAAACCAGAATATAGTCTCCCGGATAGCGAAAATTTTTCAGAAAGATCAACATTTTGGCGGAGAGTAAATTCGCTACGCAAAAATTGATCAGCTTTGCCCGCAATATTAGCATCAACCGAAAGGGATAGAGCATATCTACCAAGCCCGTTGGTATTCGTAAGGTCAAAAGTGGCATTGGCCAAATATAACCACTGCGTTTGCCACAGTTGTTGATATAAGAGGTATTCCTCATTAAAACGATGTTCCCCTCTCACACCTACTGACAATTCCTTGTAATTCATTTCATTAAAGCCAGTCTGCCATCTTTTGTCAAAGGTCAATCCATGCGACTGAAATCCGGTACGGTAGGAAGTTTCTGCAGAGATACTCCCTTCGCTCCCAAAATCTGAAATAGAAGGTATCGGTTCGGTATACTTCAAATAGTATGAGACAGGATTCGCCGGAAAATTCGTACCAAGCCAAAGTCCTGCATTTAACCTATGCGGCCCGTCACCAAAAGTGCCGGACACCTGCCCGCGAAGTCGTATTCCCAGCCGAATTCCATCCACGCTATTATACCACGCATCTGGGGCTGGTAGAAGCTCATAGGAAGACTCTTTATCTTGGGCAAATGATTCATTGGAGATAGAAAACCCCACTACAAAAAGAACCAAAAAGAAGGTAATACAGCGATAAAACGATTTTAAAATTCTATTATCCACTCTTCTAAAATTTGTTTAGATGTTAAAATGTGAGCCAATTGGTTCATCAAACGTTTCTGCTCAGGCCATTGAATATAGGTATCTATCCCCTCTTGGGAAATCCATTTCCAAGTGACATGTTCATGGTTTAACGTAATGGGGGACTCTTTATTTACTTCAGCACCAAAAGCCGGGATCTGCAGTATGCTATCACTTTTAAAATCATAAAATTGATTTACTGAAGGAATTGTCCAGAAAAGGTCCGGTGAGAGTCCTGTTTCCTCTTTCAGTTCCCTCAACGCCGCTTCAAAATACGTTTCTTGGGCGTTAACTTTACCTCCAACCATGCGCCATTGATGAGCATACTGAACATCAGCAGCTCGTTTAAAAACCAGAAATTTAACCTCGTCTTGTTCTCTTCGGTATGGATAAACATCGACGAGGCGCTTCATATTACAACAGGCTATGAATTCAGCACTTTTTGTTTAAAGTACTCCAATGCTACCGACAGCCCTTCCCGGCGGTCATATGTTGGTTCCCAGTCGAGCACTTCTTTTGCTTTGCTAATATCAGGCTGACGTATTTGTGGATCATCCTTGGGTAGTTCTTCAAAAATAATTTCACTATCAGATCCTGTTAACTCAATAATCTCTTTGGCGAACTCCAGAATTGTGATTTCTTCGGGATTCCCAATATTTACAGGCTCGACGTAATCCGACTTCGAAAGCCGCCACACTCCTTCCACCAGATCATCGACATACATAAATGAACGTGTCTGGGAACCATCCCCATAAACGGTAAGCGGATTACCGCGTAATGCCTGCCTCATAAACGTCGGCAGAGCACGTCCGTCATGCAGACGCATTCGTGATCCATAGGTATTAAAAATGCGTACAATTCGCGTTTCAGTACCGTGATAGCGGTGGTAAGCCATCGCCATCGCCTCAGCAAACCGTTTAGCTTCGTCATATACCCCGCGGTGTCCTATGGGATTTACATTGCCCCAATAATCTTCTTTCTGGGGATGCGTGAGCGGATCGCCATAGACTTCACTGGTAGATGCCAGCAAAAAACGGGCATCTTTTTCCTTGGCAAGCCCAAGCGCTTTATGGGTACCCAAGGAACCAACCTTGAGGGTTTGTATCGGCATCTCCAAGTAATCAACCGGTGAAGCGGGCGATGCGAAATGGAGAATTAAATCCAGATCTCCCTTCACATGGATAAAATTCGTAACATCATGCTTAACAAACTCGAAGTCTTCATTACCCATCAAATGGGCAATATTTTCGGCGCTGCCGGTGAGAAGATTATCCATACAAATAACCTTATAACCTTCCTTCAAATAGCGATCGCATAAGTGCGATCCCAGAAATCCGGCGCCGCCCGTAATGAGGACTCGTTTAGTTGACATTTATTGATGGCCTCCCCACGCTGATATAGGTTATCCCTGCTTTTTTGGCTCGTTTGAGGTCGTAGAGGTTACGGCCATCAAAGATGACCGGATCTTTCATCTCATCGGCAAAATTATCGACCGTCGGCCGACGGAACTCGTTCCACTCGGTGCAAATGACCAAGGCGTCAATATCGTTTAGGGCCGCTTGCTGGTCGTGAACAAACGTTGTGTTGTCAAGCACGGCTTGCGTGGTCGCTTGTTTGAAGGTGCCAATGGCTTCCGGGTCGTAGGCCAGCAGTTGGGCTCCTCTTTTTACCAGTTCTTCGGCAATATACAAGGCCGGGGCCTCGCGGATATCATCGGTCTCGGGTTTGAAGCTCAACCCCCAGATGCCGAAGGTTTTGCCGCTGAAGTCGTCGGCGGCGAAGTACTCTTCCATTTTCTTCACGATGGAAACTTTCTGGGCATTGTTGACCTCCATCACTGAGTCGACAATTTTAAAGTCGTAGCCGTGTTGGCCGGCCGTGTGATGGATGGCCTGCACGTCTTTGGGGAAACAGCTTCCGCCATAACCGATGCCGGCAAACAGGAAGCGCTTGCCGATGCGGGAGTCAGTGCCGATGCCGCGACGGATGTTGTCGACGTTGGCGCCGACCTTCTCACAGATATTGGCAATCTCGTTCATAAAGGTAATTTTGGTCGCCAGCATGGCGTTGGCGGCGTACTTGGTCAGCTCCGCGCTGCGGCGGTCCATCACAATGATGGGGTTGCCGGAACGGACAAACGGTTCGTAGAGGGTGGTCATAATCTCGGCGGCCCGGTCGCTGCCCGTACCAATCACCACGCGTTCGGGGTATTTAAAGTCCTCGACGGCGGCCCCTTCACGGAGGAATTCGGGGTTGGAGACCACATCAAACAGCTCCTCGTCCACATTATCGGCAATAGCCGCTTCGACGCGGTCGCCGGTGCCGACGGGCACAGTTGACTTGTTGACCACGACGGTATACTCATCGATAAGCGAACCAAGCTGGTCGGCTACCTGCATGACGGCCGTAAGATCAGCCTGTCCATCGCCTCCGGGCGGGGTCGGCAGGCACAGAAAGACGATGTCAGCCTCGGGAACCGCCTCGGCTATATCGGTCGTAAAGTTCAGGCGTCCCTCCCGCTGGCTGCGGGCGAAGATGGTCTCCAGGCCGGGCTCGTAAATCGGGATCTGGCCGTCTTTTAGCTTTCCTACTTTCTCTTCATCAATGTCGACACATGTTACCTTATTGCCTGAATCCGCGAAACAGGTCCCGCTGACCAGTCCTACATATCCCGTTCCAATGACTGCTATGTTCATTTATCTATCGCTCAATATTTTTAACTTCTAATTTTAGTTTCCCGGCGGGAACGTCTACTTCAAACGTTTCTCCGATTTCTCGGCCAAGAATAGCTTTCCCGATCGGTGATTCAACTGAAATTTTATTCTTTTTAAAGTTCGCCTCGTCCTTAGAGACCAATGTATACTTAACCTCTTTATCTACATTATAATTGTGGATTGTTACTGTAGAAAGGAGATAAGCCTTATCGGTTTTAATGTCCTCCTCGTCCAGTATACGTGCGTTCGCAAGGGCGTTCTCAAGCTCGGCAATTCTCTTTTCGAGCATTCCTTGGGCCTCTTTGGCCGCATCATATTCCGCATTTTCACTTAAATCTCCCTTTGCCCGTGCTTCGGCAATTTCTTCGGCAATTTCTTTTCTACCACGGGTCTTTAAATCTTGTAGTTCTTCTTCAAGCTTTTCGTAGCCTTCGCGTGATAAATAATTCTTGTCCACGGTACCTTTTCTTTGATTTAGATCCTTGTTTGTGCAAGCTTTCAAATAATAAATGCCAGCCAATAAAGCTGACACTATTGTTTACAAAGCGCCTTAAAATACCATGATTTGTCCTCTGTTTCCAAATATAAATTAACACCTTGCTACCGTTACAGGGAGCACATTTTTTTGTATCGTTAGCGGGTTACAACGATGTATACTATTCAAATAAATTACAAACCCGGTAGTGCGGATACTAAACCAGACCTCATTTGACATCGTATAAATGGTCAAATACAACTGTAGTCTTTACACGTTTCGGATTTGAATGACTAACCCCATAATTATTGCTCAGCGATAAAGAAATGACTTATTATTTATAGATCGTGATGCTACCCACCGTTTATGATTCTTTTCTATAGTAACCACAGCTTCTGTACTCAATAACGGTTCAATTTCAGTTGGGAAATTAGCATTGCCTCTAAAATGACGGTAAATTAAATAAGTATCTCTATATACTTTTCGACATCTATTAAGTTTTCGACTCATCTTTATTAAGCTTTTTTAATCAAATTATTTGATTCTATTAGGAATCAAATAATCTTTTACAAATCCAATCGCACTGTTGCTTCTTTACTGCTATTTCAAGATGATATTCCATTCGCAATTGGGACTAATATTTTAATCAGAATTTAACCTAAAATTATTTTGAGTAGAGGTTTAGATGTCGAACTACAATTTTTTTAGTCAGGTTAATAAATCATTTGATATTGCAGCCAAACACTCCAAGTACAAACAAGGGCTGCTCGATCAGATCAAAGTTTGTAACAATATTTACCATATCACCTTTCCGGTTGAGCGCGATGACGGATCTATTGAAGTTATCGAAGGATGGAGAGTGGAACACAGCCATCATAAATTACCCACTAAGGGCGGCATCCGTTATAGTACTACCGTTAATGAAGATGAAACTATGGCACTTGCAGCATTGATGACCTACAAATGTGCTATTGTGGATGTTCCATTCGGCGGTGCCAAGGGAGGTATACAGATTGACCGATCACGGTTTTCGGAGGAGGAACTGGAACGTATAACCCGCAGGTATGCATATGAGCTTATTAAGAAAGATTTCTTGGGGCCCGGTACTGACGTTCCCGCTCCCGATTATGGAACCGGTCAACAAGAAATGGGATGGATACTGGATACCTATCGTCAACTAAATCCGGATTTAAATGCCGAAGGCTGCGTAACGGGTAAACCTATTAGTATGGGTGGCGTTCGGGGACGATCCGAAGCTACGGGACGAGGCGTCTTTTACGGTATTCGCGAGGCTTGTCGTGATAAAGAGGATATGGAAGAACTGGGACTGGACTCCGGCCTTGAGGGTAAAACATTTGTCATACAAGGACTTGGCTCCGTAGGATACTCCGCAGCAAAAAATATGATCAACGCCGGTGCTAAAATGGTAGGCGTTGCCGAAATTGAAGGCTCAATTTATGATTCTGATGGAATTGACCTTGAAGAGTTATTAACGTTCCGAGATGAAACCGGTTCCATTCTTGGTTTTAAAGGCTCAGAAGAACTTGAGGACAATACTGCAGTATTAAAAGCCGAATGTGATATATTGATTCCGGCAGCACTTGAAAATCAACTGCATGACTGGAATGCCCCGGACATCAAAGCCAGCATTATTGCCGAGGCAGCCAACGGGCCCACTACCGCAGACGCCCATCAGATACTTAAAGAGAAAGGATGTCTCATTATCCCCGATATGTATTTAAATGCAGGCGGTGTTACAGTTTCCTATTTTGAATGGCTTAAGAACCTTTCGCATGTGCGGTTCGGGCGCATGCAAAAACGTTTTGAAGAGAGCAGCTACCGTAAAATTCTGAATACCGTAGCAAATGTTTCTGATCATACCTTTACCGAACAGGAAATGCAGCGGCTAGCTAACGGAGCCGACGAGTATGCTTTGGTAGATTCCGGTCTGGAGGATACAATGATCAATGCCTATAACGAGCTTAATGTACTTCGTAAAGAGCATGACATTGATCTGCGTACAGCGGCCTATCTAAATGCTGTTGAAAAGGTAGGGGTTATGTATGATCAGATGGGTATTTTCCCATAGTCACTGGTTCGAATAAATATCATCCTTATCATTTTTCATATTCCCCATCCGACCGCTGGTTTCAATATCGGATGGGGTTATATATTTAGATCTTGTTATAGCGTCGATACTCAGAAAGAATTATTTAAAAAAAGTGACGAAGTAATGTTAGTCTAAAAATAATCTAACTGTCCACTTTTGGTTTTAATGTATCCGAAAAGAACATTTTAGTATCTTTGTACCATAGAAAAACCTCATTATCGTATATGGATTTTATCCCTCCACAATTCCTCTCAAGGTAATCCCTTCAATCCCGTTCCTGTCCTATAAATACTATAACAGATCATCCAAAATTTTTATCTTGGACTTCGATTATAAAATCAGTCTAACTGTCCTCAAATCCATGGAGAAACTCAGCACCAAAGAAATACTTCAACAAAATCTAAAACGCACCACTCCGGGGCACCTAAATAAACTCAAAATTTTACTTCACAACGTCCGGAGTATGCATAACGTGGGAGCCGCTTTTCGGAGTGCTGATGCCTTCGGCATTGATGAGATCCTGATATCAGGATATACCCCAACTCCACCGCGACCTGAAATTGCAAAGACAGCAATTGGGGCCCAGAAACATGTCGATTGGCAACATACCGAAGATCCCCAAGAACAAATTGCAGAGCTAAAAGAGATGGGATACCGCCTGGTGGCACTTGAACAAATGACGGACAGTATTTTACTCCCTGATTACACCATGCCTAAAGAGCAGGATATCTGCCTTGTTTTTGGAAATGAGGTTACCGGTGTTGATGAAGATATTCTCTCTTCTATCGATGATTTTGTCGAGATTCCCCAATACGGACACAAGCACTCACTGAATGTATCGGTTACTGTTGGCGTAGCTTTGTATGGCTTCTTAGTTAAGTATTGGTAGAATACCTCTTTGTATTTTTTATCTACAGTAATTATTGAAGATAAAATATGAGTGTCTAATTCTTTTGAAATTCTATCTGTTCCGGTTCTTTTACAATAATCTGTGGTGTTCTTTCATGCATCTCCACTATTCCAATTACACATATGTGTCCCTTTGCAAATTTTTGCTGTGGAGGGGAACTCCACTTCGATCTGTCTTCTTCCCATATGACTGCTGTAAATAGTTGGCTGGGGTAAGGCTTCTCGAAGTTTAAAAAAGTGGGGTTACCATCAATTTCTCTTATGTAATCAGCTGATACAACATTCCCACAAACTTTTGCTGGGGTTCCAATATAATTAACAGCCTCAGCAGCGGAAATCTGAACTTCGGGAGTAGGGACGGCTGGTTTCGGTTGATACATCCTTGAAAGAACCAGCCCAATAATCACAATTATAATAAGTACCGGAAAAATGTATTTAAGGTTATCCCTGATCTTATCAATCATACCTTTAACTGCATTTAACTAATTAACCTTAGTAGCGATAGTTAAAATCTTGGAACATTTCATTAGCCTGTTTATAGGTGTTTTCTGCTATTTGTCAACTAATATAAATAAGCATTTAATGCTATTGCTTTAATTATTGACTCATCATAATTTTTCGAAAATATTTTCGCAGTCTTTTATTTTCGAGGGTAAAGCCATGATGAGTGAGTATAAAAATAGCTTCAAACAATATTATAAAACCGGAAAATACAAAGGTTTTTATAAGATTAGAGAGCGCGTGTTTAAGCTTTCAGCTAAAACAAATATGACATTTAGTAATGGCGAAAAGGAATTTTTTGCATCCGGACAGTTCAAAGAAGAAGTACTTGAAAAAATATTTAACAAGATAGATAACTTTCTTTCTGATCGGGAATCATCAAAAGAGAATAGTACGAATGTACAGTATTCTTAAATAGCTTAAGGTGCTTTCAGCTTACTGCCCCATCACATACTCTGACTTCTAATTTTTTATTGGCCGGAACAATTCCTTTAGAACAAAGGAATATCAGCATATCGCGTCTGTCAATAGAATTGATTCCTTATATCAGATTTAAATCGGTCACAAAACCGTTTTTAATTTTATGGCCGATACTCTTATTTTCGAGCTTAGAAAATCAAACGTTAAACTATTGTCATGTCCAAACGAACACTTGTTACTTCTGCCCTGCCCTATGCTAATGGTCCCATTCACTTAGGACATCTTGCCGGTGCTTACCTACCCGCCGATCTTTACGTTCGCTATAAGCGACTAACAGATGAGGATATTATTCATATATGCGGATCTGATGAACATGGGGTACCCATTACCATTGCGGCAGAAAAAGAGGGTGTTCAACCGCAGGACATCGTGGATGAATTCCACGAGCGGAATAAGCAGATTTTTGAGGATTTTGGCATCAATTTCGACTACTATGGGCGGACGAGTTCGGAAGTACATCACAAAACATCTCAGGAGTTTTTCACTAAACTTTATGAAGATGATGTTTTTGTACAGAAAACAGAAGAGCAGCTCTACGACCCCAAAGCCGAAATGTTTTTGCCCGATCGCTATGTAAAAGGCACCTGTCCCAATTGCGGATACGAAGAAGCTTATGGTGATCAGTGTGAAAGTTGTGGAACTTCTCTTTCTCCAAAGGAACTCAAAAACCCCAAGAGTGCTATTACGGGCGATATCCCAGAAACCAAAGAAACCACGCACTGGTATCTGCCGCTTGGTGATTTCCAGGATCGCCTTGAAAAATGGCTGGATACCCGAGAAAACTGGAAACCCAATGTAATGGGACAGGTTAAAAGCTGGCTTAACGACGGACTTGCCGATCGGGCGGTAACCCGCGACTTGACGTGGGGCGTACCGGTGCCGCTCGATGATGCAAAAGGAAAAGTACTCTACGTCTGGTTTGATGCCCCTATTGGATATATCTCTGCTACCAAAGAATGGGCAGCCGAGAAAGGCAATCCTGACGAGTGGAAAACGTACTGGCAGGATGAAGACACCGACCTCATCCATTTTATAGGTAAAGACAATATCGTATTCCACTGCATCATGTTTCCTGCGACGCTTATGGCAGACGGAGACTATGTATTACCCAAGAATGTACCGGCTAACGAGTTTCTGAATTTAGAAGGCAAAAAACTTTCAACCTCCCGTGGCTGGGCTGTCTGGCTGGATGAATATTTGAAAGATTTTGACGCCGATCTTCTTCGTTATGTATTGGGTACTACCCTTCCCGAAACAAAAGACTCCGACTTTTCCTGGGAAGATTTCCAAAATAAAGTGAACAGTGAACTGGCCGATGTGCTCGGTAATTTTGTATATCGCACAACCTCATTTACTGAAAACTATTTTGAGGGTAACGTCCCCGAGTTAAACAATCCGACTGAAAAAGACCGGAATACATTAGCAAAAATTGAGGAGCAAAAGCAGAAGATCAGTGAAGCGTATGAACAGTTTAAGCTACGCGAAGCCATTACAGAAACCATGAATTTAGCACGTATTGGTAATAAATACTTTACCGAGATGGAGCCGTGGCAAAGCCGTAAAGATGATCTGGAAACCTGTGGTAACACGCTGCACGTATGCCTTCAGATTACTGCGGCTTTAAGTATACTTTTCGATCCCATTCTGCCTAATAAGATGGCCGAGCTGCGCGATGAGCTCAACATAGCAGAAAAGATTAGCTGGAGTGACATTACCGGCACGATCCTCAAAAGTGGCTCAACTATTAAAAAGGGAGCTATTTTATTTGAAAAAATTGAAGACGAAGAAATCGAAAAACAACTTAACAAATTGAAAGAACGCGCATCAGAAAGCGAAGAAGAATCACAAGACCATTATGAACCACTTAAAGAAAACATGGAGTTTGACGACTTTATGAAGATGGACCTGCGAGCCGGAAAAATTATTGAGGCCTCAGCCATTGAAAAAGCAGATAAACTGCTCAAAATAAAAGTGGATTTAGGTTTTGAAGAACGCATTATTGTCTCGGGAATCTCCAATGACTTTACTCCGGATGAAATTGTAGGACAAAACGTTTGCGTAGTGGCAAATCTGGCTCCAAAGAAACTCATGGGAGTTGAAAGTAACGGCATGATTCTAATGGCCGAGGAAGATGACGGTTCCCTTAAGTTTCTTGAAACCGACGCTGAGCCCGGTAGTGTTATCAAATAGTTTGAGGGTATTAACATCTTTTCAAAAATTTGATTTGTAAGTAAGCTTCTTGCATTACATTTTACGACGACTTTTATTATCACTGATAATAAACCAAAACTAAAGAAACGGGGATCTGACTTTTGGCTGAAACAACATCTACATCACGGGGAAATTGGAATTCGAAATTGGGATTTATTTTGGCGGCAGCCGGGTCGGCCGTTGGGCTGGGTAACATCTGGCGGTTTCCCACTGAGGTAGCTTCTAACGGCGGCGGTGCTTTTCTGCTTATCTACCTATTGTGCTGTTTTGCAATTGGCTTCCCGGTGATGGTAGCAGAATTGAGTATCGGCCGGAAAACAAATCGTAATCCCGTAGGGGCATTTAAAGCCTTAAGCTCTAATAAATTGTATCCCCTTATAGGTTTTTGGGGCGTTCTTTGTGGCGTAATGATCCTCTCCTTTTATACGGTAGTTGCAGGCTGGACGTTCAGCTATGTCTTTGAAGAAATACTCTTTTTTACGGGATTTACTGAGTGGGCAACTCTCTTTGCCGACGTCACACACGGAGTCAAAAATGCCATTTTCTCGGTGCTGTTTATGGGAGCTACCGTCTCCATAATCCTTGGAGGTGTTAGCGATGGCATTGAAAGGGCAACAAAATTTCTAATGCCTGTTTTGATCGGAATATTATTGATAATGATCGGATACGTAGCCTTTCAACCGGGAGCAGGGATAGGATTTGCTGAATATCTCAAACCCGACTTCTCGATGATTTCGGCCCCTCTTATTTTTAGTGCTATGGGACAGGCGTTTTTCTCACTTTCCCTGGGGATGGGCGCCTTGATTACCTATGGTTCTTATCTGAGTAAAAAAGAAAATATTCCCGAAGCAGCAGCTTATGTCACGCTTGCTGATGTGGGTATTGCCTTTTTAGCCGGGCTCCTTATTATGCCAGCTATGTATATGGCCGAATCGTTTGGAGTAGATATTTTTAATGACGCCGGGGAATTGTTAGCCAGTACGGATCTTATTTTTCAGGTTCTCCCTGCCCTGTTTCACAGCTTAAGTACTACGGCCGGTATTATTTTCGGAACCGGTTTCTTTCTTCTTTTATCGATGGCTGCACTTACATCAACCATTTCACTGCTCGAAGTCCCCACTTCTTATGTGATCGATGAGTTTAACATACAACGCAAGAAAGCGGCTACCATGATTGGTGGGGGGATTTTGATCATTTCATTAATTATTTCTTTTGATATTGCCTTAATTGATTCAATAGATTTTATCTTTAGCACCGTAGGCCTACCCCTTGGCGGATTCTTAATCTGCTACTTCCTCGGATATGTCTGGAAAGTTGAAAACGCTTTTGAAGAGTTAGAACAGGGATATCATGGGTTACATACCTCATTATTCAAGACTATTTGGCCAATATTTATAAAATATATTGCCCCACTTGCCATTCTATATAATCTGTTAGAGGCTATTGGGTTAATAACATATATTCAAGAGCTATTTTAAGCTTGTTATCTTTCAAGTCTCATAGTATTTTTGGGCACTGAATTTGAAGATTATTAATTAAGGTTTATGGCAAAAGTTTCTACATCAAATTTTAGAACTGGAATGGTTATTGAGCTCAATAATGAGCTTTATGAGGTTATTGACTATCAGCATGTAAAACCCGGTAAGGGCGGTGCTTTTTTGCGCACAAAACTGAAAGGCGTTGTTAACGAAAAGAATATCGAGAAAAAATTCCGTTCTGGTGAAGATGTCGAAGAAATTAGGGTGGAACATCAGCCCTATCAGTTCCTATACAAGGATGGCAATCTTCATTATTTTATGCACCAGGAAACATATCGGCAATTGCCTGTATCACAAGAAAATGTCAAGAAATCAGAATTTATTGCCGAAGGACAAGTGTGCACTTTGGTGATTGATGTCGATAACGAAGAAGTTTTGTATGCACAGCCGCCGGATCACATTACGGTAAAAATTGCTAAAACTCGTCCCGGCCTCAAAGGTGATACTGCTACCGGCGGAAGCAAACCGGCAACATTGGAATCGGGCGCCAAAGTGCAGGTACCACTTTTTATCAACGAAGGTGAAGAAATAAAAGTAGATACTCGAACGTCAGAATATATTGAACGCGTAACATCAAACTAATTTTATATCATGGATTTAAAAGAAATTGAAAATCTTCTGGACCTCATTGCCAAAAGTGAAGTCAATGAAGTCTCTATAGAAGAAGGGGATTTTAAAATAAAGGTTAAAAAGAAACCTGATATCAAAGAATCAGCGGCACCACAGCAAATGCCGATGCAATACCAGGTTCCCGCTCAACCTCAGCAAGCACCTCAACCACAGCAGGCTCCGCAACAGCAGCCCCAGCAATCTTCTGGCGGACAAGAATCAGGAGACTCCGGTGGCGACAGTCAACCATCCGGCGATGTGGTTAAATCACCTATTGTAGGGACTTTCTATCGTGCACCCTCACCCGACGACGATCCCTTTGTTAAAGTGGGTGATTCAGTGGAGAAAGGGGAAACCTTGTGTATTGTTGAAGCCATGAAAATTATGAACGAAATAGAGTCGGATTATTCCGGAGAGGTCAAAAAGATTCTTGTTGAAGACGGCGAAGCAGTGGAATTCGATCAACCTTTATTTATCATCGGGTAAAATCAGTAAAATTCATGTTTAACAAAATTCTTGTCGCCAACAGAGGCGAAATTGCACTTCGTATCATTCGTACATGTAAAGAGATGGGGATTCCCACGGTTGCTGTTTTTTCTACAGCCGACCGTGACAGCCTGCCCGTTAAATTTGCTGATGAAGCGGTCTGTATTGGACCCCCTCCCAGTAAAGAAAGCTATCTCAAAATCCCTAATATTTTATCAGCCGCAGAAATTACCAATGCCGATGCCATTCATCCCGGTTATGGATTTTTATCTGAAAAGGCAGAGTTTTCACGTATTTGTGCCGAGCACGATATTAAATTTATTGGTCCGGCTCCCGAAAGTATTGCTGCCATGGGAAACAAGTCTATGGCCAAAGAAACGATGGAAAACAGCGGCGTCCCTACCGTTCCCGGTAGTGAAGGTGTTGTAGAAAGCCTGGAGGAAGCCAAAAAAATATGTGCTGGAATCGGATACCCTTGTATTATTAAGGCATCATCGGGCGGTGGCGGACGCGGAATGCGCGTAGTGCAAGAGGAGAGCAGCCTTAAGCAAGCCTACAGCATGTGTAAGAATGAGGCTGAAACAGCTTTCGACGATCCCGATGTATATATAGAGAAATTTGTTGAGGACCCACATCATGTTGAAATACAGGTTTTAGCTGATCAACATGGGAATGTAATTCATCTTGGAGAACGAGATTGTTCGCTCCAGCGTCGACATCAAAAAATCTTAGAAGAAGCCCCCTCTCCCCTTATGACACCCGAACTACGTAAAGAAATGGGGGATGCCGCAGTTAATGCAGCAAAGGCTGTTGATTATGAAGGCGCCGGTACGGTAGAATTTTTGGTCGATAAAGACCACAACTTCTATTTCATGGAGATGAATACTCGGATACAGGTCGAACATCCGGTAACTGAAGAAATTACCAATTATGATCTTGTAGCTGAACAGATTAAAGCTGCCGCCGGCAAAAAGATGGAACAGAAAGAGCTTAAAATGCGCGGTCATGCTATCGAATGCCGAATTAATGCCGAAGATCCGGAGCATAACTTTCGCCCCTCTGCCGGAAAGATAGAGGTATTTCATACCCCCGGCGGTCACAGTGTTCGCGTTGATACACATGCGTATGCCGGATATCGCATTCCTCCTCATTACGACTCTATGATTGGCAAACTTATTGTAAGTGCCCCTACTCGAGAGGAAGCTATAAAACGGATGAAGCGATCACTGGAAGAGTTTATCATCGAGGGTGTTAAAACCACTATCCCCTATCATATTCAATTGATGGAAGATGAAAACTTTAAGAAGGGAACCTTTAACACCAAGTATTTAGAAGAGTTTAAATTTAATCCCGACAACTGATTTAGATAATCCAATATGAGCTACCCTACCGATTTAAAATACACCAAAGAGCACGAATGGATCCGAGACAACGGTGACGGCACGGCAACCGTTGGTATTACCGATTTTGCCCAAAGCGAACTCGGCGATATTGTTTTTGTTGAAATGGAACCGGAAGGTTTTGAATTTGAGCAAGATGAGGTCTTTGGGACTGTTGAGGCTGTCAAGACAGTATCAGAGCTTTTTGCTCCCATTGCAGGTGAAATTGTTGAGATCAATGAGCAGCTGGAAATGGAGCCCGAACTTGTGAATGACGATCCCTACGGTGACGGTTGGATGGCTAAAATATCCATTGAAGACGAAGCTCAGCTCAATGACCTGATGTCGCCCGACGAATACAAAGAAATCGTAGCTTAATTTACACTGGCACCCTACTGGGTGCCTTTTCTATTTGATTCTTTTTATGCAACACCGCCCACAAAACTGGATACTAATTCTCGACTTTGGATCTCAGTACACTCAGCTTATTGCCCGTCGTGTACGAGAGTTAAACGTTTATTGCGAAATTCATCCCTTTAACAAAGACCTGGCAACCTTTGCTGATAATCCGCCCAATGGCGTTATTCTTTCGGGCGGGCCAAGCAGCGTAAATGATGAAAATGCCCCTAATATAAATGAAGATATTTTTAATTGGGATGTTCCCGTCTTAGGGATTTGTTATGGCTTACAGATTCTGGCTCATAATGAAATATCGGGCAGTGTAGAAAAAGCAGATCGACGTGAGTTCGGCCGTTCAGAACTTATCGTTGATGACAATACAGACCTGTTGAAAGAGATTCCCGAAGAATCCGTCGTTTGGATGAGTCACGGAGATCATATCAAAGAACTATCCTCGAATTATGAAGTTATTGCCCATACCGACAATGCTCACGTAGCCGCAGTACGTCACGACGAAAAACCTATATATGGAGTCCAATTTCATCCTGAAGTAGTACATACCGTTTATGGAGGTCAAATTCTCCAAAACTTTGTGTATTCAATCTGTCATCTTAAGGGAAGCTGGACTGCTAAATCCTTCATAGAATCTACTATCGAAGAAATAAGAGAAAAGGTGGGTGATGATCGCGTTATTTGCGGGCTAAGTGGTGGCGTTGATTCCACCGTTGTAGCCACTCTGGTACATGAAGCCATTGGCGATCAGCTGCAGTGCATTTTTGTGGATAACGGTGTACTGAGAAAAAATGAATTCCAGGACGTGCTGGATATCTATGAAGACCAACTTCATCTGCCGGTGAAAGGAATTGATGCCAGTGATAAATTCCTGGAACGACTTAAGGGCGTTGTAGATCCCGAAATGAAGCGAATAACTATCGGTGAAACCTTTATTGAGGTATTCGATGAAGCCATTGCCCACGATGATTCGTATAAATATCTTGCCCAGGGTACGCTTTATCCCGATGTGATCGAGAGTATTTCATTTAAGGGACCTTCGGCGACAATCAAATCACATCACAATGTTGGCGGTTTGCCCGAAGAGATGAATCTCGATCTCATTGAACCGGTCCGTGAGCTTTTTAAAGATGAAGTTCGCAATGTAGGTCGTGAACTTGGGATTCCCGAACACTTTATCAAACGCCACCCCTTCCCCGGCCCGGGATTAGCAATCCGTATTATTTCTGATGTCGATCGTCCCAAGCTTGACATACTTCGAGAGGCTGACGACATTTTTATCAGTGAATTACGGAAAAATGATCTTTATGATGAGGTATGGCAGGCCCTTGCTGTACTGCTTCCAGTACAAAGTGTTGGCGTTATGGGAGATGAACGCACTTATGAATTTACCATAGGTTTACGAGCGGTTACCAGTGTTGATGGCATGACGGCCGACTGGGCTCATCTGCCCCATCCCTTTTTAGCACATGTATCGAACCGAATCATAAACGAAGTTCGCGGTATCAACCGCGTTGTTTATGATATTAGCTCAAAACCCCCCTCTACTATAGAGTGGGAATAAATTTGAGAACAAAACAGCTGAAATTTAGTTAGTATAAGAAACACCGATACTGCTCCTAATTATTATTCAATCATGATTTTTTCGATCCCAAATAAATTTCCGTTACATCTTTTACTAATCACCATTTTTGTGATATATCTGCCCATCAGCGTTCATGCCCAATCTATTGATGAGGGTATTGAATATTACCAGCAGGGAGATTTTGAACAGGCTTTACAAATATTTAATGATATTGATACTCCTCAGGGAAGGTTGTTTTCAGGAAAATCATATTACAGCCTTGGCCAATACCTGACGGCTAAAACATATTTAAATCAAGTTAGCCAAGAAGCTGAGGATGAAATCTATCTTGAGGCAGAATATACCACGGCATTGGTTGACTTTCAGCTTGGATTGTATGGCGATGCACTTAATCGACTATATGAATTAAAAGATCAATCCGTAAAAACGCAGCTGGTAACTAATGGACGTCAGCTTTATAACGAAATTTTAGGCTATTTAACGCTTGATCAACGAAAAAGTGCCTTTCAACAGGCTAAGGACCCAGAAATAAAGTACGACCTGATTGAAGCAGCAATCGGATCAGTGCCTCTTGAAGATGCTCGTACCCTTTATGCTCAACTTGTTCAATCAAAAATTGATACCACCAGTGCGAACATGCGCGAGTTATCCGAAACCCTTTCTGATTCCGTGAATTATGCAACTGAACGCAGATATGGCAATCAGGTTAAAGCCCCCGAGGGAATTGTTTATGATATTGGTGCTGCCCTACCCTCCCACTCCGATTCCGGTTCTGAATTCGAAGTGGCCCGGGGATTACACTTTGGATATGTATTAGCTGCAGAAGAATTCAACCAGCAACAGGCTAATAAAAAAGCATTTATCAGGCATCAAAATACGGCGGCCAATATGGATTCTGCCGGTCATGCTATGACCAATCTCGCTTGGAATTATCATGCTGATGTGGTATTGGGTCCGCTATTTTCGGAACCGGCTCGCAAGATGGCCGGCTTGGCTGAGCAGTACCAGATTCCATTGATAGCTCCTTTGGCTAATTCAGACACACTGAATGTGGACAATCCTTTTGTATACCAAGCGAATCCTACATTTGCCTCTCATGGACGTAAAATGGCTGAATACGCGGTCCAAAATATGAAGATGGATACCTTGGCAGTGTTTGCAGAGAAAAATTCTCTGGGAGAAGCTTCAGCTTTTGCATTTAGAGACAAAGCTGAAAAGCTGGGGGCTAAAGTTGTGCATTTCTTTGTTGAAGATCTGGAATCAGAAGGATACGATCTTACTGATTATACCAAATTTTTTACCACCGACAGTGCAAAAATAGATAAAATGAAAAATCACCATCAGTTAGATGGAATTTATGCACCGTTTACAGGACAAGCCGCTTCTACCCTTGCCGAATTACTTCTGGTAGATATGGAGGCAATGGGTAGCGATATTCCGATACTGGGCTCACAAGAATGGGGTAATTTTAATATTCCTGAAATTCAGCTTGAAAATCAGCCTGTTTATTTTTCGGAGAGTTATTATATCGATGAAAAGAGTGAGCGAGTGGAGCAGTTCAGGAAAACATTCAAAAAACGTTTTGATACCGAACCTAACCGTTTTGCCATGATTGGCTACGATGTTGCCTCGTACGTTTTAAAGACTCTTAACCGCATCGAAAACTCGGCTTATTTGAAGAATGCTTTAAAGACACAACCAATGTACAAAGGGATTATCAGCAACATTAATTTTAAAGGCAGTCATATCAATCAAGAAGTAAAAATCTTTGAAATATCTGAGAATGGAATTCGCCCAGTGCTAAAACAGGATTAATTCCCGTTTTGTTTTTGCTCGTTATTTCGTTTGATTCGGTATTGCTCTTGTAACCACTTTCGCCATTTGGCACTTTTCTGTTTGTGCTCCTCAAAAGTTTTTGAAAAAGCATGTTCCCCCTTTGGAGTTGCTACCATATATAAATAGTCATGATCTTCGGGATAAAGTGCCGATCTAATAGATACTAAATCAGGATTGGTAATGGGTCCGGGTGGTAATCCACGGTACAAATAAGTGTTATAGGGATGATCAACCTGATAATCCTCATATAACAGGCGCCTGCGTTCCCCTACGGCGAAATTCACGGTGGGATCTGCCTGCAAACGCATGCCCCTGTTTAGCCGGTTCCAATAAAGTCCGCTAATGGTTCTTTTCTCCTCCCTGTTTCGAGCCTCCCATTCAATAATTGAGGCCAGGGTAATAATCTCATCTACCGATCGATTTAATTCCTCCATTTGTTCCTGCTCAGACTCAATCACTGCTTTATCAAACTCATTTAAAATGCGCTTAAAAAAGGATTCTGGGGAGATGGTCCAATACACTGAATAGGTATTGGGAAATAACCTGCCAACAACATCTTTTTGGTCGAGTTCATGCTTGGCAATAAATATTGAATCCTTAAGCGTTTGATGAAAAGTAAGTGAATCAAACTGTAGTTGATTGGCAACTTTAGTAACGATATCTCCCTTAGTTCTACCCGGTAAAATAGTCACTGAAACCGGATCCTGAATCCCACGGGCCAGCTTGGAAAGAAATTCTTCGTATTCGTATGGCTCGTCAATCAAATAGTGACCCGCTTGAAAGTTTCGCCACCCCAATAAATTAGCTGCCCATCTAAGTTCTTCCTCACTTTCTACATAGGATGAATCGACCAGAATACTCGATAATTCATCGAGGGTGGTACGCTTATCTAAGTACAAATGCGCTGGTTTATCAGATGATATAGCCTGTCCATTGTAAAGTGTGGCCCATCTCATACCGGCAACTGAAAAAGCAGTTACCAATAATAATATCGTACCAACTATAAATTCATTTTTAGAAACTGGGACAAATTGTTTAGATAGCAAAATAAACCGCAATTAAGTGATTAACGCTGTTGCAGTTTAGACAAAAGTCGAAGTATTTCGATATACAACCAGACAAGAGTAATCATAAGTCCGAATGACGTATACCATTCAAAATACTTGGGAGCATTTGCCTCGGCTCCTTTTTCTATCATATCGAAATCAAGAGCAAGATTTAAGGCAGCAACCCCCACTATGATAAGACTAAACCCAATGCCCATAAATCCCGAACCGTGGATCAGGCTTATATTTATCCCAAAAAAGCTTAATACGAAGCTGGCTATATAAACTAAGAAAATCCCACCTGTTGCGGCTACAACGCCTGTCCGAAACTTTTTAGTCACTTGTATCATACCAGAACGATAAGCAAAAAGCATAGCCGCAAAAACACCGAGTGTCAATAAAATAGCATTGTAGACTATCCCAGAATAAGCGGCCTCGTACATAACTGAAATCCCGCCCAGGAATAATCCCTCCAGTCCGGCATATAGCGGTGCTGTAAATGGAGACCATTCCTTTTTAAAAATAGTGGCCATCGCGACAATAAATCCGCCAATGGCCCCGCCCCAAATAAGCAACTGTGAAGGCTGGTACCAGCTTATAGATGCTCCCAAAAGAAGAATTAGAAAGAGCATCCCCGTTTTATTAATGGTACCGCTTACCGTCATGGTGCCTTCTGAGGGGGCAGCTGTTCTATCTAAATTTTGAAAAGTCTTTTCGCTTAGCGTAGGATTTCCGGATCTCATATAACTAATTATGTTTGAAATTTTGAGTGTCTAATATACAACCTCACTGGTAGGAATAACAATATTTGAAGTCAAAAATTATAATCCATTTTACGTGTAACAATGTGTTTAGTTATGCGTAATGACAATTGGAAGAGCAATAATTTGGAGTTACCTAACTCCAAATGCCCTATAGAAAGAGCTCTCGGTTTTGATCGGCCGGGAGCTTCTATTTTATCCCTACCCTCCTCGTTGTTCAAATTATTTCAAACATAGAGGCAACCCTTTCCCTAAAAGTCTTGTATAATTAATTAGAAGAGATAAAAAACTATTAAATGGGATAGGTTCTGTTTTGATCAAAAAGATCATACAAGGCTGTCGAAAACGGCAGCGAAAAAGCCAAAAGAAGCTTTACAAAATGTTCTATGCTTATGGCATGAGCATTACCCTGAGGTATGCCGACTCCAGAGAACAAGCCGCAGAAGTGCTGAATGATGCTTTTATGAAGGTTTTTACCAATATCGAAAAGTACGATCCGAATCGTCCTTTTAAACCTTGGTTACGCCAAATAATTGTGAATACAGCTATTAATCAATATCACAAAAACCAGAATAAGCTTCAGCAGACCGATTTGGAATCAATAAATCACAAACCCGCCCGGAAACAGGAAGTCTTAAGCGGGATGTCTTATGATGAGATTATAGAAATGGTCCAACAGCTTACCCCCGCTTATAGAACGGTTTTTAATCTCTATGTAATAGAAGGGTTTAAGCATAAGGAAATTGCCGATACGCTCGATATTGCAGTTGGTACTTCAAAATCAAATTTAGCGAAAGCTAAAAAGAATCTGCAGTCGATCGTAGAGAAAAATTTTATCTAAAATACTATGGGTAACGAACAACATAACGATCCCCTTGAAGAATTCTTCAGAAAGAAGGTTCGTGAATACGATATAGAGTATAAGGAAGAAGATTGGCGTAAGCTCGAAAGCAGGCTTGATGCCAAAGGAGCTAACAAAGACTCTCAGAATTATTGGAAACGCTATATAACCGCTGCTGCCGTTATTTTGCTGTTTTCCGTTTTGGGATACTACACCTATCATCAACAACAAAAAATAAATCAGCTCAATGAACGAATAACAAGAAGTGAACAGACCGCCAATCCCCAAAATGGTCCTTTGGGAATTTCACCTGATGAGCTTTTCTATTTTTCTTTTCCTGATAATCCATCATATACACTACCTGAAGACAGGTCAAATGTTGATCAAAGTCCCGAAAATATTGCCGACGTATCTCAAAACAATCGATACGAATCCCAAAGGGATGATAACACGAATAATAATTCGCAGCGGCAACTCGCTATCGCAGATTCGTATCAGGAACCAATAGATTTGGCAACGCTTTCGGAATCAGCCAAGCTTTCTACCGGAGATATCCGTGTTGGTATTGAAGCCCTTGGTTTTGCCAGCAATAATTTAACTCCTACTAATACCCTTTACCGGTCAACTTTTGTTAACAATACACCAACAAGTTCTAATGTATTTAACCAGCCTCTCGAGCGCCAATCCCCTCAATTAACGGTAGGTCTTATGGGGGGACCGGATATCAGCACCGTTGGTGGAATTTCGGATTTCTATGATCCCGGTTATAAAATTGGATTATCTGTGGAATACCATATTTCCAAAAATTTTGCCCTCTCGGTCGGGGCAATACATTCTAAGGTACAATACACGGCCGGCGGAAATGATTATAATCCCCCCGAGGGATATTGGTCATACGGAGGGGCACCCCAAGAAACTGTTGGGCGATGTCTTCTTATCGATATCCCGATTAGCTTAAAATACAACCTTATGCACTTCCACAATTCAAAACTTTTTGTGACCGGCGGGGCTTCTTCATACATCATGCTCAATGAAGATTATCAATTCCAATATAATAGCTACTCGACCGGACAGCAGCAACGCTGGCAAGAACGCACCGGTACCCGCCACTGGATGAGTAATGCTGTTTTATCCTTGGGATATGAAATGGATCTCAGAAAAAATATCAGTTTACGCGTTGAACCATTTATCAAAGTTCCTATGCGAGAAGTCGGCTGGGGTAATGTCAAACTCTACTCAATGGGATCATTTATCTCGGTTAATTACAACATCTTTTGATGCTATAATCACCTAAATACCATGAGTCCCAAATCGGAGGTTACCAATGGAAAAACCAAACTCATTCTACATAAATGATACATGGTTCATTAATCGTATCTCAGTTCAGTCAAGATTTCTTATTATAATTTGCATCTGCTTTTTCAGCCTTGTTTTAGCTTCCTGTGGTGGAGATGGCAACAGCACTGGTCCTGCCCCCGATCAAGATCCCGACCCTGATCCGGATCGGAAAGTAAGTTTCTCTCAGGACATCTCTCCCATTTTTCAAGCCTCTTGCGCCGGAAGTGGATGTCATGATTCCGGGACTCAAGAAAGCGGTGTCAACTTGAATTCCTATGATGATGCCATGAATAGCGTAGGAACTCAATATGAGGAAAAGGTGATTAATCCCGGCAATCCCGATGAAAGTCCGCTGGTAGATAAAATTGAGCCGGATCCACAAGAAGGCCAGCGCATGCCCTATCAGCGCGACCCATTATCTCAGGCAAATATCGATTCCATCAGGGCTTGGATTGAAGACGGTGCGCCCGACAACTAATCATTTAAAATGTAATTAACAGCTAAACAATTGATGAGCAAAGCCACTTACATATTATCCGGATTCTTTTTTGCACTCGTATTTCTTACCGCTCCTATATCGGGCTCTGCGCAGAGTTATATGACTGAATCGGGACATGTGGAATTTGACTCTTCAGTCCCCCTGCATTCTTTTACGGGAGTATCGGATTACCTGGTAGGAAAAATAGCGCTAAATGACTCCATCGTAGATTTCTATGTAGATGTGAATACCCTGGAAACCGGAATCGGAAAGCGAGACAACGATATGCTAAAAACACTCGAGGCTGAAAAATATCCCTTTGCAGAATTTTATGGCAAGATAGTATCGGATTTAAACTCCATTACTGATAAACCGCAAGAAGTTACGGTAGAAGGCGAATTCACCATTCATGGAGTATCAAAACAAACAACAATTACCGGCACGCTTCAAAAAGTACCGAAAGGAATTCATGTTGAGGCTTCGTGGACCCTTAACATGAAAGATTATAATATTGAGCCTCCCGGCATTTTGTTTTATCGCGTTAGTGAAAAAATAGACGTGTCTATTTCTGCCACATTAACCCCCAACTAATTTTCAAAACTTATGAGAGTACAACTGAAAATGTTATTGGTGCCCATTATTTTACTTCTTTTCTCAATGCAGAGCATTGCTCAGATGGAAAGAAAACGTGCAGAAACTGTAGAACCGGTTGAAACATTCTGGTCGCCAACTCTTATATCACAAGCCACTACTGAACATTTACCGGCCGGAAATCTTAATGTTACTATTATGCACAGTTTTGGAATTGCTACCACCAATCCCATCCAAAACTTTTTTGGACTGGATAATGTACAGAATGTCCGTCTGGGACTCGATTATGGCCTTACTGATCACTGGTCGGTAGGCATTGGACGGTCTTCGCTCTTCAACGTAGTTGACTTGCGAACAAAATATGCCTTAATGCGACAAAATACGGATGGATCAAAACCGATCAGCATATCTTTAAAAGGAGATCTCGGAATAGTTACCCAAGAAAACAGGCAACCTTTTAAGGATGACATAAGTACATTTACATCTGCAATTATATCAAAGAAAGTTAGTGAACAGATCCGTTTACAGTTAACTCCTATGTATGGGTATTTCGGTTCTGTCAATGGCGGAGATAACAATCATCTCGTTTCTGTTGGTATGGGAACCCAAATAAATCTGTCCGAACGTTTTGCTTTTATGGCAGAATACTATCCCATGATCGGAGAAAAGAACCCAAACACAAATAATGCCTTTTCACTGGGATTAAATATCCAGACCGGCGGACATGTATTCCAGCTGTTTTTCGCCTCTACCCGATGGCATCTGGAACAGTACACGATGGCCCAAAATCGCGAGCAATTCTGGACAGGAGATTTTCGCTTTGGTTTCAACGTCAACAGAATATTTGGCTTATAACTACTATTGGATCAGCGAAACAGCTTCCCGGGCAACCTCCCTATTATGCTCAAAAGCCAGATTCTTGTAGTTGATAACATCCACTATTGTCCCAATGAAACAGAGTCCCGCAGTAAACAGATATAACAGCCCCATCCCCAGTTGGCCAACGAGAAATCGATGAATACCTGCTACACCAAAAAAGCCAATGAGTGCCGTCAACAATATCGTCTGTGGATCTTGCCTTCGAGCTCTATAAACTTTCGCAAATCTGTCGGCTGACTTTTCATCCATAGACTCCATCACTTTTGAGATATAAGCCGCTTCGTCTCCCTCAAGTTCAGGTAAATAATCTATCATATTAGCCATAATATTTTCCAGTTTTGTTATAGTTTAAATAGTTTTGAGAAAACAGATAAAAAATCCTTCCCAATAAAGTAATCAAAGCAAAAGGACCTAACATATTTGCTTGCAATGCATTACTAAAATCTCCTCGAAATATAAAAGATATCGAATGACCCAATCCATCGCCCGGACAATACGGGAAATTCATGTTTTCTAACAAGCACAGCCCCGGACCAGTGGTCGTATACGGATCCATAAACGCCATCAACAAAAGCCCCACACAAAAGGCTGTAATTTCAAAATAATTACGGTATACATATCCTATTGATTCTTTCATCACAGTAGAAGTACGAGAGTTTATCAACTGAGGTTACAATAAAGAAGTAAATAAAAGTTAAAAGTGTAAGAAATTTTTATTTGATTGGAACTCAAAACCAGGAATTACTATCTATCTCGCTTTGTTAACACCTCTGAATTATCTGACGATTAAATCTCCAATAAACAGCATGACTAATCAAACCCAACGAAACCGTTATTCTTTTCATCTTTTAAATACGTTCGCCCGTTATCTTCTTTTATGCACAGCTTTATTTGTCTCCCTTTCAATTACCACATATGCCCAAGAGGTTGATGACAGCTTAAAGGTTGATCTTGATCCTATTGAAGTTACGGCCATGCATTCGGTTGTCAGCTCATCGGATGCTCCGGTAGCCCTGAGTACCCTCTCGAGAAATTTAGAGGAAATAAATGGCACTGCTACGCTGTCGTTGGAAGATATTAGCCAGCAAATGCCCGGCATTTGGGTTAGTGATCGTCAAAATTATGCATTGGGGGAACGCCTAACGATTCGGGGTGTGGGCTGGCGTGCTGCCTTTGGGGTTCGCGGCGTCCAGGTTGTACTCAATGATATGCCTTTAACAGTAGCCGATGGGCAGACCATGCTCAATATTGTAGATCCTTCGTTTATCCGTCGCGCTGAGCTACTCCGAGGCCCTGCAGCAGCCTATTGGGGAAACAGCAGCGGTGGTGTTTTATATTTGTCTACCAAAGCACGTTCTGAACAGGGCAATAGTTTCCGCCTTAAAACAATGGGCGGCTCCTTTGGAACGCAAAAAGTTGAAGGAGAATTTTCCGTTCGTAATTCAAAACATCAAATGACGGGCTATACCAGCTACTTGAATACCGATGGATACCGGGATTACAGTGCCGCCCAGGTATTTCGATCAGGGGTTACGGGTGCTGTTAATCTTACTTCCAAGAGTCGACTTGAATATCAGACAGCTATTATAAACATGCCCAAAGCCCAGCACCCAAGTGCCCTAACCGCGCAGGATGCTGAAAATAATCCCACCAATGCAGTATCTTCTTTCGTTGATGCGGGTGCCGGCAAACAATTAACCCAACAGCAAGCAGGATTGTCATACATGCTTGAAACCGGTGCAGGCACGTTCGATATCACCGGTTATGGCATTTATCGTGATTTGAATAACCCTCTCCCCTTTGGTATTATTACTGTTAACCGTTCCGCCGGCGGATTGCGAACGACTTTCGATAAGGAGTGGGATCAGCTTAAAATTAAAATGGGGATTGAAACCAAATTCCAAAACGACGATCGAGAAGAGTTTCAAAATACGGGAGATGCCAAACGAGGTGCTACTACGGTTGACCAAGTTGAAAAAGTGTGGAACCAAGCTGTCTTTTCTACCGCAACCTATTCATTAGGGAAATTCAATATTCTGGGTGGCCTGCGGTACGATAGAATAAACTTCAGTACGGATGCCAACACCGCATCACAATCCGGAGATCGTACTTTCAAGTCGGTAAGTCCAAGTCTGGGAATTAATTACCGCCCGGGCAATCAAAATATATTTGCGAATGTGAGCACCTCATTTGAAGCTCCCACTACCACTGAACTGGTTAACAGGCCCGGCGGCGGCAACGGTTTTAACCCCAAATTAAAACCCGAGCAAACAATCGGTTTAGAAACCGGAATCAGAGGCCATATCCAATCCAGTGCCCTTACGTACGATTTAACATTCTATCGACTATGGATTGACGATCTGCTATTCCCCTACCAACTTGAAACTGACGGGCCAACCTTTTATCGAAACCAGGGAGAAACCCGCCACACCGGTATAGAAGCACAACTCGGATGGCAAATTCATCAGGATTTAAAATTATCGGCCACTACAACGGTTACAAATGCCACATTTAAAGAGGTGCAACCTGATTCACTTAAAGGCAACGAAGTGCCGGGCATTGCTCCCTTTCGGTTGAATGGAAAAGCAAGCTGGACGCCCGGGAACTTTTTACTTTCGCTCACCTATAAGCATGTAAGCAGTTATATGGCTGATAATCGAAATACTGCCGAAAATGATGCTTACCATGTGTTCGATGGTTCATTCAGCTTTCAAAAGCTTTTTAGCACGCAAGATGTTGAGGTCCAACCCTTTATAGATATTAACAATCTATTTGATACTCGTTACAATGGATCTGTTACCGTAAATGCTTTTGGTGGCCGATATTTTGAACCGGCCCCCGGCAGAAATTGGCAGGCAGGTATTTCGTTAAACTTTTAAAAATCAATAACCTACATAAATCTTTTTTAACTTGTAACAAATGGCGCTTTTACTATCTTGATTATATAAACATGATAGTAAACAGGACCCTATTATGATTAAACACATTCTTTTTGTCATTTTACTGATTGGCGGTGTCTATTACTACTGGACCACGCATCCGGTAGAACATGGACCCGGCGTGGTAGCACCTGAAGCCCCTGTTCAGGAAGTTACCTATAATGCCGATACGTTCAATTACAAAGGTTTTGATATAACCCCCAAAGCCAATATTGATCTCGAGGCGCGGATACTTTCAATAAAAAATTACTATTTTGATCAGTATTCAGATCTCGCTCCTACTGATATTGTTGTTGGTTGGGGCCCGATGTCTGATGAGCGTAATCTAAGCTCAATGATGGTTCGTCAATCTGACCGTTCCTTTTATTATGAAATGGCGAAACCTCCCATCGAGAAAACCGAGATGTGGAAAAACGCATCCAATATGCATTTAATCGGCTCAACAAAGCAGATACGAGAGAAGATAAACACACTCAGAGAGGGACATATTATTCGCATCGAAGGATACTTGGTCAATGCCTCATCAACCAAAGAGGGATGGACCCTTAAAAGTTCGTTGAAAAGAGATGATATTGGAAAAAATGCCAGTGAATTAGTTTGGATTAAAAGCCTTACTATTCTTTAATTGGATGCTATAAAATCACATCCAATTAAGAATATATTTTTCTATGTCGTGGCTCAAAGATGTTATTGTTGATATCCTGGCAACCGCTGCCATTATCGCTGCAGTGCTAACTTCCAACTTCTTCTTAAAAGGTCTTGTTTGGGGATATACGGGACTGCTGCTTTTTGTTAAACTGCTTGTCTACTTCGGTGATGGTTTTATGAATATGATGAATAAGGCTGAAACCACCGCCCCCGATTGGTTTACCCACCTCCTTTATGCCACCAATACAGGAGTGCTTTTATATTTCCAGTGGTGGTATGCCGGCGCTGGATGGGGCGTTATCTGGTGTTTATCTTATCTAACTCAGCGTAAGCTGGATCAAAAGTAAGCCCTCCTCACTCAATGGATGGGATTGTCCGTCAATCACAACCTTATATCAACTCCCGAACTTTTTGTTTTTTTTAAGACTCCAAAATCCTTAGATGTTTTAGTTTCAATATTACGTCGGATTTGTGATGTTAAAGAAGAGATTATATTCCCATATAATCCTTTACCTTTTACAAAATGAATGAGCAGCAAAATACCGTCGTTGCAACGGCCGTTGCCAGCCTGATACTTGTGATAGTCTTTCTGTGCCCCTGGCGCATCGAATCATCCAATGAACTCAGGTGGAGTCCGATATACCAGTCACCAATGACCTACGTTCAGACCTACGATACCCAGCTAAGAGATTCAAGGATCAAATCAGAAGAAGCTCATATTGCTGTTGGGTTCCTGGCGCTGGAAGTGCTGGTTGTCATTGCCGCCGCAGGTGTTCTTTTCGTATTCTTTGCGGATCCGGATTATGATGACCGGGGACCTCCTAAAGTTTAAAACTGTTTTACATGCCTGTTAAACGTGATGCCCTCCCTCATTTTTTATGATTACAATTTTATTTTCAGATAATTTCAGCACTTTGGCACCTGCAGCTGTAACGCCAACCGCTATCCAGCACTCATCATGTACATCTGTATTACCCTAACATAAATCAAGACTATAATTCTTAAGCACAATTCTTACTATGCGTTTCCTTTTAATATTATTTTCCATTTTTAGTTTAGCTTTCTCCAATTCCGTTGTTGGCCAACCTTCAGAAGAATCATCCGCTACCGGAGACAATATTGACAAAACAAAAGTCCTTGTTTTAGCCACGCATCACATTAGCCATTATGAGGACGTTTTTTCTCCAACACTTGTTGATTCTTTAGTCAATGTTTTAGAAGACTATTCACCCACTTTAATTGGCGTAGAAGTACTGCCAGGTGCCCAAATTGCCGAGATGGAACGACGGGGCGGCCCTTATGACTCATGGCTTATTTCTTTTGCAAAGGAACAACTTAAATATGGATCAGCGGCACAAGAAGCGCTTGATATTTCTTGGCGAAAAGCGAACATGACAGCTGACTCTCTGTTGGGCAAAGCTCAACGCACACAAGAAATTACTGACAGTACAAGATTAGAACTAATCAACCATCTGCTTGCTTCTTACCGTTTGCATACGGCTGCCCTGCAATGGTCTTATTTGAGTGAAGAGACTCAATCGAATCAATCGGTTATTTCCGAAAGTGCTGTAAAAGGGCTCACTGAGACCCTCAACGCTGCAGACGAAACTGCATCGATTTCACTTCGGCTTGCTCATCTGTTAAATTTACAACGGGTATATCCCATAGATGATCATTTGGAGAAAGATAGTTATTATTCAAAAAATGACACTCAACTTGATAAAGAATTAGATGATTCTACGGTACAAGCATTAAGGAATGCTCCATATTTAGTCAAACAGGGAAATCTTTTGGAACAAGGAGTCGAAGACAGTACATGGTTCCCTTTATACCAGTATATGAATTCTCCTGCCTTTATTGATAGAGACAAAGAAAGACAATGGCGTAATATTTTTCTTGAAACTTCTAACAAAACCTTACGCTCTCGGCTTGCTCTTTGGGAAGAACGCAATCTGAGACATGCTGCTCATATTCGTTCTGCAACTGCTCGCAAGCCGGGTGGTCGCGTTTTAATTACCATAGGGGCTTCTCATAAGTCATTTCTTGATTCTTATCTAAAAGAGATGATGGGAATTGAAGTGATACATCTAAGTGATCTAATAAAAGAATAGATATAAATGTCTGCCCTACGTATTAAGCGGGGGCACTTCTCTCTTTTGCATGTTACGGATTAGAAATCTACAATGGGGTTTAGAATGAATAAACTAAGGTTAGCTGCCTTTGAATTCCAGAAAAAACCATGTTCAAAAATGACCTTCTAAATTATTCTGGAATACTGGGAGCGTTTCTATTTATGATTACCACTGCCATCGGTGGCGCTCTTTTTGATGGTTATAGCCATATCTCTCAGTATATCAGTGAATCATATGCTTATGGTACTGAATACGGGCATTTGCTGCGCTGGTTAGGCTATATTCCCAGTGGTTTATTGATTGGATTTTTCCACTTTATGGTGGCAAAAAAATTAAAAGACAATAAATACATATTTATTGGTCTTATTGGTTTTGGAATTCTTTATGGAATATTCACCTCATTAGTAAGTGTATTTCCGTGTGACTTTGGGTGTAATCGTAATTATTCGGATTCGAGTGTATCCCAATTCATTCATACCGTTCTGAGTCTTTTCACATATGCGTTAACACCATTCAGTATATATTTTACAGGAGTTGGTTTTAAGAAGTTAGCCAACTTTAAAGTGCTTTTCAGGCTTTCAACACTTCTTAGCATAGCCGTATTTACTTTTGGTATGGTATTTCTTCTTAATGCTAATAGTCCGATTGCTGGTTTACTTCAAAGGATCACAGAAGCCATGTATCTTTTTTGGATAATTTATTTTTCGGTATTCTTGATAAAATATAACAAGAGATTAAAATAATGGGATTGGCAGGGAATAATTCAATCAAATCGTAGTATTAATAGATTAAAACCTAATATAGAGGGTTTAATCTATCATTGGTTATAACCTTATCCTCTGAAACCTTTATAGTAGAATTTGCGAATACCAAATAAGCAAAATTTAATTTATTCCAGTAAATGTATTGAAAAAATATCTGCCCATTGTTACTGTATTGTGTCTATTTAAGCTGGCCGTCCATTGGTATGGGAACCAAAATTACGGATTCCATCGGGATGAGTTGCTGCATTTATCAGCAAGTGAGCATTTGGATTGGGGGTTTATAGAATTTCCCCCGTTTATTGCATTGATTGGAAAGCTCCCCTACTGGTTGTTTGACTATTCTTTAATGGGTGTACGGCTTTTCCCTACCCTGGCCGGGATAGGTATCCTGATCCTGTGTTGCTACATGGCCAAAGAACTGGGTGGTAAATATTGGGCTGTTTTACTGGCCGGATTATGTGTGTTAGCGTTTGTTTCTTTTTACCGAAACCATACCCTGTTTCAGCCGGTAGCATTCAATCAATTTTTCTGGACGTTGGGCTTTTTCGTCTTAATTAAGTACCTAAAAACCAAACGGACATCATGGCTATTTCTTCTGGGTGTGGTAGGCGGTGTCGGGCTTATGAATAAATATCTGATGCTCGTTTGGGGGTTCGGGGTTGCCGTCGGCTTGTTGTTTTATAACAAAGGGCGTCTATACAAGTCGCTCGGAATCTATGGCGCAGGGCTTATCGCCCTGCTCATCTTTCTACCGAACATCATTTGGCAGTATCAGCACGATTGGCCCGAATTACTCCACCTCGCAGAACTGCAATCCGAACAGCTGGATGGACAAGGTGCTTTCGCTTTTATCTTTGGGCAACTGGATTCAATCTTCACCTTGGCCGTATCACTTATTGGGGGAATTGCCCTTTTCAGAGGTCAACGCTTAAAAATGTATCGAAGTGTGGGTATAGCTGTTGGCATCATTTTCCTCACTTTTTGGCTTTTACAAGCCAAAGTATACTATTTTTTCGGGGCTTATCCGGTGCTGTTCGCAGCCGGTTCTGTTAAACTGGAAGCTTGGTTACAGCAAACAAAACGCCACTGGAATTATGCAGTCGCAGGTTTAATTTTTCTACCAAGCCTTCCATTTATCCCGGAGGCTACCCCCTTACTGCCCATCGAGCAGTATGTAGCTTATATGGACCTGGAAGAAGAAAACGAACGGATTGAGTTGACCGGTGATTATGCGGATATGTTCGGCTGGGAGGAACAAGTGCAACTTGTGGATAGTATTTATCAGAGCCTTGATTCATTGGAACAAGAAGACATTGTACTTTGGGCTGAAAACCATGGCGAAGCCGGGGCATTGCAGATCATCGGTAACAAATACGGGTTGCCAGATCCTATAAGTCGTCACGGTAGTTTTTGGCTTTGGGGATTTGACAATCCGAATGCAAAAGTTTGGATCAGCATAGGCAATGAAAAAGAGTCGGTAGAACAGGTATTTGAAGAAGTGAAATTGGTTAAAATGATTTATCACAAATATGCGATTGGCGAAGAAAATGGGATTCCATTATATATATGTAGAAAGCCAAAAGTGAACATCGCAGAGTGGTGGGCTGAATATGAGGAGCATGTTTTTGATTAAAGCATACCAACAACCAGCAAACCCGTACATTAATGCGGACCCCTATGGATCGGGACACCTCAAGCCTCGCCATCTGCTTGCCTCCCTTCCATTTATTAGTTAATATTTTCGTTTTAAACCAATTCGATATTCAGACACCTGCAGGTTATGTGCAATATCGTTACGCCTTTTATTTATGATTAGAGAATTTGTTCTGCTTGTTTTCCTTTGCATATACATCCCCGGCTGTCAAGACACAGGCAATATAATCGTGGATACCAAGGCACCCACTCATGAGGTACAGATAAATGGAGAGATACAATTTCATGGCGAAATCTTATGGTCTGCCTCTGATAACTCACTAAATACAAAGATAAAGGCAAAAAATATCGGTACTGATACAGCCAGAATTGAAACAGGACCCTGCGCATTCAACATTATTGCTAATAATAAAAATAGTGAACCGGTTTGGTATAACCGACCTCCAGGTAAATACGTATGTCCCGATGAGTTAATCGTTTACAGGATTGCTCCGGAAGAGACAAAAGAGCTTACTGATCAAATGTATATTAGCGGGAAAAATTGGTTCTGGGATATTCCTGATGGAGATTGGCATTTTGTAGTAGAAAGCCGAACGAAATCAGGAAGAACGATCTCATTCACTGTAGATGAAACGAAAATAAATTGACTTTGGAATGAAGGTATAACCCATGAATTAACTTGGTCCCCGATGGATTGAGCCAGCGTAGGCCTCGCCATTCCCTTGCCTCCCTTCCATTTATTGAGCATAGTATTCCCTCTTTTTTTGCATCTTATGGTTTAGATATCTACCATAGGTTTTAGGATAATAAACTAAGGTTAAGTGGCTTCACAAATTAAACTTACATAACTATGAATCAATTGACTTTAAATCGACCAAAAGAAAACATTTTTAGATTACGATCCTATTCAATTGTTGTTGATGATGAACACGTTGCAAATTTACAGAATAACAGCCAACAGAAAGTGTTGCTGGACAGCAATGAAGCCACCATTCAAGCCAAAATTGGTTGGTTCGGAAAAGGAAGTCACTCTAAAAAATTACAGCTAAATGAGAAGAATGAACTTAAAGTTAATATTCAAGGCAATCAGTTTTATAATAAAGGGTTGGTAGTTTTCTTTCTATTATTGATCGCAGAGGTTGGTTCAGAATATCTTCTTGAAGGTTTTCAAACAACTACATCCATTATCCATTTATTGACATTGATAGTGGCCATCTATGTTATTTACACCTTAACCTTTGGTAAACATTCATGGATTACCATTTCTGAAGTATAATAGCATCCACCTAACCAGCGCACGATGTGGACAGGTCTCCCTATTTCCTTGCCTCCCTGCTATTTATCAGCATAGCATTCCCTCTTTTTTGGCATCTTACGGGTTAGGTATCTACCATAGTATTTACTATGATAAACTGAGGTTAGGTGTACACTATTATCTTTATCAACAAATGAATGAATCAGATATTCTTGCCAGCGCAAAAACGATTGAAGAACATTCTCTTAGTCAATTGCAATATTGGTTGCAATACGAAAAATATAGTTGCGTTGCAGGAGCAGGAATAGTTTGGATGCCTTATGGCCTGATTATGATGGGACTCTTGATATTAGCGGTTCTTTTTACTCCATTTATGCTATGGCATTTATTCAAAGCAAAATGGTATAAATCTATCGGTATATTTCTCGCTACTGTTATTATTCCTCTAATAATCTCCCAATTATTTGATATAGGAAATACTGTTGCTGACTTTCTACTAATGGTACTTCCTCTTTTTACTTTTTATGGCTATACCTGGATTCTAAGTTATGTAATAGGCAATCATTTGAACGAAATGGAAACTGTTAAAAAGTGGCAAAAAGAGCAGTTGTTAAATGACTATTAGCTTTTTCCAAAAGTTACAGTACACCTAACCCCTTTAAAAAGAAAAATGTCAAGTCGACAGTCCTCACTTATATCTTTCGGTACAGTATTACAATAAATTCTCGTTTCAAACCTATCGCTGGCAACCGGGTTCGTTGATCAAGCTCAGATTACCTCCCCTGTTTCATCTTGCGGTTTAGATATCTACCATGGTTTTTTAATATGGATAAGCTAAGGTTAGGTGGCGAAAGCTAAATTTATTTTGTAGAATTAGTTTAACTTTCATCAAATGATTAATCCATGAAGAAATTATTTACAACATCTATTGTAATTTTATCTTTCTTAAAGATATACGACATATTAATTAATCACTTAACGCCTGCCTTATTTTCAAGTGAGTCGCTTGCATATAAATTAGGCTTTATTTGTGGCGTTAGTTTAATTTTTATCTTAGCCTTCAAAGCTTGTCAGCTACTAAATTCGATTTCTCTAAGTCAACCAACTTTAAAGAAATAAGGTTCGCCTACCGAACCACGCATCAAGGAGACGCACCTCCCTCTCTTGCTTTGTTTTATTTTCTTGTTGCCAAATAGTAAACGGGAAATTAAATTAGCGTTGACCCGTGCGGCGGTTATGTACAGCCTACGTAGCTTAGCTACTTCGGCGTAGTAGGCTACAAAGTTGTTATACTACTATTGAATACAATGAAAAATTTTGAAACATGACCAGCGCGGCGACAGCTGGCTTTGTCTCTACCCTGACACAATTAATAGTCATTAAAAAAACCAAACCGGATCTAAATATGTATGGATTAATAGGGAAAATAACTGCCAAAACTGATCAGCGAGATGACCTAATCAAAATCCTGTTAGAAGGAACAGCTGACATGCCGGATTGTCTGAGTTATATCATTTCAAAAGATCCAGAAAATGAAGATACAATTTGGGTTACTGAAGTCTGGGATAGCAAAGAGAGCCATAAAGCTTCACTTTCGCTTCCTTCGGTGCAAGAAGCTATCAACAAAGGCCGACCCTTAATAGCAGAATTTGGTGAGCAAACGGAAACGGAGCCGATCGGTGGACATGGACTAATATCCGAAGAGATCTAATGAGTGGTATACCCAGCGCTTTAACGCAGGCAGGGATCGCTGATCTCTTTGCCTCCCTTCCATTTATTGATATGGCATTCTCCCCTATTGCATCTTACGGTTTAGATATATACCATGGGTTTTAGTTTGAATAAACTAAGGTTATAGAACTTTCATTGAGTTGAAATTTACTTTTAAAAACATATTCCATGGAGATTAAAGAATTCATTTCAAACTTCAGAAATCATCCAGTTCTTTTTATCGGTACCGGAATGAGTTTAAGGTATTTAAAAAATTCATATGACTGGAATGATCTTCTAAAAAAAGTATGCCGTGATTTTAAAGGAAATGATGAATATTACCTAGACATAAAATCTGAGTGTGAACATAAAGACAGTGAGGGTGAATATAACTTTCCCAAAATAGCAACTATCATCGAAGAAGATTTTAATAACTATTTAAAAAATAATAGAAGCGGCAAGTTCGAAGAAATAAATGATATTTTTTATGAAGAAATGGAAGACGGAAATAATATTAGCCGTTTTAAAATATATTTGTCAAAAATTCTTAGTGAAGTAGAATTAAAGGAGGAAAAGAAGGAAGAAATTGACAAATTGCGCCAGATCAGAAAGAATATAGCTTCGATAGTTACTACCAACTATGATTCATTTATTGAAGAGATATTCAATTTTAATCCCTTGATAGGGAATGATATTTTATTAAGTAATCCTTACGGCGCTGTATATAAGATTCATGGCTGTGTCTCTACCCCATCAAGAATTATTATTTCTGAAGAAGATTACGATTATTTTCGAGAGAAGTACGAACTAATAAGAGCGCAACTATTATCAATATTTATTCATAATCCTATCATATTCTTAGGGTATGAAATTAGTGATGCTAATATAAAACGTTTACTGAAAACGATTTTTACTTATGTTGAGCCAAACTCTGATCAAGCGAAAAAGATTAGAGAGAATTTTTTACTAGTTGAATATGATGAAGGTTCCACATCAACCAATATTGTTGAACATGATGTAGATATAGAGGGATTAACCACTATAAGGATCTATAAAATAAAGACTGATAATTTCAGTGCTATTTATGACTCTTTAGCAGATCTAACACTGCCTGTTTCTGCTATGGATGTCAGAAAAGTTCAAACAGTAGTTAAAGAAATTAATACAGGTGGAGAGATAGAAGTAAATATATCAGATGACCTAGAAAATTTAGATAATAGAGATAAAATATTAGCTATTGGGTCAAAGAAAACTATTGAATACCGTCATCAGTCACCTTCTGAAATTATTACAAACTACTTTAGCATAGTTGAGGAATCTAAAGAGAAACTCTTAGAACTAGTTAATGACCAAACTATTCAGGTAAACAGATACTTCCCAATATTTGCATTCAGTAATATTGCTGATATCGAAGAATCTGAAAGGTTAAAAGAACAACAGATAGAGAAGGTTGAAGCCGCTTTAGATCGTGTACACGATTCATGTGAATCAGACAATCAAAGTATTGATCAAATAATGGATGATGAATCCATTTCTGATAGTAATAAATATGACGCAATTCTTTGGTCGATCATAAATGAAAGAGTGGATTTAGGAGAGGCAGAACTTTTCTTGCGAGATTTTGAAGATAAAAATGCTACACCATTTAGAAAGTTGATATGTGCATATGACTTAAAGAAATATGGTGAAGAAGAATAACTAAAGAAAGTTCCATAACCAGCCTTTAAATTACTCCTGAAAAATGTCTTACTTTGATGGCATAATCCGTCACTGGTCCCGCCATCTCCTTGTCTCCTACCCCTCAAGAAAATATCCCTATAGTAATAATTCGACTATCCCTTAAGGGATAATTGTACTAACCCTATAGGGAAAATTGGATTACCCCTTAGGGGATCGTTGCACAAACCGGTAGGTATATGGTTAAAAGCACACGGAAAGCACTGTGTATCCCATAAAAAAAATGCCGGGTCCTGAGCCAAGAACCCGGCATGTGTAAGTAACGGCCTCTTCTGGGCCTAACCCTAAGCCCACAGATACATGAAGAGGCCTCTTTCTAAGTCTCCTAAATACCTTAATATCACTTGATGATATATACTTATGATTAATGTATCATTAAGCTACCGTTAGCGTGCCCGAAAGCCTGCCTGTACGGATGGATGACCCATTTAATAGTCCCGTGCGCACTTGCAGCTCGTAGTTGCCGGCCGGCAAGGCGGGATTATTAAAGATCAGCTCGCTCGGCATATTGCGGAGCAGGCTGTTATCGAGACGGGTTTCGGTACCGTCATCGGTATTCACAAAGAAAATACCCTGGTCGGTATCCCCTTCATCAAATTTGAGCATATCACCGGTAATGCGTGCGCCCTTTTCCGGGGTGATAGACTCGTCACTGCTATCGGAGCTATTGTCATAATAATGAAACAACTTCGGCTCGCGCTTTTGAGGCGTAACTTTGGTGACCTCTATCTCATTCTCTACCGAGCGCAGGCGAAGCCCCGGCGACATATTGACCACCACTTGCTGCCTGGAGGAGTCATAGGATGACTCATCTGTTTCAAAAACGCCCTTGATATCCGACCGAATATTCACCAGCGGGGTCACGACGGAGTTGCCCCGGCGCACCAGCTTCATGATGCCATCGGTTAACGACTCGAAGGTGGCCAGTGCCTCGGCTTTGGTTATGGTAGAGCCGGGATGGACGATTTCATCAAAGACGTCTTCGATAGTATAGGTTTGCGTATTACTGCTGACGGCAATAAAGTTATCACCGTTATTACTCATTTGATTGGGTACTAAGTAATAGTTTAATGACATGGTATTTATTTTTCATTAATAGGGTTTTGGTGACGATGGGATGAATAGTTTAGCCCAACAGTGCTCTCTGTAATAACTTTGCTATACAGCCCGCTCTGCCATAGCATTTACTACCCGTATTCTCATCATCTTGATGCCGAAAAGCCTTTTATTGGGATATTCCCGACGTAACCCTGTTGTAGTTATGTAATTGAAATACCTTGCGAAAGGCATCTCTTGATGCAGGCTTTTTTAAGCCCCTGCGTTTAGTAAGACCATTATACGAGCCATTCCTTACAGTTTATTTTTCTGACCCACCTTTGTTTCCTCCCTAATTATTTAGGGAGGAAGACTTTTTTAAATAGATTACAACTTCAATCAACGCGTCTTTCTCCCTGCTTGTAGGGAGAAATCAAAAGAGGGTCGGGAGGGGGCATAAAGGAACTCCTTAGTTAAAAAGTATCAGCATGATAATAAGGCTTTACGGTTTAACCCCCGGTACTTTTTTTGATTCGTTTTTTTGGTAACAATAAAAAGGAATGGGAGAAACATGTTTTTACTGAGAATTAACACACCCCGCCTCGATCCTTGGTTCCCCTATTAATAGAGCAGAGTTATCCGTGCAAAATTTGCTTGGTTATCAGACTTACATTGTTTTTATCCAGCCTCATATGTAATGGATAAGCTACCCTGCCCTTTTAAACATCTGTGTTACTGATTTCAAAAAATTATGTTATGTTTGTAACAGTTAAGCAATTTTTATCAAAATATTATTTCTTTTATGGAAAAAATGGATCGGCTCCGAGATGCTATCACAGATTACATCAATGAAAAAGGGGTTGAATATCAGCGCCTGCTTTTGTCGAGAACATTCTATACCAAGTTAAAAAAGGAAGCTGATGAACACGATGTGCCCATCGATCTTCCGAATATGGAAATCAAAGACAATGTGGACTACGATTTTAAACTTCTTCCCTAACCCGGAATTTAATTAGGAACACCCTGATCTATTTTAGCCTATAAAACAAAAAAATTATGATCTGGATTGTTTCGGGTGCCCTGATAATCATCTTTTTTAGTTTTCGAGCTTATATAAACAATCGAAACTATTATCAAAAAAAGATAATTCGTGATCAATATACACGGTTGTATTTTTATCTGCTGCAGGGAGCAAATATTGTACTCATAATTTCCGGACTCTTGTTCCTGATGCTTGCTATCGTTAGCCACGTAAATGGTTTTGAAGTCATCTTTTCATCAGAATACAATTATCATTTAAAGATGAATAGCAGGTAGCTTTTTCAGCTATCCTTTTTAACAAACTTCCGAATAATTTTTACTTTTACACGTTCAAATTTTGTAAATAGTGAATAGAATCATTATTTACATAAGTAGTTATAATTTTAAGTAAACAAAGGTAGCAAAGCGCTATGCCAAGATGTGAAATTTACCAAGATGCCAAAGGCGAATGGAGATGGAGACAAACAGCCAAGAACGGTGATATCGAAGCCTACTCCGATGGCGGATTTGAAGACAAGGAAGAATGTAAAAAAGACGGAAAAGAAAACGGTAACTGCACAAGCTATACACGAAGTAACTCCTATTAATCACTTTTTTACTTCTATAAAGCTGCTCCCCATTCCCGGAGAGCAGCTTTTTTTATTTGATAAGTTATTCCATATAAAGTACTTGGCGGGATAACTACAAGTAACTTATTATGTAAGAAAATTTATTAGTTTTAAGTAGTTAATTTTACTATACTTAATAGCTAATAAGTACGAAGGAGTTCCCCATTTGTTAAACTCCTGATGGTTTTCTACTACCAGTTTTAATCCCCTATCTATGAAAATTCGACTCTACAAAAAAGGTGATATTGAACAGGTCGCTCACCTGTTTGGCGACACGGTAAGCATTTTAAATGCTGAAGGTTTTTCCGAAACAGAAATGCACTCATCTATTCTCAACAACATTCATTTCGGTGGTTGGGAAGAAACCTGTTTGAAAAACTTTACGGTCGTTGCAGAAATAAATGATCGTGTAATTGGCATTGGCCAACTTGATTACAATGGTCATATCAGCTGTTTTTACTGCCATCCCGATAACCGGGGTCAAGGCATAGGCAAGAAACTATACGATACACTCGAAGATTTTGCTACCGCTAAGAATATTTCTACCCTTCATACCGAATCTGATGCCTTCGATCGTCCATTCTATTTCAAAATGGGCTTTTCTACTGTTCATAAGCAGAAAGTTTTAATAGATGGGGAGGTTAAATCACTCTTTATACTGGAAAAACAGCTCTCTGTTTGACATAGCATAAGGCATGTTTTAAAATTTTAACAGATATTCCTTTATCACAATGCATTAATCTTTTGTTATGATTGAAGGATTCTACCAGTCAGAATATTGGCTCAGCGCCTTCATAATTCAGCGTGGACTGGGCTTCATCTATGCTATCGCCTTCCTGGTCGCAATAAATCAATTCAGGCCGCTATTGGGAGAAAACGGGTTGCTGCCAGTCCCCCGCTTTTTAAATCGCATCCCGTTTAAGAAATCCCCGAGCATTTTTCACTGGCATTATTCTGATCGCTTTTTTGCCGTTATCGCATGGCTGGGACTTTCCCTTGCTTTAGTTGCTGCCTTCGGTATTTCCGATCTGGGACCTTTATGGGTTTCCATGCTGATCTGGTTTTTACTTTGGATACTGTACCTCTCAATTGTTAATGTTGGTCAGCTCTTTTACGGCTTCGGATGGGAATCACTACTGCTCGAAGCTGGATTTTACGCTATTTTCCTGGGTCCCATGCAGTACGAGAGTTCCATGATAATGATATTTATCCTCCGCTGGCTGGTTTTCAGAGTTGAATTTGGGGCCGGACTTATTAAGATGCGCGGTGATAAGTGCTGGCGCAACCTAACCTGCCTCAACTACCACCACGAAACGCAGCCGATGCCCAGCCCTCTAAGCAGATTCTTCCATTTACTTCCCGGTAAACTCCACAAGTTTGAAACATTTTGTAACCATATTGTCCAATTGGGAGCCGTTTGGCTGCTGTTTTTGCCTCAACCATTTGCTACTATCGGGGCGCTGTTGATCATCTTATCTCAGCTCTACCTCATCACAAGTGGCAATTACGCTTGGCTAAACTGGCTGACGCTCCTGCTGGCATTCAGTGGCATAAGCAATCAATATTTACAACTTATCATACCTGTTTCTGCACCGGCAGAACTCTTGGGCAGTTCCATACTGGGCGTACTTACTATTATTGTTGGAATTGTTGTCGCCTATTTAAGTATTGGTCCCATTAAAAATATGATCTCTCCCAAACAGCGGATGAATGCGAGCTTTAATCCACTGCATTTAGTCAATACCTACGGTGCATTTGGATCAGTAACACGAACCCGGTATGAGATTGTACTTGAAGGAACCACTGACCATAAGCTTGACTCCGAAACAACCTGGAAAGCTTATGAGTTTAAGGGTAAGCCGGGCAATCCCACAGGTATACCTATACAGTGGGCACCATACCATCTTCGTCTTGACTGGCAGATGTGGTTTGCAGCCATGACACCCGTTCGATCTAATACCTGGCTCCTCAAATTCATTTACAAATTGTTAAAAGATAATCAGGATACGTTAAAACTGTTATCAAATAATCCTTTTAACCATAAAATTCCCAATTATATACGGGCACGACTCTTTAAATACCAATTTACTAACCACAAGGAATATAAAGAAACCGGCAACTGGTGGAAGCGGAGCTTTAAACGCATGTATTTACCTCCTCAGTCAATAGACGATCTACGGCATTTTAGTAATTAAACTTCGTATATGAATCTTAAATTCTTCATTTTTTGTTGGAAACGCCTAATCATTTACAATAAAGTATTACATCATGTTTTTCCTAAAATCAGATGAACTTGGAAACCATCTACATTCTATTATCCACAAGGACACCCAGCAGCACGAAACACATTTTGATTTAACGATAGATACAATCCACAAATTCACCAAGGCCGGTTCGCTGGACTTTGGTGGCAGTGAATTTGAAGCCGCGGAAAAGGAACTGATTAATCCCCAAAAGAGTCAGGGTGATGACTACGGATGGTGGAACCTACCGCAGGGACACTACCAAGCAACGATGAATGAGACGGTTAAAGAAGCAGAAGATACCATAACATATATTAATCTACATCCCCATGCCCGTAAAGCGGGTATAATTGCCAATACCTCGATGATGCCAAACCAACATGACGGAAAGCAAATCACCCTTAACTTTTTTGCTCCCGATCCCGGCTGCAATATTAAAGAAAATGCGCGTTTTGCTGTCTTATATTTGTTGGCCAGCTAATATTTTAGGATACTAAGGCTAATTTTTTAACACCAATTATTGATGGATACCATAACCTGGGGCATACTGAGTACCGCTAAAATAGGCGTTGATAAAGTTATCCCCGCCATACAGCAAGCTGACAACTGCATTGTGAAAGGAATTGCTTCCCGATCAAAGGAAAAAGCAGTAAAGACGGCACAAAAACTTACTATTCCTGATGCATATGGTTCCTATAAAAAGCTATTGGCAGACTCCTCCGTCGACGCTATTTATAATCCCCTGCCAAACCATTTGCATGTGCCAAAAACGTTAGAAGCCCTGGAAGCAGGCAAACATGTGCTTTGCGAGAAACCCATTGCCCTGAATACTCAGGAAGCTCGAAAATTGCTGACAAAGGCAAATGAGTATCCAAAGCTAAAAGTGATGGAAGCCTTTATGTATCGCTTTCATCCACAGTGGAAAAAAGCCAAGGCGCTGGTAACTAATGGAACGATAGGCACGCTCAAGACGGTGAACTCATTTTTCTCTTATTACAATGATGATCCCGATAATATCCGAAATAAACCAGACATAGGTGGGGGCGGACTCATGGATATCGGATGCTACTGTATCTCCCTTTCGCGATTTCTTTTTGATGAAGAACCAACAGATATAACGGGATATTGGAAAATAGATCCTGACTTTTATACAGATTATTTAGCATCCGGAACGCTCAGATTTAACTCCGGAACCGCCACCTTTACTTGTGCTACACAAACTGCACCTCATCAACAAGTAACCATTGTGGGAACAGACGGTAGAATAGTAATGGAAATCCCCTTTAATGCCCCACCGGATCAAACAATAAGGATTTGGTTGTATAAGAATGGAAAAAAGGAAGAGATTACTTTTCCACCGGTAAATCAATATACTCTGCAGGCAAAAGCATTCTCGGATGCTGTTATAAAAGACGATCCCGTACCAACGCCACTTACCAATGCAGTTAACAATATGACTGCCATTGATGCTTTTAGAAAAAGTGCAAAGGCCATATCAGATTAGACTTTCAGAATCTGATAAAATTGCTATCTTCAAAAATTCAAAACGTGAATTTCCAAAGAATTTATGGGTCAAAAGACAGAAAAAATATTACAACGCGCTAAAGAAAACTTAGATAAACAAAACCATGAACACGCTCTTCGCCTGTTTAATGAAGTTTTAAACAGAGAACCCGGTCATCCCCAGGCTCTACGAAATAAAGCCCTCATCAAAGTCATGAGTGGGAATAATGAAGAAGCGGAAAAGTTTCTTCTATTTGCAATAGATCAACAGCCAGAGGACGACCAGCTTTATCAGCTGTTAGGAACACTGTATCACAATAGTGAAAAACCCCAGAAAGCACTTGCACAATTTAAAAAAGCTCTCGATATAAATGCTGATAACACAGTTGCCCAACAGGGAGCTGCCATGGTTTATGCCCACGTGTTGGGAGAACATGAGAAAGCTATTACTCACTTTACCAAAGCCCTTGAAAGCAGCCCGAAAAATGCAGAGCTCCTATTTAATCGGGGATGCAGTTACATAATATCCGAGCAAATGGGTAAAGCGGAGCAAGACTTACTAAAGGCGGCCGAATTTAATCATGAAAAAGCCAAAGAAATGGTAGAAAAATACTTCTGAAGTTATCACTCTTTTGTTTTTACTGTTTGATTAAACACCCGTTTAAGAAAGGAAAACAGTGACGATACTTCACTCCCATTACTTCTTACTTGATGTCCTATTTCAAAGGCGATTTTCCACTGTTCCATCAATATTTTCTGTCCGTCAATAAAGGAATAGCCATCATCATAAATATTTATTGATTCAGAGGTTACGCCATTTACCTCAATAATTTTTAATTCTCTACCCTCTTTCAAGTTGTCGCAACTGGGAACTTTTATATCAAACCTTCCGAAGTAAAAGCCTTTTGCTGAATGGCAGATATTATTCATCCTTTTGGTTAAGGCTTTGGTAATAAGTTCTTTGCCTTCGAAGAAGATAGCACCCTGTGCATGTGTTCCTATTTCAACTAATGTTAATTGCTCTCCTTCGTCAGGTATCTCAAACAGACGATCCTCATTTCGCTTAAGATACTCTTTGCCCATATTCACGGTCTCATCGTCCGACAAAATTAACTCCTGTACTGTTTGCTGTCCGTCCCCAACGATTTGTGGCAACTTCTTTTTTGTGAGAGAGAAAATATCCCCTTGTTCATCTTGTGGCTTTTCATAATAGAAGATCCCTACTTCATTACCGTCTATAAACTCCTGTATGATGATATCCTCCGAACATTCTGAAAGATAATCCTGTAAAATATATCGATCTTTTATAACGCTAACCCCCTTTCCTCTTTCCCCTACATCCGGCTTTAGTACGATGGGAAAGCTCAAATCATTTTCTTTCATAAACTGATCGGCACCATCAAGCATATTTTCAAACTCATCATCATAAGGAATCTTCTTATACAGGGCTACCGCTGATGAATTATCAAATAGATCCAGGATGGCACTTTTGGATTCTCCAATAAACCCGCCATCCGGAATAGCCGGATTTACGGCTGTAAATAATGTCAGGCAACGATATTTTATCCCTAAACAAATAATATAAAGCGTTACGGGCGTATAGATAACAATCGGCCACCAGTACTGCCAATGCGTTAATTTTCGATATCGGGATAGTAACAGTCGCCGACCTTTATAACTAAAGGCGGGAATAATTAACTTAACAAACATAATGATACCTATCACGGCCCCCAAAAATACCCATATCGCATAATCCTGGTAGAGTGTAAAATAGCGTAGCAACTCGTTTCCAAGAAGCTTAGAGATCCCTACAAGCATGGGGGTCCAAACAAGTCCAGCAAGAATAAAATAAAAGATAAACATCCAGAAACCGGCCCTTATTACCCCCGCGCTGAAATATGTTGGCATTCTGCTGCCCGGTAAAAACCGGGTTGCTATAATAATAGCCGGACCTTTAACTTTAAACCACTGCGCACTTTTCTCGAGATCTTTTTCTGATATAATCCATTTGAAAGGCGCCCTCTTGATAGCGGGTCTTCCCAGTACTCTTCCCGCCAAATAAAGCCCTACATCACCAATAAGAATGCCGAGAAAACAAGCCAGTGTTGCCGGCCAAAATCCAATAAGACCCCGGGCTACTAACAATCCTGCTCCAATACATGTCAAGTCTTCACTAATCAGCGTACCCAGAATGATGATCAGCATAATAATCAGAAGCGAAACACCTTTAAACTTAGCGAAATCGACATTTGAAAACGACTTCTCGGCTTCTTTTATTCGTTCTTTGGAGGCATTATCTGCCGTTGTTGCCCTACCTTCTTCAACGTCAGTAATAAATGATATAATAGTCTGACTGACCGAATCGCTATGGGTCTCCAGGAGATCGTGATCCGCATCATATAGCTGTAATTTGCTATGCGGTACAATGCGATAATGCTCCTGAGCGGCAGCCAGTGGTACCAAGGGATCTTCCTTACCATGCAATATGATCATGGGCTTACCAAGCTCTTTTAGCTGGGATCTAAGCGGTCTCTGATCAGATTCGTAGTGCCTTTTCGCATAGGAAACATCAATATCAATGGCATTAAAAAGACCAAAATGTGGAATCGTATTGTGTAGCAGCCATACTGCTCCCAACTGCATACCATGCACAGCATGATTTAAACGATAGCTACCCAACAGTTCCAGCTCTTGCACTCCTACTGAGGCAATAAGTCCTATCGAAGCTATTTTTTCAGGATGGTCATGTGCCAAATGGATGGCACTGGGACCGCCCAATCCAAAACCAAACACATGAGCTCCGGAGATATCAAGCGAATCTAAAAACTGAAATGTATATATTGATGAGGTCTTGAATGAATAGCTGGGCAGATCATCATTCCCACTTCCGTAACCCGGCAAATGAGGTACTAAGATCCTCATTTCTGAGGACAAATCCGGTATTATCTCTTGAAATACCTCAGGACCTTCGGGACCACCGGGCAACAGTAATAAAATGGGAGGATTTTCTTCTGATCCGCTGTATATATCCTCATAACCAATGGTTATTTCTTTATCAGAAAGCGACTGATCAGCTTTAACTACAGTTAATTGTACCGTCTTGTTGGGATCTTCCTGATCAGGTAGCGGATTCTGAAAAATACTTATAACAAGATGAGAAAGTGCCAGAGCAACAATATAAATAAGTACGTATCTTTTCCACCCTGTTATGTTCTTTATCATCTAATTAATCTCTGCCATTAATTCTGTGAACCAACAATCGGAACAAACAATTGTGATACTTCTTTGTGTAACTGTTTTGAGAGTTCCTTTCTGTCATTATCTATAATCTCGCCACCAAATCTGACCCTAACATCAACCTGTTTTATTTTCAGGAGCTCCCAAAAATGAGGAAAGAAATCCATGTCTCCCCACCAGCAAACGTGTGACCATGCCGGCCGTTTGGCATCCAACGAACGGTATGTAATAGCCACACTACTCACCGGCATTTCTTTTTCCGCCGGATAGTTTAACAAAGAGGAATTAAAAGGTAAAATTCTTTCCCCTTTCGAACTTGTCCCCTCGGGAAATAAAATAATACCCTGTGAATCAGAGATTGACTCCGCAATGCGATTATTCATCCGATGAACATCACCCTGTAGCTTTCTATCAATAAAAAGAACGCCAAGGGTTTGGGTTCCCCATCCAAAAAACGGCCATGACGCTACTTCACTTTTCGCAATAAATGTCCCATCCAAAAAATACCAAAGCGGCACAACATCGATATAGCTTACATGATTGGATACCAGAAAAAAAGGAGGTTTCGGCGGTGATCCTTCAGAAGAAATTTTAAGCCCCAGTATGTTAGCTGTTAATGAGGCCCAAATAGTTATTATGTTATTTTTCCATTTGACAACCATTAATGGTTTTATAAAACGAAAAACCACATTGCCCGCAGCAACCAAAATTACCGTACAAAAAGAAACTAAAAAGAAAAATACGAGACGTATAAATGCCCTTACATGATCAATTATATTTTTCATATCTATCTGAAAAACAGTTTCCTTGAGCGCTCATCAAGGTTTTCAAGATCTACCAAGATTAAAAAATCAATCGTTTTAAAGGCCTTATCTAATGCTGGTTTAGATAAAGTTTTGGCTCCTAAATCGAGATAAAGATTAAATAGTTCAGGTAATGTTACATTTTTCCACGCTTCTGTATCCCTCTCAACAGCAGGACAGCAATAATCATCTCTCGCATCTATACTTAAGGAGCTGTGAAGGTGATCATTCTCACGCAAATAATCCCATACCTCCCAACCTTCGGCGGGATCAGTACTTTTGATAGAACAGCATCCTAACAGGTAGCGCTGTCCGGTTATTTCCATATACTTTGCTATCCCCCGCCACAACAAGTAAAGCACACGTCCGTTGCGGTGTTCTTTTTGGATACAAGCTCGGCCTACCTCCACCGCCTCATTTAGAATTTCCTTAGGTAGTGTAGACAAATCAAATTCATCAGATGTATATAGTCCATGCCTCTGAATTGCTTTTTGGTACGTCTGCAATCGATAGGTACCTATCACACAGTCTGTCTTACGATCTACAACGATAAGGTGGTTACACTGCAAATCGTACCGATCAACATCGAGATGGTGCTGATGGGATTCTTCCAATCCTTCACCAAGCTCCACATTAAATACGCGATATCGCAACGATTGGGCAGCCCGCAAGTCGGCTTCTGTCTTGGCAAAACCCAACTTATACTGATTAGTGGTAAGTAGTTGTCCGGTTAGTGCTCGTTCCACAGGATTAAAACATCTTTTATAATTAGCAAACCCTTAGAATAAGCAACAAAATAGAAAAAAGAATCAAAAACTTGTTATTTCTTTGTAATCAATAATACTCGGAAAGTAATAGCAAGATATCAGTTTTTTTTAGCCATCCAGTCTTTTAGAGCAGACGTTACCAAAGCTGAGTAATACATATCGTTGTTATCAGCCATTGATTTAACTTTATCAATTAAATCAATTTCCAAATAGTAGCTTACAATTTTCTTTTTGGTCTTTTCTTCGTTTTTGGATGTCGTATTCTTGCCCCTGTCTTTCTCCTTTTCATCCCGATCTTGCTTTGTAGTTACAACAGCTGTATCTGTATCCTTTTTATTATCTGAAACCCCTCGATCAGGAATAAATCCCATAGTACTTTTTTTTGATTTAAAGGCAATAGGACTACTTCCTAAACTCTTCTTCTTTGACATAATAAGCTAATCCCTATTAATATTCTACGCGTGCTGCAACTGACCATTTCTTATTTCCTGAGCCAGCGCCTTGTAATCTTTTGCTCCATGGCTGTCAGGCGCATACTCAAAGATTGTTTTGTGATGACTCGGTGCCTCTGCCAACGCAACATTATCTCTAATGATCGTATCAAAAACTTTATCACCAAAGTAATCCTGAATATGATCCACCACTTCCTTATTCAGATTTTTCCGCCCGTCAAATAACGTGCAGATAATACCACTGATTTCTATATCAGGATTTAATCGTTCTTTAACAATCTGGATAACATCCATCAGCTTTGACAGACCGTGCAGCGCCAAATATTCGGATTGCAGTACAATAAATATTTCCTTAACAGCTGTAAAGGCATTAAGCGTTAACAACCCCAAGTTGGGTGGACAATCAATTAAGATATAATCGTAATCCTTTGATAAGCTGCTCAACGAATTTTTAAGCAACATCTCCCGAGCGGGCTCATTGGCAAACTCCATTTCAGCTCCTGAGAGGTCAATCGAAGAAGGCATTATATCAAATCCATTATGACTTATAACTGCCTCATCAGCCTGAATATCTCCTTTTAGCACCTCGTAGATGCTATTTTCTAAACGATTGGAACTAAGCCGCAACGAATAGGTAAGGTTAGCCTGTGGATCCAAATCTACCAATAAAACCTTGAATCCCTCCTGGGCAAGTCCAGCCCCCACATTAATCGTTGAGGTCGTTTTTCCCACTCCTCCTTTCTGATTGGTAAAAGCTATTGTTTTCATACGTACATACCGTTTGTTGATTCCCGAAATCAATTAATAATTATTAATCAGGGTAAAACCCCTTTATTTAATAGAGAACTTCATGGAGGGTTTGTTACAGAAATATTAAATATTTTTAATATTATTTCTTGTATGCACTTTTAGTGCTTAGAGAGGATATTTAAAAGAAAAAAAACGGATAGGAATTTCTTTAATACTATTTTAAATCAGTATCAAAGAACAATCTGTTCGAGTGGAATTATAAATTTGGGAAGAAAAAGCCAATAATAAACTGGATGGCATAAATAAGTGCAACCAGCCCGGCAGCAAATAAAATAACGGCGATAGCTATTGTTTTACCTTCAGAATCTTTCTTTTTTGAAGCCATAATCTATATTTTTTTTACCGATTCTCTGATTACCTACTTTTATAGAAATCTATCAGACCAGATGTTGAGTTGCAAGTACAAATTAATATCTTATCTGTAATTTAACTGTTAACCACAAAATTGCCTAATGGATAGATCCATAACTATTTCAGAGGAAAATCATGATTTCTGGAAAACGGGGGCCATCATATCGGCAGTGTTCTCTGTCATTACCTTTGCTGTATTTTGGAATATAGAAGACCCGTTTTGGATAAGTATTATGAGGTTAGGAGCATTTATATTTTTTGCAATTACAATTCTATGCTACCTCCAAACTATGGACGGCCCTCTTGAAATAACACTGAATATCAATGACAAAAATGTTCTTGTATCGTATCAAAAAAAGGGTGAAAGGATTCACGAAGAAGAATTCAAAAAAGAAACCATCAAAGATATATTTCCTACCACAGCGGGAGTAAACTTTTTACTACTTAAACTTAAACCAACAATTAAAGCCTTTAAAGTCAGTTTTACCGACACTGATAAAGACTTATACCTTTTTGAATTTAGTGGACGCCCGCTTCTGTTCAGCAAGGAATCCCAAAAAAAAGTTCTTCAATTATTCAAGAACTCATTATAAGAGACCTCTCCGTACTTACAGTGCAAATATCGGGTACCCAGCCAGGTTTATGTTGCCCAGAAATTCACCGTTTGAACTCCCTAATTTATAATCATCTCTTTTCCCCTCTAATGATAGACTTTAAGATATCCCCTGAATACTAAATCTTATAACATTTGACAACGGTTGAAGAAGTGCTCCCAAAGAAATTTATTAAATCATAAAGATCTTATCACCATAATGTTGTAAAATGATTTTTAATATTTGCAAAGGATCATTTTTTGACCAACATTCAACCAAACTTTCAACTAAATAAATTAAAGGATGAAGAGTATAAAAAATATCAGTGTTGTCGTTTTATTGGTACTGGTTTTTGCCAGCTGTACCCAAACCAACCAGTACCAACAACAGGCAAATGATCTTGCAGAAAAAGTGATTATAGTGGACGGACATATTGATGTCCCCTATCAGTTAAAAGACGAATGGGTAAATATTTCGAAGGCAGCGCCAGAACTGGACTTTGATTATCCCCGAGCAAAGGAAGGTGGCTTAGATGCCCCGTTCATGTCTATATATATCCCGGTAGAATATCAGGAAACCGGTGGCGCTAAAGCTGCGGCCGACAGCCTTGTCGATATGATGGAGGGTATTGCCAATGATAATCCCGATAAGTTTGCTATCGCTACGTCACCTGAAGAGATACAAAACAACTTTGAAAAAGGAGTGATTTCACTGCCAATGGGGATCGAGAACGGAGCTCCTGTAGGAGAAGATTTATCTGATGTGCAATACTTCTATGATCGTGGCGTCCGCTATATTACCCTTGCTCATGCTAAGGACAACCGTCTCAGTGACTCTTCCTATGATACAACCGCTGATACTCATAATGGGTTAAGCGATTATGGTGAGGAAGTAGTGACAGAGATGAACCGATTGGGTATGATGGTAGATGTATCCCACATTACCGACAGCGCGTTTTATGACGTCATGGATGTAACAGAAGCACCGGTTGTGGCAACGCATTCTTCTTGCAGGCACTTTACCCCCGGATTTGAACGGAATATGAGTGATGACCTTATTAAGCGGCTTGGGAAAAATAATGGTGTTATCATGATTAACTTTGGGTCTACGTTTTTAGATAGTGCTTCTCAAAATAGCCAGGAAAAGGTGCGAGAGGAAATGGCACAACTAATAGAAGAAAAAGAGTTGGATCCAGAAAGTGAAGAGGCAGATAAATTCCGATCAAAATATTTTCAAGAGAACTTTCAATTTAGTACTGTAGAGAAAGTAGCTGATCATATCGATCATGTTGTTGATCTGGTAGGCGTAGATCATGTAGGACTCGGCTCAGATTACGACGGTGTTGGTCCAACACTACCAAATGGGCTTAAAGATGTATCTACCTACCCCAACCTCTTCGCTGAGCTCTTAGAACGTGGATATACGGAAGAGGAAATTGAAAAAATTGCCTCCGGTAATATTTTCAGGGTGTGGAACAAAGTAAATGAAGTTGCTGATAACATGCAGGAATCAGATAATTAATCCTTTCGTATTATATAGTAAGCCCTGGCTGGAGAATATTCAGTCGGGGCTTTTTAAATCCCAAATAAATTTATACCCATGCAAAAGATAACTACCCCTACCCTTCTGTTGGATGAAGGTATTTGCAAGGCTAACATCAGGCGGATGGCTGAAAAAGCTCAACACCACAATTTGCGTTTTAAGCCTCATATGAAGACCCATCAATCGGCACAGGTGGGAGAATGGATAAAGGATGCTGGCGTTACAGCTATTACGGTTTCTTCTATAGATATGGCACATTATTTTGCCCAAAACGGCTGGAAAGATATAACCATCGCTTTTCCCTGTAATGTTGGCCGAACTCAAGAGTTAAACAAGCTTGCGCAAAACATTACCCTCACATTACTAATTAATAAACCAGAAACGGCCCATCAGTTAGAAACCCATCTTACGAGTACACTTAATACCTACATCGAAATTGATACCGGATCAGCCAGATCAGGGTTGGCTTCTGATGATATTAGAGCAATAAAAGAACTAATAACTGTCATCCAAAAAACGAAATTTATCAACTGGGTTGGATTCTATTCCCATGCCGGCCATTCCTACAGCTGTCGTTCAGAACAGGAAATATCAGAGGTTCAACATTCTATCGTCAAACAGTTCAATAATTTAAAAAAATGTATCAACCCTGATTTTGGGACTTTTGAAATATGCTCCGGGGATACCCCTTGTTGTTCCGTTGCTAATAATTTTGGTCCTATTGACGCTATAAGTCCGGGAAATTTTGTGTTTTATGATCTCATGCAAACCCAAATTGGTAGCTGTACACCTACTGATATTGCTGTTGCAATGGTTTGCCCTGTTGTAGATAAGTATCCCAAAAGAAATGAACTCATTATTCACGGCGGAGCGGTTCACTTCTCCAAAGAATCAATGACTAAGAATGGGCTTACTCATTATGGGGCGGTCGCACAAAAGATTGACAACCATTGGAAACCCTTGGATACTGCATCACATCTTGTAAAACTCTCCCAAGAGCATGGTGTTATTTGTTGTTCTGATGTTATATTCAAGAGTTATGACATCGGTGATGCTATAACCATCCTACCCATACATTCCTGCCTTACCGCTAATCTTATGAGCCAATATCAATTAACGGATAAAAATGGAACACAGGTAAATATGATGTAATAATAAAAGCGCCTGAAATTTATTTCGCTTTATATAACCAAGCTTCAGAATTCTGAGATTGCCGGATATCTTTCATTGCCTTCTCGGCACTACCCAAATCATCAAAACCTTGGTAGGTAACCAAGTTGATATCTGTATCCGGCATCTTAATTATTGAGGAGTTAAATCCTTTTTCTGTCAGTTCCTGTTGATGGTTTTTAGCATTTTCCAATACCTCAAATGATCCGCCAACGATATAGTAGGTAGAAAGAGTGTCACTCTTTTCTTCGGCATCATTCTCAGATTCGGATGTTTCAGATTCTGAGTTTCTCGCTTGGGTTGTGGTATCTGCTCGATCCTCTACTTCTCCCCCAAGATTGAGTTCAACTTTTTCAGTCTTTACTTCCGGATCCTTAATAGCCTGTGGTGGATTCTGCTTATCATTTTCCTCATCTACCAAATCACTTTCAGTATTATCAGATTCTTGATCATTACTTTGTTCTTTTTTCTCAGATTCCGCTTTGTCTTCTTCCTGTTCTTCCTCCGGTTCACCATCAAACATTTCCTGGAGATCTTCATCTTTTTCACGATTCATGATTTCTTGTCCTTCCGAAGCCTCTTCCTGCATTCGTTTTCGTTCGTCCCGTAGAACCTCATATTTATTCCTGAAATCATCCCTGCCATACCGATCGGGTATAGTAGGTTCTAAGGAGGCCTGGATTAATATTACAAGCTCCCTCATTTGGTAATCATGGGACTCATAGCCAAAAAGGTATCGCAATCCAAAAAACCATGGCGGCAAATCTTTTAAAATGGGAATACCCCGTCGTACATCGGCTTTTTCCGTCCTATATAAACCTGCAATTACTGTTGCTTCTCCATCCAGCAAGAGAGCCTGCGTAGTGGCTTCTTGTTTGTTAATAATTGTACTTACCGGATCGGGCTGAGCTGATGATCTTTCTGCATCAATATTAAGATGAATAAAAGTCGTATCCTGCTGGGTAATTACCTGTGGTGTAACCGTAAGAATAGTACCAACCGAGAAAAAATTTTCAACAACATTGCCGGCAATATCCCGCTGTTTAATTGAAAAGTCCTGTCCTACTTGAATATTCCCTTCCTGTCCATCCATCACTTTAACAGTGGGAGAGGCAAGAATCTCACCCAGGTTATCCGCCTCAAAAGCACTGAATAGTGCTTGTACATCAATTCCGCTATTCCCAATCTCACCAACATTGACTAATGCGCTAAATACGTCCTGAGAAACGTTCTGTGCACCTTTTGAATTTACTTGTACAAAGGGGCCGTCAAACTCTGAGCTGGGAACCTGTCCCCCGCCTTGTCCGCCTTGACCGCCAACTTGACCGCCACCTTGACCGCCACCTTGACCGCCACCTTGGGCATCAAGTACAGATTCAGGCACATTTTCTGATATCGTGGACCAATCTACACCAATTTCTTGCAGGGCACGACGGTTCCCTTCAAAAAAGATAGCATTAATTCTAACTTCATGTGTTTGAGTAGTCGCTATTGGTCCCTCACCTTCTCCACCTCCCGTTGCTGTTTGAGGCGCTGCCTGGCCTTTTTCTTCGGCTTCTAAAGATTCACGGGTTACAATCTCAAAAAACTCCTGTTTGTCTATTAAGTGGAGCTCGTTAACACGCAAAATTAGCTTTAAGGCATCCATCCAATGCATAGGTGATACCGCAATACCAATTTCCCCCTCTACATTCGTACGATTAATAATCGCTTTTCCTCTGAACTTTTGTGAAAACTCGTTGATAACATCAACAGCACGAGCAAATGAGGTAGTTCTGTCAAATCGAACGAGCTCTTCAGGATTTGTATATTCTCTATACTCTGCAGGCAGATTGTCTCGATTTTGACTATTCACACTCCCAATAGCAACAAATAGAAGTGCCAGTGTAAGAAGTATCGTTTTTTGGTATCTAAAAAGTTTCATATTAATCACTGCTTTCATTTTCATCTTCATCATTATTGACCTGCAAGGTTATTCGCTCAACGATTCCACCTTTATTAAGAGTAAAAGAAGCGGTTCCTTCATCAATATTTATTGAGGAAAGTTCTCCGAGATAAACTTCGTCCCCTTCAGAAAGTCGTTGCATCATCCCCTGTTGATCCAGTAAAAAGATCTTATTAGAACTGATCGCCAAAAGCTCACTATTTTCTATATTAACAAGATTATCCTCATTTTCTTCAACTGATCTTATTAATGGATAGAATGGATTATTTACAGATCCAAGTAAATTATTTCTAATTGCTAAGTCCGCTTCACCCAATAACTTCACACGGTCATAAAAACTTTGTAGAGAAAACTGATAATTAACTTTTCCGTAGGATTCGAGTTCATTAACAGGATTAACATTAACCCCTCCAACTTTATTTAATGGCTTGCTTAATTCGATTTGACGAATAAAATTTACAAAATTACGGTAATATCCCTGTCCGGTAACCTGCATCGAAATAACCCCATATTTATCATAGGTCGTCGAATCTGAAAAACTAAACGCAAACTCCGTATATGCTGATCCGGTACTTACCCTATCCAAAAAGTCATATACTCTGTCCTCATTACTATTGGGATATAATCCTTTCTTATAATTATTGAAAAAATTTGTAGCCTCCCTGAATTGATTTTCAAGCCTTGGCAATTGATCAGCTTTTTGCTGTTTCTGTGTTAAATTCTGACGCGTTTGTTCAACGTTTTCTTCCAACTCTTCCAGCTTTGGCTGTTGATAAAAATAAATATAGCTCCATCCACCTCCTATAAAAGTGGTTAAGACGACAAGAAGAATAATTGTATTTCGTATACCGTAGGACATATATCGTATTTTACTAAATTATTTACCTATCAGACTTTTAACTTCTTCTGGAGATGAAGGGGAATAAATAGAATCAGATTTGGCAAAAGATTGTATCAGGATTGAAAATGTATATACCTGCTGTTCACGGATTTCCTCATTATCAACACTTTGCAGTGTTGCCTCATCAAATATATTTACAATTCGGGGAATTCTATTTCTATACAAAGTATATCCTTGAATAAAGGTCCCATTTCCTGACTGGGAAAAAGAGGTTATCCAGGTATTGCCTACAGATTGAATGCCTTTATTAAGCAGATCAAGTTTGGCAGACCACTCCTTACTACCTTGAGTCAGGGTATCTAACATCGTCAGCTTTTCTTTCAATACCGACAAATCTTGCTGTAAAACATCCACTTCGTTTACAATAGGCTCTAATCGTTCGAGCTGAGAGTTCATTTGATTTAATTCACTCTCATAAGAGTCTATCTGCTGGACATTCTGATTATAGAAGTAGTTGAAAGTTATTGGAGTTAAAAATATCAGAAATAGAATAAGCATTCCGTGCCACTGCAGCTGGAATATTTTTTGGCGGTCTTCAACATATTTTGGAACAAATGATAATTTTGGAAAGACCTCATCTTTTACTCCCGATGCGGCCAATGCTGAACCAATAGCAGTTGTAAAAGATGGGATACTCGAGGGATCGACGCTCTCACTGTCAATAAACTCATCTTTCAGCAACAGATTTTCAACATGGATGTCAGGAAAGTTCTGCATAAAGAAATCTACCGCATCACTTCCCCTGGTATTATTCGCCAAAAGGATGCGATCCAAACTGGGTACTTCTCCAGTGTCAAGCTGGAAAAGTATCTTACTGAATACCGTATTCATGAAGGATTTCTTCTCAGTCCCTTCATTAATTATAGGAGAAACAAGCCAAATCTCTTCTCCCTTCATAAAAACAACGCGGCAGGTTTCTTTCCCAAACTGGATAATACCAGTCATTTCATCGGGATCGAGCTCATAATTGGCTCTTACTAATCCAACAAGTGCAATCTCATCAGGGATAACATTTTGTATCGCAAGTTTTCCCGTATAAAGCTCCCGAGCCCTGTTTACAGCTTTTAAAGTAATTGACTCATCCTCAACAGAGCCCAGTAAAAGTGATCCATCCTTACGAACTTCATAAGAATAATTATCAGGGGATTTAGGAGTGCCGTAGATAGATTCAAGCTTATCTTCAAGATCTTGTCTAAGATCTTTCTTTTTAACCTCAGAAAAATCTGTATCTCTTATAACCTGAAAAATCGTATGTCCCGCAGGTATATTTAATCCCAAATATACTTTCTCATTGCTGATATCAGAGAGAATATCATAAATTAGAAGCTCATTAGACTGAGGCACGTCGGCTTCTTCCACCATATCAAGCTCCATTTCCTCATCCTCTTCCTCATCTAACCCAGATAAATCCAGTTCTTCTTCAAGATCCTTAGACTGTTCTTCATCTTCTTCTAAACCAAATATCGAATCTGCATCCTCGTCTTCTTCAAAAACATCGGTATCATCAGATTCTGCTTCAAGGTTACGTGACTGGCCCTCGATTTTTTCTACCAGTGAAAAGCGATCTAACTTAATAACTTTAACTGAATTCCCGTCTACCCGTAGTCTTGCCACACGGATGAGATCATCCTGTACTGCTAAACCAACATATTCATTTTTTCCAAACATCCCGTAAAGTTATTGGTCGTAAATTAATATTGAGCTTCTGAAATGAGCTGCTTCACTCGCTTTTTGTTATTGGCATTATTAATGGCTTCCTCCTTCGAAATTTTTCCAGCCTCATAAAGACGCTTCAGATCCTGCTCCATCGTCATCATTCCCTGTTCGCCCCCCTCCATCAGCATCTGATAGATCTCATTAACATTATTGTTTCTGATAGCAGCTTTTACTGGGCTCGTAACCATTAAAACTTCTTTAGCCAACACACGTTTACCATCAAGGCTGGGAATCAATTTTTGACTTATCACACAGGTAAGAACATCTGCCAGACGTGTTCGCACGCGATTCTGCTCATCGGGCGGCACCTCCCCGAGAATACGCTCAATACTTTCCATTGCAGAGCTTGTATGCAGCGTACCAAATGTTTTATGACCCGAATCTGTAATTTCAAGAGCAGTCATTATGGTCTCGGGGTCCCGGAGCTCACCAATAACAATAATATCAGGATCTTGACGTAGCGCCTGTATAGCCCCCTCCTTAAAAGACTTAACATCTCGTCCCACCTCACGATGGCGTACCACCGATTTTTTGGGTTCATGAACAAGTTCAACCGGAGAAGCAATTATAACGATATGTGAATCAACCGTACGGTTATTTGCATCAATTACCGTATCGAGCGTAGAAGACTTACCAGAGCCTGTAATTCCCGTTACAAGCGTCATACCGTACTTAAAATATTTTAGGCTAAGCGCTTTTGCTATTTCTGGATGCAAATTAAGTCCCTTAAACGGACGAATTTCGTTATCGATTTTACGCATATTTAATGCCAAATGCTCCAAATCAAAATACATGTCGGCACGATAACGACGAGCACCTGATATTGAATCAGAACCCGACAAAGAATAGGAAAAGTCCAAATTCCGATGTTCCAACAGATGCTCACGCTGGCTCGGCATTATTAGGTTGTGCAACAAAAAATCGGTTTCCAAAAGAGAAAACTCAGGAACACTTTTGTCAGGCGATTTATCCCCGTGGATACGATACCAAACCTTATTAGCACAGCCGGGCCCACCCAAATCGATATCAGAAGCTTCATTCTTGTACATCTTTTTGAGCAGGTTCTCAACGACATTCTGTAATTCGGCACGAGTTTCCTCATCCTGATTATCAATAATCTTGCCAATTTCTCGATGACGCTCCAATCCCTTTAAGCTATCTCTGAGCTGAGCAGAAAGCGGCTCTATAAGTTCTTTAACTCTATCCTTTTGTACCCCTACTTCCATCTATAATCTAAATTTTCATGTTAAGTCCATTAATAATGATAGTCTACTGTTAGTTAAGAACCATTACAAAGTCTTTTGTTACGAGATATTTTCATTAATGAACATACATCTGGTTATGAATCCATAACAAATGATCGGTATTCTTAATATACACCATAAAACATTAAATATTTTTAATATTTCCAAAAATATTTTGTGGATATAAAGATTAAAGAACACAAGTTAGAACAAATAGAGTCTTACCAGCTACTATCTTCTAAAAGACGTTTTTTAAGCTGTAACAACTGCACATTCATATTACTGATCTTCTTCTGCTGAATCTCAATAATATTGCGAGTGAAAATATTGAACAGTTTTTCCGGTTTTTTACGGAAAAAGTTCAATGCTTCGTATCGTTCAAACTTGAGCAATTGTGATTCCCCCTCCGAAACCACTTTAGCCATTCTGTTATTTTTGCTAAAAAGAAAGGTTTCCCCCAAAAAACTACCTTTACTGAGTGTTGCAAGCTGGATATTATCTTTCCAAATAGAAACTTCGCCCTTTGAAATCAGATAAGCAGAATTTACATATTCCTCCTCATTAATGATTACATCATCCTGAACAAACCGTTCTTCCATTCCCAAGTTCAGGAATTCCATAATATCTTCGTAATGAAAGTTCCTTAATAATAAGGGCGGTTCTTTTAAAAACTGCCGAATATATTCGGGCGTTGCCTCTTTTTCTGCTTGATTATCAGTTGCCATAACTTATCTCCAAATTTAACTTATGCTAACCCCTTATAGACATCACAATATTAACGATTATTTAGTTCTACCCTAAACGTCTAAGAGTATTTTAATCTTCGATGGTAATTGCTGCAATTTCTTCAATTGTTGTAAATCCGTTCTTTATACGTTCCCGACCAGAACCACGCAAACTCAACATTCCCTGGCTCATTGCGTACTCCTTGATGGCCACCTCATCAATCTCATTTCCTGATTCTAAAATCATTTTTCGAATTTCTTTATCAAAATACAATGCCTCCATAATAGCGGTACGCCCCTTGTACCCATTAGTGCATTTATCGCACCCCACTGCTTTATAAAATGTGGTTTCTTCGTACTCTTCTTCTGTAAACCCAATGCCTTTTGCAGTTTCAATATGGGGTCTGTACTCTTCCTTGCAATTTTTGCAAAGCGTACGTATCAGGCGCTGGGCCATTATCAAGTTAACGGCATTTGCAATCAAAAAGGTTTCAACGCCCATCTTGTAGAGTCGAGAAATAGCACTGGGGGCATCATTCGTGTGCAGTGTTGAAAAAGTCAGGTGACCCGTATTCGCCAGTTTAATAGCAATCTCGGCCGTTTTAAGGTCGCGAATCTCACCCACGAGTACAATATCCGGATCGTGACGTAAAATCCCCCTCATCGCCAGATCAAAAGTCATGTTGGTACCAATTTTAAGCTGACGGGCACCCTCAATAAGATATTCAACCGGCTCCTCAACCGTAAGTACATTCACTTCGGGAGTAATCACATAGTAAAGAGCTGCAACAAGGGTCGTTGACTTACCACTTCCCGTAGGCCCCGTAACAATGACAATACCTGAAGGTTTTTCAATCGCTTTTACAAAATCTTCTTTGGCCTTTTTCTGTAGCCCAAGTACATCTAAATCCGTAATAACTTCGCGATCATCAAGAATACGAATTACGATAGACTCAAACTTTCGATCGAACTGCGCCCCTACCATCGGCATAATGGAAACCCGGTACCGGATGTTGTGGCCATCTACCTGTCGCTGGATAAAACCATCCTGCGAGGCATCTCGCTCAAAACGATCCACATTTCGTGTTTTATCTTTAACAACGGCCGATATGGCTTCCGGTTTTACATTATTTTGTTGATGCCAGAGCTGTAACTTGCCATCGATTCGAAATCGAATATCTGTTGAAGTTTGGCCACATGGAACAATATGAATATCACTCACCCCCTTACGAACCCCCTCAACAAGAAATCCCTCAACCAGAGAGTTAAGCATACTCTGGTTGATTTCTGCATCAATCTCCTCCTCGTCAATCTCTTCGGTATCTTCCTCTAAATCCGGCTCATCATATTCAATCTCCTCGAGCAGATCAAGGAATTCATTCTTCTGTTCATATACCTGAGTTAAAATCTGTTCAACCAACTCATACCGGCAGTAAACAATATGGTGCTGCTTGAAATTTAATTTACTAACGATGTTCGAGAGTGTGGGATCGGAAGGGTCGGCCGCAGCAATTGTTAAGGTGTTCTGGCTTTCATGAAGGGGAACTGCTTTTTGATGTACCAACTCATCAACTACTTCTGTAGGAAGATCATCTATATATGCCTTAATCTCTTCGATATCCTCCTCCTCAACAGAATCCTGATCCCCAAATACCTCTTCAAAAGCATATATTGAGGCAATTTCGCTCATTACCTCATGGCGATCAATTCCAAGATCCTGATAAAGGATCTGTCCCAGGCGTCGATTCGAAGAGTCGGGCTCTTCACGTAATATTGCCAGGGCCTCATTGAGCTCATCGTTGGTAATAACATTCCTGTTTACGAGGATATCACCAATATGTCTGCGTGTATTAACTTTTCCCATTAAAAACCAAAGGTTTGCTGAGTAGTCTAATATTCATGCAAAATACTGCCACAATATACATGTTCCTTTCAGAAATGTAAGCAAAAAATAAGGGTAATCATTATTGTGCCCACATAACTATTTTAAAACAGGATTTTAACGAATTCTTCTTTTTTGGTAAGAGAAATTAATAAAGAATAAACTTTGATATCTTGTTAGTCTAAAACTCTGTTAACACCCTATTACCTCATAACTTATTTAACCTAATAACTTTTAATAAGCCTACATAGCTCCCGAATTAGGACTAACCAGAGCAGATTCTGCCGATACAATCGTAATAGCAATAAGTGCTATCATAATAAATATATTCACGCCCAAACTAATCATATCTACAATAGTATCCATTTTATAGGTCGTCTGCGTTTCATAATATTCTGCCAACTGCTTGGCATTTTGTTTCAGTGCACCCGACTCGGCCCCGAGCTTAAACCTGCTGATCGCCGTATCCGTAAACACGCCCGTAGCTTTTAGTGATTCAATAAGTCCGGCCCCCTCTTTTAACATCATTTTAATGGCCACTTCTTTAATCTGCTTCTCCATATATTTATTACGGCATGCTTCGGACGCGACTTTAATCACCTCAATATTCTGTCCCGATCCGCTGTAAAGCGTATAAAATACGCGAGCAAATATTTCGATACTGGTTTTATGAATAAGATCACCGATAACCGGAACTTTTATAATATTCTTATCCCGCCATAATTGCCCCTTAGGAGTTTGCGTAAGCCAGTACCACGCCGCAGAAATGGGAATAACATGAGCCAGCGTTAACATTAACCAGTTATCCTGCAGCCAGTAGCTAAACTCAAGGGTGGCAGCGGTCATGGGCGGTAGTGTAATATCCATCTCCACAAATGCCTCTGCGGTTGCGGGGAATATATACCCCACGTAAAACAGTATTACTCCTATCGTTGCTAATACTGTAATGGCCGGCATCAACAGTGAACGACGCAGATTGCTTTTAAATTCAGCATCACGTTCAAGAAACTTAGCAGTACTTCTGAACACCTGCGCCATATTACCACTTGTGGAAGCTACGCTTAACATATAAGAAGCAAATTCTCCAAAGACATCCTCGTGCTTACCATAGACTTCATCACCTTCTTTCCCATCCTTTAAGTCTTTCTGAATCGTGCCAATGGTTTCTTTCATCCGAGCGTTGGTGGTATCCTCATGTAACAACTCAAGAATTTCATCAAAGCTAAGCTGCTGCTCCAACAGGTCGGCACTTAAGCTAATAAAGGTAACGACTTCACTTTGAGGAACGCCTCCCTTGAAATCAAACCACTTTTTGTTGATACGGATAACCTTGTAACCAAGCTTCACCAGGGCTTTTTCAACCTCTTCTTTAGAAAAAGCCTCCTGTTCACCGGTGACGGGATCTTTATTTCCTTTTTGAACTTTATACTGGTAGGTCTCTTTTTTATCTATCCCCTTGACCTTGAGTCCATTTTTCCGGGAGATCTTCTCGACCCGTTTTTCGGCTTCTTTTTTACTGTCCGCCTCAAACTCAGATTTGATCATCTTGCCCTGAGCCGAGATAGCACGTAATCTAAACTGCGGCATAATCCCTGTTACTTATTTTTTTGTAGATGACTTTAGTAATACAATGATCAGAATAATATAGGTTTGTTACAAATTGGATTTATATTTTTGTTTTATTTATTCAGTAAATCTTTTTCAAAGCCTTTATTCCTCATATATAGATTAAGTTTACTTTGCCAAATATTCCGGGACAATCTCTTTAATTTAGATCTTAGATCATTAGCAATATTACGGATTTGCTTAGGGATCCTGATTGTATACGATCTTATAGATAGAGCAAAATATTTAATATTACATTAAACTGATTCTGGGGTACTACCGACTAATTTACTTCAAGAATTTCTTTGGCCGCCAGGTTATTTTTCTCTCCATACCCTATCCGGATCATGCGAATGGCAACTAGTATTATTTCTATTTGCCGGAATTGCAGCACTTTTTGTACTGTTCGGATACAGAACAAAATTAGCGATAATTGTAACTTTTGTTTTACTGCTTTCACTGCACAATAAGAATCCCTGGATCCTAAACAGTGGGGATGCTTATTTAAGAATGGTCGTTTTTTGGAATATTTTCTTACCTCTCAATAAATTTTATTCTTTTGATAATCTAAATAATAAAAAGCCAAAAAATACAAAATATACCTCATTCGCATCATTTGGGTTTATTTTACAGATTTTATTGCTTTATGTGATAACAGGTTTTTTAAAGTCATCACCTGAATGGCTTTGAGAGGGCACGTCTATTTATTATGCATTAAACCTCGACCAAATCGTCAAACCATTAGTAAAGTGGTTACTTCAATTTCCATATCTTCTAAAGATTTTAACTCATGGAGTAATAGTTTTAGAAGTTATCTTCCCCTTTTTCTAATAAGCCCGTTATACAATAATAAGTTTCGAATGGCTACCATAAGTATTTTTTGGCTATTCCATATAGGATTAGGACTTACAATGGCTATTGGAATATTTGTACCTGTTTGTTTAATCGCCTTGATCCCCTTAATTCCTTCTTCAGTTATTTCTGATATTATAAATTGGGTTTCAACAATTAATGTCTTTGGTATACAACTAAATAAAATTAATTCTTACGTTTGTAAAAACTACTTTAAAATCCAGCTGATCTACTTTTAATTTTTTTATATTTTTTGAAACACCAATAATAATTATTTCGATTTTGATCGTTTTTAGCTGGAATATCTCTCCCCTATTATTTGACACTAATATCCTACCTAAGCCAATTAAAAAAGTTGCTTACACCATACGATTTGATCAACAGTGGTCAATGTTTGCTCCAAGTGTTTCAAAGGATGATGGGTGGTTTGTATTTAAAACAACATTCCGAAATGGAAAAACAATAGATCTTTATTCATAAGAATGAAGTCCAAATAACAAACCCCGTTGGTATGCCCGATTATTATATTTGCGGAATATTTATTCTGAGGATAAAAATATCCTCTTTAATACTTTCATTTCAGCGCTGATAACACAAAGTGAAATTAAACCAGAATATTTACATAGTGTAGCAATTATATTTTTTGAAGAAAAACCTCTCTACCAGGTAATAGACTATCAATCACAAAAAATATTTTGCATAAAAAAAGGTTCTCGAATTAACGAGAACCTTTTTTTAAAAATTCACCTTTAACAATTTAATTATCCAGAAGTATCTGTACCACCTGAGGTATAAGAAGTAGTAACTTCAGCATCATCTTGATAAATAGTATATACCATACTTCCACCAGCAGTAGAAGGAGCAGTCCCATAATTGTCATCACTAGCTGGATATGCTGTTATTTGAAATTGATCAGTGCTAGTAGAGGTAATTACGTATGTACCATTTTGATTATAAGCCGTATCGTCCGAATCAACAGTCCCACCAAATGTAAGATTGTTAAAATCCACACTTGAAAAATCTTGACCACCTCCACCAAGCGCTGTAGGCTTCATATAGTATCCCTGTGCAGAAGCAGCAATAGAAACTAAATCTTGCCGTACAGCATCCAGATTAGCTGAATCTGCCGCTGCTGAAAAAGTGTTAATAGCTACGACCGTAGCGATACCTACGATAATCGTTACCAAAATTACGAGTAAAAGTTGTTGTTGTCCCATGGTTGTTACCTATTTGTTAGATGATTGGTTATTTGTTAAATCATTTTTGAAAAGCTCCGAAGAACCCCGAATAACTTTTCCTCTTTCGTTCACCCATAAAGAGTTACTGAAAGCATGTTTGTTACAAGTTTTTATTTAAAAACAAGATTAAGCCTTCAATAAAGACGAAACAAGTTAATTTTTCTTAAACCTCATTTATAATACTTAGCACTAATATGACAGCTAACCAAGTTAAATGCAAACTAAATATTAAGATTTTCTAATGTTTAAATAGTTCTGCTTTCATTCTAAACAAATTTGGGAGCTATTCAAAATGCCCCCTCCCTCAACTACGCTTTTTACAAAAGCTTAGAAAAATAGATTTGTTTTTCCTCTTTCGCAGAGAAAAAAGTGCAACTATGAGGGGGCAAAACTAAATCTCTGCTTTTTTAATAAATAAAATCAAGAAAGAACTGTTTATTCATTAGGTAGCTGCCAACCACCTTCACAATTGCTTCCACTCAGAAGGAGCATCGGAATTCTCGTGGACCGTTCACATTGCTATCACTATATCTATATTTCACAAACCCCATAATCCCCCATCGATAAGACAGATCATTACTGATTAGAAAAAAAATAAAATTGTATTCTCACCAATCAGCAATTATTATTGTTGACAATACCATTTGATCGCCTTAAGATTAAGCTAAATATTAATTTTTTCTAATATTAGTAATAACGTTGTTGCTGGATACTCATTAAAGTGAACCCAAAGCTATTACCTTAATAACATAGTATAGATAGTGCAATGAAAAATCGTCTATTTCTCCTTTTTCCCATCGCAATTTTATTGATCCTACAGGCGTGCGGCACGGATGACTCTGTAATCATAGCGGGGCAAGTCATTGAATCCGGGTCCGGAAATCCCATCAATACAGCGGTAGTCGAGGTTGTACAACCTGAAAATATACAACAAACCGCTACTACCGACTCCTCCGGGAACTTCTCTTTTGATGTTGATCCCGGTAGTGAAACTCAAAATGTAACGCTCGAAACCTCAAAACAGGGATATGAAACCCAGACTACTGATTTTAAACTGGCTCCGGATACGGATGTAGATGATCTGGTAATTGAACTTTCGTCTCCCAATAATGATGGTAGTGGCGAAGGAAACGAAGACGAGGGAGTTGGAGGTGAATCGGGAGGTGCCTACAAGATTGAATTGACAAATCTATCAAATTCTAGCATTAGAATTGCAGAAACAGGGGGAGTAACCAATGCATCATTTACTTTTATCGTCCGTGATTCTGCAGGTCGTGCTATTAGCTCACAAAATGCGATAGACGTGGAGTTTAGTATCGTCGAAAATCCTAATGGAGTTGATGCTACAATTACTCCTGAAACGGTAAAGACGAATGCTAATGGTACTGTGACTTCCAATATTTCCTCAGGTAAGATAGCTGGTGTGGTTAAATTACAGGCTATCGCTACTCGCACCGATATTGATATGACTATACGCTCTAAACCTGTTGCTGTTGCTATTCATGGCGGGTTCCCTTATAAAGAACGATTTAGTATTTCTGCTGAAAAACTTAATTTTGAAGGTTTTAGCAAAGATGGTATTAGAAATCCTATTACTGTTATTGTAGGTGATGAATTTAGCAATCCAGTTAAGCCAGGGACAGCAGTATGGTTTGAATCTACGGCAGGAGTTATACAAGGATCTGAACCCCAACATACTGATGAAGATGGTTTTGTAACTGTTGATCTTATATCCGGTGGGGACAGAAATTTGCTCAATGATCATCCTACATTAGGCTACGGTTATGCGCAAGTAACTGCTCATACCTATAATGAAAATGATGAGAAAATTACGGAGAATATTGATATCCTTTTTTCAGGTCCCCCAAGTTATGCTAACATAGACTTGTCACCTGAACCATTTACCATTGATCCTGATGGTAGTGAAAACTTTACGGTAACAGCAACTGATATAAATGGCAATCCCCTACCTGCCGGAACAACTATTACAGTAGAAACCGCTGAAGGGTTAGAAAGCAGCCCTGCTGAATTTGAAGTCCCAAATGTTCTTCATAGTGGACCGGGAGCGACCTCTTTTGAACTCTCTGTTGCTGATACAGATGATGAATCCTCAAATGTGCAGGATACTAAAATCACTATAAAGATCGAGACTCCAGAAGGTGATATTGCAAGCCGTTCATTCTCAGGTACAAGAGCTAAAATAAGATAGTAGTTAATTTATTTCCTAAAAGCCCTGTCAAAGTTTTTGAACTTTGACAGGGCTTTTCATTTTTGGGAGGTCTCTTTTCAATCCATTAGTTAGTATTATTCGATCTTAATATTTTCTATTGATCTTGAACCAATTTATTTGTCCCGATTATTTCACTAAGCACGATAGTCTCATTATATTTGCCTTCAATTTTAATACAAAGGGATTATGTGTCATCCTATGAAAAACCTGTCAAAACTATTTAAACAGAATAAACAGTGGGCTGAAAAAATTACTAATCAGCAGCCCGACTTTTTCGAAGAATCAGCCAAGGGTCAAAGTCCAAATTATTTATGGATTGGTTGCTCCGACAGTCGCGTCCCACCCACTCAACTTACGGGACTCGGTCCCGGCGATCTATTTGTACATCGCAACATTGCCAATGTCATTTCCCATTCCGACGTCAACAGTCAATCGGTGATACAGTATGCTGTAAGCGTACTTAAGGTTGAGCACGTGGTTATTTGCGGCCATTACGGATGCGGAGGCGTGCAGGCAGCGTATGAAGATCCGGACCTCGGATTAATCGACAACTGGCTGGCAGATATTCAGGACGTCTATCGAAAACACAAAAATGAGATCGGAAATATCGGTTCGGAAGAAGAAAAACTTAACCGATTTTGTGAACTCAACGTATTGGCGCAAGTCCAAAATACCTGCCACTCCCCTTTTGTACAGCAGGCCTGGGAAGAGAGGCAAGAGCTAACTGTCCACGGTTTAATTTATGATCTTAAAACGGGACTGCTTAACGATTTGGATATACACATTACTTCGCCCGAAGAAGCCGAGGATCTGTAAAGTTAACTCTTCGGTCTAATAGATACGTTTCATATATTTAGTTGAAATTTCAAATCACTGTAACTGCTTACCTAATTTTCTTTAAAATTTTTTAGTCTGATGGATATTAAAACGCCCGAAAACAAGTTTCAGGATGTCTCTTATGGAGAAGAACTATATACCGAACTGTTGGATCACCTGGTAACCGATGTTGAAAAAGATCGGCATCACCTAAGCTTGTTTTTGGGACTTTATACGCCCAATAAACAGGAAGCGCTGCAGGAATTAGAACAAAAATTAAATCGTAAGACCCACATAGTAAATACATCAGATTTGTCATCTCGCATTGAATCTGAATCATTCGAAAAGCTGGATGACTTTTTTGATAATATGGATCAATCCGACGATATCCTCTATTTTAAAAACGGTGAAAAGCTCTGCGGCGTATATACCAGCTACTCCCATTCCCAAACGAAGTATGCCACCCCGCAGGAGCGCTATTTTCTGGAAAAGGTGAAAGCATTTAACGGACTTGTTATTGTTGATATTGAAGAGTTTTCGGACGCTGACAAAACGTTACGCCGTGCAGCACATTCGGTCGTCACCTTTACGTTGCCCGATTCTAAATTTAAACGAGCGTGGTGGCATATAAAAAATTATTCCGCCCACGGGTGTGAACTCAAGACCACTCGTCCCGAAGCATACGGCGAAACAGGATAATTTCTATTTAGATGCGTAAACCCATAAAACCCCTCCCCACTGACTGTTGCGGATCGGGGTGCCCAAAATGTATTTACGATATTTATGAGGAGCATTTGGAAAAATACAAAGAGTGGAAAAATAAGCAGCAGAAAAAACGTCAGAATAACAAAATTAAAAAGCTTTAAGGACTATTATGGCTATAAAAATCAAGTTGGATACCAGTGGACGACGCGGTAAAACGGTTACGATGATCTCGAATATTCAGCATAATCCGCAGGTAATTGAGAAGCTTGAAAAACAACTTAAGCAAAAATGTGGGGCCGGCGGAACCAGTTATGCCAAAACGATTGAGATCCAGGGGGACCACGTGGATAAAGTCAGGAATTTTCTCCAAAAAGAAGGTTATGATGTGAAATAATTAATAAAACCGCTCCTGTCCCCCTACTTTATTAGGAGGGAATTCCCAACCCCTGAAATCAAATTTGAATTACTATCCAATGTCCCCTTTAAAGGAGAGATGTAAGAGGGGTTAAAAGGAGATGAAACTTAATAACTGAAGCAAATCAACGATTATGAGCCTGAATATTTCAGAAGAAGAATACCAAGAGATTTTAGATCAAATTAAAGACGATGACAGTCCAGTAGGCATTGATGCCGGTAAAACGCATGTGCTCATCCTTCAAAAATTACTTCGGATCGAACGTCGATTAGAAGCACTTGAAATGCGCTTTTTTGAGGAGGAAGAGTAATTACCTAATCTTTATCCAAGAGACTTTTCAATAATCCGATGTGTTCTTCTTTTTCTTTATAAATTAGCACCGGTACCCCAAAATGATATTCCGCGAGATTATCTGCCATCTCATCGGTCAGTAATGCAGCCGCAGAAGTTTTACTTTTTGCTCCTACCATAATCAAATCAGCCCGAGTTCGCAGAGTCAAATCATAGATCTGGTCGGCCTCCTTTCCATCCTTATTGACTGTAAAAACGCAGTCGGGAATATCTCCCAAATCGTACTTCTTCTTAAACTTTTCAAATTTCTTGTTCAGATGCTCATTCATCCGCTCAGAATACTTCTCCGAGGGTATATAGGGGAAGAATTGTGTTGGATAGTTGTAAACATGCTGTAGATGGAGGTCCGCACCAACTGCTCCTGACATTTTTTGAGCTCGTTTTAATGCTCTTGCCGAAGCCTTTGAAAAGGTTATGGGAACATGCAGGTTTTCAAGTTTATACTGGGAGTTCTCGGCCACAAAAAGCAGAGAGCAGTGTGCATATTTCGTGATTTTTCGCGCCAATACCCCCTCTCCTTCATATCCCGTTTTTTTGCCCAATACCAACAGATCGGGATCAAATTCATTCAAAGCTGACAGCAACGTTTCCGATGTGTCACCGTCCCGAACGATAATGTTGACGTGGGGTCCCTCGGCATCAAAATGCTGGTCTACTTTTTTCTTGAGCTCTTCCCGGATAATACTTTCAAGTGATTTCGATTTCTCTACTTCAGGAAACAGCTCATTGAGTTCTTCCGAAATCCCCTCATCCTCGATTACATGAATAAAAGTAAGATGTTCGGGTTCATGAATACCGGATAAAAAATACAGATACCCTAACACAAGACCATCCATATTTGTTAAGTCGAGGCCAACCATCCAATGTTTAAAAGAATTCATAACCGGATACCTTATAATATTTTATTCAGTAGTTTCATCTTTTTGCTTGCGAACCAGGTTGGAAATCAACTCTTTATATGAATCGCGCTGTTTTTGCTCTTTGCGCTCTATTTTACGCTGATGTTCCTCGCTCAATCCCTTGTACAAGCTATAACACATCAACAGCAAGATAAACAGAAACGGAAGTCCTGTGGTTATTGAAGCGGTTTGCAGGGCATTCAGCCCCCCTCCAATAAGTAATACCGCAGCTACCGCTCCCTCAGTCTGGGCCCAAAAAATACGCTGACCGACGGGCGCATCCAGCTTACCACCGCTGGTTAAACTGTCAATGACCAACGATCCTGAATCTGATGAGGTTACAAAAAAGCTCATCACCAAAATGATGGCAACGATAGAGGTTATAAATCCTAACGGAAATTGCTCAAGCAGCACAAAAAGTGCGGTTGCTACATTCTCTTCCACAGCAGCACCGATATTGCCAATCCCCTGCATTTCCAGATTGATTGCCGTTCCACCGAATGCAGCAAGCCATAGGAAAGTCACAATGCTCGGAGCTATCAGTACTCCCAACACAAACTCTTTCACCGTTCTGCCTTTGGATATTCGAGCGATAAACATCCCTACATAGGGCGACCACGAGACCCACCATGCCCAGTAGAAAACAGTCCATCCGTTTTGCCACGTTGATCCCTCGTAGGTTTCCGTCCAAAAGCTGTAGGTTAAAATATTGTTAGCATAATGTCCGAGGTTTTGCACAAAGGAATCCATGATATAAATGGTGGGACCAACGATCAGCATAAAAATCAAAAACAATACTGCAATGCGGATATTTGCCTCGCTGAGTACCCGCACGCCCTTATCAATTCCCAAAATAACTGAACCCGTAGCCACCATGGTAATCCCTATAATTAATCCAACCTGCAACCAGACGGTGTCGGGGAATGCAAAAAGGTGATTTAGGCCGGCACTCACCTGTTTTACCCCCAGTCCGAGCGAGGTGGCTAATCCAAAAAGAGTAGCCAATACGGCCAGCGTATCAATAACATCGCCAATCCAGCCTTCAATTCGATCTCCCAGCACGGGATAAAAAACCGATCGGAATGAGAGCGGCAGTCCCCGGTTAAAAGCAAAAAAGGCTAATGAAAGCGCGACAATAGCATAGATACCCCAGGCGTGAAAACCCCAGTGAAGATAGGTCAAACTCATAGCCTGTCGTGCAGCTTCTACCGTTTCTCCCTCTGCCATGGGCGGACTCAAAAAATGATAGATGGGCTCGGCAACACTCCAGAACATGATCCCAATCCCCATTCCGGCACTAAAGAGCATGGCAAACCATGCCATGGTGCTAAACTCCGGTTTGGCATCGGCACCGCCCAGCCGAATACTTCCAAAGCGACTAAAAGCTATCGCAAGGGAAAATATCAGAAAGGCATTTACTGATAAAATAAAGAGCCATCCCATCTTGTTTGAAATATAACTCTGTACGCTCTCAAACATTTTTTGGGCCTGCTCTCCCATCACGAGTGTAATTACAATCATTGCGAGTATGAGAACAACGGATGACCAAAAGACAGGCTTATGTACGTCGAAATATTTTTTAATTCTCTCTTGCTCAGCTTTCTCTTCTGAATCTTCTGACCGTAAGCTCATTAAAATACTTTTAATTAAGCATTAATAAATCCGCACTGATTGCTTTTACCCTACTAAATTGGATTAATAAATAAAACGTTCAGTGTTAAACAAATCAATTAGCTGAACACCGGCAATAAAAAAGGGATATGGAACGACCCATATCCCCAAGAATAGAAAAAAAGTATTGCTTACAAATTCACTTTGCTTTCTCTTTTCGGATCTAAATCGTAAAGCGACGATACCGTAGCCTGCACAGTTTTATACCAGTCGTTGCCGTACTTATCATTGATCTCATAAAAATCAGAAAAATCAGGCTTGCGAACCTTCATCTTCCATTCCTGATTTTTGGCTTTGTATACAGGATCCACATGCAAGAGCTGATGAAATACGACCATCTCGCGGGTCTTCTGATCAAGCATATCCCACATTTCACCGGAAATTTCAATGAGGTAATTATGACCGGAATAATACTCTACTTCGCGGGATGCTTTTTTACACTTGGCAGCTTTGTATTTCGAAAGGTTTGGATATACCAAAAAATAGCCGATCGAGGCGGGACCAAAATCAAGGGTTTCCCGCTCTATCACTGTTTCTGCTATTTTTGCTATTTCTGGAGATTCCATTAATTGTTTGTTGCTATGGGCAACGGTATCTCCGGGCTTCAAAAAATCATTGTCTTTCATGGACGTACATCTTCTATTTTAAATTCAGAATTTCGTGGTGATCAAAGGTATGATTCTAAGGTGATCTTTTCATCCATAAAAGATGAAATAATTACCCCCCCCATCAGACCGCTGGTCTTGCGATCGGATGGGTAGAATGAAAGTATCTACATTGCCCTTTTAACCATCGGATGGCCTGCCTGCACGAAGCCTTCCGGTAGCATAGTCATTCGAAATACAAGTTTCGGCGTAGGCGCGCAACTACAGCCATCCGATGGGGATTTAAGCTGAAAACTGTAAGGATTTGAACCTTAAACAGTCTTACTGTTAGTATCTAACTAAAATAATTTTATGGAATTTAAGCAGGGAAAGATTTACCACACATACAATCGGGGAAATAATAAACAGCTGATATTTTGTTCAACAGAAAACTATTTATTTTTTCTAAGGAAAATGCGGAATCACATTCTTCCTGAAGCCCGAATATTGGCCTACTGTTTAATGCCCAATCATTTTCACTGGTTAGTACATATTCAAAATAAATATAACCAAGAATCCAATTCTCTTAATAAAGAGATTGGAATCCTCTTACGATCTTATACTCAGGCAATAAATAAACGCTTTAGTAGAACAGGGTCCTTATTTCAACAAGGGACTAATGCTGTTGAAATTAACAGTCAAATTTATGCTCTAACTTGTTTTCATTATATCCATCAGAATCCAGTTAAAGCAAATTTAGTGAATCAAATGGAGAAATGGCCCTTTTCTTCTTTTCCTGATTATGCAGGTATAAGGGATGGGAGCCTTGTAAATAAAAAGTTTGCTTACCAATATTTAGATATAGCACCGGAATCTTTTGTTGCAGAATCTAAAAAAGCAATTGATCCTAAGATTATCAAAAATCTATATTGAAAGTCATCCATCCGACCGCTGGTCTTGCGATCGGATGGATAAATGAAGCTATCTTTCCATCCATCGGTTGGCAACATCAGCCATCCGGTGGGGCTCGTCTCCAAACCGGTGGAGTTGTAACTGCCGATGGTACTATGTCTCCAACTGACAATTAGAACAAAAATAGATTTTTCGGCCACCGTTCTTCTCCTCCTCTATTATTGAACCACATTTGTGACAATGGTCATCCGTTCGATTATAAACAAAGTGTCGGTAGTCGCTGCGAGGAGCATTCTCGCGCTTTAGAGCTTCTACAATTTCAGGATCATTAGTTATCCCGCCTGTTTTATATGATCGTGTAGTAAGTTTAAATGTAGCTTCAGCAAGCGATGCCTTTTGTTGATCTGAATATGCGCGCAATTTCTTTCGGGGATTCACTTTGGCATAAAACATAATTTCGCTGCGCAGGTAATTGCCAATTCCACTCACAAATCCCTGGTCCAACAGTAAGGTAGTTAACTTTCTATTCTTGAACTCGTCGGACTGATACTGTCTCAGAATATCCTCATATGTAGTATCGGGATGCAGCACATCGGGACCTAATTTTTTAATATAGGAATGTTGGTTCACCTCTTCCCTGTCCAACATCTCAATTTCGGATGCCGAATATAGATAGGCCGACTTTTCGCCATTGTGGATAGCCACCCGCAACGACCGATTGGTATCGGGCTGCTCACCGGAGTCGCTCACCATCCATTTCCCATACAGCTGATTATGGCTGTACATAACTTTGTTATTATCGAAAAAAGTAAGAAGAGCTTTGCCGCGGGCTTCAACATTTTCGACAAACTGCCCTTTAAGCTTTGCCTCGTAATTCTTTAATTCATCAAAGGCAAAATAAAGATCCTCAATAGGTCGATTTTTAAGAGCATTTGTTAACGAATCGGCAGTTCTCCAAATTTCCGGTCCTTCTGGCATAAAGAATATTTTTATCTGTTAAAATTTTCATTGACCTTACAACTTTAAGCTTTAAATCGTTCGCAAACTATGGTCAGAACCATGATAGCCATCGCAGCAGGATATTTCTCGATTGCTGCGCTTAACAGCTTCATCCACATTATTACCTCTATCTATTTTAGAGGAGATATCACGCTCACGGGTATCAGTCATTTACCATCTACCCAATGGATCATCGGAGTAACATTTTTACAATTTGCATTTGGCCTTTTTGGTGGATTACTGGCCACTACCGTTGCAAAAAATGCCTCAAAAGTTATCTTGGGTTTTATTTTAGTGATGGTAGCCGTATCACTTATTAACTACTCCGTAATGGCAGAAAATGAACCGCTCTGGTATCTGATCACAGCACCTGTCTTAACCATCAGCGGCATATATATAGGATACCTCCTCCAAACGCAAGAATCAAAAACTACATCCAATGAATAACAGTAAACTATTTCTGATTATAGTACTTACAGTAATTTTTATGGGGTGTAACTCATCCCCTGAGACTACTATGCAATTTTCAAATCCGGCAGCACAAAACAGCATTTATCCCTATCTGCACAGTACCGGTGAACAATTGTATATGAGCTGGATAACGAACAATAGTGATCAAACCCATTCCCTCAATTATGCTTCATATTCCAATGACGAATGGAGTGCTCAAGAAACTATTGCTACCGATTCAACATGGTTTGTAAATTGGGCCGACTTCCCTTCCATAATTGCCGATGACGGTGGTCCCATTGCAGCCCATTGGTTGAATAAAAAACCCGGCGGACCATATGCTTATGATGTCAACATTTCAACTGCCGATGAGTCCGGTAATTGGGGTAAGGAGATAATACCTCACAACGACGACACACCTACAGAACACGGGTTTGCATCAATGGTTCCCTGGGATGATAATTCATTCTTGGTCGTTTGGTTGGACGGACGACAAACGGACGGTCGATCAGATGAGGACTACTACAACCTGGATTATGCCATGACACTACGCGGGGCGCTTATCGATCGTGATGGCAACATACAGCAACGATTTCTCATTGACGATTCGGTCTGTGACTGCTGTCCAACATCACTTGTAAAAACATCCGACGGTGCTGTAGTAGCCTATCGGAATAGAACGGATAATGAAATACGTGATATTTATACCAGTCGATTTAACGGTGAGGAATGGACTAATCCCCAAGCTGTTTATGACGATGGTTGGGAAATTGGCGCCTGTCCCGTAAACGGCCCCATGCTGGCAGCACAAGATTCATTAGTGACCATTGCATGGCATACGGGAGCAAATGATAGCCCCACTGCTAAATATGCCTATTCGGGAGATAGCGGTATGACGTTCAGCAAACCCGTCACACTTAATGATACTACTTCATTGGGACGCGTGGGCGCTGAGATGTCCAAAGGTGTTTCTTACCTGTCTTGGTTAGAAAAAGGGAAAGACACAGCACTACTAAAGGTAGCTTCTTTTGACGGAGACAAACAGCTTAACCAATCAAAAACTGTTGCGGAACTTAATGAATCTCGAAGAACCGGATTTCCACAAATGGAGCGAATGGGTAATGACTTAATTTTTGCATGGACACAATCTGATAGTATGGGGACCAAAATAGTCACAAAAAAATGGTCCCTAAATCCTTAGGACATATTATCAATATTTTCCGGTTCTTGATTCCGCCACTCAGACAGCTGATCCAAAATATCCTGCCTGACCTGAGTAGTAAGCTCCCGAATGTCAGACTTCTGCATACCTTCTGTTGATATGGGATCAAGCACCTTTAATTTGATATGCTTGGCTACACCAAACTTCCAGCTGCGTTTAGGTAAAGTATTTTGAGTCCCATCGATAACCATTGGCAAAATGGGTATCTTTTCTCTGATAGCAAGATCAAAAGCACCGGCTTTAAAGCGACTTAATTTGCCATTGCGCGATCGGGTTCCCTCTGGAAAAAATATTACAGAACAGTCGTGATTCAGATAATGCCGGGCTTGTAGTAAAGTCTGTTCTCTGCGATCCGGGGCTTTTCGATCTACCGAAATATCACCTGCAAGTTTCATCATCCACCCTATAACGGGAGTATCAAACAATTCTTTTTTGGCCACCCATTTCATTTCCCAGGGTAAGTTTGAAATCAAGGGTATATCGGCCTGTGACAAGTGGTTACAGACCATAACATATGGCCTGCGATCATCAATATGTTCATATCCCGTGATGACTATCTGCCAGTTCGGATTTATTTTGGAGATGTACTTCCCGAGTTTGCGAAATAGTTTTCCCGTTCTATACCGGGCCGGATCACGATCAAATAGTCGACTTACCGCCAGTAAGGGCAGCCATATCAATATAAGGATCACAATCCCTATCCAAATTGCAAGTGATTTAACAGTTGATAGCATAGAAGTTGTTTCTATCTATAATTACAGAACGTTGTACCAATATCTTATTCGTTAACGGGCTGGCTTTTGAGGGCAACATTTTGGGGTATCTGCCATGTAAGTAATGGATTATCAGTTTTCAACTGGTAGTGTCCAGAACTTCCGTCGAGCATATAGATTTCTATCCGGTCGGCATTTGGAAGTAACGGCACTGTTGCATAAAAATCGATCTCCGCATTACTATTATCTGTAGCGGGATATTCTATTCTCTCAAAATTAATCTTTTGTAATACATTACCCTCATCAAAAATATGCGCTTGATAACGCCCTTGTTGCCGGGACTTTACGAAAGCCTGGTCTCGCACCTGATAATCGACCACATGTAGCTGCCCATTCCTATCACTTAAAGCTAATGACAGTGTTTGGCTGGCAGATTGTTTGTCCTGAGAACATCCCAAAATAAGAAGCAGAATCGAAAGAACATATAATGACCATTTCATATTCCACTATAACTTTGGAATCAAACTTTTTATAACGCCCCAGATACCTTTCGCCGGTTTTAGAGATTTCCTGTTACGGGAAACAGCTTTCTCTATAATTTCAGGCTGAAAAATATCCTCCTCTTGTTCAGCTTCCCTAATATGTTTTGGGATACTTATATTTTTGCCTGATCGAGCTGAATCGTTTTTCTTGGGAGAACTTTTTTTATTTTTCGGTTTTTCATTCTCTGATTTTTTCTTCCTTTTGGAGTTTCCTTTTGAACTACTCGGACGAGGTTTACGCTCTTTTTTGGGTGTTGGCTTCTTCTTGGATTCTTTCTTTTTGGGTTCCTTAGTCTCTTTCTCATGTTTTTTGGCCTGCGTGTCCTTTTTCTTCTTTTCAGACTCTTTGGCAAATTTGCTTTCTGCTCTTGAGACAGGCTTCTTTTTTTTCTCTTTCTTTTCCTGTTGCTTCGGTTCTTGTTGAGATTCTTTTTTGGGAGTACGTTCCTTTTTTTCTCTCGTCTTTTCATCCGATGATTTTTCATCAGGAATATCCTTGACTGTCAGTTGGTCACCAACCACATTCTTAATAGCATGGTAATACTTTTTGTCTTTATTGCTGACAAATGTAATGGCCGTACCCTCTTTGTCATACCGCCCGGTTCGACCAATTCGGTGGATATAATCTTCGGGGTTATTGGGTACATCAAAGTTGACGATAAGCGATACATCATCGATATCAATTCCACGCGACAACACATCAGTAGCAACCATCACGGGATGTGTCTTATTTTTAAATAAGCGTAGGGCTTCATTTCGCTCCTTTTGATCACGATCTCCGTGCATACTCACCGCATTTACACCTCGCTTCTTAAGCATTCGTTCCACCTCATCAGTACCACGTTTGGTAGCACAAAATACGATAGCCGTTTTATACTTGTCGGCATCAAAAAGCTGTTCAAAGAGAGAAAGCTTTTCCTTGGGGTGCACAAAATAGATCTGCTGGTCAACGCTATCGGCCGGTTTCGATACTTCAAATTCAACCTCGACAGGATCTACCATTACCTGATCAACAACTTTCTGAACTTCCTCTACCATTGTCGCTGAAAACAGCATCGTTTGGCGCTCTTTGGGAAGCTGCTCAACAATTTTCATCACATCGGGCAAAAATCCCATATCGAGCATGCGGTCGGCTTCATCCAAAACAAGGTACTCCAGACCGCTGAAATCAAGGTTGAGCACATTCATCTGGTCAATCAAACGACCGGGCGTAGCTACAATAATATCGACACCTGCGCGAATGGCTTTCACCTGGGTTCCGTAATCACTGCCGCCGGTAACTGTGGCAGAAGTAATTCCGGTATGATATCCCAAAGCAAAAATTTGTTCTTCAATCTGCTGAGCAAGCTCACGTGTGGGCGATAAGATAAGGGCTTGCGTATCGTCGGACTTATTCTGTGTAATTTCCTGGAGCAACGGGATAACAAACGCTCCTGTTTTTCCCGTGCCTGTTTGTGCGGCCCCAATAACATCTTTTCCGTCTAATATTAATGGGATACATTCTTCCTGTATGGGCGTAGGTTCGCTGTATCGCAAATCCCTTAACCCCATCATGAGCTCATCGCTCAAATTAAACTTCTCGAAACTCAATATGCTTTCTTTTAATTTCTGATTGTGATGATATAGTATTCCTTCCAATAGGAAGCCCTAAGATACGATTTTCTAAGCAATTCACTTAACAGAGTCTGCAATTTTTTAAAAGCTAAAATTTAGATAACTTCAAACTCTATTCAGAAATTTATAACAAAAATTAACTTTACGAACATTTATGAAGTATACAACTTATTTAATCTGTTTTCTTTTAGCCGGGGCCCTTGCCTTTTCCGGCTGCAATTCCGGCTCATCGGGAGATGTCTCTCTTGAAACCGAAGCTGACAGTCTCAGCTACAGTTTAGGATTCCAAAACGGGCAATTCATGGCGGAAAGTGGCATGAATGAAGATATTGATCCGGAGCTGGTAAAAGCCGGATTAGAGCAAGCCTTAAATAAACAGGAAAGTGAATTGTCTGATATGGAAATGAAACAGGCTATTCAAAAGTTTCAGATTAAAGCACGGCAAAAAGCCCAGCAAAAGAAAATAGAGGAGAGCAAGGGAAACAAAAAAGAAGGAGAAGAATTCCTGGCCGAAAATAAAGATAAAGAAGGTGTACAGGTAACAGAAAGCGGCCTGCAATATAAAGTTCTTGAGGAAGGATCAGGACCATCACCGAGTGAAGGAGACCAAGTACGCGTTGATTACGAAGGTACACTCATTGACGGAACAGTGTTTGACAGCTCCTACGAACTTGGCGAACCAGCTACATTTCCTTTAAATCGTGTTATACCGGGATGGACAGAGGGACTACAGCTGATGAAGGAAGGAGCTAAATATAAATTCTTTATTCCCGGAGATTTAGCGTATGGACAAAATCCTCCTCCCGGAAGTTCTATAGGTACGGATGAAACACTTATTTTTGAAGTCGAACTTCTTGAAGTAAATCCCGAAGATACGTCGGGAGAATAAACTACTTTTTTTGATTTAAAGCCTGACAGTACCTAAAACTGTCAGGCTTTTCTATTTAAATCTACTCCAGCCCTGAACCAATAAGCTCAAACAGCTCTTTTTTATCAATATTAAAGCGCTTGTTATAATCATTCACACTGCGCGAAATAACTTCTTTTGCTTCTTTTCTATTATAGATATGGGTTATCTCTACTTCTCTTTTCTCATCACTAAACGGACGCTGTTTGTATGTTAAAAAATAATGAGAGAGTCGTTCTACAATATGATTGGGAACGTCTTGAATATCTTTCATTCCTCCAAAAGAAGCATCTCCTTTCATTACGGCAATAATCTTATCATCGGCCTCTTCCCCATCAATCATGCGAAATCCCCCCACAGGAATTGCATCGAGAATAATATTACCATGGGGAATATTGCGCTCGGTTATAACACAGATATCCAGCGGATCCTGGTCTCCTTCAATATCCTTTCTACCCGTTTTTTGCATGCAATATTTTCCCACAAGTTCATCACACAATGTCTGGGGGACAAATCCATACGGCATAGGGCAAATATTTGAAAAACGCTGCGGACGGTCCACTTTTAGATAACCGCTGTCTTTATCCAGCTCATATTTCATCGTATCTCCCGGAACAATCTCGATAAAAACTTTCACTACATCGGGCGTATTTTCTCCTATATCAATACCGTGCCAGGGATGTGGCTTTGAAAATAATTTTGATAGTTTTAAGAAACGGCGAATATTTGAACGCTTCATGACCTTTACTTTAAATTGATTTGAACACCTAAAGATATGAAAAATTAATAGCTAAGAAGAGCAAAAAATAAACAGGACCGGGATCAACCGGCCCTGTTTTGTACGTTGGCTTTTCGGGGTACAAATCAATGGTTACAATAGATAAGTAACCAGGGATCAGTATGTTCAATAGTTACTACTCAAAACAATTAGCTTTGTTCCGATTTTTTTTGAATTGATTATTGAGATGTGATAACGACCCGATCATCCTTTTATTAGAGCACAAATCGAGCTCTTTTATGACCAAAGGTAGTCTCTCAAACCCGACGATCGGCGAATTTTTCGTTGGATACCTTTTTTAAGTATTAACTTTTTACCCGCGACAGTAATTTTTGTTCGGGCTCTCGTAATAGCGGTATACAGAAGCTCCCTGTTCACTACTTTTGAAACTGTTCGTGGTAATACGAGCATCACTTCATCAAACTCCGATCCCTGACTTTTATGGACGGTCAGTGCATAGGCTGTATTGTGATCGGGCAACCGACTTGGGGATATTCCACGAACCTCTCCCTCACTTTCAAAATATATTTTCAAGTCTCCGGTTTGATCAGATAAACACACTCCGGTATCACCATTAAACAACTCCAGCGCATAATCATTAGTGTTTACAATAACCTTTTTCCCGGGATACCACTGTGCATATTTAGGGATTAGTGACTGCGCTTGCAGTATTTGCTCTATAAGTTTGTTTAGATGGATAATTCCCCACGGCCCTCTGCGATGAGCAGCTAAAACACCAAGCCGATTTAACTTTTTAACCGCCTCGAGGGGACTTTCCGATTCCAAAAGGTGTTGGAAATACGCTGGAATTTTCTGCTCTAAAACTGACTCCAGTTCTGAGCTATCAACTATGCTTTCAAATGTGACATCATCAGTATCAGCTGACTCAAGTAGTGATAAAGCATGACTGGCATTCCCGCTGTTAACTGCTTTACTCAATCGAGCGATACCGCTGTCAGAAGCAAATCGATAACTCTTGGTAAGTAACGTAATATTATCCGTTAACGAGTTGGACTCATTAATAACAAATTCATCCGGAATATTAAGCGATAAGGTATTTAACCAATCGGTATAATGCCCAGAATACTGATTTCCATCTACATCACAAATATCCCCAAGGACCGATCCTGCCTCCACCGAAGCCAGCTGATTTTTATCTCCCAACAATATAAGACGTGTCTCATCGAACAACGCTTCTACGAGTTTACTCATCAACGCCTGATCAACCATCGATGCTTCATCCACAACCACCAGGTCGTATGGAACAGGATTTTCAGCATGATGCTTAAACTGTGAACTGTACCGGCGGGCACCCAGCAGCTGATGAAGGGTTTGAGCCTTTTCAGGAATAGATGCTCGAATTTCTTCAGAAATATCAAGTCCCTCTTTTGCGCTTGCAATCGAGTCTTGAAGGCGAGCCGCGGCCTTACCTGTTGGAGCCGATAATGCAATATTTAGTTTTTCTTCTCTATCCTGATATTGTTCCAAGATTAAAGCCAGCACGCGGACCACGGTGGAGGTTTTACCCGTTCCGGGTCCACCCGAGATAATGGAGAGATTATTGCGAATTGAGGTTGCAGCGGCTACTTGCTGCCAGTCCGGGTTTTGTGATGAATCAGTAAAAAGACGAGTTAACCCATCGCGCAATAGTGATACATCGATGTTGTCTTCCTGCTGACGGCTTCGTTTCACCAATTCCTCACCCAGGGTGCGTTCGTAGTTCCAGAGCTTGTGCATATACAGGCGATCCGAATTATCCAGAATAAGAGGCTTATAATCTCCCGGTTTACCTACTGCAGGACATTCCTCCAATGCCAATCGCCATTGGTCAAGGGCCGGAGCCTTTAACGATATTTCTACCCGTTCATCTTCGAAAGTAGGTTGTCCGGCATACTCATCCAGCGACAAACACACGTGTCCCTGTCGGTAAAGGTGACTGACTAAACAGGCTGCCCGTAAAACTTTTGGGGAAATATCCGAATGGCGTTCTTTCAGAAAACGGCACAGTTCAAGATCAATGGGGCGGATTATTTCCTTTTGGCAAAGTTTATCTAACTTCTGCATTGTGTTATCCATCGCTCCCTCCCCTGATATAATCATCCAATGTCGTAATCACATCTTTGTCGGGCTTATCAAAGAAAACACCTTCACTGCCCTCCTCATTTATACCCCTTAAAAACAGATAAAATACTCCACCAAAATGTTTGTCATAGGAATAATCAGACTGCAAACGTGTTTTCAGAAATCGGTGTAGTGCTACCGTATAAATATGATACTGCAGATCGTAGGAAGCTTCCTTCATTTCATGGTGCAATTCGTCCTGACGATAATCACTTGGCGAATCTCCAAGATAATTCGTCTTGTAATCCAAGAGGTAATATTTTTCTTCAAACTTAAATATCAGGTCGATAAATCCTTTTAGAAAACCCGATGCTGCCCTGCCTTTATTTTCCCAATCCGGGCTGGTTCCATTTCGGATAATGGACAGCAATTTCCGGGTCTGAATCTCATCATTTTGATAGTAGAACTCCATTTCCGGAATTTGCTTATCTTTTACAGCAGATAAGCAAAGCCCTTCGATATCACTCTTGAGCGGCTTTTTAAGCACAAGAGCCAGCATATCAGAAACGGTATCTTTCCAACCTAAATCGATACCGTTTAGCTGTAACTGATTAATGATGACCTCATCCTTGTCCTTCGATTTAGAATAATAATTCTCAAAAATGTTGTGGATACAGGTCCCCGGCTGTGGACCTTTAGGAAAGGCAAACATTGTTTCTTTTTCGGGTTGGTCCTCCTGAACCTCGTAATCTCCATAATCAGTAAACTGATCATAATCCGGTACATCAGGATCATCTTCCCCCATCCAGCTGCTCAGCGACGAAAAGCTCGACACATTGTAGCTCCCTGCAAGCGGTAACCCCCGATTAAAACTTCTAACTTTAAATTCGGTTTGATCATTATCCAACCCGTTGAACTGTAACTGGTTGTGCTCCTCTGCTTTCGTTGAATGTTCAAGGGTAAATAAGTCATCATATTCCCTACAGAGTTTTTCAAGTGATTGATGCATCTCATCAGCAGACCAATCTACCGAGTCTCCATAATCTACTTTTGCTTGTAAAATAGCTTCTGCCTGCTCGGGATCCTGTAACAAATAGCCCAGGGATGAAAACTCAGTATCATTGGCAAAAGCCCACGTCAAATACAGGCAGTGTTCGGCCCGCGTCATTGCCACATAGGCTAATCGAAGGCTTTCAGCCAACTCTTCCCGTTGATGATAAAATCGTTTTTCGGGTCGATCGGGCCCCTCCTTTCCGTTTAAGTCCAGGTATGCCGTTTCAGGATGATCGGGATGATGATAAGTGAACGGAGTACCACTGTTTTGGATCCGCGGTCCATCCCAAAGAAACGGACAAAATACAATAGGATATTGCAGGCCTTTGCTTTTATGCATGGTCACAACCTTTACTAACGCCTCATCACTTTCCAGGCGCATCTGTTCTTCATCCTGCTTATTTTGACTCGTATCCTGACGTTTGCGAGCCAGCCAGTTCAGCAAACTACGCGGACCTTCATTTTGCTTCCTGGACTCTTCCTCAAGCAATTCTCCCAAATGAAGTAAGTTGGTCAGCCGACGTTCACCGTCATTATATTTAATCACATGCTCCTGAATCTCCAATGTCTTCAACAGCGAGCGATACATTGCCGAAAATCCATGCTCGATCCACATCTTATGCCAATCAGAAAAATGTTGAAGCATTTCGGGCCAGGAATCATCATCCTCTTCAACGGCAAATAGCTGTGCGGCCGAATAATCCGTCAGCGGGAGCGATAAAGCTGTTTTAATAAGCGTTTCATTACCCGGCTCGGCAACAGCCTTCAAAAGTTGTTCAAGTTGGGCAGCCTCATCACTTTCAAACACACTCTGGTCGCTGTGGCGCACGCTCTTAATCCCAAGCTCTTGTAACGCATCACTTATCAAATTGGCTTGCTTATGCTTGCGTACAAGCACAGCAATATTCTTTGCTTCAACAGGATTATCTCCAATTTGAACCTCTCCTTTCTTTCCGCCTTTTAACAGGCGAAATATTTCTTTTGCCGTATCCTCAGCTGCTTTTTTTCGAGCATCAGATTTATTTTGGGTATCCTGTCCCGGCTTTGAAAGTCTTCGGAATCGGATGGGTGGCCGCTCCTCTCCATGTTCTGTTAAGGACTCATATTTATCCTCATCTCTGCCCCACGTCACCTCTTTATATTCGATATCATCTTCTACTACAAAGGGCTTATCGTGTTGTCCCCAGAATGCATTTAACGCCTTAAGGAATTTAGGAATAGATCGAAAATTGCGATCCAGGTAATAGCGGTTTTGCTTAGGTGCATCATCCCGCGCTTTGATATACGAATATACATCAGCCCCGCGGAAACCGTAAATCGACTGTTTTGGATCCCCAATCATAAACAATACGCCATCCGAATCCTTATAAATCGTCCGGAAAATATCATATTGATTGGGATCTGTGTCCTGAAATTCATCTACGAGTGCAATGGGGTATTTCTGCCGAAGCTTTGAAGCCAATCGTGCGCCCCGCTCATCATTCATTAGGGCATTGCGCAGCCGAAGTAATAAATCGTCATACGAGAGCACCTGCAACTCTTCCTTCTTTTGATCCAATTCCTCCCGCAGAAATTTTAACAGCTGTTTTTTGAAATAAACATCATAATTCCTCATTGACTGAGAAGCATCCCAATAATCATCAGCTAACTTAAAAAATTTGTGCTGAGGCGGCTCCACCCCCTTTTTAACAGCCTTCTTTTTCAAACTTGTATCAATATAGCTTTGAATAAACCGCTCGAACTTATCAAAAACATTAACCGTAGCGGTATCCGAATAGAAAATCTCATCCATTTTGCCGAACCAGCCTGAAAGCCAACTCGATCGATAGTTGCTCATTTCATCTCTGCTCAATAAGGACAGCAGTTGAGATCGCTCACTATTCCAGATCGATTTCATTTCCTCATGCAGCTGCTGTAGCTTTACCAACCGGTCTTCTAATCCCTCGATATGCGTATTCTCAGGAAGAACTTTCAGATATGGTTTGCCAATATAGTCTTTGAGCTCACCGGCCAGCGAATCCGGATTTACGCCCTTTTCATTCAGCAGCTTTAATAGGGGCTGTTTTTGAGGATTCTCGGAGACTTCCGCCACCCAGCTCCGCCAGTAGTCGTCAACAGCCTCTTGTACCAGATCCTTGTCATCGCCAATCATCTCAGCATCGTACAGAGCGCGACTTTCAAACGCCTGCTCCTGTAGCGCCTGGTAGCAAAATCCGTGAATTGTATAAACCGAGGCCTCATCGAACATACGAACAGCATTTTCAAGTTTTGTCACTGCCTTTTCGGGATGATTGACCTCTGTCAACAGATTCCCCAGAAAATCATCGGATTCATCGTCCACTCGACCGGATTTTAAAACATCTATCGACTCACGAATTCGACGCAACAGCCGATCTTTAAGCTCTTTGGTAGCTGCTTCGGTATAGGTAACAACCAAAATTTTACCCACCGAAATATCCTGCTCAATAAGGGCTCGAATGTATAATGAGGTGATATTATACGTTTTACCTGTCCCGGCGCTGGCTTCCACCAAGTTAATACCCGACAAATCGATATCAAACGGTTTTAACAGCTTCATATCTTCCATCTTAGGCTCCCTCCTGATTTAAAAACTCAAAATACGGCGCCCATACTCTTTCAGCAATTTCTATAAACTCCTCATCAAAAGGATCCTTTCTGTCCGTCGCCAATTTATTGTAGGCATCGTCTCCTTCACCGGGAAAAGAGTTTCCTCTGAAACTGGTAGTCTCCCACTTTTTTTGTGCACTGCTAAACCCGTCTTCAATATCTTTGCCTTTTTTATAAACTTCTTCCCCGAACTTAAAAGATGACTTGCAAAACAACTTGAGCGGTTTTAATAATCCCTGCCGATAAAGATCCATAAGATCGTTGATAATAGTCTCAGCATCATCAATAGCGGGTAACTGTACTTTCTCGAAAGAGCCATCATCCCAACTAAAATACGTGCTTTTCCCGGGATGCCCGCCGGGTTTAGCTAACTGAAAGAGCAAATGACGAATCCAAAACGCCGTTAAATATTTCGGCTTGGCTTTTCCGAAGCGATAATCCATCTGTGCCCCTTGATAGATGTTCTCCAGTTTTCCTAAAATTCTAAATCCATTAATTTCAAGATCAACTTCGACATCATCCAGCGGCTGATCATCCATACGCAGTTGTATCTCTTCTCCAAACATCTCTACCTCTTTTACTTGCTGATGATACTCCTGCTCCCCGGTCCAATCTTCAGGTAACATATCGCGCGCTTGCATCACCTTACGATATTCCTCAAGCGATTGCTCTTTTAAAAAGCAGTCGAGCAACTCCTGTTTTATCTGATAACCGGTTAGGTTATCCAGCTCAAAAGGCTCCCGGTTATCGGTCAGTATCTCTTCATCTTGCAGATAAATGCCAAGGCGATTACGCAACAAATATTTGGAAGGGTGCTGGAAAAAAGAAATTAAATCTGTCACTGAAAGTTGCTTCCACTCCTCATCGGGTTCAGGAAGATGATTTTTAAAAAAGTCAGTATCAGCTTTATCGGCCGATTGTAACCGTTCGCTTATTTCTTTACGGGTTTCTGAATAACTGAAGTAATCATCGCCGGTAAAATATTGTTGACTAAATGGCTGTAAACGATGCTTAGTAATCAGATCATCGGGATTTATATCATAGCCTTCTTCGAGGTAATCGATAAATTCCCTGAGCACCACCGATGGAGGAAAATCGGTATCCTGGCGGTTACTCTGTCCCACATAACTGAAATAAAGATGAGATCGAGCCGAAAGCAGGGTTTCCAGAAACAGGTAACGATCTTGTTGTGATTCTACCGGATCTCCAACCTCAGGATCCAGATGCATCAGATCAAATTCGATAGGTATTTTCGATCGCGGAAAAGCCCCTTCATTCATCCCAATCATTCCAATTACCTCGAATGGGATACTTCGCATAGGCATCAGTGAACTAAATGTCACCCCCCGGCCAATACGTCCACCGCCTGTGGATTGTGACTTGAGTTGTTCGGCAAGCCATCGTCGTATAATTGAAAAAGAGATCGGTCTTTCAAACTCCACCAATTTCGACTGCTCGGCCAATGCTGATATTCCCTCCCTAATCTTGTTGATCTCCCAAAAATAATCACGATTATCCGGAAGAAAACCCTTTATGACCTCAAGTAAGACTTCACGCCACTCTTCCGGTTTCCGGGAGGTATCCATACGATTGGAAATATCGAACAACCGGTTGAGAAAAAATGATATTTTCCCGGCCAAATTTGCGTCATCGGAAGTCTCAACTTCGTTATACGCATAAATATTGTTGTAGAGCCGGTCATCTGATGAACGCATGGCATACCCCAGAAGAATACGCCGCAACCCCGCTCGCCACGTAAAGTGATCGCTCTCGGGCAAATCCAAGTCCTTTTTGTCCTTTCCATCAATACCCCAGCGGATTTTGTTATCTCCCACCCACCGTTCGATACGGTTTAACTCATCTTCAGTAAATCCAAACCTTTCCCGAATGGGATTGCTATCCAGCAAATCAAGCACATCGGTGACTTTAAATCGACTTTCACTGAGCTCCAGAATGTTCAAAAAGGTATCGGTAGCCGGTTGTTCTCCCCCTATCGCACGATCTGCAATAGCGTATGGAATCTTTGGCTGCCCTTCATCCGGAGTGGCAAAAACAGCTTCAATGAATGGAGCATAAGTCTCGATATCAGGAGTCATAACTAAAATTTCATCAGGACTAAGCTCCGGATTTTCATCGAGCAGGGCCAACAGCTGATCGTAAAGCACCTCTACTTCGCGCATGGGACTGTGACAGTTGTGTACCTGTATGGATTGATCAGCAGGCGGAACTTCTAACTTGTGCCCCGACAGGGAATCATCATTTCTAAAATCAAATTGAACAGCCGTAAATAAAGACTGTTTCGATGGCTTTGATCCACCAACAAGTTTAACATCTACATTCGTGTTGTCCGAAAACAGGGACATAAAATTCGCCCCTTCCTGCCCCATTGACTGTAGCAATGGATTGTTGAACTGCTCACTTTCGTTAATACCGGGATCAACAGAGAGATGATAAAAATGGACCTCTGTCAGTTTTGAAAGCTTAGTCATCGTTTTGATAAAAGCCCGAGAAACAGACGACACCCCAAATACCGAAATGCGATCGGGCAATTCATCTACAGGTAATTTATCTTCCTTTTTATCTTCTATATTTTGCCAAACGTGATTTTGTAACTTGGCTCGATGCAGATGGGACCCCTCGTAAGTTTCTTGCCAATGACTTATTAACCTTCTCCAAAGTTCAGCCTGCCATTTTTCGGCCTCCGTATTTTGTGTATTTAATTCTTCATCTGTTTCCCAGTCCAGTATCATTTGCGGGCGATAAATGAGGTACTGATCAAAGACATCGGCAATTTTGGAAGCCAGCTTCCAACTTCTCATCGCACGTTGTTCAGGATCTTTTTCATCGATATAATGGCGTAAATTCTCAAATTGATCCAAGAACTGTTCATCTTCAAAAAGCTCCATCAGCGTCCACGTCATGGGGCCACGATCAGACGGCAGGATTTGGGGAATATCCTCATCCATAAGACGAATGAGACTCCAGATACGCTCAGAAGGAAATTCAAACTCCAAATTCGCGGCAATTCCATTTCCGTTTGGATGTTCCGCCATCCGCAAGGAAAGCCACTGCCCAATACCATGATTCTGAACCACAAAAATTTCCTTATCCAGCGGATTTGAGAGCGGATTTTCATCCAGCTCCCGAAAAAGCCGGTCTGCCAGTTCTTCCAGTTCAGTACCGTAATAAAATTTGAGCATTATGCCTTGCTTGATCGGGTCACAGCATTAATTTTAAGAGGTTTCAAAAACAGAAAAAACCGAACAAAAGTAAATACAGTTCTCACAAAATTGTCGATGAAATAACTCCGAGAGATTGCAACTATAAAGTAGGTCTATTTTTGTACAGTCTCTAAATAATCCCGAATACGCTGCGCGTTAACTCCAATATCACCACGACCAATACGCGAAACGGAGCGGACATCAATTCTACTTCGATCAGCTGTCTCGGCCGTATCAATGCGAATTACCACATCATCAATAAAACCGAACCAAGGCAACTTGTCATAGGCCTCAATAATTCCTCTTTCTTTGTCCTTTGTGACGATCTCTTCCCACGGCATCTCTTCTGCAGCTGCAAGCGCGCGGTCAAAAGCCTCACCGTACCCCTGTTCCAAATACAGTGTTTCAATATCTGGATAGGCCTCCCGCTGTAAATCAGCTTTCTCCTGATCCCCATAGGTGGTATCATTGGGAGCATCAGCCCTCAACGGCACGACATTGCGGAATTCCGGCGGATTCTCAATATCGGTGCTAATATCATGAATAGGTGGATACTTCTGCGCCTCAGTAAACCAATAGCCCAGTGTTCCCATCACCGCTATACTTAACACCACTCCGACAAATGTAATACCCACTCCTTTCACCTCGGGGTTATTGTGACGCGTAAACCCAAAAAAAAGCGCCAGTGAAAATCCGATCAAGGCCAATACCCCGCTGCCCGGCAACAGCCAGGTAAATGCAGTACCAAGGCCCCACCAATTCCACTGATATCCGTAGCCCGAAAGAATTAATACCAACGCTCCTACAATTCCGAAACCCAAACTCGTCCATGCCCAGGTTGACGTTTTTTGTTCATCCATAATCTTGACAATATTTTCTGATTAGTTTTTGTACCTTTTAAAATTTATTTAATCGTATCCGTATTTTTAAACTGTATCAACACAAAGGCAGCCAGCACCAAAAGCATTCCCACAACCTGAAAAGCTGTTAATACATCATTAAATACAAAAACCCCCAACAAAGTAGCAACTAAAGGTTCTACCGTTGCTGCTATGGAGGCCCGACCACTTTCCACCATCGAAAGCCCCATCGTATACAGATAATACGCTAAGGCGGTTGGAAAAAATCCAAGTCCCAATATATTCAACCATACATGAGCAGATTGCAGATCACTCGTTGAAATCGTTATGCCGCTGAAAGGCAACATTACAACCGAAGCAAAAATAAAAGTGTATGTTATAACCGTAAGCGGATGATATTTTTTGAGGGCATGCTTTCCAAAAATGCTGTAGAGCGCATAGCCAAATCCGGACCCCAGTCCCACCAACATACCATACCACGAAATGTGCTCCACACCAATAGGAAAAACTTTAACCACAAGCACACATCCCAAAAGTGTTAGAATAAGTGCTCCTATTTTTCTGGAGGTCATCGGCTCTTTAAAGAAAATGCGGGACAATATCACCACAAAAGCAGGTCCGGTGTACAACAGTATGACTGCCACCGAAAGCGAAACTTCCTCTATAGCCGTAAAATAGGCCCAGTTGAAAAATACAACGCTAAAAATGCCAGTCCCGATAAAACTCATCGAATCTTGTAAATCAATTTTCAGCAACTCGGTATTTTTGATTGCAACAAACAAAACCAGCATCACCGAAGCACTTACAACGCGAAGTGTCACAATTTGGAACGCCGTAAAACCTGCCCGGGAAAGTTGTTCAATAAAAAAACCGATGATCCCCCATAAAGCGGCACCGAGAAAAACATAGATGTAAGGTAGACTATATCTTGAATCAGACAATAGAATCGAACAATTTTATTTCTTTATAACGTTGCACAGAGAATACACAGAGTTTTACGAAGAAACCAGATATCATTGACGCTACAATGAAAAACCCGATTTATGTATTAATAAGAAACTCATAAATCTTCCAAAAATTTGTGCAGCAAGTTGCAATTTTTGATTAACTACTGCATGTTAGGCTTTCAAAATATGAGTTGAACAGCGTAGACATTTCCCAAAATAATTAATGATTGACCCACAAAAACAAATCACTGAATCCGAAGCCCTCACTCTCTATAAAAACCTGCTTCTTCCCCGTCGTATAGAAGAACGCATGCTCAAACTCCTGAGACAAAACAAAATCAGTAAATGGTTCTCCGGTATGGGACAAGAAGCCATTTCGGTCGGAGTCACCTCCGCCCTTTCGGGGAAGGATTACCTGCTTCCTATGCACCGAAACCTGGGACTCTTTACTACCCGTGGAGTCGATCTGTACACACTGTTTTGTCAACTTTTGGGCAAGGCCAACGGTTTTACCGGCGGACGTGATCGCTCCTTCCACTTCGGGGTGCCCGAAAAGAGAATTGTAGGCATGATCTCTCACCTTGCTGCCACCATGCCCGTTGCTGATGGATTAGCTTTGGCTTCTAAACTGCGCAAGAAAAATTTTGTTGCCGCAAGTTTTTGCGGGGATGGCGGGACCAGCGAGGGCGAATTTCACGAGGCGCTGAACTTAGCTGCCGTCTGGAAACTTCCGGTCATTTTTGTGATTGAAAACAACGGCTACGGTCTCTCTACTCCCACCAGTGAGCAGTTTGTTCCACAAGATCTTGTGGATCGCGCCCGGGGCTATGGCATGCGAGGCATTAAAATTGACGGTAATGATGTTTTTGCGGTAATGGATGCGGTATCTGAGGCCAAAGAACATGCCCTGAGCGACGGTCCCACTTTTATAGAAGCCAAAACCTTCCGCATGCGGGGTCATGAAGAGGCTTCCGGTACCTTTTACGTTCCCGATGAAAAGTTCGAAAAATGGGGAGAGAAAGATCCTATCGAACGCTTTGCCCGGTGGCTTAAATCCGAAGATATTGTTTCAGGAGATGATCAATTAGCTTCTATACAGGATGAAGTTGATAATCAATTTATGCCTGACTTGGAAAAGGCCCTCAAAGCTGATGATCCTGAATTTAATCTACAGGAACAAACCAATCGTGTTTTTACCCCAGTCGATTACTCCCATACACCATCGTCTAATAGTTCAGATTCCGAAAAACGCTTTGTCGATGCTATTCAGTTTTCACTGCGGCAGGCATTTGAAGAGGATGAGGAATTCATCATCATGGGACAGGATATTGCCGAATACGGCGGGGTATTCAAAATTACGGAGGGGTTTGTTGATCAATTTGGCAAAGATCGTATTCGCAACACGCCTATCATTGAAGCCGGTGCTTTAGGATGTGCCTTGGGCTTGGCTCTTGAGGGTTTTAAACCGGTGGTAGAAATGCAGTTTGCTGATTTTATTTCTTGCGGATTCAATCAAATCATTAACAATATTGCCAAGGGACAGTATCGCTGGATGCCCCCCCTTAATATTACCATTCGTGCCCCGCATGGAGCAGGCGTTGGTGCCGGTCCTTTCCACTCAGAATCCCCTGAGGGCTGGTTTATGCAACATCCGGGTCTCAAAATTGTGGTTCCTTCATCCGTTGAAGACGCGCAAAACTTACTGTACAGTGCGCTGTATGATCCCAACCCCGTACTATTTTTCGAGCATAAAAAACTCTATCGCAGTATCCGTTCCGTAACTCCTGATCATTGTAGCCTCGAAGAACTCGGAAAAGCGAATGTAGTCCGTAACGGAACCGATGCCACCATTATCACCTACGGTATGGGCGTCCACTGGGCACAGGAGATTGCTGATGAATACTCCTCCCAAGGGACAAATATTGAAATTGTTGATCTACGCTGCCTGGCTCCACTTGATTTAGAGACTGCCAAACAATCAGTCGCCAAAACCAATAAAGTACTGCTTCTCCAAGAACCCTCAACTACGCTGGGACCTATGAGTGAGCTTTCATCTCTTATCACCGAGGAATGCTTCGAAAAGTTAGATGCCCCGGTGATGCGCTGCTCCTCGCTGGATATTCCCGTACCTTTTAGTCCTAAGTTGGAAAAGCATTACCTTGCAGATGACCGTCTAAAGGAAACCTTGGAAAAGTTATTAGCATATTAACTTTCTTATTGATGATATCATCTATTTTGAAAGGCTTCTTATCGCCTGGCTATGGGCTTATAAGTACAAAGGGATTGCTATTATAAGGCCGATGTCATTGCCCTTACTATCCCAGTGAGTCTGTCCTTATAATGCCGGAAGGAACGTATCTATAAGCCCACGAGCAGAGAGTAAAAACGGATTCTTCTGATAGAGACACACCATAAACTGCGGCGAAATGTTAAAAGTCCACCAAATAATGGTCAAAACTATGAAAAACCCCGGTGGACTATAACATCACTTAACGGCTTTCAAAAACATCAAGATAGGGCAGATATAATTTCTATATCACGGCATTCTTCAAACATTGCATCAAATTCATCAATACGCTGTGACCAATCGAGGTGCTTGTTGATGTTTTGCAGGGACGCTTTAGGCAGCGGTTTGGATTCTTCTGTCAATAGATCCTTGAGATAATGAAAAAGATCGTCTTCGGTATCATACAAAACGGGAGCATGCAGCAAGGGTTTGTGCAGGTTTTCGGGGATCAATTCCGGGTAGTGAAGTCGATTAGGCACTAACGGGTGACATCCACAATAAATAGCTTCCATGATCGCTACGCAGAAAAACTCGTAGGTTGCCGTAGAAACCACAATATCACCACTGTGAAGTAATCGGCTGTAGTTTTCACGGTCTTCAACATATCCGAAGTGCGTAATGTGTCGACCGTATCGCTCCCAGGCTTTTTCGAACTCTTCCGGCTTCTCGTGCTGGGTATCGCCCGCTAAAATTAAATCAAAAGTAAGGTCGATGTCATCAAGACGATTCAACACGCGAAAAAACATGGCGGGGTTGCGATCAAACTGCCAGCGTTGATTCCAGACAATCACCGGATTATCATTTTCCTTACGCTGATCGGGCTGAGCATCAAAGCGCTTTAAATCAAGTCCGGGATACAGTACCACACTCTTGCCGGCAATTTTATCCACCGGATAGTAGTATTTGTCATCGGGATAACCTTCCAAAAATTCCGGCAGTGCCTTCAAAAAGTCATCCCTATGGAATTCGGAGGAGAAAATAAGTCGATCCGCCGAAAGCATGCTTAAATAGTTGAGGTAGCAGTAGGTTTGATCCCGCTCCTCTCCCTCCGGCATTGGCTGAGTAAACTGATTCTCATGCATATACATTACTTTAGGCACCTCTGAAAAGCGGGGATTTGTCAAAGACAGAAAAGCCGGCAGGTTCGTCATACTGCTGACCAATAGCAGGTCGATCCCTTCTTCAACCTCCTGAGTCATTCCCGCCAGCACCACCGAATTGCCGTGCATACGCCACTTTCGCCCCTTGTAACTAAGGTTAATCGGGATGATATTATGCCGGGAGTATTCTTCCAATCCCTTTAAAAATGCTTTATGCGAACCGCTAAAAAACGGTTCAACGGCCAGAATGTTCATTGGTTAAATAATTTACAACGTTATTCAGTTCCTGAAGCAAGTTCAGGATGACACGATAACAAAAAATTTATCACTTGTTTTCAATAATTACCGGAAACGTGCTTCAATATCTTCGAGTGGAATGTACTCCAACGTAGGTTTATTAAGCGGATCTTTATACGGTTCATCACAGGCGAAAAGCTGATCCAGTAGGTTCTCCATCTCTAAATCAGTCAGTTTTTTTCCTTTAGGTATGGCCGTTTTTGAAGCAAAAGCAATAGCCAATTTTCGCCGCTCATCAAACTCAAATTTCCCGTCCAAAGCACGGTACTGCTGCAACATGGATTTCAAAACCGATTGTTCATCTCCCACGTCGATATCCGCCGGCACCCCACTGATCATAGCTGTATTACCGCTCATCAGCTGAATATTAAAACCCATTCGTTGGATAATGGGATGCAATTCCTCAAGGAGCGAAAATTCGGAAGCCGAAAAATCCATTGTCTGGGCAAAAAGAAGTTGTTGGGTACTTGGAATAGCAGCTTCAGTAGCACTTAATGCCTTTTCAAAAATTATGCGTTTATGTGCTGCATGCTGATCGATCATACACAGCCCGGAACGCGTTTGCGTTAAAATATAACGGTCGTGTAGCTGCCAAAATCCTCGGTCGCGCATACGCTGTGGACGATTGTCTTCCTCAGACTCATTTTGTTCCTTTTTCTCAGTCTTATCAAAATCGTACAGCTGTTTCGAAAAATTATTTTGGTCCCCTTTTTGTGATTTTGGTCGATCAAAGTTAATCCGTGATGGAAATTTTACCGGCTCTTTCTCTCCTCTATTTCGCTGTTTATTCTTCGATCCGCCAAAATTAAAATCAGAAGAAAATCCTTTAGAAGAAAAACTGTTTTCCTCATCATTCCTGTCAGAGACATCGGGAACCATAAATTCTTCGTGCAAGGCTTTTTTTACAACTGATTTTGTGAGTTTAATAACACTTCGCTCATCCTCAAACTTCACTTCCTCCTTGGCGGGATGCACATTCACATCTACCTGCTTGGGATCAATGTCCAAAAATATGGCATAAAAGGGGTAATCCTTTTCCCCGGTCCAGGCGTCATAAATATTGAGAATAATATGAGTGAGATAACGATGTTGTATCGGCCGTCCGTTGACGAATAGAAACTGTTCGCCACGACTTCGTTTCGTTAGCTTGGGATCTGCCAATACCCCGTAAACTGTCAAATAGCTGGTTTCCTCCCGGAAGTATATCAGGCTGGCCTTGTAGCTCTTGCCAAACATATCAGTGATACGTTCTTTAATATTTTGCTCTTTTGGCAAATCGTAAATAGTATCAGTATCGGCAATCATCTCAAATCCCAAATCAGGATTGGCAAGAGCCGCCTGCTGAACCGTTTTCAGGATATGCCGGAATTCTGTGGCATCAGTTTTCAAAAACTGTCGGCGTGCACGAACATTGTAAAAGAGATTTCGAACTGCTACAGAAGTACCACTTTCTACAGCAGCGGGCTCAAATGATTTTTCTTCTCCACCCCAGATCTCATATTTCCATCCCATCTCATCACCGGGACGTTTGGTCTTGAGCGTAACCTGTGATACCGAAGCGATAGAAGCCATAGCCTCACCGCGAAACCCAAGAGTGCGGACTTTAAACAGATCATCCACATCCTGTATCTTAGATGTGGCATGCTGCTCAAAACAAAGACGGATATCTTCCTTCCCCATTCCACTGCCGTTATCTACGACCTGAATAAGCGTGCGTCCAGCATTTTGAATAACAATCTTAAGATGATCGGCACCGGCATCAATGGCATTATCCAGTAGTTCCTTAACTACCGAGCTGGGGCGTTGGATGACCTCACCGGCGGCAATTTTATTGGAAATTTCGGGAGGAAGTTCTCGTATGATGGACTGTTCAGATTCCGTTTCCTGGCTCAAATGTCTGTACTTCTTTTATTGATTTTGGATTGGCGGGATGATACAAAATTCTGACTCTGGATGTAAGGTATATAACAAGCTTAATAATAGGATTACAGCAAATACATAATATAAATAACCAGTGATAACCCTACTGCATACATCATGACTGACCGCCCCTGGTGATATTTCTTACGAGTACGACGAATTTTAATTCGTTCCCGACGGTCCATTTCCTTTTCCGGATCGTAATACCGGTACTGATACTTAAACTTCTTATTTTTGGCTCGGTAACTGAACATGCCTCTAATCATAACAGCCTCCATTTCTTTGCTAACTTTACATTCTATAACGTAATATAATGAGAATTTCATTCAATTTTTATCACTTCCCGGAGATGACTGACTATCATGCAGATGGTATTATTTTTTGGTATACTTATTATCCCAAATTTAATCCAAAATTATTCCAAAATTCATGAGTTACGAGAAGATAACACCACCCGAATCTGGTACCAAAGTTGAAGTAAAATCTGATGGCTCGCTCGTAGTCCCTGATAATCCAATCATCCCTTTTATAGAGGGTGACGGCATTGGCATTGATATAACACCAACGATGCGCAATGTCTTGGACAGTGCTGTTGAAAAGGCCTATGACGGAGAAAAGAAAATTGAATGGTTTGAAATTTATGCCGGAGAAAAAGCTGTTGATTTTTATGGTGAAGGTGAGTGGCTTCCGGAAGATACACTACAAGCAATCGAAGACTATAAAGTGGCTATAAAAGGACCATTAACTACTCCTGTAGGCGGTGGAATTCGTTCGTTGAATGTAGCCATTCGCCAACAAAAGGATCTTTTTGCCTGTGTGCGACCGGTAAAATACTATAAAGGAACGCCAAGCCCGGTTAAACATCCCGAAAAAACGGATATGGTCATTTTCCGAGAGAATACCGAGGATATATACGCCGGTATTGAATATCAGACCGGAACACCCGAAAATGAAAAGTTGAAAAACTTTTTGATAAATGAAATGGGCGTCGATCAAATTCGTTTTCCCGATACCACATCGTTAGGCATAAAGCCTATATCTGAGGAAGGGACTAAACGATTGGTCCGTTCTGCCATTGATTACGCAATTTCTGAGGGACGTGACAACGTTACGCTCGTCCACAAAGGAAATATCATGAAGTTTACAGAAGGAAGCTTCAAAGATTGGGGATACGAAGTTGCTCGTGAAGAATACGACGCAGAAGTTATTGGCGAAGGTCCCTGGTGTAAACTACCCAACGGCATTGTGATTAAGGATGTGATCGCTGACGCATTTTTACAGCAAATTCTTACTCGTCCCGACGAATACGATGTTATTGCTACCATGAACCTTAACGGGGATTATGTCTCTGATGCCCTTGCAGCATGTGTAGGCGGTATTGGTATCGCCCCCGGTGCAAACATCAATTACAATACCGGATTAGCGGTATTTGAAGCGACGCACGGTACTGCTCCTAAATACACGGGACAGGATAAAGTAAATCCCGGGTCGCTGATCCTCTCAGGAGTTATTATGCTTCGATATATGGGATGGAGCGAAGCAGCAGACCTTATCGAAAAAGGTATTGAAGGTTCAATTATGAAAAAACGAGTCACCTATGACTTTGAGCGCCTCATGGATGATGCTACACTTCTTAAGTGCTCAGAATTTGGAGAAGAAATCATTTCCAATATGTAACTGATACTCTCCTGAAAAACTAAAGCCCTCAAGGTTTATACACCTTGGGGCTTTCTTTTTTTTATTTACTGCAGAATTCTTTAAAAGTCACTAAATGCTTTTGAATTCTTCATTGCATTCCAGGCTTTTTCATGGCCTCCCAGACGTTTTCCAATACGTTCTATAAGCTGATCTTTCGGAACACTAACCTCCACAAAGCCACGGACACTTTCGTATCCTCCAACACTTTTTGTCTCTGTATTACCTGTTTGAACCAAAGGTTCTACCGCATTTTTTGCCTTCCGAAGAGCCATAAGAAACTTTGCTTCATCCAATTCTGATCCACTGCCATGTTCTGTCAATGCCTTGGAGCGAATCTCTTCAAGCTTATCAGATATCGAGGATTTTAGTTCTTCTACGGCCCATGCTTTTGCTTTGTCAACAGAAGCTGCTGAGTCTTGGTCAATAGCCGCTGCATACGCAAAAAGATTGCTTTGTTCTGAAACGAATTCCTGTTGGGGATACCAAGATGGATAATTTGATACTGTTTCTTTTTCCTGAAACTCATCTTGTTGTTGGGTCATTTCTGCCGGACCAGAACAAGAAATAAGTACTCCCACTAAGCCCAATATCCCTACTAAAAAAATAATACGTTGCATTAAATAAATACCTATACTATTTAGATTGAATGGTTTCTGTGTTTCCATTCTGAGTTTGTATTTCAAAAGAAAAATCTTCGTTGGACTCAGAATTTTGTGCTATAAAATGCTTCAAAGATTGCAGATCTTCAACTTTATGGCCGTTAACTTTTAAAATTTGGTCTCCTTCTTCTAAGCCCAAGCTATCAGCATCCGATCCCTCTACTACATCAATAATCATTAATCTAATTTGTTCCTGATCAGAACTAAAAATCGCCATAACTCGGAATCCTAAATCAAAAGCAGCAAACTCAACTTCCCGAGTGCCCTCCTCATTGTTCATTTCCTCATCTCCTTCTTGTGGCTCAATAGATTCTCTGCGATCTTGTTGACGCTCGGCAAGTTCCTCTTCCTCTCGCTCCAGCATACCCAGTACTACCTGTTTGTTGATTTCTTTTCCATCTCGATAGATTGTAAGCTCCACGTTATCCCCGGGAGTCAACACCGCTATCTTCTGTTGCAGCTGATTAGACTCATTAACCTTTTCCCCGTTAACGCTTAAAATAACATCATCGGCGCGGAGACCATGTTTCTCGGCTGCACTTCCGGGAGATATCCCAGATATATATACTCCGCGAATACGGTCCATATTTAACTGTTCAGCCAAGCTAGCATCAATACTGACGATTGTTACGCCCAGCAGTGCTCGTCGCACGTGCCCATGCTCAATAATATCTTCGGCAACTTTTGATGCGAGGTTCGAGGGCACTGCAAATCCATAGCCCTGATAACTGCCGCTTTGGGATGCTATGGCCGTATTCACGCCAATAAGTTCTCCACTGGTGTTAACCAATGCTCCTCCGCTATTACCCTTGTTAATAGCAGCATCCGTTTGGATAAAACTCTCCACCCGCATCTGATCATCGATAATCTGTACATCGCGACTCAATGCACTTACAATTCCCGCTGTAACGGTTGAACGAAGCCGAAAAGGATTTCCAATGGCAAGAACCCATTCTCCTACCCCCAACTTATCTGAATTGCCGATCGTAATGGCCGGAAGTCCACGGGCATCAATTTTGAGAACAGCCAAATCGGTAGTAGGATCCTGCCCGACAATACGTCCTTTAAATGTTCGCTTATCATTAAGTACAACTTCTATTTCATCATTTACGGCCCCATCAACTACATGATTATTCGTCAGAATATATCCGTCACTGCTTATCAGAATTCCAGAACCAACCGTTCGAGCTCGTTTGGGCAGCATATCTCCCCAAAAACTGTCCTCATCATGAAACTCATCATCCGGCACATCATTCCTCGAAAATGGAACAGTAGTTTCTATATAAACCACCATAGGCGTTACCCGCTCGGCAATACGTTCGAAGAGGAACCGGGCATCGAGTTTCTCAAGCTGTTCGCCGGTAAACAATGGCTCAGAACTGTGTTTGACTTCCGTAACTTCAACATCGGCCCGGTCATCAACAGGACTGTAAAAACTATAAAAAGCAAACAAGGTACCTGCAATAATACCTATAAGGATGAGAAGAATACCGCTTAAATATCGATTACTAAATCTCATAACTACTCCTGCAAAATTTGTTCAAAGATGGCATCTGACTTTCGAGCCTTAAGCCCTTCAACGTGATATTTTAAATAACGATCCAGATGCTCAATCAGCTGTCGCAATTCACCGGTCGCAAAATCAATATCAAACAATTTAGAGCTTTTTGCTAATAGTGCTATCCGGATATAGGCAAACTGTTTAGGGGTTAACTTATATGAGTGCGACGAAACTTGTTTGTCAGTAACTAAACCGGATTCAAGGTTCAAATAGTTCGTTTTGTTATCCTCATCCTGTGCATCCAGCTGAAGTCCAATACCGGTTAACTCAGCCAGTCGAATTTGAATATACGGAAAAATTTGGGGGGGATGCACGTCAGCAGAATCCAACCAACTGAGCATCTTTTTTGTAAAAATAAAGAGTGGCTCGTTGATTTCATTATCGTGCAGAAGCTGGCTAATGAGCTCTATAGATGAAGTCATAGTAGCCATCTTCTCAAAATCGGATCGCAAATTCTTATTTTTTACCGAATAGCTGGCCTCTGACAGAATCTGTACCGATCGAGAAGATTTGTAGTAATAAACGACATCAAGAATATTACCAATTTCTATTAGCCCGGAAAATTTGCTTTTGGGCTTTTTAACGCCTCGAACCATCAAGGCAATTTTGCCGTGTTCAAGGGTAAAAGCAGTAACAATTTTACTGGATTCCTGGTAATCAACAGATTTGAAAATTATTGCTTCGGTATGGGTAATCATCCTCTATCCATTTAAATAATAGTACATCAGATAGAGAAGTATAGAAGCTTTAGAACTGAAAAAACAGTATTTAATTCCCCGATCCTGTTAGTTGAATAGACTTGACTCTGTTGTTTTGAATACTGGGTTCTTGAATGAGCTGTAGCCTTTCAGTAGATCTCTGTAGAATAGTTTGGAACTGTTCTTGCTGATTTGAAAACTGATCCTCAAAGCGAAGAATATCTTCGCGATCAATCCACGGCTCTATGTCACTGGTCTCCGGGGTCGTTGTTGCCGGTTGACTTGATACATTGCTGCCGGCAAATTGCGCAGAGCTTGATCCCGTATTGCCGGTACTTACCTGGTCAATATCCTGTGCCTGGGAAGCAGAAGGAGATGAAACAGATGTCGTAGCTGCTTGCTGGCGGGTTGAGTTTGTATCTTCACCACCGATAAAAAGCCATGCACCACCCGCAGAAATAGTAAGTGCCAATGTTGCAGCCACCGCATATTTAAAAGCCGGTTTAAACGTTTTATTGCGCTGCCGATTTTTCTCGGCTTGTTCAGCGGCTTTCTTCTTAATAGAATCGGTAACATGTGATGGAGGCTCAACCTCAGGCAGCTGGTCGAGCTTTTTTAGAGTCTGCCGCATGCTTTCTACTTCAATCAGCAGATCCTCATCTTCCATCATTGCTCGTTCCATCAATAGTTCCTCAGAAGGATCCATTTCCTTCATCAGATACCGAATACAGTCGTTATTATCCTCGTTGCGCATAACTATTTTCTTCTTGTTCTTTTTCTTTATCAAAAAGTTTTCGAAGATTTATTAACGCATACCGCATACGTCCCAGTGCGGTGTTAATGGAAACATCAGTAAGTTCTGCAATTTCTTTAAACGGCATTTCATAATAGTGTCTAAGCATTACCACTTGACGTTGTTCCGCAGGAAGCTCGTCAATATGACGCATCAAGCTACTTTTTGCCTCATCTTTTTCGAGCTTTTCCTGTGCGCTTACAAGATCTTCATCAGGTAAACGATCATAGAAATCAGTGTTTGATTCCTTGTCGTAGTTAGAACTAACGTCCACAAACCGTTTTTGTTTTCTTAAATAATCGATTGTTGCATTATGAGCAATACGCATAACCCAGGCGATCCATTTCCCCTGTTCATTATACGTATCGTCCATCTTGGTAATGACTTTCGTAAAAGTTTCCTGAAAAATATCATCAGCTTTTCCACCGTCTTTTACCATACTGTAGATATAGGAATAGATCTTCGTCTGATGACGATTCATTAACTCACTGAATGCCTGTTCGTCCCCGTTTTGACGGTAAAAACGAACCAAATCCTTATCATCCAGTTGTTGATACTTTTTACTTATGTGATTTGACTGCTCGAGTTTCATAATTACCTCACGTCTGATTTAAGTAAATGTAGTCATTCCCGCAAGCAATAACGAACTACTGCTTACATTTTGACCTCAACCTGTAATCAGAACAAAATTTTATTTGCAAAGAGTTCATTTTATCGTGTGATATACTTACGAACATTACAAATATATGTTCCTCATCGGTTTAAGATCATTTATCAACATCACTACAACCATTGTAGGTGCTATTGAACCGACTTTCTATCACATGTTAATGTTACATCAGTAGTGTTTGCAATATTTATGCCGAAACCTTTATTCATGACAGAACGCATAATTAAATGAAAATAATCTCCCATTTTCAATTATCTGTACGACAAAATACCAATAAAGCAGTTTTAAACCTTTTGAACAAGAGGATTAATTTAGATTAGTTATTACAACAAGGGTAAAAATTCTTGTTAGTCACTCCTCTTCCGCCGATGAATTATGAAAATACTGGTACACTTTCTGGCCGGTTTTTTTTCCTATTTCTTCCTGTAAGTCCTCGAGTGCAGCATTCTGCACGGATTTTACAGAACCAAATTTTTTGAGCAGCTGCTGAGCAGTTTTTTTGCCAATTCCACTTATCTGAGTAAGCTCTGTCTTTATTGTACGTTTTGAACGTTTATTACGATGAAAAGATACTGCAAAACGATGTGCTTCATCCCTCACTTTCTGTAACAACTTAAGTGCAGATGACTTTTTGGGTATCATTATAGGGTTATCCTTTCCCGGCACAAATACTTCTTCGAGACGCTTGGCCAATCCAACGATCTCACATTCCCCGTAAAAACCAATATCTTTCAGAGCTTGCACAGCACTGCTAAGTTGGCCTTTCCCTCCATCAACAACAATTAAATCAGGGATTTGCTGTTTTTCATCCATTACTCGTTTATATCGCCGGCTTAGTACCTCTTTCATGGATGCAAAGTCATCGGGCCCCTCTACTGTTTTTATATTGAATCGCTTGTATTCACTCTTTTTTGGGCGCGCATCCACAAAACAAACCATCGAGGCCACCGGGTCACTGCCCTGCAAATTGGAATTATCAAAACATTCAATGCGTCGGGGTAGTCGCTGCAGATTTAATTGCTCCTTTAACTCTTTTACAGAATGAGGAATATGTTTTTTAGCTGCTTTCTCTTTCTCAAGTTTTCGTTCACCCAGCAGATATTTGGCATTTGAGAGCGCCATGCGAATCATCTTGGCCTTCTCTCCGCGTTGTGGCCGATGGATTCGCACTTTCTTACCTCGTTCCTCCCAGAGGTACTGCGCCAACGGTTCTTCATTAACTAACTCATCACTTATGTAAACCTCATCAGGGATTCCCCCTGCATGCTGACCTGTGTAGTAATCCTCAACAAACGATTGCAACATCTCCCCTTTTTCAAGGTGCTTTATGTTTTTCAGGAAGCGGTGAAACTTACTGATTAGCTTACCTTCACGAACTTTGAACAGCACGCCGCAGGCTTCGTTAATCTCTTCATCCACTTTAACAGCAAACAAGTCGCGGTCCACCTTTTTATCGGCTACCATTTTCATCTTCTTACTGTATTTTTTGACGGCTTCGAGGCTATCCCGGATTTGAGCAGCCTGTTCGAACTCCAGGGCATCCGAGGCAATAGACATCTCCTCTTTAAGATCTTGAATAAGGGCGTTCGTTCGTCCATTGAGCATCCGTTCTACCTTGTCAATAGTCGCCTGGTATTTTTCCAGATCCCAGTCGCCGGAACAGCTTTCCAGGTAATCATCAAAACAGGAATGCCACTTAGGGGGTCCCTTGGTCCGATCAATATTTTTGCGGGATACGGCACAAGTGCACAAATCAAATGCTTTTCGGATGGTATCAAGCATCCGCTTCATGTGAGTTACACTGTCGTACGGACCGTAATACTTGCTGCCGTCATTAATCACCGTGCGAGTAGGATATACCCGTGGACGCTCATCATTGGTAACACAAATATAGGGATAGGTCTTATCATCCCGATACAAAATATTATATCGCGGATGATGTTTTTTGATCAGGTTGTTTTCAAGAATTAGTGCTTCGGCCTCAGAATCAGTAACAATAACTTCCAGATCATCTATCTTACGAATCATCACGCTAATACGCCCGTCGTGATCACTGGAGTCCTGAAAATACGATCGCACCCGGTTGCGGAGCCTTTTGGCCTTGCCTATATAGAGTAGACGATCTTTCTTATCCTTAAACATATATACCCCGGGTGAAAGCGGAAGATTATCAACCTTCTCCCGAACATCCACCTCGGCACTGTCATTATCACTCATTCTCTATGAAAAATCTTAAATTCTACTGATCAAAAAACACTGGTAAACTTACTGATACTGATGCTTGATTGGAAACGATTACTACTTTTTCCGAGAAAATTTGTCATTCCATTCCCACTTCGATGCTGCAATTAAAATCATTAGTTTTCTACAGCTATAAATAGCTTGCAGACAGATATAGTTCACCGTCATGAAACAGACCCAAACTGATCCCAATATTCCCATTATTTATGAAGATGAGCACCTGCTTATCATCGAAAAACCGGCCGGTGTACTCTCGCAGAAAGACCATACCGGCGACCCTGATGTTCTAACACTTTGCAAGCAATACCTCAGTAGATCTCAGAATAATCCTTTCCTGGGGCTCATTCATCGCCTCGATCGTCCCGTAAGTGGACTCATGCTTCTGGCAAAAAACCGAAATGCTGCTAACAACTTATCAAAACAGGTTCGTGACCGGACTATTCAAAAAACATATTGGGCGATAACAGCGGGATCTCCGCCTCGAAATGGAGTCCTAACGCACCGCCTCTATAAAAACAGCGATACCAATATTGTTGAAGTCGTACCCAGCAACCAAGAAAAGGGAAAACGAGCGGAACTTTCTTTCGCAAAATTAGAAGAGTCCGATAATCTACATCTCCTTTCTGTACACTTGCAAACCGGTCGTCCCCATCAAATTCGTGTGCAACTGGCACACGAGGGCTATCCCATTTGGGGTGATTACAAATACGGACAGAACCAACCCGACGGTCGTACTATGGCCTTGCGTGCAGTAGAGCTTGTTTTTAAGCATCCTCACACAGCTCAACACGTGCAGTTTGAACTGGCTCCGCCAAGTGAACATCCATGGACACAATTTTCCATCGCTCATCAATAGGAATATGAAGTCCGACCAATTAAGTAAAACAGCCGCTTTTATTGCCATAAAATTTTATGGGTTAACACGCATTCCGGCATTTCGATCTCTTTTTGAAGATTCAAAAGTTGCTTTCTATGAACGCGTAGTGGAAAGCCTCCCAACACCTCTAAATTATTATCATTACTGGCTCAAATACGATTGGGCCCGACGGCTATATACTTGGTCTGAAGAGTTGCTTTTGCCGGGTGATCTGCTCCATATCATCGCCCGAAAATATTATATACAACAGCTTGTACATGAGTTAAAAGAAGATCAGTATAAACAAATAGTTGTCTTGGGCTCGGGTTTTGATGACTTGGCATTTACCTATTCACAGCAAGGAATTTCTTGCTTTGAACTTGACGTTCCCAGGATGGCCAAACACAAACAACAGTTTTTTAATCGGTATTACCCGGACAGTAATCATCCCGATATCATCAGTTATCACCTTTCGGATGATCAACAAAAATTGCCCCTAAGTTCTCATTCCAACATTGACCCGAACAAAAAGACAATAATTATTGCTGAAGGATTTTTTGACTATCTGCGAACTGATCTTTTTGATAGCATTTTGGGTCAAATTAAATCCTTTTTTCATCAAACCCCGGCACTTATTACCACCCATTTTGCATTAAATGAGCTCCCGTTGCACCATCGGTGGTCATTTAAAACAGGCGTTAAAACGGTGGGAGAAGAACTAAAGCTCTACCAAAACATCAATGAATTTCACAAAATGCTCGCAAGAAATGAGTTTATTATAAAGAAACAGTTTAATCATCAATTCATGGCTACAGAACTCCAACAGATAACCGGTACAGAGCTTTCCATCTTACAGGGATTTTATTTATTGATAGCAAAATAGATCCCTTTTATGTAATAAAAATTAAATTTGAATTGGAACACTATATTTGTCGACTGTGTTGATTGAGTAGGTTATAAGCAAATCTTTCAAACATCTTCCGGATGAGCTCAAAATTATGAGTGGTAAATTAACAAAATCTGAGGCACTGGAGCTTTTAACGCCAGTAGTTGACAATGAAGTTAATGCCGAGGAGCGCGATGCATTTCTGGCATATATTGCTCACGATGAAGAGTTAAAGCAAGAATATGATTCGATGAAACGAATCAAAGCTCTTATGGGTAATCGATGTCCGTGTGCCAAAGCTCCCGACTCGTTAAAAGATTTCTTATCAGCATATTGCTCTTCTGAAACTTCAGCTTCCGATGGGCCCATCTATGAGATTCCCAACAAAAAATCTGTAAGTCAGCAAAATCAACCTGACATTTCGGATCCCTCTGAACAACATTCAAAATGGTGGTATTATGCCGCCGCTGCTGTTGTTGTATTTACTGTTTCTTTATGGGGCTTTTTGAATTACGGAAATTTGGTGGGTGAAAATCCTACCTACAATATCGAAAAACATGCTTACCAACACTTCATGAAACACGATGGCAAGCTGGTCCCCCCTACCATATCCACAGCCAGCCTGGGTTCGGCTGAAATTGAACTGGCACAAAATTATGATATGGCTATGACTATTCCTGAATTGGGTAAAGCCGAATTTAAAGGGGTAGTATACCAAGAGTTTGTCCCCGATTTTAAAGCACCAATGCTGGAATACCATATGCCGGCAGAAGATCAGTATATTTATATTTTCGCCTTTCAAATTGATAGGATGGAACAATTTGGTCAGCTGGTGCGCGACCAAGATGCTGTAAAAGCATGCACAAAATCACGTGACTTTCATATCCGAAATGTAAATGGCAAACACGTTGTTTCCTGGAAATGGAATAATATTTGGTATTCAGCTATTTCCAATCACGACGGCAATACCCTTGCCTCTCTTGTTAAACCACTGGAATATGAGTCGTTAGATGACTAAGCTCCTTTAAAAACGAAGACTTGCGGTAAGGACTGGAGCAACTTTATCATCAACAACAGTAGGAGCCACATTAATTGAGAAATTTCTTCCTCCCGAATTATATTCCTGAACCGAAGTATTTAAGCTCATCATATTATAAATAAATCCGGCTAAGATAAGTCCTTCCCCAATCAGCATTTTGGTGTCGGTAAGCGATACTTTTTCATTATCCACATTTAAGGTATTGGCAAAACGATGTCCAAAAACCTCACGGGTAGCATCCACCATCAGGATTGTCCCTACCGCTCTGGCACCCATTCCGATAACACCTCGCGGATAATCTTCGGCGTAAAAATTCCCGGTTGATGCCCCTCCTACAATTCCGTACAACGTAAGATAAGCACCTGTTTTTTGAATAGTATTATTATCAAAAAATGCAACAGCCGATATACCCGACCCAATAGAAAGTACCGTATTCGTTAGGGCAATACTACGAGCTTTGGAGACCGTTTTTTGTTGGCCACTGGCAAAGGGACGATTGATACTTACCTCACTTTGCGCATCTGCCGAAAATGATATTCCAAATAGGAAACAGAAAAAAAGAATTGTTTTTTGCATAAGGCAGAATATGAAAAGCTTTTCGTAAAAAGAAAACTATTAATCGCTTTCGGTCTCCGAATCATCATTCCCGATAGCATCAGGAGCATCTTCCTGATCAAGCAGATTGCTGGAAATTTTTTTACTGTTATTGGCACCTAATTTCCGCAGTTTATCAGCCTGACCAATCAAGTCACCGCGACCTGTTTTAAGCCTATTCATCGCCTGATCATAACTTTCCTGCGATTGACGTATACGCATACCAATTTCTTCCAGACTTTCTACAAAAAGCACAAACTTATCATACAGCTTGCCACCGCGTTCAGCAATTTTTTGCGCATTTTTATTCTGATATTCCTGCTTCCAAACACTGTCGATAGTCGCAAGCGTTGCCAACAGCGTAGAGGGGCTTACAATCACAATATTTTTATCAAAAGCATCATAGTAGAGGCTGGAATCGTGCTGCAGGGCTACTCCAAAGGCTGACTCTATAGGCACAAACATCAATACAAAGTCGGGACTATTTCCCCCATACAGCTGTTCGTAATTTTTGCTGCTAAGTCCCTTCACATGGCTGCGAAGTGAATTTACGTGCTGTTTTAAGGCTCGCTGGCGCTCTTCCTCATCCTCGGCAGAGCTGAACTGTTCGTACGCCTTTAGTGAAACTTTTGAATCAATAACCAGCCTTTTTTCATCAGGCAAATAGACTACCACATCGGGATACAAGTTACGTCCGTCTTCACTGCGATGGTTTTCCTGTATTTCGTACTCTCGGCCTTTCGTCAATCCCGATTTTTCGAGGATGCGCTGTAGTATTACTTCGCCCCAGCTACCCTGTGTCTTCGAATCCCCCTTTAATGCACGAGTCAAATCCTTGGCCTCCTCTGCCATCTGCTGGTTCATCTCCTTTAAATGTTCGAGATGCTGCTTCAGCGAACTGCGTCCCTCAATATCCTCTTTATGAGTCTCTTCCACTTTCTTTTTGAACTCCTCCATCTTTTCGCCCAGCGGCTTCAACAGCTGATCCAGCTTTTCTTTATTCTGCTCAGTAAACTTTTTCGATTTTTCTTCCAGAATTTTATTTGCCAGATTCTCAAACTCATCCTTGAAGCGTTCCTGCAGATTTTCCATCTCCTCCTTTTGATCAGAAAGGCGCTCTTTGAGATTACGATAATCCGCATTAAGCTCAGCCAGCTGTTTTTCAGCTTCGTTCGCCCGCTGTTCAGCCTGTTTTTCTTCCTGCCCGGTCTCCTTGAGCTGTGCCGATAAATTTTCATTGCGCTCCTCAAGCCGAGAAATAGTCTGCAGCGCTTGCTCACGCTCCTGCTCCAAGGCTTCAGCTTCTTCCCGGCTCAAAGCCCGGCTGCTTTTATACTTAAAATGAGCAATAGCGTAGCCGAGGATAAGTCCGACGATGATAAATAGTATCGAAATCAGTTCCATCTGAGTATTGGAGGTTTGAGGTTGAAAGTTGGAGGTTAGAAACTATCTATCTGAATCTGTGAAGCCAACCCTCCGAAGCTTTAGCGCAGGAGGGAATATCATGGTTCTGCCATCCAGTTTCCAGTGTGGTTTAAATAAAAAAACATGGTGACAACGTGATGGCATACAAATAACAGCGGTCTTGCTTCAACCATGTTCCACTATTATTATTGATCTATAATATTGTAATAAAAACCATTATTAAATTTCATGGCTAAGTACATTACCACCGTAAGTTGGTCACGGGATGGGCAATCCTTCACCGACAATCAATACAAACGGGTTCATCAATGGGAATTTGACAGCGGACAAACCATCAGGGCGTCTGCTTCACCTGATATTGTGCCTGTGCCCTTATCTGATCCCTCAGCCGTTGATCCTGAAGAAGCTTTTGTGGCGGCGCTTTCAAGCTGTCATATGCTCTGGTTTTTATCCATTGCCGCTGAAGCGGGTTTTGTTGTGGAGCAGTATGTAGATAAAGCAACGGGTATACTTTCTAAAGATGAGCAGGACAAACAAGCTATTACTCAAGTCACCCTGTTCCCGCATGTAAGTTATAAATATAGCGACGCTCCGAGTGTGGAAGAACATCATAACATTCATGAACTCGCAGACGAAAAATGTTTTATTGCTAACTCTGTAAAAACCAAAGTGGAGATAGAATCATCAATGAGCAATAAACCTATGTAATAACTTTCGCGATCCTATTTCCGTAATATCTCATTTTAGGAAACCGATCACATTTACATTTTAATCTTTAAATGAAGAGGTATGCAACATCGAAACTGGCAGTGCCCGAAATGTCAAAATAACAATTTTGAAACCGGTCAAGTATCCGGTACCGGTGGATTTTTCTCGAAATTCTTCAACGTTCAAACCCAAAAGTTTACAACCGTTACCTGCTCAAAATGTCAATATACTGAACTGTATAAAACGGATACCAGTACCCTGCATAATGTATTGGATTTCTTTGGGAATTGATTTCCAGAGAACGTAGGCGACTCCCAGCATTTTTACCGGTGAATTTATACCACGGAGAGCACCAAAAGTTAAATGCATCAGGAGCTTAATACTCCATCCAACCGTGAAAACCACATTTTGATGAGTTTACTATCTATATCATCGCTCCTAAATCCTCCAGTAATTTTAACGTTTTCTGTATGAATGGTTTGGGTAGCATTTTGTTTATTTTAATGTAAAAGTAATTTTAAAAGGAAGATATCATTTTTATGAAAGTCGAAATTTGGTCTGATGTAATGTGTCCCTTTTGCTATATCGGAAAGCGGCGCTTCGAAAACGCTCTGAAAAACTTCGAATATGCTGATGAAGTCAAGATAAAGTGGCGCAGCTTTCAGCTCAATCCCGATATGGAAACCGATCCCAATGCCAACATTAACGAGTACCTTGCTAAAGCCAAAGGCTGGTCTCTCGAGCAGGCACAGCAGATGAATCAACGGGTCACCGATATGGCCGCCGATGAAGGATTGGAATACAACATGGATCAGGCTGTGGTCGCCAATTCTTACGACGCCCACCGATTAGCCCAATTTTCCAAAGACCGAGGAAAAGCCGATGAAATGGAGGAAGCACTTTTTAACGCTTACTTCACTGACGGGAAAAATATTGCTGACCATCAAACACTCATTGGACTGGCCAAAGACATCGGGATTGATCCCACTGAGGCCCAAAGTATTTTAGAGAGCGACAAATATGCTAATGCTGTTGACCACGATATCCAACTGGCCCAAAATATCAATATTACAGGGGTTCCATTTTTTCTATTCGATCAAAAGTTTGGCGTGTCGGGAGCCCGTGAAACTGAAGTGTTTTTGAAGGCTCTTAAACAGTCGTGGAATGCACAGCTTCAAGAGAAGCCCCGAGAATAATTCGAATACTTATATTAGTCCATATTCTGTTAATACATTGTGGGACATTCGGAAGTCGTCATTCGGACGAAATTATAAAATAACTTCCTTTTTGGATCAGATTTGTTATTATTATAGTAGATTAGGCTATAATTATTACAGACGGACATATGATTCTATTACAACGAAACGCACTGTTGGTGTACATTTTACTCTCGCTGACAACGACACCCACCTTTGCTTCTGATACCGCTAAACCCGAGAAGCTGCCTACGCTTGTTAGCTATATGCAGGAACAGGGATTTGATATTAATCACCTGTTGGAAGACCCTCGCTTTCAAATTTATGAGGATATTGCAGAGCGATTTAAAAAATCAGCCGAAAAGAAATCGCATACTCTTGACTCATATAAAAAAATACTTGGTTTTGAGAGCAAGGCTCGTCAGTTAAATCAGTTTATTAAAGAACATTCCGAGCAGCTTAATAAAGCGGAACAACAATATGATATTTCGGCTACCGTCATTGCCGCTATTATTGGTATTGAATCTGATTTCGGGAAGAATATAGGATCATACAATCCATTCAATGCCTATGTATCAATGTATGCCAAGGGGTATCGACAAGATTTTGCCAAAGCCCAGATCGTAGAACTCCTTAAGTTTACAGAGCGTAACAACATTGATGTTTTTGAGCTAAAATCCAGTTACGCAGGAGCCATGGCCTACGCTCAGTTTATTCCCTATTCACTTAATAAATGGTTTGTGGGGGAAGATATTTTTGATATGAATAATAATATCATGTCCGTCGGCAATTACCTGGCATATTTTAAGGAACGAACAGGAAATATCGAGACGGCCGTCCTACGATACAATCCCAGCAGCTTATATACTCAGGCTGTTTTGGATCTTGCCCAACAGGCACATTTGTAACATAGAAGTATCCGGTTGGTATGCTTTATATTTTCCGGTTGATATCCGGATATTTAACGCAATCTTAAGTTGAATCCCAACATTGTGAACGCAAAATTTTATTCCACTCTTTTACTTATAACCTTCATCAGTGGATGGGTAGTATTGAGTGAGGGATTTACGTTCACTGTTACCGACCCTCCAAAGTCTGCCCCCTGCCAACAAGCACTCACCTATCAACTTGGAGATATCGATTCCCGATTTGATGTTTCAGAGCAAGAGCTTATTGAAGTACTAAAGGAAGTAGAAACACTCTGGAGTTCCGCATTAGGTAGAAATGTACTAAACTTTTCAGAATCGGGAAACGTATCTGTTAACCTGATCTACAGTAAAGAACAACAGCTAACCGATGCCGAACGCCAATTCTCCAATCGGATTAAGGCAAAAGAACAGCAAGAAGAAACTGCTCGTCGTGTATTTGATCAACTTTCAAAGCGATATAAAGAGAAAGAACAGGAAGTTCGTCAAACACTTAGTACCTATAATAAAACGGCTTCTACCTATGATGACTTAGCTAATAAATGGGATGGCAAAGAAGCAAATACAGAAATAATAGATAAATTTAACAAGCTTGAACAGCAGCTGAAAAATATCGATGAGGATCTAAAACAAGAGAAACAAAATCTGGCATCACTTAGAGAGCGAACCAATGCCAAAACAGAACAGCTGAATACTCTTATTAAGGAGCATAATAACTTAATTGAAGAGTATAACAATCGTTTTAGTAAACCCAGGAAATTTGATCAGGGACAGTATGTAAAGCGTGGGGAGAATCAGGCCGTTAATATTTACCAGTTTGGCAGTCGTGCTCAGCTCAAAACAGTGCTCGCTCATGAAATGGGACATGCTCTGGGGTTAGATCATGTCGACAACCCAAAATCCATTATGCACAAAATGATGGATGCACAAAATATGGCAAACCTTCAGCTTACAGAAGAAGATATTTCAGTGCTCAAAAAACAGTGCAACATGTAATTCCCGCATGAACATTTTCACTACGGAGCGCTTAGCATTCCAAAAATTTACGCCAGACGACATATCATTAATTTTGGATTTCCTAAATGAGCCGGCATTCCCGATTCGGTAACCCAAATAAACTCTTTGAAATCGATCTTAATTAGCCTCTTCCCTTTGCAGTTGTCTCACTGCATGTTACATTACTTGGGTTAACAGACCGACAAAGAAATCTATCAACTATGGCTCAACGAAAAATAAATCCCGCTGAAGTTATAAACCTTTATACACCGCCCAGCGATTTACCTGAAGACGCTACCCTCGCGTTGATGAAAACGCAGGATATGGAGGTGATACGAATGGTACTCCCCAAAGAAAAAGATATCACCGAACACAGCGTCGACGGACAAATATCGGTGCAATGTTTAGAGGGAAAAACCGAATTTAGCGTTGAGGGCGAAAAGCATGTGCTTACCAGTGGCGACTGGCTGTACTTGAAAAGGAATCAATCGCATTCTCTTCGGGCTATCCGAGATACTATTCTATTGGTCACCATTCTATTTATTAATAACAGTTCAGGAGAAGAATAAAAAGGGTTCGCTTCATCTGTTACCCCTTATTTGGTATCTTAGGCGTCAAAAATTTTAACCACAGATCGTAAGAATGGATCCCGTTACGCACGGACTTATTGGCGCCTCTGCATCCCAATCCGTTGTATCAAAAGAACAGTTACGACCAGCCGCTATCATTGGATTGGTATCGGCCATGCTTGCCGATTTGGATGTATTTATCACTGATCCTGCCGATCCCCTGCTCAATATTGAGCTTCACCGCCAGTTTTCCCATTCCCTAATATTTATTCCCGTGGGCGCTCTTATTGCCGCCGGACTTCTTTGGTATTTCTTTCGCAATAAGATGTCATTCAAAAAGATCTATGCGCTCAGCTTTTTGGGCTACGCCACAGCGGGTATTGTGGATACCTTTACCAGTTATGGGACAAAGCTGCTCTGGCCTTTTTTAGATACTCGTTATTCATGGGATCTCATCTCTGTTTTTGACCCGCTATTCTCAGCGGTTATTCTCGGACTTGTCTTTTTTGCACTCTACAAAAAGAAGTCTGAAATAAGCTGGTTTGTCTGGGGATGGATTATCCTATACCTATCTATTGCCGTAATACAGCAGCACCGTGGTAAATCCGTGGCAGAAACTATCGCCGAGCAACAGAATCATCAGATAGAACGGTTAGTAGTTAAGCCAACACTTGGCAATCAATTACTATGGAGCATCCGCTATGAAGCCCGGGACACGCTATATGCCGGTGGAGTGCGCCTCGGCTTGAATCCCAAAATATACCCCGGGGAATCGGCCCCCTTACTCAACTGGCAACAACAATACAACCAATTTGAAGGCACTACCATCTATAAGGATATTCAGCGATTTGACAAGCTTTCAGAGGGCTATTTGATACATCATCCCGATAAGAAAAAAGTTATTGGCGACGGACGTTATGCGATGCTCCCTACGGAGATGAGTCCGCTTTGGGGGATTAAAGTAGATACTACGCAACCCGACAAACATCCGCCCTTTAAAACATTCCGCGAAGCATCGCCCGCTGTTAAAAATGCTTATCTTGATATGCTATTGGACAGGTAAACGGCAAAATTTGTATTGGGGAATCAAACCTAAGGCCCTTATCTTACCTCATTCATTTTTTATCCCTCATTTCAACAACCTCCATGTTCAATCTCGGCACCTACCAAACGCTCAACGTAGCTCGCATTACAGAATACGGCTACTTTCTTCAGAATACATCCACACGCGGTGATGATGACGTCCTCCTGCCCAATAAACTGGCCTTTCGCGACCTGCAGGAAGGAGAGAATGTACGTGTATTTATCTATAAGGATGGTGAAGAGCGTCTAACCGCCACCATGCAAGATCCAAAAATAACGCTCAACAGTTTAGCTTTTTTGGAAGTAAAAGATGCAAACCTTCACGGGGCGTATCTCGACTGGGGATTGGATAAAGATCTTTTTGTGCCTCACCGTGAACAGGTTGGAAGTATGCGCGAGGGTCAGTCGTACTTGGTGTATATGTATCTGGATGATAAAACCGACCGACTGGCAGCCAGTGCAAAACTGGACAAGTTTTTAGATAACGAAAATATTACTGTCGAAGAGGGTGACGAAGTAGATCTTTGGATTTGGGATAAAACGGACTTGGGCTATAAAGTTGTAATCAACGAGACACATGAGGGGCTTGTTTATCATAATGAGTTCTACCATGATATCTATACCGGAGAACAAACGACGGGCTACATCAAGCAAATCAGAGAAGATAACAAGATTGATGTTACCCTTCGTCCCATCGGATATGAAAAAGTGAGTCCCAATGCTGATTTCATCTTACAGCGACTTCAACAAGTAGGAGGATTTTTGGATCTGCATGACAAAAGCGATCCTGAAGAAATTCACAACCGATTGGAGATGAGCAAAAAGACGTTTAAAAAAGCAATCGGTCGACTCTATAAAAAGAATATTATCCGCATTGAAGACGACGGTATTTACCTGGAAGAGTAATACCTGCAGAAGGTATGATTTTAATAACCCGAATATCTTTTTATTTATTTCTTAATGGCGGGAACATTTCTTAATCTGTAGACTATAATGCAGGTACTTTAAATCTCCAAATTGATCCCTGCAGTTATGATTGACAAATGGCTAAATCTACTGGAAGCTTATATTGGTAAAGGCCTTGAATTTGTTCTCACCCACCTGATGACCGTGGAAGGAATCGTTGTCCTCGTTTTTGGTATTTTTTTTGTAGGACTATTGGCTCAATTACGCTCATAATTGAGTGGGCAATTTCTGCTATTTCCTTAAGCAAAAGAGTAGGATCAGCACAACATTTACAATAATGTATAAATATTATAGTATATATTAATTATTTTGTTGGCAGGCAATAGTTTATAACACTTTACTTAATAAACAGTCATAGACGATATTTCTTGCTGACTTATTCATAAAGTTAATATTTTCATTTACTTACATGAATTTTCCAAATATCCCTTTATAAGGTACTTTTAAGGGGATTGTATTCGAAAAAAATAGAAGATCTATTCTCTCTGTTTATTCTATTTTATGTTGGTCTCCCCCCCCCCTGTTTATCTTATTGCCTATCACTTTCAGAAATGCTTTTTGAGTATTTTGTCGTCAACTTTTAGTCGTTTTTGATATCTAAAAAAACCTTCCAGCCTGGGGCCCTACCTACAACTATAGAACTACCTTTACCAAAAAAGCAATTCCCATAGCCAGGAGTGCCGAAAGCAGTGTTCCAATCAATACATACTCAGCAAAGGTGCGACTTTCAAAATCTTTGAATCGCGTAACACCTTTGGCAGCTAAAATAAATCCTATCGCCGCAAATTGATTTAAGAGTACAAAAAGAAATACAAAGGTGCGCTCAAGTAATCCAATAATCCGTCCCGTGTTGTATTCCTTTTGATCAACCTCTTCTGTCTTACCCAGTGATTTTAATCCCACCAGCTTTAATATATACCGCAATATGATATTGGTTTCATTAAGTACCATTAAAAAACCAAAAATAAATAGATAGACAGCGGTTACCGTTCCATCAGTTATAGCAATACCGGGTAAGAATACTACATTAATACCAGCTAAAAGATTGGCTGCTAACTCATTCGCTGATAACTCAAATATGGGACTACATAAGACAGCTACCGACATTATATGCAATATCAGCATCAATATGCGGTTTCGATTTAGCCTTTTTTTCCGCTTTTCAAGCATCCAAATTAAGGCCGGATTACCAACTAAATAGAAAGCGAGTAATATCCAACCCAAGCTTACCTCTAAAAATGGTAGCCCCAATAATGGAATAATGGTCATCACCCACAGGTCTGATCGAGTTATTCCATCATCCCGTAACATAAGGCGCAGCCTGGACAGCAGAATTAGATTAAGGATCCCTAAAAATATAGCGTAGTTCATGATTTTAATTTTTGATTTATTACCACCGTAATATTATCGCTCAATTCCTCCACAACATCCAGCATACCGGCATCTTTATTTTTATAAAAAGCCGGTGTTGATATTTCCAGGGCCTCCGAAATTTCTTTATAGTCATACCCTTCCTTCATCATATGTAAGATAATGAAACGTCTCTTGTTCCATCCTCTTATTCGTCCCGATAAAAGTTGTAAACTGTTGTTTATGATTTTTAATCCAGGTGATTCTTCATCCTCAAAGCCGATGTTAAATATATATCCGCTTTCTTTAAGCATTTCGATTCCATTCCGAGCCTCATGAAAAGCCGGGCCGTCCATCCCAATAGCTTGCTCGCTGTTAATGGGGGTATCTATCTCCCCCACAGCCAGCGAGAACCGTACGCCCATTGGATGTATGGCAGACATTATCTTCAACATTTGCACAAAAATGGCGTCTGCGCTGTCAAAAACGGCCTGAAATTCATCCCCGAGCGTAATTGTATAAGGAGATACAATACCCTCCTTGTACTCCTCATTAAGAGCCTGCAGATTATCCGACAATACCTCTTGCAGAGTCTCTCTATCCCCATCTTGAACCGATTTAGAATCTTCTATATCTCCAATTAATACCAGTAGTTTATCCATACGATATTCTTTTTTCTATATATAACCATAACAGTTTAAAATATCAATTTTTAACCTAAGTGGTTTAATAATAAAATTTTAAGCCATTATAGTTAAAAACATAGTTGGATAATAAATTTTAATTATCAACGAAATTCTTATTTGTATAAAATGGTTGCTATTTTACGTTTCCTAAAATAAACGGTGGCAAATAAAACCAGAGATTAACAAATACAACATGAATAAGTCGTTAGGATCATCAAAACTGTTTCGGATTATTATCCCCCTCCTGCTTATAGTAGTACTTATCGGAGTGTTTTCGGATTGGATCATTGAATGGATGTGGTTGGATAACCTGGGATACGACCAGGTATTTTGGACCATCAAGATAACTCAAGCTCTGCTTCTTATTTCTTCGCTGGTTATAGCCTTGCTATATGTACTGCCAAATATGGGCAAATTGGGCAAGAAGTTTAGTACCATGCATTTTGGTCAGTCCCCATTGGCTCAGCTAAAACTGCACGAGATTGACTCCAAAAAAATTAAAACAGTTTTTTACGGTGCCGGCGCGGCAATAAGTGTCTTCTTTTCGCTGGCGTTTTTCATGCGCTGGGATACCTATTTTCGGTTTCACTGGAGTGAAATGTTCGGGCAGATTGATCCTATCTTCGGTCACGATATTGGCTTTTATATTTTTCGGCTGCCTTTTTTAGAGCTCATTCAAAACAGTTTAACATCCCTGGTCTTTTTTATCACCTTAGGGGTAATTATCCTCTATATTTATTCAGGCGCTTTATCTTTGCAATCGATACGTAGCTTGAGCGCCAGCAAAGATGTCAAAAAACATATTTTTATTAACCTGGGTATCTGGTTTCTGTTACTTTCGTGGGGATATTATCTGGAGCGATACAATCTGCTTTACAACTCGACCGGAGCAGTTTATGGGGCCAGCTACGTAGACATAAATATTAAATTACCGGTTATCTGGCTTCTTTGTGGACTCACATTCCTAATGGGATTATTTTCCTTCTTTCAACTATATAAAGATCGATTGAAATGGATCATCTACGCCGCTGCCGGAACTATTTTAATTGGCGTAATAGGTAATGGATTATTACCGGGCATGGTTCAACAGTTTATAGTACAACCCAGTGAGCTACAGCTTGAAGAACCATATATCGAGCACAGTATTGAGCAAACCCGCAAGGCCTATGCACTCGATAAAATGAAAACACAGCCCTACAGCGCACAACCGTCCGAAGAGATGGGCTGGCCTACGATTGAAGAAAATGAAGAAACCATTGAAAATATCCGTCTCTGGGATCCACGGCTGTTGATACAAACGTATCGCCAACTGCAGGAAATCAGGCTTTATTACCAATTTTATAATGTAGATGTCGATCGCTATCAAACCAATGAAGGATACCTCCAAATGATGGTAGCCGCACGTGAGCTTTCGGAGGAAATGCCCGAAGGATCCGACACCTGGGTGAACCGAAGATTGCAATATACACACGGCTATGGCTTGGTGATGAGTCCAGTAGCACAAGAGGGTTCGCAAGGTGATCCCCGCCTTGCCATCAAGGATATTCCGCCGGTAAGTGATATAGGACTGGAGATTGATCAACCGGCCATATATTACGGAGAACACAACGACGACTATAAAATCGTCAATACGAATATACGGGAGCTCGACTATCCCCAGGGAGACCAAAATGTATATACCAATTATCAAGGAACCAGTGGCGTGCCAATCGGTAATATTTTCTCGCGCCTTCTTTTTGCTTGGAATTTCGGGGATATCAACATCCTGCTGACTGATTACATAAAAGATGACAGTAAAATTATTTTCTGGAAGCGTATTCAGGAGCGTGTCAGAAATATTGCCCCATTCTTGCGAATGGAAGATGATCCCTATATAGTATTAGATGAGGGTAAATTATACTGGATTCAGGATGCTTATACGACCTCTTCTAATTTCCCGTATGCCGAACCTTTTAACAATTCCTTTAACTATATCCGAAATTCGGTTAAAGTAGTTGTAGACGCCTATAACGGCTCGGTAGAGTTTTATGTTTCCGACGAAAACGATCCCATATTGAACATGTATGAGGATATTTTCCCAAATATGTTTCAGCCCATTGATGATATGCCGGGTACGCTTAAACAGCACGTTCGATATCCAATCTATTATTTTAAGGCTCAGTTAGATAAGTACAACAAATATCATATGACCGATCCTCAGGTATTTTACAATAATGAAGACCTGTGGACCCGACCGAATGAAAAGTATGGCGGTCGATCTATCAAAATGGAACCTTATTATGTCCTTACAAAGCTTCCGGATCAACAAGAACTGCAGTACTTGTTGATTAGTCCGCTGACGCCGAACAACCGTGACAATATGATCGGCTGGATGGCCGCAAATTCGGATTATCCCAATTATGGAGAAGTATCGGTTTATCAATTACCCAAAGATCGCCTTATCTTGGGTCCGGCCCAGATTGAGGCACGTATCGATCAGGATACCGAAATTTCACGTCAGCTGGCGCTTTGGGATCAGCGAGGATCACGGGTTATTCGTGGTAACCTGATGGTAATTCCGATCGAGGATTCCTTCATCTATGTAGAGCCGGTCTTTCTTATTGCCGAAGGAGTCGATATCCCGCAGCTGCAGCGTGTTATTGCTACAACAGGCGAAAAAATTGCCATGCAGCCCACGCTCTGGCAATCTATTGAAGCACTCTATGGCAAACGTGATGAACGCATTGCCACTGCAGAAATTGATACCACTACAGCCCCGCCCGAACAACCCACAGCAAATGTAACGCAAGATTATTCGCAGCTGCAAACCCTATGGAACGAGGCTCAAGAAGCGCTTCAAGATGGAAACTGGGAAGAGTTCGGCAGAAAAATGAAAGAAATCGAAGATCAAATTAACAAGTAGGCAGAACCTAAAATCGCCGGGAGATTTATTCTCGGCGATTTATTGTTTGGTTAACTCTCTAAAGTAAACTGTAACGCGAATTTTGTGCCTGGCTTTTCATTGCTGAATTCAGCCTCGGCATCCAATTGCTTCGAGAGTGTGCGTATTAATTTAATACCCAATGACTTTGGCTTCTCAAGGTTCACCTCTTCCGGTATCCCAATACCATCATCAAGAATAGAAAGATAAACGTCGTCACCTCTTCTATTCAAATTGATTTCAATTTTGCCTTTTTCTTTTTCGGGATAGGCATGTTTAAACGTATTCGTAATAATCTCATTTAAAATGAGTCCACACGGTATGGCCTGATTTACCGTAAGGTTGACGGAATCAACATTCATACAAACATCGATTTCAGTTTTTGATGTGCTCATCGAAGACAAAATTACATCAGTTAATTCTTCCAGATATTGTTTAAAGCCAATTTCCGATAAGTTTTTATTTTGATAAAGCTTCTCATGAATCAAGGCTATTGAATTCACCCGCATCTGGCTAATTTCAAGTACATCCTTTGCTTCTTGTGAGCTGGTATTAAACGCTTGCAGCTCGAGCAGCCCGGTAATAACTGCTAAATTATTTTTCACGCGGTGATGAATCTCTGCTAACAGCACTTCTTTCTCTTTCAGAGATTTTTTAACCTTCTCCTCAGCCTGCTTTCGTTCACTTATATCCACATAAATCCCAAAAATAGCGACTGTTTTGTCATTTACAATTACCGGAACGCCATAGATTAGTACATCAACATAGCTTCCATCCTTGCACAATCGTTTACCCGAGTGGAAGGCCGGCTTACCCTCAAAAATAGTATTTGAAATTTCAAGCGCCTCTTTTTTCTCGTGCTCAGGAACAATAAGCTGATCAATATTGAGACCTTTAATTTCATCAGTTCCATAACCAAAGGTTTCACTAAAAGCCGCATTCACCTGCCTAATCTCCTGTCGCTTATCCAATAGTGCAATAGAAATAGGAGAATTTTGAAACAGTTGACGAAACATTTCTTCATTTTTTCGCAGCTTTTCCTCGGCTTCAAAGCGTTCACTTATATCACGAGCAATAGTTATTACAGCATCTTCCCCAAAATAACTGCCTTTACTAATGACAACCTCCTGCGGAAACACTTCTCCATTTTTACGCTTTCCCCACCATTCAAAGCTTTCTGTTTTCTCATCAAGAGCTTTCTGGATATGGGTTTTCATTTTATCCATATCAACTTTCCCGGGTGCAGCCAACACCTGCGGTTTTTTACCGATAAAATAGGATTGGTCATATCCATACATCTCCACCGCACCGCAATTTGCCTCGAGAAAACGTCCCTTGCTATCTTGTATATATACGGCATCACTAATGGAATCAAAGAGGTTTTGAAACGTCTCCACACTGGAACGGTACTTGCGAAAGATCTCTTTATCTTTGGTAATATCGACCAGCGTACCTACAATCGCAGGTTTCCCCTGGTACATCGTCTTGGAACCATATATACTTGTAACTATAACACGCCCGCCCTTAGTGACTCCCTTAACTTCATACTCCTCTTCGGCCTCGGGATTTCCATTGAGGCGATCCCTCATATTAGCAATAATCAGAGCCCTATCATCAGGGTGAGTAAGATCCCGGGGATGAAATTCTTCTATTATTTCTTGTTGCTCATATCCAAAAATTTCTGCAAATCTCGGATTAACATACTTGAACTTGCCATCCTGTATAAGAAATACACCTACCAACGATTTTTCGGATAGTTTTCGGAAAAGATCTTGAGACTCTTTACGCTCAGTGATATCCGAAACAAGAGAATACACCGAGTGAAGGTCACCATTCTCATCATAAATTAAAGAATTGTGCCATTCACAGAAGATTGTTTCTCCACTTTTCGTTACCGATTTTCCCTCTACTGAATAATGCGTTTTCTGATTCGCAATAGCTTTTTGCAGATTGCTTTTTGCCTGATCTATTTCTTCATCCACAATTAGCTCATCCACAAAGTTATCCCACCCAATAACTTCATCTTCACGCCATCCAAAAAGTTCCTCGGCCTTTTCAGACCAGTCCTTAATTTTGTTGTCGGCATCCCATTCTATTCGTGCCAGCGGATAATTTGACTCGTGAGTAATAAATTTTGGAAAAGCTGTACGTCGAACCTCGTTCTCTTGAACTAACTCGCTAACGTCATGAGCAATAGCTATTTTGGCAGGCCTACCCTTATGATAGAAAGTATGATAGGTAAATTGAACATAAAGCGTATCTCCATCCTTGGTATGTTGAATCCAAATCTTATCTACGCTTTTAGTTTCATCCGATAATTCATCGATTAACTCAACTCTTTTTTTCTTGTCTCCCAGGTCATAGACATCCATCGAAAGGAATTCCTCTCGAGAATAACCATAACATTCTTTTGCCGCCTTGTTAATGTCTAAAATTGCTAACGACTTATGATCGAGAATAAATATAGGTTGATCATCAAAGAATGAAGCGTAATCCCTGTCCATCTCTATAGTACCATTTCTTTGTTAAAATATGCCATCCATACCGTTATTATCGGTGATAATCTATAATTCTATAACAATAATTAAAACCCATACTTTCATTTTATCAATTAACTTAAAATGCCTCTGTGCCTGTTTAGTAAATTTTATATCTTTAGAAGCTTCATTACAAGTATTAACTCTTTCTAAACGTATATTTTCTCTTAATGGCTGAACAGATAACCATTACTTTCCCAGACGGGAATGAAAAAAAGTATCCTAAAGGAATAACCGGACGTGAAATTGCAGAATCTATTTCGAAAGGCTTAGCGCGTGAAGCGCTCAGCATTACCCTGGACGATGATATTATGGATTTAGATCGTCCCATTAACCGCGACGGTACAATTACAATTAACACTTGGGATAGTGAAGATGGCAAATATACGTTTTGGCACTCCTCGGCCCATGTTTTGGCCGAAGCTATTCAAGAACTGTATCCGAACGCGAAGTTTGCTATCGGCCCGCCCGTAGAAAATGGCTTTTATTATGATATCGACTTTGGAGATCAAGCTGTTGGTCAGGATGATCTTGAAGAGATCGAGAATAAAATGATCGAGCTGGCACGTGAGAAAAATGAGTTCACTCGCAAGCCAATCTCTAAAGATGATGCCCTCGATTTTTATAAAGATGTTGGTAATGAATATAAAGTTGAACTTATTGAAAATCTCGAAGATGGCAATATCACCTTTTATGAACAAGGTAATTTTACCGATCTCTGTCGTGGTCCGCACATTCCTGATACCGGTCGTATTAAAGCAGTTAAATTAACCAGTTTAGCCGGAGCGTATTGGCGGGGGGATGAAAACAACGAACAGCTTACACGAATTTACGGTATCTCCTTCCCCAAGCAGAAGCTGCTCAACCAGTACATCGAACAAGTGGAAGAAGCCAAAAAACGAGATCACAAAAAGCTGGGGAAAGAGCTCGGTATTTATATGATCGACCAGATGGTGGGTCAGGGCTTACCGGTTTGGTTGCCCAACGGTACCGTTTTGCGACGTACTCTTGAAGCGTTTCTGCGTGAAGAACAAAAAAAACGGGGCTATCAAGAAGTCATCACACCCCATATTGGAAATCTGGAATTGTACCGAACTTCAGGTCACTTCCCCTATTACCGAGAGTCGCAATACAATCCCATTGAAATGGGAGAAGAAGGTGAAGGCTACCTGCTTAAGCCGATGAACTGTCCGCACCACCACCGGATATACTCGAACGAGCTGCGTAGTTATCGCGACCTCCCACTACGACTGGCGGAGTTCGGAAGTGTGTATCGCTACGAACAATCCGGTGAATTAAATGGACTCTCACGCGTTCGCGGATTCACCCAAGATGATGCTCACATCTACTGTACGCACGATCAGCTTAAAGATGAAATCATCAATGTAATTGAATTGACGGAACTTGTATTCGGTACTTTTGAAATGCCGGTGGACATCCGCCTCTCCTACCGTGATGACAATGAAGATAAATATGGCGGTGCCGAGGAGTTTTGGGACCGGGCAGAACGTGAAATTAAAGAGGTTGCCGATGAAATGGATCTGGATTACAAAGTTGCCCGGGGCGAAGCAAGCTTTTACGGACCCAAAATTGATTTCATTATCCGTGACGCCATTGGTCGAAAGTGGCAGCTGGGCACTATACAGGTAGATTATGTAATGCCCGAACGCTTTGACCTAACCTATGTGGGATCTGATAACAACAAACATCGTCCGGTCATTATTCACCGTGCGCCATTTGGTTCCATGGAACGATTTACCAGCATCCTGATAGAACATTTTGCGGGTGATTTCCCCGTGTGGTTGGCTCCTAAACAAGTACAGATTATACCTGTTTCTGATGATTTTAATGAGTATGCCTATAAATGTGCTTCGAAGTTAAAAGAGAACGATGTCCGCGTTGAGGTTGACACTCGTAGTGAGCCAATGGGTGGAAAAATTCGAGATGCTGAAACGAGCAAGATTCCATATATGTTAATAGTAGGTGGTGATGAAAAATCGGATGGAACGGTATCGGTTCGTCGCCACAAAGAAGGAGATATTGGAACTTTTGATTTTTCTAAATTTCTTTCTAATCTCACTACTGAGATTGACAACAAAGAAGTTCCCGAACATTAGATTTTAAATCGATTATTTTCAATTAAAAATAAGAGGTAACTTATCGCAAGAAGAACAAGAAGAAGACGACCACGTGGCAACGATGATCGTCCAAATGCTAACGAGGAAATCCGTGCATCAAAAGTAAGGGTTGTTCATCCTGAAGATGTCGAAAAGGAACACGAGGTTGTACCCATCGATCGTGCATTAGAGATTGCAGAATCATATGGTATGGATCTCGTCGAAGTAGCACCCAATGCCAAACCACCGGTTTGCAAAGTGCTGGATTTCGGTAAGTATATGTACAAAAAGAAAAAGAAGGAAAAGGAAGCTAAAAAGAAGCAGCACACCGTTCAGGTTAAAGAGCTTCGCTTCCGACCTAATACCGACGATCATGACCTGGAATTTAAAACACGTCATGCTCGTGAATTCCTCGAAGGTGGAGATAAAGTCAAAGCTACAGTTCAGTTTCGCGGCCGCGACATGCTTTACACCGAAAAAGGAAAAGAATTACTTCATGATTTGGCTGAAGAATTAGATGACGTTAGTGAGATCGAATCCAAGCCGAATATGGAAGGTCGCCGAATGATTATGATGTTGGCACCTACCGGCAAGGGAGGTTCATAGTTAGCCCAGACTATCTGAGCTAACCATAATTACATTCAGATATTATTTCTTAGAATCACCCTGCTGAAGAACACCTTCAGCAGGGTTTTTTAATATATTAGATATAAAGATGTATTAATTGAGTGAAGCTCTGGATTATTCCGAGAATAACTTTGGATTAAGAGTTTAATCTGTACCCTTAATTACTTATCTTCCAAGCCATAATTCTAAGAAAGTTAAAAAGGTATTTAGTTATGCCAAAAATGAAATCACATAGTGGGGCTAAAAAGCGCTTTAAGAAAACCGGTTCCGGTAAGTATATGCGTAAAAAGGCCGGAAAGGGTCATCTCCTCACAAAGAAAAAAAGCAGAAAGAAGCGTAAGCTCGGCAAATTTACTGAGGTTAACGAAACTCAGAAAAAGGATGTCGAACAAATGCTTCCCTATAGCTAATTAATTTAATACTAACTCTTAAACATTAGACAAAATGCCACGATCAAGAAATAAGGTGGCTTCCCGTCGCCGTCGCCGTAAGATTTTAAAACAGGCGAAAGGTTACTGGGGCAAGCGAAAGAATGTTTATAAGTTTGCGAAGAACACGATCGAAAAAGGGATGCTGTATCAGTATCGCGATCGTAAAGTCCGCAAACGTGAATTCAGAAAACTCTGGATCACACGCATTAATGCTGCTGCCCGTCAAAACGGTACTACCTACTCGCGACTGATGGGAGCCTTAGGACAAAAAGATATTCAGATCAATCGCAAGGTCTTGGCTGATCTTGCCGTCAATGATCCGGAGACATTCACCGCTATTGTTGAAGAAGCTCAAAGCTAATAGCGTGCAATGATTTTAAAAGCCGGTCCCCTCGTTTCTTCGGGAGGATCGGTTTTTTTTTATTTCTATTGAAGGGTTCCCCCGAATTAAATAGATTCCACTTATTATTACGCAATACGTCGTGCGCCCTATTTTTGCGTAAAGCGTATTGCGTATTTCATATATAGCTGAAATCATTTTCGACCAATATTTTTATGCTCGACGATATAAAACAATTAAAACAAGAAGTTACCGACTACAGCATAACGAACGAAGAAGAGCTTGAATCGTTCCGCCTGGAGTTTCTATCCCGAAATGGCAAGGTGCAATCGATGTTTTCGCGGATGAGCGAAGTACCCAATGAAAAGAAAGCCGAAGTAGGCCGGGCCATGAATGAGGTAAAAAATATTGCCGAACAAACGTTTAAAGAAGCTGAAAAACGATTAGAGCGTGAAGAAGCGGCCGACTTAAACGCAACGGATGACATCACCCTTCCGGCCCCACCCTTTTCATCAGGCTCATACCATCCACTTACGCAAACGATGGAAGAGATGAAAAATATTTTCTACCGGCTTGGATTTTCTATTGCCGACGGACCGGAAATTGAGGATGACTTTCATAACTTTACAGCGTTGAACTTTCCGCCGAACCATCCGGCCCGTGATGAACAAGACACCTTTTTTATTGAGAAAAATGAAGATGATCAGGACTTGGTATTACGCACACACACCTCTCCTGTTCAGATTCGCCTGATGCAGGAAAAAGAACCTCCAATTCGCTCCATCATGCCGGGCCGTGTATATCGCAATGAGGCGGTATCCCCAAAATCATACTTTTTATTCCACCAGGTAGAAGCACTCTATATAGATACGGATGTTAGTGTCGCTGAGCTCAAAGAAACTCTTATAAGCTTTGCCAAACTGATGTTTGGAAGTGATGTAAAATATCGATTACGACCGGGATTCTTTCCCTTTACAGAACCAAGCCTTGAAATGGATATCTGGTGGAATCCACCTAATTCAGATGGTGACGGAAAGTGGCTGGAAATTTTGGGGTCAGGGATGGTCGATCCCAACGTGTTGAAGGCGGTGGATATCGATCCTGAAGAATACACCGGATTTGCCTGGGGAATGGGGGTTGAACGTATTGCTATGCTTCATCATCAGATCGACGATATCCGTATTTTTTACGATAATGACGTACGATTTTTGGAACAATTTCATTAAGAACCTCTACACTGTCATCTCGATCAATGGGGGAATCTTTACATGATTAACCATAACAAAGATATCCCGCTCACACTCGTTATGACATCTTCTTTAAAAACAGCTTTAACTACATGAAGATTTCTCACAACTGGTTAAAAGAATTTGTTGATCTTGAGTTATCACCGGAAGAAACGGCTGAAAAACTTACACTCATTGGACTTGAAGTTGAAGAAGTAACAGATTTTGGCAGTAAGCTTGAGGGCGTTGTCGTTGGTGAAGTTCTGGATGTCAGCGATCACCCTAACGCCGATCGTCTCCGGATCTGCCAGGTAGATATCGGCGCCGAAAAGAATCAAATCATTTGCGGTGCAGATAATGTAGCAAAAGGACAAAAAGTACCGGTTGCCACTGTTGATACTACCCTGCCGGTTGAAACGGATAATGGTGAGCCGTTTACTATCCGTAAGGCAAAACTTCGGGGAGAAAAGTCCAACGGCATGATCTGTGCCGAAGACGAACTCGGACTCGGTGAGGGTCACAGCGGTATTATGGTTCTCGACAACAGTCTGAAGCCCGGTACCCCGATGAATGAAGCAATCGATTTGTATGAGGACTTTATTATCGATATTGAACTCACTCCAAATCGTCCCGATGCCGCTTGTCACCTGGGCGTCGCCCGTGATCTGGCAGCCGCACTAAATCTGGATCTCAACAAACCTTTTTCAACTCATTTTGAAGAGACCAAGCCGCTGGATGAAATTGAAATTGGGATTGAATCCCCTGAAAAGTGTCACCGGTATGTAGGCAAGCAGGTCACCGATGTTACTGTTGAGGAATCACCCGATTGGCTGCAGAATCGTCTTAAAGCTATCGGTGTTCGTCCGGTAAATAACATTGTAGATATTACAAACTACGTGATGTTTGAACTGGGACAACCGCTCCACGGCTTCGATGCCGATACAATCAAAGGAAATAAAATTGTAGTAAAGGATTTTGATAAGGAGATAACATTTGAAACGCTTGATCACGTAGAGAGAAACTGTTCACCGGGTACGCTATTCATTTGTGACGGCGAAGAGCCTGTCGCTATTGCCGGTGTTATGGGCGGCGTTGATTCTGAAGTAAGTGACAAAACACAAAATGTTTTGATAGAAAGCGCCTATTTTGATCCCGCGAGCATCCGAAAAACAGCCAAAGAACAGATGTTACAATCCGATGCCTCCTATCGGTTTGAACGGGGCGTAGATCCTCAACTACAGCGTATAGCAGCAGAACGAGCCGCTGAATTAATGGGCGAAATTGCAGGTGGTACAGTCGTAGATGCCTGCACGGACCGACATCCTATAAAGACAGAAGCTAAAGAACTTACCCTTCGAAAATCGTACGTTAACCGTCTGTTGGGCACTGACTTTAGTACTGATAAGATTGAGAACATATTGCATGGGCTGGAGTTTGAACTGCTTGATAAAGATGAAAATACACTTACTTATTCTATTCCAACCTTTCGACCTGACTTGGAGCGCGAAGTGGATCTTATAGAAGAAGTGGGACGCCTGTTCGATTACAATAATATTCCCACGCCCAAGCACGGAAAGTTCACCTCTCCCGAACCGCTAACCGACTGGGAGCAGTTGTTGAGCAAGGCCAAGGAAACGGCTAAAGGCATGCAGTTTCGGGAAATCTACTCTAATTCATTGATGCCTGAAGAAGATGCTAAGTTATTGGGTGATCTGGACGAAATGATTCATACACTCAACCCAATATCTACGGATATGACGACTCTACGTCCTTCCCTGTTGTACGGTTTTTTGTCATCGGTGGCCTATAACTTCAACCGGAAGGTTAAACAGGTACGTTTCTTTGAAGTCGGTAATGTTTTTGAGAAAACAGATGATGGAACCTATCATCCGAATATAAAAGAACAAACCAATATTTTATTTGGTTTGGCCGGATTTAAAACTATCGAACACTGGAAAACCGATCCGGAGCACTACGACGTTTTTGACTTAAAAGGACCCGTTGAAAACTTCTTGAAACAGTTTGATACATTTGATGTTTTGAGCTTGGAGGCTGATGATGAAAATGTTCTCCACTATGAATTTGATGAACAAGAAGTTGGAAGAATTTTTGAAGTTCCTACAGATCTCACAGAAAATTACGATATCGAACTACCTGTTTTTGTGGCCGAAATCTCCTTAACACAAATACAGCATGTTCTCGAACAAGTTGGAGAAACGCAATACGAGCCGGTATCTAAATACCCTGCATTTGATTTCGATTTTGGAGTTGTAGTTGATTCCCATATCAAGGCTGGTGACCTGTTGAAAACCATTGAAGACACAGCCGGAGATTCACTCAAAGAACTGGACGTTTTTGATGTTTTCGAGGGAGAATCACTTGGAGAAAACAAAAAAAGTATCGCATTCAGACTATCTTTCCTTGATAAAGAAAAGACATTGACTATCAAGGATGTAGAACCTATAATTAATAAAGTTCTAAAGGTGCTTGAAAATAAGTATTCAGCAAAACTCCGACAATAATTCCAAATAGTGTTATCAAATAAAAATCCATATCAGGAGCAGTTCCACGAGTTACTTGATGAGATTCGTGAGGAGGTACAATCTCTGAATGATGAAATAAAGGAGCTCAAAAAAGAAAACAGTGATCTGCGGTCAAAATTAAAAGAAATTCAGGATGGACAAACTGATATCTATTCTGCTATCTCGGAATCCGAGCGGCTTTCCCTTCGTCACCAGGTACTGGGTTTAATATCAAAAATTGATAACCATCTGGAGGACAATCAATGAAATCGATAAAAATTACCATACTTGGCAAACAGTATCCGCTCAAAGTTGAAGAATCCGAAGAGGAGTCGATGCAACGTATTGCCGGATATGTTGACGATAAATTTCGGCAATATAAAAAGGAACTCAACAAGCAGCCCGATACCACCATTATGACCCTTGCTGCTCTTAGTATTGCTGAAGAACTCTTCGAAGAGCGTAAACGCAATCGAGAGCTCAACCAGCAAGAGGATAAAGTACTCCAAAATGTCAACGAATCTCTTGAAAATTTTATTGAGGAAATTCGTGAGTAGTCCGGTAATTCAATTCTGATAAGGTCATTATTTTCCTTACTTTTACAGCTTCATTTTGAAAGCTATTTTGGGATTTAATTATCTGTGGCATGTCTAAAAATCTGATAAATATACTTTTTGTTGGTGATATTGTAGGTGAGCCAGGCCTGAGTCTACTTGAAACAGTGCTACCCGGTTTTATTGACAAATATGATGCTGATTTTGTGATCGCCAATGGCGAAAATTCGCACGAAGGAAAAGGTATTAACCGATCTATTATTAAACGCCTTTACGATCTGGGGGTGCATGTCATTACCGGTGGGAATCACTCTTTTGCCAAGTGGAAAGTGTTCGATTACATGAAAGAGGACGGAAATATTTTGCGTCCCATGAACTATCCCAAAGGTAATCCCGGTTACGGTTTTGGGATATATGACATCCCCCATTTCGATCATAAAATCGGTGTACTCAATCTGCAGGGACGTACGTTTATGCCGGATATTGACTGCCCCTTCAATACAGCCGACTGGGTTATCGAGCGCCTGAACGAAGAAACCGATCTCGTTTTTATTGATTTTCATGCCGAGGCGACTGCTGAAAAGCTTGCCCTGGCCTGGCACCTCGATGGCGACATTTCGGTGATGGTAGGTACACACACGCATGTCCCCACCAATGACGCTCGCATATTTCCACAGGGAACCGGTTACATCAGTGATGTGGGAATGACCGGCTCTTTTGACTCGGTATTAGGCATGGATAAAAATGTATCCATGAATCGGTTTAAGTTAGCAACGCCCCATCGTTACCGGTTGGCAAACGGTAATAATCACCTTTGTGCTATTCTTGCCAAAGTTGATACCGAAACGGCCAAATGCGAATATATTGAACCTATTGTCTATCCCGGATTTAATAGAAGTAATCTTGAAGAGTAAGATCCTCCAATGTCGATAATTCTAGAAGGAAAAAATATCACCAAACAGTATAAAACAGAGTCCGGCAATGGTACCTTAACCGTACTTGATGATACCTCTATAAGTATCGAGAAGGGATCTATTTCAACAGTGATCGGTGTCAGCGGAAGTGGTAAGAGTACGTTGCTTCACATTCTCGGTGGACTTGATAAACCCAATACCGGAACAGTGCTATGGAAAAACGATTCTATTTATGATATGAACCGGGAATCACTGGCAAGTTTTAGAAACAACAAGTTAGGATTTGTTTTCCAGTTTCATCATCTGCTCCCTGAGTTTACAGCTCTTGAAAACATTATGATGCCTGCCCTTATTCGGGGGAAAACCCCTGAAAAGGCCGGCCAGAGAGCCAACTACCTATTAGAGGAGTTCGGTATACCTGATCGGGCCGAACATCGTCCTACACAGCTATCAGGCGGCGAGCAGCAACGTGTGGCCATGGCCCGGGCGCTGATGAATAGCCCCGACCTGATACTTGCCGATGAACCAACTGGCAATCTTGATGAAGATAATACCTCAGTGATTTTAGACTACCTTTTTAATCTCAGGGAGATTGAGGAAGTAAGTATTCTCCTCATTACCCATGAAAAAGAAATTGCCAACAGATCTGATACTATCTATCAACTTTCTAAAGGTAAGTTGGAAATTCTTTAAATTTTACTATCAAAGAAAACAATCATATTTTCAGCTACTCCTGAAATTAACAGACAACAAGTTTAAACCATGAGTAAGAAACAAGTAAAAGAAGAATTAGAACAAGACGTACTCCTTGAAACTTTTTCAAAGGCACAGAGTTTTTATGACCAAAATAAAAACACGGTCATCGGTGCGGCTATAGCGGCAATTATTCTCATCGGTGGATCGGTAGGATATTATTACTATGCCGAAGCCCAAGAAAATGAGGCGCAAGAATTGATGGGACAGGCTTCACAGGCCTATCTGCAAGGGAATTACGAAGAAGCTCTAACAGGATCTGACGCCAATTTTACTGTGGGATTTAAACAGATCATCAACAATTATGGCATGACGGATGCTGCAAACCTTGCCCGATATTATGCGGCAGTAAGTTCCTTCAAACTTGGGAATAATCAGGAAGCTTTAAAATATATAGAAAATTATGAGGTCCCTGAAGGAATTATGGGCGTTGGTCCCCTCTCCTTTCATGCTGTAATACACACCGAACTCGGTAACCATGCCAAAGCAGCAAAACTGTATGTAAAAGCAGCCGAATGGGATGTTAATGATTCTACAACGCCCTATAATTATCTGGAAGCTGCCAACGCTTTTCACGATGCCGGCAATGCTGAAAAAGCTCAACAGTATGCTCAAAAAATTGTCGATGAATATGATGACAGCGACCAAGCAACAGAAGCACAACAGCTATTGGGTATGTTGGCAACTAAGTAATTTTTTATCTTTATCACTGTAATTCTTTAAGGTAATCAATCAGCAATAATATTGGTTATCTTTTGTATTTGAAAAAATTACTTCTTTTATAAGTAGGATCCCCTTGCTCTATGATTGGTCTAAATCCAGATGTTCAAGTGCCTCATCCGAACATCCCTGCCAATTGTAAGGCTGATTACCCCTATAGCCAATATCCCGAATCCCCATTTTACTGGACCAAAATCCGGTAGCAACCAGATCTCGAAATTGATTAAAGAAATTCACGCCAGCTTGCATTTCGGGCTTTGCACTATCAGGATAAGCAATCTTATCAAGTATTTTTCGCTTCTGCTGATCACTACAATTAATGAAACGATCTTCAAACATTTTCTGACACTGCACATCTAACCAACTGAGTCCTCCACGCATAGGCGTTTGGTTTTCAGGACGATCGAGCATCATAAAGTCAATAAATTCAGGAACTCCCGCATCCTCGGCATTACCGGAATGCTCATCAGCAGGAATTACCATGTTGGCTAACTGTCGTACAGTTTCGAACTCGTGATCAGTAAAAAATTGCGTTTCCCATTTTTCCAGATCTTCCTCAGTTACGTGTTTCCAAAACTTATGTTCCTTGGCCGTCTCCTCGGGACTAATTTTACACCCTGTCATAGCAAAACCGGCGGCCAACGTTCCCAGCGAAAGCGTTTTTAAGAGTTCTCGTCTATCCATTATTCATTAGTTGGTTTTATAAATTTCCTTTATTCATTTGATCTGCAATATAATCTGAGGTTCTCATCGAAAGAGCCAGAATGGTCCACGTAGGATTTTTATGGGGCTGTGACACAAAAGAACCACCATCCGCTACAAACAAATTATCAACATCGTGGGCTTGGCAATATTTGTTGAGCACCGAACGATCAGGATCATTCCCCATTCTCGTAGTACCGACTTCGTGTATAATCTGCCCCGGATTAGTGATCCCATACCCCTCCTCTTTCGATGGCATATCGCCCAGTGGCTCACCGCCCATCTCATCAATAATATTACGAAACGTCTCTTGCATATGCTTCACTTGTTTATACTCATGATCTCCCCATTCATAATTAAAGCGAAGGACAGGTATACCCCATTCATCAACAACATTGGGATCAATTTCGCAGTAATTATCTTCATAGGCAATACTCTCTCCTCGACCGGAAAATCCCACAACAGAACCATAGTATCGCCGATAATCCTCTTTGAGCTGTTTGCCATATCCACCGCCACCTCTGGGACGATCCTGTAAAAGATCATTATAATTTTGGATACCTCCCATAAATCCATAGCTGGGCATCCCACGTCCTCCCCACAATTCTACGTGATAACCGCGCGCAAAATCCAGATCGCTGTTATCTTTCCACCAAGGGATATACAAATGAGCTCCTCCTGTGCCATCCTCATTGTGGGCCGGCATATCCATCAAATCGGGAATTATCCCCGCAACCGATGTCCCGGTCGAATCCATCAGATATTTGCCAACTATTCCACTCGAGTTTGCCAGCCCGTTGGGAAAGTCCGAAGATTTTGAATTCAATAACAGTCGGGCCGACTCGCAGGCACTGGCAGCAAGTACCACAACCCGTGATTTTACCTTGTATTCTTTGCCATTTTCTTTATTAACGTAAGAGACTCCCGTTGCTTTTCCATCGCTATAGGTTACTTCGCGTACCATCGCGTTGTTAATAATCTCCAGATTGCCGGTTTCGAGGGCCGGTGGTAACAACACAGAAGGACTAGAAAAATTGGAATGCGTCGAACAACTTCGATTGCACTGTCCACAGTAGTGACAGGCAGCCCGGCCATTATGAGGTTCCGTTATTATCGAAAGTCGAGATGGGATAGCCGGAATACCCATATCATCGCAGGCACCTTTTATCAAATGCTCGTAACAACGTGGTTCCGGGGGATCCATATAAATGCCCCCCGGCTCATTAGGTATACCCTCATTGGTTCCGAACACGCCAATTAGCCGATCAACACGATCATAATAGGGCTTGATATCTTGATAACTTATGGGCCAATCATGTCCAAGGCCATCCTTACTTCTCACCCGAAAATCATCCGGACCAAAACGCAGTGATATACGTCCCCAATGATTCGTTCGACCGCCCAGCATGCGCCCGCGAAACCAGTCGAAGTTCGTATTTTCGGTTGTCGTATACGGTTCACCATCAATATTCCACCCGCCAAAGCAGGCATCGAATTCACCGAAGGGTTGACGCTCAGTGCCGGCACCACGTCTGGGAGACTCGTAAGGCCATGTAAACATCGCAAAGTCTTCCGAGTCGAACCATCCACCGGCCTCCAACATCAAAACATTTGCTCCGGCCTTTGTAAGCTCATGGGCAGCCATCCCACCACCGGCTCCCGATCCAACGATACAAACGTCATACTTCTCTTGGCTTTCAATGATCTGCATAAAAATAATTCTAAATCAAAAGGTTATTTTGGGAAAGAGTTGGATGTTCAATTCTCCATCTCCTTAATTTTAATATTTCGAAACCAGACATCATTACCGTGATCCTGCAAGCCTATATATCCCTCTTTGGCTACATCAGCAAATCCTTCATAATCGGCGAACTTACTGTTTTCTACCATTTCTTTCCAGTCATCAGTCCATAGATGATATTCCAGTATCTGCTCTCCATTCTGGAAGTGAACAACCGTTCCCTGGTACACCAAGATTCGCGCTTCGTTCCATTTGCCGTGCGGCTTAGTGTTTTGCGGATCAGCAGGCATCATATCATAAAGCGCACCCGCCTTACGATTTCCATCTTCGCCAAGTCGGGCATCAGGATGATTTTCGTTATCCAAGATCTGCATTTCTGGGGCTGACTTCCAGATAGGTTCGCCATTTTCACCGCATTGTTCTTCGGCCAGATAGAGGATACCACTGTTTCCTCCCTTTTCAACCTTCCACTCGAGCTTTAGCTCAAAGGCACTATATTTTTTCTTGGTGATGATATCCCCACCACCACCGGCTTCACCAGCTCCAGATCCGATCACCTTTAATGCATTATTCTCTACCGTCCATCCACTATCGGGGAAAGCTTCCTTACAATATCCGCGCCACTGCTCACCTGGATTTTCTCCATCAAATAACAGCTGCCAACCATCTTCCTTTTCTGCTTCTGTCAAGGTATTAACCGCCGCTTCTTTTTCATTTTCTTGACTCATCTGATCATTTTCTTCTTCTGAAGATTGGCAACTGCTTAACAATAGTCCCAATCCAATTATAACTATTAACAGTTTATTCGTTGTCATGACAATATTTTTAATTTAAAGTTAATAATTCCATCCTTTGCGATACGAACGTTTGATATAACTCCTTGCCGCTTCTTGAGCATTTATCGTGTCATAGGAAGTTTCAAACTTGGGATCTCCATCTACGACTTCAAACTGATCACTGCTTACCACGCTAATTTCATCATCCTTGCCGATATTGGTAATTTCCATATTTTCACCATCCCATTGCAATGTACGTTTTAGGTCCTGCAATCGCACGGCCAAGTTCCCCATTAAAACAACTTCTGTAAGCGGCCCTGCGTATTCAAAATTTGAACTCGGCATCGTCCTGTCACCCTCTGGTTCCTTACATGCACGAACCCAGTCCATTTCATGGCCGCCCTCCATTGCATCGGGGATACGCCGAAACTGTTTTGAAACTTTGGGAGGATCATTTTCACGTCCAATTATGTAGGGGTCCAATGCATAGGTGCTGCAAATAAGCGTTCCTTTGGAGCCGACAAACATAGCTCCGCCCCCATTATCGCCCATTGTTTTACCATCAGGAATACCATCGGGACGTTCAGGCATCAGTCCACCATCATACCAAGTAAATTCAACCGGGGGCATCTCGATATTACCTTTCCCTGGCCGACGCGGGAATTGATAGATTACTTTTTCGGCCCGTGGGGCGCTCTCAGTATTGATCTGCGTAGAGCTGCCCTCAATTGTTCCGGGAGCTCCTAACTGCAATGCCTTAAATACCGGATCAATAATGTGACATCCCATATCACCCAAGGCACCTGTTCCATAATCCCACCAAGCACGCCAGTTCCAGGGCGTATACGATGGATGATAGGGTCGCCACGGTGCGGGTCCCACAAACAAATCCCAATCCAAAGTTGGAGGAGTCGAGGGTGTCTCTGTTGGCCGCTCCAGTCCTTGCGGCCAAATGGGACGGTTAGTCCATGCATGAACCTCTTCAACCTCCCCAATTTCTCCGTTCCAAATCCACTCACAGATTTTTCGGATGCCGTCGGCTGAATTGCCCTGATTTCCCATTTGAGTAACAACACCAGTTTCGCGAGCTATCTCAGTCAGTTTACGAGACTCGTATACAGAATGTGTCAACGGCTTCTGCACAAAAACGTGCTTGCCACGCCGCATAGCCTCTGCCGCAGCCACATAGTGCGTATGATCCGGAGTAGCAACCACAACAGCATCAATATCATCCCCCATGTCATCAAACATGCGGCGGAAGTCTTTAAATTTCTGTGCATCCGGAAAATCATTAAAGGTATTGGCCGCATAATCCCAATCTACATCACACAGAGCTACGATATTTTCGCTGCTCATACTATTAAGATTACCCCTTCCAATTCCGCCAACGCCAATACCGGCAATATTGAGTTTATCGCTGGGTGCTTTACCTCCTATTCCCGAAACAATTGAACTGGGTAAAATAGTAAACCCGGCAGCTAAAGTACCGGATGTTTTTAAGAAATCTTGCCTTGAAATACCGTTATTTCCCGAATGATCATTATTATTCTGATCCATAAGTAATAAATAAATTGTCTTATCATTGAATTTTCCCATCACCTATCTACTGATAGGTCCTCAATTTTGGAATAATATATCCGGGGGGGGATCAGTACTTAAAAAATATTGCCGCAAGATTCAATTAATAATAAGTCTTGAAAAATAATTTTATCACAGATAAATAACTGAACAGAAAATTACTGAGAGAGTTTTTTACCAACTTTCACTAATAAGTCTTTTGTCGCTTTAATGCCCTCGAACTCACTGAGTTTACTGCCCTCATATTCAATACCAAAATGTGCAGTGTAATCAGCATCGCGGATAATTCGGCCCATCTTCATAAAATTGATGGTAGTCTCTCGTCCCGTCTCATCAAAATCATAACTTTTGGCACTAACTGCCTTGGCAAAAGGCACCATTTCCTTAACCCCATTGTATCGATTGTACTCTTCAATGCACGGGGCATCCCCTCCCTTTCCATCTTTTCTCTGGATACAAAAATTACCAAAGTCAGGAAGCGTACCACAGTTTTTCATTCCAACCTCTCTCATCACATCAACCAGCCATTTCCCATCAGAGGAATATCCGCCGTGATTTTCCACGAGAATATTAATATCAAAGTCTTTCGCAAATTCGGATAATCGTCCCAAGCTATCGACGGCAGCTCGTTTTTGGTCAGCACGGTTTCCGTCCCCAAAGAGGTTCACGCGGATAGAATGACACCCAAGATGTTGTGCCGCCCTAACCCATTTGTAATGTTTTTCAACCGCACTTCGGCGCTCCTTTTTGTTGGTACCGGCAAGATCCCCCTCACCGTCAACCATTATCAATAACTGATCAACCCCCAAATCAGAACAGCGGGAGTTCATCTCATTAAGATATGAGATATCCTCAGCCTTATCGGCAAAAAACTGGTTTACATACTCCACCGCACTAATTCCAAACTCCTTTTTAGCCACGACAGGAAATTCCAAGTGATCTATTTTCCCAGCTCTCAGTGTACGATGCAGGCTCCACTCGGCCAGCGAAATATTAAAGAATAGATCAGTTTCAGCTGTAGTTTCATAAATCGAATGCACCAACCCCGGAATACCAACCGATGCTGATGCAAAACTGCAATATTTTAGAAATTGTAACCTATTCATGTTATCCCCTTTATTTAGTTCAAGCTACATGATCATCTATTTTTACCCAAACGCCCTTTTTTCCACTTTCAATAGCTTTGCGGATAAAGCGTACCCCCTCCAAACCATCATAAACGGTCGGAAAATCGTAGGCATCCAAATTCACCTCATCACCATCTTCTCGACCAACAATTGCATCAGCTACAGCAGAATAAATATTCGCAAATGTTCCGATAAGTCCTTCGGGGTGTCCCGGCGGAATACGTGTATTATTTTTAGATAATGCTGATAAATACAGATTCCCCTTTTTATAGATTTCTTCGGGCTTGTCGGGGTATTTCATCCGCAGATAATTGGGATTTTCTTGTTTCCATTCCAGTGATGCTTCATTACCATAGATTCGAATATTTAAATTATTCTCTTCCCCCACGGATACCTGCGACGAAATAAGAACTCCGCGAACGCCCTCTTCGTAGTGCACCAGCATGTTCGCATCATCCTCGAGGGGACGTCCTTCTACAAAGGTATTAATATCGGCATAAAGTTCTTCGATCTGCAGCCCCGTAATATATTCCACGAGGTGTTCAGCATGCGACCCAATATCTGCAACCGTAGATGAAATGCCTGCCCGATCGGGATCGGTGCGCCACGAAGCCTGCTTATTCCCCTCCTCTTCAACTTTTTGGGACAACCATCCCTGTGAATATTCCACGACCACTTTTCGGAGATTCCCCAACTTGCCGGAATTAACCAAGCTTTTTGCTTCTTTCACCATGGGATAGCCAGAATAGTTATGCGTCAATGCAAAGATAGTATTGTTTTTTTCAACAAGGCGGCAAAGTTCTTCGGCCTCCTCCATGGTATTCGTCATCGGCTTGTCACAAACGACATGAATTCCAGCTTTGATAAATGATCTGCATACATCAAAATGGAGATGATTCGGCGTTACGACCACTACAAAATCAATGCGTTTCTCCTCGGGAAGATCCGCTTCCTTTTCGGCCATCTTCTGATAGGAATCATAAAGGCGGTCTTCTGATAGTTGCAACTCACTTCCAAATGCAACCGACTTCTGAGAATCGGATGAAAAGACTCCACTGACAAGTTCTATATTTCCATCCAAACGAGCAGCCATGCGGTGAACTTCTCCAATAAGAGCATTCGGTCCACCGCCGACCATGCCATAGCGAATTTTGCCTTCCATAAATATTTATCTTAGCTCATCTATTGTATGTTGAGCCTTGAAATAAATATGATTTTAATACTTTTCAAATTTTAAATACGATCTAATCAAAATTTGTACGATAATCGTAAAGGTTGACTTGAATTTAGTCCTACATAGATCACAAGTTTTTTGGATTTTATAATGCTCCAAGAGTTATACAATTGAGAAACTTTAGGGAGTATAAAACCAAGAAAATGGTTCCTATAAAAATTAATTATCAGAATCTCTCTCTTTGTTAAATAACCATTCATAAAGGTGTGGGTTGCTGTAAGCTTGAACCCAAGCTCCTACATGTCCCTCGTCTGGATATTCCGTATAACCAGGAGAACCACCCGCGATACGAATTGCCTCAACCATTGACCTCGAAAACTTTGGATGTACAACCTCATCCTCTGTCCCATGGAATACCCACAAGGGAATATCGACAAGCATAAAAGCACGGGACAAATCCCCTCCTCCACAAATGGGTACAGCCGCAGCAAACTTATTTGGGAATCGCTGTATCAGGTCAAACGTACCAAACCCTCCCATCGAAATTCCGGTTACATAAAGACGATCAGAATTTATGGAATACTTATTCTGAAGTTTTTTTAACAATCCAATCGTCAACCTCATTGGCTCGGTTGGAGTTTCACCCATCGAAGCCGTAAAAGTGGTAGTATCACGAGTTGTAATAAGCTGGGACCAAACCTCACCCTCCTGCATTTGCGGGGCAACAACAAAAGCAGGGTATCGCTCTCTGAATTTAGGCTCCGCAAAATGTGAAACGCCCCATTTTAGTTGACTGTAGTTATCATTGCCTCGTTCACCGGCGCCATGCAGAAATAAAACAAGCGGATAACTTTTTGTACTGTCATAATTAGCGGGTTTTAACATCCTATACTGTAATTCCTGTTCAGTACTATCGGTAAATGTTCTGGGCTCAAAATCAGTAATCTGAGCATTCGCAATACTGATAGACAGAAATAGAAATCCTATTACAACTACTATTCTCTTCATTTGTATTATCTGTAATTAGAAATGATTTACATATTTCGACGATATTGACCGCCCACTTCATAAAGCGCATCAGATATCTGTCCCAATGAAGCAACTTTTACCGTCTCCATCAGCTCTTCAAAAATATTACCGTTATTACGAGCCACTTCTTTCAGGTGTTGAATTGCTTCCTCAGCTTCATCCTCATTACGCTCCCAGAAAGCTTCAACTCCTTGAATCTGCTGCTCTTTTTCCTCTTTGGTGGAACGGATTAAATCGACCTCTTTTTCATCTTCCACACTTTCAGAATCTTCATTTTTAAAGGTGTTAACACCAATAATTGGCATTTCACCACTGTGTTTTTTGGATTCATAGTAAAGACTTTCATCCTGAATCTTACCCCGCTGATACATATTCTCCATTGCACCGAGTACGCCGCCCCGTTCCGTTAGACGATCAAATTCAGAAAGAATAGCCTCTTCTACCAAATCGGTCAATTCTTCAATAAAGTAGGAGCCTTGATTAATATTTTCGTTTTTAGCGGGTCCCATTTCCTTGTTGATGATCAACTGAATAGCCAAAGCTCGACGTACGGATTCTTCGGTCGGTGTAGTAATGGCCTCATCATAAGCATTCGTATGTAGCGAATTACAGTTGTCATAAATAGCCATCAACGCCTGCAGCGTCGTACGTATGTCATTAAACTGGATTTCCTGCGCATGCAGCGAACGCCCACTGGTTTGAATATGATACTTCAGCTTCTGCGATCGTTCACTTGCACCATATTTTTCTCGCATTGCTACCGCCCAAATGCGTCGTGCTACCCGACCAATTACCGCATATTCGGGATCGAGTCCATTGCTAAAGAAGAACGACAGATTATGAGCAAACTCATCTACATCCATGCCGCGTGATAAATAATATTCTACATACGTAAATCCGTTAGCCAGCGTAAAAGCGGCCTGTGTAATCGGATTGGCTCCTGCTTCGGCGATATGGTATCCCGATATAGAAACCGAGTAGTAATTGCGCACCTCATGTTCAGTAAAATACTGCTGGATATCGCCCATCATCTTCAACGCAAATTCGGTAGAGAAAATACAGGTATTTTGCGCCTGATCTTCTTTAAGGATATCGGCCTGAACGGTGCCGCGAACAACCGAAAGGGCTTCTTCTTTTATCTCCTCATATACTTCATCATCTATCAACTTATCACCGGTTATTCCCAGAAGTCCGAGGCCAAAGCCATCGTTGGTATCCGGTAACTCATTATGATATTCGGGAGCCTCTACATCACGTTCTTCAAAATACTCTTCTATTTTTTGCTGCGCCTCTTCCCACTTGTCATTTTCTTTAAGATAACGCTCCACCTCCTGATCGATCGCCGTATTCATAAACATTGCTAAAATCATCGGGGCCGGACCGTTAATCGTCATCGAAACCGACGTTTTGGGGGATGTAAGCTCAAAACCGGAATACAGTTTCTTCATATCATCCAGTGTACAAATACTCACCCCTGAGTTCCCAACCTTGCCATATATATCAGGGCGATGATCAGGATCTTCTCCATACAGTGTCACCGAATCAAAAGCCGTTGACAACCGGGCTGCAGGCATGCCTTCACTCAAATAATGAAAACGCTTATTGGTCCGTTCGGGGGTACCTTCACCGGCAAACATACGAGTCGGATCTTCTCCTTCCCGCTTGAACTCAAACACTCCGGCCGTAAAGGGATAGTAGCCGGGCAAATTCTCTTTAAGAGCAAACTTAAGTTGTTCCCCTTGGTGTTTCGTTTTCGGTAGCGCTACACGCGGAATTTCAAGTCCGCTCAGCGACTCGCGATACATTTTATTTTTGAATGTCTTATCACGAACCTGTACTTCTACATAATCCTGCTGATATTCCTCATAGAGATCATCCCATTGCTCAAGAATCTTCTTACAACGAGAGTCTAACTTGCTGAGCCAATGCTCCCGCATCGATTTTAGCTTCACTTTCAGCTCATCTTTCTCATCAGGATCCCACCGTTCAATCTGTTCGATGGTACCGGTTACATTTTCCAGTTTACTGGCAATATCCACCTGTTGTTCTGCCCAACTGTGATAATCACGAATTGTTTCCGAAATATCGGACAGATAGCGCTGACGCTTACCCGGAATAATCGCCTGTGTTTGAATATCTTCGGCCGGCTCGGGATTATTATATAGCTTTGTCTCCCAGCTGATGCTATAATAATTATTCACTTTATCAACAATGGCCTTAAACAACCTATTTACGCCCTCATCATTAAACTGGGCCGCAATGGTGGGATATACCGGCATTGCTTCGGGATCAAGATTCCAAGCGCCCCTGTTGCGTTTCATCTGCTTACGCACATCCCGAAGGGCATCGAGTGAACCTTTCTTTTCGAATTTATTTAAAACTACCAGTTCGGCCAGATCCAGCATATTAATTTTTTCGAGCTGCGTAGCCGCTCCATATTCGCTGGTCATCACATACAGCGGAATATCAGAGATATTTACAATTTCAGTATCACTTTGACCAATTCCGCTGGTTTCCACAATCACCAGATCGAAGCCGGCTGTTTTGCAGATCTCAATAGCTCCTTTAATGGCTTCACTGGTCGTTCTATTACTAGCCCGAGTTGCCAGGCTGCGCATATACACGCGCTCAGGATCAAGGCTGTTCATTCGGATGCGATCACCCAGCAAAGCTCCCCCCGTACGTATTTTAGAGGGATCAATAGAAATGACAGCAATATTAATATCTTCAAATTCCGTTAAAAAACGTCTGACAAGCTCATCTGTAAGTGAACTTTTACCTGCCCCCCCGGTTCCGGTAATCCCTATCAACGGAATAGGATTACCATTTTTCTGGGCAGGAATCATATTGCCTTTACCATCAAAGAGCTTATCGTCTTTAAATGTGATAATATCTTCGTGTTCGTTCTCCAGCGCTGAAATACAACGAGCAATGGCTTTAGGATCTTTTTGAGTAATATCCTGGGCATCAACTTCTTCAATTTTAGCAGTATCGTAATCACATTTTTCGAGCATATAGTTGATCATACCCTGCAGCCCCATTTCGCTGCCATCTTCAACAGAAAATATTCTGCAGACCCCGGCCTCGTGCAGTTCCTCTATTTCTTCTCCCACAATTACACCGCCACCGCCGCCAAATACATTAATGTGTGAAGCTCCACGTTCTTCAAGCAGCTCCACCATATATTTGAAGTACTCCATATGTCCGCCCTGGTACGAGCTAACGGCAATGCCCTGTACATCTTCCTGGATGGCGCAATCAACAATCTCTTGCACAGAACGATTATGTCCTAAGTGGATTACCTCTGCCCCACTGCTCTGCAAAATACGGCGCATAATGTTAATACTGGCATCATGACCGTCAAAGAGGCTGGCAGCCGTTACAAAACGAACATTATGATCAGCCTGATAAACTTCCGGCTGACTATTATCCTTCGTCTCTGAATGCTCTTTAGAATTGGTTTCTGTTACTTGATCTGAGGTCACGGTGTCTTCAGACATAATATTACTCATTTTCTGTTCGATGGGTTAGACGGAAAGGTAAGAAATTTAAGGAACATTATTTATTCCTTGATACCCCAAAGTTCGTCTACTTTTCACTCATGATACTATTGAATCCGCCGGAAACAATATTTGTCAGATTGGAAAGCGCACGCGGCATCGACCATCCCCCGGGACCCACCAGAAATTTAGGCTCCCAAGTGGGATTAAACTGGCTTTTATATCTCCTGACTTTTTTAAAGCCATAGATATTCTCACCGTAGGTATATACAAAATCTGCCAACTTATTCCATCCCGGGGAAAAGTCATGCTCATCCATTCCCGATAGCGGAGCCATTCCTAAATTGAACCATTCAAAATTCTCCTGTTTTCCCCAAAGCATCGTATGGATTAACATATAATCAATAATACCTGCTGGTGATTCCGGTCGATAACGAAGTAAATCGGTCGTTAACTCATGCTTGTGAGCCCCTTGCAGAATATTAGCAAATGCCAGCAGGTTTCCCCCCTTTTTAACAACTGCTATCGGAAACTGACTTAGGTATCCCTTATCAAAATAGCCCACCGAAAAGCCGCGTTCTTTTTGATCCCTGGCACTAAGGCTGGCATCTGAAATAGCCTTAAGTTCGGGTAAATATGCTGCAACTGATTCTTGTGGAATAATTTCAAAGCTATAATCCTGTTTTTCCAGCTCTCGATAGCCCGACCAAACCTTATTATGGATAGATTTTTCCGGATCAAAATTGGGCAGACTAATACGGGCTTCCTCTCCCAATTTATATAGCGTAAGTCCTAAATCAACATATTGTTCTAAATACTCCTCTCCCACCTGATAAAATAGCGGTCCATATCCCTGTTTAGAACATTCATCATAAAACTCCCAAATGAGTTCCTCCGCCTCATCGGCAGGCCCGACCGGATCGCCAAAAGTAACCCAATTTTGTCCTTCTCGAGTGAACATTATGAATGAAGAGTTCGCCTCATTTATTAATACCTCTTTATCTCCCAACAATACCAGGTTGGAATCCGAACTTGGGGACCTGCTGCTAATATCTTTTGCAATCAGAAGTTCCTTTTTACCGGGTTCTTTTGTCTCTTTATTCTTAGGACGAATTAACTTTAAAAGCCCCACAATAACAGCAAAACCTAATACAGCAACCATTGCCCGCATATATCGTGGCCCATCCCCCATCAAAGAAAACTGCCACCAAAGATCTTTCTGATATTCTACGTGTCCGTACGAAAACATGCCAAGCCAAATAGCACTGGCCAGCACCATCAGAATTAATGTAAACCAGCGGGCTGAAAAAAACTGATCCATCAATGATGTTTTACGGTGAAACTCATCACGGCAGGGTATCAACGCAATAAGCATTACTGATAATATCGACGCCTCCTCATAATCAGCTCCCTTCAACAGGGAAAACAAAATGCCAAACACAAGCAGCCCAATTGTTAAATGATACGCCCCATCACTTCGTCGCTGCAATCCACTGGCCAATACCAGCAACGCGGCCCCCACCAAGCTGGCCAAAAAGTGCGACATCTCGATAACCGGGAGCGGAATAAAATGTTGTAACCATTCCATGCGAGGCACTTCTGAGGGAACAGCTCCCGAAAAAAGAAGAATAGCACCACCTATAAAAACAGAAAAACTCATGACCTGTGGCACAACGCGCGGCACCCAATTGGCGGCCTTACGCTGCAATACTTTAACCTTGCGTCGGTTGACAATATACTCTTGATAGCCCAATACAATTAATGCCCCGAGCAGTGGCAGGATATAATATATGATGCGATATACCACCAGGATTCCCAACACTTGTGAGCCGGGCATAAAGTTGGTCAGATACATCAGCATGATAGATTCAAAAACACCAAGTCCACCCGGTACCTGACTAAATAATCCCACAATTTGTGCCAATAAAAACGCTCCTACAAAACTGAAGAAACTGATTCCCAGATCCGGCAGTAATACATACAGTACAGATGCTGCCAATAACCAATCTACCGATGCTATTGCTACTTGCTGGAATGCCAGTTTTGAACTGGGAAATTGAAATGACCAACTTTTAAAGGTGATCTCTTTTTTAAACTTATAACTCGCTACAATATAGGCCAGCACCATTACCAATAATATTGCTCCTAAAATGCGGAGTGATACAAACGGAAGTACTACATCGTTTGGCAATTCGGGCGTAGCAAAAAGCAGTGCCATACCGGCTACAGCACAAAAACCTATCCAGAGTGTAAATGCACTAAATGCGACAATCTGTGTAACCTGCATGCCCGTAAATCCCCATACCGAATAGATGCGATACCGAATAGAGCCGCCGGTGATTAAAGCCATCCCCATATTATGACTAAATGCATACCCTACGTAGCCCGCGCGGATAATCTTTCCGGCTCCCAGATCCTCACCGATATACCGTACACCGAGCCCATCATATCCCGTTAGTAAAAGATAGCTTAAAAAGGAAAGTACCAGCGAAAAAAGAATATACTGGTTGGGAATGTCCGACAACTGCGTCATCACTTCCGACATCTCGTACTGCTGCAGCTCTTGATCAATGAACCACAACGCAAAAGCGAAGAAAATGATGCTTATGAACGGCGTTAGTTTTTTGAGCTTCTTCTTCATCAAACAGAGAGACTACTAATTCTGATCTAATTGGGAAATTCGATGGTAAGATCGCCGGTCAGTCCTTTTTCTACCGGCACCTGTTTTCTAATATAATAAGGTTCGGGCTTTACGTACGGTTCAACCTGTCCGTAATCCCAGCGTCCGTTGGTGTTTTCATCGTGATAAACCATTATTTTATAACTGAGCGGTGGTAAATTATCGATTTCTATCTGGTCTGTAAACAAAGTATCCCTTTCAAAACCCGACTCCTCATTCTCAATACGCAATCGAACATTCTTCAGCGTAGAATCTTCCATCATGATATTCAACGATCCCATTTGTGAGGAATGCCAAATTTTCGGATCAAACTTGCGATAGTCTTCCACTCCGGGATCCCAAACCCGAACTTCATATGCCACCCCGTCTTTCCATTGGTCATCCGGATTAATACGCAATATATTTTGTTCGGTATCCACATTTGGCCACGATTCAATAAGGGAATCACCTTCGACAATTTTAAGCGAATCAGTAATTACGGATTCATCAATAGGTTTGGCATACGTAACTTCAAACGGTTCGCCGGGGTAATATCCGGAAACCGTATTTCTCTTTATGATCCTTTGTCGGGTCGTATCTTCTTGTGCAGAGCCGGTAAAAGAATCCGTGTAATCGGCAATGGAATTTTCCGATCCGTCAAAGATGCCTGTCGTAGTTAGGCTGTAACTCGATTCCGGCGCCAACGAATCATTGCTGTGAGCAAATAAAATATAGGGTTCGTTGGGTTGTACATATAGTGGCCAAACCTGACTGTATTCATTCCCAAGCGTATCTGTTATTACAATATTAGCGCTGTCAGACAGCGTAATATCCTCACTAAATCGCATTCTCATACGGTTTGAAGAAAATAAACCAACTCCTTGTATGGTCGGCTTTGTGGTATCTACAGAGGTAGAAAATAGCGTTCCAAGTGAATCTTTCCCTCCTTTCTCCAGCGTTATAAACTCTTTTTTAAAGGGTTGTGCTCTTTCCTGCTGCCGATCCCAAATTTTATTTCTGTTGCGGTCATCCACCCAAAAAAGTTTAAATTTCCCCTGAGGCAGATATGAGAATTGAAAGTGTCCCGATGTATCAGTAGAAGCAATATAATCGGCCTTTTTTGTTAAATCATAAGGCTCGCGATAGAGCAAAATACGCTTACCTTCTGACCTTTCTCCCGTCGCTGCATCAATGACATTACCGACAATCTCTCCTTTGTCGATTTCAGAGCCTGTGGAAACGGCAATCTTTTTAGGAGAAGACATTCCGTTATTGTTTGTATCGGTTAAATCAGTATCAATGGTTAATATAAGTGTCGTTGAATCAGGGATTTGACTATCGAATTCCACTTCAGCTGATTTCCGTCCCCAGTCAATATTATAAGAAATACCGATATCCGGCTCGATTACGATAGCTTGATTGAGAGAAGAGCGCTCCACAAACTCAGAAAAATGAAGCGTAATACTTTCTCCCCTGAAATTAGTAGTACCGGTTTCAGGTTCGGTCCGTATAATTTCGGGACCCTTTTCATCGGGAGGTCCCCCTGTGGGCGATGTTGGCGTTGCACAACTTGCCATCACAATCCCCACTAAAACCAATAAGGCGATAATCCAACCGCTGTTATAATTCACAAATATCAATGCTTACAGTTAGTAAAATTTCGGTGCAAAGATACAAATTTTCACTGCCTTTACAGATATAAAATCTTTGATCGTATTCCACCATAAATTAATCTATAAAGAAGCTGAAGAACAATATATACGACAATACAATATCAATGATCAACCAACTACAATATTAAGCAATCGGTTAATCAACTAAATTGTTACACCTTCTATATTCTATTAGTTATCTTTAGTTGGTTTTAATTGTAACTGTAAAAATATTATGACTTTAGTCAAAACCGACCATTCGACACTGCTTGAACGTCCTGCGCTATATACCGATTATTATGAGCTTACAATGGCTCAGGGATATCTTCTGGCAGGCAGACAAGATGAAAGAGCCAGCTTTGATTACTTTTTTCGTGACATCCCTTTTGAAGGAGGATATGTTATTTTTGCCGGTATTGCCGACCTACTTAAGACCTTGCAAAACTTTCGCTTTCACGAAGATGAAATAGCATACCTGGCTAACCAGGGGTTTCATAAAGAGTTTCTCAATTACCTCCGTAACTTTGAGCTCACCGCCGATATTTATGCAGCAAAAGAGGGAGAAATTGTTTTCCCCCGTGAGCCTATAGTCCGCATAGAAGGAAGTATAATTGAAGCTCAAATTTTAGAAACGCTATTATTAAATTTTCTAAACTTTGAGTCGCTGATTGCCACAAAGGCTTCTCGAATGAAATATGCCGCAGGGAATCGTAAAGTGCTTGATTTTGGTCTCAGGCGGGCACAGGGATACGGTGGGATCCAAGCAAGCAAAGCAGCTTATATTGGTGGCGTAGAAGCCACCTCAAACGTCTATAGCTCTTTTAGAGATAATATCCCTGCAAGTGGTACGATGGCACACTCCTGGATACAATCATTTGATGATGAGCTGACCGCTTTTCGCAAATATGCCGAATATTATCCGGATGATTGCATTCTTTTGGTTGATACCTATGATACTCTCAATATTGGAGTCCCCAATGCCATTAAAGTAGGTAAAGAGCTGGAAAAAAGGGGACATAAATTAAAAGGCATCCGATTGGATAGTGGAGACTTGGCTTACTTTTCTCGTCAGGCACGCAAACAGCTTGATGAAGCCGGATTGGAATACGTTAAAATAGCAGCATCGAACCAACTCGACGAGCGACTTATCAAGAGTTTGATAAGCCAGGAAGCCCCTATTGATCTTTTTGGCGTTGGCACCCGGCTTGTCACCGGTCAAAACAGTCCCGCTTTGGATGGCGTTTATAAACTAGCCTCTGTCAATGATGAACCAAAGCTAAAAATCTCTGAAAATATTGAGAAAATTACGCTCCCGGGACGCAAAAAAGTCATCCGATACAGCGGAGACGACGGCACCTTTTACGGCGATGGCATTGTTCTTGAAGATGAGGAAAATGTTGAAACGATATACCATCCCTACTACCCTGCCAAGCATGCAACAGTAACCACTTTCAATGCAGAATATCTGTTAAGTAAGGTAATGCAGGATGGGGAACTTACCATTGATATCCCTACTCCAAAAGAAAGTGCCACGTATGCTAAAAAGCGTTTAGCTAAATTAATTCCAGAGCACAAACGTTTTGATAACCCCCACATTTATAAAGTGGGCATTAGCAAAAAATTGATGGATTTACGTGATAATCTAACTCAAAAAATGAAAAATAAAAGGTAACAATCGAACTATGGAAGCACTTTTGATAATTGATGTTCAAAATGATTTTTGCCCGGGCGGTGCCCTTGAAGTTCCAAACGGTGAACAAATTATCCCAACAATTAACAAACTTTCCAGAGAATTTGATATCGTTATCCAAACTCAGGACTGGCATCCCAAAGGCCATTCCTCTTTTGCCTCATCCCACCAAGGAAAAGAACCATTTGAAATCATTGAAATGCCTTACGGTGAGCAAGTTCTATGGCCCGATCACTGTGTACAAAGCAGTCCGGGGGCTAATTTCCATCCCGACCTTGAAACCAAAAGATCTCAGCTGATTATCCGTAAAGGATTTCGAAAAGATATCGATTCCTACTCGGCCTTCTACGAAAATGATGATGAAACTACAACCGGACTTACCGGTTACCTGAAAGATCGTGATATCGATACACTCTGTGCCGTGGGATTAGCAACTGATTTCTGTGTGAAATGGTCGGTCATCGATGGCATCAAAGAAGACTTTAATCTTTATGTTGTCGAAGATGCTGTGAAAGGTATCGATATTGATGGATCAGTGGATCAAGCCTGGCAAGAAATGCTTGACAAGGGAGCCCAAAAAATTAGCTCCCAAAAATTGCTTAACTAAATATGCCCCACCAAACAGACTATTGTATCCTCGGAGCTGGTATTGCAGGACTTTCCCTGGCTGATGCTTTATCAGCACACGACCTAAACTGTGTTGTCGTTGAAAAAAATACCCCCGGCTCGGGCGCTTCGGGTACGACCGGAGGATTGGTTAATCCCGCAACCGGCCGAAGAGCTAAAAAAACATGGAAGGCTGAGCAATGCTACGATGCTATTGCTGCTAACCTGGAGAAAGTTCAAGCATATTCGGATACTAATTTTTATCAGAATAACGGCTTACTGCGCCCCGCCCTGCTGGAAAAAATGGCGCGAAAAATGAAAGAACAACACGAAAACACTACTTGGCCTGAGGGCTGGTGTCAATGGAAATGCAAGGACGAAATTCAGGAGATCCATCCGGGCATAAAGTGTGTCGACGGAGGGTTATGGCTGCCCATCGGTTTAACAGTAGATATTGGATCTTATATAAAAGCGTACGGCCGTTACTTAAAGGATAATGGACTAAGTATAATTTGCGGAGAACAACCTTACCCCATATTAGAAGATGATTACTGGCTTCTTGAACTCGAAGAGATCACGATAAAAGCTGATCATCTTGTTTTTGCTACCGGACATACAATTGCCACCTCTCCGTTTTGGGATTGGATACCTCTCGAACTTATAAAGGGTCAAGTTGCCAAGTTTAAAAAAGAAAGTGGCCACCTCTCTTTTTCCCACTCGATTTCGAGCCTGGGATATATTGCCCGTTTAGATGAAGAAGGTACATTTATTCAGGGCAGCACCTACGAACATGATTTTAATCACCTAAATCCCGATGAAGAAGGGGAATCGTATCTTAGAAAACGAATGCGGCGTACGCTTCCTCAACTCGAAGAACAATCCACACTCGTTGATCAATGGGCCGGGGTTCGTACTTCTACGCCCAACTATAAACCTATTTTAGGGGTACACCCTGCCTATTCTAATCTTCATCTGTTCTCAGGGTTGGGTTCAAAGGGATTGCTTTTCGGGAAGTTTCTTGCAGAACATTATGCGGACCATCTTATCAATGGTACCCCCTTATATCCTGAGGTAGATATCAATCGGTTCACCTAAAACAAGTACCTTGCGAGTTTTAAAATCGAATTACTAAACCACTCCAGGCTCCACCAATACCCGAGCCCCGGCTTTCGGAGTTAGGCACTGTTAAACCGGCCACCGTAAATTCGAAATTACGCAGCTCAATTCCCGTACCAACAGTAATACTTGATGAAGTTAACCCTCCTGTTCGATATCCTGCTCGCAACGGAATAGCATTAAACAGCTTGTATTCAGCTCCAAGCCCTATAGCCAATCGGGAACTATTCATTCCTGTTTCGTATAATCCCTTCTGTACATCAAAAGCAAATCCCAGCTTGCCGGCTTGTAACTGTGCCCCAAAATTGAGCTTAGTAGGGAGCTTTTCAGTAATTTCCTTGTTCCCGGACGGTTCATAATTCTGATAAATTTCTTTCCTTACACTATCGGCAAAGTTGTCAGATAGCCCATCCTCAATGTCGATTCCATCCCAGGTAAATGTTTCATTGGCCGAAAATTGACCGGCATTACTGTCATAAGTAATACTTCCGATATCTGTGATCGAAAGACCAACGCGCAGTTTCTTTGCGCCACCAATCCAGGAAAAAGCACTTTTTAACGGTCCGGCTAAATCCATTTCTACCGTTCCGCCAACATCCACTCCAAAACCGGAACCCTGCGTTTCGGTAAAGCTTGTTCCATCCGGATCTACAAAATCACCAATTTCGCCTTCAAAGTTAGGATCTTGTCGGGCTTGATAGTAATCCTCAAATTGACCGGTCAACTCTCCTACCGTGGTAAATGTATAGGAGAAGTCGTGTATTACTTCGCTATTGGTAACTTGTAATGTAGAGTTAAAATCAATGCTTGAAGTATAATGCGGAACAAGATACTTGGGAGCCACACCCGCAAATACTTTTACATTTTTACCAATCCCCGGAAGCGAAGGAAGTTCTAACAGCTGCAAAGAAAGTCCAGCCGAAAGTTCGCTAAACGCTACCCCCTTGCTGCTAAAATTAACGGGTTCGGGCTCAGAAAAACGCTCTTGACTTATTCCCCTAAGCAGTATTTCAGAAAATCCCCTGTTTATAGATCCTGAAAAAAGTGCCCGATTCCGAAAGGCCAGACTGAAAGCCACTTTTTCACCGCGCCATGCTCCGGCAAGTGGTATCACATCAATTTCCAAGCCCATAGCTCTGCTATTCCCCATGGCCGAGCCGAACCACTCATCAAGTGCTTCGGATCCTACAACATTGCCTGAAGTAAAGTGTCTGTTATATACCGAAATATTCATCAACGGTCCCCCTGCTGTTGCAGACAGACCTCCCAACAAGCCAATAGAAGTTGAGGGTTTGGTATCCGCATTGAGCATGAGGTTAGCGGGATTCACAAAATTGGCGTGATAGGTGTCGAGATATGCGGTACCGGTACCTCCCAAACCCAAGCTTTTCGCGGAATAATGTCCCGACTGTGCTTGCGCTAATGATCCCCAACCGATAATTACTCCTGCTACAACAAGAACTGACAATAATTTTTTGAAAAACTTCATAATACAGATCCCTTTTCCTTTAATTAATTGTTGAGGTTATGCCAGCTCTCACTCTCACTTTAAAGGAAACGGCGTCGTTCTCCCTTATACTCACTGACTCTTGCTGGGGGGTATTAATTGTGATATCCAACACCATAAATCTGGTGCGGTGTAAATCACTCATTTCACTCTCAGAAAAGCTGATCTCATGTTCGCTTTGGGCTCCATCAGAAGCAAAACCATCCTCATCAGTTGAAGCCCCATTTACGGCAATATCATTTTTAGATGTAATTTCATTTCCATTCGCATCCAACATCCTCACATTAAGAGTTAAATCAAGCGGCAGGCCATTTGTATAGTTGATCGTAATCGCTGCTTCAGAAAGTTTGCGATCTTCATCCTCCTCAGGTAGATCACTTAAGTCAGCATCCACTGTATCCTGATAAGTAGCATTATCAGCCGAGAAGTTAAATGGTATTTCTACTCCTAATGAAGGATCAAAAATAACCGGATTTACGATTGTCCCTTCCACTTGCTGTTCATTTATGCGCGCAACTCCAACAAATCGAATAGAAGTAGGCAGATTACTAAAGAATGCCGGCGTGTTGGCATTGTTGGCATTAAACTCATTGCTTCCTTCTTCTCCCTCACTTGGACTTGGATCTTCTACAGCATCGAGAGAAAACTTAATGACCTGATCTGCGGTTGCCGGTTCCCCATTAACCGTAAGGGCATCCGGAATTTCCGAACTTGTTACCTGTTTATCCGAGTTTTCATTTCCTTTTAAATAAACAGGCTCGCCATTCGATTTGGTGCCGGCAATTACAGCATAAATGGTTGTATTTACTCCCAGGTTTGAATTATACAGGGTGCCTAAAATGGGGTTGGAAAAAGCAATATTAGAAATATGATCAGAGATCTCACTTATCCCATCGATATTAGTAATTTCTGCTTCATTATCATTAAAAATATCCAACTCACCATCGCCAGTAGCATCCGCATTAAGCAGTACATTTTTAGGAACAATATATCCCTCTGCCCTGCTGATGCCTAAACTTTCAAATCCTATTTCGGTTGAAATATCACCACCTTGCGCCGAAGAACTATTGGTAGATACGGTAATTTCAAAATCAATCGCGTTATCTGTCCCGGCATAGATCCGATGATCTGCTAAACTAACAGCATTCGAAATACTCTCACCCGGTAAAATATTATCAATAGTAATAGCCAAAGAACTTCCATTAGGATCTTGAACTTCAGGAAAAGTAACTTCCAGGTCAATAGAAACATCAGTATCGTTAGTAATCCCTACTGTTAATTCCCCACCATTCATTCCAACAAAATGGTTGGCATCCCAGAATTCAAAAGCGCTATTATCAATAGACGAACTCCCATTGGCAGTCACCGTGTGGGATCCTGCAGTTGGAGGAACAGTTAAATTAACAACTTCTATTGACGGTACATTAACTACCGGAATGGCATTGTTCAGGTCCCCAAAGTTAAAACTCTGTTCTTTAACCACACTTACCAATCCATCTTCATCAGTGTCGAATATATTTTCAAAGTCTTCTGAAGTAGTATCAATCAACGCTTCATCAGCTCCCAAAAACGGGTACGTTTTTTCCATTGTTAATGGAACTTCGAACTGATTGTTAACCTGGAAATCAGGAGATTTTGGTTGTTCACAGGACCAAATAGAAAATGCCAATAATAAAATAAGTGCAATGGGAAACGAATTTTTCATCTGTCCTAACCTTCTGTTAAATGATATAAATTATAATATGCCGCCCTGTTAAATCGAGATACCCCAATTCCCCGGTATAACGCTGAATAATCAAACTTTAGCTCGTAGAAAGGCTACCAACAATATCACGAATGCTGAACCTAATCCCAACATTATATTTGACTATTTATTATCTGTGATAAACAACATTTATTACAGCGCTTCCTAACTCCATAGGACAATTCCAAAACACACTCAGCGCCATTGCTAAAGATAGCAAAGTAAAGATGCTTCACTGATACAGTATTATCGTCCTATTCAGCAATAGTCTTAAATACAATTATCATCCAAAGACTATTTTTAATTGTTACTTTTCCTGGCTATTCAAAGTATGTTTGGTAAATTTAATAGCAAGCTTTCAGAACTTATCGTAGGAAGATTGTTTTCTTTTGAACCAACCTAATAGATTATCGTAATGATTTACCTCCACACGAGAAGAAAACTGCTCATTTTTACATAGCGCAAAACTAAATTCTTACGTCAACAACAAGTGCAGCTAACCATACATTAATTAAAATTATACTCCCTCATGTTAGGCACCCGATTCCAAAATTAGAACAGCGAACTACAAAACTAACGTATCGAATACATAGAAATGTGTTTCCCAATTCATTAACTTTTTTGAAATAATTCCTGTATAAGCCGAGATAGGATAAAATGGGGAATTAAAGAAGATTTTGCCCTCCATTGTTCATGAAAAGCAAAAATGCGGAGAGGGAGGGATTCGAACCCTCGGTACGCGCTAGACGCACACACGCTTTCCAAGCGTGCGCCTTCGACCGCTCGGCCACCTCTCCAATAAAGAGTCGCAAATATAGGTTAATTTTTGTCTGATATCAATGTTAAAATCCAAAGGTAAAAATTTGTTTGGAGTATGCCTTTACGGGCTGTCCGTTATTTTTTGCCGGACGAAATCTCCACTCCAAAGCAGCGGTAAGCGTCGCCTCTGTAAGTCCATAGTTAATGCGATCAACCGTTCTCTTTTCTCCCGTCTCTTGATCATGCACCACAATTTCAGTAATACTGGCTTCTTCAACTTTTCCCTCCGTATCTACTAAAAAGTTCACCCATATTTCAGCTTTAATATCTGCTTTTTTTGCGGCTTCGGGAACCGTCGGTTCGACAATATGAATAACCTGTGGTGCTACCTGCGGACTTGATACCGGCTCATCGGCATCACCCTCGCTGCCAATCATCTCAACAGAAAGAGAATCAGAATATTTGCTGACGTTCAAGTCCCCTAATTCAATGGGATCCTCTTCTATTACTTCATCTGTGGGTTCGGGTATGGGAGTTTGCGGCTTGGGTGGAGGCGGCGGACTGTTTTGTTGTTCCGTCCGTACAACATCTTCAAGAGCAATGGCCTCATCCGAAAAATCAACTTGCTGGTTTGATGTACTCGACTCACTGACCGGCCAAAGATTGAAAACCGCAATAGCTAACAGCTCTACAACAACTATTGCCGTCAAAATACGAATCCGATATCCGTTTTCACTGTCTTCGATATATTTTTTAAAGTCAGACAAATTTTTTGCGGATATCTATACTATTTATAACGGTAAGAGTTGTTTGTGTTAACGAATAAACATAGTGTTACCATTCATTCATCATTCCAATATCAGTCACATTTTCCCCTCTTCTAATGCCTTTCGGATGAAGCCATTATGATCTTCCAACTTCTTTTCTGCTTTCTTTTTATTCAATCCTCCCAATGCCATAACCAATGCTGTTTTAACGTGTCCGTCCGCCGAATGCAGTAGTTTTTCCGTTTCTTTATAATCCAGATCGGTAAACATCATAATAATCCGCTTTGATCGCTCATGTAATTTCTGATTGGAAAGCTGTAAATCGACCATCACATTTTCATACACTTTGCCCCTCCGGATATTTGCACCTGTAGTAATCATATTCAGCACCATCTTTTGAGCGGTAGCACTTTTCATGCGGGTGCTTCCCATAATTACTTCGGGACCAACGGGCACGTCAATTAGCACATCCACATCGAGAGAAATCTGAGAACCCGGTACCGTCGTCACAAATATAGTGTGGCAACCTTCTTCGCGAGCAGCTTTTAGCGCACCATGCACATACGGCGTACGTCCGCTGGCAGCCAATCCACAAACAATATCAGTTGATTTTACATTTATATCTACCAACGCCTTGCGACCATTTTCCTCGTAATCCTCGGCTCCTTCCTGGGCCTCAAAAACAGCTTCTTCACCGCCGGCAATCAATCCAATAACCTGCTCCGGATCTGATCCAAAAGTAGGTGGACATTCGGCGGCATCCAGTATTCCCAATCGTCCGCTGGTGCCGGCTCCTGCGTAGATCAAGCGTCCACCTTTATCAAAAGCTTGTTTTACCAGATCTATAGCCCGAGCAATTTGCGGTAACTTCTTTTCAACTTCATTCGCTACCTTCTTATCCTCGGCATTAATGAGGCGAGCTATTTCCAGCGAATCCGCAACATCTATTTTACCGGTATTGGGATTCCGCTGCTCCGTATCCAACTTTTTTAACTGATCAAAAAGCTCTTGGTCTTCTTCTTTCACGCTGTAATTATTGTTTTAAAATGATTGCTAAACTATAACCCGCTTAAGTTAAGTGGATTTGGGGATAACAGAAAAAGACTTTATCACCTGTATAAATTTATGATCTACCTATTTTGCCAAGATGAGTATCTCGAAAAGAGTTGATATGCTTTAATCCATAACCAAAAAGGCGATCCATCGAGGAGTGAGCAAATAGTATAATCCCCGCTAATTCTGTAGCTGGGGATTCCATAACAAAACCAACGATATAAACCAGCAGAGCCAGTCCTTTATGATGGGCAAGATTGTAAAAATATGCACCGATTTTGTTATTGATTGCATATCCAATCATACTTATATCAGGTACTAATAACAAAGCAGGAAACCACCACCAAGCAAAATCAGTATTCCAAAATAAAAAACCGGCGAATAGAAACATCACCAGCTCTTCACTCTTAACAAGTGATTTCATCATCTCTTCTTGCTGCGGTGTTTCCACCATTTTGAGTAAACCCCATTTGGGGAGTTGCTTTTAAGCTTCTGCTCCTCTTCCTGACCACTGTCTTCCATTTTAAGCAGTGCGGCAGCCAGCGCTTTTACTTCGCTCTCATCAGTAATTGCAGCATCGATCTTTTCCCTGCTGAAATAATCCGGCACGAAGTGCGTATCGTAATCACCGGAAGTAAACGACTCGTGATTAAGCACATATTTACAAAACGGTATTGTTGTTCTACAGCCTGCAATCTCATATTCATCAAGAGCACGAAGCATTCGCTTGATAGCATGATCCCGATCGTTACCATACGTACACAGCTTAGATATCATGGGATCATAATTAATCGTGATCTTCTGCCCTTCTTCTACTCCGGAATCTACGCGTACTCCATTTCCTGATGGAATACGATGTTTGCTGAGTGTACCCGTACTCGGCAAAAAGTTATCACGCGGATCTTCAGCATAAATTCGGCATTCAACAGCATGCCCATTCATTTGTATCTCATCTTGTGTCATAGGAAGCTCTTTCCCTTCGGCTACTAATATCTGCAGTGCTACCAGATCCAAGCCCGTAATTAATTCGGTTACCGGATGCTCTACCTGTAGACGCGTATTCATTTCAAGGAAATAGAAATTACGCTCGGCATCTACCAGAAACTCAATTGTCCCCGCTCCCACATAGTCCACAGCTTCGGCAGCAGCAATGGCGGCTTCGGCCATTTCTGATCGTAATTCGGGCGTTAAAATAGAGCACGGTGCTTCTTCAATCACTTTCTGATGGCGGCGCTGAATCGAACACTCCCGATCAAAAACATGAAACGTATTTCCATGTTCGTCAGCAATGATCTGAAACTCAACATGCCGGGGCTCAACCAAATACTTTTCAATATATACGCGATCGTCTCCAAAGGAATTACGTGCCTCCGACTTCGCAGCTTTAATACCAGATCGAAATTCATTCTTATTATTCACAATACGCATTCCTTTACCCCCACCGCCGGCCGCAGCTTTCACTAACACGGGATACCCAATGTCATCAGCAATTTTCTCGGCTTCCTCAACATCTTCGAGCTCTTTTTTTGTGCCGGGAGGAAAAGGAACATCCGCCTTACTCATAATTTCACGAGCTTCGGTTTTATCCCCCATCAAACGAATAGCCTTTGGCTTAGGACCAATAAAAATGATCCCTTCTTCTTGACATCGTCTGGAAAAATCAGCGTTCTCACTCAAAAATCCATAGCCGGGATGGATGGCATCGGCCCCGGTATCTTTCGCCACCTGGATTATTTTATCAATAACCAAGTAACTTTCGGATGAAGCAGCAGGACCAATATGTACCGATTCATCGGCTTGTAATACATGCGGTGCATCAGCATCAGGCGTCGAATAGACCGCTACCGTCTCTTTGCCTAACTCTTTACAGGTTCGAATTACACGTAAAGCAATTTCGCCGCGATTAGCGACCAATATTTTGTTAATCTCTGCCATAATTATCTTTAAATGATGTGCGTTTTTAACATTTGTGGCCACAAATTCCATTCGTCTCCTCCATCGGACCAAACATCGAGGTCGTGATCTAAAAACTTCATCCGCATCACGTTATCCATACGTACTGCATCGTTGATCCGTTTATCCCCCTCATAACTTACCAACCGAAAATCGATATCCTGAACTTTATCAAGAAGAGACTTTTTATTCAGATTGGGCACAAAGTCCATCGGATTACTGTAGTAAACATCGTCATCATAATAATCATCCATAAAGGGGCTAATATCATAAATGCCGCTTATCCCAATAGATTTCCCAAATACTTCTGGATATTTAAGTGCGGTAGTAATGGCATGGTATCCGCCAAAATCCACACCGGCGATAATTATAAATTCTATGCTGTTTTGGTCCTTGATAAAAGGCACCACTTCCTCAACAATAAATGATTCATACTGCTGTTGGCGAATAATACGCTGTTCAGGAGATGCATCTTTATTTAACAGAGCTTCATTATCAATTGAGGATAATACGAACAGCTGATTAAATCCGTTTTTCAACTGATATGAGATGGAATCAGTCATTCCAAATTTTTCCCATTGTCTGCAAGTAGCCCCTCTTGTTGGAATCCCTATTACCGGAGTTCCTGAGTCTCCATAAACAGCCATCTCCATGTCCTTCCCCAGACTGGGACTCCTCCATTTCTCGATTTTAGCTTCCATTCGTCTCTATTTTGATTAGCTCGGCAATAAAATTCGAATGGAATATAACAGTTCCTATTGATTAGTGTAAACGCAGATGCCCCTAATTTTTAAAACGAATTAAGATTGAGCTATTTTCATCTGGTAATAAGCTTTGGGTAGAATAGAAAACTTTTCTGTGGCATTCAGATACGCTCGTTTATTGAATACATCATAGTTATTCTGCTCAATTTTATCGAGAATACGGGCGTAATTTTGACGTGCTAAATAAACGGGAAGCCGACTGTCACTGCTTAACAGGTCTATCCCCTTTTCTGATCGCTGATAATACCTGCGCGTTCGCTGAATCTGAAAGTCCAGCAAATCGATGACGTTTTCTGTCTGCTGATAATCAAACAATTCTTCTTCCGACACATTAAAACGATCCAGATCTTCTTGTGGCAAGTAGATCCTGTTTCGGCGAAGATCTTCTCCAACATCCCGCAAAATATTCGTCAACTGCATCGCAATACCCAAGTCTACCGCATAGCCTAAAGCTTCTCGCGATTGATATCCAAAAACCTCACTGGTCATCAATCCCACAATAGATGCAACTTTGAACGAATAATCGTATAGTTCATCAAAGGTCTCATATCTATTCTTGAAAAGGTCCATACATACCCCTTCCATGAGCTCAAAAGGCATTTCTATCGGGATATGATGTCGACGAAGTACATCAGAAAATGCGACAAGAATATCATGGTCATGAGCTCTCCCTTCGTAAGTATCCTTCAGCTTTTGTTTCCAGAGCTCTAATTTTTGGCGAATATCTTCTTCACTTAATTCTTTTTTTTCCAACAGATCTTCAGCCTCATCCACTAAATCATCGATATACCGGCACAAGCTGTAAATTGCAAAAATTCCCCGTTGCTTATGATTCGGTAAAAAGCGTGTCGCCATATAAAAGGTTTTGGCATGGTGACGCGTAATTGCCCGACACTGACTATAAGCCTCCTTTAACCGTTTATCATCAAGCTCATCTATAACGGACTTGTGGAAAGAAGTCCGCTCATAGATTGGCTTAATTAAGGTGTACGGTATGCTAAAAATATCTCTCATCTTTTGTGCAATAACATTTATCGATACACTACCTTAAATGTCAATTTAGGCCTAAATAGTTCCTGATTTTTTTATAGCATAAAATTTAAAATGATCTAATAATTACATTTCTATTCTTCTCAAGTTTTTATGATTTTCTACTGATCTCTTTTATTAAAAATTATTATACCCGTGGATAATACTTCTCAAATCAATTCGAAAGCACTAAGAAACTGTATCACCAAAACTGATGTCCCCGACTATCCTGAACCCTATCGCGGCAAAGTGCGCGATGTGTACGAACTTGGGGATAAAAAGCTTGGCATCGTAGCCAGCGACCGTATTTCGGCCTTCGATCACATCATGAAACAAGCCATCCCCTACAAAGGACAAATTCTTAACTCACTGGCCGCCTTCGCTTTTGACAAAGTGGATGAGTTAGTTGCCACTCATGTCATTGACGTACCACATCCCAATGTCACGATCGCAAAAAAATGTGATCCTATTCCCATTGAAGTTGTGATTCGGGCATGCCTAACTGGACATGCTGCCCGCGTTTATAAATCGGGGAAACGAACGTTGTGCGGTGTTGTACTACCCGACGGTATGGCAGAAAACCAAAAATTTGGGGAACCTATATTAACTCCTGCAACCAAAGCCGAAGAAGGTCACGACGAAGATATTTCAGAGAAAGAAATATTAGAACAAGGGATTGTTGATGAGAATATCTGGCAAGAAGTACGAGAAAAAGCTTTTAAGGTTTTTGAACGCGGTCAACAGATAGCCAATAAGCAGGGACTCATTCTTGTGGATACCAAGTATGAATTTGGACTCTATAACGGGGAAGTTACCCTTATTGATGAAGTACATACTGCCGATTCCTCGCGGTACTTTTATCGGGATGGATATGAGGAGCGACTTAAAAAAGGGGAGCCGCAAAAACAACTTTCCAAGGAGTTTCTAAGGGAATGGTTGATGGATCATGATTTCCAAGGCAAAAAGGGCGAAACACTTCCTGATCTTCCTGATGAGTTTCGTATCAAAGTATATAACCGCTATACCGAACTATATGAAAAGCTTACCGGCAAATCATTCAAGCCAACTCCTATTGATATGGAAAAGTTTAATGGAGAACTAAAGAAAATCCTTGATCGGTATTGATAGCAGTTACCCTCTCGAATGGAATTGAAATAGTGCCGATGAAACCAAAGAGTTCTTTTTTTTGTAAGTAAAATATAGATCTCTTTCGACGTTTGCTAACTATAGCTTTGGGTATAATCTGGGACAAGATAGAAACCCAATACTGTTTTAAGCATCTGTAAGCTTCCCCATTTTTCGGACCATTCTAAAGTAGAGAGTTTCGGTTAAGTTAACACTTCTATTGGTGTTTGGTACCCCAGCGATTTGTGGGGTCGGTTGTGGTTATAGTCGTATTTCCATTGGGCCACTTTCTGGCGTACTTCGCCCAGCGTTTTAAAAATGTAGGCGTTCAGCAGCTCCGTCCGAATACTGCCATTAAGTCGTTCGACATAGGCATTTTGCGTTGGTTTGCCAGGCTGGATAAAGGCCAGGGTTACGTTGTTATCTTTACACCAGTTATCTAATTTTTGGGAGATAAACTCCGGCCCGTTGTCTACCCGGATCATCTCGGGCAGCCCACGGGAGTCTTTAAGGTTTTCCAGCACGCGGATGACGCGCAAGGCTGGCAATGAGGTGTCGGTTTCGATCCAGAGCACCTGTCGGTTATAATCGTCGATTACGTTCAGCATGCGAAAGGTACGCCCGTTCCAGAGACTATCATGCATAAAGTCTAGGCTCCATACTTGGTTGGGCTCCTCTGGTTGGAACAGCTGCTGTTTGGCCCGTGCCGGCAATCGCTTCTTAGCTCGGCGCCGAATATTGAGCCGAAGAGCTGTATAAACCCGATATACCCGCTTGTGGTTCCAGCGGTGGCCCATCGCCCGCAGGCGGTAGTAACACTGCCAGAAGCCAATGGCCGGATGCTTCTCGGTTAACCCAAGCAGGGCGTCGATGATCGGCTGATCATTCTTCGGCTTTCGCTTATAGCTATAGGTGCTGCGGGGAATTCCAACGGCTTTGCAGCTCTGACGTATGCTTACCTTGTGACGCTGACGCATATAGGTAACCATTTCCCGCCTAACGACAGAGCTTACAGCTTTTTTTCTACGGCATCTTTCAGGGCAGTATGCACCAGACTTAGGTCGGCATACATACGCTTCAGACGAGCGTTTTCGGTCTCCAGTTCTTTAATTCGAGCCAACTCACTTACGCTAAGACCGCCGTATTTGGCTTTCCAGTTATAAAAGGTGGCGCTACTGATCCCATGCTCCCGGCAAATGGCTCCCACTTTTAGCCCTTGTTCTTGTTTGTTGAGGATCGAGATGATTTGGGATTCGCTAAAACGTGATTTTTTCATGATAGAAAGTAGTGAATTTTCTCTACTTTCAAACGGTCAACTTTCAGGGAAGCTTACACATCACCTAAGAAACAATATTAATTGTTAGGATAACCAAAAATGGTCTGCAGCAAAGCTGCAGATCGAGATGGTATTCCAAAAATACCGCTAAAATGTTCTTCCGAGTTACGCGGTTATTGAGGGTATAGTAATTTTATCCGCAAAACGAGCCAAGGCTTTTTTTCCTTTCATTGCCTTCTGGACAAATTGTCTCTCATCTTTATTTTGAACAAGATAGTCCTCAAAAGACTGTTGCTCTGCCTTATTTAAGTTACCATCCAGATAATCGGTTAAAAAATCAGTGAGTACGGCGTCATTATCAAATGCTGTGGGTTTCATAGTAAAAGGGTAATAGATTATTGTACAAGTTTAATACCTTATCTATTACCCTCTTACTGTATTATGCAGAAATTGTTTCCGGATAGACGTAATTTTCTAATAATTCTTGCAATTGTGCCCTTCCGCGGTTAATACGAGACTTTACCGTACCCATGGGTAGATCTGCAATTTCGGAGATCTCTTCATACGATAACTGCTGAATATCCCGAAGGATAACAACTTCTTTAAAGTCATCACTGAGTTCTTCTAACGCCTTTTCAAGCTGATCCATACACATTTTTTCGTGCAGCGAATCATCCGGTAAAATATTAGTATCCTCCAATTTCATGGGGCGATCTTCTGAGTCATCCGGATCCTTGTGGATTGTCACCTTGGTCATACGCTTTTTCTTTTTATACAAGCTTTTAGCCAAGTTTATAGCAATCGTGTACATCCAGGTAGAAAATTTTGCAATCCGCTCATACGAATGACGGCTGCGAAATACGCGAAAAAAAGTCTCCTGCACTAAATCTTCACAATCCTGATGGTCATGAGTATAGCGATATAAGAAATTATGAAGACGATCCTGGTATCGGTCTACTAAAATATTGAATGCCTGTTCATACCCGGATTGAAACTTTTCCATTAAATCCTCGTCCGACATCTTGCGAAATTCGGCTCTTGAAACAGCTTGCATAATAAACCCCAAATTTTGTTGCAGTTAATAATTGCGGGGATCATCAGTGTTCCGCTAAGCGGAATAATAAATAAAGTACTAACCGATGATCCGTTTGATCATCAGGAGAAGTATTGTCGAGGGGTCCATCTTGGTAAAGCCTTTCGAAGCCCTATCGGCATCCAGAAGTGCTTCAAATATTCTTGGCATATCGGCCAGTTTAAAAGCTGAAGCGTCTTTCCAAAGCTTGTTGAAGTACCAACTGTTGTTGATACCTAAGGTATTTTGAACTTGTTTTTTGGAATTACCCTGTCCAGTTAAACGCCGAATTTGCCAGATGTTTGAAAACACATTGTAAAAGAACCCCACGGAACGAATAATTTCTCCCGTGTTCGCTTTAGAGTGTTGCAACATCTGTTCCGCAATGAACAGGGACTCTTCTAAATTTCGCTGGAATATGGCGTCTTTAAGCTCAAACACCGAATATTCACGATAAAGGCCGATTATTTTTTTAATATCACTCTCTGTGATGGTATCGGAAGTGTCCACAAAAGTGCACACTTTATCTATTTCTGTGGACAGTAACTGCAAACTGTTACCCACATACTGCGCCAGCATCTGGGCTGCCGGCGGCTCTATCTTTTTGTTATGGTGTTTTTTAGCCCAACTTATAATCCAGTCAGGTAGGCGGTAGTCGGGTACTTCTTCAAATTCATGGAATCCGGCGTGCTTCTTAAAAGCTTTGCCAATTTTTGAATGGCCGTGTGGCTTTTTCGTATCTATGCAAACGAAAAGAGTTGTAGGATTGGGTTGTTCCAAATATGGGATCAAATCATTGATCTCCCCTTGGTACCCTTCGGCTTGTGCCCCATAACCACCCAGTTCTTTAAAATTTCGCAGTATAACTACGCGCTGCTCGGCCATCATGGGATAGCTTCGAATGATGGACAACACCTTTTCAGGCGTAACATCGCGTCCATAGAGCAGGTCAAAGTTAAAGTCTTTTTGATCATCCGGAATTAATCCTTCGACCACTTCCTGCAGCTTATCCAGAAAGAACTCTTCTTCCCCATAGAAAAAATACACGGGCTTCCTGTCCTCGGATTTCAACTCCTGGAGGATCTCGGAATAGAGTTCTATACTGGTCTTTTTAGCCAATTTGTTTTTAGTTATTTGTTATTAGTTAAAAGGAAACCCTAATCCCCAATAACGATTAACAATGCACTACGGAGTAAGTCGTCCCATCATTCGTGGGAAAGGAATGGTTTCTCGCACGTGATCCAAACCACAGAGCCATGCAACGGTTCGTTCTAATCCCAAGCCAAAACCGGAGTGCGGCACCGATCCGTATTGGCGCAGATCCAAGTACCACTGGAAAACATCTTCCGAAAGTCCGTGCTCGGCAATACGTTTTTTGAGTGTTTCCAGATCTTCTTCTCGTTTACTTCCGCCTATAATTTCACCGTATCCTTCAGGGGCCAGCATATCACAAGCCATCGCCAATTTCTCATCCTCGGGATCGCGTTTCATATAAAATGCCTTAATTTCCGCAGGATAGCGATGTACTAAAATAGGCGTATCATATTTCATCGTCAGCAAGGTTTCGTCACTGCCGCCAAAATCTTCTCCCCATTCAAAATTAAGTGCTGATTCTCTCCAATCGGGAATATTTCGCAAGTCTTCTTCAATCTCATCGAGTCGTTTTCCGATCTCAATAACCCGTTGATCGATCTGGGCTTTACGCCATTTTTTAGCTTGTCCGCGCTCTTTTTCAATCTCATCACGCTCTTCTTTCAGATCTTCTGCCTCCTGCTTGCGATCTTCAACCATTTGATCAAGCATAGCGGCCATATCGTCGCTCTTAAGCTCCTCAACAGCTTCAGTATAGGATATTCTCGGGAAGCCGTTTTCTGCCGTTTTGCGAAGCTTAGAGGTATCACGCTCCAAGATTTCAAGTTCTTTCGGACGACGATCCAATACACGCTTAACGATGAATTGAACAAAATCTTCAGCCAGATCCATATTCATATTCAGATCATAAAACGCCATCTCCGGCTCAATCATCCAAAACTCGGTCAGGTGACGACGCGTTTTACTTTTTTCGGCTCTAAATGTCGGACCAAAGGTATAAATCAATCCGTGTGCCATTGCCATCGCTTCACCATAAAGCTGACCGGATTGTGTCAGATATGCCTCATCGTCAAAATATTCAGTTTCAAAAAGGTTGGTTGTGCCCTCTGCCGCATTCCCGGTAAAAATCGGGGCATCCATCTGCACAAAACCACGCTCCTGGAAAAAAGTATGAATGGCATAAATAATTTCATTGCGCACACGCATAGCTGCCCACTGCTTTTGACTGCGCAACCAGAGGTGACGATTTTCCATCAAAAATTCAACACCGTGCTCTTTGGGTGTGATAGGATAATCTTCTGCAACTTGGTAAATATTGAGATCAGTAACCTGCAGCTCATGTCCCCCAATACTGCGCTCATCCTCGACCACTTTTCCCGTTATTTCAAGAGACGTCTCTTGACGGAGTGCTTCAGTTTGTTCCCATGCTTCTTCACTAACGGCATCTTGCGCCACTACGCATTGACATATGCCGGAACCGTCTCGCATTTCAACAAAATAGAGACTTCCACTGCTTCGGTAGTTATACACCCATCCTTTGAGCGTTACTTCTTCATCAACGTGTTCAGACAAATTGTTGATATAAACCATGTTTCAACGAATAATTTTGTTAATACTTTCGGATAAAATAGTGCCCTCGAAACTAATCATTTCTAATCAGACTCGAAACGAAAATTCCTATACCTCAGGCAACAGAAGTGCCTCAGAAAATAAATTATTATCAAAGAAATCTTGGGCAAAATCCTGAACCTGATCGGCCTCAACGGCATCAATCTTTTCCTGAAGCTCATCAAGGGTAACAAAACGATCAAAATAGATTTCGCTTTTTGCCAGCCGGGACATACGGTTACTCATACTTTCAACCGAGAGCATAAGCTTGCCTTTAAGCTGTGCCTTTGCTTCAGACAATTCTTTTTGGGGGATGGGATCCTGTTTTAATTTATCTAATTCTGCTTCAATCAGTTCTCGAACATGATCCACATAATCTTTATCCGTCCCCACATAAATGCCATATAATCCGGTATCGCTATACGATTGATTAAACGAAGTAATCGTATAACAGTAACCGTATTTCTCTCGCACATTTTGATGCAATCGAGAGCTCATTCCACCGCCTAACACCGTGTTAGCAAGCAACAGCCTAAATTTATCATCATGATCATAATGCAAACCTCGACGTCCGGTAATTAAATGCGTTTGCTCAATCGGCTTGGTTAACTCCAAATAACCAGCTTCATAATCAGGGAGCGGTGGATTTTCATCAACGGTGTTTTTCGGCTCTACTTCGCTGAAATAATCCTGAACAAGTTCGACCACCCTATCGTGATCCACATTCCCAGCCACAGAAACCAGCAGATTGTCGGGCTGATAACGCTCATCCATATAGTCGTAAAGATCCTGTCGCTCAAAAGCAGAAACCGTATCCTCAAACCCAAGCGTAGAATTTCCCAACGGATGTCCCTTAAAAACCTGTCCGCTAAACTGCTCAAACAAATAATCATTGGGGCTGTCACGATACATTTTCATCTCTTCTATAACAACCTTCTTCTCCTTTTCTATCTCATCTTCCGGAAATGAAGGATGTAGAACCATATCCGAAAGCACATCCAGTGCACGCTCGAGCTGTGTATTGAGGCACCGGGAATAATAGCAGGTATATTCTGATGAGGTGAAAGCGTTCAAATATCCGCCAACTGACTCCATGCTCATAGCAATATCCAGCGATGAACGATTATCAGTTCCCTTAAAAAGCATGTGCTCTAAAAAATGAGTCACACCAGCCATATTATGGGTTTCATTTCTACTGCCGGTCTTTGCCCAAATGCCAACCGCAACACTTTTCACACTGTCGACATGTTCAGTGACAATTTTAAGTCCATTCTCTAACGTTGTCTTATTTACAAAATCAATTTCTTTCATATTCTGTGTTGAACTCATATAAACAAATCCATTAATAAATTATCTTGATCCTTAGCCCTGATGCAGATCGTAATTTTGTTGATTGGACCCAAAGCAGAGCATCAGGGCCGGATAGTATGCTTGAAACTGCTAATAAAACAAAACGCCATCCCGAAAATCGAGATGGCGCAAATGTACAATTTATTTATAAAGAACTGAGGTGATTAATTCTCATTTCCGTCCTTAGGAATCAACGCCTTTCGTGAGAGACGAAGCTTTCCACCGTGCTCAACTTTGAGCAGCTTAACTTCGAGCTCATCACCTACAGAAAGTACATCACTTACATTGTCAACATGTGAGTGATTGATTTCTGAGACATGGAGTAATCCATCTTTTCCGGGCACGATTTCAACGAAAGCACCATAATCTTTAATGGCTTTCACCGTACCCTGGTAAGTGGCTCCTTCATCGAGGTGACCGACAATACCTTGAATACGTTTTTTCGCTTCCTCGGCATTCGACAACTTATCAGCGCTGATAGTAATTTTTCCTTTACCGCGCTCTTCATCCTCTTCAACCCAGATTTCAGTATTGGTTTCTTTTTGAAGAGTTTGGATAACTTTTCCTCCTGGTCCAATAACAGAACCGATATCATCTGCTTCGATCTCCATCTTAACAAATTGGGGAGCGAATTCAGAAATCTGTTCTCTGGGCTCAGAAATAGTTTCTTCCATTTTATCAAGAATGTGAAGACGCCCTTTTCGAGCCTGCTCAAGTGCCTCTTCAAGCTTTTCAAAAGAAATTCCACTTACCTTCATATCCATCTGGCAAGCCGTGATACCATCTCGGCTCCCGGCTGTTTTGAAGTCCATGTCGCCCATGAAATCTTCTTCACCACGGATGTCAGAAAGGACAACTTCGTTGTCTTCACCCACGATCATTCCCATTGCAATTCCGGCAACGGGCTTTTTAAGGGGGACACCTGCATCCATAAGCGCCATTGATCCACCGCAAACAGACGCCATGGAAGAAGATCCGTTCGATTCTGTGATATCTGAAATTACTCGGATCACATAACCAAACTCATCAAAAGAAGGCATCAATTTACTGATTGCACTTTCAGCCAAGTGGCCGTGTCCTTTTTCTCGTCGACCGGGTCCTCGCATAAATCCAGCCTCACCAACACTAAAGTTGGGGAAGTTGTAATGAAGGAAGAATTTCTTATCCTCTTCAGTCAGAAGAGTATCAACAGCCTGCGCATCTTTTTGTGTACCGAGTGTTACAGAAACAAGTGCCTGTGTTTCACCACGGGTAAAGATGGCCGATCCGTGCGTACGAGCCAAGTAATCTACCTGTGTCCAAATATCACGAATATCTTCCGGAGAACGTCCGTCAATACGTTTCTTTTTCTCAAGAATCATATTGCGAAGCTCTTCCTTCTCAATCTTGCTTAGGATATCTTTAATCGTACCGCCTTCGTCAGCGTATTCTTCTGTTTCCGTAAGCTCTTCAACTACACTATCTTTAATTTCTTGAAGGCCTTCGCTGTACTTCTCTTTACCGAGTCCAACATTAACATGCTCTCGAATACGTTCTTCGGCCAGTTCATGAACCTTGTTTTTAAGATCTTCATCAACAGGTTCGGGCTCAAATTCACGCTTTTCTTTACCGAATTCTTCGCGAAGTTCTTCCTGAAACTCACAGAGCTTCTGGATAGATTTGTGAGCTTCTTTTATTGCCGCGAGCATATCTTCTTCTGAGATCTCTTCCATCTCACCTTCCATCATGATGACGCTCTCTGCAGTACCACCGATAATCATATCGATGTCGCTGTCTTTCATCTCACTGATGGTAGGATTAATAATAAATTCACCATCAACGCGACCTACGCGAACTTCAGCAATAGGTCCGGCAAAAGGAACATCAGAAATATGCAGTGCAGCAGACGCCCCAACTCCACCGAGCACATCTCCGTCGTGCTCTCCGTCAGAAGAAAGTACTTTACAAACAATCTGAGTATCGAAATTATATCCATCAGGGAAAAGCGGTCGAAGACTGCGATCAATCAAGCGACTTGAAAGCACTTCCTTATCATTTGGTCGCCCCTCCCGTTTGATAAATCCTCCTGGGAATTTACCGCCTGCAGAAAAACTTTCTCGCAGATCAACGGTCAATGGAAAAAACGGTTTATCAGTAGGTTCCTTTGAACTTACTGCTGTACATAAAACCATGGTATCGCCCATGCGAACTACAACTGCACCATCGGCCTGCTTTGCAATACGACCGGTTTCAATAGATAACGTTTTGCCCGGTGCAAATTCTACACTTTTAAAATCTTCTTTCATCGTAATACGGTATTCAATTCAAATTTAAAGTAATAAACAAAGCTTTGCGTAATGGTTTCAAAAACTTTGTATTTGCTTAGGAGGGAGAATACCTGCACAATTATGCAGGTATTGTAAAAAAGCACGTTTTAACAACGTGCCTTGCAGCATTACTTACGAATTCCTAAATCACTAATAAGCTCTCGATAAGTTTCAATTTCGTTATCTTTAAGATAGTCGAGTAGCTTTCGTCGTTTCCCTACCAATTTTAACAACCCTCTTCGAGAGTGGTGGTCTTGCGTATTTTCCTGAATGTGATCAGTAAGATCATTAATACGCTCAGTTAATATTGCAATCTGAGCTTCGGTAGATCCGGTATTCTCCTTTGATCCACCATATTTCTTAACAAGTTCCTCTTTTCGCTCTTTTGTTATCGCCATGTGTTAATTAAATTCTTTTTGTCTTTTCTACAACTGTGTATAACGTTCTTATATTAGCAAGCAAAGATAAGCGTTCAAACCGTATTTTGCAATATTTTAATGCTTGCCAAGCAGTTCCTGTGCCCGATTTTTATCAGATTTTAGCTGCCCAATTAATTCTTCCTTACCACTAAACTTTTTCTCATCCCTGATACGGTTAAAAAATCGTACCTGTACTTCTTTACCATAGATATCCTCATCAAAATCAAACAGATGAACTTCCAGCGTCTGCTGTTCTCCATCAAATGTAGGGCGGGTACCAATATTCATCATTCCATCAAACCAGTCACCGTTAATACGAACTTTTACAGCATATACCCCATCTTTGGGGATAATCTTATTAGCATGTTCCGGCTTTATGTTCGCGGTAGGAAAACCAATTTTCTTACCTCTCTTATCACCATGCACCACAGTACCATTAAGACGATACGGGCGCTGTAGAAATTCTATGGCCTGCTCTACATTTCCATCTTCACTTATCGAATTCCGGATAGCGGTGCTGCTTACTGTTTTTTCTCCTACTTCGTGTTTGGACACTACATAAGAATCGAAATCAAGTTTAGCACCGAGCCTTTCAATGGTTCCGATTGTTCCCTCTCTATTCCGTCCGAAATGATGATCATACCCGATCACAAATTCACTTACTCCAATTTTTTTGTAGATAATATCACGAATAAACTCTTCAGAGCTCAGTAAAGAAAAGTCGCGATCAAAGGGAATAACAACCATCCGATCAATACCCAACTCCTCAAGAATTTCGCAACGCTCTTCCAAGGTTGTCAAAATCTTGATACCATCATCCCCAGGATTAATTATATTTCTCGGATGGGGATCAAATGTAACCAAAATGCTACGGGCATCCTTTTCTTTAGCCTTAGCTACAACAGTATCAATAATAGCCCGGTGGCCAGCATGAACTCCGTCGAATGTTCCTACCGTTAGAACTGTATTTTCTTCGCGTTCAACGTTATCTAAAAAAACAAGTTCGGACATTGTTGTTATAAATTTGATAACTTTATGTTAATGGAGATCAATATTTGATGCATAATTGTTAACCGAAAAAATTCCTTCCATTTTTTCAACCGTTAGTGCGTCTTCATTCTTATACTTACCGATAGCTATTCGTCGCAATCCGGTCAAATGTCCAGCTGTATCCAATGAGTTTGCCAAATCATCGGCAAGTGTTCGAATATACGTTCCTTTACTACACTTTACATGTAACTGTAACCGGGGTAAATTACATTCCAATATTTTCATCTCTTCAATAATTACTTGCCTCGGTTTCCGCTTAACCTCTTTCCCTTTTCGAGCCAGTTTATAAAGCGGGTCTCCCTCATGCTTCAGTGCAGAGTACATGGGTGGTATCTGGACAATCAATCCCGAAAAATTCTTATCTAACGATTCCTTAATGCTCTTTCTCGATAGATGATTAAAAGATGCACGGACGTCAGGTGTTGTTTCTGCATCAAGACTTGGTGTTGATGAGCCGAATGTTATTTCAGCTATATACTCTTTATCAGCTTCCTGGAAAGATGAAACCGTTCGCGTACCATCACCGCAGCATAAAATAAGTAAGCCTGTTGCCATTGGATCAAGCGTACCGGCATGACCTATTTTGCGGATATCCGTGCACTTACGCAAAAATTTAACAACCTGAAAGCTACTCCATCTTTTAGGTTTTTTGATGAGAAAGGCAGCCCCTTGGTTATAATCAAAATTGGGATCAGGTAAATTGTGATTGGAAAATATTGGCAACTCTTCGACGGGAATCGCTTTTGGCATGAACGGGCCTACTCCTCATCGTCTTCATTAGTCTCCCGCTGCTTTCGCTCTTTACGGATTTTTTGAAACAGCTTTTCCATCTTCTCAACATGTTCGGCTGTTTTATCATTGATGAAGTGTAATTCAGGAATCCGACGTACCTGATGACGAATTTTAGAAGCTAACTCTTTGCGTATGGCCGCATTTTGTTCTTCCAGATAGGCAAAAATAGCATCCTCATCTTTACCGGGCGCATACACACTCAGCAGTACCTTGGCAATAAGGAGATCAGGAGTAACATCCACTTTTGTGACTGTTATAAACGATCCACTCTGTTGATAATTCTTCTGTATAATCTTGCCAAGATCGCGCTTTATTACAGCGCTCAGCCGTTCTGTACGAATACTCATAATCCAAAATTAAGTTAATGCGTTAACTGTCATCACTTTTTACATCTTCGAGACTTCGGCGTTCCTCAACAACCTCATAGTTCTCGATAACGTCACCAACTTTAATATCATTATAATTTACAATACTGATACCACATTCGTACCCACTCTTCACTTCTTTGACATCGTCTTTAAAGCGTTTCAGGGCATCAATTTCACCGTCGTAGATCACAACGCCGTCGCGTACCACACGAACCGGATTATTGCGATTAATCTTACCGTCAGTAACATAACATCCGGCAATGGTTCCTACGCTGGAAACTTTGAATATTTCTCTTACTTCGGCATTACCGTAAAGTCGCTCACTAATTTCGGGTGAAAGCATACCCTCCATCGCATCTTTAACTTCATCAACGGCATCATAAATAACGCTGAAGAGTCGAATGTCAATTTCTTCCTCTTCGGCCACTTTACGTGCATTGGAAGTCGGGCGCACCTGGAAGCCAATGATAATTGCTTCGGATGCCGAGGCAAGCAATACATCGGATTCGGTAATGGCTCCGGCCCCGGTATGAATTACATTAACAGAAACCTCCTCGTTGCTTAGCTTCTGCAGCGCACCAGAAAGTGCTTCAATCGAGCCATCAACATCAGCTTTAATGATGAGGTTAAGATCTTCAATCTCACCAAGAGCGAGACGACGTGAAAGGTCATCAAGACTCATATGCTTAGATTGACGCAGTTCCTGCTCGCGTTTAATCTGTTGTCGCTGATTGGCAATCTCCTTAGCCTTCTTCTCATCATCAAGGGCAACAACCTTGTCACCGGCTTGTGGGATATCATCAAATCCGGTTAACTGTAGTGGAGTAGAAGGTCCTGCTGATTCAATTCGTTCTCCATGCTCATTTTCCATTGCACGAACCCGACCAAAACATGGTCCGGCTACAAATGGATCGCCAACTTCAAGCGTACCATTTTGTACAAGAATATTTGAAACAATTCCTTTTCCTTTATCAACACGAGCTTCAAGAACAACTCCATCAGCATTTCTATTGGGGTTAGCTTTCAGCTCCATCAATTCAGCCTCAATAAGAACCTTATCCAATAGATCAGGTATTCCGTCTCCAGTCATAGCTGATACCTCTGCAACCTGGTTCGTGCCGCCGTATTCTTCAACAAGCACATCGTGTTCAGCCAGCTGCTGCTTAATTTTATCCGGATCAGCTCCGGGCTTATCCATCTTGTTAATTGCCACAATGATAGATACTCCAGCTGCTTTCGCGTGATTAATCGCCTCAATCGTCTGGGGCATCACCGCATCATCAGCAGCGACCACAAGAATTACGATATCCGTGGCCTGTGCACCTCGAGAACGCATAGCAGTAAAGGCTTCGTGACCCGGTGTATCAAGGAACGTAATGGGGCGTCCATCGTCGGTTGTTACTTCATAAGCACCAACGTGCTGTGTAATACCACCGGCCTCACCTTCGGCAACCTGCGACTTGCGAATATAATCAAGCAAAGAGGTTTTACCGTGATCAACGTGACCCATTACCGTAATAATAGGAGCACGAGGTTCAAGATCTTCGGGATCATCTTCTTCTAATTCAATTTCTTCAATTGCATCATCGGCGTCGACAAATTCAACCTCATAACCGTATTCCTCAGCAACAAGCTCAATCGTGCTGGCATCCAATCGCTGATTGATCGACACCATCATGCCAAGATCCATGCAGGTCGTAATCACATCATTGGATTTTACGTCCATCAGCTCAGCTAAATCACTGACCGTGATAAACTCAGTAGCTTCAATAACCTGATCTTCAAGCTCCTCGAGCTCCTGCTGTAACTGTTCTTCTTCCTCGCGTTCCTCTTTACGCTGGCGACGGCGCTTCTGACGTTTACTACCAACCGTTTCGGACGACTGCATTTTTCGCAGCGTCTCTTTCATTTTCTGTTCTACATCTTCCTCATCAACACGGCTTCCACGCTTACGACGCTTCTTCTTACCTTTCTTTTTACTTTTCTTCTTATTGCGTTTGCCAGACTTTTTATTTGAATCGTCATCATCTTCCTGACGATCTTTTTTGCGCTTACGCTTTTTACGACGCTTGGGCTTACTGTCATCAATCTTAACTTTACCGACGACCTTCGTTCCTTTTAATCGTCCGGCATGCCCCCGAATTACACCACGCTCCTCTTCATCGTCATCTTCTTCGTCGTCCTCATCCTCTTCCTCATCTTCAGTATCTTCATCCTCGTCCTGATCTTCTATCTCTTCATCTTCTTCAGTCTCTTCTTCTTTGTCCCCCTCTTCATCATCAAAATCTTCATCTTCGGGCTCCTCTTCTGAAGTATCTTCTTCGTCTTCAATATCTTCATCAGACTCAGCTACTTCTTCAACCTGCTCTTCTTCTGTATCTGATTCTTCAACTTCTTCTGTTTTAGTCTTCGAAGCCTCTGGCGCAGGAGATCCTTCATCGACCTGATCTTCCTCCTCGGAATCATCTTCTTCAACCTCAGCATCAACTTTTACATCTTCTTCCTCATCAGCCTCTTCTTCAGCCTGGTCTTCTTCTTCAGATTCTGATGCTTCAACTTTTTCAGGTTCTTCCTCAGTTTCCTCTTCTTGAGGAGGCTCTTCGTCCTTAGGTTTGATTCCTTCTATTTCTTCCTCTTCCTGAGGCTCAATTGGCAAGTCGTCATCTTCAAGGGGTTCCAGATAGTCCTCAACAGAAATACTTTGATTGCGACTGGCACGAATTTGATTTCGACGATTCTCATACTCCTCTTTCGCCTTCTCGTGCTCCTTACTTTTCGCTTTGTCAACACCATAAACCTCTTCCAGCGCCTCGTACATTTCGGGCGTTATCTTGGAATTTGGTTTATTGTCAACATCAAAGCCCTCATCTGATAACGAGTCTACTATAGAGGTGGTAGAGACATTAAATTCAGATGCTACTTTGAATAATCTTCTTGTCTTCTTGGACATATATATTTGTTTCTGAAAAAGTACGTTCGTTATTATCTGTTACACTAATCGGGAACCCTGTAGTATAAGGTAAAACAGGATTCTTGGAAATGTAAGTTCAATTATTCTTCATCTTCGAATTCATACGCAATAATATCGATGATGCGCTCGGCTTCATCTTCGGTAATCTTACCTTCCGTCCGCCGAACAATTTCTTCCTCATCCAACTCTAATACTTGTCTTGCCGTATCACAACCAATCTCGTGGAGCGTTTCAATAACTTCGGGACCAAAATCGATTTCAAACTCTCCGAGATCGATATCGTCCTCTTCTTCCACTTCGCGATACACATCAATCTCACAATTGGTAAGTTTTGAAGCCAGTCGAATATTCACACCGCCTTTACCGATAGCTTTTGAAACTTCATCCGCCGGTACCAAAACTTTTGCATGTTCACCGTCATCACTCAATTCAACGCTTAACACTTTCGCCGGCTGCAGTGCTCGCTTAATAAACTCATGCTTGTCATCGGTGTAATTGATGACATCAATATTTTCGTTCTGGAGCTCACGCACAATAGCATGAATTCGAACTCCTTTCATACCCACACATGCACCAACAGGATCAACACGCTCATCGTGCGAAACCACAGCTACTTTTGATCGGTCACCGGGTTCACGAGCAATGCGTTCCAAATCAATAATTCCATCAAAAACCTCGGGAATTTCATTTTCGAACAACCGCTCTAAAAATAGTGGCGAAGTTCGGGAAATAATGACCGAGGGATTTCCATGATAACGTTTAACCTCTTTTACAACAGCACGGATGGTATCCCCTTTGTGATAACGATCTTTATAGATCTGTTCATCTTTGGGAAGAGTAAGTTCTACGCCATTGTGATTCACCAACATTTCATGGTTTCGAATCTGGTAGACATCTCCCAGAACTATTTCTCCTACACGATCAGAATACTCTTCAAACACATTATCCTTTTCGATCTCACGGATGCGTTGAGCCAGTTGCTGTCGGGCCATCATTACTGCGCGCCGTCCGAAATCGCGAATGTCAAGCTCCTGAGCGTATTCATCATACAACTCAAGATCGGGATCTTGTTTCTGGGCTTCCTCCAGCGTAATCTCCTGTACTTCATCTGTAAGTTCTTCTTCAGGTACCACTTCACGGATATGGAGAATCTGAACTTCGCCGCGATCGGCATTCAAAATAACTTCAAAAGCTTCATCAGAACCATACTTCTTGCGAATCATGGTTCGAAAAACATCTTCAAGGATTGAAAGAAGAAGATCCTTATCAATATCTTTGTCTTTGGCAATCTCAGCAAAAGATTGAATAATCTGTTTTGAAATATCGTTTGACATCAGTTAGCTCCTGTCTGCTTAAAATTATTTAAATGAAGGAATTATTTTTGTTTCTACCAGGTCGTCAAATAAAATTTTCTTCGTTGACTCATCATCATCTATACCAACTATAACATGGTCATCGTCAACCTCTTTCAAAATACCTTCAACCTTGTTGTATTCACCGTCTTTTTTAAACTTAAACTTTGCTTTACGTCCTACATTTTTAGGATATTGACGACGATCAACCAGCGGCCGACTTAATCCCGGTGATGAAACATTAATGCGATATCTGCCAGAAAATACATCGTGTGCGTCCATCAAAAAACTGAGCTCATTACTCACTTCCGCACATTCGTCCATGTTCACACCGCGATCTTCGGCATCTATCGACACCCAAACTTCGGGTGTATCTCCGCCTTTGATCTCAACATCAACAAGAAAGAAATCAGTTGTTGATAAAACTGATTCTGCAAGTTCTGAAATCCTATTTGTAACTTCGTTTTGCACGATTTTCTTAATTTTAGGTACAAAAAAAAGTGAGGACCTCTCGGCGCTCACTTTTAACCAAACAAAGATACCGTTAATACGTCTAAAAAACAACTAGCCTGGGAACTCTTTTCCCATCATTTCATCTATTGCAAAGTAACCGTTAACTTTTTTCTAACGCATTGATCAAACTTTACTATACTTATAACCACAAATAATTACAGCAAATTTTTACTGAAATGAGAATCATATTTACACTGATAACCGTTCTGTCTTTATCCCTTATATTTTCCAGCTGTTCGGAACAAGAAAAAACAGAGGACAACAGCCAAAATAAGGGGCGCACACTTACTTATGGAAAATCGGTTTCCTTTTTAGATACCAAGGCAGATACCCTGACAACCATTGAGGTTGCAATAGCAGATAGCGATAAAGAACGCAATCAAGGCTTAATGGATGTTCGAGACCTCCCCTCGGATAAAGGGATGCTATTTATTTTTGATGAAAACCAACCCCGTAGTTTCTGGATGGCTAACACTCCCCTTTCGTTAGATATTATGTTTGTAAATGCAGACTTTGAAATTGTACGCATCCATCAAAATGCCGAACCGTTTTCAGAAAAAAGTTTTGAGTCCGAAGAGCCTGCAAAATATGTTATAGAAACAAACGGCGGGTTTTCTGTTTCACATGACATTCAAGAAGGGACAAAAGTAAGCTTTTAATATATAATCCCAGCAGTTGTTCCGGGATCATATATTATTTAAATCATTATATCAGCTTACGCTTTAATCGTTTCTTGCTTGTACTCATCAAGAAACTCTTTCACTTTCAAAACATTCTCTTTTGATCCGATAAAAATGGGGGTCCTTTGATGGAGACTCTCAGGCTCAATTTCTAAAATTCGCCCGTTACAATCGATAGCCATTCCTCCCGCCTGCTCTATCACAAAACTTAACGGATTGCATTCATACATCAGCCGTAGTTTCCCATTCGGATATTGACTGCTGTTGGGATAGATAAAAATACCGCCCGTTATCAAGGTTCGGTGTACATCGGCCACCATCGATCCAATATATCGCGCTTTGTAAGGCCTACTCGTCTCTGAATCCTCAACCTGACAATACTTTATATACTGTTTGAGTCCCTCTTCCCAAGAATGATAACTACCCTCATTCACACTATATATAGTACCATAATCAGGAATTTTTACGTCATCATCTGACAAAATAAACTCACCGATACTGGGATCGAGTGTAAACACCGAAACTCCTAATCCAGTTGTATATGCCATCAATGTGCTTGATCCATACAATACATAACCCGCCGCCACCTGCTGTACTCCGGATTGCAAAGCATCTTCCTCACTCAGTTTATTGGTATCAGGATTCTTCCGCATATAAATGGAAAAAATACTTCCTATCGAAACATTCACATCGATATTTGAAGATCCATCCAGAGGATCCAGATAAACAATATATTTCCCCCCGTCATTATCGAGCTCAACAATCCCGTCATTTTCTTCGGAGATAACCATACAGGTAATTTCCGATCGGTTTAACGCCGAAATAAGTTGCTTGTCAGCAAACATGTCCAGCTTTTTTACCGTTTCACCATGAATATTAGTCGATCCTTCCTCTCCCAATATATTTGTAATTCCTGCCTTATTAACCTCTCTTGATATTATTTTCGCTGCAAGGCCAATGTCGCGCAGGAGTTGAGATAGTTCTCCCGTAGCTCCCGGAAATTTATTCTGTGCTTGAATAATATATTCTTCCAGGGTAATGACACGATTTGTTTTTCGGTCTACCATTCCTTCCCTCTTTTGCTGATCATTATTTATGATTTTTATGCTTCACGCTCAGTTAAAAAACTCTGGTATACAATTTCGGCTTTCTTTTCCAGTTCCTCAAGTGTTCCATTGTTACGGATAACATAGTCCACCCGCTCAGTCGATTTCTCGAAGTTTCGCTGTTTTTTTATTCGCTGTTTTATTTCTACCTCAGAGCTGTTATCCCGCTGTTTTACACGCTCAATTCGATGATCTTCATCAGCTAATACCAGCACAGTATAGTCCAGCGAACCAGGCTCTAAATTTTCCAGCAACAAAGCGGCTTCATAGACAAAAACTTCGTATCCCTGTGCTTCAGCTTCCTCCATCTTTTGGGAAGCAGCTGCCGGTAATTTCGGATGAACAATAGCATTCAATTCTTGAACACGTCCTTTTTCAAACGCTTCATTCGCCAAATGTTCGGTATTCAATTCTCCATCGTCCAAAAAAGATTCTGATCCAAAACGATCGACTAACTGCTGCTTTACTTCGGCATTGGTTACCATCACCTGTTTGGCAAGGTCATCGGCATTGAGAACATAAGCACCCAGCTGTGCCCATATATCACATACAGTTGACTTCCCACTGCCAATACCTCCGGTAACGCCTACAGTAATCATTATTCCGTTTTATCCGATGCCGAAATAGAGAGCAGATACTCGTTAATAAACTCATCGAGCTCGCCATCCATTACTGCATCAGTATTAGAAGTTTCGTGATCGGTACGATGATCCTTTACCATATTGTAGGGATGAAATACATACGAACGTATCTGCGATCCCCACTCAATATCCTTTTTTGAATTTTCGAGTTTCTCCTTTTTACGCTCTTTAATCTGCTTTTCAAGTTCGTAAATTTTCGATTTCAGCAACGTCATTGCTTTTTCGCGATTCTGTTTCTGGGATCGCTCCTGCTGACATTCTGCAACTACACGCTGCTCAGTTCCATCAGAAAGTTCTCCTTCCCAAATAAGTCGAACAGCGGTTTCTGTTTTATTCACATGCTGACCACCCGCGCCGCTGGCACGAAAGCGCTGCAATTCAACTTTACTTTCATCAATATCAACCTCAATAGTATCATCCACTAAAGGAGACACAAACATTGAACAAAATGAGGTGTGTCGACGAGAATTACTATCAAAGGGAGAGATACGAACCAGCCGATGGACCCCACTTTCAGCTTTTAAAAACCCATAAGCGAACTCTCCTTCAACTTGTATCGTGGCACTTTTTAATCCCGCGACATCACCCTGCTGATATTCCAATACAGAAATATCATAATCGTGTTTCTTTGCCCACCGGGTATACATGCGATACAACATTTCGGCCCAATCCTGGCTCTCCGTACCGCCGGCTCCCGGATTAAAGGTGAGTACGGCGTCACGATGATCATCATCACCACGCAACATGTTTCGCAGTTCGAGTTCTTCAATACCTTTTTCCAGCTTTTTGACCTCTTGCTGCAGCTCATCGCCTATATCTTCACCCTCATCCAAAAATTCCTGATAGACCTTGATACTCTCGCGCAGCTCATCCAGACGATCCCAACTTTTAACCATACTCTTCTCATGGTCCAGCTTCTTCATAATCCGACGGGCTTCATCGGGATCATTCCAAAAATTAGGATTCTGTGTCTGCTCTTGCAGTTCTATGATATTTACTTTTCGCTGATCATAGTCAAAGATACCCCCTGAGCGCATCTACGCGCTCAAATAATTCAGCCAGATGATCCGAATTAATCGTTGTTGTATTCACAATAATCCTTTTTTACGTCCAAATTTAAAGTTTTACTATAATTACTTTCGTCCCAATTTACTCAGGATATATCCTAAAGCAATACCGCCTACAAAACCAATAAGCACCCCTTCTTCGGGATGGGATCGAACATAACGCCGGGCCTCACGATAATCTCTGTTTATCTCGTCTTCAAGCTCTGCTCGCTCTTTCTTCAATCGATCAATCAATTTTTCGTAGCCTTTAATTTTTTCGCGTTTATTCTCTTCCGATTTCTCTTTGTTATCAGCCATAATTGTGATCTTTATTATAAGTTTACTCAAAGATACAAATTCTGCATCGAATCACATTTTTAAATTGTATTTTCTAAATCTACCTAAAACTCATTACATAGTGATTCATACAATTTACATATGGAACTTATAGTTTTAGTAATTCCATGAAATCCATAACTAACATTGTACAAGAGCTACAGCGCCGTTTTTTCGATACCGTAACCTCCGATAACCTGGTGTATAATACCTGCTGGGAAGATCCCCGGATCGATCGAGCACTGTTAGATCTCAATTCCAAGAGCAGAGTACTTATGTTGACCAGTGCCGGTGATAACGCGTTGGATTATCTGCTTGATGATGTTCAACATATACAATGTGTTGATATTAATCCTACTCAAAATGCGTTATTGGAACTTAAAAAAGCTCTTTTCAAGAATGGCAACTATACTCTTTTGTGGAACTTTTTTGGGGAAGGACAAAAAGCCGGAGCTAAACTCATCTATCATCAACAATTAAGGTCATTATTATCAAAACAGGCACAGCAATTCTGGGATAACCATATCCAAAACTTTAGCCCCAAGTCAAATAGTGACAGCTTTTATTTTAGCGGTACCTCAGGAAAAATTGCTCGTACTGTCTATAACCAAATTCAGCGGAAAAGGTTAACATTAGCTGTTGAAAACCTTTTGTCGTCCAACAGTTTAGAAGAACAAGCATATTATTTTCGCGAAATTGAGCCACAGCTCTGGAATCCCTTTTCAGAATGGCTTATTGGTCGCCACGCTACCATGACTATGCTTGGCGTCCCGGCCAGTCAACGCAAGATGATTGAACAGCAATACGAAGATGGTCTGCCGGAATTTATTCGCCAATCTCTGCGACAAGTATTCACAGAACTTCCCATCGGGGAGAACTATTTTTGGCGGGTTTATCTTACGGGACACTATGCCCCGGACTGCTGTCCCAACTATTTGCTTGAAAAACACTTCAGGGCTTTACAAAAACGTATCCACCGGATTGAAACACATACCTCTTCCCTGCTGCATGCCCTGCAAAAAAGCAACGAAACCTACTCTCATTTTGTGTTGTTGGATCATCAGGACTGGATGGCATTTACACAACCTGATCAACTTGCCAACCAATGGAGACTAATATTAGACCACGCCCAAAATGGCGCCCGTATCTTATTTCGATCGGCCAGACCTGAGCCTGACTTCCTGCCAGATTTCGTCTTTGGTAAGGTTAGCTTCCATCCAGACCTAACAGAACCTCTGCACAAAAAAGATCGTGTGGGAACCTACGAATCAACACATCTTGCTACCGTATTATGAGCAATACATCAGAAAACCCCATCACAGAGGTACATACAAAAAATATTGCTCAATATTATCGGTTTCATTCCCATATTTATGATGCTACCCGTTGGAGTTTTTTATTCGGACGAAAGACATTGGTTGAGGAGATTCCTTCTTTGCCGACCAATGCACGCATTTTAGAAGTTGGATGCGGAACGGGCGACAATCTTATCCAACTAAAACAGCGATTTCCTAACACACAAATTACCGGTATCGACATCTCCACTGATATGCTCGGAAAAGCTCGGACAAAGATTACAGATCCTGCTATCAGCTTAAAAAGAAGGCGTTATGGAGCTATAAATCTAAATGAAGAACCGTATGATCTTATTTTACTCTCTTACTCACTGACCATGATGGGAGCAGGATATCCACAGATAATAACAGAACTAAAAAATGATCTCAGCAAAAATGGATATCTTGCCATCGTCGATTTTCATACTTCTCCCCTTCCCTGGTTTAGAAAATGGATGAAAATAAATCATGCGGACTTTTCCGGTGAGCTGTATCCCCTTTTAAAAGAAAGCTTTTCGTCAGTACAAACAAGTTTTCATAACGCCTACCTTGGGCTTTGGAACTATTTCCTGTTTATAGGAACACAAAATTAAGTACTATTTAAGAATGAGTTCATCTAAAGCTTTTCTTATCTTTGTCGGCTATGAATAAAATTGAACAACAGATCGCACAAATAAAAGAAGAGCTGGCAGAATCGCCCAATGACGGCGAACTGCTTAACGAATTGGGCATTGGATATCACATGCTTGGGGATTATGATGAGGCCATAGACTATTATCAACAGGCTCTTAATCAAAGACCGAAAGCTGTCAAGATTCATTTTAACCTTGCCAATACCTTTTATGAGAAAAAGGATATTGAAAAAGCGATCAACCACTATCTAAATGCGCTGGATATTAAGCCCGATTACGTACCGGCGCTGAATAATCTTGCTGATATTTACGAGTTGGCAAATGAGGATGAAAAAGCCCAAGAATTATTTGAGCATATTACTGAAATAAATCCCGACGATCCCATGGGATATTTCAATTTGGGTAATCATCATTTGCGAAATAATGATAGCTTGGAAGCGGGACGCTGCTATAAAAAGGCAATAGAACTGGATCCCGAATTTCACGAGGCCTATAACAATATTGGCTTTTTGCTGAAACATCTTGAGCAGTACGAAGAGGCTATTTCCTATTTTGAGCAATGTCTGGAAATTGAACCCAATTATGAACCGGCAAAAAAAGATTTAGAAGCCTGCAAAAAAGTGCTGAAAAATTCCTGAGTTGGAACAATATAGCTCATCCCTTCTATAAGAATAACGTTACTAAATTATTCTCTTTATGTTTTATAACATTATTAATTACTACCACTGCTTTTGCACAAAACCGACCTACTGACAGCAGTTTTGGGCTTCAAGCATCGTTACAGGGAAATCAAACCAATCTACAGGTTCCCATCTGGTTAAACGACAATGTTACCATTGCCCCTATTTTTGGGATCAATCATCAGCAAGATAATTTCACTTCTCTCAACCTGGGTGTAGCACCGCGCTTTTATCAAGATATGGGATCTGACTTCGCCACTTATCTTGGTTCACGTGGTATTCTGCAGCGCACATCACCCGAAGTGGGTCCCGAAGACACTGATTTTTTACTTGGCGCAACCGGCGGTGGGGAATATTTCCTCGGCAATCATTTCAGCCTTGGAGTCGAAGCACAACTCAATTTTTTGGTCAATGATAACGGCGGTGACCGCCTCTCAACCGGTGCTGCCTTTATGGGGACCTACTACTTCTAACCAGATCTGACTTCGACATCGAAAAGCCGCCTATTTTGGGGCGGCTTTTTTTATTTTGGATACATTAGATGTTAGCATAGAATAAATTTGAACCTTCCTACATTATTTAACTCTTTATCATCATGAAAAAAGTTATTGGCATCGGTGGTATATTTTTCAAATCAGAAAACCCTACTAAACTTGCGGCATGGTATAAAAAACACCTTGGTCTGCCGATTGATGAAAGTTACGGCGGTTATACCTTTGACTGGAAAGATGATGATTTACGAGCGTTGATAAAGGTTTTGAAATCAGAAGGCATTCAAATATCAGGAAAAATTGAAGATACGGAGTTTGGTCTTTTTGGCTGGATTATCGATCCTGAAGGAAATAAGGTTGAGCTTTGGGAGCCAGTGAAAGAATAATACATCTTGGTATTTCTAAATCTATTCTCACCTTCTCATAAGTACATAGACTTTGCAGCTTTGGTTGTTTGTTACTTAGTTACTGCAAATCGCTTACAACTTAATTTTAGCATTCCATGAAGAAACTTTCCGTTCCCTTTCTTTGGATAACCATTACTTTTTTAACCCTCACCCCAGTTGCGGATGCTTTTGGCCAAGATGACGACACTCGTCTTTTAAGAGAGCCAACCATCAGCGAAGATCGCATTGTTGCGGCGGATATCCCTGAAGCGGATTACGCAGGTCTCCTTTCCGGTCCGGAAAATCATGTATTCTATCAGCAGGAAGGTACACTGCAACGATATAACGTGCAGGAAGAAAAATCTGAGGAATTTATCTCTTCTATCCAGGAGGCCAAAATTTCGCACGATCGGAAAAATCTGCTATATCGCAGTGGTGAAACCTGGGGCATTGTATCTACCGTGGGCAGTCCACAAAAACCGGGCGACGGACAAATTGATGTCAGTGATGTTCAGGTACGTGTTAATCCACAAGACGAATGGCAGCAAATTTTTCGTGAAGGATGGCGATTCCAACGCGACTTTTTATACGTGGATAACGAACACGGTGCGCCCTGGCAAAAAATCTATGAGTGGTACAAACCTTGGGTTGATCACATTCGACATCGTTCGAATATGAGTTACCTTATCGATATTCTCGGCGGCGAAATATCGGTTGGCCACTCGTATACTTACGGCGGTGATTATCCCGATCTTGATCAAGTTTCCATAGGATTACTTGGAGCTGATTTGGAAAGGCATGAAGGGCGTTACCGCATCAAAAAGATATATAGCGATGAGAACTGGAATCCCAACTTACACGCTCCTCTTGCCCAACCCGGAATTGATGTGCAAGAAGGCGACTATATTCTCGCTGTAAATGGCCGTGATCTTCAGGCGCCTTCCAACCCCTTTCGACTGTTTGAAGAAACAGCAGAGCGGAATACGATTTTGACTGTAAGCAGTTCTCCAAATATGGAGGATACACGAAACGTATCAGTTAAACCAGTCTCTGACGAGAGTGACCTTCGTCTCCGTAACTGGATAGAAAGCAACCGTAGAAAAGTTGATGAAATGTCTGACGGCAAACTTGCCTATGTGTGGCTTCCAAACACCGGCCAAGGTGGTTTTGAAGCATTTAACCGCTATTATTTTGCACAACAAGATAAAGACGGTGTGGTCATTGACGAGCGTAATAACGGCGGCGGTTCTGCAGCAGATTATATGATCGATGTTATGAATCGAGAGTTATTAGGATATTTCAACAGTAAGGTTGGTGATAAATATCCTCCCTTCACAACTCCTATGGCCGGCCTGTGGGGACCAAAAGTTATGTTGATCAATGAACGTGCTGGTTCAGGTGGTGATTTGTTGCCATATATGTTTCGAGAAAAAGAAATCGGTCCTCTTATTGGCACGCGTACCTGGGGCGGTTTAGTTGGCACATGGGATACGCCGCAATTTATTGACGGAGGTGGCATGATTGCACCACGCGGGGGGTTTTTCAATACAGACGGTGAGTGGGATGTAGAGGATGAAGGCATTAGTCCCGATATTCAGGTTATGCAAAAGCCAGCCGCTGTAATAAACGGAGGAGATCCCCAACTACGACGCTCGGTTAATGAAGCCTTGAATTTGCTAAAAGATCACAATGTCGAACTAAAAGAGGAGCCTGCACCACCTAACAAATGGAGACGAGCAGACAAAACTGAGGGATGGAATTGATGCTTGTCACTAAATAAATTAAAAGCCCGGCTGATTGCCGGGCTTTCTTATTGAAATTTATTACTCCGCAAATCAGCAAGCTCTATAAGCATTAGTAACTGTAATTTCCTACCTTTACCTTTCATTATTATTGAAGTAAATAACTTAACTATGCAATTTTTTAGTCGAAAACTAATTAAACCCGAAGACTTAAACGCCCATGGAACGCTTTTCGGCGGGTCGGTACTAAGCTGGGTTGATGAGGAATCAGCGATATTTGTTACCTGTCAGCTCGATAAGGGTAACATTGTCACCAAATATATGTCCGAAATTGATTTTGTGAGTTCGGCCGGACTCGGTGATATCATCGAAATTGGTATGGAAACAGTAAAGTTCGGAACGAGCTCAATAACAGTCCGTTGCGAAGTGCGTCACAAATTTACAAAAGAAACCATTATCAAAATTGATAAAATCGTATTTGTGCATCTTGTGGATGGAAAACCAACACCACATGGAGTCAATGAAGCTCAAAATGAATAGCTTGGTTATATTTCTCTAAATGAAAATGTGATAATATTTCAGCTTATCTGATTTCATTTTGTTAATTTTCGGATCACTATTATACAAACAGTATAAAATACGTTAGTAAAAGCATTATCATCTAAGACAGGAAATTGTACATGAATTATAAGTTTATCGATCCCGATAAAATTAGCAATATGCTTTTTAATGACTCAGAATATGTCGCCGAGTTTTGCGAAGCCGGGGTTACTTCTTTTAATGAGTTTATTGAAAACTATTGCACCCATTTGTTAGATCGAAACATGGCCGATCTCCGAAAGGCTGGTCACAAGATTAAACCCGGTGCTCAGATGATGGGAGCCGATGAGGTCGTAGACGAATATGAGCGTGCCAAAATCCTGCTCAACGATAATGCTGGCGATGAAGAGCTCGAGGAATCAGTTAACAAAATGAGTGATATTTGTTCAACTATTAAAAAGGAATTAACCCACCTTGCTGATGCACAGACATGATATTTTTTGCTTAAGAGTATCGATATTTCAGGCAGAGCATTCTAATTTTTAAAACTCAAACCTAACTACATAGTGAGTATTTTAGTTACCGGCGGTGCTGGATTTATAGGCAGCCATACCGTTGTCGAATTGTTGAATAATAACGAAGACGTCATCGTTGTTGATAACCTTAGCAATAGTAAGAAGGAAGCTCTTAATCGGGTCGAGGAAATTACTGGTAAATCACTCACTTTTTATAAGACCGATCTTCTTGATAAAGAGGGCTTAGAGAGTATTTTTAGTGACCATGAAATTGATTCGGTCATCCATTTCGCCGGTTTTAAAGCCGTAGGAGAATCGGTAGAAAAACCACTGATGTATTATGACAACAATATCACGGGCACTATTTATCTCTGCGAGGTAATGAGAGAGCATAACGTAAACAATATTGTCTTTAGCTCTTCATCAACTGTTTACGGTGATCCCGAAGAAGTGCCCGTAAAGGAGCATTTTCCCGTTTCAGCCACCAATCCATACGGACGCACCAAGCTTTTTATTGAGGAAATTTTGCGTGATCTACATACTGCTAATAACAGCTGGAATGTAGCCCTACTACGGTATTTTAATCCTGTAGGAGCTCATCCCAGCGGAAAAATTGGTGAAGATCCTAACGATATTCCCAATAATCTAATGCCATATATAACACAAGTTGCTGTAGGAAAACTCGAGAAACTTTCTGTTTTCGGCGATGATTATTCCACACCCGATGGTACCGGCGTCCGCGATTATATTCATGTCGTAGATCTGGCAAAAGGACACCTAAGTGCGCTTAAAAAGCTGAAAGAAAATCCCGGAGTGGTCACCTACAATCTGGGGACCGGAACCGGTTACAGCGTGTTAGATGTCGTAAAAGCTTTTGAAAAAGCTTCAGGAAAAGATATTCCCTACGAAATAACCGACCGGCGGGCCGGCGATATTGCCATAAATTTTGCCGATCCATCCAAAGCCGAAAAAGAGTTGGGGTGGAAAGCTGAATACGACTTAGTAGATATGTGTCGCGACTCGTGGCGCTGGCAATCGCAAAATCCTGATGGATATTAATTCATTAGGAATCGAAATCTCTTTTAACCGCCAGAAAGATGACGTGATAATCCACCGAAATCTTTCCTTCTGTTGAAGAATCCCAATGCTCAACAAGGAGTGACATCTCTTTTGATGTCAACTGTCGCCCCTGTTTCAGGGTATCCATTCCCAACTTTTTAAATTCACCAAAAAAGTCTTTAGCACTTTCATACTCACGGGTAATGGTATCCTCATAATAATCAACCTGCGCGGGGCCAACAGACATTTTGATGACCATCTCTTCCACATCAGGTAACTCGTTAGCTGTGAACGGCAACCCCAGCTTCTGACAAAATTTTCTCCATTTGGGGAAGCTCTCATTACCGGGAAAAGAAGCTAATAACAATCCGCCCGGTTTCGTAATTTCCAACCATTTTGCCAATGTTTGAGCCGGATGATCAAACCAGTGAGCCGTAAATCCACTTATTGTTAACCCATAGTGCGGCTCATCAAATTCAGGAACCTGCTCCGCATCCGCTACTTTAAACGTTAGATTCTCATAGTCAGCAAATTTGTTGCTGCAAAACTCGATCATCCCCTCCGACAGATCTGTAACTTCAATTACTCTATCAGGATATAAATCAATTACTCCCTTCGTTACAAATCCTGTTCCGGCACCCAATTCGATAATCGGTCCTGCGGGAATAATATCTCTCCACGGCTCTAATGAGGCAATAAGGCGCTCTGCCACCTCCTTTTGCACGTATGCATGTTCATCATAATACGAAGCGGCGTTACTGAATGAATCAGCTATTTCTCGTTTAACGTCGTTATCAGTTACTGCACGTTGGTCATCCATATACTAACTTCTACTACTAAAAATCTTATTCCTCTGATGCTATATTTTCCTGATCTTGGTGCCAGGTCGAGTCGCTTTGGAAGGTGCGAATCATAGCCCTGAACTGCCGTACAAAGTTACGTTTATCATATTTGGGAGCAAATTGGGCAAACTCAAGCATAAACAAACGGTCCGACTCTTCATCATATACCGTCAAATTAACAAACGGTCCGGCCATGGCATCATTAGTCATCGTCCACACTCCCAACGTTTCAAATGCTAAATCATCATTATACATAAACTGCTCCGTTTCATGAGGACGGTTATATGCAGTCGTAACATACGATTCTTCGCGTGACCCGCGAACCCATTGTTCATTCAGGGAATCTCTTTTGGCATTAATCCAATCTTCATCAATATGGCTTGCATCATCAATCTCTCGCCACCAACTCCAAAACCAGCGATCATTTTCAGGCAACGGACGCCGCATCGTCATAAAGTGCTGTTGAACACCATTCTCCGTATAAGTGGTATCAATATTTTTAATCCAATCGTGCTGAATACGAATCTGCCATCCCTCATGCTCCCACAAGCTATCAGCAAGAGCAACCTGTTCACCACGATCATAAATCTCCTCGGTGTACCGCTGTATCTCCTTATCAATTAAATTATCCGTTAATGTTTCTTCGGAATTTCGTATCTGCTCTGCAAGAGTTGAATCTGACTGACCGGATAAAAGCATAAGCCACTGATCGCGATACCAGTGATTCTTCAATGGAAAGGCAAATGACTCACCCTCCCGCACTTGACGTTCAATTTCATCACTTAGTAACGCACGAATTAATTCTCCGGTATTCGTAGTGTCATCAATAGGAGCAGCTACAATCAAATTACGATATCGTTTAAGCTGTTCTAACTGTTGATTCGAATTAAAATCCTGAAAACGAAGGTCAAAGCGAGGAGGTTTTCCGGGAATCGTCTGAATCCATCCACCAAACGTTTCACGCAAAGCTTCCGCCGTCTCACTTTCATACTGCGTCGAATCCATTATTACGACGACTTCACCAAAACTGCCGCGAGCTTTTTGCCTATAATCGCCCTCACAGCCGACCCAAACGGCCACAAGAAGAATAAGTACTGATAGTTTTAATATTGATTTCATAGCCTCAATAATGACATTAAAATTTTACTCTTTACCATACTTTAACCTTCTAACAAATGCAAACACCTCATCCTTCCATCCTTCTTCCGGATAATGTTCCCGGATAGTATCAATTAATGCGCTCCCAACAATAAAACCGTCCATATCGGCCGCTATACGCTGGGCATCTTCATGCGATTTAATCCCAAAACCAACCATTTTGGGATTTTTGGTTACATTCTTCTTCACGCGATCAATAAACTTCTGGACAGACTTCGCTACCTCATCGCCCTCACGTGCTCCTGTAACGCCTGTTACCGACACACAGTATACAAATCCCTGCGATTGTTGATCAATCTTTCGCATACGCTCATCAGAAGTATTCGGAGCAACCAAATAGATTATCGGCAATCCCTTTTTCTCGGCTTCCTCTTTCAAAATACCCGACTCTTCTATCGGAATATCCGGGATGATCAACCCATCTACTCCAACATTAGCGGCATCCCTACAAAAAGCTTCTACGCCATATCGCAAAACCGGATTGATATACCCCATCAAAATAATGGGAATCTGTGATTTCTCCCGCACTTGCTCTACAATATGCAGGATTTTCTTCATCGTGATCCCCTGCTCAATCGCAACATTGCTTGAATATTGAATAGTGGGTCCGTCGGCCAAAGGATCACTGAACGGCATACCCAGCTCAACTAAGTCCACTCCGTTTTCTTCAAATCCCAAAATAAGATCAACAGTGGCTTGTGGATCGGGATAGCCTGCCGTTAGAAAAAGGCTCATGATCTTTTCAGAGCCATCGTGACGTTCAAAAAGTTGTGCTATTCTGTTTTCTGTCTGAATCATTAAGAACCTATGTTTATAGCTAATTCCGGGTTATCTGTGTTCTAAATATTTCTTGAGATAGTGCCCATATCTTTATCACCGCGACCGGAGCAGTTCAATACTACAATTTCATCTTTGGATGTCTTAGGCATCAGCTCTTCTAAATACGCTATCGCGTGAGCCGTTTCGAGTGCCGGAATAATGCCTTCGGTTTCAGAAAGGAGTTTAACTCCCTCCATCGCCTGATCATCTGTGATGGCTTTATACTTCACGCGCTTGGTTTTATGCAAATACGAGTGCTCGGGACCAATGCCCGGATAATCGAGTCCGGCTGATATCGAGTGAGCCAGCTGAATTTGTCCTTCAGAATTATGCAACAGATAGCTCATAGATCCATGCAGAACACCGGGTTGGCCAATGGTAAGCGTTGCAGCCGTTTTATCCGTATCGGCACCTAATCCAGCGGCTTCAAGTCCATACATTTGCACCGATTCATCTTCGATATAGGGATAAAAAATGCCTATCGCATTCGATCCTCCTCCCACGCAGGCCAGCAGATAATCCGGGGCTTCCCGTCCTTCGGCCTCGGCCAACTGCTTGCGGGTTTCATCCCCTATCACGCGGTGAAAGTTGCGCACCATCTTAGGATACGGATGAGGTCCCACGACCGATCCAATAATATAAAATGTATCTTCAACATTGGTCACCCAGTCACGAATGGCTTCGTTGGTGGCATCCTTCAGGGTCTGTGAACCACTGGTAACAGGACGTACTTCAGTGCCAAGCAATCGCATTCGCTCAACATTCAATTTTTGACGCTCCATATCCTCGGCTCCCATATACACGATACAATCCACACCAAACTTAGCACAGGCTGTGGCGGTAGCCACCCCATGCTGCCCGGCCCCTGTCTCGGCAATAATGCGATCCTTACCCATACGCTGTGCCAGCAGAATCTGCCCGATAGCATTATTGATCTTATGCGCCCCGGTATGACACAGATCTTCTCGCTTGAGATAAATCTTTGCTTTCCCATAATGATCAGTCAATCTATTGGCATAAGTCAGCTTTGTGGGACGCCCCACGTATTCATTTAGTAGCTGATGGTATTCTTTCTGGAAGATGTCATCATTCCAGGCGTCCTCGTAGGCTGCTTCCAATTCCTCTAACACAGGAATCAAAATTTCCGGGACAAACTTGCCTCCAAAATCACCGTAATACCCTTCCTTCGTCGGTAAATCGTACTTCATTGCTTCCTTATGTTTTTTAGATCCTGAAACAAGTTCAGGATGACACTTTCTGTTAAATTTCTGTTCTCACTCAATACTCATCACTCACTACTCACACTACTCAATACTACAATTCTCCAACCTCCTGCTTTTCCCAGATATCTCGCATCTCTTCCATAAACGCATCCACCTTGTCAAAATCTTTAACTCCGGCTTTAGCTTCCAATCCGCTCGAAACATCCACTGCATACGGATGAACCTGCTTGCAAGCCGATCGAATATTTTCAGGATTCAACCCCCCGGCCAAAAAATACGGCACGCCCCGGGAAACCTCATCCAAAATAGACCAGTCAAACGCCTGTCCCGTTCCACCCCACTTTCCATCCACTTTCGTATCAAAAAGCAAATATTCAACATGATCCAAAAAAGGCTCAATACGCTTATTCAAATCCGAGCTTGTATCTCCCTCCTCCACGTGAATAGCTTTAATCACCGACTTATCTACCAATGAGCAATAATCAGGATTTTCGTCACCATGCAACTGTACAAAATCGATGCCCGTCTGACGTGCAATCATATTGACATCGTCCAGCGGCTGATTAACAAAAACACCTACGCACTCAAGCCCGTGCAACCAGTTAATCATCGCACCCGCCTTTGCAGGCGAAACATAGCGGGGGCTATCTCCATAGAACACAAACCCCATATAATGTGCCAGTGCCCCCGAAACAAATCGGGCATCTTCCAGCGTGGTAATTCCACAAATTTTTACTTTCGTTCGTTCTTCCGGATCTGCAAACATTTACTCAACGTTTTTATCTTAAATTAATTTCTGTAATTCCGATTTCATATTCTTGACCGCTTTGCCGGGATCAGGTTGACGCATAAAGTACTCCCCAATCAGTGCTGCATGGATACCCTCAGCAAAAAGTAGATTTAAATTTTCCGGGCTGCTTAACCCACTCTCAGAGACAAGTACCATATCCTCGGGAGCCTTATGCAGAAGTTCAATACCGCGATGCAAATCTACTTCAAAAGATCTCAAATCACGATTATTGACGCCTAAAATATCAACATGCTCAAAGTTAACATATTCGATATCTTCTTCAGAATAACATTCGACCAAGGCCTGTAAGCCAAACTCTTTTGTGGCGTGTAAAAGTTCGTCAAGCTGACTTCCCTCCGTAATCGTTGCAATCAATAACACCGCATCCGCGCCATAAGCCTTTGCTTCTTTTACCTGATAGGGATCAACAATAAAATCCTTTCTTAGTAGTGGAATGGACACTTCTTCAGAAGCAATTTTCAAGTATTTAAGACTCCCTTTGAACGCAGGCTCGTCAGTCAACACAGAGATAGCCGAAGCCCCTCCCTCCTGGTATTGCCCCGCTATTTTTTGCGGATCAAAATCGGGACGAATCAATCCTTTCGAGGGAGATGCTTTTTTAATTTCTGCTATAATAGCCACATCATTTTCGATCTGCAGCGCCTCCCCGAAATTTCGGGGAGGCTGCTCAAAAAGCTCCATATCTCCAAGATCATTAAAACTTACCTTATCCTTTCGTTTTTTAAGATCAATTTTCGTCTGTTCAACGATTTCTTCTAAAATATTGGGCATAATATATACTTATTTCGCAGCGTCATTAGAAGCTTCAACATATCTGTCCAGTGCTTTTTTTGCTTTGCCGGATCGCAGACTTTCTTCCGCCAGTTTACGTGCTTCGGTCAGGTGATTCACTTTACCGGAGGCGTGAATTCCAAACGTAGCATTCAACAGAATAACATCCCGCTGGGGATCGGTGGATTTATTATCTAAAATATTACGAATAATATTCGCATTGTATTTAGCATCACCGCCCTGCAAGGATTCTAAATCCGTCCACTCAAAATCAAGCGATTTAGGATCGAAGGTCGTCGACTCTTTCACCATATTGTGATTGAGCTCGTAAATCTCCGACTGAGAGGCCAAACTCACTTCATCCAAGCCATCATGGGCATTTACCGTATAGGCAAAGTCAGTATCCAGATTTGCAAGGATGTGGGCGATTTCCCGGGCCACCTCCCTGCTGTAAGCACCGATCATCTGACGCTTTACTCCGGCCGGATTTAGCAACGGTCCCAGAATATTGAAAAAGGTTCGAATGCCCATCGTGCGACGGGCCGGCATCACGTGCTTCATGGCAGGATGGAAATTGGGAGCAAACATAAATACGAGTCCCGCCTCTCCAAACACTTGTTCAACCTGCTTTTTATCTAAATCGATTACCGCGCCGAGTTCTTCCAAAACATCAGCACTACCACTTTTGCTCGAAACACTTCGATTGCCATGTTTGAGAACCGGAACGTCGGCACCGGCCACCACAAACATCGAGGCCGTAGAAATATTGAACGTTCCGGAACTGTCTCCGCCGGTTCCACAAAGATCGACCGCACCATCTACATTTACCTCCGGCTTTATAGCTGCTTCACGCATCACACGCACAAAAGCAGTAAGCTCTTGAGTGGTTTCACCCTTGCTCCGCATAGCGGTTAAAAAAGCGGCCACTTGCTCATTGGGAACCCCTCCCCTTACAATTCTTTGAAGTGCACTTTTGGCCTCATTTGAATCGAGATTTTCCCGACGAATTAACTTATTTAATATTGAGCTGAATTCTATAACCTTCTGCATTTCAAATATTTAATGAATTTATCTTAACACAGTTAACTTTTAATTAGCAATATCCTTTAAGAGATTATTTTGCTATTTCATATTTCAATGCAAGCCAGTTTTTGATGATATTGGGTCCTTCTGTTGTAAGGATGCTTTCGGGATGAAACTGGATTCCTTCAAGTGGATATTCACGGTGTCGCAGTCCCATAATCACTTGATCATCACTATGAGCTGAAATTTCCAACTCACACGGTATACTATCGGGATCGAGCACCAATGAATGGTAGCGAGTAGCAGTGAAATTATCCGGGATATTCCCAAATACTGATTTACCATCGTGCTTAATGGCGGATGTCTTTCCATGCATCAATTTTGGAGCGTGAATAACCTTGCCGCCAAACACTTCTCCAATCGCCTGGTGACCAAGACAAACGCCTAAAATCGGCGTCTCATGCCCCAACTCTTTAATGATCGGCTCCGTAATCCCTGCATCAGCAGGACGTCCAGGACCAGGCGAAATGAGTATCCTGTCGGGATTTAACTCTTTTACTTGCTCCACGGTGAGATCATCATTACGGATCACTCGGTAGTCATCCGTGTACTCCGCCACGATATGCACCAGGTTATAAGTAAAGGAATCGTAATTGTCGATGATTAAAATCATTGTAAAGCTTCTTTAAGCTTAATTTTATCAATCCTACTAGATAATTTATCTATCCTCGCTTTATGACTATTTGTTGTGAAATAATGTCCCCTAAATAAACCAACAGCTTCACGTACTGGTCCCATAACCTTTTCAGCTCTTTTTCTTGCTTTTCTTCCACCTTCAACTAGAATTTCAACTACCGTATCCAAATCCTGTTCCAGTTCTTTACGCCGTTCTCTGGCTTCCGCGAAATATTCTTCAATCATACCCAACAACTCTTTCTTAGCATGACCGTACCCATACCCCCCGGCCCGATACTTCTCAGCGATCTCATTCTGTTTCTCTTCATCGGCAAACAGTTTGATCAACGCAAACACATTACAACTTTCCGGATCTTTGGGTTCATCCAACGGCGTGGAATCAGTCTCTATCGACATCACTTTTTTCTTTAGCTCTTTGCCCTCATCAAAAATACCAATGGTATTGCCGTAGGACTTGCTCATCTTCTGTCCGTCTATACCGGGCACCACCGCCACAGATTCCAAAATGTATGGTTCCGGCAGCTTCAAATATTCATCGCCATAATTGTGATTGAACTTACCGGCCAAATCGCGACAAATTTCAATATTCTGCTTCTGATCCTGTCCCACAGGCACCAAGTCAGCATTGTACATTAAAATATCTGCTGCCTGCAGGATCGGATAGGTAAACAAACCTATATTCGGTTTCAGTCCCTGTGCTACCTTATCTTTATATGCTACACCTTTCTCCATCAGACTAACGGGACAAAAAGTGCCTAAAATCCAGGCCAATTCCGCATGCTGAGGTACATCACTCTGGGCAAAAAATGTCGCTTTATCAGGATCCAATCCCAATGCCAGGTAATCGAGTGCTACATCGATCGTATTCTGATAAATTTCTTCACCGTCATTGATGGATGTCAATGAGTGATAGTTCGCAATAAAATAAAAGGCATCGCCCTCTTCCTGCATCTGTATATGCTGACGCAGGGCTCCAAAGTAGTTGCCTAAATGAAGTTTTCCTGACGATTGTATACCTGATAATATTGTTTTCATTGGTGTTTCGTTTTCTAACTTTATTATTAATTCTTTTAAAGTTTCGTGTCATCCTGAATTCATTTCAGGATCTATCAATATTATTCTTTCAAATGCTGAAACCCCGATTAGTCGGGACGCGGCAAGTTCAGCATGACATTTTTAAATTAATCCGTTATCGACAAGGCCACGCTTAATGCCTCTACCAGCGCATCGGCCTTATTTTGGGTTTCCACATATTCTTTTTCGGGATCACTGTCGGCCACAATACCAGCCCCCGCCTGAATATACACTTTTGAATCGGTAACAAGCATGGTACGAATCACAATACAGGTATCCATATTGCCCGAAAAATCAAAATAACCCACGGCTCCCGCATAAGGACCGCGTTTTGTTGGTTCCAGTTCATCAATGATTTCCATAGCACGAATTTTCGGTGCCCCACTGACCGTGCCCGCCGGGAAGCAGTGTTTAAGTGCATCCACTGCTGTTTTTTTATCAGCCAATTCGCCCTTCACATCCGATACAATATGCATCACATGCGAATATCGCTCGATCACCTGCTCGCGGACCGGCTTGACGGTAGCAGGTTTACACACGCGCGATAAGTCATTACGTCCCAAATCAACCAGCATTACGTGCTCGGCAATTTCCTTGGGATCGTTCTTAAGATCTTGCTCAAGTTCCAAATCCTCTTCAGGAGTTTTCCCACGCGGACGTGTACCGGCAATAGGTAGGAGTTGAGCCGTCTCATCCTGCACGCGGACCAAAACCTCAGGCGACGATCCGATCAATCCAAAATCATCAAAATCCAAAAAGAACAAATACGGCGAAGGGTTCACCATTCGCAGGGCGCGATACAACATAAAGCGATCTCCACTGAAATCCGTTTCAAATCGCTGCGATAACACCACCTGGAATATATCTCCTTCATAAATATATTCTTTGGCCTTCTCAACCATGGCCTCAAATTCATGCTGTTCGATATTGCTGGTCAGTTTATCCAGATTAATTGAAAAGGAAAAGGAATCCTCCGATCGTCCCGGCTTATAGACTAACTCCTCCATCCGATCAAGTGACTGCTGCGCTTCATCATATAATTCACCAACTGATTTATCTGGCTCATCCGTGAACACCGTTTTGATGATGATCACCTGCTGCTTAACGTGATCGAAGGCGTAGACTTCATCATAAAACGCCCAGATGGCTTCAGGAATATTTAAATCGTCGGGGGGCGTTTCTCCGAGCTCCTCTACTTCACGAACTGTATCATAGGAAGAAAATCCGACGGCTCCACCGGTTAAACGAGGCAAGTCAGGCAACTTGGGTTCGCTATGCTGCGTCGTTAGTTCTTTAAGTGCTTCAAAATACGGTTGGTCGAGGACTTTTTTGTGAGCATCTCTCTGCAAGGTTACCTGTTCCCCGTCGTACTCCAAAACTTGGTAGGGATTGCGACCCAAAAAGGAATACCGTGCAACTTGCTCCCCTCCTTCTACTGACTCCAACAAAAAAGGATACTCAGCACCTTTTCGCAGTGATAAAAAGAGGGAAACTGGCGTCAGAACATCAGCCATCAGTCGCCGATAAACAGGCACAGCTGTGTAATCTTTTGTTAATTTTTTAAACTTTTCTAAATCCATTTTAGATTATTTTATATCCTGAAACCCCGATTAGTCGGAACACGGCAAGTTCAGGATGACATGAAATTCATAACACTATCTAAAAAACAAAAAAGCCCACTCCAGTTTCCTGCAGTGGGCTCTATAAAATTCTTTTCCTCAATCTAACTCATAAAAATGCCACTGCCTGCGTATGTTGCTTAACAGGCCACCACCAACTGATATTTTTATGAGCAGATTTTTTCATAACGATCTGAAGATAGTATCCGACGAGGCGAAAATCAACAAGTTTATTTGGGAAGCGTAACATCTATAAAACATAACTGAATTAGTTTATGTTCTCCTCTAAAAACTCATCATCCCCAAAGGCCTCTTTCCAAAACAGGTAGGCCCCTACTAAAATGCCTTTCAGAACAAAGATAGAAAACACAATCATTAATCCGACTTCCTGAAAGAGCAGAATTAGTATCCCATAAACAATAAAAAGAGAAAACTTTATTTTATGTTTCCGAACTGACTGTTTGTCAAAACTTGGCATTTTATCAAAGGGAATGGTGCTAACCATCAAAAAGGAAAGCAGTACAATCAGTGGGATTAAAATAGCGTTAATTCCGTATTCAAATCCTTCAAATAACTCAAGTTGATTATAGAAGGTGAGGTAAAAGGCAGCGATCATTATCGCCTGTCCCGGTATGGGAAGCCCTTTAAAAAAGTCTTCCTGACTTTCCTGTACATCCACGTTGTATCGGGCCAGTCGTACCGCACCACACAGGGGCGGCAAAGCACTAAGAATAATGCCCACAAATGGAAGCTCAGCCAATCCAAATGAGTACAACAGAAATCCCGGCGCTACGCCGAATGAGACTACATCACTGATAGAGTCGAGCTCAATACCAAATTGGCTTGTAGCATTAGAAAGGCGTGCCATAAATCCGTCGAGAGCATCAAAAAGTCCCGCAAAAACAATAAGCCAGGCTCCAAAAAACAGGCGCCCTTCGGCAATACTGATGATCGCCAAAAAACCACAGAACAGATTCATCAAGGTAAAGAAACTGGGGATCACTGTGCGGGGAATCTGTTTCCTCGACCGACCATTTTTTCTTTTTTTACGCTTTCGGCGACGGCGAAATCGCTTCCATTTCTGTATAGGGTATTTCATCTTATGGATTAATAGTAGCTAAAATTGTTTTTCCCGCCACGGCTTTTTCTCCTTCCGAGACATTTACCTCTACCTCCGGCGGAACAAGTATATCCATTCTGGAACCAAACTTCATCATCCCAAATCGCTTTCCAATCTCGAGCTTATCCCCTTTTTCAATATGATAAACAATTCTTCGTGCCAGAAGCCCGGTAATTTGCCGAAAAAATATTTTTGTCCCGGAGGGATGTTTAACTCCAAAGTCAGCACGCTCGTTCAATTCTGAAGCACGATGATCATAAGCGGCAAGAAACATTCCCGGCTCGTATTCAAGATATTCCAACATTCCGGCTACCGGTATTCGGTTTACATGGACATTAAGGGGCGACAGAAAAATACTTATCTGGGTAGCGGAGCCTTTTATATATCGATCTTCATCAACTTTTTTAATTTGTACAATATTCCCGTCGGCGGGAGAAAGTACCACATTTTCATCTGCAGTAATTTCGCGATCAGGATCACGAAAGAAGTATAAGATAAAAGCTACCAGCAGTGCCATTGCTGTATACAGCAGGTAGGCCGTCCAGTGGGGCTCGATATATCGAGCGATACCACTTACGATAAGAGCAAAAATAAGGGTTACGAATATACTTGTATATCCCTCGCGTGCAAACATATATAAATAATTTAATTAGCCGAACTGTCGCAGAATATCGTTAAAGGTAACAAAAATAAAGAGGGCTATAATCAGCAGAAAACCGATTTGTTGAAGTGCCATTCGTACTTTGGGTGATGGTTCGCGCCGGGTAATTCCCTCATAGATTAAAAACACCAAATGACCGCCATCAAGTACGGGTATTGGTAAAATATTCATAATCGCCAGTGTTATACTCAAGAAGGCCGTAATATTCCAAAACCCAACAAAACCACCGGCGTCCGTCGCCTGTTTTGTGACGCTGGCAATAGCAACCGGACCACCCAAATTGTCACGCACCGAAATATCACCTGAAAACATCTTGGAGAATCCCCCGAAAATTCCAGAAACTGTTTCATTCGTTCGATCAACACCTACATCAAGAGATGCCAATAAACCGTAATTAAATCGATCAACCTCAAAGACATCCATTGAAGGTGCATATATTCCCAACTTATTATCAGTACCAGGTTGGATGGCAAATTCTAATTTCTGGCCTGAGCGGTCAACAAGAAGTGATACCGTATCTTTTGAGGAGGATATTTCCTGAACCAAGTGAGACCAATGCGAAACCTTTTCTCCATTAATCTGTATGATGCGATCCCCAGCCTGTAATCCTGCCTTATCAGCAGGTGTCCCTTCTGCAACTTGACTAATCTGGCTGGGATAAACATTAGCAAATGTAATTAAACCCTGTTGTCCAATCTCATCAAGTAAGCTATCGACCACAGCAATATTAACCTGTTCTCCATCTCTCATAACCGTGTAGCTAAGCGAAGATGACATCATTCTATCTGGAGAAAACAGATCCTGAAAATAAGGTACTTCTTCCCCATTCACGCCTACCAGCTTGTCACCAGATTGAAACCCCACTTGAGCTGCCAAAGAGTTTTCCGCAACGTAAATACTGTCTACGCTATCAAGCTTAACCTTCGTTTCCCCATTCGAAAAAGCCAACCCTGCATAAATTAGCACACCCAAAATCATATTAAAAATGACTCCCGCCGTAATTACAATCATCCGTTGCCACACCGGCTTACTCCGGTATTCCCAGGGCTTGGGTTCCTCATCCAGGTAGTCATCGTCCATGCTTTCATCGATCATGCCCGAAATTTTTACATATCCGCCCAACGGAGTAGCACCTATGCAGTAATCGGTCTCCCCTTTTTGGAAACCCCAAATACGAGGCGGAAATCCGAGCGAGAATCGCTCTACACGCATCCCAAATAATTTCGCCGCCAAAAAGTGTCCCAATTCATGAAAGAACACCAAAATTAAAAGAGCTGCGGCAAAAATTCCCAGCGTTGACAATAAACTTATAATCCATTCCATGAAACAAAGTAGTTCTTAAACAGTTAATGCCAGTTTTCTGGCTTGTTGATCTATATTTTTCAGTGATTCTAACGTAACAGATCCCGAATTATTTAATTGATCCAAACACGATTCAATGACTCTCGGGATATCAATATACGTAATTTCTTTATTCAGAAAGCGCTCTACTGCTATCTCGTTGGCCGCATTCAATATGGCCGGGGCCAATCCGCCCTCTTCGATAGCTTCGATAGCTAAACGTAAGCAGGGAAACCGATCATAGTCAACCGGTTCAAATGTCAAATCAAAGGCTGACTGCCAGTCCAATCGCGGAGCATCAAGAGCTACACGTTCCGGATACGTAAGCGCATACAAAATAGGAACCTTCATTGTTGGTGGCCCCATCTGTGCTTTGCTTGATCCATCCGTAAATGTTACAACCGAATGGATTACACTCTGTGGATGCACAACCGCTTCAATTTTATCCAGCGGCATGTCAAACATCCAGTGTGCTTCAATTATTTCGAGTCCCTTATTCATCATTGTGGCCGAATCGATGGTTATTTTTGCCCCCATCGACCAGTTGGGATGATCGAGCGCATCATCCACCGTAATATCCCGCATCTGTTTTTTTGACCATGTGCGGAATGGTCCGCCACTGGCCGTAATAACCAGCTTTTCTATTTTGTCAAGCGGTTCGCCCACCAAGCACTGCAACATCGCACTATGTTCAGAATCTACCGGGATGAGCTGGCTCCTGTCATCTTTAATAAGCTCATTGATGATTTCTCCGCCAACCACGAGTGATTCTTTATTGGCCAGGGCCACTTTCTTTCCTGCCTTTAAGGCCTCAATAGTAGGCTCAAAACCTGAATATCCTACCAAGCTATTTAGAATCACATCGGCATCATCAAGTGTAGCAAGGTCAAGCAGCTGCTCATACCCAACAAGCAATTCTGTTTCTGAGGGCATTCTTTTATCTAATTCATCAGCATATTGCTCGTTGGCAACCAGCGCATATCGGGGGTGAAATTCCCGAACCTGTTCTAACAGCTTTTGCCAGCTGCTGTTACAGCTAATCCCCAGCACATTGAAGCGATCCGGATGCTCCCGAACTATTTGCAATGCCTGTTCACCGATCGATCCGGTGGAGCCCAATATGACAATATTCTTCTGTTTCAAAAGCACTAATTCAGTTTCAAAATAGCTCTGAAGATAGATAAAATGAGATAGAACTCAGAATCATTTATCCCGTAAAAAATTCAGTCAATACTCCATTTCTTTGGCCGTTCTATACATCAACGCATGGGCCAAAACAGTCTCTTCAAGAGTAGGGGCATAACCTCCCGAAAGTAGCAAAACAAGAGGCAGGTCCTGGGCCACCACTTTTTGAATCACTATTCGGTCGCGACGTTGCAGTCCTTTCTTTGATAAAGACAGCCGGCCAAAATGATCGGTTTCCAGCGGATCAATTCCACCCAAATAAAATACCAAATCGGGATTAAAATCGTCAAAAATGGTATCTAAAGCATCCCCCAACGTTTTTAGGTATTGGTCGTCCTTGGTGTTATCGGGTAACCCAATATCAAGCGTTGAGGGTGGCTTCTTGAACGGGTAGTTCTTTTCGCCATGCAGTGAAAATGTAAACACATGAGGATTATCGTTAAAAATAGCGGCCGTTCCGTTCCCCTGATGCACATCACAATCGATAACTAAAATATTTTTGGCCCACATTGATTGCTGCAACACCTCGATCGCTACGGCAACATCGTTAAAAACACAGAATCCTTCTCCGAAATCAGTCATTGCATGATGAGTACCACCAGCCAGATTTCCAGCTATTCCATCCTGTAAAGCCATTATCGCTGCATTGATCGTGCCCTGTACTGCCAATCGCGATCGAATCGCTAATCGTTTTGACCACGGTAATCCTAATTGACGTAATTTCTTTTTTCCAAGATCTCCATTCATAATTCCATTCGCATAATCCCGGGTGTGCACCATCTGTAAATTAGCCATATCCACCATCGACGGGGAAACGACCTCGGAGGAATCAATAATATTTTCTTCCAACAGATAGCGATGCAAACCCTTAAATTTTTTCATTGGAAAAATATGTTCCTCAGGAAGAGGTGCATAATATCCCGGTGCGTAAGAAACTCTCAATATTCTACGGTATTACTCTGAAATTTGTATTAAAGCTAACATTCGTCCGCTTTTATTTCCTTCTCGACGATAGGAATAAAATTTTTCGGCTTCACCGATAGTGCATTCCTCACATATTTCTATCTGATTACCGGGTATGCCCTTATCCAAAAGCTGATGCCTTATAAAGCTTTTCAAATCCACATGGGGTTTTTCAAAATCGGTATTGTTCACAAACTGATCAGGAAACTGATCGGCAACTTCGATCCCAACCTCAAAATTTTTTAACGATAAACAGGGACTTACAAATGATTTTATTTTTGATGCTTCCGCTCCCTGTTCTTTCATTTTTTTAATTCCTCGAGGAATAATATCTCCCACAGCACCGCGCCAACCGGCATGAAGTGCTGCTATCACCTTATTTTCGGCATCCCACAATAATACCGCAGCACAATCCGCCACCTGTATGGCCAGTGTTAAGCCCGGTACCTTAGTTACCAACCCATCCGTCGAAGGATATGTTCCTCCCTCGGTAACAAATTGTACCCTATTACTATGCACCTGGTCAGCATAGGCCACCCAATCGGAATCAATATCTAAGCTACTGAGTAAAGCTAACCTGTTCCGGGCAACTTGCTCTTTATTCTCCGGAGTATTAAAACCCAGATTCAATCCTGCAATGGCTTGACCCGGGCGTTCGAACTCTTGGTTTTTAAGCGTAAACCAAGCTCGTATATCTTTTTCATCTCGAAGAATCCGGGGAACAATAACAGAGAAATCAGTTTTCAAGTTTTTCATAAAGCGTATCTCTCACAATATTAATGGGAAACGGATAACCGGTCCACAGTTTAAAAGACTCGCTGCCCTGTTGGATTAACATCTCCAGTCCATCAATCATTTGGGCACCGGCCTCAGAAGCTTGTTTTAAGAATTTAGTCTCAACAGGATTATACACAATATCGTAACATATTTTAGCTTCAAGATATTGCTTCTCCTCATCGCGAACCGGAGATGAATCAATTTTGGGATCCATCCCAAGGGGCGTGGTATTTACAATTAACAATGCCTCCTCTGCAAATGAAGTCCAATTTTCGTAGGATACAATTTGTACCCGGCGATTATCACGGTACGAAGTAATGCGGTTAGGTGACCGCGATACCAAAAACATTTCTTCCAGCCCCATTTCTGTTAATCCATATACAATAGCCCGAGCTGCGCCTCCTGTTCCAAAAACTACAGCTGATGCCCCCTCCAGTTCAAATTCATAAGGTTGCAGCGGTTCTGTGAAACCGGCATAATCTGTATTGTATCCCTCAAGCTGATAATCATTTTTAACAATCGTATTTACAGCACCAATTTTTTGAGCCGAAACATCAATAGAATCCAAATAATTGGCAATCGATTGTTTATAGGGTATAGTAACATTGGCTCCCAAAAAAGAATCCCTATTAAAAAAAGAAGCTAAATCAATAAGCTCTTTGCTTTGTACATCTATTGCATGATACTCTGCCTCTATATCATAGTGCTGTAAAGCAATATTATGCATTAATGGCGACCAGCTGTGCTCCACCGGATGGCCAAGGAGTACATAATTCGGATGATTACTTTTTGGACTCTGGATAAATTGAGAAAGGGTCATATATTTTATAGACAAAAAAAATGCGCACTTTTCAGTGCGCATCTAACAAGTTATTAAATATGTAACTAATTATGCTGCCGCTTCTTCTTCAGCTTCTTCTGCTTTAGCCTCAGCTTCTGCTTCCTCCTCTTCAATTTTTGCAAGAGTATCATCAGCTTTTTGCTTAAAAGTACCATCCTCAGCCTCATCCTTAAATCGCTGGAGATCTTTTTTCATCTGAGCGGGAAGCCCCTTAATAAAGTTGGCTAATTCTTCATCAGGCTCTCCATAAAACGTTCGGTAATCGAGACTAAAATCAACTCGTGTACGTTCTCCATTATCAAGCGGTGTAAAACGAATTGTTCCGGTTTGGTTCAGATTACCATTAATTGTAATCCAAGCGAAACGGGTATTTCGTAAATCATCAATGATGTTGGTTGTCCATTCGAAATTTTCACCACCGAGAGTTGTAGAAAGTTCGAATGTTTGAGAATTTATCTTGTTGACGTTTTCAATTCGTTCAAAGAAGTGAGGAAAGTAAGCTGGATCACTTAAGTATTCATAGACTTTGGCTAGAGGCAGGTCAACTTCAATTCTTTCGTGCGCCATAATTTATACTTCGGAGTTGGTTAAAATTAAAAATTGAAAGATTTTTCTAAGGAGATTTTCAATTTTGTAGTAAGGTTAATCCACAATGCGATAAAGATAAGCATTTTATCCGTTTTCAGCAATAATTTTCGTCTTTAAGTTTGATTATTAATTTCTAACATGGATAATATTTTCTGCATTGAGAGTCTCTGCACCCCAAAAATTATTCAAGGGAGAGGACTTCGTAGCAAAAAATAGATTCTTTCCCCTTGAAATTAAAAACCCCGCGAAGAGTCTATTGCTAAGAATAATACCTTCCATTCAAACATTGCCAAATTTGCTCATGTACCTCAGATACGGTTTCAGTTGCATCAACCGTAAAAAAACGATCTTCATGTTCTGCCAGCTTATCATATCCCCTAATCACTTTTTCGAAGAAATCATCTCCCGCCAGCTCCATTCTATCTTTTGTTTCAGCCATTCTTTTCTTGGCATCAGTCAGCGACAATTTCATATATATAGTTAGGTCGGGCTTACGTTTATGGCTGGCAATATCATTAAGCTTATATATCTCTTGAAGAGGTATTGACTCTCTTCCATGCCCTTGGTAAGCCGTTGTTGAATCAAAAAAACGATCTAAGATTATAACTTTACCCTCTTTGAGTCCCGGCATTACATTTTCTGCCATCAATTGGGAGCGAGCTGCAGAAAATAACAACAGCTCTGTTACAGAATCGATTTGGAAATCGGGATTAAGCAAAATCTCCCTGATCCGTTCCGACACAATGGGGCCACCAGGATCTCGGTACACCTCGACGCGGGCACCTTTTTTTTCAAGTCGATGCCTTAATTTCTCTATCTGAGTAGATTTACCGCTTCCATCAATCCCCTCGAAGGTTATAAACACGTCATCTCATTTTATATTCGAAAAATGTTTCCTAAATATAAGAATCATCTAAGTTTCAACGAATTTGTTTTGATAATATCAGGATATATACTCCGAAGAAATACTAAAACTCAAAGTCATCCATCATTTCAGGAGGCTCTTTGTCCAACGCTATAGCAAGTGCAATATAGATAAGCAGCGAGGTTCCTCCCCCTGCAAACAACGTGATGATAAACAACGCTCGTATTACTCCGGCACTAATACCAAAGTATTTACCCAATCCACCGCAAACACCTGCTATCTTTTTGTTCGTTCGGGATTTGTACAGCTTTTTAGTTTGTTTGAAAGCATAACTATCAAATTGAGACTTGCTTCCTGAAGAGGTGCCTTTCTTTTTCCCTTTACGCCTGCTCTCCGATCCCAAATCATTATTTAAAGTAAAATCTTCTTCTGAATCCTGATCATCTGATGCCCCAAAGTCATAATCAAAATCATAGTTTTCAGAAGACTGCTGCTTCTTTTTTGACTTCTTTTTATCTCCAACAAAATAACCGAATCCCACCATTGTGACAATAACCCCTCCTATAAGAGGCAATATTTCAATAAGTCCGGATAAGTCAGGACCAATAGACAGCCCTATTGTTTGGATAATAAAGATCATCCCTACAAAGAACATGGCAATACCTACAATTGTTGAAAAATTCCAGATATTTGTATTTGACTTCTTCTCATCTTCGAGAAATTCATGCATTGTGGCCTGAAGTTCATGAGACTCAAAGTCCATCAAAGAATCAGAATACTGTTGCTTCGTCCGCTGTTTCATATGATCTGCCATAAGTTAATGCCCATTATTATGTTGTTAACAGCAAGCATTACGTAAGAATATGGGTATGTGTTACATCTATTAGCAAGCTATTTAATTCGGAGTCAATATACGTTTTTCTGTAATAATTTTATCCAACGGAATATCAAAATTCTCAGTCGGAAGCTGTTCCACGATATTGATATCAAACAAGAGTCCTATTTTGAGGCAATCAACATCTTTTAGAAAGCGGTCATAAAAACCTTCTCCATATCCAATGCGATTACACTGCTCATCTCCTCCTACCATGGGAACGATCACAAGATCAATAGCTTCCGGAGTAACCTCCTCCCCCTGGGTTGGCTCCATAACACCCCATTTGTTTTCTTTGAGATCAGAATATGAGTCTAACCGAATATGCGTAAGAGTACCACTTTCAAAATTTGTTACCGGTACTACCACATCCCGGCCTCGTGCAATCATCTCTTTAATGAGGACCCGGGTTTCGACTTCTCGGCGCTTATTCATCGACACATAACAATGAATAGTTTCAGCATCTTGGTACTCTTTCCGCTCTTTTAATTCCTCGATGATATCAGCAGAAGCACCATAAAATTCAGGCTCAGGAATAGATTCCCTTTGTTGTAATAGATGCTGTCGTAATTCTTCTTTCTTTTTATTCTTAGCCAAAATTATAGATACACTAATTTGTGATGATCAAAATCCTCATCCGGATCAAGGGTATTCAAAAGTTTATCCCAGATATCAATACCGTATTTATTCATAAAGAAAATTCCGGCAATTGTTCGCTCTTGCAATCCATCCCCCGGAAACAGATTGGCCTTAATTCTTCGGATTCGATTCAGCTGTGTTTGATCTTGCTTCTTAACCGAGCGATAAACCTTCCCTTTTAGCTTATTAAGCTCATTTATATACACAGACGTTGCTTTTTCGGCTGCTGCCTCCAATGTGGGATCAATATCTGCGATATCTTTCTTTTTATTATCCGATATCTCCTCAACCTGTGCTTGCCAGTCTTCAAAAATAGCTTCAATATCGTGCTTATCAGTTCTATCTACATAATCGGATTCAAGATCCTCAATACGGTTGCCATATTCATGAAATTCAAACGGAAGTTCTCCGATAATACGATCGATAGCCGGTTCAACCAGTGTCGCACTCAATCGCGGAAAGATAATCGGCATATCCATATCAAAACATTGGTACATGCTTTTCATTTGGCCGTAATAGGCGGTTTCTCCGGGCCCTGCCACATACCCAACCGTTGGCAACAGAGCATCCTGCAAGATAGGTCTTAAAAAAACATTGGGGGAAAAACGATCCGGATGGGCATCAATTTCATCGATAAGCTGAGCCGTACTCCACTCAATATTTCCATCGGTTTTCCAGCCATTACCATTGCGGGTTATCTTGGCCCGTCCTGTTTCGTCATCTAAATAAAAAAGGTTGGAGTCGTACAAGGTAACTTGCTGGTGATACTCTTCGGCAAGATCCGCACTTTTTTCTTCAAGCTGATCTCGAATTGTATCGGACTTCTCTATGGAGGCTTTTAGATATCCACCTGTGGCTTCTTTTACATCGGGATGATTACTGCCGGCCAATACCAACCCATGCTTTGAAAACAGACGACTGATAAATAATCCGAATGCTTCAAAAAAAGAACGGTCTTTTTGAAAGGATTCATCCAGCAACGTCCAAAGATCATCTGAAAAATCGGTATTATATAATGACTCTTTTAGCTGATCTCGCATGTCCGATATTTCATCAGGTAATGGTAAATTAGCAACGGTAGGAAGATGGTTGTTTTTGGGTGAAAGAGAAAAGGTTTTAGGTTCGTCCTCTTCGATAATAGTGAGCTTACGAACCTCATCATAATCATGATCTTCATCCGCCAACCAGAACACAGGCACAATCGGTCGGTCAAACTCCTTTTCAAGTTTTTGAGTGATATGGATAGTACTTATCGTTTTCAACACCGTATATAATGGTCCGCCGTATACTCCCAACTGCTGACCGGTAACTATGGCCAAAGCATTTTCTTTTTCAAGACGTTTAATATTGCGGAGTGCCGCCTCATGAACATCAAACTGTTTATTTAAAGCAGATAAAATTGATGCTGTCTGCTTGCGGTTCCCTTTAAATGCAAATTCATCAATTTTTTTTGAAACGGCATTGGGGTCAAACGGATCAGTCTCAAAAAAATCACTTACCTCATCAAAATTATGGACATAGGTTTTAAAAAGCTCCGAAAATGGAAGATGCACAAAAGAGTAATTAGTAACCTGCAATGCTCCTATCCCTTAAGTTTTTGGATTTCGTCCCGAAGCCTGGCGGCCTTTTCATAATTTTCAGTATCAATAGCGGTTTGCAGTTCATTCTCAAGACGTTCTAACTTGCTCATTTCTTTAGTCTGATCCTGAGATTGAGAACTGGTCGTTAAATCGCCACTCGACTCTCCCTCCGAGACAATACCGGCTTCTTCCAATATTTCACTGGCCACATATATAGATGCATCAAAACGAACCGCCAAAGCAATAGCATCACTGGGACGCGCATCCTGCTCCATTTTCTGACCATTATCTTTATAAATAATTTTTGCAAAGAAAGTACCTTCACTTAAATCATTTATAAAAACCTGTTCCACATTCGATCCAAAGTTCTGGATCATACTTTTTAATAAATCATGTGTCATAGGCCGCGGCGGCTTTATATGTTCCAATTCCAGGGCAATAGCCTGTGCCTCGAACGTCCCAATAATTATTGGCAAGCGTCGGTTTCCCTCTACTTCGTTTAATATTAACGCATAAGCTCCACCGCTGCTTGGGCTTGTCGACAGCCCTAATATGTCCATCTTGACTTTATCCAATGGTAAATCGTTTTCTTTTAATTATTAGATAGTGAAAATATTGCAAGTAAATTTACTGATTTTTACGGTACCCGTAAACTTTAGCACCAAGTTTAATAAACGTATTTTTCGATCTAAATGTTTAATTAAATGAAGATTAACTGATCCAACTTTGTTATGGCTACTAAAAAAGAATCTCCGAAAATTAATTCCATTAAATGGGGTAATATTAAAACGAGTGACGGGAATGTCTATAAAGATGCAAAACTATTCCCGGGCGGGTCACGCGAATGGGACTGGAATGAAACCGGAACCCACCATACCCCCGGTATTCAACCCGCTGATGTTGAAGAACTGATAACAAAAGGAGCCCAGACTGTCGTTCTTTCAAAAGGATTTTATAAGCGACTGGGAGTATGCGAAGAAACAACCGATTTTCTCAAAGAAAAAGGAGTAAACTTTTATATATTAGAGACTGAAAAAGCCGTTGAAAAGTACAATGGCATCCATAAGGAAAAACCGACAGGCGCGCTCATACATTCTACGTGTTGAGATGACTTAACAAAGACTTAAAATAACCAACTATATATACTCATTTTAAATAAGAATGGCTCTGAAAATTTATATCTTTTCAAAGTTAGATGTCCTATATTCTTTGCCTTAATTTCATTGACATTACGAGCCATTGCTACTAATTTCCGACTGACTTAAAACAATATAATAACGCGATGTTTGAGAACTATTTACCGATTGCAATTTTGGCCGGTGTTGCTGTTGTTCTGGCTATTCTTTTGATGACATTATCTCGTGTGCTGGGTCCATATCGTCCGAACAAAACTAAGCTTGATCCCTATGAAAGCGGGATGGACCCCGTTGGTGATGCGGCCAATCGATATTCGATAAGTTTTTATCTGGTAGCTATTGCTTTTATTGTTTTTGATGTTGAGGTCGTCTTTGTTTATCCATGGGCGGTCAGTTATCTTGACTTTGGACCCGGAACACTTGTATCAATGATTATCTTTATTTTAGAGCTTTATGTCGGATTGATTTATCTGATAAAGAAAGGAGCTCTCGACTGGGATTTAAAAAAAGGAATGTTTAATTAAATAATTGAAGCCTATAACTCTATGGGTATTGAAAATTCACTTGGTGACGGTTTTTTAACCACTAAAGTTGATTCACTGACAAATTGGGCTCGATCTAATGCGGCTTGGCCAATGCCAATGGGGCTGGCCTGCTGTGCTATTGAAATGATGGCATTTGCAGCTCCAAAATATGATGCTGCTCGCTTTGGGTCCGAGGTAATGCGTTTCTCTCCGCGACAGAGTGACCTAATGATTGTTGCAGGTTGGGTCAACTATAAAATGGCTCATGCTGTCCGTAGAATTTGGGATCAAATGCCAGACCCCAAATGGTGCATTGCCATGGGCGCCTGCGCTTCTACCGGTGGAATGCACCGCTGCTATGGCGTAGTGCAAGGTTGTGACAACTTCTTGCCGGTTGATGCCTACGTATCCGGTTGCCCACCGCGTCCCGATGCCCTTCTTCATGCTTTAATGAAGATTCAGGATAAAATTCGAACGGAACATTCTACTAAGCTCGATACCTAATTAATATGGAATTGTCAGAAACCCTTCAATCGGTCGTTGATGACCTCTCCGAAAATTATTCGGAGCATTTGATTGATGTTTACCAATCGACCGGTGATACTTTTATCCGCCTTCAACCGGATTCCATTGTTGAAGTTTGCAAATATATAAAGAACGAGCACCATTTTATTTACTTGGCAGACATTTTAGGTGCTGATCGTTTTACTTCGGAAGAACGTTTTGAAGTTATTTATAACATTGTATCGCTTCGCGATCGAGAGCGGTTATTTCTTAAGGTTTGGCTTGAGGAAGAAGAACCTACGGTTGATTCCATAACTGATGTATGGCAATCTGCCAGCTGGCATGAACGTCAAGTATACGATATGTTCGGGGTTCGTTTTAACAATCACCCCGATATGCGGCGTATTTACATGCCCGAAGATTTCGATTATTATCCGCTTCGCAAGGAATTTCCATTGTTGGGTATTCCAGGCTCAATTGAATTACCGAGTTCAACTCCCGACACCGAATAACAAGTTTTTATGGATACTAAGCATATAAAAAACGATGTAGATCCTAAGTTTCTCAAGAAGCATCAGGAATCGCTATATGATGCTTTAGAGGACAAGCATACGACCGTGGAGATCTTGGACGAGGATCCCCTCAATACCAAAATGGTATTGAATATGGGACCACAACACCCGGCCACTCACGGTGTATTGCGACTTATTCTTCAACTCAACGGCGAGCTCATTGAAAAAGCCAAGTTAGATATTGGCTATCTGCACCGGGGCATTGAAAAGATTGCTGAGAACAAGACGTACCAGGAGTTCATGCCCTATACCGATCGTACGGACTACCTATCGCCCTACAGTAATAATGTGGCGTTTTGTACCGCAGTTGAAAAAATTGCTAATGTCGAAGTTCCTGAAAGAGCTCACTACATCCGCATGATTGGAAGTGAGTTATCACGAATCTCATCACATCTATTGTGGTTGGGAACTATGGTACAGGATACAGGAGCTGTTTCGTTCTTTCTGTGGACCTTCCGTGAGCGTGAAAAAATTTATGATATTTTTGATCACATTGGCGGACACCGTTTTACTATTTCTCACGCTCGTATTGGCGGGGTTGCAAATGACCTTACTGATGATGCCTTAGCAATGATTAAGGATTTTGTCAATGAGTTTCCGCAAGAACTTAAAGACTTTCACGGTCTGTTAGACCGTAACCGAATTTTCTTCGATCGTAATCGTGGAGTCGGCGTACTGCCTACCGAACGAGCGCTCGAAATTGGAGCCACCGGCCCTACCCTGCGGGGATCCGGATATGCATATGATATTCGTGATTTTGAACCTTATGCTCGTTACGACGAAGTGGAGTTTGAAATACCTACTCGTCTCGAAGGTGATAATTTAGCACGTTATTATGTGCGGATGGAAGAGATGCACGAAAGCATTCGTATTATTCGCCAGTGCCTCGACAAACTTCCAAAAGGCCCTGTGCGTACGGACAATGCCAAACAGGCATACCCATCCAAAGATGAAGTTTATTACTCGATGGAGGGTATGATTCATGATTTTATGATGACCGATACCGGAATTTGTCCGCCCGAAGGAAGTGAATCCTTCCATTCGATTGAAGCACCCAAAGGCGAACTGGGATATTTTATCCAAAGTAATGGCACCGGTCACCCTTGGCGACTTGGTATCAAATCACCTTCTTATGCCAACCTCCAGGCACTCGAAGACATGCTTGATGGTGAGATGGTAGCAGATACAGTAATTATGATTGGAGGCGTCGACCCCGTTATGGGAGATTCCGACAAATAAAAAGATTAACAAACGAGTATTCGAGTAGCAGCGTGCTACTCTTTACTCCTTACTAAGCATTTATTGATTAATGGCTGACTTGTCATTTACAGAAGAAGAACTTGAAGAAATAGAACGCCTTAAGGATAAATTTCCGACGGCAAAAGCGGCTACATTACGTGTATTATGGCTGGCACAGAATAAGTATGGCCATGTAAAAGATGAAGTACAGAGATTAGTAGCCGAAACACTTGATTTACCCAAAGCTCATGTGCATGGCGTTGCTCGCTTTTATACACAGTATTACAAAGAGGAAAAAGGTAAATTTGTTCTTGATGTTTGTACCTGCCTCAGCTGTCAGCTTTGCGGGGGCTACGATATCTTACATCATTTAGAAGATGAACTGGATATAGAAGCCGGAGAAACAACCGATGACGGGATGTTCACCATTAATGAAGTCGAATGCCTTGGGGCCTGTGGATACGCTCCTATGCTTCAGGTAACAAATGGTGTTTACGTCAATAATCTAACCAAGGAAAAGGTTGATAAACTGATCAAAAATCTTAGAAACGGTAATATGCCAGAGTTTGAATCCATGGCAATGCCGGAACTGGAAAAACGAAATCAAGCTGCCTCAGAATAATGGCTCAAGACTGGAAATCATTCGAACCACTACTCATTCCTGATATTCCCAATCTCGAAAAGATTGACGTTTATGAGGAAAATGGTGGCTATGACGCGTTAAAGGAAATACTAAATGACCAGGAAACATGGTCGCGAAAAAGTGTTGTTGAAGAAGTAAAACAAGCTAATATTCGCGGTCGTGGCGGGGCCGGCTTTAATGCCGGATTGAAGTGGAGCTTTATGCCCGATCCCGACGGAGGTCCTCGCTATCTGGCTTGTAATGGCGATGAATCTGAGCCTGGGACCTTTAAGGATCGCAAGATTTTTGAATATAATCCGCACCTCTTTATTGAAGGGGCTTTGATTGCTTCTTATGCCATGACGGTTGATACCATCTATGTATACATCCGCGGGGAGTATCTCTCTTGGGTCGAAATGCTTCAAGATGCAGTTGATGATGCCTATGAAAAAGGGTATTTAGGTGATGATATTTTGGGCACTGATGTATCTATTGACATGGAATTGACTTATGGTGCCGGAGCTTATATCTGTGGTGAAGAAACGGCCATGCTCGAATCTCTTGAAGGCAAACGTGGATATCCACGGACCAAGCCCCCCTTCCCTGCTCAAAATGGCCTATGGGGACGTCCGACAACGATCAATAATATTGAAACTTTAGCTAATGTTCCGTTAGTCATCAATAACGGGGCCGACTGGTATGGTGATATTGGCGCCGAAGAACATCCCGGACCGGTACTCTATGGAATTTCAGGACACGTGAATCGTCCGGGAGTATATGAATATCCCACTGGCGTGCCCGTTATGGATTTAATTAATGATGTGGCTGGTGGAATTCGAGGAGGCAAAGATCTTAAGGCCATTATTCCCGGAGGATCTTCTACTCCTCCATTAAGAGCTGATCAGCTCGATGGCGTTACCATGAACTCTGATTCTCTTAAAGACGTAGGATCAATGATGGGTACGGCTGGAATGGTAGTGATGGATGAAGATACAGATATGGTAGAAGTACTCTGGAGAATTGCTCACTTTTACAGTCATGAATCCTGCGGCCAGTGTACTCCATGCCGAGACGGTACCGGATGGCTCGAAAAAGTATTGAAGAAAATAAAAGACGGTGAAGGAGAAATGAAGGATCTTGATCTCCTGCTGGATATCGGGAACCAAATGGAGGGCCGCACGATCTGTGCTCTCGCTGATGCCGCAGTATGGCCGGTACGACACACCATCAACCGTTTTAGAGACGAATTTGAAGAACGTTGCAAGAAATCTGTTCACGCAGTTGCGTGATCTAAATAACAAATCACAGAAAAATTGTGGTAAGTAAGTAATTCGCTGTCACAATTGCTTTGTGAATTGAAATTTATTCAACATTATGCCAGAAGTATTTATAGACGGTAAACGTTACGAATATGATGAAGAAAAGGATGAGATGTTGCTCCAGTTTATCATGGATCAAGGTCTTGAAGTTCCTTTCTTCTGTTACCATCCTTCTATGTCTATTCCGGCGAATTGCCGCCAGTGCATGGTCAAGGTTGGGACCCCAGTCAAAGATCGAGAAACGGGTGAGTTTGAACTTGATGAAGATGGAGAGCGGAAAATTCGATGGTTCCCAAAATTCCAAACGTCCTGCTCTACGCGTCTTCAAGATGGAATGGTGGTTCTTACGCAAGAATCATCTGAGGAAGTAGCACGAGCACAAAAAGACAACTTGGAATTTATTCTTATCAATCACCCGCTGGATTGCCCAATTTGTGATCAGGCCGGTGAATGTCCGCTACAGATTCAGACCTACAAATATGGTCCGGAAGGAAGTCGATTTGAGGTAAAAAAAGTTCATAAACCTAAACATGTTGACTTAGGTCCTCGGGTTACATTAGATGCCGAGCGTTGCATTAATTGTACACGTTGCGTGCGCTTTACCGAAGAAATTAGTGAAACCCATCAACTTACCATTGTTGATCGCGGGGACAGCAACTACCCGACTACAGGACCCGGTGAAACTTTTGATGATCCGTATTCATTAAATACCGTTGATATCTGTCCGGTTGGTGCTCTTACCTCTACAGATTTTCGATTCAAAGCCCGCGTTTGGGAAATGAATCAAACCCCAAGTATTGATATTACCAACGGCAAAGGTTGTAATGTTGATCTGTGGACTCGTGATAATGAGGTATTGCGAATCACTCCTCGACAAAATGAGGAAGTTAATGATTATTGGATGCCAGATGTCGGACGTACCGCATATGAGCGATTCAACGAAAATCGTGTTGACCGCCCCTCAATAAAGCTTGATGGTGATAATCAATCGAATACATCATGGAATAATGCGATTGAAACATTTGCTGAAATATTGGAAGCTCACGATTCAAGTGATATAACAATTATTGGAAGTCCCCATGCTTCTGTTGAGGAAAACTATGTCTTCAACAAATTCTTTAACCTGTTGGGCACATCCAATGCCAAGTTCACACCGCATATTATCCCGGGATCAGGCGACGGCTTTTTGATAACGGATGATCAGGCGCCAAATACCAATGGTTGTCGCGTTATCAATCTTGATGAAACTGATAACGATACGATAAAGGCTACAGTCTCTGGAGCAAAAGTGGTCATTATTTTATCTGATGATTTAATCGGACGAGAGGTTCTTTCTTCCTCAGATCTGAATGACTCTTATACCATTTCATTTGCCACCAACAACACAGATACCACAAAGGCTTCTGACCTTGTAATACCAATAACCTGTGTTGCCGAACATACGGCAAGCTATGTAAACGTAGACGGACGTATCCAGCGCTCCTACCCTGCCAAAGAAACGAAATACACGAACCGCCGACTCAATTTAGAGATGTCGGAAGGACGTTTGGATCGCTTTGGTACAAACTTCGATAACTGGGTGAGCGAGGAAAATAAAGTAGACTGTCTGCCGGTTTGGGATTTCCTTAATAAGCTTGGCGACCGCTTAGGACTTGATTTCGAATACAATCACTCACGTGAAATTTTTAGTGAGCTGAGCGACTCTTTAGATATTCTCAATGATGTATCCTACGAGCGTATGGATAACGAGAAAGGCGTTCAGTTACCGATCAAACAAGAAGAAGTTAAAGCATAATACTTTTTAAATGGAACCAGTAACAACAACTTCATATATCGTATTAGGGATTGCCCTTTTTATGCTGCTAAACTCAGCAGCCCTTGCTGTGTATGCCGAAAGACGGGTTGCCGCATTTATTCAAAATCGCTGGGGGCCTAATCGTGTTGGACCTTATGGATTATTTCAGCCCATTGCCGACGTTGTTAAACTTCTCCTAAAAGAGGACGTTACTCCGGCTCGTGGTTTTAAGACCATCCATGCTATTGCTCCTATGATTCCGGTTTTTACTGCTCTGATGACAGTTGCGGTGATTCCTTTCGGTGATGGACTCTATGCAACTGATATTAATTCCGGAGTGCTCTATATCCTCGCTATTAACTCACTTGGAGTATACGGGATTACCTTGGGAGGATGGGCCTCAAACAGTAAATACTCACTCTTAGGTGGATTACGTGCTGCAGCACAAATGATAAGCTACGAATTACCGATGGGGCTGGCTGTCGCTTCTTGTATTTTATTTGCCGGATCACTTAGCTTCATAGATGTGGTTAATTCACAAGAAGTTTGGTGGAATGTGATACGCAATCCCATTGCAGCAGTCATTTTTATTGTTACAGCATTTGCTGAAGCAAATAGAACACCCTTTGATTTGCCCGAAGCTGAACACGAGCTTGTAGGTGGCTATCATACGGAATACAGTAGTATGAAATTTGGTATGTTTTTCCTTGCTGAATACATGCACGTTGTTGTCGGCAGTATGTTAATTACCACCTTCTTCTTTGGAGGTTATCACCTTCCCTTCGCAGGCCTATGGTTGCCGGAAATGGGAGTAACAGCTAAAGCTATATTGGATGTCTCAGTCTTTGTACTTAAAACCGTCTTTTTTGCCTTCTTGTTTATCTGGGTGCGATGGACCATTCCACGGTTTAAATATAACCAGGTGATGAAATTAGGTTGGAAACGCTTATTACCTATAAGTATTTTCAACTTTTTGGGTCTGGCCGTAATTGTATATTTCTGGCATCATTACATCGCCTAACAAATTTCTCACTACCTGATTTTAAAAGAAAAAGGGAGAAGAACATTGATTTCTTCTCCCTTTTTTGTTAGCCGTTGATTGAAGCTGTATTAACAGCATCTACTGATGCTCTCTCCTTACTTTGTGGGATCAAGTAATAATCTTTGTACCAATTTATAAACTTTTCAATCCCTTTCTTATACCCAATTTGCGGATGGAAGTTGATATACTCGAACAGATCTTCAACGTCAGCCCACGTCTTAGCAACATCTCCCGGTTGCATGGGTAACAAGTTCTTTTCAGCTCTAAACCCAAGCTGTTGCTCAATTTCATCAACAAAATCCATGAGTTTAACCGGGTTACTATTCCCAATATTAAAAATACGATACGGTGCAAAACTCGTTGATGGATCCGGATTATCACCAGACCAGTCTTCATTCGGTGTAGGCGGTTCAGGAATTAGTCGGTGAATACTTTCAACAATATCATCGATATAAGTGAAATCACGCTCCATTTTTCCATAGTTAAAAATATCTATAGGCTCTCCCTTTATAATCGCCTCCGTAAATAAAAATAACGCCATATCCGGGCGTCCCCATGGACCATAAACCGTGAAAAAGCGCAGTCCTGTAGTCGGTATATCAAAAAGATTCGAATAGGTGTGAGCCATCAGCTCATTCGACTTTTTAGTAGCAGCATACAAACTCATGGGATGATCAATATTGTGTTTTGTAGAGAACGGCATTTGAGTATTTGCTCCATAAACAGAACTTGATGAAGCATAAATTAAATGCTGTAATGAAGAATGCCGTGCTGCCTCCAGAATATTTAAGAACCCGGTAACATTACTATCTATATATTGGTGCGGATTTTTGAGGCTGTGACGTACTCCAGCTTGTGCCGCCAAATTAACTACTACATCAAATCCTTCCTCAGCAAATAATTCATTTATAGCATCTGCATTCTCAAGATCCGTTTTGATAAAACGGAAATTCTGATTTGTAGTACTTTCTACAACCGTTTCATCCGTAATGGATTCTTTAATTAATCCCAGTTGTGCCAGTCGGGCGAACTTAAGATCTGTTGAGTAATAGTCATTGATGTTATCCAATCCAACAACATCGTACCCCTCTGATATTAACCGCCTTGACAAATGAAACCCTATAAATCCTGCCGCACCTGTAACTAAAATTTTCATAGTATTCTACTCTCTAACTAACATTATTTTTTACAATAGTGTGGTATATCTCAAAAAACGTGCCATCTCAGACAATAAATATGTTAGACCCTTTTTAAGCTATACAAGAAAGAAAAAAGCAGTTTTTGGAGATGGAGTATTATTGTTACATACAGTAATTGAGTAAATATTACTCCTACATATTTTATTGATTTCACAATCTCTCAAGCATTTGAATCAGCAGTTACTTTTTTATCCATTCCATTCGAAGAAACCGGTTGGAGCCTAATACTTTTAAGAGCTTCTATAATTCGTTGCTGATCTTCTTTACTCAGTTCATAGTACAAAGGTAGACGAAGCAAACAATCTGTATAACGGTCACTCATTGGGAACGTCCGATCTATCTCATAGTTCTTACTCCTATAGTATTTACTGTCATGAAGACTCAGATAATGAGATACCGCTTGGATATCGAGATCTTTTAACTGCTCAATCACTCGTTGCCTTTGCAACAGGCTTTCAAAACAGAGGTAGTACATATGAGCATTATTCCCAGCATAAGACGGTATTTGGGGCTGTTTGATGTCGTTATGATTTGCCCAGGATTGCAGCTTGCTGTGATAAGTATTCCAAATCGCTTTTCTTTTAGCTTGAATATCTTCTAAATTTTCTAACTGCGCCCATAAAAAGGCGGCTGTAATTTCCGAAGGTAAAAATGACGATCCCGTATCAATCCACTCATATTTATTAACCTCTCCCCTGAAGAATTCAGCCCTGTTTGTCCCCTTCTCCCAGATGATTTCTGATCGGTCAATAAATCGATCATCATTAATAGCCAACAGGCCTCCTTCTCCTGATATGACATTTTTTGTCTCATGAAATGAAAACGCTGCCAGATGGCCGATACTTCCCAGCGGTCTGCCTTTATAATTTGCCTCAATAGCCTGGGCAGCATCTTCAACCACTATAAGATTGTACCGCTTAGCCAGCGCCATCACCTTATCCATATCACAGGCTATACCAGCGTAATGAACAGGCACTATCGCCTTTGTTCGAGGAGTAATTAGTTCTTCAAGAGTTTTTTCATCCATTCCGGGATGATCCTCTCTACTATCAGCAAACACGATTTTTGCCCCCTGCCGCGCAAATGCCAAAGCAGTAGAAACAAACGTATATGACGGTACAATGACTTCATCACCGGGTTTAATATCAATAAGTAGAGCACACATTTCTAACGCATCCGTACAAGAGGTGGTTAGCAGAGCTTTTTTTATACCATATCGATTTTGAAAGTACTTCTGGCACTTTTGAGTATAGACCCCATTACCTGAAATCTTGCCAGAATATACCGCCTGGTACATATAGTGCATCTCTTTTCCGGTCAAATATGGTTTATTGAATGGAATCATAGGTATTCCCTTTCATCAAATATTTGTATTTATATGCCCCTTAGGCTACTTTTATCGGATTTACCGATTCAATGAGACTCGATCTATTTTTCTTAGTACTCTCATTCTCCAGCAACGAATGCAGATATTCGCCATAGCCATTATTACTCATATCACTGGCTAATCCCAATAGATGCATATCATCAATCCATTTCCTCCGCCACGCAATTTCTTCAGGACATGATATTTTTAATCCCTGTCGCTTTTCGATAATTTCAACAAATTGTGAGGCTTCCTGCATAGCTGTATGAGTCCCCGTATCCAGCCACGCAAACCCTCTCCCTAATATTTCTGCACATAATTCTCCCCGGTCCAGATACATCTGGTTAACTGAAGTGATTTCAAGCTCACCACGCGCAGATGGTTTTACCCGTTTTGCAAAGTCAACCACCTGGTTATCGTAGAAATATAGACCCGTTACGGCAATATTGCTTTTCGGTTCATTGGGCTTTTCCTCAATGCTAATCACTTTATCACATTCATCTACCTCTACCACCCCAAACTGTCCGGGATCACTAACTCGGTAGCCAAAAATTCGGGCTCCCTCTATATTATCAACTACATCTTCCAGGAGTGGACGAAAACCGTGTCCATAAAAAATATTATCTCCCAATATTAAGCATACATTGTCATCACCAATAAAATCTTCACCAATTAAAAAGGCCTGGGCCAATCCTTTCGGACAGGGTTGTACCTCATAGCTAATAGAAATACCCCATTCGTAACCATCCCCCAACAACCGCTCAAAGCTGGCTTTATCTTCCGGTGTAGTAATAATTAGAATATCTCTGATGCCCGCAAGCATAAGTACCGACAACGGATAATAGATCATCGGTTTATCATAAATGGGTATCAACTGTTTTGATATTCCTCTCGTGACCGGATATAAGCGCGTTCCCGATCCTCCTGCAAGAATAATTCCTTTCGTATTATTGCTCATGATATTACCTCTCTACTACTTTTTCTTATTCCAAATAGTTGGTCAAACGAGTGCCGTAATTCCTCCACTAAAACATCCATTGATAATGTATTCTTTAATATCTTTCTGTTTTCCCGCACCTGTTTCTGGGTAAGCAAAACAAGAGTTTCTTCGGATGAGGTGAGATCTTTTTCTATTAAATAGATATTACACCCTAACTGTTTAAAGTACCGATAGATATCAGTATCATTTAAAAACACCTTGGCCCCCAAATACAGTGAAGCAATAATATTCCCCATCGCCTGTGGTCGGTAGTGATTCATAATCACAATACCACATCCACTGATGACTTTATTGTATTCTTCAATTGGTAAAAAGTTAGTGAGCGGCGAGAAATGATCTGGCAATAACTGTTTACCTTCCTTTATTATTTCTTTTGCATATTTGGGACTACCATAGCTAAGTGGAGCTACCACTTTTCTATCGCCTAAATCTAAATTCTGCAACAGCTCTAAAGCTTCAAGATGGTTGTTCGTTGCCGATGACGAATTGCCTAACAAGATATTTTGGCCATCGGCTCTTAACTCCTCATTTTTGATGATAACTTCGATAGGATAATAGGTAAACGGTATCCGCTGAATAGAAGAATTATAAAGATCTTCGTTAATGTGATGTTCGTACGAGTAGCCCGGCAACGAACCAAAATACTTTATTTCATATAATACACCTCGAAAATCCACTTCATAATCATCCCCAATATTGCTATATCTAATTTTACGATATAGCTTTTTTACAAAACCGTAAAAAGTAGTTTGCTCAGTCTGCTCAGCCAGTACCTTTGTTTTCGGTCCAAACAGTGTATTATTCAAAATTCCACTGTTATAAATTTCGGCTCCGTGTACGATGGCCATAAACCGTTCTTTATGTGAGGATTCAGAAAATATGATCGTATTTATTTTGTTGAGGCCGTGCAGTATCGTAATCTCATGATCATTACTTATTTTCAACAAGCGTTTTATGATACCCGGTGATTTAACCTCGAACTGTGCATTTATGACAAGTTCTGTATTTAAAAAACGAATAGGGGGATCGGCAGCCGGTTTAACAATTACAAATCTGTTTAGCCCCGGGAAAGCGTTTTCAAATAAGTGATAAGCGCCATCAATGAATTTTTCATCTGTGGCAATATGCACGATACGAGGCTTGCTCATCTCATAACCTCCTTGTTCATCATCATATAGTCGGTGGCCCGTGGACCGGTGTTAAATATTAAATCGATGATAGAAACAGCATGCACGAAATCACCATCCTGCTGCGGATATGGTGGGTAGCCATCATAGTTCATCCATTCTACAGCGATACCAGCATTCTCAAAAATATCTACATCCAAATAAACTTTAGCAGCCGGGCCACTTACATAAACGTCAGCACCAAGCTGCCTGCAGATAGAAAGCAACCGCTCTGATTTATCTCCCCGAGATGGATATTCAGTACTTTGACTCAATGGAGTTTTTATTCCCAGAAGCGCATTTATACTCGATAAAAAATGATAATTAATTTCACTTAAAAACTGTTGGTTAGCCTCTTGATACAGCGACTCAAAAATTTCACCGTAATGATTAAAATACGGCGCCTTATTATATACATTACGAATCGTTTTCCAATGCTGTGTATTCCAGTCGGGATCAGCAATTTCCACTTCGCTAATAATATCAAATTGATGTGCCGAAACGGGGATGGTAAGCCATTTTATTCCCTGTGGGGTTTTAATCCTGTTTCTATTGCGCCAGTCGCGCTTGGTATATTGGACTTCATCATAAAGCACAAATTCATCCACTTGATTAATCATGTCAAAATAGCCCTTCCAGGGGATGTAATTGGATTGACATATTGCAATTTTTTTAGCCATAGAATTAACTGTTAGTGATCAAAATTTAGTTTGATAGATTTCCCATATTTTTATTAGTCTCTTTCTTAGTATGAATAGGTTTGGCGGGAATACCTGCTACCGTAGTATTATCGGGTACACTTTTAGTAACTACTGCCCCCATCCCAACAACACAATTTTTACCAACAGTTACATTATCTCTAATTAGCGCCCTGGCACCTATAAATGTTTTCTCTCCAATTGATACTCCGCCCATAATAGCCACACCGGGCGCTACAAAACATAAGTCTCCAATTTCAGTTTCATGACTGATAATAGACTGGACTCGTATTAGTACATTTCTTCCAATATTCACATTAGTTCCTATGAATACTCCCGGAGATATACAAGAACCTTCTCCCACTGAAACAGTCTCATGATCAATATTAGGAGGCTCTGGGAATACCAGTGTACAAAGCTTAGCATTATACTTTGACAATTTATTAGCCACTACTTCCATGTTATCTGTTGAAGACGCTACATTATTAAAAAAGTAATACCCCTGCTTAATGAACTTAGGTATCGATTGTTCATTACCTACAACGGGATAGCCAAAATATTCATCGACTTTCCCAAACTTTACATCATCGATATAGCCGACAACCTCCCATTGTTGATCCCGGTTTGTATTCCAATACTTTATCATGCTTGGCATGGAGGGATACCCACATCCATAAATCAATAGTTTGCCCATTATTCCTTTCTTTATTTATAAGATATCAGACAACTTCACCTTTCACTTTCTTTTCTGATCGGTATTAAATCGTTATCACAGACAGTTATTTATTTGTCTTAATGTTTTAACAAGCAATCATTAAAAGTCTGCCTGAATTTCTCGGCACAGATTATCATACCTCTCTCCAATTGATTATTGCACTAAGAGCTTCTTTTACTACTTATATTACAATACTTATGCCATTTTCAGCACTTTCTTACTGTGGTAATCTCAAAAAAGAAAAAGAAGCTTTTTAAGCTGTCACAGGTACATTAGTTTCACCAAAAGAAATGCTTTATTTATTTAGCAGCGAATAGCCTTAACTAATGTGCAATTAGTGGGTTATTTTTTAATTTGTGACGAGTAATTTTTACTCTGTCTTTTATAAGATATAAAGACGTGTAGAGTGTTAAGAAGAGCTATAAACTCAGACCTCAAGGATACCTTTGAAGTTTGTATCTGAATAGAACTGAGTCATCCAATTTTCATCCTTCACCTTCTCCAATTCAGCCGGAGTACCGATATCAATAAATGCCCCTTCATCAAATTTAACATACGCCATACTCAGTCCGTCATAAATAGCTTTTTTTACAATATCTCCAAGGTATAATTCCTTTTGAGAAGTGTGGGATCTCCGTTCATCTTGTACATAAGAATGAATATATCGAGAGAATGCAGGCGTCCATGCGGCCATGATCCACGTATAAAGAAGACCAGTTTTTTTGGGCTTTATCAAAATCTCATTAATGTTTCCATGGGCATCAAACCCTATCATATCAGCCTTCTCCGGCTTATCCGTTTTAAACAATCCTAAAACAAGGTCTGCCCCTGAACTGCGCTGACAATCAAGTATTTTTTGGTAAGCATTTACTGGTTTAAAAATGATATCCGGGAAACCCAATAACACTCTACTTTCCTTTACAAATGGATATGCTTTATCTATCGTAAACGGCACCCCCTGGGTGGCTTCACTTACAATGTACGCAAGGTCCATTTCGGATTGATAACCATTGCTAAAATATTCGGGAATATCCCATTTCCCACGACGGAGAATAAAATAGGTCTTTTTGACATTGGCATATTGCAGGGCTTCTAATAAAAAAGATGAAACCACCCGCGAGCTGCCATCAGGCAGAGTGACTGATTGCATTTCTTTGCTGCATGAAAGCATCGGAGCAATGCGGGTTGCAAAACCTGCTGCAGGTATTAAGCCTATTACATCGCTGGAATCAATCATCTCCAAACATCTTTTTTCTAATAATTTGATGTGCACTGCTTCTCTTGAGTACATCGTTATGTTGACCGCCTATTATATGCGCATCAAATTGGCCTGTACACATCTCTCGAAACCCAAAGAAAATATCATCCCACCATCCCTGGAGTCCCATCGAGCGGCCATAGACTACATTTGATTTTAGATAAAGAATATCTCCTTCATAAATGGTTTTCTCATGCTTTTTAATGGCAGCTAACTGAGAGATAGCACTATATCGATGCCGGTCCTCAGCAGGAATCTTTATTGAAAGTTTTTCATATAGAGATATTTTCAATAACTGCAACTTATCCTCAAGTTTTAATACCATTCCACCCAATTTAAAATAGAAAGGCATATATTTTGCCAACAAAGGATAACGCCTCATTGAATGATCATCTTTTTTGACATCTTTATTTTGTGGCTTTCTTCCTTTTTGAATATCAGTTCCATTTGGAGCTTCAGCTATTTCCAAATCTAACTTATCACTCATCTTCTTAAAAGCTACTTTATCTGAGTTCGCAGATTCCGGTTCATCAGCACAATAATATTGAGAATGTAAATTAGGGGCATCCGAAACTAATATAGGATCCAAGATCTCAGCCCCTTCTTCTTTTAGCAGTTTTGCTATTTCAATAGCGATAATACCTCCCACACAGTGTCCTCCTAATCTATATGGACCGACAGGGAAAGCTTCACGAAGCTCTTTTTTATAGAACTTTGCCATCTCAATAATATCATCCTCCCCTTTAAAACCATCCCATCCCGGCCATTGAAATGCGTAAACAGGCTGATCACCGGGCAATCCCTTAGCTAAATCATTAAACATCAGTACATTACCAGCACCGCCGTGAACCATAAACAGGGGCACTTTATCGGGCTTCCCAAGTTGGATTACCTGCAAAGATCTGAACCTACCAAAATCTATAGCCTCATTACTTCCATCGATTATTTTCGAAAGATCTTTAATAGTTGAAGCCTGAGTAAGAGTTGAAAGAGGAAGATACTTATCAAACTCCTCTTCAATTTTCATAAACAGTGTAACTGCATTCAGTGAATCTCCCCCCAGATTAAAGAAATCAGAAGATCGAGATATGCTTTGAAACCCTAATAAATCACGCCAAATTTTAGCGAGGCGAGACTCAGTATCAGATTGGTAGTCTATTTTTCCTTCGGCATCGGATACTTGCTTATCTGGTGTTGGTAACGATTTAAAATCCACTTTGCCACTTGGTGTATAGGGGATATTTTCAATTTTCATAACGAAAGCAGGCATCATATAGTCCGGCAACTGTTCATCCAGATAAGCTTTAAATTTTTCTTCATTAATTTCACCGGCTTTTTGTGGAACATAATATATCACCAGTTGTGGATGGCTTTCCTGATCATGCACTGCATGGGTAATACACTGGACAATACCCGGATATCGTGCTCCTACTATATTTATTTCACCGGGCTCTACTCGGTATCCTCGAATTTTTATTTGATGATCGGCCCGACCTAAAAATTCAATATCCCCGTCTTTATTATAGAATCCCAGATCACCGGTCTTATATAAAATTGGATGATCGGATTTATCTAAGGGATTAGGGATAAATACATTATCTGTTAATTCCTTTCTTCCTATATATCCATGGGCCAGGTTCTGACCGGCAAGATATAGTTCCCCGGTCTCTCCTTTATTTACCGGTTCTAAACTCTCATCCAGAATATAAATATCAGTATTTTTTATGGGCTTACCTATAGGAGGAAGATCAGACCATGTTGAAGGATCCTGATCTAACAAATAAGCTGATACCACATGTGTCTCGGAAGGACCATACTGGTTTTCAAGCACCGAATGGGACAGTTTCGTGAAGAACTGTCGTAAACCAGCATCAACACGCAGTTGTTCACCGGCTGTAATCACTTCTTTTAATGAGCCGGGTATTCTGTCTGTTGTAATTGCTACTTCAATCAAACTCCGAAGTGCTACAAACGGAATAAATAAACGCTCTATTTCAAGATCGCTCAGGATCTTTAGCAAAATTCGAGGATCTCGCCGCTCATTATCATTTATTAAAAATAACGTCTCTCCTGATGCAATAGTCGTAGCAATTTCTTGAAATGAAACATCAAAACTTATACTGGAATACTTTAGCCTCTCTCTTAAAATATTCCCGTCCAAGCTGCCAATCTATTAGATTTGATAAAGCGCGATGTGGCATCTCAATCCCTTTGGGACGTTCGGTAGAGCCAGACGTAAAAATGACATAAGCTACATCCTCTCCACTGATATCCACCGAGGGAGACAAATCAGAATATTTGCCTAATTCTCTCTCTATTTTCTCCCAGAAAAAAACCTGATCCGAATTTATTTCAAATCGATCGGAGAATTTTTTATGAGCAATCAGTAGGCTCAATCCGGCATCTTCCCTCATTATTTGGAGCCGGTCAATCAGATAGTGCGGATCCAAAGGTACATATGCAGCCCCTGCTTTAAGAATACCGATAATGCTTGCTATCATTTCAGGAGATCGATCCAAGCTTATTCCAATACGATCTCCTTTACCTATTCCTTGAGCAATAAGATAGTGCGCAATAGTATTCGACAGTTTATAAAGCTCTTCGTAGGTTAACCCCTCATTCCCAAAATGTAGAGCAATAGATGTTTTGTGCTCTTCAAATCCCCTATTTAGCCACTCTGTTATAGTTTTAAAAAATATAGCAGGATTAGCCTTTCCATTACTGCTAACTATTTCCAGATCAAATTTATTTAATGCCATTATGTAGTTTACCCCGTACTTTTTTAACCCTTTTTCTATACCTCCTGCAACACACCAAAATGTTCTTTCTGTTCTTTGCGAAGCTGATCGATCAGTCGTCCTTCCGGCACCTCCACATCATCATACGTCAGGGCGGCATCTTTTTTAATATCTCTTTTTAAAACACATCCCTCTGCAACCCCTAACGGTAAAAGGTTTTCTGCATCGGCAATGTCTGCATTCTCACACACACCATAGGTCATATAATGACCGATCCCATCAATCTCTTCGCCAGCTTTCAAATCTTTCTTGGCTATAGTCACAACCTCTACGACTGGAGCCCCCAAAGGTGCAATTGTGGCGTCATCAAACAATACGGCCCGAGCCACAGTATTTGGAACTTCAAAATGACAAAGGTGATAAGGGGTGTAGAAACAGTAATACGGTCCTTCTCCAAGTTTATACAAATTCAGGTAATGTTGCTGCTGGGGATGATCGTGAGTGCCGATAACAAATACACCCGGAGCCGGAGTAGCGCCCACTATATAGTCCACTGCGCCCTCTTCTATATTCAGAAGTTCATCGGGATATTCTTTAATGGCTTCTTCTAACGGAGTTCCCGTTTCTACAGTTGGACCGTACATTCCCCGTTTACCCACTTTCATGCCGGTTGCATTAGCCACTATAGCTTGCTCAAATGAAATTTTACTACCATCTGCAAATGAGGTAACCTTGGAAGGTTTCTGCCCCCATTTTTTGGCAAACCCTTCTTGTGTTGTGGGGTTTCGATACTCATCCTGCAAACCTTTAATGTTTCCACATAATACGGGCTCAACACCAATTCCTTTTACAAAACGATACAAGTTCATGATAACGCCGGGTTGATCTCCATCAACATTCGTAATAATCACGTCATTCTGATCTGCATAAACTTTTAACATGGCCCCTACTGTGCCATCCAATTCAGCATTCATTAACACCACATGCTTTTTATTACGGATTGCAGCTAAAACCACTTCCGCACTGAACTGTACAGCTCCGGTTACTTCGATAATAATATCAATTTCTTTAGATTCACATAATAATAAGGGGTCAGTTGTTACGGCTGCTTTCTCTTGTTTTATGGCCTCGTCCAGTGCCCCTTGTGAATTTACTTCGGTAACGGCTTCTATCCCTGACTTTTCATAAGCCGCAGTTGCCTTATCCAGTGTTCGATTTGAAATTGCCACTAATCTCATCCCTTTCGCAGCAGTTTGAAACTGCAAGGCTATTCCTTTTCCCATAAATCCAGCTCCAACCATGGCCACCTTGATCGGATTATTCTCTTTTTCTCTTTTTTCTAATGCTTTATCTACGATGATCATGATATATACTCCCCTAAATACAGTTTATGTTCTCATTATTTTTTTGAAATCCGACCAGCTCTTATCCTTTTCTGACATAATTTTAGGATCAGCCGGCCAGTCAATATTGAAAGATTGGTCATCCCATCGAATCCCCTTTTCAGCCCCCGGCGTATAAAATTCCGAAACCTGATATGTTACCTCTGTTTCATCTTCAAGTGTGATAAACCCATGAGCAAATCCCTCAGGAATATACAGCATGCGATAGTTCTGCTCGGTAAGCTCAACGCCAATCCACTGCATGTAGGTTGATGAATCGGGCCTCACATCAATAATAGCATCCCAGATCGCTCCCCTTGTACATCGTACCAGCTTTGCTTCTCCATAGGGCTCTTCCTGATAATGCATTCCCCGGAGTGTATGCTTATAACGATTATACGAGACGTTGGCCTGGGCAACAGAGAATTCGATTCCCTGCTCCTTAAATTCATTTACGCAAAACGCTCGTGCAAAAAATCCCCGTTCATCTCCCAGCTTTTTAAGGTCGATAACGAAAGCATCGTTTAATTCCGTTTCATTAAAAATCATAGTGTTACCCCGTATCGATAAATGTTAATTATCAAGTAATCTTGTGAATATTCCAGAAAATTACGCGGTCAATACTTTGCTCGATTTATGATCCATTACATATTCAGCTATGGAATCACCAATTTCGAGTGAAGCTGTGGCTGCCGGAGAGGGAGCATTACAAACATGAATACTTCTCCCGTGGTACTTTATTAAAAAGTCATCAACCAGGGTTCCATCCGGGTTCAGCGCCTGGGCACGTACACCGGCAGGAGATGGAACTAAATCTTCAGCCCGAACCTCCGGAATCAATTTCTGGAGACTTTTAACAAATTCAGCTTTAGAAAATGATCGGTAAAGCTCTCTGAACCCCTCTTGCCAGTGTTGTCCGGCAAGTTTCCAAAGCCCAGGATAGCTCAATGATTTCCAAGCCTCCGATGCATCAAATGAAAACTTCGAATATCCCTCTCTCTTGAGGCTAAGTACTGCATTAGGACCAGCGTGAATACTGCCATCGATCATTCGAGTAAAATGGACCCCCAAAAAAGGAAACGAGGGATTGGGAACCGGATATATCAGATTTTTTACCAAATGGCGCCGCTCCTCGGTAAGTTCGTAGTATTCTCCTCTGAATGGAATGATACGATGCTGGATATCAACACCCGCTTTTGATGCAAGGGTATCACTGTACAGACCCGCACAGTTTATTACATAATCGCATTCAAAAGATGCACCTTTTGTTTCAACATAGCATTGATTGTCAACTGTTTTAATTGACGTAACATGCTGGTTTAAAGAAATTTCTACACCCCGTTGTTTTAATTCTTCAACCAGTGCCTCGGCAACTTTTTTATAGTTTACAATTCCAGCTTCTGGCACATGCAGGGCCGCAATTCCATTCACATGGGGTTCCAGCTCATTAAGCTCACTCTTTGATATTTTCTGAACCTTTAGTCCATTCTTTGTTCCTCTTTTGGCCAAGATATCCAGATATGGCAACTCCTCTTTACTGGTAGCAACAATGACTTTACCGCATTGATCATATTCTATGCCAAATTCTCGGCAAAAGCTCATCATTCTGTTACTGCCACGCGTACAGAGCTCAGCCTTTTTACTTCCCGGTTCATAATATACTCCGGAATGAATTACCCCGCTGTTTCTGCCGGTCTGATGTGATGCCACCTCTTTTTCTTTTTCAAGAATAAGAATAGATGACTCAGGATTTGCCTTTTTAATGGCGTATGCTGTCGCCAGCCCAACGATCCCTCCGCCAACAATTATAAAATTATTCATGTGGCAATTTTTATTAGACTTCGACATGTGTTGATTCGTTTTCCCAAACGCGCCATGGACACTCATCAGCTTTCCATAAATCCTCTAAGTGATTTTTATCCCGTAAAGTATCCATGGGATGCCAGAATGAATTATGGCGAAAGGCACAGAGCTCTCCGATGTTTGCCAATTGTTCCATCGGCTCCCGTTCCCAAACCGTTTCATCCCCTTCTATATAATCAATAACCTCTGGTTCCAATACAAAGAACCCGCCATTAATCCAGGCATTGTCCTCCCGGGGTTTCTCTTTAAAGGAATCAATTTTACTCTCTTCATGTCCCAGTTTGAACGTACCAAAACGTCCCTCCGGCTGTACTGCCGTAAGTGTTGCAAGAGTATCCTGGGCTCGGTGAAAATCAATCAGATTAGATATATTGATGTTGCTAACGCCATCCCCGTATGTTAGACAAAAAGTTTCGTGGTCTACATAATCTTTGACTCTTTTTAATCGGCCCCCGGTCATCGTTCCATCTCCGGTATCAATCAGTGTAACATTCCAGGGTTCAACCCCATTTTGTAACACCCTCATCTCATTATTTCTCAGATCGAATGAAACATCTGATCGATGAAGAAAATAATTTGAAAAATATCCTTTGATCACATAGCCCTTGTATCCACAGCAGACGATAAAGTCATTAATACCGTAGTGCGAATAGATTTTCATAATATGCCATAAAATAGGTTTCCCTCCTATTTCTACCATGGGTTTTGGACGAACACTTGTTTCCTCACTTAGCCTTGTTCCATACCCACCTGCTAATATCACAGCTTTCATATTCTGCTCCCTTTTTAGTTTATATTATTTTTTTGATACCCAGTGCCATTAAGCTATCTCTACTACTCTTTACTCTTTCAAATAATGTGCCAGAGCCCACATATCAATCTATTTTTCGCTACAAATTTAGATACCCCTCTCTGAACTTATAAAAATATATTAGGTGCTTATTTAGGCCTTTTTTATAAATTGTGAAAGAGTAAATATTACTCCCCCACACTAAATCTTACCCAATACTAATAGTCATCAGATTTTAGGCTTCAAGTGCCATCTCCCGAAATCTAATATTTGTATCTACCAGATCTTCATAGGTTCCCTCTTGTATGATTTTGCCTTCTTCCATGAAGTATAGCTTATCACAATTTTTAACGGTGGTAAGACGGTGAGCAATCATAATTAACGTTCGCTCCCCTTTCAATGACTCTATTGCCTCCGTTATCAATTTTTCCGTAATATTATCCAGTGCAGATGTGGCCTCATCCATTACCAATACATCGGGTTCATGGTATAAAGCACGGGCAATCCCCACCCGCTGGCGTTGTCCGCCGGATAACCGAGTGCCGTGTTCTCCAATTTCGGCATCCAACCCTTCGGGTAGCCCTTGCACCATGGTATCAAGCTGGGCAAGCTCAACCGCATTTTGAATTTTTTCTTCATCAATGTCATCTTTTGGTAATCCGAAAGCGATATTTGCACGTAGTGTCTCATCAGCCAAATAAATAGATTGCGGTATATAGCCGATATTTTTTTGCCATGCCGAGAGGTTGTTACTGATATCAGTACCATCAACAAGTATTTGTCCCTGCTTAGGATCAAGTAACCCCAAAATAAGGTCCACCATAGTCGTTTTGCCAGCCCCCGATGCTCCCACAAAAGCTATTGCCTGTCCCTTGGGAATTGTAATTGAAATATCGCTTAATGCCTCTATTTCACTGCCGGGATAAGAATAGCTCACATCATTTATCACAATTTCCTTTCTGAGCTGAAGCTTATGAGTACTGTCCCGATCCTTTACAAACTGAGTATTATGCTCAGAAAGCTCTTTGAGATCATTATAAATGGGGTCAAGTGACACAATATTATATCGCAACTGGGTGTACATCGTTACCAACTGTTGTACCGATGGCATAAGACGAACCGTGGCCATAGCAAAGAGTGTAAGTATGGGAATAATAGCCTCGATAGGCCGACCTTGCCATACCATTAAAACAGCAATAAGCAGCATTCCCAGTACGGCTGTTGTTTCTACCACCGGTCGGGGAATCTGCTGGATAAATCTCAGGTGGGCCATCAGACGGGTGCTTCGGTAAGCCTCGAAACGGAACTTTTCGATAAATTCATTTTCCCGATTTAGTACCCGCGCATCCTTTATTCCACCTAAACCCTGATTTACGGCTTTAATCATTTCCATTCGCCGGAGTTGCTCCTCTTCACCATACTCTTTCATTTTCTTTTTGTTGAGTGCAATAAAAGTACCTGCTCCAAATCCTGAAAGGGAAATTACGAGAAGGGTAATAAGCGGCTCCATGGTAAAAAGAAATATCAATATAGCCAGGGCAACAACACCCTCCCGGCCCATCTTTAAAATAGTGGTGATTACATTATTAGTTAATACATTGATCTCTTGACTGATATTCCGCAACAGTTCAGCAGTATTTCGGCGGAGATGAAATATATATGGCGCCTGCATATATGATCGCATCAACCTAAAGCAAATAGTATAGCGACGGTTAAAGATAAAGCGCGCTTCAAAGTAATTAAAAGTGATTATATAAGCTCCTTTAATAATAAAAATACCAACTAATGCTGATGATCCCCATATTAAAAGACCTTTAGAATCTGTAATATCGAGCATAGCCAACAGAGGTTGCAGCCATTCTACATCTAATACCCGATCGGGGTCGGCAACAATAGCTACGAAAGCGGGAATCATCCCGATTCCGGCTACCTCCAGTACTGCTGCTACAAGCATTAGTATAAAAAGTACAGAAAGTTTTATTGGGTCTCCTGCGGGCAGAACATAAAATATTTTTTTGAGCGTTTTATACACCTTTTGTCACCATAAAATGAGTTTAAATTATTGTATTTGTCATTAGTTTCCCCTGAGGTTTTCAAAAAGTAGAAATGAGGTAGCAATAACACTCACCACCGGGGCTACAACACCTACATAATCTGTAAACGAAGGTTTGCGCCTTACCTGCACGCTAACCAAGTCGTTATTCTGGAGATCAAACTCAAACATTTCAACGGGTTCCGGATCGTGATATCGATATCTGAAAAAAGCGACGTCAACTAATTTTCGATCTTCGTTATAGCGAGATACTTTAATTTCGATCTGCGTTTTTGACCAATCGATATTTGAATCCCTCCCGCGCAGCTGCGTATATCCGAAACTATACGATATCAGCTCTGGAAGAGTAGTTTCCTCAGGTATAATATATCGACCCGAACTCCCCACATCCCCCCAAACATTAACAGAGTCGGCCAGTTGCCCAATTTCCGCTACACGAATATACCGGTCCCCCATCCCTTCTTCGAGCTGTAGCTGCGCTTGTACAATAAGTGGAGAACAAACTCCTATAATCGTAAGAAGTGTTATATAGATAAGATTTCGTTTCATAATAGGTTGATAAAGGTGAACAAATAATGGTAATAGTCTTAGTTGATATACTTTTAAATGGCTTTCTTTCGGTTATTCCACATACGCCTCGTAATTACTGTACAATGATTGATAATATCCCGGCCCATAGAAATTGGATGTTTCCTTACTGGGGTCAAACCCATTCAGGACAACATTTACAACATTGGCCTGGATTTGCTCCAACTCCTCAAGAGTTCGCACCAACATACCTTTGTTTGTTTTTCGATATTTTGCTACTACAACCGTTGCCTCAGCCCCTTTCAGTATTGAGGCTGAGTCGCTGATAATACCGAAGGGAGGAGTATCCAGAATAATCACATCATACATTTTTTCCAGCTTCTTGAGAAGTTGTTTGAAAAGCATGCTGCTGCCCAAAATCTCGGGCGTTTCTGTATTTTTACCGGCAAGTATAACCTTCAGATTTTTTTGATCCGTATCCCGAATAAGTCGTTCAAGAGCAAGTTGCCCGTCGAGATAATCTGATAATCCCTTTTGGGCATTAATTCCAAAATAATTGCCAAGCTTGGGACGTCGGAAATCAGTCCCAATTATTAAGGTATGGTATCCCTCCTCGGCAAAAGCAATGCCCAAGTTGGAAACAATCGTCGATTTCCCATCTCCTTTTTCTGCACTGGTAACCGCAATGGTTTTGGGAGGCGTATCTCCATTTTGATAGATAATATTGTTTTTGAGCCGCCTAATAGCTTCTGAAGCAAGACTTGAACGATCTTGCAGCAACACTATTTCTGAAGGAATTTTACCCGCCCCTACAGTATATTTCTTTCGTTTCCGTCTCGATACTTTCTCAAATTTGGGGACAACGGTTACAGAGGGTAAATACATAGTTTTGAGTTGCCCTACATTACTAACACTGTTATCACCAAATTCTCTTATGAAAATAAATCCGGCTGAAAGCACTCCGCCGAGCATGATACCCAGCAGCAGCAGTATCTTTTTGTTGGGACTTACCGGGGTACTCGGTAGCTGACCAGAATCAATAATACGACCAAACCCAAATTGAGACTGTTTCCAAACCGACATATCCGCAAATTTCTTGGATATAGACATATAAAGTTCTTCATTTAATTGGACGTCACGCTTAAGTTTGGCCAACCTTACCATGCCTTCGGGGAGCGAGTTCATATCACCCTCCATTTCATTTTTATACTGAAGAAGGGCCTTTTTTTGTGATTGATTCTGATTTTGCTGGATTCGAAGCTCCATCAGTTTAGCCTGTATATTGGATACCATCTCCGCACGGTCTTCACTATCCATTCCCATAAATTCTTCATCTTTAGTGAATAGCTGATCGGAAAGGGTTTTAATCTCTTTTTTCAACCGCGCTATTTGTTTGTCTAAATATTGAAGTCGCTGTGGAAGCGGTTCTCTTTCTAATACCCCTGGATTCTTTGAAATGATAAGCGTACGCTCCCTTTCAAAACGAGCCAGATCTTCTTGTGCTTTTCTAATTTTTGGACCGACTGCATCTGTAAATTGATCCGAAAGGCCTGGCTTAATTCTTTCAAGTTGACTTTCATAGTTTTCAATGGTCTTTTCTATGGTCTGTAATTCCAAATTTATGCGCTGCAGTTCGAGTTCAGTATCAGTACCCTGCTTAATCATTCCGCTGGCTTGCTCATTAACCTGAACAATGCCTGTTTCGTCCATAAACTGCTTAAGCTTTTGTTCAGATTCTTCAAGCTTTTGCTTTACCTCTGCCTTCTCTTTTTCCAGAAATTGTGCCGTAGATGTTGCAGCCTCCCTATTTTGTTTTGTTGAATTTTCTACATAAGCCTGCATTGCAAGATTAACAATTTTTGTAGCCTCAACAGGCGAAGTACTTTGAAACCTTACTTCAACTACATCTGACTTTCGTTCTTCGGGTTGCATAAAGTTCAGATTCTTTCGAATCCGTGAAGCCACTACATTTTCTCCAGCCTTATATACCTCTCCATTTTCTTCTTCCATCCACATGATCGGAAACTCTTCAACATTTTCCAGATCTTCAGAAAATAGCTCTGTGGCTATTTTTTCAGCAAAGGTTCTGGAACGAAGTACCTGTAGCTCATTTTCAAGCGTAGAACTGGTGCCGAAACCCGTTGTCTGAGATATTATTTGTGACAACTCATTGTTGGCTTCTCCTCCTGCCGGACTTATTAAAAGCGAACCCTTGCTTTCATATACTGGATCAATAGTATCGGCATAAAACCAAGCTCCCGTGGCACCGGCAATCAGAAAAAACATTACCAGCCACTTATATCGTAAAAGGAGCCCTATAATTTTTTGAGGATCAAGTCCATTATTTGTCTGAGATGGCTCAGAATAATGAGGAACATAATCGAATTTTGCCAGCCCCTTTTGTGGCTGATCATCATTTTTTTGAAGTGAATCGGACATTGCTATTACTCTGTGTTAAAATATTTAAACCATATTAATTAATGCTGCTGATGCTAACCTATTAGTAATGATTCATCAGGCTTTTTTGCTCGTTTCAGGATGGGTTCTTTCTTGGATTCGTTATAAGTGTAAGTGGGTACTAAAATTTTCAGGAGCGATCGTAGAGATTCTGAATCCTCATCATCTTCAAGCAAAGTAAAAAGCTGATTAATTCTTGATTCCAATACTGAAGACGATAACTTACTGCTGCAAACAGCTTTATAAATCTCTTCATGTTCTGTTTCAGTTACACCTTCCTCGGAATTCAAAAGTTCTTCGAACAATTTTTCGCCGGGTCGCAGCCCTGTAATCTTTATCTGGATATCTCTGTACGGAATCAACCCATGCAACCGGATAAGGTCTTTAGCCATATCCAATATTTTTACGGGTTCTCCCATATCAAGCACAAACACTTCGCCCCCACTCCCCATCGATCCAGCCTGCATAACCAGCAGCACGGCTTCGGGAATAGTCATAAAATACCTCATCATTTCAGGATCTGTAACTGTTATAGGGCCGCCGTTCTTAATCTGATCAATAAATATCGGTACTACTGATCCGCGGGATCCCAGCACATTTCCAAAACGCACCGAAATAAACTTGGTAGTACAAGTCCCGTTATAGGCCATACAAACTTCTTCTGCCACACGCTTGGTTGCTCCCATAACATTAGCCGGGTTTACAGCCTTATCGGTAGAAACCATGATAAATTTATTCACCTCATGTTTACATGCCAGTGAGGCCAACAATCGGGTACCCCCAATATTTACTTTTACCGCCTCTTCAGGAAAGCTCTCCATCATAGGTACATGCTTATATGCTGCCGCATGGAAAATAATACTGGGCTTATAATGACCGAGTATTTTATCAATCTTCTGCTTGTCAGTAACACTTGCGACGCAAGGAATTACGTTGGCATCTGTTTTTTTGAATTCATTTTCGATATAAAACAATTCCGTCTCGTCAATATCCAGAGCAATCAATTTATCCGGCTTAAGATTAGCACATTGCCGCACCAGTTCACCCCCGATCGATCCACCTGCTCCGGTAATAAGTACTGTTTTATCGGTTATACTCGCTTTGATAGTTTGTAAATCAATATTTACCGGCTTACGACCCAAAATATCCTCAATACTTACCTCACGGATATGTTCAACCCCAACCGGATTATCCGTCAACGAATGGAAAGAAGGCAGTACTTTAATATCCATTTCCGGACGTATTTCCTTAACCTTATCAATAATTACTTTTAAATCTTTCTTTGGATATTGTGGAAAAGCTACGATAAGTTGATCAACAGGATTGTTCTTAATGTATTCAATCATCGCTTTTTTACCACCCAAAATACGAACGCCATGTAGCAACAGACCAGGAGTCACCCGGTCATCAAAAATACCATGCACCGATATATTCCAGTGATCATTAGTTAGTATATCACGAAGTATCTGCTCTCCCTCATTTTCGCCCCCAAATATTATGGCGTGTTTGTTCTTTCCTTTCTGTGATTTAATTATCCCATAGTACATCCGCTTGCTGATTCTAAAACCACCCACGGTAATAACTCCGTTTGTCAGCACAAGGGCCGTAAAAGTGGCCTCATAACTCCCCATGCCAATAAAATAGTGAGCAAGGCCAAGGGATATTCCACCTCCAACTGTAATCCCGAGCACAAGTCTGCCCAAGTCATTCAAACTTGTATATCGCCAATTGACCATATACATTTTGAAAAACATTAGAGCTATCAGTACCGACCCAACAATAATAGTAGTATGGGCAATTGGAAAGGGCTTTTCTGCGATACTAAGTGATGATAAAATCGAATAAATTATGATAGCAGAGAATAACAGCGATAGCGTATCTCCAATAAAAAGGAATATCCCTCTTGTGAATCTGTTCATATATTTTTTACTATTTTGATAAAATCCATTTTTCATACCTATCCCTCCTATTAACTCTTTGATGTCTTGCACGTTAAAGAGTAAGTACAATAGTTATGCCAATTTGTATTTTTTGTTCAAACATTATAGCCGTAGGCAAAAAGCATTTACAGTTTTATTATAACCCCCCTTTGAAAACAAAATCGACTTAAGAAAAGCAATAAAGAAAAACATACCACAACTCCCAGCCCAGAATAAATGTGTTATTTTTATCATTTGTCGAGTAATTATTACGCGAGATTTAGAACCCTGATAGCCTGTCTTTTTTTAGATAATGAAGGTTTTTAGGCTGTAGTACTTTTGATATAGCCTCAACAACACGACTTCGGTCAGCATCCGTTAAATTACTCCCCGAAGGTAGGCAAAGTCCATACTCAAATAACCAATCAGAGACTCCGGCACCATAGTGGGGATATTCTTTATAGAGCGGCTGCTGGTGCATCGGTTTCCAAAGCGGACGACATTCAATATTCTCTTTTTCCAGTGCCACTCTTATTTCTTCGGCCTTAACACCACCGGTCTCATCCGGTTTTATGAGAACCGTAGTCAACCATCGATTACTGAAATAGCCCTCGGGTTCCGGTAAGAAATAAATACCTGAGTTTGAAGTATCATTAACCTGCCACTCGGAATCCAACGAATCGTGTTCAAGCCAGGAACCCTGCAGTGCATCAAAGTAAAAATTAAAATTTTTTCTTCGTGCTGCTATTCTATCATCCAAAACTTTCATCTGTCCACGTCCAATGCCTGCCAAAACATTGCTCATTCTATAGTTATACCCCAGCTCAGAATGTTCATAATGAGGAGCATCATCACGAGCCTGTGTTGCCAAAAAACGAGCTTTTTCGATAAGTTCTTGCTGATCGCTCAACAAGGCACCACCGCCCGAAGTGGTTATAATTTTGTTGCCGTTAAACGACAGCACTGAAAGCAACCCAAAGGTACCACATTGTTGTCCGTCAATTGATGATCCCAAAGCCTCGGCCGCATCCTCAATAACAGGGATATCGTATTTCTCTGAAATCCTTATAATCGCCTCCATCTTAGCTGGCATTCCATATAAATCTACAACGATAATAGCCTTGGGTTTCCCTTTTTTCTGGATGCGATCCCATATTGCTTTCTCCAGTAATTCGGGGTCCATGTTCCAGGTCTCTGCTTCAGAATCCACAAAAACCGGCGTCGCCCCCTGATATAAAATCGGGTTGGCAGAAGCAGTAAACGTCATCGACTGACAAATGACCTCGTCGCCAGATTCAACACCACACAACATTAAAGCCAAGTGCAATGCAGCAGTACCGGAGGTTACAACAGCAGCATGTTCTATACCCGTAAAATCCTGCAATTCTGTTTCAAATCCATCTACGTTCGCACCCAGCGGAGCAATCCAGTTTTTTTCAAATGCATCATGGACATAATACAACTCATCACCCCCCATATGGGGAGAAGATAGATAAATACGAGTATTGGCATTATTCATATATCACGTTTTAAAATATCACATTGGTAAACCACCAACTGTTACTATGTGAAGTACAGTGATACAATAGTTATGCCAACTCTAAATACTATCAGTATAGCCCTCCCAATAAGACCAGAGCTCCTTCCAAATCAATGAATAGTTACTATTCTAATAAAATCGGGCAAATAAAATTAAGAGCCTTAAGTGTTACTTTTATGCAGATATGTGAGTAAAATTTACTTGTGAATTCACTTTTTTATACTAATCTGGCACTCTCTCTTCTTATTAAGGTTAATTCACTCTTATTCTCTATCTCTCCCAATTAATACTAACTCTTATTGATTTTTACTAATCTATCCGTCAACAACAGGTAGTCATTCCTCACAGGTAAAGCTTAACCAAAAGACAATAAAATCTGATCATTAGAATAATTTTGGACCTATTATTGCATAATCTAACTATCTAAACAAATTGCAGCTGAAGGGAGGTCGATCTTGTTGGTAGATCAAAGCTATAGAAATTTACCAAGAGAATATCTCTTTTAATCAAACACAAAATCTGTTTGGCGGCTATGCTGATTGAAAAATCAACCTACATTTTAACTTCGCAAAACAACAATGCGTAATATCCGAATCTTATCTATTCTCGCAACTATAACATTTTTTATCATACCCGGTATTTTCAATGCCACAAAAGCCCAATCTATTGATTGGGGCATCACCGGGGGAATGTCTGTAAGTTCACACCTCAATAATTTTTCGTACATAGAAGATGATATAAACCTACAATTAAAGCCCGATTTTACTGTGGGATACAATGTTGGTTTTGTCGCCCGAACCAAGCTTTCCCGAATAGTGCGACTACAAGCCGAACCGTCACTGATTCTCCTTGGCGCCAAATATGATGATACCTTCACACTTCGAGGTACGGTATTTCAGACAGAAAGCAGAACAGCCCTCACCTACCTTCAACTCCCGCTGTTGCTACAACTCACCACAGCACCCAAAGAACAAACGATATATGGCCGTAAAAGAGCCAAAACGACCTTTCATCTAAGTGGAGGTCTTTATAGCGCGTATCTATTGAATGCCGAATTTAAAGGAACAAACACGGGGGCTCCAGTAGGAATTCAGTTTGAAGGGGAATTCTCTAATGATGTGGCACCACAATTTTCTACATTCGATGCCGGAGCTGTTTTCGGATTCGGATTTGAGCACGGTCACTATCGCAAACTGGGATTTGAAACTCGTGCCATGTTATCCGCCATAAATTCCGGTGATGATCCCAATAATCCTTCTTTTGAATACCGCAATATGGCTGTCACATTTTCTATTTATTTTCTGTGGTAGATAACAACAAAACTTCTAAAGTTATTCCAACAACACAATTCTTTGTAGGCTTTCCTGAAATTTGACTGTTTGAAAGTAGAGAAAACTACTTGAGCCCCTCCTGCCGCTATACTTGAGGTAAAAGCAACATGACACATATTAATTTCAGTAATTTTAGGGAACTCCCGAATATCTTCTCGTAATCAACCGTAAATATGCTGATTAATTCACACTCAAACTGATTGCAATAGTCTTCAAAGCCTGCTTCAAAAGCTCCACAAGTTCTGGCTCATTAATTTATCGACCGAACGATGTATTGCCGGTAACTCAGGGGGGGGGCAACATTTGCCATAATATAATTCACACGCTCAGCATGAGTCCTTCGCTCTAATTCACCAATCAAAATAGAGTATTTTGCAGGTTATATTTCAGTTCAGTATATGCTTAGTAGGCATTAATTTATTTACTTTTATTTAGCAATTTAGCTGGTATACCTACTACGGTCGATTCAGCTTTTACATCCGAAATGACCATTGCCTGTCCTCCAACAATACTATTTGAGCCAATGCATGTACCTTGTAAAGTAGATGCCCCTATACCTATATCTGTTCCCTCCTCTACTATGGAATGCCCTCCCGTATTTACTCCTGGAGCAAAACTGGAATAGCGTCCAACAAAAGTATGATGACCAAGTGAACAATTCATATTAATACAAACAAAGTCATTTATTTCCGAACCATAATTAATTGTTGTGCCCGGATAAATAATACATCCTTTTCCTATTGATACCCCCTTTGATATCCATGCTTTTGGGTGTATAAGTGTTGGAAATTTAAGCGTCTGGTTAACGGATAGTAATTCTATTATCTTTCGTTTAAGTTTTGGAAAAGCTATGCCTATCAACACATTGGCATTTTTGAGTTTCAATAAATCTTTTACAGTTCCAAGCACCTCAATTCCAAACTGTGTTTTTCCAACTTTTTGAAGATCGTCATCAAAAAATCCGGCAACTTTATATTCATCGGAATACCCAACAATATTATGAGCGATATGTCCGCCTACACTGCCAGCCCCAACAATAAAAAGTTCTTTCTTCATTAATTATCACCATCAAATGGCTGCATAGGACGTATTTCTGATTGATTCACTCCCTCCCGCTGCAACACTTTTAATATTGTTAACCCTACTATCTTTAAATCTAACAAAAATGATTGATGTTTTACATAATAAAGGTCATGCTCAAACTTTTGGGTCCAACTAATAGAGTTTCGTCCATTCACCTGGGCCCAGCCCGTTATACCCGGTTTAACGTCATGCCGGTGATGCTGCCGCTTAGAATAAAGAGGCAAATATTTAGGTAACAGCGGACGCGGACCGATTAAACTCATTTCTCCTTTCAATACATTTATAAGCTGCGGCAGTTCATCCAGCGATAAGTGTCTTATCCACTCTCCAAAACGGGTGAGGCGTTCCATATCGGGAAGCAAATTTCCCTCCTGATCTTTTTCATCAGTCATCGTCTTAAACTTGATGATCTCAAAAACTTTTTCCTTGTATCCAATACGCTGCTGATAAAAAAAAACCTTGCCCTTATTTTGAAGAAGCAATACCAGTGAGATACCCAAAAAAACGGGCGATATCATCACAAAAATTGCCAATGTGCCAATAATATCTCCAATCCTTTTTATGTAGCGTTTATAAACCATGACTATGGGCATAATCTTTTAACATCGACTTTAACCCCCTTTTAACCGGAAGCTGCCAAAGTAATTTGCACCAATCATGGTTCCCTTCAATAAGTCCCGGCCCTTTATTTGTAATGACCACATCCCACCCAATAGATCTATTTTGCGGATGCCGTAATGCTGCCTCTTTTACCATTTGGAGTGTTTTCTTCCAAAATGGAATCTGGAATCCCGGTATTTCTACATTCGTAACGGGATGGTCATTCTGATCAGGCTTGGTAATATCACTGTATACCCCCGGCCCGCTAACAATACCTGTATCCTCATCAATAGGCGCCGCCATATTTCCGGCCGCCATATTATCAACAGGCGAATTTACTGAGATTCGCAAACGACAACCCAAAATATCAACTCCTCCCTCCTCATTGAGTTGTGTAATAATCCGCACCGTATTTACCGCTGATGATGATAGCTGATTCATTTTGGTATGCTGAACTATAAACTCCTCCACTAGCCCCAAATCATGATCTTCCATAAATTCAATCATCCCAAACCGGTCAAACTCACTGCTATTTTTAATTACAACCTGTGCCCCACATTTGCCATCTGCTGGCTTAAATACCACCTTACCCGAGGAATTATTTAGGATTTGTTCGGCTTTATCAGAATTCTGCCGAAGATCAGCAATACTTGCAACGGTATGCCCAAAGAAATTTTCGTATTGCTTATAAAAGAGTGTTTTATCATCAAGAATATGACGATGGTTTTTGGGATTCATCGCTAATTGATACTCATACATATAACCGGTTCCCGCCCACAACGCTCGTTCTTCTTTTGGAAGATCATAAAAACGGAACTGAAAATACTCCAGAATAGAGATGTTATACTCAAAGACTGAAGTAATGATATCTTTAATAATTGATGACTTCCTTTGCCCCTCTTGTTTTGAAATGTAATTGAGAAATATGTTAAACTTATCACGGTCTAACTCTTTTAAATAATAGCCAAGATATAAACTTCTTTTCACTTTCATTTTATGTAGGTCAGTTATAAATCAGATCCCCACACTTATTATCTACAATACCTATGCCATTCTTATTAGTTATCAAGAATTCAAAGGCATAAATGAGTTTTAGGCTGGTTTTGTTCTCTCTGACTTTTCCTTCAGATCAAAAACGCAAAAGTTAAAATAGAAAAGCGTTAATTTTATTCACGTATTAAGTAAAAAATACTCAACTACAAAAATTATTAAGTTTATTTCTTAGTCTCTAATATTAAATCTCCCAATTCATTTGCAGCTATAAATTCTACATCAGGCCAGCGTTCCGTAATCTTCTTTAATAACTCACTTAAAGCGTTAATACCCTTTTCTCTATTTTTCTCATCAATATGGCCACAAAAATTAACCCGATGCGAACTAATAATAGCGGGACGATTCCATCGAAAAGCCGCTTCAATTTGTTTAAGTGTATATTTTACCCAATCCACGCCTCTATCATCTGTAGGTTCAAAAACAACATTACGCACCATTGACAAGAGGCTGGCGGCCATTTCTTTACCAGTGTAGTTAAATTTTCTTTTGTATTTACCGTGCCCTTGATGCTCATTTGCAATCATGGCAGTATCGATAAAAGTTATCCCCTCCCTTTTCAAGGTCTTATATAAAACGGGATGAGCATTATAAACAGGAGGGGTGAAATTTCGGGCACGATAACCAAAAACCTTTTCAAACTGATCAAGACCGTCTTCAATAATCCAATGAAGACGGTCATTCTCTTCAAATGACCAAAAATCTAAAGCTGCCATCGGAGAAATAGTCTCGTAACTATTACCCGTAATACTAGTGAAGGATCTATTTTGCAGGCAGGTCATCAAATCATGATCCTTTACTAAAAGTTTTTCATTGAATACTTTCAAATTAAGATGCTCTCTACCGTGAAACTGCGGCACCAATAGACCTTTCTCAATGCCCTCTTGCCATAATTCCCATGTCCCGCCGTATGCAGTTACATCTAATGCAGATAATTTTTGGAATGTTTGCGGTAGGCGTTCGTAGTGATACTCTTCATATCCGGTTTCCGCTACCTTGTCAAAGTTAATATTGCAAGGAAGCGCATATGCAGTAAAAACAGCAGAGTTCCCGTGTTTATCCTTTACGGATGTCAACACCTTAAAAAGAGATTCAAGATCTGTTCTGGTTTCAAGGGCATCAAATTTATCAAACCGGTTATGAGCCGGCAGTCCCGCCTGATCCAACTTTTCTCTGGCTTCTTTTGAATGTAACCGAACATTCCCGTAGTCATCGACGGCAAATACAACAATCTTTCGCTTTGTTCGCCAGCCGACCAAGTTTTTGGCGTTTAAAAGAAAGTCATTTTTAAAATCTCTCATCATAGGAGTTAGCCAAATCTAAAATACCTTAGTACCTGTTATCTGGTGATCATTGTTAACTAAATTAATGACCGTGCCGAATTCATAATTTTGCAATAGTCGTGCCAGCTTGGGATATACCGATTTTCGGTTAAACCACATTGATTTCATTTTATACCTTGTTAGCAGATCTACCTTGTTCAGTTGGTCAAAATAGTAGTCTGGATAATCTTGAGTATCCAGTTCATAGGGATGCATATACAGGACCACAGGTCGTTCCTTTTGGATTTTTTCAAAAGCTGCCCTGGTTAAAGCGTAGGGAAAGAGCCTCAAATATCCTCCTCCACAAACTGGTATATCTTTCCAAAATACTTTTACAGTAGATAACGGTACTTCTATGAGATTCATGCCGGAGGGAGTTTTAAGTTCATGGATGTCTTTCGGAAAACCTGACCAACCATAACGCATACCACTACCCGGCATAATACTACTGTCATACTTAAAGCCTGCTTCGGCAATAACGTCCAGTCCCCACTCGGTTTTAGGTGTAATTGAGAAAGCAGGTGCTCTATGGCCAAAAACTTCATGGCCTGTAAGATCCTCAATCAGCTTTTTGGCTTTTGTAAGCTCCTCAAAAGCCTGCTTACGTGTCATCCTAAAAAACTGATAATGGTTATAGCCGTGAACGCCTAACTCGTGTCCCTCTTGGGCAATTTTTTTTACAAGTTGGGGGAACTTTTCAGCAACCTGCCCCAAAACAAAAAAAGTACCTTGCGTTTGATATCGAGCCAGCAGATCCAAAATTTTCTCCGTTAAACTAACAACTCTATCAGTTTGTCTTGACTCAACGGAAAAAATATCTCGCATGGCAATACTGATGCCATCTTCTACATCTACCGTAAATGCTGCCTTTGTAGGTTTCAAGATGTTTTGACTTTACTTTTTAGTTTTGAGTTAGTTTGAACCCCAAGTTTCTTGTTTAGCAAATCCAAATTAGCATATTTCATAATGTATCCTAATATAAATCCAATTAGGGGAGCAGGATCATCCATCCGAAAAGATTGATAGTGCACCTTTCTACCAAAAAATTGTGAAAAACCAGGGTAGGTAATGCGCTTTTGTTCCCATGAAGAAAACAAGAACCATAGTACATCAAGAAGCAAATTCCTCATGACTATGTCCTCTTCATGACTGGAATATTTGGCCAACTTTTTTCCCTCTGCCAAACTCAATAACATTTTTGCTAAGTCAATACCAGCCATAAATGCTATTTTTGCCGTTGCACCAATCCGAGGATTGATTTCAATTACCTTTGGCATACCATCTCTTGGATCAAATACAAAATCGATGTTAGCTACACCTACCCAATTTAGAGTTTTGAGTAATTTTTCAACGATTAAAACCACCGCAGGGTGGTCCACCAAAAAGTTACAACTGCTGGTTCCACCGCTCACTGGAAAAAATCGAGTTTTTTCTGAGACTACACAGGCTTTTAGATCACTATTTTCGTCACAAAACGCTTCAACCGTAAATTGTTTTTTATTAGGGATATACTCCTGAATTAGTAATTTGCCGTGTTTTTCTTTCAATTCAGGAAGTTGCTCAAATAAGCTCTCCTGATCTTCTAAAATCGTAAATCCGACGGCCCCAACTCCCTTCCTGGGTTTCAAAACAAGAGGAAACTTTAGATTCATTTTGTAATCATCATCTTCTAATTCGTCGACAGCATAAGAAACTGGACATGGTATATTATGCTCCATACACAGTTTCATGGTTAAATATTTATCAGCCGCTACAGAATAAATTGGATAATCGGGAACAGTGGTTTGAACATATTGTTCTATTTCCGATTTGTGACTGGCTAACAAAGCAGAACTGGCATCACTTAGTCCCAAGACTAAATCATATTTTTCGACTTTAACATGTTCCAACAGCTGTTGGTAATACTGTTCTTCGTTCCCTGTAACTGTACACCAAACAATACGTTTATTGGCATATCGGGAGAAATAACCAGAACAAAGTTTACTTGGACATACCAATGTAACCCAATGGCCTCCTTTATAAAAAGAACGCATCAATGGCAGACATTGACTTGAGTTTCCATCCAGTATGAGAATCTTTTTAGACATTATAGAAATCCAGATTATTTTACTTATTCGTTTTCTTGCTTAATCTTTTCTGTAATTCTTTGCGTTGTTTTTTAGTTGGCCATGAAAAGTATGATCTCTTACTAAAATCTTGCTCTCTTGGCACAAATTCCGGATCAGCAATTAAATCCAAAGCTTCCACCAGCATGTCTGGAACTATGTTATTGTACCATGTTGTGAGTGAATCCAAATCATCATTGAAAAGTACCTCTTTTTCTTTCTGCAGGATTATTTTACCAGCATCAATCTTCTCACTCACCGTATGGACTGTTGCTCCAATCGTGTCCTCCCCATGATATAAAGCCCAAAATATTGCATCTAAGCCTGCATATGCAGGCAACAATGAACGGTGAACATTAATGACATAACTTTTAGCCGTTTTTAAAATATTTGGTTTTATAATAGGTGCCCCCGCTAAAACAATCACATCCGGTTTCTTCTTTTCTAAGACCAATTCTACATCTTGTCCATTAATGTTGTCCACTTCGTGGTATGCAATTCCTCGAGAATGTAACTTTTTTTCGAAACTCACCTCTTTGTTAAGTTGCTTCAATTTTATTTTAACAAGCTCAACCAACCTTGATTTGAGAAAAGAAAAACTAAATTTCCCAAACAGATCCATATAAAACTTTATTGAAGTGGCGCGTCTGGCAAACCTTTTCTCCAGTATGACTCCAGAAAGATTATGGTTACTTTTTTCAAGTAAACCCAACACGGCATTGATCGATTGGGGCCTATCTGTCATTCCAATCAAAAAAACATCAAATGTTTTATGTAGTCTATTATTATTCAAAATGCTTTACAATTGTTTGGTATGAATGAGTGACCTCATATTTCTCGTTTAATAACTGCCAGGCTTGCTGCCCCATCTTTTTTACTACCTGTTTATCTTCACATAACCTTTCTATAGCACTTCTAAAACTTTTATAATCACCATGGATCGTAGTTATTCCAGCTTCGTATTCTTCTACTATTTCACCGATGTCCGTTTCTCCATTTACGGCACATAATACAGCCATTTTATTTTCAAGATAGGATAACAATCGGGAAGGAAATTGCGGATAGGTGTATTTACTGTCTAATAAAATAAGCCCAACATCACAGGTAGTAATTAATGCTTTATACTCTTCTTCTGGCAAGTAACTGTATAACAGAGCATTTGGAGGATTTTCTTTATCAAAAACCTTTTTGAGTTTTGAATAATAAGTTCCTGCCCCTCCAATCATAAAAAAAGCTTTTTTATAGTCTTTCATCTTCAAAATAGTTTCACTGAGGTAATCTAGCCCATGCCCCAATCCAAGATTCCCACTAAAAAGAAACACAGTTGCATCATTAGGTATACCGTACTTTTCCCTGATGGAAATAGAACTATTTTTTTTGATACCATTGCCATTTAAGGAAATAGAATTGGGACATACCTCTAGTTTCCCAGCTTCTAAATAGGGGTGCTGATTAAGTATAAAATCCACCCCCTTGGGAGACATACAACCGATTACATCAGCAGCTTTATATAATCTCCTTTCATGCTTTCTGAAATAGTTATAAATCCATCCATGTTTTTTTATCAGTCCCATATCCGCAAAACCATAAGGCCATATATCTTTTAACAATAAATAAAGTGCACAATTATATTCTTCTTTGAGATCTTTCATTAGCCTTGAAAGTGTAATAGGAGGTGTATTAAATAGAATCAGATCAAAAGATTCATTGCCAAAATGTTTTTTAATTCCTCTTCTAAATTGCCATCCCAGAAGTAATAATGACAGACTTTTTTCAATTGGATGGGTCTTGGCAATATTACCCGTCTTGATCCGTAACACCTTTACCCCTTTTTCAATAGTGTAACCTGCCGACTTTTTGTTCCTTCTAGGTCTATTCGTAATCACACAAACATTGTGCCCCTCTTCTATAAACTTGTGGATCAAGTCAGAATAAATATTGCTCTGCCCTTTTTCAGGCCATGCGATTGTTATGAATAATATATTCATGCTCCTCAATTTTAGATCTATAAAGATTAAGATAGTCCTTGTACCTATCCTCCTTGTTAAATAACTGCATACATCTTTCCCGACAGTAATCACTATTTATTTTTAGGTCATTCTTAAAATATTTTTGTATTGAATTATATAACTCATCTGTATTTGACTTTTCTACAACCCATCCTGTTTTCCCATCTATGGCCTCAGGACTCCCACCCGTATTAAACGTTACGACTGGAGTTCCACAGGCCAGTGCCTCAAGATTGGTTGTCGGAAAATTGTCTACAAGTGTTGGATTGACAAACAGATCTGCCACACTGTAAAAAGATACCAGTTCGTCAATATCTTCGGTGCGGGGAACAGCTATTATATTTTCCGGAAGCTCATGGTTCGAATCCCCGGAAAGGCCTATCAAAATAATTCTAAAATCATCATTAAGTCGTTTAGCCAGCTCAACGAAGTATTTCAACCCTTTTCTTCTATCCCAAACACTGGCAACCCCAAGTAATACTTTTTTTCCAGTCAGCTTATATTGCATCATAATATCCTTGGTATTCACAGGATGAAATTGCTCCAAATCGATACCATTATGTATTACTTCAACCGGGTATTCCGACAAAAACGACTGTTCCACCAGGTTGGCCAGCCAGTGGCTGGGTGTAACAATGGTTAGGTTATCCACCCCATTGAACAGTTCTCTTTTTTGATGAAAGTTTTTCTTAGAATTATCCAGGAACCAACTGGCCGGGTATTTATCCGATAATGGACAGTCGTAACACTCTGTTTTCCACTTCTCACAGGACACATAATCAAAAAAACTGCAATGCCCTGTAAACGGCCAGCAGTCGTGAAGCGTCCAAACCACTGGTTTCTGTATCTCTTTCAAATAGTTAAACAGCAGTTCAATATTCAGATAATACCCGTGGAGATTGTGGAGGCCTATAACATCAGGATTAATCTCTTTGACCCTCTCAAGAAAACGTTGTGTAGCTTGCGTTGATCCGAAGCCATGACGGTCAAAAATACGGGTTTTGAGGCCATGCATATACACATCCATCTTACTTCCTATGCGGATAAGCTTGGAAGAACTTCCCGCAGGTCCTAAACTTTTATATGCAATATAGCTTTCATGTCCGTACTGTTGCAGGGTCTGCCCTATCTCTTCAGCTATCCTGCCAGTACTTGTGGTATTAACCGTTGTATTTATTTGGAGAATTTTCATTATACCTTTAATGACCAAAGACTATGCTTTACTCAGAAAGTAAATCATAACTAATTAACTCGTTATAGATGGTTTCCGCCATACTGTATGAAGGAGAATTGAGTACTTTATTTAAATATTCTGTTTTGAATCTTGCTCTATTTTCATTCGGTAAACTCGAGGCATGGGATTCCTTTTGAGCTTCCTTCTTTTGCATCATTTCCTTGTAGTCACTTAGCATCTCTGTCAAAGAATCATCTAATTGTACTTCGAAGCCAAGTTCTTCAGCAATTTTTTTTGTTAATAAAACTTCGTTTTCAATAGATGTTTCAAATCTAATAACATTTATCTTCCTAATATTCTTTTTTACAAATAGGTAATAGTTGTAATATGAAACTAAAAGCATTTCAAAAAGATCACGGTCAGGTGATACATCATTTCCTACGACTTTCCTGTATAGATTGGATATTATTGCATCTTCTGGTCTGCGAACCATAACAAAGATTGGCAATTTTAATATAAGAGCTATTTTCAATCCTGATATAACATGTAAATGACTTGCAAAAGATTTATTTAGATAGACTTTACTAAATAAGGCAGCAAAAAAAGTATTCCCAGATCGTGGATACCCATCAAAGTAAAAATCGTCATTCTTTGTTGGCAAACGGACATAATCCCCTCTCCACTTTCTCACACTATGAAACCATATCTTGTAAAGTAAAACGTTACTGGAAACCAGATGCTTAAACCAACTTAAAAATCTTCTGTATTCCATCGTATGATGTATGTTTGTTAACTGTCCTATCATGTATATCAATTACCTATTCCTTAATATTCTGAGCGTCCGTAATGAAGGAATAAAATTTCTCTGCTATAGTAGCAATCTGGAATTTCTGAATTTTTTTTCGAGATATATCTCCCATTCTTTTTCTGAGTTCAGGATTATTTATCAAAAGCTTTAATTTTTCGCAATATTTAAGATCATTATAAAGCGGAATTAGGTATCCATTTTTTCCATCATCTATTAAGTCAGATGGACCTGCAACACAGTCATATGAAATGACCGGTAAACCTGCAGACATCGCCTCCCCAACAACATTTGGAAAACCCTCAGAGCTGGAGGTAAAGGCAAATATTTTACTCTTTTTGTAATATGGTTCGATATCAGAAACAGTACCGGTAAATTCAACAACTTCTTTCATATCCAACTTTCTGACCAGCTTTTTAAGCCTTTTCATTCCCTTCTGCTTTAATGCATCTCCTCCTACAATGACTAATTTCCACCCTTCCGGGGATATCTCCTTAAACATTTTAATTAACCGGTCTTGGTGTTTTGTCTTAATTAGTCTCCCTACTGTCAAAACTATATTTTCTTTCTGTGTTGATTCTCCATTCGAAGAAACCTGATATATAGGGTTTCCAATTACTCTGATATTTTTATTCAAATGTTGATCAGCATAAATCTCTTTGGCTCTTGATGTTTGGGCAATGACTCCATTAGCCCTCGGGTATAACCACTTTCTCAGTACATCTTGTATCTTACCAAGGGATTTATCCGGCTTACACCGGTCCGAAATAAAAATTGGAATATCTACCCCAAGCAAAGCAAGAAGTACAAAATTATTCCAGTATTCCCCAAAACTTAGTATCGTCTCCGGTTGAATATTTTTGATCCTTCTCCGCAAAAAATATAGTGTTTTTAATGTGTTGATAAACCGTCGGTCATCCGTAAAAACAAATGATGGTCGGTGAATAATTATATTTTCAGGTATCGAGAAAAAAATTGGCCGACTTTTCCCGTAAAGAATTAAATGGACTTCTACCCCTCTCTTTTCTACAAAGTATTTAGCAAGCTCTGCCATAACTCTCTCCATACCACCCGACTGTAATGATGGAATGATGAGTCCTATCCTATTCATGCTTCATTTTTTTATTGAACCTTTCAGTTCGCAATCTATCTTTGTACTTGTCATACAACTCTATATCCTCTTTAACTTTTTTTTCTATATAGTTTTTCATGCCATTTATTAGTAAAAAAGTTCTCTACTGTTGAGTGTCTAGAACTGTTTTTAACAGGGACACTAACATTTTCTAAGGGTATTCCCAGAAGGTTACATATTGATGAAAGATCCTTATTCATATTTTCAGTCTTTCCTACCAAATCAATTAATTCTTGCCCATTTTTGTCAAAAAAGTAATCTACGAGTTTTTTATTCGGCTTCAGGATAGACCACATAATAAAAGGTAAAATTTTAGTTATCAGGACATTTAATTGAGCCATAAAATTTCTGATAAAATAATGCGACCTAAGAGTGTTTCCATTCTTATAAAAATGGTACCCTGACACACTTCTGGCATATGGATCCCTTATAAAAGTAAAAACGGTGTATTTATCATATTCATCCCCCATTATTTTCATTAATTTCCAAGTTTTAACATATTCATCAATTTTTATACGTTTTGCTTTAATGGTGATCCAGTTTAACACAGAACTATCATCATTTTCTTGTAAGAAACTTTGTATTGCCGTTGTTCCTGTCTTGGGTATTGAAATAAAAATATACTTGTGTTTTTCTGAGATTAACATTCTTAATCAACTTATTTTCTTGGTCTAAAAGGGTATTGTTGCAACTTTTTATTAATATGATACAACATCTATGCCAATCTTTTTTTAGTAAGAAATGCCGGATTCTTTGCAAAAGAAGAGGAATAGTCAAAGCACGGTTTGCAGATTAAAACAATCTGTAAAGTTTTCTGTTTTATAAAATAGAGGTTGAGTAAAAATTACTCTTGAAACGGTATTATTTAGCTCTGTTAAATTTTAGAAAAATGGGGAAGCCTACACCTACACTTACAAGTAGCTCTATTTGATTTACCAGGATGATAAGGGGTAGTAAGGTCTTGTGGAGGTTCTTTAACAGATGAGTTGCCAGATATATTAAACCATTCCATACTGGACATATTCTCAATTTCTGAATGATTTCACCTTTCAACTAATTCTATATAACATTCAGGCAGGTAAGTTTCGTCAGGTTTCCGATTCCCCAGCCGGAATATTGGCCCAGCTGTTGTTGCCCGTGGATTAAGCCGAAATTGCCTCTCGACAACTCCGGCTTATGCTTAGTAAAGTAGATAGATTTCGCAAACCTACCTATAAGTTATTCCTTATAGTGATATGTCTGTATCAGAAGGTAGGTTATTCATGGCAGAAGTACAGTTTCCTGAAAAGTCATTATTACCCAACCATACAATGCCAATTCTATTATTATCTATACTATTCCAAAAAGCACACGGAATAGACCCGCTTATATTATTATCGTTTAGATAAATCG
>NZ_NSKE01000007.1 GCF_002287075.1 Fodinibius salipaludis
AGGCCGATAATCTTGCCAGAGAGGCTGTCGGCCAACACGGTCTCCCGCTTTTTGATTAGCTGCGGATCAAAGTTGCTTTGACGATCCTGTGGGGTGTCGATCTCGAAAGCCCCCGCTGAACTTTTAATCGTTTTGCGGCCTTTGCCGTTGCGTTTGTTGCCACCTTTGCGCTGCTCGTCGTCCAAATGAGCTTCCATCTCGGCCTGAAGGGCCGACTCAATGAAGCTTTTGAGCATCGGAGCGAAGGCTTCATCCTTTCCAAACAATGACTCTCCTGATTTAAGTTGAGCCAAGGCTTTTTCTTGCAGTTTATCTAGTTCTTTTTGTGTCATGATTTGCCTAAGTTAGTAAGTTTTAAGTTACCAAACCTAGACAGAGTTAGATTTACACTCTCAGCAAGACAATAATGGCGTAATAGAATTACCCACAAAAGGGATATGTTACGACAGGATATATTTTGTTATTAAAGGAATGCTCATACTCATTTCTACACTGAATCGTCCAATAATCATAACATGTATAAAACACTTATCGAATTACTAAACAGTCGATGTCCTCTATCTACGTTAGACTCATGCGAAACTTATCACCATTTTTCATTTTAACATTGTATTCACCTCCATTCGCAGCTTCCATAAAGGCAATCTTATCAAGGGTAACAATGTATAAACATTGAATCAGAATAAATTTATCAATATTTAACTTCTCTTTTGTGCTTTTAAACTATCCGTACTGAGCCCCTCCCCATAATTCAGCCAGTCATAAATAGAGAATCGGGCGTTATTGCATGTTCCTGAATGTACTCATTCGGGGTTAAATCTCCTAGTGAGCTATGAGGCCGGAAGGAGTTATATTCGGTCCTCCAGGCCTCAATCTTCCCGCGGGCATCCTCAAGAGAAAGGAACCAGTTGCAGGTTCAAAAATTCATCCCGAAAGCTCCCGTTGAAAGACTCAATATAGGGGTTGTCAGTAGGTTTTCCGGGCCGGGAGAAGTCCAGCGTCACCCCGTCGTCGTAGGCCCACTGGTCGAGCGTTTTGGAGATAAACTCACTGCCATTGTCCACCTGGATCCGTTCTGGCACCTGCCCAACTCGGCGGGAAATCCGTTCCATAATTCTGGTTACATCAGTTCCTTTGATCGACTGATCCGCATGGATGGCCAGGCAGCTGCGACTAAAATTATCGACTACAGTTAAAACCCGGAATCAGCGCCCGTCGAAGAGCTTGTCGACCACAAAATCCATACTCCATAGTTGGTGGGCTCGCTTAGCTGCGGTCGATCCAGGCAATGCGCTCCAGCCCGGTTTCTTCTGGGGCGTTTGGCCCGCAGATTCAGCCCTTCAAGCTTGTATAGCGACATACGGGCTTATGATTTACACCATCCGCCTTCCCAACGAAGCAACACGTAGATGCGCCAGTATCCATAGCGCACACGGTTCGGCAAATTTTCGTGAACGCGGGTCCGAAGGGGCTTGTCGCACCGCTCAACCGGCTGGTAGCAAAATGTGGAACGGGCCGGCAGCATCACCGGGTAAGCATTCTTCAGAGCTGCAAAACCGTTGATATACCCGCAGCACCTATAGCTACAAGCGAAAACAGAAGAATGATCAGCTATTTACTAAGATTGCATCTAAAAATAATAAATTCCGTCAAGAAGTAACTTGGCTGGGTCATTGATAAAAATAAAAAAAGCCCCCCGATATCTCGGGGGGCTTTAATACAGATTATTTGTTTTTAATTTAATTTACCTTTTCTGCATTAAACCGTACCAAAATCGTACCTGGGGCACCACCGCAAGCACCTTCAACATTATCTACGAGTGCAAAGGAAAATTCACTGTCATCAGTAACATCAAAACTCGATAGAGTTGGATCATCTTCGGGGGCAAAAATGATTTCTGGTCCTCCACAAGAAAGACCCAACCCAACTCTCCCAGATAATGTTAACACATTATCTGATTGGTTTGCTGCTCTGGCAAAAGTTAAGGGAAAATCATATTCCCCAAAACTTGGTGAACCAATAGCTATACTTTCAAACACCCTTCCATTCAGAGTATTGTTGGGATCTACAGAAAGTTCAGCCTCAAACTGCATAGATTCAAATACCGGGCCAAAAGTACCAGGACCTTGCTGAGTAATTTGATAGGTACCCACATACTTTTCTGGATCGATTAGAATGGCTACCGGTGAGCGTGCTTGGAAAGGTGAGGAATAAAAGCCTCCTGTTACCGGCGGGCTTGCACTTTCAGGTCCGAATGATTTCCCGTCGGTGGTATTAACCGTCCACTGGATAGTGAAGGAATCACCTAACTCTACGTCAGACTGTTCAATACCCAGTGCGGTAATTGCTTCCTCAAAAGTAATCTCAAACTGCTTGCTCGGAAGTCCTGACTCTTCTCTCTCACTGAATTCAGAAGCAGGTACAGTCTTAACCTCAGCGTAATCTATTTCAGGTGGAGTTTCAGTATAATCATTACTGGTATATGAAACTGTAAATTCCACATTTTCCAGTTTCCCACCCTTCTCTGAATCAGAATACTCTGCAGTAAACACATAACCTGCTTCGTCAAGGTTTACATAGTCGAAACCAGCAACGTCAACACTGAGAACCCTTAAGAAGGCTCCAGTACTTTCTTCATTGAGAGTTTCTTCCAATGGAATTCGAGTATCAGGTTCCCCTGTCAGGGAGTCACAAGAAGTAACTGCCACCAACAACATCAGTACGAATAATGATGTGATATTATATTTGAAATATTTCATATTTATAATCTCCTAAAGAGTTAAAAGTCAAAGTTATAAGTACCGTCATCCCAGAAAACAGTTTCAGATCTGTCTTTTTGAGAAACAGAGTTATTCCGTTCTACCATGCTAGCGGGATATAAAAAGGAATTATACCAACTGCCTGGATTTGGAGAACGTGCCGGCTGCAAGTTATCCTGTTTATTAGGATAGCCAGTTCGTCGCATCATATTATACGCTTCCAATCCATTGGTCCATAATGCAAGGTAAAACTCCTTCGAAATGACTCGTAACTCATCTCTGCCAGCATCATCGTACCTGTTGTTCAATACATTATCAACATAATTAGTTATATCATTATCAGACATTTCTTCCTGCTCATCATCATCAAGAGTTCCCGCCGAAGCACGAACCGTTTCTAACGATTGGGTCATCGCTGTTTCAAGATGGTTTCGGGCTGCTCCTGCATTACCATTGAGACGATATTCGTATTCAGCCAACATGAAGTGAGTGAAAGATGACATCAGGATTGGATCAAAACCAGCACCCTGGAGTCCCATATCTTCCTCAGTACCTTCCTCTTGACCTGTGTCAAATGCTCCACCAACAGGGTAAACACCAAAAGTTGTACGCAGATCTCCGTCCGGGGGAATACCATCATCAATTAGGTGATCTCGTCCCCAATAGCCATTACCCAGTAAACAAAATGGATCATTTTGCTGAAAATGATTGGGCTTAAAGGCACTAATGCACGTATTTAGATTAACATCAGTTGGATCTGATGTCGTCTGACGATAGAAGTAATAGGGTGTCCTGGGATCAACATCTCCTTTATCGTTCAACATCATGTTCAAATAATTCACTGACATGTAGTCGTTGGCTACATCCACATAATTGTTAGAAAAACTTGGATGGCGTGAATCCGGATTAGTTGAGTTTGTTCCAAATTGGTAAGTGAAATTATTTGTAGATGTAGTAATAAGCATCCCTTCATCTACCAACGATTGAATAGCTGATGCATTATCAGTATTTAGATATGCTTTTAGCTTTATAGTATTTGCCGCTCGTATCCACGCATCTACCTGATCTTCTCGATCCTCAAAAGAACCATAATAGAGGTCATTATCCGGATATACAGTAGGTTCAGTTTCCAGATCAGCAATTGCATCATCTAAAAGGACTAACGCAGAATCATATACTGCTGCTCCCCCGTCTAATTCAGGGTTGAAATTTGTTTGATCTAATGCATTAGAGAGAGGCACATCTCCGTACACATCAACCAAAGTTATCATTGCATAAGCCTTCAAAACTTTGGCTGCCCCAGTATGAAAGGTTAGATCTCGCTCTTCAGCAATGGGAATAAGATTTTCCACATCAATGAACAAATCAGCATAAGCGTTACTATATAGACCATCAAATGTTGTGGGGGTATATGCGTCCGCATATGTTGCGCCAAACATATAAGTCATCCTTGACATTTCTCCGGCTTCATCTGCCGCACCCGCATATACATTGCGAGCTTCCTGTTGTATGTTATTGAACAAGAAATCAACATTTACATCTTCTGGTGATGGATTATTCGGATCTTCAAGCAAATTCGAATCAATCACTTCGCACTGAGCTATAAGCAGCGCTAAGCTTGCCATAGCTAGTATTTTGAGTAATGATTTCATAATAAATTACCTATTCTTTAAAATTTTTCTAATTAAAAACGGAGTGTAACACTTCCACCAAATCGGCGAGCTGCAGGACCAGTCAGATATTCAAATCCTCTGGAATTTCCACCAATCGAATTTACATTCGGATCAAATCCACTGGCTTCAGGCACATTAAATGCATACATCCACAGATTATCACCAGTAACAGATATTGTTACCTGACTGAATGGTGTACTTTCCAGTACAGAAGCAGGGAGATCATATCCAAGTCGGACATTGGTTAACCGGATGTGCGTCATGTCATAAACTCGCATTTCATCCGTACCGAACCCAAAGTTGTCAAAGAATACACTACTTGGACTTATCTGCACATTATTTGGTTGTCCTTGCTCATTAACACCAGGTAAAATAAAGGTGTTATTTCGGTCTACTTTAGTGGTCGTAGTAGTAAGGCCACGAGCCAGCAACGTACTAATCCATGTGCTGAACATATCGCCTCCTTGTTGGTAGTCCATCTGGAAAGAGAGTGAAGCACCCTTATAACGGAAGGTATTAGACAAACTAAGTTCCCAATCCGGATTAGGATTACCAATTTTCCCGATATCATCCTGTTCCTGGTAACTACCTACGCTGTTAATAATAGGAGTTCCAACTTCAACATCAGAAAAATTCGGATCATTTTGTTTCATCTCTTCAGTTACGCGTACGATTTTAGTACCGTACATAACCTGGAAGGGTTCACCTTCAATGGCAAAGTTACCACGAGTGGTAAAACCACCACCTACTTGGATACGATCAAGACCAGCTCCAAGTGATACTACTTCACTTCTTGAAGTATAAAAGTTAGACTTGACATCCCATTGAAATTCACCACCGGTTATTGGCTTAGCATTAATAGTGAGTTCCAAACCTTGATTCTCAATTTCACCTACATTTACAAATGTAGATGAGTATCCTGTAGAAGGATCAATAGGTGCTTGAGTAATCAGGTCAGTTGTAGAACGGGTATACGCTGAAGCTTGTAAACCAAGACGATTTTCAAAGAAACGCAGATCCACCCCTGCTTCATATTCAGTATGAAGTTCAGGCTTCAAATCTTGATTCCCGAGAAAGTTACTGGTTGCATTCGTTGTAATAACAGTTCCATCATTATTAACGAACGAACGCGCATCCGTTGCCAAGGTAGTTCGAGTACTATACGGATCCGGGGATCCAGCAGAAGTTGCAACGCCACCAAAAAGTTTAACAAACGTAATTGCATCCGAATTGATATCAATATGATCGGAGAGTATATAGGATAGATTAACAGAAGGATAGAATATACTGTTATTCTCTGGTTCTAATGTAGAAAACCAGTCATTACGGCCGGAAAGATTCAAGTAAACAAAATCTTGATAACCCAACCGGAAATCACCGTATATACCAGCAGTCTGTACATTTTCCTGGCGCTGGAAGTCAGCACCCGTAAAAAAGTTGGTAGAGGACTGGTCAGTAAAGTTCGAGTGCTCGAAAAAGTCAAAAATAAGTTGGTTTTGACTTTCAACACCCTGACGTTGATAACTTTCAGTCGTATATTGTCCACCTACTGTACCGTCAAGTGTAAAATCCTCCGTTAGCTGGTAATCAAACTGGGCATTAAGAGTGTGGTCCCATGTACTGCGGGCAATATCTATTGTTTGATAAAAGCCACTATTGAGGGGTTCCGGTCGTATACCTCCCGCGTTCTGCATATAGGCTTGACTCTCAGTATAACTGTCATACCCCATGGTATAAACGACATTAAGCCTGTCCATAGCTTGCCAGTTAAGTTCCGTCTTACCATAATAACGATCTGTTTTATTAGTAGTTATTACATTATTGGCAGTCCATCGAGGATGGGGAATTGCGTTGTCACTACGATAATAAGCAGATCCACCTGTTTGTGGATTCTGGTAGGGTATACTCAAATCAATTGACCGTGGTGTATAAAAAACATCACCAAATACAGAGGTTGAACCACCAGCTGCAGCTGGACCACTACCGCCACCGGCTGCTGTAGCTGGCGACTGTACATCCGTCAAACTCATGTTAAATGTAGTTTGTGCGGTCAGATCAGAAAACACACTATATTCCGCGCCAATTGAAAATGTATTTCTGTTAAGTTTATTATTCGGCGTAAAACCCTGCTCTTCATTTCGAGAGTAATTTAAGTTTAACCGTAAATCTTGTGTACCACCATTAATACCGATGCTCGAAGTTGAAGCTAATCCATCACGGAAGAAGGATCCCATCGGATCAGGCTTGGCTTCGTAGCGATAATCTGCATTTTGCAAATCAGGAAATGCCTGAGCCGTAGCACCATGCTGGGTCAATGGGTGGTCAATTAGAACCGTTCCATCATCAGCAAAACCTCTAAAGTCACTCCCAAACAGATTTGGGTTATCCGTATCGAATCGCGGTCCCCAATTACTATAGAACCAACCAAAATTCTGGTCAAACCCACCACCGTATTCATCCTGATAATCCGGCCGAGAAGAAATTTGTGTGGCATATACCGACTGATTCAATGTAACATTAAAACCAGGCTCCTGATCTTCACCAAAAGACCCACTCTTTGTTTTAATAATAATTACACCATTTCGACCATCCTCACCGTATAAAACAGTAGCACTTAATCCTTTCAATACCGAAACATCTTTAATATTGCTGGGAGGAATATCAAGCAGACGATGTGGATTTGTTTGTTGGCCACCCCCATCAGCCCAACTACTTGAAGCATTATTTCCACCATCAAAGCGGACTCCATCAACAATAAATAACGGTTGATTACTGCCACTAATAGATGAATAACCACGGATATTGATATCTGTACCCGAGCCGGTTACACCACCAGACGAAGATATACTAACACCTGGTAACTGGCCAGATAGAGCTCGGCCGACATCAGATTGATTTCGACTTTCCAAATCTTCAGACGCAACTTCCGAAACTCCGTACCCAAGTGCTCGCTGATCACGTTCAATACCAAAGGCTGTAACTACAACATCTTCCAGACCAACCACATCAGGTTGCATTTCGATATCAATGGTTGTTTCTTCGCCAGCTGAAACAGCAACTTCTTGATTAAAAGTTTGATACCCTACAAAAGTAGCCTGAACGGTATATGTACCCGCTGGCACATCCTCAAGAGTAAAATTACCATCAACATTTGTTGCCGCACCCATAGTTAAGCTGGGAATTTGAATATTTACACCTGGAAGTGTATCACCAGTCTGTCCATCAGTAACTGTACCTGTTATTGTCCCCTGAGCCAAAGCAGCTCCAGCAAACAAGAAGGTACAGACTAATGTAGAAAGTAACTTTTTAAGCATAATTGATATGTTTTATTATTGTTTTTATTCAACCACATTATTCCCGATGGAACTAATTTAGTAGTATCCCGTATTTTGCCCCAAAGGGTTAAAGACTATTGCACTTTTTCTCAACACATTGTTCCCTGTTCATAACTTTACCTTAATAGATTTGTGCCAGATGAACAATAGCCCTTGTTTTAAACTATTTTGAATATAGTAAAATAAATCACATTGTCAAACGTTATGAGCGTTCACTTAAGGTCGGGAGACTCATACAGTCTTATTTATTAAGGAAAAAACAAATTAAATCCGTTTTTTAATTGGCTGATATTTGCAAAACACAATTTCTCGCGGTGATAACTCTCTGGCTGAACGTAATAAGGAACAGTCGCGATCATTTCGGCTAAGTCCTAAACCTTGGGAACACATGGATAAATCCAGTCTGCCAATATACTTACTTAGTTACGAGAGAGTTGCACTCTCGAGTAATAAAGTAAACGGGAGTACAACTCCCTTGAAGCTATAAGCGACCCTTGCTCGGGAAACTGCTTTTTCAAACAACGGCTTGTCATTCTGAGCGAACAACGTGAGTCGAAGAATCTCCTTGAAATAGGCTACAAACGAACAAGAGATGATCCTTTAATATTCTACGCACACCTGCGCCAGAGCTCGTCCTACGAAGTTTTAACGTAGTAGGGGCTCCGGTGCACTTTACGAACCATGGCTGGAGATCCCTGTACCTGCCAAGTGTTTACTATGAATAATCTGAAAGGCCCTTGTTTATAGTCCAATTACAACACTGAATTCCTAGTTTTCTTATCTCTTTCCGAATCACTTTCTTATATTGTTATCGAATCATCTAATTTACTCTTGTTTCCATGGCAAATTTAGAAGAGATTAAAAAGAAAGTCCGTCCTGTATTAAAAAAGTATGGGATTCAAAAGGCTGGACTTTTCGGCTCTATAGCACGTGGTGAGGCAGAGACAAACGATGTGGATTTGCTGGTGAAAATTGATCAAAAAATCAGCCTGTTAGACTTTATTGGTATTCAACAAGAACTGGAAGATGAACTCAATCTAAATGTAGATCTTGTTGAATATGATTCGTTAAAGCCTGCCCTCAAAGATGATATTCTTAAAGATGAAGTACCGGTTATATGAGCAAGCGAAAACCTGATGTTTATCTTCAAGATATTTTATAGAGTATTAAACAAATTGAACAATATCTGGCCGGTATCGATGAAAACGAGTTTTATCAAAACCCAGAAAAGCAAGATGCTGTTTTACGTCGCTTGGAAATTATTGGAGAAGCGGTAAAACATATTTCTGATGGCATTCGTGATCAATATGATGAGGTTCCCTGGCGGAAAATCGCAGGAATGAGAGATATTATCATTCACGAGTATTTTGGAATAACGCTGAGCATGATTTGGGTTGTTACTCAACGAGAGCTTCCAGACCTGAAGTCGAAGATTGTAGATATTATCGCCGACCAAAAACAGTAGCACTCCTACCTACTTGAGATACACAACAACGGCTGATTATTGTGCTTTGCCCTCAGTATAGAACGGAATGAGGGAAACGAATGGGAACAGCCATCTCCCAACAAAGGCCGTCATTGCGCCGGGCCCTTCGAGACTTTGGTGCAGTAGGGAGCGGAATGAGTGAAACGCAGCGCGGCAATCTCCCAGAATCATTTTACTGATGTTTGAGGGATAATCCCTTCCCATTCTACGCGAACCCTTCTCTGGAGACTGCTTTTAAAAAACAACAACGCTGATGTCATCTTGAGCAAAGTGAGCATAGCGAACGGAGTCGAAAGATCTCCAAGAGTTAGCTCGAAGGTGATTAATAGATGATTCTTTAGATCCTACGCACACCTACGCCAGAGCTAGTCCTACGAAGTTTTAACATAGTAGGGGCTCCGGTGCACCTTACGAACCATGGCTGGAGATTCCTCGATTCCGCTACGCTTCACTCGGAATGACATTGCTTTTTAAGGAAGGAGTTCTTCATACAAATCCTTCCATTCTGGATTTATTCGTTGAATAAGAACCTCTTTCTTCTTGCGGGTCCATCGCTTAATTTGCTTTTCCCGATCAATAGCATCTTGTGGATAATTGTATTCTTCTACGTAGATCAACTTTGTACAATTGTAACGTTTGGTGAACCCTTCTATTAATTGCTTCTTGTGCTGCCAGCCTCGTTTGATAATGTCGCCGGTCACACCGGTATAAAGAACCGTATGGTGGACATTAGTCATTATATATACGTGATATGTTTTAACCATAAGAAAGTAAGACCCTTTCGCCTACTATTTCTTACGGTTTTATTAAAAAACAACAACGCTGATGTCATCTTGAGCAAAGTGAGCATAGCGAACGGAGTCGAAAGATCTCCAAGAGTTAGCTCGAAGATGATTGAGAGATGATCCTTTAGATTCTACGCGACCCTCGTGGCAGGAGATTCCTCGATTCCGCTGCGCTTCACTCGGAATGACATTGCTTTTTAAGGAAGGAGATCTTCATACAAATCCCGCCAGCAAAGACAATCCAAATAGCTATAGTTGTTTTAAAAGGCTTCTTACCACCTGTGTAAATGCCCTTATAATAACAATATAATTGCCCTTACTATGCCAATAACACTCTCCTTATAATGCCAATGTCATTGCCCTTACTATGCTAAAGAGACTGTCCTTATAATGCCAATGTCATTGCCCTTACTATGCTAAAGAGACTGTCCTTATAATGCCGAACAAAAAAGATCACTTAACTGACTCAACTGCTCCACCCCTACAAACAACAAAACCCGCCGGATTGCTTCGGCAGGTTTATATATCGAAATAAAAAAAGCCGCCCCGAAAACGAGGCGGCTTTAAAATGGCTAAACTTAACTTCCAATTAGTAGCCAGGATTTTGCTCCAAGTTTGGATTTGAATCCATCTCACGCTGGGGTATTGGCCATAACGTCATATCTTGGCTAATACCAAACTGATTGGCAGCCATACCTAAACGCTTATAGTCAAACCAACGGTGTCCTTCCTGTGCTAACTCCAAACCACGTTGATACATAACTGCATCAATTACTTCCTGATCGGACGTGAAATCTGTTGCAGCATAGTCTGTAGTATATGGACCTCCTGAAGGGTCCTGGTTTTCATAGGCTCTACGCTGAACCATATTTAGGTCCGAAGCCACACCAGCATAATCAGGCGTGTCCTTCAATCCTTGTGCTTCAGCACGGATGAGATACATCTCCGCAAGACGGATAATGATCACATCATCATTACCTTCGAGCTCAAAATACTTTCCGAGCTCAGATTGTCCATCCCCATCAAAATCTTGCAAATTGATGGCTGCTCGTAAATCTTCACTGGCAAAAGCCGAAGTATATGATCCTGAAGGGGCATATTCTCTACGCCCACCGTATCCATTTGGTCGAGCAAAGAATGAAAGACTATTATCATCTTCTGAGGTAAACTCTAACCTGAAAATTGGCTCCGTAGTAGACGGAGTATTTCCAAAGAGACCTTCATAGGTACCGAGTGCAAATTCACCACTATCAATTACTTGAGTAGCATAATCTTCAGCTACTTCATAATTACCTTGATATAAATGAACTCGAGCTAACAATGCCTTAGCCGTATATCCGGTAGCATTACGAGAGTTTGCAGAGCCCGTGGCACCTAAGGTGCTTTCAGCCTGTTCCAAATCGGTTACTATCTGATCATAAACGGCAGAAACAGAACTGCGCTCCACAAAGCTTTCCTCACCCAACGAAGTGGTTGGAGTAGTAATAACAGGCAATCCACCAAAAAAGCGAACGAGTGAATGATAAGCCAAAGCCCGAAGAATTTTTGATTCGGCGACAATCTGATTTTTTTCAGCATCGCTAAACCCCTCTTCATCTATATCCGGAACATTGGCAATAAGGTTATTTGCAATGTTAATCAAGTTGTAGTACTCGATCCACATATCACGCCCTTCGGCATTAGTAGGCAGCATATTATATTGATCAACAGACGCCCAAGAAGGAAATGATCCTGAATGGCCCGCATAATCACCGGCCAATTCAGTAAATACATAATCGTCCTCAATCACTTCCTGATAGGCAGAATATGCACCGGCAAGGGTAGAATTTGCCCCCTGCTCAGTCGTCAACACCGTCTCCGACGGTAAGCTTTGCTGTGGTGTCTGATCGGTCACATCGCACGATGTAGCCACAAACACAACCAGCAATGCAGTTGTTACTTTTTTAAATAAATTCTTCATAATTATTCCTGTTTATAAATTTTAAAGTCCAATATTAATTCCAACCTGAACACTACGCGCATGCGGGTAGCTGAAGAAATCAGTTCCCAGTGCAGTGTTGCTACCATCAAAGGTATTAATCTCAGGATCTAAGCCCGGATAATCGGTCACAGTAAAGATGTTCTGCCCCGTTGCATAAATACGCAGACTTCGGAGCCCAAATTGCTCCAAGTGATCGGCCGTAAAATTATAAGCCACCGTCAAGTTTTTAAGTCGCATATATGATCCATCATACATCATAAAGTCGGACTCACGCGTGTTTTGATTGCTATCGAACCAAGAGGAACGGGGAACATTCGTATCCGTATTTTCTGGTGTCCAGCGATCTTTTGCACGATCCCATGAATTGTAAGCATACCCATAGTGGCCATAGAAACCCTGTGCATTGTTAAATATCTCGTTTCCATAACTGAACTGCAGGAATGCACTCAGTTCAAACCCTTTGTAGTTCAACTTGTTCGTCAAACCCCCGGTAAAGTCAGGCTGAGCCGAACCAATCACTTTTTGATCCTCTGAGTTCACCACGCCATCATCGTTGATGTCAACAAATTTAATATCACCAGGTCGTGCACTTCCAGCATCATAACCAGCATTATCTAACTCTTCCTGGGTATTCCAGAGTCCATCAGACACATAGCCGTAGAATGCACCCAATGGCTCACCTACCGCAACGCGATTGGCAAAACCAGACGCAAAAGGCTGATCCTGATACAGCGCCGTTACTTCATTCCTATTATGTGAGATGTTGAAATCAGTGGTCCAGGAGAAATCCTGGGTTTGAACATTAATAGAATTAATCGCTAACTCTAGCCCTTTGTTTTCAATAGAACCAATGTTACTGTCAAATCCAGTAAAACCAGTTGATGCCGGTACAGGTCGGTTCAACAAGAGATCATCCGTTTGTTTGATGTATCCATCAATTGTTACTGTGAGACGCTCCTCAAGAACGGCAAGGTCGATACCTGCATTATACTGGGTAGTTTCCTCCCAACGCAGGTCAGGATTAGCTAACTGATTTGGTGCCAATGCCGGCGTACCTGAATAGCTTTCCACCCCATATAACGCTTGGTATGAGAAGTTACCAATACTTTGATTACCTGTGATACCCGCACTTAATCGTACCTTCAGGTTATCAATCGCATCAACATCGCTCATGAAGTCTTCATTGGTCACTCTCCAAGCAACCGATGCAGATGGAAAGAATCCATACTCATTATCTTTACTGAATCGTGAAGAACCATCAACACGACCCGTCAAAGTAACCAAGTAACGATCGTCGTAGTCGTAATTTGCACGAGCAGTATATGACTCAAGTCCATTAGTTGTTACTAAAGAACCACCGGTTGTAGTAGCAGCATTATTGATAGTTGTCAAATCATCACTTGGATAAAACTGGCCATCAGCAAATGTCCGTTCAAATTTTGTTTCCTGATAACTTACCACACCAAGAGCGTTCAGGCTATGTGCCCCAAAATCATTGGTATAAGCAAGTCGAAGTTCAGTCAACCATGTTTGTTCTAACCCAATACTATAGAAACCACTGCCCGAGGGAGATCCCTGGTTTGTAAAACTTGGTGAGTAGGTTTCCTCATTAAGATCATAGCGATCTATACCTGCAGTACCAGTCACGGAAAGATTGTCGGTCAGGTCATAACTGGCTTCCACATTACCAATAAAACGCGTACGCAATGCATCATTAGTTACCTGTGCTGCTGAAACAGGGTTAGAGAATGAACCAACATTGGAGGTATATTCTCCGCTTTCTGATCTAACAGGGGCAGTTGGATAAGCAAGTATAGCATTTGTTAAAACACCATAAATATTATTGTCATTTTCCAAGCGCTCCGTAGTAGAACGACTATACGAAACACGAGAGTTAATATCGGCTCTTTCGTTGATCTGGTGTTCGAGATTCATCCGACCGCTCAAGCGTTCAAAGCCGGCATTTTCCATGATCCCGTCTTCATTGAAATAATTCCCAGATAAGAAGTATTGGGTAGTTTCATCTCCACCTTGTGCCGATATATTGAACTCATCGGTAATCCCCGTGTTGAAGACCTTATCTTGCCAATCAGTAGTCGGTGCTTCTGAAGGATTAGCCCCATATTGGTCTAATGCACTAATTCCTGAGTAACGTCCAACAGTTCCTATTGAAGGTGCTAATGGAGCAATTGTATTTTGAAAAAAGCCTTGTACTGCATTATAACGGTCTTCATAAGATCCCCAATTCCCATATGGATCTTGAACTACAGTAACTTGCTGACCAAAAAGTGATGAGGCAATACTATTAATATCACCATACATCCCGTCAACATACATCTCTACAAATTCAGGACCACTTAACATATCAAGCTCATTGTTGAATTCCTTTACGCCGTGACTATAGCCGAAATCAATCTGGGTATCACCGGCAGAGCCGTCTTTAGTGGTAATAAGAACAACACCATTCGCCCCACGAGCACCATAAATGGCCGTCGCTGAGGCATCCTTTAAGACCTCAATGGATTTAATATCCTGCGGATTTACCGTAGACAGACCATTCAGACCTTGGTTACCTACGCCAACAGCAGAATTACTGGAATTAGAGACGGGAACACCGTCAATAACATAGAGCGGTTCGTTAGATGCGTTAATAGAAGTAGATCCTCGAACACGCACTTTAATACCACCACCAGGTGTTCCAGAGTTTTGTACAATGTTAACACCAGCAGCACGTCCCTGGAGGAGTGAGTTGGCATTAGAAGAAGAAACATCATCAAAATCTTCTGAACTAACAGATGTAATTGAACTGGTCAGGTTTCCTCGTTCTACCTGCTCACCGTAACCGGTAACAACAACGTCCCCTAACTGGGCAACGTCAGATTGCAGTTCAACATCGATTGTAGATCGACCTTCAATTGCTATTTCTTGTTTTACATAACCAACGTAAGTGTACCGTCAGAGGGGGCGTCAATTTCATACGTCCCGTCCTGTCCGGTAGCGGTTCCCCGCTGGGTTCCTTGTAACATAACTGTAACTCCCGGCAGAGGTTCACCGTCTGCAGCATCCACAACGGTACCAGAAACGGTAACGTCTTGTGCAAATGCCGAGGTGGCAAACATCAAACCGAAAGTACATACTAATAGAGATAGTACCTTCAACTTCATAATTAGAGATAGTTTTAGTTTAGATTAATACCCCTTAATGTTATGCTAACTTGGGCTATCTAAGAATAAACTAGATTAACCAACGTTATACATACAATGAAGAGATGTTATTTATGGGTTAAGCCTTCGGTGCAGTACGCAACGAATAGCCTAATTTCTTCGAAAAAAGAGTTGTCTAAGAGCAATTCCTAAAATTTGATTAATAGCCGTAATAAGATTTGACAGAGCAACAATTGTGATATAAGCCGAATGTATTTTACCACAGCCCGTCAATGCCGTCGGGAACTATAAGAATTCCCTAGTCGCTTGTCAACTAAAAGTTTCGAAAAAATATTTTTTTTTAAAAAGTGATTTTTTAAAACACTAGTAACAAAGGGTAATATAATCGGTATACGGATGCGAACGCTTTTACTTTTCTTTACGTGTTTATTTGCTGCCCAGCTCATTAGCTGCAGCAGCAGTAAAATGGATAACGTCCAACGCGGCATAGACTATAACTACAAATCGGGCTATCCTGAGTTCAGATCGAGTGTTTTTGGATTTGTCGAGGAGAATGAGGGGCCCGTACTCGAAATTACGACGGATATTGTCAAGGGGAGTTTGGTGTACGGCAGTAAGGGGGAAACGGACTCACTTTCGGCGGATGTGGCGGTAGATATTCAAATAACGGATCTTAACGGAGAGCAAAATATTGGTTCCAAGCGTATTACCCGGCAAGTCGTAACAGGTGATGAATCAATCACACACAGCCGGGAGGTTCTTAGCATTCCCTACCAGCTACAGGTGAAGCCGGGCAACTATGAAGTTTCTGTGACCGTACGGGATCTCAATTCAAAACAAAAGCTCACCCAAACCAGTAAAGCCTATATCCCGGGTGCAAAACAGAATGACTATACGCTCAGCGAGGTTCAGCTATTCGGCAAAGAAAATGGCGATAATACGTGGTCGCAGATATCGGGCTATCATGTGTCTAATGCGATAGATTCCCTTCGGTTTGTTTTTCAAGTTATCAGTCCCCAGCCAGATACTCCGCTAACCCTTGATACCCGCCTGGTGTCTTTCGCTTCGGATACCGGACTTCCTCGAGCTATAACGCGCAATAATTACAGCTCTTCATCAATTGAATACAAGGGCATCGATTTTGATCAAACAACGGAAATTCAGTCTACCCGTCGCGTTCTTTCTGACTATGGCAGTGTATTTGTGGAGTATAAATTTGCTAATCAAAACCGGGGAAACTACCGTTTTGAGGTTACTGCTGCTAAAGAGAATGATAATGATGAAGAAATCTTTAAGGGGCGCTCGTTTGGAATAAAAAGCAAGAACTTTCCCGCCGTGGAGAGCGTGCGAGAATTGGCTCGTCCCCTCTATTACCTGATGGGCCGTGGTGATCACGAAGAGCTGATGGCCATTTCTGACACGGATTCACTGAAGCAGGCGATGGACCGTTTCTGGCTAAAGAATATTGGGAATAAAAGGGAGGCACAACAGGTTATTGAGCAGTATTACACCCGTGTTGAAGAAGCCAACAAACGATTTTCAAATTTTAAGGAGGGCTGGAAAACGGATCGGGGAATGGTTTATATTCTTTTCGGGGAACCTTTTCATACCCGGGACCGTCTCCGCCAATTGGTTTGGTATTATTCTTATAATACGGAGGATCCGCGATATCGCTTCTTTTTTGAGCAGCCAAAACTCAATAATCAGTTCTTTCCTTTTGACCACTACGTGCTTAACCGTAATAACAATTACTACAATATTGTGTATACCCAGCGGGGCTTATGGCTAAACGGACAGATATTGCAGCGGCAAATTTAGGGGAATGAGTTATAGAGTAACTAAGTGATTAAGTGATAAAGTTACAGAGTGTGGGAATAGCTAAATAAGTAGTTACGAATTTTTTATAAGTGGCAAAATTCTTTCTGTTGTGTTACGAGAGAGTTGTACTCTCGAGTAATCAGGAGTACAACGCCCTCTGAACTTAGTTTAGAGCTTAAATACATTATGACGCGGAGCATCGTAATGATGATTGAGTAATATTAAGGATTACGCCCAATCGACAACAAAATAACTCAGTCACTTTGTTACCTTGTCACCTCATCACTTAATTCCTCCCTCACCTAATCACTATCCACCGCTGTCATCCGTCGTCAAACATCCATCAGTCAACCTCAAACAAAAAAAAGCACGGCCCTACGGAGATGCTTCCAAATATCAACATTTTAACATTAAGAATTAAAACATAATCGGGAGTGTAATTCCCTCTGGAGGGTCTGGGAAGACAAAGCTTTAAAGCACCCAATACAAGTGCTGGGGGGGCTGCTGATTGGGGTCAATGGGTGTTTTTTTTAAGTTAGCTCGGTCGATTTGCAGGGTCTTGCCGGTTATTAAAAAGAAACAATATTTCGACTTGCTGACCATCAAACCGGTAGTAAATGGTAATATGCTTATTTAGAACCGCCCGTCGGGCGTTGGTTATGGATGCTTATTTCTGAAAAGCTTCTGGGTACCGAGCTATCATACCTACTCGTTTGAGTAGTTCCCCCAAAAAATCATTGGCCGTTTCTCGATTCCACGCCTCTTTAAGATAATTGAGTATCGAATCAACATTCCGGTCGGCCTCATCCGACCAAACAACGTTATAATCGGTCGGCATGCTTTTTTATAAATTCTTCGTTGGATAGCGTTCGTCCGTTTTCAACATCATCCATTCCTCGTTTGATGCCCGCTTTTTCAACCTCGGAGATCTCATTCCACCAGTCTTTGCCTTCTGATCCTTCCTTAAGCATACTTACATTTTCGATCATGGCCTGATCTTCAAGTTGGATAATCCAATTGATCAACTCTTTTTTATTGGCTGTTGTAGCACCCATAATAAATTTCTCCAATTAGCATTTATATAAAAATAACGTAAAAAAAGAACAATCGTATATCTATCGACTTCCCCAACTTAGTTCAAATTTGCAACACTATTCCGCTCAGGATTAAGCTCCCCCTATCGGATAGCTGCAGGTGCTATCCGATAGATTTACAAGTACCCTCCTCACCCATGCGATGACAAATTCAGCCATTGGATGGGCACCCGGTCTTACTCTGTAACTTTGTCACTTAATCACTTCATCACTCCATCACTTAATAACTTCTCAAACAATACTTCGCGGAATACGAGACGGTATCTGCACCAACACTTCATAATTCATGTTGTTGCGCATCTCACTGAAAGAAGAAACGGTTATTTCCTGCTCTCCCTGATGTCCAATAATAACGACCTCATCACCCTTTTTAACATTAGGAATATCCGTGACATCCACCGTCAATAAATTCATATTCACCAATCCGGCCACGGGCGCACGTTTACCATTTATAAGTACAATTCCCACATTCGTCAAATTACGACCAAAGCCATGCGAATAACCAATTGGGACCGTTGCAATCGTCTCATCACGACCGGTTAAATAGGTATTACCATACCCTACAAATTCCCCGGCCGGCACCTCTTTTGTGCTCATTACATGACTTTTCCAACTTAACACCCGCTCGAGGGGATCTTTATGCTCTTTATTGATATCGGGATACTTCTTAACAAAGTTCATATATGTTTCCCGGTTCGGCCAAAAACCGTACTGTGCAATCCCAAAACGCACGATATCCATGATCGTTTCGGGATAATTCAGTGCCGATGCCGAACAGGCAGTATGACGATGCCTGGCCTCAATCCCTTGATCTTCAAACCACGAACTATATTCCTTGAAATTTTCGATCTGCTTCTGAATACGTACATAGTTTCCCACACTTTCGGCCCCCGCATAATGAGTGCAGATACCATCAATCTGTAGGTGCTTGTGATTATTTCTGATAATATCAACGGCCTCTTCAAACTGATCTTTTTCCAGTCCCACCCTATTCATACCGGTTTCGAGATGGAGATGGATGCGCGCCGGTTTCCCAATGCGCTGTGCTTCCTTAACAGCAAATTTCAGACGATCCAGCTCAAAAATAAAGAACGAAATATTACGCTCAATAGCCCATCCCAATGCACCGTTATTAATCATTCCCATAATCATAATATGGGTGTCCTCCTCGGTACTTGCCCGGGCCGCCTGACGGGCTTCATCAGAACTAAACACCGAAAAGTGACGAACACCACATTCCTCCGCCATCGGAACAAAATGACCTATGCCATGCCCATATGCATTTCCCTTTATAACTGAGCTGAACACTACATCTTTACCAATATAATCCTTCAAAAAGCTGATATTTTTCTCAAAAGCCTGCTTACTTAACTCAATCCATGAAGGATATAACTCATTACTCATGATCTGTCAATCGTTTCGTTTATTATTTGCATGAACATTGAAATACCGGTGGCTAAAATTTCATCGGGAAAGTCGTATTTTTGGGCATGCAAGGCCGGATGGTCTTTTCCTGCACCTAATCCGAACATTGCCCCTTTATATTCCTTTGTAAAGTGACCAAAATCTTCTGACCAGCTAAACGGTTCTTTTTTCTGATGCATTTCCAGTCCGGATTTTTCCGAGGCGGTTTTAATAATTTCCCCCGCTTCCTCATTATTAACCGTAGCGGGAAACTCTTCAACCCACTCGACGTCAATCTCAAGATCAAAGGTATCTGCATACCCCTTTGCTATTTGGATGCAATGATCTTTTAGCTTTGCTAACAGTTCATCATCATAGGTTCGCAGCGTAGCCATCACGGTGCCCCGGCCCGGAGACGTTCCAAAAGCCCGTTCCCCCACCGCAGCGTGAATAACAGTTACTTTTGCTGATTCTTCCAGCGGAACATGAAACTGCGGAGCTGCCGAAAATGACTGTATAGTTTGGGCCACGGCCAACGCTGGACTATTTCCTTCTTCGGGATGTGCGGCATGAGCAGTAGCTCCCTTAAAACGAACAATTAATCCCACCGAAGCCGCCGCAAAAGTATCATTTTTCACAACAACTTGGTGTTTTTTAACACCCGGCAAATTATGAAGCGCAAAACAGTAATCAGGTGCTAAATTCTTGAATCGCGAATCTTGCATTACACGCGCGGCTCCTTTCCCGGTTTCTTCGGCCGGCTGAAAGAGAAGAGTTACCTTGCCTGCTTGCGGTCGGTGTTTTTCCAGCAGTTTGGCCACTCCGGCAACAATGGTCATGTGTCCGTCGTGACCACATTTGTGACCGACACCATCTGTTTCAGATCGATAGTCGGCTTCGATGTCATCAGATATGGGCAACCCATCGAGTTCGCAGCGAATCAGCACATGCGGACCGGCCTTCTTTGAATCATAGGTAGCCAGCACCCCACATCCCCCAATAGTTGTCTGTAGCTCATCGGGGTTTGTCGCTGATATAAAATCGGTAATAATATCTGCTGTTTGCTGCTCTTTTCCCGATACCTCGGCTGCAGCATGTAGCTTATGACGCAACTTCTTTAATTCATTTAAATGTGGATCAGTATCCAAATTGAGGGGCATGCCTAAAGTTCCTAAATCACAATTTATGCAAGGCGTAAGTAGTGGATTTTAAAGCAGAATTGCCAATTCATGTTCATGCTAAAATTGTTCCACCGCAGAGCAGTGGAACGAGATAAACGTTCTTCGGGAGTACAACTCCCTCAAAACTAAAACCTATCCAGTTGCGAGTCCAGCAAAAACAGTTGCGAGAGAGTTGCACTCTCGAGCAATGGCTTAAGTCTATTAAAAATAAATTTTGTAAGGATGAGACTTCTTGAGCCTCCTACTTATAAACAGATTATCTAATGGGCACCTGGAAAATACATTCTGATACTAAATATTATTTTTGTACTACTTCCATTACATGCTGGTATCCTGTTTTTACAGAAATAGAATACTTTACAATAATTATTGACAGCTTAGCATATTGCCAAAATAATAAAGGCTTAGCTCTTCACGGGTACGTTATAATGCTCAACCATCTACATTTGATCATTTCTGCAAATGGTTCTATCTCTATTCCGGATATCATTAGGGATTTTAAACGCTATACTTCATCTGAAATTAGTTCTTTACTGAAAACAAATAATCAGAAAAACGCTTTAAGAATTTTTAAAGAAGCAGTCATTGACTCTAAAAACAATCAAGAATACCAAGTCTGGCAACCGAGTTACCATCCGATTGGGTTACAAACAGAACATTTTTTCAAACAAAAGCTCAACTATATTCATCAAAATCCCGTCGAAAAAGGATATGTTAATGAGCCAGAACATTGGAGATTTTCCAGTGCTGCAAATTATTCCGGGTTCAATAATGTGCCAATAGCAATTGATAAACTATAATTACGCTCAGCGTTCTTCGGGAGTACAACTCCCTCAGAACTAATACTGTCAAGTTGCGAGAGAGTTGTACTCTCGAGCAACGGATTAAGCCGTCGTTTCAATACAAATCACCCAGTACTATTCTGGGATCGGGAAAAGTCTGCAGCGCCTCTTCCCTATTTTCGGGTGCTACCACGCCCGGCATATCGGCTTCTTGTGGATCTTCGACCGAAAGTTGAAAATGTAGATGGGGCGCCCATCCTCCGTTCACTCCCTGACTTCCAAGGGTGGCTATTTTTTGTCCTTTTTTGATGGCTTCTCCAACCGAGACCATTTCCAGAGCTTCTTCAGATAAATGCCCATAAAGGGCGTAAAGAGGCGAATCATTCAGCTCATACTTAATGACAATCGTGGGTCCATAGTCTCCGGGCTGATCGTTATTCTGAATATAAGCGACCTCTCCATCCCAAAATGAAAAGACCGGTGCCCCGGTCTGAGTCCAGATATCGATACCCATGTGTACATTACGCTCATTATGGAACATCGATTCCAAATACATATTTGAGCGCTTTTCATTGTATTTACCAATCCCCCACTCTTTTGATCGGATAAAATCGGCATCATATCCCTGGCTAAAATCAAATAGATAAAGAGCATCCCTGTTATCGGGATAATCCATAACTTTGCCAAAATTATAATCAGAATAGGTATTCATTTTATCACCTCAACTATTTATGGCATAGATATACATCGGGTGGAGCAGATAACATAGCTATCCTAATCTATTACCCACTTTCAAAATACAAAAGTGGTATTTCTTGACTACTCCTCTACCATTTTATCGATATAGTCTGAATTCATAATCCCCAATGCGCCCATATATTTCATCCGGAACCGAATGAAATCGCCCACTTCGTATCCGGCCTTGTTGTCCCCCACATCCAAAATGAGCATATCCGAACTGGCATCAGCAATTTTTACATTATCATCCATATTAATAAGATGATCGGGGTTAATATCGAGGTAGCCGATATCCAAAATAGCTCGGTATGAGGTTTCTCCATAGTCATCCTCATCGATATCCATAACTTCGCCCTGTGGATTCATGCCCAGCTCTCCACTCGGCACTTTGGGTTTTTCAGCTATTTCAATGACCTGGGAATACAGTTCCAAAACATCATTGTGCATCCCTTCGATCGTGCCGTCGGTAAATAAGTTTTTGCCAAAAAAGAGCGCTTCTCCCACTCGAAAGTGGTTAACCCCGCTCGGCAATTGGTTTCGCAAAAGAAGAGGAATAGTCACCGTAGTACCTCCCGATACCAGCGGAATTTCTTTATTGAAGCGAAGCTCAATGATCTGCTTATACAGTGACAGCTGAATGAGCTTATCCTCATCCGGCATCACGCCGTGCATGCAGTTCAGGTTTGCCCCAATGCCGATCACCTCAATATTCGAGAGCTTAAAAACCTTCTCGTAAAAGTCGATCAGGTTTTCACGAATCACCCCTTCACGCAGATCACCCAGCTCAATCATAATAATGACCTTGTGGACTTTATCCTGTTTCTGGGCTTCCTCCGAGAGAGCATGTAGCGTTGAGAGCTCCGTATTCAGGCTCACATCGGCATACTTTACCACCGAATCTATAATATCCTTTGGCGGCGGCTTGATATACGTTGTAAGCGTATCAGGATCAATCTCTTTAATCTTTTTGAGATTGCTGATTCGGGAGTCCAGCATTTCCCCGATACCAAGATCCGCCACCTCTTTCAGATATTCCTCATGCCCGCAGAGCAGCTTGGTAGTAATCCCCCATTTGATATCATTATCCTTGAAAAGGGTATCCAAGTAATTATAATTATGACGCAGCTTATCTCTATATAATTTTAAATAGGCCATCCCTATTTGCTCAGTCGCATTTCAAGATATTTATTCGTAAACCCGTATTTCTCATACAGATATTTGGCGGGATTATCGGATTCAACATGGAGCGCGATATCTCCTTCTGTTGCATCAATAATACGCTCCATCAGCTCTTTGCCAAGACCTTCTCCGCGATAATCACTATGTACGGCAATATACACCAAAATATGTTCGGGAATAAATCCACCCATATTGGTATGATTAATAATAACAGCTCCCACAATTTGATCCTTTTCGTGAGCTACTAATATAAATCCATCCTGTCCTTCTCCATCTCCGTAAGCATAGGCAATACAAGACAAAATATGTTTCTTTTCATCTCCGTATTCATCCAAATGCTCGTAAAGAAAATTAGCAATATCTTCTCGACCAAAGGTCGTTGGGTTTTCGATATCAGAGTGTACTAAATCAAATTCAATCATTATTGATTTATAGCATTAACATTAACTGCTGATGTATCAGTCATATTCTCGGTATTTTCATCGGGAAATGCCAATGATACGGCAACAAACACAATTGCCGACACAGTAATTCCAAATACATTGGCATCCAATCCGGCCGGTAGCTCTTCCAAAAATAATTCTAATGAAACAGTAGTAGATCCGCCAAAAATCATCGCCGCTATGGCACCAATGCTACTGCTTTTAGGCCAATAAAGAGCGCCAATAATCGGAACAAAAAGACCCGATACCATAAATGCATAAGAGTATAACATCAAATCAAGCACATTCGTCATTGTTGTAGCAATTAGCAAGGCAAATGTTCCGATCACAAGTGTTGTAATCTGTGAAAACCGCAAAAAGGTATCGCTGTCATGGTCAATATCTTTAAAATAGCCAATAATATCGGAAACCACGTTGCCGGATGCGGCCATCAGGCAACTGTCTGCGGTAGACAAAATAGCCGAGAAATAGGCACTCATCATAATCCCCATAAGTCCGACGGGCAGTACTGTACGAAGCAGCATTGGTAGACCGGTTTCGGGATCGGTCTCAGATACATCGGCAGCACCCAAATATTCGAACATCCCTTGTTCAGCTCCGACTTTGGCAAATAATCCTAATGATACACCCATAAAAGCCATAATGGGCCATTCAAACACACCGGCCAGATACCAGGCTCGTTTAGCCGTTTCCTCGTCATTACAGGCATAAATGCGTTGATAGAGCGTCATACCTACAAACCAGATGGGTATTATCGTAACGGTCCAATAAATAACATCCTGCCAGGAAATATTGGACATGGAAAGCAAAGCCGGATCTACCGTTTTAGAAATTTCCTCCCATCCGCCAACGGCTGTGTACGAAATAGGGATCCCGATAAAAATGAGTCCGATCATAAGAATCGTCCACTGCACGGTATCGGTATAAATAACCGCTTTAAGCCCGCCCATTACAGTATAAACTACGGCCACCGATCCCATAATAATTAATGCTGTCTGCAGATCGAGATCAGCAAATGTTCCGGTAGCCAACTTGGCCCCGGCTAAAATCTGTGAACTGGTAAAGCCGGCATACCCAATTGCAGAAATAGTACCTGCAACCAGCGCCACTTGTGGGGTAAAATAGTGTTTAAACACTTCAGGAAAGGTAAACGCTTTATCAAAAACGGGGTTCCCTTTTACTTTGGGGATAAGAAAAACAGCTGCCAACCAGGCTCCCAGCAAACCCGTAAAAAGCATCCATGAGCCGGATATGCCCATTACAAAACCAAGGCCACCCAATCCAATAGAAAAACCACCACCGACATCAGTTGCAACAACTGAAAGCCCGATATGTAGACTATTCATATTACGACCGCCCACATAATAATCATCGGCTCCTTCATTTCTCTGAAGAAAAAAGACGCCGAATCCCAACATTCCTACCATATATAGGAAAAAGATCGTCAGGTCAATCCAATGCATATCCTGTTACTCTGTAATTGGACTTCCATTTAATAAAAAAACCCTTGAGCTATTACACTCAAGGGTTCCTATTTTATGATGGGTTAATATACCTTATTAATGCTGTATAGTGCAAACCTCATAATAATTACCATAACTTACTTTTTGAACGACCTGAAACGGGTTGTGCTTTGGGGGATTCATCTTCTTTGACCTTAGCCCGATCTTTATCATTTAACTTGGATTTGGGCTCTTTCATATTCTTCTTTTCCGGCGAAGCGTTTTCTGAATCATCCAAATAGATAGCCCCCTCGTGATGATAACCTTTCTCCAGATATACAGTGGGGGCTTGTATATCTCCCTCAACTCGTCCATCTTCTTTAATTAAAATTGAAGACGTTGCTTTTAAATCACCAACAACTCTGCCTTCAACAATGATACTTTTGCCAAAGACATTTCCTTGAAAAAAAGAAGATTTACTAATTAAAGTATCAGTATTGTTCACGCTAAACTTTTATTCACTTAATTATTCATCCAAAACAGCAATAAGTGTACTGGCATTACCCATATCAATACCTACCGGGGTACCTTCCCCCTCGAACTGCATCGCTGTATTCAGGCAATATCCCTTAACGGCCATCTGGTCGGGTTTGTCAGGTACTTCAACGCTTAAAATACCGTCATATTCTTCAGTGATCAGGTTCGTAAGCTCACTGAAATAGGCCCCACCACCAACAAGATAAATCTTTGAACAGGTAGCAAAATCGGAATCCTGGAAAGAGTTAGCCAAAGCCGGACGGATAATATTTTCAAAGTATGACTTAAGCACTTTACGGCGGAGTGCAGTAAGATCTATCGAACGTTTATCAATATTAATCTTCCCATTTTGAAATGCTACGTTAAGCTGATGCTCTGTCTTAAAGCCAAGATAATGATCTTTTTGCAGCTCTTCTTTCATCATATTTACAGCATATCTCATGCCGTGCGTACTGGTGGCAGTTCGGCGAATAATTCCGTTTGTAGTGCTAACTACTCCTTCCATGGAACCGTATCCGAGGCTCACCACAAAAAAGTCGTCTTCTTCCTGATAATCCCCATATCGCAATGATATTATGCTCCCTGCGATTTCAGGAATAACATCTACATTGCGTAACTGAATAGTAGCTGACTGTTTGCCAGTCGCCCCGTTTGTAGCAAAAGTAGAACTATCATAAAGTACATCAAACGACTTTGTAAGTCGCTGCTTGGCCATATCACTGTGCTTGTGATACATCTCAAAAGGAAAGCCCATGGTCATTGAAAAATCGCTGCCCGCTTTTTCTTGAGCTAATAACAACGCAGCTCGAAATAACACATCAAAATCCAATTCCCCGGGAGCTGTATTAATTAAGCGATGAGGAGATAGTCCCTCCTGCAGAGCAAGCTGGCCAATCATATATGATTCATCGTTGTAGTCAATTTTTAGCCCACTTACCAAATCATCACTTACTCTACTCAAGTCTGTTCGTGTCGATTCATATACACTTGGAAATACTGATATATCCATCATAATAAGAATTTAATTGCCATGACTTCTGGCCTATTTGCCAACCAGGTGATTTTTAATCTAAATAATTCTGTAACAATCAAAAGTACCCTGCTTCGATCATAGATTGTCACAAGATATATTTTTATCGGCCAAAAATAGCAATACTTAAGTGCCCGAGATTTCAGTATCACCAATTACTATTGGGAGATAATTCCAATATCTTATTCATGGGTCATGTCCTGTCTACCTGATCACATAAAATCTTATTTCTCTTCCATGAATTAGATTTTATTTTTACCCTATTATTAATCTTTAATTTCATTTCTAAAATGACTACTACTCAAAAAGCTATTGAGCTCGAAGACCAATACGGAGCCCACAATTATCATCCCTTACCTGTTGTTCTCTCCAAAGGCGAAGGCGTTTATGTTTGGGATCCGGAAGGAAATAAGTATTACGATTTTTTATCGGCGTATTCTGCCGTAAATCAGGGACATTGCCATCCACGAATTATTAAGACATTAAAAGAACAGGCCGAAAAATTGACTTTGGTTTCCCGAGCTTTCCACAGCGATCAGCTTGGTGATTACGAAAAGTATATGCACGATCTTTTTGGATATGACAAGCTCTTACCCATGAATACAGGGGCTGAAGGGGTAGAAACGGCCATTAAACTTTGCCGAAAATGGTCGTATGAAAAGAAAAACCTGACTCCAGAAAAAGCAACGATCATTGTTGCCAAAGGTAATTTCCACGGACGAACAACCAGCATTATTTCATTTTCTAATGATCCGGTTGCCCGCAAAAATTTTGGCCCCTATACCCCGGGCTTTGTTTCTATTCCTTATAACGATTTAGATGCCCTCGAGAAAGCATTGCAAAAGAAAGATGTAGCCGGATTTCTGGTAGAACCCATTCAGGGCGAAGCCGGTGTTGTGGTTCCCGATGACGGATACCTCAAAAAAGCTTCAGAGCTCTGCAAGAAATACAATACCCTATTTATTGCTGATGAAATTCAGACAGGTATTGCACGGACAGGTGAAATGTTGTGCGTAGATCATGAGGACGTTCGTCCCGATATTGTGATTTTAGGCAAAGCGCTATCTGGCGGAGCCTACCCGGTATCAGCGGTCATGGCTGATGATGATATCATGGAGTGCCTGCGCCCCGGAGAACACGGATCAACCTACGGCGGAAATCCACTGGCTTGTGCGGTTGCAATGGAAGCACTTAAAGTAGTCGAAGATGAAAATCTTGCTGACAATGCCGATCAAATGGGTCAACTTTTTCGAAAGGAGATGAATGATCTTGTAGATAATTCTGACTTGGTAAATCTTGTACGCGGCAAAGGGTTGCTGAACGCTATAGTAATTAATGATTCTGAAGACAGCGAGACGGCATGGGATATTTGTCTAAAGCTCAAAGAAAATGGACTGTTAGCTAAACCCACACACGGTAATATCATTCGCTTTGCTCCGCCATTGGTTATGACTGAAGAACAACTCATGAATTGTATTTCTATTATTAAAGATACGATCACAAGCTTTGAAGAAACTATTTCCGCTTAAGTTTCGTCTTAAAATAAAGCTCCGCAGGATTTTTCAATCTTACGGAGTTTCTAATTTCTGTAGAGTACGTAGTACTTATATCACCTTTCAGATGGATCAGTAGGAGCATTATCTGGCAGTGGAATACCAAATTCAGGCGTACCATCCTCCTTCCAATTGATCACCTGTACGCGTGTATGGCGATTGGGGTCATTTAAGGGGTCTCCTTCAATTTCTTTATAGCTCCGTGCGTGATATATCATCAGATCAGTAGATCCGTCGGGCGTAGTAGTAAAACTGTTATGGCCCGGACCATAGATTCCGTTCTCCTCCGATGATGAGAAGACCGGCTCTTTCGATTTTTTCCACGCATCTGGATCCAGCAAATCAGCATCTTCATCGGCCGTAAGTAGACCTATCTTATAATTGTGATCTGTTCCACTGGCCGAATACGTCATAAATATTTTACCATTTCGTTTAATTACAGCTGCCCCTTCGTTTACCTTAAACAACTGTTTTTCCCAATCATATTCGGGACGTGTTAGCTCTACTTGTGGTTGTTTAATGCTCCAGGGAGTGTCCATCTCTGCAATATAAAGGGCAGTGTTGCCGTCGAAATCTGGTGGATGCTGTGCCCATACCATATAACGCGTGCCTTGATGCTGAAAAGTAGTCGCATCAAGAGAAAATGTATCCCATTTTGTTTTTGTCTCTCCTTTCTCAATCCACTCTCCTTCCACCGGGTTAGCCGCATCATTTTCGATCACATACATTCTAATGGCCCAAATATCTTCGGTAGATCCCGCAGCAAAATACATATACCAATTACCATTAACATAATGTAACTCAGGAGCCCAAATATGTGCCCCCATAATACCCTCATCATGTTTTCGCCAAATTACTTTCGGCTCTGCACTCTTCAATCCCTCTATGGTTTTTGATCGACGGATTTCTAAACGATCAAACTCAGGAACCGATGCTGTAAAATAGTAATAGCCATCGGTATGTTTATAAACCCAGGGATCTGCTCGTTGCAGGATTAGCGGATTGGTATAATCAGCAGAAACTTTTTCTGATGATGCAGATTGTGCTTGTACAAACTCAATCTGCGTAAAACTTCCCATCAAAAAAATAAGTACAAGTGCTGACCGATAGATCCTTCTAATACTTTTTATATTCATAATCATCTCTTTTAAATAACTTTTACCGCGAAACTCAATATAATAAATGTATTTACCACACCTAATACCAGTCTACAGCAGATGTAATCCATTTTTCATTTTTTTAACAAGTAAGGGAAGAAAAATTGCTCACGAACAAACAGATAGGAAATAAAAAAAGCGACTTCCTGAACATCAGAAAGCCGCTTCTTGGTAGTGGCGGGGGGAGGATTCGAACCTCCGACCTCCGGGTTATGAGCCCGACGAGCTACCAGCTGCTCTACCCCGCGATGTGAGTCGGTAATAATAAGGCTTGACATGGGTAATTGTCAATAGTAAATTCTAAATTCTTTCCCGGTTGAATTCCGATACATAAATTCCAATTAAATCCTATTAGGAGGGTTATGTCCACGAATAACACAGTAGATCCCGCACAAGTACACAAGATTTTACAAAAACATATTTTAACAGATGGCTACGATATTGTGCTCGACCTTGAAAAGAGCGAAGGCACCTATCTGTATGATGCCAAAAGCGGGGAACGCTATCTGGACTTCTTTACTTTTTTTGCCTCCAATCCACTGGGGATGAACCATCCACAACTGGCAAATAAAGAATTTCAGCAGAAGATTGGCAAAGTTGCCATTAACAAACCTTCCAACTCCGATGTGTATACCGAAGAGATGGCCGAGTTTGTAGAGAATTTTGATCGCGTAGGTATTCCCGATTACCTGCCCTACTCTTTCTTTATTTCCGGCGGCGCTTTAGCCGTTGAAAATGCCCTTAAGGTCGCCTTCGACTGGAAAGTGCAAAAGAACTTTCAAAAGGGCTACCGCCAGGAAAAAGGTCACAAGGTGCTTCATCTTGAACAGGCGTTTCACGGACGTACTGGATATACAATGTCACTGACGAACACCGATCCAAAAAAGGTCAAATACTTTCCAAAATTCGACTGGCCGCGAATTACTTCTCCGGCTATGACCTATCCTCCTACGGGTGACCGTATTCAACAGACGATTGAGCATGAAGAACGTGCGATTGCTCAGGCCGAACGGTATTTCGAAATGTATAAGGATGAGATCGCCTGCATCATTCTCGAACCCATCCAAGGGGAAGGCGGCGATCGTCATTTTCGAAAGGAATTCCACCAGGCACTACGGGATCTGGCAGATAAACATGAGGCACTACTCATTTATGATGAGGTGCAAACCGGCGTTGGGCTAACCGGAAAATTCTGGGCCCACGAGCACTACGTCAAACCGGATATTTTAGCCTTTGGTAAAAAAGCACAAGTCTGCGGAATTCTGGCCAGCAAGCGCGTTGACGATATTGAAACAAACTGCTTCCACGTTTCTTCGCGCATTAACTCCACCTGGGGCGGGAACCTTGTAGATATGGTGCGGTTCGGACGCATTCTTCAAGTAATTGAAGATGACAACCTCGTTGAAAATGCCGCTACGGTTGGTGAATTTTTACAGAAAAAAATCAAGAATCTCTCTAACCAATTTGAGCATGTCACAAACCCACGCGGCAAAGGACTCTTCTGCGCCGTTGACTTCCCGAATGGTCATGCACGCGATTCGGTCATCAAAGAGTGCTTCAAAAATAACCTGATGATCCTTTCTTGCGGAGAGCGTACCATGCGATTCCGTCCACCGCTAACCGTTAATAAGGAACAAATTGAAGAAGGACTTGATATTATAGAGAAGTCCATTAAATCTGCAATGGATAAATGTCCCGCGCTAAAGGAGTAAAAACCATTCTTATAAGAAGGCTGCTATAAGTTAAGAAGTTTCGGTTTCTTAGGCTTCATATATAGCCACTTCGACGTAGTTGGCCTTCAGCGACGTAGCGCGTAGGCAGGGAAGACAAGTAATTGAACTCCATTCCACAGGGGCAGGAGGATTGAATCTAATAGTAAAGTTGGTCAATTCCCTACATCCCCTTCACGGTTTCTAAAGCGGCCTCTGAATTTTGTGCGGTGGCTGAGGGTGAAAACAGAGCATTTCGTACCGGTGCATCTCTTTGAAATAATTTGGAAATGGAAAGGACCATCGAAATGCTCTCATCTGAAAGCCACAGCGAATACAAAATTCTAAGCCTTGACCTTTTAGCACCTTTTGTGTCAAGACAAAAGGTGCATCATCTCTGTTATGCTACACAATACTTTTTGTAGCATAAAGGTTGGTCGTTAATAAGAAAAACGAAAAAGCAAACAGCGTACCGCAGCAAAGTTACGACACGAGATACAGCATTCCGCACCAGAGGTACGGAATGAGGGTTAAGCAAGGGTTTGGATATTCATTGATAATAACGAATTCATCCTTAGAAAAGAGAACAAGAGGATTAAATCTTTTACTCGTTACGACGTATTATACCATCTGGTGCGATTCGGGCTGAATGGTAATTTCGTTAAGCACCGATCCCTCCGGTTGGTTAGCTGCATAATACACAGATTTAGCCACCTCTTCGGGCAACAACATTTTATCTTTTTGCACGCGCATATTTACGGTATCACTATCCCACATCGGAGTATCCACGCCTCCCAAATGCATGAGGGTAAACTTTACGCCGCTGCGCTTGTGTTCTTCGACCAGCGACTTCGTAAATCCAGTAATGGCAAACTTGGAAGCCGAATAAATTGATGAATTTTTCATGGGATACTTTCCAACACTGCCCGGAAACATAATCACACGCCCCTTCTTTTCGGTTGCCATATAGCGCACTACTGTTTGGGTCACTAAAAAAGTACCATATACATTCACGTCCAGCATCTCTTGGGCTTCTTCGGGATTAATATCAAGCAAAGGCTGAATTACTGCCGTCCCGAATGCATTTACCAGCACATCAATGGGACCTAAATCTTCGGTAACTTCCCGAGCCATTTTTGATACCGAAGCCAAATCAGTAACATCAACACCAATCACAAACGCATTACCGCCCGAACCATTAATTTCTTTGGCCACCTTTTCTGCTTTCTCCTGATTCCGCGCCGCCAAAACCACCTTGGCACCGGCCTTTGCAAAAACACGACCACAAGCACTTCCTATTCCTCCTGAACCTCCAACGATAAGTACAATTTTATCTTCCATAAAGTATAAAGTTAGAAACCGCAGATTTACATTAAATACTTAGTTTATTAGACCTTTAAAAGTCCGTGTCACCTGAATTTATTTCAGGATCTGTTACTATTAATGAGTATAAGATTTAAACAGCTAAGACAGATGCTGAAACAAAGCCTGTCCCAATACATCGTGGGTCAGCATGACATGAAAGCTTCTAAGAACTTATTATAAGATAATCAATAGATTTAGCTGAACTTTCGTTCAAAAAAGTAGGCTGCCAGCAACAAAGTCACCAACAGCCTAAAATTATATCTCTGATATGTTATCCTACGCTACCACATCATCTTTTTGCTTCATAGCCCGCTCAATGACGTTGTCGTAGATATCATACATCTCATCAATCGACAAGCTTACCAGATCATCAACATTTAATGACCTTTCATTTGTAACAGTACCTAATTCCACGAAAGGCACGTCTTGGTTATTCAGATGTGATTCAAGCTGCCCTTTCTTTTTGGCCTCAGATGTTACTACCACTCCGGACTGTGCTTCGCTGTAGAGTATTTCGTGTTTGTTTTCTCCAAGATCAGCCACCGAAACATCAGCGCCTTTTCCGGCAAACATAGCCATTTCTGTCAGTGTAGTTGCCAAACCGCCATCAGAAATATCATGCGCCGCATTTACGTACTGATTCTGAATAGCATCCAGTAAAGATGACTGCAACCGAGCTTCAAACTCAAGATCAATATCCGGAGCATCACCGGTTGTTAGATCAAAAATTTCACGCAGATATTCACTACCGCCTAAGCCTTTTCGAAGAGCTCCAACGTAGTAGATTACATCGGACTCATTCTTAAATTCAGGCGTCATGCGATGATTTTCTATATCCTCAACAAGTCCGAGCATACCAATAACCGGTGTTGGGAAAATCGCCATCTCCGGATTTTCATTATAAAAACTCACATTCCCACCGGTGACCGGTGTATTGAACATACGACAGGCATCCCCCATCCCCGCAAGTGCTTCTTTAAACGTCCAGTATACTTCCGGCTTATAGGGATTTCCAAAGTTCAGGCAATTTGTAATTGCCATCGGTTTTGCTCCGCTACATACCACATTACGGGCTGCTTCGGCCACGGCAATTTGTCCACCTTTTCGCGGATTCAAATACACATACCGGCCATTGCAATCGGTCTTCACAGCCAATCCTTTTTTCGTGCCCTTAATGCGTACTACTCCGGAGTCCGAAGCACCGGGACCGTTCACTGTATTGGTTCGAACCATCGTATCGTACTGCTCAAACGCCCAACGTTTGGAAGCAATATTGGGCGACCCCAGCAATTGTTTTACAATCTCGTTGTGGTTACCGGGGTGATCCAAAGAATTGATATCAAATGACTGGACCTCATCCAGATATTCGGGCTTTGTGGCCTCACGCTTATATTGTGGAGCACCGCCGCCCAGTACTAAACTGTCAGCGGGAATATCGGCTTTCACTTCACCATCTTTGTGATAGGTTACATTTTCGCCCTTTACCACTTCACCAATTACAACAGCGTTGAGATCCCACTTCTCATAAATGTCAATAATCTCCTGCTCGCGACCTTCTTCGGCTACAACCAGCATGCGCTCCTGACTTTCGGAAAGCAAAATTTCATAAGCCGACATCCCCTCTTCACGAGTTGGTACTTTATCCAGGTCCAAACGCATTCCCGCATTTCCCTTGGCGCTCATTTCGGATGAAGAACAGCTTATTCCTGCCGCACCCATATCCTGAATACCAACAATACCGCCATTCTTAATCACTTCGAGCGTAGCTTCAAGCAGCAGTTTCTCTGCAAATGGATCGCCCACTTGAACACTTGGACGCTTGTCTTCGCTTTCCTCGCTAATTTCTTCGGATGCAAAGGTAGCCCCGTGAATTCCGTCACGGCCAGTATCCGATCCTACAATAATCACCGGGTTACCAACCCCTTCAGCAATAGCCGAAGCCGTCTGATCTTCCTTCACAATTCCAACACTCATCGCATTCACCAGTGGATTACCTTCATACTTCTCATCAAAGTAGATTTCGCCCCCCACCATCGGCACACCGAAAGAATTACCGTAATCCGCGATGCCGCGCACAACGCCATCCAACAGAAAACGAACACGAGGCATATCCATATCGCCAAAACGTAATGAGTTGAGACTGGCAACGGGACGTGCTCCCATGGTAAAAATATCGCGATGAATTCCGCCTACACCTGTGGCTGCCCCTTCGTAAGGCTCAATAGCTGATGGATGATTGTGACTCTCCACTTTAAATACGCAACCAAGGCCGTCGCCAATATCTACCAAACCGGCATTTTCTTCTCCGGCTCCCACCAGCATTTGCGGTCCTTCATTAGGGAGCTTTTTAATTTCGAGAATGGAGTTTTTATATGAGCAGTGCTCACTCCACATCACCGAATAAACCCCAAGCTCGGTAAAGTTTGGCGTGCGACCGAGGTAGTCTTTGATCATCTCAAACTCCTCTTCTGTCAATCCGTGATCTTTGGCTAATTCGAGTGTTACATCCGGCTCCTTCATCGTGTTACGTGGCATTAAGTGTTGGTATTGAGTGTTGGAAAGTTGTAGGGTCAGAAATATCTTTAAAATCCCTGTGTCATCCTGAATTCAGTTCAGGATCTGCGACAAAAAAATTTTTAAGCAACACAGATGCTGAAACAAGTTCAGCATGACACAAGCACCTTTATAACTGTAATTTTTTCTTTGGCTTAAACCTTCAATAAATTCTTTAAATCCATAAAATCGTTAAATACAAAGTCGGCTTTCTGATGTTTCTCAGGCTCCCCATTCTCCGTAAACCATGCTACATCCCATCCAAACTGAGTACCGCCTTCTACATCAGAACTAAATGAATCGCCCACATATAAGATCTCATCTCTGTCGACGCCTGCTTTTTCGGTTGCATGAGCAAACACATCGGGATGCGGCTTTAAAACGCCCACTTCTTCAGAAATAACCGTATTTGGGGCCGAATCATACAGATCAAAATCTTCAAACTTTTTACGCTGCGTTTCTGCAAAACCATTCGTTAAAATTCCCACAGGATATTGATCAACAATAGTTTGGTAGACTTCCCGTGCTCCATCAAGCCACTGCCAGTGATTACGGTAGGCCTGCATATAAAAATTCCCTACTTCTTCGTATCGACTTCCATCCAGTCCAAGCTCTTTCAGTGTAAGCTCAAAGCGGTTGCGTTGTAACTCATCCCGGCTCACTTTGGCTCGGCTGTACAAGCCCCACTGCTTACTATTTACTTGGTGATATACCTTAACAAGTTGGTTGGGAGTGGTATCCGCAAAAAAATCGAAATGGTCATGAACATCTTTCAGGCCGGCCGCCTCAGCTGATTGGTGATCGAGCAGGGTATCATCGAGATCAAAATAGATAAACTTGTACGACAAAAGTATAGCAATAGGGGTTGAAAATGATTCGCTCAAATATAGGGATTTGGATGATAATATTTAAAAACGAATCGGATCTAATCGTTTGCTCTTTTTTAGAAATCTTGAATTATTTTAATCATAATGCCTGCATCAATTTGCTGAGGCTTTCGTATATTTGTGATCTAAATTATTAACACAAACTTTTTTGATATGAATATTAAGACAATTATTGGATTGGGCGTTATTGCCTTGTTGGTTTTCATGGGAATTAGTAAGTATAATACGCTTGTGGAGCAGGAACAGAATGTTGAACAATCATGGGCACAGGTCGAAAATCAGTACCAGCGTCGCGCCGACTTAGTCCCAAATTTGGTTAATACTGTGAAAGGTGCAGCAGATTTCGAACAGGAAACACTGACCGAAGTTACTGAGGCACGCAGCAGAGCCAGTTCAATTCAAATATCAGCTGATGATCTCAATAATCCACAAAAGATCCAGCAGTTCCAGCAGGCACAGCAGCAACTTTCCGGTGCTTTATCACGAATGCTTGTAACAGTCGAAAAATATCCTGAATTAAAAGCCAACCAGAACTTTCGGGACCTACAGGTACAACTGGAAGGCACAGAAAATCGTATTGCTACCGAGCGTCAGCGTTTTAATGAGGCCGTCCAAAGCTATAACACTACGGTAAAACGATTTCCTAATAATGTTTTTGCCGGAATGTTCGGGTTTGATGATAAAGCATTTTTCGAAGCTGATAAAGGAGCTAAAGAAGTTCCCGAAGTAAATTTTGATTAAAATAACAAATTATGCCAGCACGACAGTTTTTAACAGAACAGGAAGAACAGCAAATTGTAAATGCAATCAATACCGCCGAAGAAAAAACATCCGGTGAAATCCGTGTACATCTCGAGCATCGTTGTGATGGCGATGCCTTAGACCGTGCGGACCATGTTTTTCATAATCTGGGAATGGACGAAACCAAGCTTCAAAACGGGGTACTGATCTATATTGCCACCGAAGACCATAAAGCGGCTGTTTATGCTGGTAAAGCCATCCACCGCGAAGTAGAAGATGGTTTTTGGAATGACGTGCTACAGATCTTGATTGATCATTTTAAGAAAGAAAAATACGAAGAAGGAATTGAGGGAGCCGTCCGCAAGGTAGGCCAAAAACTGGAAGAACTTTTCCCCTATCATCAAAAGGGAGACCTTGACGAGCTGTCAAATGACATTAGCTTCCACGACAATAAAAATTAAGATTTAATTTTAGCGTATACTTATGTTTTCCATCAACAAGAACATAGTTATTACTTTTTTTCTGACCCTCATATTATTGCTACCCGGTTTGGTTTCGGCTCAAAATCTCCCCTCTGAGCCCGTGGGGCATGTCAATGATTTTGCAAAAATGCTGACTTCAGGGGAACGTCAACAGCTGGAACAGAAACTGCGTAACTATCGCGATACCACCACAACCGTCATTTCTGTAGCTATGCTTGACAACTTGGGTGGGATTTCAATTGAAGAAGCTGCGACCACCTTATTTAACGAATGGAAGATGTGGGAAGCAAATAAGGATAACGGTGTGCTCATTCTTATCGCCCGGCAAGAACGAAAAATGCGTATTGAAGTTGGTTATGGACTTGAGGGGGCTATACCGGATGTAATGGCCGGACGTATCGTTCGTGAAATCTTAACTCCCAGTTTTAAGCAATCCGATTATTACGGTGGATTAGATCGAGCCACTTCGGCTCTCATTCAACTTGCCAGCGGAGAATTTGAGGGAGAATTAGCTGATAATCAATCCTCTGATGGCGGCAACACCGCTGATTTTATCATTTTCATGCTCTTCCTATTTTTTGTCTTTTATGCTTCTTCTCGCGGAGGTGGGAAGGGTCGTGGCAAGGGACGTAAGCGACGTACGCTCGGTCCCGGTGGATTCATATTCCTTGGGGGCGGTGGAGGCGGCTTCGGAGGAGGATCTTCCGGCGGCGGTTTTGGCGGATTCAGCGGCGGAGGCGGATTCGGCTCCGGCGGCGGGGGTGCCAGCGGCGGCTGGTAATAAACTTAAAACCTATAAAGAAATACTCAGCCCTTTAACAGTACCGGGCATTAATTATTTAAACTGTTGCCGGTTCAACCTCAGGCAAAGCCTGCTTCAGATCAGCGATGATGTCATCAATATTTTCAATGCCTACCGCCAGGCGAACCAGCCCATCAGTGATACCCGCTTGCAAACGAAGATCTTCGTCCATTACCGAATGCGTCATTGATGCAGGGTGCTGAATAAGCGTATCAGCTGTCCCTAAGCTCACGGCCAGCGTGCATAGTACAACATTTTCCATCAGCTCAACGCCGGCCTCAAAACCACCTTTAAGCTCGAAACTCAACACCCCACCATAACCACTATCAAAAATATCAGAAGCCAACTCATAGTCAGAATGGGATTCTAATCCCGGATAGAATACTTTACTTACTGCTCCATGTTGCTCCAGATATTCAGCCACTTTAATCGTATTCTCGGCATGGCGCTCCATCCGCAGATTGAAGGTTTTTAGCCCGTTTAGTAGTAACCAGGCTTCAAAAGGGCTCATAACACCACCTAAATTTTTGCGAAAGGTAGCTAAGTTAAACTCTTCAAAAAGGCTATTTCGACCAATGACAGCCCCACCAATCAGCGTGCCATGTCCATTTAAATATTTTGTTGCTGAATGCACCACAATATCTGCTCCGTGCTCCATTGGACGTACGTGGTACGGTGTACCAAAAGTATTATCAACAATAAATGTTATATCATATGCTTCGGCTAAATCAGCAATTGCAGATATATTGGCTACCTCCATTGTCGGGTTGGCAATAGTTTCAGCATAAATGACCTTTACTTCCGGATTCTCCATCAGAACTTTATCCAAAACATCGAGGTCATTTAAATCTAAAAAGTGCGTTTTAATACCCAGCTCAGGAGCTTCCTCTTTTAAAAATTGTCCGGTACAACCATAAAGAGCAGGCTGTGATACCACAGCTCCTTCCTTTGCCATAGCAATTAAAGTAGTGCTTATTGCTGCCATCCCACTACTGAATGCCAGAGCAGAAATATCATCACTGTCAGGTAATCCAGAACCTTCCAATCGAGCAAGGATAGCTTCCAATCTATCTACGGTAGGATTTCCCAACCTTGAATACGAATGAGTTGCCCCACCCTCTTCCTGAGCAAAAAATTTGCGGCCGTCTTCTACAGAATTGAATTGAAATGTCGAAGTCTGGTAAATTGGCATTACATGCGAGCCAAACGGGTCATTCTTCGGATGATCAGCATGTACCGTTTCACTCTCGAGACTAAATTTTGATTTATCCATGATCTTCGTCCTCATCTATGGGCAAGTGATGATTTTCTTTTTTAGTAGATAATACAATGTTGCTGTAAATACGCTCAATTCCCGGGAGTCGGGTTAATTTATCGTGCATAAAATTTTCATAATCAGACATATCCTTTACTACGATTTTCAGCAAAAAGTCAGAATCACCGGTTATATGATAACACGCCTGTATTTCTGGCATCCCGTCAATGCGTTCACAAACTTCGTCTAAGGTATGCATCTGATGGACTGCCAGACGCAATGAACAAAACACAACCAAATTTTTTCCGATTGCTTCTTCATCCACACGAGCACTATATCCTTTGATAATACCATCCCGCTCCAACCGCTTAACACGCTCTAACGTAGGGGTTGTTGTTAGTCCCACCTTTTCAGCCAATTTATTGTTGGGGATACGACCATCTTGCTGAAGAATGGTTAAAATCTTTCTATCAGTATCATCTAAATTATATTCAGGCATATCATAATAAACTATACTATAACCCTTTAATAGGATTATAAACCTTATTTTACATTATCCATAGACTAATTAACTACAAATTCCCAATTTAATCAATATAAATTACTGCAATAAAAAAACCCGTCAACCCAAAGGGTTAACGGGGCTCGTTACGCTCAAGCGAAAGGGTTACGACAGCTACCCGGCTATATTTTCAGCCTCGGCACTGTCTTTAAGTTTGGGAGTTGAAGGCGTCAGGTTTTCATATTCCTCGAGCGTGAATTCGTCAACCTGCACCATATCTATTCGTGCATCTTCAGCCTTGCGCAGCAATTCTGCTTCATCCTTATCAATGATACCTTTTTCTACAGCCTGATCAATGACAAAGCGTACCTGCGTTTTAGGTAGCTCTTTTTTCTTTGTCGCTTTGTAGATCTTCTTGTACACCGGAGCCGCTTCCTCAGAAAGTTTAAACGCATGTTCATACCGTCCAAGGGCTTCCTCTTTATCTTCGGGAAGATAAATTCCGTCTGTAATACGATCACGCTGTTCACTGCGCTGCTGCATTGCCTGGGCTACTTTATGACCTAACTTATCGGAGGGCATACTGCTGATACGATTCATTCGCGACCACAGAGCGATAGGACCACGGAACAGCCAACTGAGTCCCGGCACTTTGATTTCACGATAAATGGCATCAAAGGCTTCCTGGATCTGAGCAAATGCGTAGTCCATAGACCATTCAAAAAAGATACGATCTTCTTCGCGCTGTCCCTCGGCATCGTATCGACGCAATGTTGCTGTAGCCAAGTACATCCAGCTCAGGATATCAGCAAAACGACCGGAAATTTTCTCTTTTATTTTGAGACCACCGCCATACGATCCAAGTACAACATCCGCCAGGAAGGCAAATGAGGCAGAGGTCCAAGATAGCTTTTTATAATATTTTTTGGCCGGTCCGCCAACGGGTGCAGAAGCAATTTTTCCACGTGTCAGACTCATCAGCATAGAACGGGACATGTTTTGTACGACGTGACCGATATGCTTCCAGAACACATCATCAAAATCTTTTACGTCGCCGCGAGTTAATGCCTCAATTTCATCAAATGCGTAGGGATGACAACGAATGGCTCCCTGCCCAAAGATCATTAGACTTCGAGTCAAGATGTTCGCTCCTTCAACCGTAATGGCGATAGGAAGTGAAGTATATCCGTGTGCAAAAATATTACGTGGCCCGCGAGAAATTCCGGCACCTCCCTGAATATCCATTGCATCATTAATAATCTGGCGCCCCAACTCTGTAAAGTTGTATTTGGCTATAGCCGTTACCACCGAAGGCTTTTCTCCAATATCTAATCCTGCACAAGTATAACGTCGTGCAGCATCCATCAGGTAAGTAAATCCTCCGATACGGGCCATGGGCTCTTCAATACCTTCAAATTTACCAATGTTGATGCCAAACTGTTTGCGGACAGCGGTATAGGCTCCAAGTGCTCGAGTAGCCACTTTAGCCCCCCCCGTACTTTGAGCGGGAAGAGAAATACCGCGTCCCACGCCAAGTGATTCCATCAACATGCGCCAGCCATTACCGGCTTGCTCCGGTCCGCCAATAATTTGATTAACGGATACAACGGCATCTTCTCCGTCAATAGGGCAATTATAGAACGGAACACCCAACGGGTCATGACGGCGTCCGAGTTTAATCCCATCGGTATCACTGGGGATCAGCGCACAGGTAATGCCTGGATACTCCCCTTTCCCAAGGTGATTCTCCGGGTCGCGCAGTTTGAAAGCAAGCCCTATCAGCGTTGAGATAGCAGCAAGAGTAATATATCGCTTCGTAAAGTTCAGACGTATATAAAGCTCTCCGTCATCCCCTTTAAATACCTCACCCTCAGCCGTCATTGCCCCGGCATCGGATCCCGCTGTTGGCTCGGTCAGAGCAAAACAGGGCATCTCTTCACCTGTCGCCAAATTCGGCAAATACTGATCCTTTTGCTCATCGGTTCCATAGTGCATCAACAGTTCTGCCGGCCCCAATGAGTTGGGTACCATCACCGTTGTTGCCAGTGGGCCGCATCTGGAGGCCAATTTAGTAACAATGGCGCTATGTGCTGAAGCCGAAAATTCGAGTCCGCCATATTCTTCGGGAATAATCAATCCAAAAAACTTATGTTCGCGCATAAACTCCCAAACTTCGTCTGTAAATCCTTTACGGACAAACACATCCCAATCATCAACCATCGAACAGAGCTCCTCAACGGGTCCATCTAAAAAGGCCTGCTCATCTTCCGTTAAATCGGGATAGGATTCATTTGCCAGTCGTTTCAAGTTGGGTTTGCCGGAAAATAGCTCGGCGTCAACCCACACATTACCGGCCTCAATAGCGGTGCGTTCGGTCTCGGAGATTTGGGGAAGAAAGTTCATTGCATCCAACAGCTTCATCAACGGAGCCGTAAGAAGGGTGCGCCGAATGGGTTTGATATTGAATACAACCACCAATGCTGCAAAAACTGCAAATAACCAAGTAGGCGCCGAAAATCCCCATAAGGCTACAAATCCGGCTATAGCCCACACCCAGAGTGGGGTACCCCAAAAAGCCAACAGGGCAGCTACCAATACCATGCTCACAATTACTGCCCAGAGCGGATACTGGAATAAAAATCCTAAAGTTTCATTTAAAAATTCCATAACAGTCACCTATAAATTAAATCGTACTTACTTGTTATTTGTTTGTAAAGCCGTTCTTATTTTATACCCGTCAATAATATGTTCAATAGCTTCATCTATAAATTCTTGTCGGTTAATACGGGTATCTAATCGCTTTGATAAAACTACCGACATTACACCGTGCAATTGTGCCCAAAATGTATATGCCGCCATCCGAGGCTTTTCCTCTGCAATAAGTCCGCCATCAGCCCCTTCCTGTAATACATTACTTACAATTTCGTAACCTTTGCGAGCCTTCCTAAACTTTTCTTTGGGATACCGGGTCATCTCATCTGAACTCGTTAGGTGAATGATCTGATATTCCCGCTGGTATTTAAGCGCAAATCGAACATATTCATATGCCAGCGCCTCGAGCTTTGCGATTGGACTATCGGCTTCAGATACTACTTGCTGCAGCTGATTATTTAATCGTTCGATAGCCTGCTCCATCAACGTATGTACCAAATCGTCTTTATTCTCAAAATGCAGATATATGCTGGTAGCACTCACGTCTATTTCACCAGCAATTTTTCGCAGGGAGAAATTGCGATATCCCTCCGAAAGAAGTACTCGACGAGCGGCATCAATAATTTGCTCTTTTAGATTTAATTCCTTGGTTTTACTCATATACGCAAAGGTTAACAGTGTTAACTTTTTTAATTAAACATTTCTTTAGCGATAAAGCAATACTATTAAGAACTAATTTTGGGAATAAATCAGTTCTTAGTCAAGTAACCGAATAGAAGAAAATGCTTAAAATAAATAAGCCGTGCACCGGTTAAGGTGCACGGCTTATTAAATTATATCAGTTACCTGTTAATTGTATTGTTCTTGATTACCGTTATTAGCAGTATTGATCGTATTACCGGCAAGATCACTGACATCGTTAACTTGAATATACTCTGGACCTCCAGAATTATCCAAGTTATTTTCATCAGCAACAGTAATCTTCACTTCAGTACCAGAATTATATTCTGTTACTTCAAAGCTTTCTATCGTGATACTTGTTATTTCATCCCCATTATCATCTACAAATATATAATTATCAGGATTTGTAGATTCTTCCTTAGTCATTAATTCAGAGAAGTTAACTTCAACCTCTCCAGTAGATTCAGTAGTATTATTAATGGATGCACTGTTAATAACCGGCTGTTTAACATCTTCAAAGGTAACCGGATCACTAAAGTCGCCTTGTACCAAATTTGTACTTACAGCGCGTATCTTAATGTCTACGCTTAAGGCACCATCGTTTACATCCGTTACCTTGATATTATTGAACTGTGGATCATCACTAACGTTAATACCAACAGCATCATAGGTTTGAGTGACTTCTCTATTGAGTATAGACAGGGCGTCTTTATCTAAGGTCTCATAGTGTTCGTATGGCCCTCCATTCTTACTAATAAAGACTTCATACTCCTTAACTTCTGCCGGACTATTATCAATATCCCAAGTTACCTCAGCTGATCCGCTACTCCAATCAACTGTGTCATTAGCTACCTGGGTAAAACTCAATGATGGAGTATGAGGTTTATTTTGATTATCACCAGTTGTGAATTCGAGTTCCTCAGCTTCAAACTTGTCATAATCAGAAGCGTTATAGCTCAAGTCATTACCATATTCGTCAACGAAGTTACCATCTTCATTCGCAATAGGACCACTAGACAACGGACCACCAACATTACTACCATCACTATTGTTGTCAAATGCAGCTCTGGACCGAAGTCGATATTCATTTGCATCAACCAAGTTTTCAGGAGTAATCGTTAGCTCCGTGCGATCATCATTCCAAGATACGTCAAATTCAATGTCTCCCGGTGATTTTTTAGGTCCGTAATCTTCGAAATAAATCGCATCTTTAAAGGTACCATTACCAAAACCCTGACTAGCATCGGTCCAAGAATTTTCAGCAACCGGACGATTAAAAGTGTACGTAAAAGAAGTATCCGTACCTACATCAGAACCGGGTTCGGGTGTAATATTAGTAATATAAAATGCTCCCGTACGATCCTCCTCAAATGCAGATACAACACCTAAATCCATAGATGGACTTTCTTCACCGGACGGTGTAGTATGATAACCCGTTTCATGATCTATTACATTTGCGGGATCACTCTCATCAATGAACCTAAACTTAATTTGAGCATCCTCTTCTACTCCTTCAAAGGTAAAGCTGCCATCATTTCCGGTTTCTCCCGTGGCAACGAGCATCTCTGTTTGTGTACTGTTATCACCATTTATTACGGGATTAAACTGTTGATACAACTCAACGGTAGCACCAGAAATAACTTTATCAGAATTTGTATGAGCCTTACCTGTAACAGTCACTGCCTGTTCACTCAGTGGTATACGGATATTAGAAACCATATCGGTAGCTACAGCGCCATTGTCGCCTCCTGTAGACTCAAACACAACGTCTATTTCTGCCAGATAACTGTCTCTATAATTATCCAGCGAAGAAGCATCCAACCTTAACATATAAGGGTTGCTTTTATCTCCTCCATTTGTTGTCGCATTTTCAGTTACCGGCACATCACGAAATGTAAAGCTACCGTCAGAACTTGTAGAACCTAAAAATGTTTGGCTTCCTTCGTCAGTGCTATCTTCATAGACAAGCGTTACGCCTATACCCGAAAGGGGATCACCGGTAGCTTTGTCTACGACAACACCTTGCACAGTGCCTTTGGCATTTTCAAGTTGCTCTTGTGGACTTACCGGGCTATCGTCACCACAAGAGGTGATAAGAACTCCGAACATTAATGGAATAGCCAACAGCCAACTTAGCTTTTTAAAATTATAGTATATAGAATTGTTATTAGACATAGTAATAGCCTCTCTAGTTAAATTTATCTCTGTTGATATTAATTTATTATGCCAACGTCTGCGCGCAAATCATAAAAAATCATCAGGGATCAATGCAAATTACAACTCAAAATGAGTTTACTTTACATCCCAGGTTATGGGTGCAACAGGAAGCGAAAACTTGATCAATGATATCGTTCGTCCTTTTTCAAGGTGACGTCTTTCGAAATGAGTTTGGATAGTAAGCAACTCGTCATCGGGGCGCTCTTGGTAAATTTCTTCAACCACATCATGAACCTCACATCCCGACTGCCTTACAGATTCTTTTGTAAACGTAAAGAGTTCATTACTGTCTGTCTTAAAACGTATAGCCCCTCCCTTTTTTAAAACACGCTGGTAAATCTTTAGAAACTTCGGGCCCGACAATCTTTTATTACGATCAGAGTAAAGGGGATATGGATCCGGAAAAGTAATCCAAATATCATCAACCTCATCAGGTCCGAAATATTCATCCAAATGATCAATATATATTCGCAAAAACCGCACATTATCCAACCCCTCTTCCAGCGCTTGGTTTGCTCCCTTCCAGATTCGGTGCCCCTTAATATCAACTCCAACAAAGTTTTTATTGGGATTTCGTCGGGCCAATTCCAATGTGTAAGTCCCTTTACCACAGGCCAGTTCTAAGACCATCGGATTATCATTCTCAAATATATCGGAATGCCAGCGCCCCTTTGGTTTTTGGGATTTCTCATTCTGAAAGTCGGTAAGTTCCAGTGTATTCGGAAATTCCGTAACCTCTTTAAACTTTTTCAGCTTTCCTTTGCTCATCCTAAATATCGAAATGATCTTATTAGAAACACATTATCACGGTGCCAGCCTAAAGATATTCCATTCAGCGTTTGATTTTTCATAACAAATGCGGTCGTGCATACGGCCTTTTCGTCCCTGCCAAAATTCTATTCGGTGTGCACGTAACAGAAATCCCCCCCAAAAGTCAGGCAACGGAATTTCCTCATTTTTAAATTTTTGTTTAATCTTACGAAACCGTTTTTCCAGTTCTTCTCTGGAGCTAACTTGATCACTCTGCTTTGATGCCCAGGCTCCCAATCTACTCTCTCTGGGTCGCTGCTTAAAATAAGCTTCTGATGTTAATCGGCTTAACCTCTCAACCTCTCCTTCTATGCGAACTTGCCTTTCCAAGGGAGCCCAGTAAAAGCATAAAGCTGCGTGGGGATTTTCATTTAATTCTCTCCCTTTCCTACTTTCGTAATTAGTATAGAAACGAAATCCGGCTTCATCTACACCTTTAAGCAACACAATGCGAGACGATGGTTTTCCCTGCTTTGTGGCTGTAGAAAGGTTCATGGCATTAACATCCAGAAGATCGGCGGAATAGGCTTGCTCAAACCATTCGCTGAACTGATCAATGGGATTCTTGCAAACCTCCGACTCCGCCAATGCCTGCTGGGAATATTCGCGCCGTAACTCTGCTATGCTTTTTGTAGATCGGTTATCTTCAGACATTTCAGATACTATCCATCAAAATATTCAGGGGCGTTTCCCTTTTTCCACTTGATATTGCAGCCTACGCTTGGCTTCTGATCTTCTTTCACTTCTTCATCAAAAAGTAAATCTGCAGCTTCACGAATATCATTGCCCGTAACCGGCTTGTCGTTACCCGGTCGACTGTCATCAAACTGTCCGCGATACACCAACTTATCATTTTCGTTAAACAAGAAGAAATCAGGGGTACAGGCAGCCTTATAGGCTTTTGCAACTTCCTGTGTGCCATCATACAGATAAGGGAATGAAAATTGCTTTTCACGAGCCAGCGAAGCCATTTTAACCGGACTGTCAGCGGGATAATTCTCGACATCGTTAGAACTTATTGCAACGACACCAATACCTTTCTGCTGCAGGTCCCTGGCTGCTATAACAAACTCATCCAGGATATGCTGTACAAAAGGACAGTGGTTACACATAAATACTACCAAAAGTCCTTTGGCATTATTAAAATCATCAAGCGAAACTAACTGATTGTTTACGGTATCAAATAATTTAAAATCTGGTGCTTCTGTTCCAAGATCCATCATTGTAGAAGGAGTATCAGACATAGCGGAAATAATTAGTTTGATTTATACTTTATATTCAGACTGAACGTACAAAATTTAGCTGTTTTATGCTCAGTGAATATATGCGAAATGAAAGGGAAAATGAATAAAAAACCCGATATCTGCGTAAACAGTCAGGGATATAATAGTTTATAAAAATTCTGTTCGCAGATATACGGGCTAAAGGCACTATCTCTAAGTTTTTAAACGAAGTAATGTGCAACATGTTGCCCTCAAAACAATCGTGATTGCCCCTCTTGAGGCCTCTGAAAGTGTTTAGTTGAAAGTCGCAGTTCTTTGTTGTTCAAATTTAATTTATCAGTTTGAATAGCAAACATATTGCGAATTTGTTCGGCAAACTCCCCCTTGCCCTTAAAGCGATCTCTAAATTCACTTTCATATAATTTACCATCCCTGATATCACGTATCCTGTTCAGTACCTTCTCTTTGCGGTCGGGAAAATGTTGTTCAAGCCATTCCTTAAAAAGATCCTTTACGCCGTGAGGCAATCTGACAATCGTATAAGCAGCTCGTGTTGCGCCAGCATCTCTTGCTCGTTCTAAAATCTGTGGACACTCATGATCAGTGAGTCCCGGTATAATGGGAGCAACATTGACGCCCACAGAAATACCTCGATCGGCCAACTCCTCGATGGCCTTAAACCTTCGGTTTGGCTGTGATGTACGGGGCTCCATCACACGTGCCAAATCACGATCGAGCGTGGTAATTGACAATGTTACGTGAACGGCATTATATGTAGCGAGTTCTTCCAGAAGATCGATATCACGGGTGACTAAATAATTTTTTGTGATTATTCCAACTGGATTACGTGCCTCCGCAAAAACTTCCAGACAACTTCTCGTAATTTCCAGCTTTCTTTCAATTGGTTGAAAAGGATCGGTAACACCACTCATTATAATGGGTTCGGGAATCCATTTTTTAGAAGCGAACTTCGATCGCAATTTTTCTGCGGCATCGTATTTTACCATGATGCGTGACTCAAAATCGAGGCCAGCAGAGAACCCCAGAAATTCATGCGTAGGGCGCGCATAACAATAAATACATCCGTGCTCACATCCACGGTAAGGATTTAACCCATAAGTAAACGGAATATCGGGACTGTCATTCTTGGATAATACCTCTTTCGTATCATCGGGAATAAGCTTAGTATCTTGGGCAGGCTTTTCTCCCGTTTCCTCATCGAGCTCATAATCAATATATTTTCCCTCAAAGCGATTGGCGGGGTTATCTGAAGCACCGCGACCTCGAATGGGATTTTTATCATCTTGATGCATGGCAGCTCAATCCTTTGGGTTATATTAATATATCTGAGTAGTAATATAACATCTTCAATGACAGCATAGTGTCATCAAAGTCGATCGATTTTAAAACAAAAAAGGCCCAAGATTAAACCCGGGCCCCTTATCCAAATTACTGATGACCGTTATTAACTGCAGGATATATCCTCAAAGTTTTCATCCCAGCATCTTCGATCTCCACCCTCATCATAATAACCTTCGTTGGTGTCAGTATTCCAGAAGAGGACAACATCAGATTCATCCGGATAAGTGAACGTCATATAAAATTCAGGCTGATCTTCATTATACTCAACTGTTAAAGTGGAGTTGCCAGTCTCATCATACCATTTAACCGACATGTTATTTTCAGTATCACTGATAACTTCCCACTCTGAATTGTAGGCTAAAACTTCTTCATTTGTATCTGGGTTGAGGATATTAAACTTCCACTCGCCACTTGAACCATCTTCGGATACTATGCCCTCCATCACCTTGTAATCCTCGAAGCTTGTTTCCCCATCATCATAGCTCCAATACATCGCCCATTGATAACCATTGGCAACTTCTTCTGCGGTGGTCTTTATTGAAACAGTTTCATTTTGGTAGCTATAAGAGTACGCCCATACCCACATTCCATCCTCAAAGTCTGCATCTTCATTGGATCCCGCCAATAAAAAACCAGAATACACATTAGCAAAGGCAAACGTATATTGATTGGCTAAAGCTACACTTCGAGCATCATAGTAATTACTGGTTTCAGCTAATGACTCTCCCTTTACGACTTTTGGCTGATTATCTTCGAAAAAAGAGAAATCAGGCTTAGCTTCTTCATTTTGCACCTGAGGAAATTCCGGAGCATCACCAGGATCTACATCCGGTCCGGTGCTATCATCACCACAGGCCATTAATCCGACTATTAAAACTATAAATGCAACATATTTAAAGTAACGATTCATCTTATATCTCCCTTTTGGTCTATTTTAAGTTAGCGTTCTCTATCTAATACGAAGTTTGTGACAAAAACAGCTCACAAACATTCTTCTAAGAAGTAAGACCGCCGGGAATATGAATCCTTACAGTTATTTTTAATTTATGCCCGATATACCGTTTTGGTATTAACAAACTCTTTAATCCCAAAATGAGATAATTCTCGACCATAGCCTGACTTTTTAATTCCACCAAACGGCAGTCGGGGATCGGATTTCACAAAATCATTTACAAAACAGCAGCCTGCTTCTAATTCGTAGGCAGCAATTTCTTCAGCATGTTGCAGATCTTCGGAAAACACCGCCGCACCCAATCCGTAATCACTGTCATTGGCTACTTTAATAGCCTCTCGGGTATCTTCTACTTTAATAACTGATGCTACCGGACCGAACAGTTCTTCCTCATAGGCAGGCATATCTTTTGATATTTCAGTAAGAATAGTTGGCGGGTAGTAATAACCATCTCGGTCAGGAATAGATCCCCCAAGAATACACTCTGCTCCTTTTGCAACACTTTTTTGAACTTGATCATGAAGACCATCCCGCAAATCTTCGCGAGCCATTGGACCAACATCAGTAGCACTGTTAAACGGATCTCCGATTTTTTTCTCATTCATAAGATGAAATACCGCCTCGAGAAACTCGTCATAAATATCTTCAACTACAATTAAGCGCTTAGCTGCAATGCAACTCTGTCCACTGTTGATCAGACGAGAAGTCACACAAATTTCAGCCGCCATTTCAACATCGGCATCTTCCAAAATGAGATAAGGATCGCTCCCTCCAAGCTCGAGTACGCTTTTCTTTAACTCACTCCCAGCTGTTTCTGCCACTGCCTTCCCGGCACGAGTACTTCCTGTTAACGTAACAGCAGCAATATCGGGATGCTTAATAAGCTCATTCGTTTGATCGTTATCAGCTATCACAGTTCGAAATAAATTATCAGGGACTCCTGCTTCATGCATCAAATCTTCTATAGCCAAAGCACACCCTGTTACATTAGATGCATGTTTTAGGACAACCGCATTGCCGGCCATCAGGGCAGGGGCCGCAAACCGAAAGAGCTGCCAAAAAGGAAAGTTCCACGGCATAATGGCAAGGACGGTCCCCAATGGATTAAAAGTCACATAGCTTTTACTTGCATCGGATTTAATAACTTCTTCCTCCAGAAAATGTTCGGTATTATCTGCATAATAATTACAGACCCAAGCACATTTTTCGGCTTCAGACTTTCCCTGGCCCACTGGCTTGCCCATCTCACGAGCCATCAATTTGGCATACTTTTCTTTATTTTCTTCCAACAGCTCGGCAGCTCGTTGTAATAACAAACTGCGCTCATAAAATGAATTGCGACGCCATTTATCCTGAGCTGAGGCTGCATCCCTTGCAATAGTATTCAATGCATCATCATTCATTTGGTCATACTCTTCGATAAGCTCTCCAGTAGCAGGATTAATAGATTTCATAGCAGCTCTTTCTTAATTATTAGTATTTATTTTTCTACTAAACAGTTTACGAATAGCAATCCTTCCAACCAACTGTCAACAATATTTTTTGACTGTTTTGTTGATGGTCTGCAAAGTTGATCGCAACAGCTTTTCTTCAATAATAAGCGGAGGTGCCAGTCGCACCAGGGTATTTGAATGGAGCGTCCAACCCAAAATAATACCCTTCTCCATACACTCTTCTACCACTTGCTGAGTCAGTTCACGATCTTCGAGCTCCATACCCAGCATCGCTCCCACGCCGCGAATTTCTGTGATTCCGTCAGCAGTCAACTCTTTCCGGGCAATCTTCTCAATCCGTTCCGCCTTTGCTCCATACTCATCCGAAAGTAATTCCGACAATGTAGCATGGGCCGCAGCACACGATACCGGATGGCCGCCAAAGGTAGTTACGTGATTCAGGGGCGGATCGTATTTAAATGATTCAAATATTTCGGATGACGATACAAAAGCCCCCATCGGCATGCCGCCGCCCATCGCCTTAGCCAGACTCATAATGTCAGGCACCACATCATATCCCCGGAAAGCAAACAGCGACCCGGTACGATAGAACCCTGTCTGTATTTCATCAAAAATGAGCAGCGCCCCAACCTCATCACATCGCTTGCGAACAGCTTGTAACCACTCTTTTTTTGCGGGGATGATACCGCCCTCACCTTGGATAGGCTCCATAATTACGGCTGCCGTTTCGCTGTCAATTTTTTCCAGTCCGTCCAAACTATTGAAATCCAAAAAGTGGACATCGGGTAACAGCGGCAGGTATGGATCACGATACACATCCCGTCCGGTAACACTTAACGAGCCGTGGGTATCACCGTGATACCCGTGATGAAATCCCACAAACTTGTGTCGGCCCGTATGCTTCTTTGCCAATTTCAACGCTCCTTCGTTCGCTTCGGTACCGCTGTTTACGAAATATACGCGATCCAGCGAATTTGGCAGTTGTGAAGTCAACAGTTCCGCATACTTTGACTGTGGCTCCTGAATGAATTCTCCGTATACCATCACGTGCAGATGGCGATCCACCTGGCGCTTGACGGCCTCCACCACTTTAGGATGACGATGCCCCAAACTGCTAACGGCAATACCGGAAATAAAATCGATATACTCTTTGCCGTCAGTTGTATAGATATAGGGACCTTCGGCACGTTCTATTTCCAGCCCCATTGGTGCATCGCTGGTTTGGGCTACATGCTTATAGAAAGATTTTTTCTTGTTCAAAATACGCTACCTTGTTTTTTGTTTAATCAAATATTATAAGAAAAAAGGGGACTTTTTAATTGAGTTTATATGTCTAAATTTTATCTTAAAATGAACTAAAGTCACATTTTACATGTGCATGTCAACTTTTAGCACAATTCTTAGCTTTCTTATTGTAATTACCGCTTGCGCTCCATCAAAAGATGATGTTTCAAGCAAAACTGACGAAAAAAATGCAGATTCTCTTATTACACAATCTCACGACGACACTATGCGCATACAGCCGCCTGCTCCCCCCCTTTCTCCGGGGACAGCAAAGATAAAAGCGAATTTAGAAAAAATAGAAAAAGATGGAGATGAGGCAACTATTTATATTTCAGTAGTTCAAATACTCCAACGGGGTCCTTCTACTCCATCATTGCCAAAAGGAAAGACTGTTAAAGTTAATGCGACAACATTTAAAAAAAATGCAGAACAACAATTTCTCACATTAGAAGAGGGGAAACAATTCATTCTATTTGTGGGATATACTCAATCGCTGGGTAAGCAGTCACAGAACTGGACTCTAAACAAAATTAACACTGATTCAACAACTAAAAACGTGTCCGATGACTCGTAACACACTAAAACATTTACTTTTTACAACCTTTCTCGCACTTGGACTGTTTGCTCTTTTTCTATTTTTGGCCCAAGATTCTTCTCATAAACCAAAAGTGACACAGATTGAAAAACCTAATTCAAATCAAGTTGAGCGATTGGAGAAAAAAGCGGCACGGGGCGACTATTATTTTCGCATGCTGCAGAATCCGGCTACAAATAAAATTCCCGACAATGCCCGCCAGCGAGAAATACAGCAAGCCAAACAGATTCCCCAACGCCAAAATATAGATATTCAATTCCCCCACAAACAAAAGGGACTGCTGAACTTTCAAAATTTTAGCTGGAAACAGGCCGGACCTTATGATATTGGCGGCCGAACCCGAGCAATGGCCGTAGATATCAATGATCCAAATACTATTATTGCCGGAGGAGTTTCGGGAGGCATCTGGAAATCAACCGACGGCGGCAGCTCTTGGGAACTTAAAACAAGTGACTTTACAAACCTCAGTGTGACTTCACTGGCCCAGGATCCCACGGATCCGGACACATGGTATTATGTAACCGGTGAATTTTTGGGAAACTCAGCATCTGACCGGGGATTTACTGCTCCCTATTACGGAACCGGCGTATATCGATCTACAGATAACGGAGAAACCTGGTCTATTATTCCGTCTACGCAAGATGAAAATGCTTCATTCAGTAGCCCTTTTGACTTTATGAGTCGTGTTGTCATTAGCCCGGTAACGGGATCTGTATTTATTGCAAGCCATGGCTTTGGCGTGTTAAAACTCAATGAATCCACCCAAGAATTTGAGTTGGTTCTCGGCGGAGCCGGAGAGCATCGGTACACTGATATTGTTACCAATTCCAATGGAGACCTACTTGCGGTAATCTCGGAGGCGGATGCCGGCGAACCGAACCAGACTAATGATCCCGGCGTATATTTATCTACTGACGACGGTGCCAATTGGACTAACGTTACGCCGTCTACCTTTCCCGGCACGCACCGCCGCAGTGTTGCCGCCTTTGCACCTTCTGCCCCAGACTCGGCTTATATATTAACTCTCAAAGGACAAGGTGATGAAACCAATCAGGGGGTCAGTTTTCACATGCTCGATCTTGACCTTGGGGGAGAAACTCTGGAAAACTCGTATGATCGTTCTGAAAACTTGCCTAATTTTGAAGATGGTTCGGTCGGAGATATGGAGATGCAAGGAGGATATAATATGATGGTAGCGGTAAAGCCCAACGATCCGGATTTTGTAATCGTGGGCGGTATTAATCTCTTTCGGTCCACAGACGGATTTGCTACCAGTCCAACGGGAGGCTACCAAGAGGAAGACAAAGATGAATACTGGATAGGAGGATATGCCAAAGATAATAATGGGAGTCAATATTCCAATCATCATCCGGATCAGCACGAATTTTTCTTTGATCAAAACGATCCGAACCGAATGTGGTCGGCTCATGATGGGGGTGTCAGCGTCACCGATAATATCACGGCTACTTCCGTGAGCTGGCAGGATATGAACGAAGGCTACGTCACTACACAATTCTATTCAGCTGCCATATCCTCCCAAATAGGTGATAACCGGGTGTTGGGCGGCACACAGGATAATGGAACACCATTTTTTCGCTTTGATAGTAAAACAAGTGAAAGTACAACTTCAAGTGACATCTCTTTTGGTGATGGAGGTTATGCATACTTTACTCCATCGCATCTTTTTGTTTCTCGACAGAACGGTAGTATCGTTCGCTATAAAAAATCGGACGGTGGGGATCCCACTACTCCATTAGCCTATGTAGATCCCATTGACGTAGAAGAACAGTTATTTGTGCATCCGTATGTAGTAGATCCCAACGATGAGAGTATTATGTATTATCCGGGGGCCAATACAGAGGGAGGAACCTGGAATATCTGGCGTAATACTCAAGTTAATGATATAAACAATAATGATAACCCAGATGGCACTACTGAGAACTGGGAAGACCTTAGCAGTCTAAGTGTACCATCCGGATATGAAATCTCGGCTCTCACCGTTTCACGAAATCCTGCCAATATTTTATTTTATGCTGGATCTTCACAAAATAACCAGCCGGTTCTTTACAAACTGACAAACTCCCACGAGGCTACTTCCGGTGCCCAAGACATATCTATACCCGATGCCGCTAATGGTGCATACATCCACGATATTGAAGTGAGTCCTACCAACGCTGATGATATTACAGTGGTAATCTCGAACTATCAAGTCGAAAGCATTTATCATACCCGCGACGGTGGAGAAACGTGGCAAGGAGTAGAAGGGAACCTCGGAGACAATGGTGGTGATTTAGGTCCTTCAGTACGCTCCTCAGTAACCATTCCCGGAGAGCAAGGAAACATCTATTTTGTTGGAACCAGTACCGGCATTTACTCGACTACCAATTTTGACGGACCAGATACCAGCTGGGAACAAGAGGCAACCAATGAAATCGGTTATGCGGTAGTTGAACAAGTTAATGCCCGATATAATGATGGAACTATTATTGCAGGTACCCATGGCTTGGGCATGTACCGCGGCTCTTTTGATGGAACCGTTTCCCTTCCTTCAATAGCCGTTAATCCTAATGAAGGTCGGGCCGGGGACAAAGTTACCATTGCGGCATCAAACTTCGAATTTAATTCCAGCCCCGAAGATAATGAGGTGACCTTTGGCACTGTTATAGCCAATGTACTTGAGGCCACCACAAATGAATTAGTTGTTGAGGTTCCGCGCGGGGCTATTCCTCGTGACTATGAATCAAATACTATTCAAGTAAAAGCATCTTCCGGTAATGTCAGTGCAAGTCAAACTTTTACCCTATTACCACCCGACAATTTTACTATCAAGCAAAACTATCCCAACCCTTTCAATCTTTCAACCAAAATTCCATTTGATATTCCCGCAGACACCCGAGTTACTCTTACAATTTATGACACTAACGGACGCAAAGTACTTCAACCTATCAGAGAAGAAACTTATAATGCGGGTTCCTATGCCGAAAGAGTTGATCTCTCAGGCCTGGCAAGCGGCGTTTATATATATCGGATTTATGTTGAAGCTCTTTCAGGTGGAGACGATGCTATGCAGTCAAAACAGATGACATTTATAAAATAATGATCACTATAATCGAAAGACTCCCGACCGAAAAATAGAATATAATTTAATTGCCATTACAGGTTACATCATCCGGCAACTATATTAAATGTCTGAAGATAGCATACTATACGTTTACTTGGGGCTGTCAGCATAGTTTATTTCCATTCTGAAATCAACTGTTTAAACTCTTTCTGCAGCTCTTGGTTTCGGTTTTTTGCATACCATTTATGTAGTTTCTTTGCCCATTCTTCTTTGCTAATGCTCTCATCTTCCTTCCATTTCATTGCCTTCTGCTGTGCCAGCTCCGGACGCGGCCCCCATGTTCCAACTTCTTCGAGCGTTTTGGAATCCAAACAAATCAGCTTAGGTATCGAACGTCCGCCATTGGTTAAATATTCGTCCATGATATCCAAATTCTGATCACGCAAAATAAACCGGATATCAATATTCTCAGTTTCTTCAGCTATCTTTACAAGTCCCGGGATATTTTGAGCCGCATCACCGCACCACGCTTCGGTGACCACCAACCACATCCACTTTTGATCCAGGTTATCAAGCTCATCAACCAATGAATCAGTAAGCTCAGCGCGCTTATCCCAGCGACTCATACGCTGCACATTCATCTTGGTATAGTGAACCATCTCATCAGAATGATTGTCTCCGGTGGTCTTATCCTGTTCCAGGAGCTCATCGATCATCTCCCGATACTCCTCATACGTATATGCTTCGTCAATAACTTCTTCCGTAATAATTTGTTCTGCTGCAATACTCATAATGTCTGTAGATGTAATTGTGATTTGTATTACTTCTGTAGATGGAAAACACCTTGAAGGTCTTACTCTAATAACAATTTGGCAACCCAAGATATTCCATCAATCCGGAGATGTTTTAGAACGATGCCTGCAATCAGAAAACACACAAAACACAGAGAGGTACCGTATTTAATACGCATCACTTTTGAATAATCGGCTTGGGTGCTACCGAGGGATCGAACAATACTCTGTCCTACTATTAATATCAGCAATCCAACCAATCCAAAAAGAACCGAAAGCCGTAAATGTGATTGTCCCATAGCCAAAGTCACGAGTGTTAATCCAATCGAAAATCCGCCTATAAAAAATCTCCCAACTCCCTTTCTGCCATAACGTACTACAAAAGTTTGATCCCCGCGTTTGCGATCTTCATCCAGCTGATAAATCTGCGAAATGGGATACAAACTAAGCAACAGTAAAGAAGCACCTACAGCAGCCACAAACACCCAGAGGGACAACAAGGAATTTCCTGCAGCCAAATACCCCAGCAATACCGAATTCAGTCCCGTACTTACGCCTATAGCCACAAGGCTTTTAGTAGGATGACTTTTCCATCGTGCCAAGGGCGTGGAATACAGCCAGAAAAAGAACATGCTCAATATATAAATGGTTGCAAACAAAATTCCTTCTCCCATCGCTATTCCAAGACCGATAAATTGAAGGATCAATGAAGCTGGCCACATCCACGGCCTCATTTTGGGGGGATGCTTGAGTCCGCCAATCGGTCCCTCATCTTTATCCCAAAAGGAGTTATAGGCCGTTGCGCCGCCAAAAAGAAGCAGATGAACATTTAGAAACTGGATAACAAACGGTATTACCGTTAAGTCATCACTCAAAAACCCACCCAGCAAAAAACCACCCGATAATATAAATAGCTGGTAATGCCACCGCAGGTGTAGTACAAAATGCCATATCTGTTTAAAAAGACCTGCTTTTTCTAAATGCATGTTAGATAAAGAAGTAAGAAAAAAGTTAGATAATTAGCATAGCAATTTAGGCTTATCAATCCAATTTACAATTGGTATCTTTGGGACTATGATTTCCACAGGAATACAAGTACCTAAATACATTCACGAGCAGCTATCACCAAAGCAGTGGCAGCAGCAAAAACGCGATCATCGTCGATCGATTAGCGAGCTTATTGATGATTATCTGGAAAAGCGATCCCATCAGCAAAAAGATCCGGTGCTCGATTTCCTTTTTGAATACTACGCCTTTCGTCCCTCCTACTTAAAACGCTGGTCGCCGGGATTCAGAACTCTACTGATTGGAGGCTCATCTCACGATTGGATGTTTGATGAGATGGAAACTATTGGCGAAAACTGCTTCCTTGATATCCAACATTTTGATACCGATCGCATATCTGCTATCAAATGGATTCTGAATGTGTTGGAACAGTCGCTCGAGCGGAAACCTTCGTTTGGCTGTTTTGGAATGCACGAGTGGGCGATGGTCTACAAAGCTGATCACGTCCGTCATGATTATCTCTCGTTGCGCATGGAGAAAGATGAACTTGCAGAGTTCGTAGAATCACGTCCGTTGGTATGCACACACTTTGATGCCTTCCGCTTTTTTACGGATGAAGCCAAGCCCCAAAATAAGTTTGAACTCAATCGGGATAAATTTGCCGAAATGGAACAGCCCGGCTGCCTGCATACAAATATGGACCTATACAAGTGGGCATTCAAGATGTATCCGTGGATTTCGAGCAGTACTATCCGCCAAGCCTTTGAGCTGGCTGTTGACACACGTGTTATGGATATGAAAGCAAGTCCTTATGACTTACGCGACCGCGGACTGGAACCCATCAAGATTGAGACTGACAAAGGGCGGCAAGAATATATGGAGAAACAGATGTCTATTTACGAAAGGTCCCAGCCTATCCGCAAGCAATTAATAAGAGAATACAACTATCTGCTAAAAGCTCTTTGTGACTGAAGTATTAAAGATCCTGAAACAAGTTCAGGATGACATGTACTTAGTCATTTTATTTAATCCCATAGATCTTTCAGTTCTGGGTTTGACTTCTTTATTAAATTAAACTTCCACTCTCGATGCCAATTCTTTAACTGCTTCTCTCTTTCTATTGCTTCATCAATGTTGGGATACTTCTCAAAATATAACAAAACCTTCAAATTATACTTTGAAGTAAACCTTGAACCTTTACCGAACCTATGGTCAAGTATTCGTTCATCTAATTCACTTGTAACACCGGTATAAATAACATTCCGGCTATGATTTGACAAAATATAAACAAATCCATTTTTGCCTGTGGAATTTCGATAACCCATGATCTTTTCAATGTTTTATATCTAACAAATTACCGCTAGTAAGATCTTTATTTAGCAATATCCTTACATTAAAGTTTCTGTGTCATCCTGAACTTGTTTCTGGATCTGTATTAGTCACAAGAAACCTTTCGCAGCTTCCATTAATTGCCTATCATCTAATGCATATTATTCGACTACAAATACAACTAATCATCTGAACAAATTATACGGCGATGAGCGAACTGGATAACACCGATTACGAAGCTTATGAACAGGATATTAAAGTACTCGTAGATACCCTGCGCAAATGCTTTAATGCTGAAAAAGCACGATACAGTGTTGTAGGACATCAAAACACTTTATACATCGAAATTGAAGGGCTGGACGATCTTAATCCGGAAGAAATTTCTGAAGTTGCAGAACCGGTTCTTGATGAACTCGATATGGATTTTGATGAAATTTCCCTTCTTCCGTTAAAGAATTAATAGAAGTTTAAAATTTTGAAAAAGGATATCATTCCTGAACGGAAACACCTATTTTCAAATACATCTTGATTCAAGGCATACGTTTCAAAATATAACTTAGGGTTTTACTTACTATGGCAAGCGCAACAACAAATTACGAGTTACGATGTGTGGCCAACGGTCACCTTAATTCAGAAGAAGAAACAACCACTTATTGTACACAATGTGATAGCGTTCTTCGGGTCTATTATGATGAACCTTCTGATGATATTCAGTATCCGCTAAAAGAGCTCAAATCCGACCCGATGAAGACGCATCCGTCGGCCCTTAAAAAGCTGGATCGCCTTTCAGAAACGTATGGAGCCGACCTCTGGGCCAAGCTGGAATTCGAACATCCCACCGGCTGCTTTAAAGATCGCGGCAGTTATATCGAGGTTCAGAAAGCCCTCGAACTTGGTGCCGAGGCCATTTGTCTTGCTTCTACGGGAAATATGGCTGCCTCAGTCGCTGCTTATGCCTGCTATTTTAAAATCCCCTGCTTTGTTTTTGTGCCCGAAAAAACAACGGATGCCAAAATTGCCCAAGCCACTATTTATAATGCTAATATCATCCGTATAAAAGGAGATTTTAGTACTTGTGAAGCGCTTTGCCGAAAATTTGCAAAATCAGGAAACTACTACTTGGCCGGTGATTATGTTTTCCGTGAAGAGGGACAAAAATCATTTCCCTACGAATTGCTGGAGCAAAATGGGGACGATTTTGATTACATTTTTGTCCCCGTGGGGTGTGGAACCAACTTCGGCGCTATCTGGAAAGGGTTTACCGAACTCAAGGAGTCGGGCAAAATTTCCAAGCGACCAAAGATGATTGCCATTCAACCCGAGCAAAGCTCTCCCGTGGTAGAAGGTATTTTCAAAAAGGAGAAAATCATCAAGAAGCAGGTTAATACCATGGCACAGTCGGTAGCTGCTTCGGATCCGGTCGATTTCCACAAAGTCATGCTCGGTATTGAAGAATCGGACGGCTCAGCATATACCGTTACGGAAGATGAGATTCTGAACTCTCTCAAAGAGATGGCTGTTGAAGAAGGACATTTTACCGAACCGGCCTGTGCTCTTCCGCTTGCTGCTTTTAAAAACAATATCGATACCTTTAAAGACAAAAAGTGCTTGTTTATCCTAACCGGGTCCGGGCTTAAAGATACTAAGGTCGTAGCTAAACATTCCCTTTCCTCTCCTGTTCTTTCTCCGGATATCGATAAAGTAACCAACTATATTAAGTCAGGTTTTATCGAGATGCAGAAAGATTCCTGGGGGAAATCACGTGATACATTTATAGCAAATCTCGATATGGATGAGGACCACGAGAAGCTCTACAATGAATATGTGGCTAAGATCAACAAGCGCGGGAAAACACTCAGTAATAATGAAATCGAAGTACTACAATCACTCATTTTTAATGAAGATCTGGACTTAGAGTATCCGGCAGAAGTACTCGATTATAAAGTTACCATGCGTAAACATGGACTCATTAAAGCTGCTGTTAAGTTAGATATCCAAGGTGAAGAGGTTATCTCCGAGGCAAAAGGGGTTGGACCAATTGATGCAATATTGTCGGCTATCCGCGCCGAAACCAATTCGGTATTTCATTTGGAAGTTAAAAATCACGAAGTAGATATTCTGAGTCCCGATACTGATTCGCTGGTGGTGGTCACCCTTACATTGGCCAATAACGATCAGGAATGGGTCTCCAAAGGAGCTTCGCCTGATACTCTCGAAGCCGTTATCCAGGCATTTACCAAAGGCTTGGCCATTGCTATGAAATCAACGGTGACTTAAAAGAAGTAAATAAAAAGTTTCCCACATCTTGGAAATCCGAGAGTGTTTTTCACCTCTACCCAATCAGTTATAGTGATTTAACAACCACTTTTTGAGTTCGTCGTAATCGTCTTCCAAAACGTGGCTCTGCTTTTGTTTATTCAGACAGGCTTTGAGGCGATCAGGCATTGTAATCTTTTTACCGATTATAGGCTCAATAACATCCTTAAATTTGGCGGGATGAGCAGTTGATAATATAATTTTAGGCGTGGATTTGCTTTCACTAAAATATCCTTGTTCCGAACTAATATATTGTTGTACCGCCCGATAACCTACTGCGGTATGGGGATCCATCAGGTAATCTTGTTTACGATAGACTTCTTTTATCACCTGACGAGTTTGGGAATCAGAAAAGGATGCGCCCCAAATATGACGTTTTATCTGTTGATAATCCTCATTAAGCAAATCAACGATTCGAGCAAAATTACTGGGATTCCCTACATCCATGGCATTTGAAATTGTTCTTTTCGAGGGTCGGGGATTAAACTCACCATAGTCCAAAAATTCAGGGACTACATCATTTGCATTGGTGGCAGCTATAAAACCTGTGGCCGACATTCCCATTTTTTGGGCCATTAATCCTGCCGTTAGATTTCCAAAATTCCCACTGGGGACACAGAAAATGGGAGAGCTATTTACAGACAGCTGTGCAATAGCATAAAAGTAATAAAACATCTGGGGAATAAGCCGGGCGATATTGATAGAATTGGCTGAACTCAGTTGTAATTTTTCGTTTAGAGAGTAATCCGAAAATGCCTCCTTCACCATTCGCTGACAATCATCAAACGTACCTTCAACTTCGAGCGCCGTTACATTTTGTCCGGCCGTCGTCAACTGCTGTTCTTGAATATAACTTACTTTTCCTTTGGGGTAGAGCAGGCAAACTTTAATCCCTTCCACACTTAAAAATCCCTGGGCAACGGCGCTCCCGGTATCTCCCGAGGTAGCAGCTAAAATCACTAAATCCCGGTCTGACTCCTTCCTCAATGCCGAAAATATCCGCGACATAAATCTGGCTCCGAAATCCTTGAATGCCAAGGTAGGTCCATGGAATAGTTCTAACACATACACTTGGTTTCCGAGCGAATTCAGGGGCACATCAAAATTCAACGCTTCTTTTGTGATACCTTCCAGGACATCATCATCTATACCATCGACAAACAACCGGGATATTTTAAAACCAATATCCTGCAAACTTTTCTGACTAAGTTGATCCAAAAAAGAATCAGAAAGCCGTGGCCAGATTTGGGGAAGATATAATCCTCCATCGGGTGCCAACCCCTTGAGGGCAGCCTCTGCAAATGACACCGGGTCGGCCTTTTTATTCGTACTGATATACTTCATAACTGTACTTCCTCCAAAATTCGGGGACCTTCTTTATTGATCGGAGAAATGTACACTTCATTATCCAGACCTATTTCTTCATATTCATGCTGCATCACTTTCCCTACCGCTGTGGCCGTTTCATTATCCCGGGAGAGAGCAAATATCGACGGTCCGGATCCGGAAATACCACTTCCCAATGCTCCAGCATCAAGTGCAGCTTCTTTTACCTCGGCAAAACTTGGAATTAGCACCGACCGGATCGGCTCAATTATCACGTCCTGCATCGATCGGGAAATAAGTTCATAATCCCCCTTTAAAAGTCCCGCTACCAAACCGCCAATATTCCCCCATTGTGTTACCGCTTTTTGTAAAGGGATGTTGCGCCGTAAAATTTTTCGGGTATCTTCGGTCCTGATCTCTATCTGGGGATGTACGACGGTAGCAAATAATGGCTTTGAGCAATCCAACCCAATAACATCTTGGGGCTCACGACTCCGGATAAAAACAAAACCTCCAAACAGTGATGGGGCCACATTGTCCAGATGGGGAGTCCCGCAGGCCACGCGTTCTCCTTCCGCGGCAAAAGTCAGGAGTTCATCGGACGTACAGGGCAATCCCAACAAACGGTTAACAGCCACCACCGCTCCCACTGAGCTGGCTGCGCTCGAACCGAGTCCACTGCCCAACGGCATCTTCTTATGGACTTCCAGCTCGATTCCCACATCACTGCCAAGATGTCCTAACAGCGCCCGGACCGCCACTCCCGCCGTATTCTCGCTCACCGAAGTAGGCAATACACCATTTTCGCCGGTCACTCTTGTTATTTGGATTCCGGGTTCTTCTGTTCTCCGAGCCACGACTTCATCGCCAGGGTGATCGAGGGCAAGTCCCATTACATCAAAACCACAGCTTACGTTGGCAACCGAAGCCGGGGCAAACACCTTTACATACTGATATTGATTAGGCATCTCAAATCTCCTCCCTGAATGAAGGGGCATTGCTAATACGAAGAATATCGGCAATAATTCCACTCGCGGTAACATCTGCCCCTGCGCCGGGACCTTTTACCACAATGGGACTTTTTTGGTAATGCCGCGTTTTAAATGCCACGATATTGTCGCTACCGTCGAGTCCATAAAACGGATGTTCAGAACCAATTTGTTCTAACTGCACAGTAGCTTTTTCATTTTCGTATCGTGCGATATAGCAAAGCTTTTTATTGTTCGAGGCAGCATCTTCAAAAAGCTTTGTAAATTCATCATCATGCTCTTCAAGAATATCAAAAAACTCCTCTACGGTATCGACATCACGCGCTTTTTCCGGAACCATATTTTGAATATCAATTTTATCAAATTCGAGTTTTAATCCTGCCTCACGCGTTAATATCAGCAGTTTTCGTCCCACATCCTGACCGTTAAGATCTTCCCTCGGATCAGGTTCCGTAAATCCTTTGTCACGGGCTGTCCTTACCACTTCACTAAATGAGCTACTGCCATCAAACGTATTAAAAATATAGCTGAGGGTGCCCGACAGCACTCCCTCAATCCGCATAACATCGTCACCCGTCAGCACCTGTTCTTTGAGGGTAGCAACCACTGGCAACCCCGCGCCAACATTGGTTTCGTAGAGATACGCTACATTATGTTTGAACGCCAGCCGCTGTAGTTTTTCGTAGGTAGCCAAAGAACTGGAGTTGGCCTTTTTATTTGCCGTCACAATCGAAATATTTGACTCCAGCACATTCGAATAGGAAGAAGCAATTTCGTCACTGGCTGTACAATCGATAAAGATACTGTTCGAAAGATTCAGGTCTGACATCTGATCTATAAAATGATTGATATCAGCCAGTTCACCCTCCGCCATCATCCGTTCTTTCCAGTTAACCATCGAAATCCCCTCATCATCAATAAGAAACTTTTTGCTGTTGGATACCCCCGCCAACTTTAATTCAAGGTGGTAGTCATCCAGTAATTTCTGGGCCTGTTGTTGGATTAAATCCAATAACTTGCCCCCGATTAATCCCACGCCTACCAAAAACAGGTTCACTGTTTTTACATTCGCAATAAAAAAGGCGTCATGCAGCGTGTTCAGGGTTTTGGTCTCATTTTTACGATCTACAACAATCGAGATATTACGCTCCGAAGATCCCTGTGCAATAGCTACTACGTTAATTCCATTTGCACCCAACGCCTGAAATACGCGTCCCGAAATTCCTGGCTTACGACGCATATTGTCGCTAACAACCGCTACAATCGAAAGGTCGTTTTCTACCTTTACCTCATCAATAATATTATCGCGGAGCTCATATTTAAACTCCTTTTTTATCGCACTCTGTGCAACTTTTGTCTGTGCCGGGAGCACCGCCAGACTAATCGTATGTTCGGATGAGGCCTGCGTAATCAAAATAATATTGACCCCAGCATCAGCCAAAGCCCCGAACAGACGCGCTGAAATACCGGTAACCCCAATCATGCCGCTCCCTTTAACGGTAAGCAGTGTAATGTTATCGATTGAGGAAATGCCTTTTATGATTGACTCTCCCGGAATCGACTGGTTACTAATGCGCGTGCCCTCCTCTTCGGGCTTGAATGTATTTTTAATGAGGATGGGAATATTTTCTTTCATCGCCGGTTGCAATGCTGGCGGATATATAATCTGTGCCCCAAAATGTGAAAGTTCCATCGCCTCCTCATAAGAAAGATGGGGAATCACAAAATAGCGTTTTACTTTCCCGGGATCGGCAGTCATGATGCCCTCAATATCGGTCCACAGTTCAATGGCCTCAGCTTCGAGCGCAGCGCTGATTAACGAGGCCGTATAATCCGAACCGCCCCGACCTAAAGTAGTGGATTCACCGCTCGACGTTGAAGCTACAAAACCGGTGACAATCTGTATAGAATCAGAATCTGTTTCCGAAAAATAGTCACAAATCTTTGGGTAGGTCTTGTCAAACTGCACCCTCGCAGATCCGAAATCACGATCAGTTTCAATAACTTTTCGAGCATCAAGGTAGTCAGCTGAAATTCCGGTATCAGATAAAAACTGCCTAATGATATAGGCTGAAAATCGTTCTCCGAACCCCACCACAAAATCATGGGTGCGATCGGTCAGCTCACGAGTCAATGAAACCCCGTGTAGCACGTCGTCAAGCTCGTTAAACATCATTTTAAACTGTGCCAATGTATGACTTTGATTCTGAATGCTGACCAGCTCTTTAATGGCATTATTATGGCGCTTTTCCAGATCAGTTAAAATATTAAGATATGCTTCATCCCCTTTTGAAGCTTTAACTACCGCATCTTCTAAAGCATCGGTAACCCCCTCAAAAGCAGAAACCACCACAGCTAAGTGGTGGTCTTTTTTCTTTTCAGAAATAATATCTGCAACCTGCCTGATAGCAGCGGTTGTTCCCACAGAGGAACCACCGAATTTTAATATGCGCATAAGCCCTTTTTAAATATGAAACCTGACTTTGATCTAATTAACGAAGTGCATCCTCAAGTTCAAGCGAAGCATCGCTATCTGCATCGCGGTATTTCACGATCAGCGGACAAGCGACATTCAATCCCTGCTCTTGGGCCCAGTCACCGCTCATGGGACGCGTGCCCGGAACAACAACAGCTCGCTCGGGAATGTCAGCACCTTTGCCCAGCACTTCTTCATTAACGCAATCATAGACGGGAATCGACTTTGAAAGCGTTACCCCGGGAGCAATTACCGCTCCTTTTTTGACGAGGATCCCTTCCACAATCACTGAGCCTGCTCCAATAAAACAGTCGTCCTCAATTACAACCGGAGACAATCCCACCGGCTCAAGTACGCCACCAAGTTGTACCCCTGCCGACAGATGGACATTTTTGCCAACCTGTGCGCAAGAACCAACCAAGGCATGGCTGTCGATCATCGAACCTTCATCCACATACCCACCGACGTTTACGTAAGCCGGAGGCATAATGATAACATTCTCCGCTACATAGGCTCCGCGGCGAACAGACGATCCACCCGGTACCAAGCGAACATTTTCATCCGCCGAAAACCTGCGAGGCGGTAAATTGTGCTTATCTACAAATCCATCATAAATGCCCGAATATTCGGTATTTTCACCGGCTGAGAAAGAAGCCAATATTGCCTCCTTAACTTCACGGTTTGCCTCCCACCGATCCCCTTTGGGTTCGGCCGCACGCACTTCTCCGGTTTCCAGTTTATCTAAAATTTCTTCCCACTTAATATCACTCATCAGTTTTTGAAATAATTTATTTTAAAATTAATGCTTCCTACAGTTCTTTCGAGTTCCCAATACATTGGTAGTGCCGGGAACTTATTTAGTTCACCAAATTAACTATTTTCTTTGTACCAGCGTTGGATCATATTATCAGCATTTTTGAGGATGCTAATATCCTCCACATCATCTTCGGTCAGCGGTGGATGCAGCTTAGTATTTTCAATCCAACCTTTTTCATTCAACAATACTTTTGCCGGAACAGGATTTGGTCCACTGAACAGAGCATCCGTACATTCCTGCCAAAGCGGGAGCAATTCCGGACCGCGTCCATCCAAACACCAATCTACATATTGATGTGTCGCTTTAGGCCACACGTTCGAAGCCACCGATACAAGTCCGTTGCACCCAGCCATCGAAAAGAATGGTAATAGTCCGTCATCACCGCTGTAAAATACTATATCCTTAGCTGTCTTGCGATAATTCTGATAATCTTCAATGCTCCCGCTTGCTTCTTTGACTGCTACAAAATTGGAATGATCAGCCAACTCTTTAAGCACCAACGGACTCATTTTGCTACCCGTACGCGAAGGTACGTTATAGAGCATGCACTCCTTGTCGGCTGTATCCAACAGCGATTTAAACCATTGTACCTGTCCTTTAGGGCCGGGCTTGGCGTAGAGTGGGGTCACCAGCAGAAATGAATCCACATCAAATTGATGGCAATACTCAATCCATTCAATCTGGTTCCGGAGATTAAATCCCCCTACTCCAACCATGATAGGCACGTCTACATTTAAGCTCGAAGCCGTCTTAACCACCTGCTTTTTATCTTCAAGGGGCAGTGCCAGTCCTTCGCCCGTACTGCCCAAAACAAGCACGCCATTACCGGCTTCATCCTGCTTGTGGATAAGTGAAGCTAAATCATCAAGATGTATATCCCCATTTTCGTTCATAGGGGTTACCAATGCCGTATAAAGTGGTGTATCTGTAATACTCATAATTATTGTTGCATTACGTTATCAAAGATAGTTGAAAGATCGTGGAATCCAGATTCTACATTATCATGAACAAGTTGCTCTGCTGCCCAAATTGCACCTTGAGCAAATATTTTACGATCGTGCGCCTGGTGTTTTAAATGGATTGACTCCGCATCCGTTTTTACTTCCAGCTGATGAATTCCTTTAATATCACCTTTGCGCTCTGAGGTGATCTCAGCTTCTTTACCCAGCCATTCTTCCCACGAAATTGCTGTACCGCTGGGCGCGTCCTGTTTATGTTTATGATGGATCTCATGAATATGGAATTCCGGATCATCCAAAACTGAAGAACTTTGTCCAATAATATTCAAACATCGGCGCACAATATTCATCCCCAAACTAAAGTTCGAAGCTTGCAACCATTTAAGATTTTTTTGCTTCAATTGTCGATCTAAATCTTCCGGCCAGTCATAACCGGTCGTTCCCCATGCAGCGGGAATTCCAGACTCCATAAGCGGAGCTATAAGCTCATCTACAGCACCTCCCGGCACGAACAAAATCGCAGCATCAGCCTCTTTAAGCTTTTCAACCGTTGGTTTATTTGAGGAATCGAAGGGACCAACAATTTGACCCTCTTTTAATATTTCAACAACCTTGCCACCGGTTTTGCCGGTACCTATAACCGCAAATTTCATACTCTTTTCTTTTGATGTTGAACGCAAAGTGAGTGATAAGTATAACCTTTTCAGTGTCTATTTTCATCCATTTGCGCAATTACCCAAATATAATGTAGATTCAGCCTTAACAATTCAAAATAATATCAAATATGTATACCTTATTTGCAGCTCCTGTTTTTACCAATGATGCAGTCGTTTTAGGAATCCTACTACTAATTCTGGCATTCATATTTGTCACCTCGAACAGCGACAACCCAAAGTGGCAAAAATTCTATACCTTTGTGCCCTCGCTGCTCCTCTGCTACTTTATTCCATCTATTTTTAACTCACTCGGGTTAATATCGGGAGAAGAATCAAACCTTTACTTTGTAGCATCACGGTATCTTTTGCCTGCAAGTTTAGTACTCCTTACTCTCAGTATCGACTTTAAGGGAATTATCGGCTTAGGACCCAAAGCGATCATCATGTTTTTAGCGGGAACAGTCGGTATTATGATTGGGGGGCCGCTGGCTCTCATTACCGTAAGCTATTTTGCTCCCGAAATGACGGCAGGAGCCGGACCCGAAGCCTTATGGCGGGGATTATCAACTATCGCCGGTAGCTGGATTGGCGGCGGTGCAAACCAGACGGCCATGTTCGAGGTTTTTGATCCCAGTGCTGACCTGTTTTCAGCCATGGTAACGGTTGATATTATTGTTGCAAATATCTGGCTGGCCTTTCTGCTGTATGGAGCAGGTATTTCTGAAAAAATTGACGCCTGGTTTAAAGCAGATGCTTCACCTATTACAGAACTCAGAAAAAAGATCGAAGATTATCGCGCCAATGTGGCCAAAATCCCCACCCTCGCTGATATTACCACAATCGTTGCTGTGGGCTTTGTGATCACAGCTATCGGTCATCTGGGCGCCGATGCTATTGCTCCCTGGATCGGTGAAAACTTTCCCCAGCTCAGCAATTTGAGCTTGGATTCTGAATTTTTCTGGATTATTGTCATTGCTACAACCGGTGGATTAGCCCTTTCTTTTACCCGTGCTCGAAAGCTTGAAGGGGCAGGTGCTTCTAAATTTGGAAGCTTGTTCCTTTATATCCTGGTAGCTACCATAGGAATGAAAATGAACGTAATGGCTATCTTTGAAAGTCCCGGATTCTTCCTCATCGGGCTGCTCTGGATTATTATCCACGTTATTATTCTGTTTATTGTCGCTAAAATTATTAACGCACCGTTCTTCTTTATTGCCGTGGGCAGCCAAGCTAATGTCGGTGGAGCTGCATCAGCACCTATTGTGGCTTCGGCTTTTCATCCGGCTCTGGCTCCCGTTGGGGTTCTTCTGGCCGTTCTGGGATATGCGGTGGGCACGTATGCGGCCTACATCTGTGCTATCATGATGCAGTTTGTGAGCTAACTAAAAGGCAAAAGTGAGACGTCAAACGTTTACCTTTTCACGTCTCACCTTTGCCAAATAGTTTACTGATTAAAAGACGCAGAATTCCTATATTTGCAGGTCATTTTTTAATAGCTTTTTCAACATACCTGCATGCGCATTCTGAAATTTATTGGCGTTTTTTTAGGCACCCTGATTCTTATCTTCTTTATTGTCTTTGGGTTCAACCTTGATGCCTTAAAAACACTTTATAATAATAGCGGCGACCTACAAGAGGGACAGGAATGGGTTTCCAAGGCTACTTCCCTTAAAGGGCTTACCCAATATATTGGATCAAATCCCCAGCATACCACCATTGTATCCCGCTCCGTAACCAACCCTGACACGACCATCACTTACCGTGCAGAAACGCCGCGTACCATGGGAACGCTCTCTAATTTTTTCCTCATCACAACCTATTCCCGAATGGTTGAAAACGGACAAATAGATCCCGATGAATTAATTCATCTCGAAAAAACAGATCGCTTTCAGCTCCCCTATATTGATGCCTCCCACCATGATGATGCTAAAACTGCTCTTAAAAATCAGGGAGCTGTTAACAAGGATGGCCAAGTATCGCTGGATGAACTTTTGCAGATTGCTATCATTTATAATGATCTGGCAATATCGGATTTCCTGTATTTCAAATTAGGTCAACAAGCAATTGACAAAACATTCGATCTGCTTGAACTAAAATCTACGGATCTGCCACTTCCTTTTTCAGGATTGTATATAACCCTGCATCCCAACTTAAACGATCGTGAGTTTACTACTCACTATGAAAATCTTTCAGCTTTATCCAAAAACGAATTTAGGGCAAAGGTTTTAGATAATGCTAAACGTTTTAGAACAGATAATGAATTCCATGATCGGGTCACGGAACGTTTTGAAGAAGACCAAGGATTAGGTATCGGCTTTAGAGAACGACGAAATAGTTTGAGCCTTTTTCCAAAATCTACGGGACAAGAATTAACAGACCTCATGATTCAGCTTGAGCAGAATGAGCTTATTTCCGCCTCTATTTCGGAAAGGGTCAAGGGAATCATGGATTGGCCTTATCAACAACAGGGATTAAACAATGATTTTAAGTACTACGGGGCTCTATATGATAACAGACTGGGCCTGCTTAACGGTATTGATTACGGCGCTTCTGTTTATTCTGAAGAACCATTTGGACAGGCAGTATTTTTTGACTCGCTGCAAGTTGCCTTTTGGTTTCACATGAGTAGTAACCTAATGCATCAGGATTACCAGCAACGCCTGATGTGGGATCCTGCATTGCGGGAAACCACCCTTCAGGAAATCAGTAAATAATATTAAATTACTGAGAGTCAATTTTAAACTAACATGGAGTTATTATGGCAGAGTCAAACAAAGTTAATGAGACCGTTCGTGGCGGAATAACACTGGGCACCGTTCTTGCAGTAACTATCTCGTGGTCGGTCAACAAATCCATTTTATGGGCGATTATCCACGGACTTTTTAGCTGGTTTTATGTGATTTACTATGCACTTTTCTACTAAATTTTTGCACTCTTAGACAATGAATAAGTACAAGTACTTGTATCTTTTTTGGCTTTTACCTGCTGCCTTTCTTTTTCTTACGCTCCACCAGGGATTGGTTTACTATGGCATTATCGATACCTATGAAAATGGTGAGAGCTATACCGCTGAAGTTGTGGAGTTTGAGCTTAAGCAGATTGCCGCTCAGACCAATGGCTATATTGTCTTGCGATTTACTCCGGGTGATAACCAGGAAATTGAACGCAAACTGTCGCTGCCTGTAGAGATGGCCGGCGACCTCCAGGATATCCGGGTCATTCCCATACGCTACCAGCCCGGTGACATGCAGGAAATTGTATTAATGCCTACTTTTGAAACACAAAAAAGTCTTATATGGACAAACGCTCTTATGGCTGGCGTTGCGTTATTAATCACATTTATTATTGGACTGGCGGCTCATCGTTTTGCGAACAAAAAAATAAACGAACCGGAAGAGGAATTCGTCATTGAACGAGTAGATTAATTTGGCATGACTACATCAGATTCCAACAAAGGCACTCTTTTTCTGATTCCTAACACTTTAGGCAAAACTCCCGAAAACAATACCATCCCCGATTATGTACTGAACGTTATTCGGCGGATGGAAGTGCTTATTGTGGAAAATGTGCAAACGGCGGCACGATATCTTCAATGGGTTGGGGATAGCGTTCCCGAGTATGAAATTGAATTTCTTTTGCTTAATAAAAAGACTCCCATCCACGAAATTACTTCCTTCTTAGATCCCCTAAAAAAGGGAAAAGACGCAGGATTACTTTCCGAAGCCGGATGCCCCGCTGTAGCAGATCCCGGGTCGGAACTCATTAAAATGGCACACGACCAGCAGATCAGCGTACATCCGCTGGTGGGCCCCTCTTCTATTTTACTGGCGCTGATGGGATCCGGTTTTAACGGACAACAATTCACCTTTAACGGTTACCTGCCTATTGATAAAAATAAGCGTCAGGCTGCTATTCAACAGTTAGAGAAGCAATCAAAATCATCGGGTGGCACGCAGATTTTTATGGAAGCCCCTCATCGTAACGACAATGTGGTTAAAGATGTAATCCGGTATTGCGAACCAACTACTCGTTTTTGTACGGCTACTAATTTAACGCTGCCCGATGAACGAATTGTTTCCCAAAAAATATCAGACTGGCGAAAAGATTCCCTTGACTCCATTCATAAAGAGCCAACGATCTTCCTGCTGTACGCTTCCTAAAATTTCCCGCAATACTTCTTGACTCAGCACTGATTTACAAAATAGGTATGCATAATAAAAAAGCCTGCTCTGTTACAGAACAGGCTTTAAAAACTAAATGATAATTAAGGTATTACGCTCCCGCTTCTTCCAACATGTTAACAATGCCCTCATAATTATGAGAGGTAGCCTGATCTTTGGCTGACCAACCACGATCATCCATCACACTAACATCACTTTGGTGTTGAATTAACAGTTGTACTATTGCATCAAAGCCGTTACTGGATGCCCAGTATAAAGCACTTGTCCCGCGATTATCACGGGTATTCACTTCGGCACCGTGATCAAGTAGGTATTGAACAACATCCAAATGTCCATGTTTGGCTGCTTTCATTAATGCTGTCCGATCGTGCTCGTCACTGGTATTTACATCAGCACTATTCTCTAAATGCTTTTTTACGTTCTCTAAGTCTCCATTCTCAGCTGCTTCAAGAAAGGCATTTTCTTCCATATTCAAACCTCCTTATTTAGGATTAAAGGTGGGTCACTAAAATCATTTTAAACGTTTGGAAGACCATAGTCAACCCTTAAAAAAGGTTTCCCTAAATAAAAAAAGGGGACACATTTCTGCATCCCCTTAGATCATTACATTCGAAAAAACCTTATTCCAACCCGAGTACATCTACGCCTTGATTGAAGGTGACATCAACGGGGATAGATTGCTCCGATAATCGATCCAGCGACTGCTGCAGCTGATCACCGATAGTGCCGTATTCCTCTACAAATGCTGCAACACCTTCATAGTCGCCATCTCCCTGAAGGGTGAGAATTTTGTTGGAAAGAGCATCGGTTGCCTCAGCAATTTTGTCAAAATTCACGCGATAGGTCTGAGAATCTTCATCATAACTGAAAGCACCTTTTTCCTTAAAGTAATTGAATCGAATAAGATTGGCCTTGCCGTGGGCACTGGATGATCCAAACCGGATAGAACGAAAAATGCTGGCCATAAAGGTTACATAGTTATTTTCAATGGTCCCCTCATCGACCATACCATCCTCGCGCAGTTCCGAAACCATATATAGTCCCAATACATCGGCCTTGCCTTCCTCCAAAGCCGAAGCATGTTCTTTAAGCGCCTCACGAACGGTACCCTTGTCATTAATCGTATTCTTGATACCAAGTCCGTGAGCCACTTCATGGAACATCGTATTGCCAAAGAACGCATCGAAGGTCAGATATTGACGCTGATCCTCCGCAATAAGCACGTCGGAAATAGGCAACAGAATCTTATCATATTTTGCCCGCATTGCGTTTTTCAGCTGCAGACGACGGGTTCCCTTCTCCAGTTGGACCTCCTCATCATTAGGTAAATTAATTGCTATGGTTTTGGAACCGGCATTGGCATCCCCCGCATAATAAACGGCATCGTAAGCATTGAGATCAGAGTCACGTCCCGGTTTCTCCTGCTTGTATTCTTCAGCAACAGGCAATCCTTTCTGAAGCTCGGGCAGGACTTCAGCATATTTCGATAAGCGGTTGCTCCACTCCTTATCCTTAATTAATACAAAAGTTTCGTGAGCCGCTTTATATCCAAATAATTGATCTTCATAATTTTCTATGGGACCAATAACCACTTCGATCGTATTGTCTTTCATATCCAGCCAAGCCATATCACTTTCCTGGTACTCATCAGTAAGCAGCGCTTCAGCACGGAGATTGAGGTACTTCTTCAGCCCCTCATCCTCGGTCAGCTTAGCTGCTTCCTTCAACTTATCTGCAGCCAGTTGATGCTGCTCGGCAAAAGCCTCATGATATGGGATTGTTGTTAACTCTCCATTTTGCGTCCGGCGTACCAGCGTATAAAGATCATCTTTGGTTTCAGAATCCCAATTCTCAAACTCCTCCTTTGTCATATCCGGCGGATAAAAATTAGCGCCTTCCGGTTTGGGACCCACATCATTAATAAAAGGCTCATTGCCATTCAGTCGATCCCAGGGACCGTAATTTATATGGGCAAACTGTTGCTCTTTCTCAGAAATATTGTTTAAAAGGGTTTCCTTGTTGCCATAAGCCTCTTCCCAGAACACCTTGTCCATTGCCTTACCGGCATCAATAAGCAGCTTTATAATCTCTTTTTGATTATCACTAAGGGATGAAACGTCCGCCGTTAATGTAAATTCGGTATACTGATCCAAGCGGTCATCAATCAACATTTTTTTATCGCTTTCCATACTTTGACAACCTGCCAAGAAAAAGGCAATTGCCAGAATAGTTATGGCTGAAGTTAAAATAGATTTCATATTATCAATATTTTAGATTATAGGGTTTAGGACTTATCAATATACCTCTGTTTGGGAAGTATATCGCGTTGTTTAAGTTCACTCAAAATCAATTCTGTCATATCACTTTTAAAGGGGAATTCGTACCTGATATCAAGAACATATGCTTTTACCCGAAGTTTGAGCACAAAATTTTCCTCGTGTACTTCATTCAAAGCAATAATAGCTATAGGCTTTTGTAGATATACATAACGTGATGAAACTGCTGCGCGATAGGCAATACGTTTAACCGCATCTATATCCACATTCATTGGTAGAAATATTTCGGCTACTACTTGGCAGTCCAAGGCACTGGAATTCGCGTTTGATACTGCCTTGTTCATCAGCTCACTGTTGGGGATCGTTACTATCGAATCATCGGGAGTGACGATACGACTGGACCGTAATCCAATGGCAATCACTTCACCATAATGTTCGGCTACCTGTATCTTGTCTCCCACCTGAAAAGGGCGATCCATAATAATGATAAAACCGCCAAAAATATTTTTCAGGATATCTTGTGCTGCAAATCCTACGGCTATACCCACTGATGCCAATACGGTAATAATAGTACTTAGGGGTGGATCGATAATAGCGGCGATAATGATATATATCGCAAACGTCCATATTACCAGTCGTACAACTGGAACCATGCGCTTTATTCCCAGCCGATAGCGCGTAAACTGTTCTGACAAATTTTCTAAGACTACTACCACAAATCGATTCAGAAAATAGGTAAATATCAAAGCGATAATAATAGCCAGTATTACACCTACTGAAATAAGATTTTCAATCTCCGAGAGAGCTTTATCAGCATCTTGTGCAACTTGCTCTAAATTTGAGCTCGTATCGGCCTGTGCAGTATCAATTTTTGCGGTATCCAACTGTATGGTATCAATCTGCACCGGTTTAATTATAATAGTAGTATCGGACTGCTGTTTTACGGTATCTTGTACCGCGGTGAAGCCGAGGTTATGACATCCTAAAATTATAAACCCCGTCAGGAATAGTATCTTGATAAGTCTATACATTCTGCTATTACCCCAAATGAATTATATTACGCTCTTTAAGCACCCGAACTATCTGCCGGTACATTAAATGATTGATGGTGAATGATTCATTTTTTTCGATCAATATACCGCGAGATCGCAACCGATTTAACAGCAGTCTGCTTTCTTCACGTGTTATATTCATCACCATAGCCAGCTCTTCGTCTGATAACGTATCGTGCAATACAAAAGCTGCCAAAGCAAACAGTACCGGTGGTTTTAAATCCTCGATCATCTCTACAGATGTTATCTCAAGCGGTCGTATATAAAAATAGATTTCATCAAAATCCCGAATCGATCGTATCCAGAATATCATAGCGATAGAGACATTTCCTTCAGCCAACTTTGTAAGCTTTTCGAAATATTCTTTTTTAAGATACTCCTGAGCCTCCTCTTCCTGATCTTTTAACTTGCGATAAGTGCGTGATTGCTGTGTTTGACCATCCGGCTCAAAGTAAAGTGAATACCCACTGGCCTGATGCCTGTTTAGAATGACTTGTTTAACCTGCTCTGCATCCAGCGAATCACTTTTACTGATATGAGAAAAGTACTCGCTGATCTGTAACACCTTATCCAAAAATGACCAGGCGTAGCGAGAGCAACTGACCATCCAAAAAATATTATTTCGCGTCTCAGAAATAAGATACGACAACTTTTCGATAGCTTTGAAACCATTAATATTACGAACAAAACAATTTTGTATTGATTCCAAGACCACTACTCTGCGCTGATCAGATCCATTAATAGCTGTTACCAGCTCTTCGATACTTTGTGGAGATTCAACCTCAAATTCCGTTGCTATTTTACTTACAAGCTGATCTTCTTCCCAAATCGTTCTTGTAAACTCAACTGTTTCCACCTCCTTTTCTTCAAGCTCAGATTCGACTATCAAACTGAGAAATGATGATTTTCCACTCCCCTTCTCTCCAACCACTGCAAAATTAGTGGGAAGCTTATTCTGCCACTGCTCATACGCTCTTTTAAACGTTACAGTCGATTCTTGTGCAGGCTCAAAAAATCGTTTATCGGCCAGCGACTGAAAATCAAACAAGCGCCGATAAATATAGGGCAGCTCGTTCATTTTTTGATCCGTCTCTGAAAGATACGTGGCTATATCTATCCTTTTCGACTCCTGGATTTTTTTCTCCTTGAATCCCAAAAACACTTTAAGGTCGGTGCCATACGTTTTCAACTTTTTCCATACAAATCGACTCCATAACATTAGCCAATCCGCAACTCTTGCCCACCGCGAGTCTAACACTGTTTGCCAATCCTTCTTTTTTTCCTTCATCCTATATTTGGCATTTAACAGCTGTAGCTGCTTAGAATCTCCCTCGTGTAACAGTGCCAACAATGAAGAGAAGAATTTCTCCCTTCCTTCACTAATAGAGTTATCAATCTGTTGCCACTTTTCATCAGCTCGGTCATTTAGCTCCTGAACCTTTTTCAAAATACGCTTGAGCGCTTCTCCTACCACTTTCGTGGGATCTTCTTTCTCAGTCACATCTTCATCGCGAGCTTTCAGTGCCGAATCAAAATTAACTGCTATAATATTTTTAACTTCAATAATCTCTTCCAGGTTTTGAGATAAAAACTCTTCGTACTGCTGATTGGCCGGCTGCAGTGGATTCATAAATAATTCTCTAAGAGCCCGGATAACCAGTTGTCGCCATTCCACTTCTTGTTGATTTACCGACGGCGGATTTTCATCCAGCTCGGCATCGAAAACCAGTTGGGCTTCCTGTGGAGATTGCCCCACCTTTAGCAGTAAATCTTCGAACAGATGGTCTGTTTTTTGGGCTAAAATCCGTTTATCCAGCAGTTTCTGTATGGGCTGTATCAGTCGCTCATCTACAAAGGTTTCAAACGTTTCATGCAAGGTCTGCAACTCACCCAGTGTAGCACCCCGACCAACCTTTTCAGTTGCCTCCTTAATATCTGTTGAAAATTCCTGAAGCGGTGCTTTTAGAGATTTACGGAAGGTATCTTCAAAAGCCCTATTAAATTTTGCAATCTCCTCTCCAATTTCTGATTGTAGCTTCAAAAATTGAACAACGTCCTTTGTCCGTTCAAAAAAGAGCCGTTGCACAAATTGCCACTGTTCCTGATACGTACGAAATTGATTCTCTAATTTTTCTTCCGTCGTCTGTAATCGCTTTTCATCAAAAAAATCCGCTCGCCATTCCAGCGTCCCCACTTTTTCAATATCTTCAGCTATTTGGGACTGCTTGCTGCTGAGTGTTTCTTCTACATTGTCCAGCAGATCAGCCTTTTTCTCCTCAAGCTTCTTCTTTTGATCTGATACAAAAACAGTTAAATCCAACTCTTTCTGCTCATCCTCTTCCCTAACCAGCAGATCCTCAATATCTGTAATTAAGTTTAACTGAACACGCTGAAGGTGATGTCCCCATTCCAATACAGATTTATCATCCAATAAATAATAGCGTACCGCTTGACGTAAAGGAATCTTTTGTTCCCATCCGGGATATACTTTTCTGTCAGCTCCAAAAATACTCTTGAAGGCTTGAGTAGTCTTATATCCAAACTTTGCAATATCTCGGGCGGTGCTTTTACTTCGTTTGGCGATTGCTATCCAGATAGGATCTTTATGCTGTACTACAAACCGTTCTTCCTCTTGCTTCCAAACTTCATCATCAGGAAATTTTTCACCAATCCGATCGACGGCGGATAAGTATATTCCCAAAATACTCTCACGTTCCTTTTTGGACAGGGTATCCTCAATATTTTTCAAGATCCCCGGAAATCCCAGCTTTATGATATCTTCGGTATCATACTTTCGTTCTACCGCAGAAAAATATCTCAACAACTGTTCCAACCGATCAAAATGTGCTTCAATATGCTCGGTAAGAATGGCCTCCAGATCTTCTGTAATGCACTTCTGTAGCTTTTTCCTAAATTCTTGACGATTCAATGGAAATACCTTTATTAATTACATTTCCCACAAAGTGATTAAAATATGATGAAATACAAACTAATACTTACCGTTACTTACTGGGAATCATGACAATAATCCCTTTTCTTCTGGGGCAAATATTAGTTAATTTCGACCAAAATATTCTTCAGCATTACAATGAAATGTAAGGTGATCAATCCCATTTTAAAATACTTGCACTTCCCTTCAAAATGCGGACACTTTTGGTCACTTTTGGCAACCTGTCTTTTTTTGAGTTGCGGTATTTCCCAACCTCTTCAGGCACAAAATAATTCACTGCAGATGGTTACCACAGCCGAGCGCAGTGATGGTAAGGGGCAAGTTATTCGATTCCATCTAAATCAGCCTGTTGACTCTTTTCAAGTATATCAGCCTGATGTGGATCTGATACAGATGACGCTTTACCAAGACAATATTGACACCGCTGATATTCAGCTACCCAATATTTCTTCTGCTTTTGATGAAATTAGCTTTTACGATATCCCGTCTGGCATTGGTATTGACATCTATATTACTGAGGATAAATTCTACGATGGTAAAGCCTACCACGACGGGAACAGCGATGACCTTTTACTTGGACTTACAGAATTAGATAAAACTGAGTTAGAGTACCTTACCAAAGATACTGAACCGATTATATGGTCGAGTTTTACCATCACGGAAAAAAATCTACTGGAAGGAAACGGCGACGATGGGAACACCGCTGAAAATACCGACTACGACCAGACGAGAAATAAAATGAAGTTTGATGTAGTCGTGATCGATCCCGGTCACGGAGGTCATGATCCTGGTTCCATCGGCCATAGGAATGTCAAAGAAAAAGATATCGTACTCGACATTTCAAAAAAAGTAGGAGACTATATCAACGAGTATATGCCCAATGTTAAAGTGGTCTACACCCGCGAAACTGACAAGTTTATCGAACTCGAAGAACGCGGCAGCATTGCCAATGAAGCTGAGGGCGATCTATTTATATCGATACACTGCAACTCTCACACATCACATCAACCATATGGTACCGAACTATATTTTTTAGGACTGGAGCGCAGCGAATCTGCTTTGGAAGTAATGAAACGTGAAAACAAGGTCGTACGCGCCAATAACGATACTGAACAACGTGAACTGAGCCAAGAAGAATTATTAGTGTACGAATTAGCAAATAGCAGCTACATAGCCGCCAGCGAACAAATTGCAGGCATGATGGAATATCAGTTTGACGAACGGGCCCAGCGTCACTCCCGGGGAGTAAAACAGGGACGTTTTGTAGTATTGTACCACGCTTCCATGCCAGCTGTACTTATTGAAACAGGTTTTATCAGCAACCCCAGTGAAGCACGCTATTTAACTTCCGATCGTGGACAAACCTATATTGCCTCAGCTATTTTTCGGGCTATTAGAAATTTTAAGGAAGGTAACGGAAATCCATAATTTTCAAATACTCTCATATTGGACCCTCTGATAATTGGTGTGGCAGGCGGTAGCGGATCCGGAAAAACAACCGTAGTACAGCAAATTATTTCTGCTATTGGTGAGGAAAAAATTCTTCTGATCCAACACGATTCCTATTACCGTGATCTCAAACACTTGTCATTTGAAAAACGTACCCAGCAAAATTTTGACCATCCTTCTTCACTCGAAACCGAGCTTATGATTCGTCATATTAAAGCCCTTAAAGAAGGATACCAGGTTGAAATTCCTATTTATGATTTTACCAACCATATCCGCAAAGAAGAAACACGCCTGGCCGAACCCAAACAGGTTATCTTAGTTGACGGGATTCTGGTCTTTACGGAAAAAGAGCTTCGTGACCTTATGAACATCAAACTCTATGTGGATACCGATGATGACATTCGACTACTGCGACGTATTCAGCGGGATATTGTAGAACGTGATCGGGAGCTTGAGCAGGTATTGTCACAGTACCAAAAATATGTTCGGCCTATGCATCTTGAATTTGTAGAACCCACAAAGCGCTATGCCGATATTATCATCCCGCACGGCGGCGAAAATAAAGTGGCGCTCGATATGGTAAATGCTCTTATCCAAGATCGGCTTAATAATTCTGAAGTGGCAGAGCAAAAAAACGAATCAGTCTCAGAATAATTTTGTTGTACTACAGCAAGTGATTTCAAGAACTTTTGTTAAAAAGATTAATCTTACATAATTATGGATATTAATACTAAAACGGCCATTGTAACTGGGGCCAGCAGTGGAATTGGAATCGATTTTAGTCAGGCTCTTATAAAGAAAGGAGCTACCGTTTTCGGCTTAGCTCGCAGCACGGACAAACTCCAAAAGGTACAGCAGGAGCTCGGTGAAAATTTCCATCCTGTCACCATGGATATAACCGACCATGATGCCATTGAGGAATGGATCAATGCAACGTTCTCGACAGATCATCAACCTGATATTTTAATTAATAATGCCGGGTTCGGCCGTTTTGCCGACGTTGATGAGCTTTCTTTGGATGAATGGGAAGCCATGGTACAAACGAATTTATCCGGAACGTTTTACATGACGCGGCAGATTGTACCCCTGATGAAAGAAAAAGAATCCGTTTGTCATATAATCAACATTGTATCTATTGCCGGTAAAGTTGGAAATCCTAAAATGACCGGGTACAATGCTTCTAAGTTTGGGGTGCGAGGATTTAGTGAAGGCCTGTTTAAGGAAGTTCGGTACGACGGTATCAAAGTTACCTGCTTTTATCCGGGCTCTATTGCTACCAACTTTTTTGGGGATAAAGACATCGATACCCATGATAACATGATGCAACCTGATGAAGTAGCCCAGGTCTTGGTAAATGTACTTGAGACCCCTGACAACTTCCTGATCAATGATATTACCATGCGACCCTTAAATCCCAAAGCACCGGAAGATCAATAGATGAAGTGGCTTTCTCTTCTCATTTTTCTGCTTTTGCTTTCCACATCGAGCTGTTCGGAAAATCCCTCGAAACCAGACCAGCTCATCAAAGAAGACAAATATATCGACTTGATGGTGGAGCTACAGCTCGTACGATCATACGGAGAAACAAATTCGCTGGATAGTCTTACGGTAGATTCACTCACTGATGAAATTTTTCAAAAGTATGAAACAACCGATTCCGTATTTGTTCAGAGCCACAACTACTACCAACAGTTTCCCGAAAAACAGCTAAGCCGCATCGAAAAGGCGATTGAGCGATTGAAAATGGATCAGGTGTCAGACACTACCAAACAGGATACAACAACCAACTGATCTATGAATCTTTCCAAGCGTATTTATCGCCCTTGGTAATCAGCATCTGTTCTCGAAGGAGATAACTTAACAAACGCTTGGTACGAGCTTTATTCCAACCAGTCTGGGCTGCTATTTCCGGAAATGACTGCGAACCTTCTTTGAGTACATTTTTAATCTGATGTATCTCTTCCTTCTTAATCGATACTGCAACCTCACTGGTACCCAAACAGTTATCACAGTGTCCGCAAGCTTCAACATTTTCTTCCCCAAAATAATGACGGATATAAACCTCACGACAGTTTTCAGTTGAAATATAACCCTTCATATATTCCAACTTTTGCAATAAGTTATCACGATGTTTTTCCAGCTTTTCTGTACTTAACGACAGATTCGGATGTCGTTCTTCGATCAACTTGATTAGAGGCAATTCTCCGATGGATTCATATTTCAACATATGGTCCCTATCCTGAAGAACCTGCAATCCCTTTTTTACGGCATTAGCCGAAACACCCAGTTTTCTCTGGATGTAATCAAATTCCAGGTACTTCATTTTCCCAAAGGCCTCCCCTCCAAACTGACGAAAGAGCACATCCAAAAACTCCGCTTTCTGCTGATTTTCCAAGCCGTTAATCTGATCGTGCACATAATCCTGGCTCACAATAAAATGTATCCCCACCTGTGGAGTGATATAATCAACAAGTTCAAGAATTCCCAACTGACCAAGCACATCTAAAGCCGTACGTACTTTTCGACCGGATAATCCTGCACGTTTTTCAAGCGCCTGGATTGACACCTCTTCCCGCTCTTCCATTTCAGATCCCACCGCCAAATTCAGGTGATCACACAGCACATCATAAACCTTCTGTAGCTCATCTCTACCGGGGTAGGAATCCTTTATTCTTTTCTCAGCAATAATGGCATCAGCCTTTTTAAACAACAATATCGGAAAACTTTTTTCTCCGTCGCGACCGGCTCTCCCCGCCTCCTGATAGTACGACTCCAGGGAATACGGCATCTCGTAATGGATCACATAACGGCAGTCGGGCTTGTCAATTCCCATTCCAAACGCATTAGTCGCTACTACCAGCGGCGTGGCACCATTAATCCACTCCTGTTGAATTTGTTGCCGTTCTGCTGAGTCAATTCCCGCGTGATAAGCCTTTGTTTTTACTCCCAGCTTCTGTTCAATTTTTTGGGATAGCTCTTCACAATTGCGGCGGGTCCCCCCATAAATGAGCCCAGATCCTTTGGGAGCAGCCTTTTTAACAGCCTGAAAAAGCTTCTGATCCTTTTTGACTGTCTCAATAACCCACCACTTGAGATTGGGGCGATCAAAACCTTTGGAAACAATAACGGGGTCCCTCAGTTCCAAGCTTTTTTTGATATCATCCCGAACTTCAGGTGTTGCTGTTGCCGTCAATGCAATCCAGGTCACTTCATCAGCGATATCTTCCAAAGAAGGACGAATTTCTCGGTAACTCGGTCTAAAATCGTGCCCCCACTCCGAAATACAGTGGGCCTCATCAATAGCAATAAGATCGATATCCAGTTTCGGCATTTCGGCCTCCCAAAGCGTAGTCTTAAGTCGCTCTGGGGAACAGTAAAGCAGGTCGTACATTCCGTTTCGGGCATTGGCAAACCGCTGCTCAATCTCCCATGATGAAATCGTGCTGTTCACAAACGTAGCCGAAATTCCCCGATCATTGAGTTGCTCAACTTGGTCCTGCATCAGGGCCACCAACGGAGAAATAACGATCGCCAATCCATCCAATACCGTGGCCGGTACTTGGTAGCAGAGTGATTTACCTCCGCCTGTAGGAAAAAGCACCATCGTATCCTTCCCATTGAGCACTGCTTGAATGACTTTATCCTGCCCCGGACGAAAAGATGGGAACCCCCAGTACTCTTCCAGGGATTCTTGTGCGTTTTGAAAGAGATCTTCGTTCATTAGATGGAAATTAATACCAATCACGTTTTACTTTAGAACCTCTTAAAGTCCAGATAAATCCCCAGCAGTTCAACTGAATTGCAAAAATAAATTTTTGTTTGTCTTTTTAGTAAGAACTTCTATTTTGAAGCTTCATGAAAGCAAACGGAACACATATCAATACTTTTAGCGACAGCAAAACTGTTGCAGGCATTTCTACGTTCCGCTTTCGCGTACGGCGTCGGGCCCTCCGGGCTCAACAATAACTCTCCTTGGAGGGTACACGCTATTGTACCACTCCATAAGACCCCTCACTTTTTAGTTAGATTTTCTTTCAGCGGATACCTTTATCGCTGATCGATTTCAACCATTGCCGTACGATGAATATTACAATTACTGTAGCCAATACAGAGCATCTTTCTTTTGCCGAGGAAATTTGCAACCTCATGGAAAAAGCCGCCAAAAAACGCGGTACAGGCATTGCAAAACGTGCTCCCGAATATATCCAAGATAAGATAAACGAGGGCAAAGCTGTTATCGCTGTTGATCAACAGAATGATCAGCTGGCCGGATTCTGCTATATCGAAAACTGGGATCACGACAAATATATTGCCAATTCGGGACTCATTGTCCATCCCCACTACCGCAAGCTTGGACTCGGCCGAAAGATCAAAGAACGCATTTTTCACCTCTCTCGTGACAAATATCCTGACGCCAAAATTTTCGGTATCACCACCAGCATGGCCGTAATGAAAATTAATTCTGACATGGGTTACAATCCGGTCACTTTTTCGGAATTGACGCAGGACGAAGAGTTTTGGCAAGGATGTCAGAGCTGTCCCAATTATGATATTCTGAGCAGTGAAGACCGCAAAGATTGTCTCTGCACCGGAATGCTCTACGACCCGGAGCAGGAAGAAGATCAGCCAAAAGGGCATGATGACTCCAATCAGAAAGCCAAACGCTGGGAAACCTTTAAGCGCTTCGTACGGCTACACAAAATTAATATCGAACGTAAAACGAAATCCATTTTCAATTTTAAAAATTAAATTCCAATGAGCTCTAAGAAAAAAATTGTGCTAGCATACAGCGGGGGACTCGATACCTCGTACTGCGTGCCGTATCTCAAGCAAACCTATGATGCAGAAATTCATACCGTTTTAGTGAACACCGGCGGATTTTCTGAGGAGGACTTATCCAAAACAGAGGATCATGCCTATAATTTAGGGACCGATACCCATCAAACGTTGGAACAAACTGAGGACTTTTACCAGAAGGTCATCAAATTTTTGATCTTCGGAAACGTGCTCAAAAACGACACTTATCCTCTTTCGGTAAGTTCCGAGCGAGTTTTCCAGGCGGTAGCCATTGCCAAATATGCGCAGGAAATCGGCGCCGATGCAATCGCTCATGGTAGCACAGGAGCAGGAAATGACCAAGTGCGTTTCGATTTGGTGTTCAATGTCATTGCGCCCGATCTCGAAATTATCACCCCTATCCGCGACCAGCAGCTTTCGCGTCAGGAGGAAGTCGATTTTCTTCAAAAGAATGGTTTTGACTTCGAATGGGCTGAATCGAAGTATTCGACTAATAAAGGACTCTGGGGCACGAGCGTGGGCGGCGCAGAAACGCTGACTTCCGACCAGCCCCTACCCGAAGAAGCGTGGCCCAGTCAACTTGAAAAACAAGGGCCTGAATCCCTGGAAATTAAATTTAAACAAGGCGAACCGGTGGCACTGGATGGGAAAAAGTTTGCCCCCGTCGAACTCATCCAAACGCTTCATAAACTGGCATCAAAATATGCCATCGGACGTGATATCCACGTAGGTGATACGATTATCGGTATCAAAGGACGTGTGGGATTCGAGGCTGCCGCCCCGATGATTCTTATTAAAGCTCATAAGCATCTTGAAAAACACGTACTCACCAAATGGCAGATTCACTGGAAAGACCAGCTTGCGGACTGGTACGGTATGATGCTGCACGAGGGACAGTATCTCGATCCGGTGATGCGCAATATCGAAGGTTTTCTATCTGATACACAGTCGAATGTAACCGGAAAAGTAAAGTTACAACTGCATCCCTATCGCTTTGTAATCGAAGGCATTACGTCGGCCAATGACCTGATGAATGCCAAGTTCGGTGATTACGGAGAAATGAATAAAGTCTGGAGCGGTCAGGACGTCAAGGGGTTTGCTAAAATTCTCTCCAATCAAATTAATATCCATCAATCGGTGAATAGCTATGATTAACGCAGGAATTGTAGGCGGATCGGGATATACTGCCGGTGAACTTATCCGTTTGCTGCTGCATCATCCCGAAACAGAAATTGATTTTATATTCAGTACCAGCCGCGCCGGAAAGCCGGTTACCTCGGTCCACCAAGATCTTCTGGGAGATACCAATCTAACTTTCAGCTCAGAAATAAATCCCGAGGTCGATGTACTTTTTCTCTGTACGGGCCACGGGAATTCTACGGAAGTTTTACAAGCGTATACTCTATCAGGACGTACTAAAATCATTGATCTGAGTCGTGACTTCAGACTCTCCGACAGCAACATACTCAACGCCCGAAAATTTGTTTATGGCCTGCCCGAACTACAAAAGGATATGATCGCCAGTGCTGAGAACATCGCCAATCCCGGCTGTTTTGCTACCGCCATTCAACTGGCCCTGCTGCCGCTGGCTTATGCATCCAAATTGGAAAATGACATCCATATTCACGGAATCACCGGTGCAACAGGAGCAGGCAGTTCCCTAAGCGAAACAACCCATTTTAGCTGGCGCAGTAATAATGTATCAATTTATAAGGCACTAAGTCATCAACACATTGGAGAAGTTGAACAGAGCCTAAAACAGCTTTCGCCCTCTTTTAAATCAAAACTCAATTTCATTCCCGTCCGTGGAAATTTCAGCAGGGGTATCTTTATATCCGCATATACGCAAAGCGGACTTTCACTGGAAAAAGCACAATCACTTTTTGAAAAATTTTATGCAGATACCCCTTTTGTACAGCTCAGCGATCAGTCCCTCCATCTAAAACAGGTCGCAAACACCAATAAATGTCTGCTGTATCTGCATAAAAAAGACGGGAAACTCTTGATAACCAGCATCATCGACAATCTGCTGAAAGGTGCTTCGGGACAGGCACTACAAAATATGAACCTGATGTTCGGACTTGATGAATCAGACGGACTGCAACTCAAAGCAACTTACTTTTAACATGGAAATCTTCGACGTATATCCTCTTTTAGATCTGGAACCTGTAAAAGCTAAAGGGAATTATGTGTTCTGTAATAACGGTAAAAAATATCTCGACTTTTATGGTGGACACGCGGTAATCTCTATTGGGCATTCTCACCCCCACTACGTGAATAGGGTCAGTAAACAATTAAACGAGATTGGATTTTATTCCAACTCGGTTCAAAACTCCTTGCAACAAAAACTGGCCTCCAAATTAGGTGAACTATCGGGTTATGAGGATTACCAACTATTTCTCTGCAATTCCGGCGCCGAGGCCGTGGAAAACGCCCTTAAAATGGCTTCTTTTCATACCGGAAAATCCAAAGTTGTCTCTTTTAATAAAGCCTTCCACGGCCGAACAACTACCTCTTTGAGTGTGACAGATAAAGAGAAATACACCGCACCCATCAACGAAAGCAACGAAGTTGTTTTTCTCGAACTCAACGATATTAGAAGCTTGGAAAAAGAACTCTCCAATGGGGATGTCTGTGCGGTAATTATTGAAGCTATTCAAGGAATCGGGGGCATTCACATTCCAGATAATGATTTTTTAAAAAACACAGCTGAACTTTGCCAGGAACACAACGCAGTGTTTATCTGCGACGAAATTCAGTCTGGCTTTGGGCGCACAGGCAACTTCTTTGCCCATCAGCATGCAGACATAAAACCCGATATTATCACTGTAGCTAAAGGAATGGGTAACGGATTCCCTGTCGCCGGCACGATTTTGAGTCCCGACTTTAAGGCCAAGCATGGACAACTCGGCTCCACTTTCGGCGGCAATCACCTGGCGTGCGCGGCCGCCACAGCGGTGCTCGAAGTTCTGGAAAACGAACAGTTAATACAAAATGCCGCAAATATCGGTCAACAATTAATGGAGGGTTTATCAAAACTACCAGAAGTCAAAGAAGTACGCGGCCGTGGACTCATGATCGGGATTGAATTTTCATATCCCATCAAAAAGATACGTCAACAACTTATTAAAGAAGAACAGATTCTTACCGGCGTTGCTTCAGATCCTAATGTACTCCGGTTACTTCCACCGCTGACCATTCATTCAAAAGAAGTCGACCAATTTATTAATGCAATGAAAAATATTTTAACCCAGTAATCACAATGAATAATTTCACATCTGTCAACGAAGTCGCCAACCCTAACAAACTGGTGCAACAAGTTCTGGATATAAAACAAAATACCAGCTATCCCAAGGTGGGCGAAAACAAATCTCTGGCGCTCATTTTCTTCAATCCCAGTCTGCGAACGCGGATGAGCACCCAGAAAGCGGCTCAAAATATCGGAATGGACGTGACCATGATGAATATCGACGCTGATACCTGGAATATCGAATTTGAAAACGGTACCGTCATGGACGGCTCTACCCAAGAACATATCAAGGATGCGGTTCAAATTATCAGTGGCTATTGTGACTTAATGGGTGTACGAACGTTTGCAAATCTACAAAATCGACATAAAGATTATGAGGAAGAAGTGCTCAGTAAATTTCTGGAATACTCCTCGGTACCGATCATCAGTTTAGAATCGGCCATACGCCATCCGTTGCAATCGCTCGCAGATCTGACAACTATTGCCGAATCGAAAATCCAGAAACCCAAAGTTGTATTAAGCTGGGTGCCGCACCCTAAAAAACTGCCACAAGCCGTGGCTAATTCTTTTCTCGAGTGGATTGTCGAAACCGATGCCGAAATCACGCTTACGCATCCTAAAGGCTACGAACTCAGCAAAGAATTTACGGATGGAATTCCGATCTCGAATAACCAGAAAAAAGCTTTAAAGAATGCGGATTTCATCTACGCTAAAAACTGGTCCAGCTACTCGAACTACGGACAAACGCCGGAAGTCGCACAAAACTGGGTCATCACTGCCAAAAAAATGAATCTGTCAAACCAAGGTAAATTTATGCATTGCCTGCCAATCCGTAGAAATGTAGTAGCATCCGACGAAGTTATTGATAATTCCTTAGTCTATCAGCAGGCCAAAAACCGTGAACACGCTGCACAAGCCGTGCTTCAAAATATTGTGGAGGCTCTATAATGGAAACACTACATGTTGTAAAAATTGGTGGTAATATCGTCAACGACGAAAAGAAGCTGGACAAATTTCTTTCAACCTTTATCCAGCTTAACTCACCCAAAATATTGGTACACGGAGGCGGAAGTTCGGCTTCTGATCTCTGCCAAAAGCTGGATATTCCTATACAAATGATCAACGGCCGACGCATTACCGACGAACCAGCGCTCGATGTAGCAGTGATGGTTTATGCTGGACTCATCAATAAAAAGATCGTTGCCAGGCTACAAGGACAGTCTTGCAATGCATTGGGACTTTCGGGTGCGGATCTTAATATCATTCCCGCCGAAAAAAGAACCGGTACCGAAATCGATTACGGCTTCGTCGGAGATATTCATGCCGATTCGATCAACACGCACTTCATAACTCGACTGCTGGATGAACAAGTAATACCGGCAATTTCGGCTATCACACACGACACCAAGGGACAGCTCTTAAATACCAATGCCGATACCATTGCCTCCACTCTTTCCGTGGCGCTCTCTGACAAATATGAGGTAGAGCTCACCTATTGCTTTGAAAAAAACGGTGTGCTGCACGATGAAGATGATGAGAAAACCTTGATTAAAACCCTGGAATATGATGCTTTTGAGAACTTAAAACAGAAAAAAGTCATCCACGAAGGAATGATTCCCAAGCTGGATACGGCTTTTGAAGCGCTAAATAAATATGTTCAGCGCGTACAGATCAAACACGCCAACAACTTGCTAAAAGATATCGGGACAAAATTATCGCTATGAATCAATTAGTCGAAAACAGCACAGAACTTTTGAAAAAATTAATCGCTACCCCCTCCTTTTCCGAGAAAGAGAATAAGTCAGCGCAAATTCTTCAAGATTTTTTTGAGGATCAAAACATCCCCATAGAGCGTCACAAAAATAATATATGGGCAACCAATAAATATTTTGATACAAACAAGCCTACAATTCTTCTGAATTCACATCATGATACGGTAAAACCGAATTCCGGATATAGCCGAGATCCGTTCACCCCAGTTATTGAAGATGGGAAACTTTTTGGATTAGGATCAAACGATGCCGGTGGACCGCTGACTTCACTGATTGCAACATTTATACATTTTTATGAGCAGAAAGATCTAACTTATAACCTCATCTTTGCCGCATCAGCCGAAGAAGAAATTTCCGGGGATGGCGGTCTTGTTTCAATTCTCAACAAAATACCCAAGATCGACTGTGCCATTATTGGAGAACCTACACAGATGCATATGGCTGTGGCCGAAAAAGGGTTGATGGTGCTCGATTGTACCGCCAAGGGTGTTAGTGGACACGTTGCACACAACGAAGGAGAAAACGCAATTTTCAAAGCAATGAAAGATATTGAGTGGTTTCGTAATTATGAATTCCCTGAAGAGTCACAGACGTTGGGACCAGTAAAAATGACGGTCTCCAAAATAAAAGCGGGCGAAAAACACAACATGGTTCCTGATACTTGTGGCTATACCGTAGATGTGCGAAGTACTGATATTTATACCAATCAGGATATTCTAAAACTCATCCGCAAACATGTTTATTCCTCCATTCATCCTCGATCTACGCGACTTAATTCTTCATCTATTCCGCTGGATCATCCGATAGTAGAATCCGGTACAGCACTGGGACTGGAACAATACGGGTCCCCCACACTCTCTGATCAAGCCTTGTTATCGGTACCATCCCTTAAGATCGGTCCGGGTAATTCAGCTCGTTCTCATACGGCTGATGAATTTATCCGACTCGATGAAATTGAAAAGGGAATTGAGATCTATATCCAACTACTGGATTCAGCGATTACAAATAACCAATCAACAGATAACAAATAATTAATCATGAAACTCTGGGAAAAAGACGAGACGTCGACAAGTAAAATAATCGATCACTTTACAGTGGGCAACGACCGAATTCTTGATCTTGAAATTGCCGGGTATGACCTGCAAGCATCCAAAGCGCACGCCAAGATGCTTAATCACGTAAAATTACTGACTGATCAGGAATGGAACCAGATTGAGCAGGAACTGAATCGCCTTTTGGAGCAGGTTAAAGAAGGTGGATTCACAATCGAAGAAAAATTTGAAGACGTGCACTCTAAAATTGAATATGAACTCACTCAAGCACTGGGTGAGACTGGCAAAAAAATCCATGCCGGACGTTCGCGTAATGACCAGGTGCTCGTATGTTTGCATCTGTACGTAAAAGATCAGATCGATGCAATAAAAGATCTGATCAGGGCACTTTTTGATCGGCTTATTGACCTTAGTGAAAAACACAAAGAGATTATTATTCCCGGATACACGCACATGCAGGTAGCAATGCCTTCATCATTTGGGTTGTGGTTTGGCAGCTATGCTGAATCGCTTATTGATGATCTACACATGCTGAATGCCGCTCATGAAGTTGCTGATCAAAATCCACTGGGTTCGGCTGCGGGGTATGGCAGCTCCCTCCCCTTAAACCGTCAAATGACTACCGAACTACTGGGGTTTAGCACAATCAAATACAACTCAGTTGCGGCCCAGATGAATCGTGGACGCCTGGAAAAACTGATGAGTTTTGGACTAAGTGCTGTTGCCGGAACACTATCCAAAATGGCGATGGATATTTGTCAATATACAAGTCAAAATTTTGGATTTATTTCTTTTCCCAATGAATTGACCACCGGCTCGAGTATTATGCCCCACAAAAAAAATCCTGATGTCTTTGAGCTTGTCCGTGCCAAATGCAACAGCATCCAAAATCTGCCCAACCAGTTAACGATGATCATCAATAACCTCCCAAGTGGCTATCATCGCGATTTTCAACTCCTAAAAGAAAAACTTTTCCCTGAAGTACAAACGCTAAAGTCATGCCTGCGCATCAGCGAATTTATGCTTCGTCATATCGAAGTTAATGATGATATTATGAAAGAAGAAAAGTATAAATATATTTACAGTGTAGAAGAGGTCAATAAAAAAGTACTCGAAGGCATTCCTTTTCGCGAAGCGTATCAACGGGTTGCGAAATCTATCGAGGAGGGGCATTTTCAACCTGATCGCAATTTAAATCACACGCATGAAGGCAGCATTGGAAATCTTTGCATTGACAAAATAAGAGAAAAGTTCGCTAACGTTGTCTAAATAAAAAAGGCGCAGATTTAATAATCTGCGCCTTTTTAACTGATCCCTCTTAATAATGTTATGCCTCTGTACCGGCAAGCGTTGCTTTTACATAATTACGTCGCATCTCGGCAATAGCTGAAATGGAAATTCCTTTTGGACAAACAGCTTCGCATTCGGCATAATTTGAACAATCACCAAAACCTTCTTCCTCCATCTGGTCGACCATGGAAACCGTTCGCTTCTTACGTTCGGGTTCACCCTGCGGCAATCGGTTCAGATGTGCCAGCTTGGCGCCCGTAAACAACGAAGCCGAAGAGTTCGGACATGCAGCCACACAAGCACCACATCCAATACAGGTAGCATAATCAAACGCTGTGTCTGCTACTGTTTTATCGATCGGGATAGAGTTTGCATCCGGAGCTGATCCGGTTTTCACAGAAACATAACCACCTGCTTCAATAATACGATCAAAAGCAGATCGATCGACAACAAGATCCTTGATAACCGGAAAGGCCTTCGCACGGAAGGGCTCAATAACAATCGTATCCCCATCACTAAAATTGCGCATGTGTAATTGACAGGTACAAGTCATGTCTTTGGGACCATGAGCCTGACCGTTTATTACAAGATTACAAGAACCACAAATTCCTTCGCGGCAGTCATAATCAAATTCGATTGGTTCCTCTTTACCTTCTGCAACAATTTCCTCGTTAAGTACATCGAGCATCTCCAAAAAGGACATATGCTCATTCACTTTATCGAGAGTATAGTCAACCAGTTTACCCGGTTGGTCGGGCCCGTCTTGTCGCCAAATCTTGAGATGTACGGTAAATGTATCAGCCATAATTGAGCTATTAAGTATAAAATTTCAGACGCAGTTTTAAACAGTCTTATTATTTATAACTGCGTTGCTTCAGTTCTACAAAATCAAATTCCAGATCCTCTTTGTGCAGCTCTTCCTGGAGTTCTCCATTTACCCCTTGGAACTCCCAGGCTGCCACATAAGAATACTCGTCATCGTTACGAAGCGCTTCTCCTTCTTCAGTTTGATGTTCCGCACGCAGGTGACAGCCACACGATTCATCACGGTGCAAGGCATCTTTCGCCATCAGCTCACCAAGCTCAAGGAAATCCGCTACCCGACCAGCAAACTCCAGATATTTATTGTAGTTGGATGATTCCCCGGGCACGCGAACATTATTCCAAAACTCTTCTCGTAGATCCTGGATTTCCTTTATTGCCTCCTTAAGTCCTTCTTCGCTTCGGGAAATTCCAACCTTGTCCCACATAATCTGTCCAAGTTCACGATGGAACTCGATTACACTCTTATCGCCATCAACTTCGAACAGCTTATCAATTTGGGATTGGGCATTACTTGTAGCTTCATCAAAGGCTTCGTGATCCCTATTCACCTCATCAAGGTCTGTAGCAGCAATATAATTTCCAATGGTATAAGGAATAATAAAGTATCCATCAGAAAGACCTTGCATAAGTGCACTTGCACCAAGTCGATTTGCACCGTGATCAGAGAAGTTCGCTTCACCGGCTACAAAAAGTCCCGGAATATTACTCTGTAAATTGTAATCAACCCAGAGGCCGCCCATCGTGTAGTGCACTGCGGGGAAAATCCGCATGGGTTCTTCGTAAGGATTGTCATCCGTAATATTTTCGTACATCTCAAAGAGGTTGCCGTACTTATCGGAAATCGCCTTTTTTCCTTCACGTTCTATAGCATCCCGGAAATCCAGATAAACAGCTCGTCCGGTTTGGCCAACCCCCATGCCTTCATCACAAACAATCTTGGCATTTCGGGAAGCCACATCACGCGGCACAAGATTTCCAAAAGCCGGATATTTTTCTTCCAGATAATAATAGCGCTCGTCTTCAGGAATATCATTTGGATGACGATCATCATCTTTGTCTTTCGGCACCCAAACGCGACCGTCATTACGGAGACTTTCACTCATCAACGTAAGCTTAGACTGGTAATCGCCGGAAACCGGTATACAAGTGGGGTGAATCTGCACATAACAAGGATTGGCAAAGGCCGCCCCTCGCTTATGACAGCGCCATGCTGCCGTAACGTTTGAATTAATAGCATTTGTAGAAAGATTAAAAACATTTCCATACCCTCCGCTTGCTAACACAACGGCGTCGGCCATCCACCGCTGAATTTCACCGGAAACGAGATCGCGGGTTACAATACCGCGAGCCTTTCCATCAATGATCACCAGATCAAGCATTTCGTGACGGGTATGCATCTCGATTTTACCCTTATTAACCTGACGCATCATCGCCTGATATGCACCAAGAAGCAACTGTTGCCCCGTTTGTCCACGGGCATAAAACGTTCTGGAAACCTGTGCCCCACCGAAAGAGCGGTTGGCAAGTAATCCACCGTATTCACGCGCAAAAGGCACACCCTGCGCTACCGCCTGATCAATAATTTCGTTAGATATTTCTGCCAGTCGATACGTATTGGATTCACGAGAACGGTAGTCCCCTCCTTTAATGGTATCATAAAAGAGGCGCCAGATAGTATCTCCGTCGTTGGGATAATTTTTAGCAGCATTAATTCCACCCTGGGCAGCAATACTGTGAGCACGACGAGCGGAATCCTGAATACAGAAACTCTTCACATTGTATCCCAGTTCTGCGAGACTTGCGGCAGCAGATCCGCCGGCCAAACCGGTACCCACAACAATAACATCGTGCTTACGCTTATTGTTGGGAGCAACAAGTTTTATATCATTCAAATGCTTGGACCATTTTTCTTTGAGCGGCCCGGATGGAACTTTTGAGTCTAAATTCATAAGTCTAAAAGTGGATTTACAAAATGATTATTGGCACTGAATGAGGGCTGCTTCACAGCCTCCGCCAAAGTAGATATAAAGTGGAATAAACAGAAATCCGACAGCCATCAGCATGGCAAAAATAACGCCCACCGTGTACATTAGTGCAGAATACTTGTTGTGCTTCATCGTCAGTGATGTAAACGCACTCCAAAACCCGTGTCCCAAGTGGAAGCCGAGCAGTATCATAACCGCCGTATACCCAAAGGCGTAGAGCGGCTGTTGAAAAGTAGAGATCATGAGTCCTTTGAGGTCGCGCGCCTCTTCACCGCCGGGTAGCATAACCATGTCAGTGGCTCCGAATTTAAACGTATCAATATGGATAACTAAAAATACCAGCAAAACAATACCGGTAAATATCATCGACTTGGAAGCCCATGACATATGGCTCGGTCCACCCTTGCTCTGATATTTTTCGTAGCCCTCGGGACGAGCTTTGCGACGATTCCACCAGATTGAAATTCCCACGTAGGCATGCAAGAGAAAAGCTATAGCCAAACCAGCCTCTAATACATATAACAACCAGCCCATACTTTCGAGGGCATGTGCTGCTTCGTTAAAGGCATGAACATCCCCAAAAACCTGGAGGTTCGTAGCCAAATGAAAAATAATAAAGATGATTAATCCAACTCCGGTTACGCCCGTTAGAACCTTGCGACCAACCTGAGATTTAAGCGCTTCTGAAAATGATGGCATTGTAACTAATGATATTTAATCTATTGTTAAAACCGCTGCATAAAACGCCAACGTCCGGACTCCTGATCCGTGGGTTGAAGATGTATTTTAATGGATAAAAAGGCAAGGTATTCCGAATTAGTTTTGACCCTAAAATCTTATTCAGAAATGTTCTAAATTGGAAGAGTATATTTGTTAATTGCGACCGGCTATTTGTTATTACTTAGTATTTCTAATAATTAATATCTAACAACCTGTACATCAATATTGAAAACGGTTCAACAAAATTACCAATCCTCATTCCGAGAAAAAGGCTCAAAGTTTATTGGTTACCTGTTTCCAACATCATCCAAAGAGGACTTTGAAAACAAGCTCGCAGATATTCAATCTAAATATCCCGATGCCACTCATCATTGCTATGCCTGGCGGATCAATCCCATTAACATAGAAGAGTTCACCCAAGATGACGGAGAACCGAGCGGCACTGCCGGGCTGCCCATCCTAAATAAACTAAAATCATATGAGATGATTAATTGCGGATGTGTAGTCATACGCTATTACGGAGGAACAAACCTGGGTACTTCGGGATTGATAAAAGCCTATGGGAAATCTGCTGAACTAAGCCTTGAGAAAGCTTCACTGAAAACGGTGGTTCCTACCAAAAATTTTGATATAACTTATCCTTATGATCAGCAGAACGAGATCGATCAACTCAAAAACAACTTTGACCTGAAAGAAGTTGATGCTCAATACACTGAGAAAGTAACCTTAACATTAGCTTGTAGAGCTAAACAAGCGGAGGCTTTTAAACAGGCACTTCTACAATTAGAGCACAAGGGAATTTCGGTCACAGATAACGGTAGCGGTTTTGTGACGCTAAACACCAATTAGCAAAAATATTATCCCTGAAAATATGCATCCTGCTCCGTACTTTTATTTATCAAATTTTACACACTATTAACCCATCATGAAAATATATACCAAAAAAGGTGATTCAGGTGAAACTTCGCTCTTTGGCGGGACACGCGTCCCAAAATCCAATGAGCGTATTGAAGCCTACGGAACTGTTGATGAGCTAAACTCTTTTGTGGGGTTAGCGGCCAGTTATGACCTGTCGGATGCCGGTACGAAATATTTGCGAAAGGTTCAGGAGCTACTCTTTACGCTCGGTGCCGATTTAGCCACGCCCCCCTCTTCAAAAACCCGAATTGATCGTATTTCCGATGATGATGTTACTTTTTTGGAGGATGCCATCGATGAGCTTGAAGAGAGTCTCGAAAGCTTAAAGAACTTTGTTTTGCCGGGCGGGTCTCAGGCCGGGGCAACCTTGCACGCAGCCCGAACCATTTGTCGCCGTGCCGAACGAGCAGCAGTAGCGTGTTCCGAAGTAGATGATATATCCGCTAATTGTGTCAAATTCCTAAACCGTCTCTCTGACTTTCTATTTGTAATAGCCCGCTATGAAAACAAGCATGCCGGTGTGCGCGAAGAAACTTGGAAAGGCAAGCAGTGAACAGTTGGCAATTAACAGAAAATTATAACCCAGATGTCATCCTGAACTCGTTTCAGGATCTACTATGTCTAAGTTCAGATTCTGAAATAAATTCAGAATGACACAAGTCTAATATTTTTATATGTCACTAATGATTTCGGTCTCGGGCATCCGGGGCGTATTTGGTACTGATCTTACACCAGCAAATCTAACACAATTTACGGCTGCTTTCGGACATTGGTCAGGTGGCGGAAAAATTGTAGTCGGTCGTGATACACGTGTTACCGGACAAATCTGTGAAGATATTGTGTGCGCTGTTCTGCAATCGGTTGGTTGCGATGTTATCAAAGTAGGCGTTTCCCCAACTCCCACCGTGGCAATGGGAGTGCTCAAACATCAGGCTGATGGAGCTATTATTATTTCAGCCAGTCACAATCCAGAAGAATGGAATGCTCTGAAATTATTAAATAGCAAAAGTGAGTTTCTCGATGAGAGTCAGGGCAAAAAAGTTATTAAGATTAGCGAAGATCAATCCTATTCCTATAAGAAGTATGATCAGGTAGGGACTGTTACAGTAGATGATGAGCTACTGGACTATCACATTCAAAAAATATTGGACCTTCCCTATATTGACCGCGACCTCATTGCCTCGCAGAACTTTTCGGTGGGTATTGACCCCGTAAACGGTACCGGAGCCGTGAGCTTACCCCAATTATTTGAGGCGCTCGGCGTGGACACTGTTCATGCCATCAACGATGAGCCCACCGGTATTTTTGCGCACGTGGCCGAGCCGCTTCCCGAACATTTGGGAGATATCTGTGAGCTGGTCAGAGAGGAAAGTTGTGATCTTGGTATCGTTACTGATCCCGATGCAGACCGACTTGCACTGGTAACCGACAAAGGCAATCTTTTCGGAGAAGAGTATACCCAGGCCGCAGCCTTTGATTTTCTGTTGGATAAAAAAACAGGTCCCTGCGCCACTAACTTGTCCTCTTCTCGGGTGGCCGAAGATGTAGCTAAAAAATACGGGCAAAAGTGTCACCGTTCTTCGGTTGGTGAAATCAATGTCGTAAAAAAGATGCAGGAGGTTGATGCCGTGATTGGCGGTGAAGGAAACGGGGGCGTTATCAATCCTGATCTCCATTATGGGCGCGATGCGTTGGTGGGCACAGCGATGATCCTACAATTATTGGCGGAACGCGGTATCAGTGCACAAGAATACCGCAACAGTCTGCCCGATTACTACATGCGAAAAAGTAAGATGCAGCTGGCCGATGTTGACGGTGATGCCCTGCTCGAAAAGGCGAAATCGGAATATGCAGATTATAACCCCGATACTACCGATGGAGTAAAAATAGATTTTGAAAATGGATGGGTACACCTCAGAAAATCCAATACCGAACCTATTATTCGCGTATATTCCGAAGGCATATCACCCGAAAAAGCAAAAGAGCTGGCAGAATCAGTCGTTCAAAGAATTCAATAATTTTTTTAGAATTTTTTTGAATGTATTACCGGTACCTCCTGTTCTACCAATCTTAACTGAAGCAAATCTAAAAGAATATTATCTACAATATGGCGAATATTAAGGCTTATGCCGCGCATGATTCTGAAGCAGATTTAGAACCTCATAATATTGAACGTCGTAATACTAAAGACGATGATGTAAAAATTGAAATAACCTATTGTGGCGTATGTCACAGCGATATCCATCAAGTTCGAAACGATTGGAACAACTCCCAATATCCTGTAGTACCCGGCCATGAAATAATTGGTCGCGTCACAGAAACAGGAAAAAATGTTGAGCACTTTAAGGAAGGACAACTTGTTGGAGTGGGATGCATGGTGGACTCTTGCCAGCATTGCAAACACTGTAAAAATGACCTCGAGCAGTTTTGTGAAGAAGGTGCTGTTATGACGTATAACGGGCCCGACAAGCACTTAGGGGGACATACTTTGGGCGGTTATTCAGAACAGATTATAGTAAATAAGGAATTTGTCCTGGATATACCTGACAATATTGACACAAAAGCTGCTGCTCCGCTACTCTGCGCCGGAATTACTACCTGGTCGCCGCTTAGTCATTGGAATGTGCAAAAAGATGACAAAGTTGGCGTTATTGGCCTTGGCGGGCTTGGTCATATGGGCGTAAAATTTGCAGATGCCCTGGGTGCGGAAGTTGTAATGATTACCAGATCTCCTGAAAAAGCCGATGATGCCAAGAGACTCGGTGCCGATGAGGTACTCATTTCTACTGATCAGGAACAGATGAGTGAGCACCAAGGTTCTTTTGACTTTTTACTAAATACCATTCCCGTCGGACATGATTTAGACCCATACATTCAGCTCTTGAGTATTGATGCTACAATGGTGCTGGTTGGTGCTATTGAACCACTCGAAGAAATGCACGGCGGTGGATTAATTGGTGGCCGTAAACGCGTAGCGGGCTCAGTCATCGGAGGAATCAAAGAAACACAAGAAATGCTTGATTTCTGCGGCGAAAATGATATCACCTGCGATGTAGAAATGATTGATATTCAAAATATCAATGAAGCTTACGAGCGGGTTGTTAATTCAGATGTGAAATATCGATTTGTTATTGACATGCAGTCGCTTAAAAAATAAGCTCTCATTGCAATACAGATATACCCATCCAAGATGATTGATAGCTCATTGTCTTGGGTGGGTTTTTAAATTTGACCGAACTTCTTCTATTGATCAGTTTTCCGGTAAAAGAACGCGATTTTATCGGGCATCAGAGTTTCTTATCTTAGATTTTTCTAAAATAGAAATTATCCACAAAGAAACAGCTATATGATCACTTCCATGACGGGTTTCGGTCGCGGCGAAGCCTCAGAAAACGGTATCGCCGTAACGGTTGAGCTCAAATCAGTAAACAGCCGCTACTTGGATATTTCACTGCGACTTCCGCAATCCCTGCAGGATAAAGAGCTGGATATTAAAGAAATCCTGCAAGAACATGTCGAGCGGGGAAAGGTGAATGTCTCAATCCGTGTTGACAAATCGGATACCGGTGAACCGGAGATCACATTTAATGAGAATCTCGTTCAGGGTTATAAAGATATGCTCAATGACTTGCGCAAAGCGGCTGGCATTGAGGAACCTATCACGCTGAAAACATTTCTGGAATTCAACGATATTTTTGAATCCCGTGAAGACGATGAAGAGACCAAGGAGCAAATTTGGGATCTTGCCCAACAAGCCGTTAAAGAAGCAGCCAATGAATTGAAGAAGATGCGTCTGCAGGAAGGAAGTCAGCTTGAAAATGATCTCAATCAGCGCATCGATCACATTGAAAAGATGCTCAATATCGTCATGGATAAAGTGGACGGCCGCTCCAAAGAGATTAAAGAAGATCTCATTGAACGAATAAACGAGCTTATTGAGAGCGATAAGATTGATCCCGAGCGACTGGAAATGGAAGTGGCTGTTTTGGTCGATAAGATGGATATCACTGAAGAAATTGTGAGAACCCAATCTCATATTAAGTTTTTCCGTGAAGCCGTCAACAATGATGAGGCTGTCGGACGACGACTCAATTTTCTTAGTCAGGAAATCAATCGCGAAATTAACACCATTGGCTCCAAAGCCAACGATTCCGAAATTTCGCAGTATATCGTCAAAGCCAAAGAAAGCTTAGAACAAATTCGAGAACAGGTGCAGAACGTTGAATAAGAAAACAACACCCGGTAAAGTCATTGTAATAGTAGCACCCAGCGGTGCCGGAAAAACCACCATTGCCCAACGCCTGCTGAAAGAATATCCGAAGATAGAGTTTTCGGTATCTGCCACGACGCGGAAACCACGAAAAGACGAAAAAGATGGTGAAGACTATTATTTTTTAAGCGACGAAGAATTTGATCGAAGAATAAAAAACGGGGAGTTTCTGGAGTGGGAACACTACAGTGGTAATCGCTACGGTACCCTGCAATCTGAAGTTGATAAACTGGTGGAATCTGGGTATTTTCCTCTGCTTGATGTCGAAGTGAAGGGGGCCCTTAATGTACAGCGGCTCTACAACTCAGGCGCCATTTCCATTTTTATTGAACCACCCTCATTGGAGGAACTTAAAAACAGGCTCTCTAAGCGAGGCAGTGAAACAGAAAGCTCGCTGCAACAACGCCTGAAACGGGCAGAAATGGAAATAAAATATGCCGATCGCTTCGACTATTCTGTTGTTAATGACGATCTTGAAGAAGCATACACAGAAGTCAAGAATATTATAGAACCCTTTATCACTGATTAAAAGCTGGATTACAACATGGGTATTAAAACATTAGATATTGAAAAGCTGAATAAAGACACTGGTAATCAGTACGAGCTGATTACAATCATGTCTAAACGAGCCCGTCAAATAGCGGCTCAGGAAAAGCTTGAACTTGATGAAAAGCTGAAGTACTTCGAAGGTTTTGAGGATGACGACGAGTTCACCTTTAACGAGGAACAGGAAAATATCTCAAAAGAGTTTGAAAAGCGGAATCACTCTACACAGCGCGCTATTGAAGAAATGAGTAATGGAGAAGTTTATTTCCGTTATCCACAAGAAGAAGATTAATGTATGTTATCCGGCAAACGGATAATACTGGGTGTTACCGGAGGAATTGCAGCCTATAAGGCTGCTTTTCTTTTACGTGCCTTACAAAAGGCCGGTGCCGAAGTACGTGTAACAATGACACCCGCCGCTACTCGTTTTGTAGGTACCGAAACCTTTTCCTCCCTTTCCAAACACGAAGTTGCTGTTGATGTTTTTCCCGAAAAAGACTCGGCAACTGATTCGTGGACCCAACATATCTCTTGGGCCGAATGGGCTGATCTTTTTGTGATTGCCCCCTGCACGGCCAATACACTTTCCAAAATTGCAAATGGGGCAGCTGATAACATGCTTACTTCAACGGTATTGGCTGCGCGTTGTCCGCTGTTTATCTGTCCAACTATGGACGGTGAGATGTTTGAGTCACCTGCAGTACAAAAGAATCTCGAAACAGTTCAGGAGTTTGGATATCATATTTTAGAGCCTGAAGAAGGCTATTTAGCAAGTGGATTAGAAGGCAAGGGACGCCTGCCGGAAACAAATCTCATTCTCGAAAAATGCAATACTGTCCTAAGCCAGTATCGATCAAATGGTCCCTTAGCCGGTAAAAAAGTAGTGGTTACTGCCGGCCCCACCCGGGAACATATCGATCCGGTCCGTTTTATTTCCAATCCCAGTTCTGGAAAAATGGGCTTTGCCATGGCCAAAGCTGCACAAAATATGGGCGCTGATGTTACCTTGATTCATGGTCCCGTTACTATTGAAAAACCTGAAGGCATTACTACCATTGAAATTGAATCGGCACAAGAACTCTTTGAACAGGTTCAAAACCATTCCGATGCGAATGTAGTAATTATGGCCGCGGCCGTTTCGGATTTTACTCCTAAAGAAACTCATCAACAAAAAGTAAAAAAAGACAAGGCCGACTCTTCCATCCAGCTCAAAAAAACACCTGATATTCTTTCTTGGCTCGGCGATCATAAAAATGATGGGCAAATCCTCATCGGCTTTGCAATGGAAACTGAGAATCTCCTTGAAAACGCCAAGGACAAACTTGAAAGAAAAAATGCCGACTGGATTGTAGCAAACTCCCTCAATGATGATGACTCCGGGTTTGCATCCGATAAAAACAAGGTGCACCTGCTTAGCAAAAATGATTCAATACAAATAGAAGGGTTAAAATCTGAAGTTGCCCGACAAGTGCTGTCCCATATTTTCAAGAACAGTTAATTGGTACCATTCTCATTCGCAATCAGTAAACTCCCACTGCCGGTTTGCTTTTTATTTTCAAACACGACCTTAAATTCCGTTCCCCCATCAGAAGTATAAAAAAGCTCTCCTTCAAGCTGATTGGTCAATGTTTCTATCAGATTCATGCCAATCGAAGCATGATTCTCCACCGTAAAACCGTCCGGTAATCCCTTGCCATTATCACGAACGATCATAGAAATTTCCTTATCTGATTTCGTAAGCAGGATCTCTATTTTCCCCGGCTGACTATTATCAAAAGCATGTTTATAAGCATTCGTTACCATCTCGTTGATGAGGATTGCACTTGGTATGGCCTGGTTGATATCAAGCAACACATTTCCCGTGTCTACCTCCACATCGATGTGCTGATGATTAAATGGCAACGTGTTTTTAATAGTATCAATCAATTTGGATATATACTCCTCAAATGAGATATCAATAAAATTCCCCGATTGATACAACAACTCATGCACAATACCGATTGACTGTATCCGAAGCTGTCCATCATTCAAGGCATTACGAATTTCTTCGTTATCAGCCTCAAATGCCTGAAGCTGCAACATACCAGAAATAATCGCCAGATTATTTTTCACCCGATGATGAATCTCTTCCAGTAACACTTGCTTTTCTTTCACCGACTTCTTCAGTTGTTCCTGGTATTTCTTCTGCTCCGTGATATCCACATAAATACCAAACCCGGCAATAGGATCCTCATCTAAATAAACGGGTATGGCTCCTAATAAAAGATTGAGCTTTTCGCCCTGCTTTGTATACCTGATGATATCAGTATAAAACTTGTCTTCTTCGAACCCTTTGTCAGGCATCCGAGGTATTATTTGATCATCCTCTTCACCAACAATTATTTCATCAATATCTCTATTAAGCAACTCCTCTTCGGTGTATCCGAAAAGTTCTTCAAAACTTTTATTTACTTTCTGCACCCTATTTTGGGTATCAATCATCACCATGGCACCGGGGGCTTTCAGAAACAGCTTTCTGAATAACTCTTCACTTTTTCTAAGTTTCTCCTGCGCTTTTTTCTGCTCTGTCAAATCCCGAACAATAGCCTGCACATAAACATCCTCAACTAATTGCAGTCGATTCAGACTTACTTCTACATCTACCGGTTTACCAGCCAATGTCTGATGCTGCCATTCAAAAACTTGCGGGGTTCCCTCCAGGGCCTTTTGGATTTTTTTGCGTGCTTTTGCATCCGATTTTTGTCCATCTGGCTGAAATTCGGGAGAAAAATAAACAGGCGATTTACCTAAGATCTGCTCTTTTGAATCCAATCCGAAAATATTAACCACCTGGCTGTTACACTCGATAAATTGATCTTCATCCATAATAAAAATGCCGTCGTTGGCATTCTCAAACAACCGTTGATAACGAATCTCCGCCTGTTTCTCATTCGTAACATCTTCAATGAAAGTAAGAATAGAAATGAGATCACCATTATCATCCCGCATCACCGAAGTATGTATACTGAGATCTACCAAATGCCCTTCACGGTGATACATTTTGACCTCAAAGTGCGTTTTATCGCCCTTGCCACTCATTAGGTAATCCATATTCCTTTTGACTACCCCTAGATCATCCTCATAGAAATCAAACACCTCAGGAGAATGCCCCAGAACCAGGCTTTTAGGATAACCAGTCATCTCCTTTGCTCTTTCGGACCACTCAATAACTTTAAAATCCGCATCCCATTTTATCATAGCCAGTGGGCTATGGTTGACATGATGATTCAACTCATCAAAAGCTCGCTTCGCTTTCTTTTCCGCCTCCACACGTTCGGTGACATCATGAATAAATGCCATACGAGCATTTTTAAATCCATTTTTGTAGGGATGGGAAGAAACCATCACATAAATTAACTCCCCTTCTTTAGTTTGATGACGGGCAACTTCGATACGATTCGACACACCATCTTCACGATTCTCGACAACCTGATCTAACTTTTCATAAGCATCTTTAGGCCGCAAATCATAAAGATTCAAAGATTTTATCTCATCTTTGTGAAATTTATACTTTTCCCAAAATGCCCCATTAGCTTCCAGTATATCAAGCGAATCCTTGTCATAGATAAGGACGGGGTTGGGGTTTAGATCAAAAAGCGACCGATCCATAGATGATATTTAACTTGTCCTTTTATTTTACCCTAAGAGTAACTGTACAATCTATCTAATTCAAGTTTTGTGAATTAAAATTAAAACTCCCATTTATAGGTTCGATGTGTTTTATGATGAAAGCATCCCAATGCTTCTAAGCTACGCTGCATCAACCAGTTGCTTTCACTTACCCAAGCCCCTTCCAAATATTGCAGTGCAGGTGCTGCTTTCTTAGTAAACTGAATACCTCTGGTAAATGTGAGTGCCTCCAGTCCTATTTTGCGATATTGTGGGCGTGTGCCGTAAACAAGTGTTCTTAAATGTCGGGCCCGTCGTTTAAACCACAACAGCTTGGGATAATGCCACCAACGCAATTTCCCTCCGGTCTCCTTTGACAATTCGTTGAGATCAGGCACGCAGACAACAAACGAGGCCGGCTCACCATCCACAAAAGCGATAAGTACACTTTCGGCAATCAATACCGGCTTTAGTTTCTTAATCATCCCCTCAACCGTATCACGAGTAAGCTCGGTAAATTCCATTTCACGCTCTGTAATATCCTGTTCGCTCCAGGCTTCGTTATAAATTTGGCGTATGTATTCTGCATCACGATGAATATTTTTCTTATCAAGTGAGCGCAATGTTACATCAGACCGGGCTTCAATACGATTTGTAATTCGTTTCATGCGATCCGGAATAGGCTTATCGAAGCTACGTTTATAGCTCCAATGATCGTCCAGTTTCACTGCCCCTGTTTGCTCCAGATATTCTTTGTAATATGGCGGATGATAAAACATCCCGTAAATGGGAGGTTCCTCATAATTTTCTACCAGTAAACCCCAATAAATATCGTTTTCACCAAAATTAATGGGGCCACGCATGGCACTGTATCCGCGCTGTCGATGCCAGTCGGTCGCAAAATTTATTATCGCCTCTGCAATGTCCGGATCATCCAACATCTCAATAAACCCCATCCCTCCCATTGTGGGTTCAAGCACTTTGTCACGCTCTGGCGTATTCATCACCGCAAAACGTCCTACAACTTCATTACCCTCTTTTACAAGAAATCGCTCACACTCTCCTTTCTCAAAAAACACATTTTCACTTCGGTCAAAAATGCTTTCTATTTCAGAACGAAACGGTGGGGCCCATTTGGGATAGTTTTCATAAATTCGAAATGGTAACTGATGGAATGCATCAATTTGTGGCGACGTATTTACCAATTCAAAGCTATAAGCCATTTGTCAGGAAGGTCACTTTGTTTAAAATCTAATCTTACGATTCATCTAATTGGGAAAATTATTCATAGATTTACAATAGAATAACACCTATTATTAGACGGCAAAATGCCAACTAAATATCGACAACTGGCTTGAAGGAACAAAAGAAAAAAAAGCTGATAGCAATTCTGTTGTTAGTATCGTGTTTTATAAGCGGATTTATCCTCTTTTCTACATCTGATAAAAACACCAAACGACTATCAACGCTGTCACAAGCCGACTCACTTATTCAACAACAGTTTTCAAGTTTTAATATACCCGAAGATCAAATATCTGTTGGCACCACCCGGGTGGACTCAAATTTTTATCGCAAAACATATTTTGTTGGACTTCCCTATCGTTTTTCAAAAACCCAGTTCCACGCCGAACTCAATGATGCCCTTTCTCCATTCGGTATTCGAACTCCGGCTCGTGTCACTTTCCCCCAGAAAAATGTTAATATACAATTATCATACCGAGAGACTGTAATTCGAACAATTTCACTCCAAACTGATCCCGAGCTTTCGTTACAACAAAATGATATCAGCCTCCTGTTAGCTTTTGGTGATATCCCTGAATCACAACTTATATCGCAACTGAATGCTCTTGCCGAACCTATCCCCCTGGTGTTAAAAATTGAACAGCCGATGCAGGTCCAAACACTGAAGAAAGAACTCAACGGACAATATGCTTCCGTAATATTTTGGTTTCAGAACAAAAACGGGGACGATCTGATCAAAACAAATCCGGAAGCAGCCCGTGCCCGCCTTGATCGATTACAGGATATTTCCCCCAACACCAAAGTCTTGGTTACTCAAAATGATGCCGCCCAATTGATCGACAACTTTAACAAGTTAACATTTGTCGATGCTTCAAACGCTCAGTTACTACATGAACAATTAGGTAAAAAAAGTTTCCTTGAAGAGCTTACATTATTGCAATCCAATACTCAAACTTTTTTAGCGTTAATTACCGGAACAGAGACCACTGTAGAATGGCTGATCCAAAAATTACCGGATCTCAAAAAAGCGGGGGCCCGAATCATCCCACCGCCAAAAATGAATTTATAATATGATTGATCGTCTTGATACAGACAAGTGGCTCAAACGTTTTGAGCTTAACCAATTTCCCGAACCGGAAATCGTACAACTCAAACATCCGGTGCTGCTTTGCCATGGATATGGGGCTATCGCATCGCTTGTAAAACCTTCGCCCCTTTATGATATAGCGCTAATGCTTCGTGCTCATAATGTACTGGCTTTTGCACCAAACATCGTTCCTTATGCCAAAATCGAGACTCGGGCCGAGGGTTGGGTTAAACTCATTAACGAACTCACAGAAAGTACCCCAACTGGCAAAGTTAATATTGTAGCCCACAGCATGGGCGGACTTGATATGCGATATGCCCTTTCAAATATGGATATTGCTCAACATGTTGCATCATTTACGACGGTTAGCACTCCGCACCGCGGTACAAGCCTGGCCGAACTTACCTTGAAAACGCCCGACGCTATCCGTGACAAGCTGGCTGATTTTCTTGATTGGATGGGCGACCGCATCTATCCGCATACAAAAAGTGATTCAGTTGCATCAGCGGCTCAGCTGACGCGAAAATATATAACGGAAGTATTCAATCCCGCAACGCCCAATGTCGATGGCATCCCCTACTATTCCTACACCTCCGCAGTGGGCAAAGGAACTAATGAACCCATTCGTGTGATCGCCCGATATCAAAACAAGCATATCTATGACATTGAAGGCCCCAATGACGGAATGGTATCAGTAAGAAGTGCCAAATGGGGCGAACATATTAAGACTTCCAACCTGTCTCACCTGGAGCAAATGAACTTGCGTGTCAAAGATGATCGTGAAGCCCTATACAAATCCTTTTGGTTAGATGTGGTTAAGATGCTGGAAGAAAAGGGCCACTAACCTTATAACTCAATATCTTCTTTATTCTTGAGAAGTGTGTAGGCTGTCATATCATATTGGATAGGCGTCAAAGATGCATACCCTTTTTCTAACACATTAACATCCAAGTCGTCTCCTTCATCCAGAAGCTCCAGCTTACCGGTCATCCAATAATACGATCTGTTATTCGGATCAACACGACCTTCAAACTCTTCCACATAACGACTATTCGCCTGACGTGCCCACTTTATGCCTTTGAGCGGTCCCGCAGGGACGTTTAAATTCATTGTAATTCCCTTGGGAAGCCCTTCACTGAGTACATATCCAATGACCTTGCGCGCCGCATCCTTAGCTCCGGATAGATCCGCATCTTCGTCATAATCTGTACAGCTTACAGCAATAGAAGGATAACCCAAAATGGTCCCTTCCGTAGCAGCACTTACCGTCCCCGAATACAAAATATTAATTCCCGCATTACTACCATGATTAATACCACTGACTACCAGATCCGGCTTACGTTTCATCAACTGGTCGTGCGCTAATTTTACCGAATCAGCCGGAGTGCCCGTTACAGCCTGGCCGTTAAAGCGACCGTCAATTTGAAAAGATCGCGACCGGAGCGGCGTATTTACTGTAACCGCATGCCCTACTGCACTCTGTTGACGATCGGGGGCAATAATTTCCACGTCGCCAAACTCATCGGCAACTTGGGCAAGCGCGCGTATACCCGGCGAAAAAATGCCATCATCATTGCAAACTAAAATTACCGGATTGTTATCGGATGTACTCATAGAGAAAGTTAATTAATCGTATTGTTCATTTTCATTCGGAAAACCACCAGATTTTATATCCCTAATATACTGCTGTACCGCATTAGTCATTGATGAATGCATGTCGTCGTACCGGCGAAGGAATCGCGGTTTAAATTCCTTGTTGAGCCCAAGCATATCATGAGTAACCAACACTTGGCCATCACATTCAGGACCGGCGCCAATACCAATAGTCGGGATAGAAATTGCTTCCGTTACTTTTTTCGCCAAGTCGGCGGGGATTTTTTCCAACACGATCGAAAAACAACCAGCCTCTTCCAAGCTTTTGGCATCCTCAATCAGTTGTTCAGCTTCCGTCTTTTCGGTAGCACGAACTTTATACGTACCAAATTTATAAATACTCTGCGGCGTTAACCCCAGATGCCCCATGACCGGAATACCCGCTTCAACAATCTTTGCTATTGTTTCTACAACGGGTTTTCCACCCTCCAATTTAACCCCGTGCACGCCCGCCTCTTTCATCATGCGCCCGGCATTTTCCAGCGCTTCTTCTGCTGTAACCTGGTAACTCATGAAGGGCAAATCTGCAATTACCAGTGCTGTTTCTACTCCCCGAACTACACACGAAGCGTGATAAATCATGTGCTCCATCGTCATAGGTACCGTAGTATCATGACCGGCCATTACATTGCTGGCCGAATCACCTACCAATATAACCTCAATACCTGCCTGATCAACAATGCGAGCCATCGTATAGTCGTAGGCGGTAAGCATGCTAATCTTCTCAGATTGCTGCTTCATCTCTACGACAGTCTGAGTAGTAACTTTTTTTGGCCGGTCTGAAGTTTGTTGGGTACTCATCTACTCCTCATTTGGAACTATGGCTGCAGTGGCATCCAATTCACAGACAACATTATCATCAACCCGTGCTTCTGCTGTCATATTATAAAAATTGCGCTTTTCCTGAACCAGCTTTACTTCCATTCTAAGCTGGTCGCCGGGTACAACAGATTTGCGAAATTTCGCCTTATTGATTCCCGTAAATACAGGAATATAATCTTCCGGATTATCAATATGAGAATGCATCAGCATTAAACAACCACTTTGGGCAATCGCCTCAACCTGAAGCACACCAGGCATGATTGGGCGGTTGGGAAAATGTCCGTTAAAAAAATCCTCGTTGGCTGTAACATTTTTTAATGATAGAATGCGTCCCTCTTCGACTTCTAACACCCGATCAACCAATAAAAAAGGATATCGGTGCGGTATTAGTTTTTTAATTTCATCAATTGTTAACTGGTCCATGGTTTCGTAATATTTTAATGTCTAAATAATGTTTAGGTATTTATTTTACAGTGCCTACATAAATGTAAGCGATACCGCCTGTTAATTTTTCAAAAGAATGTGACGAAAATGATCCTGCTTTTTCCATAAGTGCCACAAAATCATTTCCGGCGGGAAACTCCGCGCTTGTTCGTGGTAGATAAGTATAGGCCTCTCTATTGCCGCTTATCCACCCTCCCAATGTAGGCATAATATATTGGCTATATAACTCATATGGATATTTAAGTAATCCCTTGGGTTGCCCAAATTCTAAAACTACAACTTTACCACCCGAAACTACAACACGAGACATCTCTTTAAGTGCTTGTACCGGATCATCAACATTGCGAATCCCAAAGGCAATGCTTGAAATATCAAAAATATCATCCTCATAAGGCAAATCCATCGCATCGGCAACCTCAAAATCGACGACCAAGTTATTTTCTTTTGCTTTAGCGGGGGCGTGCTCTATCATCTCGGCACAAAAGTCGGTTCCCAGCACATAGCCCTCATCACCGACCACCTCCTTAAACTCTAACGCCAGATCACCTGTTCCCGTCGCACAATCCAGCACCCGATCACCAAGCTTTGCTCCGCTTAACGATACCGCGCGATCTCTCCATATGTGATGGATACCAAAAGACAGAATAGTATTCACCCGATCGTAATCATCGGCGATATCCGCAAACATATTTCGAACTTTTTCACTCATAAAACTTCTACAAATTAATCTGTTTTAAACTGTTACTTGGAGACCACTTCTTCTTTCGGATCTAATTCGACCAAATGATCGGTCTTGTTGATATATAATGATTCAAAACCTGTGCTATTCCACTGCAGATGATATAAAGCCCCGTTGGAATGTGGTATTTTATGCATATTATGAAGTCCGTGTTCAAGCCATTCCGACAGTAAAATACGCAGTAACCGACCATGGAGAACAAATAACAAGTTTTTCTGCTTATTTTCTTCCAAAATTTTCCGTGCCCTTTTATTGGCTCGATTGAAAACCGCAGATGGGCTTTCTCCCTGATCGGAAGCGAAATCCACATCACCTGACTTCCAACGCTCATGGAGATGCTTTAATTCGGATTTAATCTCCGAAATAGGTCTCCCTTCCAAAATACCAAAATCCATTTCATCCAAGTCTCGGTACGTTGCCACTTCCAATCGCTGCTGTTTAGCTATGGCCTCCGCCGTTTGTCGAGATCGCTTTAAGCTACTGCTAACAATTCGTTGAATGGATACATCTTGCAGATATCGAGCTATAGCATGTGCTTGCTGAACACCGGTATCATTCAATGGGGCATCAATACCGCGTCCCTGAATTTGGTCACAGCGATTGTACTCCGTTTCTCCATGACGAGCCAGATATATATTCGTTACACTCATGTTAGCTTTTTCCCTTTTTTCGGCTTGTTGCCAACTCTACAAATTTATCTTCCATCTGTTGCACTTCAGATGGCTGCAAGTTGTAATGCATCCCGTATTTGACCAGTATCATTTTAAACACACGATCATTAAGCGTCAATTTTTTATCAACGCCCTGATCAATCTTATCCCACAACCATTTTAAAAGTCCCAGTTTCATCAAAAAGAAAAATACGAGTCCAATACCAGCAGCCAGGTACTGCCCGGTCATACCCAATGCACTGATTATAACCAATGAGGTAATCAACAAATAACCATCCGTATTCATAAACTTAAGTACCTTCCCGAGATAAATTGTTACAAATGCACTTTTAGACCGATACCATAGAAAATGAAATGCAATTGCTATAGTCACGGCAAATATGGGGTGGATCACCAGTAGCAATACCAACAAAAGGGTAAGAGCAAGGCTGTCGGCACTCCGCACCCAAGCGATAGCCTCCCCAACCAACTTATCCAATGGTCGTTTTTCCAACAACCCGGGTACAAATTGTTTAATCTGATCAGTGGTAATATGAAACCAATCACCAGTTCGGGTAACGATACCAAGTTGGGTTTCAAGAAATTGATTTTGCGCGCCGGGATTCTGTTTTTTCATAAGCCGAAAAATATCCTTCTTTTTGCAAAAAACGAATTTTCAATGCGAATAATTATGCCTGGGCCACTGTTAAAATAATAACAGGACCTGCTCCTGCTTCTTTTAAAGTTCCAGCCAATTCAAAGGTGGTGGCACCAGTCGTAAAGACGTCATCAATAATTACACACAAACGATTATTAATCAATGCTTGATTTTTAACCCTAAACGCTTTTTGCAGGTTCCAAAGGCGTTTTTCGAGGCTAAAGCCTGTCTGGGAACGGGTATTTTTGATCCGAACAATGTCATCTATCTCACAAGTCGGAATATCATCCCAAACCTCCCCAAATCCCTGGGCTAACTTAAACGCTTGATTAAATCCCCGATACCGATATTTTAAATAGTGCAAGGGTACCGGAACTACCACCGATTGATGTTTATCAAATAACTCTACAATCCCAGGATGCTTTTGCACCCGCCGTCCCAACGCTCTGCCCAAATCGCGCCCTACCATTGTAAGTCGCTCGTATTTGAGCTGATGCAACAAATTTTGGAGATCACCGCCCTTATCAAATTGCCATAATGCATGCTGAACTATAATACGATCCGGTAAAAGTGAATCAGAAGAAACCTTCTTATTTTGAGGATTTCCATCTTCGAAACGATCTCTTAAACAAAATGAACAGATTTGTCTCTGCTGCTCTGTATTTTCGCGGCCGCAGCAAACACAGACATTGGGAAATATCACCCTTTTCAAACCGTTTGTTATATTCTGGAATACACTCATCGGCAGTCATTTTTATAAGTAAGACCTCCTGTTTGCACAAATCCTTACAGAGAATTTTCTTTTCAGCAAAAAATTTTTGGCAACCACTATATTTGTTTAGATTATACGCCGCATAAACGGTTTGCCACTACTAATTCAGAACATTATTTATGGCATCACTCGGAAAAGATCTTGCCCATATTCGCAAAGAGCAAGAATTGAGTCTGGAGGATATTTATGAGACTACGAAGATCCCAGTAAGGATTCTCAAGTCTATCGAAGACGACTCTATTTTTGCTGACTTTGAGGAAAATGCTACCTACGTTCGCAGCTATGTACGAAGCTATGCAAAAGAGTTATCTATTGATGAAAAACAGATTATCTATGCTTTAGATAAAGTTGAAAAAGATGACTACTCCGGGTCACTGCAAAGTCTGTTTAAGGAGCAACCCAAGCGATCTTTTGAATACGATGAGGATAACGAAGATATTATTGATGAGGAATCGGGGAGTTCCGACGAAATAAAAAGTGAGGATATGATTCATGATCATTCTCCCGAGCTTCAACCCGACCAAACTGACTCATCAGAAGATTCTCCGGAAACACAAAATTCTTCCCCCTTGCCAAAAGCCGACCATCCCGAAGTACAATCGGTAGACTGGGCTGACTTGGGCCGAAGATTTCAACCTCTTAAATCAGCACGATCAAGAACATATGTGGGAATTTTTGTCACGCTCTTAATAATTATTGCGGTTGGATCTTTTTTCTATTTTTCTGAAACAGATCCCATTTCTACTGATGTTAACAACAACGCTACAACAACCAATCAGCAAGAAGAATCTTCTGAAGAAAGGGTAAGTACTGATTCCCTCGAGTTAGACATCCTCCCTTCTTCCGAAACAGATGATACCACTAACGAACAGCAACCGGCTACCACAACTGAGGACATCCCAAATGAAACTATGTCTACACTCCCAGACACCCTCAGTGTTGTGCTTTATGCTGCTTATGGACGATTAGAACCAGTCCGGGTCTATACTGATATTATGGATGACATTAATCCCTATTGGATTGAACAGGGAGAAGCGGTGCGATTTAACTTTGTAAATGAACTCGATATACGCGGGCAATTTAGTCGCATGGTATTAATACTTAATGGTCATCCTATTCAAAATATTCGCGAAGAATTTTACAATCCCGAATCGCGGCTTCTGGAAATCAATCGCAGTTATTTCGAGAATGACCCTCAGTGGCTACAGCCTGCGCCTGATTCACTGGAAATTGATGCCCCTCCTCCATCCACAATAGATGATCGCCCAACCTTTAATAATTAAACCGACACAAGTTTACTCTTAAAAATGAACAAGCAAGAGGCAAAAGAACGCGTTGAAGAACTGCGCGAATTGCTGGACAAAGCTAATAAAGCCTATTATCAAGATGCACAACCATTTATTTCAGATAAGGAATTTGATGATTATCTGGCGGAGCTGGAAAAGCTTGAAGAAGAGTACGACCTCACTGATCCCCAATCCCCCACACAGCGCGTAGGTGGTGAACCCAGCAGCGATTTTGAGACGGTTGAACATCCCGTACCGCTCTTAAGCCTTGACAATACTTATAATGAAGATGAGCTCAACGATTTTGATCGCCGCGTTCGCGATATATTAGAACACGATAATTTCACCTATTTAGTTGAACTTAAGTTTGACGGAGCGGCTATTCGACTCCGCTACGAAAACGGTGATCTCGCACTGGGTGCTACCCGCGGCGACGGTGAAAGCGGTGACGATATTACTCGAAATATCAAAACCATTAAAGATATTCCGCTTCACCTGGACGATAACTTCCCGGATATAGCGGAAGTTCGCGGCGAGGCCTATATGGAACGCGAAGCTTTTGTTCGCCTAAATGAACACCGCGAAGAACAGGGGCTCAACCCATTTGCCAACCCGCGTAATTCTACGGCAGGTTCTTTGAAAATGCAAGATCCCCGTGAAGTTGCACGCCGCCCAATTCGTTTTTTCAGCTTTGATTTATTAACCGACGATACTGATGCAGAAATCACACAGTATCAAAAAATGAAGCTGTTGAATAAATTCGGTCTGCCAGTTTGTGAACATTTTAAACAATGTTCTAATATTGATGAGGTACATATCCAGATTGACGAATGGGAAAACTTGCGCCACGATCTTCCTTTCGAGACAGATGGAGTAGTCATCAAAGTCAACGAAGAGAGATACCGAGATACGCTGGGAGCGACATCTAAAGCTCCCCGCTGGGCTATCGCTTATAAATTTGAAGCCCAACAAGCTACAACCACACTACAGGATATCACACTGCAAGTTGGACGACTTGGTAAAATCACGCCAGTTGCTGAGCTAAAGGCAGTTGAGTTAGCCGGCACTACCGTAAAACGTGCTTCGCTGCATAATGAAGATGAAATTCACCGTAAAGATATTCGGGTTGGCGATCGCGTAGTAATTGAGAAAGCCGGTGAAATTATTCCCCAGGTAATTAGTGTAGTTAATCCAGATCGTGTAGGTCGCGGTCCACGTTTTGAAATGCCGCAACATTGCCCCGCTTGTGATGAGAAACTCATCAAGCTTGGTGACGACGTTGACTGGCGGTGCATCAATCCCGAGTGCCCGCCCCAAGTACGTCAACGCATTGAACATTTTGCTTCCCGCGATGCCATGGATATTGACGGGCTGGGGGAAGCTGTTGTGGATCAATTAGTTTCAGAACAATTAATTAGCAATTATGCTGATCTCTATGATCTCACCAAAGAACAGCTGCTGCCGCTGGAACGCATGGCTGGAAAAAGTGCCCAAAACCTCATCGATGCTGTTGAGGAAAGTAAATCACAACCCTTGGATCGGGTGATCTATGCCATGGGGATTCGTTTTGTGGGTAAAACTGTGGCGCGTGATTTGGCTAATGGATTTCAAACCATGGAAGCCCTCATAGACGCAAATGAAGAAATAATAGAAGAAATTGATTCAATTGGTCCTAAAATTGCGCAGTCAGTTGTTCAATTTTTTAATCAAAATCACAACCGTGAAATTGTAGCAAAACTGCGAAATCACGGACTCACCTTAATGATGGAACAAAAGCAGCAAGCTTCTCAAAAGCTGGAAGGTAAAACCTTTGTGTTAACGGGTAGTTTGCCCTCGTTAACTCGTAAGGAGGCAACACAACTAATCGAAAAGCACGGTGGAAAGACAACCTCATCCGTAAGTAGCAATACCGACTATCTCCTGGCAGGAGACTCTCCGGGCAGTAAGTTCGATAAAGCCCAAGAGCTAAACATCCCCATAATTGACCAAAATTCATTTCTGGACCTTATCGGTGAAAAGCTGTAACCTATTGCAGGTTTGGTAATATGATAATGGGTTGGTATAATTTTGTAATCAACGTATCTTATCTGAACATTTTAATGTTTCTGTCAGGTTAGATATTACAGAAACAGACTGAACTTATATTTATGGGTATTCTTGAAAAACTGGGGTTAGCACCTAAAAAAAGGCAGGGCGCTCCCGTACTCGGGGAGAAGAAGAAAAAACAAGAAGAAGCCTCTTCATTAAAGTACAGCCCCTATCTAAGATCATTTATCCTTGTTCTATTTCTGGGGATTATTGTTCTTGCCATACCGGAAAGCTCCTACAAAGAACCTGTCAACTACAATATTGGAGAACCCTGGCGGGGTGATGACTTAACTGCTCCCTTTACCTTTGCCATCCAAAAAAGTGACCAGGAACTCGAAAAAGAACGTCAAACAATTCGAGAGACAACTCCACCTATTTTTCATAAGCAACCGGATATTCAAATTGCGGTACAAAGTAAGTTGGATTCTCTCTTTCAAAGTTTAACGCCCATAAAAAAGGGATACGATACCTGGCAGCAGGCAATACAAGATGATCAATCCGATGCCCAGCGAGACAGCCTGCGATTCGAAGAGCTGAAAGAAAGATCTCCCATAAATTTATCTGATTCAGTTTGGAAAATACTGCTGGAAAACTATAACTCCGTTTCCTCACAAAGCAGTTCCAAAGGTGGCACAAACAACCAATTTTCTGATGTAAATCTTAACGAACAGCTTGAAAACCTCGCCGCTGAAGTCCTTAATGAAGGGGTTTTAGATGTTCCAAAATCAGAGCTTACTAATGATGAGATTACTGTTCGCGACTTACAAGAACGCACCGAACAAACACTCAATTTAGTAAATATCCGTGATCTGCCGGAAGCAAAAGAATATGCACAATATCGTCTTTCACGCAACTTTTATGATAAATTAGCAAAAGCGGGCAACGAAATTTTTGCCCAAATTATCCAGCCTAATTATATCTTCAACAAAGAAGAAACCCAGGCACGCATCCAGGATGCCCTTGACGAAATCTCCACCTCAAAAGGGGCCGTTGCCCAAGGACAGGTTATCATTCGTCGGGGTGATATTGTCACCAGTGAGAAATACAATATGCTTCAGAGCTTGGCCGATGCCCGCGCCCAAAATGCAAGTACCCTGGAACGCTGGTTACGCTATGGCGGAGATATAATAGCGGTGGTTTCTATTCTTACTATTTTCTTTTTCTATCTCTATCTGTACCGTCGATATATCTTTGTCGATAACTCGATGCTAACCCTCGTACTTATTGCCTTTTCGCTTGTTATAGTCAGCAGCTCTATTGTTTATCATCTTGATGATATTTCACCATTTATCGTCCCTATTGCCATTGCTCCCATAATTCTAACTATCATTTTTGATTCCCGGGTGGGACTGCTATCAACAATTACCCTGGCACTTCTCACCGGACTTATTAATGGCAATAATTATGAATTTGTCACCGCTACCACGGTGGCCTGCAGCCTTGGGTTATTCTCGGTGCGTGACATTAAAAAGCGTTCCCAGTTTTTCTTTACCACCCCAGGCATCGTATTTGGGTCGTATCTTGTGGTCGTGCTGGGCTTTAGCATGACTACTTTTGACAGCTGGACTGTACTTGGCAGCGAGCTGCTTTTTATAGCTATTAACGCCATATTTATTCTATTTACCTATCCGCTCATTTTGCTTTTTGAAAAATCATTTAACGTAACTACCGATTTTTCACTTTTGGAACTGAGCGACACCAACCTACCGCTCCTTAAGACATTAATGACCAAAGCCCCGGGCACATTCCATCACAGCCTACAAGTATCAAACCTTGCCGAAGCTGCTGCAGGAGCTATCCAGGCAAATGGGTTGCTCTGCCGGGTTGGAGGACTCTATCACGATATAGGAAAAATGGAGAACCCCGGCTATTTCACTGAAAACCAGACTGAGAGTAATGAACATGACAAGCTAAAGCCGCGCATGAGTGCTCTTGTTATTAAAGCACACGTTTCTAATGGGGTCAAGATAGCTGAAGAACACGGCCTGCCCGAAGTTATTGTCGAATTCATCAGAACCCACCACGGTGATTCTCTCATTAAATTCTTCTGGGATAAAGCAAAAAAGCAAGCTGATTCAAGTAAAAAAGAAATAAAGGAAAATGATTTTAGATACGACGGACCTTTACCCCACACCAAGGAAACAGGAATTTTATTGCTGGCAGATTGCATTGAAGCATCCTCTCGGGCGATGAAAGATCCCAACTATCAGAAACTTGAAAACCTCATTGACAAGATGGTCGATGATCGGGTCAATGAAGGACAACTCAGTAAAACCCCTCTCACCTTCCAGGATATTCGAACAATTAAGGAAACATTTCTCAACATCTTGGTAGGCATATACCACAGCCGGGTCGAGTATCCGGATGATGAGAAAGAAGAGGAAAAAGAAACACAAGAAAAATCAGAAGATATTGATCTGGAAGAAACTCCGGCGACCGATGAAATGCCAGATCACCCTGAATCACCTAAAAAACCGCCTCGAGTAGACGAATATTATAATTCGTAATCAAGATGCATTTTCAACAAGAGTTACAGCGGTATATCCAGTTTGTTAAGTTGGAAAAAAGTTTGTCAGAGAACTCCGTTGTATCCTATAAGAATGATCTGGAACGATATCTGCGATTCGTAGCAAACGACTTGCAAATATCCGACTTGGGGGGTATCGAGCTTCGTCATATCGAAAACTACCTCGAAGAGCTTACAGCTATGGATTTGTCGGTAAGCTCTATTGCACGCAATATTTCCAGCATCCGGGGCTTTCACGAATTTGCTGTAGTCGAAGGCATGGCGGAGGCAAATCCTGCAGAATTAGTTGATTTACCCAAGAAAGCAAAAAACTTGCCCGATGTATTAAATCCTGATGAAGTTTCTGCTATCATTGATATCCCCAACAAAGAAACCGATGCCGGAATACGCAATGCTGCTATCCTGGAAACACTCTATGCCACCGGCATGCGCGTCAGTGAACTCACCAGTCTTGAACTCGATAACCTGATCTTTGAGATTGGGTTCATCCGTGTAGTCGGAAAAGGTAATAAGGAAAGACTGGTCCCTGTTGGAGAAATGGCACAGTCGGCACTGGAACATTATATCGAGGTGGTTCGCCCAAAATTTCAGAGTGATAAAAAACCACAAAAGGCTGAAAACAAAGTATTTCTGAGTCAGCGTGGAAACCCGCTTTCACGGATGAGTATTTGGAATATCGTCAATGATGCCGCCGAACGAGCAGGAATTGAAAAAAATGTGTATCCTCATATCTTTCGCCACTCTTTTGCCACGCATCTTCTGGAAGGCGGAGCAGATCTTCGCGCCGTGCAGGAAATGCTGGGGCATGCCTCCATCAACACTACAGAAATTTACACCCACGTAGATCGCAGCCTACTCCATCAAGTCCACAAAGAGTTTCACCCCAGAGCGTAAAATTCGGGTAGAAACTTTTTTATCATTTATTATAAGAGCTACCCTCTCATGATAAACCAGAACTTTATTGCGGCTAACACATCTTTACACAGCAACATGCGATAAGCCAAACAGAACTGGTTCAAATTCGTTACAACCTTTTGTATCATGCACTGCAAAAGCCCACTTCAGTATGAAATGGTATACTTTAAATTTTGATCATAACTATGAGCCTTTGTATTTATAGAAGAATGTTGGTGAATTTTTAGAAATAAATTCCAGGGATCATGAAAGAAAAATCAGAAGTCACCAAGCTTTTAGTCAAAGTTCAGAAAGGTGATGGAGAAGCCTATGATCAGCTATTCCCTCTTATTTACAGCGAACTAAAGCGGTTAGCCTATTCCAAGCTGCAGGATGAACATAATGACATCACGGTTTCGGAAACTGAGCTTGTGCACGAAGTTTACCTAAAAATGGTTGACCAAACCTCTATTAAGGCCAACGATAAGAATCACTTTTTGGCTATTGCTGCCCGATGCATGCGGCAAATTCTGATTGATCATGCCCGAAAAAAGAAAGCTAAAAAACGAGGTGGAGAAAAGAAGGATGTTACTTATATCGACAAGCTTCTCAAATTACATCATGAGGCTGAAGAACTAATTAATCTTGATAACAAACTTAAAAAGCTGGCAAAACTGGATCAACGCATGGCAGATGTAGTAACGTTTCGATTTTTTGGTCAAATGAGCAACTATGAAATAGCTAAAACACTTGAAATATCCGAACGTACAGTTCGCCGTGACTGGACCAAAGCAAGAGGATGGCTCTACAAAGAAATCAAAAACCAAGATTGATATCTACAAGCATTTATGGATCAACGACAATGGGAAAAAGTAAACCAGATTATAGATACTGCACTTAATCTGGACCTTGATAAACGCTCTACCTATATCAAAAAAAAGTGTCAGGGGAAAGAATTACTATATAAGGAAGTAATAAAATTGCTTGATTCCATTGAGCAATCTGAAACCGAGGAATTCTTAGAAGGTACACACGGCTATCCTCAAAACCTTGCTCAAGACTTATTCAACTCAGAGAATAGCAAAAGTGCATCTGCTATGATCGGAAAAACTGTAGGTCGGTATGAAATAACTGAACTCATCGGTCATGGCGGTATGGGTTCAGTTTACAAAGCTGAGCGAGCTGATGGAGCTTATGACAGGAAGGTTGCGATCAAAATATTACGCCATGGTATGGATACCCCCTCAAATATCGCTCGTTTTAAACGCGAACGAAATATCTTGGCAAACCTGGACCATCCCCACATTGCACAAATGTTGGATGGAGGACTCACTGACCAAGGACTCCCCTACTTGGTGATGGAATATGTTAATGGAGTGCCCCTACTGTCTTACTGTAACCGTCACCAGCTTACGGTAACAGAGCGACTACAGCTTTTCGAAAACGTTTGTGCTGCAGTAAACCATGCACATAAGAATGCCATCATCCACCGCGATCTAAAGCCATCAAATATTTTTGTGACAGAAAAAGGTGTTGTTAAGGTCTTGGACTTCGGCATCGCCAAACTTGTTAACCCCAGTAGGAACGAAAATATCTTTAAAACGCGTACCGGTGCACGAATATTAACACTTGGCTATTCTGCACCAGAGCAATTAGAAACACAGGCTATTACAACCGCTACCGATGCCTATGTGTTGGGAATACTTCTTTACGAACTTTTAGTAGGACAACATCCTTTTGATCTGGAAAAGAAAGGACTCACAGAAATTGAGGAAGTAATCCGTACAACCAACCCCCCACTTCCATCTACAAAATTTAAACAGCTAACGGAGGCAAAAAAAGAAGAAATTTCTTCAAACCGATGCATTAAGCCAGCTGAACTTTACAAAATACTAAGTGGAGATCTTAATGCCATCCTGATGAAAGCCCTTCGCAAGGAACAAGACAAGCGATACTCGTCGGTTGAACAACTGTTGGAAGATCTCTCGCGTCGCAGATCAGATTTACCTATTCTTGCCCGACAGGACAGCTTCAGATATAGTGCCTCGAAATTTATGAAGCGCCACAAGACCGGCTTTGCAGTAATAGCAGCATTTCTGGTTTTAATCCTCAGTTTTTCGGCATTCTATACGTGGAAAATCGCCAAAGAACGTAATAAAGCCCAACTTGAAGCCAAAAAGGCACGAGAAGTTAGCACTTTTCTTGCTGACATGTTTCGAGCCAGTGACCCCACCGTTAATCCCCAAGATACGGTGACAGCCACAACTTTTTTACAGCGTGGTAAAGAACGCATCAATCAACTTAACAACCAACCGGAGGTAAAATCGGAACTGCTGCATGTTATTGGCAGGGCTCACGTAAATATCGGCGAATATGACAAAGCACAACCACTGTTGGAACAAAGCTTAGATATACGGAAAAATACTTTCAACTCTTCGCATCCAATGGTTGCTACAGGGTTAAGTGATATGGCCAAGCTTCAAAAAAATAAAGGTAATTTTGCCAAAGCCGAATCGCTTGAACGAAAAACGTTGGAAATACAGCGAGCAACGTTAGGTCCAAACAGTATCGAGACAGGCAAAACCATGAGCGCACTGGCTTATGTAATTGGTCGTCAAGGTGATCATCAGGCTGCCGACTCGATATATCAAAAAGCGCTAAAATTGCAACGTGCCAACCCGGAGGCTGGCGATAGTGACATTGCTTCCACCATCAGCGACTGGGCATTTTCTCTACGACAACTCGGGAAGTACGAGAAAGCAGCCACATTGAAAAAAGAAGCTTTAACCATTTGGCGAAACCAATACGGTGAAATCCATCCCTATGTTCTGGAGCAACTCAACGACTTGGCAATTGTAGAAGAAGAAAGGGGGGATTTTGCCAAAGCCGATTCCTTTTATCAAAAGGCTCTTAGCGTTAACCGTCAGCTTTATGACGAACCCAACCCCAATACTGCGCAACTGTTAAATAATATTGGCACTACAAATATTAAAGCTGGACGCTATGACAAAGCTGAGCCCTATCTCAAAAAATCGTTGGCTATGCGTAAAGAAATACTTCGGCCTATGCACCCTTCCATGGCAGAAAGCTACATCAACCTGGGACGTCTTTATATCGATATGGAAAAGTACCAAGAGGCACTCCAGCTTATCCAAAAGGGGTTAAAAATTGATAAAGAGCAATATGGAGATGATCACCCGTATGTAGGAGGTGACTACCTAAATATGGGTCTCATTGCAAAAAATATGGCGTCGTACGATCAAGCGGAAGAGTACTTTCGGCAAAGCCTGAATATTATGCAAGAAGCGTTGCCAGAGGGTCATCCTTCTACTGCCGCATCAATGGCCTCTCTGGGCGAAACCCTGTATTTAAAAGGAAGCCCCAAAGAGGCAGAACCGCACCTTCGCAAATCATTGCAAATGCGACTTGAAGCATATGACGCAGATGATGTGCGCGTAGCCCAATCGCAGGTTAAACTTGGGATTTGCCTTACAAAGCTGAAGGAGTATACTGAGGCGGAAGAGCACCTCCAAAATGGGTATCAAAAGCTTAAGAAAAAACGCGGATCATCGAACAGCCAAACCACAAGTGCCCGAAAATACCTGGTACAACTGTATGAGCAATGGGATAAAAAAGATATGCCCGATCAATATCGGCAGTAGTATTGGTAACTCTTTTACATTAAAAAAGCCTCTTATTTTTGGGGGCATTGTAGCAAATACTCACTTATTAATTGCTCAAATTTACCACCATTCCGTACTCTATAATAGCTAAGTAATTATTTGAATACTCAAGCGGCAGATATACAAATTGGGAATTCGAACCCTGCCCTTGTACCAGTTAGGTAAAATCCATGAAATGATAAAAACTGACAAGAAATCAACTGAATAAATTTAACACTATATCAGTTAACTCATTAAAAGGGGCTGTGCTGAAATCCAAGAATTATCTTCTTCACTGCATCTAATAGAAAAAGGGTTCTGCTTTTCAGCAAAACCCTTTCGACATCAATATATACTATTTCATTCATTCCAGAAGCTATAGTATTTAGCCACTTCTTGGTAATTAGTTATATCCAAGTCTTTAGGAATTATCTTATCAATTGCTTGTTTTGACATATCAACTGTATTTGATGATTCTATACGTACAATTTCTATTTCATATTGGTCTCCATTGCCAGAATTTTCACTAAATGCAAAATTTACGACTGAGCTTGCTTGGTTCCATCTATGACGTACGTTATATTTTTCATCTCCTGCATAACCAAAGCCAGGAACAGGAATTCTGGAGTCTCCAGGCCCTATTAAATAAACCAACCATGCACTTTCGATCATCTCCGTTCGAGTTACATTTGTTATTTCTTTAATAACATTTGGGGTGGCTCCAAAATCATGCGAGGGAAAAAGATAGCGTGTTACATTGGCATTCCCATCGGCCCCTTTCAGATTAATGGGGGATCCCCATCCCTGATCTGTCTTGGGACCGTACATATCGTAATTGGCTTTATCCAGATAAAAATCACCAACAGAACCTTTGGATGAAGCAGGTGCTCCCGTTCCGGCGTAAATCTGGCTGCCATCTTCACCATCCTGCCCATCTTCGCCCATCAACACAATAATAGGATTGCCCCAGCCATCAGTATCTTTGGGGCCATACATCTCACCGTTATTGGTATTGATGTAATAGTCTCCTTCCGCTCCGATATCGGCACCGGGTGCGCCCTGTCCGGAATACATCATGCTGCCGTCTTCACCGGCCGGACCAACAGGGCCTTGCGGACCTTCAGGGCCCTGAGGACCTTCAGAACCGGCCGGGCCCTCGCATCCGGTAAATCCCAACATTATCGATACTAATACAAGTAATGATATTTTTAATAATCGCTGCATATTACATCTGTTTCATTAATATTAATTTCATTCACACAGTATAATGCGTACTATCAGGCGAAAGGTGGACAAATAAAAAACCTGCAATAACTTTCACACTATTGCAGGCAAGTCGTTATTTCCCAGATATTATTTTACTGGACTCCAATCCGGAAATCGGTCATTTGCACTGTTATTTGAAAGGTTTACAGGACTTCCAGTACCGTCAGCATTTATTTTATAAATTTCATCATTCCCGTCACGATCGGAATCGAATATGATTTCTGTCCCATCCCGTGACCAGCTGGGATATTCATCGCTTGCCGAATTGTTTGTAATACGCTGGGTATTACTGCCGTCCGCATTCATTACATATATTTCTTTATTTCCATCACTACTAACAAAAGCTATCTTGCTGCCGTCTGGGGACCATACAGGATCTCCATCACTCGAATTATTGCTTGTCAACTGCTTTACATTACTGCCATCGGGATTCATCGTATAAATATCTAAACCTGCATTTGGCTTCTTACTAACAAAGACAATTTTACTACCATCAGGAGACCAACTGGGGCTTTGCTCATTGGCACTGTTGTTGGTAAGCCGCTGTTCGTTACTACCGTCGGGTGCAATGGTATATATTTCTCCACTACCGCTGCGATCATCCGCAAACACAATATTAGAATCATCAGGTGCCCAACTACCGTTAAATGTTTCTCCGGAAGAACTTGTAACCTGTCGAATATTTGAACCGTTAGCATTAACAATAAACAGATTAAAATTTCCATTACGGTAACTGGAAAAAAGTACACGGGTTCCTGAATAAGAAATCTGTGGCAAATAATCCGTTGCCGGATCATTGGTCAATGCTTGTTGATTTGCCCCATCTGGGTCCATCAAATAAATATCAGCAACAGAACCTCTATTTGATTGAAAAGCAATTCGATCATTTATAACGGCTCGGCATTCAATATCAAAGGATGTAGATGTGGTATCCCCAGCACTAATACTTACACTACGTGGGTTTTTACCCGAGACACTACAATTCTGTGCAATACCCCAAAGTGATAGGTTATAGCTTCCTTTCTGCAGATCTTTGTAATATATCTTATCGTTAATATCAATAGACTTGCCCGATGAACCATCTACAGCCACCGAATAACCATCAGGGTCTTGATCGTCTCCGCTGGACTGTGTAATCACTTCAAGTACACCGTCAGTAATCACATCAAAGTCGGGACCCGTTGTGGACTTTTGTTTAACAGTAACCTTGATTGGACCATCCGTTGCTCCTTCCGGCACTTCGGTAACTAACTTATCCTTGGAGGTACTATTTACCGCGGCATCAGTACCATTAAAAACAATGTCAATATCTGAAGCACTGCCACTAAAATTCATGCCCTTGATCGTCACTTTCGTGCCCACCGTACCGCTGTCGGGCTCTACCGAGCTGATGCCCGGGGCTTTGGCTTCAACCATAAAGCTGGGACCCGAAGCAGTTTCTCCTCCTACGCTAACTTCCACCGGGGCCGACCCTTCGGAAAGGCTTTCCGGTACCTCCGTCTGGATTTGATCCTCCGTAGCGCTGATGAGCGTAGCAGAGGTTCCGCCAAATGTAACATTCATTTCTCCATGCGGCCGGAACCCTTTGCCTGAGATGGATACCGAAGTACCCGGTGGGCCGCTTTCAGGCTGGACACTGGTAATTTCCGGGTTCGGACCTCCGGAATCTGATCCGCAGGAAGCCACCAGCAAGATCGTAATAAATAGTACTGATAGTTGTAACAGTCGTTTCATAACAAATAGGTTTGTTCACATTAAACATTACAAAGTACCATGCGTACTGGTAGGCAGGATGTGGACAAATTTTTTGAGTTGCCAATAAACCATAAAAAAAGCCCTGCCAAAAACGACAGGGCTCATTTGATCTTTAGAAAAGGAAGATTCGTTAACTACGGGCAATTTTTTCTTTGAAAATTACCATTTACTGATAGAACCCATAGTATTCAGCTACTTCTTGATAGTTTGAGGTATCTAAATCTTTTGGCAAAATTGTTTCTGTTACTTGCTTTCTGTGATCTTCATTATTACTTGCTTCTATCTGAACAATTTCAATACGATCGTACTGCTCTCCTTGAACATTTGGATCACACGAAATTGCAAAAACAACTTCCTCACGACTATCATAGTAATGATGCTCACTTGTATAAAAAGTATTCCCATTATTACCATAACCTGGTATAGACCAATAAGCCTCATCAACATTTGGACTGGATTGGCCAACCAGATAAACCAGCCAAGCACTTTCTACCATTTCAGCTTTATCATCCACTGGGATATTTAAGGGATTATAATTATTAGAACTAAAATCATATCCGGGGAAAATATACCGAGTTACATTGGCATTCCCGTCGGCCCCTTTCAGATTAATGGGGGATCCCCAACCCTGATCAGTCTTGGGTCCATACATATCGTAATTGGCTTTATCCAAATAAAAATCATCAACTTTGCCCAACGAGGGATCGGGCGCGCCGCTCCCCGCATGAATCTGACTTCCATCTTCACCATCTTGTCCGTCTTTACCCATCAGCACCATAATAGGATTGCCCCAGCCATCAGTATCTTTGGGACCATACATCTCACCGTTATTGGTATTGATGTAATAGTCTCCTTCTGCTCCGATATCGGCACCGGGTGCGCCCTGTCCAGAATACATCATGCTGCCGTCTTCACCGGCCGGACCAACGGGGCCTTCGGGACCTTCCAGACCCTGAGGCCCTTCAGAACCGGACGGGCCCTCGCAGGCTATAAAAATGGATATTGAACAAACTAACAGTAGCGTCACTATTCGTGTTATTCGTTTCATAGTTATTCTTTTTTTTCGAATTAATGAATCTAACGTAGCAACCTGCGTAACAGGTAGCAGAATGTGGACAAATCGATTCCGATGGAAATAAAAAAGCCTGCAGCAAATAAATTACTGCAGGCAAGGAAACAGCCAGTTTAAAAATTATTTACTGTTAGACATAGTGCATTCCAATGTCATGCCGGTTATCCACATATCTTTGCCTCCCTTGGGATCTACATTGTCATCATCCCCGCGCCCCGGCCAACTCGAAGTCGTCACGCCCAACGTAAATACATTCACCTCGCCATTGGCATCTCGGTAAGCTTCGATGGCCGTAGGAAAACCCCGTCCTTTCTTATCATCTTCGAATTCAAAAAAGGTAGACTTTTTACTACCATCGATGAAAAGCGGGGTTCCATCATCTGCATAAATGCCAAGGTATGGAAGGCCCCCAATCTCTGACGCATTTTGGCCCGCAAGAACAACTCCTCCACCAGGGACTCGTACGCCATCTACATATTTTGTGGATCCGCTATCATCGAACTTCTGCTGATGAACCCACTTTTCCCCGCCACTTGAACTGAGGCGCTGCACATACGCATCCTTGATATATACATTTTTATTTGCTTCAACCGGAGTGCCCGTATTCCCATACACAACAGCTCCTCCATCCGGCATCGGAATAGGCTGTTTAATTTGATTGGTCACCTGTTCGCTTGACGCTTCGATTTGTAAGCCACTGTTAAGTCTTGCAAATACAGTGTTGCCATCATCATTTCTTGCTCCAAGAAATACCCGGCTTTGACCGTCGGTAGCAATACTGTATGGGGCCGTGTATGCCTCAATTTGTTTTACTGTTTGTAGCGTACCGTTCTGCTGGAATTTGGCAATAGCCACATCATGAGATCCCTTATTTGGTTCTTTATTATTCGGTGTGAAAGGACCGCTCATTCTAATAGAGACCAGAATTTCACCCGACGGCAACACGGCAACCGTTTCATTATTGAGCTCATCAAGGTCAGGAGAACCAAATTGCTGGGCCCATCCAAGGCTGCCAGAACCTGCATCAAGACGGGCCAATACGGCGTCTCTACCTCCTGTATTGGAATTGCCATCTTTCAAAGTTGAAAAGTGATACTCTAATTTCGCTTCTCCCAAGCCTTGGTTTGAAACCCCACGTTCTCCAACGATATATACGCTATTACCATCAACTTCAATGCCTCTCCATGTCGTTGACTTGAGTTTTGAATCAAAATTTGATTCCCAGACTTTATCTCCTTCAGGATCATATTTTGCCACAACTCCTCGATCACGCAGCACCATGTATAAATTCCCATTGGAATCCATCGCCATATCCTGCGACTTATCATCTTTATCGGAGGTTGTCAATCCTTGGCTAACCCATTCAAGGGTTGCATCAAGCTGGATATTATTACCATAACAGGCTTGTAATTCTGTTATGATTGAAAAATCAGCATCATCAGACAGCTCTCCCACTGTGATACTTACCGCTCCGCCTGATGCTCCTTCGGGAACTTTTGCCTTTAACGCATCCTTGGCTGCACTATCAACGGTGGCTTGTACCCCGCCAAACGTCAAAACATTATCCGAAGCATTTTTACTGAAATTTTTGCCTTCGATAAGAACCTCGGCTCCTACAACTGCTGTATCTGGCATGACCGATGTAATTTTTGGTCCTTTTACATCAAAATCCGGTCCTGTGGTTGACTTATTATTCACTGTTATTTCGATCGGACCATCCGTAGCATTCAAAGGCACCTGAGTTTCAATTTGCTCTTCATCAGCACTATTAACCGGGGCCGTTGTACCATTGAATGTTATGGTGTTCTCAGCAGATGTTGATGAAAAGTTTACCCCTTTAATGGTCACCTTTGTACCTACAGGACCGTTACCAGGTTCTACGGAGCTAATACCCGGAGCACTGGCTTCTACCGTAAATGCTGGACCTTTTACCGTATCCTGATCAACGATAACTTTAACCTTTCCACTTGTAGCGCCCTCTGGTACTTTTGTTTTAATAAAATCAGTAGCTGCAGAATCAACAGAAGCTTCCACGTCATTAAAAATAACATTATTACCTGAGCTGTGATCGCTGAACCCCTTTCCCTCAATAGTAACTAATGTTCCCTCTGGTCCTGTAGTAGGATTTACTGAACTAATACTAAGCTGTGGAGATGGATCGGGCCCTACACCTCCTTCTTTATCACTACATGCTATGGTGAACCCTGATACGATAAAAATGATGAATAGAAATTTTGATATTAATTTCATGGTAACAAACTGATCTTTTGTTCAAATTAATCCTTGTATAGTATGTTGCGTAATAGCAGACTAAAGGCGGACAAATTGAATAAATTAGACCTGATTTATCCCTTTCCATTTAATTATTGCACATCCCAATAAATGGGATGAATTTTTATACGGCTATATCGATCAACAACGGTAAAAAATGCCCCAATAATTGACATATTCTCACATAGAAATCAGCTGAATAGCAGAAAAGAGATATAAAAAGTATACCGGAGTAATGACCCACTTTATCAACATTCACATCTTTGCTGTCAACTATTCAAGCGGCTAAAAAATCGAACTTTGTAGAGCAGTAACAGAGGCAAATTCAGGAATATAAAAGTCGATCGGTTAGACTATTCAATTATTTGCCTTTATAGTTTTTTATTAAAATTATTTCCTAAATACTTTTACACACAATTATTAGCCCGTTTGCGATGAGTAAAGAAACTCGTGTCACGAAACTACTACAAAAAGTTCAGGCGGGATCTGAACAGGCCTACGACGAGCTATTCCCGATAGTTTATCAGGAGTTAAAACGTCTTGCATTCTCCAAACTTAAATCTGAAGATCGCGATATTACCGTATCAGAAACGGCGTTAGTCCATGAGGTCTATCTGAAGATGATTGACCAAACCAGCCTTGAACTGAAAAATAAAAATCACTTTTTCGCAATAGCAGCCCGATGCATGCGACAAATTCTGGTAGACCATGCCCGAAAAAAGAAAGCCGAGAAACGCGGCGGGGATCAAAAAGACGTTACCTATATCGACGAATTACTAAAAGCCCATCAGGAGTCTAAAGAACTCATCAATCTCGATAAAAAATTAGACGAACTTGCCCAACTGGATGAACGGATGGCTGATGTGGTAACACTCCGTTATTTCGGACAAATGACGGTTCACCAGACTGCCAAGGCGCTGGATGTATCAGAACGCACTGTCAAACGCGACTGGGCCAAGGCCCGAGGATGGCTTTATAAAGAATTAAAAAAGGAATAACTCGGAAGTGCTTTTCGTATGGATCAGAAACAATGGAAGAAAATCAACGACATTGTAGATACCGCTCTTGACCTAAATGAAAAAGAACGAGCAACCTATATACAAGAGGAATGTGAAGGCAACGAGCAGATCAAGCGGCAGGTTACCGAACTTCTCTCCTCAATCGAGCAATCCGATACGGAAAATTATTTGGAGGGACTCGAAAATTATCCCCGACACTTGGCCCGGGAGATTTCGGAACAAGAAACTCGTAAGAACACGTCTTCCCTCGTCGGTACTACGATCGACAGCTACAAACTTATCGAGCTCATTGGCCACGGCGGAATGGGATCGGTATTTCTGGGTGAACGCGCAGACAAGGCCTACACTCAAAAAGTAGCCTTAAAATTAATGCGCCGAGGCATGGATACGCCTTCAAATATTGCTCGATTTAAGCGTGAGCGCAATATACTGGCCAAGCTCAATCATCCCAATATTGCGCGACTGTTAGACGGCGGCATGACTGAAGAAGGACTGCCCTACCTGGTGATGGAATATGTAGAGGGTACTCCGCTTTATACCTATTGTGATGACAATAAACTTTCGTTAGAAAAGCGTCTGGATCTTTTTAAATGCATTTGTAAAGCGGTACATCACGCCCACAACAATGCTATTATCCACCGGGATCTTAAGCCTTCAAACATCCTGATCACAGAAAATGGTCAGGTGAAAATTCTCGACTTCGGTATTGCCAAATTGCTGGAGCCCGAAGATCCCGATACAAAATTATTTGAAACACAAACCGGGGCACGGATTCTGACTCTCGGCTATGCCGCGCCTGAACAAGTTGAGCATCAAACTATTACTACAAAAACCGATATCTACACGCTGGGCATTCTTTTATACGAATTGTTAACGGGCGTTCATCCTTTTGATATGGATGAGAAAGATCTTACTGAGATAGAAGATCTCATCCGTAATAAACTACCATCCAAACCTTCTGCCAGATATAAAGAGCTCAATACTAATCAGCAACATGAGAATGCCCGGCTTCGCAAGCTATCTGCCGATAATTTGACACATACATTACAGGGCGATCTGGATGCGATCGTAATGAAGATTCTGCGCAAAGAGCCGGAAGCTCGTTATGATGCCGTAACGCAATTATTGGAGGATCTGGATCGTCGAGAGCAGAACCGTCCGATTATTGCACGGGAAGATACGTTCAGATATAAAACTTCAAAGTTTTTTCGCCGATATAAAACACCGTTATCCACGGCCGCTGGCATTCTTCTAATTATCGCTGGAATTATATTCTACTATTCGTGGCAGATTACCCAGGAACGGAATATTGCTCAGACCGAAGCAAAAAAAGCTGAGCAAGTCACTTCTTTTTTAACTGATCTCATCGAAAGCAATTACCCTGAAAATGCATAAGGGGATACTATTACCGTTCGGGAATTCCTTAATCAGGGATATGACCGAGTACGAAAACTTGACCAATCTCCCGAAGTAAAAGCAAATGTTATGCAGGTTATGGCCCACACTTATCGTTCTCTGGGAGAAATCGACAAAGCGGATCCTCTTATGCAACAAGTTGTAGAAATACAGGACACTTTGAGCATACCCCTTGCAGAAAAGGCTGAAGCTTATAATATAAGAGGGTTAATACTGCGCGATAAAGGGGATTTTGATGAAGCGGAAAAAGCAATGGATCAAGCTGTAACCCTTTTTCAAAAAGCAGGAGAATCTGATACCGAAGAATACAGCAAACTTCTGGCCGATCTTGCCTACGTAAAACGAATTAACGCTAATTATGACGAAGCGCTATCAATGGTGCAGGAAGCTATAAATATTAAAGAAAATATTCATAACCGTACGCACCTGCAATTGGCTGAACCCTATTACATTTTGGCATCAATACTGAGAAAACAAGACAACTATGAGCAAGCAAAAATAAATCAATTTAAATCGCTCGATATCCTGCAAGCTAACATAAATGGCCCTCATCCCGGCAAAGCAAATAACTTCAACAATTTAGCCATTATTTATAAAGAACAAGACAGCTTGGTGAAAGCCGGTGAGCATTATCAAAGATCACTTGCAATGTCAGAAAAATTGTATGGCCCGTCACATCCCGAAATTGTCACTGTTAGCAGCAATTTCTCCAACATACTCTTAAAGCAGGGTAAAATCAATTCTGCTAAAACAATGATAAAACGGGCATTACAAATTACCCGTAATGAGTTAGGCAAAACGCATCCCACTATGGGACAACATTTAAGCGACTATGCCTATATTTTTAGATCAAAAAAACAATATTCAAAGGCCGATTCGCTTTACGACCAAGCGCTACACATTCTTAAAAAACACTATCCTGATAATCACCCCAGAATCGTAGGTGTGCTACATAATAAAGCAGAAAATGCCTATCGCAGTGGACAAATAGAACAAGCGGAAACTTTATTCCGAAAAGTACTATCTATCCGTACGGAGCGTTATGATTCTTCAAGTGAGGACATTCAAATACCTTTGCAACAGCTGCTTGATATACTTGAATCTAAGGGAAACATCCAAGAAGCAGATTCACTGCGAAATATTTTTTCTTCAACACAATAAACTCTTTCAACAGACCACTCAGTAGTTTGGTAGTTGTAACAAAAAGCCCGTAGCAGCCTTCATACTGCTACGGGCAGATGATTATTTTACGTATTCGTATTTAACCGTATTCACTTAATGAAGCTCTATATAACAACATATGTAACGGTAGACGGAATGGGGACAACTTCTCCTCGGCTGGCTGTTTCTTGGTTGCAGCATCAGAGTCTTGTTTAACCGAAGCTTTCGAGGGTGTGAGAACCAGATAAGAACAGAATAAGAAACAAACAAAAAACCTGCAGTAGTTCTCAGACCACTGCAGGTAAATTTAGTTTTTTTTATCTCTCAAGCATTATGTATCATCAGTTCTGAGGCCCCCAAGAAGGTCCGCCATCAAGAGCCGGATCATCGGTTAGATTAATTAAATTGTTACCTGCTTTCGACATCTTGTAAAGATCTCGGTTACTGGGTAGTTCAGACTGGAAAATTATGTGCTCACCATCCGGTGACCATGCTGGTTCAGAATCACGTACTGAGTTAATGGTTAACTGTTGTAAGCCAGAACCATCAGGGTTTATTTTGTAGATATCATAATCGCCATCTCGGTTAGAGCGAAAGGCAATTTTTGATCCGTCTGGCGACCAATCCGGGGAATCATTATAAGCTGAATTGTTTGTCAGGCGCTGTACCGAGGAACCATCGGCATTCATCGTATATAGCTCACCAGTACTTTCATCGCGGTTGGAAATAAAAGCTATTTCACTGCCATCCGGCGACCATGTTGGTGCAACGTCTCCCGTTGAGTTATTAGTAATTCTGGTGAGGTTAGATCCGTCAGCATCCATGGTATAAATCTCTCTATTGCCATCCCGTTCACTACTAAACAGAATTTTTGTACCGTCTGGCGAAACATCAGGATCAAATTCATATGCAGGATCAGTTGTAAGACGAAACGGAGATGAGCCATCCGAACTCATTATATAAATGTCAAAATTACGACTACTACCGGAAGCACGGTCGGAATCAAAGACAATCTTATCCGTCGCCACCGCCTGACAACTTACATCAAATGTCGTCGAGGTGGTATCGCCGGCCGTGATGCTTACGCTGCGCGGGTTGTTGCCGGAGACTGTGCAGTTCTGGGCAATGCCGGACAGCTCCACGTCGTGGCTGCCTTTCTGCAGGTCAACAAAGAACTTGTCATCGTTCGCTTTAAACAGCTTGCTGGCCGAGCCATCTACGGTACCGGTATAGCCATTGGAATCCTGATTTTTACCACTGGTACTGGTAATCAACTTCAGAGTGCCCTCAGTAATCACGTCAAAATCCGGACCGGTGGTGCTTTTTTGTTTGACGGTTACCTCAATCGGTCCGTCCGTAGCGCCCTGCGGTACTTCGGTCAGCAGCTGGTCCTCCGCTGCACCGTTAACCGGCGCCTGGGTGCCATTAAACGCAATCGTGTTCTCGGAGGCTGTCGCCGAAAAGTTCATGCCGTTGATGGTCACTTCCGTGCCCACCGTACCGCTGTCGGGCTCCACAGAACTGATCCCCGGGGCCGCCTGCTCGACGGTAAACGACGGACCTGAAGCGGTCTGGTCGCCGACGGTCACCTCTACCGGCACCGAGCCTTGCGAAAGCCCGTCTGGGACCTCAGTTTCGATGGTCGATTCGGTGGCACTGTTGACCGGTGCGGTCGTGCCATCGAAGGTCACGGTATTGCTGGCCGCCTCGGGGCTAAACCCGGAGCCGTTGACCGTTACCATCGTCCCCGGCGGGCCGCTGTCGGGCTGCAGCCCGTCGATCTGGGGATTAGGCCCGCCGGAATCCGTACCACACGAGCCAAAAGCAAATACTATAGCAACACAAATTGTCATAAGTAGGAATCGTCTCATAAATCCAAAGATTTATTATCATTTATGATTCTTCACTTAGTTACAAGCGGAATGAGGACAAATTTTATAAGTAACCTGTGATCCATAAAAAAAGCCCTGCCAAAAACGACAGGGCTCTTTAGCTTAATACGCTATTCGTACGTTCTACTCTTGAATGCCAAAGCGCTTTTTTGCCTCATGATACGGCATTCCCTTGATTTCATCTTTTGTCAACTTACTTTTAGCCGCTACGCCGCCGGGGATAATGACATACCGAAACTTTGTTTCTACTGTCATTGGGGCGGGCTCCGTTTGCTTATTATCCAAGTAGAAAAAGGCAATCTGTATATTTTGTACCGAAAACTGATGATAAAAACTGGTACCCAAATTGAACCCAGGTAAATCTGTCATGGGCAAAGCACGAATATGTTCAAATGATGGCCCTACATCTCTCAAATCTGCGTATACATTTACCACTCCTTGATCTACGATATCTTCCGTTAGAGCATTGGCTGAGATATCATGGTAACGTAGACTATCACCAGCTGTTTCTCCAGCAGTCCATCCAGATTCTCCAGCAGGTATCGTAATCCAGGAAGAATACATGACATTTGCCGTTCCTTTCAGATTGATAGGAGTTCCCCAGCCGCTTTCGGTTTTCGGACCATACAGGTCGTAACTGTCTTCGTCCAGGTAATAATCGCCTACGGCTCCAAGCGAGGCATCAGGCGCGCCGCTGCCTGCGTGTATCTGACTGCCGTCTTCTCCGTCTTGACCATCTTGACCGGGAGGTCCTTGCAGGCTGATGGGGGTTCCCCAGCCGTCATCATTCTTCGGGCCATACAACTCTCCTGTCGTTTCATCTAAATAGTAATCTCCATTTTCACCAAGACTTGCATCAGGTGTACCGTCCCCGGCGTGTATCATACTCCCATCTTCACCGGCCGGACCAACGGGGCCTTCTGGTCCTTCTGGACCTTGTGGGCCTTCAGAACCGGACGGTCCCTCGCAGGCTATAAAAATGGTCATTGAACAAACTAACAGTAGCGTCACTATTCGTGTTATTCGATGCATAGTTACTAATCGTTTTTTGGAATTAATGAATACCACATAGTAACATGCGTAACGGCAAGCGGAATGAGGACAAATTTTATGAGTAGTCTGCGATCCATAAAAAAAGCCCTGCCGAAAACGACAGAGCCTTTTAGCGATTTACGCTATTTTAGAGTTTTACTCTTGAATACCAAAGCGTTTTTTTACCTCATTATACGGCATTTCCTTTATTTCATCTTTTGTCATCTTGCTTTTAGCCGCTACCCCGCCCGGGATAATGACATACCGAAACTTTGTATCGACAGTGAGTGGCCCCAGATCAGTACCTTTGGCAGACGGGTCATAATAGGCAATCATCACATTCTGTAACGAAAACTGATAATATAAACTGACTGCGAAACCGGGTAAATTTGACATAGGGAGAGCATAAATCTGATCAATGTCAGGTTCTACATCCCTAAAATCAGCATACACATTCACCACCCCTTGACCTACGATATCTTCCGTAAGAGCATTGGCTGCGATATCATGATAGCGAATACTATCACCACTTACTTCCTCGGCACTCCATTCAGATGCTTCACCAGGTACCGTAATCCAAGAAGAGTACATCACATTAGCCGTTCCCTTCAAGTTTATCGGGGTATCCCAACCGTTTTCGGTCTTCGGACCATATAGATCGTAGCTGTCTTCATCCAGGTAGTAGTCACCTACCGACCCCAATGACGCATCAGGGGCGCCACTTCCAGAGTGAATCTGGCTGCCATCCTCACCATCTTGCCCATCTTGTCCCGGAGGGCCTTGCAAACTTATTGGAGTTCCCCACCCATCATCGTTCTTTGGGCCATACAGCTCTCCTGTCGTTTCATCTAAATAATAATCCCCATTTTCACCCGTGGTGGCATCGGGTGCATCCTGCCCGGAATACATCATGCTGCCGTCTTCACCGGCCGGACCAACGGGGCCTTCTGGTCCTTCTGGACCTTGTGGCCCTTCGGAACCGGACGGCCCCTCACAAGCCATAAAAATTGAAATTGAACAAACTAACAGTAGCGTTACTATTCGTGTTATTCGATGCATATTTTTTACTTTTTTTGAATTTATAAATCCTACATAATGATATACGTCACTGCGAATTAAAAGAGATCAAATCCATACCAATAAAAAAGTTAGCACGTACATGTAAACTTTTTTGGCCCATTTTTCATCTGGATTTCGCATATACTATATACAAGAGAAAGGACATAATTTACTTTTATGGATCAATCACGGTGGCAAAAAATTGAACTCATTCTGGATGAGGCGCTGACTTTCGAAGATCAACAGCAACAAGAAGAGTTTGTCGAAAAAGCCTGCAAACCTGATCACAAATTATATAAGCAAGTTCGCTCCCTTTTAAATGCTATCCGGGAAGCAAACACCGCAAACTTTTTAGAAGACCGCTGACATCGGCAGGATTCCAATCAAAAAATCCTTGGATATTTTTCTATAACAAAAGTATAACTCCGTGGATCATGTAACGCTTTTCTTAACGAAAGTCATAACCAATCTTCTTTTTCGAAAATCCAATCTATGACTTAACAGCCTGTTACTTAATAAATGGATCCTATTTAAAAACATGCGGTTTTGCCCAAAAAATTGACAAATAACCCATTCAACATTAAATTTTTTTTACATGTTTGTAAATATTTTTTATATCGGTTGAGGGGGTAAGGATTCCTCTAAGTCAAACAAAAACAATAACGAGGACAGATAAGATATGAAATCAACAGTTAGATTATTTTCTGTATTCATAATATTGCTATTCCCATTAGTGCTTTTCGCGCAAAGCCCAGCCACATTAGAAGGTACTATATTGGATACCAATGGCGAAGCACTTGCAGGAGCTAATATTTTCTTAGTTGAGAGCTCCCAGGGTACAGCTGCAGACGAAGACGGGAGCTACACCATAGAAAATATTGATCCCGGCACATACACCGTACGGGTTACCTTTGTGGGATACCAACAAATAGATGAAGAAATATCATTGTCTGCTGGACAGACGGTAACCCGAAATTTTACCATGCAAGAAACAGCCGTCATGGGTGAAGGAGTAACTGTAACAGTGGGTTCGCGTGCCGGACACACCGCTGCAGATGAACTGGCGGTTCCAGTTGATGTATATACTGCCCTTGACCTGGAAAAAGTCGGTTCTTCAGAAGTTGGACAAATGCTTGAACAGGTCGCACCCTCGGTCAACTTTCCCCAGCAAACAGTTGCTGACGGAATGGATGCCTTGCGATCATTTACCTTACGTGGACTTAGCCCCGACCATACGCTGGTACTTATCAATGGAAAACGACGCCACAAGTCGGCGCTCGTTAACAGACTGGGATCGGGCATCCAAAAAGGGTCAAGCCCGGTGGATATGAATGCCATCCCGGCCAGTGCAGTGCAACAAATGGAGGTATTGCGTGATGGTGCCGCTGCGCAGTACGGATCAGATGCCATAGCGGGAGTTGTAAATATTCAGCTTAAAGAGGAACCGGTTCCTCTTTCTATGAGTTACAAACTGGGCGGCAATGCCACCGACAATTTTTCCAATGATGGAACAACCCAAGACTTTACCGCCGCCTATGGATTGCCAATCGGTGAAAACGGATATATTAATCTATTTGGTGAACTTCGCCTGCAAGATCCAACAAATCGGGCCGGTGCAAGTCCACGCGATCAAATCATGGCAGGTGATGGTGATATTGTCATGGATATGGATGGCGACGGCGTCCAAGAGGTCGTTGAAAAAAACAATCCTGTTCAACAGCCTAACTTTCACTGGGGCAGCGGCGAATCAGACAATTATTATCTTTGGGGCAATTCTGCCATTCCCATTAACGAATCGATGGAAGTATATGCTTTCGGCGGCTACAGTTATCGCGACGCCCTCGGTCAGGGTTTTTATCGCCGATCATTAGGAGATCGCAACTGGCCGGAAATATATCCGATTGGATTTCTGCCCGAATTTGATATAAAAATCAATGATTACTCTGGTTCTCTCGGTCTTCGTGGACAGATAGGCGAATGGAATTACGATTTCAATCTGCAAACAGGCAGCAATGATTTCGAGTACAACATCACAAACTCACTTAATGTGACGCTTGGTCCTAACTCCACGCAAACAGAATTTTATGCTGGCACGGTTGGATTCCAACAGTCTCATGCCATGCTCGATCTCGATCGAACATTTGATGTAGGTCTTGCCGGTCCGCTTAACTTTGCTACAGGCGCTGTCTATCGCATCGATCAGTATGAGATTACCGCCGGCGAAGAAAATTCTTATATCGATGGCCCTGTTAAAACCAATCAAAATGGTGGCCGTGCTGCTCCCGGTGCCCAGGTATTTCCCGGTTTCCGTCCAAGTCAGGTAGTAGATGAAAGCCGGTCAAATATTGCAACCTATGTGGATTTAGAAGCTGACATTACCGAAAAGTTTCTGATGAATGTTGCAGGACGATTTGAAAGCTACAGCGATTTTGGGGAAACAATTAACGGTAAGTTAGCCATGCGTTTTCAACCACAGGAAGAGCTCATATTCCGGGGGGCGGTAAGTACTGGTTTTAGAGCTCCCAACCTTGCACAACGTTATTTTTCAAAGGTATCTACAACCTTTATTAATAATGTGCCATACGAAGTTGGACTCTTTAATAATGAAAGTGAAGTAGCGGATGCCCTCGGTGTTCCGGATTTAAAAGAGGAAAAATCGTTCAACGTGAGTGGCGGTCTTGCTGTAAGTCCTACTGATGCCTTTACTTTTACTGTTGATGTTTTCCATATCGATATCGAAGATCGGATCATTTTATCAGGAAATATGGCCGGTACGGAAATTGAGAATCTGGTTTCGCAATATGGGGCCCAACGCGTTCAAATGTTTTCTAACGCCATTGATACCAGAACGTGGGGAATTGACTTAACAGCATCATATCGAACCGTGATAGGTGAGAACGGCACACTGTATTTGAAAAGTGCCTTAAACAGTACCCGAAATCGTCTGGCAAGTGGAGTAGCTACTCCTACACAATTAAGTCAGTCATTTGGGGAAAGTATATTCGGCCGTGAGGCTCGTTTAGAACTTGCCCGGGAACGCCCTAAAAATACGCTTAACCTGGAGGCCACCTATGATAACGGTCCGTTTAGTTTAAGCATGATGAGCAAGCGGTATGGAGAAGTACTGGTACCGGATCAGGATCCTGCTCAAGATTATACGTTGGGCAGCGAATGGGTTATTAATTTGTCGACCAGTTACCAAATAGTGGAAGGATATGCCCGCATTACGGTAGGAGCCCGAAACCTGCTCGACAATTACCCGGATCTTACTCCTGATCACTCTAATTTCCTTGGCATATTCCCGTATCCCACTGCTTCACCACTTGGATTTAATGGGCGATATGTCTATTCAAAACTCTCAATATCATTTTAACAAAGCACGTTAACCCAATGCTCTCTGCTCCTTCATTTCCGGAGTAGAGAGTACATTGGGTATTATTTTAGATATTCGTTGTTAATTCTCTTACAATTCAATTCTTTACAAAACGTTGCTACAATTCCTGAGCATGTATTGTACTTGCAACAAAACTTTTCTCTGGATAAAACAAGAACTGTGTGCTCAAAAAAAATTAGTCTAATGAACAAAACGATTTACTCTCGATTTCTTACCTGGATTTTATTCATTGCACTTTTTGTATCACTGCCCAGTGAAAGTATTGCTCAAATTGGCTGGGCTAAATCCTATGAAAATGGCATTGTCGTTTCCGCCGAAAAACATGCCTCACAAGTGGGCAAAAAAAATCTTCAGCAAGGCGGCAATGCCGTTGATGCAGCCGTAGCCGTACAGTTTGCATTGGCCGTTACCGAACCACGTGCCGGTAATATTGGCGGGGGCGGATTTATGGTATTGCATATGGCTGATGGTACTACTACTTCGCTCGACTTTCGCGAAAGGGCACCAGAAAAAGCCACTAAAGATATGTTCATACAAGATGGGGAATACCAACCGGATCTCAGCAGAAGATCGGCCCTGGCATCCGGTGTACCCGGTGTGGTTGATGGCATGATCAAGGCTCTTGAGCGTTATGGAAACCTCCCATTGGAAACGGTTATAGAACCGGCCATCAAATTAGCGCGAGAAGGATTCCCATTGACATGGAAACAGGCTCAAGACCTCAATAATTACGCAGATGATTTCAAGGAATACCGGACATCCCGACGATATTTTACCAAGAAAGATAAAACGCCCTACCAAGAAGGAGACTTATTTGTACAGGAGGATCTGTCCAAAACCTTAGATCGTATTGCACGCATGGGTCGGGATGGATTTTATTCCGGACTTACGGCCGATCGCATCGTCAATACTATGGAACGGCTCGGAGGTATTATCAGCTACAGTGATCTAAAAAATTATGAGAGCAAATGGCGCGATCCTGTAAAAACCTCTTTCAACGGATACGATCTACACATTATGCCTCCCCCCAGCAGCGGAAGTATCGCTATTGCACAAATGTTAACCTCACTCGAAAATTACGATTTAAAAGAGCTGGGGTTCAACTCGGCTAAATATGTCCATCTCGTTACCGAAGCTATGCGACGCGCTTTTGCCGACCGAGCCCACTTCTTAGGCGATCCCGATTTTGTACGTATTCCACAATCCGGCCTGTTAGATTCGGCCTACAATCATGATCGCATGCAAAGTTTTCGGTGGGATACGGTTACCTCCAGCGACAGCATCTCGCACGGCGATCCGTTACAATACCAAGAATCCAAAGAAACTACCCATTTTTCCATCGTAGATGAAAATGGAAATGCCGTAGCGGTAACAACAACGTTGAATGGCTCTTTCGGAAACAAAATTGCGGTTGACGGGGCCGGATTTTTGCTCAACAACGAAATGGATGACTTTACCGCTCAGCCGGGTGAACCCAATATGTTTGGGTTGATACAGGGCAAGGCCAATGCCGTAGCTCCCAAAAAGCGGATGCTCAGCAGCATGTCTCCCACCATCGTTACTAAAAACGACTCCACGAGAATGGTTCTAGGGGCTGCGGGTGGGCCGCGTATTATTACGGCTACGTTCCACAACTTTCTGAACATGGCAGTCTTTGGGATGGAGCCTCAAAAAGCCAACTCTGCCCCACGCTTCCATCATCAGTGGATGCCCGATAAACTATATTACGAAGAATTTGGGTTGAGTCCTGATACAAAAGAAAAACTGAAAGAGATGGGACACACGCTAAGCGTAACAAGCGGTGTTGGCCGTGCCCATACGGTCTATGTTGATGAAAATGGGTTGAAATATGGTGCTCCGGACCCCCGAGGCGACGGCGCCGCCGAAGGGTATTAAGTCCGATCAGTTTTACTGGAATATTCTATCTCCATCTGGATACCATGCTCTGCGTTGTATCCAAAAGACATAATTAATTAGGGTTGTAAAATCCGGCTCCTTTTGCCATAATCAGTATCGTATAATTTAAGAAGAGGCAACTCTACTATGAGCAATAATATTGATACTGCAATACAGTCTATTGAATGGCGAGAAGATCATGTCCGTATTTTAGATCAAACCTACTTGCCCAGACGCGAAGTCTATAGCGAAATACGAGATGTGGGACGCATGTGGGAAGCCATTAAGAAATTACGCATCCGCGGTGCTCCCGCTATCGGGATTGCAGCGGCCTATGGTTTATATTTGGGGATTAAAGATCTGCCCGAAAATTCGTTTGAAAGCTTCATAGTAGAAGTCGATCGCATTGCTGAATACCTGGAAGGGGCTCGGCCCACAGCAGTGAACCTTAAATGGGCCACGGATCGGATTAAGTCGACTATCCATGCGCATAAGGATAAGGATATCAGCGAGATTAAAGAGATCGTACTCCAAACGGCTAAAACTATCCATGATGAGGACAAACGCACCTGCAAAAAGATTGGTGAAAACGGTGTTGAGCTAATCCCCAAAGAAGCCCAAGTGCTAACTCATTGCAATACCGGCAGTCTTGCAACAGGACAATACGGCACGGCCCTTTCAGTAATACTTCACGCCTACGAACAAGGTAAAAAAACATTCGTCTGGGTGGATGAAACACGCCCGTTGCTACAGGGATCACGCCTTACTGCCTGGGAACTGATGAATGCGGAGGTACCGATGAAAATAATAACTGATTCCAGCGCCGGGTTGCTCATGCGTCGGGGAGAAGTTGATCTGGTTATCGTTGGGGCCGATCGTATTGCCGCCAATGGTGATTTTGCCAATAAAATAGGGACCTATCCCCTTGCAGTATTAGCACGGGAAAATGAAATCCCTTTTTATGTCGCTGCACCGCTTTCCACTATCGATATGGAAATAGAAACCGGTAATGAAATCCCTCTGGAGGAGCGCGAGCAAGATGAGGTCCTTAATTACAGCGATGCACAAATAGCGCCCAAAAAAGCAGAGGCTTACAATCCCGCATTCGACATTACGCCTAACAAATATATTTCAGGAATTGTTACAGAAGAGGGAATAATTGAGCCGCCTTTTGAGAAAAGTTTCAAAAATATTTTTGAGGATTGAGATAACAGAAACCAAATATCACTCAAAATGTTCTAAAATAGCATCGGCATCTATACCACCGTGCGAACCGTGCCAAACCACCTCACCGTTATCAACCAATATAGCCTGCGGCGACTGGTGACGAACATCTAATTCAGATGCAATTTTGTTAGAGACATCACGGCTACGAACCACATTCACAAAATGCATGTCGGCATGCTCTTTTATATTATCTGATGCCATTTCAAGATTTCCTTTAGCTACAAAACACACGCTGCAGCGGTGACTGTGTTTGTAAATCAGCTGCGGCTTTTCTTTTGATGCTTCTATAATAGGATCTACCTGAGAAAGGTCTGAAATCATTTCCCAGATATCACTCGTTTCTGATCCCGAAAACGCATTTTTTACTGAATTAAATAAGCCCATAACATTTAACTTTCGTTTCATTCAGTTAACGTTACGCAGCAGAGCTACGGAACGAGATTTAAATATTCCTCTTCATTCATCTGGTCGCAAATCCAGCGGTCGGATGAATATTTAGTTTTTTTAATTAATCTCCCAGGCAAATGCCGATATCTCGCGCCGTCTGTACGGTATCACTTTCAAGCGAAACAGATTTCATCTTTCCTTCAATGCTGGTAATAGGAATCCGCGTCAGTTTATTATCCTGAAGTACCACCAGCTTATTATAATCGTGTTCTTCTACGCATCGGATAGCAGCTGCACCAAATCGGAGGGAAATTAGCCGATCATAGGTAGAGGGCGATCCGCCACGCTGAAGGTGTCCCAATACAACTGATCGAGACTCCTTACCGGTTCGCTCCGAAAGTTCATCAGCTAACTGATCAGCAATACCGCCCAGCTGCACCTCCTGTCCCGGTGTTTTACCCTTGGTTACAATTTCACCGTCTTTTTTCTTTGCTCCCTCGGCAACCACAATCATGGTGTAATGACGTCCCTTCGATTCCCGCTCTTTTATTTTTTCTACAATAGAATCATAACTAAAGGGAATTTCGGGTATTAAAACCACATCTGCCGAAGCAGCAATACCAGAATAAAGTGCAATCCATCCGGCGTAGCGCCCCATCACTTCCACGACCATTAGACGGTGATGCGATTCGGCTGTAGTCGTAATACGGTCAATAGCTTCCGTTGCAATATCAATAGCGGTATCAAAACCGAGGGTTACATCGCAGCCGTAAATATCGTTATCAATGGTTTTGGGCACCCCCACCACATTAAGCCCCTTATGAATAAGCTTACTGGCAATATTCATTGATCCATCGCCGCCAATAGCCACAAGGGCATCAATGCCATGATCTTCAAACGTCTGGACCAGCTGGTCAGATACATCTTTGGTACCCCAGCTGCCATCATCTTTTTGATATGGCATCTCAAAAGGGTTCCCGCGGTTGGCCGTTCCCAAAATAGTACCGCCCTGCAGCGTAATACCCTGCACAGCCTGGGCATCGAGCTTTACGAAAGGTTCATCAGTAAATATCGAACCATATCCGTTTTTGATACCATAGACTTCCCAGCCTCTTTTTAGTGCTGCCAATGTAGCCGCACGAATAGCAGCATTAAGACCTGGTGCATCACCACCACCTGTATTAATAGCAATCTTCATACACTAACTTTGTTTTTCTAACGGTTCTCGTTGCCTTTCAAACACTTCTTCCACTCGTTCAATTCCGAGGCCGCGACGAACAATCTTGGTATTATCATCGGTCATATCCAAGATTGTGGTTTCTTGGGAAGGTAACTCCTGTTGATTGTCAATCGTCACATCTACCTGCTTGTCAAATTTTCGTAAGAACGGTTCTCTATCAAATTTTTCCAAAGCATTATCATCCATCTCCGGCTTTTTAGCGGTAATAGCAAGCATGGGATTACCAACCTCGCGGACCAGACCCTCACAAATAGGATAGTCGGGCACACGAATACCAACCGTTTTTTTCTTGGGATGCACAAGCAGCTTGGGCACCTCTTTGGTAGCCGGTAAGATAAAAGTATACGGACCGGGAATAAGGCGTTTAATAAGCTTAAAATTATAGTCAGAAATATGTGCAAACTTTGCTATACCCGATAAAGAATCACATAATATGGTTAAGTGATCCCCCTTTCCCAACTGCCGAATCTCACGAATCCGCTCAATCCCTTTTTTATTTTTATAATCACAGCCAAGGGCATACTGGCTGTCGGTCGGAAACAGCAAGACAGCACCATCTTTAACCTTGTCGGCAATTTCAAATAATCGTTTTACATGGGGAGTTTCAGGATGCAGTTTAATTCGTTCTGCCATGGGTAAACCTCATATTTTAGGAATTATACGATATTAGATAAGCTCAAAAAAGCGCACGGAATGATTCGCTATAAAATGTTGTGATAGTAAACCAAATGAAATAACATTTAATCTCATAATTCATCTTATTTTATGCGCTTTTGAACTTCATTAATAACACTTTGATCACGGATAATCAATACTATTTCTAACAAATCATTAAATAAACTATTACAACTATGGATACATCAGTGCAAGCTCAATGGTTAGGACATTCTGCATTTAAACTCACAAGTCCTGAGGGTACAACAATATTAGTCGACCCTTTTCTCTCGGGAAATCCAACCACTCCGGACGAGTATAAACAACAGGATGACGTCGATTTTATTCTACTAACCCATGGACATGAAGATCACGTAGGCGACACGCTGGACATCGCAGAAGAAACCGGGTGTAAAGTGGTTACAATGGTTGAACTTTCTCGGTTGCTGGTTAGCAAGCACGGCCTCAACGAAGATCAGGCCGTCGAATTTAATAAAGGCGGTACAGTTGCTTTTGATGATTTCTCCGTCACTATGGTATCGGCCAACCACAGCTCATCTTTCCAGGGCGATTACGCGGGCGAACCTGCCGGACTGGTGATCTCCTTTTATGACGATATTACCTTTTATCATCTCGGTGATACCAACATCTTTTATGAACTTGAGCTCTATGGTGAGCTTTACGAACCCGATATTGTTGCTGTCCCAATGGGCGACCACTATACTATGGGGCCGGGCGAAGGTGCTATGGCCTGCGATCTACTTCAAGCCGATTATGCAGTCCCCATTCACTACGGCACGTTCCCACCGCTAACGGGCGATCCCGAAGACTTCAAAAAATACACTGAGAAATCAACCGACACTGAAGTCTGGATTCCCAAAGCCGGAGAAAATTTCCTGGCTTAACATCTATGCTCATTCCAATAGAAAAAGGCGCAAACAATTTTGCGCCTTTTTCTTATTTAATGGGATTTGAACTAACCGCTATTTCTTGGTCAACTTCTTTTCATCCGGCTTAACGGTGAGCACCGGCATATTCAGCGACTGTGCAACCTTCTCGGTTGTGGAACCCAACAGCAAGTGAGCAAAACCGCTGTGACCATGCGTAGCCATCACTACCACATCAGCATTTTCCGTGGCATAATCCTCAATACCCAAGTGGGCCGAAACCACTCGTTCTACGGCCGTATAAATATTTATCCGACGGCTTGATGCATTATCCGATACCACAAACTGATCTCTGAATCTTTTCTCACCGCGAGCAATCTTCACATTATCCATGCCCTCGGTAGCTAAATAATCATCTAACCGAGCCATCAGAGATTCATAAATATTTTGCTTTTCCGTTTTTTGTGGATCTCGACTTTCTGAATCCAGCGGACTGCCATAGAGCTCCTGCACGTGATAGAAAGTAATATCGGCATCATAAATTGATGCCAATGCCAACGCTATAGGCAGGGCAGTAAACGATAGCTCTGATCCATCCGTAGGTATCATTATCTCTTTTAGTCCTTCGGCATTGAGTCCTTCATCCACCGTAAACACCGGAACTGAAGAATGTCGAACAACTTTGTTGGTCGTCGAACCGCGCATCAAATTCGATTTATGATGTCCTTTGGTAGGCATCACAATCAAATCATAGCTATTCTCTTTTGCATATTCGGCAATAGCTGTAGAAGGTTTTCGATCAATTTTGCAGATGGCCTCTCCTTTCGACTCCTCGGAAATATAATCATCCATCGCCTTTTCCATTTGATGCAATGCCTCTTTTTGAACGTTGGGATACAGCTCTTTATCCACATCCAGCGGAGCCTGCATGTTTGATAAACTTTTGTGGAAGTAAGTAAGCATTGGAATAACATGGATAAAATCTACTTTTGCTCCTACACGATGAGCAATTTCCTGGGCATGACGATACGCCAGCTGAGCGTTTTCTGAGAAGTCTGTGGGTACTAATATTTTTTGAATATCCTTCATGATAACAGCCATTATTTAAGATTTAATTCTCTTTAATAAACATTAGGTTTCCGTCCGTAAATAATCAAGTCCCATCACCATAATTAATCCAATAACTATCCCCCAAATACCGCTCCAAAAACGGTCCGTCCCGGCCTCCTGAACCGTTAAATACGGAATAAATGGATCGCTCTTAATCAGCTTATTTTTAACAGTCAAAACCTCCACTTCTTTTTGTGCGCCATCGGGATTCATCGTTTCGCCCAACCGTCTAAATTCGGGACGATTTTGATCCGGAGGATCATCCCGTAATGTCTGAGCTTCGGAACTATTATATGCCACCACTTCCGTTTTGCTGACAATTTGCTCAAACGTCCGATCCTGATACGGCCATATCACATAAAGCGATCCAATTAAAAAGCCAATTAGCACAGCCAGTGTTTTTGCTTCGTATCGACTTAACAGCCACGACAATAATCTTGAAAAAAGCACCAGTCCAACAACGGCACCGGCAACAAAAGGCAATAGTGACAATAACCCAGCTGTTGTCTCGGAAGTACCCAGCTTACCGAATTGTGCTAATATATAGTCGTACTTTCGCAGGATTAGCAAAAAATAGGAGCCGGAAATTCCCGGTAAAATCATCGCACAAATGGCAATAGATCCACTAATAAAAACAAACCACGGTGATTCGGGCGTATCGGCCGGCACTAAGGTGACAACCCAGAACCCAATGCCCGCTCCAATCAAAACCATTAGACCGTGTACCCAGCTAAAGCCCTCAATAGCTTTGATAAGCACAAAAATAGAGCCCACTATTAATCCAAAAAAGAGTCCATATACCAATTCGGGATTGGTAAACATATATACTTGTAGGGGCACTACTTTCGTAAAGAAAAGAATAGCACAGAAAATCCCCGCGAGTAAAACTCCCATAAATTTCCAGTGCACCTCGTTAAAAGCATCCCGGAATTTTAAGGTGACGACCTGCTTAAAAAATCGGGTATCAAAACTCTTAATCGCATTGATAAGGCGCGTATAAATCCCCACAATCAACGCCAACGTTCCCCCACTCACACCAGGAACAATATCTGCCGATCCCATTAAAAAACCTTTAATTAATAGAAAGGGAGATTCGCTCCACGATGTTGAATCTTTTTGGGACTGGTCTTCAGCCTGATCGTTCTGTGACAAAGAAATTAAGGATTAGGAATTAGGAATTAATTTAAAGCCTAATATATGGCAAGGATCACAATTTTTCATTGCACAATTCTTTCGAATTATTTCTGCCAGCCTTTTTCTCCGATAAGCGGTACAAATTTAAAATCACTGAAATGCTCCTCTTCAAACTCGTCCTCCCGAATCTTGATAAGCCGTACCATTTCCTGCCTTTTGTCATCTCCCACCGGAACCACCAGCCGACCATTTATATTGAGCTGTTCAATCAAATCCTCGGGAACAACCGGAGCCCCCGCTGTAACCACAATGGCATCATAAGGGGCATAGGCCGACCAACCCAGCGTACCGTCGCCCAACTTAGCCCGAATGGAATAACCAAGCTCTTTCAGCGTAGATTTAGCTTTCTTATATAGCTTATCATGGCGTTCAACCGTATATACATTAGCGCCCAACTCACACAAAATTGCCGCCTGGTATCCTGATCCTGTCCCAATTTCCAGTACTTTTTCACCGGGCTGTACTTCAAGCAATTCCGTCTGTCGAGCAACGGTATACGGCTGCGATATCGTCTGCTCTTTACCAATGGGTAGCGCCGTATCTTTATAGGCACGATCCTGCAGCGCCGTATCCACAAAAACATGTCGAGGAACAATGTTAAAAGCATCCAGCACACGCTGATCTTCTATGCCTTTATCTGCCAGCGCTTGAACTAATCGACGGCGACGCTGTTTAAATTTTGGATTATCTGCTCCTGAACCCCAATTTAACATGATAAACTTTTGTATTTTACCAACTGTTTACGAATTAAATATAACATAAGGAACTTGTGGCAATTTATTCGACTTTTAATCAATGTAAACTTTCTTACTATCCAAAATTGCGGGATACAAATTCAATAGAGACCAACACCTTGAAATTATGAAAATTTTTCTAAAAATAGCCGGTACAATTGTAGGATTATTCATTGTCATTATAATTGGACTCAATATCTATTTTACGGATGAGCGCCTCAAAAATACTGTCATGCCCTACGTTAATGATGCCGTGGGACGTACGGTAAATGTTGAGCAAATGTCGCTAACCCTATTCAGCACTTTTCCACAACCGGGCGTTAGTATACAAAACATGAGCATCCCCGGAGAAACAGAAGAAGATACGCTCCTTTCACTGGACGAACTTGTGGTTTCGGTTGAACTTTTCTCCTTACTGGGTGACCAAATCAATATTTCTGAACTCAGTCTTCGCAATCCGAAGTTCACCTATATCGTTAATGCCGACAGTACCACCAACATCGATTTCTTGATGACGGAAGAAGCTGAAACCGACACAACGGCTGAGACCATGGGAATTAATATCCCCTATTTTAACATCAGTGGAGGGGATTTTGGCTATCGTGATGCAACAACCGAAACTAACGTACAACTGGACGATCTCAATGCTGATATTACTCTCAACTACGCCGATTTAATAACGAGCACTATCGATCTGCAATTGGGTGGCCTTTCGGCTTCAATGGGAGAAAGCACCTATCTCAACAATCTCCCGCTGAGTATGACTCAGCAATCCACCATCAACATGGAGAACGAAACCGTAACACTTGATGAAGGCACTTTTTCCATTCGCGGACTCGCTCTCAATTTAACCGGATCACTCTCTGACTGGAGTAATGACTTAAATAGTGATCTTACCTTCAATTCATCTTCAGATAATTTCGGCGAACTTCTAAGACTGATTCCCGCTGATTATGAAGAATACACCGAGGGACTCGAAAGTCGGGGATCATTGGCTATTGACGGAACTATAAATGGAGCATTGCTGGGAGAAGAATTGCCGAATTTTGATATCAGAATTTCAGTTGATGACGGCTATGTCAAAAACCCGGATCTTCCCCAGGCAATTGAAAGCATCCAATTAACAGCCAATGCATCCAATAAATTAATTGCCGTTGAAAACCTTACCGCAAAGGCCGGAGAAAATAATCTATCGGCAAACGGGGAGCTCCAAAACCCACTGGAAGACAATGGTACATTTTCTATTGATTTTGATTCGGATGTGAACCTTGCCACCATCCGTAATTTTTACGATATCAGTCAGTTTGATGTCGAAAACCTGGGCGGCCAGCTTACCGCTAATGGACAAGCATCCGGGAATATGGAGGCACCCGAAAAAGCTACTTTTGATGCCACCATTTCGCTAAGTAATGGCTTGCTCAAATATGCCGAAGTAGCCAAGCCAATTGAAAATATCACCATCGATGCCGAGGCTAATCAATCAGTCATCACTATAAACAACATGAAGCTACAGGCCGCGGCTAACACCTTTTCCATGAAGGGCTCAATCAATGAACCGATGGATGAAGAACAACGCAGCATTGATTTAACAACCAACCTGGACTTTGACCTCGCTACCATCAAAGATTTTTATCCTATTGACGAGGATACGCTGAGCATGCGCGGCCAATTCAAGGCTCAGGCTGTCTTAAAAGGCAAAGCCGATCAGATAGAAAACGCTGTTCAGTCGGGAAATATTTCGCTTTCTGATGGATATATCAGCCATAAATCACTGGGTAAACCCATCGAAAATATCACCTTAAACTCCTCATTGGATGGCCCAGATCTCACTATATCAAAAGCCAGCTTTACCACAGGAGATAATAACCTCGATATTTCAGGAAATGTACGAAATTACCTGAGCGATGATCGAACGGTCAATGTAGAATTAACAGGTAAGGCGGCCCTTAATCAGATTAAAGATTACTACGAACTGGAACCCACAATCACCGAACTTACCGGCTTGGCCGACCTCAACCTACGCGTGCAGGGCAAGCCCAATGATCCTGCAAATATGCAGTTCAACGGTCAATTAACGGCACAGAACATCAATATGGATGGAGAAGCTATGGTTCAGCCAGTGACTGAACTCAATGGAGTGTTAAATCTGTCACCAAGCTCAGTAGATTTAGATGGATTGTCATTCAATATCGGCTCATCTGATATTTCGCTCAGCGGCTCGTTAAGCGACTATATGGAATATCTAAAGGCAGAAGAAGACCGTAGCACTACGCCTCAACTTACGGGAACCTACAAAAGTGAACTGCTTAATTTAGATGAATTAATCGACTGGAGTGACACTACAGAAACCGGACCCATTCCTATTCACCTTCCACACCTGACGAGCTCGGTAAGTGCCGAAATTAACGAAATGATCGTCACGGGTGTAACGATGACAAACATGACGGCCGAAGCTTCTACAACACCGGAGAAAATCACGCTTGAGCAAGCGTCTATAAATATGTTCAATGGAAAAGCTACGGGATCGTTTGTCTGGGAAGTTCCGGATCCGGAACGCACCATGATCTCATTCAACGGAAACTTAGACAGCTTACAAGCGGCCGCCTTCTTTGATGAGTTCCAGGTGCTCGGTGAAGACAGCAATTTCCATGAATATGTATCCGGGGCTTTCAGCGCTGATGTAGAATACTATTCTGAACTTAACGAGTTTTTAGAGCCGGTCATCAAAACATCAACCATGGACGGAAATTTTGGAATGACTAACTCACGGATTCAGGGACATCCTATTCAAGAGCGATTAGCTTCGTTGTTCAATGCCAAAGAGTTTAATAATGTGGGATTAGATGAGTTCGAAAGCACCTACTCACTCAAAAACAGCGTGTTTACCATCAATGACCTGCAGATGACCAGCAAAGATATCGGTATGGAACTCAGCGGAACTCAGCACATGGTCAAAGGTACTATCGACTATAAAACCCAACTGTTGCTTCCAGGACGATTTAAAAAAGGCATCGCTTCGGTTATAACTACGCAGGCTACAGAGGCCTTAACACGAGATAACGGAACTATTATGGTTCCGCTTCGCATGACGGGCACACAAGAAGACCCCAATATTCGCCCTGATAAAAAAGAGATTGCTCCCATTGTAAAAGACTACCTGAAAGATAAGGGCAAAAATCTTCTCAAGGGATTATTTGACAACTAACTACAACGATTTTCGGCAATAGGCGTTGTCAACTGTTGCAATGAAACGTTATCTTTGCGAACTGTAAATGCAATTTTATTGATTAATAAGGAAGCATCCTGATCCATGGATAAATTACATATTTACAATACGCTGTCCCGCGAAAAAGAGGAATTCAAACCTATCAAAGAGGGCTTTGTAGGCATCTATGTTTGTGGGCCTACGGTGTATGGGGATCCCCACCTGGGACACGCAAAAAGTTACGTCTCATTTGATGTAGTTATTCGATATCTCCGTTATTTGGGATATAATGTTCGTTACGTCCAAAATATTACGGATGTGGGACACCTGACTGATGATGCTGATCAGGGTGAGGATAAACTGGAGAAACAGGCCGCCATCGAAAAGCTGGAACCCATGGAAATTGCGGAGAAGTACACCTATAACTATTTCCGCGATATGGATGCTCTTGGCGTTCAGCGACCTGATATTTCTCCCCGTGCTACGGGACATATCATCGAGCAGATCGAGATGGTCAAAAAACTGCTTGAAAATGGTCACGCTTACGAGACCGATGGTAATGTCTATTTTGATGTCTCCTCGGATGAGGATTACGGTAAGCTAAGCGGACGGGATGTTGAAGATCAGGAAAGCGGTGCCCGCATCGAAACGGCCAGCGACAAGCGTTCACCCGAAGACTTTGCGCTCTGGAAGAAAGCCGATGACGGTCACATTATGAAATGGCCTTCGCCTTGGGGTAAGGGCTATCCGGGATGGCACGTAGAGTGCTCGGCAATGTCCACAAAGTACCTTGGCGAACATTTTGATATTCACGGCGGCGGCATGGACAACCAATTCCCCCATCACGAATGCGAAATTGCCCAGAGCGAGGGCGCTTTTAACAAGCCTTTTTCCAACTATTGGATGCACAATAACATGGTTACCCTTGAGGGACAAAAGATGGGGAAATCGCTGGGCAACGCGATTTCATTGCACGAATTTTTCTCTGGTGATCACGATCTGCTAACCCGTTCCTGGGATCCGCAGATCATCCGTTTCTTCTTACTACAAAGTCATTACCGCAGCACCACTGATTTTTCTGAGGATGCCCTTTCCGGTGCCGAAAACGGTCTTCGAAGCCTACAAGAGATGGTTAAAACCATCGACAATACTGAGGGCGGTTCTACCGAAGCTTATGATCTGGAATCCCTGAAAACCTCTCTGGAAACCAAACTTAATGATGATTTTAATACGGCACAGGCCATTGCCGTTCTTTTTGAAGAGCTAAAAATCATCCGCAAACAAATTAACAGCGGAGATACCCCAGAAAATATTAGCGATATCAAGGAATTTTTGCGTGATTTTGTTGAGGGTGTATTGGGACTCTGGCCGCAAGAAGACGATTCTTTGGCAGACAATGATAAAACCGAACAACTTATTGAACTGCTTATTGATATCCGCAAAAACGCGCGTCACGAAAAGAATTTTGAACTGTCGGATACTATTCGTGACCGGCTCGAAGAACTGGATATCAAGCTGATGGACAGCCCCGAAGGCACCGATTACAAAATCGTAAAATAATAACTATCAATATAATCCAATTTCTTATTGAACCTCCCCTACCGCCCCTCCTTTATAAGGAGAGGATTACCAAAAAGACTTTAATTTCTTAAAAGGTGCTTATCAACTCTCCCCTTCTTAAGGGGAGATGTAAGAGGGGTTGAGGCAATGGTTAAAATGTGCAAAAAAGAAGAATCAAACATATTCAATCCAAAGCGTATTAAAGCTCAGAGAAAATATTTGCGAAATAACATGACCAAAGCAGAAGTTATTCTCTGGTCAAAGCTTAAAGGCAGGAATATGCTTAATCACAAATTTCGCAGACAGCACGGTATTGGAGATTACATTGTAGACTTTTATTGTCCAGAGTTAAATCTTGTTATTGAGGTAGACGGAGAATCTCATTATACCTCAGAAGGTGAAAAGCATGATGAGACAAGAACTGAATTTTTAAACGAGCTTGATGTTTATATCCTGAGATTCACCAATCCTCAAATAAAACAAAATTTGGAAGGTGTTCTTAAACATATAATTTCTGCTATTAAAAAATTAGAACAAGAGTATATATAATTATATTAACCACCCCTACTCCCCTCCTTTATAAGGAAGGGATTATCAATAAGACTTTAATATCTAAAAAAGGTACTTATCAAAATCTCCCCTTCTTAAGATGTAAGGGGGGGGCAAAATTCGCCTATTTAACAGATAAACTACCACATGAACTTATTACTTTTAGCAAACGATTATTTTACTTGGTCCGTCGATCCCGTAGCCTTTAGCCTGGGACCACTGGAACCGCGTTGGTATGGCATTTTGTTTGCCACCTCATTCTTGATTGGTTTTTGGCTGACACGCAAAATGTTTCTCCATGCCAAGCGTGATCCCGAAGAAGTAGATCAACTGTTAACCTATGTTTTAATTGCTACTATCGTTGGTGCCCGGCTGGGACATGTACTGTTCTATGATCCCGGCTTTTATCTGCGTTATCCTGCCGAAATTTTAAAAATTTGGCATGGCGGACTGGCAAGCCACGGTGCTGCCATTGGGATCATCATCGCCATGTACATGTTTACCAAAAAGTTCAGAGATATGAGTTTTCTCTGGCTGGCCGATCGCGTGGTGGTCGTCGTTGCTATTGCAGGAGCTTTTATTCGAACCGGGAATTTCATGAATTCCGAGATTGTTGGTCAGCCAACCGAACTGGCGTGGGGCGTCATTTTTACCAGAATCGACATGATTCCTCGCCATCCTACCCAACTTTATGAAGCACTGCTTTGCATCATTGTTTTTGGAATCCTTTGGAAAGTATATCACGCTTATAAAACGAATCCGCCTGAGGGATCACTGTTCGCTCTATTCTTAGGTACGTTATTTACCGGACGTTTTCTGCTCGAATTTACAAAGATGGAACAGGCCGCTTTTGCTGCCGACTGGGTATTTAATATGGGACAATGGCTCAGCATTCCGCTTATTGCCATCGGCATCTGGCTAATGATCAAAAAAGTGAACTGGAGTCAACCTCCGGCTGTAGAGTCACAAAAAAATTAATTCCTCAACTTTCGTTTACCATGAAATCGTTAGATCCACAAATTGAACAAAAAATTGACAGCTGGCTAAATGGCAATTATGATGACGAAACTAAAGCTGCCATCCGAAAAAAGCTTGACAACGAAGAATATCAAGAACTGACTGACGCTTTCTATAAGGATCTGGAATTTGGAACCGGTGGACTGCGCGGCATTATGGGCGTGGGTTCTAATCGTGTCAACAAATATACTTTTGGAATGGCTACCCAGGGATTCAGCAACTTTTTGAGGAAAAATTATCCCGATGATGAACAAATTAAAGTTGTAATCGCCCACGACTGCCGAAATAATTCTGAGGAACTGGCTCAAGTCGTAGCGGATGTATTTTCTGCCAATGGTATTTATGTATACCTCTTTGAAGGGTTACGTCCAACCCCAGAATTGTCATTCGCCATTCGCGAACTGGACTGCCATGGTGGGGTAATGTTAACAGCTTCACATAATCCTAAAGAATATAACGGATACAAAGCCTACGATGAACATGGCTGCCAGCTGGTCTCTCCACAAGACAAGTCAGTAATGGAGGAAGTTCAACAGATCGAGGACATCAATGATGTTAGATTCGAGGGAGTATCCAAGAATATAGAATCCATCGGCAAAGAAATTGATGAAAAGTACCTGGATGCCCTGATGGATGTCTCATTATCAGGCGATGCCATCAGTCGTCAGAACGACCTGAGCATCGTTTTCTCTCCCATTCACGGAACGTCGGGAGTCATGGTTCCACCTGCATTAAAACGTTACGGCTTCAAGAACGTAACGCTCGTCGAAGAACAGATGACCTACGACGGTGATTTTCCCACGGTTGAATATCCCAATCCCGAGGAAAAAGAAGCACTCACCATGGCACTGAATAAAGCCAAAGAAATTGATGCTGAACTGGTAATGGCCACCGATCCTGATGCCGACCGTGTGGGAATTGCTATTAAGGACCATCATGATGAATGGGTTCTGCTTAACGGTAATCAAACCGGGGCGCTGATCATCAACTACGTCCTAAACGCCTGGCAAGAAGCCGATAAACTCGACGGCGATGAATACATCGTCAAAACAATTGTAACCTCTTACCTGATTGATGCCATTGCAGACCATTACGGTGTCGAGTGCTACAATACGTTGACCGGATTCAAATATATCGGTGAGCTGATGACCGAGCTGGAAGATAAAAAACAGTTTATTGCCGGTGGTGAAGAAAGTTACGGATATCTCATTGGCGATCACGTGCGCGATAAAGATGCCATTGTCTCATCGGTTATCATCGCCGAGATGGCCGCCTATTATAAAGATCAGGGAACCAGTTTATTTAATGCCCTGCTGGATATCTACCTGCAGCACGGCTATTATCGCGAAAACTTGGTGTCGGTTTACAAGCGCGGACGCGAGGGCGCTGAAGAGATCCAAAAAATGCTGAAAAATTATCGGGAAAATCCACCTGAACAGCTTGCGGGATCTGACGTAGTGGTTATCAAGGATTATAAAACCCAGAAATCGCGGAATGTTAAAACGAGCGAAACAGAAGATATCGATCTACCAGTATCGAACGTCCTCCAATTTGTTACAGAAGATGAAACAATGGTCACCGTGCGTCCATCCGGTACAGAGCCCAAAATTAAATTTTACTGCAGTATTAATACCGAACTCACCAACCGCACTGGTTTTGACAAAAAAACAGAAGTGCTGGAAGACAAAATGGATACCATTATCCAAGAACTGACCGAAGAAACGTAATAAGCTTTTAACACTTATAATGTGTGATGGGTAACATCTAATCGTTACTCATCACTCATAATTTTCCTCTCCCCTATTTAATTCAATTCTAAATTTTTTAAATCAGTGGATTAACGAGAATCACTCTGTATATTCCTGAGCATTGATATACAAAAACATTATGAGTGATTTGTTACAACAACCCGTATTTGATGTCTTTATTTATGCCCTGATTACCGCAGTGGCTACAGGTTTCGGAGCCCTCCCCTTTTTCTTCTTTAAGAATTTAACCCGAAACTGGCTTGGCATCTCTAATGCTATTGCCTCCGGATTGATGATTGCGGCAAGCTTTGGCCTCATCTATGAAGGAATAAATCACGATCCATGGTTTACTTTTTATGGAATAATTATTGGGCTACTATTTATAATCGGCAGCGAAAAGTTACTCAATAAATATGACGATCGATTTTCCATCAAAAATATTGATCAAGTTGACAGCACAAAGATGCTCCTGATCGTCGGAATTATGACGGTCCATTCTTTTACCGAAGGCGTGAGTGTAGGCGTATCATTCAGTGGAGGATTGGATTTAGGGTTATTCATCACCACCGCTATTGCTGTACATAATATACCGGAGGGGTTGGCCATCAGCCTGGTACTTATTCCGCGAGGAACATCCCCATTAAAAGCGGCATGGTGGAGTATTTTTTCGAGTTTGCCTCAACCATTAATGGCCGTACCCGCTTTTTTATTTGTAGAAATATTTCGCACGTATCTCCCCATGGGACTTGGCTTTGCGGCCGGGGCCATGATATGGATGGTCTTTGCAGAACTCGTCCCCGACGCTATGGAAGAAAGTGATACCTCCACGGTCGCAACAACTATAACCATTTCCATCGCACTGATGATCATATTTCAAGTTCTGATTGAATAACAACTTATAAATCTTAATTTGTATCGGCTTTTAATTATTAATTCCTTCAACTCTTAGAAAAGAGCTTTTCTCTAAAATAGATATCAAAAAAATGAAATATTCATACTCTTTATTTTTTAAAACATTGGCTCTCAGTTTCTTGGTGGGAGCTTTTTTGCTTCAGCAACCCACTATAGCCCAGGATAAACAGCGCTATTCCAGTGTTAAAGAAGCTCTCTCGAAAAGCAGTCAGCTTAGCGGTTCCAACGGCCCCCGAAATGTCAACTGGATTGACGACGGCAACCGATATTCGTATATGGAATACAACGAGAAAACGGAAAATATGGAGATCCGCGCCTATGATCCCGCATCGGAAGAAGATGAACTTATTTTCAACAGTGCCAATCATACCTTTCCCGAATCCGACTCCACCTTTGAATATTCTTCGTTTCAATGGTCGGATGATTCGAAGTATTTAGTTTTTCAATCGAATTTTCGCCCAGTATACCGCCGTTCGGGTATTTCTGATTATTATCTTTATTCTGTAGAAGAGGGATCCCTGAACTTACTTGTAGAAGATGCACGCACGGCTGAACTTTCTCCCGACGGAAGCAAAATCGGTTATGAACGAGATGGGGATCTGTTCGTCTATGATTTGGAAGCACAGAAAGAAACACAGCTTACCAACAGTGCCAAAGAATATTTTTATAACGGACGCTTTGGCTGGGTTTATGAAGAGGAGTTTGGTTTGGCCCAAGCCTGGACATGGTCACCCGACAGTGAAAAAATTGCATATTGGCAAACCGATGAACGGCATGTCAACATTTTTAAGATGACGGATTATTCCGGACAGCATCCTGAATACGAGAAGATTCCCTACCCCAAAGTGGGTGACGAAAATCCGAAAGTAAAAATCGGGGTTATAAATGTAGAGTCCGGCCAACAACAGTGGATGGATACGCCGACCGACGGCTATATCCCCAGAATTTATTGGACAGCTAAAGAAAACAAACTGGCGACCGTACATCTAAATAGAGCTCAAAATCACTTGAGACTATTTTTTAACGATATCAATAACGGTGATCGGCGACTGGTCATGGAGGAGCAGTCTGATGCCTGGATCGATGTATTCGACTTCTTTGCCGGCATTGACCACCTGTTCTTTTTCCCGAAGGACAGCGAAGAGTTTTTCTGGATCTCGGACCGTAATGGCTGGAGTCATATCTACCGCTACGGTTATGACGGCACCGTTAAAAATCAAGTTACTGATGGAAATTGGGAAGTAACCTACGTTCATACGGTAGATTATCGCAATAACAGAATCTATTACACCTCTACCGAAGAATCGCCGCTGGAACGGCATCTGTACTCCGTCAACTTTAGCGGAGGTAATAAAACCAAGCACACGCAATCAGAGGGAAGACATGACATCAGCATGGGATCGAATAGCAATTTTTATATCGATCGCTATTCCAACACTTCAACCCCAACACAAGTTGAACTCTGGAGCACTCGGAATGGGAAATTGGAAGTGCTTGAAGACAATGCTTCTGTGGAAAAATTTACAGAGAAACATGTCTATGCTCCTCGCGAGCTGTTTTCTTTTACCACCTCCGACGGACAGAAGTTAGACGGCTTCATGATTAAACCTATCGATTTTGATCCTGACAAAAAATATCCCATGGTGCTCAATATTTATGGAGGACCCAGTGCGCAAGGTGTATATAACAGCTGGGAATCCGGGGGATGGAATCAATACTTGGCACAGCAAGGCTACGTTGTCGTGAATGTCAACAACCGGGGAAGCGGCGGATACGGATCTGAATTTGAAAAGATTGTTTACAAGCAGCTTGGCAAATGGGAAGCTACCGACTTTGTAGAAACAGCACAATTCATGGCCGAAAAAAGCTGGGTCGATGGTAACAGAATGGCCATCCGTGGACACAGTTACGGGGGATACATGACAACCTATACCCTGTTCAATTATCCCAATATTTTTGAGGTCGGTATTGCTACGGCACCCGTTACTGACTGGCGATTTTACGACAGTATTTATACCGAGCGGTATATGGGGCTGATCGAAAATAATAAAGACGGTTATGAGCAAAGCTCATCCATCACAAATGCCCAAAACCTAAAGGGAAATCTCTTGCTCTCGCACTCTACAATGGATGAAAATGTGCACGTGCAAAACACCATGCAGCTTTTAACCGAACTCACAGGAAATGGGCAAGATGTTGATTTACAGATATACCCTCCCGGTGCCCACGGCGTAGCCTTCAACACCGCAAGCTACTATCTGCTCTATACCTCGTATGTGGACTATCTAAATCGCCACCTCAAATAGCGACAAAAATTCTTACAAAAGTAAAAGGCCCGAGTGTAATACTCGGGCCTTTTTTATTAGATGGTTCTTAAGCTATTCTTTTTCTGATTTTTTGCCATCTCCCAACATTGTGTTCAACTTTTCTCCGCCCCGAACTCCAAAATCCAGCGTACGTATGGGAAACGGAATCATAATATCAGTTTCTTCAAACGCTTTCATAATGGCTATTATGGCATCGCTACGGGCAGATAAAAAATCAGAATTTGTTTTAAAATTTACCCAAAAACGAATTTCAAAGTTAATTGAGCTCCCGCCAAATTCATCGTAATAAAATTCGACTTCTTTGTCATCATCATAATTATCCAGTGTTTCAATCGCTTCAATCGCAACTTCCTTCGCTTTCTCGAGATCATCGCCGTAAGATACGCCACATTCCAGATCAATGCGTCGTACTCCACTGGTTGTATAATTTTCTAATGGTTTTTCAAAAACACTTTTATTTGGGATATAAACAATTTGCCCCTGTGGGGTGCGAATAATGGTATTGCGAAGATTCATCTTTTGCACCGTCCCATAAAAATCATTGGTTTCAATAATATCCCCAATGCCAAATGGATGACGGATAGATAAAATAATTCCTGAGATAAAATTCGAGGCAATGTCCTGAAATGCAAAACCTAATGCCAAACCAATGATACCGGCACCAGCAAGGAGTGATGTTACCGCCCCGTCAAGCTTTAGAACGCTCAAGGCAATAAAAAACCCAACACCAATTATTAAAACCCCGACAATCGTTTCCATCAAATTGATGATTGTTTTATTGCTGGTTGTTTTTTCCAGCATATGTTTTGCCCCCCTGCGGACAAGGCGCCCGAGTATGAAAAACGCAATCAAAATAAGCAATGCTACTACAAGATTAGGTAACATCGCGATGGTCGTTTCCAACCAGTTCATCAGTTTTTCTGTGAGCGTACTATATACATCCACAAATTCCGCTTCCATTTCTTGATTCATCAATACTATATATTTTATTACAATTTACTCCTACACACTTACAGCTAAATGCATAAAATTAAATACAAAAAAAGATCGTTCATTTAAATAAAATTTTTCATAATAACTGTAGATTCACTGCATTCTCCCCGATTTTTTCATCTATCAATGTTTTTGTAAAACAACCCTCATATCCCAAAGGAATGTCAGAAGCGAATAAGCTGTTTTTATATATCATCACAAAAGTTTAACCAAACATTATTAAGCTATGCCTACACGTAAATCAAAAGCAACATGGAATGGTGATCTAAAAAATGGAAAGGGAAACATGTCGTTTGGAAGCGGAGCCTATAAAGGGTCCTATTCCTTCAAATCCCGTTTTGAAGATGGTACCGGCACAAATCCTGAAGAACTCATCGGGGCCGCACTTGCCGGCTGTTTTTCTATGGCACTATCTGGTGATTTAGCCGAAGCCGGATATGCCCCCGAAGCTGTCACGACCAACGCTGATGTCGCTCTCGAAATGGTAGACGGTGATCCGGCAATAACTACAATTACCTTAAACGTAACGGGTAATATTTCTGACATCGAAAAGGATGAATTTTTGGAACTTGCCGAAGGAGCCAAGAAAAATTGTCCGGTTTCAAAAGCACTGGCAGGGGTTAATATTAAGCTTAATGCAACACTCGACAATTAACACTCTTCTTCTACAGATAACTATTTTGGGGATGTCTTCTGAGACATCCCCCTTTTTTTTGTTGCAATAGTATGGCACATAAAAAAATCATTACTCTTTGTTTAACAAACGTGCTTAAGGATTTGTATCTTTAACGATATGACTATACAAACCGATACAGACGAAAAAACTAACCTGAAAAGCTTAACCAAAGAAGAACTGCAGGAGTTTACCGAAGAACTCGGACTTCAATCCTTCCGCAGTGATCAGCTCTTCCAATGGCTGTATCAAAAAGGCGTGCACAATTTTGATGAGATGACCAATCTCTCCAAAGATCTGCGTTCACGTCTCAAAGAAATAGCCAAGGTCCCAACTATTGAATATGCCACCCACCAGGAATCTGAAGACGGAACCATGAAGTTCCTTTTCAAACTGCAGGGTGAAAAAGATCATAAGGTTGAAGCCGTACTCATTCCCGACTTTTATGAGGATGGAGCCGCCAATAGACTCACGGTTTGTGTATCATCACAGGTAGGTTGCGTGTTCGGCTGCTCATTCTGCGCAACAGGCAAGATGGGATTTTTCCGAAGCCTAACACACGGCGAAATCGTCGACCAAGTGCAGTACATTGATGCACTTTGTGAAGAACGATTCGGCAAAGGTATCACCAATATTGTATATATGGGAATGGGCGAACCGCTCCACAATTACAAAGCGGTCGTCAATTCAGCAAATATAATTACTGATGAATTAAGCATTGGCCTTTCACCCAAACGTATTACAGTTTCCACGGTGGGACTTACCAAGCAGATTAAGAAGCTGGCCGACGAGCGTCAGCCGTTTAACCTGGCAATCTCACTACACGCGGCGAACGATGAGAAGCGTGACGAGATTATGCCTATTAATAACTCTATGGGCCTCGATAAACTTAAGGAAGCTGTTCAACATTATTACGATAAGCTGCATCGGCCTATCACTTATGAATACCTACTCTTTGATGAATTCAACGATAGCCCCGAAGATGCACAACAACTTGCTGATATTGTTCAGTGGGCGCCCAGTAAGGTAAATATCATCATGTATAATGATGTTGCCGGAGTGGCATTAAAACGAGCCCGCGAACAACGCCTCGATGCCTTTATGCAGGAACTTGTTTCACGGAACGTAACAGCTACCGTTCGACGAAGCCGCGGTGACGATATTGACGCGGGTTGCGGACAGCTTGCCATCAAAGAAGGTCAGCCAATGGGTAAAACCATCCGTAAAAATTAATTTTTATCAAGAAAGTCAACTTCTCTTTCTTACTTCCTATCCTTCCCTAACAAATCGACTGTTATAGAGTATTACGGAATACCCACTTAAATTCCTACAAAAAACTTGAACTTTATCTCATATAGATTCTTTTATAAAAGGGTTAATTTTTCTAAATGAATTTAACCCTAAAAGAGAGTCAGTCCACAATGAAAAGTTTATTCATACCTACCGCCCTATTACTTATTCTTTTTGTAGTATCAGGATGTGCTACAAGTGACACGAGTCGAGCTCAAGAAACTGAATCTTCATTGAGTAATCTTGAACAAAAACTAAGCCAACTCACCGAACAGATAGATAAAACTGAAAACTCACTGAATAACATTTCCAACACTAACAAATCTGATCTTAAAGAAGCATACAATTCATTCAGTGATAATGTTAGCAAAACTGAGGAAATGAAAAAGGAATTAAATACCCTCATTAAAGAAATGAGATCCAATAGCAACGACTACCTTTCCGAATGGCAAAACGACGCAGAAGATTACGACAATACTCAACTGCGAAGCGGCAGTGAAAACCGCCGCGAAGAATTAAGGGAAGCATTCAGCAGAGTTAGAGACAATAGTGGTAAGGTAAACAGAATGTTAGAAACATATATTTCTGATATAAACGAAATAAAATCTTACCTGGACAACGATCTCACTATGGATGCAGTCGAAGCCGTATATTCCCTTAGCAAAAATATGGAAGAGTCGGGAGATGAGGTAAGGCAAGCAATCACTACCATGCAAAGATCAATTTCTACCGCCCAGGATAAAATGGGTGTCAATAATAATTAGAGAGATATTCAATCAAAATTCTCTTTTTATTTGTGATGGTTCTTAGCCATAACAAAAAATTGACTATCATCGTCTTTCTTATCTAGATAAAGTATAGAATATTGTCATCAGCTTAATATACACCGACTAAAAAACTAATCGTGGATAAAGTTTAAAAGACGGCCAAAGCGAGGCAACATGCGTTCATTATCCCACGAAAAGTAAATCATGCCTGCCTTACCTACAATATGAGTCTGTGGGACAAACCCCCAAAAACGGCTATCCTCACTATTATCACGGTTATCTCCCATCATAAAGTAGTAATCCTGCTGAATGGTGTATTCATCCGTAGCCTCACCATTAATTACAAACTGATCTCCATTTCGCTCTACATTATTCCTTTCGTACCGAGTAATAATATTTTCGTAGATATGATAGTTATCAGGCGTTAATGTAACCGTTTGCCCTTCAAAAGGAATTACAACCGGCGGCATATGATGATGATTGTTAAAGCCGGAGGAAAAACTAAAATCACGTCGGTTAAACTCATTGAAATCTTCCGGTAAAACGAACAGTTCTATATTATTGACTTCTGGCCACTCACTCATTTTGTCAGCCACTCCTTGGGTCATCGTCACTCTGTATGATCCCTCATTTTGAGATCCTATAAGTTTTCCCCCGGCGGCCTCTACCTTGGCAGGACTCAACCGCACGCGATCGCGAACCGAAACAACATATGTTTGTTGGATTCCCTCGAATTCCTGTGCCTTTTCTCCATTAATGAAAAGTTCTGCATCATCAACAGCAACCGTATCGCCGGGTACACCAACAGCACGTTTAATATAGCTTGTTTTGGCGGCCGTTGGATCTAAATCAATGGGATAGTTAAAGACAACGATATCATTACGTTCAACATCGCTTAATCCGGGCAAACGCGTCCACGGTAATACCGCACCGGGCATATAAATATTCGTAAACGGCACGCCCAATACCATCGGCGTTCGGGCCCCATAACTGATTTTAGAAACGATGAGGAAATCTCCCGTCAGCAAGGTCTTTTCCATAGAAGGCGTAGGAATACGGTAGGCCTCAAATAAAAGAGCACGGATTATTATTGCTGCCACTGCTGCAAATAGCAGTGCATCCATCCATTCCCGAAGCCAACTTTTTGCCTCTTCGTTCTCTTTCCCTTTTCGCCGTTTTCTTTGAGATCGCCGTTCCTTGCGCTCTTCTTTTGATAATTTATCTGCCAATGTTACTCCTAATTATTAATAAATTAATCTATACTCATTCCTGCCGGTGAGTCAATCTCTTCGTTTCTGAATTTACCATCTTCATATTTAACAATATACCACTGATCTTTTTCCGGAGAATAAAAGTAATCTTTATACTCACCGAGCTCCTCAACCGACATCAGCTTTTCTACAAATTCCCTCTTAATTTGAGGCATCAAATCTATGTATTTGCTTGCTCCACCATATGTTAAGCCACTCCCAAACGGTCCATTCCAATCTAATACCATCAAGGGGATACTGTCATTAACCATAAACCAATATTCAAATTGTATGGCTTTACCGGGTCTGAAATTATCCTTATTAATCAGATCTTCAAGCGTTTGAGTAGGGTCACCAAATAGAGCCTGTAGACGAGCTCTAATTTCGTTGGTTTGGCGGTCATCAAGCTTAGTATCTTCGTATAATCCCTGTCCGGTTAAGCTAATATTCCGGGTTTCACGCTCAAACTGGGCCCGGTTTTCTTTGGTTATCTTTTCAAATTCTGCCGCTTCAAACTGAGCATTAGCCGGTAATGCTGTTAAACTTAATAAAATGAATGCCACTCCGGCAGTAATCCCCTTTAAAAAGGAAGAATTTAATAGTCCTTCAACTGAATCAAAAAATGTCCTGTCCATTATCCGTCAATTACATTAGTTATTATTATCTTCGTCCATAGAGAGTACCGCTAAAAATGCCTCCTGAGGAATTTCCACGGTTCCTACTTGTTTCATACGCTTCTTGCCCTCTTTCTGTTTCTCAAGGAGTTTACGTTTTCTCGAAACGTCACCGCCGTAACATTTAGCAGTAACATCTTTGCGTATGGCCGGAATAGTCTCACGTGCAATCACATTGTTTCCGATAGCCGCCTGAATAGGAACCTCAAACTGGTGACGGTCGATTAGCTCTTTTAGTTTCTTGCACAACTTGCGCCCCAGATCGTAGGCCTTATCTCTGTGCACAATACTCGATAACGCATCAACCGGCTCTTTATTTAGTAAAATATCTAATCGCACCAGATCACCCTCCCGATATTCCAGAAACTCATAATCAAGAGATGCATATCCGCGCGTTCCACTTTTCAAACGGTCATAAAAATCGAACACTACTTCAGCCATGGGCAGCTCGTACTTAATTTCCACCCGCTGACTCTGCATATGAATCTGATTCACGTACTGCCCACGTTTCTCTTGGCACAAGGTCATCACAGGACCAATATAATCCGAAGGCGTTAAAATACTCGCCTTGATATAGGGTTCATAAACCGCCTCTACTACAGCAGGATCGGGCATATCACTGGGATTATCAACCAGTACCTTCTTATCTTCTCCCTTTTCAGTGATATGCACTTCATATTCTACGTTCGGTACCGTAGTGATAATATCAATATCAAACTCGCGGTCGAGCCGCTCCTGCACAATTTCCATGTGGAGCATTCCCAAGAATCCGGCTCGAAATCCAAAACCAAGTGCTTCTGATGTTTCCGGCTGATACGTCAGCGAAGCATCATTAAGCTGCAACTTTTCCAGCGCCGATCGCAGGTCCTCAAAATCATCCGACTGGGTGGGAAATAAACCACTAAATACCATTGGCTTCGGTTCCTGATATCCGGGAATTGGTTCTTCGGCTGGATTATCTGTTCGCGTTACGGTATCACCCACCCGAGCATCCTGCAACGACTTTACACTTCCGACAATATATCCCACATCGCCGGCTTCAAGTTTTTCGGTCTTTTCTTTTTCAAGTTTTAAAAATCCTATCTCTTCAGCTTCGTATTCCTTATCTGTTGCTATAAAACGAATGCCATCCCCCTTATTAAGAGTCCCCTGCATCACTCGCACATATACAATAGACCCGCGATAGCTGTTGAAAACAGAATCAAAAATGAGGGCACGTAATGGCTTCTCGGTCTCTTGTTTCGGTGCGGGAATACGTTCTACAATTGCCTCAAGCAGCTCGTCTACCCCATCACCGGTTTTGGCAGACACTTTTAAAATTTCGTCATGAGTGCAGCCTATCAAATCTACAATCTGTTGCCCTACTCCTTCTACATCAGCACTCGGTAAGTCAATCTTATTAAGCACTGGAATAATTTCTAAATCCTGATCAATGGCTTGATACAACGTAGAAATGGTTTGAGCTTCTATACCTTGCGCTGCATCCACAACCAGCAGTACCCCTTCACAAGCTTTTAGCGCCCGGGAAACCTCATAGGAAAAATCAACATGACCGGGAGTATCAATCAGATTAAAAATCACTTCCTCACCGCTTGGACGCTCATAATCCATCCTGATGGCGTGGCTTTTAATCGTAATACCACGTTCACGTTCCAAATCCATATCGTCGAGAATTTGCTCCTGCATTTCACGCTCGGTGATTGCACCGGTACGCTCAAGAAGCCGATCTGCGAGCGTGGATTTGCCGTGATCGATATGGGCGATAATACTAAAGTTGCGAATCTGGGTCATAAAGATGTGCTTACAGCACTATTTTTGCTTGCTCAAAAGAACGCTAAAGATACAAAAATGACGGTGGCATTGCACAATATATTCAACTAAGTGCTATAAAAGATATTTCATAAAAAACCCCAATACCGGTCAGGTATTGGGAGTGGTAATCTTTTAAACAATCCTAAGAATTACGCTTCCGGAATATCGAGCGGATCCTTATCTGCTGACTCCGGACTCAGCAACTCAACATGAAACCTAAACTCTTCCTTTTCTATCGTCATTGTGTCGTACATCTCACGGATAAGTTCAAAAACAACCTCTGTTTCACCACGAACACTTGTGGACATATAATTTACATCTACCTCTACATCATGCTGGGCAACCAGCTCAAGTAGATAATCAATACTTTCACGCGGGTCGGAAGCTTTGAGTGGGATATACGTAAATTGGGCCGTTGTAATCATATAAAATATCTGTTATCTGTTTTAATTATTGGTATGTAAGGATAGTCTTTTACCAATAATACTTCAATCGATTCATATTAAAATTTTAAACTGATTTTTAATGGCTAAAAAAAATAGATTGTTTCGGAACAATGAAATATTTCTGCCCTTTAATTAAGGTTAATAGAACATTATAAGAAACACAGATCCATGCACAAACGAATTGTTTATAACCCTATCATTCAACTTACGTTATTTACATTGATGCTTATCGCATTTGTAGCCGCAATATCAGCATAGTTTTTTTATGCAGAAATTGACAGCTAATATCCAGCATTTATATGATAAATGCCGAAGCATCCCTATGAGCGATCATACTATTTTCGGACACTCGAATTCAAACAGCCGACCCGCTAATCAAAATACGGTCACCTAAATTGCTATCAAATTATCAGATGACATAAGCTTGATAAATTTCTAATTAAGGACATCACTTACCCCTCAAGGTAACATGATAGTCAAGGGCTCTTGCCAAACGGCAAGGGCCTTTTTCTTTGTGGAATGATTTTCTTACCCACCCGGTTATCCACATTTAACATTGAAAGGGTTCCTTTTAATCAAATTCTAAAATTCATTGTGGAAGAATTCCGTAAAACTCTTATCTTTGGCCTGATGCAAAAACAAAGCCTACATATTTCCTTCCATTCTCACCCCCATCACGGCGGTTGGCCCCGTCAATAGCATTACTTTGTGTAGCTGAGGCTACATCGTCTTTCCCACTTTTTATAACAGTTTCCAACAAAATTTAATAACTACTTGTTATGCAACGCACTGCTGACTCTACAACTTCTTTACGCATCGCTATTCAGAAATCAGGTCGACTAACTGATAAAACCATTGATTTACTCAAAGGTATCGGCCTCCGGTTTGATGACTACAAACGAAACCTCCTTGTTAAATGCCGTAACTTTGACGTTGAACTCCTGCTAATTCGTGATGATGACATCCCCGAATACGTACAGGATGGCGTCTGTGATCTCGGCTTTGTAGGGGCTAACGAAACCCAGGAAAAAGGGGCTGATGTTACCGTTCTTCGCGGACTTGATTACGGAATATGTCGTCTCTCACTGGCTGCTCGTAAAAACGGGGACATTCAATCGATACAAGATTTTGAAGGTAAGTCGATAGCTACAAGCTACCCTAACTTAACGCGGAATTTTTTCGGAAAACGCGATATTAATGCTGAAATTGTAACAATTTCGGGAGCCGTAGAAATTGCCCCTCGCCTTGAAGTCGCCGATGCTATCTGTGACCTGGTTTCTACCGGGAATACACTTAAAGCAAACGGACTTGAAGAACTGGAGACAATCTTAGAATCTGAAACCCAGCTTATCCGTACCAATAAAGAACTATCTTCCGGGAAAAAGCAGCTTATTGAAAAGTTTCTACAGCGGATGGATGGGCACCAGCAAGCCGAGCGCAGCCGATATATTATGATGAATGCCCCGGAAGAAGCCGTTCCCAAGATCAAAGAAATTATACCTTCACTCAAAAGTCCAACAGTTATGCCCCTTGCCGATAACGGCATGGTTGCTGTTCATACCGTCATCCCTATTGATGAATTCTGGGTTGTGATGGAAAAGCTAAAAGCCGAGGGGGCCAGCGGTATTGTGATCCTTCCCATCGAAAGTATGATTTTGTAATTAACAAGTGATATGCAAGAAGCAAAAGCAAGATAATTTACTATATCCTTGCTTTTTACTTCTTGCTTATTAAACATGAAATCCTATGAAAAAATATTCGTACAAAGATTTATCTGCCGATGATTTGAACCTACTCTGTCAGCGACCCAAGATGGATTTTCGATCTATATTTGGGCAGGTGGAACCAATCATTGAAAAAGTTGAGCGAGAGGGTGATGCTGGCATCAATTATTATAACCAAAAGTTTGATGGTGCAGCTCCCGACCCAATTGTCATCAACCCACAGCAAAAAAAGGTAAGTCTTGACTCTGAAATAAAACAGGCTCTTGATACCGCTTTTGATAATATCTACCGTTTCCACGAGGCTCAACTGCCTGCGCCGTTGGAAGTAGAAACGATGCCGGGCGTACAGTGCAAACGAGTAGCTCGTCCCATTGAACGCGTTGGCCTTTACATTCCCGGTGGTACGGCCATCCTTCCCTCTACCCTGATGATGCTTGGTATCCCCGCAATGCTGGCCGGATGCTCAACGATAGTAGTAGCGACGCCTCCCAAAAGTGACGGTTCTGTTGCTGATGAAATTCTGTATCTCGCAAAAAAGATCGGGGCAACCCATCTTTTAAAAGCGGGGGGAGCACAAGCAGTCGCAGGGATGGCTTTAGGCACAGAATCTGTTCCCAAAGTTGATAAAATTCTGGGTCCCGGGAATCAATACGTGACAGTAGCCAAAATGATGCTCCAGAACAGTGAAGCCCAGATCGCCATTGACATGCCGGCCGGTCCGTCGGAAGTTTTAGTCATTGCTGATGGAACTGCAAACCCTGCATTTGTGGCAGCCGATCTACTATCTCAAGCTGAGCACGGCGAAGATAGTCAGGTGGTATTAGTAGCTACTAACGATTTTGATCTAAATATTTGCTTACAAGCAATTGAGCATCAGCTTACTGAACTTCCGCGTCAGGAAATTGCCCGTAAATCAATAGAGCAGAGTTTTAGTGTTACGGTTAATAATCTGGATGAGGCTCTCGATTTCTCGAACCGGTATGCCCCTGAACATCTTATTTTACAATGCCAAAATCCCGAGCTATATGAAGATCAGATCATGAATGCGGGATCGGTATTTCTGGGGAAATGGACGCCCGAAAGTGCCGGCGATTACGCATCGGGAACTAATCACACGCTCCCAACTTACGGTTATGCAAGGATGTTCAGCGGTGTATCGGTGGATTCTTTTTTAAAACAGATCACGATGCAACAAATTACAGCAAATGGATTAAAAAATGTGGGCCCTGTCATTGAAAAACTGGCGGAACTGGAAGAATTGGAAGCCCATAAAAATGCCGTTTCTATCCGCCTAAAAGAAATAAAGAAAAATATTTAAAGATTTATTTAGCATATTATGAATCGCTCTTTTGATCTTGAAAAACTCGTTCGTCCCAACATAAAAAAATTGGTTCCATACCACAGCGCCCGCGAAGATTTTGGCAAAGGGCTACTGCTCGATGCCAATGAAAATAGTCTGGGGGCTCCGTTTCCCGATGATCAGCAGCTGCATCGCTATCCCGATCCGAAACAGACAAAACTACGAGAGCTTATCGCCGAATGGCGCGGCGTTCGAGCTCAGAATGTATTTACTGGTGTAGGCAGTGATGAAGGAATTGATCTACTCTATCGTATCTTTTGTCAGCCAGGCCAAGATCGCGTATTGACGACTCCCCCTACTTACGGTATGTATAATGTGTCCGCAAATATTCATGATATTGCTGTTGATGAAGTGCTGTTGGATGAGGAGGATTTTCAACCCCCAGCAGATAAGATACTGGAGGCAGTAAAACCAAATACGAAAATACTTTTTCTCTGCTCTCCCAATAATCCTACCGGAAATACTTTCAAACCGGAAAAAATCCGCACATTGGTTGAAAATTTTAGGGGCATTGTTATCCTTGATGAAGCGTACATCGACTTTAGTGATCAAGAAAGCTGGGCATCAAAAATAGCAGATTATCCGAATTTAGTAGTGCTTCAGACCCTCTCCAAGTCATTCGGATTAGCCGGAATCCGGCTTGGAATTACCTATGCCCAAGAAGACATCATCAATTATATGATGAAAGTAAAAGCGCCCTATAACATCAATAAATTAACTGCGGAAAAGGCAATTGATGGACTCCAAAACTGGGAGACCGTCCAATTTCGAGCTGATGCTATAAAAAAGGAACGAAAGCAGCTTGCCGACAAGTTGAAACAACTGAAAATAGTACATCACGTTTATGAAAGTGATGCTAACTTTTTACTGACAAAATTCACTGATGCCCGAGAGGTCTATAACCAACTTGCTGAACAGTATATTATCATCAGATATCGAGGGGATCAACCGCATTGTGAAAACTGTTTACGCATTACCGTGGGAACCCCGGATGAAAATGAACGATTAATTTCAGCTTTAAAAAAATTAGGCTAATGAATATCAGAATTTCTATAGAAGCATTGTCCGGCACTGATCCCGATATACTCTGGAGTGGCGCTCTCTATGGACTAAAACAACTGCAGGAATTTGACCATAAACTCTATTTTCTGATTGAGGATTTATCTAAACAGCAGCAACAACTTCTGGAGAACGAAAAGATAGCATCCATACAAACATTGCCGGATATCGTTGACCTGCAGATTATTACCGAAAATGATGACCTTAAAGCATTAAATAATAACGGGTCAGAAATTGAAACAGCTTCCGATTGGATCGCCCTCAGCAATAAAATCTGTTTTCCCACCCGAAAAGCTTCTCAAGAACGAAAAACAGCAGAAACCGATATCAGCATAAGCTTAAATTTGGACGGCACCGGAGAAAGTAATATTTCTACCGGTCTTGATTTCTTTGATCATATGCTGGAACAGATTGCCAAGCACGGACTAATCGATTTAGACTTAACTTGCGATGGCGATCTGGAAGTCGATGAACATCACACGATCGAAGATGTGGCAATCACACTGGGTGAAACCATTAATAAGGCACTCGGCAAAAAAATTGGAATCCAACGGTACTCTTTTGCGTTGCCCATGGATGAAACGCTGGCAACCGTGGCGCTGGACTTTTCCGGTCGCCCCTTTTTAAAATTTGATGGTACCTTTGAACGTGAAATGGTGGGCGACTTTCCTACAGAAATGGTAGAGCATTTCTTCTACTCTCTCGCTATTAATCTCAAAGCAACCCTGCATATTTCTGTTGATGGAAAGAATGATCACCATCAAATTGAAGGATGCTTTAAGGGGTTTGCCCGCTGCCTGCGCGCCGCTGTTAGTCGCAATGAACGAAACCTAAACGTGTTACCCAGTACTAAAGATTTATTATAAGATGATCGCAATTATCAATTACGAGGCGGGCAATCTCGCTTCAGTATCAAACGCATTAAAACGACTTGATGAAGAACATATCATTACCGACAAACAGGATGAACTTAATCAGGCTGACGGTATAATATTTCCCGGAGTCGGCCATGCTGAACCAGCCATGAAATCCCTCCAAAAAAATGAGTTAGACACTTGGCTCAAGCAGACTCAAAAACCGGTGCTGGGTATTTGCCTGGGGATGCAGCTCTTTTTTGAATCGTCTGAAGAAGGAGACTCAAAAGGACTGGGCGTTATTCCCGGACGTCTCAAGAAGTTTGATTCTTCTAAAGCAAAGGTTCCACACATGGGATGGAACACCTTTGACAATATATCTGATCATCCTATTGCTGAAAATCTCAGTGAAAAAGAATATTTCTACTATGTGCATAGCTTCTATGCTCCGGTCAATGATTTTACGGTAGCATCCTGCCATTATATTGAGGATTTTTCAGCGATTGTAGCACGAAATAATTTTGTCGGCGTGCAATTCCATCCCGAAAAATCCGGAAAAGTAGGCTCATTACTGCTGCAGAATTTTTTGCAGTTTGTGAATTAATAAGCTCATTACCTTTTGCGCCTCCCCTCCTGTTTGATGCCATAATTATTTGCCAACCAAACAAATAGTTGTTGCATACAGCTTCCTCAGCATGTACATTTTGAATGAACAGGCATTCAATTATATGTGATGATCTTTCCAATTTATAAGACTGAACAGTCATTAGTTGTTGACCAAGATCCACTATGGAAATGGACGAAAACGTTTCTAATTCCATGTCTGGTCCTAATGATATTTTGCCCCTCCATCCTATTCGGACAAGACGCTACTGAAATTGTCACCAAAGCCCATGAAAAAATGCAGGGTGAACAGTCCCTTGCAGAAATGACAATGCAGATCATACGCCCCAATTGGGAACGGAGTATCTCTATGAAAGCATGGAGCATGGGCGAAGATTTCAGCATGATACTGGTTACGGCTCCCGCTCGCGACAAAGGTTCTGCCTATTTAATGCGCGAAAATGAAATTTGGAACTGGATTCCCAACGTTAATCGAACTGTTAAAATGCCTCCATCTATGATGAGCCAATCCTGGATGGGATCGGACTTCTCAAATAATGATCTCGTTCGAGAATCATCTATCGTAACGGATTATACCCACACCCTACTTGCCGATACGACAATAAGCGAATATGACTGCTATAAAATTGAGATGCATCCCAAACCAGAAGCGCCGGTCGTCTGGTCACGGGTGGTGACCTATATATCAAAAGATGAATACCTGCAGTTGCGCGGGGAGTTTTATGATGAAGATGACACGCTCGTGCGGGTCATGAATGGATCAGACATTAAAGAAATGGGGGGACGCTTGCTCCCTGCACGAATGGAGATGAATCCCGTTGAAGAATCAGCCAAAAAAACGATCATTACTTATCAACAGATCGACTTTGATATTGATATTAGCGAGCAGTTTTTTAGTATCCAAAATATGAAGCGGTTGGATTAAATAATATGCTGATAGATCTTGAAGCACTGTAGGGCTATTAGCGTTTCAAAAGAAAACACATGTTATATCTAAGATTAGCATGGCGAAATATTTGGCGCAATCGCCGGCGCTCATTCATCACCATGCTTTCCATTGTGATAGCAGTGTTGCTGGCTTCGGTGATGCGATCCATGCAAGAGGGTCAATATGATGTCATGGTTAACAGCACCGTCGGCACATTTACCAGCTACATTCAAATCCACCAGCAGGGATACTGGGACGATCAGACGCTCGAAAATAGCTTTGAAGCGTCGGATTCACTTTTTGAAGATGCGGCAAAACCAAGTGCAGTCATAGAAACGGTGCCCAGACTCCAGTCGTACGCCCTTGCAGCCGGAAAGCAACAAAGTCGACCCGCTATGATCATGGGTATCGATCCAGATAAAGAACAATCTCTAAGCAATCCAAAGGAGCGCATAGAATCAGGATCATATTTTGAAAGCGCTGATGAGCAGGCTGTGCTCGTGGGTACTGATATGATGGAGCGACTTAGTGTACAGCTTGGTGACAGCCTGGTACTTATCGGACAGGGATTTCGAGGGCAAAGTGCTACGGGACTTTATGAAATCAAAGGCGTCGTTTCATTTCCCAATCCTGAAATGAATAAAAACGTGGTGATGATGCCGCTTGCCACTACCCAGAATTTTTTAGCAGCTCCCAATCGACTTTCTGCCCTCGCGCTCATTCTCGATGATCCCAACAGTGTACAGCAAACAGTCAACCGGCTAAACTCAAACGTTGATACTACCCGATACGAAATTATGAGCTGGCAACAGATGATGCCGGAGCTCCAACAAGCCATCCAGGCCGACCGCGGCGGAGGGGTAATCATCATTCTCATTTTATACATTATCGTGGGCTTTGGCATCCTCGGCACCGTATTAATGATGATCACCGAGCGCACCTACGAATTTGGGGTAATGCTGTCTATCGGCACATCGCGGCTTGCTATTTTTCTGATGCTTGCTCTTGAAATTTTATTCATTGCTTTCCTTGGTTCCCTTTTGGGTATCGCCCTATCTATTCCGGTGGCTTGGTACTTTAATGTCAATCCCATCGAATTTTCGGGAGGCATGGTCGAAGTTATGGAATCATACGGCCTGGAACCCTACCTCCCCTTCTCTTTGGATCCGGAGCTCTTTTATATGCAGGCGATCATCATTTTTATCATTACTATCGTCTTTAGCATTATTCCGCTGATTCGTGCCAGCCGATTGCACCCCGTAAAAGCTATGAGGTCATAATATGATAGGTAATATTATCAGGCTCGGATGGAAAAATGTTTGGCGTAACCCAACCCGAAGCGGGGTCGTTATCATTGCCGTAATGTTAGGTACATGGGCGGGTATTTTTTCAGCAGGCTTTTTTAACGGGATGGTACAAGATGTGCTCGACAATCAGATTGAGCTCTCTATCGGGCATATTCAGATTATGCATCCCCAGTTTGAAGACCTTTATGATCCAAAGTACGCTGTTGATAATAGCGATCAGGTTTTCGAGCATTTGCAGGGGCAACCTTATGTGACTGATATCTCAGTTAAAAGCATCGCATCGGGTCTGGCCCAAAGCACACGCAGTAATTTTGGGGTTACCATTAATGGCATTAATCCCCAGCCAAAGAGCACATTGGCCATCAATCAGTATCTCACCGAAGGACAAATGCTGCAGCCCAACGACCGTAATGGCATTTTAATCGGCAACAAGCTGGCGGAGCGGTTGGGATTAGACCTTAAAAGCAGAATGGTTTTAAGCTTCCAGGATGTAGATGGAGAAATTACGGGAGGCGCATTTCGAGTAGCCGGCATCTTTAAAACTTTTAGCAGTAACTATAACGAAAACACTGTTTTTGTACAAAGAGATGACTTAAATCGCTTACAGGGAATGGAAAATGCCATTCACAACATCCGAATCGATACCGATAATATGGCTAAAGCCGAAACCTATGCCGACTCACTGCGCGCTACTTTCCCCTCACTCGAAGTGAAAACCTGGAGAGATCTTGCCCCTGACCTCCGATATATGTTCGACATGATGGATATGATGCTCTATATCGTGATGATCATAATCATCATCGGGCTTATCTTCAGTATCATTAACACGATGCTCATGGCCGTTATGGAACGTACCCGAGAGCTGGGCATGCTTCGAGCCATAGGCATGAATAAAGCTCGCACATTCAGTATGGTGATATGGGAAACAGTCTTTTTAACGTTAGTCGGTTCTCCTGCCGGTCTTCTGCTGGGATGGGGAACGATCTCTTATTTTGAGTCTACCGGTATTAACTTGAGTGCCTTTGCCGAAGGTCTCAGCATCTATGGATTTGGAACCGTCGTTTATCCTACTCTTGATGGGATGTATTATTTCAATATTATGCTAATGGTTGCTGCTGCAGCTTTACTTTCTGCGCTATATCCGGCTTGGAAAAGCCTGCAATTGAATCCTGTTGAAGCAATTAGAAAACTTAATTGAATCGAGTTTCAAGATGATGCGTTACGCGTAAACCTCTTTAAAAAATCCGTTAAAACCACCTACAACCCAAAGCCCGGAACACAAAACACGAAAATCATGAAGAGTTATAAAGATTTAGAAATTTATAAGCTCGCATATGACTATGCACTTGAAATTCATCAACTGACAATGGATTTACCTGACCATGAATTGTATGAACAAGACAGCCAAATCAGGCGCTCTTCAAAAAGCATCAAAAACAATATTGCTGAAGGTTATGGCAGACGAAGATATAAAAATGAATTTATTCGTTTTCTAATTTTTGCACATTCTTCCTGTGATGAAAAAATCTCTCAATTAAATATGATAAGTGACATTCACTTTCAAGACAATCCATCGCAGAATATTATTGAGAAGTACGACAAATTAGGACGTAAGCTAAACAAGTTCATACAGTGCGTTGAAAAAAGCTGGAAAACTTAACTCGCACCACAAAACCCGCAACCCGAAATCCCGCAACCCGAAACACATAACCCAAACTTATGGCTGTCATTACAACTAAAGACGTTACCAAAGTCTATAACTCTGATCAGGTTCCTGTGCATGCGCTGCGTGGCGTAGATCTGGAAATAAAGAAAGGAGAGTTTACTGCCATTGTCGGTCCCTCGGGTTCAGGGAAAACAACTTTGCTTAATATTATCGGCGGATTAGATGCCCCCACCAACGGGCGTGTAATCGTGCAGGGAACTGATCTTGGCACACTATCCGACAGCGAGTTAATAGACTTTCGACTCCATCACATCGGATTTGTATTTCAAGCCTACAACCTGATTCCAGTTCTTACATCTATTGAAAACGTATCTTTTGTCATGCAGATGCAGGGGAAACCCGCCCAAGAATACAATGCTAAAAGCGAGCAACTGTTGGAAGAGGTGGGACTGGCAGATAAAATTCACAAACGCCCCTCCGAACTTTCGGGCGGACAGCAGCAGCGTGTAGCTGTAGCACGAGCACTGGCATCCAAACCGGATTTTGTACTGGCCGACGAACCTACGGCAAACCTGGATTCTGTTTCGTCCGGTGACTTGCTGGATATGATGGCCGACCTCAACAAAAAGGAAGAGATGACCTTCGTATTTTCTACTCATGATCAGCGGGTAATTGATCGTGCCCGTCGCATAGTCACCCTCGTGGATGGGCAAATTGACAAGGACGAAGTGAAAGATTAAATCCCATGTATACGATCTATACCACAAAGCTACTCAAAGAAGGATACGCAAAAGAGCACGGAAGAGACCTGAAAAGATTACTCCTTTTAGTATTTTTTGTCATAATTGGATTTCAAAATTTATTTGCACAATCTCCATTTGATGTAGACTACAGTGGATATGTCAAAGAGCTCGGACAGATCAGTGCTAATAATGATTTTAGCACTGTCCACTACGATAATATCCTCCACCACCGCATCGAAAGTGATTGGACGTTATCTGAACATTTCGAATTCCGGGCCGACCTTCGCACGCGACTCCTCAACGGCTATACCGTAAATAATACGCCCGCACTTGAACAATTCTATCAACAAGACTCTAACTATTTTGATCTCTCCTGGGTTTGGTTTGGAACCGATCATTCCCTGATGCATTCTACCATAGACCGAGTCCATCTCAGCTATATAAACGGGCCATGGGAAGCCCATGCCGGCCGCCAGCGTATCAATTGGTCACGAACACTGGTATGGAGTCCTAATGACCTGTTTAACAATTACGCCTACCTCGATTTCGATTATGAAGAACGTCCCGGCGTAGACGCCCTTACAGCTCAATATAATTGGAGCTATGCATCCAGTGCCGAACTCAGCTATCAAATTGCGGATAGTTTTGACCGCTCGGTAATCGCTGGTATGGTACGGGTGAGCACGGGCAATTATGATCTGCAATTTATTGGCGGACATTACCGGGATTATGCCGTAATCGGTGGCGGATGGGCCGGTTACGTCAGAGATGCTGGATTTAAAGGCGAAATCTCCTACTTTCATCCCGAAGATGATTTTTTCGATCAAACAGGACATTTTACAGCTACCGCCGGAACTGATTATATGCTTTCGAATGGTTTATATCTCCAGGGGGAACTGCTTTATAACGGAGGATATAACCAGGGCAGAGATCCACTGAATACCCTGGTACAACCGCCATCAGCAGATAATCTATTCATCGCCAAATCAGGATTGTTTATCAACGCTTCGTATCAAATCCATCCTCTTGTCAGCGGAAATATCGGCTTTATGAGCAGTTTTGATCGATCTGTTTTTATTGCCATCCCCCAGCTTTCCATATCTATAACTGAGGATGCTGACTTGCTTCTGTTATCCCAGCTCTTGAAGGGAGCGACTTTTCGGGATGCCGTTGAAACCCCCAACCTCTTTTTCTTTCGGTTGAAGTGGTCATATTAACAACTTTCAAAAACACTACTATTTGTACTCATCACTGTACACTGTAATACGGTTTCCGTACCTTCAAACTGCTAAATTCTAACTCCATTTATTTTAGTATATGATTGTCATTCCTGCGATAGATCTTCTTGACGGCAATGTAGTTCGCCTGCACAAAGGCGACTATGATGAAGCCACAATCTACAATCACAATCCTGTTGAAGAAGCCCAAAAATTCAAAGAGGCCGGCTTTAATCATATCCATATCGTTGATCTGAATGGTGCTAAGGAAGGAAAGTTTGTAAACCTCAAACATGTTAAACAGATCATCGATTCTCTTGATATCTCTGTACAAACCGGGGGTGGCATTCGCAGTTTCGAAGATGCCCAGATGTTATTAGATCAAGGATTATCCAATATAATATGCAGCTCAATGGCTGTTAAAAGTCCCGGAGAATGGCTTAAGGTACTTGATAAATATGGTGACCGCGCTATTCTGGGGATGGATCTAAAAAATGGGAAAGTTGCTTATGGCGGGTGGCTGGAAACGCTCGACAAATCACTGGAGGATTTCCTTGCCCCTATGATTGATCGTGGGCTTTCCACCGTCTTGTGTACCGACACATCCAAAGACGGTACGCTCGAAGGACCTAACGTGAACCTTTACAAAGAACTTTCAGAACAATTTCCGGACCTTAATTTTATCGCCTCGGGTGGCGTTTCGGATGCCGATGACTTAAAAACCCTCCAAGATCAAAACCAATACGGAGTAGTCGTAGGACGCGCTTATTATGAAGAAAAAATCTCTCTTGAGGAAATGCTAACCTACCATTCAGGGTAGCTTCGCTACCGACCAAAATCATCCTGCACGCGCACAATATCATCTTCATCAGAAGGATTTTCCGGATCGGTGTGCTGCCAAATTTCTGCAAGAATAGCCCAATCATCTAATCCTACTAAGCGATGACGTTCCCCCTGCTTTAATGTAATAAACTCTTCCGGCTGTAAGGTTTCAACTTCTCCTTGTTCATCAGTGTCACTGGTAATAACGCCCACCGGACCTTCAACCACTTTCCAAATTTCGGCCCGGCGATGATGATACTGCCATGATAGACGCTTACCAGGCTGAACAACTAATATTTTGGGACTTAATTTTCCGGCAACTTTCAGATCATCAATATCAATATCACCAAAATAATGCTTGGCAAAATCGGCAGCTTGCTCCTCATCAATCACAAAAAAACCGCCCCAGGGTCGCTGCCCATCCTGGTCAATAATGGTAAAGCCTAACTCCTGAACTTCTTGTTTCGTCCTTTTAAACAACTGCTCCTTCGTTCCGTTAAAACCCATTGAAAGTCTTTTTTATTACTGTAAATGATATTTTTTTAAAGACATAAAGGTACAAATATTCGTGTATCTGCCCTAAAATTTAAGAGACGTGCTTTTACTAGACCAAATAAAAAAGCCGCGGCAAATACCGCGGCTCATTAAATTTATTGTGAGTAAAATCAGTCTTCCCGTTCACAATCAATTTTGGGTTCTTTTTGACAAGGATCTACTGCAGTAGCACCACATTGCGGACATTCAGTTGGTTTAGGCATATTATCCTCTTTTTGTTAGTTAACCTTCATTTAACTATACAAACATTGGAGATAATATGATCCTTAGAATCGAAATTTATATTCGGTCTAAGTTAAATAAGACTATCTATTTTTAGCAGATTTTATAAGAAGTGATTTCTAACCTATTACCATAAGATTTTCTATATTTCGAGTCTAATCAAATTATTGATTTGTATTATACCAGCCTATGCTTGCAAAACGAATTATTCCCTGTCTCGACATTAAAGACGGCAGAACAGTGAAGGGTGTTAACTTCGAAGGACTGCGCGATGCCGGCGATCCCGTAGAACTGGCACGCCGATACTCTAACGAGGGAGCCGACGAGCTTGTCTTCTTGGATATTACTGCTACCAAAGAAAAACGAAAAACGCTGGTTGATCTCGTCAGTAAGATCGCACTCGAAATTGATATCCCCTTTACCGTTGGTGGTGGTATTGGCAGTACCGATCAGATAGCCGAAATTTTACATGCCGGAGCCGACAAAGTTTCGCTCAACAGTGCCATTGTACGCAATCCAAACCTTATAAACGAAGCGGCAGCCCAATTCGGATCGCAGTGCATTGTTGCCGCCGTTGATGCCAAGCGAATCGACAACCAGTGGGTTGTTTTTATTTCGGGCGGATCCAAAAACACTGGAAAAGATGCGCTTGAATGGATTCAGGAAGTTGAGGAGCGCGGGGCGGGCGAAATTCTTCTTACCAGCATGGATCAGGATGGTACCAAAGAAGGCTTCGACTTGGAACTGCTCCAAAAAGTCAACGAGTTCACGACTATTCCCATTATAGCCAGCGGCGGTGCAGGCTCCAAAAAGCACTGCATTGATGCCATCCAAAAAGGAAATGCCGATGCAGTTTTAGCCGCCAGCATTTTTCACTTCCAAGAAATTGCAATCAGCGATTTAAAACAGGAATTGGAAACTGCTGAAATACCTGTTCGTAAAACAAATTAATTGACCTACTACCAGATTTTCTATTATGATTGATATTAACGCTCTCGACTTTGAAAAAGGCAACGGACTTATCCCAGCCATCATTCAGGATGCCGACTCATTTCAGGTATTAATGCTGGGCTATATGAACAAAGAAGCCCTGCAAAAAACGCTGGATGAAGAGCGCGTTACTTTTTTTAGTCGCAGCAAGCAACGCTTGTGGACCAAAGGAGAAACCTCTGGTAATTACCTTGATGTGGTTGACCTACAAAAGGATTGCGATGATGACACCTTATTGATCTTAACTAAACCGCACGGCCCCACCTGTCACACCGGTGAGCAATCCTGTTTTTACCGAAAGGATTTTAAGCCACAAAAAAACCTGAATTTTCTTAATAATTTGGAAGAGCTTATCATCAGTCGAAAAGAACAGATGCCGGAAGGTTCTTATACTACCTCTCTTTTTGAGGATGGAATCGATAAAATTGCCCAGAAAGTAGGCGAAGAAGCTGTAGAAACGGTTATTGAAGCCAAAAATGAAGATCACAACTTAGTTGACGAAGTATCCGATCTGATTTATCACCTATTGGTATTGTTAGTTGCTAAAGGTGTGCCGTTACAAACAATAGTCCAAAATCTTGAAGAGCGTCACGGTAAGTAAGAAGTAAATAATAGCCCGAGCGGACGCTCAAACTATTGCCGTTTTAGTCTTCTTTATAAACTCTTTAGTGCCTGATGATTTATCTTCAGGGTATGGTCGATTCATTTAAAAAAGGACGGGATGTCATCCTGAACTTGTTTCAGGATTTTAAATTATTCATCGGATAGCAAAACCAACCAGCCATCCGATGAAATAAAAAAATCACTTAACGCCTAACACCTCTTTTGACATGTGCATAGAAACCAGCATGTGCGGCACATCAACGACCTCGGCAATTTTCAAATCTCCAGCCAAAGAAGCCAAGGCATACGCATCATTACGATCCATATCGTGCTCGGTTTCCAGATAATCAATCATATAGCGGGTCGCTTTCTTTGCCGCTTCGTCGATAGTTTCTCCGTAACCGGTAACGGCATAATAATCATCGGTTTCGTACTGCGGCTCCTGGATTTCGTGACCGTCCTTAATCACTTCCACTTCATATACAATCCGCATAGGAGCTTCAATAGCCGTCCCACAAACCTCACCGTGACCCTGCGCAGCATGTGCATCGCCTATTGAAAACAGTGCTCCCTCTACCTGCACAGGAAAGTAGACCGTAGTGCCTTCCGTCATATTGGGATCATCCATATTACCGCCATTAGCTCGGGGTGGTACCGTTGAAAGTTCTTCTTCGGTATCCGGTGCTACGCCCATCACACCCGGGAATGGTTTGAGCGGTATATTGATATCCTCAGAAAAGGCAGCAGTATTCGAATTTTCATCAAACTCAAAGGTCTTAATCCACGGCTCATCAAACTCATCAGACAGGAACCCGAATCCCGGGATAATTCCCGTCCATCCCCAACTGCCCAATTCAATTTTGTGGAGCTTCACTTTCAAGATATCCCCGGGCTCAGCATTTTCAACATAAACCGGTCCCGTAAGTGGGTGAATAGGATCAAAACTCAGATTTTTAATATCCTCTACCGTCGATTTATGGTTCAACTGTTTATCGGATGCTTCCTCGGTATTCACCTCAATGACCGATCCCGATTCTACTCGAATTAACGGTTCAATCGTACTGCTCCAATAACTATGTGTCTGGTCAGCCGAAAGCGTATAGCCGGGCTCGGGAACTGAAGTTAATTCCTCATTTTCTTCTGCATTCTGCTCACACCCCAACAGGATGAACAAAATTGTCAATCCGAATAAAACTGCTACTTTTTTCATACCTGTATCCCCTTTTGTTTTGATTAAGAAATAATCATTGTTTTTACTTTCTTACCGCAACTTTATACAGCCAAATGATAAAGAATACACCGGCCAGTGCTCCGAGCCAATCGGCATAGGGAGCAAATGATTCCGGAACTAATCGGAGAGCATCTGTACTTTCCTGGATGGCAAACGGAATGGCTAACACTATACCAATCAAGGCTTCACCAGTAATAAGACCCGATGAAAATAGAAGTCCCTTGCGTTCGGCATTCGTTTTTGCTTCTTCAGGATCGGCCCCTTCATTTTTTGCACGATTTACAACTTTTCGTCCCACATACCATGCAAGTACTCCTCCAATAAAAATTGGTACCGTTAATTCCAGAGGCAGATAGATGCCTACTGCTACTGCCAGCACCGGAGTGCGAAATTCGAAATCTTTAGCCTCTAATACTTTATCCAAAATGATAATAGCTACGGCAATCACTGCACCGATCCAGATCATGTTCCACTCCAGGTTACGGGCAAATACGCCTTCGGCCACCGACTGCATCAGCGTTGCCTGCGGAGCACTCAACATTTCGGACGAACTCATTCCCTCCCGCGGTAGCACGCCACCCAATCCGTAAGCATTAAATAGCAAACTTAGAATGGGAGCAATAACCAGCGCGGCCGAAACGACTCCTACAATCTGCATAATTTGCTGCTTGTAGGGCGTTGCTCCCACCAGCTGACCTGCTTTTAAATCTTGCATATTATCACCGGCAATAGCCGCTGCACAGGCAACCATCGCTCCCACTACAATGGCTGCAGCTGCCGCCGCCTGGGCGCGTTCGGTATCAACAGAAAAGTCGATCTGCGTCCCCAGCAGTGCTAATAAAATCAGGGAAGTTGCTAATATCGTTGCAATTGTTACTCCTGATATGGGATTATTGGAGGATCCCACAAGACCGGCCATATATCCGGCTACTGAGGCAAACAGAAAACCGGCCACCAGAGAAAATACAGCTCCAATACTCATTGTTGTCCAATAGAGTCCACTGCTCACCGGCAGGTGAGCCATATCAATAACCTGCGTAAAAACAATAAAAATCGGAATACCTAAACCCAATATTCCCCATAAGACATAATTGATAGGCATATCCCGTTCGGTACGCGGGATGTCTGCACTATTGCCCGATCGTGCTTTCTGAACTGCTTCCCAAGACGAAACGATACCATCCTTAAGCGGCTTGGCCAATGATATCAGTGCCCATATGCCACCGACAACCATGGCTCCAACCCCCATGTAGCGAATTTTCTGACTCCACACTTCAAGAGCTGCATCATAGCCGCTCATATTTCCGACCACTTGAGACAATTCAGCCGGATCGGTAAAAGCCATATACAACGGAATGCCAAACAGCCACGAAATAAGGCCACCGGCAAACACAAGTACTGCAATATTTAATCCTACTATATAACCGACCCCAAGCAGGGCAACCGACAACTCTGTTCCCATTCCAAAAATGGATCTGCCTGTTGTGACAGAACCGCTTACCGATCCCGAAAAAATCTTTAACCCCGTTTGCCCTAATTTATACAGAGCAGCAGCAATACCGGCCAGACCAATATATTTGATACCCTTTCCACCTTCGGTTCCGGCTTTTAGTACCTCACCGGTAGCAACTCCTTCCGGAAATTTTAGCTTTTTTTCTATGATTAATGCGCGGCGTAACGGAATGGTAAACAGCACTCCGAGCACCCCGCCAAACATCGCAATAGCCATGGTATCGAGGAAAGGGAAGTCTGACCAATAACGGAGTAAAATCAAAGCGGGAAGCGTAAAGATAACCCCTGCGGCCAACGATTCTCCCGCCGAAGCGGCGGTCTGAACAATATTATTTTCCAGTATATTTGACTCCTTAAAAAGTCGCAATACCGCCATCGAAATTACGGCCGCCGGAATAGAGGCGGAGACAGTCATCCCTACTTTTAATCCCAGATAGGCATTGGCCCCGGCTAAAATGGCCGACAATAAAATTCCCAGAATTACAGCTTTAAATGTTATTTGCGGATAATCGTCCTCCGCTCGAACATACGGCACAAATTGCTTGGTTTCGTCACTCAAAATATTCCCCGTTGCTTTAGATTGATTCGCTTCAAATTAAAAGAACTAAAGAAGAAAGCAAGTCGCAGATTATCATCTTAAATTGTATCCCATGCTTTGTTAACTAACGGTGTTTTTGTACTTTTAGCAGCAAATTTTAGGTAAAAAAGACTTTTTATGAAAATCACTATCGACCATCTTGATGACCTGCACATGGAAGCCCAAAATGATGAGGGAGGGCTTATTAGAATGGACGGCACCACCGAAATTGGCGGACTTGAAGGCGGATTTAGTCCCATGCAGCTTCTGCTGGCAGGTGTTGGCGGATGCAGTGCCATCGATATTATTGGTATCCTTAAAAAGCAGAAGCAAGATTTGCAAGATCTAAAAGTAGAAGTTGACGGAGACCGCCAAAGCAAAGGCACCTATTCGGAGTTCACTACCATCCACATCAATTATATTTTTACAGGCGATTTAGATGAAAAGAAGGTAGAACGTGCTATCAACCTTTCGCTCGATAAATATTGCTCGGTAACAAAAACGCTGGAAAAAACCTCCAAAATCACCCACAGTTACGAAATAAAATCCAACTGATATTGTGAGTAACAAAAAGTCAGAAACGAAAGCCATACGCACGCAAACAAAACGCACGGAAGAACACGAACACTCCACTCCATTGTTTATGACCTCGAGTTTTGTGTTCGACTCGGCCGAACACGCACGCGCCCTTTTTGCCAAAGAAGTAGAAGGGAATGTGTACAGCCGCTATTCTAATCCAAATACCAACGAGTTTGAAGAAAAAATGTGTCGGCTTGAAGGGGCTGATGCGGGCATTGCCACCGCTTCGGGGATGTCTGCTATATTCTCAAGTTTGGCGGGGCTGCTGGAGCAAGGCGATCATATTTTGGCTTGTCGCTCGCTTTTTGGATCATCCCATCAGATTCTAAATAACATCTTACCCAAGTGGGGTATTGATTATTCTTATGGGGATATTGACAAGCCGGAACAATGGGAATCCCTTATTAAGGATAAAACTAAAGTATTATTTTTGGAGACGCCCTCGAACCCGGGACTCGATCTCATCGACCTCGAATGGGCCGGAGAACTCGCTGATTCTCACAATTTAATTATGATTGTGGATAATTGTTTTGCCACTCCATACCTCCAGAAGCCTATGGAATACGGCGCAGATATTGTGTTGCATTCGGCTACGAAATTTATCGACGGACAGGGACGCGGCATTGGCGGCGTGATCGTTGGCAAAGAAAACTATATCGATGAAATCAGTACTTTCACGCGTCACTCGGGACCCGCAATGTCTCCTTTTAATGCGTGGATGTTCTCTAAAAGCCTGGAAACCCTTCCGGCACGCATGGATCGTCATTGCCAAAATGCACTATCCTTAGCCCAATTCTTAGAAGAACAACAAAATACAGCATGGGTTAAATATCCATTTCTTAAAAGTCATCCGCAGTACGAGCTGGCAAAAAAACAGATGCGTCAAGGCGGTGGAGTAGTTGCTTTTAATATCACTGGCGGATACGAAGCGGCTACCGAATTCCTTGATAAATTGGAAATGTTATCACTGTCGGCCAATCTGGGAGATTCCCGGACCATTGCCACGCATCCAGCCTCTACCACTCATTCAAAATTAACCAAAGAAGAACGAGAAACTGTAAACATTACGCCGGGTATGATACGAATCGCCGTGGGTCTTGAAGCCATTGAAGATATTCAAGCCGATATTGAACAAGCTTTAAATGGATAAAATTGTAGGTGTAACCAAAATATTTATGTAAATAGTTTACGGTTTCTATGCGTTTTCCACCAATTCTAAAGAAGCAGAGTTAACGCAATATCGTAATCCTGTGGGCCCAGGACCATCCGGAAAGACGTGACCAAGATGGGCATCACAGACATTACATAACACCTCAATACGCTGCATACCGTGGCTATAGTCTTCCTCGTATTTCACTACATTATTTTTTACCGGCTCTCCAAAACTGGGCCATCCGGATCCTGATTCAAACTTCTCGGTAGAATCAAATAATTCTGTTCCACAACAGACGCAAGCATACAAACCCGGTTTGTGACTTTCACAATATTCACCCGTTCCCGGTCGCTCCGTCCCATGTTTTCGCGTCACATAAAACTGTTCGTCAGTGAGCTGTTTCTTCCACTCTTTGTCAGACTTTTCAATTCTTTTCGGTGGTTCAGGATTCTCTTTTCCCGCATATTCATTTACCTGTTTCCAATCAATCATAGGCTTCCTCTTATTCCATTAAAAAGAAAAAGGCCAGAGATTTAATCTGACCTTGGTTATTGGGACAATTTCCAAGAATCGCCCCCTATTTCTTAAATTAAAAAAATACCGATGGAATCATATAAAATGATTCCATCAGCAAAAATAACGTTATGCGATTTTCTTGATTAAATCGGCGGTACGAGCAGAATATCCTGCTTCGTTATCGTACCAAGCAAGAATTTTAACAAGGTTACCATTTGCTTTGGTAAAGCCGCTATCATAAATACAGGAGTGAGGATCGCCTAAAATGTCGGTCGAGACCAACTCTTCTTCTGAGTAGCCCAATACCCCTTTCATAACACCATTGGCAGCATCCTTGAACGCCTGATCAACCTCTTCCACCGTAACATCTTTACTAAGTGTAGCAGTCAGATCAGTAAGTGATCCATCTGGTACCGGAACGCGAATAGCACTTCCGTCCAGTTTTCCTTCCATTTCCGGTAATACAAGCTCAACCGCTTGTGCAGCTCCCGTAGTGGTTGGAACCAGGTTTTGAGCTGCCGTACGTCCACGACGAGGATCCTTATGCGGACCATCCAGAATATTTTGGCTGCCTGTATAAGCGTGGGTCGTCGTCATAAATCCTTTTTCAAGACCAAAAGCGTCATTCAACACTTTCACCATGGGAGCCAGACAGTTGGTCGTACAACTTGCGTTGGAATAGATCTGTGCACTGTCATCAATTATTTCTTCATTAACGCCCAACACAACAGTTTTTACATCACCGTCTCCTTTAGCGGGAGCTGAGATAATCACCTTTTCAGCACCGGCTTCGAGGTGTTTGGAAGCAGCTTCCTTTGTTCGAAATAAACCGGTTGATTCAACAATAATATCAGCTCCGCGTTCACCCCATTTTAAATCTGCAGGATCTTTTTCGGATGAAATTCCAATTTCCATTCCATCAATCGTAATACTGTTATCAGTATAACTTACATCACCCTGATAAGTACCGTGTACCGAATCACGTTTAAAGAGGTAGGCAAGCGTCTCCGCATCCATTAAATCATTTACGCCAACAATATTAATGTCGTCTTTGTGATACGCCATAATAGATCGGGTAACCAATCTTCCAATGCGTCCAAAACCATTAATTCCAATATTAATTTTACTCATAAATTGTAACCTTTTTAGTTACTTCGTTAAAGTTCTCACGATATAAAACCGCGTGTTATTTTCTTTCAGCTAAAAATAAGAGTTCAAACGCTCTTTTGTAAACAATTCCTGAATTAATTTGCCGCTAATCTTCATCCAAATCAATATCTTCCGGGATTTCTTCTTCATCAATCAGATCATCAAAATCATCCGTATCCAGAACATCATCCTCTTCATCATCCAAATCAGATTGTTCTTTCCGAACAGCATCAGCCTTTGCCCCGGCTCGCCGTAATTGACTCGCAATTCCAGCATTATCGTTATCCAGAGCAAGTGACAAGGCGGAATGACCATCTTTATCTTTTACTTTTATCTTTGCCTTGTTTGCCAACAAATAACTGACAATATCAGAATGACCTTCTCTGGCAGCAAGCATTAAGGGAGTTACCCCCCATCTCTGCTCCGCATTGACATTAGCACCATTTTCAACCAACACTTTAACGACCTCTAACTCTCCTTCCCGAGAAGCGGCAATCAGAGCTACATCGTTGGCCTTCGCACCGTGGTCGAGCAGCTTCCGGATAATATTAACATGTCCATTTTCGGCCGCCCGGCTGATAGCGGTGCCTCCCATAGCCGTTGCAGCATTGGCATCAGCACCCTCATCCAACAGAAAGTCAACAACATCTTTGTGATTATTTTCAGCTGCCAGAATTAGAGCCGTCAACCCATTTTTAGCAGTCTCATTGATATCATGATCCTCCTCACTAAACTTTTTTAATTGAGGCAAATCTCCTTTTTTGGCAGCATCCAACAGTGGTGATAACTCCATATCAACAATTCGTTTTTTATAGGATATAAATGAAAGTGATTATATGACAATTATCTGATTATTTGTCAATACAAATTTCCTTTTGGGATATTTTAATGAAGCATGCCATGACCAGTATAACCGTTCATAAAATCTTTCCCGCTCATTCTCTTTTTACCTTGCAGCTGCACTTTTTTCAATACAACAGCCCCGTCTTTACATCCCACAATAAGATCATCGTTATGCATTTGAAGGCGTCCCGGAGCCAAATCGTTGGAAAGTCCAACCTCTGACCGGTACATGTTAAATTTCAGATCATCGAGCATTGCCCAAGCTGTGGGAAACGGACTAAGACCACGTATTTTATTATGAACCCGTTCAGCTGTTTCACTAAAATCGATTTTACAATCCTCGGTAAATAATTTAGGGGCCGGGGTCGCTTTATCGTGATCCTGTTGCTGCAGCTCATACGAGTCCTGTTCAATCTGATCGACGGCATCTATCAACAATTTACTGCCCATCTTTTTAAGACGCTTGTACAGATCACCGGTCGTTTCATTGGGACCAATATCTGTTTCCCGCTGCTCAATAATATTCCCGGTATCAACTTTTTCATCCAGAAAGAAAACCGTACACCCTGTCTTTTCTTCTCCATTCATAATAGCCCAATGGATAGGAGCAGCCCCCCGATACTTGGGGAGTAGCGAGGCATGAAGATTGATAGATCCTTTCTCAGGCAGGTCCAAAATCTCCGGCGGCAAAATTCGAAAGGCAACAACAACGAACAGGTCAGCATTCAATGCCTTGAGCTTATCATAAAAATCGGAATCATCAAGTTCCTCAACCCCAATGACCGGTAAGTCTAATTCAAGCGCTTTCTTTTTAACAGCTGTCGGCGATGGTTTCGCACGTCGACCGCGCCGTTTATCAACATTACTTACAACCGATACAATTTCATGATCAGACTGGTGCAGTTTCTCCAGGCTGGGAATGGCAAAATCCGGAGATCCCATGAATACAATACGCATAAGAACCTCTTACTTGGTCTCTTGCTTTTTGGGAACGATAGGGTAATCTATTTCGGTACGTCCTTTGGCAATATCTTTGAGCTTAGAACTCAACAATTTGCGCTTAAACATAGACAGGTAATCCAAAAACAAAATGCCGTCGAGATGATCGGTTTCATGCTGTATCACTCTTGACAGCCAGCCGCCTATTTCCAACTCCTGCTCATTAAAATCCCGGTCCAGGTAATGTACTACAATTTTTTCGGGACGAGTTACTGATGCGTTAACGCCCGGAATACTCAGACAGCCTTCCTCCATGTCAACCTTTTCTTCACTTTCAAAGGTAATTTCGGGATTGATAAGTACCAAGGGACCATATTTACTCCCTCCCTCTTCTTCTGTCAGGGGACCGGCATCAGCTACAAAAATTCGAAGCAGCTCCCCTATTTGCGGGGCAGCAAGTCCGACTCCATCAGAATTATACATGGTGTCGAACATATCGTCGATAAGCTGCTGAATTTCGGGGGTTTTTTCTTTGACGGGTTCTGCTTCTTTGTGAAGCACCTCATCATCATATGTAACGATCGGTAATACGGACATTATCTGCTTTTACAAGTTCAATATATTTCTGAAGGATTATAGCGGCAGCGGCTTGGTTAACGCGATCAGATTCACGGCGTTTCATTTTGGGAACTCCTGCTTCAACCATTGCCCGAACAGCCTCTTTCGTAGTATACCGCTCATCAATTTTAGCGACTTCGATATCGGGAAATCTTGCCTCAAGTTTAGCCAGAAATTCCTCTACCATCTTGATGGCTCTCCCCTCTTCGCCTTCGGGAGTAAGGGGCCAGCCTACTACAATTTTCTCGACGTTTTCATTTTCTACCTGCTCTTCAAGCGCTTCAAAAACGTCGTCAACATAGTAGGTTCCGATAGGATTGGCTACTGTTTTTAATAAGTCGGTACGGGCTAAACCAATCCATTTTGTTCCTACATCGATACCGATTATTCTTCCATATTCTGCCACGGCTAATCTTCCATTTCTTCTACTTCCTCTTCATCAAGAGGTTGCTTTAAAAATTCTTTTAACAATTTACTGGGTTTAAAATGAGTTTTGCGATGAGCCGGCACATAAATCTCTTCATTTGTGCGCGGATTTCTTGCTTTCGGCTTCGCCTTGGTCTTCTTCACTTCAAAAACACCAAAATCGCGTAATTCAATCCGACATGTAGGATCTGCGTCCATCATCGTTTCGCGCAATGCAACCAATACTGCATTTACCCATGGATCAGCCTGAACCATGGGTTCATCCATCTCCTCAGCAACACGTCTTATTATGTCTCTTTTTGTATAGGTTATCATAAATATAAATCTGTAAATGATCTTTTAACTCTGTATTTCAACACTATTCTTACAGTGTCCTGGGGTTGTAATAGTGAAAAGCCCTAACTTTTTATCTGGTTGATGATATTACTTTTATCCCAGAGATAAAAATAATCTTATTCGATAAGTAATAATGAAAACAACAACTTATTCGTACCTGAATACGCTTTTTACGCCTCCCACATTTTGTAATTTATTAACAATACGTCCCAGGTGATCAATGTCATCAACGTAGACCGTGAGAATTCCCTCAAACATACCACTGTCACTGTTTACGTTGATGCTCTTCATATTTGTCTCAAGCGATTTTGAAAGAATATCAGTAATATCATTAATCATACCCACGCGGTCTTCACCAATAACCTTAACAGCACCAAGGAATTTAGAATCAATATTTTTCGCCCAGGAGACATCCACTATACGTTCGCCGTCGGTTTGTATCAAGTGATGAATATTCTTACAGTTTGACCGATGTACTTTCACATCACCGGTTCGGCTAATAAATCCCATCACATCATCACCGGGAATGGGATTACAACAATTGGCATAGCTGTATTTAACGTTGGTAAGCTCACCATTTATAACCAGCGCTTTATCATCACTAATCGAACGCGCAGCATTGATATACGTTTCCTGAATTTCCTCTTCCGTTACGGGTGCCGGTTTATCTTCATCTTCTTTCTCATCAATACGCCCCTTACTGGTAAACTGCTTAACAACATCATAAAGCTCATTAACATCAAAACTGCCTTTACCAATATCGTAAAACAGATCCTGGGTGGAATCGAATTTTAGCTTTTGAGCTATGCGGGTAAGGTCTTGCTCCGAAATTTCAATATTTCCACGCTTAGCTCGTTTCTCCCAGATCTCTCGTCCCTCATCAGCCGTCTGACGTTCTTTTTGCTTGATGTACTGCCGAATGCGCGACTTGGCCTTGTGAGTAACGACATCGTTAATCCAGTCGGGATTAAGATTTATTTTATTTCCCGTAATAATCTCTACCTGATCACCGATATCCAATTTTTGGCGAAGCGGTGCCATTTTACCATTTATTTTTGCAGCAATAGCTCGTTCCCCAATCTCGCTGTGGATATCAAAAGCAAAATCGATAGGTGTTGCCCCCTGTGGAAGCGTCCGCAGTTCACCATCGGGGGTGAATACGTAAATTTCATCCTGATACAGGTTAAGCTGAAAATCTTTAACAAATTCGGTAGCCGCATCGGGACGTGGGTTATCCAGCACATCGCGTACCCAGTGGACAAATTTTTCCAGCGTTTCGGAGCCCCCCTCTTTGCCTTCCTTATACTTCCAGTGTGCAGCCACCCCTTTTTCAGCGATATCATCCATGTGCCGTGTACGTATTTGCACCTCCACCTTGCGTCCCTTCTTCGTAATTACCGTCGTATGCAGCGACTGATATCCATTGGCTTTGGGAACTGAAATAAAATCGCGAAACCGCTTGGGAATAGGCGTATACCAATCCGTAATAATCGAATATACCCGCCAGCAGTCTTCTTTTGTATGGGGTTCTTCAAGGATGATGCGAATAGCAAAAAGGTCGTAAATCTCTTCGAACGGCTTTTGCTGACGCTGCATTTTTCGAAAAATCGAATAAATATGCTTGGGGCGCCCCTTCATCTCAAACGTAAAACCCTGCTTGTCCAATTCCTCATCAATAGGGTCCATAAACTCCTCAATAAAAGCCTCACGAGCCTCTTTCTTTTCCCGAAGTTTGCGGGCAATAAATTTATAGGAATTGGGGTCAATCACTTTAAAACAGAGGTCTTCCAACTCGCTTTTGATATTGAAAAGCCCAAACCGATGAGCCAATGGGGCATACAGCTCCATGGTCTCGGTCGCCTTTTGCATCTGCTTTTCGCGCGGCAGGTGCTGTATCGTACGCATATTATGCAGGCGATCGGCAAACTTTATCAACACCACGCGGATATCTTCTGCCATCGACAGAAGCATCTTCATAAAGGTTTCGGCCTGTTTGGTGTTGCGACTCTTAAATACGCCCGAAATTTTGGTTACCCCGTCAATGAGATGTGAAACCGTATCGCCAAATTTTTCTTTTATATCATCGAGCGTAACCTCTGTATCTTCGACCGTATCATGGAGTAGCGAAGCAACTACTGAAACGTCATCAATATTAATTTCTGATGCCACAATTTTAGCCACGGCCACCGGATGATAATAGTAGGGTTCACCGGAGGCACGCTCAATACCCTCGTGCGACACATAGCAGAGCTTAAATGCACGTGAAACAAGGTTCTCGTCAACCTCTTCCAGGTTTTTACGGCATACTCTCAACAGCTCATCAAGATCCTCTTGCTGAGGGGGATCCAGAACATAGCCGTCCAGATCGATATCGTATGTCGTTTTTGTATCTGCCATATGGTTACATGAAGAAATATTGAAGCATTTTCATTGATAGCAAAACAAGACAAAGCCTCTTTACATTCAAAAAAGGAACTGTAAGCTTATTTAGCAATCGCTAAAATGATTTAAAGTAAAAAAGCGGACGCCTTAATAACGTCCGCCTTTTGTACCAAGTTATATCTTTTAGAATGACAGTGAAACTCCAAAAATAAGCCGTCCGTTGCTGGTACTTACAGAATTCTCTAATTCATCAAAACTTTCGGCTGATTGAAAACGATATTCTACAAAAGGTTTTAAAGCAGGAACTGGACTCACTTCTGCTCCCACAAAACCATTCCAGAAAACGCTACTTTCGGATCCCTCCTCAAATGCACCCTCCGGATTTTGCAAATCAGTAGTTGTTGAACCAAGCCCTGTACCTACATATGGCGACAACAAACCTAATGGGATTCCACCTACAGCAGCTAAACCATAATCATAATTTTCAATTTGTCCGTATGTTGCCTGGTTTTCTCCTACATAATTATCTTCACTGAAGTAGCTGAAATGGCCTCGAAGTTTAAAATTTACCACTGGAATCTTATTCAAAATTTCCCGTTCAAGACGAACACCAAAACCATTCTGGGGATCCTCATCTCTTATTTCATAGGAAGCGCCTAAGCTCCACTGGGCTGACGCCTTTTCGGGGATCATACTAAACATCAACGCAAAAGTAGCAAGTACAGCTAATATTCTTTTAACCTTCATAATCGTTTCCTCTTACTTATTATTGATTCTAACTTTTGTGTCATGGACTTAGAGTAAGATAGTAAAAAACTTTATGCAAATAAGAGTTTTGGAATATTTTTAAAAGATAGATTTATGAGCCTGAATTAGTACAATATTAAAAAAGCTATAAGTCCACAGATAACCATCTACTATTTATTAAATAATAAAATTCTTGATTCGTTCTGCATAATGTCGACTAACTTTAACCTCGGTGTTATCAAATAATGTAGCCGTAAAGCCCCCATAACCGTCCGGCTCTAAATTTTTCAAAGCTGAAAATGCAATAGCGTGCGACCGATGCACCCGGACAAAGTGCTCCGGATCAACTCTTGCCATTAGCTTACCCAATCCGATGCCACAAAATACGGTCTCATCTTCAAGATGAATGCGCGCATAGTCCCCTTCCGCCTCAATCCAGAGAATATCATCTACGAAAACCGGGACAATACGATCACGACTGCGGACAAACAGCTGCTTTGGATAATCTTCTTGCTCTTTAACCTGCTGCAACAAAGCACGAATTCGTTTCTGTTGATTTTCATCACCCGCAATTTGACGAACCCGTTGCAAGGCTTCCAAAAATCGCTTCTGGGTATATGGTTTGAGCAGGTAATCAACCGCATTGATGTCAAAAGCCCGAATAGCATATTCATCATAAGCAGTCGAAAAAACAATATGAGGAAGGGTATCAAGCTGATCCACTAAATCAAAACCCGACATCTGTGGCATCTGTATATCCAAGAAGAGCAAATCGGTCTGATTTTCTTCCAAGAATGTGAGTGCTTTTCGGGGATTCCCAAATGATCCTGAAACTGATATCCAATCCACATCTTCGAGGTACTCTGCCACCACCTCTCGAGCCGGAGGTTCATCATCTACAATAACTGCCTGATACGTTTTCATGAATGCTGTCCCCCCAACGGTATTTTAAACCACACTTTTGTACCATGTGGATTCAGAGATTTAAACTGTAATTTCGATTGGTGGCCATATCGTTTTTGCAAATGTTCGTCGGTATTTCGAACGCCGATACCATCCGAGGATCTTATCTCCTCGGGATCATCCAATCCCCGACCGGTATCTTCTACCGAAATCATCATTTCTTTACCATCATGACTAATACTGATGTTTACCTCCCCACCCTCCTCGGTGGGAGCAATCCCATGTTTTACCGCATTTTCAACAATAGGCTGTATAATCATCGGCGGAATTTCTACATTCGACAAATCCTCATCTAATGCAATTGAATATTTCAGGCGATCACCATAACGATGTTTTTCGAGCTCCAGATACTGCCTCACAAAATCCAGCTCTTCGGATAATGCCACGCGATCTTTTTCAAAACTTCGGATAGAATAGCGCAGCATATCCGAAAGTCCGGTAATCATATCACGCGTTTGGTCCACATCTTTCGAGACCATTGCGTTAATGCTGTTAAGTGTATTAAATAAAAAGTGAGGATTTAGCTGTGCTTTTAAATTGGCAATCTGCTGCCGGTTGGAAAGTTCACGTAGCTCTGCAGCCTGTTGCTCCCGCAGCCGCAGCTTTTTCATGGAATCCATGATGTGGATTACCGAAAACGTAATGGCATATTCAAAGTAGGCAGAAGACATAATCCACACCTTTTCCTCCAAAAAGCCACTGCCTTCCAGAAACTCTAACCCGAATAACAGGTCAAAAATCCATAAATAGCTATAAAACCATCCCACTGTAAAAACTAATCCGGTAAATACATGAATCATCAGCTTAACCCAACCGCTAACTTCATATAATTCACGGATTATAAGATACCAGCTTCCAAATAGCAGCAGCACTTTAATGGAGGTACTTAATGTAGAGCTTAGGAAAGCGGCCAACAAAGGTACCTCCTCTACATTGGATATAATTGCGGTATAAAACAGTAGATATAAGAATGCTACAAACAGAGCCAGGCCAACGCCACGTGTCGATAACTGTGGTTTTTCTAATCGCAATTCCAAGCTATCAAAATCCGTACTCATGGTCGGCTGTATTTAGGAAAAAATTAGTGGTAGTATCATCGTAACACCGTGCACTATGGCCGGAGCCAAAAATGAGCCGCCTTTTTCGTGAATCACGCCAAAGCTGATTCCGGCGACAAAGGTCCAGAATCCCCATGCCCACTCCATTGGGTTCTCTCCCGGACTAATCACATGGATGAGTCCAAAAAATGCCGAAGTTATAATGAGTCCCCATCCGAATCGAAAATTCAGAAAGTTAAACCGTTTTTCAAAAGCAAAATTCAGTCTTGGCTGCATATAACCTCTAAAAAAGAACTCTTCCATAAATCCTATAAACACAAGTGCAATTACAACATTGGATACCGGAGGATACAGAGCATAGAAAAGTCCAACCAGAAACAGCCCAACCGCAAAAACCCATCCTGATATGCGAGCATCACTGCTCGAAAACCCTTTTTCTTCGACTACCTTGTTTTCCTTAAAGAACCAGAGCAATACCAATATGGCTACCAGATAAAAAGAAGCTATGATTCCGGCCCCACCCCAGTCCGTAAATCCAAAGCCAAACATCTCGGCAATGGGGAAAGCAAAAGTGGCGGGAAACATAATGCCAAGGGCTTTTGCGCCTAAAATAACCGACTTTTAAATCTTTTTTTTCCTCGAAAACCAGCTTGTCTTCCCGTTTCGATCCCGCCCGACCATGCCAATAAACGAGCAGTACAGCCGGTAATACCATATATATTATGGCACTCAAGATTGACCGACCTAAAAAGGTCTGCTGCCAAGATTCAAATCCCGGTATCAACTCTGTTATCCACATAAGCCCAATAATACTGATATACGCCAGTATTACCTCGCTAATGGCCAATATCTTATTGCGATATCTTAACCGTACTCCTTCCGTTAAGGGTGAGAGACTCATCTTATCCATATCGCTACTGGGATTTTTCTTTTAATTCGGGAATCAACACATTTTCAACCCACGGATAACCGGGTTTAACTTTAAGCGCCTTTTCGTATGCTTGCCGAGCCTCTTCGTATTTCTCGGCTTGTACGTATCCCTGTCCAAGCCATGCATAAACTTCAGCCTCACCCCACCGGGGAGCATATCTATTTGGCGTCTGCCAGTCTTCAAATAACTCAGCTGCCCGCTTAAAACCTTCAATCGCCCCTTCAGTACTTCCACCAAACATCGAAGGCTTATATAGTTTCCCAATGGCATCAAGCATCACTACCCGGGGATTTTCGGGAGCCAGTTCCTTGGCCTTACCCATGGCATTATCTGATTTAGGACCGTATTTCATCCCAGAAAAGAATCCACTGGCTTTCATCCCATAGCAACTTCCCAGCATGGCGTAGCCCTCAGCAAACTTCGGATCCATCTCCACAGCTTTCTCAAACATTATCGTAGCTTCGTCGAGATATTCTTCTTGCTGATCTTCATTGATTTTAGGAAAGGAATTTTGCAGCCGATAGTTGCTGTAACCACGATAATAATAGGCGAATTTTTTTATCTCAGGATCACCTGTTTGAATCAATGTTTTTAGCTTTGTATTCACCCCAATTAACCTTTCAGGCTGGAGAGAATCCACCGCTGTTTCAATAGATTGGCGAATCTCATCAAATTGAGTAGAATCCTGCGCCGATACCTGTTGCGACATAGGGATCAGCAACAACCAGAAAAATAACGTTATTAAATATTTCATTTTGTTGGTGATTTAGAGTTCAAGATTAATGGTGACACCGGCGTAAACAAACCGGCTATAATCGCTATAAATAGGTCTGCGTTGTGAATAATCGTTGTTATAAGTGTAATCTGTTACGTTCTTTCGGTCGAGTACATTTGAAACGGAAGTATAAAATATGACCGACCAGTTCTGCTTCGGAACCCAGTAATAGCTCAAATTCAAATCCAGGCGATGAAAATGTGGCAACCGCTGCGAGTGTACGGATCCCTCTACCGGTAGATAGTATCCTCCGGAAGCCGGTTCGGCACTTATGACAGGTGTAAAAGGACGTCCCGTAGAATACCGGTAGGTAAACCCGCCGGTTAACATATCAACCAGACGAGCTTTGGCAACCACATTTAGATTATGTGTGATATCAAAAGCCGAAGGAGCATATTCATAGTCAATGCTTCCGGATTTTTGGCGGGGATGCAATCGCTTGGATCGCAGAAAGCTGTACGAAATCCATCCATTGAAAGGCGTACGCATAAAATCAGAATACTTGAAAAAGAAGTCAGCCCCATACGCTTCACCATACCCGGTATTACTGAGGTTTTGCTGTTCATCCTCAATAATTAAATCATCATACGACTTATAATAGCCTTCCATTCGGACATGAAATAGACTTTTTTTGAATTCATATCCAGCTATGTAGTGCCAAGCTTGCTGAACGCCCAGATTTCTATTGCCTGTTGCAGAATTATATTGAAAAGGTTCGGCATACTGATGGTAGCGTCCGCTGGCCAGACGAATGTTGCTGTGATTTGCTACCTGATACTGCAATGATATTCGTGGATCAATCGTCCATTCCTTAGCATGATTCTCATAATCCATACGTACGCCCAAGCGGAGCTTCCATTGAGGAAGCAACTGATATTCCGACTCCAGATATCCTCCTAACCGCTTGGTAAAGTATTGTTCATCGATCGTATAAAAATCTGCAGTGGGATCTAAAATATCTTCGTCGCCAGGTAACTGGCCCGTAAATTCGTTACCAAAGCGCCCCCATTCCATACCGGCATACCATATCATATTTTCAAATCCAGAGAACTCCAGGTCTGAGCGTAGTTTGTATGCTCGGTCTGCTTCATTCAGGTCGAGGCCGCCCAGCTGCCGGTCGTTCTGGTAGCGATTTACCGAAGCGCTGGTTTTCACAAGCCAATTGCTCCAAAGCTGTTTCCACTGCAAATTATGGAGACGATTTTGCTCCTTACTCCGATAAGTTGCATCGAACGACGGCTGGGGCACTGGAACGCCAACCCGACTACTATTTACATAATTAAAGAACTTGATGGTAGTCCCCTGGTATGGCTTGGCAATAATACTGAAATTCCCATCGGCGCCCATTGGTGCTTGCTCAAAGTCATCGGCCAAGCCATTAACTTTAAACATAAACTGAGATAAGCTTCGATTCCCCGAAAATCGGACCCCCAGCTTATCCGGCACAATCGGAACGGCGCCCCCGGCCGACAGCGCCGCCATGCCAATATTCGCATCGAACTGGTTGGCATCGGGCATTCCCTTCGATTCCATCGCCAGCACTGCCGACATCGCATTACCATATTTAGCTGAAAATCCGCCGGTCGAAAAATAGGTTCCCGAAACCAAGAAAGGCGGAATCGTTCCAAACACTCCGCCAGTCGGCCTCTCATATTTATAAGGATGTATAACCGGAGCCTGATCCAGCACAAATGAAACCTCACTCACATCACCGCCACGGACAAATAAACCCGATCCCTCATCCATATTAGAGACCCCAGGAAAAGTCTGTAATGATCGAAAAATATCTGCGGCGGCGCCCGGTGTTGTGACCACTTCAGTTGGAGACAGGGTAACCCCTTCAGTATCACCAGTGGTAAAAGCATCGGCCGTTACTGTTGTCTCATCCAGTTTAGCCTGCTTCCGCTGTAACTGAAAATTGATTTCAACTGTTTTCGCGGCCTCTACATTTACTTCCTCTTTAGCAGGAGCATACCCAACCATTGAAACAACGATAACAACGGAACCCGAAGAAGGCATCTCTATTTGAAATCGTCCCTCTCGGTTGGACACATCTCCATTCGAAGTTCCCTCAACCATAACATGAGCCAAGTGCAACGGCTTGCCCTTTTCATTAAGGACAATGCCTTTGATCACCGTTTGTCCCCTTTGCTGCGCCTGCATGGGAATAACGGCTGCAATAACAACTATTCCACAAATGATAAACGAAACTGCTCTTTTAATATGACATTGCAAATGAGTCATCGGACGCTATTCTTACTTTTTACTTTAATGTGACTCCAAAAAGTAAAAGACTGCATCCTATTTTAATGACTATTTTCGATGAGTTGCAGTATTAGTCGATAACTGACAAATGCGGCAGGCCTGTGATGTATCCGTCCGCTGAAATCAGTTTTTTTTAGATTTATAAACAAGACCTTTTATCTGCTTAAAATCAGATAATATCAAACCAGATGAGACAATATCTCTGAATGCCGAGTATTATTTTATAAGAGTCATTTTCTGCAATTTAAAGGTTCCCTCAACTTTTTTGTGCCTTGGGATTCGCCAACACTTAATCTTTTCTGGGAGGTTATTACAATTTGAATGGTATTTCCCTCTTTCAGTGTCTTTTTACGGTCCGGATAATTTTTCAAAACCAATCAGCACTAACCGTTAATTCTTGTTCAACAGCAATCGGAGATGTTGCAGACGCATATCCAAGTATTTCTTCTGATTTTATGGTAAGTTCCTTATTTGCTTCCCTATCAAGATCAGCAGAAATAACTACTGCTTTTACCAACACCGTCCCGGGAGCTAAATCCTCTGGTGTGGCAGAAGGAGTTCTATACTCTTCGGCTGTATTTTCTTCAATAGTATCCTCTTGTGCTGTAAATGTTGGTCTTTCTGGAGTAGAAATACTATCACTGTAAACAGATATAGACTGTGGTTTGAATCTTTCGACAACAGATACCATCCGAGTGCCAACAGAAATAGACTGAACCGATTATTGCCATTTTGGAATAGTTCAAAATCCCCTGATTACTGTGGTTAAATAATCCAAATTGCTGTGATTATGTGGAGTCAATAAAACAATAATATTGTAATACTACTGAAATCAGAAAAACTTAAAATGCGTGCTGGGTATGGACATTCCAAAAACAGAATTGTATCTTTAGACATAATTTTAATTCCCACCTTAGAATTGAGATCCAAGATAGAACTATCTTACGATACATTTCTTTGACGATCCTACCCTAAGGTGTATAAAACACAATACTTAGTATACATGACACAACAAGGTAAAGTTAAATGGTTCGATGTTGAAAAAGGATATGGATTTATCGAACCTGAGGACGGAACGAAAGATGTTTTCGTCCACCGCAATAACGTAGAAAATTTGGACTATAATCAAGGTCTTGAAGACGGAGAAAATGTAGAATTCGACGTTGAAGAAACCGACAAAGGCTTGAGTGCTATCGAAGTACGCAGCCTTGATTATAAGTAAGTTTTAGCCAATATTTTTTGGTATATTAGAGCCCGCTTTTTAGCGGGCTTTTTTATTGGCTTAAAGAAAACAAATTGAAAATCCTTTCTATTTTCTGTGCTCTTATTGCTGATGATATCATGGAAACAATAACCCCCATTTCGAGTTTAAGATAGACGACACGGTATCTATATTTTCTGAAATTACTTTTGATAGTACGATCTAATAATCATTGAGACATCGACGCAACCGAAATTCTTTGTTATAACGAACTATGCATCAATCCCCAATTCAACTTTTTAAGAAATACCTTCGCAAGAAGGATATCAGCCCTCAGGAATTTTCTCAAATATCGGGCATGCCTGAAACAGAAGTCCACGGTATTATGGAGGGCGACTTGCCTATAACAAACCTTCGGGCTCATCATTTAGCTGTAACTTTCGATACGGATGTGGAAGTATGGTTTAAAGATAACGAGCAGAAAATAAAAGAGGATGGGGTGAATCAGAGCCCCAAACAGCCGTCTCTCGTTGGTAGTGACTGATTCTCTTTCTGGCGTCATCTCGACCCAACCTACCCCCACACAAGGCTACGGTTGGCAGGCGCAAGGGAGAGAACCTTGTTATTATCCCGAACAACACAAAACACAGATTCCTCACTTCACGATGTTCCGTTCGAAATGACAACATTGGTGAGCTTTCTTGACTCGTAATCCAAATACCACAATCCTAACCTGTCATCTCGACCGCCAGGGAGAGATCCTTGTTTTTGAAGTAGAAAAGATAAATTTCTCGCTTTCGCTACGCTTCATTCGAAATGACGTAATTATTCCAATTCTCTTTAAGGTGTCATCCCGAGCGTAGCCGAGGGATCTATCATACCTCACAAAGTAATCTACTGCCACAATAGATTCCTTTTTTATACTCTTACTTATAAAGTACATCTGCCACTACTCATTTAAACAATGTATCATATTTATATTTTATCCAGTTTATCCCGAGTACTTTATGTTGGGGTCACAGGAAATTTGTACAAACGCATTCAAGAACACAAAAAAGCCAATAATCCCAAATCATTTACAGCAAAATACAATGTGAATCGATTGGTTTATTTTGAAGATTTTAAAGGTATTCAAAAAGCTATCAAGCGAGAAAAACAGCTCAAACGTTGGCGACGAGAAAAGAAGGTCACATTAATTGAATCTATTAATCCGGGGTGGAAAGATTTATCTAAAGAGCTGTATTTTGATAGAAGTAATTAAATTGAAAGCTATAGAAGAACATCATCTCTCCCATAATCTCGACTATTTGGGAGAGAGTAGAGAGAACTATCAGAGCATCTTATTATTAAGCATGATAGATTTCTCGACTGCGCAATGAACACCACATTACTTCCCTCGAAATGACGTCATGGGGTTATTATATCACAGGTGGCGTCATCTCGACCGGAATCTGCCGACAGGTAGATGGAGCGGAGAGATCTACAGAAGCTTACCCGTGTTAGATAGTGTGATGGATTTTTCCGCTCCCTACTGGTCGGTCGAAAATAACAACCGTGGGTTTTACTTATAAACTATCTCGGTAGGTTCGGCGTCTTTTATGAAGCCTATTTTCATACTTTTCCCAAAGCGCCTGTATGGCTTCATTATCTTCGAGTTCAGGATTAGTCTCAACGGTTGTAATTCCATTCTGATTAAATACTTCATTCATCTCGTCAAAAATAATGGAAGTTACCCCTTTATTCTGGTACTCGGGTTTTATCCCAATAAGATAGAACGCTGCTTTTTGGGGAAAGTATCGTGCTTTCAAAAGATGATACCATCCAAAAGGAAAGAGCTTGCCGTTAGCTTTCCGCAACGCTTTGGAGAAAGAGGGCATCGTAATGGCAAAGGCAATCAGATCACCTTTTTCATCTGCCACACAATTTATAAAATCGGGATGAAGATATTTCACATAGCGATCCTTATAATGGGTAATCTGATCAGGTTTTATAGGAATATAAGTACTTAAATCGCTATAGGTTTTGTTGATGAGATCAAACATTTCATCAGTATGTTTAAGAAGCTCTTTCGTATTCGAAAATCGGACATTCCGAAGGTTATATCGTTCTCTTATGAGCTTTGAAAACCGTTTAACTTTGGGTGGCGAACGATCAGGGATCTGTATCTCATACTCTACCCACTCTTTCTCTTTTTTATAACCAAGCTGTTCCAAATGAGCTGCGTAATGAGGCAACCCATACCACGTAATCATTGTATTCGGCTCGTCAAATCCTTCCACAAGCATACCTGCCTTATCCATATTGGAAAAGCCAAGAGGACCTTCCATAAATTCCAACTCCTTTTCTTTTCCCATCTGGCGGACTTTCCCCAAGAGTGCTTTGGAAACTTCCGGATCATCGATACAATCAAAATATCCGAAACGGATTTTGGGGATATTTAACTCGCGTACTTCAAGCCAGTTTATAATTCCTGCTATTCTCCCCACCGGCTGTTCATCGCGATAGGCTATAAAATACCTTGCCTCCACATGGTTGAATACCGGATTCTTTTGGGAATTCATATTTTGCAGCTCATCACTTATGATAGGCGGTGCCCAGTATGGACTATCACCAAATAACAAAAATGGGAAGTGAACAAAATCGTAAAGCTCATCATGAGCACTTAATTCACGAATAGTAATCATGCAATATCAATTTTTACGAAATAATGAAGACTGATTTGGATTACATCCCTCAGTTTTCTTTATGATACTAAAGTAAGAGCAAAAAAATGATAGCATTTTTTGGCTCATCAGCTCAAATTAAAGATTCTTGTTCATCATTTTTAAAATCTATGAACATCGATTTGCCCCTTCCCTCGAAATAAAAACCTGGAAATGACTTACGCTTGCCAATTCACCGGTTTTAACCAATTTATAATAGAATTGTGGAGATTCTTGGTGCAATCGATGGGAGGGAATCATAAAGAATTTCTGCCTAAAAAGAACGAAGGAAAGCTTGTCGACCAAAGTGCAGCATAAGTAGTTGGGAGCTATATTAACTACTATTTTGAAAAGCTTACAAACTTTTTAAATGAACAGTATTAAAAAAGTGGGCCCGGCAGGACTTGAACCTGCGACCAATCGATTATGAGTGTAGTTTAGAATTAACTATATGGGTTATATAGGCCGATTTATGACGACTGTGTACCCACTAATGTACCAACTTTAAGTATCACTGGTGAAAGAAATTCATAACTAATCATACTTGCTATTTGAGCTCATTTTCTATGCGAGTGAAAAAATCTCCTGTTTCTACTGATTTTCTAGCCTTATATTTTAATACTTCTCTAAGATCAATTTTATGCTTGAGCATACTTTCAATTTCATCTCCCAAAATACCTAATAATTTGGTGCTCTTACCTTCTCGAAAATTTTTTAGACAACCATCAGTAAATGGTGATATTGAAATAAATATTCCTCTTGCCCAAGAGGCCTTGCTGTCTACTTTAACTTGGAAATTATTGAGGTGTTTTGCTTCAATATTTTTATCCTGCCATTTAGCTTCAATGAGATACGCATTACCTTCAAAATTAAGGCTTCCATCAATTTGTTCGCCTACGTTTTTAAATGGCTTTCTAGGCTCTAAGCTATAGGTCTTAAATAATTCATTAAGAAAGTCCTCAAAAGCATATCCTCTAGGATGTGGCTTAAGTTTCTTTATGTCCTGAAATCTATCATTGAGCCGATCTAAAATAAATGGATACTCATTATGATCTAAGAGTTGATATTTTTTATTGTAATGTTCTCTTTCATATTTATCATCAAGTTTGACGAGCTTATGATAGTACTTCAAAAAAACTGGATCATGCTTACCTTTTACCTTGCCTAAGTGCTCAAGCTTTCCCTTTATAACTTTGTCCAGTGGTGGCTTACTTCTTTCTGGGTTTATGCCTGGATTACAGTATTCTCTGTGAAACGTATCTTCAGCATTTTCATAGCCGAATTTTTCCCATGCGTGTAACATAGCTCGAATCTTTCGTACATATGAACGATTGACATTTGTAAATTCATTTACTGTTATACCCGTGACTTCTTGCCTTTGAGAAGAATTCATCAACTTGACCTTATCATGATTTACTTCAAAACCATTGTCATTAATAATTTCTTCCAATTCACTGCCAACTATTGTTTGCCCAGCATCATTTATTTTAGCTAAAGATTTGGGAAATACAGGTATTGTAGTTGAGAAAGTTAGATCATCAGCATACCTAGTATAGGTCACCTTATGTTTCTTTGCTAAGCGAGTCAGTTCAGAATCCAATTTTGCACAAATAAAATTAGAAATAACTGGTGAGGTTGGGGCACCTTGAGGTAATGAATTTTTAAAAATGCAAATCTGGGCTAAAACTGTTGCTGCTTCTTCAGGAAGATTAAATGGTTTAGCCTGAAATAATCCCCAAACTCTTCCAAAGTTGATGGAAGGAAAAAAGTCTTTAATATCTACATTTAAAACATACTTTTTATCAGTATGCTTAGAGGCGCCTTCTACTATATCCCGATCATTAACAAAACCATAGACACAAACTCTAGGGTTATAAAAAAGTCTTAGTATATGATTAAGTTTTTGCTGTAATATTTTTAAAGAATCATTAGGTGCTGAAATACTACGAGTACCACCTGATCTCTTGGGTATTTTAAACTCGTTGTATTTCTTTTCATCATCCAGTATGTATAAATAGTACTTAAGCTTATCAGAAGAAATCTCAAGTAAATCAGAAACTTCCCTGAGACTCTTAAGATTAGCAAACTTCTGTTTTAACTCTCTATTTGAATAATTTAATTCTACATCCATAAAAAAGGCACCCACTTGGCAATTCTACTTATCGCGCTCTAATATAATATCCAATGGATATTACTCAAACGGACACAACTAAAACATTAAAGTTAAGTTGCAAAGCGTATAAAAGTAAGCTTATTTAAGCTTGTTGCAGTATCAACAACAAAAAAGCAATTGCCATAGTGAATGCCTGATGAGAAATAACCCGTTTTTTAGTTGAAGTATCAAGAATAAATCTTTGATTAAAATTTGCTGATAATTTACTCATTAACTAAAAAGGATTTCCTCAACTATTAATAATTGTTCTATTATGGTTGAGTACAATCACTTCTGTTAAAATATACTTTGACTCTTTTCACCGGTTATTTTTTTACACTAACTTTAGCTTATTCAGATACTTATAAAAATCATTTCATTCCAAAAAGGTAGATATATGACCAGCTTATTGACCGATACTGTTGCCGGTTTATATGTAATATACATTTGACTTTTGAACAGCTGGAATTATACAAAAATGCATTTTTGAATTGTCTGAGGCTCATTTTCTAATTTCTCTGTTTTAGGTATCCATGGTAAACTATGTGCAATGGTCTCCAGGTAAGATTTAATAACGCTGCATAATTTCATGGTAAGGGAGGGCTTGGAAAGAAAAAAATGTGAACTGGCAGATCAACTACATAATATATTTCATTGCCCAGAGACTTGAACCTTGAATAAACCGATCTCACTCTACAAAGCCTTGGTGCACTACAATGATACCGCCCTATTTAATTGGAAAACCCCTTATTGTTCATTAATTTAATTTGTTCACGGGACGTGAACATAAATAAAAAATGAACAAATGGAAGCCGATATACTTCCCATAGCACAAGAAAATCTTAAAAAGCTTACTCAATTTAAGCTAGAAATTGAGGGACGAGAGAAGTATATCCAGGATGGACATCAAGTAGATGCGAAGGTGAAGCTACACCTTCCAGATGAGACATTGGAGTTTTTTACAGAAATAAAGAAAGAAGTCCGAACCCACCAGCTACCCAAAATTTATGAGTTGGCCAAAACCAATAAGCCATTTCTGTTAATTGGAGGACAAATTTTCCCGAATATAAAAGATAAGCTGAAAAACAAAGGGATCAACTGGATTGATGGTGCTGGTAATATGTACATCAGAACCAAAGATCACTTCCTCTTGGTAGATCACAACGAGACATTCCATCTTAAAACTGAGAGAGATCGAGCCTTTACTAAAACGGGATTAAAAGTAGTCTTTTTATTTCTTCTCGATGAAGAGTGGATTCAAAAAACGTATAGAGAAATTGCCAAAGCTGCAGATGTAGCATTGGGTACCATTGGTTATGTCATTAATGGACTTAAGAAAAGAAAGTATCTGGTTAAAAAGAACGAAAAGAACTATCAGTTAGTCGGTAAAGATGCATTAATTGATGAATGGATCGGTGCTTATGAACAAGAGTTAAAACCTAAGCTACACAAAGGTACATTTGCCTTCATTGATAAAGAAGAGGCTACTAATTGGAAAAAGATGGAACTTGATGCCCAAACAGTATGGGGTGGAGAGGCTGGTGCAGATTTACTTACTGGAATGTTAAAGCCACAGACTCTGACTCTTTTTACAACTCACACTAAAGGTAATATAATGAAGAAATTTAGGCTAAAGCCTGACCCTGATGGTACCGTTCAAGTTTACGAGCCATTCTGGAAAATTGAAGTGGGAAAAGAAACTGCTCCTCCTTTGGCAATCTATGCAGACTTAATCTTAACGGGCGATGAACGCAATTTTAAAATAGCTGAAAAAATATATGGCGAGTTCATACAAGATTAAGTTATCTAGTTTTAACCAAGAAGGGCTAAAGGATGTTATACAAATACTTGAAACAGTTTTTCAAAAATTTGATGTAGATTTTTATGTCATTGGAGCATTAGCTAAAGATATGTGGCTGTCAAAAGAGAAAGTTCAAACCAGAGCTACGAGAGATGTCGATTTAGCAATATTTATTTCGGAGTCGCGAGATTATGAAGAAATCAAGTCTACACTAATTAAAGAACATGATTTTAAAGAAGTCTCAACGAATGCCTTTGCCTTACTGACACCTTATGGTTATCCCGTTGATCTGCTCCCATTTGGATCCGTAGAAATTGATGAAGCAGTCGAAGTAGAGGGAGGCGGACTAACAAAGGTTCACGTTAATGGCTTTAAGGAAATTTACCAACAAGGCCTGGCACCTATCTTAACTGATGAGGGCCTTACTTTTAAAGTTGCCTCCCTTGCATCCATTATTTTACTAAAATTAATCGCCTTTGATGACCGCCCGGAAAAACGCACTCAAGATATTAAAGATGTTGGCATTATAATCCACCACTATTTTCATATAGAGAGTAGGCTGATATATGACAAACATAACGATTTGTTTACCCAGGGAGATTTTGAATTGATCGATATTGCAGCTTACGTGATTGGCCGAGAATTGAATGCTATTATTTCTGATAATGAAACTTTGAGAAACCGAGTACTAGATATTCTATCGCTATCTGAAAAGTATCATCACAGAATTCCCGAATTAATGGCCCAAAATGCAAAGCTTACTGTTGAGCAATCCAAAAAAATATTGAGAGAAGTGGCACAAGGAATTAAGCAATAAGAGTTATTGATTGATATTAACAAGCCCCTTCATTTTGAATCCAATCTTCCTGGTAACATTTTTCTGAAATCATTATCAACCTAAAATCTGTTCATTAGTCTCTTTTAAAAATTCTTTTACTTCATCCCATTTATTACGGCGTAGGCTATATCTTTTCAGGGTACTTAGATTTACATCATATTTGTTAACTATATTACTGTAGATGTTTTTAAGCTCTTTTCCCTGAAAGGCATTAAATAAAACCTCGTCCGCTACCAGATCAACCATTATTTTTTCCAACTTAGGGACCTGGATTTCATTTACCGTCATTAAGGGAGACTGACTGATTAGCGACCGGACTACCAAAGGATTTTCTGAACTACCTAAATATTTATGTACTTCATCTTTGCTGGGATTAAGAAACACCCCGGAATCTTTTCGAATATCTTGCAGGCAATAAAAAACGGACTCTTCAGTATCTCGCTCAGTATCGACGAGAGTAAAATATTTCGTGGGCAGATGCTGCGTAAAGTTTAAAAGCCACTTTGTTGACCAAATACAAAACGTGAGGTATAGGAACTCATTTTGGAGCTTGGAAGTAATAGTTTTTAACTCTTTAGATATATCTGGCTTCCATTCCCTAACTTCTGATCCAAGCTTATACACACCTCTTTTTACCCTGCTAAGAATAGCTTTGTTATTTAATTCGTAAATACGCCATCTTAATGTGCTTCGGGGTAGGTCTGGCTCTTTTTCTTTATAAAATTGATATAACTCTTCTATTGAGACCGTTTTTTGGTCCCTAAATCGATTTTCTAATTCTTCTATATAGAATGTTTCAGCCATAGTTATTTTCAAATTATTGTCAAATATAAGAATAATTTGACAATAATTTGGACACTCTTGCAGCATGCGGGTTTAAATTTTCGCAGATAAGTCAATTAAACATTGACTTAAATTGATTTTTTTAAACCATTTGTTCACTAATACTTGCTGTTCACGGAACGTGAACATAGATAATAAATGAACAAATTAAGCAACGGAGAAAAACCTTTAATAAGTAATGCTTTATTTAAGATTCAAGGACTATTCTTAAATAAAAATCCTTTTAAGCTTTCCCGATATAAATCTTTGCACCGATTAATCGCTTTCACCTTTGCTTTTCAGAGCCATTCTTAAATATTGATTCTAAGAAGCTATCTATTCCTGTTATGAGGTTTTTTTCTAGACCTTTTAGCAAGTTTTTAGAGTCTGGATTTAACTATCATTTATTTCAACCGAGTAATCGATGATAGGTAATTTATTGCTTCTCTTACTCCTAAGTTAAATACCAATCATTATGGAACCTGCAAAGAAATTAAAGTACCGGGATTTGCTAATGAATCTGATATGGGAGAATAAAGTACTTCATAAACTTTTTGAGGGAAATAAAAGATACACCAAGCTGCTACGAGAACTGATGAAATATCATATGAATGATGACGAACCTTTACCTCTTCAAAAAGATCTCTTAGAGAACTTGGGAGTGTCTCGAGCGAAACTCATGAATTTAATGGAAGAATTATATGAGGACTTTCACAAAAGATTATTTGACCCTAATGCTTATCCAATTTTCGATACTGAGGTTTGGCTATTTATTAATACCCGTGATGATTATTGGCCTATTGGAATCAAAGGCTTAGAATTTATCCCCAGTAAAGGCGATGATTTCACCCTTGAATTTATTTGCGAACTATGGGATGCTAGGTATTTAAGGGTAGAAAGTGTAACCCATGAAATTGAAAATGGGGTCCATCGGATTAATATTCACTTGGAAAAGCCATCCTTAGAGGAAGGTTTGTAAATATATGATGGCCTTAACTGGGAGAAAGTTTACTATTTATCTTGTTTTCTACTCACCAACCATTCCTCTATATCTGACCTAAGCCAACCGACTGCATGACTTGAGATCTTAACCTTATCCGGGAGTTGATCATCAGATTGCATCTTATATAAAGTCGATATGCTTATCGAAAGCATATTGGCCAACTCCTTAGGCCTGATTATTTTGCTTTGTGATTGCCTCCTATCTTTGGTGACATTACGATTTTTAGATTTAGATGTAATAGAATTCGAAATTTCTTCTTTGAAGTCTTTAAGCTCTTCTCGAATGACTTTCCTTACCGCTTCCTCAATAGTTTCCCTTAAATAGGTTTCAATGTTCATATACTTGGACTTTAGTCTAATTTGGTCTGACTTTAGCGACCAAATTAAGGATGATAGAGGAATTTTCTGACTTTTAAAGCTCTTAGAAAGGAGATTTGAGAAAGGGGTGACATGATGTTGTCAGAAGTACTTTTTATTTAGAAAAGTCTTAGAAGTTTTCTGTAAGCCAAATTTTTCACAGGTTTATTTTTGGTCTTTTGTGAGGCTTCTAGTAAGATTCTTTCTGGAGAGATTTAATTAATTACAAATTAAACCAATGTACTTATGGCTGTTCACAATATCTCATGTTTTCCGCTAGGAAATGCTGACACTTCTTTTATTCAATTAGATAATGATAAAACAATACTTGTCGATTTTGCCAATCGGGGTGATCAAGATGATGAGGACAACAAATACTCGGACTTATCAAAAGAGATAAGGGAAAAATTAGGGGACAAAAATGAAATAACTGTTGTTACACTTACTCACCTTGATGAAGATCATGTTTATGGTTTTTCAGATTTCTTTTATTTGGAGTATGCTGATAAATATCAGGATGAAGATAGAATTCATATCAATGAACTCTGGGTCCCAGCAGCTGCCCTTACTGAAGAAGGTTTGACAGGTGATGCTAGAATAGTACGACAGGAAGCTAGACACCGACTAAAAAATAAATTTGGTATAAAGATCTTCTCGAACCCAAAATATTTAAAAGAATGGGCAGAAGAAGAGAACGTTGATTTAGATGAATACTCCAATTTATTTGTGGATGCGGGAACCATAGTTAAAACATTTAATAAACAAGATGATTTAATAGAGTTTTTTACTCATTCCCCTTTTGCTTCTCGGAATGAAGAAGGAGAGCTAATTAATCGAAATAAGGATTCTATAGCGATAAACGCTCGATTTTATACAGAAAATCAATCTACAACTTCTGTCAACTTGTTTTCGGATTTAGAGTATGATGATATCGAGCGAATAATCAATATTTCTGAATATCATGAGAATGAAGATCGCTTAGAATGGGACATCTTCCATCTACCCCATCACTGTAGTTATAAAGCCCTGAATGAAGAAAAGGGAGACGAGAAGACAACGCCTACTGAAAAAGTGCAAAAATTGTTTGAGGATTATTATGAAATAAATCCATTGATCATTTCTTCAAGTGAACCCACTGAAAAAAATGATTCAGATCAGCCTCCACATAAAGAAGCTGCGAACTATTATCGAGAAATCGTATCTGATAATAGTGGTAAGTTCTTAGTTACAATGGAGCATCCCAATATTTCATCTCCCGAACCTATAGAAATTGAAATTTCAGATCATGGCTATGAGATCAAAAAAGAAGTTACTACGGGGGCTGCGACAATAGCGGGAAGTAAAGCTCGAAGAGCTGGTAATTAAAATATGGAACAGGAATATTATACAACTGATGGTAATAGTATATCAGAAGAGGAGTTGTCCAGTGCTAAAGCAAAAGCTGTATTAGAGTTAATTAAAAATCCTAATTTGGATAATTTTTTTCTGGTAGAGGTTAAGGCAAATGATGATTTCGATGTAATAGTATTTGATATATTTCCCCAAGTTCCGCAGAAACCATCAAATGATATAAGAAGTGTAGAAAGAATAGCTACACATTTTCACAAGCAAGATAAAGAGCGTCCTGGAGCCTACGTACTCAGAAAAGATTTTCCAGAAGTCAAACATATTTATAATCCAAAAGGAGACAGCGCCAAACAATTATGCTTAACTATTGAACCATATATCGAGGAAAAGTACTATTGGACAGCTTCTGGTTTCTTAAAATCCATATTTAATTGGTTGAGCAAAACTTCAAAGGGTATTCTCCATGAAGAAGATCAACCTTTAGAAGAATTCTATTTTGAATCTCCCCACAGGATATTGCTGCCCAATTTATTTTTCGATAATAACGTAGATGAAATTGATAAGGGTTTCATTTGTCGAAAACTGTATCAAGAAAAAAATCAGACAATTGCTTTACTAGATAATCCTGATAAAAACCCTGATCAAAAGCTACTAAATATTTTCATATTTGAGACCCCACCAGTAGTACATTCTATTCCACAAATTCCTTCCTACAAGTTAGGATCTCTTCATCAAGAATTACAAAAGATAAACTTTAACCTTGCCTCAAAATTAGCTACTAAACTTTTTGCCTACGCTGAGCTTGAAAAACTAAATCCTGGAAATGGACTTATTCTTCTTGTAAGAATACCAAAGAAAAGAGATATAGATAGTGAAATTGAAGAATATGAGCTCCAAGCGTTTTTCTTGGAAAAGAACCTTAAAGAAACAATCAAAATTCTTGGATTGAAAACAAATCATGGTAACATCGTTTTAGGAGATTATGACCCTAATAATCTTTTAGATTTGAGTTTATTACCATTAAATCCTACCCCGTACTTAACACCTAGTAAAGCATTAGAACATAACGGATTAGAAAAAGATATTGAGCAAAGAATATCACTAATTGGTTTAGGCGCACTTGGTTCTCAAATTGCAGATAACATTTATAGATCAGGCTTTAATAAACTAAGTTTAATTGATCATGATAAATTGTTACCTCATAACTTAGCTAGACACACTTTAGATGGGACTCATCTAGGTGAGTTCAAAGTAAAAGGTATGAAGAATACTTTATCATCAATATTTGAGAATAATAAATTGAGAACTTTTACTGAAAATGTTTTACATCAATTGTCGGATGATCTAAAACAAGAGTTAGAAAACTCTGACCTAATTTTAGACTTTTCAGCTTCTAATATTGTTTCAAAATATATATCCAATAATATAGTAAGTAACGCTCCCAGAATTTCCTGTTTTTTGAACCCAAATGGAAAAGATTCTATACTGATAAAAGAAGATTTAGACAGGCATTATCAATTAGATACATTAGAATTAGATTACTATAGGGGAATCTACAGGCGTTCAGAACTTCACAATCATTTAGATATCTCTCAATCTCGAATTGGCTATGCATATAATTGTCGGGATGTATCTTCACAAATGCCTCAAATTAATGTTGCTCAACATTCAGCAATATTATCTAGATCCATAATTAACTCTTATAATAAAAACTGCCCATTAATATCGATATGGCGAACTAACCAAAAGGGGGAAACTAACCGATTTGATTTAGCATGCCATAAATACCAAACTATAAACCATAGAAATTGGGAAATTAAGATTTCGTCATCAATCCTTGAAAAAATCTATGATGAACGAAGTAATAAATTACCAAATGAGACCGGTGGAGTACTAGTTGGGTATATAAATACTAAGGATGAAATCATTTATATATCTGATAGTCTAAAATCACCTTCTGACAGCATTGAATATCCTGACTCATATACTCGGGGAAAAAACAACCTTTTAGAGGAATTAGAAAAGTATGATAAGGTTACGGCAAATCAGATTACTTACATTGGTGAATGGCATTCACATCCAGATAATTGCAGCGTGGACCCAAGTCCAGATGACAAAAAACTTTTCGAATGGTTAAAAACATACCGGGAGATCGATTCCCTTCCGCCTGTTATGCTTATAGTCGGTGATGATAATAGACTAAATTTTTTAGTAGAAGAAGTGACAAACTCAGAAATACTATATGCCTAATAAGGATATTAAAATTGGCCTAGCTCTTTCGGGTGGTGGTTTTCGGGCCTCAGCTTTTCATCTCGGAGTCTTAAAAAGACTTGAGGAATTGAAGATATTACCTCATCTCAGTAATGTTTCTGTAGTATCGGGAGGAGCAATAACAGGTGGTTTATACGCTTTAAAATGTGCAAATCATGGTAATGGGCATCCCGGAAGTTATCCTATAAACAATCTGATTCGAGATTTGAGGCCAGTTTTTGAAATGAATTTAAGGAGGAGTTTTTTATGGGGTTCAACAGGGCGAACTTTAAAAACTCTTAAATCATTTGTTTCAAAAAACACTTATCGAAATACTAATTTCGTTAATGAACTCAATAATCAGTTATTCAATTACGAAACACTCGACAAACTTCCAGATTGGATCCTAATAAATGCCACCAACTTAACGACCGGGAAAAATTGGAAATTTTTCTCTGATCGAGTTGGAGATTACTTAATTGGTGCAACTGATAAGACTGGAAAAATCCAACTTGCTGAGGCTGTAGCTTCTTCAGCGGCATATCCGATTATGGTTGATCCTTACCCATTTAAAACAAACTGGGAGGATTTGAAATTCAGCTTATTGGATAATCGATGGAGACAGCCCCCAAAGAATAAAAAAACAAATACCAGCCAATGGAGGAAGAGATTTGGAAAAGCAAAAGGAAAACTTACACTTCCAATTGTTGATGGTGGATTATATGATAACCTAGGTCTCAATAGTTTACAATCTTCTCGAGTTACACATGCTATTTATTCTTCCTCTTCAACTTTACAAAAGTATTATGGACCAAGTAATCTAATAACTGAATTATTAAGAGAGATAGGAGTCGTTCACGAACGGCTTGGAAATGTTTCTAAGCAACATATTCACGAAATGACCCACGCCTATGACCCATCTAAAGCCAATAAAAAACTTAAAGATATATCAAAGATTCTCTCAGAAAAAGCAACAGAACATCATGACTCTGAACTGGATAAAGTGTCCAAATCGATCAACGAGCTATCCAAGGTTGGATTTCCGCCACGAGGGCATCAATTTAAGAAATATGCTCCTATCCAACTCATTAAAACAGATTTAGCAACCAATAGATATGCAGAGTTTGATCCACCATATGACGTTCCCGAGAATTTTCGTGGCTTAAGTGTACCTCTAGTTAAGGAATTAGCTCGGGTTAGAACTGATTTAGATGCTTATCAACGAGAAGTAACTGATTTGTTAATGGTTCAAGGGTATTTTTTGACGGATGCTCAAATCAAGGTCTCTATGCCTGAAGTAATTAATTTTTCACTTGGAACTGATCACCCATTAGATGTAACACCAAAATGGGATAAAGCTCATGAAGTTATCTCAAAATTTAATGGAAATATAGATTATGGTAAGGAATTATTAATCAATGCCTCCAAAAGAAAACCAATATTAGGAAATTCACTATAAACCACCTCTTAGTAAGCTGGTTTCGTCGTTAGTCCTACCAAATACAAAGTGATATTGATTTATTAATTCCACTGTTTCCCACCTAACAAGTCTGCAAGCTTTTGGCTACTTATTTCAACATCAAATCCATCAATTTCTTTAAGTAGCATATACTTTTTCTTTCTCAATCCCCCATGAGAGACTTTTAGAAAATTAGTATCATGAAATTTATCAACTACAAAAAATCTTTTCCCCCTACTTAAATCATAATAATCTGTATTTCTAATAATACCAATGATAGCCATTTTATTTTCATCTGATAAGTTCTCAAATACTTCCTCGTAGCCTTCTGCTGCGGTTAGTTTCCCATTAATTAAATTACAGGCCACAATATATTTTACTTCTCCGACTCCTCTGATAGCTTTATTTTTGTATAAACCTAAATATTTAAAATTCCTTGTATGAGTTCTATCAATTGGATCGTAGTACACATCATATTTTCGGTTTTCTTGGTACGAATCACCAGTAGGAGCTACCAACATTCTATATTTTTCTAAAGAGATAACTCCCTTTTCTTGGCATAGACTATCATAATCTGCTATGATTTCTTTCATTGTCAATTCATGCTCATGCAGGACTTCTTCAAAGTTTAATATAATCTCCTCGTAGGTTACAGTGGCAAAGTTTACGTTGGTAGATTTTTGTGGATACCTTTCTTTAATTTTACTTTTTATCGTTTTTGAACTAGCCTCAGACACTTTTTCTTTTGTAAGAGCCAGCAAAATTCTCTCACTATTATTATCTGTAAAAGCTTCAATATGATCTAATAATTGCCCTTCCCTAAGTTCTCCATGTGGTTTAGCCTCAATTAATATTCTAAATCCCTTTTGATATATATGCCCATCAGGCACACTACTATATTCCCTAACTTGTTGTTCGAAATCAGGACCGATAGAAATGGATATATTCTCTTCTGATCCTATAAGACCTTCCAAAAAATCTTCGAACCTCTTGGAATCATGGTTATATAGATATTGAAAAAGTAGGAGTGTACTATTAGTAAGCCAATTTTCTGGTTTTGAATATCTTTGAAAGTAGTGTGTAGCACCCATAGATTATAACCTTATAATTTTTAAACTTCTGAGTAAATAACGTTAAAGATGGCTCTTAACGAACAAGATTATTTTGAAATATTGTATCACTTGCAAGAGGAAGTGGCAGGTAATGAACCACAATTGGCAAATAACTTTCTAGAGATATCTAATAATATAATTGAAGAATACGAAGATCCCCGCAAAATACTTATCCACAGTCTGGAAAGGCTAATAGAGTTGTTAGAGCAAGAGTCCTCAAATACCTACGAAAATGTATTAACAAACTTGAACAATTTTGTAGAAACTGAGGAAGGTCAAAAAATTGATGGGATACATGTTGAGTTATCTCCTAAACAAAAAAAACTATATCAACAAGATTACATTGACCTGTCAGAGATGAAAAGTCAAGAAACTATGATTTCAGAATTGAATGAAATAATAGAAGAAATAAGGTCAAATAAATAGTAGCCACCTAACATGGACAAGGAAGATATTAAAAAGAAAATAACTAGCACCTTTCAAAAATATACTAAGGCCAATAATACAAAGGCAGCGGATGTTATAACTAACTCACTTACCTCAGGTAAGCTTTATGAAGCATTTATACTTAGTCGTGTCGCTGAGCAGCTAGTAAAAAAAGAAGGATTAAAATTAAAATTAGTAAACAGCAAATATTTAAAGCTAAAAACCTCAGCTGGTAAAATTGATCGTACTAAACCAAGATTTAATGTATATAAGTCAGGTAATTGTATAGCTGAGATTTGGACTGATATTGAATTTACAACCCTTAGCTATGCTAAGGATTCAAGCTTCACTTCACCGGATCCAGGTCAATATCATGAGCTTGATATTGTTGTTCTCGATCCAAACTTATCAGGCCGCCCAGGCTATGATCAAATCTGGTTAGGAGTTGAATGCAAGAATACCAGTTATGAAAAAGGATTGTTAAAAGAAATTCTTGGAATAAGAAGAGAATTGAGTCTCTTAAGAAGCACTCCTCAACAAACAAAATTTAGCAAATGGCCAAGAAAAAATGTACCCGCAGACCCATCTTCTTGTTTACTGGTTTATTCAACCGATGCAAATGTTCAAAATTATTCTTCCCCAGGTGATTTGTTTGGTATAGACTTTTACTTTGAACCACTTAACCCATAGTAATTAGAACTAATCTATCAAAATAGCTTTCTGCATCAACATCTGACTGTTGGAGTAGAAAGGCACATCAGTAGAGCCAACTACACTTTGGGGAATAGAGGCCATCTCAGATAAATTATCCATTGGAGAAATCACCGTTTTTGCTCCATTTTCAGAAAGCATGGTTACTTTATCTGTGAAATTATTTGACCGTTCGATAGCACCACCGATAGAAATATTACCAAGCACCGCTAAACCAGCCTTAAGGTTTTGATTGTATAGATCTGAAAGGACTGCAATATAAGTTGCAGATCCAACCCCAGAATTAATTTTATCACCCAGCAAATTGGTTATCTGTACATGAATATCGAAGTTTGAAAGGCTATGCTGTTCGTTTAATATCTGATCCTCATTAGCCTTAATATATTGATAGGTATTCTTAATATTCTCTTTTACATCTCTATCTGAGGTACCTGAAATATTTAATTTGCCAGACCCCTCAGTTGTTACTACTTCTAATCTTACTACGGAGAAATTTACTCCATCTCCTGTACATGTATAGCATATACCAGGCTTTAGTGGGGTATTTTCTATGAGCTGAGTTCCCTTTTGTTCAGGCAAGCCAACAAACGTCTCCTCTTGGTTATCTTTGTCTATGAAAGAGAAATTTGTATCCCAGAACTCCATTCCCCCAATCCTTTTAAGCTGTTCCTTAACCCTTCTCCGCATTTCTATAGCAAAGGTTACGTATTCTCTAATATCTTCTTTCGTATAATTACCGTCAGGATGTAGCAACTTTATAAACCCAGAAACAGTTTTCTTAACCGGCTTGGTGTCTCGTTGCTTTAAATGGGAGCCCAAAGAAAAGTATTCTTCAAGCGCATCGGTATAGTTTTCTCTCCTTTTGCTTTTAAGTACCTCGGAAAAGAAATCAGTGCTAAATCCAAAGTTAGAAGTGAAGTTCTTATTTGAAAACTTCATGATCTCCCAGCCAGGCAAGTAAAAATGGATTCTATCTAAGAATGCAGTATCAGAGTTCACTTCCTCTGAAAGGGGGCTAAATAAGTGAGAGGTTTGTAAAACCGTTTGAACAGGCTGATTAATATTTCCATTAAGTATTACAGATGCATTACCTGTAATTTCACCGCCTGCTCCAGCTCTTGAGAAGGAACCTGATTCCATGTAATCCTTCATTAACGGTGTAGCATCCTTATCTTTAAATAATTGGTCTGTAGCTTCATCAAAACAGATAGCATCCCATTGCCCTACCGCGCCAACTCTACCTGTATTACCATGGACAAAAAGTTTAGCCACAGTACCTTGGCCACCTGATATAAGCACTGCATAAGGGGTAAGCTCTTTGTAAACAAAGGATTTACCAGTTGATCTTGGCCCCAACTCCACTAAGTTAAAATTGGACTCTACAAGAGGCAATAGACGGGATAACAATAACATCTTAATTCTATGTGTCATCCCTTCAGAAGAAGGCTCATAGCCACTACTCCTGAGCAAGACATTCATCCACTCCTCTTTGCTAAACTCTTTTCGCTTATTATTTACTTTTGAGACGTCAAATGAGGATAGCTGAATTGGCTTAATGTCTCTGATTACAAAGGGATAGATAGTATTACCCACTTTAATATTTGGATCGTATTCGACATCCATAATGGCCCATATACCACCCATCAGCATCTTGTCGTGATCTAAGACCAACGAATCTCGAATTACAGCGTCCTTAATGTTGCTGTTATGTAAATACGCCCAATATTTATCTTTCTTGGGGTCTAATTTCACCTCAATCTTATCGATGATCTTGTAGCTACCAGCTTCCCGAATTTTGGAATGAATCAGATCGCTCTCCTCAGGGTTCACATAATGCTGAGAAAGAATGTTTTTCACATTCTCCATTCCCTCTTTGATCTTCTCTTCATCGTTGGTGGAGCAAGAGTTGGCAATCAGGTATTCCAATACAAAAACGGGAACATTCGCACCTACTTTAACCCGCCTGACAAGATCTTTCTTAACTACAAATCCCCGAAAGTGATCTAATAATTTTTCGTCTAAACTGTCTAATGTGATCATAGTATTTCGTTTATAATAAACCGCCTAAATCTCGGCTAGATGATTTCTTTACTTTTACTTTATCTAGATACTCTTTGGTTTCATCATCAATAACTTGGGCATGCACTTCCTTATTCCCATCAAATGAAAACTCTCGTTTTGCACTGTCTCCAGATTCCAAACTGATGACATCACTGGAAGCAATTTCTTCCTCACCTGCATATATGAGTACTCTGTATTTTCTTTCGAGTGAAAACAGATCCTGTCCACCTTTTGGTGTTCTTAACTTAATCTCAAAGTATTCGCCTTCAACTTGGTCAAGGTCTGCTTTGTTAGTAATCTCAACCTTTAGCTTCTCAACTGTGGTACCACTCGAAAATTTAAAGCAGGGTACGATCAGTTCTTGAGGGGAAGCCCCACCATGAGCAAAGCCATATACACCGGTTGTTTTGAAAGATCGCAAGTTTTTAGATACTACCAGGTGATCGTATTCTAAATAGGATTTTTCAATGGTAAACAGATTATTTGATTCCTGAGGCTTTTCTTTTAACGACACATAACGTTCTCCTTTTGAATGGTCTCCATTTGCATTGTACTCGATCTTATCAGATTCTTTTAAGATGCCTGTCAAAACAAAGCCATGATCCGATACCAGGTAGATGTTTTGAAAACCCAGTTTTTCTAATTCTACAATCTTTTCTGCAAGCGTATCTTTAATTGTTTCCAGATACTTCAGGGCTTTTTGCTGCATTTTCTCACCGATATCATCAATATCTTTGTAACTGCAAACAGCTACATCAAAATCTGATATGCTGAGGGTGATATGCTCAAGATCAACGAAGGTAATACGCTTATCAGAAAATTGTTCCTTTAAGAACTTTTCTCTTTTACTTTTTTCTTTAGTCCAGCTCCCGTCCGACATATACATTCTGCTCATATTATTGTCGGTCACTGAGGGTAGATCAGCCAACATCGTATCCTTTTCAACCTTTAGCCTGTGATCTACGCTTTCAACAATATCCTCTGCAATTTCATAGGTAATACCATCTCCAACAATAATTGCCAGAGATTCTGAATGTTTCTCAACCAGCTGTTTGAAAAGTCCCGTTTGCTCTTCTTCATAGCCCTCAAAATAGTTAAACCATTTGTCCAACAGCTCGTTGACCATTGAGGTATAACGTTCTTGCAAAGGCTGCATTAAAGCCTCATCGTGCAAGAATTCTGCGTAAAGGTTGCGAACCGAACGGTCTAATTTATAGAAGGTTTCCGTATAGTATGCTTTAGCCTCTTCAAATGAGTTGATAGTCTTAATGCCAGAATAATCAAAGTCGATAACTCCAAGTACACTTGACCACCAATCTATGCCACATAGATGGGCATATTGGTTCTTAGCTCTTCGTTTAATGTATGGAATTTTTTCTTCGAGGAAATCCTCGTCTCCCAAATTCGACACGATTTGTCTGAGCTGCTCTCTATCCACCCTATCAAACGGATGATCTGGATGAACTGGCCAAATGTCTGTAATATCTTTCTGTGAAAAATGGTCTAAATACCTATTGAAAGATTTCCTATAGGTCGTGCTGTCGATCCATTGCCGGTAAATATTCAGCATCAGGTCATCAATGTCATGATTGGCTAATCCGTTAAGCATATACAGAACTGTCTCTTCAGCAACTGTTTCTGCAGGTTTCGACATTGGTTGCTGGCCAATTGCTTTCTGAACCTTCTCCAAAAAGGCTTCTTCTACCTCTGGGTCCATTCCACCTACATACGACTCCGGATTATCCAGAAATTCGACCAGCATCGTAGAAAGATCAAAGATTTCTCCCGATCCTTTTCGGCTCAAATTCAGCCAGTAATCTTTCTTTTCACCAACAGAGACTTTAGCTGCTGTCAATAACTTATCTTTTTCCAGATCAAGGTTTAGACCAATTTTTTGGTGTACTTTTTTCTTGATGTAGTGATGGAGCTGTGCCAGATCCAAATATCCGTTAATTTGTGCATACTCCATCAAAAAGGTGAGCTCATCAGCAGGAATAGTAGAATAAACAACAACCTTTTTACCCTTATCTGATTTTTCAATCTTATACTTGGCCTTCAGCTCTTCTATCTTAGATGATGCCTCATACACCTTCCAGTTTGATGGCAGGCTTTTCAGCAAGTATTTACCCAGCCTATTCGGATCACAGACTACAAACCGATCACCGGATTCATCAAATGCTTTTTGAATGTCTTCTTTAAACCAGGTTTCTATCATATTAACTGTTTTATCTGATCGTTCATCTTGGTCAGTAGCTTGGTCACATCTTGGTCATTAACTTGGTCACTCCATCGTAACTTTTCATGCTGTTGACAATTATGAACTGATATGAAGTAGGGATAATATTCATCTATATTAAATGCAAGGATCATTTACCAGTCTGCGTTTAGGTATTTTTTGAGTTGAGACTTGGTTAGCACATCATACGGAATCAGACCTCGCTTTTGGAGCGGGGCGATATTTTTACCTACCCCGTCATCTAGAATTGGATCATAGCCAGAAGCGATCAGGTCATCTATTTTTTCCTTAAACTCCTCGATCTCTTCGAGCTGCTTTTGGATGGTATCCCGCTCGTTTTGGGAAGCCGCATCGGAGCGGTCGCCTAAATCGGTTAATCGGTTCTTTAAGGCCCGCTCACGCTTTTCTATATAGACCGACTTGAGGGAATGTAAGTTGTCCCTACTCCATTTATAGATGCTCAGATAACATTCAAAACCTTTATGAGGGCCACTGCTCAAGTGCCATATAAAGGGTGTTTTAGGTAAATGTCGAAATAAGTTCAAATTATCACTCAAATCGCTAAAGAAATCATTTTTGAGATAGTTATTTATTGAATCATTCAGCAAAATATCGAGTTGAGAAATTTGAGTATTGCTAAGACCTTTGTTTCTCATATGGTTTTCAAGACGATTAATCAATGTATCCTCTCCAGCATGACGAACAAGCGGTATTATGCCATCTTGATCTTTCATTAAGATTTCGCTGACATGTTCAATCAGAAAATCTAATGCAATTTTTTCTGTCTGGCTTCCTGGTAACACATTATTCTTTTTAAACCAAAACCAGACATTTATAGGATTTATCTCATTTTTAATGCAAAAAGATTCTAATGATGAACCACTCTGATAGAGTTTTGATAGATCTTTAGAAATTTTAGACTCCTTCTTCTCAATAGATTCATCAACTTTTAACCGATTCAACTTCTCCTTCAATTCATACGTGATGAATTTAGAATCTTTTACAGAATCCGTAAAAGATTCTAATGCTTCAGGTAATAAAGGGTAATCACTGACATTTTTTCCTTCACTTTGAAGAACTTGTTCAATGTCTTGTTCTGATAAATCATAAATCTTAAAGATCAATTCATCAATTACTGCTTCACTAAGAAGTTGTATTGTAAATAATTTATTCTTATAGCTTATGAATGCTTTAATACGATCCTTTAAATCCTTTTTATTTGAAAACTCCATAATTGGAGATCCATTATAGTTCTTCTCAGTAAGATTATAGCTTAGAACTTCTTTATTTATGGCTATATTATTTTCTGTGAGCTTAACTACTTTGGATTCTAGATTTGAGGATGGTTTTACAAAAGGAACCCTTTTCAAATCTCCTACTTGTGTATTAACAGTAGGATTAAGGCAATTAGCAGCATAAAAAGCTAAACTAGAATTGAGAAGTGCTAAAGTATAACTTATGTCATTCTCCTTTAATGGAAATATTGAGGACCCACCTACATCAAAAATATGATTCTCTTCCAGGTGTCTAAAAGAGACACCTTTTGAACCTGAAGCGGAATACGTAATACCTTCTCTAAAATAAAATTCTTTATTTTGAGGTCTGGACCTTTGGTTTCCATCCTCATCAGTCATATTTTTAATTTCTTTTCCGTCTTTCGCCCAATTCACAACTAACCAATCATTACCAAACCATTTTTGATAAGGGCCTCCTTTAGCATAAGGAACCCATTTTTTTTGATCCTCATAATAATCATTTGAAATTTTTGATTGATCTACCTCCCACCAAAACCTTAAGAATCTATCATTATTTGCTGTAGCTAAACCTTGCGCTACTTTATAAAAATGTTGTAGTGTCTTCTCTCTAAACTTTTGCCGAAACCCATCACTTATCCAATAAATAAAGGGGTACCCTTCAATCTCCTTAAGTTTTTCTTGCCTAAGTTTATAGTTATGCGAATTTTTAACTCCGTTACCAAGATCATCATAGGCATCTAGAAATATTTCTTTTTTCCTGCTTACTCCTTTGTATGATTTTAAGTTCATAAAAAATGAATAAGTACCTTTAGGTTCTTTATCAAGTACGTACCCAACAACATCTACATCTACCTTGGTAGTTAAGAAAACGCCTCCCAATCCAAATTCTACCATTAAATCAATATATAATTGCTCAAGTATATATTTCCTTACATCCTCAAAACTTGAGATGTACATGAATGTAAGCGGATGTATTTGAGCAATTTTTCCGTTTGTTTTTGCTAACTCGCTACATCTCTTTATAAAAGCTGCATAGAGATTTGTGTGAAATTTTTGCGGTTCCTTATAATTATCTTCAATGAACTTTTTCAAATCTGGTCCAAAGTCACTGCTATCAGTATAAGGTGGATTAGCTACAGCTACGTCATATTTTTGAGTAATGACTTCCAGGTAAGTAAGAGCATCTAAAGTTTTCTCCTTTACAAAAGCAGTAGTACTCCCGTTAGCATGCTGTTTCACGGCTTTACGAATGCGGGGAAAGAATTTCTCTTCGAATTCACCGTATTTAGCCATCTCTTCCTGCACAAACAGGTCCATCGGCTCTTCCTTGAATTTCTCCAAACGGCGGTTTACCCGGTCTTCAATCTTAAGCAGAGATCCGAACTTGTGGGCGTTTTGCAGGTCGTCCCAAATCTCTTTCAGCAGATCGGTTACGCCGCTTTCCAGCCCACCGCCATCTTCAAATAATGGGCGTACCGTTTCAAAATCCGGTAGATAAAAATCCGAAGAGACCACATGAAAGCTGGGTATCGGCGTATTCCGGTTCTTACCTTTAGCTTTAATGTACAGACCTAACTGGGCCAGCTGCACGGCACGGTCGTCTAGGTCAATGCCAAAGAGATTATTCTCAATAATGAGCTTGGGAATGTCCTCTTCCTCATAATCCGCTCCAAAGAAATCAATCTGGTCCATGTAGAGCTCATAAAACAGATCAAAGGCATACAGCAAAAAGTTACCGGAACCGAGAGCGGGATCTACCAAGGTAACTTCATGCAGTGGCTTCGGTTCTCTAAGCTGTTCCTTTGGTGCATTGGCAATCTTCTTCCGGTTTTTAATGTCGGAGGTGGGGTACATTTCCAAATAGAGCTTACCCAGGGAATTATTTACCAAAAACTCCACCACCCACCGGGGGGTGTACACCTGGGATTGGAGTGAGACTTTATCGTATTCGGTCTTGCCTCCGTCCTCTTTAAAAGCCTCCTTCTTATCGTTATTGTAGCTTTCATACAGCCAGCCCAAAACATCATCACTGGCCCAAATACGGTCTTCTATGTCCTTGTCTTTCTCAACGGCATTAAAGGCTTCAATAATATCATTTAAATCAATGGTATCGGGAAGCAGAGCATAGGGATAGCTTTTGTGGTATAAAGCCAACTCTTCACCAAGGTTATTAAAAGCATGCTTGATGAATTCGCGCAAGCCCTCCAGCTCCTCTGAACGCATGTCCGGGTTCTGCTCCAACCATGCCTTATGCTGGAACGAGCGATCTCCATTTTCCGGCCGTTTAGTAATGATTTCCGGGAAGAGGGTTTTCGCTTCCATAACCTTTACCGCCGCAATGCGGTTAAACAGCGTAAAGGTCAGCTCTTCCAGAGCTCTCTCACGGGCACCAGCATAATCATCCTTTTCTTCTTTGTGGTTATCAATCAGTTCCAGGATTTTAGCTCTCTTTGAAAGCTGCTGATTAGGAATCAGGTCTTGCCCAGCCAACTCTTTAGCGCGAATTCCCAATCGGGCGAACAAATTGTCAAAGGATTGATAGGTAACACCCTTAATGTGCTGTACGTGTTCCGCTAATTTCATGCTTTAGTAGTCTCTTCAATGATAATTTCAACTTTAGCGTCATCAGGCAGCCCGCGCAAATTCTTCATTTGATCCAGTAACAGCTGTCGATAATCATTCGCCGTCACCTCATTTGCAGGTACGGATAGGGTAATTTTCTTTGCCGGTTTGGGTTTTGGATCAGGGTCACCTCCTCCGGGTTCTGGTTCAGGCTCTGGCTCAGTAGCCATTTGTGCCAACAGCATATCCAGATCCGAAATATCACCGGGAGCAAGTCTCGTCTCCTTTTGAATTTCAGAAAGAGAATAGTGTGAATTGGTATCTGAAATACTGAATTCCAGATTTATGGAATCGATAATTTTATTAGAGGCCTTTTTCTTAATCCTTTTGGTCTTCGCTATTTTCGACTCATTGTATTCAGCATACTCATTAAGTTCATCCAGCACTTCATCAGCTTTTTTCAGAACCTCTTGATAGGCTACATTCATCTTCGAATTGGCCTCTTTCATCAGTTCATAGTATTGGTCTTTTATAGCAATCGCCTTCTGCTGAAGCTCCCCATATTGCTCGGCCAGATTATTGTTATAAATTTCTTTGAATGCCTGAATATCCTCTTCGAATAAGCCGATATCTACTTCAGCCTTATTGAGCTCAATCTTCAGGTCGTCCACAAAGCGGTTCATTTCATTGGCCTTATTCAGATTGTTTTTAATAAACCGCTGGGTCTTCTGAATGGATTTTCGAATCTCCCGAATTCGATCAGACTGCTCAATGAAATGCTTGGCTTTGTCAATATAGTTGTGTTCGGTCACCTGTCCGGTAAAGCTACCCAATTCACTTTTCATGTCGGCAATCTTGGAGAAGCGTTGCTGGAAGTCAGCAGTTGACTGCTCCATACCCTGAATCTGTTGCGCAAAGCTTTGAGCCGTCTGAACCGTTGCTTGCACAACCTGAAAATCATTTAGATTATAATCTACTCGTGGATCGTCTGGGTTTTTGATGTGCTCGTTGTATTTAACGTCCATTAACGTTTCAACAATCTGCTGTTTGGTGGCAGTATCCAGCGTTTCTGAGATCGCTTTGAAGGAAGCTTTTTTAAACTCACGAGAATTGCTAAATACCTTCAAAACTTCTTTATCGGTAGGATCAAAGAACTCATTTCCACCATATTTAACCACCAGTTTACCTGCTTTCATCAACACCGCCAATGTGGTACTTACCGTACCAAAGGAATAACCGGTTGGGGCTTTTTTCAGCTCCTTCTCAATGTGGTCTCCATCCGTAAATTTGGTGTCAATTAGGCGGGTGATTTCTTCAACAACCTTCAGGCTTTCACCAATAAAGTTTCCTTTCTTATCAAAAAACTTGAAGTCATCCCCTGAAAAGAAACGGTGTAGCCGATCTTTGTGATTCTCTTTCAGAACTTTAGCTGCAGTTTCATCAGAAAGCTGATGATCCAGTCGCTTGGTAAATATATTTCCGATCAGCTTCTTCTGCGTTTTTGCAACAGTGGCTGTAAACTGGTCTTTATCCAAAATACTATCTGAAAAAAGATAGATAAGATGACCGTTTAAGTAGGCTTTTTCTAATTGCCTGTTGAGTTCCTTCTGTTTTTGGTCTTTAATCAGTTCAAACTCTCGCGCTATTTGCCGTACTCTGTCATCGTTATCCGTCTTATACTTGTCAGCAATATATTCATGCTGCTGAACTTCCTGAATCAGTCGGTCTATCTCATCAAACAAGCTGATATCCGGTACCAGGTAGATGGTTCTCTTATCATCTTGAGACTTTAATTTTTGCTTCTCTACAAATTCCTCAAGCTTATCCTCATTAATATTATAGATATTGTGCACCTCAATGCTCATATCAGAAGTGGAGGAGCCAAAAATATCATCATCCTGATCTGAAACAATACGAAAAGAATAGGTATCACTATTATCCTGAACGGTTTGAACAGACTTCAGATGTGTATTCTTTTTCAAGAGCTGAATAACCTCCCTTTTCTTGCGATGCAGCTCAACAGGAAATTCATTTAGTTCTTCCAACAGCTTCGTTTCAAGATCTGAGGTAATCTTATATACGTGATTATTTTCAATCAGTATTTTTTGATCATACAAAAGATCTAAAGCCTCATCTATATCTGGCTTCACATCATGATATTGACTGATATCAGACAGGTACATCTTGGTGATGTTACTGGCCGTGGCCTTCACCCGTTCAGACTCATTGATAAAATGGATCGCTTTAAGAAGTTTCTTCCCATCTATCTCTGATCCTTCGTTATGGAGTATCTTAGATGCATTATCATACTTATTCACTAATGCTGCATCAGGATTAGGCTGCGCTTCAGTCGTTAAGTGATACGAGGTCGCAAAATTGAATAAATCGGTATCCTTTAGCTGTTTCCTAAGTACATCGAAAGTGGTGATAATCATACCACGTGCTGCAACCTGTGTACTTGTAAGTGTCTTCGATTGAAACAAGAAATTTTGAAGCAGGTCAAACTGGTACCGGTGGAACGGATAGTAGGTTTTAAACTCCTCAACATCCTCCGTCTTGGTGGGAAATGTTGATTCCAGATTGGTGTTCTCTGATACCAAGCCAATATTCTTGGTATAATAATTTTCCAATTCCGGCAAGGCCTCTTCTTGCTTTTCAAGTAACCGGCTCCGAATGATTTTATCCACCTCTGTACTTTCAAGCGGAATTTTTGTCTTAAAGCGATCGGTTACCTTGACAAGGTTCTGCTTGGATACATTGGAATTGTTGATAACATCATCCAGTTTTTCTTGGGCGATGGCAATCGTCCATACTTTTTGTGCAATACCGGAAAGAGCTTCACTTACCCCTTCAAGATCATCCAGCTTAATTTTATCCTGAGCGATCGCTTCACTGGCCTCATCAAAAATAAATACAATCTTCGTATCAGGATATTTTTCCAGATAACGTTCTAGCTTTTCCTTTAGTTTGGAGGGTGAAAAAGACTCGATCTCATCTTCCAGAAACTCCCTTGTTTTATTGTACTCTTCCTCCGTGAACTTCCAACCAATAAGTGCACGGCCAACCGCAGCAGGCACTTTCATGGAGCTTTTCTTTATTTCGCTCCATTCTTTACCCTCATTTTCTTTTATACGCTCTTTAAACTCATCCAATTCGTCATCTAGAAACAGCTCAAACTCAAAAATACCGTATAAGTTATCGAGGAAACCAAGACTTCTTAAAAAGTTTCTGAACAACATGTAATGCAATCCATGCTGTCCGCTCTGTTTGGCCACATCAAGCATCACCAATAGTGTGTCGTAAGCTTCCAGTTTTCCTATCTCATTCTTTAGAAGTTCTTCACCCTTTACTCCTGAAAGTCTTGGCTTGAATCGGTCTCTGGCAGGAGTCCCATTAATCGTTGGATTCTCAAGCAAATAACCCAACATTTTTCCAAAATACGACTTACCAGAGCCATAGAATCCCGAGATCCAAACTCCAGTCTCTTTAATGTTAGAGGTGTATAGGCTTATGAACTTCTGAAAATGATCTGCGATGTTATCAGTGACAATGTAAGATTCAATTTCTTTTTGAATCTCTAATTCTGATCGATCCTCAAGATCAATCACATTCTTGATGTCCTCTGAAAAATCGAGTTTTAAAATGTCTTGAATACTCATATAAATTATTTAACCAATTTGCAGCGATACTTAGATGCTGGTTTAAATCCTAAATATTTTATTTGTCCATCCGGTTGAATATCTGCGGGATAAAACACTACTAATGGAATCCCAAATTTCATAACCTCCGGGTTTTCCACTATGTGGATGTTTTCAATTTCAGTCCCAAACAGCGCCCCGGTGTGAATTAAAAAAGGTAGTTTTTCTTCGTTAATTGCCTTCTTAATTTTTCCGATGATCAAGGATTCCAATTTCTCCTCGTCATCTGAATCTCGAAATATGTTTTCCGGCTCTGTTTGATAACCTTTGTAGTAGTCTTTGAAATCTTCCCAGCCGATACTATCAATAAATTCTACAAGAGCCTCTCTAACATCTATAAATTCGGCATTGGGATATTTCTCCTTAGCCTTTTCAATATATTTTAGCTCATCTTTTGGTGGATAAACAAACAGAATGCTATTACCGCCATTCGCTTCAATACGAATGTTATCCCGATTTTCCTCCGCCAGGGCCACCGCAAGATTCTGGAATTTTTCCTGATGATCAGTTTCAAAGTTCATTTACATACTCCTTGATTAAAAGTTTTGGCTCAACTGTGAATCTATCACCCGAATAATGCCAATCAAGATTATTTCTTATTTCGTCCTGCTTCATAAGGAAGAGGTACTTTTCCTCAGAGACCATCAACAATGAGAAAAACTTTGATGCAAAAACATCGGAGGTATCATCAAAAGCTTCCAACCAATAGTGATAAAAAACTAAAAAATCTGCTCCATTATAAACGCCTTTAAACCTTTTCTTCCTTTTCCCTTCTAAGTAGTCTAGCTTCTTTAAAATGGTCAGGAATTTTCTACTGACGGTATCAATCGTTTCGCGACTCCAATCAACAGCGATTTCAAAATTGTTTATTTTTTCATCCAAAAAAGCAATTACATCATGTTTAGTAATGGTAACCCTTCCACTGCTGAGAATATTTAAAAAGCAATCATCAAACAAAATTTGGAATAACCTATCAACTGCATAGAACTGCAATGTCATTATTCGAAGCTTGGCATTTATAGATAGGTTCTCAGATGCCATAGCTTGCTTAAACAGAAGCCCCGACTCTGGTGACTCATAATTAAGAAAGGTCTCTTCAATAGCTTTGATGTATCTTTTCTTAGAAGCTTGTGTACGCTCATCAAGCTGTAGCTCACTATTGCCGATCATCATAGGGATAGCATCAAAATCCTTATAACCTCCCAGAATATTAATATTACTCTTTATTGATTTCGCGTTTTTGCTCATGAACAGCGACTATATTACGACTTATTTACTCTTACACTTCAGCCAACGATATCAATAAAACCACGCAATTAAAAATGATATCAGCAACTTTAAAGCTGGATAGAACATTGAAAATATCAACTTATGGACTAAACAATTTTAGAAAAAAAAGGACTATGAATACTTACTGAAAAAGTCGCTTTCATTTAAGTATTGATACTCTGCATTAGACAAAAACCATGGAGTCTCAATAGCATTAATATTTAAATTAATCTTCATTTCTTCTTCAGGTATCTCTTTTAAATATTTTTTAAACCTGCTATAAGCATTGCGTACCTCTTTATCATTTGTAAGTGATATTTTTATATCATTTCCGTCTAAGGTTCTGCCAATTACTTTATCATTCAAAAACTGATAATCTAGAATAGAAAAACTCTTAAGATGAGGAAATTGGTTGCTTTTAGCCTCTAACTTTCTAACATCCAGAACTGGAAGACAGACTACAAATAATGCCTCATCAATTATATCAAAATCGAGAATTGACCTAATTACTTCCCCTCTCTCACCACTTTCGACAACCAACAGTTCATTTTTAAGATTAGTAATAGATTCCTTGGCTTTAACAATCTTTTTCTGTTGTTGTTTATGCCATTCCCTCCCCCGAAACAACCGATTTAAAATATTTATACAGTACTTAATATTTCTATGTGTACCTCCACTAGGCCCTGAAAATGAATTTTGTTTAGGATGTGCCTTCATATCACGAAGACCTGCTGACCTTTCCAATTTTTTCTTTAAGTCCCTCAGATAATCTTCATCACAAATATCATCTATAATAAGAGATAATCTTCTATACCACCTTTCCCCATTCTCCTTTCTTCTGTATATAGGAATATTTAACTGCTTAGCCTTTAGCTTTATCCCCATTTCAATTGTAAAAAGCATTTTGTTAAATGCTTCGTCAAACATTGGCCAGTAATAGTATGCATGAGCCATCAAATACTCGACAGTTTCATATGCTTTTATTACATCCTCTGGTACTTGGTCATGGAAATAGCCAGTAATTACTAGTTTTTTAGCATAATCCTCATTGTTATTTATTTGGTGCATTTCCCATCTCGAATCCGGCTCGTAAAATCTTTTCATTTCTTAGAATTTCTATGAAAAATTTGCATACCCAAAAAATGCAGTCTATTTCTAACTTCTGATATGACAACGTAATAAGAATTAATCCAAAGTGTTATTAAGACAAATAAATATATTCCAATTGTTATACATAAAAATTAATTAGATTTACTATTCAGTGGTATCCCAATTTCATAACTAAAGATTCATCAAATGAGCTTAACCAACCTACCTGATCCTAAATTTAAACAAGGCCAAACTATAACAAACGGAGAGAAAACGATCACCATTGATTTCATCGAGTATGACTTTGAAAGAGAGGAATATTATTACTATCCGATGAAATATCGGTTTTCCCAAACCATTTATGAATCTGATGCTGAACTCACGGATCCACCCAAGCCCCATTCGCTAGAAACGTTTGATATATTGTTTGGTGAGGATGAATAACGCAGTAACGTAAAAACGCATAGACGCATTAACGCAGCTTCATAAAAAGCACAATCCGAAGCATTAAACATTTGCTTGTGTGAACGAGTATTGCCTCAAAACACATTAACACATATCCGGTAGGTTAAATATTATGTACATATTGAAGTAGTGCAACGGCCTTTTTAGAAAACGTTAAACATTTGGATCCCCGGTTATATAAAAGTCTGTTCTTTTAGTCCTCTGCTTTAAATGTTGTACCACATTAACATAAAACCATCTATATGTTTTTATGGTTTTCACCTCTTTATTGGTCTGACATATAGATGAAATGTTTAACAAACGGCCGAATTATCAGATTTTTGATAAAGTTTTATTAAAAGTATGATCTTTAAAACTATCATTTTCCTGTTTTTTGATGCTTTGCACAAAGAAACAGGCGTTTTTATCTGAATGTTTAACAAAAAGCGTTAAACATTCAGGTTTTGTATAACAGAGTTTTTGTTAAACAAATTACCTTTTTTGGAAGAATTGTTTGACGAATTTTCCTACGGCATCCCCGGTTAACAGTACCCTTTTCTTGCTAACAAGGTCTTTCAATCGTGGATTTGACATACTTTTTAGCTCGGAATCCCGCCAATTTTCTGTTTTTCCGTTTAATGCGTTATACGATTGAAGGTAGAAGCCATTATCTGTTTTTTGTATGGAATGGTTCGGCAACTGAGTGAAAAGATCAATCAGTTCGGTTAACAATTTACTGTTTTTCTGGGTCCTACGGTATCTCATCCGGCAACGGTCACTACAGTACTTCGCATCAATGCGTTTATCTGAGATATCTATGCCGCAGGAAAGGCAGCAATGTTCAGACTTGTTAGGCATAAAAAAGAAAATTGAGGTTGTTATATCGAAAAGGTTAAACAAATGGGTGTTTTCAGATTTTCACCCAAATCATCGATATGCTTTGATCATATTTTTACGCAAAAACTCTTCAATCCCTTCTCGGGGATACAAAATTTTTCGTCCTTCCTGGAAGTAGGAGATTTTCCCTTCATCCCGGTAATTTTGAATCGTTCGTCTGGAAACGTTTAGCATTTCCATGACTTCTTCAGTCGAAAGCCAGTCCTTCTGAAAACTATTCTGATACTTGGGTAGCTCTTCTTTAACGGCTTCTTTAATTGCCTGAGTAAGTACGTCTAGCAGTTCATCATTCAAAGTTATTTGTATAGCATTTTTCATAAACACGAGGATTTAAAAGTTAAGCAGTTGTCATTGTTGTAGGTTTGTAATAATAAATTCTACATGTCAGAAGCTTTTAGCTTCCATAATGGTCGGTCCCTATCGTCTTTCATTTTAGGTACCATCTCAAAATAATCTGTTGTCATGCCGGGTGTTTCTCCAACCTTATTTGTCATCTCTTCAAATGTAAAGATGCCTTCAGGTTTGCGTTGTAAATCATTTCTTATGTATTGGGGTATACTAAAAAACATTTCAGGGTTATCTCTGTGCCATGGGATCGTTTTGTAATACTCAGCCTCTGATCTATTGAAAATGGCTCTACAAATTTGATCAGCTGAAAAGTCATTTAAGGCAGATTTGACTTTTTCTATATCTCTGTTGTTGTCAATGTTCATCTTCCTTTCAAATACAGTATTCCAGGTCTCGATTATTTCAACAATATTATCAGACAAACCGCTACTATTAGTAGTATTTCTTTTTATTTCTTTAATAGGTTTCTTTTGTGGGTTTAATTTTTGAACCTCTGAACGGTGTAATTTTTGAACCTTTTGGGGTGTAATTTTTAAACCCCCGCCCGGTTCTAAGTTTGTGGGGCCTACCTTCATGATTTTCTGTTTTTGTGGTTTGGCGTCAATGTGGTTTGACACATTAATGCTATACTGATAGGGAGTAGAAGAAATGTTTTTATGTATAACTTTTTTCTTTACAAGTCTTCTCAATGAATCAATAACTGTCTTTTTTGCTAGACCGGTTAGATCCATTATCTGTGAAAGAGCTATACCATCTGTCTTCTTATGGAAGCCAAAGGTTTTTCGGCATATAGCAATTGCTACTTTTAGTTCACCTCCCCGTAGCTCTGCCATAAGATCTTCTATGATAAAGTTTGGAACCTTGGTATATGGTATTTCTTTTGGTAATCCTGCCATAGTCGTATTAACTCAGATGGAAAATGCGTTCGATTACCTTTCTCTCGAAATATTTTCGGCGGCTTCCTCCGAACTGAATAGACGGAATAAAGCGGGGATGCTCTTCGTCCAAGTTAGATCGGTTTAGAATGGTTCGATAATTAAGCCCGGTAAGATCCTCAACTTCCCGGGCTGTTATATATTTCTTCTCATTAATGCGATGCTTGTTTGAGTTGAGGAGAAGATCTAACTTTTTCTCGATTCTGTTTAACGTTTCGTCACTCATGGGTAAAGGGATTAATTAGTGATTTATTTTCATCCCTAATTTATCCCCTAAGTAGTTGAGCAGCAAAGATTTACGCATATTAAGCCTTTACCCATTGTATAGAATATTCCACTATTGCTATAGATTCTTCTTTTTATCAATAGAAAGGATTTAATATTCTACAGAAATGCTATAGAAATAATTATTAGTCGGTAGGAATCACTTTCTTTTTATTGGGCTTATCATTTTCGTAATCCACCCAAGAGTTGATCCTTCCATTGATTTTCTTCCAGCTTACTTCTTGGCCGTCTTCTATTATTCTAGCCTTATCTTTAATTTGTGCTTTCAGCAGATCACGTGATACCTTATCACCCAATTTCTTTTCGTAGTAACTGCAGGCATCTGGTACACTTTCAAATTCTTTATAAAATTTATATTTGCCTTCTAAAGAAGCTTCCTCAGCTACTTGGTCCATAGCTTTTAACTTGATCTGATATCGGGCAATGTGTTTTAGCTTCTTTTTTATTTTATCAAATTCCTCTTGCTCAAATTTGTAACATGTGCTGCCGCCTAAAGCCTTAAACTCACTGTACCATTTTTGGATGATTCGATGAGTATCTGCATTAAGTCTATCCACTTTTTTATAGATAGAGCTATTCTTGCCAGAACCGTTCTGACTCCTAATTGGTTCAGGACTTTCAAATTCTAGTTTCTCAACTAAACTATCTAATTTCTTTTTCAGCTTATTTCTTCGGCTCTTGAATATGGCTGCTTCGACATCCTCAAAAGTGTAGCCATCAAATTCCTGTAAGGTCTCCTCTGCTTCCTTTCCATAAGTGCCAATCAATTTATAGAGATCAATAGCCAACTCTTTTATAGGCAGTTCTTGATCAACATATCGGCTTATATAAAATGAGCTACATAGTATTTGTATAAGAGTATTTACTTCTCGTTGTGACATAGGGCAGGTTATTTAATTAGTCAATTCCCTTAATTGCATTTTTAATATCTTTCTGATCCAGGTGCTCGTAAATTTGGGTGACATCAATAGAAGAGTGTCCCATTATTTTTTGGACCATATGAATGGGTACTCCTTTACGTAACAAGTCGGTAACACAAGAATGCCGCAGTCCGTGAAGGGTAATGGAGTTGGGAACATCTTTGGCCAATCGGACAAATTTTTTAAAAGATCTTGACAATGATCCGGCTGTCATGCCATGAAAGCGATTCAATCCCGTAGAACTGGGAAAAACGTAACCATCCTTGGGTTCTCCTTGTTTCTCATGCCATTCTACCAACCAGGGTTTCAAAGGCTCTCTAATCGGAATTACGCGTTCCAGCTTTGATTTCGTGGTATTATCATCGGTATTGATAATCAATATATGTCCGTGGTCATCCGGGTCATCGGAATTACCCTCTAAATCTACCTCGTTCCATTGAAGGTTTACCCCCTCACTGGCTCGCATCCCACAATAATACATGGTATTAATCATTGGTTTAAACCACAGTCGCATCTGATGAGGTTTAGTTACATAGCCTTTCTCTTTCTGTTCTTTGTAGAATTTGTCAAATGCATCGAAAACTCTATCGAGCTGCTCTCTTGAAATAATCTTTTGAGCAATTTTTTGTGGGACTTTTGGTGGCTTAATATCAGCGGTAATATCCTCTTTGAGGATCTCCCTTTCGTGCATCCATTTAAAGAACACTTTCAGGTGTCGAAGATAACTTGCCTGGGTTGCCGGTGCGATATCATCCCGAAAACAAAACTCCCGAATGTCTTTCTCCAGAATTTCTGTTACCGGCATGGTGCGTCCAAGCTGGTCTTCCAGCATATTTAGGTGACGACGGTAGTTATCTTTCGTCTTCTGATTAGCTTGGCTGCGCTCCTCAATAAATTGATCGGCCGCCTTGTGCAAGGGGATGTATTTGCCACGAAGCTTTGATCGTTTTTTCTTGGCTTCCTTACGAGGGGTCCAGCCGTTAAAGGGATCGATTTCACCCCGCTGAAATTTATCCTCATACTCGATCAGAAGTTTCTGTGCTTCTCGCTTGATCGTTGTACCCAAGCTCAGGGCCTTTTGTTTTCTCTTCCCGTTGATTTTTTTGAAAAAACGAATGTAATACGTCCCTTTTCTCTTTTTCAGACTAGCCATATAATCAATATTGTGTGTGAAAATTACGAGTTGGTACAGAATTGGTACACGATGTACCAACTCATTCATGTGCATTGCTTCTTGTCAATTGCTCCAAATAAGTAATTAATCTTAGTAACTGACTGTACCAATGTACCAACTTTTGTACCAACTATTTACATAAATCGTTGCAAAAAGTGAAATGATTTCACGCAGAAATTTTTACAAGAAAGGGACAGGAAGGGCCTAAAAGTGCCGCTTAAATAAAATAAAGGATGTTTTAGAGGTCTTAAAAGGAGGGAAAATAAAAGTGGGCCCGGCAGGACTTGAACCTGCGACCAATCGATTATGAGTCGACTGCTCTGACCAACTGAGCTACGGGCCCTTAGTACAATTAACTGACAAATCATCAGAAATTATTGCCACTTAAGGTACTTTTATGGGACTTTGTTTTACCAAATTTTCACCACGAAATTATAAGTCATTGAAAAACAATGACTTATAGGTAACAAAAGTACCCGAGGCCGGACTCGAACCGGCACTGGTATTTAGATACCAATTGGATTTTAAGTCCAACGCGTCTACCAATTCCGCCACTCGGGCAAACATATCAATTGATTGATTCCCTACAAAGGATAACCAATTTTTCGAGAAACCAAATATAAGGGATTACAAATTACTTCTACAATGGTTTTTTAAGTTTTTTGTAATTGCGATACCCTATTAAATATAGAATACGCATATCATTTTCTCATTTGTACAATACCAGCGTCTATTCTGCAATTTCTTTTTGGGGAGAGGAATAAAGTTTAGCAACTATATCTTCGAGAATTAAATATAGACAGGGTACAATAACCAAGATTATGGAAGTCGCAAATACAATACCGAATCCAAGTGATATAGCCATAGGTACTAAATGTGCCGCCTGACGAGAGGTCTCTAAAATGATCGGGGTTAATCCACCGAATGTGGTTAGTGTTGTCAAGATGATAGGACGAAAACGCCGAAGCCCCGCCTCGTGTATAGCATCATATATCGATATATCGGGGTCTTTTCGTTTTCTATTCGCCAGATCAATCATAATAAGAGAATCATTAAGTACTACTCCCGACAACGCTATTACTCCCATCATGCTTACCAACGACAAATCATAACCCAGTAAAATGTGTCCGATAACCGCTCCCACAATACCAAAAGGGATCGCTCCCATCACAATAATTGGTTGCAAGTAACTTCGAAATGCCACAGCCAACAGAGCATAAATGACAATCATCGCCAGCCCAAAGGTACCCCACAGGGCTTGCGTTGATTCCCGCATTTCGGCCTGGCTCCCTTCAAAGGACCATGTTATGCCCGGGAAATCTTCTCGGAGCTGAGGCAACGTTTCGGTTTGTATCGACTCCAGCACCCGTGAGACGGCATTAGCCGGTTCAGCGTCCATACTTACTGTTACCACGCGCCGACCGTTACGACGATTGATACTGGTAAAAGCTTCTCCCTTTTCGAACTCTGCCACATCCAAGAGCGGAACCTCTACTCCGGTGGGAGTTTGTACTACAAAATCCTCCAAATTATATACATCCTGACGCTGTTCCCGGGGTAATTTTACGCGTACTTCAATCTCATTCACGCCCCTCAGCTGACGCATTGCGAGCGATCCGTAAAAAGCATTTCGCAGCTGTTGTCCAACATCTTCTGAGGTCAAGCCAAGTCGTCTTCCTTCGGGAAGCAATTTAAAATCAAGCTGAGCCTTTCCCCTGTTGTAATTATCATTGACATCCCGCGTAGCTTCAAAACGCTCTACACGCTCCAGGAATGCCTGGCTGGCTTTTTCAAGAACATCAATATCGGAATGGCTCAAGTCTACGCTTATATCAGGCAGATATCCGGCCGGACCTCGTTCAGCCTCAAAAGTAATCTGATCCACTCCCTCGATATCGCCGATACTGTCCCGCCAAAGCTCAATGACTTTCTGGGCCGTCATATCTCGCTCGGTTGGTGGCTTCATCACAATCTCCACATCAATAAAACTCTGACCCCGTACGTTCGTTTTGATACCTTCCGCCACACGATCCAGGTTGTGCTCATCAAACATACGTTGTGTTGACTTCGTAATTTCTTCGGCAACCTTACCCGCCTGTATAGCTGTCGTTCCTACCGGCAGCGACACTCCGGACTCAATTTCGTCGGCCGCTACTTCGGGCATCATAATCATCCCCATATGATCACTGTACCCGAATCCTCCTACCATTACCAATAAGGCAACAGCTGCACTTAAGGTGATATACCGGTATCGAAGACAGTAATCTAAAAACGACCTATAATAAGTTTCAACAAAATGATTAAACCGCTTAGCAAATTTCTGCTGAAAACGATGTAACCGTCGCCCAATTTTGAACCGGCTTTCTTTTTTGGAGCTGTGAGCAAGGTGAGCCGGCAAGATAAATAGCGCCTCTACAAGCGATACCAATAATACTACAATAACCACTGCCGGCAGTGGCCACCAATATTTTCCGGTAGTTCCCGGGATAAAGAGTAACGGGAAAAAGGCAATCACATTCGTCAAAATGGCGAAAGTCACCGGCTTGCTCATTTCCTTGGCCCCCTTGATGGCCGCTTCCAGAAAGTTCATACCCTGCTGACGGTACTCGTAGATATTCTCCCCCACCACAATGGCATCGTCAACTACAATACCAAGCACCACCAGGAATCCGAACATAGAAATCATGTTGATACTTAATCCCAGCAGCGGTAAAAACAGCAACCCGCCTACAAAAGAAATCGTCATTCCCATCATCACCCAAAAAGCAAGCCTGTACTCCAAGAACAAGGCCAGGATAACCAGCACAATAAGAATGGCCAGGGCTCCATTTTCGACCAGCAGTGAAAGACGTTCGCTAAAATCGTCCGCACTATTACTGTCGATACGATACTTTACGCCGGTCGGAAACGCTGACTCTGCAATCTCCAGTTCATTTTTAACTGTTTCTGCTATTTCGAGCGGTGATTGATTACCAATGCGATAAATCTGAAGATCTACTGTAGGCTGTTGATTAAACTGTCCATGGAATCCGGTCTCCTCAAATCCATCGGTAATTTTTGCAATATCCGCCAGCGTAATATTACTCCCCACATCCGATGTTACAATCTCAATATTACCAAATTCATCGGCCCACTGCTTTCGCTCTTGCATCCGCAAAAGTATCTCACCGGCATTGGTCTCGATAACACCTGCGGGAATATCTTCACTGGATTGACGGATAACATTTGCCACTTCGTCCAGCGTTATATTATACTCGCGCAGTGTATTCCGGGGGATCTCCACATGTGTTATATAATCGGGGACGTTACCAATTTCGACCTGGGTAATATTTTCTTTACTCAACAGGCGGTCGCGCATATTTTCGGCTAACTTACGAAGTGTCCATATATCGGAATCCCCATATAGGCCAACAGTCATTACCTCTCGCTGATTGGATTGCAGCTGCACTTCCGGTTCTTCGATATCATCCGGAAAAGTACGGATACGATTAACAGCCTGATCGATATCCTGAAAAGTTTTCATCCGCTCGGCACCGGTCACCAACTCTATGGATATGCTGCCCGACCCCTCATATGCCGTTGATGTAACTTCTTTAATACCCTGCACGCCTCGAATGGCCTCTTCCACGGGACGTAATATCCCCTGCTCTACCTCGGCCGGTGAAGCCCCCGGATAAACCACACTGACCTCTACAATATCCAGCTGATACTCGGGAAATACCTCCTTCTGCATATTATATCCCGTCCATATACCACCGCCAATCAGAATAATCATTAACAGGTTGGCCGCAATGGGATTTTGCGCCATATAGGATATAAATCCACTCCCTGTATTGCTGTCTGACTCGTTTGTATTTGATCCGGAGTTACTCATTAATCCTTAAGTTGGGAGTCAAGTTTGTTATTGAGATGCAGCTGACGTATCTGATTCTGCATTTCCCGTGCCTTCAAGTCGAAGCGGAGCACCCTCACTCACTGTAGAAAGATTGGTAGTGACAATCTGATCTCCTTCCGACAAGCCACTTTTGATATAAGCATACTGGGCATCCTGAAACACTATTTGTACATCACTGATATTCAATTCACCATCATTCATAACCCAAACCGTGTCATCATCTCTTACATAATCGCGATTCAACCGAATTACATCCTCAAGCGCATCGGCCTTAATATGCACTTCTACAAATGATCCCAGCATTAATCGCGGCACATCGGGCTCGTCTGTTTTATATGCCTGCGGATCTGGTACCGAAACCAACACTCGGGCCATCCGCGTCTGATCTTCAAGCGTACCAATCAATCGATACAAATACCCCTGTCGGTAGGTTTCAGGAGGCCAGGCGGTTCTGTTTCTAACTCTCACTTCGGAACCACGCTGTTCATTTCCCTCTGGAATGGTAATCCACCGAAGCTTGGAAACAGGCACGGTTGCTTCAATCCAATAGGTATCGAGCCCCACTAAACGAGCCAAAGTTTCGCTCGTAGACACTTGCGATCCTACATTTACATTACGAGTTAAAATATGGGCATCAAATGGGGCTTTAATTGTCGTTCGTTCAAGATCCAGTTGGGCCTGATCAACAGCTGCCTGGGCAGATTCTACGCTCGATCGGGCAGATTCCAGCTGCGGTTCACGTAAAACCAGCGATTTATTTTCTTCTGACAAGGTATCAGCAAATAACTGGTAATCCTGCCGGGCCACATCCTGTCGACCCATTTCAATATTGAGATCAGCCCGGGCCTGGCGTAATTCACTTTTTCGCTGTTCCAGTGTATTTCTATAGTCAGAAGAATCAATTTGCAGCAACTGTTCTCCTTTTTCAATATAACCGCCGGGGGTAAATGCGTCCGACAGGGCTTCCACTTCCCCACTCACTCTGGGACTCAAGTTTACTTCCTGTGACGGGCGAACCGTTCCCATAGCCTGAATTGTCGGCCGATAGTTATCCCTTTCCACCTCTATCACATCCACAAGCATAGGGGTTGCCCGGGTGGCTCCCGCCTGCTCTGCCGTTGGTTCAGTCGAAAAGATTAGTACTGTCACCACACCGGCTGTTGCTAAAATACCGATACTAATAAAAAGTGTCTGTTTCCAACTCATTTTTAAAATGGTTTAGTGTCCAAGCCCCTTTATATGATTAAGTAAACTGCTTAAATAAAATCGTCAATTCTCATTTTCACGTTCAGTTTCAAAAGAACCGGCCAATGCCCGGTATAGTCCAATACGGTATTCAACGAGTGTCAGCTCTGCTGTTAATAAATCTCTTTGCAATTGCTGAACCTCATCAAGTGCCGTAAGTACATCCAGATAATTCGATGTTCCATTGAGATATTCCAGTCGCAGCTGATCATAGGCCTGTTCAGCCAATGTTACCTGTTCTTCCAATCGTTCAATACTTTCGCGCTGTTTTTGCTCACGGATCAACGCATCCTCCACTTCTTGAAAAGCCGTAAGTATGGTTTGTCCATATTCATAGAGTCGCTGTTTTTTAACGGCTTCTAACCGGTCAACCTCGGCGCTTAGCTCACCGCCACGAAAAATAGGTGCCAACAGATTCCCGGCAAACGAGGCAGCCCAATTCTCAAAAAGATCCTCGACCGTATTACTTGAAGAAGTCAGTGAGGCTGACAACGTCAGGCGTGGGTACTGGTTGCTGATTGCCGAAGCCAGATCACGGTCGGCAGCCTTAACCAGATTAAAAGCGCTTTTAACATCGGGACGACGCTGAACAAGATCTATCGGGACGCCCGTGCTTGGCAATGGTGGTAGCTCAGGCAGTTGTTCCGGTACAATATCAATTGTATCCTGAGGCGATCGTCCAAGTAACACCGAAAGCTCATGCTGTAATACATCCAAATTTGCTTCGGCATTTGATTTCTGTTCACGCGTGGACTCCAACAATTGCTGCTGACGAAGAATATCAACACCTCTGATCTGCCCGGTCCCAAATCGATTCTTCAGCAGCTCCAACACTTTTTTATTTGTTTCGATCTGGCTTTCAACAAGTGCCAACTGCTTTTTTGCCTCAGCCAGCCGAGTCCAGGTTCGTACCACTTCTGCCGAAACGGTAAGTGCTGCTGTTTGGTAGTCAGCCAATGTAGCCTGCGCACGATATTCTTCAGCATCTACCTGTGAACCAATTCGCCCCCATAAATCAATTTCATACGAAGAACTTAATCCCGCGCTAAAATCATCGGAGCTTCCAAAGGGTGATTGCTGGTTGCGCGTCGTTTGAGCTTCTGCATTTGCATCCAACGTAGGGAAAAGACCGCCCGTTTCACGATCAATTACGGCCTCTGATGCCTGCAGGCGCTGCCATGCCGTTTGAATATCAAAATTGGAACTTAACGCCGTATCAACGAGGGTATTTAGTTGGTCATTCTCAAAAGAGGTCCACCAACGGGAAGAGACTTCCGCTTCACCACTTTGTGAAAAAGAAGCCGATTCCTGAACAGGAGGTTCCAACGTCTCTTTTTGAGGTGCACACCCCAGTACCAATAGGAAAATAGATCCCCACAGCAAATAGTTAACATTCATAAAGAGATCTCTGCTCATCCTGCGATTTCTCTGCCACTTTATAAAAAATTATTTGTGGGTTGTTTATTATAGCACCCAAATCTATAGGAAGTTTGAAGCATTTATGCTTACTATATTTCCGAAAGACGACTTTCAAACAATACTACTATCCAAAACGTTTATCCGAATAAAAATTTTTGGGAATGTAGTACTATTGCCTATGTGATTTTAGATAAAGACGTCATAAATAATCATTACATAAATGCTTCATTTTACTCCTTGAATATGACTATATTGATCTGCATGTTTATACTTTTCAAAGGTTATAAGGGATTACATTTATTTACTATTCTAAACTTACAAAAACTCTTGTGATAAATTCCTCGTCAAATAAATAGATTGTCTTATACCACGATTTTACTATTTTAAATACATTATCTAAAAACGATTACTAATATTATATGAGTAAAGAAAAGAAGAAGGTCATCATTGTAGAAGACGATCTCATTCTCAATTTACTGTACGAGAGTTATTTGGAGAGGCTCGGATTCGAAACGGAAGGTGAGCTTGTTTACGGTAAAACAGCTATTGAAACAGCAAAAAAAATTGACCCGGATTTAGTGGTCATGGATATTTCTCTGGAAGGAGAGATAGACGGTATCGACGCTATGCTTAAAATCCGCGAGTTTTCTGAAGTACCGGTCATTTATATCACCGGTAATTCTGATCCCTATCATGTTGAACGAGCCAAAGAAACAGATCCTTTGGATTACCTCACCAAACCCATAGAGTTCGAGGATTTAAAAAAGTCTATTCAAAAACACTTTTCTTCCAACTCCTAAGATCCGGAATTATAATTTCCTGAACCACCCAACCTATGTTTACACCATTGCCATCATCAAAGAATGTGATATTGCCAGTGGTTTTTGCTGCATTTCTATTTTTTGGATGCACCGGACCACAACAAACTACTGAAGATCCTCAACAAACATCCGAAGAAAAAGCCGTTCAAAAACCTTCGGAATTAGATCGATTGGTCCCCAACCCAATCACCGAAGAAATCCCCAATGCATTTTTTAATGCTATCGATAATGGTACCCGGACCATGTCTGGCGAACCAGGCAACAATTATTGGACACAAACGGCCAATTATGATATTGATGTTGAGCTAATCCCCGCCGATACGCTTGTAAAGGGAAGTGCAACCATTACCTATTACAACAATTCTCCCGATACGTTAGATGCTCTTCATATGGAACTGGCGCAAAATCTGCATGCCGAAGGAGCACAACGAAGCAGCCCCCAGGAAGTTACCGGAGGTATAAACCTACATAAGGTTGGCCTTAATGGTGATGAGGTCAGCCAGCTGCAAACACGCAGAGATCCAACGGGATATGGTGTTAATGGAACACATCTTTTTATTCGACCCCAAAATGCTGTTACACCCGGTGACTCTGCTAAAATACAGGTCGCTTGGGATTTCAAAATCCCCCAGCGAGGGGCAAGTGGACGCATGGGATATAATGAAGACAATCTTTTCTATATTGCATACTGGTACCCGCAGATGCGCGTTTATGATGATGTTTTCGGATGGATGACTGACCAGTTTACCGGAACTTCCGAATTCTACCACGACTTTGCAGGTTATAACGTTGACATTACCGTCCCCGAACAATGGGTGGTGGGCTCTACCGGTCAGCTTACAAATGGACAAGAAGTTCTTACCAAAGACATTTTTCAACGGCTTGATAAAGCTCATAAAAGCGATACAGTAGTATCTGTTGTTACTGAAGATGATTTCGGATCGGCAACAAAATCACCTGAGAATGGTACCCTTACCTGGAGCTTCGAAGCCCAAAAAGTACGAGATTTTGCTTTTAGCGTAACCAAAGAATCCAAATGGGATGCCACCCGCGCAAGTGTTGGTGATCTTGATAACGACGGCGAAGAAGAGTATACAGATATCAATGCTATTTATCGCAGTTCTGCTCCAAAATGGACAGATGGCGCTAAGTTTACGCAGCATGCTATCACCTTCTTGTCAGAACAGACTGACCTCGAATATCCCTGGCCTCACATGACCTCGGTAGAAGGGGGAGGCATCATCGGCGGGGGCATGGAGTTTCCAATGATTACCATTATTGGTGATTATAATAATCAATCCTCGCAAGCCCTTTACGGAGTAATAGCACATGAATTGGCACATATGTGGGTGCCGATGATTGTAAGCACAAACGAGCGTCATTATGCCTGGATGGATGAGGGTACCACTACCTATAATGAAAACCAGGCCAAAAAAGCATCCTATCCGGAAGGACTGGATTTTGATCTGCAAGATATAAACAGCTACCTGCAAATCACGAATACGGATGCCGAAGGACCAATAATGCGATGGTCTAATCATCACTATAATGGGTTTGCTTATGGCATCGCTTCTTATCCCAAACCAGCAACAATGCTTGTAAGTCTGCGCAGCCTTTTAGGCGAAGAGACATTCAACAAGGCTTTGCACGAATTTATCGAGCGGTGGAAGTACAAACACCCTTATCCCTGGGATATGTTTAATACTTTTGAAGATGTCGCAGGACAAGATCTGGACTGGTTTTGGAGAGCTTGGTACTACGAAACCTGGACGCTTGACCAGGCTGTTGGCAATGTTAGCACACAAGATGGTACCACCCGCATCATAATTGAAGATCATGGCCAAGCCCCAATGCCGGCCAATGTTGAAATTACCAAAAGTGACGGATCTACCCTTAGCCGTACCATTCCCGTCAAAAAATGGTTAGAAGGGGCAACACAAGCAGTAATCACCGTTGATGGAGAAGTTACCAATGTATTAATCGATCCCGACAAGAACTATCCTGATACTAATCGGCAAAACAATAGCTGGAAGAAATAGCATCAAGTAAATTATTGAGCATATTAAAGGGGCACTTTTTGTGCCCCTTTTTGTTATTTTACAGTTATTAAGATTTCTTGTATTAAATCACGTAAAATGGTGCGTTAATAACATTAAATCCCACCACAAATTTATTACCTTGCTTTTCTTAAAGTCAATAACTTTCTAAAAGATGAAGCGATACGGATCACTTCGATGGATCTTACTTGCTGCCGGTGTAGTTGCCATTTTAGGGCTCACTGGAATGAATGTGTATTCGCTATATGCGCTACATGAAAATACGCTGGAATCATCCAGAGAGAATAAAAAGCTCCAGATCGCCGAGTTTACAGATAAAATCCGATATCGATTTTTTGAGAAATTCATGGGACTTGGATCTGTTGATATTGATCGGCTGCAAGATAACTATAGGAAGACGGGGCAATTCACATCCGAAGTAAACAATCTACTAAAAAAAGCAGCTAAAGATTCTATTTACAAAGATATCTTTTTTATCCCCTCTGGCTCTGATGCTTGCCAACAACACACTCCTATCCACAAATACACTTCCAACCAGAAATTTGAGCTAACCTCTAATTACCCAGAAGTGGTTTGTGATGGGATGGGTATTGCTCGAACACAAATAAAAAGTCTGTTGGCGGATTACCAATACAATAATAAGGTAATTTTTGATTCCCACCGCAGTATTACAATTGTCCTTATAGATCCGTCTGATCGGGAAGTCTTAGGCTATCTTACAATGCCTTTTAATCAAGACTTTCTCCGTAATTCTTATCTCCCAAAAATACTGGAACAGAAGTTTGGACCCGATGAGCATCCCGGTCTGAATGTCTGGTTGCGAGATTGGACAAACAACAAAATTATTGCCAGCAGTAGTCCCAATGCAAAATACGAAAGTGAGCAAATACAGTTTGTAGAAAATTTTCCCGATTTTTTTGACTATTGGACTGTCGAAGTTGCTTTTACGGATGAATCTACTCTCGCAGCCAGTAACGCATCACTAATTCAAAATCTTATTGTCTTGGGTGCGGCAATGCTACTGCTTTTGGGTGCCCTGGTGTTCATGTTTATATCTGCCCAAAAAGAACGAGCTCTTGCCGAACGACAGTCAGAATTTCTGGCTAATGTCACCCACGAGCTCAAAACACCTTTATCAGTAATGCAAGCGGCCGGTGAAAACCTTGCCGACGGACGAGTACAAGATCAGCAGAGACTTAAAAGCTACGGTAATCATATTTTCAGCGAGGCGGTACGTCTGCGAAAGATGATCGACAAACTTCTTGATGTAGCAAAATCTAATGCGGAGGAATCACTTATAGAACCTCAACCTACTGATGTTGGAGATGTCGTACAGTCTTATCTCGAAAGACATCAGAAATTTTTCCGGGAAAAGGGTTTTCATCTTGATCTCACCATTAATGACAACCTTCCCAAAGTCAATATAGATCGAAATAGCTTAGAAACCATTCTCAGTAATTTAATTGATAATGCTATCAAGTACAGTGCTGATGAAAAGTATCTTGGTATCAAAGTTACTGCCCAAAACAATCAGGTAAAACTTTGCATTGAAGACCACGGAATTGGCATTGACAAGAAAAGTCTATCTGATATTTTTACTAAGTTTTTCAGAGTTGAAGATTCATTAACAGCCAAAACCAAGGGACATGGGTTAGGCCTATCGATTGTTAAAAATTTAGTTGAACTCAATTCAGGATCTATTGATGTTGAAAGTAAACCAGGTGAGGGATCTACTTTTATCATAACATTTCCTATCTTAAGTGAGTCCGAACAAAAAGGTTCACCCAATTCGGTATCAATGCAACCTGAATCAAAGTCAAGAAATAAAGAGCTTGAGGAACATGTCAGCTGATCCCAAAAAAATTGTTATCGTCGAGGATGAACCCAGCTTGGTATTTACATTGCAAGACACCTTAGAAAGCGAGGGATATGACGTTTATATTGCCGAAAACGGCGATAAAGCTATTAAAACCGTCAAAAAACAGCAGCCCGACTTAATGATTTTAGATCTCATGCTACCGGGCATGAGTGGTTTTGATGTTTGTCGTACGGTGCGGGATCAGAATTACACCTTCCCAATTATTATTCTTACAGCCAGAGATCAGGAAATTGACAAGGTTACCGGTCTCAATATTGGCGCAGACGATTATATCACCAAACCCTTCGGCGTTAAAGAACTCCTTGCTCGTATAAAAGCACGTTTGCGTCGGACTGAGACTTATTCCAAAATGAAACCCATTAAAGAAGTTGATCTCGATCCGATCCATATTAACCTAAAGAATGCGATTGCCGAACATCCTGAAAAAGGTGATCTTGAGCTCACTACCAGAGAAGTAGAACTTATACGCTATCTCGTAGCCCACTCTAATGAACCGGTTTCGCGCGATGATCTGCTGGAAAATGTATGGCGATATGAATTCAGCACAAATACACGTACTGTTGATGTTCATATATCAAAGCTCAGATCAAAGATTGAGCAACACCCCGATGATCCCACATACTTGGTTACCCTACACGGTGTTGGCTACATGCTTAAAATGGACTAATAGTTCTAACGGTCTTTGGAACAACTAATAAGACGGGGAAATTATCCGTCAGTTATGAGAGTCCCATCTGCCTGCAAATTTCTGATAAATTTTGGAAAGCCATCGATTTGAGTATTTAGCAGCTGCTGTTGAAAATCATCTTTAATCCCTTCTTTAACATCAAAATTTTCATTAACGCGGGATATAAAAACTCGTTCGGGAAAGATGTGAGCATTTCGATAACCAAACACCTGTTGCAGCTGCTCCACTGCACGCATGGCTCCAAATGCACCATTGGCCTCTCCGATTAATGCAATCGGTTTTTTATCCAGACTATTCGGAAACGGTAAATAGTCAATGAATAGTTTCAAAATTCCCGGATACCCCCCGTTATACTCGGGACATACCACCACTAATGCATCCGCAGTAACCGCCTCACCAACAAAACTCTCAACTTCGGGTAGTTCTTCTCCATACCTCCCTCCACTGACTTTTTCCAACGGGAACTCCTGCAAATCTATAATTTCAGCATCAATACTTTCCTTTTGATATAACTGCTGTACATACTTTGAAACACGTAGAGCATTGGAATTAGGTCGATCAGTACCGCTAATAATTTTAAGATCAATCATAATATTTCATTAACTACAAACTATATCCAAAGGTATTATTTTTTAGATGAAAGATGGGATCACTCAGTCCCTACCTATTCAAGCATATTCAACTCAATCGCCTATGCTATCGTTTCTTTTTGGATGCTTTTTCGTAGGCTTCCTTGATCTTCTCAAGACGATCCCAAAGCTTGCCCTCACGACCAATATTTCCGGGCTCATACCACTGTTTATTCTTAACATTATCCGGCACATAGTTTTGGGGAACCCAGTGATGATCATACGAATGCGGATAGTGATAATCATCTGAAGCATTCTCAACACCAAGGTACCGCGACTGTTTAGAATTAGCCGTTTTATCCCGTAAATGAGGAGGCACCTCCCCAATACCACTATTCTGGATTTCCCTTCGGACGGAAAAGACGGCTCCGGCACTGTTGCTCTTGGGAGCAAGGGCAACATAAATACAGGCATGAGCCAAAAAATAAAGTCCCTCTGGCATCCCGCATTTCGTAAACGCTTCGTGGGCCGAATTAACCAACGACAGGGCATGCGGATCAGCCATTCCCACATCCTCTGAAGATTGAATAAGCATTCTGCGAAAAATAAAGTTGGGATCTTCTCCCCCTTCCAACATCGCCACCATCCAATACAGGGCGGCATCCACATCCGAACCGCGCAACGACTTTATAAAAGCTGATGCATAGTGATAATGCTCATCACCTCCACCATCGTATCGAACACCTCGACGCTGAATACATTCCTTTGCTATTTCCAGATCGATATGGATAACTCCCTCATCATCGGGATCACTGGATAGCACCGCTACTTCCAAGGCATTAATCGCATTACGGATATCGCCACCAGCAAATTCTGCGAGATGCTGCTTGGCCTCATCCGTTACTTTCACATCCTTTTTACCCAAGCCACGCTCTTCATCCTTTAACGATCTATCAATCATGATTAGCACATGATCAGTAGTCAAATCATACAATTCAAATAATTGGCAGCGGGATAACAATGGACTGACTAAGGAATAAAACGGGTTTTCCGTTGTTGCCCCAATAAGGGTTATCACTCCCGATTCCAGGTGGGGAAGCAACGCATCTTGCTGAGCTTTGTTCCAACGGTGGATCTCATCCACAAACAGGATGGTCTTTCGTCCATTCATCTGCTGTACTTTTTCGGCTTTTGCTACCACTTTCCGAAGATCCTTAATGCCATCAAGTACTGCATTAAGTTCCACATATTGAGCGTTAATTTCGCGTGAAATTACGTGAGCCAAAGTGGTTTTTCCGGAACTGGGCGGACCATAAAAAATTAGCGAGCCAATAACTCCCGATTCGATCATCCGGCGCAGCATTTTACCTTCACCGACGATATGATTTTGTCCTACAAACTCGTCGAGAGAACGAGGCCGCATACGCGTAGCAAGAGGTTCGTGGGGATTTACAAAGTTCGTTTTTCCCTCATCATTTTCAGAATCGGATTCTTCATTAAACAAATCCATTATAATTGCTCACTAATTTCCAATGTTACCTAACGCTTTAAATTTCACTTTCTCTTCTCACTAAGAATAAAAAATGCCCGGCATGAAATATACCGAGCATTAATCCTTGAAAAAGCTATCTGATTACTTGTTGTTCAATTCTTCTTGCAGAGCATTCCAGTCATCAAGAAAACGCTCGAGTCCACGATCTGTTAATGGATGGTGTAATAGCTGATCAATCACATTAAGAGGCATTGTTGCAACATCGGCTCCCAGTCGGGCAGATTCAAGAACATGCATTGGGTGACGAATGCTGGCTGCGAGAACTTCTGTCTCATAACCATAATTATCGTACACCGTTACTACATCTTCGATAAGCTGCATACCATCGTCCGAAATATCATCTAATCGTCCGATAAATGGAGAAATATAGGTAGCACCCGCTTTAGCTGCTAACAGAGCCTGTGTTGCTGAGAAGCAGAGTGTACAGTTGGTTCGAATACCTTCATCAGACAACGTTTTAATTGCTTTAATCCCCTCTTTAATAAGCGGTACTTTCACTACAACATTATCAGCAATCTCTGCTAAATGTCGCGCTTCAGAAACAATCTCATCATATTCTGTAGAAACGACCTCGGCTGAAACATCTCCGTCCACAAGATTACAAATCTTGGCTATGTGTCCTTCAAAATCTGCAACTCCAATTTTCGCACATAGACTTGGATTTGTTGTTACGCCGTCTAATACCCCTAAATCATTTGCTTCCTTGATTTCATCAAGATCAGCGGTGTCAATAAAAAACTTCATAAGAAATTTGTTCTTTGTTGGTTGTTTTTGCTAAGGTTAAGATAAAAAAATTGGTTCTCTTTCTTAATTATCTCTTGATTAATTATCCCAAGACTTACACTTCGAATAAAATGCAACTACAATCCCAGACTTATTAAAAAAGTTAAAAAATAATAGTTTAAGAATTATCCCTATTATCCTGTATCATTTTCCAGTCGCTTACGTAAGGCCATGTCTTACAGACATTAACAATGCTCAAAAAAATCATACAAGTGAAGAAGTTATCCTATTGTTTTGCCGTTATCTCCCTGGTTGTTTTACAAGCATGCAGTGATAGTAATAGCCCACCGGCTAATTTTAACAATCCGGGAAAACAACAGCAGCGTACCAGTGTGGAAACAGTTACCGCTGAAACAAAGAGTATTTCTGATCAAATTAAATCGTTCGGAAATATCAAAGCTGAGGAAATTGTAAATATTACCCCACAGGTTTCTAACAGAATAACCCATATTTATGCTGATCTGGGAGATACGGTGCGGCAGGGCGATGTCTTAGCCAAAATATATGATACCCCTTTTCGCGATCAATTTGAGCAAGCAAAATCTCAATTAGAACAGAGCCGGTCTGCTTATGTGAGGGACAGCCTGCAGTTTAACCGACAGAAAAAACTTTATGAACAGGAACTCATCAGTTCCTCAGAATTTGATGAGGCACACGCAACCTTTCAAAATAGCAAAGCCCAGTACGAATCTTCACGGGCTAACCTGACGCAAAGCCGTGAAAATTTAAATAATACAGAAATTACTTCCCCCGTCTATGGTGTTGTTCTTAGCAAGGAAGTATCCGTAGGTGATGTCGCCGCAACAGGCCAGACAGCATTTGAAATTGCCAACCTGACGGGCTATCAGACGCGTATCTATTTACCTGCAGAAGAATGGCGGAAGGTGAAGGTAGGACAACAAGTTAATTTTCGACTCTCCAACGAGTCTGATATCAGTGGGCGTGGACGCGTCAGTCGAATAAGTCCTCGTCTGGACCCGACAACCGGATTGGGAGAGGTAGTTATCAGTCTTACCGAAAAAAGCTCTCTCATTGCCCAAGGGGTTTTAGTGGAATCTACAATTAATGTTGAAACCCATGAGAATGCCGTAGTAGTTCCACGCTCAACGCTGGTAGAAAACGTGCAAACATTCATAGAACCGGAATCAAATTCAATACAGCTACAGCGCTCCTATTCTGTTTTCCTGGTAGAAGGAGATTCTCTGGCACTTCAGCGTGAATTAGAGCTTGGTATTGAACAAGGAGACCAAGTAGAAATTTTAGAGGGTATTGAGGCAGGAGATGAAGTAGTCATAACGGGTCAACGATCATTGGGAGACAGCACGAAAGTTCGGATTGCTAATCAGCAGAATTTCAATGAACCCTCACGAATCCCGATTGAAAACTCAGCTCCAGATAGCACAGCACAATCAGCAGATCTTGAATCTGACGAATAAAAGCTCACCAAAAAGGACCCCACATTTTTTATGAAAGCACTTGCAAAAAAAGCGGTTGAGCGTCCGGTTACCTTTTTCATGGTGAGCTTGATCGTCATTGGTTTCGGACTCTTCGGGCTCTCCAATCTCAGGCTTAACCTCTATCCTGATGTATCATTTCCAACCATAACCGTTTACACCACATACGAGGGAGTAGCTCCAGGAGATATGGAAACACTCGTTACACGCCCCATAGAGGAAGCGGTAGGAAGCATCAGTGGGGTTAGGGAAGTACGGTCAATGTCTAACCAGGGAACTTCGATTGTTAAACTGGATTTTAATTGGGGAACCAATCTTTATAATGCGGAATCGGATGTGCGGAAAGAACTTGATTTCGTACGCCGAACAATTCCAAATGATGCAGAACAACCTATCGTCTTTTCGTACGATCCCAACCAGGAACCTATTGTAGTCCTAACGCTGACTTCTGATTTAAGGAGTTCCCGGGAACTCCGAACTATTGCCGAACAAGACCTCGAGCAACACTTAGAACGTATTTCTGGTGTAGCATCCAGTGAAACATCCGGTGGTTATGAACGGCAAATAAATATTGATATCAGCAATAAGCAGATGCGGGCCTATAACCTCAGCATTTCAACCATTGCAAATAAGCTGCAGCAAGAAAACATACAGGTCCCCGCTGGTGAGCTTATTGAGGGGCGTACCATCTATTCCCTACGTACGATCGGTGAATTCAAAAACGTAGATCAAATTCGCAATACTATTATTGCCGTTCGTGAAGGTGAACCACTGATGCTAAGAGATGTAGCCACAGTAGAAGACGGTATTGCACAACCCATTGGCAACGTACACGTTAATGGTGAAGAGGGAGTCATCCTGAATATTTATCGCCAAAGCGATGCCAATGTAGTAACGACCGCCAATGCTGTAGTCGATAATATTAACAATTTAAATCGTATCCTCCCCGACGACGTTTCTGTTAAAGTGCTCACTAATAAGGCAAGCTTTATTAAAACTTCGATCGATAACTTGCTCTGGACGGGGCTGCAGGCCGTCATATTGGTAGTGCTTATATTGCTGGCCTTCCTTCGAAGTGGACGTTCAGCTCTCATCATCGCAATTTCCATACCCGTTTCCATAATTTCTACATTCAGTATTATGGATTGGGCAGATCTGAGCCTGAATATCATTTCACTCTCGGGCCTTACGCTGGCTGTGGGAATGGTTGTGGACGATGCTGTAGTTGTCCTGGAAAATATTTTTCGCTTTAAAGAAGAGGGGCACGATCGTAAAAAGGCCTCGGTATGGGGCGCGCAGGAGGTAGCAGTACCTGTCGTTATATCTACCCTGACTACGCTTGTGGTCTTTCTCCCCATCCTGTTTGTCCCGGGTATCGCCGGATTCCTGTTCCGTGATTTGGCCCTCACTATCTCTTTTGCGCTTTCGGTATCCTCTATTGTTGCTCTTAGTCTGATCCCGATGATGAGTTCTCAACTATTAGGTACTAAGGCATCCAATAAGGTTAAAGATTCCTACCTTAAACAACTACTTGACTGGAGCCGGGGTAGCACCTTCAAACGAATATTAGCTTCACCCTTACTTTTAGTAGGCGCACTCATTTATCCGATTATCTGGGGATTCAAATACATCGGCAAGAAACTCGGATCGTTTTTCAGTAAAAAAGTGGGGCCATTGATCAACAGAGGGCTTAACCGTATAGAATCCTCATACCAACGGCAGTTAACAACTCTTTTAAATCACAGCGGTACCGTTGTAATATCAGCAGTACTGCTATTTCTTCTGACATTACCAATATTTGGTTTACTCGGCGGAGAATTTTTCCCGAAGGTAGATGATGATACATTTATCTTAGACGTTCAACGGGAACCGGGAGTAAGTTTAGTTGAACTGGGGCGTTCAGTTTCTCGGATTGAGAAAATCATCGACAGAGAAATACCGGAGGCACGCCTTGTGGTATCCGATTTCGGAGATAAGGAAGGCATTGAGGGGGCAGAAAATCCCGGTGGATACAATGGTAGAGTTCGTGTTGAATTAGTTCCGCAAAGTGAGCGCTCCAGGTCCGAGAAAGTTATTGTAGCTTCCCTGCTCGAACAACTTACACAGGTCCCTGGTACAGAGATTAAAGAAGTCCAAGAAGATCCCCTAAGTCCAGAAGGAGAAAGCGGACTTATCGTACAAATATACGGGTATGAATCTGAACAAAGAGAAGAACTGGCAAATGTTGCTAAAAACAGATTACAGGATATCGATGGCATTGCTAATGTATATAGTGCTGCTGAAGAGGGACGTCCAGAGCTACAAATTACAATGGATAGGGAACGCATTTCTCGGCTGGATATGAACACTTCTCAGGTCGCTTCAGCCCTCGGAAATGCTGTTAAGGGCAATTTAGCAACTACTTATGTAGATCAGGGAATAGAATTTGAAGTTATGGTTCAACTTGAAGAGTCGGACAAAACGAGTATTGATGATCTCAGAAATTTACAGGTAGAAACACCCGGTGGAGAATGGGTACCACTCTCAAACCTGGCCCGCATAGAACGCTATAGCGGTCCAACCAATATCCAAAGAATTAATCAAGAACGTATTACGGAGGTAACCGCTGATCTGGCTGACATGGACCTCAAAGAAGCCAGCTCTCGGGTACGCCAGCAACTGGATACCATTAACTGGCCGGACGGATATCGATATGAAATTTCAGGCACGGCCGAAGACCAACAAGCATCATTTAATTATTTAATGATTGCATTTATCATTGCCGGTATTCTTACCTATATGGTCATGGCCTCACAATTTGAAAGCCTGGTAGAGCCGTTTATCATTATTCTCACCATTCCACTGGCCCTAACTGGTGTTTTACTAATGCTCTGGATAACGAGTACTTCTATCAGCGTTACGTCGATGGTGGGGCTGATACTTCTGTCAGGTATTGTTGTTAATAATGGCATTGTTATGATCGACTATATTAAAATCCTACAGGCACGTAAAATGGAGCGTGATAACGCTATTATCGAAGGGGCCGGACGACGCCTCCGACCGATACTCATGACCGCTTTTACAACGATCCTGTCAATGGTCCCCCTTGCCTTAGAGCTGGGCTCAGGTTCCGAGACGTGGAGCCCCATGGCCCGAACGGTTATCGGCGGACTGGCTATGTCTACCTTCTTGATGCTTTTTGTTGTTCCCTGCCTCTATCAGCTGATTAATATCATGGTAGAGCATTTTGGATTCGATTCAGTCCATAAAGAAGATCCTTTGCTGCAATCGGAATTGAAACAATAAGTACGCTATGAAGAAATTCACATTAGCCGGCAGCATTTTAAAACGACCGATCAGTGTAATAATGGTTACGCTGGTTATTATCGGATTCGGTGTATTTTCACTTTCTAATTTAAAAGTGACACTCACCCCCTCTTTAAACATCCCTATACTTGCGATCTCGACCAACTACAGCAATGTAGCTCCTAAAGATATGCAAACCCTTGTTGTTGAACCTATTGAAGGTGCAGTTTCGGCAATTGAGGGTATAGAAACACTTGAATCGAACATAAGCAAGGGAAGTGCTTTTATTATCCTGCGTTTGAAAACAGGTGTGGATATTCGTCATACAGAACTAAAAGTACGAGAAGAATTATCGCGTATTCGCAATGAACTGCCCGAAGAAGCCGCAGAACCTGTGATATTTCAGTTCGATCCTGATAACTTTCCCATTATGCGGCTGAGCTTGGACTCTGATCACACTGGTCTGGATGAGCTGCGGCGCCTGGGAGTAGAATTCATAGAACCGCGTATTGAACGGTTGGAGGGAGTAGCCTCGGCAGATACTCGCGGGGGGCTTGAACGTAAAGTATTTATCAATGTATCCCCCATGTCACTGGCACAACATCGCCTTATCCCTTCTGATATCGAGTCGGCTCTGCGATCAAATAATGTTCAGGTCCCTATAGGAGATATACGAAATGGCCAAAATAGTTTCAGTCTTCGTGCTACCTCTATGTATTCCGATGTAGAACAAATAAGGCAAACGATTGTAACGGTTACTGAAGAAGGAGTACCCGTTCGCATTAAGGATATAGCCGAGGTTGAAGACAGTTTCGCTGAAATTACAACGCTTGTAGAAATAAACGGGAAAAACAGTGTCTCTCTGGAAGTTCAAAAGAAATCCGATGCCAATACCCTGGATGTCGTCAACGCTGTCAAAGATCAGCTGTCAAACATCAATAACAATCTTCCGCCTGGTGTTAGCCTACAGGTTTTGACCGATGACGGAGAAAATATTGAAAATTCGATATCGAACCTCACACAATCAGCACTTGCCGCCCTACTTGTTGTTATTGTCGTTCTGCTGCTTTTTATGGGGGGATGGCGAATCTCACTGGTTGTTGCAGCTACCATACCAGTATCCATAACAGCGAGTTTTGGGGCGATGTACGCCGCTGGACTTTCACTGAATATTTTGACTATTACTGCCTTGGCACTGGCCATAGGCCTATTAGTGGATAATGCCATTGTCGTCTCTGAAAGTATTGCCCGGAAGCTGGAAGAGCATTCAAGTAAAATGCAGGCAGTTCTCGAAGGCACCAATGAAGTGGTTGGTGCGCTCCTGGGGGCAACCCTAACTACACTCGGAGTTTTTGTTCCCATTATTGGCTTGTCCGGTATTCAGGCTCAACTATTTGTAGAATTTGCCATTACCATTAGTATTGCCATCGGGATATCCTTCATATCTTCAATTATATTAGTTCCCGTTCTTGCCCTTTTATTCTTAAACAGCAACCAATTCAACTCGCAAGCAGGTACTTCTGCAAGTATGGGTAAACTGGAACAATGGTATGCCCGTTCTCTGCGGTGGGTCATGTTCCGAAAATGGACTGCTGTCATTACTGCACTCGCTATCTTGGGATGCACATACCTGCTATATAATAATTTAAAATTTGAGTTCTTTCCGCAATCCGATTCGGGAAGTGTATCCGTCAATATAGAGTTACCCTCGGGAACAAAACTTGTAAAAACAGCTGAGGTCTTGCGGGGCTTTAGTGACCAACTCCAGCAAAAAGACGTCGTTGAAACCGTGGTCACTCAGATTGGCCAGAGAGGCTTCACCACCCGAACAAGTGTAGGACAAATGACGATCACCCTCGTCGATGAAGAAAAACGCGACATTACTACCAACCGCTTTTCTGCGCAATTGCGTCAGGAATTACAATCCCCGGGAGTGGACGTCAATATAAGCGGTGGCGGAGGTGGATTTGGCGGCTTTGGCGGAGGCATAACCCTCAGCCTTGTTGGACCGGAAATAGATGTACTGAAAGCAATTTCAGACAAAATCGAACGCACACTACTTTCAAATCCCAATGTGATATCTGTAGATAACGGGCGTTCTGATCCTACCCCCGAATTACATTACCATGTTAATCGACAACGGATCAGTAGAATGGGGAGCTCTCTCAATGACGTTGCGAATTCGCTTAAAACGCAGGTGCAGGGAACGCGGGTAGGCTTTTTACGTCAGCAAGGCCGTGAAATTCCCATAGAAGTCCGGGCCTCCAAAAACGACCTTACCAGCCGAGCTCAACTCCTTGATCTTCAGTTATTACAAATAGAAGATCAGCGATTGCCTGTGGCCGCCCTGGGTACTCTTGAAAGCGTTGAAGGCGTTGATCAAATTTCTCGCCGTAATCGCGAAACCGTACTGGATGTAAATATTGAGGTAGATGGAAATCCCAATGAATTTCGTGAGGAAATTATCGGTATTATACAGGACCAGGTGGTTTTACCTGAAGGATATCGCTATGAATTTACCGGATCTCTTCAAGAATCCGATGAAGGAAGTAACGAAATTTTATGGGCTCTGCTCTTCGCCGTATTGCTGACTTATATGATTATGGCATCACTGTTTGAAAATTTCGTCGACCCTTTTGTAATATGGTTCAGCATACCCTTGGCATTCTTTGGAGCCTTATTTGGGCTTTGGGTAATAGGAACCCCACTGAGTGCTACTGCCTTTATTGGCATGTTCATGCTTGTCGGAATTATTGTTAATAATGGCATCGTATTAGTCGACTATATGCATCTCTATACCAAACATAATGCACATTCTGATTCTTTACTCAATAATGCCATTGAAGCCTGTAAAAGACGTCTCAGGCCCATTCTTTTAACTGCTATCACGACTATTTGTTCAATGATACCGCTTTCATTGGGAATCGGTACCGGAGCAGAGATCTGGGCGCCCCTTGCACGAGCTGTCATTGGCGGACTTCTTTTCGGTTCTATCCTAACGCTCTATGTAATTCCTGCTTTTATTATGGGGAATAAAAAGGAAAGACGAGAAGCAATACGCCAACATAAAAAGTAAATATTAATTCTTGCAATCACTTTTAAATAAGTTCAGTAAATTGCATATTAAAGAAACACCATAATCGTTACTAATAGTAATATACTTGAATAAAGAAGCTACAGTTTAAGAGGTTATATATTATGAGTAAGTCAAAAGATTTTACCCTTGGTTTATTATCCGGTGCCCTGGTAGGTTCGGTCGTTGCCCTTTTATATGCTCCTGACAAAGGTAGTAATACCCGTGATATTCTTTCTTACAGGCTAAGTTCTTATCTGGATGAACTTACCCATCTTATTGATCGTCTTTCGGAAGAAAAGGAAGCTATATCAGAAGCTAAGCGACAGGGTGACCTCGTTGTTGAAGATGCACGTCACCGGGCCGAGGATCTTATCCGCGAAGCAGAAGATCTACTGGACACCATTGAAGATTCAGAGGGTAGCGAAAAAAATAATCCAACTCAGCAGCAAGCTGAAAAGTCTACCTAATAATTATTCGATCCTGATTTTCTAACCAGCTATAAATAGCTTATTTGTCAAGCTATACCTTTACAGAACTTATTAAAATAAAAAAAGTGCCCATCATCACTGACGGGCACTTTTTTTTATCCAATTATTAGTATGGAGTAATTAATTAGGATTCATCATCCTCTACATCAGCTTCTGCCGTTGGTTCCGCTTTTTCTCCATTGCCTTCAGATCCGGCAAGCTCATCGAAGACTTTTGCAACTTCTTGCTCATCCTCGTCAAGCTCTTCTTTCTTGCCAACAATCAGATCATCATATTTACGGAGACCAGTACCAGCAGGTACTTTGTGTCCAACAATTACATTTTCTTTGAGACCCTGAAGGTGATCCTTTTTGGCCTCAATAGATGCTTGTGTCAGTACTTTAGTAGTCTCCTGGAATGAAGCAGCAGACAACCAGCTTTCTGTAGAGAGAGCAGCACGCGTAATACCAAGTAGTATTGGCTTAGAAATAGCCGGTTCGGCTTCACGTGTTTCAATTTCATCCACTCCTTCTTTAATTAGTTCATTATTTGTTTCTCGAACTTCGCGACGTGTAAGCAATGTTCCCTGCTTAAGATCACTTCCGCCGGTATCAGTAACAACATATTTTCCGATAAGCTCATCGTTCTTGTTGTTCAGCTCAAATCGGTCAACTTTATCTCCCTCGAGATACATTGTATCGCCGGGATCTGTTACCTCAACCTTCTGCATCATGGTGCGAACAATGGTCTCAATATGCTTGTCATTGATCTTCACACCCTGTAGTCGATAAACCTCCTGAATTTCATTCACAAGGTACGACTGTACTGCATAAGGTCCGAGAATATTCAGAATTTCTTCGGCCGGAATAGTACCGTCAGACAACTGCTGACCCGCTTCAACATAATCATTCTCCTGCACAAGAATGTGCTTGGACAGGGAAATGAGATAGGTTTTTTCGGTCTTGCCGTCTTTACTTTCAACGATAACTTCCTGCTTACCTCGCTTACGTCCACCCATCTTGACAATACCGTCAATTTCTGATACAGCAGCAGGATCGCTTGGCGAACGGGCCTCAAAGAGTTCCGTAACACGCGGCAGACCCGCTGTAATATCTTTGGATTGACCGGTAGATCGTGGAATTTTAGCGAGCACCTGTCCGGCAGCAACCTCTTGTTCGTCCTCCACAACAATGTGTGTATCAACGGGGAGTGTTTTCTCCCGAACTCTATCGTCTTCACCTTTAACCAATAATGTCGGTATCAGCGAACGATCTTTGGAGTCGATAACAACCTTTTCACGGTGACCTGTTTGAGCATCTGTTTCTTCCGAAAAGGTAATATCTTCGAGGATATCTTTATACTCAACAGTTCCGTCGATCTCAGCATAGATATTGGCGTTGTAGGGATCCCAAGTACAAAGTGGTACTCCTTTGGGAACCTCATCGCCTTCTTCAACCAAGAGTTCAGAACCGTAAGGAATGTTATAGGATATAAGTTCTTTCCCTTCCTCATCCTTAATCTTGATTTCACCGGCACGACTAAGCACGACATCATGAATCTCTTCTCCGTCATCGTATTCTACAACGCGGATATTTTCGAACTCAACCTCACCTTCGAACTTGGCCTTGTGCATTGATTCTGACTCAACGCGAGAGGCCGTACCACCAACGTGGAAAGTACGCAGTGTCAGCTGAGTACCGGGCTCACCAATTGATTGTGCTGCAATAACTCCTACAGCTTCACCAACCTGAACCATTGTGCCGCGAGACAAGTCTCGACCATAGCACATAGAACACACTCCGCGTTCCGTTTCACAGGTAAGTACCGATCGAATTTCAACTTCCTCAATTGAAGTTTCAGCAATACTCTGAGCCACACCTTCATCAATCATCTGATTAGCTTCACAGAGAAGTTCATCAGTAATAGGATCATAAATATCGTGCAGTGAAACACGACCAAGAATACGATCTTCCAGACTCTCGATAACATCCTCGTTATCTTTTAGAGCCTTCATTTTAATACCTCGGAGCGTTCCACAATCTTTTTCGTTGATAATTATATCCTGAGAAACATCAACAAGTCGACGTGTCAGATAGCCGGCATCAGCAGTTTTAAGAGCCGTATCGGCCAGTCCCTTACGGGCACCGTGAGTAGAAATAAAGTATTCAAGTACCGTTAGTCCCTCCTTAAAGGATGAGAGAATAGGATTCTCAATTACTTCGTTTCCTTCCTGTTGGGAACTTTTCTGCGGCTTCGCCATCAGTCCACGCATACCACCAAGCTGACGGATCTGCTCTTTAGAACCTCGAGCACCGGAATCAGCCATCATAAATACCGGGTTAAATCCATCCTTATCTTCGGTCAATGCGTTGAACAAGGATTCAGAAACACGGTTCGTGGTACTTGTCCACTTATCAATAACCTGATTATAGCGCTCGTTGTCGGTAATGAAACCCATCTCGTAACGCTCATCAATTTCAGCTACATCATTTTTCGCTTTTTCAAGCAGCTGATCTTTTTCGTCAGGTGTTACAATATCTTCGAGACTAAAGGATATACCGCCTGTTGTAGCTTCCTCAAAACCAAGACGCTTCATGTCATCAAGGAATTCAGCAGTACGAGCTGTTCCAACCTCATAATGAATATCGCCAATTAACACACGCAGCTCTTTCTTGCCGAGCGTCTTATTCACGAATTCCATTGGTTCAGGAAGAATCTTATTGAACAACACTCGTCCTGTTGTCGTCTTAATAATCTCCTGAACTTGCTCTCCGTCTTCATTTTCTTTGGTGATACGGAGATTAATCTTCGCATGCATATCAATGCGATCGCGATCATATGCAATCAACACCTCATCTAAATTGGCAAAGGTTTTTCCCTCACCACGCTTGTCGCTGGCCATCTTGGTCATATAATAGATACCAAGAACCATATCCTGCGATGGCACCGCAATAGGTCCACCACTTGCAGGGCTCAACAAGTTATGAGAGCCGAGCATAAGAACGGATGCTTCAAGAACAGCATCATGGCTCAATGGCAAGTGAACAGCCATCTGGTCACCGTCAAAGTCAGCATTATAAGCGGTACATGCGAGGGGATGCAATCGTATTGCCTTTTCCTCAATCAGTACCGGCTGAAATGCCTGAATACCAAGCCTGTGCAATGTTGGTGCTCGGTTAAGAAGAACGGGATGGCCGTCAATAACATTTTCGAGCACTTCCCAAACAACCGCGTCACGGCGATCAACAACTTTCTTAGCCGACTTAACTGTTTTGACATATCCACGCTCAATCAAGCGGCGTATAATGAACGGCTTGTATAGTTCTACAGCCATCTCTTTGGGCAGTCCACACTGATGCATTTTCAGCTCGGGACCAACCACAATAACTGAACGGCCGGAATAATCAACACGCTTACCGAGCAAGTTCTGTCGGAATCGCCCGCTCTTCCCCTTCAGCATATCACTGAGAGATTTCAGAGGACGATTATTATTTCGAACTGCATTGGATTTACGGGAATTATCATAAAGTGAATCAACCGCTTCCTGCAACATACGCTTCTCATTACGCAGGATCACATCAGGCGCCTTAATATCAATAAGACGCTTAAGTCGGTTATTTCTGATAATAACTCGTCGATAAAGATCGTTGAGATCCGAAGTCGCAAATCGGCCACCTTCCAAAGGTACCAATGGTCTCAATTCCGGAGGTATCACAGGAATTACACTTTGGACCATCCACTCCGGACGGTTTTCGGTGTGTTGGTTTGCCGCACGGAATGATTCAATAACCTGCAGACGCTTTAGCTTCTTCTTCTTACGCATCTGCGAAGTTTCATTACGAGCTTCGTAACGCAGACGATAAGCAAGTTCATCCAGATCCTGCGTGGCTAACAATTCTTCAATAGCCTCAGCACCTTCTTTAGCTCTGAACTTGTCCTCATCATCCTCATCCATCTCCCACTGATCTTCGGGAAGCTGCTCCTGAATATCATAATACTCTTCTTCAGAAATAAGATCTCCCTTCTTATAACCAAGATCACGGGCAACGCCGGGATTCATGATCACATAAGTTTCATAATAGACAATCTTCTCAAGATTTTTAGAAGAATATCCAAGGAGGTATGCAAGTTTGTTTGGCAATGATTTGAAGTACCAGATATGTACGACGGGAACGGTCAGGGAAATGTGTCCCATACGTTCACGACGAACAGCTTTTCTGGTAACTTCTACACCACAGCGGTCACAAATAATCCCTTTGTAGCGGATCCGTTTGTATTTGCCACAATGGCATTCATAGTCTTTGACCGGACCGAAGATCTTTTCACAGAAAAGACCATCCATTTCCGGTTTAAATGTACGATAATTGATTGTTTCGGGAGTTAAGACTTCGCCGTGCGACCGAGACAAGATTGTCTCAGGTGACGCAAGGGAAATACCAATTTTATCGAAGTCTTTCGAAACTGTTAATGTGTTAGTAGTCGGCAAGGAAGTACCTCCGGATTGACTTTATTTAACAGTATAAATTCTGTTGTTCTAATTAGTCGATGTGAATTTCAAGGCCAAGACCCATCATTTCGCGCAGCAGTACCTTGAATGATTCTGGCACATCACCTTCAGGCAAGTTTTCGCCTTTTACAATAGCTTCGTAAACGCGAGAACGACCTTTTACATCATCACTTTTTACAGTAAGCATTTCTTTTAGGATACTGGAAGCACCATAAGCATACAGTGCCCAAACCTCCATCTCACCAAGACGCTGACCACCAAACTGTGCTTTACCACCCAGTGGCTGTTGCGTAATAAGAGAGTATGGTCCAATCGAACGAGCATGCATCTTATCCTGAATCAAGTGATTCAATTTAAGGATATACATATATCCAACGGTCGATTTCTGATCCATAGGCTCACCGGTACGGCCATCATACAATGTAACTCGGCCATCTTCGGGCAAGCCCGCTTCACGCATTTTGTCTTTTACCTGCTCTTCACTGGCACCGTCAAAAATGGGCGATGCAAATTTAACACCCAGTTTCTTACCGGCCCATCCAAGAATAGTCTCATAAATCTGTCCGAGGTTCATACGCGATGGTACACCCAACGGATTGAGACAAATATCAACAGGCGTTCCGTCTTTCATATACGGCATATCTTCTTCCGGTACGATCTTAGCGATCACACCCTTGTTACCGTGGCGACCGGAAAGCTTGTCACCTACCTGAAGCTTACGCTTCTTGGCAACATAGACTTTTGCTTTCTGTATGATTCCGGGCGGTAGATCGTCTCCAACCTGAATCTGATATTTTCTTCGCTTGGCTTCGGTATCAATTTCTCTACGAAGCGAACGATAGTTCTTAAAGAGTAATCGCACGTGTTCTACCAATTCATCATCAGTAGCCCACTGTATATTTTCATTAATTCTAACGGGATCGAGCTCTTCAAAGTCTGACTTACGATATTTTTCACCCTTCGGAATAAGCTCAACGCCGCTGAAATCGTACACACCGGGAGATGTTTTGTCTCTCAGTAGGGTATAAAGTTTGTCCACCATTTTACTATTCAGCTCATCAACTTTTTCCTGGTGGCGCTCATTTTCCAGCTCAACCTGTTTCTTCTCCTCTTTTCGGGAAATTTGCTCATCTCGCTTGCGGCTAAAGAGCTTCGTATCAATTACGGTACCTGATACTCCCGGAGGAACTTTCAATGATGCGTCCTTGACATCACCGGCTTTGTCACCAAAGATTGCACGCAGCAGTTTCTCTTCCGGCGTAGGATCAGTTTCTCCTTTAGGAGTAATCTTTCCAACAAGAATATCGCCGTGGCTAATCTTAGCACCCGTTCGGACGATTCCCTGCTCATCAAGATCTTTGGTAGCATCTTCACTTACATTCGGAATCTCGCGGGTTAACTCTTCTTCACCACGCTTGGTGTCACGGACTTCTTGCTCAAATTCCTCAATATGAATTGAGGTGTACATATCTTCTTGGACAACACGTTCACTTACTACAATCGCATCCTCAAAGTTGTATCCTCTCCATGGCACAAAGCCAATAAGAACATTACGTCCTAACGCAAGTTCCCCTTGATCAGTAGCACAACCGTCGGCCAGTGTTTGACCTTTCTTAACCTTGTCACCAACTTCAACAATTGGCGTCTGGTTAATTGTCGTGTCCTGATTAGTACGCTCGAACTTTGTCAGATCGTACTTTTTAATTCCTTCATCAAAGTAGCATTGCTGCTCCATATCAGTACGATCGTACTTAACATGGATCTCTTTTGCACTGACATATACCACTTCACCATCTTCGTCAGCGGTAATAATAGCACGTGAGTCTTTTGCAGCACGATGCTCCAATCCAGTACCAACGACCGGCGATTTGGGACGAAGCAACGGTACAGCCTGACGCTGCATGTTAGCACCCATAAGAGCACGGTTGGCATCGTTGTGTTCTACAAATGGAATCAACGATGCGGCAACTGATGCAATCTGATTCGTTGACACGTCCATAAAATGAATTTCTTCCGGATCGGCCAAACCAACTTCACCATCACGGAATCGAGAGAAGATATTATCATTCTTGAAGACTCCGTTCTCATCGATAGGAGCGTTTGCCTGAGCAATAATCGTTTCATCTTCCTGCTCCGCAGATAGATACTCAATATCTTTCGTTGCCCTTCCATCCTCAATCTTACGATAAGGAGTTTCGAGGAAACCAAAGTCATTCACTTTAGAGTGCACACATAGTGATGTGATAAGACCGATATTTGGTCCCTCTGGAGTTTCAATAGGACACAAACGTCCATAGTGAGTATAGTGAACGTCACGAACCTCAAAACCGGCCCGTTCACGGGTCAATCCACCCGGCCCAAGTGCCGACATACGACGTTTGTGGGTCAATGTCGCCATCGGATTCGTTTGATCCATAAACTGCGACAGCTGATTGGTACCGAAGAATGTATTAATAACAGACGAAATAGTCCGTGCGTTAACCAAATCTTGGGGTGTCAACTGCTCCGCATCACGTGAGTTCATCCGTTCTTTAATGGTCCGCGACATCCGGGCAAGACCAATAGAAAACTGTTGTGAAATCTGCTCACCAATAGTACGAACGCGACGATTACTCAAGTGATCAATATCATCAACCTGAGCTTTCATATTCTTCAGCCTGATAATCTCCCTGATAATAGCCAGAATATCATCTTTCGTCAGATAACGAATATCCATATCCACGTCAATTTTCAGACGTTTATTCAGACGATAACGACCAACTTCACCAAGGTCATATTTCTTATCACTAAAGAAAAGACGTTCAAGCACTTGTCGTGCCGTTTCTGCATCCGGCATTTCACCGGTTCTAATCTGACGATAAATTTCTGCAAGTGCAGATTCTTCATCATGGGAAGGATCTTTACGCATCGTATTCATAAATACGTCACGCTCAGACTCTTCCGGCTCAAGCGTTTGAACTCGAATCTTATCTAAATCTGCTTCTTTTAGCAGTCCATAATCATCTTCCGTCAACTCATGATCAACTTCGAGAAGCACATCTCGGCTTTCTGCCTCAGTTACTTCTCCCGTTTCATCATCAATGACCTCTTCAATTTTTTCTTCTACGACATCCGTAGCAAGACGTCGACCGACAAGCTCTTTCTTGAATTGCTTTTTGGATTCAATTTCAATAAGCTCAGTGCCACCAAAGAGGTTAAACAGCTCTTCATCACTGGAGTATCCAAGTGCTCGAAGTAAGGTCGTAAATGGAACCTTCTTCTTACGATCTATATAGGCCCAAAGTACATCTCGAATATCTGTAGAGAACTCAATCCAAGACCCTTTAAAAGGAATTACCTTGGCATTATAAAGCTGTGTACCATTGGGATGAACATTTTGACCAAAAAATGCACCCGGTGAACGATGAAGTTGACTTACAATCACTCGTTCAGATCCGTTGACAATAAAGCTTCCTTTTTCCGTCATCCAGGGAAGATCTCCCAAAAATACTTCCTGTTCAATTGTTTCAGTAGTCTCGTCATCATCGTCAACAGCAGAGAGACGAAGCTTTGCCTTCAGTGGTACAGCATACGAAAGTCCTCGTTCCTGGCATTCTTTGATACTGTATTTTGGGGTATCCACGCTGTAATGCATGAATTCCAAAATATGAGTTTCCCTAGAATCCTGAATTGGAAAGTTATTATTAAATATTTTTTGGAGACCTTGATTTTTACGGTCCTCCGGTGCAATATCTAATTGAGTAAAGTCCGAAAATGATTCAAGCTGAATATCCAGAAAGTCGGGATAGTCAAGCACATGTTCGGTACTGCCAAATGATAAGCGGTCGGTGAAAGGTATTTTCTCCATTTTACTTTGTTTATTCAAAAGGAACCTCTCCTTTAAAATTAATTAGATGATGATGAGCTGAATTTGCCGCTTCTAAGCACTTTATACAAAGTGAATGGGTAGCATGCAAATAGACGCCAATAGCCAATACCGTAAAACGATATTGGCTAATGACAAATAAGTTATTTTATTGAGCCTCAATTACTTAAGCTCAACTTCAGCGCCTGCTTCTTCAAGCTTAGACTTAAGGTCTTCAGCTTCTTCTTTAGAGACAGCTTCTTTAATTGGGTTCGGTGCGTTATCAACCAATTCCTTGGCTTCTTTAAGACCGAGACCAGTGATGCTGCGTACTTCTTTAATAACAGCAATCTTTTTGTCTCCGGCTCCGGTAAGAACAACATCAAATTCTGTTTGTTCTTCTTCGCCACCGCCTTCTCCGCCACCGGCTGCTACTACAGCACCTCCGGTTGCAGGTTCAATGCCGTATTCTTCTTCAAGAAAGTCAGCGAGTTCGTTTGCTTCTTTTACAGTTAAGTTGACTAATTGTTCAGCTAAATCTTTAACGTCAGCCATTGTTTATATCTCCGATTGATCTTTGTGAATTGAAAATTCGTAGTGTTAGTATTTGTTATTTGTCGCCTTCTTCGGCGATTGTTTCAAGGGCTCCGGCAATATTTCGACCGGGAGCTTGTAAAGCACCTACAACGTTAGAAACAGGACCAAGCAAGAGACCAACAATGTCTCCAATAACCTCAGTCTTAGACTTCATAGCGGCCAGTTTTTCAAGCTCATCCTCACCGTAATAATCTCCATCGATGACTGCAGCTTTAAATTGTGGCCTTTCTGTTTCTTCGTAAAGTTTTTTAATCACTTTTGCGGGTGCGGCAAGCTCTTCTTCTACAAAGGCAAAACCATTTTGCTCAACCAAGTGGGGGTACAAATCTTCATATCCTCCCACTTCGTCCATGGCTCGTTTTACCAAGGTGTTTTTATACACTTTATACTTGATATCGCCTTCAAAGAATTCGCCACGCATGTTGTTGATTTCTTTTACCGACATACCTGAGTAGTTGGTGATATATACAGCACCTGAACTTTTCAGATCTTCGGTAATTGCTTCAACAGTTTGTTTCTTTTCTGCTAATGTTGGCATTATTCAGTTCCTATTTTGTCTTTATGCAGAAATTACGGATGAACGACTCAACGGAATGCTTGGGCCCATTGTTGAACTCATAAACGCGCTTCGGATATATAATCCTTTAGCAGAAGCGGGTCTGAGTCTCATGACCGTACGCAAAAATTCCAGAGCGTTTTCACGGATTTCGCGGGCATCGAAGCTTACTCGTCCGATTGAAGCGTGCAATATACCATACTTGTCTACACGAAAATCAATCTTACCGGATTTAGCTTCTTCAACTGCCTCGGCTACATCGTTTGTAACAGTACCACTTTTCGGATTCGGCATTAGTCCACGTGGACCCAAAATGCGTCCAAGCTTTCCTATCTGCCCCATAACATCCGGAGTAGCAATGATTACATCAACGTCTGTCCATCCTTCTTCAATTTTTTCTATATACTCGTCAAGACCTACATGATCTGCTCCGGCCTCTTCGGCTTCTTCTTGCTTAGCTTCATTAACTAAAGCCAATACGCTTATCTCTTTACCCGTGCCATGCGGCAGAGTAACAGAACCACGTACCATCTGATCGGCATGTCGGGGATCAACTCCCAGACGTAAATCCAGATCGACGGATGCATCAAAGTTAACCTTAGAGGTCTTCTTCACAAGATCACAAGCTTCCTCCAGAGTATATTCCAACTCGGGATCAATGAGCTCTGCGGCCTCTTGGTATTTCTTTCCTCGTTTAGTTGACATAAATTAATTTTACCTTCTATTTATCTCTTTGTACTCGAAGCCCCATGCTTCTGGCAGTACCTGCAATCATTTCTGCAGCATTCTCAATCTCAAAAGCATTGAGATCCTGCATCTTTTGTTCTGCTATCTCTTTGCACTGGGTCCAGGTCACTTGGCCAACTTTGTTTCTATTTGGCTCTCCGGAACCGGATTCAATCCCAGCAGCTTGTTTTAGCAGTACTGCAGCAGGTGGAGTCTTAGTTATGAAAGTGAAGGATTTATCCTGATACACAGTAATTTCAACCGGAATAATTGTTCCTGCATCTTCCTGTGTAGCAGCATTAAATGCCTTACAAAACTCCATAATATTGATTCCAGCCTGACCTAATGCAGGTCCAACAGGTGGTGCAGGGTTTGCCTGCCCGCCACGAATCTGGAGCTTAAGTACTTGATCTACTTTTTTTGCCATTTTAATTTACTGCTTGTACTTATTTTTTATTTGCCGCGTAATAGCTCACTTTGCATCAAGTGATTAATAATATATGGTCAAGTTGCAGGTTCTACCTGGTTCACACCAACTTCAACCGGGGTCTTTCGACCGAAAATACTTACAAGAACACGTAGTTTGAGTTTATCAGTATTAACCTCTTGTACGGTTCCATCAAAATCTTTAAATGGTCCATCAATAACTTTTACAATATCTCCTTCGTCATAGGGGATTTCAATCTTTCCCCCTTGTTCAGCCATATCTTCATTATCCTGAACCTGCCCAAGAATTCTATTTACCTCAGACTTACGAAGGGGCTTGGGCTTGGGCTCCTTTTTATTCTTCAAAAATCCTATCGTTGAAGGAGCACCCTGAATAAGATTATTTACTTCTTCGTCGTATATCGTCTTTAACATAATATAACCCGGAAGAAAGTTCTTTTCGCGCGTCTTTTTCTTTCCCGAGCGTATTTCAATTACCGTTTCAGTAGGAATCAACACCTCGCTGATCTTATCTTCCAATCCCTGCATTTCAATCTCACGGTCCAAATAACGCTTTACTTTCTTCTCGTGATTTGAAAAAACACGGACTATGTACCACTGATGCTGATCTTCTTGTGTCATTGATAAATGGCTTCTAATATCGTGCTATAAACTTGATCTATCGCAAAAATAAATGTAGACAAGAGTATCGTAAACACTACCACAACAATAGTATAGTCAACCAACTCGTCCTGATCTGGCCAGGAGACTTTCTTCATCTCCTTGCGCACATCTTCTAAATATTCTTTAATCTTATTCATGAATTTTTATCCAATTCTAAACTTGCACGGGTGGAAGGACTTGAACCCACAACCTTCGGTTTTGGAGACCGCTGCTCTGCCAATTGAGCTACACCCGTATATGCCGAAAGAACAGACCTCTAAGAAGCCCATTCTTTCATGCAATTTTACGTGCAGAAACGCGACTTATTACTCAATAATTTCAGTTACAACACCGGCGCCTACCGTGCGACCGCCCTCGCGGATCGCAAATCGCAGGCCTTCTTCCATCGCCACCGGCTGAATCAGGCTGACTTCCATCGTCACGTTGTCGCCCGGCATTACCATCTCTACCCCGTCGGGTAGCTCACAGCTTCCGGTCACATCTGTGGTCCGGAAGTAGAACTGCGGGCGATAGCCGTCAAAAAACGGCGTGTGTCGGCCGCCTTCGTCCTTGCTCAATACATACACCTCACATTCGAACTTCTTGTGCGGGGTAATGGAACCCGGCTCGCAGAGTACCATCCCGCGCTGGAGGTCTTCTTTGTCGACCCCGCGCAGCAGGATTCCGGCGTTATCGCCGGCCTGGCCCTCGTCGAGCATCCGGCGGAACATCTCAATGCCGGTCACAACCGAGTCCATCGGATCTTCAATAATTCCTACAATTTCAATCTCGTCATTCAGCTTCACTACCCCGCGCTCGATACGTCCTGTTGCGACGGTACCGCGGCCGGTAATCGAGAAAATATCTTCGACCGGCATCAAGAACGGCTTATCGACGTCGCGCTCGGGCGTCGGAATCGTCTCATCGACGGCGTCCATCAGATCCAGGATCGCCTGCTCGTGCTCTTCCTCGCCTTCAAGGGCTTTCAGGGCTGATCCCTGGACCACGGGAATATTGTCGCCGTCAAACTCATAGGAGCTCAGCAGCTCGCGGACTTCCAGCTCAACCAACTCGATCAGCTCTTCGTCGTCGACCAGGTCGGTCTTGTTCATAAAGACC
>NZ_NSKE01000008.1 GCF_002287075.1 Fodinibius salipaludis
TTATTCGGGCCGATCGACAATAGGACTCATTTGTTGCTCAGAATCGAAGTCAGGATTATCAACTTGCGCAGGCTGCTCGATGTCAGATTGCTCCTGGGCGTCGAGGCCGGGGTCGGTGACCGAGGCGCAGCCGGTGAACAAGGCAATGCTGAAAATGATAGCGAGAAGTTTGTGAGAGAGAGATTTCATAATAATAGAGGGAGTTTTAGAATTTTAAAAAGAGAGTACGTATTAAGGTTGAGGAGAGTTATTCGGGCCGATCGACAATAGGACTCATTTGTTGCTCAGAATCGAAGTCAGGATTATCAACTTGCGCAGGCTGCTCGATGTCAGATTGCTCCTGGGCGTCGAGGCCGGGGTCGGTGACCGAGGCGCAGCCGGTGAACAAGGCAATGCTGAAAATGATAGCGAGAAGTTTGTGAGAGAGAGATTTCATAACTGATTCCTGATTTTTGAGTTTAAATTAAAATTGTAACGTTTTGATTTGAGTGTATCCCCGAAAAGCCATAATTGTATATTCAGGGTATACTCATAGTTGATTACAAGAGTAATCAAAGTTTGTTTTGTTACAAAAAAAGCTTTGTCTATAAGCTGTATTGTATAAAATTATTTTGTAACAAATTTCTATTATAATTTAAATTTCTATTTTCGATTATATTTATTTCAAGATTACAAGAGTAATAAACAACAATATGTTACAAGAATTATTAATATTTAGATAAATAATATTTTAAATAATTTAAAATCACTTTAATTCTATTATAGAATTGTATTCTAATATTTGTTTGCCCATTCAATAGTTATATATTAGAAAGCAGAATTACTACGGATGGCTTCATTTATTCATTTAGTGATGAATTAGTCAGCTAATTTAGGTTTATAGACTACGTTGAGTAACTCCAGAGTTGATTATTCGGAATTAGTATATGCTCTTCAGCAGGATAGAGAAGGTGAGGCCAACGAGCTGCTGGAAGAAGTAATGCACAGACTCAAAGATTACTTGCAGGTCGTGCTTAACGCCGATGAAAAAGATGCCGAGGAGTGTACCCAGCAAGCATTTCTTAATGTCTATGAACAGATAAAGAAAGACAATATCCGGGAGGAGAAATATATATTCAGTTACATGATTCGGGCTTGCCGGCACGAGTATTTTCGTCTTTCCAAAGAACAGCATCGATTTAATAATCCCGTTGAAGATCATCAGGATCATTTGGTAGATCCCGCCGAGCAGTTTCAAAATCTAATGGATAAGGATCGCCAGGCTATCTTGGAGGCCTGCCTGAATGAGCTCCGGGAGAAATCACGTACTTTTATTGAGTATTTTATTGATAAACCCGATGCAACTACCAAAGAGGCCAGTGCTCATTTTGATATTAGTGGAGCAAATGTACGGACGAAAAAATCACGTATTCTAAGCCGACTGCATCATTGCTTTAAACGCAAGTGGCGCCAGTAGGGTATCCAAAAAGTGTATTTTTGTGAGTTCCATCCATATATGTTTTGCTTCCCCTCAAATTGAGTATGGATTTCTGCAAATTTAACAGAAGGCTGGTGAAATTTTGTTGGTTATCAAATGGTTTCCATCCCCATAGACTAAAATATTAGCTAATCATATTGATAGTCGCCGCTTTTCATTTAAGATGGAAATCTTGTTTATTTCAAATCAGGCAAGAATTATTAATAGAAATAACGTTAAGATAATTTGTTTCTTCAACTGACTTGATTATCTGCTTAAATTATTTAAAATATGGTTGTCTGTGAGAAAAGAATATTTCCAACTAAAATTCAATTGCTATGTGGTTAAATATTGATTCGTTTGAAGAGTACAAAGAGGTCTATAACGATAGTATCGAAAATCCTGAAAAATTTTGGGAACACGAGGCGGGAACGTTTTATTGGCGTGAGCGATGGGATAAAACGCATAGCGGCAGTTTTGAGGATGGAAATGTAAAGTGGTTCGAAGGTGGCAAGCTGAATATTACCGAAAATTGCCTGGATCGCCATCTGAATACCATCGGTAATAAAACAGCATTTATCTTTGAGCCGAATCACCCTGATTCTTTTCGACGGACGATTACGTATCGACAGCTGCATGAGGATGTCTGCCGTTTTGCCAATGTGCTCGAAAACAAAGGAATTGAAAAGGGCGACCGCGTGGCCATATATATGGCAATGACGCCGGAGCTAATGATCGCAGCACTGGCCTGTGCTCGTATTGGGGCGGTACACTCTATTGTATTTGCCGGCTTTTCTGCCCAGTCGCTGGCCGAACGTATCCAGGATTGTGATGCTAAAATGCTTATTACTAATGACGGACTTCGTCGTGGGGAAAAACATGTGCCCCTTAAAGATATTTCTGATGAAGCACTTGAAGAATGTCCTACAGTTGAAAAAATGATCGTGTGCCAGCGAACCAATCGCGATATCAATTGGGTTGAAGGACGTGATGAATGGTGGCACCTGTTGATTCGAAATGCATCCAAAGAGCATGAAGCCGTAGAGATGGATGCAGAAGATCCGCTTTTTATTCTCTACACTTCGGGATCAACTGGCAAACCGAAAGGGCAGGTGCATACCTGCGGGGGGTATATGGTGTACACAAGTTATACCTTTCGTAATGTGTTCCAGGTTGAGGAAGATTCCGTTTATTGGTGTACAGCTGATGCGGGATGGATTACAGGGCACTCCTACATTTTATACGGTCCGCTGCTGAATGGTGCAACCGGTATCATTTTCGAGGGTACGCCGACCTATCCTGATCCCGGTCGTCTGTGGGAGGTGTGTGAAAAATATAATGTAACACACTTCTATACGTCGCCTACAGCTATCCGCGCGCTGATGAAGGAGGATATTGAGTATGTAAACAAGTACGATTTAAGCTCGCTCGAAGTGCTTGGGTCGGTGGGGGAACCTATTAACGAAGAGGCTTGGCACTGGTATCACGATAAGATTGGGAATGGGAAATGTCCGATTGTAGATACCTGGTGGCAAACGGAAACGGGTGGTATTATGATTTCACCGCTTGCCGGCGTAACCCCGACGAAGCCCGGATTTGCTACACTGCCATTGCCCGGAGTTGAACCGGCGTTGATGGACGCCGATGGAAAGGAAATTAGGGAGAATGGCGTACAAGGTAATTTAGTGATTAAGCAATCGTGGCCGGGGATGACACGTGGAATATGGGGAAACCAGGAGCGCTATATGGAAACCTATTTTGAGGATTATCCCGGATATTATTTTACGGGTGATGGTTGTCGCCGTGATGAGGACGGCTATTACCGCATTACCGGTCGTGTTGATGACGTGCTTAATGTTTCTGGTCACCGGCTGGGAACGGCCGAAATAGAGAATGCCATTGACGAACATCCCAAAGTGGTAGAAGCCGCTATTGTAGGATATCCGCATGAAGTTAAAGGGGAAGGTATTTTTGCCTTCATGACATGTGACGATGGTGTTTCGGAACCGGAAACGTTTAAAAAGGAAGTCGATGATTTGGTTTCCAAAATAATTAGTCCGATTGCCAAACCGGATAAAATTCAGATTGTTGATGGATTGCCGAAGACGCGATCCGGAAAAATTATGCGTCGTATTTTGCGGAAAATTGCGGCCGGAGAAACAGATGATATTGGCGATACCTCAACGTTGCTCGATCCCAGCGTAGTAGAAGAAATTATAGGAGGAACTGCTTACTGATCCTCAATATCATTCAGAAATATTACAGGGGCACACCATTAGGTTGGTGTGTCCTTTTTATATAGTGAGGACAAACCCAATAATGAAGAGTAAAATACTTGCAACCAAAAGGATAAGGCGAAATCGGGTGCGCATCATAACAGGGTGAAAAAATAAGCCGTATGTAAGTGGTTGATCAGCCAACCAATCATAGTAGTGGTGCCGATGTGCTTCGCCCAGCGCCATGGTTACATGTCCGTGAAGAATGGTAATCATAAAGGGGATGGAAAAAAGGCAACATCCTGTGTAAATGATGAATTGCTCAATGCCGGATAAGTTGGCAAGGTACCAGTAGGGCCAGGCAAAAAGAATAAAAAATGGTACGCTTAGCATCCAGTTAATGATGCTGATGCGCTTAAAATTCTTGGGACTGAGTTCCTGGTTCATAGTGTTTGTTTGTCAGTTCATCAGCTTTGATTGCTTCGGCAGTGTTCCTTTTCCAGATATGAATATACCAGTAAATGGGTATTGCAAATCCATAAAGAAGAAACACGACAACGATCCACAAAATTCGTTTTTCAGTGTCTAAAAAAGAGTTTTGAATAAGGTGGACGATGTAAAAAACGAATAATCCCAGGGTAAGAAGAATAATGACGAATAAGTAGGGAAGGATATAGCTTAGATAGGAAAACAACATCATGGGTATTTGCGGCTCCTGCGAAAAGAACATCGAGAAAAAGTTGAAAATGATAAATCCCAGAATGCTGATTGTAAATAACAGGGGAAGGAACGTTATAATCCCAAGAACAATTTTTGCAGATTTGTTTAAATGCATGGGAAAATTAAAGGTTAAATTTGGCTGGCAATAAGCATCTCAATTTCACGGTAGGGCATATCGAAAATTTTAGAAAGTGATTTTTTGGTGAGATGTTTTTTATAAACGTAAGTACCGTTGCGCAGTGCTGTATTTGTCCACAGGCATTCTCGAATTCCTCCCGCATCACCAATAGCCAAAAGGTAGGGGACGATTACATTATTAAGGGCATAGGTAGCAGTGCGGGCAACATTCGATGGAATATTGGGAACGCAATAGTGAATCACATCATGCGCCATAAATGTAGGCGTTGAATGAGTGGTAGCGCTGCTGGTGGCAATACAACCGCCTTGGTCAATTACAGTATCCACGATAACGCTGCCAGGTTTCATGGAAGCTACCATAGGCTCGGTGACAAGACAGGGCGCACGTTCGCCTTCAAACACGGCGGCACCGATTACTACATCGGCATATTGCAATGCTGATGACAGGTATTGGTAATTCGCGGTGGCTGTAATGATGCGTCGGTCAAGGGCATTTTCGAGATGACGGAGCCGCGCCAGATCGTTATCCATTACAAATACCTGTGCACCGTATCCCAAAGCTGTTCGCGCTGCATATTCAGCCGTAATGCCGGCACCTAAGATCACAACCGTGGCAGGTGGAATGCCCGAAATACCACCCAGCATAATACCTTGTCCCCCTTCGGTTTTTTCCAGGTAGTGCGCCCCAATTTGTACCGACATCGAACCGGTTATTTCGTGCATCATCCGAACAATGGGGAACTCTTTATCGTCTCCTTTGATAAACTCAAAACCAATGGCTGTAATGTTCTTATTGATCAAAAGATCAAGAAATTCTTCGGTAGTGTTGCCCAGGTGTAGAGCAGAAAGGAGCGTTTGGTCTTGCTCCAGAAGCTCGAGTTCAGATTCTGACGGTGGGGCCACCTTTACAATCATATCAGACTTTTTATACACCTCGTCGATACTAAAAGCAATCTCAGCGCCGGCGTCGGCAAATTCCTGATCAGTGAAGTTAGCTTCGGCACCGGCATCCTGCTCAATAAAAACTTCATGCCCGTTGGCTATCAATACCGAAGCACCACCCGGGGTTAAACAAATTCGGCGCTCATCATTGGAGACTTCCTTTGGTACCCCTATCTTTAGGGAGATATTGGATTCCGATTTCATCAGGCGCTTTTCCAGCGTCTGAATTCCAATTTGTTCTGTTTCCAGGGGATTAATATCCATATGAAGTTGTATTGGGAATAAGTATTAACGGTTAATTTAATCTACCTGTTGACGCTAAGCAAAAAGACAATTAAAGCTTAAATATTTTATTTAGACCCGCAGGGTTTTGCTAAAAATTAGGAATTACGAATTAGGATTTAAGACTGAACAGTTACAATTCCTAATTATTAATTCTACATTCTTAATTCATATCATATAGATGAGTATACGACCAAAGAAGAGTTTAGGACAGCATTTTTTAACGGATGAAAATATTATTACTAAAATTGCCGATGCTATTCCTGCCAAAGAGGGAGAACGTGTTATCGAAATTGGTCCTGGTACGGGAGCGTTGACAGGTGCACTGCTGAATCGTTTTGAGGATGTCGTTGCTGTTGAATTAGATCAGCGGGCGATAGAAGTGTTGGAGCATAAATTTGATGACTTGGAAATCCATCACGAAAATGTGTTAGATGTTGATTGGGAAGCGCTATCTATCGGAAAAGAGAAAACACATGTGGTTGGAAACCTTCCCTATTATATTACCAGCCAGATCTTGTTTTCTCTTCTTGAGGATCGTCACCTGGTGGCTGATGCGCTATTGATGATGCAAAAAGAGGTGGCTGAGCGATTAGTGTCTGACATTCGGACGAAGGATTACGGAATATTAAGTGTACAAACGCAGTTGATGTGTACACCCGAAATTCTGTTCCCGGTATCCCGACATTGTTTTAGTCCGCAGCCCAATGTGGAAAGTGCTATTGTAAAGTTGACCTTCGATAAAGGAGCACTAAACTGTTCAGATCAAAATCTAAAGACGGTGGTTCGAACTGCCTTTAACCAGCGCCGAAAAAAGTTAAGCAATTCTCTGAAGCCAGTAGTCAGTAAAGATAACCAGCCCAAAGGATTCGATTTTGACAAACGGGCAGAGGCATGGGAACCTTCAGAATATGAAAAGTTGACAGCACAACTTGTAGAAGATGGCATTTTGACCTGAAATTTCGACCTCCCTTTTTTAGTGTTTGACCTGTCGAAATTAAAACAATTGCTATTTGGCGATTTTAAGACTTTTGACGCCGGTTGAGCGATAAAAATATATTTCTCTTAAAGTTTGGTATGGTACTTGCTCACCTATAACCCTGTTGAAATTGATGTGATTTCAAACAGAGATTTTTAAAAGTATTAACAGCAATATTGCTGGATTCAAGAATTTTAAATTTCAACTAATAACTAAAATTAGGAGTCATACTTATGGCTAAATCTAAAATTAAACCGTTAAGCGATCGTGTTCTGGTTCAGCCAGCACCTGCGGAAGAGAAGACTGAATCCGGAATTATTATTCCCGATTCTGCAAAAGAAAAACCTCAGGAAGGAACTGTAGTTGCTGCAGGTCCTGGTAAGGTTGAAAACGGAACCAAGATTGATATGTCGGTAGCGGAAGGCGACAAAGTGCTTTATGGAAAGTATTCTGGCACTGAAGTTACGCTGGATGGTGAAGAGTATCTGATTATGAGAGAATCCGACATTCTTGGAATCGTTGACTAACGCAATTCTTTCAACATTTTTTAAACAAAAACTCAAAAAAATTAAATAGGCAATTATGTCTGCAAAATTAGTTCATTACGATATGGAAGCGCGCGATGCTCTCAAGCAGGGCGTTGACAAGCTTGCGAATGCTGTCAAGGTCACCTTGGGGCCGCGTGGACGAAACGTAGTAATCGAAAAATCATTTGGTGCACCAACAGTTACAAAAGATGGTGTTACTGTAGCAAAAGAAATTGAGCTGTCCAACAAACGACAAAACATGGGCGCTCAAATGGTAAAAGAAGTTGCTTCCAAAACCAGTGATAATGCTGGTGACGGAACAACGACGGCTACCGTTCTTGCTCAGTCCATCATTCAAACGGGGCTGAAAAATGTCACGGCCGGTGCTAATCCGATGGAATTGAAGCGAGGTATCGATATTGCCGTTAAAGCAATTGTCGAAGAGCTTCGTAAAACGAGTCAACCTGTTGGTGATAGCCTCGAAAGTATTAAGCAAATTGGTACTATCTCTGCCAACGGTGATGCAGAAATTGGTCAAAACATTGCGGATGCAATGGAAAAAGTTGGTCAAGACGGTGTTATCACTGTTGAGGAAGCCAAAGGTACCGAAACCTATCTCGAAACTGTAGAAGGTATGCAGTTCGACCGCGGATATCTGTCACCCTATTTCGTGACCGATTCCGAAAATATGGTCGCAGAGATGGAAGAACCTTATATCCTGATCTTTGACAGTAAGATCAGTAATATGAAAGATCTTCTTCCTATCCTTGAAAAAGTTATTCAAACCGGTAAGCCGCTGCTTATCATCGCCGAAGATATTGAAGGCGAAGCGCTGGCTACATTGGTTGTTAACAAGCTGCGTGGCTCACTTAAGATTGCAGCTGTTAAAGCGCCCGGATTTGGCGATCGTCGTAAGCAGATGTTGGAAGACATCGCGATCTTGACTGATGGTACCGTTGTTTCTGAAGAGCGTGGTTACAAGCTCGAAAATGCTACGCTTGATTTCTTAGGTACTGCTGATCGTGTAAACATCACTAAAGATGATACTACGCTGGTTGGCGGCCAAGGAAAAGATGATGACATCCAAGCACGCGTAAATCAGATTAAAGGACAGATTGAGTCCAGTACTTCTGATTATGATCGTGAAAAACTGCAAGAGCGTCTCGCTAAATTGAGCGGCGGTGTTGCAGTACTCAATATTGGTGCTGCTTCTGAAGTAGAAATGAAAGAGAAGAAAGCCCGTGTTGAAGATGCACTCCATGCTACTCGTGCCGCTGTTGAAGAAGGTATTGTAGCTGGTGGTGGCGTTGCGCTGCTCCGTGCACGCAAAGTACTGGATGAGTTAGAAGCTGATGTACCGGATCAGGAAGTTGGTTTCAATATTGTTCGTCGTGCGCTTGAAGAGCCACTTCGAATTATTGCCAACAATGCCGGTGCTGAAGGTTCAATCGTTGTGCAGAAAGTCCTTGAAGGTGAAGATGGCTTTGGATACAACGCTCGAACCGAGCAGTATGAAGACCTTATCGAAGCAGGCGTAATCGATCCTACTAAAGTAACACGCACTGCTCTTGAAAATGCTGCTTCTGTTGCCGGCTTAATGCTGACAACCGAAGCCCTCATCTCTGACAAGCCTTCTGAAGGTGACGATGATGATGACGGACCTGCTGGCGGCGGTGGAATGCCCGGCGGCGGTATGGGAGGCGGAATGCCCGGAGGAATGGGCGGAATGGGTGGCATGATGTAAGCCATTCGTTCTTGATAAACCGTCTTTCATAAGACGATTTAAAGCCTCGTCCCAATTATGGGGCGAGGCTTTTTTATTTATTGATAAAAAACCGTTGAGCATCTCAATAAAATTACGTTTGTTAGAGTTCTTTCAGAGGACAAAATGTAATATCAAAATATAGCTATGATACTTGCACCCATCGATTGGGCCATAATTGGAGCCTATCTGTTATTTTCATTGCTCATTGGGGTATGGGTAATGCGCAAGGCCGGTAAAAACTCAGAGCAATTCTTTGCCGCCGGAAAAAATATGCCGTGGTGGCTGCTGGGAATATCGATGGTGGCTACGACTTTTTCGACGGATACGCCCAACTTAGTTGCTAATATTGTACGAACGGATGGCGTTTCTGGTAATTGGGTGTGGTGGGCGTTCCTTCTTACAGGCATGCTCACCGTTTTTGTCTATGCTAATCTTTGGAAACGTTCAGGCGTATTAACGGATGTCGAGTTTTATGAACTTCGATACAGTGGAAAGATGGCTGCTTTTCTGCGCGGATTTCGTGCCGTATATCTTGGCTTTATTTTTAATGTTGTTGTGATGGCGACCGTATCACTGGCAGCGATAAAAATAAGCGGTGTGTTAATGGGATTGTCTCCCGTTGAAACCGTAGTAATTGGTGGACTTGTTACCGTTATTTATAGCTCACTCGGTGGACTGCGCGGTGTGTTGCTTACTGATTTTTTCCAATTCTTTTTGGCCCTTGGGGGAAGTTTGATTGCTGCCTATGTGGCATTAAATCATCCCGAGGTTGGTGGGTTAAGCGGATTACTCGAACACAAAGAAGTGGTAAGTAAACTCAATATCCTACCCGACTTTTCTGATCCTTCGCAGGCCATTGGTATTTTTATTATCCCGCTGGTCATCCAGTGGTGGAGTGTTTATTATCCGGGCGCTGAGCCGGGAGGAGGAGGGTATATTGCACAGCGCATGTTTGCCGCTAAAGATGAAAATAACTCCATTGCTGCGGTGTTCTTTTTTAATGCTGCTCATTATGCTCTGCGTCCCTGGCCGTGGATTATTGTAGGATTGTGTTCGATTATCGTCTTTCCTGAAGTTGCTGATTTAAAAGAGGCTTTCCCAGATGCTTCGGGCGTAGCAGATCACGATATGGGATACCCGGCAATGCTTACCTTTATTCCTACGGGTTGGCTGGGACTGGTAGTTGCATCGTTAACAGCCGCCTACATGTCTACTATTTCCACACATCTAAATTGGGGATCTTCTTATTTAGTCAATGATTTTTATAAGCGTTTTATACGCCCCGATAGTTCAGAAAAAGAGCTTGTTACAGTTGGACGTATTTCTACCGTGATTCTAATGATTGTAGCCGGGGCTCTTGCTTTGTTACTACAAAATGCGCTCGACAGTTTTCAGATAATTCTTCAGATTGGTGCCGGTACAGGACTTTTATTTATCCTGCGCTGGTTTTGGTGGCGCATTAACGCGGGGAGTGAAATTGCTGCCATGTTTATTGCTTTTGCCGTTGCTTTATATTTCCAGTTTGCCCATGCTCATACGGGGCTACCGGAAGTGACCGGATGGCAAGAGCTAATTATTGGAGTGATTGTAACTACCATTGGTTGGCTGTCGGTGACGTTTATGACGCGTCCCACGGATTATAAAACACTTGTTAACTTCTGCGAGGCAGCACGCCCCGGCGGACCCGGTTGGCAGAACGTGATTAATCGTGCTAAAGAAAAGGGAGAAGATCTGGAACCCCTCGAAGATGAAGCGTGGCGCGTTCCTCAAGGATTGCTTTGCATGGTGTTGGGATGTATCGCCGTTTATGGGGCACTTTTCGCCACTGGCTACTGGATCTATGGAAAGTGGATATTGGCTTCGATAATTACTGTTGTAGCTCTCGTGTCGTCGGGATTGCTTTATAAAGCATGGCGCAAGCTCATCAAAATTCGTCCGGATGAGGAATTGTTTGATGAAGAGTAGCCAATTAATAAATAGAATCCTGTTATTATTAGGGCTATTCTTATTGTCAGCCTTTTCAGAAGTCATTGCCCAGGACACATTGAAAGTTATTACTTACAATATTTTCAATGCTCAGCATCCTGATAACAGGGGAGAAAGTACCTTGGCTGATATTGCTGACTTTATTTCAGATGAAGGTCCCGATTTTGTTGCGCTGCAAGAAGTGGATAGCGCTACCCATCGGTTGGCAACATTGAATGGGGGACGTTATTTCAGTTTGGCAGATAGCTTGGCCGAACGTACCGGAATGCATGCCAATTTTGGTAAAGCTCTTGATTTCGATGGAGGAGGCTATGGTATTGCAATCTTGAGTCGGAAGCCTATGAGTACGCAAAAAGTTACGTTGCCCAATCCGAAAGGTGGAGAACCTCGCGTATTGCTTACTGCTAATTTCGATACTGATTCAGGAAAAAAGTTAATCCTTGCCACCACTCACTTCGATCACCAGCATAAAGAAAATCGCCAACAACAGGTGGATGCTGTTAATGAACTCCTCCTGCAAAAGAACAAACCACCTGTCATTTTAGCGGGGGATTTTAACTTTGAGCCAGATTTAGAAGCTTACCAAATTATGCAGAAGTACTGGGTTGATACCGCTATCGAGGGAGCGGGTGCTCCGGCTTTTACTTATCCCACAAACGATCCGTCCCGACGGATTGATTACGTTTTTGTCACCCCTTCCCAACGATGGGAGATACTGTCACAAGAACCCCCCAAATTGCCTTACTCTGATCATCTGCCGGTGGTGACCCGTTTGGTGCTACATTAAAAAGGTTGAAAAATCTCTTTATCCAAAGAAGCCAATTCCATCAAATGGCTTATTTTGCTATCCGATGGGTATGTTAGAGAGCATTGATTACCTTTGGCTGTCGAAAAATATAGATTGGGAGCTGTTGCATTGTCAGATTTATGACGTTGATCATTCGGACCATTTGCCAGTCGTGGCAAAGGTAGTTAGTTTATCCTACTACTAATTGATTTTGGTAGCAAGGGGCGTATCCCAACGGCCAATTGGCAAAGTAATTAATTTCAAATTTTGATCTAAATGAGGAGGTCATGAAGCGAATCCTAATCGTCAGCATTGCACTCTTGTGCGCAGTCCCTCTGTATGCTCAGGATGATGAAAAAGCAGGAAATCCGGTTGTTGAAGGATGGTATGCCGATCCGGAAGGAAATATATTTGGAGATCAGTATTGGATATTTCCCACGTTCTCGGCTCCATACGACGAACAGGTTTTAATGGATGCTTTCTCATCTCCAGATTTGGTAAACTGGGAAAAACATGGGAAAATTATCGATACGGCTGCCGTAGCATGGGCCGATAGTGCGATGTGGGCTCCCTCCATCACCAAAAAAGACGGCAAATATTTTCTCTTTTTTGCCGCAAATGATATTCAGAAGGATGGGCAGGTTGGTGGAATTGGCATTGGTGTTTCAGACGATCCCGGAGGTCCGTTTAAGGATTACTTAGGTGAACCGTTGTTGAGTAAATTTCATAATGGTGCACAGCCCATCGATCAGTATATATTTGAAGATACTGATGGACAGTTTTATATGATTTACGGCGGCTGGGGGCATTGCAACATCACTAAGCTCAACGACGATTTTACCGGGTTCGAACCGTTCAAGGATGGTACGATATTTAAAGAGATTACGCCGGAAGGATATGTTGAAGGCTCGTTTATATTTATCAGGGACGGTAAATACTACTTTATGTGGTCGGAAGGTGGATGGGGTGGTCCGAATTACCGTGTGGCGTATGCCATGGCTGATTCACCAATGGGACCGTTTGAACGGATTGGTGTGGTCTTAGAACAGGATTCATCCGTAGCAACCGGCGCAGGACATCATTCCGTGATTGAAGTCCCAAAGAAAGATGAGTGGTATATTGTTTATCACCGCCGGCCACTGGGCGAAACAGATCCCAATCATCGGGTAACTTCTATCGATAAGATGACGTTCGATGAGGATGGATATATCGAGCCGGTCACTATCACGTTTGAGGGAGTTGAGAAGCGAAGTTTACAGAAGGATTGATGATTCCAGTATTACGGATAAGTTTTCGCAGATGGCTCATTTGTTTTGCTGTTTTTCCTTTTCGCTCATTACCCAGTCAATAAATAAGAATTCAAGTCCGGCTGCTTCGTAGCTCTCCCAGTTCTTGATCATCTGCTGGAATTCTTCTTCGCTGGTGTTATCGGGATCACCGTCGTAGTTCAAGATAATCCACCGTCGGTGACCTTTTTCTTTGCCTTTCTTTTTGTTGCTGGGGAATACGGCATCGGGACGTTCACGGAAGAGCATCAGCTGCTGGGCCGAAGTGGGTCCCACACCACGAACGTTTGAGATCGTATCATAAAATTCATTCGGTGGACACGTTTCCAGATGGTGCAGATCCTGTTCACCGGAAAGTAAATCCTCGGCAAAACCAATAATAAATTCACCTTTTCGCTTGGTAGGGCCGGGATCGAGCTGCCGGATGCTCATAGGCGTGGCCTTAATAAGCTGATGCGGCCGCGGCCAGGCCGGAATATTTTCTGATCCGGTATTGATGAGTGAGCCATAGTTTTTGCGCACATTAAAGACCATCTTTTTGGCCGTAGGTTTATGCGAAAGTCGCATCTGGACGATGCGATTGACGGTATCCTCAAAGAGGTTAGCCCGCGCCATGCGTTTGAAACCATAATACTCTTTGAGTAGCGGGCCTAACACCGGATCGTCGGATGCCTGCTCGTAAAAAGGACGCAGATCGATGTTGGTGCCGAGGATACGCGACAAGCTTTTATTCGCTTCTTTGATTTCGTCTTTGCTTAGCGATTCGGGACTTTCAAAGTGAAACTCGGGGTTTTCGGGATCCCCATTAAAAAAAGTAGTTATTAAAACATCACGATCATCCAGTGGAATGGGACGGGTAAACCCTTCTTCAAAAACTTTCTCGGGATCGTGTTCGTGATCAAAATACTGGTCAATATCTAAGCATAAAAACCAGTCGTGCGGCGGGGTTGATTTAAGTGTCCAGATACTCATAGTAGTAAGTTGGGAGTTAAGAAAGTTAGACTGATATAAATTATTTTAAATCTTCTCATCTGGTACTTGTTTCAGGATCTTCCTGTTTAATATAAAATGATGGATTTTTCTCTTGTTTCAACCTTTCTTTATCAATGTTCTGTTGATACATCCGCTCTACATCTTTAAGGGTGTCCGTCTTTTCCGGTGATAAATCCCGTCGTATAGCTTTAAAGCGAGGTAGTTTTAACGAATAATTTGCCTTGGTGCGTTTGTTTTTCTGGATATCATCGAATTCGATCTCAACTACAATTTCGGGAATGAGTCCTAAAGTAGGCCCGTATTTTTCGACGGTTAGATCCTTAATGCGTTCGTTCAGGCGCTTCATTTCGTCGTCGGTGTAACGGCCGTTTGCTTTGCCAATAGGAACAAACTCTTCCTCGTACCGTTCGTCTTCTGCAACTCGGATGCCCAGCGTAAAATCAGAATAATTTCCACGACGTTTTCCGGAATCAGCATGGGCATACATCATTACCGTATCGAGGGTACCACCCGGTTTTTTAACTTTAAGCCATGATTTGCGACGCTGACCATATTCGTAGGTACTGTCAACCTCTTTGAGTATTAATCCTTCATTACCATGGGCCAAAGCACGTTCAAATAATTCATTGAGATGGTCACAGTCTTCGACATCAAATTGATTGGTGATCGGCAGATTATGGATTTGCGATAATTTGGTGAGCAAATTGCGACGTTCCGAGAGCTTCTTCTCGAAAATGGGATATTCGTCATGATAGAGCAGATCATAGGAGATAAATAGGACCGGATAATGTTCTATAATATCTTTGCTTGGCTTTTTACGTCCGATTCTCTTTTGAAGGAGTTGAAAGGGAAGGATCTCATTGTCTTTATACACGCAGATTTCACCGTCAAGGACGACATCGGGCAAATCCTTTGTTAAGAAAAACTGTACGATTTCGGGAAAAGAATGGGTACTGTCATTGAAGTCGCGGGAATACAATTTGACCTGTTGTCCGCTGACGTGAGCTTGGGCCCGCATGCCGTCGAACTTTTCTTCGGCTATATATCCATCTAAATTATTTATAGCACGACTTTCAATAGACGATGCCAGCATAAAGGGCAGTGGATGGAATAATCTAAAGTTTGCTTGATCCAACCTTTTCTTTTTACAGAGCACGGCCGTTTTTCCAATGCTGCCGGTAATCATGTGAGCATAGCGGACTTCATCGATTTCCTTTTGAAAAGCTTTTGCCAGTGCTGCAACCACATTTTTGGTTTCAAAGCCGATACGCAGCGATCCACGCGTCATAATTCGGATGAAGAATTTGATTTCGACCGGTGTCATCTGTTTCCAGGCATTCCTTAGAATGTGCTGCTTATCTGCCCGTGAGGAAACGCTGTGTATTTCTTCATAAATCGATTCGATCTCTTGAAGACTTAGTTGGGCCGGTTCACGCTTTTTGTGGGCCGCTTCGATGTTGTGCATCAGCTTTTCGATAGCTTCAGAAGCACTGCCCAGGGCTGTTTTGCAAGGCTTAAATACTTTTTCGTAATCAATATCACAAAAGTCAGCGGCACAAGTTGAGTAGGTGCGACTGCCTATGGTAACCCGCTTGCCAGAAATAGATGAGAAAGCCCCTTCACCCAGGAATTGAGCCGCAAGGTTCAGATCTTCTTCATTCCCAAGTGACTGAAAGTACTGGGAGCAATAGGAGATCTTCGCATTAGCGCTGCGCGTCTCGTTAATCTGTTGTGCAGTTTCTGCTAATTGATGGAAAGAGTGCTCAGCCATAGTTAATCATCTTCTTCGATTTCAATATCTAAAAATCGTGACTCGATATTTCGTTCATCCAAATAGTGTTGAACGACATCGGCATTGGGTGTATGGGTAATATGAACCATTTGAGGATTCAGTTCTTCACATAGACGAATGAGTTCAAAAAAATCGAGATGGTCGGACAGGGGAATGAGTTTATTTATTGTTAGTTGTTTCCCCGTAGCCTCTCTCGTGGCCCAGCCTGAGCAGTAGGCGATACGTTTGTTTGTGATGTTGGAAGCGAAGCCATTATTTAGGGCAGAACGTGTTGTAATCAAGATTTTACCTTTGCAGGTATCGCGGTCGTAGGGTTCATAATTCCCCAGACTGATACCAGCTTCTTCGTAGACATCACAAAGTTTATACCCTGCGCTATGGATTTGTACTTGGTGTCCCAGCGGGGCCAGCAGATACATCACTTCTTGTGCTTTGCCTAAATTATAGGCTAAAAATATTGGTGTGTATCCATTTTTAAGGGAGTTCGAGGCGAATGAACGAATTTCCTGTCCGAGACTTTCGTGGGAATCCCATTTGTAAATAGGCAGCGCAAAGGTAGCTTCGGTGATAAAATGGTCAACCTGATCGGGTATGGAAAATCCTTCTGAAGCGGGAGACGGTGGTGTGCGGTAGTCACCGGTATAGAGAACAGAGCCCTCATCAGATTCTACATACACCATCGCTGAGCCGAGAATATGTCCCGCAGGATAGAGCGTGATTCGTGCTTTGTCGGTTTCTATTGAATCACCAAAATCCAAGACGGTGGCATCGCCTTTAAAGCCGCGACGCTGCATCAGCTTTAGCGTATTGAGCGTGCAATAGACGCTGCTTTGACGGTTACGCGGCATGTGATCGGCGTGGGCATGTGAGATGAAAGTGTACCGGGTATTGGTGCCGCTGTAGTCAAACCCGATATTCAGTTCCGGGAGCAGAATACCGTGATATCCTGCCTTAGTGATATTCATGTAGGTGTTTGACGTGTTATTACAAAGTATGCTAAGAGCAATAACGCAAATCCCACTGCCACCATTATGGCACCGCTTCTTTTAATGATATCGGGCAGTTGCTTAGTGCTTTTGATGAGCGTTCGACTTTGCTCCCATCGCACCAGTTGAAGTCCAGCTAAATAGACAACCAATAAGCTCCAAATGGTAAAGAGAAGTTCAATCCATGAGAAAGGAGTAAATGAAAGTATGAGCCCGGGAAGAGTGAAAAGGAAAAGATATTTTAAGATCCTGATGAACAGCGTGGGTGGTTTTTTATGATCCGCTTTATCGATTAAATAGTTAGCAATCTGATCTTTTTTAAGGATGATATATCCCCCGGTTCCAATCAAACAAATAGCCAGTATGGAGTAGTAAAGGGTAAACCATTTTGTTGAAAAGCTTTCCAAATCCATAAATGTAGAATTATTCGTCTGGGAGATTCTCGGCTTCTACTGGATCCTCTTCTTTAGGATATAATATGGAAGCAATAATTGAGAGGGCAAGAGCACCGGCAATAAATGCTAATGCGTAAGGAGTGGGTATGTGATAAAAGTTTGAAAGCAGCATTTTAACTCCGACGAAAACAAGAATGAGCGAAAGTCCATAGTGCAGATAGTGGAAAAGACGCATGATGCCAGCGACGGCAAAGTAGAGTGCTCGAAGTCCCAATATGGCAAAAGCGTTGGAGCTATAGATAATAAATTCATCGCGCGTTATGGCTAAGATAGCGGGGATGGAGTCAAGGGCAAAAACGAGATCGGTAGTTTCTATGACAACTAAAACAATGAATAGGGGCGTGGCAATAAGCCGACCCATTTTACGGATGAAAAATTTAGACCCATGATAATTCTTGGTCGTAGGAAAAAAGCGGCGAACTAAAATTAATACGGGATTTCGTTCAGGATGGACTTCTTTGTCTTTTTCCATAGCCAGTTTAATACCGGTAAAAATGAGAAATCCCCCAAAGACGTAAATGATCCAGTGGAAACGTTCTATGAGTGCCACCCCTGTAAAGATAAAGATCAGGCGCATAACAAGGGCTCCGAAAATCCCCCAGAAAAGTACCTTGTGTTGGTATTCATCCGGAACTTTGAAGTAGGTAAAGACCAACAGGAAGACGAAAATATTGTCAACGCTGAGCGATTTTTCGATCAGGTAGCCGGTATAGTAATCAAGGGCCGTCTGGGATCCCATATAGTAATAGACCCCAATGCCAAAAATAAGTGCCAGAACAATCCAAACGCCCGTCCAGTAGAGGGCTTCTTTAATGCTGACTGCCTCATCCTCTTTATGGAGTACAACGAGGTCGACAATGAGCATCGCAATAATGAACACATTGAATATCGACCACAGCAGAATGGAATGATCCAAACCAGTTATCTATTTTTGAGGTTAAAAAAATAAGCCTCAAAAGTAGGCAATATTTGACAGAATTAATAGCTGGCCAAAGACAAACTATTCTACTAAAAGTCCCTCTTCCTCTTTTTTGAGTACCCCGGGTATGGACGACATTATTTCTTCTTTAAAAGCCTCAATGATATTCTTCTTGAGGTATTCGCGTCCATATACGATACGTACTTTTCGGCGCGGAACAGGATCATTAAATTCACGTAAATGTGCTTTTGCACACCGTTCATTAATCTGATTTTTGGCAAGGTAAGGCAAAAGCGTCATTCCAAAGTTTTGTTCAACCAACTGCTTCAGCGTTTCCAGGTTTCCGCTTTCGAACTCAATTTTGGGATTATCAAGATTGTTTTTTCTGAATTTCTTGCACAGCTTAACAGTTTGGTCGCGAAAGCAATGTCCCTCATTGAGTAGCCAAAGATTGGTTACTTCCAGATCATCTACCGAAAGACGATCTTTTTTGGCAAGCGGATGATCCTCGGACACATAGCCCAAAAAGGGTTCATAATACAGGTCTTCTTCAAAAATATTTCCGCGATCGGCGGGTGTGGCAATAATGCCGATATCAAGATGATCTTGGTTAAGTAGGTCGAGGAGTTCATCAGTTACCAACTCTTCGAATATGAGCCGAACATCAGGATGTTTTTTCCGGAAGTTACGTAAAAAGAGGGGTAGCAGGTAAGGGGCAACCGTGGGAATGATTCCGATGCGAAAAGTACCTCGCAGTTCATCATCATTAAGAGCGGCGAGATCTTCAATATGTTTCGACTGTTTGATGATCTTTTTTGCCTCCGCAATAATTTTTTCGCCTATCTCAGTTGGAATGACCGGAGATTTCGATCGATCAAAAATAGTGACCCCAAGTTCGTCTTCCAGCTTGTGAATCTGCATGCTAAGGGTCGGCTGGGTGACATATGATTTTTCTGCAGCAGTGGCAAAATGGCGATAACGATCGACGGCAATGATATATGAAAGTTGCGTGAGAGTCATAATAAATCTATTTCAGAGCAAAATTTGTAACAATCTGTTTGACGGAATTATACAAACTTTAGAACTTTAATTCGTGAAAGTTCGAGATTTCCTTTCAGATTAGTACATTAGCCGTGAATCACTAAACATTTGAGAGTTAACGATTTAATAAAAAGCATAGATATAATAATTATGCAACAGGCGCATGTATTTATCGAAGGACGAGTACAAGGAGTAGGATTTCGTCATTTTGCAAAAGTGAATGCCGAAGAAGTAGGGGTTTTCGGATGGGTAAAAAATCTGCCCGATGGTCGTGTAGAAGCCGTTTTTGCAGGACCAATGGATCACATCAGGGAGATGGTAAACCGTTGTGAGCAGGGGCCGGGAGCCAGCCGTGTTGATAATATTGATGTAACGGTTGAGGAAGCTGATGAGGAATACGAAGAATTTGAGGTTCGTTATCACTAATCCTTTGCTATGCGTTTATTTATCGCTATTCCCCTGCGGGAAGGAGTAAAACGAAAGTTGCTGGATTTACGGCAACCTATTGATGGTATGCAATGGCAGTCTCAAGAGCAGATGCACCTAACCCTAAAATTTGTGGGAGAGGTTGATAAAACGACTCCCAGTGAGTTGCGGGGTGAGCTGGATAACATTGTTCATCCGGCGTTTACGATGACGATTACAGGGATTGGATATTTCCCAGAAGGTAAGCAACCCAAAGTGGTTTGGGCAGGCGTTAAAGAAAATACGACCCTTCAGGAGTTGCACCAAAAAGTGGAGGACCACTGTGAGAAAATGGGAATTGCTCCTGAAAACCGATCGTATAAACCGCACGTCACAATAGGGCGAACAAAAAACACGTCGAAACGAACGGTCACGTCATTTATTAATCAGCATAAAAAGTTTGCTATTCCGGATATCTCCGTCAGTGAATTTGTGCTTTATGAGAGTAAATTACATCCTGATGGAGCCCGCCATTATCCATTACAAACCTATTCACTGAGGTCGGATGAATAGTTTTTGTTATCTTTTGATCAACTAATTTCCATTTACCTAATCAATTGTGCGAATTGTGCAGTCATTTTTATGGATTCTCTTGAGTGTTGCTGTAGGGTACCTCTTGCTGGTTGTCTTGATGTATCAGCTACAGTCGCAGATGATTTATCATCCTCAAAAATCGATCACTTATACCCCTGAGGATGTCGGGTTGCCATATGAGGATGTTACTTTCGATACTGAGGATGGGGTGAGTCTCCACGGGTGGTATATTTCTGGAGATGAACATGATGTAAACGTTCTTTATTTCCACGGCAATGCAGGTAATATTTCGGGACGTCTGCAAACGATTGAACTCCTGCACAATTTGGGACTCAACGTTTTTATTTTTGATTACAGGGGATACGGCAAAAGTCAGGGAAGTCCAAGCGAGCAGGGAACGTATAAAGATGCACGGGCAGCCTGGAATTACTTGGTATCAAAAAGAGATATAGAAAACGATCAGATTGTAATTATGGGACGGTCGCTGGGTGGGGCTGTTGCATCGTGGCTTGCAGCTCAAAAACAGCCGGCCGCTACTATTTTGGAATCCACATTTACCTCGGCCGCAGATTTGGGAGCTGATTTGTATCCCTGGCTGCCGGTACGATCTATGATAAGTTATGACTATAACACATTGGAAAATATTAAACAGATTCGGTCACCTCTTTTTATGGCCCACAGCAAGGATGATGAAATTGTTCCGTATCATCACGGGCAAACGCTGTTGGAAGCGGCCAATGATCCCAAAACATTTGTAGAACTGCGAGGTTCGCACGGTTCCGGATTTTGGGAAACAGGCGAAAAGTACCGCACAGCACTGCAGAAATTTTTAAAAGAAAATATAACGAATCAGTGATATGGATATAGTTAGTAAAGAGATAACGATTGGAGCTGAAGGATTTTCGGATATTAACAATATTACGGATCGTGTAACGAAATTTGCTGAGGAAAGTGGGTTTTCGGAGGGAATTATCCATGTTTTTCCGATTGGTTCCACGGCTTCAATATCAACGATCGAATTTGAACCTGCTTTAGTGCAGGATATGAAAGATAAGCTGGAAGAATTTGCTCCACACGATCAAACAACACGTCACGGTGAAACCTGGGGTGATGACAATGGGTTTTCTCATATGCGTGCTACAATGATGGGACCGGGAATAACGGTGCCGCTGCACGAGGGGGAACCGGTGCTGGGAACTTGGCAGCAGGTCGTAATCTTAAATCATGATAATAAATCGAGGGATCGCAGAATATTTCTGCAGGTGATAGGAAAATAGCCCGATTGAGCGTGCTAATCTGTGGTGCTATTAAGATGATAGTTTTGCACAACGGATTTCAGAAGATCGGGTTTGTTGGTAAAAATTCCGGTAACGCCACCCGCAATGAGCTTTTGCATTCGCCTCTTACTATCCACGGTATAGATAAAAGTTGGGATCTTATGTTTGTTGAGATCAGCCATCCATTTTCTTTTTAGCTGTCGATAGCTACAGTTAAAAGCATCTACATTATATTGTTCAACGAGTTGGTGTGGCAATAACCTGCGTGATTGATTTCTGTTGTAAAGCAATGCTACCGGTATATCGGGATCCAATTTTTTGAGATGTTGAACCGCCCGGTAGTCAAAACTGGAAAACAGTACGTGATTTCTCATTCCATATTTTTTGACAAGCTGAAGTGCTTTTTGCTCTATGCTGTTTTCAATGTCATTAGAAACCGCTTCGGTTTTAATCTCGATATTGAGGGCAACTTTCCCCGAGGCAAAAGTCAGTACTTCCTCCAGTGTTGGAATTGTTTGATCAGAAAATTTGGGATGAAACCAAGAACCCGCATCGAGGTTTTTGAGTTCTTTGAGTGAGTAAAGTTTGATGTAGCTACTGCCGTTGGTGTGCCGGTTAAGTTTGGCATCGTGAAATACAATTGGGACCCCATCCTTGCTCATCATAACATCCAGTTCAATCATCTCCGCTTCCATTTCCACTGCTTTTTTGAAAGCGATCATGGTATTTTCGGGATAGTAAGCACTGGCCCCACGATGGGCAATAATGATAAAGTCGTCGTCATTATCGTTATAAAGCGTGGGCAAATTATGGGTTTTTGTCATATGTGGCTGGGCCAGACAGTTAATAGTTGCAATAGAACCAAAAGTCAAGATAAGACAGAGAAACTTAATTCTCATGCTGTATTTTCCATTGTAGGAATTCCAGCAGCTCATCAATTTGATTCTTTTGATAGAATATTAGTCCCATATTGATCGTAAAAACAGCAAAGATAATATAGAAAAAAGTTTGACCGAGCTGGGTTATATCAAAATAAAAGGAGTACCCAAAAAACAGAATAGCCGCAATATTTACGGCAAGTTGAATCCACTTATTTCGTTTTTTCTTTTGAAGTGCATCCAGCTGTTCGCTTTCGGGAAGCGACAGTTCGTCTTTCTTGAGGTGTATGGTAAGGTAAGATTGAAGTCGCTCTTGTGTATCGGAATTGTTGAAGTCCGTCATATTAGTTTTTGTGTTGCATGATCCTCCGCATAGCATTGCGTAGCAGAGAATTACGGTTTTTTCTTTTGACGGCGGTAATATACAGAAGATAAAAACCAATCATAGTTGTTACACTGGCAACCATTATTAATGAGATAGATAGCAAGTGTGGCTGTATAAGCCCCAGCACAGAGATGGTAATGACTGCCAGTCCCAGAAAGATCTGTAATATCGCAGCAATTATATAGAATGTTGAAAGTGAATGGGTTTGTTCTACATAATGAGAAATGGCAGAATTATGTATGGAATCCTTTATATTGAGTGATTCCGAGGATGATAATGAATCATCTTTTGGGTTCTTGTTTTTCATAGGTATTCCCGATTGTTAGTAAGCCGTTAAGTACTTATAAATTAAACGAAATTATTAATATTTCAATTCCTTGAGTAATTATGTCAGAAAATGATACAAATATTTACGTTTATGGTCGCAATTCTATTAGAGAGGCATTAGCGAACGAAGCCGAACGCATGCAAAAGATTTTTGTGCGTGATTCGCTACACGATTCTCAACTCTCAGAGATTTTTAAATTAGCATCCCAACATCGTATACCTATTTCGCACGTTCCAGGTTCCAAACTTTATGATCTTGTGGGAAGTGTGAACGATCAGGGCGTAGTAGCGCTGATGAGCCAAATATCGTATCGGGATTTTGGAAGCTGGCTTGATACCGTTGATACATCTGACTACCCGGCTGTTCTGCTGTTGGATGAAATTGAGGATCCCGGGAATTTGGGCGCCATGCTTCGGACAGCTGCGGCGGCAGGAATTTCGGCAGTGTTGGTTCCCAAACATCGACAGGCGCCTATAAATGCTACCGTTCATAAGACATCAGCGGGTACTGCGGGACGTATTCCCATTGTACGTGCAGGTAATCTTAATCAGTCCATTATGAAATTAAAGGATGAAGGATTTTGGATTGGTGGTTTGGATATGGATGGGGATCAAGGGCTGTGGGATTTGGAGGTTGATCGTCCACTGGCATTTGTTGTTGGCAACGAGGGAAGCGGTATTAGCCAAAAAACATTGGAGCACTGTGATTATAAGTTTCGCATCCCTATGGAAAATAATGTGGAGTCGCTGAATGCTTCAGTGAGTACTGCGCTACTCTGTTATGAGTGGAAGCGAAAGGTGCAGAGCTAAGTATTATTCGTATAGCAGGTATTGTCTGCGCTGTTCTTTAAATTCTTGAGCTGTTTCCTCCCAGTTCTTGAGATACAGCTCCTTTTTTAGCTGCTCTTGTAGAAGTGAATTATCAATACCGCTGAGCTTAGGCATATAATCATTGAGCGAAGCTTCCGGTGTGGCATCACGTAATGTGGACAAAAGTTCGGCTCCCAGAACAACTGGATTAAATGCATCAGGGTTGGTCACTCGTATGGCAATACCATGGCATCGCTCACCCTCAAATTTGGGGTTCGAAGCTTTACCGGGAATGGCTTTTGGAGTAAAAGAGCGCCGCTCGATATTGACACCTGAAAATTGCCGACGAAGCTTTGCAATATGGGAAGTCGTCAGCTTGGTTTCCGGTGAACCAATTCGAAGAAAGGGGTCATTGGTACCACGTCCCTCAGACATTGTTGTTCCCTCAAAAAGAACGGTTCCCAAATACACATAGGCATGATAAAAACTGGGTAGATTGGGGGATGGCGGAATCCACGTCAGGCCTGTTTCGGGCCATTTCATGGAGCGATTCCATCCCTCCATGGGAATAACACGAACAGTGGCTTGCCCGGCATTTTCAATCCATTGTTCGCCCACCATCATTTTGGCTAATTCACCGAGCGTCATTCCATGCACCATCGGAATGGGATATTTGCCCACAAACGAGCGGTGTTTGTTCTGTATCATCCATCCCGAAATAATGTCCCCGGCGGGATTGGGACGATCTAAAATCCAGACGGGAATATCTTGGGCTGCCGCTGCTTCGATAATATTACCCAGCGTAGCATTGTAGGTATAGAATCGAGCACCCACATCCTGAATATCAAATAGCAGGATATCTACTTTTTTAAGCATTTCCGGGCTGGGAGTACGTGTTTTTCCATAGAGCGAAAAAACAGGCAGGCCAGTGGATTGATCAATGCCATCTTCGATGGTTTCTCCAGCTCCAACATCTCCGCGAAAGCCGTGTTCGGGAGCGAAGAGTGCCGTAACGTTAATGTCACGAGCAAGGAGCGTATCAAGCATATGCGAGCCGCCTACGCGGGCCGTGGGATTCATTACCAGTCCCACGCGTTTGTCTTCGAGCTCACCAAGGTGTTTGTCGAGCAACACATGGGCCCCCACTTTTACCGCTGGCTGGGATTGGGTCAAATTGCAACCCCACAAAATTAAGCATCCACAGACAGATAATAGGATGGTAGCAGCTCGCATATCCTCGAAATTTGGTTAGGCTTTATTAGCCACTACTTCGGCTTCAGAAAAGAAATAGGCGGCCTCTTTTTTGCCATTTTCAACAGAGTCAGAACCATGAATGATATTTTCGCCTACGCTGTCGGCAAAGTCGGCGCGAATGGTTCCTTCTTCAGCTTCACTGGGATCGGTAGCACCAATGAATTCCCGGAAATCTTTGATAGCATTTTCCTTTTCAAGAATCATGGGTACGCAGGGTCCGCTGCTCATGAACTCAACAAGTTCATCGAAAAATGGACGTTCTTTGTGAACGGCATAAAATCCGCCCGCGGTATCTTTAGTAAGACGAGTCATTTTCATCGCTACAATGCGAAACCCGGCCTCTTGAATGCGGCGGGTAACTTCGCCAATTAGATTTTTTCGTACGCAATCTGGTTTTAGGATTGTGAGAGTTCGTTCTACTGCCATAAAATGAATTTAAAGATTTGTAACAGATTAGGGTTTCTATGCTCTTTTAAATAAAGGATGTAAATATAACGCTTACTGCACTAATTCACGAAGTCAATTGTGCAGAACTTTTTAGCTTATAAATAACTGTAAATTAATGGTTGATAAGACGGTACAATTATCTTGGACCAGGCAGGTTAATGCTCTACCGCAGGAGATTTGGCCATTTGTTACGGATACTAATCGTTTGTTCAAGGATTTGAAGCAACCGAGTATTCAGAAAGCCCACATAACGCAGTCGGTAGATCAGGGTTTAGTTCAGCTCTCCTATAATGGAATCAACCGTTACGAAGTTTGGGAAGAAGCACCATATGAATGGGAATATCCCTTTCGGTTTGGTGTAGTTCGGCATTACCAATCGGGGGCGTATAAGGATTTGAAAATCCAGGTTGACATAAAAGAGAATGAAAACGGAAGCCGCGTAATTGTTAAGCTTTGGGCTATTCCCCGCAATAAAATCCTTTCATTCTGGACGACCCTAAAACTTAAAATGCTGGTAAGGCGACGCTTAAAAAATGTGATTGACACATACGATCAGTTAGCCATAAGTGATCGTCATTACTATCAGATTGCTAAGAAAAAGAGATTGGTGCGTGGTGGCAAAAAGCGGCTTAGGCAGATTAAGGAAGAGCTGTACAATAGCCAAGTAGATGCAGCTGTGTTGGAGCGGTTAATTGAGTTTGTCCGTTATGCTGATGATTTAGAGTTGCAGCAGATTTCTCCACTCAAACTGGCCGAACAGTGGGAGGTATCCCAAGAGAAGGTTTTTAAGGTTTTTGTTTATGCTGCCAAGGCTAATCTTTTGAATTTTAACTGGGATCTGTATTGCCCTTCCTGCAGAAGTATCCAAGAATCGGTAAAAACGTTGAATCAGATTCATGAGCCGATCTATTGCGATAAGTGTGAGCAGGAATTTAAAGTCAATTTTAATAAAACGGTTCAACTCAGCTTTATACCACATCCACTTATTCGCAAAATAAATAAGGATCAATATTGCATCCGCGGCCCCCAACAGAAGTCACACATAGTGTTACAGCAGTATTTGGAACCCGGCCAAAAACGTTATCTGATGACGGATCTGCCCTCCGGGGAATATATTTTGCAATCTACTCAGTCAAAGGGTGAGGCAATGGTCTATGTTGATGAAGATGGAGACAATACGGTTCATGTAAATATTAGTCCATCGGGTCTTTCTGGTGAAGAGGTACATATTGCAAACAGTCCCAATTTGAGTATTGAAAATACAACTGATGAAAATCAGCTGATTACTCTCGAGCATAAGAGCTGGTCACTACATGGAGTGAGTGCTGCTCGGGCAACTTCTTCGCAGCTGTTTCGCAATCTGTTTGCGGATGAAGTATTGCGCAAGGGCGAAAAAATTTCCGTTGATAATCTGACGTTGATGTTTACTGATCTGTTTGACTCAACCGGTATGTATAACGAAGAGGGGGATGATAAGGCAGTTGGACAAGTTATTGATCACTTTGAAATCCTTCATCGGGTAGTTGCCAAAGAGCATGGTGCTATTGTTAAAACCATTGGTGATTCGGTTATGGCAGTATTTTGTGAACCGGATCAGGCGCTGCGAGCTTATCTGAGGGCTCAACAGATAATATCGAATGATGAACGTTTCACCGATGATTTTCAGCTCAAGGCGGGTATCCATCACGGGAGCTGTGTTGCCGTAAATCTGAATAGTCGAATCGATTATTTTGGTTCCACGGTCAATATTGCCTCCCGATTCGTGGACTACGCTTCAGAAAACGAACTTATCATTTCTCAGAAGGTGTTTGAGAATTATAGCTTACAACAAATGCTTGAGGAATCTGACAATGGAGGGAGAATAGAGGACATGAGTATTCGTCTCAAGGGATTTGAGAAGGAATCATTTTCCATTAAGCGAATTCAAATAAGTGATTCTCCCCTTCGATTGGCTATGTAAGATTGTTTATTATCTATAATTATAGCTTGAGAGCCACCTCTACTTACCGTAGCTTATCTGCTGACCACACTATATTTTAAAGCTATATATCTGATATGAACGCAAAAGAAAATTCTCAGCAGCCTGTTGCTCCTGCAGCAAAAAAGATGAAAAAAAAGAAGAATATTGCTCTTGTTGCCCACGATCACAGAAAAAAAGATTTAATTGACTGGTGTGATTTTAACAAGGGATCGCTTTCAAAGCACAACTTGTTTGGGACAGGAACGACGGGCAAAATGATTGCAGACAAGGTAGGGCTGGATGTAAATCGTTTTAACAGTGGACCACTGGGGGGCGATCTGCAAATTGGAGCCGCCATTGCCGAAAATAAGATTGAGATGATGATCTTTTTCTGGGATCCGCTGCAGGCCCAGCCGCATGATGTAGACGTAAAAGCACTGCTCCGGATTGGCGTGCTTTATAACATCCCGATGGCATGTAATCGATCATCGGCCGATTTCCTGATTTCAACGGAACTTATTGATGAAGAGTATGACCGCTTTATCGTGGATTACAGCGATCGTTTTTCTAAAGATGTAGACAATAAGTAGATGACTGATTCTTCTGATCACAATCAAAATCGTTTGGCTGATGAATCCAGCCCGTACTTATTACAGCATGCCAATAATCCGGTGAATTGGTATCCATGGGGAGAAGAAGCGTTTGAAAAGGCAAAGAAAGAAGACAAGCCGATACTGGTATCTATTGGCTATGCCACCTGTCACTGGTGTCATGTGATGGCGCATGAGTCATTTGAGGATGAGCAGGTCGCGGAGTTGATGAATCGTGCCTTTGTAAATATTAAAGTGGATCGCGAGGAACGCCCGGATATTGACAATACCTATATGCTGGTTTGCCAGATGCTTACCGGCAGTGGTGGATGGCCGCTAAACGTTTTTCTGACACCTGATAAAAAACCGTTTTATGCGGCAACGTATATACCAAAAGTCGGTCGGCAGGGTCGTCCGGGGATGCGGGAGCTGATTCCATGGATTTCAAAAATTTGGCAAAATGATCGGGAGAAAATTCTGAATTCAACTAATGAAATTGTCACTGCTTTTCAGAAGTCGAATGTATTTACGCCGGAAGATCGCCTGGACAGTGATATTTTAGATGAGGCGTATCATCAGTACGAGCAGCAGTTTGATGAACAACATGGGGGCTTTGGTTCATCACCAAAGTTTCCAAGTCCGCATAATTTAATGTTCTTACTGCGCTATGCCGATCGCTATAAGAATTCAAATGCCCTGGAAATGGTGAAAAAAACGCTCACCCAGATGCGAATGGGCGGTGTTTTTGATCAGGTCGGCGGAGGGTTTCATCGCTATTCAACGGATCAGCAATGGCTGGTCCCTCACTTTGAGAAGATGCTCTACGATCAGGCGATGTTGCTAATGGCTTACACCGAGGGTTGGGAAGTTGCCGGGAACGACCTTTTCAAGCAGACGGCGGATGAAATTTGCAGTTATTTGACGCGTAAGATGCAGGATGAGAAGGGTGGCTTTTATTCTGCCGAGGATGCCGACAGTGAAGGGGAAGAGGGGAAGTTTTATGTGTGGAGTACCGAGGAGATTCGAGAGATATTACCATTGGCGGAGGCAGAGCTTTTTATTGAAGCTTATAACCTGACTGATGATGGCAATTATCATGATGAGGCTACCGGTCGGAAAACGGGCAAGAATATTCCGCATCTTCAAAAATCGTTTAAAGAGCTTGCCCGGGAGCGGGATATGAAGCCTGAAAACCTTAAGTCTGCATTAGCATCAATTCGAGAAACATTGTTGGATAAACGCAAAAAACGGATTCATCCGCTGTTGGATGACAAAATTCTCACTGACTGGAATGGGTTAATCATTGCCGCATTGGCCAAGGCGGGATCGGTATTTAATAATCAGAATTATGTCACAAAAGCGGAGCAGTGCTGGACATTTATTGAAGATAAGATGCTCATTGAGGATGGGAGGCTAAAACATCGATACCGCAATGGGGATGTAGCTATTGATGGCCATGCTGATGATTATGCGTTTGTAATATGGGGACTTTTAGAGCTGTATGAAGCTACCTTTAAAACGAAATATCTGCAGCAGGCCGTTTCGTTGAATGAGCAATTTGTGGATCAGTTTTGGGATGAGGAGAAAGGCGGGTTTTACTTTACGGATGAATCCGCTGAGGAGCTGTTAGGTCGCAAGAAAGAAATTTATGATGGGGCGATGCCTTCAGGAAATTCTGTTGCCATGATGAACCTGCTTAAATTAGGACGAATGACTGCCAATACTGAGTGGGAACAGATGGCTGATGAATCGCTAAAGCTGTTTGCCAAAAGTATTAAGAAGGCACCGACAAGTTTTGGGGCGGCCTTACAAAGTGTGGATTTTATGGAGGGGGATTCCCGGGAAGTTGTTATCGCCGGTTCTCAAGGGGATTCTGACATAGAACAATTTATTCGCTCGCTGTACGGTCGCTTTTTGCCCAGATCGGTTTTTATTTTCCATGATCCGGAGGATAATAAGATTGGTGATTTGGTACCGTACCTTTCCGATTTTGGAATGAAAGATGGTAAACCTACCGCCTATGTCTGTCAGAATTATGCATGTGAGCTGCCAACGAATGATCCTGATAAAATGATAGAGCTGATCGAAAAGTAGTTAGCATCAAGCGTGGGTGCCTGATGCTAATGCGGGATTGTGGCCCCCTTGGAGATAGCAGTGGAAAACAGAGATCTCTCCCTGCGGTCGAGATGACAGAAAAATTAGATTTGTCATTTCGAACAGAACATAGTGAAGTGAGAAATCTTTGTTTTAATTATAGTGAAATCCGTTGATGTAGAGAGTTATTGCTCAAGAGTACAGCTCTCTTGGAATTGATGGAGCTGCTTCGTTAGCAGTTTTATCTCTATTCTTTTTGCAGAGTAATAACTGAAATGTTGGGTGGAGCTTCGTATCGTACGGGAGCCAGTGTAAATCCGAGTCCGTTGTTGACGTTTATGGGAATGCCCTGCTCGTGGTATAGGCCCTGAACGTATTTGGTTTCTTGCTGCGATGCAGAAAAGTTCATCCCCATAAATGGTACGTGTATTTGTCCCCCGTGGGTGTGTCCGGACAGCATAAGGTGATAGTTTTGTTGTTGAGCTTTCGTTATCAACTGGTCGTTGACCTGATGGGAGGCAAATATTTTTAGCGTACTATTGGCAGTACTTTTGGTGAGGGTGTCTACTGCGGCGGGATCGGATTGTTTGCTGTACACCTCGGTAACGCCTGTAATGGTAATATTGCTGGTACTGTCAATTTGTATGATGTGATTTTCATCCTTAAGCAGAGGAATGTTCTGATTGTTGAGCGCAGGTTCTATATTGTCGAGGCCTGCCCAGTAATCATGATCGCCCACGGTGGCGATAGTTCCATATTTTGCCTTTGCTTTACCCAGTTCTTGTGCTGACATCTCAAGAAAGTTGGTGCCGTAGGAAATAAGATCTCCGGTAAAAATAATAAGGTCCGGATTTTCGGCATTTACTTGCCGGATGTAGTTTCGGATTTTATCTCGTCCGGTGTATTCGTCCCCCTGGATATCGGTAATATGAACAATTGTAAGTCCTTCGAGTGGCTCGGGCAGGTTTTCTACGGGAATGGTATGATGCTCTGCTTCCACCTGGGTTGTGTGGAGGTAGGTTTTTGTTGCGGTAAACAGAAATACAGTTACGAATAGTGCTATGATTATGTGAGGATGCCACCGGCTGATGATGTTTTTATCTCCATAAAAATATTTTGTACCCTCTTTAATGAGGTCGGTGATAATGACCCAGGTTGCCAGCTGAAAAACGAATATGAGTCCAAACCAGAACCAGTAAGCCAGGGGCTGGGGATAGTTGAGAAGATCGATGGTACCGGTGAGGTAAAAGTCGATAACGGCCGTCAGCGGATAGGCGTAAAAGGAGAGAAACAGCACCGGAGTCAGTAGTTTGACGGCGGTTGAATAATTGGTTGATTTGCCTGTTGCGTAATAGCGAAATGATAGGTAAAGTATAGCGGGTAGCATTAACGAGGCTACCACAAGTGTCATTCTAAGAAGCCAGGGCACGTTCTAATAGTTTTTTAAGTTTGAACTTTTTTGAAATTTATGGTGTAATATTGACTTACGTAATATTCATCAAATATACATTTTGCGATGGCTAAACAACAACCGGACAGGGAAACGTTCAAAGAGCTTTGCGCTGATTATGTATTGAATATTCTTGATCAGGATGAGCGTATGCGGTTCGAGGAGATGCTGGATGAGGCGACGGAAGAGGAGTATGAGTTGTATGAGCAAATGCGCACGAAGGGAAATGAACTATTACTTTCTGAGAGGGAAGATCCTTCTCCGGAGAAATTGAGAGAGGAACTGCTTGCGGAGGTGGAGGATTCTGATTCGCAGGCATCGGGCCGTATGACGAAACGTGCGGAGGAAGTATCAGATGAAGAAGTTGTAAATAAAGCTGCTGAAACGGAAGAAACAAGTGTATCGCTTACATTAGTACTATCAATTGTTTTGGGTTTTATCTGTTTAAGCCTGGTGTTTTATGCTTTTTCACTGCGATCGGATATTAGTACCCAAAGTAATGTTATTGCTGAGCAGGAAAAGCAGATAGCGGATCTTCAGAATGAGATGAATGAGCTTCAGGAGATGCTTGCGATCATTGATTCTCGTCAGTTGCATATGGTGAGGTTGTCGGGGATGGAGGCGAATCCCTTTGGGTATGGCAATGTAGTTTGGGATTCGCAGAATAACAGGGCTGTTGTACGGCTGGCCGAACTGCCGGCTCCGGTAGGGGATGAGGAATATCAGTTTTGGGCTATCTTTGATAACAAAGCTGTAGATATCAGTTCATTTTCGGTGGATGACAATGGAAACGCGTTATTTATGACTGATAATTTGGATGCGTTGGATAACGGGGATGACTTTTCTTTTGCTGTTACGCTGGAATCTGATGGCAGATCATCTCAGCCGGATGGAGAAATGCATCTGATGGGAAGTTTCAACCGGGAGTAGTTGGTAGTGAGTTAGGAATCTCCTACTCAATACTCCTCATATCTCACTACTACTTTTTACTGTTGACTCATCTTTTGAAAGAGGTAATCCTGGAAGCTGAGTACTTTAATGCCTGAAGGAACCTGCACCATAGCTTTGGCAACAGATGAAGGATTTACCTCGGTAGCCTCCAATTTTGATACCAGCTGATCATCTTTAAATACCTCTACTTTAAGCGGGAAATATTTTTCTTTGAACACGAGGTTTGTAGGCAGGCTGCTGATAATGGTTTTAGCACTGCCGCTCCAGGATTCGGCCAGCATACCCCAATTTACATCGAGCTGTTTTGTCATCCATACTTCGGTATGTTCGTTGGGTTCTTCATTATCTCTAAAAATAAATTTGTCTGCCTTAAATCCCTGAATGGTCGATGATTCACCGGTGCGTTCGTAATCAACATTATCGGCTTTGTCAGCTGCTGTATTTGCACTCTGCCCATTTCCAAACATATTCATCATGGAGGTGATATCCGATTTGGAGATTTTCAGGGCTTCGTTGCTACCGGTCAGGAATACAAAATCTTCGAAGTCGAGACGAACCAGCACTCCCTCTGTTTGGATAGATTCCATAAACCCGTATTTTTTTTCGCCCTGCAGCAGAATACGGTCGGGGGTGACAAATAGCGTGAAATTGTCGTCTTTTTGCTCAACGCCTTCTGATGAATAGTTGTAGCTGTTAAAGGTTATTTTTCCTTCAAATTGCGCTGAGGCAGGCTGCTGACTAAAAGAAGCAACTAAGAGCATGGCCGATAGATAATAGGACGCTTTTTTCATGATCAAAAAAGTTTAGATAAATAATTGGGTTATGCCGTTTTACATCAATAACAAATACAAAGTTTCACAAAAAAATAAAAAAGCCTGCCCGAATTAACAGACAGGCTATCTAACGTTTGATAACAACAAAGATTATGCTTCTTGCAGAACGTTGGTATCCACGTTTACTTTGTGGATCCAGCCTCCGCCGACAACATCATCACCTTCGTAACAAACTACAGCCTGTCCGGGCGTAATTGCTTCGCGTCCGGTAGGGAAGGTAACTTCAATTTCGTCATCACCCAGCTGTTTTAGCTGACCAACGACGCCGTCGTCGTTATAGCGAATCTTTCCGGTAATTTCCATTTCTCCGCCGGGGACTTCGCCATACTTACTCAAGTTGATATTTTTGGCCTTGCAGGTGGTAGCTACCAGATCCTCCTTTTCCCCGATGGTAATAACATTAGTATCGGGATTAATATCGGTAACATATACGCGTTTACCGAGAGCTAAGTCTAACCCGCGGCGTTGGCCAATAGTATAAAAGGGATACCCTTCGTGTTCGCCTACGATATTTCCATCCTGGTCGACAAACTTACCGCCTTTGACGCGTTCTTCAAGTCCATCTACGCGATCTTTTAGGAACCTGCGATAATTATCGTCAGGGACAAAACAGATCTCATAGGAGTCGGGCTTGTCGGCTACTTTGGTGAGACCAAATTCTTCGGCCATATCACGAATTTCAGTTTTTTCGTAGCTTCCCAGTGGAAATATGGTACGCGCTAAATGTTTTTGTTCAACGCCCCAGAGTGCGTATGATTGATCTTTTTTGGGATCAAGGCCTTTGGAGATAACGTATCGTCCGTTTTCTTCACGTACGTTAGCATAGTGCCCGGTAGCAATATAATCACATCCCAAGTTATCGGCGCGACGCAGCAGTGCTGCCCATTTAATGTGGGTGTTACATAAGACACAGGGATTGGGAGTGCGTCCATTCATATAGTCATCCACAAAACGATCGATGACCCAATCGCCAAATTCGTCACGGATATCTACGATAAAATGTTTAAAGCCATGGTTGACGGCAATCTGTCGCGCGTCGTTCATGGATTCAAGGGTACAGCATCCGGTTTCTTTATCCGACTTGCCGCCTACACGGGAATAGTCCCATGTTTTCATCGTAATTCCGATGACATCATATCCTTGTTCTTTGAGCATAACAGCCGCAACAGAGGAGTCTACGCCTCCGCTCATAGCTACTAATACTCTTCCTTTGCTACTCATTGTACTGTTTGAATTCTAAAAGTGTGAATGAACCTCGAAGATAAGGGTTTTTTATGTATTTCTTATGAAGATAATTTGAGGTTCGTTAACGAGAATCGTCTCGATAAATTACATGTATAGATAGGGTTTCCAATCCTCCTGGACACCGCCAAGGATAGATTGTAAAAAGGTAATATGGATGGGACGAAAAGGTTTTTGGTTCAACGGCATTTTTGCTTCTTCGGGGGTACGGTTCCCTTTTTCAACATTGCATGTATTACAGGCCGTTACGAGGTTCTCCCAGGTGTCTTTACCGCCGCGACTTTTAGGTAACACGTGATCAATGGTAAGATTTTTTGATGAACCGCAATACTGACAGGTTTTATGATCGCGTTTCATAATATTATGGCGCGACAAGACGATTTTGTTATAAGGGATGTTGATGTATCGCCGCAATCGTATCACGGAAGGATAAGAGAAATCCTTTGAAACGGTACTGATGGTCCGCTCGGGATAGTCATGAACCATTTCGGCCTTATCCAAGAACAGCAGTTTGACCGATCGATGTACCGAGCAAATACTTAATGGTTGGTAATCTTTATTTAATACCAGAACATTGGCGTCCATAGCATCTATGTTATTTTACAGCAATGAAATTAACCTCAAAAAGAAGTTATAACGTTTATCTGTATGTTTAATGTGTAGAATCAACATTAAATTTTATTCAAATGCAACATGCTGTTAGCTATCAGTGGGGAATACTAATATATTATTTAAGGTATCACGGGAGAAATTTTTCATGTACTTCTCAAATCTTATCTATATCATCTACTAATTTTTTCATACCTTTCTGTCGTTTAAAAATTGTTATTAGACAATCAACACCATAAGGATTTATCGTATTTAACAGTAATAAGATCAGTTTTTTTTAATCTCAATTTATGCCTTACAACAAAAATATGTACACTACTGGTTATTACAAGGAGCCGGGGCCCAAGCTTGATGAAGAATCTCCTTTTGAATCGATGTTAGAGCGTTTCCGTTTTGCTGCGGAGGTGCTTGAGCTTGACGAAGGAATGTTCCAATATTTGGCCAGTCCCGTTAAGCAGGTTACTGTTTCCATCCCCATTGTTATGGACAGTGGAGATATTCGTGTTTTTGAAGGATATCGTGTTATCCATAACAATTTACTGGGTCCTTCGAAAGGAGGTATCCGTTATGCACCAGATGTGACGCTTGAAGAAGTAAATGCATTAGCTGCGTGGATGACCTGGAAGTGTGCAATCGTAAATGTGCCGTTTGGTGGTGCTAAAGGTGGTGTGCGAGTTGATCCTAAACAGCTTTCAGACGGTGAGCTGGAGCGACTGACACGTCGCTACACGGCCAATATGCTTGAGGTATTTGGTCCTGATCGTGATATTCCTGCCCCGGACATGAATACAAATGAGCAGATTATGGCATGGGTAATGGATACCTATAGCATGAATGCTCACAAGACAGAAACGGCGGTTGTAACCGGTAAACCTATTATTTTAGGAGGGTCGCATGGTCGTAAAGAAGCAACTGGTCGTGGCGTTGTAACCGTAACGCTTGCTGCTTTAAACAAGATGGGAATTTTGCCCAATAAATGTACCGTTGCCGTTCAGGGATTTGGTAATGTAGGTTCGGTTAGTGCAAAGCTAATGTATGAACAAGGGGCCAAGGTTGTAGCTATCAGTGATATTTCAGGTGGTTACTATAATGAAAACGGCATCGATATTCCTGCTGCAATAGAGTATGCCAAAGAGAATGATAATTCACTTGAAGGCTATCCTGAAGCTGAGAAGATCAGCAACGAAGAACTCTTGCAAATGGAGTGCGATGTATTGATTCCGGCAGCTAAAGAGGATCAGATAAATCGTGAAAATGCAGGTAATATTAATGCTAAAATTATTGCCGAGGGTGCAAATGGTCCGGTGACAGCTAATGCAGATTCCATTCTCGAAGATAAAGGTATTATGGTAGTGCCCGATATCCTTGCCAATGCCGGTGGTGTTACGGTTTCTTACTTTGAGTGGGTACAGGATCGACAGGGATATTTCTGGACCGAAGAGCGTGTAAACCGTCGCCTTAACAGGATGATGCGCAATGCCTTCGATAACCTGTTTGAGGTACGTAACGAGTATGATATTACGCTGCGTCAAGCTGCTTACGTGTTTGGAATAAATAAAGTGGCTATGACGTTGAAACTGCGAGGATTGTACGCGTAGTAGTTTTTTGCACTATAGGGATGTTTCAGTGAGAGGCATCCCTTCTTTATATCTTTTGTCTATGTCAAAGCCTGATACAAAAAAACTTGTCTTGAATTCCAGCTTCGATGAGATGGAGGAGCGGTTAGGGCCGTATGTTGAGAAGCTTAAGCAGTGGACTGGTGTTACTGAAGAGGATTCTAGCCGGATTATGCTTACGCTCAGTGAAGCGGTTAATAATGCAATAATACACGGTAACAACGAGAATCCGGATAAAAAGGTGGTGGTGCTTTCAACCTTGGATAAGGAAAATCGGGTTTTGACCATCAGTGTTGAGGATCAAGGAGAGGGTTTTGATCCCGAAGAAATTCCGGACCCCCTGAAAGAAGAAAATTTATTAAATGAGGGGGGAAGGGGCGTTTACCTGATAAAGCAGTATGCTGATGATTTACAATTTTCGAAAGGCGGCTCCAAGGCTACTATTACTTTTGAGTTAGGTAGTTGACAACGGATTAAACCAACTGAAAAATAAGAAAGGCGATGAAGTGGAAGCTTCATCGCCTTTCTTAATGGGTAATTCTTTGGAACTGTTTAGTTCGTAAGTTGCGCTTCAAGCTGTTTTTTAAGCTGCGCTTTCGGTACGGCTCCAACAATTTGATCAACCACTTCGCCGTCCTTGAAAATCAGCAGGGATGGAATACTTCGGATACCGTATTTAGTAGATGTTTCAGGATTTGAGTCAACATCTACTTTTCCAATTTTAGCTTTTCCTTCAAATTCTTCGGCCAGCTCTTCAACGACAGGGCCAACCATCTTACAAGGGCCACACCATTCTGCCCAAAAATCAACTAAAACCGGTTTTTCAGCATCGGCATTAATGACTTCATCTTCAAAAGAGTCGTCTGTAAATTCTACTGCTTTACTCATAATCGTATATCATCTTCATTAATTATTATTACATAACCTTCATTACAACGCAACTAATATCGGATAATATTATCCAATTGTCACATCGTTTCTTGTTATAGAACGCATTACCAAAACTTATCTTACCTCCCATTACCGTTATAGCGATTCAGAGCAACGGCATCTTTGCCAATGATGGTTTTTAACCCATCAAGTAGTTCTTCATTGGGATCAATCACAAATTTTCGTACGTGCATAGCAAATGGACGCTTAGCCTCACTACTTAACACATTAAAGCGTACATTTGTTTCGCCTCGATTCTGTTTAAAGAGTTCGGCCATTTGCCGGAGGTCTTCCTCATCAACATAATTGGTGTCGATATCCAGCTTTAATTCAATCTGATCCTGATATTTTTCACGCATACTTTCAATTCGTTCAAAACCATTGGCAATGACTTGTAATTTGCCACGGGATGAGTCAAAATTACCGTCAACAACAACGCGGGTATCTTCCTGAATCATACCCAGGCAGCGATCATATACTTCGTTAAAGACTACTACTTCCACATGACCGTGACGATCTTCCATCTCCAGGAATGCAAAGGGACGTCCCTTTTTGTCCGTCACGCGATTTACCTTGGTGATGATACCCGCTACACGTACATCGGTACCGTCGTTAAGTTGATTAAGTTTTTCGGCATCCAAGGTATGCGAACAGAACATGTTCACGTCTTCTTGGTATTTATCGAGGGGGTGACCACTCAGATAAAAGCCGATGAGTTCACGCTCTTTATTAAGCCGCTCAATATTCGACCAACGATCAATCGGTTCCAGCTGGGGTTCATCAATCGCAGAAGCATTGTCACCTCCATCGCCAAACAGATCTGATTGGTTAGAGTTTTCCATCTCCTGCACGCGTGATCCATAACTGAGTAGAATCTCCATATGCTGCAAGAGTTGTCTTCGGTTGGGATTCAGCTCGTCAAAAGCTCCGGCCTGGAAAAGGCTTTCGAGCGTTCGCTTATTACAGACACTGGAATCAACACGGCGCGCAAAATCATATATGGAATCAAATTTTCCATTTTCTTCACGCTCCTTAACGATCTCCTCAACAACATTTGATCCTACGCCTTTAATGGCTTCCATCCCGTATTGGATACGCCCGTCTACGGCCACAAACTTTCCCTGGCCGGTATTAATATTAGGTGGATCAACGGTAATGCCCATGCGGTTACACTCTTCGATAAATTTTGACACCTTATCGATGTCGCCCATATTGTGGCTGAGCACGGCCGCCATGTATTCCGCCGGATAGTTGGCTTTGAAAAAGGCTGTTTGGTAGGCCACTACCGAGTAGGCCGCTGAGTGCGATTTGTTAAAGCCGTAATTTGCAAACTCGGCCATAATATCGAAAAGCTCCTCGGCCTTTTCCTCGGAGACTCCATTGTCGATTGCGCGATTGGTGAAAATTTCGCGCTGCTCGGCCATCACCTTTTGCTTCTTCTTACCCATTGCTCGTCGAAGCAAATCCGCTTCACCGAGTGAGTAATTGGCAATTTTCTGAGCCGCTTTCATAATCTGCTCCTGGTAAATCATAATGCCGTAGGTCGGCTTTAAGAGCTCTTCCAGGTCGGGATGTGGATATTCCACTTCCGAACGCCCGTGCTTGCGATCGATATATTCTGGGATAAACTGCATGGGACCTGGACGATAGAGGGCGTTCATCGCAATAAGATCATCCAGCTCTGTCGGTTTTAGTTGCTTGAGGTACTTGCGCATTCCATCCGACTCAAACTGGAAGGTGCCAATGGTATTTCCTTTTTGATACAGCTCAAAGGTCTTTTCATCATCCTCGGGAATCTCATCCAGCTCGTAGTGAATCCCGTGATTATTTTCTACATACTTGATGGATGTTTTTAGGATAGACAGCGTTTTTAGGCCGAGAAAATCCATTTTAAGCAGTCCACACTCCTCGGCGTGAGGGCCGTCATATTGCGTAATCAACTCCTTGTCTTTGGAAAGCGCAACCGGGACATATTCACTGATTTCACCCGGGGCAATAATTACTCCCGCTGCGTGGATACCTGTTTGTCGCGCAGAACCTTCCAGCGTTCGGGCAAAACGCATCATTTTTTGTACTTGAGGATCAGGATGATCAAAAAGTTCTTTAATATCTTTAGCCGATTCAGGATTTTGGGAGGGATCCAACACCTTGTCAAACGTATTAACGCCCGGTTGATCCGGAAACAGTTTGGTGATACGATTGACTTCCTGAAGCGGCACGCCCAGTACACGACCTACATCGCGGATAGCAGTTTTGGCTTTCATCGTGCCGTAGGTCACGATCTGAGCAACCTTCTCGCGGCCGTATTTTTCAACAACATAATCAATTACTTCCTGTCGACCACTATCATCAAAGTCGATATCGATATCCGGCGGACTTACACGCTCGGGATTTAGAAAACGCTCAAAAAGAAGATCATGCCGCATGGGATCTACATTGATAATCCCTAAACAGTAGGCCACAACTGAGCCCGCAGCCGAGCCACGACCCGGACCAACGAAAACATCCCGCTTGCGAGCTTCGGTTGTAAAATCCTGGGTAATTAGAAAATAGCCGGAGAAGTCCATCCGGCTGATAATACCCAGCTCTTGCTCAATACGTTCACTAACTTCCTGAGTAATTTCTCCGTAGCGTTGTTTTGCCCCCTCATACGTCAGATGACGCAGGTAGTCATCCATCGAATCAAACTGATCCGGGATGCTGTAATGGGGAAGCAGAAGTTCTGAGCTGAGGTCAATATTATCGACCTTCTCAATAATTTCGTTGGTATTATCAATGGCCTGGGGGAGGTCACTAAACAACTCCTCCATTTCTTCAGGCGTCTTCAGGTAAAAATCGGTATTTAGATTGTTGTCGTCATCTGTAAAACGAAAGCGGTTGGGATCGTTGATGTCGGCATTGGTCTGCAGGGCAAGTAAAATATCGTGGGCTTCCGAATCCTCCTCATTTACATAGTGGCAGTCGTTCGTGGCCACCATTTTGACGTTGTATTCCTTCGACCATTTGACCAAAACCTCATTGCATCGGTCCTGATCATTAAGGCCATGACGCTGCAGTTCGATGTAGTAATCATCTCCAAAAAGATTGAGGTACCATTCAAAAATGGCGCGCGCTTCCTTCTCACTTTTGTTGATGATTGTCTGGTTGATCTCGCTGGCAATACAGCAGGTGGTAGCAATAAGTCCCTCTGCATGCTCGGCCAGTGTTTCCTTATCAATGCGGGGTTTATAATATAGCCCCTCGGTATATCCCAATGAACACAACTTAGACAGGTTTTTATAGCCTGTCATGTTCTTAGCCAGCAATACCTGATGGTAGCGAGTACGATCTTTTTTGTCCTCTATCCCGGAAGGGGTTACATAAAACTCGCAGCCAATAATAGGTTTAACGTCGTGCTTATTGGCGGTATTGACAAATTCAGGCACCCCGAACATATTTCCGTGATCGGTGATGGCGATGCCGGGCATGCCGTGTTTTTTTGATTTCTTGATGAGCTGATTGATGCTCGCGGCACCATCGAGCATACTAAACTGCGTATGATTGTGGAGGTGTGAGAAGTTCATTCAGGAGGCTTTTCTTTTAATCCTTAGATTGGAATAATAATACTATTCCTGATCGACAATATTAAGGCATATTTTGGGATAAATTTCAAAAAATATTCATTCGGATTTGAATGGTGAGCGGAAACATTCTATTTTTAATTTTACCTAATCAAACTGATCTGACATGTCCACCAAATATATCTTCGTAACGGGCGGAGTTACATCTTCACTGGGAAAGGGAATTATTTGTGCGTCGCTGGGGCGTTTGCTGGTTGCACGCGGGTTGAGCGTGACTGTACAAAAGCTTGATCCCTATATTAATGTGGATCCCGGGACGATGAATCCCTACGAACACGGAGAAGTTTACGTGACCGAAGATGGCGCAGAAACCGATCTCGATTTGGGACATTACGAGCGTTTCCTGGATATCAAGACATCCCAGGAAAATAATGTTACTACCGGACGTATTTACAATGATGTGATCTCGAAAGAGCGTCAGGGGGCCTATCTGGGAAAAACCGTTCAGGTAATTCCGCATATTACCGATGAGATTAAGTCGCATATTATTGAACTGGGTGAATCCGGGGATTATGATGTTGTAATTACCGAGATAGGAGGTACGGTTGGTGATATTGAAAGTCTGCCGTATATCGAGGCGGTACGTCAGCTGCGGTATGATGTGGGACGAGCAAATACGCTTTCCATCCATTTAACACTGGTACCGTATTTGTCGGCAGCCCGTGAACTCAAGACGAAGCCGACTCAACACTCCGTAAAAACGCTTTCCGAAAGTGGACTCCAGCCCGATATTATTGTAGCTCGATCAGAATACGAGCTCGATGATACTATCCGCAATAAAATTGCCCAGTTCTGTAATGTTGAATATGACGATGTGATTGCATCGCTGGACGCCGAAAGTATTTATCAGGTTCCGTTTTTGATGCAGGGTGAGGGACTTGATGAGCGAGTGATTGAAAAGCTGAAACTCGAGGCCGGTGATCCGGATTTAGAGAGGTGGAAAGGATTTGTAGAGGCAATTCGAAATCCATCCACCGAAATAACTATCGCGCTGGTCGGTAAATATGTGGAACATCATGATGCTTATAAATCAATTGTGGAAGCATTGATTCATGGTGGAGCGGTAAACGGTTGTGAAGTGAATATTCGATGGCTGCAATCTGATGATTTAACTGCCGATAATATTGCCGAAAGCCTGGAAAATGTTTCTGGTGTTTTAGTGGCTCCCGGTTTTGGCGGACGCGGAATTGAGGGGAAATTAGCCGCTGCTCGTCATTCACGTGAAAATGGAATTCCCTATCTGGGCATTTGTTTGGGAATGCAGTGTGCCGTTATCGAGTATGCGCGAAATGTTTGTGGATGGGAAACGGCCAACAGTACCGAATTTGATGAGGATACTGAGTATCCGATTATTGATTTGATGCCGGATCAGAAAAATATTGAAGAAAAAGGGGGAACTATGCGTCTTGGACTTTATGATTGCAAGATTAAAAAGGATACCAAGACGTATGAGGCATACGGCAAAGAACTTGTACAAGAACGTCATCGTCATCGGTATGAGGTGAATAACAACTTGCGATACAAGTTGGTAGAAGACGGTATGAAGTTGGTGGGATTTAATCCCGAACGTGATCTTGTTGAGATTATTGAATTACCTGATCATCCCTGGTTTGTGGGCGTGCAGTTTCATCCCGAATATTGTTCTACGGTGAATAATCCGCAGCCGCTATTTGTGGATTTTGTTAAGGCCAGCTTAAAGCATGCCAAAGACAACGATTTGGCTGAGCCCATTAAACGAGAAAAGGTTGTTATCAACTAACAGGAAAATTATGTCATCGGATCAGACGTTTGCCAATAAATTGCGAGTACGAGTTTGTGGACTGCTGATCCAAAATGATGAAATACTGCTGGCACAAATTCATTCCCCCATTACCGAAAAGCTGGTTTGGATGCCGCCGGGCGGCGGACTTACGCTCGGAGAATCCATGAAGGATTGTCTCAAACGTGAATTTAAAGAAGAGACTAACCTTTCCGTGGAAGTTCATAAGCTGGTGCATATGAATGAGCTGCTACGCAAATCTTACCATGCGGTAGAATGTTTTTTCGAAGTAAAGAAGAGGGGAGGCACGGAAAAGTTAGGCAAAGACCCCGAATTATCTTGGGATCGTCAATTGTTGCACAATTTACAATGGATTTCTGTCGATGAACTGTCTGAATTAGATTTTGCCCCTTCAAGTCTTGTGGAGAAGATACAAAATTGGGATCAACGGTTTAACTATCCCGTATTTTAACAGTTTCTTACGTTTGTGAAGGTACTCTGCTTTTTAATCCTAATGGGATTGTTATAAATTTAGAAGCTTAATTTTTAACTATATCTGTATATATGTTTAATCTTCGACCTTTAATTGCAGCTATTTTATTTGTGGGTTTGGCAGGTTATGCGTGTCAAAATGTTCAAAGTCCAAAAGCAACGGTGGTCCAAAACATCAAGGGATATACGTTTTATGACGGGGATCTGATTCAATTTGGGGCACTTGAATTTAAAGATGGTAAAGTGGTAGATGTTTATGGTGATACCACGTTCACCGCTGATGCTTCTACGGAAGTAATTGACGGTGAAGGAAAGGTTATGCTTCCGGGTCTTATTGACGCCCATGCCCATGTGATGGGATTAGGAACAATGCTTATGAATGTAGATCTGATGGGTATCAAAACCCTTGATGAAGCTTTAGCACATATTGAGGAATATGCTTCTGAAAATCCGGATTTAAAGTGGATTGAAGGTCGAGGATGGAATAATACGCATTGGGGAGAGGGCGATTTTCCCACCGCCGAAGATCTCGATAAGGTGGTAAGTGATCGTCCTGTTTGGTTGAGTCGTGTGGATGGTCATGCTGGTTGGGCGAATAGTAAGGCGATGGAAATGGCAGGCATTACTGCTGAAACTGAAGCACCGGAAGGTGGCAAAATAATACGAGATGAAAATGGTGAGCCTACCGGAGTGTTTATAGATGAGGCAGAACAGCTTATTGCTTCACATATTCCTGAGTCAACGACCAAAGAGCAGCAGATGGCCTTACAAAATGCACTTCAGCAAATGCGAAGCAAGGGATTGACCAGTGTTCATGATGCAGGAGTTTCTGCAGAGACCTGGAAGCTCTATAAAAAGTTTGCTGATGAGGGAAAATTATCTACGCGCATTTATGCCATGATTAGTGGAACCGGAGATACATTTGATACACTCGCTGAAAATGGTCCTATTACTTCGTATGCGGATGATCTGTTGGCACTGCGGAGCGTTAAGATTTACGGTGACGGAGCATTGGGCAGCCGTGGGGCGGCCATGTTGGAACCTTATTCTGATGATCCCGGGAATACCGGCTTGTTGTTCCATACCCAGGAGGAGATGAACCAGATGGTGTTGAAAGCAATGTCGAATGGCTTTCAGACGAATATTCATGCTATCGGGGATGCGGCAAATCGCCAGGTATTGAATGCATTTGAAAATGCTAAGGATAGCTTGGGAGACCAAGGGTTGAGAAATAGAGTAGAACATGCACAGATCGTTTCTCAGCAGGATATTCCCCGTTTTAATGAGCTTAATATTATCGCTTCCATGCAGCCCACCCATGCCACAAGTGATATGAATATGGCAGAAGATCGTGTGGGCCCCGAACGCATTCAAGGCGGTTATGCCTGGAAATCGTTTGTTGATCAGGGAACGACTGTTGCTTCGGGATCGGATTTTCCGGTAGAACATGTGAATCCGTTTTACGGCTTGTATTCAGCGGTAACACGGCAAGATCATCAAGGGAATCCCGAAGGCGGTTGGTATCCGTCCGAAAGTTTGACTCGTGAGCAAGCACTGCGCTCTTTTACGCTAGATGCTGCGTATGCTGCTCATCAAGAAAATATGCTTGGTAGTTTAGAGCCGGGTAAGCGGGCTGATTTTATTCTTGTAGATCGTGACTTCTTTGAGGTTCCGGAAATTGAGATTTGGCAAACCAAAGTGCTCGAAACTTGGATGGGCGGCGAAAAAGTATATTCCGCAGACGAGTAAATAATTATTGATATGATCATCCGTTTAGAACAGTTAAATCCTATCATAGGTGATATCAATGGCAATTTAACGCTTATTGAAGAGGCTATAGCTAATGCAGAAGCGGATAATGTGGATTTGCTTGTGCTTCCGGAATTAGTGGTTTGTGGGTATTCCCCGATGGATTTGATTGAGCATCAATCTTTTTTAGATACGGTGTACCAGGCGAATGATCGGCTCAAAGTAAATTCAAGAGATACGGCTGTTTTATTTGGAACAATTACTCCTAATAACAATGCGACTGGACGGAACTGTTTTAATAGTGCTTTGTTGGTCCAGAATGGTTATAAAATAGCAGAAGTTCATAAAACGTTGCTACCTACCTATGATGTGTATGACGAACTCCGATATTTTGAGCCCAATAATACCTTTGAATGTATTGAGTTCAAAGGCACAAAAATTGGGATTACAATTTGTGAAGATATTTGGCATAATTTTGAGCTTCCTTATGTGACCTATGATGTAAATCCTGCCAAAGAGTTGGTGGAAAGAGGTGCGGAAGCAATTTTCAATCTCTCGGCTTCCCCCTATACCAAAGACAAGCCCCACAAACGTCAAAAAATGTTACAGCAGCATGCTCAACGTTTGGGGGTTCCCATCTTCTACGCCAATCAGATAGGTGGGAATACGGAATTAGTTTCGGATGGGGATTCAATGACTATTAGCAGTGATGCTGAAGTAGTGGGGAGAGCCCCGCTTTTTGACGAGGCACATATTGATTTCAAATGGAACCCCAAAGCAGATATGTTAGAAAATGTAGGACCGGAGCCTGCAGAAGTTTCAGCGGAAATTGCCCAGATGTTCAATGCTTTGAGGCTGGGTTTGCAGGATTATCTTGACAAAACAGGTATTGCCGATGATGTTGTTTTGGGATTAAGCGGAGGGATTGATTCTGCGTTAGTTGCTGCCATTGCAACGGAGGCCTTAGGAGCCGAAAATGTAGTTGGCATTACCATGCCGTCAAAATTTTCATCAGAAGGGAGCGTTACAGATTCAGAGCAGCTCGCGCATAATCTTGGAATTGAGTTACATGAGATAGCGGTTAAAGATTTATATGACCAGTTTAATGTAGCTTTAGACCCGCTTTTAAAAGATTCGCCGTTTGGAGTGGCTGAGGAGAACTTGCAGCCGCGCATTCGGGGTACGTTGTTAATGGCATACTCCAACAAATTTGGGAATATGTTGTTGAATACTGGAAATAAATCTGAGCTGGCAACCGGTTACTGCACATTATATGGTGATATGGCTGGGGGCTTGGGAGTGATAGCTGATCTGTATAAACTTGAAGTGTATGAGATGGCTCACTGGCTCAATGAAGAATATTATGGAGAAGAAGTTATTCCATCAGCAATAATTAATAAGCCGCCAAGTGCTGAATTACGTCCGGCTCAAAAAGATGCAGATAGTTTGCCAAAATATGATATTTTAGATCTTATTTTGGAGGCTTATATTGAAAAGCGGCTCTCAATTACAGAAATTGCTGACCAAGGCTTTGACATTGATACCGTTCAAGAAATTGTCGCACTGGTAGATCGTAATGAATATAAGCGCTTTCAGGCTGTTCCTGCTATAAAAGTTAGTGACAAGGCTTTCGGGTCAGGCAGACGTTGGCCGTTGGTACAACGTTGGACAAGTAGTCGAAATTGACGTTATTAATAGGAGAGTATCGAAAAATTTAACTCTATACCGAAGAATTCTATGCAGAATAAGATACAGCTTTTACTTGTTTTTATTTTAATCATAGGTGTTGCCCCCATACTTGCTCAGCAACAGGATGAGGATATCCAACTGGAGGAAACTCCTATGCCAGCCAAGCTGCTTCCCTATAATAATCCTATGGAATCGGGTGACGATAATTTTGCAGAGGAAGAAGCTCGGCCGGAAGTGAAGCTCGACGATTTTCAAAAAGATTTGATGCGCCGTATCGCTGATATATATCGGATGAATGTAAATGCTATTGAAGCACAACTTCAGGATGATCCGCTGAGTGCCGAGACGCATATTACCGACGCTCTAAATGCTATGCAGAACCTTTTGGACACCTATCCCGAAGTGCAATCCAATAAGCGATTTAGTGCGCTATACCGCTCGGTAATGACCGAATATCGATCGTTCTATGGAGTGGATGATTCTACAAAACAGGTCCAAGGCGAAATTTTTGCGGTTCAAGAAGAATTGTATTCTGGAGATGATGAGTGGATGAGCGAGGGATATGTGCTTCCGGATAATATTACGACCCCCAAAACGGAAGTACCCCTTGTGCAAAACCGGCAGGTTAATCGACACCTGATGTACTTTACACTTAAGCGTCCCGAAGTGATGGAGACGTGGTTAACACGCACTAAGAAGTACTTCCCGATGATGGAAAAGATATTTAAAGAGGAAGGAGTGCCCACAGAGTTAATGCATCTTGCGATGGTTGAAAGTGGATTGAACCCCAAGGCACGTAGCTGGGCATCAGCCGTGGGAATGTGGCAGTTTATTCAAGCAACAGGTTCTATGTATGGGTTAGAGGTCAATTGGTGGGTTGATGAACGGCGTGATCCCGAAAAAGCAACCCGTGCAGCGGCACGACATTTGAAAGATTTATACAACATTTGGGGAGATTGGCACTTGGCTATTGCGAATTACAATATTAGTCCCCGCGGATTGAAAAGAGCTATTCGAGCAGCCGGTGAGGAAAACTATTGGGCTGCACTCCCTTATTTGCCACGCGAAACGCAGGGGTATGTTCCCGGATTTATAGCAGCAACGATGATTGAGATGAATCCGGAACAATTTGGGTTTACAGGGCAATATCAGTCTGAAGAATACGATTATGAGGTTTTTGAAGTGGCTGCATTGATGCCGCTTGACGCTTTGGCTGATGCTGCCGGAATTACAACGGAGAAACTGAAAGATTATAATCCGGAGCTTCGACGTTGGGCAACACCTCCCGGCAACAGTTATTCATTAAAGTTGCCGAAAGGAACAAAAGAACAGTTTGCTGCAAATTACGAGGACATCCCAAAAGAAGAACGCAGCCAAAATGTAGCTATGCATACGGTGAATAGAGGAGAGACCTTAGGATATATTGCAAGAAAATATGGTACTTCGGTACGGGCCCTTTATGAGACGAATGAAAATTTGTCAAACACCATTCATCCCGGCCAAAAAGTTGTAGTACCTTTAGCGCCGGGAAGCAACGAAAAAATTGCTGTTAATAAACCTACCCATCAGCCCCGAGGGAATACCTCTACAAGACAAAAAAGATCCAAGTCAAAAGCGCCGGCTAATTCAACCCAGCTTACCTATAAGGTAAAAGATGGAGATACCATTGGCCATATTGCTGAATGGTATGATGTTCGGGCATGGCAAATACGTTCTTGGAATGGGATATCAAATTATATTCGTCCTGGACAAAATCTGACGATTCATGTTCCACAGTCAAAGCAGTCGTATTACAGCCAGATTAACAGCATGTCTTTTAGTAAAAAGCAAGAATTGGAGCGTGAGCAACGATCCGGCAAAGATATAACAGAAGCATATTTGGCGTCGGCTGATGATGGAAACAATGTGACATATACTGTGCAATCCAATGATACCCTGATACAAATAGCCAACTCTTTTGGGGTATCTATAAATCAGATTAAGCGGTTGAATAATCTCAACGGATCAAGAATTTATGTTGGTCAACAGTTGAAGATTAAATAAGATATTCTTCAATGGGTAAGATGAGGAAATTTTTAGTTGCCGGAGTGCTGGCGCTGACTTCTTTAGCGCTGATAGGTGTGGCACGTAATCCGGATATCTATTTCCTCATCAAAAAGAACTTCACCATCTTCAGCGAAGTATACCGGACGGTTTCTTTGGAGTATGTGGATGAAGTAGATCCCGAAAAACTGATGCGCAAAGGGATTGATGCGATGCTGGAATCGCTTGATCCCTATACCGTTATGGTTGATGAAGCTCAACAGCAAAATATGGAGATCATCAGTCGCGGAAGTTATGGAGGGGTAGGTTTGGATGTAGGATTTCGGGATGGACAAATTGTAGTTATTGCACCTATCGAAGGCTATTCAGCACATCGCAAAGGTATTCGGGCGGGCGACGTTATTATTAAAGTTGATGGCGTAGCAGTTGAAGATTTAATGCCTGAGGAAGTACAAGAGTTGATAGATGGGGAGTTGGGATCCACCGTTACGTTAACGATTAAGCGGTATGGACTTGATAACCCCATAGAGTTTGAGTTAGAGCGTCAGCGAGTTGAGGTGAAAAATGTAGGATATGCAGGATTGGTGGGAGACTCGCAGAATATTGGTTACATCTTGTTAAATCGTTTCTCAAAAGGCACGGCCGAAGAGGTACGAAAAGCGATTCAAGATCTTACCTCAAATAATAAGCTTGATGGAATAATTTTAGATTTCCGAAATAATCCCGGTGGATTGTTAGAAGAGGCGGTAGGTACCGTTGACAAATTTATTCCACAAGATCAGATGGTTGTTGAAACACGAGGGCGTCAAAGTCAGCATAATAACATATTTGCTACTGAAGAAACGCCCGTTTTGCCGGAGATGCCGTTGGTATTGCTCCAGAACGGAGGTAGTGCCAGTGCTTCGGAAATTGTGGCCGGGGCATTTCAGGATTACGATCGGGCTGTAATTATAGGGGAACAAAGTTTTGGAAAGGGGTTGGTGCAAACTGTGACGCAGCTTTCATACAATACGGCTCTTAAAATGACGATTTCGAGATATTATATCCCCAGCGGACGCAGTATTCAGTCTATAACTTATACGCACGATGATAATAACAGTGCGGTATTGAAACCGGATTCACTCCGACAAAAATTTAAAACACGTAATGGCAGAACGGTTTATGATGGCAACGGCATTGCCCCGGACATCAAAGTGGGTGCTGAGGAACCGTCACTGCTGGAAACTTCACTTTTGAGAGAGAACCTGTTTTTTAATTTTGCCAATCAATATGCGGCCATGCATGACAGTTTAAGTGAGTCTTTTGGTTCTGATGCTTTATATGATGAATTTACGTCGTTCGTGTCCGATAAGAATTTTCAATACCAAACGTCCTCTGAGAAGCATTTGGCAAAAATTGATTCGTTACTTGATGGGGGAAAGGGTGAAAGCAAGAAACATATTCAAGAGTTGGAAAACGTTATTGGTAAAAAAAAGAAGCAACAGTTCGAACAAGAACGCCCTGACCTCGAAAAAAGATTATACCTGGAATTGATAGCACGTTATAAAGGTCAGCAGGGACAAACGGCCGCTTGGTTGCCACATGATGAGGTAGTCAATAAAGCTGTTTCGATATTACAGAATAATGAACAGTATAACAGTATTTTAGCAGGATCTAATTAGGAGTGGCAAAAGCAGATCTACATATCCATACAACAGCATCCGACGGACATTCAACACCGCAGCAAATTATAAAAAGTGCAAAAAAGCATAACCTGGATGTAATATCAATTACCGATCATGATACTATTCGCGGTTATAGAAAAGCAGTGACGGCAGCAGAAGAAACAGATATAACTTTGTTGCCCGGGGTCGAGATCACCTCAGATTTTAACGGTCGTGAATGTCACCTGTTGGCTTATTGCTTTGATCCGGATCATTCAGTTATTACTCAGTTACTAGTTCAGCATTATCACTCCCGGCTTGAACGTGGAAAATGGATTGTAAATGAGCTCAGAAAAAAAGGGCTTGATATAAATATTGATGAGGTCAAGGCAGAGGCGAATGGCAGTAATATTGGTCGTCCGCATATTGCCTCTGTACTTATTGACAAGGGATATGTTGCATCTTTTAAAGAGGCATTTATTCGCTATCTGAGCGATCAGTCGCTTGGTAGCATTTATAATGAGTATTATTCACATCACAAGGTTATTAAAAGTGTAAAAGAAGCCGGGGGAGCTGTTGTTGTAGCACATCCTGGAAATTTATATTCTGAGGATGAACTTGAAAAACTTGTCGAGGCCGGAATTGATGGCATTGAGTTTATTCATCCGAGCCACGATTATGACCGACAAAAACAGATAGAGACATTTGCTGAAAAACACAACCTGCTGAAAACCGGTGGCAGCGACTTTCATGGTGGGGATAAAGAATATCAGAAATTTTTTGGAGTCGTCACTATTAATACCAAATATGTGCACCGATTGGTTCGGTTGACTGATCAGCGAAAAGCACTCAAAGTTTAGGTTATGGCAGATAATATTTTACAGGGTGATACCGTCAGTAATAAATTTAGCATTGGTATTGCCATTGCAAAATGGAATTCTTTTATCACGGATGAATTACTGGAAGGAGCACTAAATACGCTCAAGAGTAAAGGGTTTGGTGACGAACAAATATTGATAGCTCGCTGCCCCGGTGCGTATGAACTACCGTTTACAGCAAAAAAATTATTAGAATATACCGATGGCGTAATAACGCTGGGAGCTGTTATACAAGGTGATACGCCCCATTTTGACTATGTATGTGATGCTGTGAATCGGGGCGTAACTGATCTTAATTTAAAGGGTAATAAGCCAGTGGTTTTTGGCGTTTTAACAACGGATAATGTAGCGCAGGCACAGGAACGCTCTGGGCTCAAAGGGGATAAGGGTAATAAAGGAGCAGAAGCTGCGCTTGCCCTAATTGAAATGATTTCGCTAACTGAAAAATTTGAAAAATTATAATTCGTATTAGCTTGAAATAACGGGTATAAAACTCTAATATTGATAGCTTAATAAAACACGGATACTACGTATTGGAACCAATTTCGCTCACAAATAAAGAACAGAATAGCAGTGACAAGAAGTCACAGTCCGCGCTGATAGAGCAGGGGGCAATCCCTGAGCATATTGCTATTATTATGGATGGCAACGGCCGTTGGGCCAAGAGTCGCGGCAATATTCGTTCTTACGGGCATAAAGTTGGTGTAGATTCTGTACGGGATGTAACCGAAGCTTGTGCACAAATTGGTGTTAAGTATTTGACTCTCTATGCGTTTTCGACTGAGAATTGGGGGCGCCCCAAGATGGAAGTCAGTGCCCTGATGCGTTTATTGGCTCGTTCACTGAGAAAAGAGGCCGATAATCTAAACGAGAATAATATTAAGCTCGAGACAATAGGACAGATCGATCGGTTTCCTGAAAATTGTCAGCAAGAATTACGAGAAGCTATTGATTTGACCAAAGATAATGATCGGCTGCAGTTATGTCTTGCACTCAGCTACTCGGGCCGTTGGGATATTACCGAAGCGGTTAAAAAACTGGCTCAATCGGCAAAAGAAGGTGATATTGATCCCAATAAAATTGATGATAAAATGATAAGTGATCATTTATCAACAGCCGATGTCCCCGATCCCGAACTAATTATTCGAACAAGTGGTGAATACCGAATCAGCAATTTTTTGCTTTGGCAGTTGGCTTATTCCGAACTATACATAACAGAAACATACTGGCCGGACTTTCGCCGAGAGGAGTTATATAAAGCCATTCAATCATTTCAACAACGAGAACGTAGATTTGGCAAAGTTTCTGAGAATTCGCAAAAGAAATCCTCAAGTCTATACGTTCAAGAGCTGACACCCTAACCTTTCATATAAATATCGTAAGCTCAATTTTGTTTCAACAACGAACCCACGTGAAGAAATTATTAGTTACTCTTTTCGTCCTTTGCTTCATTTATAATCCTGCATTTTCTCAGGATACTTCCTTAAATATCGAAAATCCGATGAACAATCGTCCCCAGCAGTTCGAAGTGCTGGGAGTGGAAGTAGAGGGACTAACAACATCCCGTGAAGAATTTGTTATTGGTACCAGTGGACTGCAGGTAGGGACACAAATAACCATACCCGGAGAAGATTTGTCAAGAGCTATTAAAAGTCTTCATAGAACAGGATTATTTTCTGATGTCGAGATTTTTGAAACTGATCGCGAGTCGGGCGGTATATATCTGAAAATTGTAGTACAGGAACAGCCACGCTTAGAAGGTTTTGAGATTCACGGCACAAAACGATCACATCGTAAGGATCTCGAGGAAGAGATTACCCTGCTAAGAGGATATGCCGTTACTGAATCATCATTGGCGCAGGCTAAAAATACCATACAGCGATATTACGATGAAAAAGGATATTGGTACACTGATATCGAAGTTGAAAAATCTCAGCCTGATACCGTTCGAAATCGGGTAACGGTTCATTTTAATGTTGATCCTGGTGAACGTTTAGAGGTCAAGGAAATAGCGTTTGAAGGTAACGAGCAGTTTAGTGATCGTACGCTTCGCAAGGAACTGGGTGAAATTAATGAAGACCGCTGGTGGAAATTCTTTTCTAAAAAACTTTTTAAAGAAGAAGACTTTGAAACGGCGAAGGAGAATTTAAGAGATTTTTATGGTGAGCATGGATTTCTTGATTTTCGTGTAACAAGTGATACCGTTTATACCTTTCCATATACGCAGCGCAGGTTAGTATTTTTAAAAACTCCTGCCGAAGGTATTAAAGTAAACCTTACGGTTGATGAAGGGCCGCAGTATAAGGTTCGGGATATTTCTTGGGAGGGGAACACGGTTTATACCGATGAACGACTTACTGAAGTACTGGGCTTTGAAAAGGGAGAAGTTTTTGACCAGAAAAAATTTCAGAATAAGACACAATTTTCCCAGGAAGGTACTGACATAACAGGCCTCTATCGTGATATTGGATATTTGTTTTTTAGAGTTGAGCCGGAGATTGAAGTTGTTGGTAAAGACTCCGTGGATTTAAATATGAATATCTACGAAGATGAAATCGCTTATATCAAAGAAGTTTCTTTTACCGGCAATAATAAGACCCACGATGATGTTGTGCGGCGTACCCTGCGAACGGTACCTGGACAGAAGTATAGTCAGCAAGCGATTGTAAGAACAATCCGTGAGCTGGGGCAATTGGGATATTTCCGTTCGCAAGCTATTACGCCCAATCTTTCGCCTGATCGTGAAAACCATACCGTTGACATTAACTATCAGCTGGATGAATCGCAGAGTACTGATAATTTTGAATTCTCTGGTGGTTTTGGTGGACAGGGTATTGGACTTATCCTGTCGGCACGGTTGAATTTTAATAACTTCTCTATCCAGCGTGCTCTTAGAGGTGAAGGTTGGAATCCAATTCCTTCAGGAGACGGCCAGAAACTATCACTGGGGGTACAGGTTACCGGTAGTGGCTATCAGAGTTATAGTCTCGGATTTCAAGAGCCGTGGTTAGGAGGGAGGCCGCTGTCGCTGGGTGTCAACATGAGTTATGATTTAATTAGTTATCGAGGTACTTCTTCCCGTAACGAAATGCTTTCAAGCAGTGTTTCACTCGGTAGGCGGTTAGACTGGCCTGATGATTATTTTACCCATCGTTCTGTAGTTTCTTATCAGTTGTATGATGTTGCAGGCGGTGCTTCATTCTTGGCGGAAGGAACCTCCAGTATTCTGAGTCTAAAGCAGGTGTTAGAGCGTAATTCTATCGATAATCCAATTGCACCTACAACCGGTTCAAAACTTAGTCTCTCGGGTGAAATTGCACCGCCATTTCCTGGTTTCTCACAGTTCTATAAGTTGAAATCATCGTATCAGAACCACACATCTGTCGTCGGTAAATTAGTGATGACGAATACGATTGAGTATGGTTATCTGGGGTATTTAACTGACAGTCAACGAAGCGATTTCCAACGCTTTAAACTGGGTGGTACACAAATGCAGCAGCGCCAGAGCTTTTTGGATGATAATATAGATCTTCGTGGTTTCCCAGGTGGACGAAATGGTTCCATTTCACCGATTCAGAACGGAGAACCCGTAGGTGGACGCCTGTACACTAAGTATTCATTTGAGCTGCGTTATCCTGCTATTACCGAACAACAGGCACAGGTTCACCCTTATATGTTCTTAGATTCCGGTAATGCTTTTGCAGATACGCGAGAATTTTCACCTTTTGATGTAAAACGTTCCGTTGGTTTTGGAACGCGTATTTACTTGCCAATACTTGGGTTGGTAGACCTCAGTTATGGTTATCGGTTGGATGGTATTCCAATTCCGAACAATCCGATCCGGCCCGGCGAATGGCAGTTCTTGTTTAATATTGGTGCACCATTTCAATAATGGTAAAACTGATTTCACATAGTACCATTGCCTGTTTTTGGCTGATGTTTTGCGTTACCATAGCCACTGCGCAGGATCAAAAAATTGGTTATGTGAATACTGATCAGATTTTGTCGCAAATGTCGGAATATCAGGGAATACAGGAACAGTTGAGTACACTTAGTTCGGAGTGGAATCAACAACTGGATAATATGGAGCAGGAAATAGATCAGCTAAAGGAAGATTTTGAGGCCAAGGAAATTTTATATACAGAAGAGCTGAAAAAGAAGAAACAGCAGGAAATCCAACATAAAGTTCAGCAGCGCCAACAGTTCATAGAGGAAAAATTTGGTTCTGAAGGTGAATATTTCGAGAAACAGAAAGAACTGCTCGAACCAATTCAGCGAAAAGTATTCGAGGCTATAAACAAGGTAGCTAAGGATCAGAACTTTGATTTTGTGTTTGATCGTGCCCAAAATTCCAACATGCTTTTTGGAGAGCAACAATGGAATTTAAATGAAGAGGTACTACAAGAGCTTGGTATTACGTTAAATGAATCAAGCAATTGATAAAAATAGTTTTTATAATCACAGGCCGAATAATTGAATCCCAAAATAAATTGATCTAATGTTTAGAAAGTTAGCAAGTTTATTTCTCCTATTTCTTTTTGTTGTAACTACATCGGCATTCGGACAGCTAAATATTGGGTATCTCAATACCCAGGAAGTGATAAGTCAGATGCCCGAGCGTTCTCAAATTGAACAGGAATTAAATAGTTTTATCCAAGAAAAGCGACAAGAGCTGCAACAGAAAACAACAGAATTTCAGGATGCTGTTGCCGAATTTCAGCAGAATCAGGATAGTATGTCTGATACCGAAATTCAGAACAGAGAGCAACAGCTTGCCCAGATGGAGTCTGAGATGACACAATTTCGACAAGGAATTCAGCAGCAGATACAGCAGCGTAGAGCTTCATTATTAGAACCATTGTACAATAAGATGGATGAGGCTATTAGCACAGTTGCGGAAAATAATGATCTCGATTTTGTTATTAATGAAGCAACCAGCAACGGCGAGAATGTTGTCTACTATGCTGCCAGTGATAAAATGGATATTACTAAGCAAGTTTTACAATACATTAACGATACATCTGACCAGAATTAATTGAAAAAACACTCTACTATGTTAAAACGAATACTATCTATATCGCTACTTTGTTTTTTAGCTGTTGGCTTTACCGGTCTTTCTACCGCACAGGCTCAAGGGCAACAAATGGAAATAGGTTATGTTGATCCGCAGTCCATATTAAATAAAATGCCTGAGATGAAGGCCGTTCAGCAGCGTCTGCAAAACTTTGTAGAGCGTAAGCGAAAAGAATTCAGTAAGAAGCAGCAAGACTTTCAACAACAGCTTACTGAGTATCAGCAAAAAGCAGATGTTATTAATGAGTCTGCTCGTAAACGTGAAGAAGAACGGCTTGGTAAGCTGAATTCTGAGTTGCAGCAGTATCAATCACAGATTCAGCAGGAGATACAGCAGAAACAGCAAGAGTTGGTAGGTCCGCTTCTTGATCAAATTGACAATGCTGTGGGTTCGGTTGCTGAAGATATGGGCCTTACGTATGTGATTAATACTACTACCAGCCAAGGCGATACGATTATTCTTTATGCTTCCGATGAAGCTCAGGAAAAGTATAATATTACCGACCAGGTAATGCAGGAGCTTGGCATTTAGGATAGCGAAACATTTTCAGATTATTTTGGGGCAGCTCGTTAAGGGCTGCCTTTTTTATTTTACTCTCCGTTTGCGGTTTCGAATGTAATCCTCAAAAATGTAGCCACCCAGATTATCAAGAGATGCAAAATAGGCTCGTCCTTTATTTGCTTTAGTAAGTTCTCGAACGAAGTCCTGTAGATAAGGATCTCGGGCAATCATAAATGTTGTGATGTCAATATCATCACGTCGGCACTTAACCGCTTCATCTAATACTCTGTTCACGATTTTCCGGTCGAGCCCAAAGCTGTTTTTGTACATTTTGCCATTCTCAATAATACAGGATGGTTTACCATCAGTGATCATAAAAATTTGTTTATTGGCAAACTTTCGCCGGTGCAGGGTATGACGAGCCAGTTCCAACGCTTGCTGGGTGTTTGTATGATAGGGCCCCACTTTAAGATAGGGAAGATCTTCGATGTCAACCTTCCAGGCTTCATTACCAAAAGCAACGATATCCAACGAATCTTTTGCGTAGTTATTTAGGATAAGTTCTGAGAGTGCCATCGCTACTTTTTTAGCGGGAGTGATACGATCTTCGCCATATAGCACCATAGAGTGGCTTAAATCTATCAGCAATACCGTAGCTACCGATGTGTAGTGATCGGTGTCATGCACACGGATATCGTCTTCATGCAGCTTCATCTGGTCGATGTTGCTGTGGCGAAGCATATTCATCATCGTACCCACACTGTCGATATTGGCAATATCATCTCCCTGCTGCCACTTGCGGGTTTCGGGCTGACGTTCCAAGCCTTTGCCGGTATGATCGGTCTGATGATTTCCTGCAGCTCCCTTTTTAAGATTATTGAAAATTTCTTCCAGGGATCGTTGGCGCAAACTTCGCTCGGTTTTGCGTGTCATTACATATATTTGTTGTTTGTTATCTTGCTCTATGTAACCGCGTTCTTTCAGTTCATCGACAAAATCACCGATATTATAATCATCAAACCGATCGGTTAGGTCATAATCATTATCAAGTTCCGTAAGCCAGCGCAGGGCTTGTTGAACGTCCCCGCTGGAAATAGTCAGGAGCTCTTGAAAGGTATCCCATAGGGTATCAAAAGGGGATTGTCCCTTAGATTTGGCGAATCGTTCATCCCATCGCTGATACTTGAAATGCATAGTAAAAAGATTGACTTTAGCCTGAGTAATCTTAACGCTTTAAAAAAGCTTTTAATTCATTGTAATGAATAATTCGAGTAATTTAAATAACGCGGAGTCCACAGACCGTATCATGTTCGAACGTCAACTTTGGGGAGAAGAATATGAACGAGTAATGGGATTAGATGAAGTGGGACGTGGTTGTCTATCGGGACCGGTGGTAGCGGCGGGCGTTATTTTTGAGCCGGGGACTTTTGTAGAAGCAATTCGTGACAGTAAAAAGCTTACCCTTGCTGAGCGCAAGAAACTAACAAAACAGATTAAAAAAGAGGCATTGTATTGGACTATTCAATGGTGTAACCCTTCCGAGATTGATGAGCTGAATATCTTGCATGCCTCTATTAAAGCAATGACAAAATGCGCCGAAGCTGAAGATGCCAATCCGGATTACTTGTTGGTTGATGGGAATCGATTTAGCTCGGGATTATGCCCGCACAAATGTATTGTTGGGGGAGATGATCGATCAATGAGCATTGCTGCGGCCTCGATAATTGCAAAGGTATATCGTGATGAGTGGATGATTAAGCTTCATGAAGAATATCCCCATTACGGTTGGGATACAAATGTAGGATATCCAACAGCGAAGCATTTTAAAGGCTTAAAAAAGCACGGGGCTACAAAATTTCATCGGCAGAGTTTTAATTTGCGTACCGATAAGCAGTTCGAAAAGTAACAGTTACCGGTAGATGCTGAACTGTCGTTTATAGAAATCGAGATTTAAACAGATCCCCAACATCAGGGTATTGGTGATGAGAGCGGAACCTCCATAGCTGATAAAAGGCAGGGGAATGCCAATTACGGGTAATAAGCCAGTGGCTGATCCTACATTGATGAAGAAATGAGTGAAGAAAACAGTTAACACACCTACTATGACAAGCCGCGCAAAAGGGTGTTTGTGGACAGCAGCCATTCGCAGTAGTCGTAATGTAAGCGCAAGCAGTAATAGAACTGTAAATCCGGCTCCAACAAATCCGAACTCTTCTCCAATTACGCAGAAAATAAAGTCGGTCCATTGCTCGGGTAAAAAGCGCAGTTGTGTTTGTGTTCCCTCAAGAAAACCTTTGCCGTAAATTCCTCCCGAGCCTATTGCTGTTTTGGCTTGGATAACGTTCCAGCCTGCTCCTTGAGGATCAAATGAAGGATTGGTAAAAGCTTCTATCCGGGCACGTTGATGAGGTTGTAATACTTGATTGAGAGCAACCTGAATGCCAATAACAAGTAAAACTCCAGTAACAAATGAGGTAAATGTTAACCATGTTCTCCGCTGAAGCATAAAAATTGCGAGTGTAATAATTATTGCGGCAATAAGTCCCCAGTACCATGAGATAATAGTGAGGTAGCCGATGATGGCAGGAGAAATTATAAAGAGGGAGATACCGTAAGGCAGTCCCGACCAAAACAGCACCACCGGTATTAATGCAAAAAAGATAATAGCCGTCCCCATATCATTTTGCAGAATAATTAAGACAGCTGGTAGGACTATAAGGGAAACCGCAATAATTGCTGATTTTAGATTCTCTGCTGATATATTACGTCCGCTGGTTAAATAATTAGCTACAGCAAGGATGGTAGCAATTTTCATCAGTTCACTTACTTGCAGGTTGAAAGGTCCCAATACAAGCCAGCTTCTCGCACCGTTAACTTCTTTCCCGATTAAAAGCGTGAGAATCATTAACAGGATTCCAAGCCCGTAAAATATGTAAGAGCCCTCTTGAAAGGTCCGGGGATTGATAAATTGAAGTCCTATTAAAAGAAGTATAGCAATGCCAAAAGAGATCAATTGTTTATAGAAATTAAATTGAATATAGCTGGGTAAAAATTCAGCTACCGGGCCCTGCGTGGCACTGTATATAGCCACCAAACCCACGGCAATAAGGCTTGCCCAAATTGTAACGAGCGACCAGCTAAGTTCCTTGAGATTGATCATCTAGGTTTTCTTCCTCATCTTCATCGGTTATTTGTTTTCTGGGTTCAAAAGTCTTCACATAGTTATATACATACGATCGATCTATTTCTCCTGTTAAATACTGTTCAATAAGAAGTGAGGCGATCGGGGCAGCTGAGATAGATCCGTAGCCTCCATTTTCAACAAGAACGGCAAGAGCGATTTTAGGGTCATCTACCGGAGCAAAACTAATAAACCAACCGTGATCCTGGCCATGTGGATTTTGGGCGGTTCCCGTTTTTCCGGCAACTTTAACGCTATCCAAGTTGGCATAGTAGCGGCCGCTGCCATCGGTAACAACTCTGCGCATACCGTCTTTTACGACTGCTATATCTTGGGGATCAACCCAGTCAATTTTTTCCTTTTCGGGATTGGTCAACATTGTTGTACCATCATTTTGGCGAATTGTGCTAACAAAATGGGGTTGGACTTTATAGCCGCTGTTTCCAATTTGAGCTGCTACCAGTGCCATTTGTAAGGGAGATACGGCTACAAATCCCTGGCCAACGCCCAGGCTAAGCTGATCGCCAATTCCCCATTTGCCTTCGCCCAGTACACGATTAAAAAATGTACTGTCCGGAATGGTTCCTGTCACCTCGTTGGGTATATCGATATTGTTTAGCTGTCCCAATCCAAACGAAGTAGCTAATTCGTGCCATTTATCGAGTCCTTGTTGAGTGGCAATTTTATCCATCAACCAAAAGAAGAAGGTATTGCTGGACTCCTGAAGAGCTTTTCCGACATCATATTTTCCGGGGTCGGCCAAGTCGTTGTATCGGCGTCCACGGGAGTAGTAACCCGGATTGTCAATTTCGGTTTGGGGAGTAATAATTCCGAGTTCCAATCCCATCAGGGCCATAAGTGGTTTAAATGTAGAGCCGGGGGGTTGTTTCCCGGATATTGCACGATTATATAGTGGATTGGTCGTGTCCGCATTGATGCTATCCCAATATGTTCTGTCAAGACGCCCTGATAGCTTTCTGATATTATATTCAGGAGCACTTACCATGCTAAGTACTGCGCCGTTATCTGGATTTATTGCTACCACCGCCCCTTCTTTGCCTTGCATAAGATCTTCGGCCAAGAGCTGCAGTTCGGTATCGATTGTAGTATATAAATCAGATCCTTTTTTAGGGCTTTCATCTATGGCTCCATCTTGATACGATCCCATATTTTGTCCCATGGCATTAACTTTAATATAGTTGGTACCGATAGTGCCCCGCAAGTGTTCTTCGTAGGCCATTTCGAGACCACTTTTGCCCGTTCTATCACCGAGATGGTAACTTTGTGTTCTCAGATATTCTTCCTTGGATACTTCACGCAAATATCCCAAAATGTGTGATGCTTTTAGACTATCTACAGGATAATCGCGTTTGCTTTCAATTTGGTGACCTACGCCCGGGAGCTGCCAAATACTTTCTTGAATGATAGAAAAGGTTTCAAAATCGACCTCGGTAAAAATACGGGATGAACGATAATAAGAGTAGTCACGGGCCTCCTGTACTCTTTTTTTGACCTCTTCTACTGGCACATCCATAAGTTCAGCCAAGATAGGAGTGTTCTTGGGATCGTAACTGGCCGGTGTTACAGTTATGGTGTAAATTGGTTGGTTATCTACAATCAGGTTACCATTACGATCATAGATTAACCCCCGGGCAGGGTTGACAACTTCTTGGCGAAGCGAGTTTTCACGACTCAGAGGATTATAGGTATCATAGTTAAGTATCTGTAACTGGAATAATCTTCCCAAAATGATAAGTCCCAAAACAATAATACATACTTGTATTACCCGGAGGGAGGTTTGGGTACGTATTTTATTTCGGGAGTGCATTGGATTAATTTGTTCTAAATAATTGAATAAAACTTGCTAAAAAAGCAGTATACAGGCTACTGCCGATAAGGTGTCGCCAGAAATACTGTTCTCCGGTATAGCTTTCAATAGCGAAATTGAGACCAAGGAATATGAGATTATGAATTACTGCTGCAATGGCAATAGTCAAAAACACCTGTCCAATGAGCAATTGTTTTTTTGAGCCTCTTGGGATAAAGTTGTAGGTCATGAATACTAATAACGTTTTTGAGAACATATTTAGTCCCCATAAATCGAGCATAGCATCTTGTAAAAAACCCAATCCTGCAGCCATAAGTAAAGCGGCCGTCCGGTCTTTTCGAGCCATATACCATACCAAAAAAATAAGTAACAGATCGGGCTGGATTTGCATGATTTTAAGATGCCGGAAAAGCATGAATTGAATCAAAAGAAAGCCAAACCCGATGCCAAAATTTTTAAAACGTTCAGGATTCATTGTAAAAGATTTTCATAATCTTCATTCAGTTTTTGAAAGGTAGTATCTGGCTTAAATTTTACAATAAAGCCTTCGGCTATCTCAAACAGGTTCACAAAGGGTTCAATATATACGCGTTGGGTTTCTTTCCCCGCCTGTGGTTCGGTTCTTAATACTTTTCCGATGGGAATATCAGGCGGAAACTGGTTGCTGTATCCCGAGGTGACCACAACTTCCCCGGTATCAACCTCGGTAGTTTGAGGAACATAATTGAGTTGTAGTTCATTGATGTTTTCCCCATCCCAAGAAACTATGCCGTAGGCGTTGGATTGCTGAAGTTTTGCACTTACTCGAAATAGGGTGTTGAAATAGGGCATAATCTGAGAATATCCGTTTGCTGTTAAGATCACTTTACCCACGAGCCCTTCAGATGAAACCATAGGCATACCATTGGTAATCCCTTCTTCCTGTCCGGCATCTACAGTAAGAGAATTGGTAATTTGGTTAAGCTCTTTGCCCACTATCTGAACCGGATATAAGCTTAAATTGCTCTCACTACTGAATTGTAGCAGTTCTCGAAGCTTTTCATTGCGTTTTTCGGCTGCTCTGAGACGGCTTAGCTCATCTAAAAGCAAAACATTTTGTTTCCTCAGATAGGTATTCGTATTTATGGCTTGTCGGTATACCCGAACATTTGAGAGCGGCTCTTCGAGATAGCTGAATACTGTAATCGATGCTTTGCGAAGATTATTGAGTCCACCCTGATATCGTCCAATCATCAGCGCTACCGCAATAATCAGAATAAGCGCTGTTATTATATGATCTTTCGCATCAGCTATGCTGGGAAGTTTGAATCGCATTCACCTTCTCTGGGTTTAGGAAATAACCGTTCTATAATATTCAATGTCTTCAAGAATTGCTCCCGTTCCGCGTACCACAGCCGTCAGTGGATCTTCGGCAATATGAACAGGAAGATCCGTTGTTTCAATAATCAACCTATCAAGATTCTTGAGCTTTGCACCGCCACCGGTTAGCATGATACCGCGATCAAGGATATCAGCCGAAAGCTCGGGAGGCGTTTGCTCAAGTGATTTCGTTATAGATTCTACAATAGTGTTAACGGATTCGGAGATTGCTTCTCGAACGTCTTTCGATGAAACGTGACGAATTCGGGGGACACCGTTGACTAAATCACGACCTTTGGTTTCCATATCCAGCTCTTCATCCAGTGGAGCTGCAGAACCTATTTCACACTTTATTTTTTCAGCGGTACGCTCACCAATTAACAGGTTGTGATTGCGCCGAAAATAATTGATGATATCATCATTAAGTTCATCACCGCCCAAGCGTACTGACTGTGCATAAACGATACCCGAAAGTGCAATAACAGCAATTTCGGTGGTGCCACCGCCGATGTCCACAATCATATTTCCGATAGGTTCATGAACATTCAGCCCAATGCCGATAGCAGCTGCCATCGGTTCGTCTACCAAATGTACTTCTTTAGCTCCGGCATGTTCGGCACTGTCACGAACGGCACGACGCTCTACTTCGGTAATGCCGCTGGGTACACATACCACCATCTGACGAGTGCTTGAGTACCATTTCATTTTAACTTTATCAATCATGCCGCGAATCATCTGCTCAGCTACTTCAAAATCAGCAATGACGCCATCACGGAGCGGGCGCACGGTACGAATGTTCTTGTGTGTTTTTTCGTGCATCAGTCGGGCTTCGTGACCCGTTGCTACCGGCTCATTTTGAGAGTTCAGCGCTACGATAGAAGGTTCATTAAGTACGATGCCTTCGCCACGCGAGTAGATGAGCGTATTAGCGGTTCCGAGGTCAATAGCTATGTCGGTATATAACCAATCAAACCAGCCAGCATTTTGCTGGTCTTTCTTCTTTTTAGATGCGTGTTTATTCATGATTATGTTATGTAGATGAGCTAATTGTAATCAAGTTGATCGCCTGAATAAATTTCAGAGAAAGAAAATACAATTTTGTACGTCTATTTGCGAATTAATCAGGATTAAAAGTAAAAACCAAATTGTTGATTATTTTAGTGCCTAAAATGTCTGTTGCCGGTAAAGACCATAGCCAACCCCAATTTGTCAGCAGCTTCAATAACTTCTTCATCACGAATACTGCCACCGGGCTGGATTACACAGGCTGCTCCTGCTTGGGCTGCGGCTTCTACTCCATCGGCAAAGGGGAAAAAGGCATCTGAGGCGATAACAGTGTCCTCCAGTGAGAGTCCTTCTTGTTTTGCTTTGGCAATGGCAATTTCTGATGCTTCAACTCGACTCGTCTGCCCCGTACCGATGCCAATTGTCTGCCCATCCCTTGCATATACAATCGCATTTGACTTAACATGTTTCACAACTTTCCAGGAAAACAGCAGATCTTCGATCTCCTGTTCTGTAGGTTCTCTTTCGGTTACTGTTTTCAACTCTTCGCTACTGATGGTTTTACCATCTGCTTCCTGACTTAAAGCCCCTCCGAAAATTGATCTGAATTGAAGGTCTTGTACAGTATTTGGAAGCTTTTTGATGCGGATAAGTCTCCTGTTTTTCTTCTGCTGAAGAAGTTCTAACGCCTCTTTGCTGTAAGATGGAGCAATGATAATTTCCGTAAATATTTCATCAATCTTTTGGGCGGTATCAATATCCAGTTCTTTATTGACCACCACGATACCTCCAAAAGGGGACATGGTATCAGTGGCAAAAGCTTTGTCCCAAGCTTTATCCAGCTTGTCAGAAAATGCTACGCCACACGGAACGGTGTGTTTAAAGATAGCACATGTAGGTTTATCATTTTGAAAATCAGCAATGAGATTCAGGGCTGCATCTACATCAGTGAAGTTGTTATAGCTAAGTTGCTTGCCGTGGAAACAGTCAATAAACTCTTTTTGATTGCCGTATACTGCGGCTTTTTGATGAGGATTTTCGCCGTATCGAAGCGGTTGTGATTTTGGCAGTGAAATATTCAGCTGTTGTGGTAATTCTTCGTCACTTTTATGCAGATCATTAAAATAGTTGGCAATGGCAGCATCATAATGAGCGGTATGGTTAAAAGCTGTTTTGGCCCACTTTTGACGATTTTTAAATGAAATTTCGTTCTTTTCTTCGAGTTGCTGAGTAAATGCCTGGTATTGATTTGGGGATGTCAGTACACAAACATGAGCAAAATTTTTCGCTGCGGCACGAATCATTGTTGGACCGCCAATATCAATATTCTCGGTCGCAAGGGCAGGAGTGCAATCGGGGTCTGCTATTGTTTCTTCAAAAGGATATAAGTTGACGACCACGAGCTCAATGGGTTTGATATCAAGTTTATCCATCTCATCTACATCGGGTTGATGGCTGGTACGCCCGAGTATGCCGCCGTGGATAATGGGATGAAGCGTCTTTACGCGCCCGTCGAGGCACTCTTTAAATCCGGTAACGTCGCTGACATCGGTCGCGGGAATACCGGCTTCACGTATTTTCTGAGCTGTTCCACCGGTGGAGATAATTTCTACATCTGATTGATGCAGCTGCTGTGCAAGCTCTACAATGCCTGTTTTGTCCGAGACGGAGAGAAGTGCTCTTTTAATCTTTAACGGGTTCTTGGGGAGAGAGTCGAGTGGTTGTAATGACACGATGGAAAATGTAATTAAGTATTAGATTTCTCGTTAAGTTGATCAGCTAATTTCGCTATGACTTCGGGAAAAAGTTTATGCTCCTCTTTTAAAATTCGTTGTGCCAGCGATTCGGGATCGTCTGATTTTCTAACCGGCACTTTTCGCTGTCCCAATATGGGTCCCTGATCGTATTCTTCAGTCACTAAATGAACTGTACAACCCGATTCCGGCTCGTCATTGCTGATGACGGCCTGATGCACATTCATCCCATAAAATCCTTTTCCTCCATATTTAGGCAACAGGGAAGGATGGATGTTCACAATACGATTCTCATACTTGTCAATTATTTCTGATGGAACCTTGATCATGTAGCCTGCCAGGGCAATAAGCTGTGTATCCCATTCTTCAAGTTGCCTGAGCAAGGCTTTAACATAATCGGGATAAGAAGAAAAATCGGAGGGAGTTAAATACTTGTGATTAATATTGTGTTTTTGAGCGCGATCAATGGCTTGGATGTCTTTTTTATTGGTGACAAGACCAACAATACGTCCATTGATCTGGCCGCTTTCGATTGCATCAATAATGGCTTGAAAATTCGTACCCGATCCCGAGGCAAATACTACAATATTAATCAAGATAATGGAGCGAAATAGTTATCGTTTTGCTCGCAAAGATAAATAAAAAAGCAGACAGATTAAGTGTCAATTTGTGATGAGTTATTCTGCTTCGGGAGAATTGCCCGCTCGAAAAACGTAGTAATTATTAAAGCTCCAGCTAATCTGGTTAAATGTAATTTTAATGATTGTTGCTATGGGTACTGCGACTAACATTCCAAGAATACCGGCAGTTTCGGCACCAATCATAATAATAAACAGGATGGCTACCGGATGAATATCTGCAGAACGAGAGAAGATAAGTGGTTGTAGAATAACGTTATCAAGAATTTGAACGGCAAGTATGGCAAGAATACAAGGCAGAACAAGAGAAAAATCCCCAATTTCAATAATGGAAACGATAATTGATAAAATATATCCGATGATAGGTCCGAAGTAGGGAATGGTATTGGCAATTCCCACCACAATACCAACCGATAAAGAGTTATTAAGGCCAACGATAGAGAGACCTACCCAAGATGTAAAAGCAATGATCAGACTTTGCAACATCACCCCTCGAAAATAGAGTCCCAGCCGGCTTTCAATTTTGTCAATTAAACTGAGGGTCGTCTCAAAATATTTGTTGGGAACAACCTTGAGGAGATCGCGCCGAATTTTTGTACCATCCTTCAGAAAGAAAAAGGTGGCCAGTGGGATTATTAAAGTGGCATAAAAAATGTTGGTAAAAATACCAATGATATTACTCAGTGCCGAAGGAATTTCTCCAACATCAAATAGCTCTTGCAATACTGAAGCTATATTCGAGCTCAAAAATTCTTCGGGGATGAAGGTAAACTTTTGACTAAGCTGATGGTCAATTTTTTGTGTGATGCTTTGAATATTCTCCATATTTAGCTGGCTGGCCAGTTCTACCATTTGGTTTGCCACAATGGGAATAACATTGGTTGAAATCCAAACGAGAATAAGGGCCAGTGAGCTTAAGGTTAGCGTAATAGAAAAGGTTCGATTCATGCCGGCCGATTGCATCCGATTTACCAGCGGATCAAGAATATAACTAAATATCATGGCAACAATTGCATAACCCACCAAGGTACCATATCTAAATAGCAGGTAGCTAATAACAGCAATACCTGCAAGACCCAGCATCGATTTTATGACACGTTCAAGAGTAATGTTTTTCATTGCTCAATGGCTTTCATTAACTCATCGATGTGTTTATAGATACTTGAAGATCGATATCCTTTTCGGGCCAGATGATCAACGACCTTTTTCTTTCTTTTATAGAGGTCTTCTTCTCTCAAAAAGCGTCTTTTTCCCTTTAAAACCAAATGTAACAAAACCTCTTTGATATTTTTATTCTCAAATACTTTTTGGATACTCCGCTCGGCTACAGTGCCCGATATTCCCTTTTTATAGAGGTGTGCCTTTATTTTATTAGGTCCCCATTTGTTCAGATGACTTTTATCTTGAGCAAACTTTACAGCAAAGCTTTCATCATTTAGGTAGCCCTTTTCTTCTAATTCATCGAGTACCTTCTCAATAATATTTTTGGGATACTCCTTGCGAATAGCTTTTGTAAACAGCTCTTTCCGGGAATGGTCGCGACTGCCCAACCGCTTCATCATGTAAGATTTTACTGCAAATCGTCCCTCTTCGCGCTCAATTTTTCTGAGTATTGCATGCGTGATGGTATCGCCATTGGCTAAGTTGAATTTGAGGAGCGTCTGCTCGGAAACACCGATCAGAAACTCCTCGTCAACAAAGATAGAGTAGCGTTCCTTGTTCTTTTTTTGAACACTGATGGAGCTTATTACGCCGGGTAATTGTTGGTCTGATTCATCTCCCATCACTAATCGTCGCTGTCAGAATTTTCTTCCTCATTTTTTTTCTGGCCGTTTTCTTCTGCTTTTTCACTCTCCTCAGAAGGATTCATTTGTTCTCGAACCTGCTTTTCAATTTTTTCAGCAAGCTCTGGATCAGACTCGAGGAATTCGATGGCGTTATCGGTGCCCTGACCAATAGGTTCTCCATCATAGCGATACCAGCTGCCGCGTTTTTCGATGATGTCAAATTCTACCGCCATATCGAGAACTTCGGCCAGGCGCGAAATTCCCTTGCCATAAATAATATTGAACTCAACTTCTTTAAAAGGAGGAGCCACCTTGTTTTTGACCACTTTCACTTTGGTACGGTTCCCAACCATATCGTCGCCTTTTTTGAGCGAGCCGATACGTCGTATATCCAGTCGGACGGAGGAATAGAATTTAAGCGCACGACCGCCGGAAGTTGTTTCAGGGTTGCCGAACATAACCCCAATCTTCTCACGAATTTGGTTAATAAAAATCACCGATGTTCGTGTTTTATTGATAATACCGGTAATTTTACGCATCGCCTGAGACATCAACCGCGCTTGCAGACCCATGTGAGAATCTCCCATCTCTCCTTCGAGCTCAGCCCGTGGAACAAGTGCAGCTACAGAGTCAATTACGATTACATCCAAGGCAGCGGAACGGATGAGAGTTTCGGTAATTTCAAGCGCCTGTTCACCGCTGTCGGGTTGTGAGACGAGCAGTTCGTCGGTATTAATCCCCAGATTTTTAGCATACCGAGGATCAAAAGCATGTTCGGCATCGACGAAAGCGGCATAACCGCCAGCTTTTTGTGCTTCAGCAATAACATGAAGTGCAAGTGTTGTTTTACCACTGGCTTCAGGACCGTAGATCTCGGTAACACGTCCGCGGGGAACGCCGCCCACACCCAGTGCATAATCTACCATAATTGATCCGGTAGAAATACTGGGAACATCCTGGGTGGCTTCATCCCCAAGTCGCATGATGGTGCCTTTGCCGTGCTGTTTTTCGATTTGGCCGATGGCCATTTCCAGTGCCTTTTCGCGATCTTTATTGTCAGACATAAATGAAAGAGTAATTAGATTTTTGTGTTTTCACCGGTCAATATATTAAATAATAATGACAACGTATTGTCAGTCTATGTTCATAAAATATTTCAGAAAACCATTAAGTCACTAAGTCCGTTAAGATATGGATACAAAACACTCCTGTGTTCTTAGTGTCTTTATGGTAGCCTATTTAGTAAGATCGCTGAGATCGGGAATCCTTACATTAAGGATTTATTTTGGATACTACATTTTCCAGCTCATCCATTGCTTTACTTATCTGTTGAGCCGTAATATAAGGCGCTACGCCAAAGCGAAGAATGTCGCCGCGAGCATCGGTAAACACTCCCTGTTCCATTAGCTTTGCTCTGATTGTTCGTGCAAAGGGAGATTGTAAAGCTAAGAATCCGCCAATATTTTCTACAGGCTGTTGGTGGGCAAGTTGAATAACTTCAGTATCAAAGTTACGATCTAAAAAAGTATCTCGCAGCAACTTTATTTGTGCTTGGTATTGCTTATAGAGCACCTGCGGTGTCAATCCCATATTCTCAAAAAACTGAACGACTTTAGCCGCTCTGAATTGTGAGGTAGAATCGAATGTACCGCTGGCAAAACGTTGGTTAGGATCGGCGTAGGATACTTTTTCTTTCTCTTTTGATTCGTCAAGTTTGCTGAATGAGGCAAACCAGCCTGTAATAGCTGGACGCAAATCACAATTTTCGGGATAACGCAAAAAGCAGTTTCCTTCGCCCCACTGGAGATACTTATAACCACCGATTAGAACGAAACAATCCTCGAGGTTTTCATCAGAAATAGAAAGTGGTACAACGTTGGTTCCGTGATAGTCATCAATCATCAGTGGGATGTCATTAGAACGACTAAGTTGAGCAATTTCCGAGATATGCTGATTTATAATCCCACTGTTAAAATAAACGCGCGACAGCATTACGGCTGATACCCGATCATCAATTTGGTTCTCAATTTGTTTAACGATATCATCGGCATGACCATCAACAGTAACGATTTCAAGTCCTTCCTCTTTCAGTCGTTTTAACTGGCGGGACATCGAGTGGAATTCGCTGTCGGTAGTAATGATTTTAGGCTTATTTTGTAGATCAAAACTTGAAAGCCAAGACACTAACAGCTGATGTGTATTTTGTCCCAGGCAATACATCCCATCCGGATCATCGTAAAAGTTGCGCAGATAATTGCGAAGCATTTCAACTTCTTCAAACGCTGTTTCCCATTTGTTGTCCACATCCGAAGCAGCAACATCGAAGGACTCCTGCAGACCTTCTTTGGCAACATCGGGCCACGCTTGATGGGAGTGACCTGTAAAAAGCAGTCGGTTGCTTACATCAAAATGGGAATAATGCGGGGCCAGTTTATTAGCAAGTTGATCTATATCGTGTGACATTGATGTAAATTTTTGTGCTGTGATTTTAAATTTCTGATCGAATTTCCCACAGATCGGGAAAGATGCGTTGGTGCAAAGTTTTGCGCAAATATTCCACACCGCTTGACCCGCCGGTGCCCGTCTTATTACCGATGGTACGTTCCACCATTTTTACATGGCGATAGCGCCATTCCTGCATTCCCTCATCAAAATCCACAAACAACTCGCAGAGCATAGCCGTTTCCTGATCGTTTTGCATGATATCAAGTAAAATTTCTTGGTTTTTCTCTGAAGGATCGTAGAGCAGTCCATTCTTATGTTTACGCTTTGGCATTTCGGCGTCGTATCCTTTGTTCTGAAGATACTCACAAAAACATTCCCAGAGGGTAGGTTCTGCCATACGCTCTTTCATTCGATCCACGTATTGGGGCTGGTGTTCGTGGACTTTGAGTATATGCTCGGATCGATGTCCGCATATAATTTCCACCTCGCGAAACTGCACCGATTGGAATCCGCTGGCCTCATCCAAAAAACCACGGAAGCTCTCAAATTCCAGCGGAGTCATCGTTTCCAAGATGTCAATTTGGGCAACCATCGTTTTTAAAACGGTTAGAATACGTTTCATCGTTTTAATGGCCGCCCAGGTTTTGCCTGTTTTTAGATCATCACGAAGCTTCTCCATCTCGTGCAGAATCTGTTTAAACCACAGTTCGTAGGTTTGATGAATGATGATAAATAGCATTTCATCATGTTCTTCCGGATCAGACTGCAGCTGTTGCAATTCCAGGAGTTCGTCGATTTTGAGATAGTTGCTATAGGTAAGTTTCATCCCGAATAAGTATTTTTATACATTTACACAGCAGCTAATAATAGGTAGAATTTGTGATAGTCTCTATCTTGAATCACAGTTGTTTTATGGAGTTAAAATTGCTTAGATTTGGCGCGGAATTAATAAAAGAAAGGTATTCATGAGTATTTTAATTGCTGATAGTGGCGCTACAAAAACAGAATGGTGTTTAGTTGCTGAAAATGAAACTCAGACCCATTTTACAGAGGGACTTAATCCCTATTATCACACTACCGATAGTATTACAAAAGTTATACGTCAAGATCTATTGCCAGAAATTGAAGAACAAATTGACGAGGTATTCTTTTATGGGGCAGGGTGCGACAGCGATGAAAAAGATCAAGAGGTAAGAGAAGCGCTCGATGCCTGTTTTACGGATTCGGATAATTATGTGTATCACGATTTGTTAGGGGCCGCTCGCGCATGCTTTTGGAATGAATCCGGTATTGCCTGTATCCTTGGGACCGGTTCCAACTCTTGTCTTTATGACGGTGAGAAAATTGTTGAACACATTCCCTCTTTGGCCTTTATTTTGGGTGATGAGGGGAGTGCCGGTTATTTCGGTAAGAAGCTGATTAATAAATATTTTCGTTTTGAAATCCCCGATGACCTAAAGAAAGATCTCGAAGAAAATTATAATATGTCGCTCGATCATATTACAAAAGGATTGTATGACGGTGATCAAAAAAGTCGCTTCGTTGCTTCTTATGGTTCATTTTTAGGTAATCACAGTGATCATCCGTTTGTTCAAAAAATGTTACGAGAGGGTTTTGAAAGTTTTATTACGCGCATTGTTATGAATTACAGCAACGCTCAAGATTACGAAGTGCGTTTTATTGGATCGGTTGCTTTTGCGTACCAAGATTTAATTACAGGGATACTGCAGGAGCATAATTTAAAACCAGGTATCTTTGTTAAGAATCCGATGGAACGACTTGTAACCTTTCATACAGACTCAGCCTTGCAAAAATCGTGATTGATACTCATTGTCACCTGTATCTCGACCAATTTAACGATGATCTTGAAGCCGTTTTAGATCGGGCAGCCGAAACAGGAGTTTCGCATATTTTTCTGCCGGCCATCGATCTGGACTCCCTTCCTAAAATGGATCAGTTTTCCCATCCGGAGATCAGCTTCCATAAGATGGCGGGCATTCATCCAACCAGTATCAATGAAGGCAAAGGGACGGATGAAGAGACGTTGATGGAGCTTTGCAGCCGGGATGATTTTGTGGCGGTGGGCGAAACCGGACTTGATTACTACTGGAGCACCGATTACAAACAAGAACAGGAAGAGAGCTTGCGGATACATTGCAAGGTGGCTAAAGCTGTACAGAAACCGATTGTGCTTCATAATCGTGACAGTACCGCTGATCTCCTTGATATAATTGAAGATGAGCAGGATGGCAGTTTAAATGGTATATGGCATTCGTTTACCGGTAACGTTGAGGAAGGAAAGCGGGCACTGGATTTGGGCTTGGAACTCGGTATCGGCGGCATCTTTACCTTCCGCAATGCCAATGTTGATCAGGCGGTAGCCCGGCTCCCCATCGAGCACATGATGATTGAAACCGACGCCCCCTATTTGGCACCGCATCCCAAGCGCGGTAAACGCAACGAACCGGCTTTCGTGAAACATACCGCCGAGCGGTTGGCTGCAGTGATGGATATATCACTCGAAGAAGTGGAATCTGTTACCGATGAAAATGCGCTACAGTTTTTTGGGGTCAATTAATTGCTGGAAATCCCAAAGGGTTAAGTACCGAAAAGCGTTTAAAATAAGCGGCAGGAAGGTTGATATGTGTAAACTGTTGCCGTAGCGGAAACTCTGCGCGTAGTTTGTTAAAAAGCTCTCCGCGGTTTTCCGGGTTCTCCCTAATAATTGTTTCTAACTGGTTTTCATATTTATTGATGGGATGCAGTGCTGCCAATAGGGATGAAAGTGAATCAAATTGGGAAAGGTCTTTAGCAAAAGTGACTTTTTCATTTTCATGGGTATTGACAGGAAGATCTAATTCAAAGAAATTGATCAGCTTATCTGCAACAAATTTAGAGGCATTTTCTTTGGCCTGTACCGAGTACCCGGCAATATGCGGTGTTTTTAGGAAAGCAGCTCCGGCACTATCGAGATGGATTTCCGGCTCATTCTCCCAGGTGTCAATAATAGCATCTCTAACTGTTCCCTTTTTCATGGCGGCAAGCAAGGCTTTTTCCTCCACTACCCCTCCGCGTGCTGAATTTATAACCAAATGAAAAGTATTGCCTGATAGCTTTTGGTCATCCAACCAGTGAAAGGTCGGAAATTTGCTGTTGCGATTGAGCGGAGTATGAAAGGTCAAAATATCGCAATCCAATACGTTTTCCAGCGAAGACGAGGTAAAATCGGACTCACGTTCTTCTCGCGGAGGATCGTATGCTACCGTTTCCAATCCTAATTTGTTCAGAATTGCTACAACTTTTTTGCCTACATGTCCTACCCCTACAACACCCGCCGTAAGATCAGATAATTGCTTTGATCTTGTTTCCGACCAAAGTAGCAGTGCTGTTGCAATGTATTCAGCTACCGAACGGGCATTGCAGCCGGCAGCGTTGGCAAGCCGGACATTGTGTTTGCCAAGATAATCAGTATCAAGGTGGTCGGTGCCTGAGGAGCCCGTTCCAATAAATTGCAGCTGCGATGGAATATTCGGCAGGGTCTGTTTGTTTATGGGGATAACGGTGCGAATGAGCATAGCTTGTGCCTGGTCAACCTCGGCCGGTAACCCACGGGCGGGATCAAAAAGTTGTAAATTTATGCTTTCCGGTAGATAAGCCTCTATATTATACAGATATTTGTCGGCTAAAACGTTGATCATCAAATTAACAGCAAAAGATTTTTGTAAAAGTAGCAGTTTAGAAATTTAATTAAATAAAGGCATCATTTTATGACATCCAAAGGGTATAATACAGTTTCACTGATTAGAAAAAAGCGAGACGGCAAAGAACTCAATAGAGATGAGATTGCATATCTGATTGATGAGTACACTAAGGATGAGGTGCCGGATTACCAGATGAGTGCATTTTTGATGGCGTCGTATTTAAATGGACTCAATGAGGATGAGGCGGCTTCGCTCACTCATTCCATGCTGCATTCGGGTCGCGTGCTTGATCTCAGTGATATCCCCGGTAAAAAAGTAGATAAGCATTCCACGGGCGGGGTGGGAGATAAGCTCTCCCTGATATTGGCGCCTATTGTTGCCAGTTATGATGTGCCGGTACCGATGATTTCCGGTCGCGGATTGGGACACACAGGCGGTACGCTCGATAAGATGGAGTCCATACCCGGTTTCAACGTGGATATGACGCTGGATCGGTATCAAGATATTTTAGCGAAGTGTCGGATGGTGATGGCGGGACAGACCGAGGAAGTGGCTCCGGCTGATAAGCGTTTGTATGCTCTGCGCGATGTTACGGCGACGGTAGAATCCATTCCGCTGATTGCTGGAAGTATTATGAGTAAAAAACTGGCCGAGGGTATTGATGCCTTGGTATTGGATGTGAAGTTTGGATCAGGTGCCTTTATGAAAACGCGAGAAGACGCGCAGAAATTGGCAGAAACGCTGGTCGCAATTGGCGAAGATTTTGGAAAAGAAACCGTGGCTTATCTGACAAATATGAATCAGCCGCTGGGATACAAAGTGGGGAACTGGCTTGAAATTGAGGAATCGATGGAGGGCTTGCAAGGAGACGGTCCCGATGACGTGATGGAGGTTACGCATATGCTGGCCGGAACCATGATTATGCTGGGCGGAAAGGCCGATTCTGTCGGAGAAGGTATTGCAATGAGTCACAAAGCCGTGGAAAACGGTCAGGCGTTTGAAAAATGGCTGGAACTCACCGAAGAGCAGGGCGGAGATACAAGTGTCTTAAAAGATTTTTCTGCTTATGATCATGCGGAGTACTCTTTTGCTTTTAAGGCGCCCCGATCAGGTTATATAACTGAAATAGATGCCTACAGCATTGGGATGGCATCATTGGAGCTGGGGGCCGGACGTAAGAGAAAAGATGATATTATTGATCCGGCGGCGGGAATTGAGCTACATCATAAAATTGGATCGAAAGTAGAAAAAGGTCAATCCTTGGTTACAGGCTACATGAATAATGAGAACTTTGTTGAGGCCTCGAAGAATTATTTGAAAGATGCTTTTACAATCAAGGATGCAGAACCTGAAAGTACTGATATGATTACACATCGCGTAGATCGTGAGGGCATTCATCCCATCGGAGATTAATGTGGTTAGCCTCCGGGCGTAGCACCACCTCTCATCAGGTAAATACCCAGCGCTACCAATACCAGTGCTAAGGCAACTTTTAGTCTTTTTACTTGAATGCGCTGGGCAATATACCAGCCCGCTGCTGTTCAAACTAATAGTGGAACTACTAAAATTCCGGCTAACGTCCAGTCTACGGCTCCCTGCAGGGCATAACCCACGGTAGCCATTCCGGAAATGAAAATGGATTGTACTGGAGCTAAGGCAACCAAGAGTAGCATGGGCGCTCCTAAAACGATTAGCAACGGAACAGCTAATACAGGCCCCAGTAATCCGCCGGGTAACCCTGACCAACTTATAGGTAAGCCAGATGTAACTATTTTATAACTATACTATCTTATAAAAAAATATACGAGGAGAGTGGGGTGAACTGGATTTTTAAAATTTTTATAACATTTCTCTATCCTTTACGTAAGTTTACTCTGATACATTATTAGATAATATCAGGTATATTATAATATTGATATAATAGTAGGGCAGGGCAAAGTCTAACAAAAACCAATAATACTATGTTTAAAAGATTCGTTCGTGCAATTAAGTCGCTATTCGGTGGATTCGTGAGTTCAATGGAAGATCCAAAACTTATTTTGGAACAGAATATCCGGGATCTCAATGATCAGATTCCCCAGATGAATGAAAATATCGCTACGGTAAAGGCGAATAAGATTATGCTCCAGAAAGAGGTGAATAAGCTGGAGAAAAAGATTGATGATCTTACGGCGAAAATAAAATCAGCCATTCAGGCTGATCGTGATGATATCGCCGAAGGATATGCTATGCAGCTTGAGAAGGCCAAAGAGAATTTAGAGACTTCAAAAGAGCAGCTGAAATTTGCTGAACAGGCTTATGAAAAGGCATTGAAAGTGAAGAAGGCCTTTATGCGTGAGAAGGACCGCAAGATCCAAGAGGCCAAAGAGGCCATGCGTGCCAGTGAAAGAGCAGAATGGCAGGGCAGAATTGCCGATGCGTTGGAACAGTTTGAAACAGGGGGAATGGATCAAACCCATGATGAGATGGTTAACCGACTCAATGAACAGACTGCTAAGAACGAAGCTCGCATGGAGCTGGCGTTAGACAGTATCGATACTGAAACGATGGAAATTGAAGCCAATGCGGAGAAGCTACGTGCTCATGAGTTGGTAGAGCAATTTAAGTCTGAAATGGGCAAAACAACATCATCAGAAAAAGAAAAGAGTGTAGGCTCATCTGACGGTGAAGAAGAAATTGAAATTGATGAGCAGACATCTGAGAAACAACAGGATAAAACGATTGGCAATAAGGAACGATCTCAATCCTAATAAATGGTTTTGAGCCATGGATGACGACAGCAGAAGTGAGCGGGAACGTCTCAAAGAAGAATACAAGGCGCACTATCGTAAGGTGCGCGAAATAAAAGAACGCGTATCACGAGCCAAACGTACACAAAATATTGCCAGTGCGCTCAAAAGCATGGATAAAACCGAGATGCTGAACTCTTTTGATGACTTTCTTTATTCGGTGAAGCATAAGCTGGCCTCGGTCGAAGCCCGGCTTGACTTGGCCATGGATAGCCTTGCAGAGGAACATGAGGATAATGTCAGTGAACAAGAGCTGGATGAGGAGATGAGGAAATCCAAAGCGAAAGACACCTTGCGGCAAGTGAAGTTGGAAATGGGGCTCCTGTATAACGAGATCGAAGAACAGGCAAATAATATCAAGGTAAATAAAACAATTGGCAGGGATTCAACAGCACTATCTGACAGGTCTGACAATGAACTTAAAGAGGAGTAAGTGATTATGAGTGATGATAACTCCATAAATTTTACACGCGAAGCATTTTTGCATCCCATTAATTTAGGGGTGCTGTTGGTTGCAGCTATTTCTGCTTTTGCAATGAGTGGCATGGGGCTGATATCAAGCCTGATTCTTACCATGACATTCGCTGTTGAACTTATGTACCTGGGGATTGTCCCGCGACTGCCCCGATTCCGGAAAGATGTAAAGTTAAAAAAGGTACGGGAACAAAATCCTGCCGCAAAGGAGAAATCAACATTCCAGGAGCTGGATAAAAAAAGTCAGAAACGATTTTTAGTGTTAAAGCACCTTGCCAAACTAATAAAGGAGAATTTTGATAAGCTGCCGTACAGTTCTCAGGGATTGTTGGAAAATATCCGTGATAAGATTAAAGAACTTCTGTCCAATTACCTTACCTTGTTGGATCTCCATAAGCGTTATCGTTTATATATGGATACCTCGGTGGAAGAAAGTTTAAAGCGAGAGGTTCAAAAAGAAGAACGTGAGATACAAAATATGGAATCGGAGCAGTTGAAGAGAACAACAGCACGGCGCGTCGGGATTTTGAAAAAACGTCTCAAAAAATTTGAGGTGGCCAAAGAAAAGTACTTGATCTGTGAGACGCATCTTGAAACCATAGAGGATGCTATCCGATATATTTATGAGCAATCTATGACGATGAGTAATCCCGAAGAAATTGGATTCCAGCTCGATAATCTACTTGAAGAGGTTGAGGAAACATCACAGCTTATTGATGATTTAGATAAGGATATTTTACCTTATAGTTCGGATCTTGACGATATTGATTTGGATTCTGATTTTTTAGAAAATGAAGATGAACTAAAACAGAAAAAAGAACTCGATCCTAAAGTTGACACTTCAAATCGAGTTAAAGAATAAAGAGTTTATGAGTGAATCGTTCAGTACAATTACGTTGGAAATCGATGATAGCGGCATAGCCATTGTAACTATCAATCGCCCCAAAAAGCTAAATGCTTTAAATGATGAGGTATTAAATGAGCTTGCTGATGTCTTTAAGGATATTCAAATAGATGAAGAAATAAATGCTGTGATTGTAAAAGGAGCCGGGGATAAAGCATTTGTTGCTGGAGCTGATATCAAAGAGCTTCGTGAGCTGGATAACCGATCCGGACGAATGGCTTCTCAAAAAGGACAACAGATTTTTCAACTGATCGAGGACACCCGCAAGCCGGTCATTGCTGCTGTAAACGGATATGCATTAGGCGGTGGTGCGGAGCTGGCCATGGCGTGTCACTTGCGTATAGCTGGTGAAAATGCGGTATTTGGCTTGCCGGAAGTTGGATTAGGCTTAATCCCAGGATACGGCGGAACACAGCGCTTACCCGCGTTGATCGGAAAAGCTCGAGCTTTGGAAATGATTTTAACCGGCAAACAAGTAAAAGCCGAAGAAGCCCAACGGCTTGGGTTAGTTAACAAGGTAAGTGCAGATCCCGTAGAAGCATCAAAAGAACTGTTAAATGATATTTTAAAAAATGGTCCTATTGCTGTTAGGGATGCTATCAAGGCTGTTTATCATTCTGATAATCGTTCTGGCTACCAAGTAGAAGCGGATCTGTTTGGCGAACTTTGTGAAACAGAAGATTGTATGGAAGGAACGTCAGCATTTCTTGAAAAGCGAAAGCCCGAGTTTAAAGGGAAATAAGACTTCGTGAAACTTTGATCTTCTAAGAGCTGCTTTTGGTATAATTGTTACACGAAGTTGTCCTAAGAAATTAAACTATTATAAGTGACTGAATTACTCCTCATTATATTAACTATTCTTCTCAGCGGTTTCTTTTCGGGATCAGAGATTGCTTTTGTCAGTTCTAATAGACTAAAGCTGGAGATAGAGTCCCGAAAGGGTTCATGGACGGGACGTATCGTAAATGATTTTATTCATAATCCGGAGACTTTTTTAACCACTACATTAGTCGGTAATAATGTTGTCAATGTAGTGTATGCTACCCTGATGACGATATTTTTGGTGGGGCCTATCACCGAAATTTATCAAAGCTGGATGGGGACCATGCCTTCCGAAGCGTTGGTTTTGGTAATCCAAACGGTGATTGCTTCTGTTGTAATTATGCTTTTTGGTGAAATCATCCCCAAGGCCCTATTCCGTATAAATGCTGATTGGTGGATGAAGATCATTGCGATTCCTCAAAAAGTATGCAATCAGCTATTTAAGCCACTTATCTTTATAGCTGATAAATCCTCGGATTTAATTATTAAGCTCATTAACCCAGAGGTGGATCGCTCGGGCACCGTATTTCGACGAGAAGATGTAGAGCTGATATTTCAAGAATTGCGTGATACGGGGGGGCATGATCTGGATAAAGATGATTCTGAAATTCTTCACAACGTACTTGAGCTTTCGAACAAACGCGTGAAGGAATCGATGATACCACGGACTGATATAGTGGCTGTTGAAAAAAATACCAGTATCGACGAGACGTTAAAGCTTTTTATCTCTTCGGGCTTTTCAAAGCTCCCCGTTTACCAGGAATCTATTGACGATATTATCGGGGTTATTTTTGCTTACGATCTGTTTAGTAATCCCGAAAATCTTTCTGAAATAATACGTCCTATTAAGTTGGTGCCTGCTTCACAGAAATCGAAAGATCTCTTATCGGAATTCCGCAGCTCAAATATTTCGGTAGCTATTGTTATCGATGAATATGGAGGTACGGCCGGGATGATTACCATTGAAGATCTTTTAGAGGAAGTTGTTGGTGATATTCAGGATGAATACGATACCGAAGATCGAATCCTGAAAAAGTTATCCGGCAACAGTTATATTTTAAGTGGCGGAGTCGAGATCGAAGATCTGCTTCAAAAATTTCCCGAGATTGGTCTGCCAGAAGAATCTACTGAATATGAAACAATAGCTGGTTATATCATCAATGAACTGGGCCGTATTCCCAAAGTGAATGAAGAGCTTTTGATCGATGGCAAAAAAGTCATCATTAGTAAAGCAACACCAAGTCGCATCGAAACTGTTAAAGTGATTGTAATGGAGTAAGGTAGTCACAGTGTGGTAGAAGCAGCAAAAAAGAAATATAGGTTAGTAAATTTCCACGTGACTGGTATCCCAAAACTGCATCTTCTGATAACTAATAACTGAAAATTGTATGTTTGATCATTATCCCGGTTGGGCACAGGAATTTGCACAGAAATATCTCAGTCGTACCATCAATCAATTTATCCTGCATGGGAATGTGCATGATTTAGTTCCGCTTCAGCGAAAAGAGCAGTCGGATTTCGTACGGCTGAAGTCGTTCTTGTCAGAAGAGTTTTTCGGCGCGCGTGATTATGTCATTTTCTATGATCGGTCGTCAGGTATTTATTTCAGGGATGGGGAGTCAAAAAAAGATTTCAATAGAGCTCTTTCGGGACGTGATTCCTTGCTGGGAACCGATTGCGCTAATAAAATGCCCAAAGATCCGGTGCGCGTTTTTTCGCTGCTGGAACAGTATTTTCGCGTACGCATCGATGATAAAAAGAGCATTGCCCTGATTATTGATTATGCGAATACCATCGTGCCGATGAACGAAGCCGGTGCCAGTGGATCAGAAGATCGTACGTCGATGGTGTATCTTTCGCGATGGGCGCATGACCCCATGTTTTTAGCGGCGGATTTTACCACGGTGTTGCTTACCGAAAATCTGGCAGATCTGAATAAAACGCTGGTACAAAATCCCTATACAACGGATATCAAAATTAATATTCCTGATGAACAGCAGCGCCGGCAGTTTATTGATTTTGAGTCTTCAGGTGAAGAATTTCAGGCGTTTTCTGAGGTTAGTGAGAAAGTAGTAGTCCAGCAAACGGCGGGACTCAATTTTATCAATCTCCGTAGTATTCTTTCCAATGCTCGGGAGAATAAAGAGAAAATAACCCACGATCGGCTATCTGAAGCAAAAAAGGAATTGATCGAAGCCGAGGCATACGGACTGCTTGAATTTGTAGAGACAGAATATACGCTTGATGATGTTGCAGGACATACGAAAGTAAAAGAGCATCTTCGTCATGCCGTGCAGGCACTTAAAAGTGGCCGGCAGGATGTACTCCCCATGGGGTATTTGGTTTGTGGACCAGTGGGAACAGGTAAAACGTTTTTGGTGACTTGTTTTGCAAGTGAGGTAGGTATCCCAATGGTGAAATTGAAAAATTTTCGCAGTCAATGGCAGGGCGTGACCGAAGGAAACTTGGAAAAAATTCTTGGGATTCTCAAAGCGATGTCCCCCGTGGCAGTGATGATTGATGAAGCCGATGCCTATCTTGGCGATCGCGATGCCAGCGGAGACAGTGGTGTTTCCAGCCGCGTTTTTTCGCAGATTGCCACCTTTATGAGCGACACCCGAAATCGCGGTGAAATCATCTGGTTTTTAATGACTGCGCGTCCCGATTTGATGCCGGTGGATCTCAAACGCCAGGGCCGAGCCGAAGAGCACCTGGCGTTGTTCCCACCTCATACCAAAGAAGAACGGGTAGAACTTTTTAATGCGATGAAAAAGAAAACAGGTCTGCAGCTTACCGAAGAATACACACCACAGGTTATTGAGCAGGGGTTAAAAACCTTCTCGGGTGCAGATATGGAAGCAGCTCTTACTCGAGCAAAATTCCGAGCAGCTGCACAGGATCTCGACGAAGTAACGCCTGAAATTTTGGATTTGGCACTCAACGATTTTCTTCCACCCACCTATCCGGAGGAAATCGAGCTCCAAACGCTCAGTGCCGTTATTGAATGTACCTCCAAAGAATTGCTACCCGAGCGATACCAAGAAATGGATCGTGGGGAAATTCTTAGCAAGATCGAAGAATTAAAGTATCGGATCGGTTAAGCAGTACCTGTTCATCGGATCGTTAAACTTGTGATCCGATGAATAAACGTATTACGATTTCCGGCTAAACCTGATAGAATTTAGAACGCCGGCAGTTTTTTTTATTACCCTTTCTAAAGTTGTAAATCCTCCGTGTCATACTGGAACCCGATGCATCGGGATAGACTTTGTTTCAGCTTTTAATTTTAAGCTCCAATAAAATGAATAAACTAATTAATTCAACCATTTAGTTGAATTAATTAGTTGAAATCTGTAGGTTACAAATGAACTTGAAACAAATTGAATTATGTCAGAAGAATTACAGACCCAAGAACAGATATTAGAAGCGGCAAAACAGGTTTTTCAGGAACGCGGTTTTTCCGGGGCACGCATGCAGGAAATTGCCGATGAGGCAGAGATCAACAAGTCGATGCTGCACTATTATTTCCGTAGCAAGGACAAACTTTTTCAGAAGGTATTTCAGGATAGTATTCGGCAGTTTTTTCCGGAAATACTAAAAGTGCTGAATGCAGATTTGGCGCTCGTTCCCAAGATCGAAAAGCTGGTAGAAACCTATTACGAGATGTTTAAAAAGCATCCGCACTTGCCGCGCTTTGTGATTCACGAGATGAATCAACATCCCGACCGTTTCAGAGGGTTTGTTAGAAAAGAAGGTTTTGAAATTCCAGAACGATTTGTAGAACAAATTAAGACTGAAATTGCATCTGGCACTATGCGCAAGATTGACCCCCGTGAATTTATCATCAACACCATTGGACTCTGCGTGTTTCCGCTTATTGCCCGTCCTATGGTAGAGACCGTTTTTGATATGAGTGAAGATCAGTACCGGCAATTTTTAGAGCAGCGGAAGAAAGAGCTGCCGAAGTTTATTCTAAACGCTGTAAAAAGGTAAGTCAAAATGCTAACCGCACTACTGTTTTCTATCATAACATTGGTAGGCGTTCAGCCGACACCCACAGATACGCTTTCACTTGAGGATATCCAGACGCAAATTGAGGAGAACTATCCGCTGGCCCAAAAGATCGATTTACAGAACCAGATTACCGAACTCAACAAAAAGATTGCCAGTACGGCGGCTTATCCGCAGCTCAATTTTGGGGCTATCGCAACTTACCAATCCGAAGTAACTGAATTTCCGTTTCCATCCGGCGGATCGTTTACCGCAGCCCAGCTCAGTAAAGATCAGTATAAAGCCACGGTAGAGGCATCACAGACTATTTATAACAGCGGTGCAGTAGGCATCAGAGAAGAGCTTGAGGAAGCCCGTGGGCAGAGACAAAATAAAGCCACGGAAGTAGAGTTGCATCAATTTAAAGAGCAGGTGAATCAGGTTTTTTTTGGGATATTGTTAGCTCAGGAGCAGCTTCACGTTATTAGCAAGCTGATGAAAAACCTCAGAGCCCAAATTAAAGAGGTATCCTCTAAAGTAGAGCATGGGGTGCTCCTTCCGAGTCAGAAATATACGCTGGAAGCAGAGCTTATTAACGCCCGACAGGATTCCGCTGAAATTCGATCTAATATCTCCTCCGGGTATCAAATGTTAAGTAATCTTATTGGAGAGGAGATTAATCCCCATACAAAACTTCAAATGCCGGAAGTAAATTTACCTTCGGACGAGAAAATGCCAAGGCAGCGTTCCGAATTTGAGCTTTTTGAAAGTAATCGTGAAGTGTTGAGTTACCAAAAAAAATTGGCGCAGACCGAGAAATGGCCCACGCTATCAGCATTTGGCAGTGCTGCTTATGGGCGTCCGGGTTATAATGTGTTTGAGGATGAGTTTCATGCCTTTTATATGGTGGGTTTACGACTGCAATGGAACTTTTGGAATGCACAGAATGCAGTAAAAAAGAAGCAGACTTATAAGTTGCAACAGAAAACAATCACTGAAGAAGAACGGGCATTTGAGCGTCAGCTAAAAGCAAGTTTAAGTAAGATCAGGGAGCAGGTAGAATTATTTGAGGAGAAGGTAAAGCAGGATGAGCAGATTATCGAACTGCGAGAAAAAGTGGTGGATGAAAAAGCAAGTCAGATGAAAAACGGCAGTGTCACGGCAACGGAATATATCACGGAGTTGAACAAGGTTACACAGGCCTGGCTGTCGAAGATGATTCATCGAACAAAACTGGCACAGACGAAAATCGATTATCAAACAGCATTAGGTATAACTGAATATAGATAAAGACGAGATGATGAGATCTAAGAGAAATAGTTTGTATGGGATTTTTTTAGGTGTTCTCTTTTTTGTGATGATGAGTGGGTGCGCTAATAACGAAAGGTCGGATGCCTACGGACAATTTGAAGCGGTAGAAACGACCGTATCGGCGAAGGCCTCCGGGGAACTGTTGTCCTTTACCATTTCGGAGGGAGAGGCTGTTTCGGCGGGGAAACAAGTGGCAGTAATTGATACGGTACAGTCGAGTTTGAAAAGAGAGGAGCTTGCATCTCAGCGAGAAGCCGCGGAATCACAAATAGATAATATTGATGCAGAAATTGCAGTACAGCAACAAAAACTGGAAACGGCACAGAAAAATCTGGAAAGAATCCGCGCAATGAGAGAGGATGAGGCAGCTACTGTACAGCAGCTGGATGACGCAGAGGGAAAGGTACAGACAATTCAAAAACAGATTGAGGCTTTGGAAAGCCAGAAAAAATCGGCGCGTGCAGAAATTAAAACGATAGGTGCACGATTAAATCAGGTTAAACAACAGCTAAACGATACTCATGTAATGAATCCCGTAAATGGGACGGTGCTTACGACTTTTGTTGAACAGCACGAGCTTGTTGGTCAGGGACAGCCCCTTTACCAGATTGCTAATCTGGATACCCTGGATTTAAGAGTGTATATCAGTGGAGCACAATTGCCTTCAGTAAAGTTGGGACAGCAGGTAGAAGTGTTGGTTGATAAAAATGCGGATGAAAATCAGTCAATGTCCGGACATATAAGCTGGATCGCATCGGATGCTGAGTTTACGCCGAAAATGATACAGACGAAAGAAGAGCGCGTAACCCAGGTGTATGCTGTTAAGGTAAAGGTGCCCAATCCCGATGGGATTTTAAAAATTGGAATGCCCGGAGAAGTGAATTTTTAGGCAATAGCCATAATGTCATCCTGAACCCCCGATGTATCGGGACAAGCTTTGTTTCAGGATCTTAAACATCATTTATAATTGTAGATGCTGAAATAAATTCGGCATGACAAGCTTTTATTATGAAACCAATAAGTGTACATCATGCGCACAAAAGTTATGGGGCTAAAGAAGCCGTTAAGGGAATATCCTTTGAAGTGGATGAAGGATTGCTCTTTGGATTGATAGGTCCGGATGGGGCGGGAAAAACAACCATCTTTCGAATATTAACAACCTTGCTGAAGCCCGACAAAGGAGAGGCCTTAGTATTAGGATTGGATGTAGTAGATGATTATCGACAGATCCGTAAACATGTGGGATATATGCCCGGCCGCTTTTCGCTTTACCAGGATCTTTCGGTGGAAGAGAATGTAGCGTTTTTTGCCTCAGTATTTGGAACAACTATTGATGCTAATTACGATCTTATTGAGCCTATTTACAGTCAGCTGGAACCCTTCAAGGATCGATTAGCCGGGGCCTTGTCCGGGGGGATGAAACAGAAGCTGGCCTTAAGCTGTGCTCTCATCCATAAGCCGGAAGTATTGTTTTTGGATGAGCCTACCACAGGGGTAGATGCGGTATCACGCAAAGAGTTTTGGCAGATGCTACATCGTCTAAAAGAAGAAAATATTACCATTTTGGTATCAACACCTTATATGGATGAGGCCGAGCAATGCGATCGCGTTGCCCTCATGCAAGATGGGCAAATTCTTTCCATAGATACTCCTGAGCGTATCACAAAAACATTTCATAACCAGCTTTGGGCCATAAAGACAGAGAACAAATATCAGCTTATTCAACTACTTCGTTCTTATGAATATGCAGAATCGGTGCAGCCCTTTGGTGAATATGTGCATTACACCGATAAGCGCGAAGAGGTACAGGCCGAGCATATAATGGAATATTTGAAATCAAAGGGTGTGATCAATCCAACGGTTGTGGCCATTGCCCCAGATATTGAGGATACCTTTATGCGGCTAATGGAACAGGAGGAGACTTATGAATAATCCAATGATAAAGGCAGAAAAGTTAACACGAAAATTCGGTGACTTTACCGCGGTAGACCATATTTCATTTGAAGTGGGGGCGGGGGAGATCTTTGGATTCCTGGGCGCTAATGGAGCCGGTAAGACGACAGCCATGCGTATGCTCACCGGGTTGCTGGTGCCCACTGAGGGGGAGGCAACGGTTGCCGGCTATGACGTGTATGAGCAGCCTGAGCAGATTAAGAAACGTATCGGTTATATGAGTCAGAAGTTTTCGCTGTACGAGGATCTAACAGTACGTGAAAATATTCGGTTGTATGGCGGTATTTATGATTTGGGAGACCAACAGATTAAGCAGAAATCAGATGAACTTGTGAATATGCTTGGAATGAAAGAGCTTCAAAATAAAATGATCGGTTCATTACCCTTGGGGTGGAAGCAGAAGCTGGCTTTTTCGGTAGCCCTGCTTCATGAGCCGGATATCGTATTTCTTGATGAGCCCACCGGCGGTGTTGATCCTATTACGCGGCGACAGTTTTGGGAGCAGATCTACAAAGTGGCTGAAGAAGGAACCACCGTTTTTGTGACTACCCACTATATGGATGAAGCCGAGTATTGCGATCGGGTTTCAATTATGGTAGATGGCAATATTGATGCTTTAGATACCCCGGCCGGACTCAAAGAGCAATTTGATGCCGATGATATTGAAGAAGTATTTATAAGGCTGGCCCGGGGTGCCGAACGAGGTGAATAATCGAATACAAAATAAAATTGCGGCCTTTGTCGGTTTTGTGGTCAAAGAATTTAAACAGATTTACCGCGACAAGCGTACCTTGGTAGTACTTTTTGGGATGCCGATTATTCAGATGCTATTGTTTGGGTTTGCCATCCGTAATGAGGTGGAAAATGCCAATATAATGGTACTGGATGCCTCCCAAGATCAGGTTACGCAGGAACTCATTAATAAAATCGATGCCTCCAACTATTTTACAGTGGTGGGAGAGATACAGCGGTACGATAAGATTGACGACCTTTTTCAGAAAGGAAATATTGATGAAGTATTGGTCTTTGAAGCTGATTTCGCCCGGAAGCTACAGCGTGGTGAACGCCCCTCGGTTAATGTGATTACGGATGCTTCAAATCCTAATTTAGCTCAGCTTATCCAGCAGTATTCTACCTCTATTATTGTGGATTGGCAACAGCGCAGAAGCGGACTACCCAATGAGCAAAACAGTGGAGTAGTCGCAAATGCGAACATGCTGTTTAATCCACAGCTCAAAAGTGTAAATCTATTTGTACCGGGACTTATCGCTGTAATATTGATGCTCATCTCAGCATTGATGACCTCTATTTCTATCACTCGCGAAAAAGAGATGGGTAATATGGAGATTTTGCTCGTTTCGCCACTGCGTCCGGCGCAGATAATCATCGGCAAGGTATTGCCATATTTGGTATTGGCTTTTGTAAATGTCCTAACGGTTTTAGCACTGGCTGAATGGGTGTTCGCGGTTCCGTTTCGTGGTTCATACGGACTTTTTATGGTGGAATCTCTGCTGTTCATTTTTACCGCGTTGGCGCTCGGTGTATTTATCTCAACCAAAGCCAACGACCAGCAGACAGCCATGATGGTGGCACTGGCGGGACTGTTGCTGCCAACCGTACTTTTATCAGGATTTATCTTTCCCATCTCCAGCATGCCTTGGCCGCTGCAGTGGATCAGTAATCTGATTCCGGCCCGTTGGTTTTTAGTAATTGTTCGCAGCATCATGCTCAAAGATTCAAGCTTGCTATTGTTGTGGAAAGAAACGCTGATATTACTTGTGATGACGCTCGGATTTATTGTATTGAGCGTGAAGAATTTTAAGGTGAGGTTAGAATAGCTATCAGTAAGTAAAGTTTTAACAGCTTGCTGATAACTGATTACCAAAGTAATAGTGTTATAAAATTGTTGAATTATTAAGTAGCTATATAAATGAGAACGATTCGATTCTTACTCCAAAAAGAGTTTCTGCAGATTTTCCGGAATAAGGGAATGTTGCCTATTATCTTCCTGATGCCCGTCGTACAGTTGGTTCTGCTGTCCTTTGCAGCGACCTACGAAATACGAGAAGTAAATTTCCATTTGATTGATTTTGATCAGTCCGAGGCTTCTCAACAGTTAGTTCAAAAATTTCAGGCGACTGGGTATTTTAACCTGCAAAGCAGTTCGTTTAATGTTGATGACGGAATTGAAAAAATGCGTAGTAACGATGTCCGTTTAGCTTTAGTGATTCCGCAGGATTTTGAACAGCGTTTAAAATTGGGACAATTTGCTTCGGTGCAGTTGAATATTGATGCCGTGGACGGTACAACGGCGGGACTCATCCAGGGGTACGGGCGATCTATTATACAAGATTTTAGCAGCAGGATTCGACCAAATGTTGAGAACATCAAACTTACTAATCAGCAAGGGATTGAAGTTATTCCTGCCAGCTGGTACAATCCCAACCTTGATTATATCCAGTACATGGTGCCGGGCATTTTAGTGGTTCTTATTTCGATGATCGGGATGTTTTTATCAGGGATGAATATAGTGCGCGAACGTGAAATCGGCACTATCGAGCAGCTAAACGTTACGCCTATCAAGCGATACCAGTTTATTATCGGCAAGCTACTTCCATTTTGGATTATAGCTCTTTTTGAGCTGGGTATTGGATTACTCATCGCTTACTACGGTTTTGGCGTCCCTTTTGTGGGGAGCGCATGGTTGCTTTTTGGGATTGCCGGAATCTTTTTGCTGGTGGTGCAGGGACTTGGATTGTTTATATCCACAATTACAGATACCCAACAGCAGGCGATGTTCATTGCATGGTTTCTCATGGTAGTATTTATCCTGATGGGCGGATTGTTTACGCCCATTCAAAGCATGCCGGTTTGGGCACAGGAGCTGACGATCTTCAATCCCATTGCGCATTTTATTGAGATTATGCGGAGTGTAATGCTTAAAGGGGCGGGTTGGTTCGAAGTTCAGCACTTAGTTGGATTACTCACGGTGATGGCTGTATTAATTCTGCCCGCCTCCATTTTCAGGTACCGTAAATCGACATCTTGATAATTATTTACTCATATTCCGATGTTCTGCGTCGGAATATTGAGGACATATTTGTCGCCACACAGAGCGTTACGACAAGATTACTTTATAGATGCAATTTTCTCTTTCATTAAAGGCGGGAATATAATATTCTAAGAATTCTCACTCAGTATAATAGTACCCAACTTTGATGTCTGATAAGCTCAACTCTATTCGAAGACTGCTCGATGAAACCGATAAGACCATTATCAAGGCTTTGGCCAAGCGGCAGGACTTAGTGCGCGAAATTTCGGAGCTGAAAATTGATGATGAATCCGATATAAGAGATACTGAAAGAGAAGAAGAGCTACTGTCAAAAATAACAAAACTGGCTCGCGAAGCCGGACTTGATCGTTACTTTGCTGAGCAGTTGTTCAAGGATATTATTCATCACTCCGTACGCTTTCAGACCCATTCGCTGGTTGATTATCAGAATGAACAAAAGGGTGCCGAAACGGTTCAAGTTGCCTATCAGGGGACGGATGGGGCCTTTAGCCATCAGGCTGCATTCCGACATTTTGAAGAGCGCTACAGTCAGGTTGATTGTTTTGGTTATGACACTTTTCGTCAGGCTGCCGAGGCAGTAAAAGAGTGCAAGGTAGATTATGCGATTCTGCCTATCGAGAATACGACAGCCGGATCTATTCGGGAAACGTATGATTTACTGGCAGATGATGAACTCCACATTGTGGGTGAGGAGGCTATTCGGATCATTCACTGTCTATTGGCATTGGAAGACATCCCTGTCGATCGCATTCGTCGCATCATGTCGCATCCACAAGCTATAGCGCAGTGCAGTAATTTTCTGGCAAAGCTCCATGATTGTCGGGTGGAATCCTATATCGATACGGCGATGTCAGCCAAGAAAGTATTGGAAGATGGAGATCTTTCCCAGGCTGCTATTGCCGGAAGTTATGCTGCTGAGATTTATGGACTAAATATTTTAAAGCGTGATTTGGCGAATCAATCCGAAAACTTTACTCGTTTCGTGGTAGTCGGACCTCAACCGGTGGAAGTTGATCCGCAGATTCCATGTAAAACTTCTTTGCTTATGGTAACCACTCATGAACAGGGCGCACTGGTTGGCTGTCTGAATATTATTGCTGATCATGGTATTGATATGACCAAGCTCGAGTCACGTCCCAAGCCCAACGAACCATGGAAATACCAGTTCTATCTGGATATTGAGGGTAATATTGCCAATTCGGAGATACGAGTAGCCCTTCAGGAATTAGAGCAAGAAGCCAGTTCGCTAAAAGTGCTCGGGTGCTATCCTGCTCAAGTTGGGAATGGAGAGGAATAGAAGAAGTCCAAATTGCTAAAACTGTAAGTTTTTCTCCCTTTGAAGGTCGCCGACGCTTCATAGCACGGCCCTACGTAGCACTTTGGCGTAGTGGGCCTTTAGCGACGCAGCGGAGTGCCGCCGTAGGCGGGAGGGATGTTTCCTTTAGTTTCTTTATCCTATAGCTTAGTTGCGCAATGGATGGGAGAGAAAATAGATGTAGTGTCCCTTTTACCTTGATGCAAAAGGGACGAAAAGATCAAGACTTTGGATTCTGAACCCACTACGCTCGGCGGATTGGATAATTCTGATGGTCCATGACGTTTTGCGATATATTTCTGGTATAATACGGGTACAGAATTATCCTTTTCATCCGCTTTTTCTTCATTCAGAACCCAAGGTCGATTATAAAATCCTGAAACCTAGATGTGTTGGAATACAGCAAGTTTAAGCAGACATATAAAGCTATTGGGTTCTCCAATCCTGGTAAAATCGTATAAGATTTGATACGGAATAGATCAGTAAAAAGGAAGCGATCAGATAAGCAATTGATCCGGGATACATTACGATAAGCAATGCAATAATAAGTGTGATTACCCCAAATATGGCAAACTGAAATCCCAAAAGAAGAATAAGCCCGAACACTCCTAAAAAGGCTGCAAAAGTAACGGGTATAAGTTCGGGAAAAATAAAGATTACGATCCCCGCGACGATGGGAATAGCGGATAAGGTCGGGGATATACGGAATGTCATAAACAGTATGCCCAGGGCTACGAGGTATCCGCCTGCAATCAGGTAAAGAAAATTCGGATAAATGAGCGTGAGGCATCCCGTGGCCAGTGCCAACAGGGCATTGAGAATTTGCCGCTCACGGGTTTTATAATTGATTTGTATGCGGTATTGTTCAAGCATATTGGTAGAAAATTTAATACTGGATGAAAGATATTCGAATCTACTTGTTCATTATACAAGATTATTTTATTCCCTGCATGAAATCTGTTTTTAGTTGGTGGAAGTACTCTGTCCTTTTTATGTCAGCAAAAAATAGAAAAAAAACATGTCAGTTACGAGAGGGTTGTACCCTCGAATAGCTCTTACTTAGGCTTACCTCGGGGGTTGAACTCCCTTGAAACCATGTATTGACATGACTAAGCCCGAATCGTGTCCCATGCCAACAAACCCTGGGAATACCAGTTTTATCTGGATATTGAGGGTAATATTGCCAATTCAGAGACCGAGGCCAACCAAATACGCACGAATGAGCCCAAGACGCTTACCCCTGCGTATTCCGGATAGCTTAACAGCTGGCACATACCGTGTTGAAGTCCGCAACACGCGCTACAACAGGGATACCCTGCGGACGGGTTTGTTTATGACGTATCTTAATAAGCCATTCCGGCGTTATTTAACCCTATAACCCTCAATTAGACCACTTCACTATAGTGGAATAGGCTGCTTCGCTACCCTGAAGTACCCTGTTTCAGGTTAGTGGGGTGGTCTTTTTAGTATGTTTCCGCCTTTTAAGTCCAATCTAAAGGAGGATTGGGTAATATTTTTAGTTGTTAAATCAAAACGGTTTCAGCGTTTTAAATACACCATCAGGAGAATAAAACTTTAGAACTCCATTTTCTTTAACGACTATATATTCCCCATGGGTATTGGTCTCACTGTCATCATATCGAGTGCCTTGAGAAGTTTGTGATGCGATTTTTTGCTTTTCTGATTTATCCCCATTGGGATATATTCTTTCCAGGAATATATCACCATTCTTCTGATACAGCACTAAGCCACAACTTAAAAATGGAGTTTCATCGATCCATTTTCCGATGAAATTCCTTGTTTCATTTTGTAACTCATTAATAATTCTTTCTTCCTGTGTAATAGTTAAGCCTTTAATGGATATGTCAAAATAATCAGACTTATAATGAGTAGTTGCCCAAGCGCCTTCTCCATATTTCATATGAGGTAAATAGTAGGTCATAAAGACTCTACTTGCTCGTTGAAATACTTTTTCTTTGATGTCATGTGCAATTTGCGAGAGTTGATTCTCGGTGATTTTCTTTGGCAATTGGACTGTGATCATTCCTTTGTCTGCATATTGTTTATAAGTTTTTTCTACTATTTCATATTCAGATGATTGTTGATTTTTTTCAGTTGGTATTTCAAAAAGATATGCTGTAGCATCATCGTAAATATCGCAAACTGGCTCTCTTTCATATTTATATGAGTCGTCTTTGAGGTTGATCTGATAATAGTTGATCCCACGACCCTTCATCCGGTCCATTATAACTTTCTTCTTTTGTTCAGGCATTCTGAGTCCAAAATAGATACTCTCAACTGCTGAATAGTCATAATCTTGTCTTCCTGCTTCATCACTAACTATTCGTATTTCCTCTTCATAAGCCCAAGATTTTGATTTAGTACCTGCAAGTTTTCTAATTAATTGATTTGCCTCTCCATTCTTTAAATCGTTCATCCTAATAATAGGAGGACTCTTTGCATAATCTACTGAAAAATGAAAGAAATCTTGGTATATATTATCTTTCACAAGGGTTTCTAAATCATATTCAATACAAAACCCTGTATGCTCGCTTGCATAATGGGCCCATAATAATTCGTGTTTATATGTCCTTGATAGTGAATATATTCCAGCTTTAAATCTGCGAGATATTAAATCCTCAAAAGATTCATTGAGGTCTTCTATAGAATTGTGACTTAGATTGAATAATTTTTTAGGGAGTTAGTTTGATTTTTAAATGTATCCGCAATGATAAGAGTTTCGCAGGGATCATTAAGTTCAGAATATGTAGGTGCCCAGAAATAATTATTTTCAAGGGCATCAAGATCTCGTTCGAATGTGTGTTCAGTTCCACCCCGATACTTGTAAACTTCCATGTGCAAATGTCTTAATTCGATTAGGTTAGCTATCTTTCATAATATTGTAGATCATACACATTTTTTGCAACTGGGTTAAAACATATCACCCAATATTCGGATCAATATGGATATTTACCTTTGAACAAGAACTTATAATGAAGCAAGAATATGAAAATAGATGTGATGCATCTTTGGGTTTCAGCCAAAAGATACTAAAAGATCAAGACGTTGGATTCTGAACCCACGGCGCTCAGCGGATGGGATAATTCTGATGGTCGGTCACTTTTTGTGATAAGTCTGTGATATGTCACTGGTACAAATTATCCTTTTCATCCGTTTTCCCTTCACTCAGAATCTAAGGCCGATTTCAAAACCGTGAAGTAAGCAAGCTAAATCCCCTTTGGAGAAAGGGGATTTAGCTTGCTTAACGAAGCCCTGGCGTAGTTTAGGGGAATTGATTAACCCAAACTTTTTAATCCTTCTGACTTTCCCGCCTACGCCGAAATATTTTCAACTATAGCAGTCTTTTAAAATGGCTTAGTGCAGGCAGGCTTTTCAAAGGAGGAACTCGTTGTTTTGGTTGAGGAGTCCAAAAGTTGCCTCTTAGAAAATAGGGATTTAGAGAGAGATTGATCGCGACAAATAGTGAATTATTCTCATCCTGTTGCTCTGCTATGGGATAGAATACGTTTCGCACCAGAGGTACGAAACAAGTCTATTTCTCAAGGGTTTGCTTCCCATCTTTCCATTCGATGGTTGTTTCCTTATCAGCATCAAACTCGTCGACAGAACGAATCCATTCCTCGTTTTGCCAGATGCGTGAATATCCCTGTTCAAGGGCAGAATTGGGGTTTTTGAGCTCTAATCGATGACGCAATTCTTTGAGTTTATCATGTTTTTTCATGAAATGAACTTCACGTCGATGATGAATGCGATCTACAAGGTTGGTCACTTTCTCGTGATTGTTTGCTACCTTTTGCTGCACTACTTGCAGGGCATGAGATTGTACCAACTGTTGGATGCGTTCTTTTTGTTCTGTTGTTCGCTCCTGTATAATATCATGCAGACGCGTGGATAGGTCATCGGCAAACATGCGTACTTCGTTGATGTCAGGAGTTGCAAGAATTGCAGCTTGGGTAGGTGTGGCAGCACGGGCATCGGCTACGAAATCAGAGATGCTGAAATCTACTTCATGTCCCACAGCGCTTACGGTTGGAATGCTGCAATTGAATAGCGCACGAGCTACCGCTTCCTCGTTGAACGGCCATAGGTCCTCCAGCGAACCGCCGCCACGACCAATGATAAGCAAATCTATATTTTGTTCCTGTGAAAACCAGTTGATCGCCTTTACCAGCTGGGGCGCGGCATTAACGCCCTGCACACTTGCGTGATGCAATAATACTTCGGCTACCGGCCAGCGGCGTTGTAACGTATCGCGAATGTCGTGAAAAGCGGCTCCCGTTGCGGAGGTGATTACGCCAATTTTAAACGGAAACTTCGGGAGTGCTTTTTTGTGCTCGTCATCAAAAAGTCCTTCTTCTTTGAGTTCTTTCTTGAGCTTTTCAAAGGCTTCTTGCAGCTTTCCCTTCCCGGCCTGCTCCACCGATCGCACAATCAGCTGGTACTTTCCGTGCGGCGGATACACTTGGATATCGCCGCCGGCAATAATTTGCTGACCGTCTTCCAGTTCTATTCCTAAACGCTGATTAACCCCACGCCAGATCACCGCCGAGAGTTGTGCGTCTTCATCTTTGATGGTAAAATAGGTGTGCCCCGCCCGACTGGTAGAGGCGTTACTGACTTCCCCCTCAACTTTAATGTCAAGGAAATTGCCTTCAAGCAGGGTTTTTATTTCGTCGGTTAAATCAGAAACCGAGAGTATTTGTGGAGTGAAAAGATCCGATTGATCCATTGTAAAAATCTTTGAGTGGTAAGTATTCAGCGGTTATCTTTGTTTTTTAATGACTTATGGCTGACAGCTATTTGCAGGTTATTGAATTCTGTTGAAAACATGTATATTTGCTCACAAAAATAACGGAAAGTTTTTATGAGTTACACGCCTAATTTATTGTTACGGAACGTCAGGCCGGTCGGTGGTGATTTTGACGGTTCGCAAACGGTTGATATCCGTATAACGGATGGGACTATTGCTGAGATTGGTACTGAATTAAATCCCCAAAAAGAGAATGAGACAATCCATGATGCCGGCGGGGCGTATGTTTCTGGCGGATGGATGGATATGCATGTTCACCTGCGGGAGCCTGGTTACGAGCATAAGGAAACAATAGAAACCGGTTGTGCTGCAGCGGCTTTTGGAGGATTTACAGAAGTGGCCTGCATGCCCAATACAAATCCACCTATTCACACGCGGGATGTCGTGGAGTTCATTAAGAAAAAGTCTGAGCAATTACCTGTTGAAGTGCATCCCATCGGTTGTGTTTCCAAAGAGCGAGAAGGTGATTCTATCGCTGAGATGAGCGACATGAAAGAGGGCGGTGCAGTGGCGTTTAGTGATGACGGTGATCCGGTCTATAATTCGCAGCTGATGCGCGTGGCGCTGGAGTATTCGTCCATGCTGGAGATGCCTATTATTAATCACGAAGAGGATTTAAAACTTTCTCGACCGGGCCACATGCACGAAGGAAAAGTATCGGCACGGTTGGGAATCGACGGTACGCCCGGCATAGCTGAAGAAACCATGATTGCCCGCGATATTCTTCTGGCCCAATTTACCGGTGGACATATTCATGTGGCGCATATCAGCACGGCTAAGGCAGTGGACTTGGTGCGACAGGCGAAGGCCGATGGTATCAATATTACGACCGAAGTTTGTCCCCACCATTTTGATTTAACGGACGAAGAAATTGAACGACGTGATTTCGATACCAATGTAAAAATGCATCCCCCGCTACGAACGCAGGAAGATGTGAATGCGATGATTGAGGGACTGGCTGACGGTACCATTGATGCCATTTGTACCGATCATGCGCCTCATGCGATTGAAGAGAAAGAAGTGGAATTTATCTATGCGCCCAATGGAATTATCGGCTTGGAAACGGCATGGAGCATTAGTGTAAAACGATTGTTGGACTCAGATGTGCTTGATCTGCAAACATTACTGACCAAATTTGTAGAAAAGCCGCGGGAGATTTTGAACTTAGATATTCCCAAAATAGAGGAGGGGACAAAGGCTAACTTAACCCTTTTCAATGTGGATGAGGAGTGGACATTTTCAGAGTCAGCAGTACGATCTAAATCCAAGAATTCACCTTATTTGGGTGAAGAGTTAAAGGGACGAGCAGAAGCTATTTACAATAACGGTCGATTTGTGATTAATGAAATTTAATTACAGAATGAATCGGCTGGCAATACGTTATTGAGTTCTAAATTTGAATTGATGGCATTTCTTTTGGATCGATTTTTTATCACAACTGCATGTATTGTACTGCTTGGCATTAGTGGGGTCACGGCACAAAATATGCCGGATGCAGAATTTGGCAGTATCCCTGACTCGCTTTTTCAGATGCAAGCCCCGGAAGATGATATCCCCTACCGGATTACCAATAAAGAGCTTAATGTGTCTTTTCAGGAGGCCGATGAGTCAATATTAGCGGTGTTAGAGCATCACATCCGGATTAAAGTCTTTGACGATTCAGTTCAAGAAGCATCAGTTGTTGCAATACCATATTATTTTGAAAATGATATGGAGCGCGTAACTTCTCTTGAGGCTTATACCTATTTGCCTTCCGGTGGACGTGTAGCTTTATCAGAGGAGGATATTCGTACCATCAACATTAATTCGCGTTATAATGTCAAAGAGTTTGTTATGCCCGCTGTCGAGGATGGTGCCGTTATTGAATATCGCTATACGATTGAACGTCGTTATATCGAGGAGCTACCCGACTTTTATCTTTCTCACAAAGTGCCGACAGATAACGCTAAACTCACGATTACCTATCCCAAATATTTGCGATATCAGTCATATACCGAAAATTTTGATGGAAGAATAACACATGATGTGGTGTATACCGATACCAGCTCGGTTCCCAAAGTCTTTACCATACCACAGCCCCAACCCGTTGTTACTGAGCGATGGATGGCCAGGGATATCCCGCCCGTTAAAGAAGAGGCTTATATAACTACGCTGGATGATTACCGCGGAAAGATTAAATTTTTACTGAGTGAGTTTGGGGTTCCACGTCAACAGCTCGAAAATAATTGGGAAGTTGTTGTAGCTCGAATTCGGGATAAAACGGATCCCTGGGAATCTATTAATGAGAACAACGAGGCGGAAGCAGTGGGAGACTCAATTGCAGGCTCCTTGGATGGAGTTCCAGAAAGTCAGGTTCAGGACAGTATCTATCACTACCTGAATGAGCGCGTTAATTTTTCGGGCCAGCATACGGCTTTTAGTCAAACTTCGGGGGAAGAAGTTCTTACCGGTGAACCTTCCAACCAGGCAGCCATTAATCAGACGCTTGTTGCTATGCTTAAGGGGGCTGGTATAGAAGCGAATCCTGTTTTGATTTCAACTCGACAATCGGGAAAAATAAATATGGATTTTCCCTCTTTCTATCAGTTTAATGGGTTGATGGTCCGGTCAGAAATTGACGGACAATCATACCTGATGGATGCCGGCTTTTCATATAGTCAGCCGGGGTTAATTCCAGTTGATACTTATGGCAGTCGCGGCTTGGTGCTCGGAGAAGATGAGTACGAATGGATCGACATTAATCCCGATAAAAGTCTTTTTGATATACAGATTCAAATTGACGGCCAGCTTGACCGAAATGGCACACTTCGGGGCACAGTGGAAGCTGTGCAGCAGGGGTATCCGGCCCAGATAATACGCCAACAAAAGGCGGATGGAAACAGTGACAGTGAGATTTTTCGCCAAACGCTATTTGATGGATATCCTCAAATGAGTGCTAAAGACGTGGTAGTAAAAAATGCGGAGAAATATGGAGAACCGATAGAATTTACCGGTGAGTTTGAGATCGAGAACTATGCTACGAGTTTTACTGATGGACTCAAATTTAGCCCTATGGTTGTGGGTTATAGAAATGAAAATCCCTTTTCCGGTCCCGATCGCAATCTGCCGATCACGCTTGATGCACCCGAAAAGTTAGACCTGTCGTATTCAATAAAACTGCCGCAGGGCTACCGTGTAGCTGTTAATGCCGGCCGTACAATCAGATTTTCCGGGGCTGAGTTTATAGAACGGTACGACAATACAACCGGCCAGCTTGACTATCGATATCAAATTAATATTGATCAGCGAAATTTTTCTGCCGACTATTTTCCATCGTTGTATAAGTTATACAACCGGTGGGTTGAGCTGAGTAACAGCTCATGGCTTATCGAAGAATAACAGTTATCATAGAAGTCGTTATTGTTATAACAGAAATCTCAATGAAAGAAATTTAATGATGCTGCTTGCTTTGGAAACGGCAACAAATGTGTGCTCAGTCGCTTTTTGTGATGAAAACGGGACGATCTATGAGCAGAGAACCGACAAGCGTGGCACGCATTCCGAGCAGCTTTTCCTTTTTATTGAACAGTTGCAGGAAGAGCACGGCTTTCAAGTGGAAGATCTTGATGCTGTTTTGGTAAGTGAGGGGCCGGGTTCGTATACGGGATTACGTATTAGCGCCAGTGCAGTTAAAGGATTGCTTTTTCAAACGGGGGTACCCTTGGTTGGTATAAATACACTGGCTTCGTTTGCTATGGGAGTAAATCAGAGATATTCCGAAGCCAACCATATTCACAGTATTATTGATGCCCGACGTGTACACGTATATCATCAAAAATTTGTATTCGATGATGACCAATTAACGACTGATGATGAGGTTGAAGTTATACCGATAAAGGCATTTGAAAAAATGTTGCGAAAGGGAGATATCATTATTGGGACGGGATTAGGTAGAATTGACCAGCAGGTACTGGATAAGACAGAAACATTTGGTATCGAATCAATAACGGCTAAATCACTTATATCGCTATATCAAGCCGGCTTTTCTGATTTTTATCAGGAGGAAGATCCGGAAATGTTTGAGCCGAAATACTACACTTCCAATCAAGTTAGTTAGTGGGAATGGCGCAGGAGAGGTTTCTGCTATTTTGGGATTGATCTCCGGCATCGAACAGCTTGTTTCGTCATTTCGGTGCAGTGCGTATGAATACAGAATTCGGTCAGTTCTCAAAAAATGTAAATCAACTTGATATAGGTTTGCACATGGGTGACATTAGAGCAAGTTTGTGTAAACGATTTGGCAGATTATTTTTGTAGTTTCTTACAATTAATTTGAGCAAAACGGATCAGAAAAATACAAAGGGATATTAGCATGAATGTAGGTATAACAAATTTAGGAAGGGTTATTGTAATTGCGTTGATTGCCGTGGGCATTGGGCTGCCATCGGGAGTAATGGCACAGAATAATTATTACTTTCCGGAAGCAAATGAAACGGAATTTGACGAGCAGATTCCATCGCCTGCACAGTTTTTGGATTATGATATTGGTACACATTACACAAGGCATGATCGCATTGTAGCGTACTTAAAGGAATTGGCCCGTATATCGGATAAAGCAAGTTTTCAGGTTATTGGAGAAAGCTATGAAAAACGTCCGCAGGTAGTGTTGACGATTTCCTCACCGGAGAACCATTCAGATATTGAAAATATCCGCAAAGAACATCTTACGCTTCTTGATCCGGAAGCACCTGTATTAGATCCCGAAGAGGGAAAGGCTATTGTTGCCCTTAATTACAGCGTACACGGAGATGAAACTTCCAGCGGTGAGGCAGCCATGCTGACGGCTTATTATTTAATAGCAAATCAGAGCCAAGAAACGCAGAATTTTTTAGATGAGTCGGTCATACACATCGATCCGGCTCAAAATCCCGATGGACGCGATCGTGCGGCACATTATCACAACAGTTTTAAATCCTTCCCACCGGTTGCCGATCCGGCCGATGCTGAACACAATCAGCCTTGGCCGAGCGGAAGAACAAACCATTTTCTGCACGACTTAAACCGTGATTGGTTTGCGGTAACACAGAAGGAAAGCGAAAATCGTGTCGATTTTTATCACAAATGGTATCCTAATGTGCAGATCGATTTTCACGAAATGGGAACCAACAGTACGTATTACCTTGAGCCGACGAAGCCGGTTCGGACCTGGAATCCCATCATCCCGGAATACCACTACGAGGTAATGAATCCATTGCTGGCCGAATATCATACTGAAGCGCTTGATGGGCTTGGCGCACTGTACTGGACGAAAGAAGTTTTTGACAATATTTCGCCTATTTACGGATCGACCTATCCTGATATTCAGGGTGGTGTGGGAGTTACATTTGAAGTTGGTAGTTCCCGGGGATTGGTACAGGAAAGTGATGCAGGTGAAGTGACTTTCCGATCAACCATTCTTAAACATCTGCATACCGGTATAGCCACAGTGCGTGCCGCCGTTAATGAAAAACAGAAACTGTTCGAATATCAGAAAGATTTCTTCCAGTCAGCCCTTGAGGAAGCAGAATCACAGCCAACAAAGGCTTATGTTTTTGGGGATGAAGAGGATCCTTCGCTAACACACAAATTTTTGGATTTAATGCTCAAGCATCGTCTTGATGTGTATGAGGTGGAGTCGGATCTTGAACAAGATGGAAAGGAATTTAAGGCCGGAAACAGTTATATGGTTCCTACGGATCAAATCCATTACCGGGTGATCCATGATATTTTTGAAGCCAATACCTCTTTCCCTGACAGCGTATTTTATGATATTACCGGTTGGTCACTGGTGCATGGCTATGGCATACAGTATGAGGAGTTGGAGTCCGATAATGTCCGGGATTTTCAAGGGGATCAGGTTACCGAGCTTCCCGAACGCAATGGCACGGTAAAAGGTGGGACATCAGAATATGCTTACCTACTGAAATGGTCAGATTATAATGCGTATCCAGCCTTGTATGATATGTTGGATTCGGATTTGACGGTGCGTGCGGCACATAAACCATTTACAGCAAATATAACTTCAAATAATGAAAAGGAGTTTGGGTATGGTACGGTTGTGATATCTGTTCGGGAGCAAGATCAGAAACCAGGCGATTTATATCGCAAGTTGCGTTCTGTAGCTAAAGCTCATAATGTCACATTTTACTCTGTAGATACTGGGATGACGCCATCGGGAATCGATCTGGGAAGTACAAATATCCTTCCTATAGATAAACCTGAAGTAGCGATGGTTGTGGGAGAAGGAACCAGCAGTTATGAAGTTGGTGAAGCTTGGTTTTTGTTAAATATGCATGTTGGCATGGACGTGACTAAAATTCGAAGTCGACAGTTTCCCCGAACCAATCTACAGCGATATAATACCATTGTGCTTGTCGATGGTGATTATAGTGACTGGAATGAGGATACTGTGGATAAATTGCAACATTGGGTAGAGGCCGGTGGCGTACTTATTACCAATGAGGATGCTTCCCGGTGGACAATCGAGAAGGAGCTGGTTAGTGAGGACTTAATAAAGACGTTCCCTGAGGATACGACTGAGTCCAAAGAGCGCTATGATTATGAAGAACAGGCCGACCGGTGGCGAGCAAGTACTATCCCGGGTACGATTCTGGAAGCGGATATCGATCCGTCGAATCCCATTGCATTCGGGGTGCCGGATCGACGACAGTTGTTTATAAAAAATAGCAGTCTGTTTCTTAAGCAGAGTGAAAATCCCTATGGAACAGTAGCTCAATATACAGAACAGCCATTTGTAGGAGGGCATATTAATGACGAGAATTTACAAAAAGTTAGCGGAACTTCGGCGATCGTAGCTCGAAGTGAAGGGCAAGGTAAAGTTATCTTGTTTGCTGATGATCCCAATTTCCGAAGCTATTGGCATACAACCAGTCGATTATTCTTGAACGCCATTTTCTTTGGTCAGAACCTGAGTCTGTAGTTGATTATGAACTTAGCTAAGTTGTTTGGTTTATTAGAAACACAGTTTCCGTGTCGGCCACATCTATCATAGTTCGGTATGATATAGCTGGGATTAAAAATTATTCTTGTAATAATTCTTATCTCAAATTTCGGTTAGTTAAATGGCTAGCTTTGCAGGTAAGAAGACTATACAAATAAAAGATTTTAGCTTCGACCGATAATCATTATTTTTGGAAATCATTTAAAAATGAAACAGGACATACATGACTTGGTTTAAACGCAAGGACAAAAATATACAAACCGATCAGCGTAAGGAAATGCCGGAAGGTGTTTGGGTTAAAGTGCCCAAAACCGGTGAAACGGTACACCGCCGGGAACTTGAGGATAATCTTTGGGTAGATCCCCTGAGCGGTTATCACTTTCGCATCGGGAGCGACGAGTATTTTTCTTTCTTATTTGATAAAGGCGAATTTGAAGAGATTGGTCAGGATATTGTACCCACCGATCCGCTGGAATTTGAAGATCGCAAGAAATACAGCGATCGACTCGATGAATATCAGGAAAAAACAGGTAAAACGGATGCTGTGCGCGTAGGTATCGGCAAGATGAACGATTTGGATGTCGTTATTACCTGCATGGATTTTAATTTTATTGGTGGCAGTATGGGTTCGGTCGTAGGGGAGCGAATCGGTATGGCCATTGACCATGCCCGAAAAAATGAGAAGCCCCTTATTATCATTTCGCAATCGGGCGGTGCACGCATGATGGAGAGTGTATTGAGCCTGATGCAGATGGCCAAAACATCAGCCAAGCTGGCACAGCTCGAAGAATCCGGAGTACCCTATATTTCGCTGATGACGAACCCAACGACGGGTGGTGTGACGGCAAGTTTTGCAATGCTCGGTGATTTCAATATTGCCGAACCGGAAGCGCTCATTGGTTTTGCCGGACCGCGGGTCATTCGTCAGACTATTGGTCGCGATTTGCCTGAGGGGTTTCAGCGGTCGGAATACTTACTTGATCATGGCTTTTTGGACTTTATAACACCACGTCCCCAAATAAAAGGTAAGCTTACCAAGCTGATCAAAATTCTGCTCCACAAGTACGAGGAGTAAATACAATTAAGCATAATCAATAGCGCGATTTCCTATCGCTCAATGTTTGTTCGAATGGCACTCCGAAGTTTCGGGGCGCCATTCGTTGTATTAAAATTGTCTGTTATGAAAAAACTGTTTCTATTTATTTTTGTAATAGGTTGGCTGATTCAGCCGGCCTTGGCTCAGGAAAAGAAAGCAATAACATTTGAGCATGTTGTTGATCAAACCTTTTCTCCTGAAGAAATACGCAATGTAAACTGGATGCAGGATGGGCAGTTTTATACTGCGCTGGAGCAAACCCAAAATGATATTGAACTTCGAAAATACAACATCCTTGAAGGAGATTACGAGGTGCTGGTATCTGCTACCGATTTGCAGGTTGAGGATAGAGATAAGCCCATTCCCATTCAGGGATACCAATTTTCATCCGATGAAAGAAAGATCTTAATTAAATCGGATGTTGAGCGGATTTGGCGACGCAGTACGCGAGAAAACTATTTTGTGTATGATCTCGAAACTGGAAAAACACAAAAGCTGACCCGGTCGGATCAAAAGCAGCAGTACGCTCAGCTATCACCCTCGGGAGATAAAGCCGCTTTTGTGCAGGAAAATGATCTCTACCTGGTGGATTTGGAAACCGGTGAAGAGAAAGCAATTACTGAGGATGGAAAATTCAATCATATTATAAACGGGGCTACCGATTGGGTTTATGAAGAGGAATTCGGTATCGCGAAAGCGTGGTATTGGGCGCCCAATGGAAATAAAATCGCTTTCTATCGCTTTGATGAGTCTCATGTGAAAGAGTTTTTTATGACGGACTGGGGGGAGTTGTATCCCGGTCTGACACGTTTCAAATATCCCAAAGCCGGTGAAGAGAATGCAATTGTAAAAATTGGCGTATACGATCTGGAATCCGAAGAAACCACGTGGATGGATGTGGGATCGGAGAATGACCAGTACATTCCCCGTATTAACTGGACGAAAGATTCCGAGGTTCTGGCGATTCGACGTATGAATCGGCTACAGAATAAACAGGATCTGATGCTGGCTGATGTAAATACCGGTGATACGGAAATCATCAAAACAGAAACTTCAGATGCCTGGGTGGATGTTAACGATGATCTTAAGTTTTTGGAGAATCAAGAGCAGTTTATTTATGTAAGCGAAGAATCGGGTTATAATCATATTTATCTGTATGATATTTCCGGTGAGCAGATTCATCAGATTACGAAAGGCGATTGGGAAGTAACCAATTATTTGGGATATGATGAGAACTCAGATAACATTTACTATGTGAGTACAGAAGAATCTCCGCTGCAGCGTCATCTGTACAGTATCAATATTGATGGAAGCGGCAAGAAAAAGCTGAGTAATGGTGAGGGTTGGAACGGCATCAATATGAGTCGGGACTATGAGTATTACATTAAGACGACTTCGTCGCCCGGAAATCCACCCACCTATACCTTGCATAAAGGGGATGGCACGCAGGTCCGGATACTTGAAGAAAATGAAGTGTTGGAAAAAAGACTTTCGGAATATGCGATGCCATCAAAAGAGTATATTGAGATACCCTTAGAGCAGGCCACGCTGAATGGTTACATTATGAAGCCGCATAATTTTGATCCAAAAAAAGAGTATCCCACGCTGTTTTATGTATACGGGGGACCGGGCAGCCAAACGGTTACAAAGAGTTTTAGCTCGGGCCAGCGGGCTATGTGGCATAAATATATTGCCGAGCAGGGATATATTGTGGTGAGTGTTGATAATCGTGGGACAGGGGCCCGTGGACGAGATTTTGAGAAACAAACCTACAAAAAGCTGGGTCAGTACGAAGTTGAGGACCAAATTGATGCTGCAAAGTATTTGACTGAAACCTACAACTTTATTGATGAAGGTCGATTGGGTATCTGGGGATGGAGCTACGGAGGATATATGTCGAGCCTGGTACTTGCACAGGCCAACGATCTTTTTGATACCGCCATTGCTGTAGCACCGGTAACAAACTGGAAGTATTACGATACGATTTACACCGAACGTTTTATGCAGACACCACAGCAGAACCCGGAAGGATACAGGAAGGGTTCTCCTATTACGTATGCCGATCAGATTGAAGGAAATTATTTATTGGTGCACGGAACCGGTGATGACAACGTTCATTTCCAGAATTCTGTTGAGTTAGTAGATAAGCTGGTGGCAGAAGGCGTCCAATTTCAGTCGATGTATTATCCGAATAGAAGTCATGCTATTTATGGAGGCAATGCACGCAAGCACCTCTATGAGATGATGAGTAATTTTATTTTAGAAAATCTATAATATGGGTCGAGTTCAATTTGCCGATTACGCAAAAATTTATGTTACCGGTGGCAACGGCGGAGCAGGATCAGTACACTTTCGCCGTGAGAAATATGTGCCTAAAGGCGGTCCCGACGGTGGGGACGGCGGGGATGGCGGTGATGTGATCCTCAAAGGTAATGAACAGCTTAATACGCTTCTTGACCTCCGGTATCGAAAATACGTGAATGCCAAAGACGGAGAGCGTGGTGGTCCCAGTAAAAAGAAAGGGAAAAGTGGAAAGGACGAGATCCTTGAAGCACCGCTGGGTTGTGTAATTTATGATGCTGATACCAAAGAGCGTTTGGGAGAGATCACTGAACACGATCAGGAGATAGTGGTTGCCCAGGGCGGCAAAGGTGGACTGGGAAATTGGCACTTCCGAAGTGCTACAAATCAGACGCCGCAACATGCTCAGGATGGTGAAGAAGGAGATGAGCGTGCCATTGAAATTGAGCTCAAACTCATTGCCGATGTCGGTCTCGTTGGATTTCCCAACGCCGGGAAAAGCACATTGCTTTCGGCTATATCCGGGGCTAAGCCTAAAATTGACTCTTATCCGTTTACTACCCTACAGCCTAATTTGGGGGTGATTACCATGCCTGATTACCGAACATTTGTAATGGCGGATATTCCCGGTATCATTGAAGAGGCGCACGACGGGCGGGGGCTTGGGATACAGTTTCTACGTCATATTGAGCGCAATAACGTACTTTTATTCATGGTGAGCTCGCAGCAAGATATTGAGTATGAATACAATGCGTTGCTCGAGGAATTAGAGCAGTATCGGGCTGATTTGCTGGATAAGCCGCGTATTTTGGCGATTACAAAAATGGACCTTGAGGAGAATTATGAGCTTGATGAAGAGAAAAAAGTTGATTTTGATATCCCGGTAGTTGAAATTTCGTCTGCAACCAACTACCATATAGATGAACTGAAAGAAATCATCTGGGAGAAATTACAAGAAGTTGAATCAACAAGAGAAGACGTATAAACCGCCGATAAGAGAATTTATAGCCTTACATTTGCTGGATAATCTGGGTGCACAGCGCATCCGGTTATTGCTGCAAGCCGTGGAGCATCCACAGCTTATCTTTCGTCTTGAGCGTCATGAGTTGGAGTCCATACGTGGAATTGGCCCTAAGACAGCCGAGGAAGTGCTGGGGTTTAACGAGTGGGATGAGGTTGATCAAATCCTTGAAAAGACCGAACACACCGGCGCACAAATCATGACGTATTGGGATGACGATTATCCCAATTTGCTGCGCGAAATTTACGACCCACCGCTCATGCTGTGGATCAAAGGGGATCGTTCGGTACTTGATACTGATGCTATTTCTATTGTTGGCACACGCCGAGTGGGGAACTATGGTAAAGAAATGGCCCGGAAATTTGCAAAAGAGCTGGTTGACCATGACTTAACGATTGTTAGCGGATTGGCTTATGGAACAGATGGGGCTGCCCATCAGGCTGCGGTAGATGCCGGTGGAAAAACGGTGGCCGTTCTTGGGTCGGGTATTGATTGGATTTATCCCAGTGACCACAAAGGATTAGCCAAAGAAATCGTAGCGACCGGCGGGGCAGTGATTTCTGAATTTCCACTTGGAACGGCGCCGGAAATGGGCAATTTTCCTGTTCGCAATCGTATTGTTAGTGGAATGAGTCTGGGAACATTGATAGCGGCATCGGGCTTGGAGGGCGGAAGCATGATTACGGCAAAGTCGGCATTGGATCAAAACCGGGAGGTATTTGTGATTCCACATCCGGTCGGGCACCCCAATGCCATTGGCTGTAACAGTCTCATTAAGAGGGGGATGGGAAAGCTTGTTCAGAATGTTGAGGATATCCTAACCGAAATTCACGTTCATATCAAGGAGAAGAAAAATGAATCAGATTCTGCAGGTATATCCAAACCTTCTCAGAATAAATGGAAATCTATGGAGTTGGATAACCTGTCAACAAGTATTTGTGAAGTGCTGGCAGAGGAATCGTTGCATATTGATCAGTTGGCAGAACGGTTGGAAATTGAAACGCATAAATTGATGCCAAAGCTCTTGGAGCTCGAAATGCAGGACGCTATCCGTCAGACAGCAGGTAAAAACTTCGAGTTGTTATAATCTGATCTTGTCTCTATTCTATTTTTAAATTAGCCGTCAGAAAAGGTATTTTATTTCCAAATGTTTAGAGTTCAAGACACTATATTATCTGACGATATTGCAACGGCCCGCTTTGCCTGCGACTTGCCGAAGTGCAAAGGAGCGTGCTGTGTGGTCGGTGATGCAGGTGCGCCTGTTGCGGATGATGAGCTTCCTGAGTTAGAACAAGCATTTGAACTCTTGGAGGATGAGTTACACCCTGAAGCTCGTAAAACGGTTAAAAAACAGGGCATTGTACAACAATCGAAGCATGGATTAGAACTATCGTGCCGCGAAAATGAAGAGTGTATTTTTGTTATCTATGATGATGGAGTAGCCTATTGTGCTATTCAAAAGGCGTTTCTGGAAGGTCGCATAGAATGGGAAAAACCGATAAGTTGTCATTTATATCCCATCCGGCTAAAAAAAGTGGAAGAAACAGAATATGCTAATTTTGAATACGTCAATAAATTATGCTCGGCGGCTTGTATAAAAGGAAAAAAAGAGGATATTTACTTATCCGAATTTTTAAAAGATCCGCTTGTCCGTCGTTACGGTAAAGATTGGTATGATGAATTTGAAGAAAGATGTAAGGAAATGAGAATATCGAATAGTGAGGCCGCTGTACTATGATTAAAACTGGTCAGCAAATGAATCAAAAGCAGTCGCAACAACAGCGACTGTCTCCTCAGCAGATACAGTATATCAAGTTGTTGCAGCTGCCGACGGTGGCGTTGGAGCAGCGTATCAAAGATGAGCTGGAGGAGAATCCGGTATTGGAAGAGGGAGAATCTGAAGATTCTTTTGATGAGTTAGAGGAGACGGAATGGGAAGAACAGAAAGAGGAGGAGCTGGAACCCGTTGATCAGAATGAGGAGATTGACTGGGATGAGTATATGCAAAATACAGAGTACGACGGTGAAAACTATAGCGGTGGATCGAGCTATTCCGGAGGGGGCGGTGACGAGAGCTGGCGTGATTTGCCGAATCCCTATCACGAATCGTTACTGGAAGAGCTCGAACACCAGGTCAGTCTGCTTGATTTTAATGAAGAGCAAAAGTTGATTGCAGATCAGATTCTGGGTTCGCTCGATCATGACGGATATTTTCGTCGTGAGATTGAGGCCGTTGTCGACAATATTGCGTTTAATCACGGGACGCTAACCAATGAGGAGGAAGTCGAGAAGGTAAGGAAAGAGATTCAACAGTTAGATCCACCGGGCATTGCCTCGCGCGATTTGCGTGATTGCCTGCTTGTGCAACTCGAACTGATGAATGATGAAAAAGGCCGCGATGATGCTATTAAAATGCTGCGCGACCACTGGGATCTTTTTGAGAAAAAACACTTCAAGAAGCTTAAAAAGAAGCTGGATATTAATGATGAAGAACTCCAAACGGCTTTTGATTGTGTTACGGGGTTGGATCCCAAGCCGGGAGCCGTAGGAACGGCTGTTGATGCTACTTCTAATTATATCGAGCCTGATTTTGAGGTTTACTATCAGCCGGCCGAGAAGGGGGAAGTTGAGGGAGAAGAGGAAGGTGATTTTGTGATTTCACTCAATAATGGAAATGTGCCGCCACTACGTATCTCACCACGATATAAAGAGATGTGGGACGATCTTAAAAAGAAGAAAAAGTCCAACAAACAGACAAAAGAGACCAAGAACTTTATTAAGAATAAGATAGAGTCGGCCCAGTGGTTTATTGATTCCATTCGTCAGCGACAAAATACGCTGATGAATACAATGAAAACGATTGTGGCTCTGCAGGAAGATTTTTTTAAGTACGGGGAGGGATTAAAGCCAATGATCCTGAAAGATATTGCCGAGCGGGTAAACCTGGATATCTCAACTATATCTAGGGTAGTAAACGGAAAGTACGTACAGACACATTTTGGCGTCTTTGAATTGAAATACTTTTTCAGTGAAGGTATTGAAACCGAAGACGGTGAAGAGGTTTCAAGTACAGAGGTGAAAAATGCTGTGCAGGAGATTGTGGATAATGAAGATAAACAGAGTCCGCTTAGCGATCAGGCGATCGTTAAAAAACTGAAAAAGCGAGGGTATAAAGTAGCACGCCGTACGGTCAGTAAATATCGTAAGAAGCTGAATATTCCTGTGGCTCGTCTGCGAAAGCAGATTATGTAAGGTTTAGCGCCAAGGTTAACACGTCCATCCATTGCTCATTTGTAGAAAACCATATCAGAATACCTGCAATTATTATTGTGTAGGGAATGGCAGTTTTAAACAAATGCTTGATTTTAGATCTTGCAAAGCGAATAATATCAAGTGCAGAAAAGTTGTAGCTAAGTAAGAATAGCAGCAGTGCAAAAGCGGTAAAAAGTGCTGCACTTTTGGATTCCGATGTTGAAAAGAAAGTGATTGCAGCAGTACAAAATAGAAAGTTAAGCTGCAACGGCCATGCATATACGGTTGCTATCTGTGTGAAGGATTTTATCTTCTTGTGGCTAAAATAGAGCCAGATAATACTTGAAAGAGAAATCAATAGAACCAGCAGAAAAGTCCATATAAATATTGATAGTGGGCTATTTCCAGCTATTGAAAGCTCCGGGAAATGATGAAAAAAGGCTTCTTGCCCTATTGGAGTTAAGAATATAGAAAATACTACATACGTGGCTGTGGATAACAGTAGTGCATTTTGTAAAATGATGATGACGGCAGGCATCGGGGACCGAATGAGGCGCTTAAAAATATCATCAATAAAAAACTTGTGAGCAGTAAAGTATCGGAATAATGATTTACGATATAAGGGGCTGGTATTGTAATGCAGTGCCAGGCTTCCCCAAATTAACAAAAGCAGAACCATAGGAAGAACGGTGTTGTCCGGTGTAGGAATAGTTTCATTTGGAAGAGGAAAAATGAGTTCTGATTGGGAAGAAAGGGTTTGTAAGATTTCTGTAAATTGCGGATGTGTTTTGACCATCATAAGAAGCCATCCCGAATCTACAAAAATCGTATTGTTTTTAGATTGATCTACTGCTGATACAAAGTTTTTGAAGGGCTTTAAAAACGGCTTCAGTTCATCCGAAGGAGTATAGTAGAGATAGTTGTTCGTGTTTGCAGCTGAAAGTGATAGGGAATAAACATTTTTGGGCGTTACAGGGATATTAATAATCGAAAATGAAACTACAGAACTATCTGTCACGAGTGCAGACCTGCTCTTGTGATATAAATCTATCCCTTTTGTCTGCTTAATTTTTTCGGCAAACGAAGTAACTGATTCCCAAAAGGCGGGGTCGTATACACTGCCGTAATTAAATAAGCCTATTGCCTTTACCGAGGGTTGTGACAGGTAGCTTGTAGCGTTATTCTCAATGTGGGTAATAAGGCTCGAATCAGGGTTGGAAAAGGTATGGGTAACGGGGAAATTTATATCCAAATTACCATATACATTAAATCCCAACCTGTCGATTTGATTCCATACCTCACGAGTAGGCGGAGTATCGATTTCCAGGATCGAAACTCCAAGCTCGTGAAATTGTTGCAGCTGTACATTGGCTGAGTCGGTATTACTGGGGATATCCCAAACTACCCCCAGCTGTGACTGGCCGTATAGTTCTTCGGTTTGGGAAACCCCGAGCAGTAAAAGGGCAGCGAAAAAATAATAAAATCGAAAGTTTGTCAATGTACGGGAAAAAGAGATTTATTTGGGATCGATCGTCTTTTCAATAGGCAGTTCATTTGTTTCTTTAAAACTGCTGAGAACAACATTTGATCGGCTTTTGCTAACTCCATCCCACGATTGAATTTTAGAAAGCAATTGTTCAAACGATGATGTGTTTTCTGTTCGAATTTTTAGGATATGTGACCCGTCCCCGGTTATTGAATGACATTCCAGAATTTCCGGTTCTGCTACCGCATTTTCAATAAAGATGGGATAATTATCCGAGCCGTCCACTTCTACAAATACGAATGCTGTAATATCAAATTTGAACTTTTTAGAATCGAGAAGTGCAGTGTATCCTTTTATTAAATCCTTTTCTTCCAGTTTGCGCATCCTTTCTGATACTGAAGGAACTGACAGGTGAACAATTTCTGCCAGTTTGTTGCGCTGCGACCGTCCATCTTTTTGGAGATGGTTTAATATTTTAATATCAATTTCGTCTAATCCTTGAGCCATAATCTGTAAAATGTCCTTAATTTTCTATTATTATTTTAAAATAGCCTAAAATAATTAGGAATTCAAGCTCTATGGACGGCTTTGCCGGAATTTTTTTAGTGATTATAGAAAGAAGTCATTACAAGGATTTTGGGTTCAAACCTTTCGTTTAACTCCCTTATCTTTAGCCAAACTATCAACGAAATTTCAAACACATTACCCGATGTTAGACGTCACTTTTATCAGAAATAATCCCGATTTAGTTAAGCAAGCGATGAAAAATAAGGGAGAGGAGAATCCCCAGATTGTTGATGAAATTATCAGTATTGATGAACAGTGGCGTTCACTTGTGGAGGAGACGGATAACCTGCGGAATGAAAGCAATACCAAGGCCAAGAAAATTGGTGAGCTAATGGGGCAGGGTAAAAATGAGGAAGCCCAGGAGATTATTTCTTATACCACCGAACTAAAGGAACAAATACAGGAAAAGGAAGATAAGCTTAGATCACTGAAGACGGCGCGCGAAGATCTCTTGCATAAAATTCCTAATGTGCCGCACGAGTCGGTACCTGTAGGACAAACGGAAGAGGACAACGAGGTTATTAAAACGTGGGGAGATCCCAATAAAGAAGACTGGCGCAAGCCCCACTGGGAGCTGGTCGAGGAGCAGGGTTGGATTGATTTTGATCGGGGTGCTAAAGTAACGGGAGCGGGGTTTCCATTTTATGTAGGTCCGCTGGCCCAGCTACAGCGCGCGCTGATTAACTACTTTTTGAATAGAGCTGCCAAGGCAGGTTATACCGAGTTGCAAGTGCCCTATTTTGTGAATGAAGATTCCGCGCGCGGTACGGGACAAATCCCCGACAAGGAAGATATGATGTATGAGATTCCGAGGGATGAGTTTTTTATGATCCCTACGGCTGAGGTCCCGGTAACAAATTTTCATCGCGACGAGATTTTAGAAGATGAGCAGCTGCCGCTTTATTATACGTCTTATACGCCTTGCTGGCGGCGTGAGGCAGGCTCGTACGGAAAAGATGTACGAGGATTAAATCGGCTGCACCAATTTGACAAGGTTGAGTTGGTAAAAATAGTTCATCCTGAAACAGCTTATGATGAGCTGGAAACCCTGCGCGAACATGCCGAGTCACTGCTGCAAGAATTGAATATCCCGTATCGTACTTTGTTAATGTGTACCGGAGATATGGGCTTTACGCAATCAAAAAAGTACGATCTTGAAGTATGGAGTCCGGGTCAACAGCAATGGCTGGAGGTGAGTTCCTGTTCTAACTTTGGGAGCTTCCAGGCGCGACGTATGATGATTCGTCGGCGTAAAGAAAATGGAGACACCGAAACTGTGCATACGCTTAATGGATCCGGCTTGGCATTACCCCGGGTTGTAGCAGCTATTTTGGAGATCTATCAGCAGAAAGATGGCAGCATTAAAATTCCTGAAGTCTTGCAACCGTTCATGGGAACAGAAATGATTTCTGAATGAGCTTTCCTTTTAATTTTTAGATAACAAGAGCTACATTTTATGGGAGAATCTCAAAGTATTTGGGGCGATAGAACCTTAGAATCAGATAAAATGGAGTCTGTCTCCATCGGGAATCTTCATCTGTGGATCCTTTTTAAAGACTCCGACCTTTGGATCGGTTATATACATGATGAAACCGAAGAGAGAGAAATATCGGAACCACCCAGAGATTTGGATTGGATTCGGTGGGCGATGGAAGGGGAGGTGCAAAATATTCGTCTTGTGCCCGTATTCCCCGATTTACCACTGGTAGTTAAATCGGAGTACACCTTGAAGATAAGGTCGAATTCGAAGATTCAGGTTTTTGCAAGAATGCCAATTTGGGTTCGGGTTGTAATTCCCCGAAGTAATTTTCAGCTAATAGAGGTGCCAATTATTCCGCTTTCCCGAACCTGGTTCGGGATTCCGACCGAAGGAGAGCTTTGTTATCATGCTACTACTAAAGCCCGGAGAGATTTATCAAAAATTGATCCCAAACCACATTTGGTAAATTGTCCTATACTAATATCGAATAAATCGGAAGAAGATCTCATATTTGAGAACTTTTGTTATCGCGTTGAGCGCTTGGGTATTTACCAACACAAAAATGAATTGTGGGCTGACGAGACCCAAATTATTTATCAAGGCGAAAGCTTGAATAGTGAAGTTGTCATGACGGGGAAATTACCTAAGGGAATTACTAAAAAGCAATTATTAACGGAACCCCGAAAGAAAATACAGAAAAGCCTGGCAACGCGTACTTTTAAGCGTCTTTTTGACTAATTTCAAAACTTTAGGAATCAGATCATGGATTTTCCACAGGATCTTTTATCAACTATTACTGATTATATTTCTACAGAGACATTTCAGCTGCTTGTTAAGGTAATACTGATCATTGTTATTACCCTGCCGTTATTACTTATCCTGCGAGGATGGGCTAAGCGCTTTTTTACAAAAAAGTATGCTCCACACTACGGTATGCTTGCCGGCAAAATTGTGTTTTATTCCGGATTGATACTTATGCTCATAACCATAATGGGACAGTTGGGTATTAGCCTGGCTCCTTTGTTAGCGGGGGCCGGTATAGTTGGTATAGCACTTGGTTTTGCCTCTCAGACAAGTGTGTCAAATATAATAAGTGGTCTTTTTCTAATTGCCGAGCAACCGTTTAAGGTTGATGATATTATTAGTGTGGGAAATACAATAGGCTTTGTGATGTCAATTGATGTGCTTTCGGTTAAGCTTAGAACCTTTGATAATATGTTTGTACGTATTCCCAACGAAACTATTATCAAAACGGAAGTAACTAACCTGACACGCTTTCCGATTCGGCGTTTTAGTGCCAAGGTGTCCGTAGCGTATAAAGAGAATATTAATCAGGTACGCGAAATTTTGATGGATGTAGCAGAGAAGAACCAATATTCACTTAGTGAGCCTGAGCCATCTATTATTTTCGATGCCTTTGGTACCTCTTCCATAGATCTAAGTTTTAGAGTGTGGGCTCCTGTCGATGAATGGATTTTGCTTAAAAATACGATTCAGGAAGAAATTAAAGAGCGGTTTGATGAGGAGGGAATAGAAATACCTTTTCCCCATGTCTCACTGTATTCCGGATCAGCCAGTAAAGCTATACCCTTTGAACTGGTCTCTGGGGCAGAAAATTTACAACAAGATGCCGATCAGGAATAATATGTTGAGTTATAGTAGCTCTGTTTGAACGCTTTGTAGATGAAGTATATACCTAATGCCAAAAGGGCAATGATGATTACAGTGCCCCAAAAAATATAGGCCAGACAGGGGAGTATAATAATACAGAGAATACCAATGATGAACCGATATGGATTAGAATAAAAGCTGTAGGCATTGAGTCCGGTAACGAGTAAACGCAGAATTCGATTAACCATTGGGTCAGTTTTTCTTTTGGATATCTTGCAAATAGGCTTACGATTTACAGAGGCAATTGATTCAGTAATAATCCAGTGTAACAGGTATTATGTCTGATTTATTTATTGGCACCAGCGGTTGGTCATATAAAGGGTGGGGCAATTTTTACCCAAAGGATATCCCCCAAAAGGATTACCTTAAATATTATATCAGGCATTTTAATTCTGTGGAGGTTAATGCAACGTATTACAATCTGCCTACTGAAAAGGCAGTAAGAAATTGGAAAGAAACAGCTGACGATAAATTCCATTTTTCTGTAAAAGGTCATCGTCGTATTACTCACTACAACAAAATGAAAGATATTGATGACCCTTTAAATCAATACTTAAGTCGTATACGGAGACTGGGCGAGTCTCTTAAGACAATCTTTTGGCAGTTTCCGCCCAACTTTAAAAAGAATGCCGAGCGGTTAGACTCTTTTTTAGAAAAGTTGCCCGAGGATCAGCAATTCGCTTTTGAGTTCAGGCATACTTCGTGGTTAGATGAGGAAGTGTATAATTTACTTTCAGATAAAAATGCCGCAATTGTTTGGCATAGCTCAGGCAAATTTCCGAATGATTGTACCCCTACAGCAGACTTTATCTATATCAGATTTCACGGACTTACGGGGTACCGGTATAACTACAAAAAATCGGATTTAGAGCCCTGGGCAGAAATTATACAAAAACAGTTGGAGGAAGGGCAGGATGCACAAATCTATTTTAATAATCCGGGAGGCAACGCTATTGAAAGCGCCCAAATGATGCGAAATTTACTCAGTTAATCCAGTCTATTTTCGGGAAATAAGCTATGATGCCACTGCCAACATCTCCTGCTCTTTAAAGTTCATGAGCAAGTCAATAATAGGATCCATTTCTGACTCCTTCATGATCTCGGCACGCAGTTGACGACTGTTACGGATTCCTTTCAGATACTGCCCATAATGTTTTTTCATGATGATAACACCATATCGTTCCCCGTGGTGATCAACCGACCGTCGCAGCTGTTCTGCACACAGATCAACGCGATCCTCAATCGTGGGTTCAGGTAATAATTCGCCGGTGTCGATATAGTGGCGCGTACGGTCAAAAATCCAGGGATTACCGATCGCACCGCGGCCAATCATAACACCGTCAACGCCGGTTTCGTCGAACATACACTTGGCGTCTTCAGGCGAAGTAACATCCCCATTACCAATAATAGGAATTTCCAGACCGGGGGTGTCTTTAACATATTTCAGATAATCCCAGCGAGCATCGCCCTTATATTTTTGGTTGCGGGTACGGGCATGTATGGCAAGAGCCTTAATACCGACAGACTGCAGACGCAGGGCTACTTCGCGAATTTTAATTGTTTTATTATCCCAGCCCAAGCGGGTCTTGGCTGTAACAGGGACATCGCCAACAGCATCAACAACACTGGCAGCCATCCGCTCCATCATATCGAGATCACGGAGACATCCTGCACCGGCCCCCTTTTTGGCAATTTTATAAACCGGACATCCAAAATTGATGTCAATGATATCGGGATTTTCTTTTTCGGCCGTTTGGGCTGCATCTTCCATTGCTTCTTCACGTCCGCCAAAAATCTGTACGCCGAACGGACGCTGTTCCTCAGTAAAATCCATCTTGTGCAGTGCCTGGTCGTTGTCGCGCACAATTGCTTCCGAACTAATAAATTCGGTATATACTACAGCGGCTCCTTTACGACGGCAGATGGTCCGGAATGGGGAATCCGTTACATCCTCCATAGGAGCGAGTAGAATGGGGTTATTCCCGAGATCGATGTCACCTATTTTCACAGTGGAATAAGTATTGGGTTAAATTTGAATTAATTAATATAAGAAGTTTGACAGTAAACGTCGATAAGTTCCTATAATTGATATATTTTGAACTCAAATGAATGTGAGCTAAAAAAATATGATATGGAAACCACGCATAAAGTCTTATTTGGCAATGCCAAAACAATGAAAGTTGATGACAATTCAGTTGATTTGGTAGTAACGTCTCCTCCATATCCAATGATTGAAATGTGGGATGAGCAATTTTCAAATATGAATCCCCAAATAGAGAAAGCTTTATATAATTCAGATGGAAGTCTTGCTTTTGAATTAATGCATCAACAATTGGATGTTATTTGGAAAGAACTGTATCGGGTACTAAAGGAAGGAGGCATTGCTTGTATTAATATCGGAGATGCCACACGTAAAGTAGGAGATGATTTTCAGTTATACTCCAATCATGCACGTGTTGTAAAGGCATTTATTGATATTGGATTTAGTAACATGCCAAATATTTTATGGAGGAAGCAGACCAATGCTCCCAACAAGTTTATGGGGTCAGGGATGATGCCGCCAAGTGCTTATATAACATTGGAGCATGAATATGTGCTTGTTTTTCGTAAAGGTGGAAAGAGAAGTTTTTCATCAGATGAGAAATCGTTGCGAAGAGAAAGCGCTTATTTTTGGGAAGAAAGAAATAAATGGTTTTCTGATCTTTGGGAATTTAAAGGGATTCTACAAGATTTGGCTGATAAAAGCACAAGAGAAAGGAGTGGAGCATTTCCTTTTGAGCTTCCATACCGGTTTATCAATATGTTTTCTATAAAAAAAGATACTGTGCTTGATCCCTTTTTAGGGACAGGGACTACTTCTCTTGCTGCTCTTTGCACGGGTAGAAACAGTATTGGATATGAAATTGAAGAAGGTTTTAGAGATACAATTTTTTCTTTGTTGAACAATGATAGTATCAACATGCTAAATGACCGTATTCGGAAACGTATTTTAGATCATAAGGAGTTTGTAAAATCCCGATTAGCTGAAAAAGGTGATAATGCTTTTAAATATGAAAATGATCATTATGATTTTCCTGTGATTACAAAGCAAGAGAAACCCCTATTATTGAATTATTTAAAGACAATTGATCGGGAATCTAAAGATACGGTACAGTGTAAATATTTTGAAGAGGCCATGTTTGACTATCCTAAAGAGGGAACCCTTTTTGCAGAAGTGGAGCATGGATAGCAAAGGTTATTAAAAGTCATATTTGAATTTGATGCAGGTTTTTAGCTTTTCATAATAAACGATATCTACATCGATTTGCTCAGTTAATCCCTTTTTAACTCGATAGGATGTTGGTTTAATACTAATGGGTTTATCACCAATATAGCCGTCAATACCTTTTGACTCATCTTGAGGAGTAGCAGGAGAGAAAGGTTTATTTTTCGATTCTGCAATTTTCTTTAAAATTGCTTCCTGAAAATTGAGCCCAGAGTAAGTATTGGCAATAATTAATTCCTCAACCCATGCTCGTATCATCTCTTCATCTATTTGTTGCATGGCTTCAGATAATTTGTCAATCATCTCAGCAATTTTTTGAGTTGCCTTATCAATAGCATCGGGATGTTTTTGATTATACCATTTTCTCCATTCTTCCAAACTATTTCCATCAAATTCTTTTATAAGCTCAGTCATTTGGCCAACATACTTTGGCCGTGTAGCTTGTGAGTTTTGGTTAGCAAGGTTCATTAACTGAGTTGTATATTTAGGAAAATTTGGAGCATCAGTTACAATTGCTTTTTTAAGTTCGCTGTTTTTAATTTTGCCTTCTTTCATAATATTGATATTTGATTTAGTGATGCTTTAGAAATTTAAAGGCTTGTATGATATTGATTAGGAGGGCGAATATAAAAGTTTAATATTGCGACACTAATATTAGCAATATTTAATTGCTGATATCAACGTCGAAAATTGTTATAATAATCTTGACTTATATTTACCTTTTAAAACAAAATAATTTTAGTTAAACCCGGGAGCTACGCTATGGCTTTAGCAAAAAAAAGTATTGAAGAGTTACTTGGTGATGAAGCAGAAGATCTGCTAACACACGAGTGCGAGACTATTTCAAAAGACAAGTTGCATTTACCGAGCCCAACATATGTTGATGATATGCTTGGTGGATCTGATCGAAACCCACGTGTGTTGCGAAGCTTACAGACTTTGTTAGATAACGGTCGATTAGGTGGAACAGGATACCTGTCCATTTTGCCTGTTGATCAAGGTGTTGAGCACTCGGGCGGAGCTTCATTTGCGCCTAATCCTGATTATTTTGATCCGGAGAAAATTGTGAAACTTGCTATTGAGGGAGGATGCAACGGAGTGGCATCCACATTTGGCGTGTTGGGATCTGTTGCTCGTAAATATGCTCACAAAATTCCTTTTATTGTCAAAATCAATCACAACGAGCTGATGACCTACCCCAATGAGTACAATCAGATTATGTTTGGCTCGGTTGAGCGTGCTTTTGATATGGGAGCTGTTGCCGTAGGAGCGACAATTTATTTTGGATCCAAAGAATCGAGCCGGCAAATTCAGGAAGTGTCCAAGGCCTTTGAACGGGCACATGAGCTGGGAATGGCTACTATACTTTGGTGCTACACACGAAACTCAGCCTTTAAAGTAGATGGTGAAGATTATCATGCAGCCGCTGACCTTACCGGTCAGGCGAATCATTTAGGTGTTACCATGCAGGCGGATATCATCAAACAAAAACAGCCAACAACCAATGGAGGGTATAAGGCACTTAATATGGGTGATTCTTCATACGGTAAGTTGGATGAAGATATTTATGATAAGCTTTCCAGCGATCATCCCATCGATTTAACACGCTACCAGGTGGCCAATGACTATATGGGGCGCGCGGGGCTGATTAACTCGGGTGGTTCTTCTGGGAAAAATGATTTTGCCCAGGCTGTACGTACAGCTGTGATCAACAAGCGTGCCGGTGGAATGGGACTTATAAGTGGTCGAAAGGCATTTCAGCGTCCCATGGAAGAAGGCATTCAATTGTTGAATTTTATTCAGGATGTTTACCTCGATGACGATATTACGGTAGCATAACTATTCTACCTGTTTTTAGGCCTTATGGAGGTTTTCCATAAGGCCTTTTTTATGAAATGAAAACAATCTAAATTCGTTTTGTGGAGTAGATCACGTGTTTTCGTTGATTTATAGCACGTCCCCAGAGATAGAAATAGATACTTAATTCTACTGTAGAACTACTTTTTTTGTCTAATAAAGAAGAGCACATACAAGAGGATCCAAACCGGTATTTTTCTAAAAAATATCTCTTTATTTCTATTGGGCTTAGTGTAGCAACCATGGCATTTGTCATTTGGCTCACTTATACGCCCGGAGTGTTAACTCACCTTAAGGCAAAGAGGCTGCCCGGACTTATTATTGCAATTGTTGTCTCTTTCATGCGATTGGGGTTTTCAGCTGCAAAGATCAGGTATCTATCGGAAAAAGTGCTTGACTGGATGGGATCGTTCAGAGTAATGCTGAGTTGGGATTTTACGTCTTCGATTACACCGTCGGTTGTAGGTGGAGCGCCCATGGCCACTTATGCAATGACAAAAGAGGGATTCAATTTCGGACAATCTACGGCTATCATGCTTTTTAGCCTGCTCCTTGATCAGCTTTGGTTCGCTTTGGCTGTGCCTATTTTATTGATTTCGGGAATTTTCTTCGAGGTAGTTCCCAGTAATACCGGATTTATTGGCCATGCTTCAATGATGTTGCTATATATTGGTTTATTAAGTTATGCCGGTTTGATGGCCTACGGCGTGCTCAAAAATCCCAATGCAATTCGCAAGGTTGTACACTGGTTATTAAAGCTTCCATTTTTACGTCGTTGGAAAGATACTGTTGCCGGTGAGATTGATAACCTTGTTGAGTACGCCCACGAACTCCGTAAGAAACCCAAAAGCTTTCTGCTCAAGGCATTCTTTCTCTCCACCATGTCGTGGTTGTGCAGGATTGCCCTGCCGACTATTGTAGTGCTGAGTTTATTGCCTGCTGATGTTATCTTATCGGTTCTGCGTAGCCTGGCAATGAATCTTGCCTTCCTTATTATGCCGACTCCGGGAGGCAGTGGTGGTGTTGAGGGATTGTTCGCCATTTTCCAAGGACCGCTTATGGATCGTAAGGCCTTTATTGGATTAGCCGTTTTTGCCTGGCGGGTTATCAGTTATTATATCAGTATCGGTTTGGGAATGATGGCGACAACTTGGTACATCAACCGTTCCATGGTAGATACGCTGAGTGATGAGGCGGCCAAAGAAAAGATTGAAAGCGATTTACCATCCTAAAATAAAGCATTATTTATGCCTAAAGATCGGATACAATATGTTTGTGGGGACTGTGGACACACTTCGACTAAGTGGTTGGGGAACTGTCCCAACTGCGGCGCGTGGCATACGTTTAAGGAATTTACGGTGGAGCGAAAGACGAAGTCCGAAAAAGAGCATAAAGGCAAAGTTGATGGAATTGAGGATTCTCAGCCGCCGCAAAAGCTCGACGATATTGATATGGATTCCCAAGAGCGGTTTTTGAGCAATATCCAAGAGTTTGATCGCGTGTTGGGCGGTGGGTTTGTCTCCGGATCTTTTGTGCTGATTGGTGGTGATCCCGGCATTGGGAAAAGCACGCTCACGCTACAGATTGGAAAAGCACGACCCGATTTAGAGATACTCTACTGTGCAGGAGAGGAGTCGGCGGGACAAATAAAACAGCGCGCAAAGCGATTGGGCGTCAGTTCAGATAATTTCTATATCTATACTGAAACCGATATCAATAAAGTGCTTAAAGAAGCACAAAAACTGGATCCGGACCTATTAGTTGTTGATTCTATTCAGACAGTTTATCGTACCGAGCTGACGAGTATGGCAGGCAGTATACAACAGGTCAAGGAGTGTGCTGCGCTGTTGCAGCAGCTGGCTAAAAAGCAGGATATCACCACGCTGGTGATTGGTCATGTAACGAAGGAGGGAACTATTGCTGGTCCGCGCGTGCTGGAGCACATGGTTGATACCGTGCTTCAGTTCGAAGGTGACAGCAATTATAACTACCGGATGTTGCGTAGTATTAAAAACCGATTCGGTCCGGCGCAGGAGGTGGGAGTCTTTGAAATGAAGGAATCGGGCTTGGAAGATGTACTAAATCCATCCCAGCTGTTTCTTTCGGAGTATAACAGCAAGGTGAGTGGTAATGCTGTTATTTGCTCGATTGAGGGTTCTCGTCCGCTTTTGGTGGAAGTACAGGCATTGGTAACGCCCAGTAACTATGGAACGCCGCAGCGCACGGCTACGGGTTTTGACTATCGTCGCTTGTCGTTATTGCTTGCGGTGTTAGAAAAGCGGGGCGGCTATCAGTTTTCAGGGCAGGATGTGTATCTGAATATAGCGGGTGGACTGAAAGTGAATGATCCGGCCGCTGATTTAGGAGTGACCATGGCACTGGTATCCAGCTTTTTGGATAAACCGATTTCTAATAAAGTCGCATTTTTAGGTGAGGTGGGATTGGGAGGAGAAGTGCGTACGGTAAATAAAATTGATCATCGGCTGACAGAGATCAATAAATTGGGGTTTGGTCATGCAATTATTCCCCAATCGAATGTCGTAGAGAGTAATAATGATCTGAAAACCAGTGGGGTTACCAATATTTCATCAGCGATAAAAAAAGCTCTTTAGCATAAGCTAAAGAGCTTTTCAAGATCGCAATATATTTTTAGTACTGGTTGCGCTCTCGTCGGCGTTGTTCACGGATACTTTTCTTCAAAGCCTCGCGACGTTCTTTCGAAGGCTTGGTATACTGTTGATTCTCTTTGTATTCGTTGAGAATACGTGAACGTGCAACCAGTTTTTTGAACCGGTTAACGGCTCGATCAATGCTCTCGTTATCTTTTACTTTAACTCCAACCATATAATATAAATTGTTTTGCTTTCAATTCTCGGACGCGAAATATAAGGATTCTTTTGTAAATGTACATACCTATAACAAAGAAAAATTATAGATCATTTCTACCACTTTGTAGTAGTTTTAGTAAACAGTAATATTTATACCAACTGAGAACTCAAAGCCTGCACCATAAAAGTGATTTTTCCCTTTGGCATGATATGACCGTACTGATCCATTCTCCCACCGATCCGTAATTTCAGTAACGGTTCTTGTATGACTTGAGATAAATCGGTACCCGGCTTTAGAAATAAGAGAAATATAATTGGAGATTTGCCAATCCCATTCCAGATAAGGTTGTAATGCCTCTTGATATTCCTCTTCCAGTGTTGCTCCCAAAACAACATCATTTTGATACCTGCCCAATTTAAAACGCCCTAATTCTACGCCGGTTTTAAACCAGTGAGATTTTCCTTTGTACATAAAATAGGCGGGGCTAATGCCATAAGAGTAATCTATGGTGCTGTTTCGCCCCGTTGTGATAAACATTCCCAGCTCAACAGGTGCAATATCGGGCTCATGAATGAGGAGTTTAAATGCAGTTGAAGTGGTATTCGAAAATGAATTGTTATTAATTTCAAATGTAGGCTGATACGATTGCGCGAGACCTATTTTAAAATATCTTTCGTTTTGGTCTTGTTCTTGTGCATAAGTAAAGATTGGAATGATTATTAGAAAAAGTAATAAGGTAAAGGCATGCAAGTTCTTCATTATAAATTAATCCTTATTATTTAGGACCGTTGTTCATCCCTAAAAGTTAAATAATACATTGAAAGTGAGCGTACCTGTTGAATGCTCGTGGGTAAAATTATACCGCAGTCGATATTGAGGCTTGGCTGTAATAGAAAACGATTCGCCGATATTAAATTTCGTATCTAATCCCAACTGCGGACCGGCGACAAAGCCATCAAATCCCTGCCGTAAATTTGCTGATGAATATACTGGAGGTCGATAACTTCCAATTCCTATCAGTGCGCCAATATTTGGGAAGAAGGTGATAGCTTTTGATATGCTTAGTGGTTTATACAGTGATGATACTCCTAAAGCGGATGTCAGAGAAGGATCTTGCGGTGCTTCATATCCTTCTAAATTGAGATTAATGGCCTGATACATAGATATTTCATTGCGTAATAGCACTCCGTTTTTCCAATAACTGGTTTGTCCCGCTGTGAGGCCAAGGTTGAGAATAGAAAGTTGTATTGTGGACGCATCCATTAGAATATTTGATTCAGTGTTTAATAATTCGGAATGCAGGCTCAGATCATATCTGTTGTTAAATCGATACCCAATGGCCGGACCAATAAGTTGCGTATCTTCAAAAATACCGCCCCGCAGATACAAAGATTCTACCACCGGAGTAAAAAAGCCCGAATCATCTTCATAGGTAGTTTGACCTTGTGTAACAGTTGCGGTAGTTAACAGGACAAAAAATAGGAGGGTCGTAACAGTGATTTTCGCACATCTCATGTTGATGATATTTTGGGATAAATAAGTAGCGTCTGTTTAATAATTAATGGTTTTTAAATATTAATAAATTCGAGAGGGAGGAGAAAGTTTAATCCAGCACTATCGGATTCTTGATAAACTTTTCAGGGATTTCATCTTGGTTTATCCCCAATCCAAACAACGCATAATCGTATTTGGCAGGATCTTGGGGATCTAACAGTCGAAGTGCTTCGGTAAGTTCTTGCACTGCCCACCAGTCGTTATATGTTCTGGAGAGTAATCCCAGCGCTCGGGCCTGGCGTGCTACGTGCACATCAAGTGGAATCATGAGTTCCGATTGCGGCATAAAATTCATTAGCCCTAAATCAACAGGACTGTTATTGCGCAATGCCCACCGGAGAAAAAGATAAAGCCGCTTGCATGAGCTTTTTTTATCGGCATTTGATACATGTTTTCGCGTACGCTGTGGTGCTTCGGGATGTTGGGCAAAGAACTGTTCATGGAATACGGACATCAATGGACGCTCATTTTCGGAAGCGTTTTTATGGCATGACGCCCAAAAATCCTCAAAAGAGCCGTACTGCGATAGGATGGTTTGCAGAATTTTTACCAGCCACTTCATATCGATAGGCTTGAAGGTTCGGTGTTTGAATCCCTCGAAACGCTCAGCATCACGGTCAGAAAAGTTGACAATAAAGTCGGTGGGACGATTATCCATTCGATTCAGAAAGTCACGCACTTTTCGAATAACGATATCACGGCGTCCCCAGGCCATGGTTGCTGCAAAAAAACCGGCTAAAAGCTGGTCTTCCTTTTGATTAAAAGCATGCATAAATAGGATGGGATCATCATCGATATACTCGGTCCGTTCGATTTTTTCTACCCATGCATCCAGAAAGGGTTTTAGTTTTTTAATCTCGTCGGGTGATCGTTTTTGAAGCTCTGGTGGCATTTAACTTATTGAAGTTAGTGTCATGATGAACCCCGATGTAGCGGGACAGGCTTTGTTTCTGCATCTGGAACAATAAATGACAGATCTTGAAATGAATTCAAGATGACATGACAATTATATTTTCAGCTCCTGCTGACCTTTATCCAAATTCATCAGCTTTTCGGTAAGTTTACGGTTAGCTTTCGGAAATGGATAATCTTTGAGTTCGTCGATAGCAATCCAGCGGATTTCTTGGCTTGATTTCGGTTTGGGTGTTCCATCCACCAACTCACATAAATAAGCATGCAGTGTAATTTTAAAATGAGAATACGCATGGTCGAGCTTCATAAACGGTTTCGAAATTGAAACAGCAATATCTAACTCTTCCTTAAGCTCGCGTTTAACGGTGTTTTCCATCTCTTCGTCCTCTTCCTGCTTTCCGCCCGGGAATTCCCACATGCCGCCCAGCATCTCATCGTCAGGGCGTAGGGCAATGAGAACTTCTTCATCTTTATTCATCACAATGCCTACGCCAATATGATGGTGCGGACGTTTTTTGGCGGATGACTTATAAGGTATTTCTTCAGTTTTTGCAGTTTTGTAAGCTACACAATTCGCTTGTATGGGACACTCCTCACAGGTGGGGTTAGAGGGCGTACAAATTGTTGCACCCAGTTCCATTACTGCCTGATTAAAATCCCCGGGACGTTTTTCTGAAATAAGCTCATCCGCAGCATCCTGTATGGTGTTTTTTGTAGATGTACTTCGAACATTATCCTCAATTCCCAGATAGCGACTAAGTACCCGAATCACGTTGCCGTCAACAACAGCATGCTTTTTTTGATAAGCGATACTAAGCACGGCCGATGCAGTGTAGGGGCCCACGCCTTTAAGTTCAGTAATGTCATCCCAGTTATCGGGAACGTTGCCATCGAACTCATCAACTACGAGCTTTGCCGCAGCATGCAGGTGTCGAGCACGGCTGTAATAGCCGAGTCCCTCCCATACTTTTAGCACTTCCTGCTGATCGGCTTTAGCCAAATCTTGTACTGTGGGAAAGCGATTCATAAAACGATTGAAATAGGGAGTAGCCTGATCCACACGGGTCTGTTGTAGCATAATTTCAGAGACCCATATTTTGTAGGGATTACCACAGTCGCGCCAAGGCATCTCACGCTTGTTTTGATCGTACCAATCCAACAAGAGGTTTTGAAATGTACCCTTTTCCAATAGTTTGTTACTTCCTAAAAGTTAAAATGATCTGTACTAATTGTCGGCTTCTCCGCTGCGGGGATTCTCAACAACATTAATAGTAATGTCGATTGATTTTGCTGACCCATACTGATCAGTTGCAATTACCCGGAATTCATTTTTACCTATTTGGCGCGGAGTAGGCGACCATGTAAATTCGCCCGTTTTCTCGTCAATTGAAGCCCCCTCGGGTAAGTCTACGCCTAAGTACCGAATCAGCTCGCTGTCGCTTCCGTCCGGATCGGTTGCTTTAATGGGTAACGAAAATTCTTCATTGATTGGAATACTTATCGATCGTATAGGCGCAAAACGTGGCGGTGAATTAAATGATGTAACTTCAATATTAACACTGGTGCTGTCCGTTTTACCACTGTTTGTTGAGGCGATAATTTTAACGCGATGGTTCCCAACATCATCAGCCGTGGGTTGCCAGTAAAAACTCTGTCCACGTATTTCGCCATGTGTGATGTCATCAGATTGATAAGAAATCTGAACTGCATTGGCCGGAACATCCTGCTCAAATCTGATGGGAAACAAAAGTGGTTTTGTATGTGGAACTGCCTGGTTGGAAATATCTTTTAGTGAAAGCTCACCGGAATAGTTTTGAGTTAATTCGGAATTGCCGTCATTATCAGAACTACCGGGTGTCGACGTTATAATCCGGCTAAGCTTATTATACTCCGAAATCCATAGGTCATCCTTTGTTACCGTAAAGTAATTTCCGGCATCTTTGTCTTCTTTCCACAGATCGGGACTTCTATTTTGGTATGAGGTCCACACCCTGTTAGAGTTTCCCTGGATAATGAGCCAGTTTTTCCATGATTCTAACTTAACTATAGGTTCGTCAATGCTACCGAGTTTTGAGGTGTTGCCGGAGCTGTCGAGCTCGTATATATTACCATTGTTGTCCGAGCCGTAAACAGTATTATCAATCAAAAATATTTTACTTACATCTTCGGAGAGCTCCAGCTCTTTTGCCAGCGATAATTGCCCGTCTTCATAGTCAAAATGATAGAGCTTTTGTCTGGTTGCAAGAGCAAAAAGCTGATCGTTGGAGGCTTCGAGATCAACAATATTTTCTCGACTCAAGCGAGAACGCTCCACATAATCCATTGTAGAATCAACTGCGGCAGGCGTACGCAGCGAAAGCTTTCCCAAGCCCTTATCACCAAGAGCAACATATAAATTATTGTCAATCCGTTTAGCGTCCCGCGGATTGGCGGGCAATAGGGTAGAGGAATAAACGCCCAATACGGAAGTGGGTTCCAAAACTGTAAGTCGCCGGCTGTCGCCCCAAAGGTATGCGAATCGGATATCAGCCGTCATAGTATTACCCCGCTGTTCCATGCCGGTGGATGAGTAGAGCCACTGCAAGGTATCCTGCTGGGTACGAAATACAGCCATACCTTCGGTATCAGACAGAATATAAACATGGGCAGCGGAACTGCCGACCGTCATAGTTGATGGAACTTCTAAAACATATGAAAAATCTTTTTGCAAGGTCGGTTGTGCCTGTACATTTAGCGCAATGCAAAACAGTAAGCCGATAAAAAAAGTAAATAGTTTGTTCTTCATAAATTTATAGCCAGTGATGTTTTTGATACCAATGGATGGTACGTGAAATCCCTTCACCAAGCGAGTATTGCGGGGTATAACCGAGTTCGCGGTGTGCTTTTTCATGGGAGCACGTCCATTCTAATATTAATTCCTTTGCTTTTTCCCTGTTAAGAACGGGATACATTCCAAAAAATGATGCAGCTTTTTCCACTGTACCCGCAATGGTTTTGACAAGTTTGGGTTTTACGTAAATGGGTAACGCTTTTTTACCTAATACCTTAGAGGTAGTTCCGCGAATTTGATTCCAGGTGTAAATTTCCGGTCCTGATATGAAATACGTATGCACCCCTTTGGCGGTTTGATCCACCGCTTTTAAAATCCCATTAATGACATCTCCCACGTAGATCATCGAAATTCTGGGATGCTCACCGTCACCGATGATAGGACAAATTCGATTGTTGACCATCTTAAAGAAGCTATAGATTTGATCTTCGCGCGGGCCGTAAACTGCGGGCGGACGTAAAATAGTGATAGAGGTGTTTCCATTTGATACCTCGTGAATGACTTCCTCCATTTCTTTTTTGGACCTCCCATAGTTACTAATGGGATTCATGGGTTTGTCTTCGGTAACGGGTTCGTCTTCACTGGGACCGGCCGCAGCTAATGATGATAGTACCACTATTTTAGGAACGCCTTCTTTTTGGGCAATACGTAGGAGGTTTTCGGTTGCATCTACATTAGCACGTTTGAGCTCCTCATAGGTAGGTGCTTTTACGCGTCCGGCAATATGAAAAATAACATCTACATCTTTAACTGCTTTTTTAAGCACAGGCAGGTCATCCAGGTCTCCGTGCACGCGGGCAAAATCCTTGTCCTTAAGCCATTTTTCATTATTGCGAATGAGGCATAGTACCTCAGAATAGTCGTCAGAATTGATTAAAGTATCGGCCAGATGACTTCCAATAAAACCTGTGCCGCCGGTTACGAAGGCTTTCATCAAATTTTGTATATTTGGGGGCTAAATTAAACTGTGATTGTCAAAACATCTCAAGTTTAAACGATTGTAAAGATACAAATATCAAAGATGTATTGGAAAATTTATGAAAGAACTTAGAGTTGCCATTTTTACCGGGAATTACAACCATATTCAGGATGGTGTTTCGTTGACTCTGAATAGGCTGGTTGGATTTTTGGAAGAGAAAGGCATCCCGGTAATTGTATTTGGCCCTACCGTCGATGAGCCGGCTATTGATCATGAAGGAGAATTTGTGCCCGTTCCCTCTGTTCCGGTTCCCGGGCGATCAGAATATCGTATTACCGTTGGGTTTCCCGAAAGAGCTCAGCGACGGCTTCGAGAATTTGATCCTACACTCATTCATTTGGCTACGCCCGATGTATTGGGATTCCGTGCCATGCGGTGGGGCCAGGCCAACAATATACAGCTTGTAGCCTCGTATCATACTCATTTTACCAGTTATTTGAAGTATTATAATTTGGATATGCTGGAAATGTTGGGCTGGAAATATATCGGCTGGTTTTACAGCCAGTGCAAGCATATTTATGTGCCATCTCCTTCAATGGCTAATGAACTTAACGAAGAAGGTATTGATGAGGGTATTCGAATTTGGGCGCGTGGTGTAAATACTGATCAGTTTAATCCCGATTTTCGGGATATGGAATGGCGCCGATCAGCTGGGTTTGACGATGATGATAAAGTTGTAACTTTTGTCTCTCGATTGGTGTGGGAAAAAAATCTCCAGACTTTTGTTGATACGGTGAAGCGCTTACAGCAAGATCATTCGAATATTAGAGCGATGATCGTAGGTGACGGTCCCGCCAAGAAAGAGCTCGAGCACATGTTGTCCGAAGCACATTTCACCGGTTTTATTACGGGAGATGAATTGAGTCGGGCCTATGCCAGCAGCGATGTATTTCTATTCCCATCCGAGACGGAAACCTTTGGAAATGTAACGCTCGAAGCAATGTCAAGTGGACTTCCATGCGTTGTGGCCGATGCTACGGGGAGCCGGTCATTGGTAGAATCAGGGGTAAACGGATTTTTAGCTGCTCCCCGCGATACGCAGGGATTTGCGGAACGTGTGGCTGATCTTGCAACTGATGAAGAGCTTTGGGATCAGATGAGCAAAGCAGCACGCCAAAAAGCGTTAGCTTACTCTTGGGAAAATGTAAATAATAAGTTGTTGGAGAATTACCGGGAAGCGCTTAACGAACCTCGTCCCGCCCTCAAATTTTAGTTTAATCTTTTTTTAACGTGCGAATTTTATACGTCTCTCATACACATCCACCGGAAGGGGAAATCCTCGAAAATGTAGGTGGCATGCAGCGGGTAAGTCAGCAGTTGATAAATGAACTCAAGCGTAAAGATGATGTGGAAGTTATTCCCGAAACGATAAATGTTTCTGAGGAGGGTAAAATAGCTTTACAAACGGCCGGGTTTCTTTTTAGAAACCTGTTTGAGCTACCCCATAAAGTTCGTGAGCATGATGCTGATGTAGTCGTATTTTCATCGATGGTTACAGCAAGTTTGGCTTATTTTATACGGGATAAAGTTTCAGTACCGATGATTACGATTAATCACGGTCGTGATGTCACCCTGCCAGTTAAAATTTATCAGTGGTTTGTACCCAAGATTTTTGAAAACCTTGATGGAGTTATTTCTGTTTCGCGGGCAACGCGCGAAGAATGTATCAAGCGGGGAATGGATCCGGAAAAAGGCGTGGCATTGCCGAACGGATTTGATTTTAAAAAGCTAAATGATTTTCCAGATAAAAACGAATCCCGAAATCGATTGCAGCAGAACTTTCGTATACCGCTGGAAAATAAGTTTATGCTTCTTACGGTTGGACGGAAAGTTAAACGCAAGGGACATGAGTGGTTTATACGCGAAGTAATGCCCAAGTTGGGTGATAACATTGTTTATGTAACGGTAGGGGATGGCCCGGAGTTTGACAATATTGATGAGGCAGCTGACCAATCAGAATGTGAAGACCGTATCTTTCTATTGGGACGACAACCTGATGAAGTGTTGAGCCAGGCTTATGCAGCCGCAGACCTTTTTGTGATGCCCAACATTCCGGTAGAAGGCGATATGGAAGGGTTTGGCATTGTACTCCTCGAAGCTAATATGGCACGGACACCTGCGGTAGCTGCTGATCTCGAAGGGATTAAGGATGTAATTACCCAAGGTGAGAACGGATACCGGGTACCAACCCGTGATGCCGATCAGTTTGTGGAAACAGTAAATAGTATTCTTTCTAATAATTTGGAACAATTTTCGAAGCAAACGCGTAGTTATGTGCAAGAGCAATTCAGCTGGAAGCACGTAGCGCAGCAGTATATTAACTTTTTTCAAACTATAATCAACAGATATACTCCAAGGCAACCCAATTAATATTATCTTATTGATAATTTGATTGACGGTTAATATGGAAGTATATTTGCAACGATAAGCACTTTTTTAAAAGCCGAAAAATGGAACGAATGGCTGATTCTAAATCAGATGTAAAACCAAACGATATTTTTGCCAAGGCTTACGATTTTACCAAAGCCGAGGAAATAAAATCTGAGGGTCTTTATCCCTACTTTAAGCCCCTCCAAGCTACCGACGGTACAACGGTTCAGATTGACGGTCGCGAAGTTATTATGGCCGGCTCTAATAACTATCTGGGATTGACAAATGATCCCCGAGTTATTGAGGCTGCTACCGAAGTTTTAAAAGTTTACGGAACAGGTTGTACGGGTTCACGATATTTGAATGGTACGCTTGATTTGCACATCGAGCTTGAAGAGAAATTAGCAGAGTTTATGCGTAAGGATTCCTGTGTGTTGTTTAGCACAGGATATCAAACGAATGAAGGCGCAATACAGACAATTGCAGGTCGGAAGGATGTGATTTTTTCTGACAAAGATAATCATGCGTGTATTGTAACAGGCACACTTGTTTCGAATGCCAAAACGATGCGTTTCCAGCACAACGATATGGAGCAGCTGGAGATGTTGATGGACCGTGCTGATGAAGATGCCGGGAAAATTATTGTGAGCGACGGTGTTTTCTCGATGTCAGGAACCATTGCCAATGTTCCTGAACTTGTACGACTGAAGAAAAAACATGATGCTCGTTTGTATCTCGATGATGCTCACGCTATCGGTGTGATTGGTGAGGGCGGCCGTGGTTCTGCATCTACGTTTGATTTGATGGACGACGTTGATTTGATTAGCGGAACTTTTTCAAAATCATTTGCTTCGCTCGGTGGATTTCTGGTTGGTGACCATGAAGTGATTGAATATATCCGACACAATTCACCTGCACATATTTTTAGTGCATCAATGCCACCCGCCAACGTTGCAACCGTTCTAAAAGCACTTGAAATTTTAAAAGAAGAAACGTGGCGCCTGGAGCGACTGGATGAGATTTCCAATTATATGCGGGAATCACTTCGCGATATGGGCTTTAACGTATGGAGCAGTCAAACTCCGATTATTCCGGTAGTAATCGGTGAAATGATGGATTGCTTTAAGTTTTGGAAAGGCCTGTTCGAGGCTGGTGTTTATGTTAACGCTGTGGTTCCTCCCGGAGTACCACGCGGTCAGTCACTGGTTCGTACCAGTTATATGGCAACACATACTGATGATCATTTGGATCGAATTCTCGAAGCCTTCCGAAAAGTAGGTATTGAGCAAGGTATTATTGATCAGAATGGCCACTCACTTCTTGAAATGGGTTAAGTTGTGAAAACCACTCAGCGAATTAATGGTATTACGCTTGCAACAACCAAAAGTGAGCGTAAACAATTTATAGACTTTCCTTATCAGCATTATTCTGAAGATGAGAACTGGATTCCTCCACTGAAAATGGAGCAGAAGAAGCTTATCGATACAGAAAATAACCCGTTTTATGATAAGGGTGATATCGCCCTGTTTTTAGCCGAGCAGGATGGCAAACCCTGTGGTAGGATAGCTGCTATACAAGATTATCGCTATAACGAGCATCATAATAACAAGACTGGTTTTTTTGGATTTTTTGAGTGTATAAATGATCAGTCAGTAGCCAATCTTTTATTTAAAGTGGCAAGTGACTGGTTAAAGAAGCGGGGACATACGGATGTCTTAGGCCCGGCGAATCCAAGCATGATGGATGAGATTGGCATTTTGGTCGATGGATTTGAGTACGAACCCAGCTTTATGATGCCGTATCACAAATCTTACTATGATAATTTAATTACCAATGCCGGGCTCGAGAAAGAGATGGATATGTATGCTTTTCGGGTGACGCAGGCCAGCGTAACACTTGATCGAATTTACCGGGCTGAGGAGATTGTTCGCCGTCGTTTGCCCAAGCTCAAGATCCGTGAGATTGATACGAAGAATCTTGATGAAGAAGTAGAAATTGTTAGAAATATATTTAACCAGGCCTGGTCACAAAATTGGGGATTTATCCCGTTGTCAAAAGAAGAATTGGAAGAACTGGCCAAGGATTTGAAACTTATCCTCGACCCGAAAGTAGCTCATATCGCTGAAGTTGATGGGGAGCCGGTAGCTTTTTCGATTGGTCTCCCGGATTTAAACCAGGCTTTAAAGCACACTGACGGTACGTTATTTCCAACCGGAATTTTTAAACTGCTTTGGCACCGTCGAAATATAGACCAAATTCGCACGGCTTTGATGGGAGTTATTCCAAAATATCAGGGCAAAGGCATTGATGCTTTGCTTCACAAAGAGGCGATAATAAACGGCAGGGAAGTAGGTTATAATTCGTCTGAATTGAGTTGGGTTTTGGAATCTAATAAAAATATGATTCGGGTTGCTGAAAAAATTGGTGCGAGCATTGAAAAGACCTACCGAATGTATTGCAAGGACTTGTAGCATAGGTCTTTTTTGAGTTCTTATTTAAGACAGTGTGAGTTGTTAGATCGGAGTTGATTTTACTGCCTTCCGAGACTCCGAAATCTCCGAAAAATTTCCTACCTTTGAATGCCTGCGCAGAACGTACTTTCTGTGGCATTGAAAATAATTTCTGACTAAAAAATCGAGTATTATGAGTGATTATCGTATTGAAACGGATTCAATGGGAGAAGTGAAAGTACCGAAAAATGCTTATTACGGTGCACAAACCCAGCGTGCTGTTGATAATTTTCCGGTGAGTGGTATCAGGTTTAGCCGGGGATTTATTGAGGCAATTGGATTGGTTAAAAAAAATGCTGCGAGAGTAAATGCTGAATTGGGGGAACTTGAAGATGGGGTTGCCGAAGCTATTCAAGAAGCAGCATCGGAAGTTGCTGAAGGTAAGTTTGATGAAGATTTCCCCATCGATATTTTCCAGACGGGATCTGGGACATCAACCAACATGAATGCTAATGAAATCATTGCCAAACGAGCGAATGAGCTTAAGGGAGATAATGTTGATACCGAGATCCATCCCAACGATCATGTAAATTATGGTCAGAGTTCCAACGATGTTATTCCAACTTCAATCCGTATTGCAGCGATATTAGCTGTAGAGAACAATTTAATTCCTGCTCTTGATCACTTGCAAAAAGCATTTAAAGAGAAGGGTGAAGAGTTTGCTGATGTCGTCAAAACGGGGCGTACGCATCTTATGGATGCCATGCCGGTAACGATCAAACAGGAGTTCGACGGGTATGCACGTCAGCTCGAGCTTGGGGTTGAACGACTGGAATCAACATTGGAACGAGTTACGGAACTCCCACAGGGGGGTACGGCAGTGGGAACAGGATTAAATACCAATCCTAAGTTTGGTACGGAGATGGCCAAAGCGCTATCCGAAGAAGTGGATGCGGATTTAAGTGAAGCTCAAAATCATTTTGAAGCGCAGGCAACGGTAGATGCCCCTGTTGAATTAAGTAGTCAGCTAAAAACAATTGCTACGGGATTGATGAAGATTGGCAATGATCTTCGGTGGATGAATTCTGGTCCCAATAGTGGAATCGGGGAGATAGAGCTTGAAGCACTTCAGCCGGGTTCGTCAATTATGCCGGGTAAAATAAATCCCGTGATTGAAGAGTCTATTACCATGGTTTGTGCCCAGGTGATCGGAAATGATTCTGCCATCACAGTAGCAGGACAGTCGGGAAATTTTGAATTGAACGTTATGCTGCCAGTTGTTGCTCATAATTTGTTAGAATCAATCAATATTTTGGGTAATGCAGTTCGCAACTTGGCCGATCGGTCTGTTTCTCGATTGAGCGTAAATAAGGAGCGAGTCGCCGATATGGTTGGTCGGAACCCAGTATTAGTAACTGCCTTAAACCCGCTTATTGGATATGATAAAGCAGCAAAAATTGCGAAAAAGGCATTTGCTGAAAGTCGTCCGGTTAAAGAAGTGGCCCGTGAGATGACGGACTTAAGTGATGAAGAGTTGGATCAGGCTTTAGATCCTATTAAAATGACGAAAGGCGGTTTTATGGAGTAGGCTTTTAAAGGGCTATCTGAAAATAATTTATACTGCTGCAAAAGTTTTAACTGAAAACAGATATTATGGCATCTATAAAGACAAAAAAAGAGAAGAAATCGTCAGATATTTCTTACTCTCAAGAGCAGAAACAAGAGATTTTAGCCGATTATAAATTGGCTTTTAAAAGTCGAGAGGCTTCTTATCTGGGACGTAAAGAAACCCTCACTGGAAAGGCCAAGTTTGGAATTTTTGGTGACGGTAAAGAGATGCCGCAGATTGCAATGGCAAAATATTTCAAGGAAGGAGATTTCCGTGCTGGTTATTACCGGGATCAAACTTTTATGATGGCCATCAATCAAGTTACGTTGCAGCAGTTTTTCGCCCAGCTTTATGCGCATGCAAATGTTGAAGAGGAGCCTCATTCAGGTGGACGTCAGATGAATGCACATTTTAGTACGCGTAGTCTCAATGATGATGGCAGCTGGAAAGATCTGACGTCAATGAAAAATACGTCACCGGATATTTCGCCTACTGCGGGACAGATGTCGCGATTACTGGGGCTGGCGGAGGCGTCAAAAGTGTATCGTAATCATGATTCGCTTTTGGATCAGGAAGAATTCCAAAAGTTTTCAGATGGTGGAAATGAAGTTGCATGGGGTACTATTGGTGATTCCAGCACTTCTGAAGGCGTTTTCTGGGAGACAATTAATGCGGCCGGCGTGCTGCAAGTACCTATGGTGATGTCGGTTTGGGATGACGGCTACGGTATTTCGGTGCCGCGTAAATATCAGACGACAAAAGATAGTATTTCTGAAGTTCTAAAAGGTTTTCAACGGACGAAAGAGCAGGAGGGAATTGAAATACTGAAAGTTAAGGCCTGGGATTATCCTGCACTTTTGGAGACTTATGAAAAAGCTGCCCAAATAGCTCGCGAAGAACATGTACCTGTATTAGTACATGTCACTGAAGTAACACAGCCGCAGGGACACTCTACATCAGGATCACATGAGCGTTATAAGTCTGATGAGCGCCTTGAATGGGAAGAAGAGTATTGCTGCCTTAACAAAACGCGAAACTGGTTGATTGAAGAGGATATCGCTTCGGAAGAGGAGATTGAAGCAGTTGAAGAAGAGGCCCAGAAAGAAGCTAAAGAAGCACAGAAAGCAGCGTGGAAATCATTTAAATCAGAGTTGAAGGATGAGCGTGAAACGGTAACAGCGCTTATTGAAGATCTTACTGCTGAGAGCAGTAAATCAGAGGAGTTGAAAAAGTTCATAAAGGAGATGAAGACTCCTATCATACCGCTTCGAAAATACATTGTTTCTGCGGCACGTAAAGCACTGCGTTTGACACGAGATGAAAATATTTCTTCGCGCAAGAAACTGGTACAGTGGCTGGAAGAAAGTAATGAGGATAACAGTTACCGATACGATAGTTATTTATACAGTGAAGGCGAACAGTCTCCGCTGAATGTAGAAGAAAATCCAGCTGTGTATAGTGATGATCCCAAAAGTGTGGACGGTCGCGTGGTGCTGCGCGATAATTTTGACAAGCTGTTTGATAAATATCCCGAAACGCTTGTTTTCGGTGAAGATACCGGCAAGCTGGGCGATGTAAATAAGGGGCTCGAAAACATGCAGGATAAGTATGGGGAACTCCGCGTCAGTGATACCGGTATTCGTGAAGCAACTATTTTGGGACAAGGTATTGGAATGGCATTGCGAGGGTTACGCCCCATAGCCGAAATTCAGTACTTGGACTATCTGCTTTACTGTTTTCAGGGATTGAGTGATGACCTTGCCACTGTTCGCTACCGAAGTATGGGTGGACAAAAAGCCCCCCTAATTGTTCGAACGCGCGGTCATCGTTTGGAAGGAATCTGGCATACCGGATCGCCCATGGGCATGATTATCAATGGAATTAGAGGTGTGCACGTTTGTGTGCCGCGAAATCTGACTGAAGCCGCGGGAATGTATAATACGCTGCTACAGGGGGACGATCCGGCATTAGTTATAGAGCCGCTCAACGCCTATCGATTAAAAGAAGATCTGCCGGAAAACTTAGGAGAATTTACGGTACCGCTCGGCATTCCCAACGTGGTATCTGAAGGTACTGATATCACTATCGTTTCGTACGGGTCGACCTGTAATATTTGTGAGGATGTATTACCGGAGTTAGAAAATGTTGGCATTTCGGCAGAACTGATTGACGTGCGAACCCTGTTACCGTTCGATCGCAATCAAGATATTGTGGAATCCCTAAAGAAAACCAATCGCATTTTGTTTGTGGATGAAGATGTCCCCGGCGGTGCGTCGGCCTATATGATGAACAAGGTTATTCAGGATCAAAAAGGATATTACTACTTGGATTCAGAGCCGCAGTGTTTAACCGCCAAAGAGCACCGTGCGGCCTATGGTTCAGATGGAGACTACTTTTCTAAACCTAACGAAGAGGATATCTTTGAGGCGGTTTATGCGCTTATGAGCGAAGCGAATCCGGCAAAATATCCACCTATTTACGAATAACAGTTTTACATCCTTTTTTAAAGTGCAGGGAATATGGGGATATTATTTTAACTCTTAGTCCGTCGCCCTGCTCTGATGGTCAGTTTTCAGTATGTTTTTCTGTTTTGTAACAGAGTACCAGAAAGAAATCAAGAACTTGCATAATCCTGTATTACCATCGATCAAACGTCCCATTTTTGCGGTAGTTAGTGCTACTTTTCAGTTTGAATGAGATGCTTGTGCTATTGCATTTTTAAATAATATTGGGGAAAGTATTCAAAGACCCTATTAAATAAATCCTCGAGCTTTTAGCTCTAAGTATTTGTTGATAGTATTGATCGAGAGGTCTTGAGGCCGGCTGAGAATAGTTTGAATACCACGCTGGTTCAGCATCTTGACAATACTTTTCTTTTCATAATTGAATTTTTCTGCAACAGTTTTAATATAGATCTCTTCTTCGCTTTTGGGGGTACTCTGTAAAAGGTCGTCCAGTTCTGTATTGATAAAAAAGATGTTGACTAACAGATGCTTGGAAGCAAGTTGCTGAAGAACCGGCAGTTTTCGCTTCATACTCTCAATAGTTTGAAAGTTTGTATACAACAAAATAAGGCTTCGCTGAGAAATCCTATTGTGCATAAAGGTAAGCAAGCGGTTGAAGTCAGACTCCTTGAAATCAGTATCAACATTGTATAGTGCTTTTTGAATTTTCTGCAAATGTGCCCGTTTTTTTTGAGCAGGCACGATGTTACATCCCTTGTCACCAAAAGTAATCAGGCCAGCCTTATCGTGTTTGGTAAGGGCAATATTAGAAATAGCCAAGCTTGAATTAATGGCATAATCAAGCAGTTGCAGACCATCAAAAGGCATTTTCATGACACGGCCTGTATCGATAACACTGTATACCTGTTGGGACCGTTCATCCCTATACTGGTTCACCATAAGATCCCCAGCACGGGCCGTTGCCTTCCAGTTGATAGATCGAACATCGTCGCCCCGCACATATTCTCGTATCTGGTCAAATTCCATCGTATGACCAATACGCCGAATTTTTTTTATTCCTACGTCTTGTAGTCGGTCTGAGATGGCATATAATTCAAATTGTCGCATTTGAATGAAGGATGGATACACCGGTACTTCCTGTTCTTCATCAAAACGATATCGCCGCTCAATAAGCTCCAGTGGTGAGGTTATATAAATATTGAGCGCTCCAAAGGTATAGCTTCCTCGTTGTGTAGGAGTTAACTTGTAACTGATTTTAGTTTGTTTTTTGGGCGCCAGGCTATCATTAAAGTTATGATCTCGTTTTTGAAACTGGAAGGGTAGTTCATCAATAATAGTAAACCCAACTTCAAAGGGGTAGTAATGCTGTAGGTTGATAGAAATGGCATTGGGATCTCCATTTGATAACCGTTTGGGGAGATTTCTTGTGGCGTCTACGCCCGGTCCGGGATAAAACAGAAGCAGGGCATCTGTTACCAAACAGACCGAAAGGGCTAATAATAATATTTCAGCTATGGCTCCGATGACAGGATAGAAGTATCCCAACACAAAAAATACACAGACGGAAGCCAGGGAGATAAAAAAACGGTTGGTCAGATAGATATTTTTGATGAAATGTACTATCGGGGCACCTCTATCTGTTTTAGAATTTGTGTTACTACCTCATCAGTTTTTGTACCTTCCATCTCCTTTTCGGGCGTCAAAATAAGACGGTGACGCAATACCGGTCGAGCAATATCTTGTATATCGTCGGGAATTACGAAGTCGCGCCCATTGATGGCCGCCCAAGCCTGGGCTGCACGCATAATAAATACAGCAGCTCTTGGTGAGGCTCCAATGTGGATAGATGGATGATTTCGGCTATGTTGTGTAATGTCGGTAATATATTGCATTAAGGATCTTTCGACATGAATATCAGAAACCAATGATTGGTTTTGTATCAACCTGTTAGGTTCAACAACGGGATCGAGCTGAGAGGGATTGTTTTGGTTCTTACGCTTGTGGACCCCTTCTAAAATAGCCGTTTCCTGATCTTGGTCGGGATAGTCTACATTAATTTTAAAGAGAAAACGATCGAGCTGTGCTTCCGGCAATTTATAGGTCCCTTCATGCTCAATGGGGTTTTGGGTTGCTAGGATAATAAAAGGCTCTTCCATGGCATAAGTGGTGCCATCAACCGATATTTGTCGCTCTTGCATCACTTCAAAAAGTGCGGCCTGTGTTTTTGCAGGTGATCGATTAATTTCATCGATCAGAACCACGTTTGAGAAAACTGGTCCCTCTTTAAAGTTGAATTCCGTTGTTTTAGGATTAAATACCGAAGTACCGATGACATCCGCCGGCATTAAGTCGGGGGTAAACTGGATGCGAGAAAAGTCGGTCGACAAGGTACGCGCAAATAGTCTGGAGGTAAGGGTTTTAGCTACACCGGGGACGCCTTCAACGAGGACATGCCCATTTGCCAGCAGAGCTGTAATAAGCAGATCTACCATACGGTGCTGACCTACGATTATCTTACCAATTTCGCTGCGGATACTATCAGCCATGGCTTTAATGCCGGAAAGGTCAGTTCTATTTTGTACAGCTGGTGCAAAGGAGTTGGAGTTGTCAGATAGTTCTTCAGGTTGGTTATTCATCGCGATGATTGTTGATAAAAGGATTCAATATTTTTGTTCAAATACCAGAGTTCATCAGAAGAGATGTTCTCTTTATTTTGAATTTGATCAATAAAGTTAAAAAGCGTTCTTACGGTTTCATGATCTGCTCCCGAACGCTGGGAAAGATGTTCTAAAAAATTGTCATTGATATTTTGGGTATCCAGGTTCAAATTTTCCCGGATATGTTCTAACAAATATTTAATCTTTTTGGAAGCAATATCCTTATGATCTCCATTCTGATAGTAGAGGCGGCCGATAGTTTTCGTGAATTCTACGGTGGAATTTGTAGGCTTTTCAATAACAGGAATAACACGCTGCCGTCGTTTAGCACGGAAAACAAGAAATAGAGCTAATCCAATAAGCGCTGTAATCCAAGCCCACTTTAGGTGAGGATGGGAAACAATATAACGAAGGGGAGAGGTATTAACCATGCGGCCGTCTTTGTTATATTCATCCCAAACTGTTGGGGCTATTGGAAGATGGGAAAGCACACGCGAGGCATACTTTGTCTTTTGGTAATCACGCATAAAATAGTTTGTAAATACATAAGGTACAGTATGCACATAGAGTTTGCCATTCCCATGTTTAATCTTAATAAAATTTGTTTCACCGTTTTCATTACTACCCATGATGGTAGTTGCTGATGAGTCAAAATCTGTAAAATAGGGGCTTGCCAGCATTTTTGGAAAGTGCCATTGTCCCTCATAAGATTCCCTCTTGGAAGTAAAATTTAGTCCCAGTGAATCCCATTTTGAATCAAGAGCAGGGGCTGAAAATATAGGCGGATCGGTTACTTTCAATTGAAGGCTGTCGGACAGCGGTCCATCAAGAGTATGGGCAGAGATGAAAATGTTTTTCCCGTTGTGTGCCCGTTCCAATAATATTTCAGACTCATACTGATCAGGTGAAAAACTGCTGTTGATATAGATTTCATTTTGGAATGAAGTAGAGTCGCGGCTTTTAAAAATGGGTATGTTGCGGTAACGAATAGGATGATCGGGGAAAATATCATCCAGTACATTACGTGCAATAAAGCAACCATAGGGTTTTTTAGCCAGACCGGAATAACTGGGCGACCAGTCAACAGGTTTAGGTTGGGCCCATTGAACCAGTAGGTATCCTGCCACAGTAATAACTAAAATGGAAATATACAGGTGCTTCTTCTTCACGGTGAACGCCGAATAAGTGTTCGCATTTCTTTAAACTGATCGTGAATAGACCGAAAATCAGTACTGGTTATTGAAAAGTTTCCATATTCAATTAGTTCATAATAACGGGTTAATTCACGAAAATGAGTACGGAGTTTGGGGTCATCTATCTCATAGAGGTAAGTGCGGTTGGTTTTTTCTTTTTTCCAGTTAATATAACCGCCCTCTTGTAGCTGTTTAAGTTTTTGTTGATATAAATAGCGGACAGCTAAACTATAGTTATTATCAGCAATGGCATTGTTGATAAGCCCATCCAGGTCAAGATTGTCAAAATCTTGTTTGTTAAAGGTTACAGGTTGCTTTCGGATACCATTACTGCGAATAATATTGCTTATGTTCCCTTTCATAAACTGGTTAATGAGGAGGACAGTAAGCCCGATAAAAATCAGTATGAATAAAAGTTTAAGTATGCTATTTGCTGTGGGATTGTCCAGCAGTTTAGCTATTTGGTTTAATCCCCAGGCAAAAATTTTTTCTACCAGTGATTGGTCTTCTTTGGGAAGAGATTGATAGGTAAAATCGTCTTGTTGGGCATAGGAATTGATGGTTTGTTCGGACGGCTGCCTGGCATCCGGAACACAGGACTGCCGCTCCGTTTGTTGCCCGAAAGCAACAAACGGAAGAACAGTCATAAAAAGGAAAAGCAAGAAATAGCGGTAAGACTTCAACGAATAGAATGGTTAGGCGTTTGCAGAGTTTCCAATTTCATTAATACGCTGGCGTAGTCCTTCCCCTTCTTTACGTTCTACCAGATTATAAAAGTGAAAGCCGAGGGCCAAGTATAGTATGCTATAAAACACATAGTTTAAAGAGGTTACAAATCCATAGAAAATAGCTATTAACGTACCTGCTGTATTAGGATCTGCAAATCCAGAAAATCCACTAATAGCAGAGATTATTACAAAGGGCAGGCTTAGAGCTTGAGATAGAAGGGCAATAAGAATTGAAACTACAATAACCAGTCCCAGTGTAAACCACCAGTGATTTGTAACTAAATGCCATGACCTTGAAAATGCATCACTTATAGTGTGTTTGTCCTCTAACACATAGGCTGCGGTAACCAAAGTAAGTTTGACAGAGATAAAGAGACCCGGTATTATCAAAGCAATCATTCCAAACACTGTTGCAAAAAAGACTCCGATCGAGATCACCAAAATTGCTAAGAAGTTCGATTTAAGTCCTTTCCAAATATCATCTACTGTTATTTCAGTGTTAGAGACCGTTTGATCAGCTACCAGCTTCAGGTGAGTATATATTACTGCAGCAAGAGCGGTCATTGTTAGTACTCCAAAGAATGTTCCGGTTCCGGAAGTAGCCATGAAATTTGATAGGAATTCTCCTGACTCCATGGCATCCGGATTCATTCCCATCTCAAAAGAAGCTGAAAAGTACTGGGTCATTAGAATACTTGTTACAGCAATGAGGGGTACGACAAAATAGAGCAAACTTTTGCCAAGTACTTCATAATGCTGACGAATATATGTAAATGGTGCCGTAATGAGGTCACCAAAATCGCGAGGTTGTTTTATTTTAAAAGTATCAGGCATAATGATTAGTTATTTATTGTTGGAGATGACGAGGATATAAAATGAAATACCACAGTACAAAAAGTAGTGAACCTGCTATAATGAATAGACTCAACAGTAGTGGCATTTCGGTATATCGTGTGACAAAAGACTCTAAAAACCCGGCCAATATAAATATTGGTACTAACCCAAATGTCATTTTAAGTCCTTCGCGGGCACTTTGCTTAAATGAGGTCAAGCGTTTATAGCTGCCGGGAAACAGGATACCATTCCCCATTACAATACCGGCCGCCCCGGCAATTACTATCGCCGATAGCTCAAGGGTACCGTGAATAAAGACTACTAACAGTGATTCGGTAACTAAGCCGTATTTACTAAACATAGCCAAGAATGCCCCAATAAAAATCCCATTATACATGAGCAGTAAGCCGGTTCCTACCGAAGCAAGCACACCCGAAACGAATGCCATAAAAGAGACCCGAATATTATTGATGGTAATTCCCAGAAACATATCCATGGAATGATCTTGCTTATATACAGCCATGGGATCGTTCTGTTCGATATTATGGATCGTCATATTTACATATTGGTCGCCCAATATCATCCGGCTAAAATCGGGATCATTTAACTCTGATATGATACCTATGCCGAGAGCAATAACGAATACTGTGAATGCAATCGTAAGTTTAAGGTGATGCTTATAGTAGAGTTGTGGTAATTCTTGTTTCCAAAAATGGAGGATACGTCGTTTATCCTCTTTTTTGTTTTCATAAATCTGTTCATGTACCTTTGCAGTTAGCTCATTGAGATATGCAGTAGTCTCACTATTGGGATAATATGTTTGTGCCCATGCCAGATCATCAGTTAGACGAGTATATAAATCAGCGAGTTCATCTGCATCGGCTTTTTTGGGTTGTTTTAGCAGTTGCTCAAACTTTTTCCAGTGGGGAGCATTTTGTCGTAAAAATTTAACCTCTCGCATAATCTCTTATACTAATTGCACCCATATAATTAACGGTGGATAACTTGATGCTCGAAAAGCTTTTGATATTTTAACCTAATAAAACGGATTTTATTTAACTCATCAAAAAAATATAGCTGGCTACCACTATTCTTTATGAAACATTTAAATATAGAAACCTCTCAACATGTGCAGATAGCTTACACTCCAGCAGGCATTGGAGCACGTATTGGTGCCTACATTTTAGATTTAATCATAATGGGGATTTACCTGGCAGTTTCTCTTGCTATTATTTTTGAGTTTTCAGAGCCATCAACGTGGATTATCATGTTGGCAGTGGGGCTTCCACTTATGGCTTATCATCTTACTTTTGAGCTTTTTATGGAGGGACAGTCGCCGGGAAAAAAGGTGGTAGGTATCAAAGTTATGAAAACTGAAGGTACCCCGGCAACATTTGGCAATTATATAATGCGATGGATTTTTCGTCTTATTGATATTACTACTACATCTGGTACTGTAGCTTTTGTTACGATTTTGATTAATGGCAAAGGTCAGCGCTTGGGAGACTTAGCAGCGGGGACTGCAGTGGTAGAGAATAAAAAAAGAACCAGCCTGTCTGATACTTTGTATGCAGATGTAGAAGATGGGTATGAGCCCGTTTATCCCGAGGTATCGGTATTAAATGACAACGATATATCTATTGTTAAAGAAGTATTGAATGAAAGGAAAGAATATGATCGGCAAACGTATAAGATTATGGTTTTGAAAACGTGTAATGCTATACAGGAAAAGATGGGAATTGAAGAGGCCAGGGAAAAGGGCATGTTAAAATTCCTGCGTACGGTCGTAAAGGATTATAATGTGATTCATGGGTAAAGCAGACCTTGGCACTTTCAAAGTCAGTTAGTCTATTCTATGGCGTCAATCACACGTTTGACAAAACCGTCCATAGCGTCGTAATCAGAGATCCATCTCCCAACAATAACAAGATCATTTTTTTGATCGATATAAACCATGTTAATGCCAGCCCCGAGAAAAACATACGCATTTTTCGGCGCGCTGGGTAGACGCTCTTGGTCGTGATTTAAAAAGAAGTTCATATAACCATAGCCGTTATTGGCCTCAGTAGGGGTCCGAGCCATTCTAATCCAGTTGTCGGAAAGGATCTGATTTCCATCCCAGTTGCCCTCTCTTAGAAAGAGATATCCGAACTTTGCCTGATCATAAGCACTGAGCCACATGCCACCGCCCCAGTGCCCGCCACCACTGACCGACTGCATTTTTATGCCGTCAATGTTTACCCATGAGTTCTCATAGCCATACCAGCGCCAGGTGTTAGAAGCACCGATAGGATCCATAACATGATCTCTGAGAACGGCGGGTAGTGGTTCCCGCCAGACTTTCAATGCTGCCAATGCAAGTAGATTTACCCGCACATCGTTGTATTTCCATTCGCTGCCGGGCTCATTTCGCTCCCGATTTATAACCTCTTGGGTTAGTTCTTTCTCAGGACGATCAGCCCAGTCAGGTTTACCAAACAGTTTGCCTTCCCAGTCACTGGTCTGGCGCAACAGGTGATTCCAGGTGATTTTGGAATTGTGTTCAGAGTTGAAATGCTCAACAGGTGAATATTTTTGAACACGGTCATCTATACTATCAATCATACCTTTATCCCATGCTACTCCAACAACTGTAGAAAGAAAGCTTTTAGAGATACTGAAAGTCATATCTACACGGTGTGGTTCTCCCCATTCAGCAATCAGGTAGCCATCTTTTATAATCATACCCGTCATGTCTCCGCGTTCTTTTACAGGGCCGATAATATTATTATAGGGTTCATTGGTTCGTGTGTTTAAGTGGATATTGAGATCTCTGGGATTGGAGGATTCATTAGCTTTTACATATTTAATGGCTGCCTCAATATCAGAAGAATTCATCCCGACCTCTTCAGCTGTTTTTGTTTCCCAGTGAAAGCGAGAAGGAAAATAGGTATCAGAAGTTTGGGCAAGAACAGGAGTAGAAAACAGCAGAAAGACTAATAGTAGAGAAAGGCGTTTAAGCTGAGACATTGGAAGATGGTTTTTAGTTGATATCATTTTAAATGATAATACAGAAGATACTGTGGAAATGCGATTGCTTGAGGGGCTGGAATTTTGTTACTGTCAGTTTTGATTGGAACAAAAAATACGGTTTAATATGCTGTCAATATTTTGGATCCTAAGTGGCAGATATATTTTCTTTTACTGATCCCTTTGTAGCAAAAGCTGATCTTGTCCGTTGCGGGCTGCTACATAGATATCAGGCAGTTCATCCCCGTTAAAGTCGACTACTTCAAGATCCATAACGAGGGGAGTGAAATTTTCGGGCAGCCACTCGTCTGATTGGTCAGTAAAATAGCCTTCTCCATTATTGATTAGAATACGTAAGCCTCCATTGTAATTTCCAACGATTAGATCGAGATCACCGTCGTTATCTAAATCTTTGAATTCGGCATCATACGTATTGGTTGTAATATCGGGCAATCGGTCTGATGTTTGATCGGAGAAAAATCCCTGACCGTCATTAATCAGTAAGCGGTCTTGAGGATTTGCATTTTCCTGAAAGGCAGAGTTTCCAAAATAGATATCGAGATCACCATCGCGGTCAACATCAGCAAGGGCAACGTGCTGGCTTTCCTCAATGGCATTAATATAGGGGATTCGGTTCCCGGATTGGTTGGAGAAAAAACCGGAGCCGGTATTGATAAGTATAATATTCGGCCCTCCGTTAGCAGCTAATAGATCGGGCAGGTTGTTACCGGTGATATCACCAGCCGCGATGTCAAAAGTCACATCAAGGATTTGTGGAAGTCGCTGGGATGTTTGGTCATTGAAAAAAGCATTTCCGTTGTTTATGAGGATCTTGTTGCTTTGGCCTCCAACACCCAAGACCAGATCGAGATTACCATCATTATTAATATCTATGGCTTTAGCAGCATTAGTCTGGTGATTAAGTTCGCTGGGGAGGTTGGAAGAACTTACGTTTTTGAAATTGGGTGTTTCATCACCAGGATCAGTCCCTCCATTCCCATCATCCGGGGCGTTTAGGTTTCATCCACACGCAGTTACCAAGAATCCGGAAATAATAAGAAGTAATATCGGAGGTCTCATAATATGAAAGGTAATTACTTCTCCACCTTTTCGCTAAAAACTCTTTTTGAATTAGAAAAGAAATAATTAGAGGATGAGAATATCAACAATAACAAAAGCCCAGATGACGGGTAGGTATCCGAAAGAGGCAAACATTAGTTTTTTGGCGGAAGGTTTGTCCCGATCTTTGGCAAAGATAAGTCCATAGTATAGGAAAACGATACCACTTAAGAGTCCACCGATTAAATAGATCCAACTGTTCATTCCAATATGATACAGGCCGTATGAAACCGGCAGTAAGGCAACCAAACATCCAACAATTAATATTGTTGCTTTAATACCTGCGGGATCATTTTTTGGGAGCATCTGAAAGCCCGCATTGGTGTAATCATCTTTGCAGACCCAGGCGATAGCCATCACGTGGGGAATCTGCCAAAGAAATACAATGCCAAACAGCAGCCACATGCCTGTACTGCCCAGATGGCCTGTAGCAGCGGCCCAGCCACCTACGGGAGGAAGTGCACCCGGTATTGCGCCAATAAAGACGTTAGCGACCGAAATACGCTTCATAGGCGTATAGATTCCTAAATAGATAAGGGTTGTTAGGAGTGATACCAATCCGGCAATTGCATTTACCGCAAGCAGTAAATAAAGAAGACCGACGGTGATTAAAGTCAGAGAAAATAATACGCTTTTTTTGGGGGATATTTTACTTGCCGGTACAGGACGTTTTTTGGTACGTTTCATTTTCCCGTCGTACCGCCATTCCAAAAATTGATTATGGGCTGCCGTACCAGATGCTATTAGCCAGGTTCCGAGGATAGCATGAATGAGAGTGATGTAATCGATTTGTCCGGCTGATCCCAATACAAACCCGATGACCATACTTGCTAAAACCGTAAGGGTGATACCCGGTTTGGTAAGCTCATAGTATGCCGCTATTTGCTGAGTGTCAAAAAACTCTGAAAGGGAAAATTCTGTAGCTAACTTCATGTCAAACTCGTGGTTTTGTCAGGTGCAAATGTACTGATTTATATTGAAAAATGTTACCCTTCTGAGAGTGTCAATATTACATTGGTTGGATTGGTAATAAAAATATTGAACAGGATGAGGTATGGGATTTTAATACCTATCAAAAGGTAGCATTACCAATGGCGATAACTATGATTTTCAGGATAGATTTGACTAATTGGACGTCTAATTTCTCTCTATTTAAAAAAAGGCTCCGCAATTTTTATTTTACTCATTTTACCATTGAAGGTGGTTATTATTATAGATAACGATATTTAAAAATGAGAATAAAGGCCAATATAAAAAGCCGATCGGGGATGCCGATCGGCTTTTTATTACAAAGGTATGAAATCGTCTTGTTAGAAAGCTGGTATAACTTCGGTACGGAAAAGGGTATCCAAAAGTGTTAGTGCCACTAACAATCCAAAGAAAGCTAATCCTGCTACCAACAGCATGGAATTAAATCGCTCATCCCAATAAAGATTCATAAAGAATAGTGCAACTAATGTTGCCTTTAAGACAGCGATTCCCATTGCTGTGACAATATTCCAGGGAGCGGGAATTTGGATATAATATACTCCTACTGTAAGAATTGTTAGTACCAGCAATGCGGCTGCAACGCCAAGTAATGTTTTATCTGAGGATATATGATGTCCGCTCATGAGCTGTAAAATATTTAGAGTTATTATTCAATTAGGTAGAACAGGGGAAAGAGGAAAATCCAGATAATGTCAACGAGGTGCCAATAAAGGCCTGTGATTTCAATTGGAGTGTAGTACTCACTGTTGAAATGATTGTTAAGGGATCTCCAAAGTAGCCATCCCATCAGGCCCATACCTACTAAAACGTGGATGCCGTGTAAGCCGGTCATCAGGTAGTATAGACTAAAAAATACATTTGCCTTCTCATGTTCAATGCCCCCGAAATCATAAAACTGGCCGGGGAAAATGCCCAGCTCAAACTTATGGGTCCATTCAAAGTATTTAATAACCATAAACACGGCGGCAAGAGCCAGCGTAATTCCCAAGTTAATGGCTATGTTCTTTTTCTGATTCAACTGTGCCGATTTGATGGCCATTGCTACCGTTAAACTACTACCAATGAGTACCACGGTGTTAACCCCGCCCCAAAAAGTATTGAGTTCTGTAGAGGCTTGGGTAAACAGATCGGGATACCATAATCGGAATACGATATAAGCAGCAAATAGTCCGCCGAACATCAGAATTTCTGTTACCAAAAATATCCACATACCCAGTTTTGCAGTTGCAAACTGCTGGTCGGCATCCACAAAATGATGTTGAAAAAATCGTGAATGTGTTGTGGAAGATGAATGATCTGCCATAATCAGTTATTAATGATTTTCAGGTTAATACGTTGTTACTCAGCGTTAATTTCTTTGCCATCACTTGTTATTTCAAGATCACTTTCCTGCCCGTGTCCATCAGTAGACTCTGCTAAGCCTAACTGAAACTCTTCCATCGGTTTGTGATAATCATATGGACCGTTAATGATTACGGGGATATGATGGAAGTTGTGCAGTGGCGGAAGTGTATTTATCTGCCATTCGAGCGCACGACTCCCCCAAGGATTTGCTGTCGCTTTTTTTCCGGTAAATAGTGATTTAACCAAATAGTAGAACACCATCAGAAAGCCTAAACCGAGGATATACGATCCTATAGTTGAAACTTGGTGGAACGGTTGAAACTGTTCGATATAGTTGAAATAACGTCGAGGCATTCCTTGGGATCCCATTACAAACTGGGGAAGGAATGTGACATTAAATCCTACGAAAATAATACCACAGGCAATTTTCGCCATAATTTCATTGTACATGCGCCCGGTAATTTTAGGCCACCAGTAATGTACGCCGGCTAATAACGCCATCACCATACCACCCACCATTACAAAGTGGAAGTGTGCAACTACGTAATATGTGTCGTGTAGGTGAACATCGAGGGCGATAGAAGCAAGTACAATACCTGTCAAACCGCCTACTAAGAAGAGGAAGAAAAATCCAAAAATGTAAAGTAGCGGTGATTTTAGATCGATCGAACCTTTGTATAGGGTTGCTGTCCAGTTAAACATTTTAATGCCTGTGGGAATACCAACCAGAAAGGTCAGGAATGAAAAGACCATAGAGGCTAATGACGCCTGCCCGGAAACGAACATGTGATGTCCCCACACAAGGAAACTAATAAAGGCAATTGCCAATGATGAAAGCGCTATAGCCCAATATCCAAAGATGTGTTTGCGGCTGAAGGTAGTGATAACTTCCGAAACAACACCAAAGCCGGGAACAATCATAATGTATACCGCCGGATGGCTGTAGAACCAGAAAAAGTGTTGAAACAGAACAGGGTCGCCGCCCATCGCCGGATCAAAAATCCCAATTCCCAAAATGCGTTCCATACCAAGAAGTGCAAGTGTGATAGCAAGCACTGGGGTTGCTAAAATCTGGATAATGCTCGTAGCATATAGACTCCAGCTGAATAGCGACAGTTTATCCCAGGTGAGGCCGGGAGCGCGCATTTTGTGGATGGTAGTAATAAAGTTTACACCTGTTAGAATAGATGAAAATCCGATTATAAAAACACCGAAAACCATGGTCGTAACTGCACCGCCTGTTGTAGAAGAGTAGGGGGTGTAGAACGTCCATCCGGTATCAATACCACCATTTAGGATTGCAAAGACAGCAACAAAAGCTCCAGTCAAATAGAGATAAAAACTTAATAAGTTAAGCCTGGGAAAAGCTACATCTTTGGCGCCCAGTTGTAGCGGCAAGATAAAATTACCAAGGGCTGCCGGTACAGCAGGAACCAGAAAAAGGAAAACCATTATTGCACCGTGCAGCGTAAAAATCTGATTGTAAGTATTGGCTTCAATAAAGGTTTTAGCTGGTGTCCAGAGTTCAGTACGGACTAACAATGCCATTATACCACCAATGAAGAAGAAAAAGGTAACAGCACTAAGGAACATGATGCCGATCTTCTTATGATCGACCGTTGTTAACCAAGACCACAGTCCTGTTTCTTCATTTAGAAAGTGCTTATCAGGATTATCATCGGGTTTATACCGGTGAACCTGTATTTTTTTAGATGTAGAGCTTGATTCTGCTGTATCCATATTACTTCAATGTTTTGATGTATTCGATAATCGCATTAATCTGGTCGTCGTTAAGCTGCCCCTGGTAGGTATTCATAACATCCGGATATCCTTCAACGATTTTTGAACTTGGCTCCAGTATAGATTCACGGATGTAATTTTCATCTACGGTCACCGTGGAGCCGTCTTCAAGAGTTTGCTCACTGCCAAATTTTCCTTGCCAGGTTGGGCCGGTCATTTGGCTGCCATCTGTAGAGTGACAAGTAGTGCAAGCGTATTCTTGAGCCAGTTGTTCGCCCCACTCTTCGGGTGCAAGATCTTCTGGTTGCGATCCTCCTCCGGAATTTTCAGCCAACCAGTCTTCAAATTCTTCCTGCTCGTGAACGATGACGTTACCAAGCATATCGGAGTGACCGTCACCACAGTACTCTGTACAAAAAATAATAGATTCGCCGGGTTCGGGGGCATTAAACCACATCTCGGTATATCTGCCGGGAACCACATCCTGTTTCAGGCGATAGTCTGGTACAAAAAAGGAGTGGATGACATCATTCGATTGCATAATTAGCTTGATGGGACGATCGGCCGGTATATGAAGTTCGCCCGTTGATCGAGCACCATTTTCATACTGAAACTGCCAGATCCATTTTTGTGCAGTCACATTAACTTCATAGGCGTCATCAGGTACTACTGTTTGATTCATGAATACTTGATATCCCCATCCAAAAACGATAAGAACTAATACTAAGGGGATGACCGACCAAGTAACTTCCAAAGCACTGTTATGAGTGATGAGAGGAGTTACCTCGTCTTCAGACTTGCGACGATATTTGTAGACGAAATAAATTAAGACTGCAATGAGTCCAATAGTCAGAATAAGGCTGCTGCCGTGTACGAACCAGAAAAGGGTATCGTGTTGTTCGGCCAGCGTAGATTTTGCCGGGGGTAACAAGAAATCTCTAATCGCGTCCATTCGTTTCTTTTATTTGCTTTTCATTATTAGAATATCGATGCCGCAACCACATAAAACCGAGGAATATACCCAGAATTAACATGGTAGCAAAGCCGCCAACCTGCATGATTTTCCAGGCTACCGGTACATATGTGTTGGAATCCGCATCGTATTGATAACAATACAGTAACACTTGTTCTGCAGCACTTCCGATGTTACCATCAGCTGCATCGTATAACGCATTCCGCAAATTAAACTCGTCAAACTTAAGCCCGTATAGATAACGTGTTATCACGCCATCGGGACTGAGAAACATAATAGCAGCGCCGTGTGCATACTGTCCATCTTGCAAGCGCCTCTTATTAAACCCAACAGCTTCAGTGAGCTTATCAATATTTTCTTTGGTTCCGGTTAAAAAGTGCCATCCTTTTCCAGCACTTTTTCTTCCCAGCTTATTCAAAAATCGTTCTCTGTTTTCAGCAGCCAGAGCTGTTGTTTCGCTGGGATCAAAACTGAAAGTAACAATATTGTATTCTTTGCCCGGTGACCACTTTAAATCTTTAACACCTTTAAAAATGGCCTCTTTTATCATCGAGCACAGCTGCGGACACTCATAATAAACCGGATTTAACAACACCGGTTTGCCGTCAGTAAATAAATCTTTAAGCTTTATAGAATCGCCTTTAGCATTGGCGAATGTTAAATCGAGCGGAACCTGCTCGCCTAATCGCTCTTCAACACCTACATCTTCCAGTTGCTTTGGCTTTTGTTTATTCAATTGAGCCTTGGAAGCGTAGGGTAGTAAAAACAGGCTTATTACAGTTATTACAAGCCCTAAGTGTTTCATAAACGGTTATCTATTCTTCATCTGCAGCGATTTCATTAATTGCGCTGTCGATAGGTATTCTGTAAGTGCCATTTTCGAGATCAACAACACCAAAACTATCGAGTTGCTGTCGTGCTTCTTTTTTCATCTGATTAGCCTGATAGTATTCACTTTCAGATGATACGCGGTCTTGTGTTACTTCCGTGTTGTATTGATACATTTCATAAAGACCACGTACAAATATTACAACTAAAATTGTTCCAAAAACGCTCCAAAATATAAGGCGTTTATAATTCAGCTTATCTTGCATCACTCCGTGCTCAACAGAGTCAGCGAACTGCTTGTCGGAAATGTCAACATCAACATTTTCTGCCGGTTCCTCAGGGGATGATGTATCTTCGCTTTCTTTAGTCTCAAAAACATCTTCTCCACCTTTTTCCAGCTCGGTTGCCCACATTAGGATAACCGAAACAGGTACATCATACTTTTCTGATAGCCGGTCCAGGTTCTTCTTGGACTGATCTAATGCCTTTTGTGCAACTTCTTTTTTAAACTCGGCAGAATAATTTTGCTTCTCGTTAGCCATGAAAATAAAAGCTTTGTTGGCAGTAACAGTTCTACTGCGTTAATTGTTAGCTATAGGATTAATGTTTATTTAGTGAATCTCCTAATTTTGGATCGTTAATAGGCACCATTTTATTTTGCTTAAACTTATAGAAAAACAATCCTAAAAAGATACCTCCGAGACCAATAAAGCTTGTAATAGTCATCCAGTTAAGATGGAATCCATGGTGATTAAGTACCGGCATAACAAGCCAGTAAAGTTCAACCAGATGTGATACTAAAATCAAGACGGCAACACTACCTACAACTTTTGGTTTGGATTTTGGTCCCTTCGGGAGTAAAATTACAAATGGAATTACAAAACGCCCAAACAGGTAGAACCATGCAAGATATTCATATCCGCCGCTAAGCCGCTCTAAATACCAAACGGTTTCTTCGGGGATGTTAGCATAGTAAATCAACAAGAATTGACTAAAAGCGATGTAGGCGTAAAAAACAGTAAAGCCAAACATCTGCACGCCCAAGTCATATATATGGCTTTTCTGGATGGTATTTGTAAGTAAGTTATTATTCCACAAGAAAAATATGACAAGAATAAGGACGGCAAATAATCCCTGGAAACTCATTGCAAAATAATAAACGCCAAAAATGGTGGAATACCAGTGTGGATCAAGCGACATTATCCAATCGAAAGAAGCAAATGCAAGGGTAATAGCAAAGAAAAATAATCCCGGTCCGCTGGTTCTTCGCAGTAGCGTTTGTAGTCCCCAGTCGCCGGTTTCATCCATTTCAACCGATTTAGAATAGAGTCGATATCCGAGGAAGCTCCAGAGTGCAAAGTAGATAACTTGGCGGATGATAAAGAATGTGGTATTCAAATAAGGTTCTTTACCTTGTAGAACCGGATCAGCAGCAACAGCATCAGCGTGGGTCCAGTGATAAAGAGAGTGCATTCCAAACAAGAGGGGAATAATAAATAGTCCCCAGATCCAAAAATAAGATGAGAAAGTTTCAGGAATTCTTCTCAGCACAGCACTCCATTCCGATCGGGTTAAATGTTGAACCATTACAAAAAACAAACTTCCCAGGGCAATACTTGAGAAGAAGGAAAAACTTACAAGATAGGAGAAGAAAAACTGATCATGATCCAGAAAATATCCAACACCGGTAGCCAGTAGGCCAACAGTCCCCACACCAAATAATGACTTGGTTATATTCAAATCAGAAGGAAAATCCAGCGTATCAGTTATTTTAGGCTTGCTCATAGGTTAAACCAATCGTTTATATACGTTAAATACGTTTTAAAATGTTATTCAGCGTTTTCACTCAGTGATTTTATATACTCAACAAGTGAATTGATTTCGCTATCACTCAGAAAGTCATATGAAACCATAGAAGGAGGATATCCTTCTACGACTTTAGCAGATGGTTCTACAATAGATTCTTTCAAATACTCTTCATTTGCGGTTGCCGTTGATCCATCATCAAATGTTCGTTCGGATCCATATAAATTTTGCCATGTAGGACCAACCAATTTGCTACCATCGGTTGAGTGGCAAGTCATGCAACCATTATTTTGTGCAATTGTTTTACCTCGTTCAACAGAAACTTCTCCACCGTCGCCGCCTGCCTGGGCTTCTTCTTTGGCTTGTTGCGCAGCTAATTTTTCCTGATAGTCTTCTTCAAGAGCAGCAAGATCTACATCATATTCTTGAATTTCGTCTTCAGAAACATTTTGACTTTTCTGTAGTGCTCGTACATAGGCTACAATAGCCCATCGGTCTTTAACAGGAATTTGTGTGGCATAGGATGGCATATTTCTGATGCCATTGGCAATAGCAGAATAAAGATATCCATCACTCTGGTTTCTCAAACGCTCAAGATGAAAACTTGGAGCAGGCACATATCCATAGTTATTTGCCATAATGATGCCGTTTCCATCACCGGCTATCCCGTGGCAGGGTGTACAAAATACTTCGTATTGATCTTTGCCTCGGTAAATGAATGATTTCGTAACATCAACAGGGATTTGATCTACAAAGCTGCTGTCCTCGTTAATACCCTGGTACAAGGCTTTATCTTCTTTAAGATTGTCACGGGCAATAGTTCCCTCTACCGGTTTACGCATGGCACGGTTGTCGGAAAAGAACTCATTTTTTTCTTGTGCCTCAAAACGTTTTTGTTGATCCATATTCATGTTAGGATGGACAGGCTGAGATTGAAACTTCCCGCCTCTGCATCCAGCTAAAGCCAATGGGAGGACTAAAACAGCTAATAATAAGTACTTGGAAACTTTCATCGGATCGTTATGCGATCTAAAGATTTTTGTGGTCAATTATTCCGAATCGTATACGGTTTCAATGTGTGTTGCTCCGTTATCCTGGAACAGCTTTTTAACTTTTTCTTCAGCAAAGAGATCATCAGAAGCTTCAATGTGAACAAAAAAGCCATCGTCCGAGGCTTTTGAGAAGCGCTCTACGTTAAACAAAGGATTATGTAAGCGTGGTAATTTATTGAGCGCAAGCATGCCAAATGTAGTGGCAAAAGCTGCCAGAAGTACGGTTAACTCAAATGTTATAGGTATATAAACTGGAAAGTTGATGAATGGCTTACCACTAATATTCATCGGGTACTCATAACCCATTACCCATATCATTAATGCTAATGCACCTATCATACCAGTTAGGGCTCCACCCAACACAATCCAGCCGAGCGGAGATTTCTTTAACCCCATAGCTTTTTCCATCCCGTGAATGGGAAAGGGAGCGTAGGTATCGAAATCCTGGTATCCGGATTTTTTAACTGAAGAAGCGGCATCAACGAGTTCTTTTGGATTCCTGAACTCGGCTAACACACCGTAAATTTGTTTGTTTTCTGCGTCCATAAATATCAGTTACTAAACAGTTTGCTCTTGTTGAACAACAACAGGTTTGGTTTTCTCTATATCAAATTCGTTGGTTTCTTCATCATAGTTGTGCGGATCTGCCTGCGGCATAACACCTTTAACTTCTGCAATGGCAACCATTGGCATAAAGCGCAGGAAGAGCAGGAAGAAAGTGAAGAATAGTCCGAATGTTCCGATATAGGTGATGATATCCCAGAAGGTGGGAGAATAATAATCCCACGCAGAGGGCATAAAGTCTGTTGAGAGTGAAGCAACGGAAATCATAAAGCGTTCGAACCACATTCCGATGTTCACAATAATCGAAATAACAAAAGTGATAGCTACGTTACGTCGTATTTTCTTGAACCATAAGAATTGTGGGGTTACCACATTACAGAACATGAGGATCCAGAAGCCCCAGGCATAAGGCCCAACAACGTAGAGCCAGAAAATTCCTTGTTCATAAATATAACCACTGTACCAGGCGATAAAACCTTCCATCAGGTAAGCAAAAGCAACCAGGTTACCTGTTATCATCATTACAAGATTCATCTTTTCCATGATATCGATGTTCATAATGTCTTCAAGACCGTAAATTTTTCGAGCGATCAACATCAGTGTCAATACCATGGCAAAACCGGAATAAATAGCACCGGCAACAAAGTAGGGCGGGAAAATAGTACTGTGCCAGCCCGGAATAACAGAAACGGCAAAGTCAAAAGATACAATGGTGTGTACCGACAGTACCAAGGGAGTCGCAAGACCGGCCAGAATCATATAGGCCTTTTCGTAGTTCCACCAATTTCGGAAACTGCCTGTCCAGCCGAGAGAAGCAATGCCATACGTAATTTTGGCAACCTTGCTTTTTGTTTTATCGCGTAGAGTAGCAAAATCCGGGATTAATCCAACATACCAGAAAAGTAGTGAAACGGTAAAGTATGTACTTACGGCAAAAACATCCCAAAGCAGTGGACTTGAAAAATTCGGCCAAGCTGCCATCTGGTTGGGGATAGGGAATACCCAGTAGATAACCCAGATACGTCCCACGTGTATAGCAGGGAAGATACCTGCACACATTACGGCAAAAATAGTCATTGCCTCCGCAAAACGGTTAATAGCTGTTCGCCATCCCTGCCTAAAGAGGAAAAGGATAGCAGAAATAAGTGTTCCAGCGTGACCAATACCAACCCACCAAACAAAGTTGATAATAGCCCAACCCCATCCGGCCGGGTTGTTAAGTCCCCAAATACCGATACCATCCCAAATGAGGTATCCTATAGCTCCTAATAGTGTGATAAGAAGTATGTTGGCCAGGCCAAACGCTAAATACCATAATTTAGGAGTAGGAGATAAGGGAGTTTTGGCAATAAGGTCAGTTATACTCCCAAAGGAATGATCTCCTTTTACGAGTGCTGGCTCTGGTACGTATTGATAATCTGTGCTCATCGTAAAGTATGTTGAAAATTAAGCCAATTTGGGATTGGGATTACGAACTTTAGCAAGATACGACGTTCTGGGTCGCGTATTAAGTTCTTCAAGCAGTAAGTAGTTACGATTGTTCTTCTTCGTTTTCACTACTTCACTTTCGGGATCGGTGAGATCTCCAAAGTAGATAGCATCTGCGGGACAAGCTTGCTGACAAGCCGTCTCTACAGCTCCATCTTTAGGTTTCTTGGTTTCACCGTTTGTGTCTATGCTGCGATTGATCTTGGCGCGGTTTACACGCTGTACACAATAGGTGCATTTCTCCATCACACCGCGGAATCGCACGGTTACTTCCGGATTCATCGCCATTTGGACGATTTCCGGGTCATCTCCACCTGTTAAAAATTCTTTAGTATAATTGAAAAAGTTAAAGCGACGAACCTTGTAAGGACAGTTATTCGCACAATAACGGGTTCCAATACAGCGGTTGTAGGTCATCTGGTTCATACCGTCATCGCTGTGGGTGGTTGCCGCTACCGGGCAAACCTGTTCGCAAGGGGCCAGCTCACAGTGCATACAGGGCACAGGCTGGTGTAGGGCTTTGGGATCGTTGACATCACCATCAAAATAGCGATCATTTCTGATCCAGTGCATCTCACGCCCTCGACTTACCTCGCGCTTACCTACTACCGGGATATTATTTTCAGCCGTACATGCAATCGTACAGACCCCACATCCGGTACAGGTGTTCAGGTCAATAGACATACCCCATTGTGGTTCGTCTTCAGGGTATTCTTGTTCATCAATAGGATTAAAAATTGAAAGCGGATCATCCTCGCCATGCTCTTCAGCATACGCAACCCCCGGCATCTCCGCGTCATAAGCAGATTCATATGTCGAGAAGTTGGGATTCTCACGATACTCTTGAAGGGTAGCATGTCGCAGTAGCGATCGCCCTTCCATAGTATTATGATCCTGTGTAGAGGCGATCTCATATGTTTTGCCTGTCTTTTCAACTGAGACATTACTGGCAAAATGCATATTATCTGTTGTGCGAAGTGGATAGGTGTCAACACCTGTTTTATTAGCAACACGTCCAACGCCTTCTCGGCCATATCCTACCGTTATCGTGATACTGTCATCGGCATGTCCGGGTTGAACCCAGGCCGGTATCTCAAGAGTAGTGCCATCAACAGTGATAGAAATAACTTCAACTTCTGCTTTTCCAAGCCCGGCTTCTTTAACACCCAGCTCGTCGGCTGTCTTCTTGCTCATCAGAGCAACATTATCCCAAGTGATCTTCGTCATGGGCTTAGGTTGCTCTTGCAGCCAACCGTTGTTCGCAAAGCGTCCGTCAAAAACGGTTGAGTCAGGTCGGATAACCAGCTCCATACCCTCAGAAGGGTCTGCATTACTAATGAAGTCGCTGGCTTGTGAATTAAATGCACTTGAAATACTGACTGAAGCAACAGAAAATGTTTCTTCACCTGCTAATCCATCGTGCAGTGCTTTATTCCACTGACTCGTAAAATCATTCGTGTAATAATCTTGCCACGTATCCTGAACTATATCATAACCTTTTGTTTGTTCTCCATTCAGGATGATATTCAAAAATTCAATTTCACTGATTCCGGAATATAATGGTTCGATTTGTGGCTGGATAATAGAACGTGTTCCGGAATAGGAGTAACCGTCGCCCCATGCTTCAAGAAAATGAGCCCGGTTTAAATGCCAGTTGGCCAGTTTTGAAGTTTCATCATAATAGTTGGAGAGATGAATAACCTGTCTGGCATTGGAAAGAGCTTCTTCAAAATTCAAATCAGCCGGTGCCGTGAATGCAGGATTTGCTCCTACAAGTACCACCGTATCTACATTATCATTGTTAAGATCTTCAGCTAAACCGGCAAAAGCTTCACGGTTGTTTTGATTATCAGCATGTGGAACTTCAAGATAATCAACAGCTTGTCCATCGTTGCCAAGCGCAACGTTTATCGCTGCAACGGTTGCGTGAAGCTCTGGTTTGTGATCGCGTCCAACAGTTAGAATAGAATCTCCTCTGTTATCAAGTAGTTCTTCAGTGAGAACAGAGACCCATTCGTGATCAGAAAATTTGTTGCTGTAACCACTGAATGCAGATAATCCACTTACAGAATTAGAAAGTTCAGCAGCCAGTGCATATATAAAGAGTTCAATTTCACCTGACTTAATGCGCAGGCGATTGTCAGCGTTGGAACCGGTAATACTAAATGTGCTTTCAACAGCATAAAACCGGGACATGTCGTCATCTTCAGACATTACGCGACGTCTGTCGGTAAAACGCTTGGTATTTTCAACGCTGTTTTTGTCTGCGGCCGGATTTAGGAAATCATCGTCAAAACTTACGATGACATCGGCCTCGTCATACTTATTATATGTTCGCAATCGCTCCCCGAAAGCAATATTTGTGCCTTCAAGAGCATTGTCCTCCCCAAATGGCTCGTACGTAATCCATTGAGCATTGGAGAATTGATCCATCGCCTGATCCTTCAACCTATTATAAGTAGGAGAGGAGTTTGCCTCAGAGACAAAAGCGATATTTTGATCAGTATTTGAAAAATGATCGCTGCAAAATTTTGCAAAGGCACTAACCGAAGAACGCTCTCCGTTTTTACGGACGTAGCGCGATCGGTCAGGATCATACATGTTCAATATTTCTGCCTGACCAAAGATGCTGGTATTCCCACTACTTGCGGGATGCATCTCATTTCCTTCAATTTTAGTGGGTCGCCCTGAATTGTTTTCGACGACAATACCAGTCACTGCATCCTGGAATGGTGATGCAGAAGCATAATACTGGGGTACGCCTTCCACCAGATCTTCAGGTTGCTTGCTAAAGGGTACAATTTTTTGCACCGGTCGCCGACAGGCGGCAAATCCCGCAAGCGCAATGGATGCTCCCATCACACGCAAAAAGCTGCGTCGTGATACTTTGTCGTTAAGTTCAGTGGCGTTTTCGGGAAATTCGCGCTCAACGTACTTCTCATACTCTTCATTGCGAGCAAGTTCGCCAAGGCTTTTCCAGTAATTGGGATTTTTTACTTCTTCGCTCATTCCGTTACGGTTGCGTTAATTCAGATTCGTTCGGTTAAATATTCCTTCTTATTAATAATGGCAACTTTGACAATAGGTAGGGGGAGCAATATTGTGTTTTGCTACAAGCTCACGTCCCATTTCAATCTGATCTTTTTCCGGTTTATATCCCATTGTAGTGACTTCTTCAACCGGACGAACATTTTGCTCCGGATTTCGGTGACAGTCAAGACACCAGCTCATACTTAAGGGTTCAACTTGTCGAACAACCTCCATCCGATCTACCCGGCCATGGCAGCTTTCACAACCTACTCCTACGTTGACGTGCGCTGCGTGATTAAAGTAAGCATAGTCCGGAAGGTTATGGACGCGCACCCATTCAATAGACTCATCAGACTCCCAGCTGTCACGAATTTTTTGTACTTCTTTGGGTTTATTTTGTCCATCAATCTGGTTGTGGCAATTCATGCAGGTTTGCGTAGCCGGCACATTCGCATGCTTTGAGTCAAAAACGTTTGTGTGGCAATATTGACAATCAATATCGAGTTTACCGGCATGCAGTTTATGGCTGTATTCGATAGGCTGCTCGGGGGCATAGCCTACATCGGTATATTCTGGAGAAAAGTAATACCAAACTCCTGCTACTGTTGCTGTCGCGAAAATTATGAGCCCGAGCAAAATACGTTGGGGTACTTCATTTGCCCATCGGGGAAAAATCTGAGCCATGGGTTAAGTAATTTTTGTCGTTACTTTAAGCAATTGTCCTCTAAAAGTTTTCGGCATGAAAGTATGGAAAATCCAACTCTTTTAGAACCCATAAAAATGAGCTTTATCATATTTAAATCGAATCTAAATAGAATAGGGTCACTCTTTCATCCCGAAAATTAAGAGCGTTAAAATATAATCTATTTTTTAAAAATGTCTAATTGAATTCAGGAAATCCCGTAAATTGTATCTGTAATCTTGGCAGGTATTCAAACCGGAAATGAACCTGTAGAAAAAATGAATATTATGTATCTTCAGTCTACTTAAAATTGTGTGCGTTAATACCAGCTAGTTTATGAATTCTGAGAAACCGGTTACTATTGATCTCTTAAAAAATATTAGTCTCGCCAAAGCCCTTGGCGTAATATTATTAATAAGTAGTGTAGCATTTGGTTTTTTAATCTGGTTGATTTACTACAAAGGAGGGAGCGACTACAGTTCAAATCTGGTTACGAGTTTACCTGCACTGAATGCTTTATTAAATAGTGCGAGTGCTGTATTGTTGATATTTGGATATCGAGCAATACGACAGCGTGATTTTAGCAAGCATATGAGATTTAATCTCACTGCCTTTGTCACCTCAACCTTTTTTCTGATTAGTTATGTGATCTATCATAACTATCATGGCAGCACGCCTTTTACGGGAGAAGGATTTATCCGTCCGATATACTTTTTTATTCTCATATCTCATATCATTTTATCGGCAATTGTAATGCCAATGATACTTACCAGTTTTTACCTGGCTTTTTCCGGGAAGTTGAAATTACATCGAAAAGTGTCTAAAGTTACGTTGCCGGTGTGGCTGTATGTTTCGGTAACAGGAGTGGTGATCTTTTTTATGTTACGAGCGTATTCTTAAGAATATAGATTTGCAATCCAATCACGATCTATGGGGTAGACCATGAGACTTCCATCCCATCAGAAGTCATAGTAGCTGTTGCGGTAACTTCAACATCTTCGTTGGTGCCTGTTCCCGTAACGGTTAGGGTATTTCCCGATCCGGAAACTTCGTAACTGCCATTTTCGTTTTCAGGATCGATGGACAGAATATTTTTCTCAGAGATACCATCAAATGAACTGCCGCCACCGCCCAACATGTCCGGCTTCTTATAATAGATCTGGGCATCATTGATTACCATCAGTATATCTTGACGAACTGCCGATTCATTCGAGTTGTCTCTGGCTTCCTGCATCGTATCAATAGCAACGACGGCTGCTACGCCCACGAGAATAGTTACTAATATGACTAAAAGCAGTTGTTGTTGTCCCATAAATGAATATTAAATTAATAATTAGTAATAATTACGGAACATCTATCATGTGTAAAAAACAATTAGTGAATTTTAATTTACTTTCTATATTATTTTCACAGTTAATGAAGGCATATTTAAAGGTGCTACTGGTCATTCTCATAGAAAATTAAAGATCAGTATGTTAGTATTTTGTGCCGGACCCAACTAAGAATAATTAATAGTGCTGTTCTGCATATTATTGCGTATCTTTCCGCCAGCTGGTGTTACTTAAAATCCCACCTACTCGTTAAACAGGTTCTTACAATCCTTTCTTTGGTCTGTCGGCGCCTCTAATATATACGGTTTTTGGATAGCGGTTTAAAAGACCGGTACTATAAGTATGTTTTTGTGGCGTCAGGTATTCACTAATACTCAATTAATTTTATTTATGACAGATTTAGATTTTAACGAACTTAATATTGCTGATCCTATTCTCAAGGGAATTGAGCAGATGGGATTTGAGAAACCGACGCCCGTACAAGTACAATGTATTCCACCGCTTTTGGAAGAGAAGGATGTTGTTGGTCAGGCTCAAACAGGAACGGGAAAAACAGCCGCATTTGGTATTCCGGTAGTACAGAAAACTGATCTTGATATTGCAAATGTCCAGACCATTATTATGTGTCCCACTCGTGAACTGGCTATTCAGGTAACGGGAGAACTTATCAAGATAGGAAAACACCTTGATGGATTGAATGTTATTCCTATTTATGGAGGACAGTCTATATCGCGACAGATAAAAGCACTTAAGCGAGGTGCTCATATTGTAGTGGGTACGCCGGGACGAACAATTGATCACTTGCGCCGCGGAACGATGAAGCTAAATGACTTAAAGCGCGTAGTTTTTGACGAAGCTGACGAAATGCTCAACATGGGTTTTCGGGATGATATGGAACAGATTCTATCTTATTCTGACCAGCCGGTACAGACAATTATGTTTTCTGCGACGATGTCGAAAGGGATTCGTAAGATCATGAATCGCTATATGAATAATCCCCAGACCATTAGGATTGAACGCAAAAAAGTTACAGCTCCTAATATTGAGCAGTATGTAGTTGAAGTGCGAGATTCTGTACGCACCGAAGCGATCTGTCGATTTATGGATATCAATAATTTCAAGCTGGCGCTTGTCTTTTGTAATACCAAGCGCAAAACTGAACAGGTAACGCGAGAGCTTAAGTCGCGAGGATATTCTTCGGATTTTATTAACGGAGATTTAAATCAGAATCAGCGTGATCGTGTGATGGCAAAATTCCGGTCCGGTGCGATCGATATTTTGGTTGGTACGGACGTAGCTGCTCGCGGATTAGATATTGAGGATATCGAAGTCGTATTCAATTATGATATCCCACAAGATCCGGAGTATTATGTGCACCGTATTGGTAGAACCGGACGTGCCGGGCGATCAGGAATGGCTATTACGTTTACAACACGTAGTAAGAGAAAAGATCTGCACGCCATTGAGAAGCAGATCAAAAATCAGCTGAACCCACTTGAAATGCCTTCTACAGCCGATGTTCGGATATCAAAGCTGGCTGGACAAATGGAAGAGGTTGTTGAAGTTCTTGAGAAGGGTGATCTGCGTCCCTACATCGAACAGCTTGAAGGATTTACGGATGATCGGTTTACGACTATCGAAATTGCAGCTGCTCTGCTTAAAATGAACACAGCAGTAGAAGAATCTGCTGATGATAGTACTCAGGTCGGTCAGTATGACGATTCGGCAATGATCAAAGTTCACTTTAATGTGGGTAAAAAGAACAATGTATATCCCGGTGATTTAGTTGGGGCGATAGCTGGTGAATCGGGTATCCCCGGAAAAGTAATCGGTAATATTGATATTTTTCCTAAACACTCTTTTGTTGATGTTCCTGGTCAATATGTGAACCAGGTGCTCAACGGGATGAATAAAAACAGAGTGAAAGGCAAAAAGGTGCACGTTAAGGTAGCGTAGCAACCGCACTTACTTTGCAAAAAATATTATAGTGGATATCCAGTGATGGGTATCCACTTTTTTTATGGATGTTATTTTACTTCCTGCGGACGAGCGGCACCCAATCCGAAAATAAGTTTAGCGCCGACAATAATTAATAGAAACAGTAGCGGGATAAACCACGCGCCGGTGAAGTCGTGCATAGCTCCGAAGAGGGTGGGTCCGATGGCGGCAAGTAAATAACCTATGGATTGTGACATTCCTGATAATTCAGTAGCTGTTTCGCTATCGGTTGATCGAAGCACAATAAACAAGAGTGCCAACCCAAAGCTGCCACCAAGTGTTAATCCAATTATTGATGCCCAGAGGGCAACTAAAAACGGATCGGGGAACATTAATCCTATTAGGCTTATAGCCTCAGCAATCATGAGAGCCCAAACTATTTTTCGCTGATCGTTAATTTTTTCGGCCCAGACGGGAATAAATATCGTTCCCACGACTCCCATCGCCTGTGAGAGAGAAAGCATCCATCCGGCGTTGCCGGGGGAAAGGCCACGATCCTGGAGAATTTCCGGAAGCCAGGCTAAGATTACATAAAATGCGAGAGATTGCAGTCCCATAAATAATGCTACTTGCCAGGCTACAAGAGAACCTCCCAGCTCTTTCATGGAGGTCAAAAAGTTACGTTCCTGTTTGGGAACCGTCAGATCTTTTAGCTGGGGAAGCCAAATAATAAAAGCAAGGATAGAAAGTGCTGCCCAGGATCCGAGTGACCACCGCCAGCCCCAGCCTAAATCGTGAGCTAATGGTACGCTGACCCCGGCTGCTGCAGTAGCTCCAAGTCCCAGCATGCTGGAATAGACACTCGTCATAATCCCGGTATGGTTGGGAAAGTCGCGTTTTACAAGGCTGGGCAGAAGTACATTTCCAAAAGCAATTGCAATGCCTAATAATAGAGTTCCTGCAAAAAGGGCCCAGTTAGCAGGGACAACCCGAAGCAAGATACCTCCGGAAAGTAAGGCCATTGCTAAGGCAAGGGTACCTTCGATACCCATACGTTTTGTAAACAGGGGGGTTAATGTTGAGAGCACCCCGAATGCGAGCAGGGGAAGAGTGGTGAGCAGTCCCAGCATGGCATTGGAAAGTCCGGTAGCTTCTCGGATGGTGCTAATTAATGGTCCAACACCCGCCAGGGCCGGGCGTAAGTTTAGGGCTATAAGCACGATGCCCGAAATGAGTAAAATGTTTTTGAGACGAGAATTTTGTTCAAATGGGGAAGATGCAGCCATTCGTAAAGTTCAGAATTCTAAAAATTATATCGTTATAATAAGGCGAGCCAAAGATACAAAACTGAAGTGAGTATTCATGAGCAATATTGTTTCTGATAGTTGGCAGTAAATGAGCAATAAGATTTGTACAGAAAAACCTCAAAGAGAACAGCCGGATAAGAACCGAATATTTATGAGACAAATTGTAAACACATCGAATGGCGGATACGAAGTACTGAAAGTTCAGGAAGTCCCTGATCTTGAGCCCGAACCAAATGAAGTTATTATTAATGTAAAAGCGTCGGGGTTAAATTTTGCGGATATTTTGGCACGAAAAGGGCAGTATCCTGACGGTCCGTCGAAACCTTGTGTAATGGGATATGAAGTCTCGGGAGTGGTAGATTCTGTTGGGGATCAGGTTGATAATCAATGGCTGGATAAAGAAGTGATTGCTGCAACGCGTTTTAAAGGTCAGGCCGAGCAAGTTGCTATTCGCGAATCGCAATTATTTGAAAAACCGGAACGATTATCTTTTGAAGAAGCGGCTGTTTTGCCGGTTAATTATTTAACTGCTCACATTTTAATCGAGGTTATGGGATCGCTACAGTCCTACGAATCCATTCTTATCCATAATGTAGGCGGTGGCGTTGGTATTGCTGCGCTGGATATTGCCAAACATATTGGAGCAACAATCTATGGCACTGCAAGCAAGCGTAAACATCAATTTTTAGCTGATCGCGGATTAGATTATGCCATCGATTATCGCAACAAGAATTGGTACGAAGAGCTGATGGATCTAACTGATGAAAAAGGAGTCGAACTTATTATCGATCCATTGGGAGGAAAAGAATGGAAACGAAGTTACGAGGCCCTGCGGGCAACAGGGCGTTTAGGGATGTTCGGGATTTCATCTGCCAGCGAAGGCACAAGCAGTGGCATTGGAGCAATGTGGGGTATGCTTAAAACCGTTGTGCAAATGCCATTTTTTCATCCGCTGTCGCTGCTTAATAAAAATCGCGGAGTCTTTGGCGTAAATTTAGGACACTTGTGGCACGAGCCTGAGAAAGCAAAAGTTTGGATACAAGAAATACTACAAGGAGTAGAAGACGGTTGGATCAATCCCCATGTAGATACAACGTTTAGTTTCAGCAATATTTCAAAGGCACATCAATACATAGAGGAGCGAAAAAATATTGGCAAGGTCATATTGGTACCCTCATAAAAGTATATGTCATGCTGAACCCCGATGTATCGGGTCAGGCTTTGTTTTCAGCATCTAAAACGATGATTGAATTAAAGAGGAATTACGTATGGAAATTGTTTACGTAGATATGGACAGTGTGTTGGTGGATTTCGAGCACGGTATCGGTCAGCTTTCAGAAGAAACCTACGAGGAATACAAAGATGATCTTGACGAAGTACCGGGCTTTTTTCGGGATCTGCCGCCCATCGACGGGGCCATCGAGGCCTTTCATAAACTGAGTGAGCAGTACGATGTCTATATTCTGTCAACAGCACCGTGGCGAAATCCCTCTGCCTGGATTGATAAATTACTTTGGGTAAAAAAGCATCTGCCCCAGAAAGCACATAAGCGTCTTATTTTGAGCCATAATAAACATTTGAACAGGGGCGATTACCTTATTGATGATCGGAAGGCTAACGGAGCCGGAGATTTCGCGGGCGAACATATCCATTTTGGTAAAGATCCGTTTCCCGATTGGGACGCGGTATTAGAGTATCTGCTCAAATAGTTTTTTGATAGGATTACTTTCCGGGATAATTAAAAAGTACTGGAAGCAAGGTTGTCAGATTTTAAGAAGTTGATGGATATACGGTTAAAAACCTCGGGCTTTTCCACATTTACCACATGTCCGCATTTTTCTACTACTTCTAAAACGGATTTAGTATGCTCCTTCACTACGTTTTTTACCGGTGGCAAAAACAAGTGATCTTCGCTGCCCATAATATATAGCGTACGGATTTTCAGTTCTTTTTCCCGGAAGTACTTTAGTAGCGGATTCACCTCATGTGTCATATTAAACCATTTCAAGAACTCTTTTTTATAGAGCTTCTTGGCTTCCCGAATAAAAAGATTTCGCGATTCGGAGTGTCGTTGCCGTGGCATAATAATCCATGCAAAAAGCTTATATAGCCATATAAAGGGCACCACTTTCTTAAATAGATGTCCCAGCCAAACTAAAAATCGTGAGCGAATATTGAGTCGCATAATAGCTCCGCTCATTACCAGTGATTGCACACGATCGGGTTGCATTTCGCCAATCGTTCTGATAATGATAGTACCCAGCGAAACGCCCACAAAATGTGCTTTTTTGATCCCGATTTCGTCCAGTACATTAATTATATCTTGGCTCGCCATCTTAAAAGAATACTCTTCTTCATAATATTTTTGGAGCATTCCCTTTGACTTGCCGTGTCCCCGGAGATCTACCATCAGCACGTTAAACTCTTTTTTATAGGCGCGCAGCTGTTTAAACCAGATCGAAGAGCTTCCACCTGCACCGTGGACAAACACGACCCAGTCGGTATCTTCGTTTTTGAAGAATGTCTTGTAGTAAAGCATAGTTGCTAACTTGAATGGCCTAAAAGCTACAAAGAGCTAATTAGTTTTCAAATGATAAGTATGTAGGTTACGTAACGAGGCTATAATCTTTTATTGTTTTCTGCTTGCTGAGCCAGTTTTTCTATCATACGAGAAAATATAAGCGAATGAAATGGATATAGACCATACCAATAGAGCAGACCAAATAATCCCTTTGGGGCAAAGTAAGCTGTTTGTACTAATTTTGTTGTAGTCTTATCTTCCTTTTTAGCTTGAAACTCCAGCCATGCTCTACCCGGGACTTTCATTTCAGCACGTAGCCGCAGCAATTCGCCCGGTTTTATAGCTTCAACGCGCCAAAAGTCGAGGGCATCTCCTACGCGCAGTTCGGTGGGGTGACGGCGTCCACGGCGAAAACCTACCCCTCCAACAAGCCGATCCATGATACCGCGCAATTTCCAGGCCCACTGAAAAGCCGGCCATCCCTTTTGACCTCCCAAACTTGCAAAAGTTTCAAAAACGTGTTGGGGAGAAGCATTAACCGTTCGAATTCGCCGTTCGATGTTAAGTCCCTCCTTTGTTTTCAGGATAACAGGTTCTTCATCCCCTTTGCTGCTGATAAGGGCGTCATTCCAGGTTGTTTCTACATCATCGGTATCAATACGAGTTATGGCAAGTTCAACAGCACGTTTGTATGAAAGAGGTTTTATTTCAGGAAAGAGGTTTTGGGTCTTATCATCCTGTACTACAACATCGTTTTTGAGGCCTTCAATAAGTGGACGTGCCAGTGAGGCGGGAATGGGAGTCATCCAGTGTACCCAGTGTGATGAGAGGGTAGGGGAGAGTACCGGCACCGGAATTAAAATGCGTTTTAGCCCATTAACCTCTGCGTAAATTTTCATCATATCCGCATAGGTTATAACACTGCTGCCGCCAATTTCGATAATCTCATCTTCGGTGGCGGGATTTTCAATGGTGGAAACTAAATATTGTAGTACATTGCGAATGGCAATAGGTTGAACTTTGCTGTATACCCACGACGGACAAATCATAATAGGGACCCGTTCTGTAAGATAACGGACCATTTCGAATGATTTACTGCCTGAGCCTACGACAACGGCAGCGCGAAATTCTGTTACTGAAACTCCGGATTCTCTTAAAATAGAACCTGTCTTTTGTCGCGAAGCCAAATGTTCAGATAATTGGTCATCGGGATCACCGAGACCACCCAAGTATATAATTCGATCCACATTTTGCTGGCTGGCGATATTGCCAAAATTACGTGCAGCTTGTACATCCCGGTTATGAAATTCCGAGCTGCCTTTGCCACTCATGCTGTGAATCAGGTAATAGGCAACATCAATGTGTTCTAAAGCTGTTGGCAATGTTTCAGCTTCGAGCACATCGGCTTCCACTACTTCGACGTCGTTAATCCAGGGGCGTCCCTGCAGACGATCAGTATCACGAGAGAGTACGCGAACATGGTATCCTTTTTTGAGTAATTCAGGTACAAGACGTCCACCGATATAGCCGGTAACTCCGGTGACAAGACAGTGTAAATTTTCTTTCAAGATGTTTGTGGTTGATTAGGGTTAAAAATGTAACAGCAGGGAGGATGAAAAAAGTCCGATGGTGTGAAAATATTATTGATGTTTCTATTTTTAATAGATGTCCAACTTTTGTAGAATGGACAACTTGTTATCAGCTTTAGGAAATATTACTATCAATAATCGGCTATGAAAAAATCAGGTTGGCAAAATCCACCTCCAGGCAGAGGTTTATGCGTGGTATTCTTTTTGTTTCTATTTTTATCTCCAATAGAATACTGTTTTGGGCAGGTATCCAAAGACTCTCTTTGGTCATTCTCTAAAATAAGAACGGATACGAATGCTGATAATGAGCTCGATTATCTCGGGGAAGAAGTAACAATAACTGGAATTGCCAATATTAGTACCGGACTCTTCCACGAGCATTACTTGCAGGCATCTATTCAAAATGACTCGGCAGGGATGTCTATTTTTGCAATGGAGATTGATAATCCTTTTCAATCCGGTGATAGCTTAGTAGTAAAAGGGAAAATTCAGCGCTATAATGGCCTGTCAGAAGTTAGTGTGGATTCCTATCGGGTAGTTAACAATAACTCAAAAGAGCCGGCTCCCAAATCTCTAAACAAGGCTATGGCCAATCCATCAAAATATTTGGGCATGTTGGTCGAAGGGGAGGGGAGTATTATTGAAAAAGGAAGTACCTTCAATGGAAAATATCTGAGGATATCATCAGGAGAGTTAGCAAGTGGGACTATCATGGTGTACGTATCCAATTTTCATTATTTATTCGATCAATTCAATTTTGACGTCCTTAGTACAGGAGATAAAATATCGGTCAAAGGCATTATCTCTGAGAATAATCCCAAATTCCCGGAAGAGCGAACTTATCAGCTTCTCTTGCGAACACCTGAAGATTTGAAGTATGCGGACTTTCCCAAATATTACATGTTCTTGATTATTGGGGGATTGGTACTCGTGACAGCAATTGTCGTAGGTTGGGTTCTGGTACTTCGTAAACGGGTAGATAGTAAGACCGGTGAAATTCAGGAATCTCTTAAAGAGAAAGAGATCTTACTACAAGAGATTCATCATCGTGTAAAAAATAGTTTGGCTATTGTGTCGGGACTCATTGAGCTCCAGTTGGATAGCACCGATAGTGATGAGGCAAAAAATGTTCTTCAGGATAGTCAAACACGGATTCGGTCGATGGCTTTGATTCACGAGAAGTTGTATCAGACCAAATCACTCTCGGATATTGCTTTGGATACTTATATCAGAGAGTTGGTCGAAGCCATTCACGGGACCTTTACAGAATATGATGATACGGTTGACCTAAAGTTTAAACTGGATGAGATAGAGCTGGATATTGACCGGGTAATACCCTGCGGACTCTTAATAAATGAACTTGTAGTAAATGCATTTAAACATGCATTTAAAAAGGATAAAAAAGGAGTATTAGAAGTCGGGCTTTTTAAAGAGAACGGAAATATCAGACTAAGTGTAGCAGATAATGGACCCGGGCTCCCCGATGGTTTTGATCTTAGCAGCGAAGATAATTTAGGATCATTGCTTATTGATACTTTCGCAGCCCAACTTAATGCAGAAATAGATATTAAAAATGCAGGTGAGGGGGCTAAATTTACATTTGTGTTTTCCAAGAATTGATAAAGAGAGGGGGGGGATCGCTTTACTGAATATTACTTTTTGAGTTCATAGGAAAAACATTGCCGGGATTTGGTCCAAATACTTCGCAATATTTAATGACTTCCGTTTTCTCGGAAAGCGTCGTCTCTTTAAGTTCTGATGTTTGGAAAGAATCCTTAACAAGATTATGGGTCCGTTCACTTATAATTATTGAGTTTGGCTTGTTCTTGCTAATCTTTTCCAAGCGCGAAGCCGTATTTACCGTATTTCCAATAACGGTATATTCCATAAAATCATCAGTACCAACATTCCCAACAATAACCTCCCCGCTATTAATGCCAATACCGATACTTATTTCAGATCCCAATTTTTCACTGTACTTTATGTTGATGCGATCCAGCAGGCCAACCATGTCAAGTGCAGCAGAAACCGCATTTTTATGGTTATTGAGGTGAGATACCGGAGCACCAAAAACGGCTAATAATCCATCTCCGATATATTTATTAATCGATCCCTTATTTTCTTTGATAGCGATGGAAAGTACATCCCAGTAGTCATTTAAAAATTGAACGACCTCTGAGGGAGGCAGCTCACTGGTCATTTTAGTAAAGTCCCTCATATCGGCAAATAGTACTGAAACCACCCGAGATTCTCCGGGTTTCATTATATCTTCCTTTTTTGTTTTTAAGGCCTGTGATACTACTTCACCGGGGACGTATTTCTTAAATAAATCGAGAATATCTTGTTGCTCTTCTTCATATGAGGATATCCTTTCTGACAGTTTTTTATTCTCAAAATGGGCCTTGTGAATTTGCAAGGCATTATCAATAGCCATTTGGAGGTCCACGTTCGTAAAAGGTTCAGAAATAAACCTAAAAATAAGTCCCGTTTTATAAGCACGTTCCAGAGAGTTCGTATCCTCTGATCTACTTATAATAATATTGGTCAAGTTCGAGAACTCATGAGAAATACTTTCGCAGAATTGTAACCCACTCATTTCCGGCATCATCTGTTCTACTGTCACTACATGGATATCGTAGGCAGAAAGAGTGCGATGGGCTTCCTGAATTGAGGATGCTGTAAACACATTATACGACTCAACATAGGCCTGCCGGAACCGGTTTAAAACCTGTTGGTCATCAGAAATAAATAATATGTTTCCGTTGTTTTGATACATATAGCCTGTGGACGGTAAATATATACGTATCAACTAATATAGCTAAAGGGGCTTATTTTCCCAATTCTCGAAATATATGGTTGTTAGAAGGTTTTGAAGGGTATAGATGGTTATTCATTCATCAAGTCAAGCAAATAATTGGTTTGTTGTTGCTCAACTTCTTGGATGGTCGATTTTGATGCTTCTGCTTTCACTTCTTTTAGAGCCACATCATTAAGGTCATCTTCCTTGTCCTTCATTTCAGCCCAAAGCCGATGAAAGCGAGCAGCCTGTATAGCACCTTCTAAAGGGTCGGGATTGATACATTCTCGGGCGGCAAGATAAGCGGGGGCATTTTTATTTCCCTGCATCATTCCTGTAGTGTCAGTAGCAATAGCAGTTCCTTCGGTTTCTTGGTATAGCTCTCGTAGTTCTTTCTCTTCGGTTTCTTCCTGTACAGCTTTTTCAGCAAGATCAAGTATTTTTTTCTGTATAGGTTTAAGTTCATCATTTATTTGACGGGCACACCATACGGCAAATCTTCGAAGCAGAATGGGGTTATTCTCCTCATGCAGATACTTAAGCAGTGATGTAACCTGATCATCCTCTTCTTGAATACGATTCCCGGTCTCACTGTCAATTACAATAATTTTGTGGTGTTCGGTATCGTAGATATAAATAAGATCTTGCCTTTTGTCTTTCATAAATGAATTGTTTCTCACGTTTGTGATTCAGTTTACAATAACAAATTGCATTTCCCAACTATTCCATCCATAATATGGCAGAATTTGAAACATAGTTATTCAGATGTCTCAACAAAAAAAAGATCAGACGCGCTCCCTGTTTTCTTGGGCACTTTATGATTGGGCGAACAGTGCATTTTTTACGGTTATACAAACCTTTGTTTTTGCCACTTACTTTATGCAGTCGGTGGTTCAAGACGAAACGCTGGGTAGTACCTTGTGGGGAAATACTATTGGAGCTGCGGGCGTATTAATTGCTCTTTCTGCTCCTTTTGTTGGAGCCATTGCTGATCAGATGGGACGCAGAAAACCGTGGATAGCTTGGTTTTCACTGCTTTGCATTTTGGCTACTGCCGGGCTTTGGTTCGTAGAACCATCGCAAGATTTTGTGATATTAGGATTGGTATTGGTCTTTATCGGAACGGTTGGTTCTGAGTTTGCCATCATCTTTTATAATGCTATGTTGCCTGATTTAGCCTCGAAAGAACGTATGGGACGCTGGTCGGGTTGGGCATGGGGCCTTGGGTATGCCGGCGGACTTGCCTGTCTTGTCGTGGCACTTTTTGTGTTTGTAGATGTGGAAACCCCTCCCTTTGGATTAGATAAAGAAATGGCCGAACACGTGCGTGCTACCTTTTTAATGGTCTCAGTTTGGTATGCACTATTTTCGCTTCCACTATTTGGGTTTACCAATGATCGGCCAAGGACAGGTATTGCACTAAAAAAGGCCGTTAAGTCTGGGTGGCAGCAGCTCAAAACATCCATAGCCAATGTACGCAAGTACAAATATATCGTCCGCTTTCTGATTGCGCGAATGATTTTTATTGATGCGCTTGCCACCGTTTTTGCATTTGGAGGTATCTACGCTGCGGGAACGTTTGATTTCAGCGAACGCGAAGTATTGATATTTGGCATCGGGTTGAACGTAACCGCCGGGCTGGGAGCGGTCTTGTTTGCTTGGCTGGATGATAAACTGGGAAGCCGCACAACAATGTTGTATTCATTGGTAGGACTTATTGTGACAACCACCGGTGTTTTGATTGTGACAGACTTAACTTGGTTCTGGGTGTTTGGGCTGGTGTTAGGAATATTTGTGGGACCTGTGCAGGCTGCCAGTCGAACATATATGGCTCGTGTGTCTCCACCTGATTTAGAGAACCAAATGTTTGGATTAATGGCGCTTTCGGGCAAGGTGACCTCTTTTGCGGGACCATTGTTAGTGGGTTGGCTCACCTATTTTGCTGATAGTCAGCGTATTGGGATGAGTGTAATTGTAGTGTTATTTGTGATTGGATTTATCGTACTTTACTTCGTGCCTGATGCCGAAGATGCACGTCCAAATGAACCAATCACATAATTTTAAAATTAATCAGTGTTTTTAATCCGTAAAATGCTAACTTAAGCCCGTATTTTATAGGATGGTAACATCCGGGATGGAGAAAAACTCCATTTACCAGTTATTCAACTAATTTAATCGAGAAATAATATGAGCCGATTTGAAGAAATTACAAATATCATTACAGGAATTGAAGATGATATGACAAAATTTTATGAGAAAGGAAATAAAGCTGCCGGTACCCGTGCACGTAAAGGGTTGCAGGGTTTGAAAAAGCTTGCTCAAGAAGTACGTCTTGAAATTCAGGATATTAAGAACAACGGATAATTTTTTCCTATCTTACTTTGAAAAGCCACGTAATAGTGGCTTTTTTTATATACGCTTTTTTCGTTGCAATTTTTTGAAGGATCAAATCTCATGCGATCATCACCAAAAAATAAATTATCACATGACGCCATTAAAGCATGGCGGGTTTCGTTATCAATATTTATTTCATTTTTAGTTCTCGGTTTATTTTTTCTATGGGGATATAAATTACTATCACCCGAAGCTGGTTTTTTCTCTACCTGGACTCTCATAGCAATATCTGTAATACTTATAGTTATTACGGGTCTTGGTATATTTTTTATCCCCGAGATTCGCTGGCGACGATGGTTCTACGAAGTTGATGAACATGAGGTTGACCTGCAAAGCGGCATTTTTATTATTACCCGTACGTTAGTACCTATCAAAAGAGTGCAGCATGTAGATACTCGTCAGGGACCTATTCTCCGATCCTATAATTTAGCGGATGTAACTATATCTACCGCAGCAACCACACACCGTATCCCGGCGTTGAACGAAGAAGTTGCGGATCAGGTGCGTGATCAAATTTCTAAATTTGCTCGATTGGCTGAAGAAGATGTTTGAATTACAACGACAACATCCCGCCGCTGCACTGGCTAACGCCTTTGATATAATCCGGGCGAACTTTATTACTATACTGATACTTGTTTTCGTGGGAAGTGGCGGACGGGAGGCTAACTTTACACTTTACTGGATTATCGGCGCATTTTTATTTTTGCTTATTTGGGGTGTTATTTCATGGTATCGATTTGAATTCAGCGTAGAGGAGGGGGAACTTCGAATTGAGCAGGGAGTGTTCGTGCGCAAAAAATTATATCTTACTTCTGATCGTATTCAGGTAATTGATATATCTGCGGGAGTAGTGCAGCGATTATTCGGCCTGGTAGCTGTAGAAGTAAAAACAGCAGGTAGCAGTTCAAAGGAGGCAAAAATTAGTGCTATTACCCGGGTAAAAGCGGAAAAGTTAAAAACCTTACTCCGAAAGAAAACTGAAAAGACTGAAGAATCGCAGGAAGCTGAACCGATCGCCCAGCGGAAAGTTTATGCACTGGATACCAGAGATCTGCTTATCGCAGCATCAACCTCAGGGCGATTTGGGGTGGCCCTGTCGGTAGTCGGGGTAGCTTTTTCTCAGGTTGAACAGCTTATTTCTGAGGAGCAGATAATTCATTTTGTAGAAAAGGTTATTCCTCAGAGTACCAATGCCACGATGATTGCCATGTCAATTTTTGCAGTTATTGCAATAGCATGGCTGTTTTCATTTGCCGGAACCATCATAAAATACTACGATTTTGTTGTGGAAGTTCGTGAGGATGAATTGCTCATAAGTCGCGGTCTATTTGAACGCACACAGCTTACGATCCCTTTTAATCGTATTCAGGCGGTGCAAATTAAGGAAGAACTATTACGTCAGCCACTGGGATATGCATCTTTAGTTATTGAAAGTGCAGGTTATGGAGAAAGCGAAGGCAATTCTACAACATTGTTCCCCTTATTGGCCAAGCCACAAATTTACACCTTTGTAGATGAAGTTATTCCCGACTACAACACGGAGATATCAGAAAAGAATGATGTGCCCTCAGTAGCTTTGCGCCGCTATCTGTTTCGAATGCTTTGGATATCATTACCCGTTATTTTAGTTGTGTGGAGCACCATACCTTATGGCGTTTACAGTTGGTTTTTGCTGATTCCTGCATTACTCTTGGGATACCAACAGTACAGGGATGCTGAGATAGCCAGAGGAGAAGATACGTTGATTCTGGCTTTTCGATTATTGAGTAAAACTACTGCCATGGTCAAGAAATACCGAATGCAGTCGTGCCAGGTGCAACAGAACCCCTTTCAAAAAAGATTAAGTTTAGCCAATTTAACGGTACATGTTGCCAGTGGGAATCAAGGTCGTGCTTTTACGGTCAGAGATATTGATATCTCGAAAGCTATGGATTATCGCGCATGGTTAGCCAATGGCAAAGGTGGTGGTAGTTATATATCTCATGAAGATAATAGTGAACCGGCAAATGAGACTTTTGATGATCAGGATGCTAACCAGTAAGCCACCAATGATAAATCGACAGTGTACAGACGCCAAAAATGATATGGATACCTAAAATCCAGTAGGGCATAAGCGTGCCCCATTCCCGACCTAAAATACCCGGACTGTTAATAGGTTTATCTTCCCCGATATAGGGATGGGTATCCGCAATTATTCCGATCATGGCGCCGACAAAGATCCCGTGACCAAATCCCCAAAGAATACCAGCCGGCCAATTGGGCGTTACCACCATGGCGGTAAGTAGGACCACGTATAATACACCCCATCCGGCACCAATGAGCAGATGCAGTAATATACCAACCACATATACTTTTGTTTTATTTTGTATATCAACGAATTGCGTTCCGATGAGATAGGGGATGTCAAGATCTTGCCCAAATAGTTTCAGCAGGTAGATCAGCAAGGTTAAGATTAATGCACCTATAAAACCTGAAATTGCAGCGATTAAGAGATTAACTTCCATAACTCCTCCTGTTTTTAAGATAAGAAGTGACAGCTGCGAATAATTTTAATGCAACACTGTTAATTCTGCTATAACAATGTTAATACTCTTTTGTTAAATAGCAATAAGGAGCGATAAATCCGTTTTAGAGAGGGGTATTGCCTTTCATTAAGAAATCTGTTCGGCAAAAGCTTTACTGATAGATTTCTTCAGATGGCTCATTTGAATCGGTTTTACCAGGTAGTCTACGTAATCAGTCTTTTTCGCTCGCTCAAGACTATACTGGTCGGAGTTTCCGGTGATGTAAATTACAAGAACATCCGATTTTTCACGAATTTTCTGCATTGCCGTAATGCCATCAATATTATCTTTGAGCTGTATGTCCATCAGGATAAGATCGGGCTCAAGCTCAAAAGCAGAGTCAATAGCATCCTGCCCAGCAATAACTTTTTTGACCACCTCGTGCCCGAGTTTCTTGATCATTCGTTCCAGCACCATTGAAATGATCATATCATCTTCAACGATGAGAACCTTTTTATCTGTTACTGAATCTCCCATTATTTCGTTGCCTGATCCCAACTTATTTTAAGTTGTAAGTAATAAAATAAATTTTTGGGACTTAACCTAAGGCAACGTCTAATATCATCATTACACTAAAACCAATCATTGTGCCAAGGGTAGCTAAGTCGGTATTACCGTGGAGCTGAGATTCCGGGATGAGTTCTTCGACAACCACATAAATCATAGCTCCGGCGGCAAAAGCAAGGGCATAGGGTAAGAGTGGTTGAACCATAAGCACCGCCGCGGCGCCAATAACTGCTGATATGGGTTCTACAATACCTGAAAGTTGGCCATACCAAAAGCTTTTACCAGCTGATAACCCTTCACGGCGCAAAGGCATAGAAACTGCTGTTCCCTCCGGAAAGTTTTGAATGCCAATACCAATGGCCAGTGTTATTGCACCCATTACGGTAGCACCTCCGGCTGCTTCTATGCCGGAAGCCGCAGCTCCAAATAGAACGCCAATAGCAAGTCCCTCTGGAATGTTATGCAGGGTAATGGCAAGTACTAAGAGTGTTGCCCGGCGCCATGATGTGGGCACTCCTTCTGCTTCTTCTATCGGTAATCCGATATGCAGGTGGGGCAGGTAGGCGTCGCAAATTCGCAGAAAAATTCCGCCCGTTAGAAATCCAATAACCGCCGGAAGCCACTCGATCATACCTTGCGCACCGGCCATATCGATAGATGGAACCAGTAATGACCAAAAGCTGGCAGCAATCATTACCCCGGCCGCAAAACCCATCATTGCATCGAGCATCTTGTAATTTACAGATTTGGTAAAGAATACAAGCGCTGCTCCCAAGGCTGTTAATCCATAGGTAAAAAGTCCGCCAAATAAACTTTGCATGATGGGATTTAGTCCCAAAAAGACCTCTTTAATAGCAGTTGGATCAAACATGTAGTGTGTTTTTCTTTTAATGTTAAGCCTAAAAGTATTTAAATTATAAGTATTATTAAAAATAAAAGTTAGGCGAGGCTAATAATTTAAATATTGGAGTTTTTCTTTTCTAATTAGACGTTTTTTGGGAAGCCTTATAAGACAATTAAAAACACGGCGATTAGCTGTTAATTTTTATCAGTTTTGCTTAGTTTCCTGCACTTCTATTGCATATTTATTATCACATTAAAAATGTAGTTAGAAGTATTATTGAAACTTGCAAACGGCAGTAACTCCATTTCGAGAAAAATCCAATTCTAAAATTGCGCTAAATGAGTATCAATTTCGATAAAGAACGTTTTATGCACCGCCATAATGGCCCCGATGAAAAACAGGAAAGTGAAATGCTTTCTGCCATTGATGCTTCTTCCATTGATGAACTTATTGATCAAACCATCCCGAAAGGTATTCGATTACAAGATCAGATTGATCTCGATGAGCCGATGAGCGAATATCGATTTTTGGAGGAGTTTCGAAAGCTTGCCAATAAAAATGAGATTTTTGACTCGTACATTGGTATGGGATATCACGATACCCTGACCCCCAATGTGATTCTGCGCAATGTACTTGAAAACCCCGGCTGGTATACAGCTTATACTCCTTATCAGGCCGAGATCGCGCAGGGACGGCTCGAAGCACTTATTAATTTTCAGACAATGGTATCGGATTTGACCGGAAGAGAATTAGCCAATGCTTCATTGTTAGATGAGGGGACATCGGCTGCTGAAGCAATGTCGATGCTCTATTCCATGCGGCGCGGTGCCAAGCGCAAAAAAGCGCACAAGTTTTTTGTTTCGGAATTGTGTCATCCACAGACGATAGATGTTATAGAGGGGCGTGCGGAGCCACTTGATATTGAAGTAGTCGTGGGTGATCATCATGACCTTGATGTAACAGATGAAGAACTTTTTGGAATGTTGTTGCAGTATCCGGCTACGGATGGGACCGTTGAAGACTATTCGGATTTAATTGCTGCATGCGAAGAAAATAACGTGCAATCGGTAGTGGCGGCTGATTTGTTGAGCCTTACCTTATTGACCCCACCCGGTGAAATGGGAGCAGATGTCGTTGTTGGATCAACGCAGCGTTTTGGGGTACCCATGGGATACGGTGGACCGCATGCCGCATATTTTGCAACACGGGAAAAATACAAGCGCAAGATTCCCGGACGTATTATTGGTGTTACGCAGGATACCGAAGAGAATCCTGTTTACAGGATGGCGCTGCAAACGCGGGAGCAGCATATCCGCCGCGAAAAGGCGACATCCAACATTTGTACGGCACAGGTGTTGCTTGCCGTAATTGCCGGTTTTTATGCTGTGTATCATGGCCCCAAAGGCTTGCGACGCATCGCTGAACGAATTCATGGACTGGCAAAGGTGATGGATAAAGGGCTTGAAAAGCTTGGCTTTGAAGTAGCAAACGATCTCTATTTTGATACGCTTAAGGTGAAACTTGAAGATGATAATCAGAAAGAAAAGCTCCGCCAGAAAGCGCTTAATCACAAATTAAATCTGCGCTATTTCGACGAACCGGCAGTCGGTATCGCTTTTGATGAAGTGAAGGACTTAGATCATGTTGAGGAACTGCTCGCAATTTTTGCATCCCTGAATGATAAGGGAGATAAGGTAAACGTAGCCGAGTTATCGAAATCTGTTGAGATTGATTATCCGGAAGGATTAACTCGGACGTCTGACTATTTAGAGCACCCGGTATTCAACCTGTATCACTCCGAGCACGAGATGCTCCGTTATTTGAAGAAGTTGGAAAATAAGGATCTTTCGTTGGTCCACTCCATGATTTCGCTGGGCTCATGTACGATGAAGCTCAATGCCACGTCGGAGATGATTCCGCTTACGTGGCCGGAGTTTGGGAAATTGCATCCTTTTGCACCTCAGGGGCAAGCCGAAGGGTATCACGAGTTGTTTGATAAGTTGGAACACCAGCTTGCCGCTATTACTGGGTTTCCGGCCGTTTCTCTGCAGCCTAACTCGGGTGCGCAGGGGGAGTTTTCCGGATTGATGACCATTCGTGCTTATCATAAACACCATGGAGAGGAGCATCGCAATGTAACAATAGTACCTGATTCTGCCCATGGTACCAACCCTGCCAGCGCGGTGATGGCGGGTATGGATGTGGTGGTAACAAAATGTGATGAGCATGGTAATATCGATCTTGATGATTTGCGCGAAAAAGTGGAGGCTAACAAAGAGAATTTGGCTGCCCTGATGGTTACCTATCCGTCAACGCATGGTGTATTTGAAGAGGATATCAAAGAAATTTGTCAGGTAATTCACGATAACGGCGGGTTGGTATATATGGATGGAGCCAACATGAATGCCCAGGTTGGGCTTACAAGTCCCGCCGAAATTGGTGCAGACGTTTGTCACTTGAATCTGCATAAGACCTTTTGCATTCCTCATGGTGGCGGTGGGCCGGGAATGGGGCCTATTGCAGCAACAAAAGACCTTGCACCGTTTTTACCCGGAAATCCTGTGAAAGATACCGGAGGTGAGCATGCTATAAAAAGTATTTCGGCGGCGCCTTGGGGTAGTGCAAGTATTTTGTCTATTTCATATGCCTATATCAAAATGATGGGGGCCGAAGGGTTGACCAAAGTTTCGGAAACGGCAATCCTTAATGCGAATTACTTGAAGGAACAGTTAAAAGATCACTATCCTATTTTATACACTGGCAAAAATGGGCGTACTGCTCATGAATTTATCGTAGATATTCGCCCCTTTAAGCAATCGGCCGGTATAGAGTCGATAGATGTGGCCAAGCGTCTTATGGATTACGGTTTCCATGCGCCTACGATGTCATTCCCTGTGCCGGGTACGTTGATGGTTGAACCGACCGAAAGCGAAACGAAAGAAGAGCTCGATCGTTTTTGCGAGGCTATGATTTCTATTCGTGAAGAAATAAAAGAGATCGAGGAGGGCAATGCTGATCCGGAAAATAATGTACTTAAGCATGCGCCTCATACTATGCGCGTGGCAATGGCCGAGGATTGGGATCAACCTTATAGTCGCGAAAAGGCTATATTTCCGCTCGACTATTTACGATTCAATAAATTCTGGCCGGCTGTAAGTCGGGTGGATGATGCCTACGGCGATCGCAACTTGATGTGTAATTGTGTGCCTATTGATGCATATAGCGAAGGACAGGAGCCGACCGCTGTGGACTAACCTTTTTACTGTTGCTTCTTTTCATTGATTTTACCCACGGATGAATCCGTGGGCTAAGTCTTTCCTAAAAAAGCTCACTTAAGTGAGCTTCAGGTTTCTGTTATTTAGCCTGATGATTCATCTTCAGGCTATGGCTTATGGCAACCCATACCATGTTTGTCTCAATCCAAAACAGTTCATCTTTAGTTTAAGATGATTAGACTATTTCTTGGTAATTGAACTTTCTAACTGTATATCACCCATCAAGGTCCGGTGCACGGGACATTTTTGAGAGATATCCAGAATTTTATCGAGCTGTTCATCGGTAATATCGCCTTCCACAATGACTTCTTTTTCGATGACATCAATTCGACTTTTAGGATCCTCACAGTTTTGGCAATCCTCATCGTGACGTTTGTTGTGGCGTAACTCCATGTAGATGTCCTCAACATTTTCCCAGCCTTTGTGCTGTACGTACATTTTTATAGTCATTACTGTGCAGGAGCCCAGTGACATTAAAAGGTAATCATAGGGATCGGGTCCTTCATCTTTTCCACCATCCACAGATTTGGGTTCATCGCCCAAAAATTCATGTTTACCGGCCGTAAGGGTAGTGGTATAGGTTTCTTCTTGGGGGAGGTGTGCATGTACAATTTTTTTCTTATCAGAATTTTTAGCCATGATATAACGATATTTTTCAAATTAAGATCAATTGATGAGTTGGGTCGGATGGAACTTACAAAATCAGTCGTTGCCATTTTTGACAATGGTTATTCCATACTTGTCTCCTAAGATATTCAAGTGATGTTTTTCATGTCCCGCAATGATAAAAGCTATTGCTCGTACCGAAACGGACACGCCATTAGCAGTTCCTTTTTGTAACATTTGCTCTTTAGAGAAACTGTTAAACATACTGATGTTAGCATTTCGCAGGGCATCATATTCTATAGATAAACTTTGCAGGCTTCGTTTATCAAAGTTGGCCCGTTCTACATAGGATTCATGATCATATCCCGGTAGTGCTGTTTGTTCCCCGCGGCTGATGCACAAAGCCCGGTAAGCCATAATGCGCTCGGTATCTACCAGGTGACCAATAATTTCTTTGACGCTCCACTTATCGTCTGCATAACGATGGTTTGCCTCATCACCAGTGAGCTGCTGAATAAGGGCATAAACTTTTTGTCCTTGTTGAATGAGCGATTGAATTACGTTCGGTTCGTCAACAAGATTGACATATCCTTCATAGAAATCTCCGTACTCGTCGGGTTCAGGTCTGTTGTCTTCCCAATTTAAAAGTGCCATTTGGCTTGATTTATTTTAACTCTTGTTCTTTTGTAAAAGTACTCCTGAATAAACATTAATGTAAAATAAAAAAGGCCGGATTGCTCCGGCCTTTTAGAATCAATATGTGAGACTTCGTGCTATTTATTTACTTCGTGGCTTTTGTACACAGCCTCAGCAGATTTATTCCCATTAACTATGGTTTCTTGCAGATATGGATATGCAACACCGTCGACCACCTTCCAGTCAGAATGGTGATTCTCTACGGTAACCTGTTCCCCCATCTGTGGATTAAATTGTTTGTAACGGATGACATCCGGATAATGGGTTTCAGGATCCAATAGAAGTTCAATGTTTGAGCCATCCACTGTTACGTTAATTTTTTCATAACTCGTTCCATCGACTTCTTCAGAGCCCAGGTATTGCGGATTTACACTATCTGCATTTAGGGCGATTGAGAGAAAACTTCTATTAAGGGTACTTTTAAGATTTTTGGCCATTTGTGGAGGGAGTGGGCGTTCCTGGCCGCCGGCGATCATTTTGCCAGATCCATCCTCATAGTTTATTTTAATTTCACCCATGGGGCCTTTAATTGTTTGGTTAATGGCATCGGGATAATTGATAGTTGAGGTCATGGGCATTTTTTGGCCTTGCATATTCATTTCACCGGTAAGTGAAATGCTGCTAAGTTCTGTATCGCCATCAATAACAGCATCTGTCATTTTTGAAAGCCATTCTTTACCTTTTTCAGTATCGCCCTCAACCATCTGCTCCTCACCGCTGCCGGGTTCGGGAATGCTGATATCGATCTCGTTAACTTCGCCGTACTTTTCAAGCTGATCGCCGATTTCTTCTTTATTACCAACCACAAGAATTTGAATATTATCGGGATTCAAGTATTCTTGGGCTACCGCCTGTACATCTTCGACAGTGGTAGCCTTGACGCCTTGGATATATTCTTCAAAAGCATCAGCCGGCAGTCCACGATATTCATTAGACATACGCTCGTTAAGTACTTCTTCGTAGCTGTCATACTCAAATACCGCAGAATTGAGAATCTGATCCTTTACATCTTGTAGCTCTTGCTCAGTGATAGGTTCTTTCTGCAGGTGTTCAATTTGTTCTATGATGGCATCAATTGCTTCGGCAGTAGTGGAGCTTTTCGTCATTACTCCAGCATAAAACATCCCAGGGTAAAAGCTGTTCATCCCATATTGACCGAATACCGAATAAGCCAGTCCCATTTCGGTACGGACGACCTGCATCAGTCGGCCTGAAAATCCACCGCTAAGTACACGATTCATAACCTGTACTTTGGCATAATCGGGATTGTCACGCATTCCGCCAAGGTGCCCAAGCATCACGAAGCTTTGATTTACATCTGATTTTTCAATAAAGTTGATAGAGCTTTGCGGCTCGTAGTCAACTTCGGGAAACTCCAATTGGGTTTCATCTCCGGCAGGAAGCTCACCAAAGCTATTACGCAGTTTTTGTTTCATCTCCTCTGTATCGAAATCACCAACGATACCAACCATCATGTTATCGGCAGAAAAATGCTTTTCGTGAAAGTCGACTAAATCTTCCCGCGTAATATTGTTGATGGTTGAATATTCTGTGTTGCGACCGTAAGGTGAATCTTCGCCATAGATAATTTTTTGGAATTCACGGACTCCAATCTGTTGCGAATTATCATTCCGGCGCGAAATAGAAGACTTCTGCTGTTTTTTAGCCAGTTCAATTTTATCTTCGGGAAATGCCGGATTGGTCAGGATATCAATATATACCGGAAGAAGATCATCAAAATCCTCTTTTAAAACATCCATGCTGGCATTACCGCTGGTAAAACCAATACCAGTTTCGATACTGGCTGCCCTGTTTTCAAGCATGGTATTAAGTGAGTCAGCCGGATATGTTTCCGTTCCGCCAGATCGCATAACCGTGCCGGTAATAGAAGCGAGACCTGTTTTTTCGTTGGAATTAAGAACACCTCCGGTACGAACGCGGGTGCTTACATTTATCAAGGGCAGTTCTTTATCCTGAACCAAGTAGAAGGTAATACCATTTTCAGTAGTAAAAGTTTCTACCTCAGGTTTCTGGAAGTCATTCAGTTCCGGGAAGTCCATATTTTCATATGGATTCGTTGAAGTATTTTTAGACTGCTGCGAATCGGCTACTTGTTCGGTTTGTGAACAGGCGAACGCAAAAACAGCCATAAGTAAAAATAAGCTTAACCTCTTCATAATAGTTGAATTATGGTTGTTCAAAATTTTTGAAAATGATGAGTTAGTTATTCGCATCGGCAACCTCCTCGGATGAACTATCTTCTTCGGTGACGATAGCTCCAACCGTTCGATTATCTTTGGTAAGATATTTATTGGCGACGCGCTGGATATCATCAACCGTTACTTTGTTTAGTTCTTCGATATCCGTAAACACTTTTCGCCAGTCGCCCCGCAAGTTTTCGGCGGAAGCCAGTGAAGAAGCCAATCCGGAGTTGGAATCAAGGCTACGAATTAAATCTGCACGCGCATTAGTTCGGGCTCGGTCAAGGGCTTCTTGGGAGACCCCCTCATTTTTGATTTCTTCAATTTCCTCAAGAATGGAGGTTTCCATGGTATCTACTCCAACATTTTGGTTGGGAATAGCCAACGTGGCAAACAGGGTTTCATACTTTTGGCCGGGATATCCGTTAAAAGCGCTAACCTGCATTGCTGTTTGCTCTTCTTCCACCATCCGCTTGTAAAGAATAGAAGTACGTCCACCGGAAAGAATACTGCCCAACAGTTGCAGTGCTTTAGAATCAGGATGATCTTGTGCAACGGTATGATATCCCATAATGAAAAATGGCTGCGATTGACCTTGAATAGTAAATCGTCGTTCTCCGCGTTGCTCCGGCTCCTTTGTATAAACGGGAGGAGGTTCGGGGCCTTTTTTCATATCCCCAAAATATTTTTCAGCCAGCTTCTTGGCTTCTTGGGGATCTACATCACCTGCAATCGCAAACGTAATGTTATTGGGTACATAGTAGGTGTTGTAGAATTCACGAGCGTCTTTCATGGTAGTGGCCGTAATATCGGAATGCCAACCTACGGTTGGGCGTCCATAAGGATGAGCGGTAAAGGCAACAGCTGCAAATTCTTCAATTAGACGTCCGATAGGTTGCGATTCGGAACGCATGCGCCGTTCTTCACGGACAACTTCCTTTTCTTTGTAAAACTCACGAAAGACCGGGTTTTTGAATCGATCAGATTCTAAGCTAAACCACAGTTCCAAACGATTTTCGGGTAGACTATAGAAATAGTTTGTACGATCTTGGTTAGTGGTGGCGTTCATGCCGGTACCGCCATTGCGGTCAATGATTTGAGAGAATTCATTATTAACCACATACTGTCCCGCTTCTTCCTGAAGTTTTTCAAACTGACTCCAAAGCGTATCCATTTTGGCGGAATCGGGCTGAGTGCTATGTTTTTCAGCCAGCCATTCTTGATAGGTATTATCAAGTTCTTTGAGCACTTTCTTTTCTTCTTTCCAATTGCTGGTTCCTACAGTGTGGGTCCCCTTAAAGGCCATATGCTCAAAAATATGAGCCATCCCGGTATGTCCCACGGGTTCGTTTGCTCCACCTACATTTACATAAGTAGCAAAACTGACCACCGGTGCAACCGGGCGCTCAATAATGATAAAGGTTAAACCATTATCGAGGGTAAATTCTGTTACTTTATCTTCGAATTCGTCTAACGATTGTGCCTGGGTGGTCTGGGTAAATGAGACAACGAACAATAGTAATCCCAAAATCCAGGTACTGTGTTTTACTTTCATATGTACTCCAATTTATGATTGATAGTTTATGATTAATGTATAGTGGAAGAGTTGATCCCTAAATGTTTTGCGAATGAATAGCTTATTGTTTTTAACAAAATCAGATGTTTTCAATTAATGTAGATTACAGAAAGAATTGATGAAGGTGTTCTTCTGTATCTATTTTACTTTTCAAGTAGAATAAATTACACAACTTGAGTATTAAAGAAAGGCAAAAAGGGAGTTTGTTACGATATTAAATTATTTTAATATCATGTTTTGGAGGTTATTGGTTTTTCATTTGTAATGTTGATTCAAAAATGCTTTTTACATTTTATTAGTTATTTTTAGTAGCTATAAATTCAACCTTTTCATTTTAAACGGCATAAGATTTAGCAGATGTATTTCAAGCAGATATTTGAGAAAAAATTAGCCCAATATTCCTACTTAATTGGATGTCAAGCTACGGGCGAAGCTATTATTATTGATCCCATGCGGGATATTGATAGATATAAAAAAATAGCAGAAGATGAAGGGCTGGATATTGTAGCAGCTGCTGAAACACATATCCACGCGGATTACTTGACGGGACTTCGTGAATTTGCCGAGGAGGGGGTTACGATATATGCTTCGGATGAGGGCGACAAAGATTGGAAATATGAATGGGTGAAGAGCAGTGATTATAACTATGTGTTGGTTAACGACGGTGACCGGTTTAGTATTGGAAACATCCATTTTGGAGTAACGCATACGCCGGGCCATACGCCAGAGCACGTTAGTTATACTGTTACCGATGGAGCTGCTGCCAATGATCCCATGGGTATACTCACCGGTGATTTTATTTTTGTGGGTGATGTCGGTCGGCCTGATCTGCTTGAAACAGCGGCCGGACAAAAAGGAGTGATGAAGTCATCTGCACGGACACTGTATAAATCAGTAGAACAATTTAAATCTATGCCCGAGTATTTGCAGGTGTGGCCGGGTCACGGATCGGGCAGTGCATGTGGGAAAGCATTGGGTTTGGTACCTGAGTCAACAGTGGGATATGAATTACGGTATAACCCGTCTATTCAGGCATCCGATGATGAGCAGCAGTTTGTAGACTATATCCTTGAAGGGCAGCCCGAACCGCCCCTCTATTTTGCCCGCATGAAACGTGATAACCGAAGCGGCCCTAAAGTACTTGGTAGTCTTCCGAATCCTCAAAAAATGACCGTTGAAGGATTAGTAAATCGGGCAACACCGGAAGGGAGTGCAGTAGTGGATACCCGGGAGCGTACTGATTTTATGGATGCACATTTGAAAGGGTCACTGCTATCTACCTATAACAAGGCTTTTAATACGGTGGTTGGTTCGTATGTAAAAGAAGATGAAGATATTTATTTGATTATTGAGGAAGATTATCTCGAAGAAGCGGTACGCGATCTGATCCGGATTGGCCTGGATAACATAAAAGGATATATGACTCCGGATGAATTAGAACAGTATTTAGAGAACAGCGAAAATACAGAGCGAGTAGAGACCATTACTTTTGATGATGCGGCTGAGCTAATTGAAGACAGCCAATATCAGGCGCTCGATGTTAGGAAATTATCAGAGTTTAACGAGGGACATGTCAACGGAGCATTTAATATTGCACATACCCGTTTATTAGAGCGCAAACAAGAGTTGGATAAGGATAAAACGTGGCTGGTTTACTGCCGAACCGGAGTCCGGGCTTCGGTTGCTACATCTTTGTTACTAAGAGATGGTTTTAACGTTAAATATGTGAATGACAATGTAGAACCTTGGCTGGCAAATAAGCAGCTTGAAAAGTGAAAAAAATAAGGGTGTTTGTCCGGTTAAGAAGAAGGTAGTCCGGTCTATTCAGTATCTTGTTTTTCCAAATACTCGTTGGTTATTTTGCGTGTTTGTTCGGCTCCCATATACTTTTCCAGATCGTAGAGCGTAATCATCTTTTCACCCTCATGGAATGAGTATGTCAAATGACCACTTTCAATTTCTTTTTCTACATCACTGGTTTTCATATCTAACATTTCTCCAACCTCTTCCAGTGAAAACATTGAGCGCATAATGATAGTTTCTCTTTAAAGTTAGATGACTAAGTTATTTTGCCTCAAATATAGAAAAATTCAACTTTTTTGATACCCCTTAAAACGGCCGTTTTAGAACAAATAGTATAATTACTCCAATTCCTGTGCATGATTTTGGTTTTTATTGGTTTATAATCTGCTGATGACGAAAGCAGGATATCAAATGGTCGTTGACCAACCCTGTAGCCTGCATATGGGCATAGATAGTAGTACTGCCAATAAACTTAAATCCACGGGTTTTAAGGTCTTTGCTTAGCTTGTCCGAAATTTCGGTGGTTGCCGGAACTTGGTCCATGGTTTCCCAGTGATTATGGATGGGTTCGCCATCCACAAAATCCCAGATATAGTTGCAAAAGTTGCCAAACTCCTGTTGGATTTGGATAAACTGCTGGGCGTTATTAATGGTCGAACGTATTTTGTTTTCGTTGCGGATAATCTCGGGATTGGATAGAAGCTGCTGAACCTTCTCTTCACCGAATTCAGCTACTCTTTCGACCTCAAAATTGGCAAAAGCTTTGCGATAGCCTTCTCGCTTTTTTAATATCGTGCTCCAGCTTAAGCCCGCCTGCGAGCTTTCAAGTACAAGGAATTCAAATTGTGTTTGGTCATCAAAAACGGGACCCCCCCATTCCTCATCGTGATAGCGGATGTATTTATCAAAGGTGTTTTCGCACCAATCGCATCGTTCTGGCATAATTGTGTTTTTAAGAATTAAAATCCCATTTTGGATATACTCATTATTTAGTAAATGTACCAAAAAGTAAATCTATGAAGTGGGATAAACTTATAAAAGAGCGAAGTCATCAAAGTGGTATTAGTGAAAATCTTTCGGCCCGTTTAGAGCTGCTGGCAGATTTTCTGGAGAGAATTATTGAGGATAAAGAAGATAAAAAGTTTTTAGAATTGCTGGTTGCATTTCCAAAAATTGCCCATAAGGCTTTTGATGAGGAAGATGAGGACGCACTGGCGAAGCTGGAGACGGTAGTTCGAGATCTTTCGACGGATCAAATTGCTCAATTTCTGCGATACTTTACGGTGTTCTTCCATTTGATGAATTCACAGGAGCAGCGGGAAATTACGCGTATTAATCACGAACGAGCAATGAACACGGGTCCGGATTCGCCCCGCAGTGAAAGTATTGCAGAGGCTGTTTATCATTTAAAGGAGGAGGGATTCTCGGCTGATGAGGCGGCCGAAGTAATTGCAAAGCTTGATATCCAGCCAACAATTACGGCCCATCCAACCGAAGCCCGGCGACACAGCGTACTTATCAAGCAGCAGCATATCACTGAGATGATTGAGCACTTTAAGTCCGATGATTTGACACCGGACGAGCGCAAAGCATTGACGCTGGATATTTTTAACGAGATATATTTACTGCTTGCTACTGATGAAGTCCGAACCGAACGGGTAACGGTAGAAGACGAAGTCGAAAACGGGATATTTTACTTCAGAAATGCTATCTGGCAGACAATCCCCATTTTGTATGATGACTTGCATAACGCCTTTGAGATGTATTATGATGAGGTGCCGGATTTTGATACGATTTTGCGTTATCGATCGTGGATTGGCAGTGATCGGGACGGTAATCCCAATGTAACGCCGGAGGTTACCTGGCAGACCATTTTAGAACAGCGCAAGAATGTGATGGAGCTGTACCTGGAAGAGCTCGATGACTTGCGTCGTTACTTAAGTATTTCTCAAAATAAGTTTGAGATATCGGATGAATTGGCCGCTTCGTTAGAGCGGGACGAGCAAGAAGATCCGCTTTCGGGTCGCTATCAGCGACTATACAATCAGGAGCCGTATCGACGAAAGGTTACGCACATGATGCACAAGCTGCAACATCAGCTTAAGATGACAAAAACAGGTCGCCCCAATGAGGTTTTAGAGGAAGCGCAAAAATATCATGCATCCGATTTCACCAATGATTTAGAGCTGATATCCAAAAGTTTGGAAGAGTCCGGATTGGAATGTGTGGCATCCCAGGGAAAATTGAGGCATTTACGAGTTCGAGCTCAAACATTTGGTTTTCATCTGGCGGCACTGGATATCCGGCAGCATTCTGAAAAGCATGAGGCCGCTGTTGCCGAACTGCTGGAAGTCGGGGAGGTTACGGATGAATATCGATCTCTATCCGAAGAAGAAAAAGTACAACTATTAACTAAAGAGCTAAAAAATCCGCGTCCGCTTTCTCCGGTTCAAGCCCATCTGGATGAAAATACTTCGCAGATGCTGGAGGTGTTTGATATCATTGACCAGATGCTAATGCTGGATAAAAATAGCTTTGGCAATTATATCATTAGCATGACCCATGGAGTAAGTGATATGCTGGAAGTGCTTATTCTGGCTAAAGAAACCGGGCTCTGGAGTTATGATGATGGTAAGGTTGAGAGTACCATTGATGTGGTTCCACTCTTTGAAACGATTGAAGATTTAGAGGAATGCGGACGGCTCATGAGTGAAATTTATGAGAGTCCGGTCTATAAGAAACAGCTAAGTGCACGGAATAACCTGCAGGAAATTATGCTTGGTTATTCCGACAGTAACAAAGACGGTGGATATTGGATGGCTAACTGGGCCCTTGAAAAGGCACAACGTAATCTCGGTGACGTTTGTCGAGACTATGAGGTTGATTTCAGATTGTTTCATGGTCGGGGCGGTACTGTTGGTCGCGGCGGCGGGCGATCAAATCAGGCTATTTTAGCGCTTCCGCCTGTCAGTAATAATGGACGTATTCGTTTTACAGAGCAGGGAGAAGTGATCTCGTTTCGGTATTCACTTGCGCCTATTACGCGGCGTCACTTAGAGCAAATTGTTAATGCCATGATTCGGGTCACGATCTCAGAGCAGTCCGAAATGCAGCAGCAATCACAGTTTGATGAGACTATGGAACAACTGGCAGTAGCATCTATGAAAGGGTATCGTAACCTCATTGATGATAAAAACTTCTGGAGTTGGTATACGGCAAAGACGCCCATCGAGCATATTAGTCGATTGCCTATTGCATCACGGCCGGTTTCGCGGGGCAGTGCCAAAGCTGCTGATTTCGAAAATCTTCGAGCTATTCCTTGGGTATTTGCATGGACACAGGTGCGATACAACGTGCCGGGCTGGTATGGCATAGGTGAAGCTTTACAGCAGATGCTGCAGAAAGAGGGGATGCTTGGGCAACTTCAGCAGTGGTATGAAGAAGTTATCTTTTTTAAAACGGTACTCGATAATGCTCAACGGGAAATGGCTCGGACGCATATTCCCACTGCTAATACTTATCATGATATTGATGATGGAACGTTCCACAACCGTATTACGGAAGATTTTGATAAGGCAGAGGATGCCATTAAACAGATTACCGGACAAGATGAACTGCTTGATATCAATCCTGTAATCAAGAAATCGATTCGGTTTCGAAATCCGTTTACCTATCCGCTGAATATGATGCAAACGGAGCTGTTGGATCGATGGAGAGACAAAGCAGACGTGGAAAATGCCAATGAAGAAAAGCTGCGTGAGGCCCTATTTTTGAGTATAAATGGGGTAGCAGCTGCCATGCAAAGCACGGGATAGAAATTAAAAATTAGGAATTATGAGTTGTGGCAATTAGGAAATGAATACAGCCAATTCTCCATTCTTAATTTCTAATTAATTCATTCATTTGCCTTCGAAATTTTGGAGCCCCACCGTTGGCGGGATGACGAACAGGAGTGTAGTTTGAAATTCCAAAGGCGTCCAGACTTTGCTCACATTTTCGTCCTACGGCAATGATTTCTCCATCAGAAAATAGATCTAAAAAGGTTTTTAGCGATGGATATCCCTGCTCAAGTTCATGATCGGTAGGAGTACGGTTGCTGAGTAGTCCGTCATCGGGATCATACGGATGCCAGGGTAGGGCATTCCAAAGCACGGTTTCGTATGGATCAATCCCCAGCTGATATATCGCTTTCCACATGATGGTAGCAGTGGGCTCCGACATCCCTTTTTTATTGACTTCCGGTTTGCTGGTACGTTGTGCTTCGATGGATTGAAACGCGCCATCAGCGGGAATACCATGGACTGACTTATGATGGCCCAGCAAAATGCGCTCGGAAGTCATGGCAATGCCCGTAAAATGGCCTCCTTGATAGCCCAAAGCTTCAGCGATAAACAGGTATTTAGCGGTATCAAGTCGTTCTTTAAGGTAGTGCTTCAGCTGCTTTTTACGGATATCGGGGCCGTTATCACTTACGTCATGCTCGGGATCATTTTGATACCAGGGATTAAAAAAAGGACCGTCTGGGGTATTTTTTAGAAGGTTTAACAGGGAGTCAATACTACTCATCAAAAAAAGTAAATCAGTTGGAATTATTATTGTCGGGGAATCAGCCAAAGCTGTGTCTGGCGGCTGTCAATATATCGAACTGAATCGCCATCAAAAAAAGCATCTTCTTCGAGCATAATGCGGATTTCTTTGTCCCACTCTGGAATATTTACAGTAGCATTTAGCTCAATGGAGTGCGCGGTGTTTGCATAAAGTGGATAATCGCCTTTGCCGGGTACGCCATCCTGTTGATCCCAAAGCCCGATGGTTGGTCCGGCACCGTGTCCGTGATATCCGATAGGGTGTGTATAAATGCTTGGTTCGATATTCTGATTAATAGCTTCTTCACGGCTCTTGGATAAAATCTTATTACCCGTTAATCCCTTTTTAAAATTATTGGTTAAAATATCTTGCAACTGGTTTCCGGTTTCTAATGCATTTTGCAATCCTTTTGGAGCTTCCGTTTCTCCGGCTTTCAAAACGTAAGCGTGCTGTTGGGTATCAGTATTGAGTCCAAGATAGGTAATACCAAAATCTACATGGAGAAGATCACCGGGGCGTATTATATTTTCAGCGGGACGTTTTGAAAAGTTGGCTAAAAATGAAGTATCAGATTCAGCCGCCCGTTGAACTGATACACTTGGATGAAACCACGCTGTTAAATTGAGATCCCGAATACGCTCACGGTACCACCACTCAACATCTTTTGTTGTGGTAATGCCCGGTTGAATGACTTTCTCCGAGAATCCTTCAGCAATAATATCGTGAGCAATATGACAGATCATCGGATAGACCTGTATTTCGGGCTCAGTACGGGTTTCGAGCCAGCCGATAGCCAGCTTTTCTCCTGATACTATACGGTTTTGGTAACGTTCAGGAAGGGCAGAAGTAAAGGCTTCATACTCAGAGTGACTAATGCCATCCGCCAATGCAAAAGTAGGGGAGTAGTTTAGAGCAATATTATTTGGATCACGTTCCTTTATTATATCAACAAGGCGTTTCCATTGGTTCGGTTCTTCGTTTTTATCCCAAGCCGTTTTAAAGAATTTACCAATATCATATCGTGCTACGGCCATTCGTTCAACCTCTTTGCCGTTGTCCGAAAAAACAAGTATTGTTCGACGGCGCGCGGATTGCCACGTAGCGGGAAGCATCGTTTTAATAACGGGATCTTCGTTATATTCTCGCGCAATAATGATCCACATATCAATATCTTCTCGCTGCATAAGGTCTGGGATAGTATTGTCGAGGCGATATTCGAGCCAGTTGTTCATTACATTGGCTCGTTCCTGCATGGAAAGTATTTTGGGAGGTGCTGTTTGTTGAGCTGATACAATCTGGTTGGGGCTGAACAAGAAATAGATCGAAATCAGGAGTGCAAACTTCGTGAATATATTCATCAGAGATAGTGATTATTAAAAGTTATGAGGCAACTCTAAATAGTGGAAAGCAATGAAGTTTGTCAATATATAAAAAAGATTTTTTTGAATAGGAGCATAAGACAGTAGGTAAAAAAAGTTTAAACGAAAACCATCATAACGGTTAAGGCTTATTTTAGGCAGATATTCATTAACAAAAACTGTATTTTAGGTACAGTTTAAATCAAGAAAATTACTATGATTACTGACACTCTTTTTGATATTACGAAGGCATCTGAAAGTCGAATTGCAGATGTAGATTTGGATGCTCCGGGCTTTGGCCGTGAATTTGCAGATCACATGCTCGAAATGGAATATCGGGATGGACAATGGCAGCAGCCGGAAATTAAACCGTTTGGATCTATTGAAATAACACCGGCCCTAAATGCGCTGCATTATGCCCAGTCGGTATTTGAGGGTACCAAGGCTTATTATGTTGATGGGAGTACGATAAATCTTTTCCGGGTACAAAAGAACTACGAGCGTATGGCTCGGTCTTGTGAACGGATGTGCATCCCAACAATAGAAAAAGATATTTTTATAGAAGGAATTAAGGAACTCATCCGTCTGGACCATCAGTGGGTGCCCGAAAAAGAAGGTAATACACTTTATATCCGACCTTTTGCCTGTGCTTTTGACCCCATTATTTCTGCACGGGTAGCAGAACAGTATCGCTTTTATATTATTACTTCTCCTGTTGGATCTTATTATGAACGGCCCGTGAAACTGACGACCACTCAGCAGTATGTGCGAGCTGTAAAAGGCGGGGTGGGAGCTGCTAAAACGGCCGGCAATTATGCGGCTAGTTTATATCCAGCGCAGCAGGCTAAAAAGGAAGGATTTGACCAGGTGCTTTGGCTGGATGCTGAAGAGCATACCTATGTTGAAGAGGTGGGTACGATGAACATCTTTTTTGTCATTGATGGCGTATTGGTAACGCCCAGTTTGCGAGGTACTATTTTACCAGGAGTTACACGCGATTCAATTATTGAATTAGCTAAGCATTGGGATATGCCGGTGGAAGAACGTCGCATCAGTATTGAAGAAGTGATGCAGGCTGGCAAAGATGATAAGCTGGAAGAAGTGTTCGGGGCCGGTACTGCTGCTGTAGTGGCTCCGGTAGAGGAAGTTCATCACGATGGGCAGTCAGTGACGTTCGATATTGATGGCAGAGGTCCGGTAGGGCAAAAGTTCTATAAGGCAATAACTGATATTCAGTACGGAAAGGCCGAAGATCCATTTGACTGGATTGCATCGGTCAAAATTGATTGAATTATCAGGAGCGATGTGTAACAAGCGAATTTTCTGCTTATTGCTTAACCTATTGAGCTATAACAAGTTATTTAAATAAAACCCATCACTATTTGGTTAATTCTCTTTTCCTCCTTCTTCAAGGAGGAAAAGAGAATTATTTTGAGGTAATTATAAATTGAGGCATTTACTCCTAAGTCCCTCTTGGAGAAGAGGGATTTAGGGAGATTGAATTCTGTTCATAGAGTTTTATCCCTTGGTTTCAACTGCGAAACGGGTTACTCGTTACTATTCCTTATGGATTGTGCAGATTAGTATCCGAGCTTGCGATTTACTTTATGATTTAATTCCAAGCCCGAGAGTGCCCGCTTATAATTTCCCACAATCTGGTCCGCCACTTCATTAGGTTTAGTAATACTGGCAATGTGAGGAGTGATAATAACATTCTCACGATTCCAAAACGCGTGTTTGTCGGGTAGCGGTTCTTCAGAAAAAACATCCAGCCACGCTCCTTGCAGGATGTTACTGTCTAATGCATAAATTAAATCTTCGTCTACCAAGTGCTCACCGCGTGCTGCGTTGATAATCCAACCACGGTCGTGCATTTGTTTAAAGATATCAAGATTTAAAATACCTTTTGTTTCATCAGTAAGAGGGAGTAGGCAAATAAGAATATATATATTATTGAGAAATGGGTGCAGTTCATCTTTGCCGGCAAAAGTATTGACGCCCTCGATTTCTTTGGCTGATCGCGACCATCCCGAAACCTGGTATCCGAGCTGGGTTAATTGTTTGGCAGTTGGTCGGCCGAGTTCTCCCAATCCCATAACACCTACCTGTAGTTCTTTAGGTGACGGATGGTCATGAGGTTGCCACGTTCTATTATCGTTCTGCCGAATGTAGCGCACAAAATTTCGCTGAATATTTAGAACGGCTGCCAAAATATATTCTTTCATCTGCTGGACCAGCGATGGAGAAACAACACGACAGATATCAATAGATTTTGGTAGTGATTCATCCGAAAGCAGATGATCGGCTCCGGCTCCCAGCGAAGAAACAGCTTTAAGATTGGGGAAGCCATCGAGTAAATGCTTTGGATGGTTCCAGCACACGGCAAACTGTACTCGCTCTTTATCTTGTATAGCCGGCCAAATATCAATTTCAATATTGGGGTCAACACTGTGAATTGCATCTTTCCAGGACGAAAGATCCCGATCGGGAGCAATAAATAATAGCGACATATTATAATAGATGATTGGATTTTATTATTACGAGACAAGGTATAAAAAATAGCGGTCGTTTTTAGGTCGCACAGGGAATGAAATATTGGTGAATCGTTTGTTATTTATGGAGGTTAGGTCGAACAAAAAGGTATGGATAGAAAATGGGCGCTCAACTTATTATTACATGTGAGCATGCGGGCAATGAGGTTCCTGAGGAGTTTCGACATCTTTTTGATCATGGTTCCGAAATACTGAAAACCCATCGCGGTATTGATATTGGGGCTTTGGAGTTAACGAATACGATTTCTGCGATGCTGGAAAAAGAGCCTTACTTAAATACCGTTACCCGGTTGCTCGTGGACCTGAATCGTTCAACACAGAGTCCCAACCTTTTCTCTGAATTTACCAGAGAGCAGCCGTTGCATGTGCGAGAGAAAATATTTAAGGAATATTATCAACCCCATCGTAAGAAAATAAAAGAGAAAATTGATCAGGTGATCATAAATGGAGAGCAGGCGATTCATGTAGGTATTCACACATTTACTCCTGTCTGGGAAAATGAGGAGCGAGAAGTTGATGTGGGATTTCTATTTGACCCCCGGAATAAAGCCGAACAACATTTCTGTTACCTTTGGCGTACTGAACTTAGCAAGCGTTCAGCAGAACTGCGTCTTAAAATGAATGAACCTTATCGTGGTACAATGGATGGATTTACAACCTATCTCCGAAGACAATATTCCGACAATAATTATTTGGGTTTAGAGATTGAGGTAAACCAGCGTTTTTCAAAGTCATCCCTCGAGGAGGAGTGGCAACAATTGCAAGAATACATTGGTGAATCACTGCAGGCAACAGTCCGTATATTCAATAGTTAGCTTTTGATATTTAGTCAACTTGGATTTCTGCAAGCTCATCCCATTGCGTTGTGTATTTGGCAGATAGATGCTCTTGTTTCATCTGCCAGGATTTTTCAATACCCGTTGATGCAAAATGCGTAGTTCCCGAACCATATTTTGTGTTGATGTCATCCACCTTTTGCATCAGGTTGTGTTCACTTGCCGTATAGTTATTTTTGCTAAACAGATCTTGCTGTACTTCCGATTCCGGCAAAATTCCCGTGAGCATCACAGCAGCCTTTTTATAGCGAAGGTCACGTTGATAAAGCTTATCTAAGCAGGCGTGTCCACATTTAATCAGATGAGAAGTGTTGGCCGTTGGCATTTGCAAGGGAAATTCAATACCGTACTTATATTTAGATTTATAATTGGAATATTTATTGGTGCGAAGGGTAATATGCAACAGAGATGCTACTGAATGTTGGGCGCGAAGCTTTTCAGCTGCAATACTGATAAATTGAGCAATAGCTTCACTTAGATCTTTCTTATCGGTAACAGCCTTTCCAAATGATCGGGAGGTCATAATTCCCTTACGGGCATCGCCCACGTGTTCAATATCAAGGCAGGGCTCGCCATTGAGTTCCATGACGGTACGCAGGCCTTTTACGCTTAGCTTGTTGCGCACCCATTCTTTTCTGCTGACCTGTTGTTTTAGCTGAAAAGCATTCTGTATCCCTTCCTTGAATAACCGTTGTGATAACCCTGCCCCAATCCCCCAGATATCAGTAAGTTTGGTCTCTTTTAATAAGTTGTCGAGTTGGGAATTATCAACGAGGTTTAAAACTCCTTTATGTTGTGGATTTGATTTGGCAGTCTCATTTGCAATTTTTGCAAGGGTCTTGGAGGGGGCAATCCCTACAGATACTGGGAGTCCCGTCCATTGCTTTACGGTTGTTTTAATTTCTTTTCCAAAACGATCCAGATCTTTGGCAATTAGTTTGGGGAATTCGATGAAAGCCTCATCTATACTATACGGTTCCACCTTGGGCGTAAGGTGACGCAACGTTTCCATCACCCGCCGCGACATATCACCATATAAAGCATAGTTCGAGGACTTTAACACAATATCTTTCTCTTTGATGAGGTCTCTTATTTTAAATTCGGGGGCGCCCATTTCTACGCCCGCCCTTTTAGCCTCATCAGATCGGGCAATAATGCATCCGTCATTGTTCGAAAGAATGGCAATAGGCTTACCTCTGAGCTGTGGATCAAAAACACGTTCGCACGAAGCATAAAAATTATTGCAGTCGATTAGTGCGTATACGGATTTACTCATAGCTGGTTGAAACGATGAGAGTGGAAATTGCTTTTATTTAATTTATTATTAGAAACGATTATAAAAAAAGAAATTTCAAATAAGTTAATTCAATACTCTACAGATGGACGGTGAAAGTACGCCCCCTGTTGCTACCTATAAAAGAGATGCTCTGTTTTTGTCATTAGCCGGTATATTTTTGACATCCTTGGTGTTGGGAAATGTCATTGGTACTACCAAGTTTGTTACTATATTTTCCGTTGAGCTTTCTGATTGGATGCTGGCTATTGTTCCCGAGCTAATTCGTGACAATAGTATCTATACCATGAGTGTGCCGGTGGGTGTTATTGCCTATCCCTTTACCTTTTTGGCAACTGATCTGTTATCAGAGCTGTATGGACGAAAGAAAGCCCAGTTGGTGGTTTGGGTGGGCTTCTGTATGAATGTGTTTATGCTCTTCTTGATGACTGTAAATCATTGGTTACCCAGCACGGCAGGAGTAAGTGGAGGGGTTCAGCTTTTTGAGGGAGTCTACGAATTTATGATTGGCAATACCATTGCCAGTATGATTGCCTACCTCGTTGCACAAACAGTTGATGTCCGGTTATTCCATTTTTGGAAAGATTTGACAGATGGCGAACACCTGTGGTTACGCAATAATGCATCTACTACTGTAAGTCAATTAGTGGATTCAACTGCTATTTTATCCATCCTTTACTTTGCCGGAAACTTGGGACAAGACGTCGATACAATTGGCAAATTAGTCATCCTAATTTTGAATTCTTACCTCTTTAAATTCTTCTTCGCACTGTTCGATACTCCACTTTGTTATTTAGGGGTGAAAATCTTCCGGGAATACGAGGAAGATCCGAGTGGAAATAGCCTTTATGAGTAATTTTCAAACCTCAAAATAGGGTTTAAATAACGTTGGCTTAGGTTGGCAAAAAAAGTAAAATTAATCCCAGAAAAACATTGACATATACCCCGGTTTGGTCTTACATTAGGATTCCAATTTGGAACGGGGTTGAGCCCAGCAGCAAATGAGTTCAACTCCGTTTTTTTTGGCTCTGAGAAATGGGCCGAAATTGGGAAGAACAATTCGTTCTTTGACAGACTGAGAACATACAGACGATCGCACGTCGAGCCCTTGTCAGCCCCGACTTAGGTTGGGGTTAGATGAGAGATCAATTTAGAAGTACAGTGAAGCTAGGGCCAGAGACTCAAACAATTTATTAGGTGTATTTACCATGGAGAGTTTGATCCTGGCTCAGGACGAACGCTGGCGGCGGGCTTAACACATGCAAGTCGCGGGAGAAGTTGCCCTTCGGGGCAACGGAGACCGGCGGATGGGTGAGTAACGCGTAGGTAATCTGCCGTTAGGACTGGGATAACCCACCGAAAGGTGAGCTAATACCGGATGATGCAGCG
>NZ_NSKE01000009.1 GCF_002287075.1 Fodinibius salipaludis
CCTGGTAAACTCCCCACAAGCATACTGGATACCACGATCGGAGTGGAACAACAGCGAATCCGTCGGTCGGCGTCTTGCCAGCGCCTGTGTCAAGGCTGCAACAGAGGTGGCTTTGGCCGAAAGGGTTCGGCTAAGATTCCAACCTATAATTTGTCGGTCTCCCAAATCCATCACCGTGGTAAGGTATAACCATCCCCCGCTACTGGGCAGGTAGGTAATATCGCTCACCCATACGGTCCCAAGCCCCGATGGAGCAAACTGGCGATCCAGCAGGTTGGGAGCCACCGGAAACACGTGCCGAGAATCTGTGGTCGCTTTCCATTTACGTCGAATTCGGCTTTGCACACCCATGGCTTGCATCAGTCGAGCTACCCGCGGGCGACTGGTCGACCACCCTTCGGCCTCCAGTTGCCGGTAAATGCGAGGCGCTCCGTAGATCCGGTCTGAGGCCTCCCAAACACGGAGGATTGCTCTTTTGAGCTGTTGGTTGGCCATAGCACGCCTTGAGGGCCCACGACCCCGCCACTGGTAATAGCCGCTTCGGGAGACCCCGAATAGTCGTGACATCTTCGCAATAGGGAACCTGTGATTATGGTCTGTCATAAACTGGTAGATTACCCACGGCGGCTGGTGAAGATGCCAATGGCCTTTTTTAGAATATCACGCTCCATCCGGGCATCTGCCAACTCCCGGCGGAGTCGGTCCACCTCGGCTTGCTCGGGGGATAGCTTCGGTATGCCATTACCGGGAAAACTTTCCTCGGGAGCCTCCTTGTATTCGGTTCGCCAGCGGTAGATCAGCTCTGGGCGAAGCCCCAACTCATCAGCCAGCTCCTTTATGTTATCTCGCTGGTAACTCTGGGTGATCACGTCCAGCTTGTACTCCTTGCTAAATTTTCGTCGTGTTCTTTTTTCTGTCATCGTTGGTATGGGTACGTTATAGCCACAATCTATGACTTAACCGGGTGTCCACCAAAATGTAGCAACTTCAGAGATTGGGGCTAACCTTTCACCTTGTTACTCAGTAACTTTATTACTTTGTCACTGCATCACCTAATTACCCCTTCACCATTCACCACCGTCGTCCGTCCCTGGTCCAACTTTGCAACTTAGTCAATCTGTTACTACCCTTAAAACAAAAAGGAAACTGAATATCCACTCATGATTTTTTAGACAGATATTTTATATATTATCAATCTGGTAAGAAACTCAACATCGATTGTTATCATGATTCATAAAGCAAAAATCCTTAGTAGAGAACAAGCTGAACAGGAGAATATTTCCTATTGGAAGTCGAAAACACCGGAAGAACGTCTAAGTCATCTACAGGACATACGAGAGCAACACATCAAGCTATTTAATAAAACCAAAGCATACAATGAGGCTCGAAGAGGACTACGAAGAGTTTATAGAATTGTTAAACGAACATAAGATACAATACCTTATCGTTGGAGCCTATGCAGTTTCGTTTTATGCCCGCCCAAGAAATACCGGTGACATCGATTTTTTTATCGATAACTCTTCTAAAAATATCTCTAATCTTTTAAAGGTACTCCAAAAATTCGGATTTGGGGAACTCGATCTTACTTCGGATGATTTTGAAGGAAATGATAATATCATCCAATTAGGCTATGAACCGGTTAGAATAGATATTATGACCGGCATCAGCGGTATATCTTTCACTCAGGCTTACAAGAATAAAGTACGAGGTAAATTAGGGAATCAGCCTGTTTATTTTATTTCTTTAGATGATCTGATTATCAATAAAAGATCGAGCAATAGAACACAAGATATGGCAGATGCTGAGCTATTGGAAAAGTTTCAAAATAAAAATTAAATAGTTCCTTCCAGTGGGTATTGGTCCTCAGAGAAAGCAAAAAATGCTTCTCCATTCTGGCTCAAATGACGTCATCCCGTATCAATACTTCACAACTTGAAGTCCCTCCCTGCTTGCGGGGAGGGATTTAGGGTGGGGCAAAACATTGCTCGCGCGTACAATTCACTCACAACCTTGTAGGGCTGTAAACGAAACCATCCTCAGCCACGAATTAAAAACAAAGATTTCTCCACTCCCTATCGGTCGGTCGAAATGACATCTACATGTATTAGATTCACCATTAAAATCTAATATTAAATGCTTCAACCGTCATTGGTCATCCATCTTCCGTCAATCTGTAACTTTGTTACTCGATCACTCAAAAACTTCCTCACCTAATCACCCTTCACCATTTCCCCGTCGTCCGTCCCCGGTCTAACTCTGTAACTTTGCTTCTTTGTCACTTTGCAACTTAGTCACCCAGTAACCTCATCACCAAAAACCGCTCTTAAAGAATCATCCCCGCACCCACGGTCTCATTGGTATATTCATCGATCAGGATAATACTCCCCGTCTTGCGGTTACGCTTGTAGCTGTCATAGAACAGCGGCTTGGTGGTGCGGATTTTGATCCGACCAATGTCGTTGAGGCCAATCTCTTTATCCCCTTCCACGCGGTGCAGCGTATTGATATTCACTTTGTATTTTACATCCTTGATGATGCATCGCGCTTCTTTGGTTGTATGCTTGATGGCATACTTTCCATTGGGATCAAGCGGCTCTTTATTCAGCCAGCAGACCATCAGCTCGATATCCTGCCCCACTTCCGGCTGATTATCCGGCTTGGCAATCATATCGCCGCGGGAGATATCAATATCATCCTCGAGCGTCATCGTCACCGACATAGGAGAAAAGGCTTCCTCCTCATCCTGCTCAAAGGTTTGTATCTGGTCGATGGTACTGGTAAAGCCGGATGGAAGAGCAATAATTTCATCACCGGGCTTAAATACACCACCGGCAATTTGTCCGGCATAGCCGCGGTAATCGGGGTAGTCGGTGGACTGCGGACGCGTAACCCACTGCACGGGAAAACGGCTGTCGACGTGATTGTAGTCGCTGTCTACCTGCACGTTTTCGAGGGTGTACAACAGCGTAGCCCCACCATACCACGGCATGTTATCAGATTTATCCACCACGTTATCTCCATACAGGGCGCTGATGGGTATATAGTGGATATCGGGGACATCCAGCTTGGAGGAGAAGGTCTTGAACTCTTCGCGGATCTCTTTGAATCGCTCTTCACTGTAGTCAACCAGATCCATCTTATTGACACAAAGCACCACGTGCTTAATTCCCAGCAATGATGCAATAAATGAGTGTCGGCACGTTTGCTCGATGACGCCACTGCGCGCATCCACCAGAATAACAGCCAGGTTCGCCGTAGAGGCTCCAGTCACCATGTTGCGGGTGTACTGCACGTGTCCCGGCGTATCGGCAATAATAAACTTGCGATTGGGAGTCGAAAAATAGCGATAGGCTACATCAATAGTAATCCCCTGCTCGCGTTCGGCCGAAAGGCCGTCGGTAAGCAGTGCCAGATTCGTATATTCGTCTCCCTTTTTGCGACTGGATTCCTCAATTTTCTCCATCTGATCGTCAAAGATCGATTTGGAATCGTACAGCAAGCGCCCGATCAGGGTACTCTTGCCGTCATCCACGCTGCCCGCCGTCGTAAAGCGGAGCAGATCCATGTCTAAATATTTTTGTGCTTCAGTTTCGTCAGTGCTCATTGTGATTACTCAGTATCTTAAAATTAAATTCGTTAAATATTCTCAGCCTCAACAGCAGATATTGTTGAATGTTATATGTTGAAGGTTGCAGGTTAAGTTCCATAATCAACTAAAATATCCTTAACCCTGTCATTAGAACTGTACCCTTCCAAATAAGAAATTAACTTCTTTGTCTTTTTGGAAATAGTTGTACATCGATCAAAAAGTGTATGGAACTCCGAATCAGTAATATAATTACAATCTAAAGCTACATAAGATAGAGATCTTGTTTCACCACAAGATCCTTTAGAATGTCCCAAGTAATTAATGAATCGCTTAGTTATTCTACTTTCAAATCCTTCACTAATATTACTCATAACTGAAACAGAAGAGCGACGAATCTGATCCTTTAACCCATAGTCTTTAGAGAACTCTTTTTTTCGAGTCAATTTATAAACATCTCTAACAAGCTGTCTTGCCAGCTGCCAAATATCTAAGTCTTCAAATTTCTCAATCGATGCCATAACGTTTAACCTGCAACATTCAACCTTTAACCTGTAACTGCCCTTTAAAAATACCCTTGCTTCTTTCGCTCTTCCATGGCCGCTTCCGCTTTCTTGTCATCCGTGCGATTGCCGCGCTCGGTAATACGTGCAGAGGCCACTTCCTCAATAATTTGCGGAATAGTATCGGCATCGGATTGAAAAGCTCCGGTGCATGTCATATCGCCGATAGTACGGAATCGGATCTTCTTCTCTTCGTACTCTTCCTCTTCGGAAAGGGTAATAAATTTCGACTTTGCCAGGTATGTCCCTTCTCGCTCCACCACATCACGGGTATGCGCCAGGTACAGGCTGGGGATATCGATATCCTCGGCGGCAATATACTGCCAGACGTCCATTTCCGTCCAGTTACTCAACGGAAACACGCGGAAATGCTCGCCTTGGTTCTTGCGTCCGTTATATAGATTCCACAACTCCGGACGCTGGTTTTTGGGATCCCACTGCCCAAACTCATCGCGATGTGAGAAAAACCGTTCTTTGGCTCGCGCCTTTTCTTCATCACGTCGCGCGCCGCCAAAGGCAGCATCAAAGTCATGATCTTCCAACGCCTTTAACAAAGTGGGGATCTGTAGCTTATTACGACTGGGATTTGGCCCTTTCGGTGCCTTCACTTTACCCTCGTCAATCATATCCTGAACGTGAGCTACGATGAGCTCCACGCCCAGATCATCCATCAGCTGGTCGCGGAATTCGATCGTCTCATCAAAATTATGTCCCGTATCAACGTGTAAAAAGGGAAAGGGAATTTTGCCGGGCCAAAACGCTTTTTGAGCCAGCCGCGCCATCGTAATTGAATCTTTTCCCCCTGAAAACATCAGCACGGGATTCTCAAATTGGGCCGCAACCTCTCGGAAGATATGAATAGATTCCGACTCCAGTTGCCGGATATGGTTCAGTTTATATAAATGCATTTCCTGATATTATTTTAGAGTAAAACTAAAGCGCATGAAATTAAGGATTTTAACATACAATGACTATTGGGATTATGACTCTCGCGGAAGGAGTCTTCTATCGGACGACTATATTTGCCATCCGATAGATGTAATAGTTTGAATATTCGATTTGTTTGGAGGGGTTGCAAAGTTTGAAGGGAGTTGTACCCCCGAGAAACGCTCCCTGATATTGTTCGAGGGTGCAACCCTCTCACAACTTCAACGACAAGAATTCCAAACGCCTAACAGATACTCCTTTTGATTCTACGCGAATCTATTCGAGGAGATTCCTGTAAGAAAGGTTTTTTCCTCTCAACTTCACGGTTTTAACCTTTAACCTTAAACACTGAAAACCTTATCTCTCTGTCCCTTTGTTTCTTTGTCACTGAATGACACAGTCACCCAATCACAGCTTTAAATTCCGTTACAGACATCCAACATCCGTCAAACCACACACCCCGACCCCGAAGATTCGCCCCCCCCTCTCAAGAGGGGAATTTCCCAGTGCCGGGTTCACGGTTTTAACCCAACATTTAACATTCAACCTTCAACATTGAACTATACTCTGTCCACAGTCAACCGTCGTCCGTCCTCCATCCCCAGTCCAACTATGCAACTTTGTTTCTTTATCACCGCATCACCTAATTACCCCTTCACCATTCAACACCGCCCCAATCATCCGTCAGCTTCTCCGCGCAAATACTCAAAAACCCTTTGCACCCCTTCCTCAGGAGTAATATTGGTAGTATCAATGCTGAGTTCCGGATCTTCCGGTTCTTCATAGGGATCACTGATGCCGGTAAAGTTATCAATTTCTCCTTTTCTGGCTTTTTCGTACAATCCTTTTACATCGCGCTCCTCACAAACTTCGAGCGGCGTCGATATATGGATTTCGGTAAAATCCTGACACATATCGCGGACAAAGTCGCGGGCATCCTGGTAAGGCGAAATAAACGAAGCAACCACAAAAACACCGTGCTTTTGCAGCAGGCTCGCTACAAAGCCGACTCTCTTAACGTGATCATCGCGCTCTTTTTTAGAAAATCCGGTCGTAGGAAACACTTCACGTACTGCATCTCCATCTAAATGCTCAACCTCATATCCCTGTTCCTTTAGCTGCGCATATACCCTTTCTGATATCGTACTCTTCCCCGAGCCGGATAAACCCGTAAACCAAAGGACGGTGGGCTTAAGGGCACTTTTTTTATTTTTCATAAAACAATTTTTTTCCTAATAGTTTAACCTTTCAGACGGGCGACAAATGACTGATGACCGCCTATGTCAATGCTTTTAAAAATGCATTTAATTTTGCAAATAATGTGGATCCCAACTGTTTAAAATCTTTAACCAACTTACTGTTTGGATCTATATAATCTCGCCTTTGAATTAATCGAATACATGCAATAACCTCTACATGAGACCGAATTGCAAAAGATAAAAATCTTGACTGCTGAGCATTACTTTGCCCTGTAGAACCTTCAGCAATATTCAAAGCGATTGAAGTAGAGGCTCTTCTGAGTTGTGAATTCAAATTATACTTTTCACTTTCCGGTAATTTCTCAGCTATATCATATGAAAGTGCGTTAAACTCCATTGCAAGTTTCCATACTTCAAGTTTCTCAAACTTATATGTCATGATAATAAGATCTTAATTAAATGAAGCGGTCATCCGTCGTCTATCAACCGTCTTTAATGTAAGACCATCAATCAACACCTTACAATATTTTTGAAAACGGTCTCCCGTCCCCGGTCCTCTATCATTCAAAAATTTACAATTTAACATTCTCTTTCAGCCCAATTAAAAAGGAGCCATTTTTCAAATCCGGCTTATTATAGGTTAACGGCGATTCATGAACGCCTTCCCGCGCCGAATAGCGATACACCGCATCCCCCGCTGCCACATCCCATTCCATGGTAGGCCCCATTCGCGGATAGATATCAGCCCTGCCTTCGGCCACTAAACAAAACTTTATGGAACTTCCGGCCGGAATCGTCTCCTCTACCGTAAGTCCTTTCTCTTTTAGCTGAGTGACAAGTTTACCCGATCCGTGGGACCGGCTCTGTACGGCCACAAGTGCTTCATTTTTATCACTGCCCGTAGAATAGATACGTTCCGGGGCCTCCGTTCCCACCTGCTTAAATGATCCTTTCCCTTCTTCTGCATAGTACATCGTCTGCTTATCCGGGACATACACCACTCCCATTATGGGCTGACCATCCTCAATCAAAGCGATATTAACCGTAAATTCCCCATTCTTTTTAATAAATTCTTTGGTCCCATCCAGCGGATCGACGATCCAGAACTTGGTCCATTTTTTACGCTCTTGGTAATCAGGTATACCCGATTCTTCTGATATGACGGGCGTTTCAGGATCCAGTTCCTTTAGGGCATCAATAATGATGTGATGCGAAGCCAAATCAGCTTTCGTAAGCGGAGAATCATCTTCCTTTCGGGTGATCTCCACATCCTGCGCATCATGATAAATTTCCAGCATCGCTTCGCCGGCTTCTTTTGCAACACCAATAATTTCTTTAAGCATAATTTTTTAATCAATATTGCGGGAATACAACTCCCTTTAAACTATTCTTTGTTTTAGTACTTAACCTTCAACATTTAACTTTTGCACGGTCAACAGCCATCACTTCACACTTAAAACTTAACACTTTATAACTCTGTTTCTTTGTCACTTAGTTACTTAATCACCCTAATTTATCAGGAGTACAACTCCCTTTAAAAACTATTCTTGGCTTTAGTACTTAACGTTCAGCACCCAATATTTAACCTTTCTTATCACTTTTTCGTTACAACGCAGAGCACTGCTACGTTAAAAACTCCGTAGGACAGGCATTGTAGCGAGATTAAAATATCCAACCCAAACACCGTCCGCAGTCACCCGTCGCCCGTCTTCCGTCACAAGTCCATAGTCAATCATTCCTACGCGAACCTAATGGCAGGAGATCCCTCGGCACCGCTCGGGATGACATTGCTTTTAATTGAACATTCAACACCCAACATTCAACCTTCAACATCTAATCTAAAACGGCCAAATCTGAGGCACCAAAAATATAGTAATCGCTGCAATCATCAAATTCAAAGGCAGCCCTATTTTGGTAAAATCGGTAAATTTATATCCGCCCGGTCCATATACCATCAGGTTGGTCTGGTAGCCAATAGGCGTTGAAAAACTGGCTGATGCCGCCATAATAATCGTCATTACAAACGGCATATAGCTAACCCCGAATGATCCGGCCAATGATATCGCAATGGGAAATATGAGCACCGCTGCGGCATTATTGGTAACCATTTCGGTTAACAGCCACGTGGCCAGATATACTCCTGCCAGTGCTAAATACGGACTGCCCTCAGTATATCCTAAAAACTCTTCTGCCAAAACAGTGGCCCCGCCCGTATATTGGAGCGCGCTGCCGAGGCCAAGGCTGGCAGCAATCACAAGCAACACCGACCAGTCGATATAATCTTTCGCAGTAGCCGCCCTGCAACAACCCGTCGCAACCATTAATCCCGCCGCTAAAAACGACGCCTGAAACATTGAAAGCCATCCCAATGCCACGGTAGCCACCATCACTCCCAACACGCCCCATGCCATACCGGACTTCTCATAATTGGGCGGACTCGAATCACTGATTCCGCTCGTCAAATAGTAATCACTGGAATTTTTAAACTGCTCCAAAAAGTTGGGATGGGCCTCCAGCAAAAGCGTATCGCCCGTTTTCAGGCGAATATCTCCCACTTTCTCTTTGATACGTTCTCCATTCCGGGATACCGCCAGCACAACGGCATCATAAATATTACGAAAGCGCCCTTTTTTAATCGTTGTTCCGTTTACCGGATGGGAGGGCGAAACTACGGCCTCAATCATCAATCGCTCGCGACGAGGAGCGTTCAATTTAAAAATTTGGTCGGTGGCGGGCTTCAAGCCCTTTATCTGCTGCAGATCCACAATAGAATCAACGACTCCCGTAAAAATAAGACGGTCACCGCCCTTTAGCTTCTGCTCTGGGTCAACAGCAGCAATAATATGATCTTGGCGATAAATTTCCACCAGGTATAATCCCGGGAGGTGGCGTAGCCCTGCTTCTTCTACCGTTTTCCCCGGCAGTGGACTATCATCTTCAATAATCATTTCAATAGTATATTCACGCGGATCCTTAAAGGTATCGAAGCCGGAGCCCCGATCGGGCAACAGCTTTTTGGCAAAGACTGTTAAATAGATAAAACCGACAATAGCCGCTGGCACGCCAATAAGTCCTGGCTCAAAAATTCCAATGGTATCCGTAGAGGCCTCCTCAATAAGCAGGCCGTTGACAATAAGATTGGTACTGGTTCCGATGAGCGTACAGGTGCCTCCCAGGATAGCGGCATAGCTCAATGGAATTAATATCTTGGACACGGCAATTTGATTCTTTCGTCCCCAATCTTCCAATGCGGGGATAAAAGATGCCACTACGGGTGTATTATTCAGGAACGCACTAACCACCATTACCGGTGCCATAATGCGAACCTGCGCGCCCCGAATGCTTTTTACCTGTCCAATAATCTTGTTCACCACAAAATGAATGGCTCCGGTCTCTTTCATTCCCGCCGCTACAACATAGAGGGCCGCTACCGTAAGCATTCCCTGATTCGAAAATCCGACAAGCGCCTCTTCGGCCGGAACCACCTGGCTCACAATTAGTATGGTCAGCCCACCGATAAACACAACATCAACCGATAACCGGGTGGTTATCAGCAAGGTAAGACATAGCAAAATAGTGGCTATTACCGTCCAGCCGGCAAAAGTCATAAACGCAGCATTCTTGTTACGGAATATATTCGAGACACAAAGAAAACGAATTGTCTCACGTTTTCAAATCAACAAAAACAGCGCAACTGGCACCTTTCCAACTTTTTAAAAGAGTTTCAAGCTTTGAGAGATTCCGAGACTGGAGAGATCAACTAAGTTTAGAGGGAGTTGTACTCCCGAAAAGATGTATTACACAAGGGGATTCGAATCCCGGTCTAAAATAATCCTTAAAAATCAATAAGCCCGTTATTTTCCATTTGCCAGCCAGTGCTAACATATTGTTAAAACTCTGACAGGCAAGTTGACAATGCAAGTAAAAGATATTTTACTTCTCCAAAAGTTGGGATGAGTATATTCGGATTCCCGAATTTAGGATTTAAAATCTATTGCCTTTCCCATCGTCGGATGACATATAAATCCATTGCCAAAGTTTCGTTTCTTCTTGATATTTTATCTTCAGATATATGAGCAGACAACGAGGACTGTCTCGTTGAAGCGCGTGTTATGGGGCTTTACTTACTATTACTATAGCCAAGAATATGTAAATCGGGATTATCTTTTGTCTCTCTTTTATCTACTGATAGGGAAATTTTATACTGTTTATTTTTCTGAAATTGCTTTGGGTCAACTGTTTCGATGAATAACGTATCCGTAGGAGGCAAGCTTTCTGATGTCCATATTCCATCTGGAGCAACGCAGATTGCATCTTCAGGACACTGATTAATAGCAAATATATAGCTCTCGATATTTACGGAATCAGGTGTTTCAATCTCGGTAAGTAATTGTTGAATACTTACAGTCTCAAAATTAAAAGCTTCTGGATATGTTCTCTCAATCTCCTCATCTGAGTTACTAACATTACATCCAACAAAAGCTAATACACAGGCAACAAATGTGAATAGTTGGATTGTTTTCATAACTTAAACCCTGTTTGTTACAGGTGTTTTAGTAAAGTAATAAACAAAAAGAGCTGCTCAAAACTGTTGTTGTACAATTATAAAAGCTGAATAACAGTAAAAAATGTAGTTTTAAATATATAGAAGTGGGGACCTATCCCTTTCGCAACTGAAAACAATAGCTTCGAGAGAAATGATTTTGCACGCGGACAAGCTGTTCGTCCTACATCCTAAATCAGCTTTTCGTACACAGCTTACTGTGTACCTCTTGAAACTTACTAATAAAAAGGCAAGCCTTAAATTGATCGTGAGTACAACTCACTCACAACTAAGGAATTTATACCCTGATAAAAATATGTAGTTTCTCAAAAGTGGGGGCATGGTGATTACAAAAACAAAAATAGCCCTCTTCGTCTATCATCTGTCATATCAAACATCCATCGCCCTCCCGACGGATCGGGATGACACTTCCAGAAGGAGAGATTCATCCCCGACTATTCAAAGTTTTTAAATTCCGGCCTAACGAATTTTATGCGAAGACCAAAAAGTACGATTATGCATTTTATACCGACCCCTTTTTTATTTCCAAAAGTTCAAGGATCATTAAAATGCATGTATCTTGCAGGTCATAGCCGATTATAAAATTCTCAGCCGGTGAGTTTTTTGGTTACTTTTTTGCTCATACAAAACAGTAACAATGTCCTACGGTCACAAAAAAATGGACAGCCTTACCTTGATCCTGGGTACATCTCGCTCACAACTATGGAGTCATAAACCAAACCGTCATCCATCTTCCATCACCTTTTTCCTTCAATCAATACCCAAAATCCCGCTACGTCGCTAAAGCATGTCTGCCGAAGCTTTATGCGTAGTGCATGAGCCCACCCACTAAGGCCGCCTGCCTGCGCGTAGCCGAACTATGCTTCGGCGAAGGCTGGAAGCACATGTTACGTAGGCCGTACTATGAAGCGTCGGGGACCTGCTCCAAGGGAAATTCTACTGCTATGTTCAATAGTTTTTAAATCCAACATTCAACCTTCAACATCAAATACTAAAACCGTTACCTGTCCTTTGCCCTCCGTCATCAAAACAAAGATTTCTCCCATCCCTTCGGTCGGTCGAATTGACAATATCGGTCGTTCGTCAACCGTCGTCAGTCATACATCTTTTCTTTGTCACTTAGTCACCTCATTACTTCATCGCCTAATCACTCAGTCACTTAATAACTTTAAAAAACCATTCAACCTTGAACCACACACCTACATCGGCCAAACGTATGGTATCAAGATGATGAGAACAGACCAGAGCGTTATTTGCAATAGAAAACCTACTTTAAAGAAGTCAGTAAACTTATAATTACCGGGACCATATACCATCAAATTGGTTTGATACCCGATAGGGGTAATTAGCGACATAGAAGCTGCCAGGGTTATCCCAATGACTAATCCCCGCGCCTCAATGCCCTGTGTTTCTGCAACAGATAATGCAATGGGAAACATCAGAGCTACCGCGCCGTTGTTCGTAATGAATTCCGTTAATATAACGGTAATGATAACCACTCCCGCCAAGGTTGCCCGGGGGCCGTAAGCGCTTGTCAGCTCAACCACACCTTGACCGATAATAACAGCTGCCCCACTCACTTCCATTGCTTTTCCCAACCCCAAGGCCGCCCCTATGACAATTAAAACCGTCCAGTCAATCGACTTTCGGGCTTCTCCGGCTTCAATAACGTTAAACGATAAGAGTACAGCCACCCCTAAAACACCAGCCAGTGCTATATGAAGTACGCCTCCCGCAACCAAACCAATCACGCCAAATAATACTGCTACTGAAACATATAAGTCTTTACCACCCGGACGCTCCTCCAATATTTCTTCGGGATCTCCGGGTTCTTCTCCCCCAGCCTCACTGGTTAAGAAAAAGTCTTCGGTATCTTCATGTGCTCCGCGGAAACCACGTCCCGTATCCAGCAAAAGAACATCTCCGGGATGTAACACAAATTTTCCCAGTGGCTGATCAATACGATGTCCGCGGCGACGAACTCCCGTTACAGCTGCACCAAAACGTTCCAGTAATTGGGCTTCTCCCACAGTTGCTCCTACTAAGCGCGATCCCTCTTTGACCACGACCTGGTGAAGCTCCCGATCTTTTTCGTTGCGCCTGATGGTCCGCGGGGGCTGATAGGCCAATTTTAGTCCGGGATAACCTTCGAGCTCGGGCGTTTTTGCAGCGATGCCCCCGTGCGCAGCATAAAAAAGATGATCCCCGGCACGCAGCTTTTCCTCATCAGGGACAGGTGCAATTTCTTGCTCATTTCGATTTATTCGTGACAGGTAAAACCCTGAAATCGTTGATAATCCCGCCTCCGATACTGTTTGTCCCACAACATCTGCTCCATCTGTAATCTCTAATTCTACCAGCAGTTTTCTGTTTTGCTCCTCTTCGTAACGGATATCACGCCGGGCAGGAGTAAGTTTCGGTGAAACAATTACCAAATATACTAATCCCACAATTGCACAGGGGACACCTACCCAGGCCAATTCAAAAAATGAGAATCCCCTGAACCCGTGGCTCTCCAATAACCCATGGGTAATCAGGTTTGTGCTGGTACCAATTAATGTACAAAGTCCGCCTAAAATGGCTGCATACGAAAGGGGCATCAGCAGCTTAGATACGGGAATATGGTATTTTTTTGCCCAACTTCGTATCGCCGGTATCCCCATAGCCACAATGGGCGTATTATTCAGGAAGGCTGAATAAACCGATACGCTGGGACATAACCGCAATAATATTCGTTGCACACTTCGGGTTTCTTCTCCCAAAATAAAGTTACTGGCCCTATCCAATGCCCCACTTTCACGCAGTGCTGCTCCTATTACATACAAACTTCCCAACGCCAACAGTGTGGTATTACCGAATCCAAGGAAAGCTTCCTCAATGCTCATTACCCCGGTGAGAGTAACAACTGCCAAACCGGTTAATAAAACGGCATCCGGACTCCATAAATCAATGGCCAAGGCCACAAAGGTGAGCACCAGTACTGCTAATATGATAATAATATCAAAACTCATGAACGCTGCTATCAATTTCTAAAATGATCAATCCTATACAAGATAGAAGAACTCTACAAATATGCTATCGCGAATTTTTTATGGGGAAAATGACCAGCATTTTACTAACCATTTCGGCTGAGTAGTATTGTGTTTTTTAAATAACGTTTTGCATTGGATATCCAAAACCAGATCACCCCGATATTTATTTTATTGAGTAGTCAGTATTTTGACAGGTGATATCGACCGCAATTCCCCTCCCCTCACTATAAAGTGCTGAGGGAGTTACACTCCCGAAAACGCTCCCTGCGATATTGTTCGAGGGTACAACCTTCTCACAACTTCAACTCAGAATAATGTAACATGATAGATTTCTCCGCCCCCCCGACTGCTGTCGGAATCGGTCGAAATGACAAATCAGATATTTGAACTGTTTTCTGGTTCCTCGCAGAGCGTAAAAACGAGATTTAAAACTTAGCATTAACTACTTAATTCACTTTGTAACCCTGTTACTTTGTCTCTTTGTCACTGCATCACCTAATCCCAGCAGCTTTGTAACCCTAAAACCGTACTCTTGCCTGAATACCAATCTCGCTGCGCTGATCTCCTTCAATCTGATTCAATCCACTGCCAATAACCTGTGTATCTTCATATACCGTGATTCCAAATTTAGCCCAAAGCTCTAAAAAATCGAAGGGATCGTAATTCAACAGTACATACATTCGCTGTCCTTGGTCAAAAAACGATTGACTGGAAAATACATACAGCAGATCATTTTCGAACTGGTAGACCCGGGTGGCAAAACTTTCGGTATCGAACATGGAAAGCCGCGTATCCAAGCTGAACTCATCATTAATTTGCAATCGTAAATCCTGGTACAGCAAATAACCAAGCTCCAACTCTTCTCCCGCCTGTCGGCTCCGGATCACCTCTCCTCGTGTGCGCAGGCGTACATTTCTGTTTACCCAATATTCTAAATTCGCCCGGAAGCTGCTGCGTTGTGCATCACCCAACCTGCGCTGAATTCGACCAAAAGAGTCCAACACCTCATATTCATCATCCTCAATTTCGCTACGCAGTTGGACATAAAAATTTAAATTACCCGTAAAATCTATCTCTGCCTTTATCAGCCAATCAAAGCCCTGTGTAGGTTGGTTCGTGCCAAAGCGGGCGCCGGGAAATCGAAACTGGTCGATATACGCACTAAGCGTTACTTTTTCGCCAATAATATGGCTCATCCCCAAATAGATACCTTCTTCGTTTTTGGGCTGACCAGATACCTCTCCGAAGCCATTCCCCAAGATAGATTGAAACTCTTTCTGGTACTTCCGATACGCCAACGTTATATCCGTGTCTTCACCAATACCACTTTCAACACCGGTAATGAGGCCATAACCCCCATTTTCACTTTGAGCAATCTCTCCGAAAACAACCGCTGGTCCGGCTAAAAAAGTATAATCTACCCCATAGGCATAATTTGATTTCCCCTCAAAATCGTGCTGCGCATACGTCCGGTTACTGGCTGCAATATACCGATCAAAAGTCGTCTGATAGCCGGTTGCGCCAATAATACCGAAGGGCATCTCTAATTGGATATGTCCGCCATATAACATCTGGTGCAAATTATCTTTCTGCAGAAATTCATTTTCAGTACGGTGATAGCCATCCGCTCTCGGAAAGCGGGTGGTATCGGGACTTATTTCGCTTGCACTGCGTTTTCTGTTCGAATAGAAACCCGTAAGTTGAAGTTTGCCTCCATACGTCAGCGCCCCGCCACGATAGTAGTTGGTTTCCTGCGCTGATGTGTACGGTTTAATCCCTCGACCGTTTCGGCTCACCGCCCCTGCCACATTACTTCCTTTTCCAAAAGCAGCTCCGCTCCAAAGCACCAATCCCTGACCAAATCCCAGGCTATAATCTCCGCCCACTAACATTTGCAAACGACCATTATCTTCAAGCGCTACATGCCAGGTTCGATGATCAAATTGAAAGGGGCCTACGAGTTCTTCTCCGGGATCTTTTTCCTGTGTCAAATTTAGGGACAGGTGATTGCTCTGGTATTCCATACGCTGATAATACTTGATCGGGCTACCAATATACCCTCCTTCCTGTGGCGGCTGTTGATACCCTACTCCCTCTTGCAAGTCGCGCTGATAACGCGAAAACATCTGGAATTCCCCATCTGAGGTCCAATAACGCGGATCGGTATAAAGTGCTCGTCCTAACTCGAGGCCACTTCCAACCGTTACATAGGGACGCACTTGCTCCAGCGTTACCCGACCGATCCCCGTCACCTCATCCAACTCCTCAATCGTTTCAAATGGTTTTACATCAGATCGGTATTCAATAATACCTCGGGCAAGTTTAAGATTTAATCCCGGAACCTGCAGTAATGCATTTACGCCGGCATTATTAATATTGATGGGGTTTTCGGCCAGCTCTTGCAGTAGCTGAGTCATCTGTTCACTATCAAACTCCGTATCACCGGGATCAAAGTTTTCAATAGCATCTTCGATATCATCCTGTACCTCCGACCGGGTAGTATCCTGCTGCTGTGCCAACAGTGTTACCGGCATTGCAAGAAGAAATACCAATATAATCAGTCTACTGATGCGCATTACCAAGTAACTTTGAAGTCAATGGCGGGACTATATCCCAATACCCTATTCTCATGACGCTGAACAGAAATATTGACCGCCCATAAATCGCTGCCGTACCCAAACCCTCCCGAAAATGTCAGAGGTTCAGTGGTAATACCCGTACGTCCCACCAAACTTTTAATAATTGATACTTCTACCCCACCGCGATATGAAATAGGAAACTGCACATCTTTAACAACATCGGTGGAGAACAAAGCTTTATCAGATAACTGATACGATAACCCTATACTTAGCTCTCTGGGCAACTTTTCATTATTTTTTGATCCATACTCCGGCTGATTAATATTCGTGGTCTTGGCTCCAATCCATAAATCAGATACAACGGAAGCGGCCAACCCCACATCTACACCAAACGCACCTGCCGATCCGTATCCACCTCCAAATGCAACGTGACTATAATTGAAAATAGCCCCAAAATGGAATCCGGCAAACGAATGTTTATACCCAAGCCTCAGCCTGCTTTCATTGAAAAGGTCATCCCCATATCGATGTGCACCAGCTCCCATAACGCCAAGCTTTGTGGGATATGATCCGGCAAAAGCCATATCCGTTATTTCGGACAAACCAAAATAGCGCACACCGAAAAATGAGACCGATCGTGCATCTTCCGACATCAAAGCCGGATTCCCAAACATCGACCAATCGGTATTCTGCAAGGCCGTAGTGGCCTGACCAACAGCCAGCTCTCTTGCCCCGATAACAGCTTGTGCTTGCATCGACGAGCCCACACCATTTATCATTATTAATAGTGCGCTTAATAATATGAGCTTAAATCTGTGTAAATCGAATAGCTTTCGTATCATATAAATAGTCTCTCTCTGATGATTTCAAGTAACTTATGAATTCAAAATGAATATTTCTTCTTTAAATTGGGTTTTCGGAGTTTTTTTGGGAATTATCATTGCGATGAGTGGTGCCCAATCATTGTCTGCTCAGGAATTAAACGCTCAGGTTACCCTAAACAAAAGCCAATTAAGCAGCACCTCTCTTGACTACCTTGACAATCTCCCTCAACAAATTGAAGCATACATCAATCAATATGAGTGGACTAACGCAAACTTCAATGAAAATGAGCGTATAAAGATGTCTCTACAGATAAATTTATTGTCGGTAGAGGATTACAATTTTGAAGCCCAAATAATTGTCCGCTCTCAACGACCTATTTATAACACTACTCGAAGTACGGCCCTTTTTCTGTTTAACGATGAGAAGTGGAATTTTGAATACCCTCCCAACCGTACCTTCCTGCACGACGAACTCCAGTTCGACCCACTCACCAGCTTGCTCGACTTTTACGCTTACACTGTTCTGGGATATGATTTTGACAGCTTCGAAGAGCTGGGCGGTACCGATTACTATCAGCGGGCGCAGAACATTCTATCTCTTGCACAAACCACCTCCGCAATAGGATGGTCGCGTAGCAGAAATCAGCGAAACAGAGCCCAGTTGGTTTCAAACCTCATACAAACTAACTACGAACCGTTTCGGATTGCCCTTTACCAATATCACAGAAAAGGGATTGATCAATTTTTGGAAAACCCCGAGCAGGCACGCAACGAGATTTTATCGGCATTGGAAAAAATCCAGCAAGCCCAACGACAAACTTCTTCTAACTTACTTTTTGATACCTTCTTTAATGCCAAGTATCGCGAAATTACATCCATTTTTGAAGATGCCGAACCGGAAATACGACTGGAAGCTTATAATTTGCTATCAGATATTGATCAAGGTCATCTCAGTGAATATCAAAAATTACAGTAGTACCCAGCTATAGCGTTGCTATATAAGACTTCAAACACTTTTATATGAGTTGTTGTTTGTAAGTGACTACCAGCTGAACATTTAATCTCAGGTTTTGTATATTCTCAGCCTGATGTGTTACAATCTTTTTCCATTCTAACCGAAAATATTTTCATCGTATGAAATTTTATGTTTGTATAAAGCAAGTTCCCGATGTAGATGCGCCCATCCAAATTAAAAACGGTGACCTAATGCAGGATACCGATCGCATGGTGCTCAATGCCTATGACGCTTCGGCCGTTGAAGAAGCACTGGTACTTACCGAAGAACATGGCGGAGAGGTTGAAGTCGTACTTGTTGGTCCCGACAAAGCCAAAGAAACCATTCGTAAAGCACTGGCCATGGGTGCCGACAAAGCTACACACATAACTACCGAAGACGACGTTGATTACGATTCTGCCGTGTACGCAAACATTCTGGCCACCTTTTTTAAAGACAAAGAATACGATGTCATCTCATGCGGTAAGCAGTCCCAGGATACCGATGCCGGATTAGCCGGAGGCATGATTGCACAACATCTCGATCTGCCCTATGCAACTAATGCTGTCGGACTTTCAATTGAGGACGATAATCTTATAGCAAAACGACAGGGCGACTCAGGACAAGAAATAATTGAACTTCCACAACCTTGCCTGGTTACCTGCTCCAATGATATGAATGAGCCGCGTATCCCCAGCCTAAAAGGAATTATGCAATCCAAGCGCAAGCCGATGGAAACGACCGCTCTTTCGGATATGAACCTCGATGAATCGGCCCTTTCAGCAAAAACGAAGGTAACCGGTTACATGGAGAAGCCGGAACGCGAACCGGGGCAAAAGTTTGAAGGCGAACCCGACGAACTGGCACAAAAAGTAGCCAACCTTCTCGATGAAGAAGAAAATGTCATTTAATCATGTCAGAAGGCAGACCTGAAAAGGCAAATTCATCTCATATTTGCCGTCTGCCGGTTTGATCATAATGATTTAAAAGCAATGAAATTCAATAGTTAAAAATATTCCTTAAAACAATGAGCACTCTACTAACCCACATCGCAGTAAGTGACGGAAAAATTAAACGATCTTCTCTCGAAGTATTATCTCGGATGACAGAACTCGCTGAGGCTAACGGACATTCCTCTGAAGCCGTTATCATTGATGCCAATGCTTCGGATCTCGTTGAGGAAGTTCAAAAATATGGAGCTTCTAAAGTTTATACCATCTCCGATCCCATCTTTGAGAATCATCAAAATACACCGCTGCTTAAGGCTCTTTCCAAAGTGATGGATGAAGCTGATCCCTTTGTCTTTGGATTCGGTTCTACCGAAGGTACTAAAGATATTTTAGGTGCCCTGGCCGCAAATATAGATGCAGCTGTCCTTTCGGATGTTTCCGAATTTGAACTGACCGATGACGGTATTAAAGCTACACGTCCCGTAATGGCGGCTAAAATCCTTTCCGATAACAAAGCTCACGGCGATAACATCTTAGTTTCTGTACGCTCCGGTTCTTACGATCTAAATGAATCTCCCACCGAAGCCGAAGTGGTGGATCTCGATTTCAGTTTTGACGAAAGTGAGCTTAAAACAACCCTTCGTGAAATTATTGGCGCTTCAGGCGATAAAATCGACTTATCCGAAGCCGAGACAATCGTCGCTGCGGGACGCGGTGCCAAAGACGATGAAGGGCAGGAGTTAGTAAACGAATTAGCTTCAGTCCTAAATGCTGCACTCGGTGCATCACGAGCGTTAACAGAAGCAGGAATCATGGATCCGAGTTTGCAGATTGGTCAAACCGGAAAAGTTGTTTCTCCACAACTCTATATTGCCGTAGGCATTTCGGGCGCTATCCAGCACGTAGCAGGTATGGCTAACAGTAAAGTTATTGTGGCTGTTAATAAAGATCCCGATGCTCCCATTTTTGATATTGCTGATTATGGTATCGTCGGTGATCTGTACAAAGTACTGCCCCCGTTTATTGAGGAACTCAAAAAGATTAAAGGATAGGAAATTTTAAGTCATAACTATAATCTCGTGACGATGCTCTGCGTCGTCACGAGTAATTCATTTTTGATGTCGCAACGCAGAGTATTGCGGCGAGATAAATAAATTAATCATTCAACATTTATTATGATGGACGAAAAGTTTGACTGTATTATTGTGGGCGCTGGGATTGCCGGATTAGCGGCAGCTATGATATTGGCCCGCAATAACATGAAGTTTTTACTCATCGAAAAAGGTGAATTTGCCGGATCCAAAAACGTCTCGGGCGGTGTGCTCTGGGGCAGCGACCTGGCGAAGCTCGTCCCCAATTACTGGGAAGAGGAAGACGGCGGCTGGGAACGATTTATCAACCACCGGCGACTTACGTTCATGGACGATCAGTCAACTTTTTCTATCGATTTTAAATCATCGCACTTCAACGAAACGCCCTACTCAGGCGTAGTGGTGCTTCGCTCAAAATTTGATCGCTGGCTGGCCGGTAAAGTCCAGGAGGAGATCGATAACAGTGATTATGCTATGGAATCGTTCATCGCCACAAATATCAAGGTGGATGAAATTCTGATGGAAGATGATAAAGCGGTGGGTATTCGCACCGGCGAAGAAGAATTTCATGCCGATAGTGTCATTATTTCGGAAGGGGTAAACAATCTACTTACGCGTCAGGTTGGCCTGCAGGATGATTATGTGCCCGCCGATCACATGCTGACCGGAATCAAGGAAGTCATACGATACGACCAAAAAGTGCTGGAAGATCGCTTTCAGCTTAACGGACTCAGCGGTATGTCGAATGAATTTGTCGGCTTCGCCACCGATGGCGTAGAGGGCGGAGGATTTCTTTATACCAACCGTGATACGATATCGCTCGGCTTGGTGGCCGGAATCAAGGATATGCGGGAGAAAGAAAAAAGTCCGCATGACCTATTGAATACCTTTAAGGGTCATCCGGTAATTCAGGATACCATCAAAGGTGGTGAGGTCGTTGAATATTCGGCACATGTGGTATCATCCGGAGATAAGCGAGCCATGCCTAAAGAATTGTATAAGGATGGTGTTTTGCTATGTGGTGAATCGGCAAACTTGTTGATGAATGCCGGTAAAGCCATTCAAGGTATGGACTACGCCATGCGATCAGGTATTCTGGGAGCAGAAACAATTGTGAAAGCGAGAGAGCGCGACGATTTTACAAGCAACACGCTCAAAGAATACAAACAGGCACTTAAGGAAAGCTATGTTATGAAAGATATTAACAGCTTCCAGGATGCGGTACACATGCTGCACAATCCGACAATGTATCAAGATGTTCCAAACTTAATTTGTGACTTCGGACGCAAGTTCTTTACTATTGATAACGAACCGACCAAGAAATCACGTGAGCTGATGAGTGAATCTATTAAAGAGCACTCGTCGTACTGGGATCTCATAAAAATCGGATTTAAAGGAGCGAAATCGTTATAAGATTTTAGGAGTAACTTCAAAAATAATGTGTCATTCTGAACTTGGTTCAGAATCTATACAACAGAGAGCAGTTACAGATCCTGAAATAAATTCAGGATGACATGATATTTAAAATGTTAAGTTTTTATTTTTTCGCATTATGAAATTAATGGATCTTACAGAACGACTGGGACTGGTCAGCTATCGCAACCAGGCAAAATCAGATATTAAGCCGCATATTACTGTGGATACGGATATCTGCAATTCAACCTGTCCGCATAAGTGTACCACCTATGTTTGTCCGGCCAATTGCTATACCATGGATGAGGATGGTAAAGTGCACTTTCAGGTGGAAGATTGCATCGAATGCGGAACGTGCATGTATGCCTGCGATCAGGGAGCGGTGGATTGGAACTATCCTGATCCGGAAATCGGTCGCGGCGTAACCTGGAATTTCGGGTAGGTTTTCACCGTCACGCAGAGCGTAGTAACATGATGTAAATTTATCTCATTACGACGCTCTATAATTTTGTTAAAATGCTTATCTGCAAATAGTTCTTTTCTCCCCACGTTGCAACGCAGAGCATTGCAACGAGATGTAACATTGAAAATACAATCTGCCCGCAATCTCGTTACGATGCCTACCTTCGCAAAGTCATTTAATAATGATGACAACTTATCTTGTTACGACGTTCTACGTCGTAATGAGTATTTATTCATTCTAATAAAAAAAGGCCATCCCTTTACGGAATGGCCTTTTTCGTTGTGTTTAATACTTTCTATGAAGATTCCTTGGGTTCTAACTTAACAGTTATTGAATCTCCGCCTTCCTTCACTTCTACTTCTTGGCTCCAGCCCTCATATCCATCAGCTGATACTGAGAGAGTATAAGTTCCCGGGCTAACCATTTCAAAAGTGAAAGATCCATCTTCACCAGTAGTGGCTTCCTTATCTACACCCTGTAGAACTAACTGGGCTCCGGATATTGCTTCCTGACTGGAAGCATCAACCACCTCTCCTGATAGCTCCGCTTCTCCTTGCTCTTGAGCCATTACTGGGTTCGTAAACATTGCAATTCCAATGATCATCACAAGCGCTGAAAAGAAAGCTTTTTTATTAAAGATATACATATTGTCTCCTCTTATTTGATTTATTTTAATTCGATTAAGCTCAATGAATGAACTTCTCATCTATACATAGCTGTATTTTTCATTTTTGTTCCAAGGACGATGAATTTTTATTTCACTATGTTGAAACAATGGCCCTGGATCGGTTTTTTATTATTTGATTACAAAATTTTACCCACTCCGGATACACTTTCTTCAGCTAAGTCTTCTTTCCCAAAACGATTTATCAAATTTTTTTCTATTTTAATAGATAGAGAAATTCCAATCTATTTTAATTCCATCTTATGAGTACCGACGTATTACAAAAAGCTACCGGGCTTAATTTTGAACTTTCCGAAGAACAGCAACTCATCCGAGATAGTATCAGAGATTTTGTTGAACGACATGTTAAACCCGGCGTAAAAGAGCGCGATACCAGTAAAGAGTTTCCACACGACCTCGTTAAAAAATTAGCCGAACAAGGTTTTATGGGGATGGTTCATCCCGAAAAATATGGTGGCGGTGGTGTGGGGCACGTTAGCTTTTGCCTGGCTATCGAAGAGATCGCCCGATGGGATGCTTCACTGGCCTTAACTGTGGCTTCGCATACCTCGCTGGCATCCGGACATATTGCCCTGGCAGCCAACAAATCCCAAAAAGAAAAGTATTTAACGCCCTTGGCTAAAGGAGAAAAACTGGGAGCATGGTGCCTCACCGAGCCCGGATCCGGCAGCGACGCTTCGGGAATGAAAACAACGGCCATCAAGAAAGACGACAAATACATTCTTAACGGAACCAAGATTTTTATCACGCAGGGCTCTGTCGGTGATACTTTTGTGGTGCTTGCCAAAACGGATCCGGATAAAGGCACCAAGGGCATTAGTGCTTTTATTATTGAGGGTGATTGGGATGGCGTTGAATCCGGTAAGAAGATGGAGAAGCTGGGCATGAATTCCAGTGATACCACGGAAGTTATCTTTGAGGATGTAGAGGTTCCCGAAGAAAATCTACTGGGCGAACTCGGTCGCGGTTTTGTTGATACGATGAAAGTGCTCGACGGCGGACGTATCGGCATTGGTGCCCTGTCGGTCGGAATTGCACGCGGAGCCCTCGAAGAATCCTTAAAATATTCGGGCGAACGCAAGCAGTTTGGATCACCCATCGGTGATTTCCAGGCTATTGAAACGAAAATTTCGAATATAGCCACTGAAGTAGATGCCGCGCGCATGCTGGTGCACCGCGCAGCCTGGCTAAAAGATCAGGATAAACCCTTTACAAAAGAAGTTTCCATGGCGAAGCTTTTTGCATCCGAACTGGCAGTACGTGCTGCAGATGAGGCCGTACAAATTCACGGCGGCTACGGATACATCAAAGAATATCACGTTGAGCGATTTATGCGTGATGCCAAGCTGATGACGATTGGGGAAGGCACCTCCGAAGTTCAGCGCATGATTATCGGCCGGGAACTCAAGAAAGAATTCTGGGGATAAAACCAAGCTTTCAGTGATCAGTTATCACAGTTTGATTAATGTTAAGCTGATAGCTGATTGCTCTTACTCATTTACATTTATTCTCCAACCGCTTACCTTGCACAGGGAAATAATTAAGGTAACCAATTTTGTTAATTTATGGCCAGTAACAGTTTTAATATCGACGACCCCTTTCAGTTTGAATCTGAGCTTTCCGAAGATGATCGCATGATCATGGAAACAGCTCGCGATTATGCGCAAAGTAAATTAGAACCGCGTGCCCTAAAAGGAAATCAGGAAGAGCATTTTGATCCCGCTATCGCCACCGAGATGGGCGATCTGGGGTTGCTTGGTTCCTACCTCCCCCCTGAATACGGAGGCGTGGATGCCAGTCAAACAGCCTACGGACTCATAGCACGGGAAGTAGAGCGCGTGGACTCTGGGTATCGCTCGTTCATGTCGGTACAGTCGTCCCTGGTGATGTTCCCTATTTTCAAGTTTGGCACCGACGAACAAAAAGAACGATTTTTGCCAAAGCTGGCCACCGGAGAACTCATCGGCTGCTTCGGATTGACGGAACCCGATCACGGCTCTGATCCCGGCTCCATGTCTACTACTGCCGTAAAAACTGACGGCGGCTGGATTCTTAACGGGGCCAAAATGTGGATTACTAACTCTCCCATTGCCGATGTAGGCATCGTCTGGGCAAAAGCAAAAGAAAACCAAGATGATGAGGGAGAAATCCGCGGTTTCATCGTAACCAAAGATATGGACGGCTACAGTGCACCAGCCACTAAACACAAAATGTCACTCCGTGCTTCTGAGACCGGAGAAATGGTTTTTGAGGATGTCTTTGTGCCCGATGAGAATGCCTTTCCGGATATCCGCGGACTTAAAGGACCATTCACCTGCCTGAACTCTGCCCGATACGGCATTGCCTGGGGCACCGTTGGAGCAGCCGAATTCTGCTATCAAAAAGCGCGGGAATATGTGCTTGACCGTAAACAGTTTGGGTATCCCATTGGAGCTAATCAGCTGCCGCAAACCAAGCTGGCCAACATGCTGACGGATATCACGCAGATGCAATTGCTCGCATGGCGACTGGGTAAACTTAAAGATGAGGGACGTTCTCATCACTCAATGGTATCACTGGCTAAGCGTAACAATTGTGGAACGGCTTTGGAAATTGCACGCATTGCTCGTGATATGCACGGTGCCAACGGTATAACCGGTGAGTATCGCGTCATCCATCATGTAATGAACCTCGAATCCGTAAACACTTACGAAGGTACTTACGACATTCACGGACTAATATTGGGACGTGAAATTACCGATATCCAAGCGTTTGTGCCACGAGGCAACGACATGCCGGAATAGAATTTGTGTAAAAAATATCAAAATTTTAAGCCTGTCAGATTATTCAACCTGACAGGCTTTTTTAATTAATAGTGGGAGATCACAATTTAACCTTATGCCCACCGCAGTCGCATGCCGTTCAGGATTACCGCCATCACCGAAAGCTCGTGGATAAGCATTCCACCCGCCATTTGCACCGATCCCATAAATACACCCGCAAGCAATGCCGTTACGGTTACAAGCGCTACTACCACATTTTGACGAATATTGCCAAGCGTCTTTTTAGATAGAGACAGCGCCTCCGGAATTTTCATCAGATCGTCACTCATAAGTGCCAGATCTGCAGTTTCAATGGCTACATCCGTCCCGGCCGCGGCCATGGCAATTCCAAGATCAGCGGCAGCCAGTGCCGGGGCATCATTAATACCATCTCCGGTCATCGCTACTTTGTAACCCTCTTTCTGAAGTTTCTTAACCACCTCCAATTTATCCTCGGGTAGCATCCGAGCATGGACTTCATCGATCCCTGCACCTCCAGCGATGTAGCCTGCCGTCTCGGGAGAATCCCCGGTAATCATCAACAAGCGTTCTATACCATAATCTCGTAATTTCTCTATCATTTGTGGTGCATCGGGACGCATGGTATCCATGATGCCCAAAGCCCCAATCAATTCACCATTTAATGCCACTAATACTACCGTTCTGCCGGAAGCTGCCAGCTTCTCTATTTCTTTTGCAACCTGACCATTAACGGTAACTCCCTGTTCTTTGATAAACTTCGGTTTCCCAACTAATATATCATTAGACTGATATTCTGCTTCTATTCCCTGCCCGGTGTGAGCAGTAAATCGATCGGCTTCGGCTATCTCAGAGTTATTATCGGTAGCAGCTAAAATGGCATCGGCCAGCGGATGTTCGGAAGCTGATTCGGCAATTGAAGCCCAATACAAAATATCTTGCTGTTCACCGGAAAATGACTCTTTCCCATTTTTATCAAAAGTTTTCGGAGTGGCTAATATTGATTCTTCTTCATACGTCCCTCCAACTGAAACGGCAGTCGATTTAAAGTTCAACACATTCGTTACTTTAGGATTTCCTTCGGTAAGCGTCCCGGTTTTATCCAAAGCTAATGCCGTAATCTTTCCGGCATTTTCGAGGTATTCCCCTCCTTTAATCAGGATGCCCTTCTTTGCAGCGCGACCTATGCCCGTAATGATTGAGATAGGCGTAGAAATAACGAGTGCGCCGGGACAGCCAATTACCAACAGCGTTAAAGCCAGTTCAAGATCTTGGGTAAACGCAAATGAGCCTATACTTAATACTACAATACCCGGTGTGTACCACGTTGCAAATCGTTCGATAAATCGCTGGGTAGGCGCTTTTTCTTCCTGGGCTTCCTCTACCCGGCGGATAATTTTAGCCAACGTCGTATCCCCACCGGAATGGGTTGCCCGAAGCCGAATACTCCCATTTCGATTGATCGTCCCCGCAAACACTTCATCACCTTCCTGCTTTTCTGCCGGCATAGATTCCCCGGTCACCATACTCTCATCAACCGTAGTATGACCACTTTCCACAATGCCGTCCACCGGTATTTTTCCGCCCGGCTTTACCAAAATAAGCGAACCCGACTGCACTTCCCGCGCCGGTATTTCGTTCTGCTGACCATCCTCTAACACAATAGCAGTTTCCGGGGCCATATCGATGAGTTCTTTGAGCGTGCTTCGGGTTTTGCTGAGCGTCCGCGCTTCGAGCCATCCGCCCAACAGAAACAGAAAGGTCACCGCTGCCGACTCCCAATATACCCCTATTGCAAGCCCACCAACAGCTGCAATACTCACCAGCAGCTCAATATTGGTATGCCGATTCTTCAGCCCCTGCCAGGCACGACTTACGATATCATAGCCGGCCAGCAGGGTGGCAGTAATCATCATCGCATTAAACATAAGCGGAGCGTTAAGAATCCAGTTGGCGAACCAGCCCATCACGATAAACACCCCGCTTACAGTAAGTAACAATCTTTTTCTGCTTGTCGGATTTCTAATCTTCTGCTTTAATTGATTCAGTAAGTTCATAATACTCACCTGCTTACCTTAAAATTGTGATACTTTTGCTTCGTATCCTGTGTTCTGAATAGCCTCAATCAAATCCTGCTCGGAAACGGTATCCGTATTGTGTTCCACTTCAATCCGCCCGGTATTAAAATGAACCTTCGCTTGTTCAATACCATCCATATTATTCAAGGTTGATTCGATATTACTTACACAGGATGGACAGCTTAATTCGTCGCTTCGCAGTATTGTTTTTGTCAGTGATTCCATAGTGTTCTGTTTTTTGATGATTAGTTTTTGCCGGTTAATTCCCGATTCCGTGTGCTGGTCCCGCCTGGATGGTTTTATACAGACTGTGGACATACACGACATATCGCACGTAGGCATCCACGGCCTCACGCCCCAACGCCACACTTTCATCCTTTCCGTTTTGGGCTTTCATTGCCTGTTGATGTAGCTCCGTGACCTTTTTTTCGATCTCACTGGCAAGCAACGTAGCTACCGGTTGTACATCTCCTGATTGCAGTGCCTCTTCGGCAACGGCAATATCTTCGGGATTGGGTTGGGCCGGTTTCAATCCGGTATAAGACATGCCTTCGGCTTCGCGGTGCAATCGCACGGTGGTCTCCATGAAAAAGCGTTCGGCTAATTCTTTAGATTCTTCGCCCTTTGCATAAACCTTACTTGCCTGTTCAAAGACTGATTTGAGTTCATCGGATTGTTTTTCCGTCACCCAGATGAGAGCGTGACTTACCTCACCGGTTTCCAGGGCTTTTCGAGCATCCATCGCTACCGGACCGTTAATTCGATCGCAGTGCGCTTCGGCCTGTTGTGGGAGGCTTAATCCCGCTAAAAAGAAAAGTGATATAAGTGCAGATAGTTTTGCTGTTTTTAATTCTAACATAATGTTCTCCGTTTGTTGTCATTGGTTTCTGTGCCCAATGTAACGGAGGCCTATCTGCACTAAAATGATCTGGCTCAATTAAGGGAGGATTTATTTACTGCCGGGAAAAAGTAACCTTTCCTATACACTACCCTGACTACTCTTTGGCGATATCGGCAAGGCGATTGATATCACTGATCGCAACCCACTGGCGACCGGTTTTAATGATATCCTGATCTTGAAAGTCGCTCATAATTCGGCTGGCGGTCTCGGAAGACGTTCCCACCATATCGGCCAAATCTTTGCGGGATAGCGGAAGCTGCAAAAGTAATCCGTATGCATTCTGCTCACCGAATTTTTCAGAAAGCATCACCAGTATATGCGCAATGCGTTTTTTAACGGTGAGCGTGGTGAGGTGACGAATTTTCTCCCGGGATGACTGAAGTCGGTCGGCCGTAATATCGAGCACAGCCACCGCAACTTCCGGATAATCGTTAAGAAGCGATCGAAAGTTGCTCATCCGAATAGAAAGGATACAGACATCGGTTTGGGCGCGAGCGGTCTCCGAGTAAATGGCTTTACCTGTCGTAGAAAAATTCCCAAAATAATCACCCGGCTGAAGCATATCCAACAGCACATCTTTCCCATCCATAGTGTGACGTACCAGCTTTACCGCACCGTGGACCACAACCCGCAGCATCGTCGCCCGTTCATCTTGGTGATATATGGTTTCATCCGCATGATGGTGTGCCGCACTAAATTGCTGATTGATGGCCGTAAGCTTACCTTCATCCAAATCAGTGAAAAAAGGGACCATGCTCAATTTTTCCAGTCGCAGATCAACCGAACAACGGTGAGTGCCAAGTGAAAAATCTTTGAGCGGGGTGGTTTTGCGACCGGCCATAATTCAGGCTTAAGGTTTCATCTCTAATACAGGGTAATATTAAAACCGAAGGCCAGTATTAAAAATATGACCGCCAAACCGATGCGGTAATATCCAAAGTGACGGAATCCATAGGAATCCACCACTTTCAGAAATCCTTTCACGGCAACCCAGGCAAAAATGAAGGCGAAAACGCTTCCCAGTCCCAACAGCATAAACTGCTCCATTGATATGCCCGAAGCTGTTTTAAACAGGTCATAGCCCGTGGCGGCGGCCATAGTAGGTATCGCCAACAGAAAGGAAAATTCGGTAGCCTGACGCTCGTTATAGCCAATGGCCGCTCCACCGATGATCGTTGCCGCCGCTCGTGATGTACCGGGAATAAGTGCAAAACACTGGGCAATTCCAATCATCAGCGCACTCTTGGTAGAAATATCTTCAAGTTCCTTGTATTGGGTTTCCCGGTTGCGGGTCCATTTATCGAGCCAGATGAGCACGATCCCACCCAGAATAAGCATGACGCTCACTACAATGGTGTTAAATAAGACCGCTTTTATAGCATCATAAAACAACAACCCCACTACCGAAACGGGAATAAAAGCCCAAAACAACTTGTAATAAAGCTGTAAGCCAGCAAATAGCTTATCCCGATACATCACTACAATGGCCAGTACCGCCGAAAGCTGGATAGAGATCTCAAATGTTTTGAGAAACTCGGTATTCTCTATCCCCATAAAATGGGAGGCCAGAATCATGTGCCCCGTTGAAGAAATCGGTAAAAACTCGGTAATCCCCTCAATGATGCTGAGGATGATAACTTCAATAATACTCATACCGCCATATTTTAGATGGGAAGAAGGTTTTCAGATTATATCAGAATAAAAAAGAAGACTACATGCCCGGCCATGCTGACCACGGAATGCGAAGCAGGATCAGGAATAATCCCAGACCATAAAAAATGAGAATCTTTTTGTATCGGGCAGCATCATCGTCTCCACTTTTTGCCTTGGAGTAGCCGATGGTAATCAACACGATACCGATAATCATCGTCAGCGGATGCTCGAGCATATAGAGTCGTGACATGGCATCCCCCATCGCTTCACCGGAGAAATTGGAAATACCCATTGGGGAAATAACGTACAGTACTAATCCGATTAATAACTGGATATGGGCAGCAATCAATCCCACTAATGAAATTTTACGAGATTTTTCGGTAAAAGGCTTTTTATTGATGAAGTTCATAAGTGCATAACCAATGACGCCTACTAAAATAAGGAGCACCAAATAGGCCAGACCAGAATGCAGGTGTTGAAAGCCGGTGTACATAGCAGATGGATTTTAAAGGTTTGGTTTTGAGTGGCTCAATAATAAGAAACTGCCGTTGAAACAGAAACTTAAATAAGATCAATTCTTAATAGCAGTGATTTCTCCAAAAGGTTATCAATTATCAGCTGGGTTATCCTCTAAAACTGATTTTACGGATGCCACAAATGCTTTCGGGTCATCCGGAGAAATTACAACTTCGCCTTCTTCGGTGGTTAGCACGACCGTTTTATCCCGATGGGTTACATACGCTTTGTAACTTTTTAGGATGCTATTCCTGAAATAGCCGATGTAGCCGAATAGTCCACCTATACCAAATGTTCGTACGGACCCGGTCATGGCGTTTGGTTTGAATTCGACTTCGGTAATTTTGGACAAATCGATATCCTTCGACCATCCGAGCCGTAAAATTTTAAGTTGACCGTCTTGAATATGATATCCGAATATACCGAAACCGAGTGCACCCAAAATAATGGACCACGTTATAAGAGTAGATACAACTCCGGGAGTATAATAATTCAGTCCCAACAGCAGTATCGTGACTCCACTCGTCATCAGGATCAGCAACCAATCCCACGGTGCTTTAAAGGTTCTCCTGACATCGTCCATAACATCCTCGTTTATTTATTTTTCATTAAGCGCTTTATTTACCGCAGGTTTCACCTCAGTGGCAAACAGCTCAATAGATTTAAGCAGCTTCTTGTGCGGGATGGATCCCACGCTCATCTGCAGTAAAAAACGATCGTGACCAAAAATTTCGTACTGAAAGAGCACTTTGTCAATAATTTCCTGCGGATCCCCAACGGCATTGGCCCCGCGCAGCGTCCGCGAAGCCTCAAACTTGTCGCGCGTCATAGGTGGCCAGCCGCGTTCTTTACCAATTTTATCCATCGTTACCTTGAACGCGGGAAAGGAAATATCGGCCGCCTCTTTGGAGTTTTCGGCAATGAATCCGTGAGAGTTGATACTCAGCTTAGGTGATTCGTGACCGTTTTCTTCGGCTCCCCTTTGGTGGATATCAGCCAGCTGTTTAAACTGCTCGGGCTGACCGCCAATAATACCCAACGCCATCGGCAGTCCCAGTGCTCCCGCTTGATAAGCTGACTTCGGCGTCCCTCCGACCGCTCTCCAAACAGGAATCTGATCCTGATACGGCTGTGGATATACACCTCGGTTGTCAATATCAGCGCGATGTTTGCCGCTCCAGGTGATGGTTTCGTTTTCACGAAGTGTTAGCAACAGATCCAGCTTTTCTTCAAATAGCTCTTCATAATCCTGCAGATCGTAACCAAACAGCGGAAAGGATTCTACAAACGAACCGCGTCCCACCATAATTTCGGCCCGGCCTTTGGAAAGTTGATCAATGGTAGCAAACTGCTGGTACGCCCGCACGGGATCTTCGGAACCCAGCACCGTCACCGCACTGCTGAGTTTGATCTGCTTGGTGCGCGCGGCAGCTGCGGCCAAAATGGTGGTTGGGGATGAAGATAGATATTCCTCACGATGATGCTCCCCGATGCCAAACAGGTCGAGCCCTGCCTCGTCGGCCAGCTCAATCTCTTCCATCAGGTTTTCGAAGCGTTCGTCAGGCGTAAGCATGCGATCCAATTCGGGATGCGGCGTGTTTTCAACAAAGGTGTATAGACCAAATTCCATAGATGTTCCTTTTAAAAGAGTAATTTATTTTAATGTTAAAATAACTGTCTACAATTGTAATTAAAAATAGCATGATCTAATTCCATACTAATTGAACACGAATTCAAATAAATTCCACGAATTTCGAACCAAACGATTTCTTTAAATTATTGTAAAAACAACCTCCCCTAACCCCTCCTTACAAAGAAGGGGCTGTTTTGGCAATATAAAATAGAAGTGGTTCCATAAGTCTCCCCTTCTTTAAGGGGAAATACAAAAGGAGTCGGGCCAAACAAGAGATAAACTTTAAATGATATCATAACACAAGCGGATGCTTTCCCCATTTTTGTTAAGGTGAAACGGATCCGGTAGTTAATCGATTATTTAGATACCCGTAAAAATCTGTTCGATTGGCGTCATCCTTGCTCTATTCACATCAGTAAAAACTATGCATTAGATCAGCAGAAAGAATATTTAAAAGTATCCACAGATTTCTATCTTCAAGTAACTTTGAGATGCCAACAAAACCAACATTCCATGCGTCCATTAGATACTTCAATCGAGCGAACCCTCCCCTTTAGCAGTAACAAAAAACTCCGTAAAAAATTCATGATTATTGATAAAGATATTCCCGGTAATATCAGGTGGGGACGTCTGCTCGAGGAGCTCGATAAATTAGCGGAAGACATCGCCCTCGACTACGTGCACCAATTTGACCCTGAAGGCAGGGTGGTGACTGCGGCTGTGGATGATATTGCCCTGCACACTCCCGCAGATATTACGCGAGATGTATATTTACGAGCGCGCATCAATTATGTAGGACGCACATCCATGGAGGTCGGTATTCGAGTCGACCAGGATAAGGAAGCCGAACACTCGCTGGCGGCCTGCTATTTTACGATGGTGGCACGCAAAGGCGAAGGCGATGAAGCCGAAAGCCTGCCTATACAATCGCTGGATTATGAAAGTGAGATTGAAAAACGACGATACAACGACGCTATAGAACGGCGGCAAAAATACCAAGAGCAAATTAATGCCCTTGAAGAACCGCCCAGCAAGGAAGAGTTTGAGATGTTGCGTGAACTACACAATGCCCAAGAAGCAGAGGACTTCAATGGACTGCTGGCAGGCAAGCAGATTCGTAACAGTGTGGAGCGAATGTACCCGGATCTGGAAAACGTGCCCCACAAAATATTTGGAGGCTACGTCATTCGGCGGGCCTATGAGCTGGCACTTATTCAAGCCGAAGAAATTATGCCCGACCGGCCGATATTTGTTCGTGTTAACCGAATTAACTTTTTGCAGCCCATCCGGATTGGTGACAAGCTCGACTTCACCAGTCGTGTGGTCTACACCGGCGATACCTCTATGACCCTTGAAATTGATATCGAGCGGACCAGCATGGACAAAGTGACCAAGGCGCTGTCAAACACCTGCGTGTTTACCTTTGTAAATGTAGATGAGGATCTAAATCCAAAACCGGTGCCCGATGTTTATCCCACTACCTATGCCGAAGATGAACGGTACCTTAAAGCGCATCGGCGTCGGATTGAGCACCATCAAACGGAACACCAAAAAAGCTAACTTATGCGAGCTCTTATCGTCGAAGATGAACCGCTGCTAATTGAAGATCTCGAAGAGTGTTTGCTCGAAGAACAGTTCAATGTAGACTTAGCTCAAAAGCTGACCAAAGCTTCAGATTTGGTAGCAGCCGAAGAATATGATCTAATTTTACTGGATTTGGGTTTACCCGACGGCGATGGGCTTGACCTACTCAAAACAATAAAAAATGATCATCAAGAAACCGCTGTAATCATTATAACTGCACGCAGCGAAACAGAGGATAAAGTAAAAGGTTTGGAGCTGGGTAGTGATGATTATCTGGCTAAGCCATTTCCCATTGCCGAGCTGAGAGCACGTATTCATGCCGTAATGCGGAGGAAATACAACATCAATGATAATCAAATTGCAGCCGGACCGGTAAAACTAAATGTCGATCACATTAAATTGCTGGTAAATGATGAACCGATGGAGGTCACTGAGACCGAGTACAAGATGATGCGTTACCTGATGCTTAACAAAAATAAGACCATCACTCGTATTGCTCTGGCAGAACACATTTGGGGAAGCAAAATTGACGATCGTTTTTCACTGGATTTTATCAACTCTCACATGAAGAATATCCGCAAAAAATTAAGCGCGGCCGGAGTAGAAAATCTCATTAAAACAGTGTATGGTGTAGGTTATAAACTGACGACTTATGAAACTGAATAACAAAATACTGCTGAGCAATACCCTTTTAACGCTGATTGTTTTTGCACTCTCTTCAATCGGCATTTATTACCTGGTCAATTCTACCGTTTATGGTGAACTCGATAATCATCTGCTACAGCATAAAATTGATCTTATAAATCAGATCGACGAAGATGCTTCCAGCCTTCAAGATATCAAGGAACTGGGCATTCTCGGATCATACGAGTGGATCGACATACAAAAATATGACGGCACCGTTGCCCCCAATGCAAACGATTTCGCAACTATTGATACCATGCGAAATCCTAACAAAGAAATTGAGAAAAAATCCTATCGTCGGTTGACCACAGCCATCAATGTCAACGATACCTATTATACCATACGGCTATATGAAGAAGTCGCTTCCTGGGAACACATCAGCAGAACAATATTACTGAGCGTGCTGGCCGGACTGCTGATCTGGATTCTGTTGCTCTATGTTCTCAATCAATTTGTACTGGATAAAGTTCTTGCCCCCTTTTATGAAACCGTATCTAAGCTTGAACATATTTCCAACCCTTCAGATCTTACCGAGACTTTTCCTGATACGACCACATACGAAATTAATGTTCTTAACCGAGCGTTAAACTCAATGATGCATCAGATCCGATCATCATTCGAGGACCAGAAACAGTTTATTCAAAATGCGTCTCATGAGTTACTGACTCCCCTCTCAATTATCCGGCAAAAGGCGGAGAAAATTCTTTCGAATGCAGACGCACTCGACGAACAAACCATTAAAGCAGCGGGAAATATACAAGATACGGCCGTGCGACTGAGTCGCCTGAGCAACGCCCTGTTGCTTATTAGTCGGATAGAAAACCGGCAATATTCACTTGATGAAGACGTCGAGATTACTAACATCACTGAAAATGTAATAGATGAGCTCAGTGATTTTATTGAAATGAAGCAACTCACGATGCATAAAGAGTTTGACTGTACGATAACCGTAAAGGGGAACAGCGAATTAATTCGGGCGACCATCTATAATATTATTCAGAATGCAATCAAGTACACGCCAAGCGGGGCTTCTATTTTCCTCAGAACAAGCTGTGATGAGGAACAACGTATCTTTTCGGTACTGGATGAAGGCCCAGGCATTCCACAAGAGTTTATTGATTCGGTCTTCGATCGGTTCCAAAAAACACAAAATCACACCCATGGTTTTGATGATAACAGTCCCGGTTTGGGACTCTCCATTGTCCAAAGCATCTGTCGACTGCATGATTTCAATTGCTCGGCCCATAATCGCCCGGACAAAGGAGCCGAAGTTTCCATCCAGTTTTAAATCCAAGACTATACATATAAAGTCAACAATTAGTCATTGATTGGCAGCCCTCGGATTTAACTGCATCTCTCGTTTGCAAGAATCTCTCTAATTATTACAAAAACCTTATTCAAGAGAGCAGGCCATAGTATTTCCTTGAGATGGCGAATAAAGGGTCTATAACTGTCGAGGGTCCAAATCCATATTCTCTACAGATTTGATTATTACGTTAGTCCACAGAACAACTACGCTTTCTCGCGTTTTAACGGACAAAGAAATACGTAATGATTTTTTCTGTAATAATTGCACTACTTGTTTCATTTCAACCGATTCCACAGGATACAACCGACCTTAATAATTTGAGCGTTGGCAAAGCCCTTGAAATTGCCTACGAACATAGCCCACAGGTTAATCAGCTAAAAAATAGTATTGAAGCCCAAAAACAACAGGCCGGTCTAAGTCTGGGCATTAAAAATCCTACTGTTACCTATGCCAAGGAAGGCATTGGTCAGGGTACATTTGGAGAACAGCGCTGGATTGTTTCACAATCATTGGACTTTCCCTTAACCGGCTACTATCGGGTAAAAAGCGAACGTGCTAATACCAGTTCGCTGGAACTCCAACTACAGGCATTGAAACTTCAGCTCAAGGCCAATGTGAAATCTGCCTATACCAAGCTTGCCTATGCTATCGAATCGAGCCACCTGGCACAAGAGCGGGTGCAACTGTTAAAAAACTTGCGAAATGCGGCACAAGCTCGGTCCGATCTCGGTGAATCCTCCGAAATTGACGCCATGCAGGCCGATCTTCAGCTTACCGAAGCACAAAATAATATGGAGAAAGCCTACCAGCAGATTATGGAGGCACGCTACAATTTATTTGAGACGATTGGGCTGGATGAGGAGCAACAAACCTATGAAATTGGCTTCCCCGATACACTGCATTATGTAGAAGTGAATATTAACCAAGAGGAAGTCCTTCAACAATTAGAAAGCCATCCACAACTGCAGCAAATAAATAAAGAACAGCTTGCTGCTTCCTATCAGACAAAAGCCGCCAAGAGCAGTTATCTGCCTGACCTAAATGTTATGTACTACCGGCAGGATTTTGGCAATGGTTTTGATTTCAACGCTTTTGAAATTGGAGTGAGCGTGCCCCTTTGGTTCGGTATAAACCAGTCTAACAAAGTGCAACAGTCGAAAGCAGAATATCGCAGAGTCGAATGGAAACACCGTGAAGAACAACTTTCCATCAAAAAGCAGGCTGAGCAAGCCTGGCACGGCTATGAAACTACGCGTGCCAACGTAATTCGATATCGCAGATCTATCCAAGAAAAATCAAAACAGTTGGTAGATATGACCCAAAAAGGGTACCGACTCGGTGAGCTGGATCTGCTTACCCTGCTGGAAGCCCAGCGAACGTACCTGCGAACACAGCAATCGTATTACGAAACACTGAGAGATTATTATCTGCGAGTCATCGAACTCGAGAAATATCTGCAAACAGATATCATATTTAATTAAAATCCAGCATCTATTATGAACGTTTTGTCATCACAAAAAATAAATTCATCCATTAAATCTGCGGGATTGATTCTGTTGTCTCTTCTTTTTCTTGGAAGTTGCAGCTCAGATACCAGTCCGGAAGGGACTACTACTGATCCGGGAACCCCGCCTTCCCTTTCGGATAAAGAAACCCAGGAGCAGGTGGTGCGGCTCACCGAGCAACAAGTTGAAGACCTCAATATTAAAGTGTATGCCGTAGAAAAAGATCAGATTAATTTCTCAATTAATGCGCCAGGACAAGTTTTTGCGGCCCCGGAACGCATTTCTGTGGTTAGCTCCCCTATTAACGGAAGGGTATCTAAAATTTATGTCCACGAGGGAGACCGGGTGCAAAAGGGAGATCCCCTACTAACGTTGGAAAGTCTGGAATTTGCCAACTTGGTTGGTGATTATTTGGAAGCAACCGCTGAAGTCACCTATCAAGAACAACAGGTAGAACGCCTGAAAGTGTTAACGGAAGAAAAGATTAGCCCGGAACGCACCCTTCAACGATCACAAGCCGACCTCCGAAGAGCAATGACGAAACAGAGCGCTTCTTTAGCTCGGCTTCGTGCTGTGGGTATTACAAACAATGAGGTTCAAAATTGGGATCCTTTTACCTCGGACCCAAAATCTGAACTCACGATTCATGCCCCCATTTCAGGCGTATTAAATCAGCATCTGATAGATCTTGGAGAATCCGTCAACTCCTATGACAAACTCTTGGATATCATTGATAATACCGAAGTTCTTGTTAAAGGCTTTGTTTCAGCAGCAGACGCCCCCTTTGTGCGTGAGGGTACCCCCGTTGTAATTACCGAAAAAACAGAAGGCAGTACGCCTCAAAAAAAGAGAATTGAATCGACGGTTAGCTCGGTCAATCCGGCTCTGGACGAAGCAAACAAATCCATCGTGCTTAACAGCATTGTACCGACTCAGAACAACTGGCCTATCGTGGGTCAGAGTGTACGGATGAATTACGCCGCACAACCCTCAGATTCAAGTTTTACGATTCCCCTTTCTGCTATTCAATTTGAACAACAAGATGCTGCTGTTTTTGTACAGCGTTCTCCGCGAGAATATGTAAAGAGGATCGTCGAGGTTGAACGTATGACTAATGATCGTGCCGTCATAGGTTCAGGACTAAAACCGGGAGAAAAGATCGCAGTGAGCCAGGTTTTCAGCCTTAAAGCATTAGAACGTTTCGAACAATTTGCCGACTAACCTACAGTTTCGCCTACTATGTTAAACAGAGTTATCGATTTTAGTTTAAAACAGAAATTTGTAGCCCTTGCCCTGGTCTTGCTGATGGCTGTTGGGGGTGTGTTTTCATTATCAAATATCCCAATAAATTCTCAACCTGATGTTACTCCGGTTCAAGTACTGGTCATTACTAAAGCCGGTCAATACTCACCCTATGATGTAGAACGGTTGGTGAGCTATCCCATAGAGACGTCAATGAACGGGCTTCCAAATGTTAAAGAAGTTCGCTCTATTTCACAGTTTGGCTTGTCAGCAGTAACCATATTGTTTGAAGAGGGTACCGACATCTATTTTGCCCGCCAACAGGTAAGCCAGCGTGTCCAAAGTATTGCGGGCGAACTACCTGAAGGTGTATCCACCCCCAATTTGGGCCCTATATCTACCGCTATGGGCGAAATTGTTCAGTATGAGGTAAAAGGCAAAAACCATACTCTTACCGAACTCCGCACTATTCAGGATTGGCTGATTGCCCCTCAATTAAAAACGGTTGATGGAGTAACCGAAATCAACTCGTTCGGAGGCTTTGTAAAGCAGTATGATGTATCAGTAGATCCTGATAAGCTAAGGAACTTTGGCATTGGCCTAAAGGATGTTACCGACGCTATTAAAAACAATAACAGCGTATCCGGAGGTAATTTTCTTGAACACAACCGGGAACAGTATATTATCCGGGGTTTTGGGCAAATTTCCAATGCCGATAATATCGAGAACATCATTGTTAAACGATCGGAAGATCGTCCCATCTATGTTAAAGACATTGCAGATGTAAATATCGGCAAACAATTGCGGCAAGGCGCGGTAACCCGCGATGGACAGGGAGAGATCGTCACCGGTATTGTAATGATGCTTCGCGGAGGAAATGGCCGCAAAGTAATCCAGGATATGGACCAAAAAATTGACGAGGTCAATAAAAGTTTACCCGAGGGGGTAACAATTGAAAAATTTTATGATCAATCTGATCTCGTTGACCGTACGACCGACACCATTATTACCAACCTGGTAGAGGGTGGGTTCTTTGTGATTGCCGTGTTGCTACTCTTACTCGGTGAAATTACCGGTGCCCTCATCGTTGCAGCGGTAATACCGTTGTCTATGCTCTTTGCATTTATTGGAATGGATCAGCTGGGACTTGCCGCAAACCTTATGAGTTTGGGAGCCATTGACTTTGGTATGGTCGTCGATGGATCGGTAGTGATGGTGGAGAATATTGTAGAGAAACTGAACAGCGATAAAACGGAAAAATCAAAACTGAAGATCATTCGGGAGGCCGCTCATGAAGTAGCCCGTCCTATTTTCTTTGGGGTGTTAATTATCCTGATGGTATATGTCCCCGTAATGACTTTTTCGGGAATGGAAGGTATTCTATTTCGACCCATGGCTATCACCGTGGGAGCTGCGGTTCTGGGATCGCTTATTTTAGCCTTGGTTTATGTGCCTGCTATATCAGCTCTTGTGTTTCGTAATGGAGTGAAAACGCGTAAAAACTATGTCATTAACTGGCTAAAGCCTCGCTATGAAAATTTCCTCAAGCAAAGTCTGAATAAAAAGGGCATCATTGTGGGTTCTGCTGTAGCAATATTTGGTATTTCCATTGCAATAATGCCCTTCCTTGGCACCCAGTTTTTACCGGAGTTAGATGAGGGATCCATACTCATTGAACAAATCCGCATGCCGTCGGTAACGCTGGATGAATCAATAGAAAATGCCAATTGGCTGGCCGGCAAAATCAAAAAGAACATCCCTGAAGTCAAAACGGTTGTACCTAAAACAGGACGCTCAGATCTTGCCAATGATTGGATGGGCATTCACCAGACGGATGTGTGGGTAATGCTCCATCCTCGAGATCAGTGGCGTGATGGAATCAGTAAACAAGATATTATCGAAAGTATTCGCCCCTACCTGGAAACGGAGCCAGGTCTATCCTACAACTTTACCCAACCTATCGCCATGCGTGTGGATGAGTTAACGAGTGGGGTCAAATCTGATATTGCGGTGAAAATATTCGGTGAAAAGCTTGATACCCTCAATGCCGTGGGACAAAAAATATCAGGACTACTCAGTGACCTTAAGGGGACCGATAACTTTATCATGGAGCAGAGTAGCGGACAACCCTATTACAATATTCAAATTGATCGTGAAGCAGTAGCCACCTATGGGCTCAATGTAAATGAAGTTCAAAGTGTGATTGAAACAGGTATAGGCGGGAGTACAGCCGGGCAGATTTTTGAAGGCCAGCGCCGCTTTGATATCAGGGTGCGTCTTCCTGAAAACCTGAGAAAGGATTTTCAGGACATTATGGATGTTCCCATACAGCTACCCAACGGTGGATATATTCCGCTTAAAGAAGTTGCCAATATTAATGCTGAGGAAGGGCCCCGGCAAATTTCTCGAGAAAACGGATGGCGGCGTGCCATACTGGGTATAAATATCAAAGATATTGATATCGGTACCTACGTATCCAATTTAAGAGAGGCCATCAATGAAAATATTGATATCCCGGCCGGATACTTTCTGCAGTACGGTGGAACGTTTGAAAACCAACAGCGAGCCATGAATCACCTCTACATCGTGGTACCCATTTCGTTACTGATTATTATTGGGTTGCTTTATATGATGTTTGGCAAGTTCAGATTTACCCTGTTGATATTTCTTAACCTGCCAATGGCCTTGTCCGGAGGTATTTTCATGCTCTGGATAAGAGGACTCTACCTCTCTGTATCAGCCAGCATCGGTTTTGTGGCCCTTTTCGGGGTGGCCGTACTCAACGGTATTGTTCTAGTCTCTCATTTAAATGATCTGAGGAGAGAAGGACAAGACCTCAAGACAGCCGTCATCCAAGGAGCCAGCGACCGTTTACGTCCCGTACTTATGACCGCCCTGGTAGCCAGCCTCGGATTTATCCCGATGGCCTTTAACACCGGACCCGGTTCGGAAGTACAACGTCCATTGGCCTCAGTAGTCGTAGGCGGACTTGTTACAGCAACACTGCTAACACTGCTGGTATTACCCACCATCTATCACTGGATGGAAAAAGGAAAAGAACTGGTATCGGAGGAGGAATCCTTCTAAACTTAAAACGGAGTTATTATGGAAGCTGATTATTTACATCTCGTCGTCAATCATATTCCCATTTTCAGTGTTGGTTTTGGCCTGCTGATCTTAGTGTGGGGATTGATCAAGAAAAATACTTCTATACTGCAAATTGCCCTTACCTTCTTTCTGATCGGGGCTGTGAGCAGCTATGCAGCCATGGAAACCGGCGAAGCCGCCGAAGATATTGTTGAAGAGCTAAATGTGGCTTCTCATGATGTGATTCACGATCACGAAGAAGCTGCTGAAATTGCCTTCTGGTTCACTATTCTAACTGGCGTGATAAGTGCCGTGGGATTTTTTGCCCTCTCCTACAATATTCGCTGGCAAAACACCCTCTTTGGAATTCTTACCATCTCGGCATTGGTCTCACTGGGAGCACTGCTGTACACCGCTTATCAGGGAGGAAAAATTTTTCATTCAAAAAATCAAAGCAGCAGTGTTATACACCTGCATCAAGATGAAGAGGCGACCCAACAGCCACCACTAATTTATTATATTTAGCCTACCCAGAGCAAATCATCTGGGCAGGAATTGAGTAAACTATTATTAAACTTTCTATTATTAGAGCAAATTCATACATTTAAGACAATTTACTCTTTTAATATAATTACGTGTTAAATAGGCTAAAACACATATCGTCTGTGGTGCTCTTCATTTTCCTGGGAGCATCAGTATTACAAGGGCTATCTCCAATCGTCATGCAGCAAATGAACGCTCATCACGACGGAGAAGTCATGGCTTGTAACATGAATGGAGATTGCGACTCTTCCTGTGCCGTCGATGGAGAAAAAGTCTGCAGTTGCAATCACACTGCATCAGATGAAAATTCTAACGCCACCAAGATATGCGGCTGTGATCATCACGGGAATGAACCCGTTGGCACGAATGCCCCATTTCAAATCAAAGCTCCATTGGTTTCGGTTTTTGACAGTATTACCTTTTCTCCAAAAACGGTCTTTTTAAGACTAAAACAGCACTCTTTGTTTATCTTTACGGATGATATTTTTCATCCGCCCCGCCTACGCGCATAATCTGCTTATTTTTTTATCAATTACAATAATCAATCTGCATAATAATATAGTTACAGCATAACTATAGCTGAACGTCTTTATGCAGATAAATAAGACTATGACAGAATTATGCGTTTACAAAAAATATTTTCTCTAACAATAGGATTATTACTCCTTTTTGCCCTTCCGAATGCTGCTTGGGCCCAGGAAACTATTTCCGGTAAAATAGTAGATCAATCAAACAACAAACCACTGGTCGGAGCACACATACATTGGACCGAAGGTGATCTTACTACTATCACCGATGCCAACGGTACATTTAGCTTTACCGCTGATGCCAATAAATTCACGCTTCGCATTACGTATATAGGCTATAAAAGTAGAACTGTTCAACTCACCGCAAGTGATATTACTGATGAGACAATATCGATCTATTTGCGCAAGTCAACGGAGGCTATGAGCCCGATCACTGTACTTTCTCGAAAAACATCCAATCAGCCCGACCAGTTTATGGATGCGATTTCGACCGTCAATATCTCGCATGATGCGGGGCAATTTCTCAAAGATTCACCCAATATTTCTGGTATACGTAAGGGCGGCGGATTCGGCGTCGATCCGGTATTGCGCGGCTTTCAAAAGAATCAGCTGATGGTCGAGATGGACGGCGTTCTGCAATCACAAGGCGCCTGTCCTAACCGTATGGACCCGCCCACCTCACATGTTCAGATGGAGCATATCGAAGAGGTTGAAATCTTAAAAGGACCCTATGCCCTCAAACACGGTCCTTCGTTTGGCGGAGTCATTAACTTTAAATCCCAGCAGCCGGATTACTATAGCGACCCCGTTCTTTCAAGCTATTTTACGGTAGGCTATGAAAGCAACATCGACCGCCAACGCTATGCCGGCGGCATCAAAAAAGAAGGCGGACGCTGGACGACCAATCTCTACGGGGCTTTTGCATCCACCGAAAATTATGAGGATGGTTCCGGAAACAGCATCAACGCCGGGATGTCGAATGCCGAATATACGGTTGAAACCTCGGTTCAGTTAAATGATGCAAATTCCATCAAGGCGAAGCTGAGCCAGAATTTTGCCCGGGATGTCCAATATCCCGCGCTGATGATGGATATGCGTGAAGATAACATCACCAATGCTACGCTTACTTACACCAATACTAATCTTGGCAATGGACGTTTTGAGAGCTCATTTTTTGGTTCTTACGTAGCGCATATAATGGATAATTTGGATCGGGAGATGTCCAACATGACCGAAGCAGTAACCGATCTCTCTACCGAAACTTATGGTTATGATCTTTCCTATGTGCTTCCGGCGGCATCCGGCAACTGGACCCTCGGCACCGATGCAACACTTCGCTATATGGAGGGCTTCCGCACTCGGGATTTCAACATGGGTTCGATGGCCGGACAGACCGTCACTGATAACGTCTGGCAGGGCGGTAAGCGCAATCGCTTTGGGGGTGTCGTTGAATATCAGCCAAATATCAGTGAATGGAATGTAGTACTCTCTTCCCGCCTTGATTACTACTATTCTAATGCCAGCGATCCCGATACCTATTTTGCACAGACACTTGGACAACTTGATCAAGAACACCTCGGATGGAGTGCCAGTGCCGGCTTTACCAAAGATCTGCACTCCAACTGGACAGCCGGCTTTTGGGTGGGACGATCAGAGCGTTACCCAGGCATGGATGAGCTTTTTGTCAACTATCTGGCTATCGGGATGGATCCCTATGAATACGTCGGAAATCCACAGCTGAACCCTGAGACCAATCACCAGGTAGATGCGATGGTCAACTATACAAACGGAGCGATCAGTATAGAAGGGTCGCTATTTTACAGCTACGTTACCAACTATATCAGCGCGACTGTTCGGTCTGATTTAAGCCCTAAACAAATGGGAGCACCGGGTGTTAAGCAGTTTGTGAATGTAGACCAAGCAGCCCTTTATGGCTTTGAGCTGACCTTTCAGAACAATGGAAACATTAAATTGGGATATAATTTGTCCACAGCCTATACCATCGGCCGCAATTTAACAATGAATGAAGATCTTCCACAAATTCCAGCTTATGAGGCGAATTTGAAACTGGATTACAGCTTCTTAAATCGAAAGCTAATTCCTCAATTGCATCTGCGCGGAGTAGCAGAACAAAGCCGTGTGGCCGAATCATTTGACGAGCAGCCAACAGACGAATATCTGCTAACACACTTCAAGCTAAGCTCGCAACTGGGAAGTGGCATTCAACTCTCAGCGGGCGTTAACAACCTGTTTGATGTGACCTACCACGAACATCTGAACCGAAGCCTGCAGGGATCAACCATGCCGCTTAATGATCCCGGACGAAGCCTATTTGTGGAACTCAAATGGAACGGCATATTGTCATCACTGTAATAACCGATAATTCTTATTACGAGGGGATGCTTTATAGACATCCCCTTTTTTATCAATCGCTATAAAAGGTTACTAAAGATTTAATCGGATGGACAAAAAAACGTTACACTCATTTATCCAAACGACATCTGCAATCATTGCCACCATTTTCGGCTTGATTACAATATGGATAGGTGGAATGACGCTTTTTGGCTTCTTCGATCCCGGGTATGTTATCTTTGTACCCTTACTGACATATAATGTCATAATGGGACTTTTCTATACAGCCATAGGAATATTAATCTGGCGACAACATCCCAAAGCAACCCAAGCGTCTAAATTTATTTTCCTATTGGATATTGTTGTGTTATAAATCATCACCCTACTATATTGGACAAACTTAGAAGTAGCTTTCGATAGTGTAAAAGCTATGTTATTTAGAACACTGGTTTGGGGAATTATTTCTTTCAGTTTATCAAAAACAGGATATTAATATAGTTACTATAACATAATTCCAATAAAAAAGGGCATCCAAATGAAATGGATGCCCTTTGAATTACTAATAGTTAGCTAAAAGTTATTCTCGAACTTGTAATACACCTTTCATACCGGCTGGATAGTGTCCGGGAAAAGTACAGATATACTCATAGTCTCCCGTTTCTTTAGGCACGGTAAAGGTTATTTCTACGGTTTCCCCCCCACCGGCAAGACCTGTGGCCGCAATAATTTCATCCTTATATTCAGGAGAAATATAATCATTATCTCGGGCTCGGGCCGAAGCATTTGCAACCTCATCCACATTAGCATCTTTGTCTATAACCACAACGTTGTGTGCCATGGCCTGTTTAGGAATTTGGCTTTTTGTGGTAAGCTTAATCGTAATCTCTTCACCGGGAGAAGCCTCAATAGTAGTTACGTCAAACTTCATATTGTCCATGCCAACTATTTCTATGGTTCGCTGTGCCATAGCAGAGGACACGACCCCGGTAAAAATGAGTGCAAATATTAGCGTTATTTTTGTAAGTGATTTCATAGTAAGTAACCTCTTTTATGTTTATTGGTATGTATTTATTGATTTAAAAACTGTTCTGTCTCAGTACTCAATTTTTGTAAAACTACGTTGGGCATCCCTTCTTCGGGATAATCTATCGCAGCATCATAAGACCCTGCTATTACTCGTCCCACATGTCCCATCTTTTCATGGGGAAGGCAAAAATAATCGTACACGCCTTCTTCTTTTATATTCAAAAACCACTGGTCGCCCTGCTCCATCAGCCCCGAATCAAAAGGCTTTGCCAAATCTGGAATTCGCTTTGGTCGCCGGTTTGTGGGATGGTACGCCGTTACCGTATGTAATCCCTCGCGTACGATAAATTCTATCACATCGCCCGGATTCACCGCCACTACCACCGGGTCGAATCGCGCATCTGCATCCGTGCCTTTAACTTCTACTGTCACCGTATCTGTCTGGAAAACATCAGAAGCAATTGCACGGCCCCAGCCAGTGATCAACACAAGAGTTATTAATAATGTTAGTACTGAAAATTTCATTATTTGTTCAGCCTATCCATTATTAACTCAATTGTTCCCTTAACTTCGTCCATAGGCTGATTCAATCCCTCGACCCTGTGGGCAATTCTGCCTTTCTCATCTAATACTGTTACCAAATTCGAATGCGCAAAATGTCCGTCACTTTTCTTCGAATACTGCACCCCCAACATCATGGCAAGCGTGCGTACGTCGGCATCATCGGCCGTCATAAAGTGCCAACCGGGGATATCCAACTGCTCATACTTTGCATACTCATTTAATACCTCAGGCGTATCGTTTTCTGTATCAAAACTCACAGCCAGCACGTTGATATCCTCGCGGACAGATTCATCCACGCTACTATATAGTCGCCAGGCATCCTGTATCAGGATGGGACAAACGTCAGTACAGTTTCCGTAAAACATCACTACAATCACCGGTTGCCCCTTAAAATCATCAAGTGTTACCGTACCGCCGCGATGACCTGTCCACTTGGCATCCAGGTGATATATGGAGTGCTCAGAATCAATTTCTTTAACATCAAGAGTGTTATCAGCACTATGGTTGTGATTATGCTGAGCAACTAAGCTCGTAGCTGTAAATAAAAGCAGTATGATGAGGAATATTTTTTTCATTATAAACTCGCTTCTTTTTCTTCAATCGTTTCTACATCGTAAGCGCAGCGAAATCCCACGGTGCTGTTGGTGCTTTTGGGACTAAAACTCATGCGTGTGATATACCGGATAGACGCAGCATAGCTATAGGCATTGCCGAGTTTTTGCATGCGTCCCACCGTGCCACAATCCAATGAAAGATCATTAGCAATGACCGGTTTAAAATCTTGAACCCATTCCATAATCAATCCAAACTGATCTTTAACGCCATATCGATTTTCGATTCCGGTAGATCCCACGTCTCCGACATTTTCACTATCAAAAGTGGAGTACCAGCTCATTAACCTATTGGCAAATTCTCGTGCATCGGCGGATGAATCAAAATCCATAAGCTGTGCCGAATACTCCCATTCATTGAGGGTAGGCAGTCGTCCACCTACCGATTGGCAATACGCATTGGCCGCATACCATGAAACACTTGTAACCGGTTCATCCGGGTTTACAACTTCATCAGAATTGGTATTTTCCCAGCTTTTCAGATATCCCTTATAAGCAAAAATGCTCGGAACGTTTCCAGGTTGCCAATCCTCATGATCTTGTAAAAATTCACTGTACTCTTTATTTGTTACAGCTGTCGTATCCATATAAAAAGAATTAACTGCAACAGGTTCTCCTTTTACTTCGGGCATTACGGAATGAAATGATCCCGACGGAACCAGCACCTGTGCCCCTACCCAGTTGGGGAGGCTTAGCATCACCACTGCCAGTACAGTCAGCGTGATTTTAACAGGTGCTATGTTCGTCAGGAGTTTCATTTCAATATTTAATAATTGTTACTAATTATTATTCTGTGATTTACTTCTCGCGTGGACCGGCTTTCAATGTTCCCGTCGCACCTTTTTCTGCATCAGCGAATTCGTGATCGATCAGGATGTATTTTCCTTCTTCAGGAACAATCATATCTATTGTCGCTGAACTTGAAGCACCTAACAGTACCGTCTGCATGCCGCGCATTTCATTGAAGGGATGTCCTTCGAGCCATACTCGATCGAAGATGCCACCAATTACGTGAAAACTTGACGTTCCGCTTGGACCATTATTGGATACGTGTAAGCGAATACGATCACCGGCATTGGCTTTTAGCGGCTGATCGTGCAAGATTGTTTGGTGTCCATTAAATACGACGTGAGAAGGATTTCGATTTTGAGCCGCCTCATAATCATACTGGAAAAGATCTCCAGACCCTTTTTTCAAGTAATATTCGGATTGTACGACTACATATTCCTTGTCCACTTCATAATCTGTGTCATAGCCATCCTTGGGCGAAACAACGACTACACCGTGCTGTCCCATAGCTGTGTGCATAAGTACACTGGGTGTTCCACAGTGATAGATATATGAGCCAGCATAGTTGGCAACCCAATCAAACTTGATGGATTGGCCCGGAGCAATAGTTCTCCACTTGTCATCTTTAGCTACCGTTCCCGCGTGGAAATCCATGGAGTGTGGCATGGGCATCGTAGCTTCTTTAGCTTTCATATAATTATTCTGGGCCACCTGCTGCATAAAAGGCGAACCTTCTTTGGTCGGCTCTGTAATGGTTACCGGTTCATCCGAACGATTCTTCATTGTAAAGGTAATGCGATCGCCCTCTCTGACGTGCAGTACCGGACCGGGAACGGTTCCACCGAACGTCCAGGCCTCGTATTTTACGCCATCAGCCACTTCAATTTCCTGGGCAATGATATCGATGCGAACTTCGTGTGTCTTGTTGCCCTCGTAATCGAGTGGCTCAAGATTCGGAAGCATACTCAAGTGGTCTCCTACGACGGGAGGTCCGTCATAATCTTCGGTGAATACTTCAGCTTCAGGCATGCCAAATGTCTTGCCATCTATTTGATATTCACCACTTTGGGCATAGCTTAGGGTCGTAATCCCGGTCAGTAACAATCCTATTATAAGAGTAAAAGTAAATTTTATTGATTTCATAGCAGTTAGTTTTATTGCTAATTAAGAATTAAGACAACTTTGTCTTTTATTTGTTCTGGGTAATATGTTCACAAAATGTATGCCAAAATTGAAATTATCTAAAAGAAATCAAAGCCTGTTCTCAAATGGATCTTTTTCTCTGCTATGGAAAATTATTCTACCAAGTATATGGCACCAATGCAATACTTCCAGTTTCCCGGTATTGCAACAGTGCAATACCGGGAATGTTACTCTTCAAGTTTCATCACTTTCACCTTCCACTCCTTGGGCATGGTCTCCAGGTATTCCCATTTAAACGGTTCATCACTTTCAGCCTCCATCTGGTAGTACAACGGCTTGGGATCGTGATCATTGACAAAAACAAATGCTTCGCCGGGATTTAGCTCATCAAAAGCGTCAAAGACCATATCGTGACGTTTGGCAGGGGCATGCGGACGCACATCAAACGAATTTACGATCGATACATCCTCAAGCACTGGATCAGTTTCTTCTCTTTTAGTCACATGGATCACGTATTCGCCCGGCAGATCTTTTTTATAACTCCACGTATATTCACCGTCAAACTTCTTCTTAAATATTTTTCGAATTTCTTCCGGATCCTTCTCGGATATTATTTCCATCGTATCCCCTTTCAACATCATCCCGTAGCGGTGAAATACGGCATATTTCCAGTCTTTAGGATCAGCTTTCCTGAGATCCATTAAAGTAGAGACATCCTCAAATTCGCGTCCTTGTGAGGCTTCAATTCGGGTTACGCGTACCTTCCACTCTTGTCCCCCACGCTGCAGGTATTCCCAGCCGACCACATCGCCATATATCGATCGGAATTCGTAATAAAGCGGCTTGGGATCGTGGTCGTTGATAAAAACAAAACTGTCTCCCGCCGGCAGCTCCTTAAAGAGCTTTAGCAGTTTTTCGTGTCGTTTAATGGGGATTAACGAGCGTACATCAAGCTCTTCATCAGTTGCTTTCATGTTAAATTTAAGTTATTTGTTTTATGATAGATTCAGGAAAACCATGTCATGCTGAACCCCGATGTATCGGGACAGGCTTTGTTTCAGCATCTATAAGCATTAATTATATAGATATATTCTTTAGAACCTGAATAAATTCAGGGTGACACGATAATCGCATTATAAATTCATTTGTTCTCTAAAAACTCTTTTAGTACCTGAGCGTGATTATGCCCTTCATCTTTGGCAGCATAAAGGAGCGTTATCTTTTGCTCTTCTGCTATTTTAAGTAAGTGCTCAACCACCTCTTCTTTCTGAGTTAACTCTGATTTATACCGATCCGAAAATTCATCAAATTTATCAGGATCATGATCAAACCATTTGCGCAATTCGGTAGAGGGAGCAATTTCTTTGAGCCATTCGTCCAGCCAGGCCTCCTTTTTGGATACGCCCCGCGGCCACAGCCGATCCACCAGTACGCGATAGCCGTCATCTTCGGCACATTCCTCGTAAATCCGTTTTATATAAAATTGCTTGTCCATAATTTCTAATTGGTATTTAGACATAAGCCACCTTGGAGATAGCCTATGTCTATTCGAATAATTCTATTTTATTCTTTATACGTCAGTACCCGTCCCCAAAGACTTTTAGTGCCCCAGATACCGCGTCGCAACGTTTCCAGCTGCACGATCTGGCTGTGATCCACAAACATATTGACTTCGGGACCATAGTTTTTGATATACCAAGCGAACACTTCCGGATCGGCTGCTTCAAACATCAGCTTTTCCAGGCCGATTTCGTTGATAAAGGCCGCCGGGACATCGGTTCTCCACGGGTCAGCATTTTCGGTGATGCCTTCCGACTCAATCATGATCATATAGGCTCCGGCATCTACAAACCTTTTGGCTTGCTTTACGGCATAGCTGGTATCCAATGTGCCTTCAGATTCCAATTCGCCCTGCGCTGTATCGCCGCCGGCTCCAAACTGGATACCAATTTCGGGCTTGGCCTTAAGTCCGGCCTCCTGCACTTTCTCGATCAGACGCAGCCAGTCGTCGGTGGGCAGGGTGATAAATCCGGCCGAGAGCTCAATAATATCGAAACCGTAATCTTTGCAGGTATCGATATATTGGTCGACGGCGTCTTTACCCTGCGTAAGCACGTACTCCATGAATCCACCGGTAGATACCAACGCATCGTGATCGTGGGCAATGTCAATCAGTTCAGTTACCTTATCTTTGGGCATAATTGAAAACGATCCACCAGAAAATTTCAGTGAGTCTACATGTTCGCCCATCGTTTCCATGATATCATTGAGATACCGTTTGCCCATAACCGCGTAATACGGGCCGCGGATTTCGGTAATGCCAGTTTTTCTGGGTTTAGGTTCTCGTTCGTTTTTATTTAAGAAGTCGAATGTTTTTTCGTCGGCCATAACAGCCACCTTTTATTTATTGTTGTTGGGATACGGAAACCGTATCCGCACAATTCAAATATTCCTTAAGACTCTAATTTTACTTTTGTTAATAGGTTCATCAAATCAGATACCGAATGCTGTTCAAAATCCTGTACGGTCTCAATAATCTGGTCACGTAATTCTTCGGAAGTATAAGGTTGAGCTAACCCTTTAAATTTTTGGATGATGGTGTCCCAGCTCATGGGACGCGTGTGAAAGCCTTCGTAATCGCGCTTTTTGATGGAATGTCTTTCTCCACTCTTGAGGTGCACCGTCAGTTTGGTCGGCATCTCATCGGGAAAGCGATCGCTGTACTCCTGTTTCGGTGAGACCTTCACTTTCTGTAACAGCGACTGAATGTCATCAGCTTCAATGCGATTCTTCTGATACTGTTCCGGCATTACTGGTCCGTCTAATAGCGCTGCTGAAACCATATATTGCAGGCTGTGATCGGCCTCTTCTTTGGTACGGACAATCGTTTTATCGCCTTCTTCACCACCGCCTATAATGTGATATGCTACATCAAAGATGTCGATCTCAATTTTCTCAACATTTTCCGCTGTAAAGTCGTGCTTCTCCTTCAGCTCGATCATTCCTTCAATGGAGGACTGGGAATGTATCTCGGCATTGTATTTCTTAATAATGGTATTGGACACGCGCTCCAGATCTTCGTTGAACCAATCGATGGAAAATTCTCCGGCAATGGAATCCATAAATCCTTTGTTGCCTTCGAAAACAGCGGGTGGACCAGTAATGCCATATTTAGCAAGAAATGCAGCGTTGGTACCTCCAAAAGCGGTATGTGGATAGGCCAATCCCTTCCAGTTGGAAAGTGCACCGGTTCGGGTTACGCGCAGGGCGTTTAGTGCTGTACCTGCAATCGAAATAGCATTAGCCGTTTTATCTTCATCTAATCCCAGTGCTTTGGAAACTCCAGCTGCTACCGCATAAGAGCCCTGGGTGGTGTGGTCAAATCCCTTGTCGCGCACAGGCGCTTCATCACTCAACCGACACTGCACGTGGTAGGCGACACCGAGGGCAGTCAAAAAATCTTTTCCACTTAAATCAGTAGTCTCACCGGCTGCTAAAATAGACCCGATATTATCGCTCGGATGGCACGTTTCGCCCTTCGCCAGGTAGCTGTCGTTAAAATCAAGGTAGCGAACGAGTCCGCTGTTATAGAGTGCAGCGCGATCGGGCGTTGTTTTGCCGCCACCAATCAAAGTACTTTGTTCCGAACCACCAAAATCATCGAGCATCTGCCGTATTGCTTTAACCGGTGGGCCTTCAATAGCGCCAATGGCCGTACCCAGCGAATCGAGAAGCCTTATTTTAAGCTGTTTTCTGGCCTCGTTAGATAAATTACTATAAGTAGCTTGATCAGTAAAAGTTGCCAAGTCGTGTACAATCATGATACTGTGGTTTACGATTCGTGATTATAAAATCATTTGATCCTGCAAATACGAGAAATTATTATGTTTAATACTATTTTATCCTTTTATATAATGAACGTTATCTATAGACGATACATTTAATCCGTCGGGATATTATAGGTACATGAGTAATCACCATCAGCGATATAGCTGGTTCTCTCTGCATTTTCATTAAACAATCTCTTATAAAACATCTCTTCGAGTTTGCATGGCAGGCGGGTCTCTTTCACAACTTCACTAAAGGGGCAATTACACTCCCTTACCGTCAGCGACTCATCACTCTTATCAAAATCGAATTCCGGCATGAACCCCTCCTCTTCCAGCATCTGCATCAGTATCTTAATCTTGGACTCCGGATCCTCGGCCGATGATTCCTTGATCCGATCCTGGGCTTCTTCGAGGCGCTGATCCCAGAAATCCTCAAAAAAATCTTCCACCAACTGTTCGCTCCCTTTCGTTTTAAGATACTTGATAATATTGCGAATGAGCTTTGACTCGGATGAAGGAAACAAACTATTCCCTTTTGAGGTCAGCTGATACTGCAGGCTGGGGCGACCCGGTCCCGATCGTACGTAATCACGCTCTACATAGCCATCACGCTCTAACTGCAGAAAGTGTTCACGCAGAGTCGTTTTAGCCAGATCAATTTCTTCCACGGCCTCATCAATAGAAAGAGTACCTCTCCGTTTTATTAAATCGATTATCTCTTTTTTTGAACCGGTAAACATAATGTGGGCTCTATATTTTTAACCTATACAATTTAGCTTTTGGCTTTTATCTGTTCTTTAACGCATGGTAAAATCTGATCCTTCTCTATCTCAAACTGTTTTTCTAATTTAGAAAACAGGATTTTAAAATTCTCATTTTGAATTCGCAGTGTTGAACACGCATTTCCGGGATTTTCGAACTCATTCCCTTTCTCCCGAATCGTCTTCATCAAATTTCGCAGACGAGGCTGATCTCTTTCAATTACGCTAAACGATTTCTCTAATTTTTGGATGGTCCCGTGGTTCAGATTGTTATTACTATTATTTTTGAGGCGTTCGATTAGCGGATAAAACTTTTCCTGTTCAAACGCATAATACATACCGAGGGCTTCTCGGAATTTGTCATAATGCCACTTCATCGTCTTAAGCCACGGATACTGATTGCCGTGTATTTTGCGGATGCGGGGAAAGTTTTCGTCTATCTCTTCCAATAGCGATCGATTGGGGCTAATATATGATTCTTCCAGATATGTAGTCCATTCTGGCAGTGTAGAATCTTTATCAGGCTTCTCCCTACTTTTATTTGAAACTTCCCCATTTGTCGTCGAACCGTGTTTCTTTAACCACCGGAGCACTTCTACTTCACTCCATTTACGCTGCTGACAGATTGACCGGAGCGTTTCCTGTTCATGATTGGCTGGTGATAACCCAATAGAAGAAAGCAGCTCACCCGCCTCACTATCCGAACGAACTATTTCTGTAATAGTAGCTTCAGGAGTAAGATTTGAAAGGGATTGATCAGAATTCATATCATCATTTTTATTCAAATTGGATTTGTTTCCAATCCGTCTCTAAGATATCGATGATTTTATGATTAATCAATAAAAAAGGTTAAAACCGTTTTTATAGTTGATATTCATTTTAGGGACTCCTACCTTTTGGGTGAAGCAATAAAAATCGAGTAGTATTTAGCAGCTATGGCATACGTTGTAACCGATCCATGCATCCAATGCAAACACACCAACTGCGCTGCGGTTTGCCCCGTTGATGCGTTCAGGGAAGGACCCAACTTTTTGGTGATTGATCCCATTGAATGCATTGATTGTGATGCCTGCGTAGCCGAATGTCCCGAAGAGGCAATTTATCCGGATGATGAAGTACCGATGGAGTGGGAAGATTATATCGAGTTAAATGAACGGCTTTCTGAAGAATGGGCCGATCATATCATCAACCAAGCTAAAGAGGCCCTGCCGGATGTTGATCAATGGAGCGGCCAAGAAAATAAACGCAAACACCTTATTAAAAGCTGGCAAGAAGAAAAAGCAGTGAAGTAGTTATTGGTTAATAGTTATTCGTAGGTGCAAAACCTAATAATTATTAACCAATAACTAATAACTAAAGTCAAAAACAATGCCTGATACAGTAGAAGAAATTGACGTTCGTAAAATTCCTCCTCATAAAAAGCATGCAACAATTTTTGATACCTACGATGAGCTTGATGAGGGAGAAGCTTTTATCATTATAAACGACCATGATCCCAAACCGCTGCGTTACCAAATGTCTGCCATGCACGGACAGGATAACTACAGTTGGGATTACCTTGAAGAAGGTCCTGAGGTTTGGAAAGTACATATCGGCAAAACTACTGAATAACGAATTATGGATTCTACTCCCATAGATAGGCGCACGATAGTCCGGCAGCTCCGCGATGTCATTGATCCCGAGTTAGGGGTCAACATCGTTGATTTGGGACTGGTATATAACATCTTGATTGGCGATGACAAGGTGGTGCTTGAATATACCGTTACTACGCCGGGCTGTCCCATGCGCCGATACCTGCAGCAAGAGATCGAGAAAGCGCTGGAATCAATAGAGGAAATTGATAACTACGAAGCGAAAATTGTCTGGGAGCCGGAGTGGAATGTGGATATGATAAAAGATGACGTTGAGTTTTTTGCTCATCCCCCACCCCAACAACGTGTATAATTACTCCAGAACATGAACAAAGTACCAACCTCTGTACTTGTGGGACTGCTGATTTTGGCGGCCGTAGGATTACTTGCCGGCCTATATTCCGGCTTGGTCCGCCTGGGATTGCTCTCTTTCGCAACCCCACTGGTATCGCCTATAGCCCACGGACCGCTAATGATCAATGGTTTTTTGGGCACGCTCATCGGCCTGGAACGCGCCGCTGCTCTCGAAAAAAAGTGGGCCTACGCCGCTCCGGTATTTTTAGCGGCCTCAACCATCCTGCTGCTGATTGGATTTCCCGGCCCCTCCAACGGTGCGCTGATCCTGGGATCGGTAGGACTTACGTTCGTCATGGGATACCTGTACTACCTACAGCCCAAAATCTATCATTTAATTATGGCGCTGGGGGCCTTTTCACTGTTAGTAGGTAATCTACTCTTTGTGGCTGGTACCCCCATTTACTCGATTGTTGGTTGGTGGGCGGCCTTTCCCATGCTCACTATTTTTGGCGAACGACTCGAGCTCAACCGCATCATGCGTCCACCCAAGCAGGCTCAGCATATTTTTACAATGCTCATTTTAGGGTGGCTGGCCTCCCTGTCCATCACTCATATTGATCACACAATTGGCTGGCGTATAGCCTCTCTCCTGCTCATCGGTATCGCGGGATGGCTCATCAAATACGACATTGCTCGTAAGACCATTAAATCTGTAGAATGGACGAAATACAGTGCTATCTGCCTGCTCACTGGTTACGGCTGGCTTATCCTTGCCGGACTTTTTGGTCTGCGGTATGATCTTCCTACCGCCGGACCTATCTATGACGGACTGTTGCACATGCTGTTTGTTGGGTTTGTATTCAGCATGATCTTCGCTCATGCCTCGGTCATTATCCCTTCGCTTTCGGGCAAACTGGTGCCCTGGCACACTTATTTCTACCTGCCGCTTATACTGTTACACAGTTTTCTATTGATACGAATAGCCGGTGATATGATGGGGCTACATCAAGTGAGAATTATTGGCAGCTATGGAAATGTGGCGGCTATTATCTTGTTTTTAGGAGGCATTATGTACCAATTAACGAAAGAAATTTTTTCTCAGAAATCTGAATCAATATCAACAAAAACACAATCTTAAATAATACAACATTATGCCTACACGTAGAGCAAATGCACAATGGAATGGAGACCTAAAAAACGGAAAAGGAACAATGGAGCTGGAAAGCGGTTCCTATAAAGGAGCATATTCATTCGCTTCAAGGTTCGAAAATGGAGATAGAACTAATCCCGAAGAACTTATTGGGGCCGCTCATGCCGGATGTTATTCCATGGCGTTATCTAACGAACTTGCCAAGGCGGGATACGATCCACAGTCGGTAGAGACCGAAGCGAATGTGACATTTGAAGTTACCGATGATGGACCAACAATTACCAAAGTTAAACTTATCACAGAAGCTAATCTCTCTGATATTGATGAAGATACTTTTCACGAATTTGCCAACGGCGCTAAAGAAGCATGTCCCGTTTCTAAAGCGTTGTCGGGCACAGAAATATTACTTGATGCCACACTGCTTACTACAGCAAAATAATGTGTAATCACATAAATACTTTCGTATCTTATATACTTAATTTTTAACCTAAGAATAACTCACATTTATGACACGTTTTGCACCTTATTTATTTTCACTGATGTTACTTTTTGTAGCAGCTTGCGGCGGTGGTTCTGATCAACAAGCCGAAGAACAAACAGCTGATACTCAAGCTCAAGCTACCGAACAAGCTGATGATGTTCGAACTATTGAAATGGTCGGTATAGATCGCATGAAATTCGTCGTTGAAGGCGAAGAAGAAGGTATTAAAACCGGAGAAAAAATGGGTGATTATGTATTGCTCGAATCTATCACAGCCGAACCTGGCGAAGAACTCCGCATTCGTCTGACTACAGAAAGCACGTTACCAGCTTCGGCCATGGCGCACAACTTTGTGCTGCTTACCATGAACGCTGATGCTACTGCATTTGCCAACGCTGCATCCAAAGCACGTGACAATGAATACATTCCTGCCGACATGGAAGATCAAATCATAGCACATACTGATCTTGCTTCCGGTGGAGAAACTGTTGAGGTTACTTTTACCGCTCCCGAAGAAACCGGAGAATATGAGTATATCTGTAGTTTCCCCGGCCACTATTCAGGCGGAATGAAGGGTATCCTTAACGTAGAAGGATAACCTTTATTAACGTTTTATTTTTATTACCAAAGGCGGCTGAACAGATCAGTCGCCTTTTTTATTTCTGTCATTTTCTCAAAACAGCAAATGATAACTATGTATTATCTCTCAGTATTTATTCACATAACTTCGGCTATTTTCTGGATTGGCGGCATGCTGTTTACAGCCGGTGTGTTAGTTCCGGCAACACGTCACGAGTTACTTAAAAACAAGAAGGGCGAATTTTTCACGCTTGTCGGTAAAAAGTTCAGCCGTATCTCCTGGGTATTATTTATCGCCTTAATAGTAACTGGTATTACCAATTTATTAACTCGGGGATATACGATTGAACAACTTCTTACCGGATCGTTCTGGATAGAGGTCTTTGGCGGATATCTATTTATAAAATTATTGGTATTTGGATTGGTGCTGATCGTCAGCGGTATACACGATTTTTATGCCGGTCCTAAAGCGGCCGAACTCATGGATGAGCAGCCTGACCATTCCCAAACAAAACAAATGCGCAAAATTTCAAGCTGGCTGGGACGCCTTAACTTGATTCTGGGATTAGTCATTTTGTATTATGCCATGCGCTTACTGAGAGGATAAAAAGTATCAAGTAATGAGTAGAGTAATAAGTTATTTTTTTACTTCTTACTCATCACATATTATAACTTACGGCCCGGTTCCAGTGCAGAAGAATAAACAGTGCAACAGCTCCCACTTCCAACAGACGTCCGATTATCGTAGCAGTTGAATTTAGTATATTCAGATAGGATGCTACATTGATTAAAATACCGAGATTTAATAACCCAACCATTACCAGTGCGAGCCTGGGATTTCCCCTCGACTTTGTTTTGAGGTAGCGCGGTAAAATCCAATAGGCCGTGCCCATTGTCAGCTGAATGATCCATCCGAAAATACTCACTTCGATGTGGACTGAAAGCAAGCTCCATACCGAAGAATATTCGGGATATACTTTGCTGATTAAAATCAGCGCTCCAATAGTAAACCCTACCAACATGTACAGCATCGAAGCTTTAATCATCCAGCGACTGAGTGTAGGCATGATTTCATTATTTGGTTATTAAATTGTTATTGAGATTCAAGATCAAAACATTTTCTGTGATATACATCCACATTTATGCCTTTGGAATTTCTATCAAATATAGACTCTTCATGGAGTACAATTTTTAATTTTTGGATCAATTTACATGTCATCCTGAACTTGTCGTATCCCTACCATTCGGGGTTTCAGGATCTGTAAGGAAATTTAAATTATAGATGCTGAACCAAAGCCTGTCCCGATACATCGGGGTTCAGCATGACACTGGTGCTTTTCCATAAAACTACTTCTTAGCTTTCTGTTTCTGCCGTTTTTTCTTTCGCTGCTTTCGGCGCTGCTCTTTGGATTGTATCCGTGGCCAGAGCTCAATGATGTAAACCACCGCTGCCGCAACCTGGCTCACCGCTGATATTACGATCAATATACTCCACAATTCTGCTTCAGCTACATAGGTAGCCGGTTCGGCAACTATTCGGAACAGTAATCCCATATTCAGAAATATGTACGTGAGCCAGCCCCAAAGCTGTGCTTTAAAACCTTCTTCGCGGGTTCGGCCGGGAAACATCCACATGGATACGCCGAAGATGATCTGCGTAATCCACCCGACCATCAACAGGTGCCAAAAGAGCGGCACTATTCCTGGAAACTGCAGCCAGTTAAATTCAATTGCTAATCCCAATATCAGCGAGGCTAAAAAGTAAATAAGTCCCGTTTTGATAAATACGCGTGCTATTCTTGGCATGACGGATCAAAATCTTGAGGTTCGTTGCGATCGCATTTTTTACAATTCAATTCTTTTCCAAGACGGCTCTTTCGTCCTTCCTCTGTGGTTACCCAGGGACGCAGCATCCACGGTGGATTATGCCGCACATGTTGATTATGTCCGCACTTAAGCTCGGCTACCCAGTCATCTTCTTCGTCTTTGTGGAATCCTATAATGGGATGCTCCATTAAACCTATTGCTCTACCCTTGCCGTGGAAATTGGTTCGCGATAGTTCGAGTGACAATCCACGCAGCCCTGCTGGGTTATGCGATAATGCTTAAGCACTTTCTGCATATTTTCCTCAACGGCCGCCATTCGCATCGAATCGGCATGATGGTGCACGACCATATCAAACTTCACAAACTGCTGTATCTCTTTACCTAATGTTTGCTTCACCAGTTTTTTATCCTCAGGTGTCATTGTCGGATGATCAGATATATTTCCTGCTCCTTCTTCGATCATAGCAAAGTTTTCTGTATAAATGCCACGATCAACCTCCTGAATATCCTCCAGCAATTGCTGCATCATGGGAACCAGCGGCATGGTTTCCGGTTGACTGGCTTTTTGCTGCGGGAACCAACTCCATCCCATTACACTTATTGAAAAACCCAACACAACTACTAAAATCAATATAGATCGCTTCATTTTCTTCTCACTTTTTTTGAATTATTCTTTCTAAATCCAGCCGCTGTATTGAACTAATTGCTGCTTCCATAGCGCCTTCGGTGCATAAGCCGCTGATCGAGGCATCTTTAAATCCATCGCGTGCCGCTTCAATGCAGGTTTTTCGAACCAATTCAGCTAATTCCCTTTCTGTACGTTTTTGATCATCATTTCCCATAATTAGTCCTCACTATTTTGATCAAACTTACCATCCATCGCCATTCGCGTGCTGAATGAGTTTGCTATATTTACAGCCAACTCTTTTGCGTAATCAGCCCGATTACCTTCAAAGTGCTCATCTACCGTTTCGGTAAAGAGTCCTACCCACCGGCCAAAATCATCACGCTCAATCGGGAGCAGCAAGTGTTCTCGAAACGGGCGTCCTTTATATCGCTCGGTTCGAAATAACATCTTCGACCAAAAATCCACCATCTTGGGAAGGTGCTCATCCCAATCTACATCGGCGACCTCATTAAAAATATGCCCCAAACGCTCATCATCCTCTATCTTCGCATAGAAGGCATGCACCAGGGTAGTAATATCTTCTTCATCTCTGATATCTGTCATAATCAAATAGATCCCTTCTTTTGTGATTGAATCAACATCACCCAATATGCAAGTACAGCCAAAATCGGAAGCAGAGCTCCCAATGCCAAGGCATCCACAATCCACGCTCCAGAAAGTGCCTGAGGCCAAACTCCCGTAAACATCAGCAACGTGAAGAGGGTGACTATTATGGAACCCCCCACAAGGTGGAAGTAGCTTTTTGATACTGAGGTCCTGCTATTAAACCAAGCAAAAGCCAGTAACGTCAATCCGCCCAATAGGAGAATATGCAAGTAAAGCACACGCAAACCGGGATCGGACAACCAAAATGAACTGGGCACTACAGAAGCCCCCAGCTGCATAACACCTTTTAATGTCAACAGTGCTACCGGCCAAATCCAGATCGAGTGTCTCCATTTTCCGGATTTAAAAATAGCAGCCATAACTAATAATAATCCAACGGCGGCAAGTCCGCCCCCAAAACGGGCTGTTCCCAGGAGCATAGGCGTGAGCAGTGATTCAGATATCCCATAGGGAAACGTCAACGGTGCCCCGATGGCAATGGCTCCCAACGCAAACTGCGGGGAGGTCCACCAGTGTTGTTCTTCAATTTCAAGCTCATTAATTAAAATGGCGCAAAGTATCAGTACTACCCATCCTTCGGTAAAGGCTGCGAGGAAAAAGTGCGTCATACTTTTCATTAGTAGATGTGATTGCGGGGCCAGCTCCTGAATAACAGCTACCCCCCAAGCGCCGAGTGAGCAGACCACCAGTAAAACAAGTGCTCCATCAATCCACGGCAGGCTTTCATCATCTTGCAGTGCGGTACGACTTTTCCAATATCCGACTATGAACCCATACCATCCGATCATTACAAATCCGGAAAAGATCACCGATAACGGCAACGTAGCAGATCCCATAGCTACCGGACGGTATCCGTAGAACAAAAAAAACGGATAAGCCATTAACCCGAAAAACAAGATCCAAGCAATGGAATATTTCATCCAGCTGAACCCTTCTCCCATGTCATCCGCTTTTCCAGAAACTTTTTGCTTGATGATATACAACGGGAGTGGCACTGCCCATCCAAAGAACATAAGATGAGAATGAGCATGACGAATATTGCCCAACGCTAACTCTCCGGGCACCCATCCCATCATTCCCAGTCGATACAGAAAACCCGTTAGTCCGGCCAACAAAAAACAGGCTATTGACGCGTGCCACAACCATTGGTTGTTCAAATCATTGTTACCAGAAAAATTATTTTGTTTAGTCACCGGTTCTCAATCTTTTCTAAAATATTTTTTACTTCAGTTTTATTCCAGAGCTATACTGTCGCTTTCTCATCCTCAACAACTGTTCCTCTCACATCCACGGCATAGGCGCCCTGACCTTCCGGCAACACATATAACGGATTCATCTCTAACTCATCAATGTTGGGCACATCATCGCCCAGCTGTGACAGTCGCATCAGATATTTGATCACCGTTTCACGATCGGCCGGCGGCTGATTCCGCCATCCCTTAAGCTTAGTCCCGGCCCGAGTAGCGTCTATCAGGTTTTCAGCCTGTAAGCGGTTCAACGGAGCAACAGCAGACTCAACATCCTGCAGCAGTTCTACATCTATCCCCCCTGTACCAAATAACACCATCGGACCAAATTGCGGATCGCGACGAAGCCCCATAATCACTTCCTGTCCGCCGGTTAGCATTTTTTGAACCTGAACGCCCTCCATATCAACATCTGTTAACTCAGCCGACTCTTTGATCTCATTCCAAGCACGAAGTACATCTTCTTTGTTCCTGATATCCAGCTTCACTCCATCCACTTCTGTTTTATGTGAAATGGATTCAGATTCCAACTTTAGGACTACGGGATAACCGATGGACTCTGTAGCCTTAACAGCTTCTTCCTCTGTCTCAGCAAGCTGCTCCGGTGGAAAGGCGATACCGTATTCCTGAAGCAGCGATTTCCAATCTTTTTCTGATGTACTTCTTTCAACGTTCTGTTCATTAAAATTAGTAAATCGATCAGGCGTTTGTTGAGGAATATCAAGCCACTCCTTACGCTTGACCATAGCCGCCAAAACCGAAGCCACACGCTCCGGGAAAGCCACGTTCGGTATTTTTCGTTTGTGTAATATTTTCAGTGCTTCCTCCACGGATGCTTTCCCCATAATAGATGCAATTACAGGCTTTTGATGCGAACCGGCTACTTCGCCCACTACTTCTGCCAGGCTGGCCGGCAAAAACCAATCTTGCGGGGCTTGAATAACCACCACCGAATCTACCGTTTCGTCGGTTAGTAAAGCATCCAATGCCACCGCGTAGGTACCCGGACCCGACCCCGCCAACACATCCACCGGATTACTTACGCTTGCCGCTTTAGGTAATCGTGATTCTAAATACTTTTTGGTCTCTGCAGTCAATTCTGCCAGTTCCAAACCGGCATTTTCTAAGGCATCAACAGCCAGAATTGCCGGTCCGCCTGCATTTGTCAACACTGCTACCTTTTTCCCTTTCGGAAGCGGCTGCCATGCCAGTGCCCGCGCCCAGTCAAACATCTCTTCCATCGTTTCTGCTTGTAGCACACCACTGCGTTCAAAAGCCGCTCCATACGCCTCGGCACTGCCAGCCAGGGCTCCGGTATGGGATGCCACAGCCCGAGCCCCGCTTTCTCCTCGACCTCCTTTTAACGCTACTACCGGCTTATCCCTGGCTGCCTTTTGAGCCACCTCCATGAAGTTCTTACCATTCGAAACACCCTCGATATAAGCCGTGATCACCTGCGTTTGATTGTCCTCATGAAGCGCTCTAATCATCTGTGTTTCATTCACGTCGACCTGATTTCCCAGGCTTACAATCCTTGAAAAGCCAACACCCGCTCCGCGTGCCCAGTCGATCACCGAGGCCACCATGGCGCCTGACTGCGAGCAAAAACCAATTTCTCCGGATTCGGGCATACCCGTCACAAAAGTCGTATTTACCGGGGTATGAGTATCGATCGTACCAATACAGTTGGGACCAATAAAATTGATCTCCCATTCTTCTGCCACACGTACCAGCTCTTCTTCCAGCTCTCGTCCTTCTTCGCCCGTCTCGCTAAATCCACCGCTGATTACGATTGCGTGTTTGATCCCTCGTTCACCGCATTGCTTCATAATTGTAGAGACAATCGAGGCCGGCACGATAATAATGGCTAAATCCACAGGATCGGGAACTTCTGCTACCGACTCAAAACACGGCAAATATAATATTTCAGACGCCGATTTATTTACCGGAAAAATTCCACCCTGGTACCGATATTCTTTGAGATTTCGAACTGCACCATATCCCAATTTATGAGGATTTCGAGAAGCTCCGACAACGGCTACCCCCTCTGGTTTAAAGAATGGATTGAGCATTACAAACGGATTCATATTTAAGAGTTATTTGTCTTATTTTACCGTTAATATTATACTTTGTCAAAGACAAAACACTTCTTTTTATTCAAAACATATAAACTCGAATCGGCACAATATTCACTATGGAAAATTCGTCCCTTTCTCCTTTTCAAACAGATACCATTATTGAACCCTTTCGCATCCGTTCGGTAGAACCCATTCGTTTTACCACGATGGAAGAACGCGAACAACTGCTTAAAGACGCAGGCTACAATCCGTTTTTACTAAAAGCGAAAGACGTGCTAATTGATCTGCTCACCGACAGCGGTACCGGGGCAATGTCATCGAAACAGTGGGCGGGCATGATTGAAAGTGATGAGTCATACGCCGGTTCTTCATCATTTTACAAACTGGAATCAGCGGTACAGGATATTACCGGATTCAAGCATCTGATCCCTACTCACCAGGGACGTGCGGCAGAAAATATTTTCTTTACCACTATTGCCAGCAAAGGCGATGTGATCCCCAGCAACACCCATTTTGATACCACCCGCGCCCATGTTGAGCATGCCGGCGCAGAGGCACGTGACCTCGTTATCGACGAAGGTAAACAACCCCAAAGCAACCATCCCTTCAAAGGGAATATGAATTTGGAAAAGCTGGAAGATACTATTCAGGAAGTCGGCTCCGAAAAGATCCCCACGATTATGATTACCGTTACTAATAATTCAGGCGGTGGACAGCCGGTCAGCATGGCCAATATCAAAGGCGTTTCGGAGATAGCTCGAGAACACGACATTCCGTTCTTTATTGATGCCTGTCGCTTTGCGGAAAATGCTTGGTTTATCAAAACGCGCGAAGATGGGTTTGCCGATAAAAAACCTATAGAAATTGCTCAAGAGATGTTTAATTATGCCGACGGATGTACGATGAGCGCTAAAAAAGACGGGATGGCGAACATTGGCGGGTTTCTTGCACTAAACAGCGATGAGCTGGCATCGGAGTGTCGCAATCTCGAAATTCTGACTGAAGGTTTTCCAACCTATGGAGGCATGGCGGGCTACGATATGGAGGCGGTCGCTCGCGGACTTTATGAAGCCCTCGATCCCGACTATCTCCGCTATCGCATTCGTTCTATTAGCTATCTTGGGGATAAACTGACCGAAGCCGGTATTCCTATTGTACAACCTACCGGCGGACATGCCGTGTACCTGGATGCCAAAGAGATTCTTTCCCACGTTCCGCCAACGGAATATCCCGCGTGGTCATTTAATAACGCGCTTTATTTGCTGGGCGGTATTCGCGGCGTAGAAATTGGCACCGTCATGTTCGGTAAACAGCCTGATGGTTCTGAAAAACCGGCTGCCATGGAACTGGTGCGTTTGGCCTTTCCACGACGAATGTACACTCAAAGCCATGTGGATTATCTGGCTGAAGTCATTATCTCTGCTTATGAACAGCGCGATAAATTAGGTGGATATAAAATTGTCGATAGTCCGGATGTACTGCGGCACTTTTCCGCAAGGTTGAAGCCGATTGAAGGGTGATAAAAATTAAACTTGCCGATCAAGTTTACTCATCTTAATTAGCCTTTGGAAGACCATTTATTAAGTACGATAGCTATACTCTTTAAAATGAGGTATGGAATTGGAATGCTTCACTCGGGAAGGGCTAAAAATAATAAAAGCCCTGCGGTAGCAGAGCTCTTTTTTGATCAACTGTTTATAACATACGATGATTACCCTATACAGAACAAGTCTTTCTTCCAATTACCAGGTAATATATAAGTAACCTATAATTAATAATAGTTAACATATAATTATTAAGCATATTTTATAGGTTTTTATACAGAAATTTTTGAAAAAATATATCCGGATATATGACCCTTTTGTGCTTAAAGATAAAAATAGAGATAAAATAATTGGTTTTGTCTTTATTTATATCTTAAAGAAATTTCACTGTATTGATTTTCTCATTTATAAAAATGTCATTGGTTTTCTGTAACCCTAAATGCAGACTCAAACCATTATTTATCTTAATCAGATTCTTTTTTGCAGATGAGCGGTTATCAAGAGTTGGTGCCTGGTAAAGCACTACAATATATAGTTGACTGTTATTGGATTTCTGATTCTAAAAGCAAACAGTCACTGCATATTCTTCCCGATGGATGTACTGATCTGATATTTAATTTTGGGAGTGCCACTTCAGCGGAGGAAAAGGAAGCGAGCTTAGCCAGAGAGAGTATATCGGCAGTGGGAATGATGACTAAATACAGAAAAGTTGTTGTAACAACTGGTACCAGGCTTGTGGGCATTCGTTATAAAGCTGGAGCCATGAGTCCGCTAACCTCCGTACCTCTTCATAAGTTTAAGGATATAAATATTGATGCCAGAGGAATATTTCCTGGCTTAAATGAGTCAGACTGGGAAAGGATGATTAGCCTAAAATCGGAAAAACAGGTGACCTCAAAATTAGATCAGTTGCTTTATGAAATGAAAAGTAACTCTGATGAAAGCATTGATCCAATTGCTGCCTCCGTTCAACAAATTAGAAAGCATAAGGGAAATATTACGATTGAGGATTTAACTGATGATTACGGCATCAGCAAGCGACAGCTGGAGCGACGTTTCCGATCTGCTGTTGAGGTTAGCATGAAAAGTTATGCCCGAATTGTTCGATTTCTCCATACAAAATCATTAATAAAAGAAAACCCTCGGGAAAGCCTACTCAACATTGCCTTTGATAACGGTTACTTTAATCATGCCCATCTCACCAGAGATTTCAAAAAGATGGCCGGATCTACGCCCTCCGAAATGCGATGATGTCGTTTTTTTACAAAGCTTTATTTGGTCCGATAGAGTACCTTAAGAGAAATAAACCGCAACTACACATTAATTATTATGAAGCTCCAATCACTTACTCCCAATTTAATGGTTGAAGATGTAAATCGAACAATAGAATTCTACACAGAAACACTCGATTTTGAACTTCTTGAAACAGTTCCGGAAGAAGGAGTTTTAGAATGGGCTTTTGTACGCAAAGATAATGTTTCTCTTATGTTCCAAAAGGAAGAATCCATCAGGGATGAATATCCCGATCTCAAAGATCAAAAAAGAGGCGGAGCATTGACGCTTTACATAAAAGTAGAGGACCTTAAGAGTTTATATCAAGAAATAAAGGATGAAGTCAATCTAACCAAGGAGATGCATAAAACTTTTTATGGAGCCAACGAGTTTGCCATTAAGGATCCAAATAGCTTTATCCTGACATTTTCAGATGTCTTAGAATGATGACTATTATTGAATACAGAAAATACTGTCTCTCTTTTCCCGGTGCGGAAGAAAGCTTTCCCTTTGACGAGAATACACTGGTTTTCAAGGTCTGGGGCAAAATGTTCACTGCCACTGACGTTGAAAGCTTTGAGCTGATTAATGTAAAATGCGATCCGGTAAAAGCCATTAAGCTCCGTGAAAAATATCCATTTGTTATCCCCGGTTACCATATGAATAAAAAACACTGGAATAGTATTAAAATGGATCATCCGGTTCCAAATAGTTTGCTAAAAGAGTGGATATCGGATTCGTACCAGTTGGTGGTTGCTAAACTGCCAAAGAAAACTCAGGAAGATCTAAGACCTTCATAAAGTTTTGGCAGAGAACGTTTATTGATTTCATTTTTGTCGGTAAAAATAAAATCGTCAAAAAAGGGTAAAAAAGTAGATACGAATAACTATTCCTCTTTCTGCACCAGAGATATGAATCAAATTAAAACCCCCTCAAGATTTTAAGAATCCTGAGGGGGTAAGAGATGATAAAACAAAACTATCGCTTCTTAAATCGTGACTGGAAGAATCGGAGATACTCCGGCTCATAATCAAAAGCGAGTCCGGTAATATCCTCACGCTGCTGGTAAACAGCTTCGACCGATTCAGCGACCACATCCATGTGCGCCTGTGTATACACGCGCCGCGGAATCGTTAGTCGAACCAGTTCCAAATCGGGATAATTATGTTCACCCGTTTCTGGATTACGACCCGCCGAAACAACACCGCGCTCCATACTTCGAATGCCGGCATCAAGATACAGTTCGGCTGCCAGCGTTTGGGCAGGCAGTTCATCCTGACTTAAGTGTGGCAGTATCTTCTTGGCATTTAAAAACACGCCGTGACTTCCAATAGGTCGTACTACCGGCACGCCCATGTCGATCAACTTTTCGCCCAGGTATTGCACCTGACCAACACGGGCACGAATATGATCTTCATCCACCGACTCCGTAATTCCGATTGCCAGCGCTTCCATATCACGTCCGGCCATGCCGCCGTACGTATGCAACCCTTCATAAACCACTACCATATTCTGCGCTTTTCGGAAGAGCTCTTCGTCATTAAGTGCTAAGAATCCACCAATATTTACCAGCGCATCTTTCTTCGCACTCATGGTGGCACCATCGGTTAGCGAGCAAATCTCATGAACAATATCCTTGACGGGCGTATCCTCATAGCCCTCTTCGCGCTGCTTAATGAAGTACGCATTTTCGGCCACACGCGTCATGTCATGGATAATTGGGATATCATACTTGTTCGTCAGTTTCCGGACTTCTTTTAGATTGGCCATCGAAATAGGCTGACCACCCGCCATATTTACCGAAGTAGCAATAGATACATATGGGATTTTATCTGCACCTTTTTCTTTAATAAGATCTTCGAGTTTGTTGAGATCCACATTTGCCTTAAAGGGATGCTCATTTTCCGGATCGTGTGCTTCGTCGATGATCACATCTACAAACGTACCCCCGGCCAATTCTTGGTGCAGTTTCGTAGTAGTGAAATACATATTGCCGGGCACAAAATCCCCATCGTCAATCATAAGCTGAGAAATCATATGCTCAGCCCCTCGTCCCTGGTGGGTTGGAACAACATGTTCGTAACCATAATACTTTTGAATCGCTTCCTCGAGGTGATAGAAATTGTCACTCCCGGCATAAGCTTCATCACCCATCATCATGCCGGCCCACTGGCGATCACTCATCGCCGAGGTACCGCTATCAGTTAACAGGTCGATATATACGTCACGCGATCGCAAAAGAAACGTATTGTAACCGGCTTCCTTAATTGCTTTTTCTCGTTCCTCACGACTGATCATCCGAACCGGCTCCACCATCTTAATTTTGTACGGTTCGGCCCAGGATCTATCTTGATTATCTGTCATAGTAAAACTCCTTACTTTTATGAGTATTTTGCAATACCATTCATGTCATGCTGAACTTGTTTCAGCATCTTTAAGCATCTTAATCGTCAGTAGCTTTTACAAATTTTCAACAGACCCTGAAATAAATTCAGGGTGACACTTTGGTTTTGCATATGCTCAATTTAATTTCTGATTTACGCTGTCACAGAAATGCGTTCTTCGTAAGTATCCACGATAGATTGTAAACGCTTTTTCTGCTCAGATACAGTAAACGAAATTGACGACAGATTTTCATCCTGATAAGACTCCGAATTTGCAATTTCCATACAATAGTTCATGCCCTCTTCCAGGTTCTTCTGGAATTTTTGCAACTTCTTTAATCCTGATTCACCCTCCAGCTGCTCTGCTAACTCCTCCACATAATCTACATAGAGTGTAATTTCCTTGGCAAACATGTGGGGTCGGTCCTCAGAAGCCAGTGATTCACTACGTCCGTAGATATGATCCACCATCTCACGAAGTGAATACTTTCCATCATAATAGGCAATATTGGGTCCCGGACAGATGGCTTGCGGGCCACGGTGCTCTGCCAGAATACCCAAATTGATAAGTGCGCCGTTGCCCAGATGATCACACAAGCATGCTTTCCCCAGCACTTTCTCCCGTTTTTTCTCTTTTTTATCCTCGGGCATCTCACTCTGCGCAATCTCATCGAGCTTGAGCAGCTGATACTGCGTGGAAGCGGTACAAATAGGCTGATCGGTAAATTCCGTATTAGATTTTAAAAATCCTTTCGGACAAGGTGACCCTGGCTTATCCTTTTCGATTCGTTCTTGGTGCCACTGTTCAGATCCGGTATTTCTTACATTATTAAACGGTACACCCAGCGGTGATACGCCACTCAGGTACAACTCTTTTTCACCGGCATCTTCCAGCAGCTGACGCGTGGGCTTGTCCACGGTTGTTGCTTCGGGCACTAACAAAAACGGGCTCCCCCATCCGGTAGCATCCATCTCGAAATCGTTCAGCAGGCGATCGGCCTCACCGCTCACACCAATACCGCCCTGGACGGTAAGTCGGGGTTCGGTAATCTCCCAATCATCCAAGAAGCCATCGGCGTTTCCCTCGTAATATTTTTCAATAAGCGGCTGCACTGCTTTGGTAAGCTGATCACGTTTCTCGCGGAATTCTCTAAGCAAGCTTGGCATCAAATGTCCGTCGGATGGAAATGCATGTCCCCCGCAGTTCAATCCGGACTCGATGCGATACTCGAATACCTCCAAACCTTTTTTGGCCAAATACTTGCCCTGTATCAGTGCCGAACGGAAATCACTTACTTTGAGAATAATTTTCTTTTTGATTTCCCCTTTCGTATCCCGATAAAAATCCTTGAACTCCGTGATGTAATTATAGAGACGCGGATTAAATCCGGCCGACAAAATCAGGCTGGACGACACCTTGCTTTTTGCATAACCGCGGAGCGCCGAACTGGCATCACTAAATTCTTGACTCATCGGCGCACCCCCTTTGGTGTAATTCAGCTTATCTACCTTGGCCATGATATTTACGTCAATGGAACCGGGCTCCATCATCCGAGAAAGCTCACACGACAGGCGATCCCGCAAACTACCCTCTTCGGTGCTCATCAGCTGATTGTACTTCTCTTTTATCGTACTGCTATCGGGGAGCATTTCGAAATACTTCGACTTCTCGTTCTTCTCAAAAAAGGGCTGATTCTTTACAGCCGTGAACTTCTTGTCGACGATTTCCTTTGCCGTATCTAAATAGGCGGTAATTCGTCGAGCACGACCATCCTCGGCAGTACGACCGATGTTATTATATTCAAAGTCGTACTTTTGACAATAATACTTGCGGATCTTTTCGACCAACAGATCATCCACAATAGAAATTACCGAATCGATACCGTAGGGACCGACCCTGATAGGTGAATCAATAGAATGACCGGTTCCCATTACAGGGATCGAAAACTTGTGAGGAGAATGGGACATAAGTGTACTATTCTTAAATTTAAAAATTGTGTGACATTCTACGCACTCCGAATTACATAATTAAGTGCGTAAAAATGATTTATGTATTCAATCGTTTTTCAAGTTCAAGCGCTTTGGGAAAAAGAATATTATTCTCCAAATGCACATGTTTATGCAGATCTTTTTCGAAGCCTTCCAAATTTTCATATAACAATCGATAGGTCGTACAGGCATCTTCGGGCGGAGTAAAATCGTTGCTCAACCGTCGAATTTTTGCCATTGAGGTACCTGCTTCATCATGCTCATCTTCCATCATTGCAATGGGATTGGCAGCTTCTCCAAATTCCGGCTTTTCCGGCTTCACGCCTTCCTTTTCAGCTTCTACTAACTGCTTAATATACGGGAAAAGGATATGCTCCTCTTTATCAAGATGGTTAAATATCTCGGTATGCAACATCGTGAACTCATAATAAATCACATTCAGCTCTTCGTGACGTTTGCCATGTACCGCGGCAACCTTCTTCGCATACTTACCAATTTCGGGCAGTTTATTGCGGGTAAATTCGTGGTGATTATTGACAATATAATCCACCAGAAAATCCAGTGACCACTGATCGTAATTATCCTCTTTAGAACCATCAGTTGTTATCTGATTTAAGGCTTGAACAATCTTATTAAGATCGACATCCTTCTTTGCACAAGCCTCTTCAATCGTACGACCCCCACCGCAGCAAAAATCCAATCCATGCTGTTGAAATATCTGCGCTGTTCTGTAATCATCTTTAACAATCTGTCCGACTGTTCGTTCTTTCGTAATGCTCATCATTATATTCTGAATTTTTTTAAGGTATTCTACCCATTTTAGTATTTAAGACTATCTTATCTTAAATTAAGAATAAAATTAGACACTTGCCCAATTAGATTTAATATCGTGGTAATACCAGATCCAGAAAAACAGAACGGCCAAAGCCCCGGCTTGATGTACAACCCCCATCAACAACTGTACGTGCGTAATCACCGTTAAAATACCTAATACATACTGTGTAAGCATCATTCCCAAAAGAATACGTGCTTTCTGCTTGATCAAATGCGGGATATTTGCCCGATGATTTTGCCACCAGAAACCGATTGTTGCTATGCCCAGCAACGTGCCCAGAATTCGATGCATCCACTGTACTGTTCCGGGATGTTCTACAAAATTTGCAAGTACCGGTTGTAGGGTCCACGTCCCCTGTGGCACCCAATCCCCATTCATCGTGGGAAATGTATTGTAGATATATCCAGCATCGAGTCCGGCGGTAAAGGCGCCCCAGATAACTTGAATGACAAACAAGATGAGTACTCCCATCGACCAGCGACTCAGTGAAGTTAGGTCATCCCGTTTTTGTTGATTGGAATTATAATTATTGTCATACAAATCAAGGGCATACCATACACAAAAGCCAAATAAAAGCATCGCTAACAGCAAATGGATTGCCAATCGATAATGACTTACATAGGGTATATCAACCAAACCGCTCTTGACCATGATCCAGCCCATAGCTCCCTGCAACGCTCCCAATCCGAATAACACCCATGCACGTCGCAACGTCTTGGAATTGAAATAGCCTCGAATCCAGAAAAACGCAAACGGTATCAAAAATACAAGACCAATGAGCCGTCCCAACAGGCGATGCAGGTATTCCCAAAAGAAAATAGCTTTAAACTCTGCCAATGACATCCCCGCATTAAGCTGCTGGTACTGAGGAAACTCCTTATAGCGTTCAAATGCCGCTAACCAGTCGGCTTCGTTCATCGGTGGAATGGCTCCCATAATAAGACTCCAGTCGGACATTGAAAGCCCGGAATCTGTAAGACGAGTAATTCCTCCTACAACTACCATAATAAAAATGAGAATAGCACCAGACCAGAACCAAGTTCTTACCGCTTTTCTTTCAAATGGATTCACAAAAAATCTATTGCCGTCTGTGTTAATTTTATTGTGGTGGAACTTATCTAAAGGATTGAAATCCCTCAAATTAAAGTACTGAAAACTTTAAAATAAAAACCTGCCCCCATCTAAATGAGGGGGCAGTAAATAATATACGTTAGTCATGAAGTGATTATGAAGCGACTTTTTTTCCGGATCGTAAAAATGCCTGTGCTGCGGCAAGCCGTGCAATGGGCACGCGATACGGTGAACAAGAGACGTAGTTTAATCCGAGATTATAGCAGAATGCTACACTACTGGGATCGCCACCATGTTCGCCGCAGATTCCAACCTTGAGGTCAGATTTTGCCGCTCGGCCTTTTGTTACCCCCATTTCTACGAGTTGGCCAACCCCTTCTTGGTCCAGCACCTGGAAAGGATCATTTTTGAGGATCCCCTCATTCAAATAATGCTCTAAAAACTTACCGGCATCATCGCGGCTGTAACCGAACGTCATTTGGGTCAAGTCATTGGTACCGAAAGAGAAAAAGTCTGCTTCATCAGCAATTTTATCCGCAATTAAGGCCGCCCGTGGAATTTCGATCATCGTTCCCACTTTATAATCAACCTCACTGCCCTTTTCAGCAAATACGTCCTCGGCAATTTCGTCTACAACATGCCGCTCGTGGATAAACTCTTCGGCGGTCCCTACCAGTGGAATCATAATCTCGGGATACACCTCTTTACCCCTACTCTTAACCTCGACAGCCGCTTCCAAAATAGCACGTGCCTGCATTTCAGTAATTTCGGGATAGGTAATTCCGAGTCGACATCCGCGGTGCCCCAGCATGGGATTAAACTCACTAAGCAGCCGGATCTTCCGATTCAATTCAGCCGTGCTGATTCCCAACTCCTTCGCAAGCGTTTTCACTTCCTTTTCTTCGTCGGGCAGGAATTCGTGCAGCGGTGGATCCAACAGCCGAACGGTAACCGGCAGCCCTTCCATCGCCTCAAAAATCTCAATAAAATCTTCCCGCTGATAAGGGAGTAGATTTTCCAAGGCGCTGCGTCGCTCTCCTTCACTCTCAGAGATAATCATACGACGCATTTCACGAATTCGCTCTTCCCCAAAAAACATGTGCTCGGTGCGAGCCAGTCCAATTCCCAGAGCACCGTATTCTCGAGCACGTAAGGCATCTTCAGGCGTGTCGGCATTCGTACGAACATCCATATCTCGGAACTCATCCACCCATGTCATAAAAGTGCGGAAGTTATCGCCGAATTGCGGAGCTTCAACCTCTTTTTTACCGTTGATTACCGTTCCGCGCGCGCCGTCGATTGAAATCCAATCGCCCGCCCTAACGGTAACATCCCCAGCCGTAAATTGCTGCTTATCATAATCAATATTAATGCCATCGCAACCGGCCACACAGGGTTTGCCCCATCCTCGGGCTACTACTGCAGCGTGACTCGTCATCCCCCCCCGCGATGTAAGAATACCTTCAGCAGCCGACATTCCTCCCACATCTTCGGGACTTGTTTCAATGCGAACCAATATTACCGGATTGCCTTTACCGTGTTCTTCTTCAGCTATATCAGAATCGAATACCACCTTACCCACCGCAGCACCCGGCGACGCCGGTAGCCCTTTTCCAAGGATATCATTTTCATCAATTTCATCTTCTTTAAGCTGCGGGTGTAACAACTGATCCAAGTGACCGGGTTCTACCAAGTTCGCCACGGCTTTATCTTTTTTCAGGATCCCTTCATCCACCATATCAATAGCAATTTTTACCGCAGCTGCACCGGTTCGTTTACCATTGCGTGTTTGCAGAATAAACAACTTGCCCTGCTGCACGGTAAACTCGATATCCTGCATATCCTGGTAATGTTCCTCCAGCTGATTCGTCAGCTCCAGCAATTCATCATACGAATCAGGCATCACCTCTTTAAGCTCATTAATATCACGAGGCGTACGAATACCGGCCACCACATCTTCGCCCTGCGCATTGATCAGAAACTCGCCGTAGAGCTCACTCTTACCATCCGATGGATTGCGCGTAAAGCAAACACCCGTGGCGCTGTCATCACCCATATTTCCATAAACCATCGCCTGGACATTCACTGCAGTCCCCAACAGCCCCGTAATCTTATTTATTTTGCGATACTTGATGGCCCGCTTGGCATTCCAAGAACCAAATACACCATTAATGGAGAGTCGCAATTGATCGTCGGGATCCTGGGGGAAATCTTCTCCCGTATTATTTTTATACACTTTCTTGTACCGATCAACCAGCTCTTTGAGATCGTCCACTTCCAGTTGGGTATCCAGCTCAACTGATTTCTCATCCTTCAATTTCTGCAGGGCTATTTCAAACTTTTCGTGGGCTACGCCCATCACCACATCGCCAAACATATCGATAAAACGGCGATAGCAATCGTAGGCAAAACGTTCGTTATCCATCTTTTGAGCCAACCCTTGTACCGATTGGTCCGTGAGTCCCAGATTAAGCACTGTATCCATCATGCCGGGCATTGAAATGGCCGCCCCCGAACGAACCGAAACAAGGAGTGGATCTTCGGGATCTCCAAACTGCTGTCCCATCAATTCTTCAAGTTGCTGAATACTATCCTGTATTTCATACTTAAGACCTTCGGGCCATTGTCCATCATGCTCATTATAATATTTGCATATTTTGGCTGATATTGTAAAACCCGGGGGGATGGGCATACCAATACTGCTCATTTCTGCAAGATTTGCTCCCTTGCCACCAAGCAGTTCTTTCATTGATTTGTCGCCTTCTGCTGTGCCACCGCCAAACGTAAATACTTGGTTCTGAGCATCCATAAAAATCACCTACACTGTTTTAGAAAACGAGCGGGTAGATTTTTTTCTGTTTGAATATTTATCAAAACACATTGCAATATTACGTAGAAAAAGTCGACCACGCTCAGTTATTGTAATTTTATTTTCTGAGACTTCAACAAATCCATCGGCTTGTAACTCTGACAAGCGTTCAAGACTGTTACTAAAATAGTCTTCAAAAACTATGCCCCATTTTTCCTCAATCTCATCAAATGAGAGACCCATCTTACACATAACTTGCATTATTACACGATGACGCAGCTTATCATCCTTGCAAAGCTGCAATACTTTGGCGACCGGTCGTTTATTATTATCCAGTTGACTGTAATATTCTCCCAATTCTTTAGTGTTTTGCCAGTAATAATCACCCACATTAGAAATCCCTGACATTCCAAAAGCATACAAATCCGCCCCGGCCAACGTACTGTATCCCTGGAAGTTTCGCTGGAGTGTCCCATTTTCCATCGCTTTCGTTAACTCTTCATCTTCGCGCGAAAAGTGATCCATCCCAATAAAGCGATATCCGTTGTCAGTTAGGTATGAAATGCTGAGCTGTAACATGGACAACTTTTCATCCGTCGTAGGCATATCCTCCTCATTGAGCAGCTTCTGGGCAGGCATCATGCTGGGGATATGCGCGTAACTGTACACGGCCAGGCGATCGGGCTGCAGGCTGAGTACATCATCTATTGTTTGGCGAAATGTCTTGAGCGTTTGAAGCGGCAGTCCGTAAATCAAATCGAAATTTATAGAATCAATACCGTTTTCTCTGAGCCATTTAGTAACCTGCTTTGTTTGCTCAAAAGGCTGGATCCTGTGAATAGCTTTCTGTACGTCTTCATTGGTATCCTGCACGCCCAGGGATGCCCGATTACAGCCAATATCAGCCAGCGTTTCGATATGCTCCCGGGTACATTTCCGCGGATCGATCTCTACGCCAAATTCCGTTTCATCGGTCAGGTTAAATCGACGGTGGATGGCCTTACCAAGTCGTTGAAGCTGATCGGGTTTCAAGAATGTGGGGGTGCCTCCGCCAAAATGAATCTGTACGACTTCCGAATCGGGGTGTAGCATTTCTGCCACCTGATCCATCTCTTTTTCCAAATAATCGAGATAGAGATCGCCGCGATCTTGATCTTTGGTAATCACTTTTGTACATCCACAGTACCAGCAAAGGGAGAAACAAAATGGAATATGGAAGTAGAGCGATATGGGATGTGGGTCAGCATTGCGCTCAAGCAGATAAGAATACAAAGAAGCGATATCCTCCTCATCGGCTTTCTGAAATTGTACGGCCGTGGGATACGAAGTGTAGCGCGGCCCCTGAACATTGTATTTCTTAATGAGATCGAGGCTTACATCTTCCATAATATATTTTCTTTAGCCAAGAATTAGCACTGATTAGTAATCATGTTTATGTCAGCTTATTCTGCAGCTACTCATTAAAAATCTTTCTTATCGAACTGTCGCTGACTTCTCCACAGCGGAATACCAAGCCAAAGCATCAGGCAACTGAATGCAACACTGATTCCCATCAAACTTCCAAAAAAGCGATTGAAGACCGCTCCGGTGTATCCCATCAGGGCCGAAATATCGAATTCGAGTAACACTGTAATACGAGCCAAATCAATGGGATTTGCCAGTGCCAGTGCCAGCATTGGCTTTTCAATGGGATAATCACCGAAAGCAAATACTGCAAGCAATACCAACCCATCGTAAAGTACCGCTAAGAAGAGCCAACTAACTAAGGCAAAGCCAAGCCCTTTTACCCGATCTTCAAAAAACTTGAGAGCAAACCAGAAACCGAGTCCGGTGAACAACAGTGTTAAAACAATGCCCAGCAGTAGTATTAATAAGATTGACTGTGTACTCGCGGTAATAATCATGCCGGTATATATCATTGGAATGGCCGTTCCGACTGCAAAAGCAACAGCTAAAGGAACCGCCAGACCACCAAATAATCCCCAAAACAATGAGGGCCGGTCAATCGGTTGAGCCAACAGAAGCTCAGTAAATTCGCGCGTCTGATACAGATATAATGCACCGTAAATTATCCCTACAAGAGGTATCAGCAGTAACATTATGTTTGAAATGCTGAGCATTGCCTTGGGACCAGCATTACCGAACCGAATCATTGCATCAGCAATGAGCAAATAAATCAAACCGTATCCCACAATCCACTTTCCGCGTAGCAGATCTTTCCATTGATATTTTAAAATTGTCAGTGATTTCATGCTGCTGTTTCCTCCATCATTTTTGCCACGGCGCCTTCGAGCCGCTGTTCTTGTTGCAATTCCATGAGCTCGCGCATTGGTCCGTCGTATCTAATATTCCCTTCTACTATGAAGATCAGATGATCGGTCAGTTCTTCAATCTCGCTCATAATGTGTGAAGTGAGCAAAACCGTTTTTCCTTTTTCCTTTTCGCGGTGCACCAGCCTCTTAAACTGCACACTCGACTTGGGATCAAGTCCGGCCGTAGGCTCATCAAAAATCAGGATCTCCGGATCAAACATCATTGCCAGAATAGCCCCCACCTTTTGACGCATTCCGCCGGAAAGGGCACGCATTCGTTTGTCAATTTCATTATCCAGCTCAAAATATTCGAGTAATTCCCGATCGCGATTTGTATCACTTCCTCTCATATTTTTGATAAACTGAAAGAGTTCACCGATCGTCATATTTTCGGGATATCGGGCAATCTGGGGCATATAACCAATCTTATTACGGTATTCCCACTCTCCGCTTATCGACTTTCCATCAACCATAATATCTCCGGAAGTAGGTTTTACCAATCCCAATAGGGCCTTTATCGTTGTCGTTTTCCCGGAGCCGTTGGGACCTACGATACCGGTAGCCTGACCGGCCGGAATTTCTAAGTCCAGCTCGTTAAGGACCGTACGGGTACCAAAATCTTTACGTAATCTTTGTATTGAAATCATAGCACAGGTTCCATTTGCGGTTTAGAATCAATAAGTGTTTCCGGAGTAAGGGCCGGCATAAATTTTTCGGCGGCATCCAGAAGGTCCACCAACAGACTACGCAACAGTAACAGTGACTGCGGCTGCTTTTCAACTAATATGGAAAATAATCGAACCGGGCGATGGGGCACATCCCCCACCCCATCCCGATCCAGATCATAGCCCTCATATTGGCTCCAGTAATTGTTATCAAAATTATTGCTGTAATTCATTCTACTGTTTGTGGATACCTCAAAAGAGTTAGCAACAAAATTATTTTTGCTAAACGTGTTATCAGTTGAGTTTGCCATCAGCTGAACAGCCCAACCGTTTTGGTTAAATTCATTGCCTTCCACATTATTCCGACTGGAGGCCTCCATATATAATCCCACCGAATTATTGGTAAACGTATTTCCCGTTACCGTACTTCTGTTAATTTCTTTCAGTAACATTCCATAGGCTGAAGAGCCCCAGTTATCGGCAAAGTGATTGTCTACAATATCTACATTCGAGGTGTACATAACGGCAACGCCGCCCCCATTATCGCGAAAGGTATTGCGTTCATAACGGCAGTTATCCGAATACATAAAATGGATACCGTACCGGATATTTTTTTCACTTTTATTGCCGGCGATAAAGGCCCCTTCCACAAACTCGAAATAGAGTCCATCGCGGTGACCGGCTACATAATTATCAAGAATTTCTACGTCTTTGGTATACCAGAGGTGAATACCATTCCCGGAATTCGTTTCGCGCTGATGAGAGGCCGTAATATGATTGTTTTTTAAAACTGTACCCTCCGATTTAGCAAGATAGATCCCAAAAAAGTTATTAACCAACTTTACATTTTCGATACGAACATAATGCGCTCCCTCAACTACAATGCCTGCATAATCATCCATAAATCCGGCTTTGCTGTTGTGGACTTCAATATCTTTAATCACCGTGCTATCAGCTTCAACAACGACGACAAATCCCTGCTCATCACCGTCGATGATGGCTTCACCTTCTCCCAGTAAAGTAATACGCTTATTTATGCGGATATCATACTCGATATATCGCCCTTCTCTAACGAACACAGTATCGCCCGGCTGAGCTTGGTCAATACCTGTCTGCACAGAAGTAATATCCCCGTCTTTAGATACGGTCACCTGGGTAGCTATCGCTGATCGAACAGACAACAATAACATCAACCCAACAAACAGTATTGTTGTTATTTTAAATAATTTCATAGCCTCAATCCTTTATCCTTATTCTAAATTTTCAGTACTAATATGCAGCCATATGCTACATTTCTGTTTGGGATACCTCAGCCCATTCCAACAGTTGTCCCGGGCGTTCACTTGTATGTTTTTTTGCTTCTTCCTCAGTGGGAAAAGCCAACACTGATTCGCCCATGGGACTATTAACCACTTCACTTTTCACAAACTGTGCTTCTTTGGCTTTGAGCCAGTTACCCGGCTGATTATAATCGCTCACATACCGGATAGCCCCTTGCAGTTCATCAGCATTTTCTCGCTGATAGACCGCCATACATTCTATGGCATCAAACTTCAGCGCTTTGCCCTTATCGGTTACAATTTGAGAAGCAAACTGCTCATCAGTAATCATCATTTTGCAATGCGTACATTCGTCACTGCCGTAGTGAATTACCGCTGGCTCTTGGCTACAAGCCGTTGCTAAAAGCAACAATCCCAGAACAGCAATAATTTTAAAAATCTTGTTTAAACACATCGTCTTCCTCCTATTTCTCAATCCTCTTTACTTTTCCACCAGACAGTACTGGCTATTCCCATCGATATTAGAGAAATGTAAAACCCAATATGCGGCAATGAGGTGGCATTGATATTAAGTAACTGTTTGCTACCCAAAAGCGGCGGCTGATACGTCATACCCGGTACTTTAATCGGGGCATCGGGATTTAAATTATGGCCATAATCATATCCCCAGATATAAAAATCTACCAATCCGGCAATAGCAAACAACACAAATAGACCTAACCAAAATAAAATCCATTTGTGATTGCCTATTCCCGCAATTACTAATCCACTGATAATCAGAAAACCGAATATAAACGGCATGATCTTAAGCTCGGGGATAGAGTCAGGATTAATTTCTTTCATCCCTATATAGTGATTCAATCCGTTAATGTTCTGCAAATCGTTTTTATCTTTACCCTCAATATTATCCACACTAATATTCATTCCTATACCTTCGGGATATTGCGGGGCATCCATACTGATGCTCCAGATAGGGAAAAAGTAAACCCCAATCAGCATCAGTGCAGCAACGGCCATCCAAACTCTTTTTTGCTTATCCATAACATTCAAAAATTAACGTTTTACATTCTATTGAGATAAGAAGAGAGGAGGCTTCACCCTCCTCTCCCCAAGGATTGAGGTCACTTACTGACCTGTGCTATAAGAAATTGGCGTATCTGAATTTTCTGGTGATACCCGTACATAACCCTGCATCTCCTGGTGCAGAGCTGAACAGAAGTCGGTGCAATAGAATGGGAAAACGCCTTCTTTCTTAGGCTCCCACTTTAATGTCAATGTTTCGCCCGGCATAATAAGCAGCTCGGCATTATTAGCTCCCTTCATTGCAAAACCGTGCGGTACGTCCCAGTCCTGCTCGAGGTTCGTAACGTGGAAGTACACCTCGTCACCTACTTTTATACCTTCGATATTATCCGGTGCAAAGTGACTTCGTATCGTAGTCATGTATACATGGACTTCGTTACCGTCACGTTCAACCCTGGTTGCCTTTTCACTTTTTGCAGCACGGGGGTGATTATTCTCATCGATTTCGTAGAATCGTTTCTGACGCTTCTTCACCTTGTCAGCTGTGATACCCTGGGCGTAGTGTGGCTCACCCTCTGTAGGGAAATCGAGCAGCAACTGCATCTTATCGCCTGAAATATCAATCAGCTGTGCCGAGTGAAACATCTCCGGACCTGTTGGCAGGTAACGGTCTTTGGTAATTTTATTCAATGCTACCAAGTATTTACCATCAGGATTTCGACTGTCACCACCCGGAATCATCAAGTGACCGGGAGAGTAATACACATCAATACGGTCTACGACTTCGGTTTTCTCGATATCCCATTTTACAATCTCGGATGAGATAAAGGCCGTTGTATACGCATAACCCTTACCATCAAACTCGGTGTGAAGCGGTCCCAAACCTGGGTTTTCCACTTCACCATGCAGAATGGAATCATAATTTAGTACCGGAATACCCTGATCTTCGCCTTCAAAATCTTTATTCTCGATAGCAGTCATCATTTTTTCAAATGAATGTACCGGAATTACAGTAGAAAGCTTACCACCAGCCGCGATGTATTGTCCCGTAGGATCTACGTCAACACCGTGAGGTGATTTAGGTGTAGGAAGAAAATAAACGATACCCTCCAGCTTACGCGGATCAAGTACACGTACCTCTTCAATGACTTCACTTTTAGCAATACCGCCTTCTTCATGATCGATATAGTTGCGATAGTGCTTTCCGGGGATCATTTTCCCTTTCCCTTCTTTGGCATATTCAGCTGCTTTTTTCCAGTTAATCGCAGCGATATAATCTTTATCATTTCGTGAGGCATTGATTTCCAGCATGGTATGTGCTTCCTCACTGTTATATGAAGTAAAGAACGACCATCCATCAGACGGACCTTTTCCTGCGTGAGAAAGATCATAGTTAAATCCCGGCATCATAATCTGGAAGTCAATATTCATCTTTCCTTCATCAGATACCTTGATAAAAGAGATAGTGCCTTTAAAGTTCTCTTTATAGCTGTCAATGCTCACATCCATATTCTCCAAATTATCCTCTTTCATTGGTATACTAAATCGTGTAGCCGCAGAAACGTATTCAGTATTTGGAGTTACAAATGATGATGCGTGGTTACCGGCCGAATTGGGAATCTCGATGATCTCTTGAGTCTTAAACTCATCCAGACCTATTCGAGCAATACGCGGAGTATTGTTTTCATTGATAAATACCCATCGTCCATCCGTCTCTCCATCTGTTTGAGAAAGTTCAGGGTGGTGAGCATCGCCCCACGGTACAAAACCGTCGGTGGTCTGCAACATAGCTTTTGTTTCTTCAGAATATCCATATCCATTTACTGCAGCCTGTGAAAAGACTGGAATAGTAAAGATATGTCGGCCCGATGGTAGTCCGTAAACGCCAAGCTGACCATTATATCCGCCGGAAAAAAATCCATAAAATTCGTCATGCTCTCCCGGTGCTACGTACACCTTCTCTGCAGCATCAGAAGAGGAACCAAACTCCCCGTTCGAGCTACATCCCATAGATAGAAAACCTATTGCTGCTACTGCCGTAAGCGGCCACAGCAAAGATTTCTTTAACAGTTTATTCATAGTATTATCCCTTTATATGTATTTGAGGTTAATTATTGTGATTCTTGTGCCAGATACTCTACCACAGCACGTGCCTTTTCTCTGGTTAATTGTTGATTTGTCATTCGTGTTGGATATTCTGACCCTATTGATTTTGCAACCGGATGCTTAGCAAGCATTTCTTCCGGATTTAAAATCATATTCATGACATAGGCGGGGGTGCGTGCATTCATAACACCGCCTAATGGTGGACCTACATAGCGACTGTCCAACTTGTGGCAGGCCCCGCATTTCATATCAAAAATGCGCATTCCCTCTTTTGCTAACTCAGGATCTATTTCATCAATTGTAATTTCTTCGTCAACTGGACCTATACCGTTCCGCATTTCAAAATCAGTAAGCTCCTGTTTTTCTTCCTGAGAATCTGTGCTATCCTTTTCACTATCCGAACTTTCGCCACAGCCTATAAGCAGTGTCACTGTTATTACTATCAATCCAGCAATTTTTAATATTTGGGTATTCATCATGCTTGTAGTTTTAAGAGTATTTTATCTTCTATTAATAATTTTGCAACTATTGTACCAAGTTGCTTCTTGATTATCATTTTAATTTAAAGCTTACTTAAGTGATTCTAAGGTCAATTTTAGTATTCCCCTTGAATACTCAGATAAGTCTATACCATCCGAATTTTGCATGGCTGCAAAACATTTCCCGTCAAAATTTGCGACAATGCAATACATCATGATTAACTCCAAATAAATTTCCCATCAGGTGTTATGCGCAAATCCTTTGCCTTTCCTTCCTTCGACATGTTCTGCAGGGTTGTGTTCATAAATACCTCATTAATCTCATCTCGAGTATCTTCCCACATCGCATGCATGGGACATGGTTTTTCACTCCCACATCCAGGTAATCCCAAAACACATTCGGTAAAAATGGCCGGACCATCAATAGCTACAACGACCTCTTTTAACGTAATTTCACTACCGGACCTTGACAGCCGTACTCCGCCCTTTGGTCCCTTCATGGATTCCAAAAGGTCAGCTGCCGTTAATTCCTGTAATATCTTTGTCAAAAAGTGAAATGAGATATCCAACTTGTCACTCAATCCTTTGATAGATATATATTTGTCTCCCGATATCGATGCCAGATAGATCGAAGCACGGAGCCCATATACACATGATTTCGAGAAGATCATTTCAAATTAAGTTTTAAGACAATTTTGTCTTAAATATAAACCGGTTATTAACAACCTTCAACTTTTTTTGATACTTAATTTTGGACATACAATAAAGAGACAGTAGGAGAGAATACTATTCGCTATATCGCCGGATATACCATTGTATTGTCTCTCTCAGACGCTGCTCAAATGATTCTTTACTATTCCATCCCAGCTCCTCCTTAATCTTGGAGGCGTCGATAGCATAGCGGAAATCATGTCCAGGACGATCCTTAACAAAAGTAATCAGGTTTTTGAAATCAGAACCTGGTGCATTTCCTGCTTCTTCATTAAGGATATCACAAATCTTTTTGACCAGATCAATATTTTTCCATTCGTTATTGCCGCCTATAATATAGGTTTGGCCGGCCTTTCCCTCGTTATAAACCAGATCCAATGCGCGACAATGCTCTCGAACATAGAGCCAATCGCGGACATTTTCTCCCTTTCCATAGACGGGAATATCATCATGATTCAGCGCCGTACGAATAACGGTAGGTATCAACTTTTCGTCGTGCTGATGTGGTCCAAAATTATTGGAACAATTCGTAGTAACCACATTCATCCCATAGGTATGATAATACGAACGAATAACAAAATCACTGCCCGCCTTTGATGCCGAATACGGCGAATTGGGAGCATATGGGGATTGCTCTGAAAAAGCGCCCTGCTCTCCCAGTTCCCCATAGACTTCATCGGTAGAAACGTGCAAAAATCGATTATTTTGCCACCGCTCCTCATCCTCTTGCCAAAACTGCCTGCACTCTTCAATCAAATTAAACGTCCCCACCACATTCGACTGAATAAACGGCTCTGGCCCCTTGATAGAGTTGTCTACATGCGATTCTGCAGCAAGGTGAAATACACCATCGGGCTTATAACTTCGAATAATATCCCGCACGGCGTTACGATCTACGATATCCAGCTTTTTAAAGGTGTATCGATTAGAATGTTTAATCTCATCGAGATATGACAGATCCGAAGCATAGCTAAGCTTATCAATATTGAGCAACTCGTACTCGGGATACTTTTCGTGCAAATAGAGCAACAAATTAGATCCTATAAATCCCGCCCCACCTGTAACTAATATTCTCATGTTAATCTTATATTCTAATTAAATTCTTAACTCTTATTCTCCTGTCCTGTGAAATACGATTTGAGTCTCTTTTTTACAAACATCTTTCCGTAATGGGTCTTTAGATACTTTTCGCGTCTGATGGCATCATCCTGACTCCTGCATCCTTCAAAATAAATGAGTTTCAATGGCCTGCGATGTTTAGTTGACTTTACCTTTCCTGCCTGATGCCTCTCAAATCGTGATCGCAGATCTTCAGTATATCCAGTATACCACTTACCGTCTTTCTGGCTCACCAAGATATATATGTAATAAAATGTACTCATAGTTTTCTGCAATCATTTCACGGGATAAATCCCGCCCCACCTGTAACTAATATTTTCATCGTAAATACTTATTTGTATTAAAGTTTCTTATTCTCATCCTCTCTTCCTGTAACAATTCCTTTTATTTATTTTTTCAAGTTAAAATATCCCTATAACATTCTTTTTCGGCTTGCCCCTTCCGAATACTCGGAACCAGCAAGCTGAGCTTGTAAAAGCTCAAGAGAAATTTAACTACTCAGTGCTGACTTCATCTATCAACGCTGATTACTTGCAATAGCAGCACCTCGTCAAACAGAAATTTCTCTGGTTTGACTTTGACCCTTTTAATAACCATTTCCTATTAAATATTTTTATTACTCCGGCATAAGGAATACTGCGTAAAATCCGAGGGTTTTAAAGAAGAATTTTGTACCGGCGTAGAATCATGAAATATCTTACAAAATGTGATGGACCATCAAAATTATTCTACCCGAAGGATGCAGCGTCTGCAGTATTCTCAGCCGGTCAATTTTTTGGTTCGTTTTTTCTTGACTGAAAAAATGAACATATCATGTAACATTAAATTTACGTTCTCAAAAACAATATAAAAATGAATGTGCGATCATTTTACAGGATAAATCCTGCTCCGTCCATAGCAATAATTCCCTTCCTCATCAGAACAAATCCTCGTCTTTAAGTTCCTGTAGCCGCGGTTGATACTGGTCTTTTTCAGAAATGATGGGATCAGTGACCTTCCAATCTATATTCAGTTCGGGATCATCCCATAGCAATCCCCGTTCTCCATCCGGGTAGTAATAGTCACTGCATTTATAGTACACCAACGCATCGTCCGACAATACTGAAAACCCGTGGGCAAATCCTTTGGGGATAAACATCTGGTGTTTATTTTCAGCTGAAAGTTCCATCGCCACGTGTTCGCCAAATGTGGGAGAATTCTGACGCAAATCTACCGCCACATCCAAAATAGCTCCCTGCATTACCATCAATAATTTATCCTGCTGACGCTCGATCTGGTAATGCAAGCCGCGTACGGTGTTTTTTTGAGATTTAGACAGGTTATCCTGTACAAAATGGACATCTAAATTTTTCTCCTTTAATTGCTCCTCCCGATAAGTTTCCAGAAAAAAGCCCCTTTCATCCCTGTATACCTTGGGTTTTAACAATAGTACATCGGGAATCTTAGTCTCTATTATTTCCATTTTATATTCACTGTGGCGATTATAATTTGAAAGCTAATATAATAATTTGGGATAGCATTCTATTGCAGCTGATCTAATAAATTCTGTAATCCTTTTCGCCAGTCAACAATCTTACTGTCCTCTATATCCTCAATCTTTTGTGTCCCTAATTTTGAGAAATACGGGCGTTTAGCTTTTGTCGGAAAAGCATCCGAATCAACAGCTTCAACATGTACCTCAATGTCACTCTTCTTAAAAATAGCCTTGGCCAAATCATACCAGGTGATTAATCCTTTGGACGTAACATGATAAGTCCCCATTGCCCCCGTACCAAGTAAATTCAGGCAATTCTCTACGACGTTTTCAGCAAACGAAGGACTACCCCACTGATCGTTAACAACTTGTAGTTCTTCTCGCTCTTGTCCCAGCTTAAGCATTGTTTTGACAAAATTAGAACCAAACTGACCACATAGCCACGATACCCGAATAATAAGATGATTTTCGGTTGTCTGACGAATTGCCTGTTCTCCCTCCCATTTTGTTTTACCATACCAGTTAACCGGATCAGCCGGATGTTCTTCGGGATAGCCCCCCGGAAATTCCTTTTTATTACGTTTTGTACCGGGGAATACATAATCCGTAGAAAAGTGCATCAATTTAAATTCCAGCTGCTGACTCAGTTCTGTCAGGTATAACGGTGCTTCCATATTGACCTTGCGGGCCAGTTTTTTGTGATCTTCAGCACCATCCACATCCGTAAAAGCTGCACAATTGATTACCACATCAGGCTTTTGCTCACGAAACTCATCGGAAACCTCCTGGTAATGGGTAATATCCAGATCGCTTGAGGTATATGGCAGCAACTTAATCTCATCGGGATAATCCTCATCAATAATACGTTGCCACTCCTTACCTAATTGTCCGGATGCCCCAAGTAGTAATGCTTTCATCATTCTTCGATCTGAACCAATTTATTTGCTCGCTTGTATGATGAGGGCGTTCCCGCGTCGGTCCACCATCCTTCCATCACCGAAAACCGCATGGCATCTTCATTGATATAATGATTATTGACATCTGTAATTTCAAGTTCCCCCCGATCAGACGGCTCCAGATCCCGAATATAATCAAACACCTTGGCATCATACATGTAAACGCCGGTCACCGCCAAATCACTTTTAGGCTGATCCGGTTTTTCTTCGATCCCCGCAATTTTCTCACCATCCACCTCGGCAACTCCAAAACGCTCGGGATCATCCACTTCTTTAAGTAAAATTTGTGCTCCACTACCGGGATAAGCATTCACCGCTTTATCCAACGACGTCTCAAAAATATTATCCCCCAAAATTACAGTCATGGAATCATTACCCACGAAATTCTCTGCCAGTCCCAGTGCCTGGGCAATTCCACCGGCCTCATCTTGCACTTTATAGGTAAACCGACAGCCAAAATCTTTGCCCGAACCCAGTAGGTTTACCACATCCCCCATATGCTCGGTGCCGGTAACAATTAATATTTCCTCAATACCCGCCTCCGTCAATTTATTGATGGGATGATAAATCATCGGTTGATTCCCCACTGGCAACAAGTGCTTATTTGTTACTTTTGTTAAGGGATACAATCGCGAACCTGTGCCCCCTGCTAAAATAATTCCTTTCATATTATTAAGAGAATTTCACATTAACATTTTATTATTCATTCCGATAAGTATTAATAGTAACTTATCTTAGGGTATTACCCTACACATGGTATTGCCTTTAACATCAATCGGTTGCAAAATTTGGTTCCAAAAATACAATTTAACTTCTCTATAATCATATATGGTTTTTTCTGTGGCATAGCCATACTATCATTGGGTTTTGCACCTACTGAAGTACATGCACAAACAAAAACCTGGACGGGGAATATTGATTCTGAATGGCATAAAGCAGGAAACTGGACTCCCAATGGAGTTCCGGGCCCGAGCAATGATGTTCAAATACGACCTAATAATGGTAACCCCTACCCCATTATAACAGAACAGAATGTTACGGTAGTAAGTATTCAAGTGACAAACTACGACGGTGGAGAGCTTACTGTTTCAGGTGGTCGTACCCTAACAATTACTGATGGATTAACCTTCGCGGATACTGGAACTTTATTTATTCAAGAAGGTGGAGCTGTAAACCTAACCGGTAATTCTTTTGATATGGGATACGGCAATACACTGATAGATATATCAACTGGCAGTTTTACCAGTGAAACTGATATAACCATTAAAGGTGATGGATTTAATGCCGGTTCAGGGACAGTAACCATAAACGGTGATTTGAAGATTAATAACGACAAAGTATTCAATGTTGAATCCGGAGATATAACTGTTTCAGGCATCACCAATATCAATGGAACATACAATGGGGATGATGGAATAACTACTTTTCATGGAGCTGCAAATGTAGAAAGTGGCGGTATTATAAACTTGGATACCGGTACAATTAATTTCAATGAAGGGGTTTTTATAGGTAATAATGGAACAGCAAATCTGGGTAGTGGAACTGTAAATATAGATGGAAATACTACCATCAGCAGCAGTGGCTATTTCAATGTACAAGATGCAACGGTAAATATAACCGGAGATGCTGATTTCACCAGCAATGGTAACTTAAGTGTGAACAATGGTTCAATTAATGTTGAGGGCGATGCATCCCTGTCCGGCGGTGGTACCTTTGACTTCAATAATGGCTCTCTAAGTGTTGGAGAAAACGCCTCATTCACCGGGGGGGGAACCGTAAATGCCGGTAATGCAGAAATGGAGTTTAAAGGCGACCTGGAAGTCCCATATGGTGGAACGTTTAACGCCGGTACCAGCACTGTTACGTTCAGTGGTTCACCTTCTCAGATTAATACTAATGGCGACGATCTGAGCTTCTATAATGTCGAGGTCAGCTCTGGGTCAACACTGCAAACAGATGGATCATCTGAAAATACCATTACTATTGAAAATGACCTTACTGTTGAAGAAGGCGGACAGGTAGAAATTCAAGATGACGATACCATTGATATTCAGGGGAATCTGGACAATCAAGGAACTATAAACAGTCAACGGCCATTCGTTTACGACATCACGACTCCCTCGCTTACTAAAGTACTCATTGAGTTTGATCAGGAGATGGATCCGCAATCGACTGGGCAACTATCAAATTATTCGATCAACAAGGGTATTTCCATTAACAGCTTAACCTTTAATACCAGTAATAAAAGGGAAGTACTGTTAGATGTCTCTTCGCTAACCGAAAATGTAGAGTATGAACTTGAAGTCAATAACGTTAAATCTGCTGCCGGTGGTCAGATATCCCAAAACCATATAAAAAGATTTATCCCCATAGTTGATATCACCTATTACAGCCGCCAATCTGGTAGCTGGGATGATCCCACCTCATGGTCTACTGAAAGCCATACCGGAAATCCGGCCTCAGAAATTCCAAATGACCAAGACGGAGAGGGGGCTATTGTTGGTAATAATCATACTATTACCTTGGACTCCAAACAAGATATTAGCAACCTTAACGAATTAACTATAGACAATACCGGTACACTCGCAGTTAGCTCTGGAGATACCCTTGTGCTTAATGAATTTATAATAATTGGAGGCGGCACCTTTGATCTACAGAACAATGGTACACTCCAGATAGGATCAGCAGAAGGAATTTCATCGTCAGAGACCAATACCGGCAATATTCAAACTGAATACAGGAATTTTAGTAGCTCTGCCAACTACTGGTACCAGGGTACAGCCAACCAAAATACAGGTTCGGGATTACCGCAGCAGGTTAACGATCTGCGTATTGATAACAGCGAGGGCGTTACAGCTACAAATAACCTGCAAATAAACAGTACGCTTTACCTGCAAAATGGCTCACTAACAATACCTTCCGGGCAGGGCCTTATTGCCAACAACAAATCAATTAGCAATGGGAACCTAACATTTACGCGCATTCTCTCTGGTGAACCGGGTTGGCGTATGCTTTCATCACCTGTATCAGCTACGGTTAATAATTTTTTGAGTAATATCATTACGCAGGGATACGAAGGAGCTTATTATGATGCAAGCGTAGCTCCAAATGATACTCTTCAGCCTAATGTGCTATACTATGATGAAACCTTTAAGGGGACTGATAATCAACGATGGAGAGTCCCTTCATCTGCATCAAATCAAATTGATCCCGGGCTGGGATACCATGTATACCTTTTTGGGGATGTCGTTGGCGATGAGCGGTATAACGATACTTTACCCGATACCCTCTCAGTAACCGGTCAAGAGCATTCTGGTCTCATCGATCTTAATGTTACCTATACGGCCGAAGCAGACACCGGTTGGAACCTTGTGGGTAATCCTTATGGTGCTCCTATTAATTGGGATAATAGCAGTGGATGGACTAAAACCAATATCGATCAAACAATCTATATTTGGGAACCTGACGACAACTCGTACAAAACCTGGAACGGCTCTACAGGCACGCTTGCAAACGGGATTATCCCTCCCTTCCAGGCTTTTTGGGTAAAAGCCAATGCTCCCCAAAATAATGGTTCCGTAGAACTGTCGGTTACTGGTGAGGCAAAAACCCTACAGTCAGCTTTTAATTTCGTTGGAAAAAGAACAGGTGATGCAAATCCGGAAATCGAGCTCCACCTAAAGCACGAAGGAACCACGAACCGAATGTTTTTCAGCTTTTATGAAGATGCAAAAGTTGGCAAAGATTCGCGTGACGCTTATCACCTGCAACCACCTCCCGAGACATCCAATTACGCTGAACTTTTTTCAATAGGCCGACGAAATAACCGTTATAATATTAATGCTCTCCCTATCACATTCGGGGTTCCTATAGAAATTCCAATCAGTGCAAACGTAGTTAGAAATAGTCAAAAAGTTACTGAATCCGTAAATCTACAAATTTCCGATATTAAAAATATACCTTCAAGCTGGGATGTGACATTAATTGATCGCATAACAGGACAAGAAATAACTCCTTCAAAGGGAACTCGCTATTCTTTTAAAACATCAGGAGAAAAGAACAGCAAAGGAGAAGATTCCCAACCATTACAAAAGGACTATCAAATTTTAAGTGAAGCGGATCCTTCAAAGGCACGTTTCGCCTTACGGATAGATCCCGGAGCATTGGGAACTGGCCTGCCCAAAGAAATTGATCTCAAACAAAATTATCCCAACCCATTTAACCCCACTACAACAATTCGGTTTACACTTCCAATCCAAAACGAAGTTACACTCGAGGTATTTAATATTCTTGGCCGAAAAGTTGCCACACTGTTTAAGAATAAGTCATTCCAGGCTGGGTTACATAGTATTAATTGGAATGCTTCGAATGTTGCCAGTGGCACGTATATCTATCGGTTAACCACCGATGAAAAGGTTGTTACAAAGAAAATGACTCTCATTAAATAGTCTCTCCTATTAGTAGATTAAGTGATTATAATCTACAAGATGGTATTGTTTACTTATATTTTGTAATAAATTTACGGACATATAGGTAAATATTAGAAAAGTTTTTCTACAGGCATTCTAAATTCAATACCTCTTACCCATGGGATGCAAAATGGAAATAAGAGACTTCCCATTTGTAGTTACTATAAAAATACTTCTGGCTGTGAGTATAGCTATGATGTTCACAGCTCCTGCTTTTGCTCAAAATGTGATTCCCTCACATGATACGCTCTCAGCAGATCAAGTAAGCGGTTCCTTCACTACCCTTTCTGGTCCTGAAATTGAGGAATCCACACCGGGACAGTTAGAACTAAATGAAACGATTACTCTTAAAGCCCCCGCTGGATATGAGTGGGATACCGGTGGTAGTCAGCCAACCATCACAATTGAGCCAAATAATGATTTTGGATTCACCCAACTTGATCTCTCATTTGTCTCCCGAACTTCCACTGAAATAACCTTCAGAGTGGATCAAGAAAGTGGCAGCTTCTTTTTTACTCCCCTCCCGGGCATTGTAATATTTGAGAATATGCGCATAAGACCCACAAAAGGTCTTCTGCCAAATAAGGGTAATATAAAAAATATGGGGACAACAGGTCCGGCGGGGACAACCAATTATGGTACCCTAACAATGGTAGCAGGAAATGCCGCTGAATTGGCTTTCCAACGACAACCTTCAGACGCTACAGTTAGTGAACCTATCGCCCCGTCAGTTCAGTTACAACTTAAAGACCAATTCGGTAATAAGGTTGAAACAAGTGGGATATCTATCAATATAACTCTGGCTTCGGGTACCGGTACTATTTCTGGTACGCTAACACAAACAACCAACAGTTCAGGAATAGCAAGCTTTTCTAATCTGGAAGTCAGTCAAACCGGTTTAAAAACAATACAAGCCGTTGGATCAGGGTTGACATCTGTAACCAGCGATACTTTTGAAGTTCTGAATAGTGGAATACTAACAAAATTTCTAATTACCACTACAGAAGGAGAACCCATCTCCTCACAGACAGCAGGCCAAAATTTTGATATTCGAATAACAGCTGTAGATGGGGCAAATAATACTATTTCAAGCTTTGATGGCTCCGTTAATATTTCTTCTGATGGTTCCCTATCAGAGGGAGAAGGAACTACTGCAAATTTTGAAAATGGAGTACTTTCATCACATTCTATTACATTTTCAAATACCGGAACCTTTGCTTTAACCGCTACCGAAACAGATGGCTCATCAAGTGGTGAAAGCAATGATTTTACGGTAACTCCCGGGCCAGTGGATCCAGGTAATTCCCAAATAACAGCTGATCCTACCTCAGTCCAAAATGATGGTTCCAGCACTTCCACGATTACTGTAACCCTGCGGGATGCGAATAATAACAGACTGAACACCGGGGGTAACAATATCACCCTTAGTACAACGGCTGGTTCTCTTGGTTCCATTTCTGACAACAATGACGGCACATATACAGCAACATTGACATCAACAACAACCGAAGAAACAGCTACAATTACCGGAGATGTAAATTCTCAAGCTATTTCTGATGATGCCTCTGTCATCTTCGCAAATATATTTATATGGCAAAGTGCTTCAGGTATTTTTGGGTTGGGTGATAACTGGAACCGCGCTCAAAACTGGAACCAGAATGCAGTACCTGGCCCGGGAAATGTTGTTTTAATACCTACTAACCCGGCAAACGGAAACCTTTTCCCAGTAACAGATGGGGTTGATCCATCTGTGAAGTCGCTTTCTATTGAAGCAGATGCAAGTATCACACTTTCCAATCAGGATACTTTAACCATTGCGAATGATCTGAACGGTGAAGGTTCTGTCAATGCAGATCCAGGATCATATTTGAGAATAGGAAAGGATATTACAATTAGCGATTTAGTTTTACCCGGCACAACGGTTTCATTAAATGGTACTAACAGCCAAGAAATAATCTCCCCTCTTGAAACCGATACCTTAGTTATTCAAAACAGTGGCGCAGGGGTATCAGCTTCAGCAGATGTTACTGTAAACAACGTGATGAATATCAAAAATGGGGAGAGTTTGGCTATAGACGGTAACACACTCTTGGTTTCCGGAGATATTATTGGTACCGGTTCGCTAAGTGGTTCAAACAGTACGCTTCGCTTTGGGGGAGACATCACCACCCTAAGCTCCATAGATGCCTCTTCTTCAGAAGTAATTTTCGAAGGTTCTTCCAAACAGCTTTTTAATAACTCAATGACGAATATTGAAAATCTTATTATTGATAACACTGCCGGAGTTACGACTAAGAATAATGTTACTGTTCGCGACCAACTTTCATTGACCAATGGAACCCTAACCATAGGTTCAGGATTTAGCCTTATTGCCAATAATAAAAATATCAATAATGGGAACCTTCGATTTCTGAGAGAAATAACCGGTAATCCTGGCTGGCGGTTGCTATCAGCTCCTGTCAATTCTACACACGGAGATTTTCTCGACTCCCTTGTCACGCAAGGATATCCCGGTGCATTTTACGATTCTGAGGTTGCTCCCAACGACACTTTACAGCCCAACGTTTTCTGGTATGATGAAACCCAGCCCGGAACTGACAATGAGCGTTTTCGAACGCTTTCTTCTGCCAGTACTCCTACTGTCAGCGGTCGGGGATTATTTGTATATGTTTTTGGAGATGTCCCAAGTGATTCCAGATATAATCAGGCACTGCCAAAAACGTTATCAATATCGGGGCAGGAGTTTGAAGGTAGTGCAAATAAAGTCGATTTAAATGTTACCTACACTGCCGAAGCTGACACCGGTTGGAATTTGGTGGGGAATCCTTATGGAGCTTCTATCGATTGGAATCATATTTCCTGGACAAAAACAAATATCAGTAATACTATCTACGTTTGGGACCCAGACGCAAATAATGGAAACGGCGAATATCTCTATTGGAATGGGGTAACGGGCACACTACCCGATGGTATTATTCCTCCCTTTCAGGCTTTTTGGGTGAAAGCAAGTGGAAGCAACCCACAATTAAAAGTCGATAAATCAGCTAAAACAACCGGGGGAACATTTTATAGAAAAGAATCGGGGAAACAAATAAATGATACCCCAATCATAGAATTCATGTTAGAATCGGGAGACATGAAGACTCGTAGTCACATCACATTTTCAAATTCAGGAAAAAAAGAATGGGACGAAAATGACGGGTATTGGCTCACCCCTCTCTCAGACACTTATCTGGAACTTTATACTATCCTTGAAAATGACAGTCGGCTTTCACTTAATAATCTACCCCGCAAATTCGGGAGTTCTATAGAAATTCCAATCTTTATTGGAGGTTTTAAAAATGGTCAAGGGATCTCGGGCAGTGCATTATTATCTTGGTCTACCAATACTCAAATACCTGAAGGATGGACACTGACACTTACAAACAATAAAACCGGAAAAACAGTAGATATGCGTAACAATCCATTTCTTCAGACTAATCTTTCATCCTCCAAAGAAAAGAAGGCTCCAAATTATACCTATTCCGGAAACCCGGTAACCAAAGGAAAAGCTAAAAATAAGGAAGAAAATGCTCGGTTTACTTTAAAAATTAGTCCGGGATCTGATGCTGATGATATCCCTGAACAAATGAAGGTTCATCAAAACTATCCCAATCCTTTTAATACAAGTACCAAAATAGAATTCGGCCTGCCACAAAAAACCGAAGTCACCATCGAAGTTTTTGATATCCTTGGACGCCGTGTTGCTTACTTGGCAGATGATAAGTTATATCCAGCCGGTTTTCACACTATCACGTGGGCTCCCACCAACTTGGCAAGTGGTGTTTATCTTTATCGAGTTCGTACTGAGGAAAAAGCTATTACCAAAAAGATGACCTTTATTAAGTAACTCCAATATTCATTACACAGTTTTAATACGTTATTCTCATTCAAGTTACTTAACATCGAATCAGAGGTTACAAATCATCTATAGAAGCAGATAATGGTATTATAGTATTAAAAGAAATAACCTGAAAGATTAAAACTTGTAACATCTATAACCTTTGGGACTCTTATATTATAAATATGGTTGGCTTAAACCAAGAAAAGACCTATGAATGATTATTCTGACATAATATTTCTGATGGGAGCGATGGTCATATTTTCGCTACTATCTGTGAATACAAGTCGGATGTTTCAAATGAACAACCGGGTACAAATGGAAGCAGAAATTGAATATCATGCGGTATCTATTGCCCAAAATGAGATTGACAGGGTAAGATGGATTGAATCAGAGTCTGCTTTTGATAACTATGTTAATAATTCTTTCCCAAAAGAGGTACCGATAGCCATTAACAATGACACACTTTTCTACGATGTGGGTATGGATGTTACCGATATAAATATTTCCGGATCAAATACTACTAATAAAAAGGCCACTGTAACTGTCACAAATAAGTTTTTAGAAACCAATGATACTGGCGTAAAGTTACAGTTTATTAAAAGCTTTACTAACTGAGGGGTATATATGAATTTTGGCATTACAACCAGTTTTGTAGTCGGCGGACTTCTACTTTTGGCAATGCTTCATTTAAACGGTCAAGTACTCCAAAATTCAGTAGAAATTACGCTAAATGCTACAGATAAAACTAAGGTTGAAACCATACGGCAAGTTATAACCCAAGATTTAAAACGAATTGGGTTTGGAAATAACAGTAGCATAGCAGCATTTAATCCCCCAAACTTTATCAACTTTAGGGCAGATGTTCACGGACAAGGGACATCACAGGTAATCTGGAATTTCCAAGAGAACGTACAGGTCAATGAAACAACCAATCCCGATGACCGGGTTCTCAGACGAAATGGACCAATTGATTCTACCGGTGGATCCAGACCAACAGTTTTTAACGTCGTAGATTTTTCAATGACCGGCTACAGTGATGCCCAAGGCACAAATGTTACAACCGATAGAAATCAGATTAGAAGTATTCGTGTAAAAATTGTTACCGAATCTCCGGAACCATTGAACGGGGCTAATGGACAAAATTACTACCCACGAACAGTTTGGGAGAAACTTATTGTGCCCACTAATCTACAATTCTAATCAATAACATCAATTATGGGACGAGGACTACTTATACTTGTTTCAGGCTTAGTCATTATTGTGGGCTTGGTACAACAATCAATCAGTAACAGAATCATAGCAATTCCTGAACGAACTGTTGACTACCATCAGGAAACGGATGTTCAAAACGTTGCGAACAGTGTTTTGGAATACGGCATGGAAGAACTTAACAATAATCAGCAGTGGACTGCCGGTCTTTCGGAAAGCGATTTTATGGGAGCCGAGGCTACGCTACAAGTATTTAATTTCCAGGATTTTGTTAATAATAACCCCAACATCCCTGCCGATCACGATATCCAAAACTGGGATCAATGGACACTCCTACTTGTAAGTACAGCAGAGACAAATAGTACCAGAGCTGTAGTGGAAGCCCATATCACCCAAGACTCATTTTCTCGCTATGCCTTTTTTAGCAATGATGAAAATGGTGTCAATTTCACCAGTACAGATGTTATAAATGGCCCTGTCCATACCAATGGCACCCTTAATTTCTCTGGCACGCCTACCTTCAATGGCCCTGTCAGCAGTCCCAATATGTGGAACGGTAATGCCAATCCTCAATTTAACGGTCCCACTAATTTTTCAGCGCAAGAGATTCCACTTCCAACTAACAATCAGGCCAATCAACTTCGGACCCAGGCACAAAACGGGGGGCTATCGTTTAATACGAATATTAATGTTGTTTTTAATAACGATGGCACGGTTAATATTTCACGAAATGGAAATCCCCCCACAACTTTTAATTTAAATAATACAAATGGTGTTATTTCTTCTTCCGATACCGTAACAGTTCAAGGTACGGTAAATGGACAGGCTACAGTTCACTCCTCCAGTCAAGTTCGCATTTCCGGAGATATTAGGTATCAAAATCCTGGACAAAACTCATCGGATGTGTTGGGAATCGTAAGTCAAGGTAATATTAACGTAAATCAGAATGCTCATAGAGCATCCGGCACCCAAGACCTAACCATTCATGCATCCATGATGGCAATAGGCCAGGGTAATTCATTCCAACTTGCAAGGTTCAATGATGGGGTGACCCGCGGTACGTTAAATTTGTTGGGAGGCATTCAGCAAGATACTCGTGGTCCTGTAGGGCAATTTACATATAACTGGAGGGGCCGCCCTGTTCTAACATCAGGTTTTGCCAAAAACTATACGTTTGATACACGGTTAGGTCAAATGAATCCTCCCTTTTATCCGCGGCAAAGTACCTTTTCAGTACAGTATATCAAAGAAAAGCCTGTTGAATTCTTATAAACACACTTCTCATATTACCAAGACTATTTGAAAAATAGTGGTAGCATCATGTCATATACAGATTCTGATAACAAAAACAATTGGTATTCAATGATTAAACGTACAATAGGTCTTCTTTTTATTGTAATGGCTGCATTAACTTTTAATAGTTATGGGCAGGCTAAAATCACATTTAAGGTAAACTTGACTCCCCAGCTTGAAGATAGTGTTTTTATCCCTGGCAGAGATCAAATATATCTTAAGGGAGATGTATTTCCTCTTTCAGCCTCTCGCAAAGTCTATCTGAAAGATACAGCCCCAGTTGACAGTGTCTATGAAACCACGGTAAACTTCCCCTCTACAGCAAGTGGTAAACGTTTGAACTACAATTTTTATATCCGAACTCCAGACCAGACGATGAGCGAGCAAATGAAGCGGCAGTTAGGAATTGGGGCAAAAGATCTGGAACTGAATGCAACTTATTTTAACAGGTTTACATGGTAAACTGCTGCTAAGCCATACGATCTTAAAAAAAATTAACCCCCGTTAAATTCATATAATATTTAACGATTCTAATCCAATGCAGAGGAACCTCTCCTCTGCATTTTTTATTTTGTTATATACTAAATACAAAAGAAGGACACTTAGGTTTTATTTTAATTACACAAAACATCTTGCCTCAGAAGAGGCTATATTCTATAAGATGAACAAAAATATCTCTACATTTTTTCTGCTGTTCGTGACATTACTCTTAGTACCAATGGGTTCTCTACTGGCTCAACAAAATGAGAATGGCACTGACGTAAATATCAATGTTTCGGCACAAGTCATCAGCAGTATTGAAATGATTACCATTAATTCGATGAACTTATCAGAAGTTGAACCTGAAAATAATCGGATTAGCATTAATCCCCAGAATAGTACCAATGCTGGTAAAATGATCGCTATCGGAAACCCGAACTCTGAGATACGCATAAGTTATCTTGAACAACGTGAACTTACACAGCCCCAGAGATCCGAAACCCTGATTTTTAACTACGAGGTAGCTGGTAATACTGAAGATGACCAGTCATCAGCAAAGATCTTGGACCGGGAAAACCGCGATTTTGAATTTAACGAAGACGGACGTTTTTATCTTTGGATTGGGGGCAATGTCGATATTTCAACGGCCAGTCCCGGTAACTACCAAGGTGAATTCACTATAGATATTGAGTATATATAGTCATGAAAAAAATTTTATTCTATATATCACTCTTAGTCCTCATTCCCACAGCCGGGTATGGGCAAATTAATTTTAGTGCTTATGCTGATTATGGTCTCGAAATCATTAACACCCCACAGGATCTTGATTTTGATCAAGTAGGTCCTATTATTGCTGATGGCAGTACCTACTCCCTTGATGTGCATGAGGGAAATTATACGATCATTGAAATTATTGGTGTTAAATACCTGGATATATATGTAGATGTAACTGCAGAAGACTTAACCGGGAATAATACCGGAGAGATCATTGATTTTACACTAAATGCCGCTTACAGTAACCAGTTGGGGAATGCTAAAAATCCGGCCAGTGTGAGCCTAAAATATATCAATGTTGCTAATAATACTTTCAATATCCGTGTTCCTATACTGGAGCGGCAAAGCCAACCTCCAAATCCTCCTCCAACCCCTCCAACCAAGGCCACCGATTTAGATCCAAAATCGGATTATTCCAATCCTCTTTATGAAACCTTATATCTTTATCTGTATGGAGATATAGTAGTCCCCGAAGGTACAGCAGCTGATGCCTATACTGGTACAGTCACAATTAACATCAGCTATGATTAATCCCAATATTGACACGTCTATACTGGCGAAGACTTTTCTCCTTGCAGTTATCCTATTTTTAGTAAATGGTATAGCTTCTCAAGCACAATTTATTGATCTCCAGCTGAATATTGATTCGAAAATAACTGCTCGAACCGAACAACCCCTTGAATTTGGTACATTGATGACCAACAGTGGTCGACGCATGATTGAGCTGGGCAGTCCCAATATGGGTATTTTCAGTATTACAGCGCTCGAAAATCAGATGCTTCTGGTAACGCTGGATAAACCTACTGAGCTTCGACATATGAATCCCTCCATAGATGATGTTATTCCGCTGGAACTGTTTTCAAGATACGCCTATTCGGCTCGAAATTATGAAACCTCTTATCCCCTGTCGGGTACGGTCAGCAGTATCAAGATAGAACCAAATTCGGACCCTGGGCCATGGAATTCCATCTATATTTTTATGCATGGCTCAGTGGATGTTGGTAATGTCCGGGATGGTACCTATGCCAACGAAATTGTGCTCAGTGTGGTATATCTTTAGCTCCTGTCATGTCGATTCTATCGAACCTACTACTCTAAAACTTCGATGGGTAACCGTGCTATAGTAAATCTCTCTAAGGCAAATTAGGTCTCTCCCCTTCCTCCTACAAACTCAGGTTGCGACGACAATTTATATAACGCTAAACAGATTGTCATTCCGAGCGGGTCGTAATCTATCCTGCTCCATCTATCAATATTAGATTATGGTAGATCTCCCCACTACACTCGGAAAAACTTCAGCCAAGATCACATATAAGAAAGCTTTGGTATTCAGGTGGGACATTCATGCCACTTGCTTCTACATTCTCTTTTCTAACTCCTCCCATTTAACAGTCATATTAATGATTTATAATTTGTGAAATAATGGCTACCTGTTAGTTTAGTAGCGGAAAATACAGATTCCAAAAACGGCTTATATGCTATGTATTCCTCGTTTTATACCAGCTATAGCAGCAGTTATCTGCAACGGTTTTAGGAATCAAATGTTAAGGAGCATTAATGCAGATTAAAAGGTTCTTAATTAATAGAACTTAATTTTAAGGCTCTCAGAAACTCCTTAAGTTTTAGCTGAAGAAAAAAAATTAAACGGTTATTACTCGCAACAAAAAATAAATATCATGAAACGGTCAATATCTCTACTCACGGTTTTAGCTTTCGTTTTGGCATTCAGCGGAAGTGTTTATGCACAGAATGATGTGGTAAATACGTATGCTAATGTAATTCAGGATGTAAGTTACGCAACACAAACAGATCTCAACTTTGGAGATTTTGAAACATCTTTCACTTCAGGATCTGCGACCATTGATCCGCTTAATGCTTCTAACGATAGTGGGGTAAACGGTTCAAGAGGAGCAACAGATGGTTATAGTGCTGGTAAGGTTTTTATTTCTGGTGCAAGTGATCAATCTGTTACCGTAGATTTAAACACATCAACTATACAATTAACCCCACAGTCAGGTGGCTCGAGTGATTATTTTACGCTCAATCCAATCGCCATGTCACATACTACAGGGCAAAATAGTTCTAACTCTGGTGGTAATAACTTGCCAGACGGTGGACAAGTTGACCTTGACAGTAGTGGTGATGCAACCGTTTGGATTGGTGGCGATTTGACCCCAACTGATGATGATGGAAGTGGCATGACTCCTGATTCATATGCCAATGAATCGGACCTTACCTTGACAATTAACTATACGTTTTAATCATCACAGTATAGTAGTCTTTGAGAATATAAAGCTTCAGAGCCTTGAAATATGCTCTGAAGCTTTTTTTATACAAACGAACTTTCTATATATTGTAGCTATCTTATCGGGATCAAATATTATCTATCATGACATTATTAGCATCTACCGACATAAAAAAAGCTGCAATATTTTTTTGTCTTTGTTTTAGTTTCCTTTTAGTAAGTCAATCTTTTGCCCAGGTTAGCATCGCTCCAACTTCTTTATTTTTTGACCACCAAAACAGGTTTGGATCGCTAACAATAAGTAACGGTGGAGATCAAGCACAGGAGATCTCAATAAGTACGGAATTTGGCTACCCAACCACACGAGATGGTAACCTTATGATCGTTAATGATTCTGTTTTGGCTGAAACAAAATCTATCGCCGACTGGGTTAAAATATTTCCTCAGAATTTTACTATTCAGCCCAACCAGCGTCAGACCGTTCGATTTGTGACCCGCCCTCCTAATAATCTGGATCCTGGAGGTTATTGGTCCCGTGTTAAAATTCAATCCAACCCTGTATCTCCGCCAATAGAATCCGTGGAAGAAAATCAGGTGGGAGCACAAATTAATTTGGTCGTCAACCAAGTTATCGCTGCTCACTATCGCACGCAAAAGGCTAAAACAGGTGTTCAGGTTTCTTCAGTCGATTTTACGAAGGCAGATAACACCGGTCAAATTGAAGTTACAATGGAACAAACCGGTAATGCTCCTTTTGTGGGATCACTCAACGTGCGGGTTTCTAATGAGAATGGCGATACGGTTTATGAAAATACTACAACCAATTCGGTTTATACCTCTATCACACGAAATTTCTCCATAGATCTTTCGGATCTCGACCCAGGCCAATATACTATCTCTGGTGAGATTACCTCTCAACGGCGTGATATTAGTCAAGATGACCTCCTGCAAATTCAACCTGTATCATTCGAAAAGCAAATTACGATTGAGTGAGCAAACAATGGCTATCGTTTAAAACACTTACCATTTCGGCGACAGTTTGGCTCCTGCTTGCCCTTGCACACGTAGCTCAGGCTCAACAAAACGGGAATGGTAACGGCACCGAAGTTTATCTTACTTTTCAATACCAAGGGGTTGTCAGTAATTATGTTACCGCCTATTACAAAGATGATCAGTTTTATCTACCTGTCAGCGAGCTGTTTTCTCTTCTCGAAATAAATCACACCGTAGACCAGGGAAATCTCACTATTTCGGGAGTATATCTCGGTGAAACCCAATATCAGATTAATTTTAACAATCAGATTGCCGAAGCCGGCGATACGGAGCTTCAGCTGCAAGCCGATGACTTCCTCATAAAGGAGATAGACTATTTTCTGAGGCCTGAAACTTTTGAACAACTCTTTGGCCTTACTTTTTCCACAAATTTCAATAGCCTTACCCTCGACTTGGATACCCCGGATAAAATGCCGGTAGTGGCCGCCTACGAACGCGAGCAGGAGCGTAAACAACTGGACCGGGAAGAGCCGTTGTTCGATCGTAGCTACTATCCACTACAATACGATCGCAACTATCAAACGCTTAACGGGGCATTCCTCGACTACAACCTATCAGCCATTTATTCAAACAATTCACAGTTGTTTACGTTCAGCAACAGCCTTGGCGCTGAGGTGCTGGCCGGTGATGTACAGGGAAATATTTTTGGAGCTTTTTCAAATGAACAAAGCCAATTTACGACTCAGGGTCTCCGTTGGCGCTATGTTCAGCGTGACAATGACTATTTTAGCAGTATTATTGCCGGACAAACCAACTCCGAAGGTATAAGTAGCAGAGCTATTACCGGCGTCAAAATATCTAACAAGCCCATTGAACCGCGCCGTCTTTTTGATCGTTACCCCATTGAGGGCAATGTACCGGCACAATCCGAAGTGGAGCTATATCTTAATAACCGCTTGGTCGATTTTCAAGAAGCTGATGAGTCCGGCAACTATCGGTTTTTGGTTCCCCTAACCTATGGCAGCACTGATTACTCCGTTCAGGCATACACCCCTTCAGGCCAAACCATGCAGCGCAGTTCTCGTATTCAAGTCCCCTTTGATTATCTTCCTCCGGGAGAAATGGACTACAGCATTAGCGCAGGCCGACTGGAGAACCCCATCCTTGGATCGAGAGAGCGCGGTTATTTGGGTGAAGCAAGCCTTTCGGCGGGTATCGCTGACTGGCTTACAGCTACCGGATCTACAGAATACCTCACCGACTACCACAGTTCACTGCCTTCTTTTACCAGTACGCTAAACGCACGTCTATTTTCAAAATACCTTGTGAGTGCCAGTGCCAATACTGAAAATTTTTATCGTTTTTCTTCAAGCGTAGTATACGGTAGCGGGGCCAGCTGGAATCTGTCATATGATTACAACCCCGGGGATAGTCAACTTTATAACACGGGGGGGAGCGACCACCTGGGAAGAGTATCTTTATTTACTCCTTTCCAAATTGGAGAACTTCCACTTAATATTCGATGGTCTTCTACATATCAAACAAGAGGCAATACTGATCTTATTCGCTATCGTGCCGACTTGAGCTCGAGGCTGGGACGTCTTAATATACGATTTGGATATCAGGATCAGCAATCCGGAGATATACGTTGGCAAACAACATCATCATCAAGAATTACCAACTCCTATACATACTCACTGGGTCGCTATAATGATGTTCCCGCACTGCTTCGCGGCATGTTTATTCGTGGGCAACTTTCCTACTTGCCGGGACTACAAGAACTGGAAGAAATGGAGTTCCAACTTTCCCGTGATCTATTCGAAACAGGACGGCTGCAGTTAACCTATGGACGTAACTTTTTAGGTAGATTCAATTCGCTAAGTCTAAATGTAACCATCGACTTCAATAAAGTTCGGAGTAATACCTCCGCTCGAACTACCGGTTCAGAATTAACCGTCAATCAGAGCCTGCGCGGATCAATTGGGTACGATTCTTATGGTGATCGATTGTTGTTGAATAATAGACAGCAGGTGGGTCAAGCGGGGGCAGCAGTTCGCTTGTTTGTAGACAATAATAATGATGGAGAATATCAAGACAGCACTGATGAGGCTATTACAGATCCCGCCGTACGCATGAATCGGGCCGGTGGTCAAACTTATATTAACAATGGTATTAATTATGTTTCACAGCTACTTCCCTATTATAGGTACGATCTTGAAATCAATAAAGGGGCTTTAAGTAACCCACTCTTAGTCCCTGATGTTGAAAACTTTTCGATCATTACCGATCCAAATCAATATAAAACAATCGAGATACCTTTTTATTTATCAGGAGTCATATCCGGACGAGTAGACCGTAAAAGAGAGGGAGAACTCGAGGGACTGAGCGGAGTTCGTTTGTACTTGGAATCCAATTATGATGAGGGGTCTAAACGGGAAGCCTTTAGTAAAGAGATGCGTACTTTTTCCGATGGATCGTTCTATACCTATGAAGTACCGCCTGGAAAATATCATTTGTTTATCGATCCCAATCAATTAGACTTCTTACAATCTGAGGCCGAGCCCGACACCATGAATATAGAGGTAGAATCACTTGCTGAAGGGGATTTTATAGAAGGTTTGAGTTTTATTGTAACACCACAAAAAGATACTACAGATTTAGACAAACAGGAAAAAGTATCGGCAAATACAACCAAAACACAGCAAACAACAGTAGAAAAATCTGAGCAAGATTCATATTACAAAATTCAGCTTGCCAGCTTTAAAACCCAGCAAAAGGCTAAACAAATTGCTTTAGAAGCATCAAAGAATCTGGGCGGTTCTTTTACAGTGGTATTTAACACTAATACCAATTTATATGGAATCCGTAGTGTGCCCCTTACTAACCGTAAACAAGCAGTTGAAACCATTATTTCTTACCATAACAGTCAATACAAACAAGCCGCACTTGTTGTTCTTACAAACGGAGATAAAAAACCTTCAACCGTTCAAGGTAAGTTTATCCAAATTGGTGCCTTTAGCACTAAAGAACGGGCTGAACTATTTGCTAACAAATCAGCAAAAAGATTAGATCAGGAAACAGCCATTACCTACAATAAAAAATCTGGGCTCTATAAAGTTTATATCAGTAAAAGATTTGGCTCTGAGCAAGAACGGAAAAATATTTTAGCAAGTATTCGTAACCAGTATTCCTTTGATGATGCCTTCATCAATAAAGATCAAGATATTCAAATTGGCGCATTCAGTAATCCAAACTCTGCTCAAACTTTTGCTGATCAGGCTCAGGCTACCCTCAACAGAAAAATAGCTGTAACCTATGATTCTAAGACACAGCTCCACGAAGTCTATATTGATCAATTAACATCTTCATTAAGTTCATTAAGATCACAGCTGGCCGCAATCCGGAAAACCTCTCCCCCCTTTGATGACGCCTTTATAAACGTTTTCAATGACACGCTTAAATCAGGTGGGAGACCCATGGAATTCACATACCAGGTTGAAATTGAAGGAGTCACCGAAGATTCTGAACATGCATTTATCTCATCTATTACTGATGGGAATAACGATACAAATTTATCATATCCAGAAAAAGATAGGGTCCGGTTTAAGAAGGTAAGCTCGTGGACAGAGGCCCAGCAATTGCAACAAAAACTTTCCAAGATCTCAACCACAGGACATCCCATAGTTATTCTCATTGAAAAATCAGAATAGGCATTTAATTCTGATTAACGCAGTACATAGCATAAAAACACACTTATCCCTCTTTGATATAAGATATTTGTATCTAATACTGTTAGAAGTATGCAATAGAAGTTGTAAGCTCCCCCTGATACATACTGCTTAGCAGCTGCCCTTCCGATTGACCTTTAAAATGAATACCATTAGTTCCCTGCTCTTGTCTTCTATTACTTTCGATATTCATTATTATCTGGTTGCCATTCTGATCGGTCAATATAATTTTATTAGCACTATTTATTAACACATTTCCTTCATTGATGCCTTTAAAATTTAATGATCCTAAATCAGACTTCTTATTCTGAGATAACAAAATAAGCTCTGGCATTTCAACATCAATGGTTGAACCACTGACAACCGTTACGCTCACACGCATCGTGGCTTGGGCTCCTTGTCCAACTGAGGAATAGGAAAAAAGCCCCATTAAAAGAATTATCAATATGTAAAATTTCTTGGTCACAGTGTTCTCTTTCCTTGATTGAACCTATGACCATAATATTAAAATATTTTAATATTAATAAATTCTAATATTTACTGGGCTATTCTAATCTTTAAAAGTCGCTTCAATATGTCTTTAATGGGGTTTTACAAAAATTAGAATTTCGGTTCAGTTATTCTATTCATGAAAAGGACAGCTAAAATCGGAAAATTATTCCACATATCAGACAGAGCAGACAATATATCTGATATTTTTACACCGATATCTAACCCATAGAAAGGAATAAAAAAGCCCTGAATCTTTAATTCAGGGCTTCAAAAATAGTTTTGTTAAGAGGTAACTCTTAAAGCACCAATCCCAATGGATTCTCAAGCATACTCTTGAGTGTATTCAAGAACTTCGCGGCAACTACACCATCCACAATGCGATGATCACTGGACAGTGTAACCTTCATCCGCTTGCCGGGTACTACCTCGCCATCCTCAACAACGGGTTCTTCACGGATAGCTCCAACGGCAAGAATACAGGCGTTCGGCGGATTGATAATAGCAGTAAACTCTTCAATACCAAACATCCCCAAATTACTGACTGTAAACGTACTGCCCTCCATCTCTTCAGGCTGTAAGTCACGATTCTGCGCCTTTTCAATCAGCACTTTGCTTTCGGCCGCAATCTGCTGCAGCCCTTTCTGATCAGTATTATCAATAACCGGAGTAAGCAATCCTTCATCAATGCCCACGGCAACAGCAACATTGACATCACCGTGTTCTACTATCTTATCACCGTGCCAAGAGCTATTAACTTGCGGATGCTGTCGCAGCGCGGCCGCACATGCTTTTACAACAATATCGTTAAAACTGATCTTGCTTTCGCTGATCTCGTTAAGCTTCTTACGCGCATCCCAAACCGCACTCATATCAATATCGATAGTCTCATAGAAATGCGGACTGCTGAACTTACTTTCCGAAAGTCGTCGAGCAATAGTCTTGCGCATCTGTGATACGCGATGCTCTTTGTCTTCTCGCGATACTGTCGCTGCAGGGGATGCAGCAGTAGGTGCTTTCGATGGCTCGTAGCTTTCAATATCTCGTTTGATAATTCGTCCATGCGGGCCACTGCCATCTACATTCGCAAGGTTGATGCCCTGCTCCTTGGCCATATTACGCGCCAACGGAGAAGCTTTAATACGGCCGTCATCAGGTTGACCGTTTCCCTTCTCATCGAGATCACCAAATACAGGATCATAACTTTCCTGTTCTTCATCCTGCCCACTTGCTTCATCAACTTCTTTCTCCTTTTCATCAGTCTCCTCTTTATCAGAAGAATCCTCAGAACCGCCTGAAGATTGGGCTTCTTCCAGGATATCACTGATATCTTCTCCTTCTTCACCAATTACGGCAATCAATCCGCCGAGCGGTACTGCATCACCTTCATTGACAAGAATTTTAAGAATCGTCCCGGCATCAAACACCTCAACCTCCATCGTTGCCTTGTCGGTTTCCACCTCGGCAATAACATCACCGGATTCTACAGTATCTCCTTCTTCAACATTCCACGCAGCGATAACGCCTTCTTCCATCGTATCGCTTAGCTTGGGCATTTCAACCTTAACTGCCATAGTAGTTAAATTTAAATCGTTTACTGATTGTAATTTTATTCAACAAAACAAATTTGAAAATTAGTGTCATCCTGAATTTAACTCAGAAAAACACTCGGAAATTACTTACGATAAGTAACAGTATTAATTGCATCTATTACCTGGTCCGGACTTGGTAACCACTCATCAAACAAATTCTTAGCAAAGGGCGCATTTGTATCCGGAAGCGTTACCCGCTGTACAGGGGCATCGAGATAGTCAAACGCCTCGCGCTGAATCAAGTATCCAACCTCGGCCGCCAACCCGCCAAACGGATGTGCTTCATCCACAATTACACAGCGGTTTGTTTTACGGATTGATTTCACAATCGTTTCAATGTCCAGTGGTTTTACCGTACGAGGATCAATAATTTCCACATCTACATCCTCCTTGGCCAGCTTTTCAGCCGCTTGGGTAGCAACGTGATACATCTTTCCATGTGCAACAACCGTTACGTCACTTCCCTCACGTTTCACCTTGGCCTTACCGATCGGAATGGTAAAATCATCTTCCTCGGGCACTTCACCTTTAAGGCCGTACATCTGCTCCGATTCCATAAAAAGCACCGGGTTGTCATCCCGAATAGCCGACTTCAACAATCCTTTGGCATCAGCCGGTTCAGAAGTATAAATCACTTTGAGTCCGGGAAAATGTGCATACATCGAATCATACGAAACCGAGTGCGTTGCACTCAACTGTCCCGCCGATGCATTGGGCCCCCGAAATACGATCGGAACCTCAACCTGCCCGCCAGTCATATACCGCGCCTTCGAAGCATGATTAATAATCTGATCAGCAGCCAGCACGGCAAAGTTAAAGGTCATAAACTCCACGATGGGACGCAGTCCGTTCATTGCTGCACCCACTCCGATGCCGGCAAAACCAAGCTCCGAAATAGGTGTGTCAATCATACGTTTTGATCCATATTTATCGAGCAGACCTTCGGTTACCTTATAGGCTCCGTCGTATTCAGCGACTTCTTCACCCATCACAAAAATATCTTCATCCTGGGACATCTCTTCATCAATTGCAGCCCGGATTGCTTCTCTGAATTGTAACTCAGCCATTTCTATATAGTTATTTCAAAAATTGTCAATTCGCAGTTTTCTAAATTCTATATCCTATTTATGGAAAGGATAATCATCTTCAGCAAACATGTGATCGTAAAGCGCTTCTTTTTCGGGGAAATCGCTCTCCTCAGCAAAATCGATCGCTTCCATCACCGTATCTTCCACACTATCCTCAATTTCTTCTGCCTTGTCTTCATCAATAATATCTTCATCCAACAAGTAATTTTTAATACGCGCTACCGGATCGAGCTCTTCGTATTCCTCGAGCTCATCACTTGTACGATATTTCATCGGATCAGACATCGAGTGACCGCGATAACGATAGGTACGAATCTCCACAAACCAAGGTTCTGAGTTTTCTCGAACATCGGCAGCAATTTCTTTCATATTTTCATAAACAGTGAGCACGTCCATGCCGTTAATGACTCTTTTCTTCATATTGAACCCATCAGCGCGATCCACAATCTCACCGGTAGAGTGTCGATGTACGGCCGTACCCATTGCGTACCCGTTGTTTTCTACGGCATAAATGCAAGGCAACCCCCAATTCTGACTCATATTTAACGTTTCGTGCAGGGCACCCTGTGGTACAGCTCCATCGCCAAGGAAACAAGCAGTAACACGGTTATTTTGCTTGTATTTATTGGCAAAGGCGATTCCTCCTCCAAGAGGAATATGTCCGCCTACAATTCCGTATCCGCCCCAAAAATGCTCATCTACATTGGCAAAGTGCATCGAACCGCCCTTCCCTTTCGAGCAGCCGGTCACTTTTCCATAGAGCTCAGCCATTCCTTCTTTAGGAGACACACCGCGAACCAACCCCCAGCCATGATCGCGATAAGCCGTAATAATATCATCGTCATTATTCAGGGCGTAAGTCGTTCCCGTAGAAATTGCCTCCTGCCCCATATAGAGGTGAAGGAATCCACCGAACTTCCCTTTTTGATACATCTGCATAGCGCGCTCCTCAAACCGGCGCTGCAAATACATCTGCTCAAACATATCGACGACGTCATCGTCTAATAAGTCGAGATCACTATGTTTTTTTTCTGTGGGATCGGGCAATTCCGTACTACGAACAATTTCTCCGTTGGTTCGGATACCAGTCCCTTTTGGGGTAAACGTAACTTTTTCTGCGTTTTTTTCTTTTTTAGCCATAATATCTTTTAACAGCAGGTTAGCTGTTACAACGTTTCAATTGAAAATTTCTATCAACTTACGGTCAGAAAATATACCTAAAATTATGGAAGATTACAGGTAATCAGTTAATCTAAATGTTTGTTGATTATTGCCGGAAGCTGATCAAATAATTCCTTCAGCTTTTCGGGCTTTCGTCCGCCAGCGGTAGCCAGGTTCGGCTGTCCGCCGCCACCGCCACCCAGCATCTGTCCGAGTTCACCAACCAGAACACCAGCCTTTAATTCTTTTTCTTTAATCAGATCATCAGTTACAGCCGCCATCACATACACTTTTTCTTCTTCAGAATCTTTGGCACCGAGGACTGTAACTGTTCCCTCTTTCCGTTTATCGAGTGATTCATACCCCAGCTGCTTCAACAGATCCATATCCGCATGAGGCACTTCACCAGACACCAATTTGATACCGTTATTTAGCTCCCGGGCATTTTGAATAAGCCCATCCAGCTTGGAAGCACTTTGTTGCTTGCGCAATTCCTCCACCTCCTTCTCCAGCTCTTTACGCTCCTCAATAAGCTGGTGAATATCACGCACCAGATCCTGGCTCTGTCCTATCTCCGAGCGAATTTTCTGCACCAGCTCGTTTTCCCGGCGTAAATATTCATCCACACTTTTGCCCACTTTGGCTTCGATGCGACGGATCCCGGCCGCAGCTGATGATTCGCCGGTAAAACGGAAGTAGCCAATTTCACCGGTGGCATCCACATGCGTTCCGCCACAAAGCTCCATCGAATAATCGGGATCAAAAGAAATTACGCGTACTTTATCCCCGTACTTCTCACCAAAGAGCATGGTAGCCCCACGCTCTTTTGCCTCATCAATAGGCACATTGCGATCTTCTTGTTTGGGGATATTCTGCTGGATTCGTTCGTTAACGATTCCTTCAATCTGATTAAGTTCTTTATTTGTAATCTGCTCATAATGTGAAAAATCGAACCGCAAATGTTGCTCATCAACCAGCGATCCCTTCTGCGCAATGTGGTCACCCAGTACCTGCTTTAGAGCGGCATGAACCAAGTGGGTAGCGGAGTGGTGCTTTCTAATTTCCCCACGCCGGTCGCCATTGACCATCGCCTCCCACTCTCCACCGGGATCTTCAGGCAGCTTATCAACGACATGAATGTAACCGTCCGGCGATTTTTGCACGTCCAGCACCCGCAGGTGTTCATCGCCGTTACTGATGATACCCGTGTCGGCAACCTGCCCTCCGCTTTCGGCATAAAAGGGCGTTCTATCGAGGATAATAACCCCACGGTCATCTTCTTTGCGAAACATCTTAATATTCCCCCATGCCGACAGTGAATCGTAACCTACGAACTCAAAGTCATCGGTATCGGTCACGGCAATCCAATCCTTGGAGGATGACTGATCAACATTGAAATTACCCGCAGCACGAGCACGTTCCTTCTGCTCTTTCATGCGCTTGTTAAATCCTTCTACATCGACTTCTACGCCGCGCTCACGAGCCATAAGCTGTGTCAGGTCGATGGGAAATCCGTACGTATCGTGCAGCTTAAAGGCATCTTCACCGGATATCTCATCCTTGCCTTCCGCCATTTCGTTGAACAACTCAATGCCCTGTCCCAGCGTATTTAAAAAACTTTTCTCTTCGGATTGAATAACATTCTGCACATAATCCTGCTGGTTAATAAGAACAGGAAATACCTCCTTAAACTGTTCCGCCAACGTTGGCACCAGTTTAAAGAAAAACGGGTTTTTCAGGTCTAACTTATCCCAGCCGTAACGGATGGCACGCCGTAAAATACGTCGAACTACAAATCCGCGACCTTCATTGCCGGGCGATACGCCATCAGCAATCGAAAAACTTACCGCTCGAATATGGTCGGCAATCACGCGCATTGCTATATCGATCTCTTCCTTATCACCATAGGTAACGTCTGCCAGCTCACCAATTTTGTTGAGAAGCGGAGCGAAAAGGTCGGTATCGTAATTCGATTTTTTGCCCTGAAGTACAGCACAAATACGCTCAAAACCCATGCCGGTATCCACGTGCTGGGCAGGTAATTTTTCGAGCGAGCCGTCAGGCTGACGATTAAACTGAATAAAGACGAGATTCCAAATCTCCATGACGCGCGGGTCATCCATATTCACGAGCTCAGCCCCATCTATCTCCTTGCGTTCCTCATCGGGACGAATATCCACATGCACTTCGGAACACGGACCGCACGGACCGGTTTCGCCCATTTCCCAAAAGTTGTCCTTCTTATCAAATTTCAAGATGTGATCGGGATCGATGGACGTTTCTTCTTCCCATAATTCAATAGACTCCTGATCTACCGGCAGTCCATCGTCTTCATCCCCTTCAAAAACAGTGGCATACAGCCGATCCGGATCAAGTCCCCATTCATCAACGAGCAGCTCCCATCCCCATCGAATAGCTTCGCGCTTAAAATAATCACCAAACGACCAGTTACCGAGCATTTCAAAAAGCGTGTGGTGATAGGTGTCATACCCCACTTCCTCGAGGTCGTTATGCTTTCCACTGACACGAATACACCGCTGACTATCTACCGCGCGCTGCCAAGTTTCCCCTTCCTTTTCATAACCAGATTGTTCATCCAGAAAAATCGGCTTAAACTGATTCATCCCTGCATTTGTGAACAACAAAGTGGGGTCATTCTGGGGTACAACCGGAGCACTTGGAACAATCAGATGATTTTTTTCTTTGAAAAAGTCCAGAAATTCCTGGCGAATTTGTGCAGAGCTCTTGTGGGACATCAGTTTTATTTACCTTAATTGTATATTATTCAGACCGTTGAAAATAGCAAAAATAAGTGTTGAACTCATCTTAAAAACGAATCAACTAAAAGCCCCTGTTGCACAGGGTCGTCTGCCATAATAAATTGCGTTCATTTAACTGTCATTAAAATCAAAAATAACATTAACATGCGTCCCATTATTAATAATTTTCTGCGTGGGCTATTACTTGTTTTTCCAATCGTAGCAACCATCTATGTCATCTTTTCCGCTATCCGTTGGTCGAACAACTTTTTTAATAATCTGCTTTTTGAATGGCTGAGTATTGACATTCCGGGATTGGGCATTATCACTGTTTTCTTTGGTATTTCAGCCATTGGATACATCTTTTCGAGAGCTATCACCAAGCCTATTGTCACATACTTTGAGCGATTCTTTAAAAAAGTTCCTTTCATCAAAATTATCTACACTTCACTCAAAGAACTTACCGAAGCATTTGTTGGTGATAAAAAGCGTTTTAATAAACCCGTTATCATTGACTTGGGAGGTATGGAAGCCAAACGTATTGGATTTGTAACTCAAAAAGATTTAAGAGTATTGGGAGTTGAAGAGGTTGAGGATATGGTCGCTGTTTACTGTCCACATTCCTATAACTTTTCCGGCAATTTGTTTTTAATACCTGCCAAAAATGTCACTCCCATTGACTTCAATTCTTCTGATGTAATGAAGTACATTGTCTCCGGCGGCGTTACAAATATGACTGACAATAAATAAGTACCCTACAATAGATAAACAGCAATTGGTCGCCAAATCAATAAACTTCAACAAAGGTACGGGCAGAAGATTTAACGTATCTTTTTAGATCTCTGTCGTCCCACTCATCGGGCATTTTGCCGGATGCCGGTTCACGAACATCCAGATACTGTGTGAGTCCTTTTTTAGCTAATGACCGATAAATACCACTTTCCATCCCTTTAAGTCCACAAATATACATCAAAGTATTCTCCTGCTCCATAAGAGGATCAAGTAACTCGGCCTCATCCCACAAACAGGTTTGAACATATTTTTTGGTACCGTCCGGACGTCGATCTTCACGGGAAATGTGGGGTAGGTAATGAAAATTATCGTATTCCTCATTCAAAGATTCAAAGTAATCAGCATAAAGCAAATCTGTTCGATAAGCACAGCCAAATATCAGGACAATTTCATTTTCGAAACCGTTGTCAAGAAGTTCTTTAATCATTCCCCGGTAGGGAGCAATACCCGTTCCTGTAGCAAAAAAAACATAATTAAAATCAGTGGCATTTTCGGGCAGTAGAAAACGCCGTCCGCTGGGTCCGGTCATTTTAACCTTATCACCGGGTTGCAGATCTGCAAGATAATTGGAACAAACTCCCAGATAAAGCTCATTATTATCAAACTCTTCGATCGTTCGTTTAACGGTAGTTGATATCAGATGGGATTTGCCGCCCTCCCCTTTTGTAGGAGATGCCACCGAATAAAGCCGCAATTTATAATCGCGTCCCTTTTCATTTTTACCGGGGGGTAAAATACCAATGGACTGCCCCACACGAACGTGGCCTTCCAAATCTGTTCCGGAAATATCGAAAGTCACATGACGTACAAAGTTGGGACTACTTTCTTTAGTACAAATCCTGTTTTCAACAATGGGAGCCTCAACAGGGTCTTTGGGTGTATAGATATTTAATTCTACTTCTGGGAGTTTAATCTCCGGCATAACTGTTATTTGAGAACGTTATTTAGATCTGATTTAAACGGCTATGAACTTGTAAATGTTCAGCCAAAATTACAAGCGAATTTTACGATCATTACAGCTTAGGAAAACCACCTTCCATAAAGAACTAAGTTAGAGTAAACGCTTTCAAAGTTGAGATCAAAATGCAAAAATAAATTCAGCATGACATATTATTTCTATTAAATAAAAAAGGTCCGCCAATCAGGCGGACCTTTACTCAAGTAGCTATACCAAAATTATAGGTAGAGCATCAGACCGGCTGTGAATACATTCCCGTTATAATTGGTGTTATCAGTGCTCACTTCATTCTCGTTGGGATTTAGAAACAAATAACGATAGTCGAAGTTGAGAGCTGCATTTTCATTGATAGGCAGCTCTACTCCAAAGCCGAGGTGATAGCCGAAGTTAAATTCATTATCGACGTCATCAACAACTCCTTCAAATTCATAAATGGTGTAGTAGGCTCCTAAACCTGCAACACCGTAAGGAGCAAAATTCTTACTTACTGGCAAAAACATGAGTGCAGAGGCAGTCACCGGCACAAACTTCGTTTCGAAAGATTGTCCCCCGATGTTGTACTCCTGACCTGCATAATATTCAACTGATCCCTCTACACCAAGTACCGATCCAAGACGTGCACGGGTTTGAGCACCAAAATAAAAATTTCCATTATCAGCATCATTGGCCTTGTAGTATCCCAAACGTGGACCAATGCCCAAAGTGTTTTTTATTGTTGCATCGGATGATGTTTGGGCTTCTACAGCCATCGGTGCAAATATAAAAGCAATAAGCGGTAACAGTAATAATTTTCTCATAATAAATTTAATTGGTTGAAATTCAACCAATTATAAAAAAGAAAACTACTTTTTGTTCCCCGACTTTTCTAAATCGAATAGGAAGATCTACTTTGAATATAGGATTCAGTAAACACCTTAAGCGCTATGTATTTATGAATAAATACCAATCCGGTTGTGGCAGGATCACTGCTATAACAGTATTTTCGGGATTGTCATAACAACCATTGGCAAGTAATATTCAGAGCTATACCCTAACTCCATCTTCATAGGAAGACAACCCCAAAACCCAAGTGGCATTCATCCTGGAACTCTACATCAGGTAAAAAGTTGTTCCTACTCTCTTCAAGATGCTATATTGAAAGATTTGCTTAAATCAGATTCGGTAATTGGCTTAGATAGGAAATCGATATATTCGGTCATTTCTATTTTCTCACGATGAGCTAAATCAGAATTACCGGATATATAAATAACTGGAATCGCCATTTTTTCCTGTATTTTACTCATGGCTTCAATCCCATCGATTTCTCCTCTTAGGCGGATATCCATCAGAATAATATCGGGACTGAGTTCTAATGCCTTATCTATGGCCTCCTCTCCCGATGAAATTTTTTCAATGACCTCATGCCCCATATTAGTAACCATGCGTTCAATTAGCATGGCAATAATCATCTCATCTTCAACGATTAATACTTTTTTTGTCTCCATAGAAGCCAACGGTATATAATATTTCTTTAATATCTGTTTGCGTTAACAAGAGTATAATCATAACCTATTGTTACAAATCGGAACTACAAATATCGTATTAGTCCCATTAATCTCCCCTAATATATTTTCTTAAAAAAGTTGATGCTTCTTGGGCTCAGTGTATTGCCAACAGTAACTGACTATATTTGAAAAATCCCAAAAAATGTTATGAATTTACTTGGCAGGTTTCACTACTTATTTCGTAACATCGTTATTTGCCATAATTTGCAGCATTTCTGATTCCACTTCTGGCGGGAAAACGAGTAGCAGTGAAAATGAAGAAAAATCCAGCATCAACAACTTTATCATGATCTACCGATCGCCGATAGTGAAATTGAACTTTCAACCGCTAATGTAGCTTTCAGTTTCTATGATAAGTTTGAAATGGAAACCGAATACGATAATGACAAAAACGTGGATGGTCCCGATTTTCTTAAAGAGTCCAACGATAAACCGGTAAGGCAACTCAAAGTGTATCAAGCGTCAAATTCCAATACCAAATTATAACAGCAAGAATTACCAACAGCGCTACCCATATCCCAATAGCGATACGAGTAGCCTTTTTTGCTTTTTCCACCTCCCACCAGCTACGGGGCTGAATTCCCTGTACTAAAAAGGTGAGTATTCCAGCCAAGTTGATACAGATAAGGTTAGTAGTGGTAAGAATCACTGATCCTATTGCTAAATTCATATAACCCGCACCGAGCAACAAACCTACGTTAACCAACGGTGGCAGTAAGGCCACAGCCACCATCACGCCAACAATTGCAGCGGGAACACCACGAGTAAAAGCAAGAACTCCTGCACTACCTGCAGCCAGTGCAATGGTTATATCACCCAAATTTACATTTGTTTTGTTGATAAGCTGCTGTGAATCCAAGTCGACCTGCATTATTAATCCCATCACAAAAGCCAAAGCAACTGACGCCAATAGTCCTGCAATATTTGTTTTGAGCGACTGCCATCCCAAATCGAGATCACCCAGGGTAACGGATAAAGCCATAGATACATTGGGCCCCAACAATGGCGCAATAACCATCGCCCCAATGATTACAGCTACATCATCACGGACAAGTCCAACCCCTGCAACAAGCGTTGATAACAGTACCAATCCTATAAATACAGTATTTAACTCACTCCCGCTTGAAACATCCGAATAAAGTTCCTCACGACTTATTCGCCCGATGCTTTTTTCTTCGGATTCCTCTTGCTCTTCATCGGCTTCTTCCTCCTCTTTTTCATTGGGTTGTGGTAGAGTAGCTTGCACCTCAAAGAGCATGATCCGAAATCCTTCGATATGCGAAAATTTTTCGGTCAGTGCATCCGAAAGAGCTTCCGTACGGTTAGCATCAAGCAATATCCGTAATATTGAGTACCCATCTTCCAAATTATCTGACCATACGCCCAAAATCTCTTTCTCTTCAACAAAAGTACGTGCTTTTTGGGCCGTCCCTGGTGGAGCAATAAGTTCCAGTACGCGATAATTCATCTACAAAATCTTTTTGATAATTTTCTATAGGGTACAAAGGAATTCGAAAAGTAAAAAATAAAAGCCTAACCCTGTTAAGGTTAGGCTTTTAAAGCTTTTTTTGTGGAGGTGCGGGGAATCGAACCCCGGTCCGAAATGGTATATCGTTCAAGCATCTACATGCTTAGTTGCCGTTTAAAGTTCGCCCGAAGCATCGCCCGGCAACAGGCAACTTCAGACTAGACTGTTAAAGTTTTACGCAAGTTCGACAGTCTGCGAAACCTACGCTATCCTGTCATAATCGGCGCTCCATTCAGCACTGACAGGCAAGAAGCTGAAGGAACGGCTAAGCTGCGTTACGCAGCTAAGCTATAAGAATAGTTGTTGTCAACTACATTTAATTGCATGATGATGATTTACGAGATCATCGCTCAAGCTCGGCATGCAGCCTGCGATTTTACTCACTCCGTCGAATCCATTACACCCCCAATAAGTAAAAGAACAAAATTGTAAAAAATCTTTTTTATTCTCCTTGTGTTCATAGTATACAACAAATCAAAACGGTATAAAATTCAAAGTATTTTGTACCAAAGTCAATGAATTTGAGATTATTATTTCTGATTGATTTCTATCAAGAAGTTCGATAACCTACTTTTTAAAGGCTTAACTTGATGGATTTTCTATTGTTATGAAAAAATTACTCCTTCTAATACCAGCAGTTATCCTCCTCACAGTTAGCTGTATTACGGAAAATCGAGATTTTGGCAACACTCCTCCCATAATGGATGTTAGCATCAGTTATGTCAACGAAGAAGGGGAAGATTTGCTGAAACGGGATTATTTCCAGTTCTACAACATCTATTATCTGCAAAAAAATGAAGAGACCGGAAAGTTTGAGCGTGTTAAAGCCGCTGATAACCAATCTTCTTTTTATGTAGATCAAGGGACTAACCGCTATGCCCTTCGGGTATTTCCCAATCGGGAATTTATTGATGGGAAATCAACCACATTAATTGAAGATCACCGTGATAATATTGATACCCTGCGGGTACAGGGCTACAATGAAGGTCGAGGCTCAATAGCTGAGCGTATCTGGTATAATGGCGAACTGGCTTGGGAAACAGCTCCTAATCCGCCAAGACGCTATTTTACCGTCACTAAATCCAGCTTATAAAATTTATTTGATCACTTTTTCTGTCGCCGGCTCTCGTAAATTATAATTTGAGCTCATTACTTTCCCATAAGCTCCAGCATTAGCAATCAAAATAACATCACCCTCTTCCGAATTAGGGAATAAGCGATCAATACCCAGTTTATCACCTGATTCACAAATGGGACCGACAATATTCACAGTTTGATTGGTAGGTTGCTCTAACTTTGAAAGATTAACAATGGTATGGCGCGCGCCGTAAAGAGCGGGTCTGATAAAAGAGTTCATGCCTGTTTCGATACCTACATATTGCATTTCGCCCTTCCCTTTTAGCTGGGTTACTTTACTCAGCAATACTCCGGCCGTTGCTACCAAAAACCGCCCAGGCTCAACCCAGAGATCATAATTTGGATGAGCCTCTTTAAACTGTTGCAGTGATTGGTCGACCTCTTCGATATCCAAGTTGGCCTGGTTTTCATTTTCTTGAATTCCAAAACCACCACCCAGATCTAATATATCTACACCGCCCAGCTGTTCGGCTACTTTATGCAGAATTACAGCCGTATCTTTCCACGACTGGGGATCTTTAATACCGCTTCCGATATGGGCATGCAATCCCTTTACAGATATCTCATGTGCCTCAACCAATTCCTTAAGTTCGTCAAGCTCAAAACGGGGGATCCCAAATTTTGATTGTACGCCTCCGGTTTTTACATGCTCATGGTGTCCGCCGCCGTGACCGGGATCAATCCGTAAAAACAGCTCTTTTCCCTTAAACAAATTGGGCCATTGCTGCAGGGGATAAATATTATCGAGCGTCACATTAACTTCCAACTCCAACCCCTTTTCATACTCCGATCGGGGGGCAAAATTGGGAGTAAACAGTATCTTTTTGGGATCTATATCAGGGAATAAATCAAAGACTTTTTCTACTTCTCCGATAGAAACACATTCAAAGCCAAAGCCAAGCTTCCTGAATGTTTTTAGTATCTCATCATTCGCATTGGCTTTCATTGCGTAAAGTCCAAATGATACCGCGTCCAAATTTTGGATAAACCCGGCATATCGTTTAACCGTATCCAAATCATACACATAAGAAGAACCGTTATCCTCCATAATCTCCATCAGTTGCTCACGCTTCTCCTTCCACCAGTCCTTACCATTTTCTTTTTCATCATCACCTTCTTTCATTAACTGCGACCAAGTAGGCCCAAATGAATCCTGTTTACCCGACTGCAGAATTACTTGTTCGTGTAGCTGACGTACTAACCGATCGGCCTGCGCGCTTTCCACTACAAAGGTAAAATTCAGATCATTTGCTGCCTGACTGACCAAGTAAACCTGATGCTCTTGGAAGACCTCAAAAGCTGATCCTAACTGATGTAAAATAGTACGGATACGACGTCCCAATAGACTTACCGCCGAAACAGATTCAATAACTTCAACATGGCAATAATTCTCCAAATCCTCTACAAACTCATTGCGAATATCCTGGAAGTGCTCATTCAATCCGGGATCAAGAGAAACGGTAACGTTCGACTGGGAGGTGGATACCAAATCAATAGATAACCCAAAATGCTTAAATACTTCAAAAGCATCCGCCAAGAAACCAACCTCCTGCCACATTCCGAGCGATTCCATACTCACCAGAATTACATCATCACGAACGGCAATCGCTTTCACTATTGCTTCATCATCAGAACCTTCAGACGAAATAATGGTGCCAGACAGCTCGGGTCTCAACGTACAGCGTACATGGATGGGAATATCGTGTTTTCGAGCGGGCATTATGCTCCGCGGATGCAACACCTTTGCCCCATTTGTAGCAATCTCCTGTGCCTCCTCATAACTAAGATGATTCAATAACCTTGCAGAAGGTACAGCATGTGGATTTACCGAAAACATACCCGGAACATCCGTCCAAACCTCCAACCGTTCTGCTCCAATTTTAGCGGCAAAATAGGCGGCCGAAACATCCGACCCCCCGCGGCCTAAAATTACGGTTTTATTTTCTGAATCACTGCCAATGAATCCCTGTGTAACTACAATGGGGCCTGCTTCATTCAGCGCTTCAGCAATCCCTTCATCATAATCAGTTGTACTTACCGCAGAAATAATCCGCGACCGTTCAGTAGCATTTTTGCGAACAACCGTTTTAATTTGATCCCGGGCATCCATCCACTGTACACCATCCAGCGTTTGTTGCAAATAGGCGCTGCCAAGTTTAGTGGCCATGAGTTCTCCCATCGACAGAAGTCGCGCCTGAACCCGGTAACTTGCTTCACCAATCAGTTCAATTCCTTTTACAATATGTTCTAACTCCTCAAAGTCATCAGAAAGTAGTTCTTGGGCAGCAACATCCAGTTTTTGGCCTAAAGCAAGGTGCTGCTCCTTAATCTGTTCTACCTTGTTGAGCATGTTCTTATCTGACGGCTCTTCGATAATTGCTTCGAGCGTATTAGAAACTCCACTCAAAGCAGAGTGCACCAAGCATACTTTATAACCATCATTGCGTCGTTTCTGAACTTCCGATGCAATTTTCTGCCAATTCTCCAGTGATGATACACTGGTGCCTCCAAATTTTAAGACGATCCAATTCGAACGTTCGCTGCTCATATTGTATTGATACTAACTGAAATTTTGATTTAGCTCATTTATAATGGCCGTAAAGATAATAATCTCTGAATCCGTTTTTTGTAAAAATTCCACAACAATTTTTCGGTAAATCTTTTACTTCTCTTACTTTATGCAATGATAATTACTATTTATAAACTATGGCTGATCGAGGCGTGAAAAAACTACTGACCGTGCTGGTTATTTTTCTATCAGCACAATTTACCTATGGACAACAATCTGCTTCGGTTAATGGATATATTTCTGACGCCGAAACAGGTGAAACACTTATTTCGGCTAATATTGCACTGAAAGACAGTCGCAAAGGCACCTCATCAAACACCTCAGGATACTTTTCCCTAACAGATATTGCCCCCGGAACATATACTATTGTTGCAACTTACGTAGGTTATCAACGGTACGAGCAGGAGATAACCCTTGAACCGGGACAAAGTTTACGCCTTGATATTGACCTTGATCCGGAAGGAGTTCGACTTGATGAAGTAGTCGTTGAATCAGAGCGTGAAAAAGAAGAACAACGCAATATTGGTATTGCTCAAATGCAGACCAAGCTTATCAAAGAATTACCCTCTGTGCTTCAATCTGATGTCTTTCGATCCCTTCAGCTGCTGCCGGGCGTAAAAGCAGCATCCGACTTTTCCAGTGGGTTGTACATTCGCGGGGGAAGTCCCGACCAAACCCTAATCTTACTCGATCGCACTACTGTTTACAATCCTTCACACTTTTTTGGCTTTTTCTCAACATTCAACCCGGATGCTGTTAAAGATGTGCGTCTCTATAAAGGGGGCTATCCGGCCAAATATGGTGGTAGACTCGGATCGGTACTTACGATATTCAATAAGGATGGAAACAGAAATGAATTTGAGGGATCGGTTTCGGTAGGACTGCTCTCTTCTCGCGCTTCCATCGAAGGACCCTTCGAAAAAGGATCTTACATGCTGGCTGTTCGCCGCTCTACCCTTGAACCGGTACTTGCCATACTACAAAATACAAGTGAAAACATTCCCGACAGCTTTTACTTTCTCGATGTCAACGGTAAAGTCAATTACGATGCCAATCAAAACAATAAAATTTCACTGGCTTTTTATACCGGGACTGATAATCTAAAATTTCCCTTTAGTACCGATGCAGGTATTAATCTAAATTATGGGAACCAGACCCTCAGCTCAACGTGGACCCATATTTTCTCTGACAACGTATTCTCTAACTTTACGGTAACGGGTTCGCGATATTTTAACTACCCTACTATAAACCTTGCTTCTACTCCCATTGAGCGCTCTAACAACATTTATGATTTTTCACTCAAAGGTGATATCGAATACCTTCCCAACGACAATCATGAGATTTCTACCGGTTTCTGGATGGGAAACTTAACATTAAAATTACAGGACAGCTTTGACGGTGAAGATACATTCAGTTCACGAATACAAACGCAGTACGGCTCGTGGTATATTCAGGATAAATGGGATATATCAGACCAATGGACTGCTACTCCCGGATTGCGAGTAGCCGGTTTTAGCGAGGGACAGTACCTGAGGCTTGAACCCCGCATGTCGCTGGAATATCGTCCCATCGATCGCATCCGCTTGCAGGGAGCATATGGCCGATACAATCAGTTTTTGACCCTGATTTCTAATGAAGCTTTCACCGGGTTTGATGTCTGGCTCACTACCGACGACGGCGTCCCTCCCGCTTATGGCAATCAATATGTGGTAGGAGCTAAAACAATTCCGTGGGAAGGCTATGGTCTGGATTTGGAACTTTACTATCGTTCGATGAACGATTTGTTTGAACTGGATCCTTTTATAACAGATCAAGCCGGATTACCCTACAATGAAATCTTCCGTTTTGGGGAGGGATATGCGTATGGAGCTGAACTTTATTTTGAACGACAAGTTGGCCGACTAACAGGATTTGCCGGATACACCTTCAGCGTAACAAGACGAAAATTTCCCAATTTTAACGATCCGATTTCTAATCAAGGTACGGCCCGTTATTATCCACCAAAGTACGATCGCATCCATGATCTCAACATTGTTTTGCAATACGATATTAGCTCGCGATGGTCAACAACAGTAAGCTTTAATTATGCCACCGGACAAGCCTACACCAAGCCGCTGGGTCGAACAACCGCTTTTGATGTTCCAACCTCGGGCCTCAACTATGACCAACTCATTGTGGGACGCGTTAACGCATCGCGTCTGCCCGATTATAACCGACTGGATTTCAGTTTTAGTCGAAAGGGCACTTTTTTTGGGATGGGAGAAGCCGAATGGCAATTTCAAGTCATAAATGCCTACTCTCGACGCAACGTCTGGTTTTATAATTACGATCTAAATGAAAATCCCGCAGAACGCGAAGCCATAACCCTGCTCCCCATTTTACCAACCCTTTCATACACCGTAGAATTTTAAGCATGAAAAAAATAATACCCATATTAACGTTCTTAGTAATCTTGTCCGGGTGCGAACTCTACGAGCAGGATGAATACCAGGAATACTATGTCGTAGAATCATATTTAGTTGCTAACGATACCCTTCAGCAAGTTCGACTTTCAACAACGAATCCTATTGACGAAACCTATCGATTTGAGGATAATACCGTTTCTGGTGCAACGGTAGAAATACAGCGGTTACATTCTGACAGTTCTGTCGCCGAGCAGTACCAATATCAAGAACAACGACCGGGGATCTATACTCCGGTTGATAATATAACTATCCAAGACGAACAGTTATACCGCCTGCAGGTAACAACCCAAAACGGAGATGAAATTTCTTCTACCACATATGTTCCGGGAGATTTTGAAACCGTTAATGAACTGGAATCCAGTTATGTATATCAAGGCGAACAACAGGTTGAACTCACGACCACTCCAAGCTCCTATATTACTGATCGCCAAACCTATTTTGTTTTTACTATTAATGCGTTAGATACAAGTCTCAATAATTTAACACCCTTTTATGCCGACCAAGTAGATGACGACGAAACCGATATTGAGGAGTATTATGTTAATTCATCGGGCATCGTCAATGAGGGGAACTTTGATCAAAATCCCGACAACGGTAACATTACACTGCGTTTACCTTGGTTAGCCGTTGCCTTTTATGGCTCTAATAATATAATTGTGAATACCATAGATGATAACCTCTATGATTTTCTCAGATCACACGATACACAATCAGGAGGCACTACTTTATCACCCGGTGAAATTCAAAATATTCGATATAATGTGAATGGCGGGATTGGTATCTTTGGAAGCATGGCCAGTGATACCAGTAGCACCTTTATTACTCGACCATAATTTACCAACTGATGTTTTCTAACATTCTCAAATATATACTGTTATTTGTTTTAGCCACCAGTTTGGCCTGTCCTATCTTTGCACAGGAGTCCGAATCGTTCAACCTTGCACGTATAAAATACAGTGGCGGCGGCGATTGGTATAACAATCCGTCAGCTTTACAGAACCTTGCTGAATTTGCCCGTCAACAGGTGCCCATGGCTATTAATCCCGAATACGACGATGTCGATATTGGCAGTCCCGACCTTTTTACCTATCCCTTTGCTTTTTTAACGGGCCACGGTACCATCACCATAAACCAAGCCGAAGCATCAAACTTGCGAACATATCTGCAAAACGGCGGATTTCTTTATGTTGATGATGACTACGGACTGGATGAACATTTTCGAGACATGATTAACAAAGTATTTCCCAATGAAGAGCTCATCGAACTTCCTTTTGATCATCCGATCTACCACCAAGCTTTCGAATTTCCCAATGGGCTCCCCAAAATCCATGAACACGATGGTAAGCCGCCCCAGGGATTCGGCATTTTTTTAGAAGGCAGGCTGGCCGTATTCTATACATACGAAACGAACTTAGGGGATGGTTGGACAAATCCCGATGTACATAATGATCCTGCTGCGGTCAGAGAAAAAGCTCTCCAAATGGGCACAAACATCCTAATATATGCCCTCACGAGCGGTCGGTAGTTATGTCAGAACCGTATTCTCTTTTCTGTATGAATAGAGAAGAAATATATTACGATCAGTCCCTTTTTAATAAGTCGCAATTTACGGATATTTAACCAACCCATAATTCAATCAAATCTCTTGTAATTATGATCATTCCAATAGCCAGCGACCATGCCGGTTTTGAGGCCAAAGAGAAAGTCAAGACATGGCTCGAAGAAATGGATCACATGCCTGTTGATTTTGGGACTCACTCTGATGAGTCTGTTGATTATCCCGAATTTGCTGTACAAGTAGCCGAGAAAGTTAATGAAGGTGAACACGATAAGGGTATTCTTATTTGCGGAAGCGGACAGGGTATGTGTATGACGGCCAATAAGTATAAGAACGTTCGCGCCGCCCTGGTATATGATGATAATTCAGCAAAAATGACCCGACAGCATAACAACGCGAATATTTTATGCCTGCCGGGCCGAGGGCTTAGTGAAGAAAAGCTAAAAAAGATTGTCAAAATTTGGTTGAATACTGATTTCGACGGCGGCCGTCATGAACGTCGCGTTAACAAAATTCACGATCTAACTAATAAAGAGTAACATTTATGCAATCTCTACCTGATCAAGATTCTGAGGTATATCAACTTTTAGCCGACGAAAAAGAGCGCCAAAATGATAATTTGGAACTTATTGCTTCCGAAAACTTTGCTTCGCGAGCAGTCATGGAAGCAATGGGATCGACGCTGACCAATAAGTACGCCGAGGGATTGCCCGGAAAACGATATTACGGCGGCTGTGAAGTGGTAGACAAAGTTGAAGAACTTGCCCGCGAACGAGCAAAAAAACTTTTTGGAGCATCCTGGGTAAATGTACAACCACACTCGGGAGCACAGGCAAATGCCGCAGTCTATCTTACTTTTATGGAACCCGGTGAAACCCTCTTGGGTCTCGATCTTTCGCACGGCGGACACCTAACGCATGGATCCCCTGTCAACTTTTCCGGAATTCTGTATAACTCTGAATTCTATGGCGTTGACAAGGAAACCGGCCGCATAGATCTGGAAGAAGTTCGCAAAAAGGCTAAAGAAGTCCAGCCAAAACTCATTTCGATCGGGGCCTCAGCTTATCCCCGTGATTTTGACTACAAGGCATTTCGCGAAATTGCTGATGAAGTTGGAGCCTATCTATGGATGGATATGGCCCACACTGCCGGACTTATCGCCGCTGGCTTGCTAAAGAATCCTCTGCCTCACTGCCACGTTGTTACCACCACCACGCATAAAACCTTGCGCGGTCCGCGTGGTGGGATGATCTTGCTTGGAGAAGACGGAGAAAACACGCTGGGCGTAACGGCTCGAAAATCAGGGCGAACAAAAAACTGGAGTGAAATACTCGACTCCGGTGTATTCCCGGGAACACAAGGCGGTCCGCTCATGCATGTAATCGCATCAAAAGCCGTTTCTTTTAAAGAAGCACTGCAGAACGATTTTAAATCATATCAGAAGAAGGTGCAAAAAAATGCCAAAGCAATGGGTGATGCCTTCATGGAGATGGGCTATAACCTGGTAAGCAACGGTACCGACAATCATCTCATCCTCGTTGACCTGCGCAACAAAGGGTTAACAGGCAAAGTTGCCGAAGAAGCGCTGGAAAAAGCTAACATCACGCTGAATAAGAATATGGTGCCCTTCGACACCGAAAGTCCGTTTGTAACTTCGGGTATTCGTATTGGTTCGCCAGCCATGACCACCCGCGGATTTGGAACTAACGAGTTTAAAACAATTGCTAAGCTTATCGACAAAGTACTGCAAGATCCGGAAAATGAATCCGTCATCGAGGAGGTGAAAGGAGAAGTTTCCGAGCTCTGTGATGCATTTCCACTATACGATTTTGTAACTGCTTAGTAATTGTCCCATAATTTTTATGACTGAAGAACGCCAAATAATGACCGGGGATTTACCCGAAGCCAAAAAACCTAAAGATCGAACCGCCAGCATGTCGTTCCTGGATCATCTCGAGGAACTGCGTTGGCGACTTATTAAAGGTCTTGGCGGGATTGGCGTAGGGATGATCATCGCTTTTTTCATGGGCGATTTCCTTGTTGCCGAAGTAATGCTGGGGCCCACCCAATCGAACTTTTTTGTGTATCAGCTTCTTGGCATTGATGCCATCGATCTCACCATCCAAAGCCGAAAACTACCCGGACAATTTTTTACATACTGGGGCACGCTTATTGTCTTTGGAGGTATTTTAGGTTCTCCCATTCTCTTTTATCAACTCTGGTCATTTATAGAACCGGCCATGGAAAAATCAGAAAAATGGAAGTCCATCGGCCATAGTGCTTTCATCACCTTCTTTTTTCTGTTGGGCGTCGCATTCGGATACTTCATTCTTGTGCCCTTTGCCCTTCAGTTTTTTAGCCAATTTCAAATATCTGATGCCATCCACAACGATTTTGATATCAACGAGTATTTTAGCTCCCTCACAATGTGGGTACTATCATGTGGTATCATCTTTCAACTACCGGTATTAAGCTATTTCTTTTCTAAATTCGGACTACTTACTCCCGAGTTTTTAAAACAATACCGTCGACATGCCATCATTTCCTGCTTCGTTCTATCCGCCTTTTTGACGCCCCCTGATCCTGTTTCACAAATACTCATAGCAATTCCGTTGGTGTTACTTTTCCAACTTTCTATATGGATCAGTAAATTAGGGGTACGCAAACGCAACAAAGAGCTGGAACAAGCGTTTAGTGAAAGGTAAAGAGGTAAAAATTGTATTTTCCCCTGCACTGTAAATACGTTACCTTTAACGCTATTAAAATAAGCGTATACAGAATTTGTCACGACCACAATAGAATCAGATTTTAATCAGTTTCAAATCAATGAGATTTTTTAGAAAATCATCTTTTCTGCTGTTTATACTACTCATTTCTTCAGCACTTATTATTCAAAGCTGTGATGATAAGAACAACCGTCCAACCGGACCGGATTACAGCAATGTACCTGAACCCTATAACATTTCGAATGCTGATACAACGTACACCAAAGAAGGTGGGGTTGAGATTTATGTGATCGAAGAGGGAGAATGCCCCGGCGGTAATGAAGAATTTTGTACGGTTACCCCTCGTGATCAAATAGGTGTAAGGTATACAGGACGTATTTTTGAAGAAGGAACTATTTTTGAAAGTACTTTTGCTGATAGTAATACCACGTCTGCCCTTATCACAAATCTAACTTCCAATTCAACACAGCAACAACAAGCACAAATTGAAGGGTTTCGACGAGGCCTGTTAGGGATGAAAGAGGGTGAAAAAAGAGTCATTGTTGTCCCACCATCATTGGGATATGATAACAGCCGACCGGGTGTTAACGGTATGGATCTACGGGACGAAACTCTTCGTTACGATGTAGAACTAACTGGTATCCGATAAACCAAGTTGCTATCTCTATAAAATATATTCCCTCGGAATCTTGGGATTGATACTTGTCAATATTTCATAAGGAATGGTATTTATTTTTGACGCCCAATCCCGTGCATTATTCTTAGCATAAAGTAACTTAACAGGGGTTTCAGGCTTATACTGATTATCCCCCAGAAAGACCATGCAATAGTTCATTGTTACAGTCCCCACCAGCGGATAGATTTTTCCATCAATACATACCGTCAATTCTTCGGATAAACTCCGCTTGAGACCATCGTCATACCCCACGGGGATAACTCCTAAATTTCCGGCTGCAGGAGCCTGCCATGTTGCCCCATAACTTACCGTGCTCTGCGCATTAATCGGCTTTATTTGTACGAGCTTTGATTTCCACTCAAGTATGGGACTAATTCCATCAATACCTGTTTTGCCGGGTGCATAACCATAAAGTCCAATACCCAGGCGAACCATATCATACTGCTCATTTGAATAAAAAGCGGTAGCACCGGTATTAGCAATATGAGCTGAAAGTTCTTTGGGAAACTGCCTTCGTATATTTGTAAATAGACGATGCTGTTCGGTAACAAAATCCGATCCGGGGCTATCTGCTGTAGCAAAATGACTATACAAACCGGTGCAAAATAGATTTTGATTTTCCTCCACCAATGTCAGAACGCGCTCCGCCTCTTCAGGGTCAAATCCCAAACGTCCCATGCCGGTATCAAAATTGAGGTGATATGAAGTCCCATTGGGCAGCCAATCGAAATGTTCTTTGGCACTCACCGTAGCCGTCAAATTATGCACCCTGTACTGTGATGCTGTTGTTTTCTGCGGAACTTCGAAAACGAGAATAGGCTTTGTTATATCTTGCTTCCGCAGCTCGATGCCTTCATGGATATCATTAACGGCAAAAGCATCTACCATGGGCTCCAACGTACCAGCTACCTCTACAGATCCATGACCGTAAGCATCGGCCTTTACTACAGACATGACACGAGTGTCTTCATCTAAATAAGAGCGTAGCGTTCGTAAGTTTTGCTTGAGCTGTGAAAGATTAATTTCAACTATTGAATTCGATTTCTGAATCATACCATTAAAAATTGAACCAGGATTTCTTTTTATCTTTCAAAATTACGTTTGCAGCATTGTAACCCGCTGCACCAAAAACGCCCCCTCCCGGATGACATGATGCCGATGATAAATACAAATTCTCTATGGGCGTTTTATACTCACTCATCTCAGGAATAGGACGAAACATAAACATCTGATCAAAACTCATCTCTACGTGCATTACATTACCACGCAACAACCCATGCTTTCGTTCAATATCAAGGGGTGATTGTATATACCAATCGATGAGCTTGTCATCCATATTGGGTGCATAGCGCGTAACCACATCATAAATTTTTTGAGCTTCCCGTTCCCGAATATCATCCCAGTGTAAGCCATCCTGTAACTCATAGGGATGCCACTGCGCCCACGCAAAAAGGGTATGTCCCCCGCTTGGTGCCACATCAGGATCAATCTGCGAAAATGTCATTGCCAGCACCGCTGGATCCGTTGGAGGCCTTTTCTGTAGGTAATCGCCAATCGCATTGTTCATATACTGAACCGATGGCGCCAACAGCTGCATTCCGTTATGGATATAGGGATCATCAGGACAGGCGGTATAGCGAGGCAGCTCCTCCACGGCACAGCGAACAACCATCCCAAAACCATTACCGACATTGATATCCTCCACCTTTGCATAGGTAGAACTGGGAAGGTGGTCACGGCCTACCAGTTTCATCATGGTCGTTTGCACGTGAGCATTTGAAATGATAGTATCGGCTCGATATTCTTCTCCTTCTGTCAGAACACCCAGTGCTTTTCCATCTTCAATAATAATTTCTTCAACAGGAGATCCGGTAATAATTTCTCCGCCATGTGCTTCAATTAATCGTGCCATCGCCTGTGTTAACATACCACTGCCTCCACGCGGATGCTTGGCTCCACTCTGGTGCAACATCGACTGCCAGCCGGCAAAATCGCCCGTAGCGGGATGATCGGGCGTAGGCCCCGACTGTGCCGCAAACCAGGTCAATGCCGCCTTCATATGCGGATTTTCAAACGCATCATCAACCACTTTCCCGTAACTACTCAGTATTTTCTGAAGACCGCCAAGCTGTTTCCCTTTTTCGAACATTCCTCCATCACGAATCTGTCCCTTGGCAACCTCGGTAACAATATTTTTTCCGCTGGGCGGAACCATAAATGCTTTTAAAACCCCCTTGTTGATGCGTCCCCAGAATTCCACAAACTCCCGATAATTCTCAACATCTTCGGGTGCTACCTTGGCAATGGAATCCAAGGTACGTTCCAGATCCTTAAAAAAATGGATTACGTCCCCTCCCTCCGGCACCGGGTACGACATAATGGGATCCATCTCAATGTACTCCAACCCATACTTTTCCAGCTCGAGCTCTTCCAAAATTCCGGTCTGATGAATCATAATATGAACAGATGACCCAACATCCATCCGAAAACCCTGCGGATATTTCTCTGATTTGAACATCGTCTCGGTACTCACCGCCCCTCCCAGTTGATCCTGACGCTCAATCACTTTCACAGAGTAGCCTTCTTTGGCCAAATAGCAACCTGTAACCAGGCCATTATGTCCTGAACCTATAATTATAACATCTTGTTTAGGCATTGTTTATAACACTCAGTTTTAATAACATACTTCAAAATTTTACGTACAGGGTTTAACAATTCATCACCATAATTAATTCTGAAACAACATACTTGGTTTAAAATTATATGAATTTTTTCAAAACACTTATTGCCGCAACACTGGGTACACTTATCGCACTGCTGCTTATTTTCTTTGTTGGCATTATCACCATTTCAACGAGCTCACAGCAGCCCGAGCCATATATCCAAAGTAATTCCATTCTAAAAATTTCTCTTAGTGGGATGCTACCCAGCCAGGATTCACAGAATCCATTGGATCAACTGTTAAATCAGTCAAACAATGATAAGGTCTCCCTGGAAACATTGAAAGAAAATTTAGCCAAGGCCCAAGTTCATGATAATGTCGAAGGCATCTGGCTTGAAATTGATTTTATGAGTGAAAGCTGGGCAAATCTCCAAGAGGCACACCGGCTAATAAGTGCTTTTCGTGACAGTTCTGACAAGTTCATATACGCCAGCACCAACGACCTCGGTTATAACGAGAAAGGATATTATTTAGCCACGGCAACCGACTCTGTTTTTGCTCCGCCGGAAACATTCTTCGAGTTCGATGGATTTTTCAGCCAGGTGACATTTTTCGATGGAATGTTTGAAAAGCTGGGTATAGATGCCGAAGTCATCCGGCACGGTAAATATAAAGGAGCCGTTGAACCCTTCTTCCGAAAAGATCTATCCGATGAGAATGAATATCAATTAACCCAGATATTGAACCAAACAAGTACCACCTTTTTGGATGCGGTAAGTGCCAAAACCGGTCATTCTACCGAAGAGCTAAACCAATTGCTAAACCGACAACCTAACTTGACAACACAGTTCGGTTTCGAAAATCAGCTTATAGATTCTCTGGTCTATACGGATGAGTTAGTTGCCCATATGAAAAACAGAATAGGCCTTGATGAAAGTGCCTCTATTAAGACCGTAGACTTTGACCGTTATTCAAACGTCACCCCATCCTCAGCCGGACTTTCTACCCCGTCAACTTCAAATAAAATTGCGGTCATATATGCCAATGGCCCTATTATGCCGGATGTCGGTTCTAATTCACCATTTAACAATCAGTCACAGATTACCGTCGATTTTATAGAAGAACAGCTCGAAGAGATCCGCAAGGATGACGACATCAAAGCATTAGTACTGCGTATTAGCAGTCCGGGCGGTTCAGGTAGTACTTCTGATGCGATCTGGCGAAAGCTACAAGAAACCAAGAAAGAGATCCCGGTCATTGTTTCCATGGGGGGCGTTGCAGCTTCCGGCGGGTATTATATTGCCATGGCCGGCGATTCTATTGTTGCAGAACCAACAACTATTACCGGATCCATAGGAGTATTCGGTACAAAATTTAATACCAAACAGTTAATGAATGAAAAGCTGGGTATTACCTTTGATGAGGTTAAAACCCACGAACATGCTGACTGGCTACTACCTACACGGGAGTTTACGGCCTCCGAGGAGAAAGCATTTCAACAGTATATCGATAGCTTTTACCAAACTTTTATCACCAAAGCGGCTGAGGGCCGAGACATGGAAGTTGATGAGATGGACGAACTTGCCCAGGGCCGTGTCTGGGTTGGGGCTGATGCCCATGAAAATGGTCTGGTGGATGAGTTAGGCGGCCTCGAAAAAGCACTGAGCTTAGCAGCTGAAAAAGCCGAAATCAGCGATTACAAAATCGCTAAATACCCTAAGGCTAAAACAATTTACGAAATGTTTATGGGATCAGCTGCAACACAAGCCAAAGCCTTGCTACCTAACAGCTGGTTATTCTCTAACGAGATGCAAAACGTCGAACAACAGTTTTCTGTACTCAAACGTCGCGATGCATTAACATTATTTCCATACGAAATAAGTATTCAATAATCACCGACATGGATATTGGTTCTTTTACGGTAGAAGTCCTGAGCGAAGGGCATTTTGAGCTTTTCAAAGATGGACATATTAACCGATCCGCGAGAACTTCACATTCGGGGTTAAAACCGAAAGATCCCAGCAATAGCCACACGGCTATGGTTGGGATCAATCCCATTTTAGTACAATCGGGCAACCAAAACATTCTGCTCGATACCGGCCTGGGTTGGGGATTGGATACAGGCAGCCAATATACGGACGTTTCCAACGTGTGCACTAATCTACGCATTTTCGGGGCAACACCCGAAGATATTACCCATGTTATCCTAACACATCTTCACTACGATCACGCCGCCGGTTCCTCTTTTACTAATGCGGAGGCAAAAACACAGCCTACATTCCCAAATGCCACCTACTACGTACACCAACAAGAATGGGACTTTGCTCTTGAACAAAGTGAAGGCAAGCAACTTTCCTACAGCGAACGCTACCGTTTGGATGATTTTTACCGATTAGTCAGTGATGGCCGAGTCACCTTTTTATCGGATGATAGTACGGAAATCATGGAAGGTATTACTGTTGTAAAAACAGGTGGACATACGCCCGGACATCAAATTGTGATGCTCGAAAGCGGTGGTGAAAAAGCATACTACCTGGGAGATTTACTGCCGAACGAATATCAGCTTAATGACTATAGCATGGAAAAAGCAGATATTTACAGTCTGGAAGCCAAGAAAAAGAAAGTTCAGCTTCTGCAACAAGCCTGTGATGAAAAAGCCCTGTTACTTTTCTATCACTCCGGGAATGGACAAGCAGGTCATCTGTTCAAAGATGAGGATAAAAAATATGTATTGGCTAAACAGCTTCCCTTATAGGGATTGCTATTTGTTCATGGAAAGCAAGAATTCTTCGTTGTCTTCGGTTCCCTTCATCTTATCAAGGACAAATTCCATCGCTTCAAAGCTATTCATGCGGTTCAGGTAACGACGCAGGAGCACTACTTTCTCATGCTCCGCTTCCGGTACGATGAGCTCTTCGCGCCGTGTTCCACTCTTAAAGATATCCATTGCCGGATAAATTCTGCGCTCAGAAAGATTACGGTCGAGCACAATCTCCATGTTACCAGTACCTTTAAACTCCTCAAAGATAAGATCGTCCATGCGAGAACCGGTCTGAACCAGCGCTGTAGCAAGAATGGAAAGGCTACCACCATTTTCAATATTACGAGCCGAGCTAAACAGCTGGCGTGGCGCTTTTAGTGCTTCTGAATCTATACCACCGGACATTGTTCGCCCCGACGACGGCTGACAAATGTTATATGCACGCGCCAATCTCGTGATAGAGTCCATTAGAACTAATACATCGTGGCCACTTTCTACAAGGCGCTTACTTTTTTCAAAAACGATCTCGGAAAGGCCGATATGATTTTCCGGTTTTTCATCAAAGGTGGATGCTACCACTTCTGCATTTTCTACGCTCCGCTCCATTTCGGTTACTTCCTCCGGACGCTCGTCAATGAGCAGGATAATAATCTTTGTCTCAGGATTATTCTTATTGACAGCATTTGCGATATTACGCAGTATAGTCGTTTTACCCGTTTTTGGTTGTGCTACAATGAGGCCACGCTGTCCCTTCCCCATCGGTGCAAACAGATCCAAAGATCGTGTAGTATATTCTGACGGGCTATGCTCCAGCTTGAAGCGTTCTTCGGGATAAATCGGCATAAGGTCTTCAAAATCCTCACGATTATCCATGTCATGAGGAATTTTTCCATTTACCCCATCCACACGCAGAAGGGCAAAATATCGCTCTCCTACTTTTGGCGGACGGATAATTCCAATCACACAATCCCCTTGCCGAAGTCGAAAACGCTTTATCTGGGAAGGTGATACATAAATATCATCGGGACTGGCCTTGTAATTATAATTCACCGAACGTAGAAACCCATACCCATCGGGCAAGATTTCGAGCGTCCCCTCCTGTATCAGATATGGCCCCAACTTCGGCTGAATTTCAGCCAACCGCTCATCAAGTGTTGGTGCATCCGATTCCGGCAAGATATCGTGGACACTTTTTTTCTTCTTTTTCTTGCCCCGATTATTGTCAGAATGCCCGGAATTATTTCGGCTATTGTTATTATTAGACGGTTGATCATTGGAATCCGTATCCAACTCTCCCCGAGCTCTCGCTTTATCACGTACTGATTGTGTAATACGATTGATCAATTCTTGCTTTCGCAAGTCTGAAACCGAACTTAATCCCTGTTCGCGGGCTAAATAACGAAGTTCCTTAACTGTTTTTTCCTGAAGAGTATCTATTTCTTCAAGAGAAACTCCATCGGTTTGGTAATCCGACATAATCTTCTTCTATCTATTTAAATATGAAAATGGGTTACGATGAATAAAATGATCCTATAATCTTTTGTCAGAAGCTGTAGAGAATAGATCTACGCTGTAAAAAGGGAGCAAATTCAGGTAGATATGAATTATTGGTTTAAAGCAAAAGTTGAAACCCAGTCCCGAACTGTTTCATAAAAGTAAAAACTTCCTGAAAAAATTACTAATTCCGAATCAAAATCGTCTTGCATCAATTCTTTTCGATTTTCATCAGAAGCAGGAAAGGGAATTGCCTTAGGCAACCACTGCTTAATATCGTCAAAAGTTGCTGCCCGTTCAAGGCTTAACGGATAATAATAGATATTTTTGAATTCTAAAAATTCTGTCATCACTTCCTTTCGAATTTTATCTCTCATCAGTGAGAGTACCAACGTAGCATTTTCAATATTCCCCACTGTGTTAACTGATTTTTTTAAAGCCTTTACGGCCTCTTGGTTATGCCCCCCGTCGAAATACCACTGCTGACCATCAATAAGTCGTTCAAACCTTCCAAAGCCGGCATTAACACGCCTCAGGCCACTGGTAAAGTAGTCTTCTGTGATTATATACTTTTCTTTAATTATCGAACAAATTTTCCATACAATCGCAATATTTTTTGCCTGTATGGGCGAAATTAAATTGCTTGAAATATCCATTATTGTATCATTAACCGCTAAACCGTAACGGCCGGGATTAAGACATTTCGGATTTAAATCATCAATTGTAAATAACGGGCACTCTTTCTGTTCGGCGATCTTAACAATTTCGTGTCGTGCTTTCTTAGGCAGATCTCCTATTATTACAGGACGGCCTTCTTTTATAATACCCGCCTTTTCTCGGGTGATATCAGTAATACTGTCTCCAAGGATATCGGTATGATCCAGCGAAATGCTGGTTATCACACTTACCATAGGATCGATGATGTTAGTAGCATCTAACCGCCCGCCGAGTCCCACTTCAATACAAGCTACATCTACTTTCGAACGTGCAAACCACCAAAAGGCAATGGCTGTACTTATCTCAAAATAGGTTAATGTATACTCTTCAATGTTATCAACATACGTATTGAAAAACACCAGAAGATCCTCATCTGAAATAACATCATCATTAACCCGAAAACGCTCGTTAAACGTAATAATATGCGGTGAGGTATACACTCCTACCTTATAGCCTCCCTCCTGCAATACAGAAGCCAATATATTGCATGTGCTCCCCTTTCCATTCGTGCCTCCCACATGGATAGAATCAAATTCTTTGTGTGGATTACCAATGACATCACAAAAGTTTCTAAAACGGGATAAATCAAATTTCGCAGCAGAAGATCCCCGGGATTGAAATTTAGGTATGCTTTCGAGATACTCCTGAACGGATTTGGAAGAAGTAAAACGCATTACGCTTTAATTAATCGTTTTAATTTCGTTCTTAGAAAAAAGCTCTTTACTTTGCCGAGGCGAAATAGGGACAGTTCTATATTATGATTTATAATTCGTTGGTGAAATCACTTTTATTCAAGCTTGACGCTGAGCAAGCCCATTCTACCATTCACCGTTTTGCTGAGACAGCATCGGATAGTGGAATGTTAAAAGCCCTGGCAAAGAGTATCTACAATTATCAATCTGCAAAATTAAGTCAACAAATATGGGGATTAACCTTTAGAAATCCTATTGGACTTGCCGCAGGTTTCGATAAAAATGGAGAAATTCCTGAAATTATGGAAGCCTTGGGCTTCGGCTTTGTAGAAATTGGCAGCATTACCGCCAATCCCAATACCGGAAATCCCAAGCCCCGATCCTTTCGTCTGCCCAAGGACCGGGCAATTATCAACAGGATGGGATTGAATAATGACGGGGCTCAAACGGTCATAAAACGCCTGAAAAATAAAGAGCTGTCCATACCACTGGGCGTTAATATTGCCAAAACACATGATCCCAAAATCATGGGCGATGCAGCCATTCAGGACTATGTACAAAGCTTCAACGAGGCCAAAAAAGTAGCCGACTATATTACGGTCAATATTTCGTGTCCCAATACCGCAGAAGGCAAGACTTTTGAAGACCCCTCGGCTTTGGATGAGCTGCTGTCAGCCCTAAAAATACGTGATGATGCTCGCCTCGTACCCACAACCGTAAAATTTTCTTCTGATCTTACCAAAGATCAGCTGTTACAGCTCTTAGAAATATGTGAAGACCATCGCATCCACGGATATGTCGCGTGCAACACTTCCTCGTCGCGTGAAGGCTTACAAACAAGTAAAGCAAAGCTTGACAATATTGGTCGCGGCGGTCTCAGCGGAAAGCCTATCGCCAACAAAAGTGTTCAAATTGTTGAATGGATCAGCGAAGCAACCAAAGGACAAAAGCCAATTATTGGCGTTGGCGGTATTGATAATTTCAGTACGGCCCTAAAGATGATATTAGCCGGAGCAGATTTACTACAGGTATATACCGGCCTTATTTACAAAGGACCCGGACTGGTCAAGTCAATCAACCGTCAGCTGTTACACGAGTTAGATGAGCTGAATATCAAATCCATCCATCAGCTGGTTAAAGCATTCGACTAACGCTGAATGGGAAAAGATACCCGGCATGTGATTTCGTCGGGTGCCTCATCTGCCTCCAACGGAGCAAACTGCAGGTGTTGCTCAAAGGCTTCTTCAAAAGCCTCTTCGATACCCAGCGAAGTTTTTTGTGAAATTAACTCATAGGATTTGACTTCTCCCTGCTTTGTCACTGTAAATGAATAGATCATCTTCCCCGACAACGAAGTTCCCTCTAACTTTTCAGGATAAGTAACCTGCGATAAAAACGATGCCATGCCGGGCTCTACACTCAGCGAGATCCCCAAATCTTTGCAGGTCGTTTTTTCTTGTGATGCTGACCGGTGCTCCTCTAACACCTTCTTTAACTTATTCACTCTCTGCTGTTGTTCGGCATTGGGGAACGTAGTATCAAACTGATGGATGGCAAATCGCACACTGTCCCAGGCAGCACCCGAAAATTGCAGCTGTTGTTCTGAGGCGGCTGATATTGTAACCGAATCAACCCTTGCCGAATCACTCAAATCATCCGATAAAGAACGTTTGTAGGTAGAGTCAACAAATCCGCTGCCATTTTTAGCCTGTTTTATGTAAGCTTCAATCGACTGATAAAATATATGTGGAGCCAGCTCAGAGGAGCGATTATTCAGTGCTAATTTTCTCAATTTCAACGGTTTCTGGGAGGTCGTATCCTCCAAATTATGATAATACTGGTCTAATAAATTTGTTGTTGTATCCTGCTCAAAAGTACCTCCCAGCCTGACATCTACCCTCTGGGCATATTTTGTTCCAGGATATGTTTTTCTAATCGTTTTTCCCCAATATTGAAGACTATCAGGATTATTTTCGGTAGAAAAGATCTCAAACAGGGAATACATCGCCGGCGGATGCAGTTCTTCGGCAATATCATTTTTGAGAACTTTATGAAAATAATGGCGTGCACTATCGGGCATATTCAGATTCAGGAATAACAGATTACCCAAATTATATTGTGCATTGGCCTTTTCAATTAAAAGCTGATTCTTTTGCTCATCCGTTCGAGGTATGTTCTCAAGGTTCGTTGCTACAACCGACTCTGAGTTATCTGCCCCTTTTTGTAATTGGTCCCGGGCTGTCTCAAAATCCTCTTGGCGTTCCGCCCCTCTGATAACTTCTGCTCTCCGCCAGTTGTCAACAAGCGGACGATCCCCCCAACGCAACCTGAACTGTGTTTTATATTGATCTACCAACTCCGCATTTTTGTAGTTTAGGTAACCGTACCTGGTGGGAATCTCGGGAGTGCCCATGCTCTCTTCTCCTGTCATTTCAGCGTTGGCAATAACTGTTGACTCCCCTCCTTCAGCTTCTTCCAGTTCCCGTTTTTTTTGGATTCGTATCGCAGTCAAAGCTGAATCCAACTCCTGTTTCGTGAGGGAACCCAGCTTCAACAAACTATCCGCTCGTGTTATCGACTTTTGCAGTTCGGTATATTCGCCATATGTCTCTGCTAATTCTTCCGGATTGTCTTCATTCGTATCGGATCGAGAAGAACTTTTAATCGTAGAGGAAGAATCAAAATAAGCAGCTGCAACCTGATACTGATCATATTGATCGCTGTAAATTTTGCCCAACCGAAAGTAAATATCAGCTTGTAACTCGCGTGGTTGTGACTGGCTTTCAGTACCATACAAAAGGTTTTTAAACAGCTTTTCAGCCTGTTTGGGTTCTCCCCTCATCTCATGTGTCTTAGCAATCTCAAATAAAAGTCGCCCCCGACGGTCAAGGTTTTTATCATCGTTTCTCAGCCTTTGAAAGATATCAAGAGCTAAATCAAATTGCTTCTCCTCTCTGGCGATATCGGCCTGTTTGAACTGGGACCAGTAGAGATACTCAAAATCAGGGAAATTATTTTGTACCTCCCCAAAAGCATTATAGGCCTCCCCGTATCGCTCTTTCTGCTCCAACACTTGTCCAAGCAAAAAATACGTTCGCCCAAGCAGCGTTTTATCCCGGATATTTGAGGTTGCATCAAATAAATAGTCAGACGATTCCTCCCAGTTTTCTAACATCGCGTGGTGCTGACCCGCCATCGCTTGTATCTCTCCCCTGTATTTCTGAGGCCACTTGGCGGGATACTGTTCAAGCTCGGATTCCAAGTAACTTATTCCCGATCTATACTGTTTCAAATCAAGCTGCGTTCTTCCTTTCCAGATAACAGCAAACGAAATCATTTTGGGAGAGCTACCGGCATCCATAAGCTCCTCAAATTTTTGTAGTGCCGGATAGAATTCCTGCCGATAATAATATGACTTACCAATAAGAAAAATAGCGTCATCAATCCACTTCGAGTCGGGGAATTCTCTCAATACCTGAGCCCCTTTATTGATCGCATTTTCAAAATCATTATACCCGGCTTTATTGGGACCACGGTGAACACGAACCGGACTGGATGGATCGATAGTAACAGGCTGATTATTGACTTTTTTTAATCCCGCTTTAAAGTTTTCATGAGCGTTATAAAAAGTATTGTAGTAAGCCGTAAAATTATTCCAAGAACTTTTTAGGGAACTCCCACATCCCACTAAAAATATGCCTGTCAACAGTATGAGAAGAAACTTCCTCAATATTCGATCATTAATTTTCTGTTATTCAATCGTACTCACCTTAATCATATTCGTACGACCTTTCTTTGCGATTGGCATTCCCGTGGCAATGATCGCACGATCATCTTTATTCACCAACCCATGATTCTTGAGATGTTCCTCCATCAATTTCACACTCTTGTCGGTATCAAATATCTCATCGATCTTTATAGGTTGTACCCCCCAAACCATTCCCAACTGCTGGCGCACTTCATCGCTCTCGGTAAATGCTACAATAGGAACTCGCGGCCTAAATTTTGCAATACGCCGGGCAGTACTACCAGAATGCGTAATGGTGCTGATAACCTTCGCATCCACATTTTCAGCTAACATTACGCATGAATACGCCAACGATTCGATCACCTGTTTCTCTTTCCACTCCGGTTTGCGATACTCCAGGCTGTTATAGATATGGTCGGCATTCTTTTCAACCAACCCGCAAATTTTGTCCATTGTTCTCACAGATTCCACCGGATAATTTCCCGCAGCCGTTTCTCCGGACAGCATTACTGCATCGGTTCCATCGAGTACCGCATTCGCTACATCTGAACTTTCGGCACGGGTAGGCCGGGGGTTTTCGATCATCGAGTCGAGCATCTGTGTAGCCGTAATGACCGGTTTCCCCGCCTGACGACATTTATCAATAATATTTTTCTGCACCATGGGCACTCTTTCACTGGCAATTTCTATCCCAAGATCACCGCGAGCAACCATAATACCGCTCGACTCCTCAATGATATCATCAATTACTGTTATCGCCTCGGGTTTCTCGATCTTCGCAACAATACCGGCGTTGGAACCTTCGGCTCGAACCCTCGAAATAACCTCCTGAATATCATCCGCAGAACGAACAAAGGACATAGCGACATAATCCACATCCTGCGAAAGAGCATATTCCAGATCTTTGATATCCTTTTCGGTAAGTGAGGCCATCGACAAATCAACATCCGGTAGGTTTAGTCCCTTGCGTGATTTTAACAATCCGCCGACAACGACCTGAGCCACCAACGTGGATTCATTTTTTTTGATCACCTTCAGCTCAAGAAGCCCATCATCAATCAGCAGCCTATTCCCTTCCACGGCATCATCAACCAATCCCTTATAATCAACAGGTATTGTCTCAGAGGTACCTTCAATATCTTCGGTTGTCAGCGTAACATAGTCTCCGGCCTCTACTTCCTGCCCACCCTCTTTCATGTTTCCGATACGGATTTTCGGGCCCTGCAGGTCCGCTAAAATTGGAAGGCTGACTCCGTAACGATCAGCCACCTTTCTTACATTTTGAATAACCTTGCCATTATCTTCGTGCGTGCCGTGAGAAAAGTTAATCCGCGCGATATTCATTCCATTTCTCACCAGCTTATCAATCTTTTCTTCGGTATTACTGCTGGGACCGAGGGTACAGACAATCTTTGTTCGTCGTTCGCTAATACTCATTTAATTCTATTCCTTTACTGTAAAAATTACCTTTCTAAATACGCTGAGAAATGTTTTGCCGTATAAAATAGTTTTATAGAAAAACATATTAATGTATGAAATTATAACTATAAACGTTATCGGATATAGGCAACTCTTTAAAAAAACAGAACTAATACTTTAAAAGTTTTAAGCAATTGGTATATTAAAAATTAGGATTCAATAGGAAGTTATACTAAAACTTTTCAGGTGGATTTTATGAGCACACATTTAAACAAAAAGTGGATCCTTCAGTACGTTTTAATTCTGGGTATCGGGTTGATGGGTTGTGCCAAATCGATGAATCCCGATATTGAGCGCGGCTCAAGCTACAATTTTATAGACGGGTATCCGGAGGGGCGTTTTACCGCCATAGGATTAATTGACGATCAAGGAAATCCAAAAATCGATATTGCTGCCGATATTGTACTGGGAAGTCTAATCTATAATAAAGAGGGTGACAAGTACATTTCTAACGTTACTATTAATGTTCAGATTATCAATCAAACGAACCCTGATAATGTGGTTGGATCTGAACAGTATGAAATTGACATCGAAAGAGAAGATCCCAATATCGTTTACAGTCAGCAGATTCACACCTTTCAGCGGGAAATTGAGGTAGCACCGGGACGATACACCATCAATTTCACGCTCACTGATCAGAGCTCGGATAAACAGATTACGCACTCCACTGAAACCTACCTCCCAAATCCCGAAAATAATGTTTCTAACCTCACGAATATTCGGATGGAAGGGAAAAACATGAGTTCCGAAGATCCATCCTGGTCGCCCATTACCACCTATGACGTACCCGGACGCGTGGATTCATTGAAATTTATATTCCAGGTTACTAATAATAACTCCAGTGAACCACTAACAATAGATTCACAACTGCTCCGCTTCGAATCAGATACCACTTACGCCCGACCGATGCACTATAATAATTATAGTGCATCGAGCATCCAGTACAAAGGCATTGATTATGACGAAGAAGAAGTTATCCAATCTACCCAACGTAAATTAATAGAACCGGGAAATGTACTTATTGAATTCACTTTTGGGGATCAACCGCGTGGCAACTATCGGTTTGAGGTACAGACCAATATTTCATCTGAAGAATCTGGAGAGGCCTATAAAGCCCGAGATTTTGCGGTCAAAAGTAAAAACTATCCCTCCATACAAACAGCACGAGAGCTGGCTCAACCTCTGATTTATCTGATGAAAGAAAAAGAGTATGAAAAGCTTATGGCCATAACCAATACTGATTCGCTAAAGCAGGCTGTGGATCGGTTTTGGTTGAAAAATATTGGGAATAAAGGTCAAGGTCGAAGTGTGATTAAAAAGTTTTACAATCGAGTAGAAGAGGCCAATAAACAGTTTTCAAACTTTAAGGAGGGATGGAAAACAGATCCCGGTATGATGTATATTCTCATGGGGCCGCCCTGGTATGTTGATGAACGGTTAGACGAAATGTACTGGTCTTACTCATACAACCGATCTGATCCGACCCGAAATTTTTACTTCTTTGAACCCCGAAACAAAAACGAGTTCTTTCCTTTTAATCACTACATTCTCAGGCGATCACAATCGTACTTTACCCTGCAGTATCAGCAGATAGATCTTTGGTTATCGGGACTTATTATGCGACGTAATATGTAAAGGTAAAACTTTATTGGCTTACCTGATTGATCAGTAATTTTTTGAAATTAGTTAAAATTTACACTGTTCTGCTTCCAATTTGGCCACGTTAAAGTAAATTAAGGTCAATCAAAAAATCTTTAACAAACTTCAGTACTGTGACATATATAAAATAAAACCCCGGTCCGAAAGATCTTTGCTAAAACTAGGGCTATGGTAAAAACAAAGAAGTACTCGTACCGAGCAAGACGGGTGTGTAAACTAAACTCTGTCTGGTTTGTTTATTTTTCGTGGTTACGGGTTAAGTCCAACGGCAGCCGATCGCCATATCGAATAGCCAGCTGCTGAACAGTTAAGGCCCAGTTTTGCAAGGGCGATGTCCATTTCTTTTCAATGTTTTTAGTGGCTAAATAGACCAGTTTTAGCAGAGCCATATCACTGGTGAACGCGCCTTTGGTCTTGGTGACCTTTCGCAGTTGCCGGTGATAGCCTTCCACCGCATTAGTCGTATATATGAGCTTACGAATCGGCTGGGTATACTGGAAATAGGTTGTTAGCTTCTCCCAGTTGTCCCGCCAAGAGGCGATTACGATCGGGTATTTGGACTCCCATTTGTCAGCTAACTCCTCGAGTGCCAGCTCAGCTAAATCTTTGGTATTGGCTCGGTATACCCGCTTCAGGTCCCGCATAAACTCCTTTTGGTCCTTGCTGGCGACATACTTCAGGGAGTTGCGGATCTGCCGGCAATACAAGACTGCACATCGGCTTTTGGATACACACTCTCAATGGCTTCTTTGAAGCCGGTCAAGTTGTCCGTGCAGGCAATCAGGATGTCCTGGAGTCCTCGGTTCTGCATGTCGGAGAGCACCTGCAGCCAGAAGTTAGCTCCCTCACTCTCCGAGACGTAGCATCCCAGCACCTGCTTGTAGCCATCGCGGTTGATGCCCAGAATATTGTAGAGGGCTTTGTGGGTCACCCGGCCTTCGTCACGCACTTTGTAATGCATGGCATCCAGCCAGACAATACAGTAGACTTCTTCCAACGGACGAGACTGCCAGGCTTTAACCTCGGGAATAATCCGATCGGTAATCTGAGAGAGTACGGTGTGGGAAAGCTCGGTGTCATACATCTCGGAGATATGGGCGCTGATGTCCCGGAAGCTCATGCCCAGCCCGTAGAGGCCGATAATCTTGCCAGAGAGGCTGTCGGCCAACACGGTCTCCCGCTTTTTGATTAGCTGCGGATCAAAGTTGCTTTGACGATCCTGTGGGGTGTCGATCTCGAAAGCCCCCGCTGAACTTTTAATCGTTTTGCGGCCTTTGCCGTTGCGTTTGTTGCCACCTTTGCGCTGCTCGTCGTCCAAATGAGCTTCCATCTCGGCCTGAAGGGCCGACTCAATGAAGCTTTTGAGCATCGGAGCGAAGGCT